>NZ_BMFC01000004.1 GCF_014637725.1 Marivita lacus | reverse complement strand
TCCTCATCCGACCAATGCCGACGGCGAACGCCATCGGCGGCAGAGAGAACTTCAATTTGAGGTCGGTGGATGAAATCGGACATAAGGTCGGACTTATCATCGGATCGTAGCCAAAGTCAGACGGCCCCCACCGTAGCCTTACTTTCCAGACCGCCTTCTCAACGGGTGATGCGCTACACAGCACGCATGGCATCGGTGCTCAAGGCGTATGTGAAGGCCCATCAGCCGAAACAGGGCTAAGAGCAGGCGGCTCACGGTGCTGGATGCTGCGGCTTTACTGGAAGACTGGCACTTTCCACCGGGCAACCATTCGGACGAACATGCAGACAAATTTTGACATGGTTGTGGTGTCCAAGCAGGTTGATGTGTCGGGGATCGAACCCTTTGTCGCAGCCTGACTTTATGGATGCTCTGAGCTGCTTACATTGACTGATCGATATTGTCTGAAGTTCTTTGTTCCTTACATCGATGCCAGCCTGCAGAAATGTGAGACGCGTCCAAGGAGCCCAACGTGCAAATCAATAGCATACCAAACACGACCACTACTGGTTCGAAGCGTTATAAAGCTGTGCGCAGCAAGATACTGGCCCAACTGGCTGAGCTTAAACGCAAGGAACTTGAGCGCAAACGCTCCGAATCCAAGGCAGTCAACCCGACCGTGCAAATGTCGATCCGAATGAATCAGGAAGAATACCTGCAGTTCAGGGCCTTGTGCAAAGCTGAGCGTCGAACCAACGGGGATATGGTTCAGCGTCTGATGGAGTTCCACCTGTCCAATGCCGGGTCTGATACTCGGACCCTTACCTGAATTGCGCTGAAATACTTGTTGGTATTCCTTCAAATTGGCTGAAGCATGAAAGGTGACGATTGTGGCTCGCAATACATCGGTGACAGTACCGCCACCGAAATAGCATTGGGCATCAAGCAGTATTTCGCCGTCCAGACAGCGAAGGGCGTGAAGGATGTCGTTATGATGTTGCCGCCCGAACAGGTCCGCAGCCTGCGGCGCAGTCATCAAGCGGCCAGGAAATGACCGTTGCCGTACACAGCAACAAGGTGATCCAGAAGTCCCTGCTCGTGGGGAGTGATCGCGTCACGGTCAACAAACCGCCAGTTGCGTTCGTAAAGTGCAAGCGCAGTTTCACCATCCACGACTGCGTCATCTGGACGGTTCCAACAGAGCTGGCGAAGCTGCGGGTATTGGGTCACTCTTACGTTCATGGCTCCCTCGGATCGAACACGTTCCTCCGGCTCTGGAAAACATAAGAAACTTGGCAGGAGTTTGCAAAGATCTTTCATGGTAGCTTTGATCTGAGGACGTTCCGCGGCAGCCTATACGCCTTTGCGCGTGTATCCGGGTCCTCTGCCCGCAACAGTCAATGGGCAATCTGAGGATGAGGCATCAGCGGCCCGCCGGCAGTTTTTGCATTTACAATTTCAACATGGTAAGGAGGACGGGCATTTAGTAAGGAGCATGGCGATGCATGAATCTACGGTGACGGTGAAAGGCCAGACAACCCTTCCGAGGGATGTGCGCATAGCGCTCGGCCTGACCAGTGGGGACAAGGTGCGGTACATGATCCTTGATGGCGAAGTGCGGATTCTGAAGGCGCGCTCCGTCAAGGAATTACGGGGCATCCTGTCCAGGTCTGGTCAGAAGCCTGTCTCCTTGGACGAGATGGATGAAGCAATTGCCACCGGGGCAACAGATGGAGTGGACCTCGATCAGTGATTGCACTTGATACGAATGTGCTGGTGCGCTTCCTCGTACAGGACGACCCTTTGCAAGCACAGTTGGCCACAGACATAGTCGAACAATTGACCGATGATGCGCCTGGATTCCTCAGCCGTGAAGTCTTGATCGAGCTCGTGTGGGTGCTGGAGCGTGCCTATGGGTTTGGTCGTGCCGAGATTGCCATTGCCATCGGTGACTTGCTTTCCGCAACCGAACTTGAAATCGAAGGTGCCGATGAGGTTGCGCCTGCGCTGGAACTCTACCGAAACGACGGGTTTGGCTTTGCAGATCTCATGATTGCCGCTGCTGCTCGGCGGGTTGGGGCCGTGGAACTGGTGACTTTTGATAAAAAAGCAGCACGATTAAAGGGGGTCCGGCTCATTCAGGCCTGATCTCTCACGCTACCTTCGGTGATCACCTGCTCATCGTTCCAGTAGTCGCCGAACACTGGGTGCCGGGTGCCCAAAACACGGCGCAGCAGGTCCAGAAAGCTTGATCGTCGCACAAAGTGGCGTCAGTATGAACAGGACGGAGTTCCACTGTGGGAGCCGTCAGTACAAGACATTTCGTCTTGATCGCAAGCTGAATAACTGTGCCAGTTTACTAATAATCGCCTGCGTTTGCCATGCATATGAAGGACGGTGAAGATAAATCATGCAAAATCTTGATCTTCAGCTGCTGGAGTTTTTCAATCAGTGGAATACTGACGATGGTGCGATGGGCATATTTCTCAGAATGGGGCATATCGATTTCGTCAAGACAGTGCCCTTTCTGTTAATTTTTTGGGCACTGTGGTTTTTTCCTGATACCAGAGAGGAAAGGAGGATAATCCGTGAGCGCCTCGTCGCTGTTCTCCTCTGCACAATCCCCATCATGGCACTTACAAGGATTGCAGCAAATAACTTGCCGTTTCGCCTACGCCCGCTTCATGATCCAAATATCGAAATCGTCTTGGCTGAGAATCAGGATACGGCAGTATTAAGCAATTGGAGTTCGATGCCATCTGATCATGCATCTTTGTTTTTTGGATTCTCAGCTGCAATGTTCTTAATCCACCCATGGTTTGGTTTATTTGCTCTTGGCTGGTCGATGTTTGTTGTCTCTCTGCCGCGCATTGTTCTCGGCTATCATTGGCCATCTGATATATTGATAGGTAGTTTGTTTGGGATCATAATGGCTTTTGTGCTCCTTCGCCCACTGAGCGCATTCGTTAGATCAATAAAACTGGTTCCGTTTTTTGAAGCTCGTGAAGCTATTGGATACCCATTGCTCTTTCTGGCAACATATGAGGTTGCGCGGCTTTTTTTCTTTTCACGCTATGTGATTTTGGGAGTCACGGAATAGAGTGCTGGATCTTAAAATTCCCGTCCATCTTTCTGATGACCGATTTGCTGACACTGCCTCTGCTTGAAGTGAGAGGTTGAAGGGCGTAGTCTTGATTGCGTTGATCAATCGACGGCGGGGAGGCGAACTTGATGAGTGATACGATCCACCGGCTATTCGAATTTTTCGAGCGGCTTATTTCCGTGCTTCTGCTCATGGGCATGGTGGTCGTGATCAGCCTTGCTGCGTGGTCGTTTTTGCGACTGACCTATACCGTGGCCGCCGACCCGGCGGTCGATATCGACTATGTGACGTTCCAGACGCTCTTCGACCGTTTGCTGGCGGCCGTCATTGCGCTTGAGCTCGCGAGATCAGTTCTTCTCTTGGTCGAGGGACACCGAGGCTTGATGCAAGTGAAGATCATCCTGGTCATCGGGCTTCTGGCGGTGGTTCGAAAGCTGATCCTGATCGAGCTGGAAGCCGCGGATCCAAGCCTGCTCTTTGCCTTGGCCGCCGCGGTCTTGGCACTGGCTGCTGCGTTGGCGATGATCATCTACATGGATCCGAAACGCAGTGAGCAGGAGTAATCAGCGTCCACGCATCTGGGCTGCTGACGGGAACGCGTTGCCCGCAATTTTTTGCATACCTTGCCACGCGGTGAACAGGCGCGTAAATTTTTTCCCCGGTCTGGACAGTCTGGTTCATCAGACGGCTGTGTAACTATGGACAAAATGGACATTTTGTCCATATGATCTGAAAAGATCAGGAGGGCTGCCATGACACGTGTTTCAGCGACAGAGTTCAAGAACAACATCGGCACATACAGCGATGCAGCGATGACTGAGCCAGTGATCATAACAAGCCATCAGCGGGACCGCCTTGTTTTGATGTCTGCCGATGAATACCGTCGACTGACTGGTCTTCGAGACGGCATAACCGATGATGACAAAGAGCGGATCTCTCGGGGACTCGAGCGTCATCGCAACACGATCATTGAGCTTGCGAACCGGTGAGTGGACCAAATTGGTCACAAGCTTCATGCGGCCAAGGGCGTCGAGCATGCAGAGATGATGGAGCTGTTGGGGCAGGGTAAGGTCAGCCGCGAAGACGCTGCAGAGTACCTTCGCCAACATTCATCACAGATCCGCAGAGACTGATCGCAGGCCATCTGCGAAGACGCGGACGCCCGCCAAAAATAATAATCGCAGTTGGTACCTTGCATAGCTGTGAGGCTGCGATGACTGAGTCGTCCAAGGAGGGCGACTAATGTCAGAACAGCTTGAAGAGAAGAACGATGGGAACTCCCCGATCCGGCTTGGGGATAGTCTGGTTCCATGTGTGACCATATCCGCTTCGATAGGCCCTGCATCTTGCAGGTCGACATTGCAGGCGACGATCCCGCTTTGCCATGACCTGCGGGCATTTCTTCGTCCTGCCCACCTGAAGCTTTGCGATCGTTTCGACCAGTTTCGCTTGGTCGCAAAGGATCACATTCAGGCCAAGCTCGGACTGGTCAGGGAAGCTCACGTACGCCAGAGGATCCTTCAAGTCGCTCGCACGATCCAGTTCATGGATGCGACGGGCCTCGTTCCGACATCCCAAGAAATCTACGGCAGGCAAACCTATTCCAAGGAGCAGCGGCTTCCGGGGCAGGATCACGCAACCACATGGTGTGACCCGGATACGGGTGCCATGGTTCTGCTGGATGAACCCTATGGCTATGTCGATGAAATGTATGGCGACCGGAAGAATTGGGCCAAGCGCCATGGGTTTGTTGTTCACCGTTTGGACTACCAGGGCACCTATCGGCACGGCTGCGAAATCGTTTGCGACTTGGTATTCCGGGAGGAGCAAAAAAACTTCGTGCAAAAGGTCATTGATCGGATCGAAAGGCTTGCTTCTCTTCCGGAAATCCAAGATTCTACGGGAGTAAATCTTGATGTCTAAGCGCGTTCTGAACTCCCCTGATGTCGGGAGCCGCTTTCTGATTCAAAAGGAGGGTGCGTGATGGGACGACCAGCCCTTCCGAACCAGAAATACGTGATCGACCTGGCCAAGAAATTCAGGGAAGAGGGCTTCAATCCCAGCAGCATTGTCGCTGAACCGGGTGGGAAAGTATCCTTTGCATTCGACAGCACGGAAACGAAACAAGAAGACCCCTCGAACGTGAAGGTCTTCGAAGACTGGAAAGCGAGCCGTGCCTCTTCCCAAGGGTGTTCACCGCGTCCGTCGCACATTGGCATCCGGCCCGAGCCGGTACCATTTTTATGCCTGGCGCGGTGGCCCCAAGTTCTGGATCGATATTGTCCGCGAACCGAAAGACCCGGACTTTCATCTGGCCTTTGCGGAGGCTTTCAAACGACCTTCGCCCAAAAAACTCATGGCACCGGATTTGGTTGATCTGTTTCTGGACAGCGCGGCACGGGCCAAAGCGCCGAGATCCTTTGCAGATCAGAAGAAATGGCTGCTGCGGTTTGCAGACTATTTCCGGACAGCACCCGCCGTCATTTTCGAAGTGCGTGGTTCCCGAGGAGAGCTGAACAAATGGCGTGCACTCTGGAAGCATTCGCCGAAACAGCACGACATGGCCGGTTCGCATGCCGTCCGACTCCTCAATTGGGCGGTCGAGGAAGGCCATATCTCGGAACATCACTGTCACAGGCTGTCCAAGCTGTACGATGTCGACCGCTCCGAGGTTGTCTGGACGTCGAAAGATCGTGAGGCGATCAATGCACTGGCTCCGGAATGGGTGAGACGGATCCTTTGTGTGGCCTGCGAAACCGGCTTGCGGCCCGGTGACCTGATCAAGTTGACGCGGGGCTCGGTTGAAGAGACCCCACTTGGACGTCGCCTTCGGGTCAGAACCAACAAACGGGGCCAGGTTGCGCATATCCCGATCACGCAGGTCCTGGCAGACGTGATTGACGCAACGCCTGATGATCAGTTGCTGATCCTCACCAATGCCAGGGGTGGCCAGCTCACCGAACACCGTGCCTCTGAAGGTCTGCGTCAATGGCGTGACAAGACAGGGTTGAGCCAGGATCTGCGTCTTCAGGATTGCCGGGGTACAGCGGCGACACGGCTGTTGAATGCAGGACTGAGCCTGTCGCAGATCGCCAGTCACATGGGCTGGTCACTGCGTCACGCCGCCCATGTCATCGAGCACTACGCACGGGTTTCGCCGGACGAAAGCGATGCTGTTTTGGTCAAGTTGTCGGAGGCTAAAAGGGGTGGAGCGTGAACAAAACTGTAAACGGAAGTGTAAACGGTGCCCTCTGGGCAGTGCCGTCATTCGTCTAAGTCATTGAAATTTAATGGAGGCGAGTAGGAGAATCGAACTCCTGTACACGGATTTGCAAGAGCTGGTATGGCACTGTTTCTGAGAGATAAAATGTTTAGACGAGGCTCTGTTTTCGGTGGAACATAGCGTGAATGTTTAGATGGCGCTATTAGTTTGTGGTGCTACGGAATGACGACTGACCAAGCGACAGATGACCGTCTCTTGGGCGCCATTAGTCTCAATGCCACGGTAGCATTCAGAACTTCTGATGCTGGATGTTTGGAGGTTGGGGTTGGACGCAACGATGGTGCGGTCATATCATGCCGACGCGGACACTTAGAGCAGCCAACTCATGCGTGCCAACCAGTGAAATCAATAAACACATGTGCCCTTTAGTCTGACATTCTGGGCGCTTTTACGCACATGGCTTGAGAAGGTAACGAATAAAATATTATAAAAATCAATATGATAGACCCTGAGACTGTGCTCCGGATGATTTAATTCTCGGGGCTGAAACCAACTTATGTTGCAGACAGGCAACGGTCGGGGCCCTCGAAGTCGGTTGCAAAACGGGCTGTACGCGGTACAATCAAAAAAAATCGGCGATCACTGGAAAATAAGTGGTGCATCCACTAACTACCTTGAGCAGTCTAGATAGAAATTCAGAACGTGTGGAGAGGTCGGCAATGCTCGCATGCCGCATATTTTGATGTCAGACTATGTTTATGAGAAGCCTCCTCTGGTTGAAGTAATTCTGGAGATTCATTGGGCACTTAAACCGCTTGGTTCAGCGCCGAACGCAGCAATTGACCCATACTATGATCTGTTTAGAGAGAGTTTTCTTGAAGCAGTCAGCGTTGAGCTACCAGTTGTAGAACAACTCGTTCCATCTGAAATTCCTGTTGAATTTGTTTCTGACCAACCGCACCTAAGGTTGCGACCGAAAAAATCAGGTTGGCCGCTGATCCAAATCGGGCCGGGAGTAATGACTGTCAACATTGTTCCTCCTTATGCCGGGTGGGCGGAATTTAGATCATTCGTATCTTGGGCTTTGGACGCGTTGCTTTCTGCGTATCCAATGGCTGAGAAAACTTTCAAGCCGAAAAGAGGGCATCTGCGCTATATTGATGTTTTTGACGCAAGATTTGGATTTGACTCTTTTAAACCGTTTGTCGAAACACATTTTGGCGCAGTTCAACCGGTACGCCAACAGGTTGTCGATGAAATCTCTGCTGAACCGGAGCGAATAACATTTTCAGTGGATAGTAACTTTTCTGTGAAATCTCCCGCCAACGCGACTTTTCGTTTCAGGATTGCTCCCGGAATTAGGGACGGGCAAGAAGCAGTGGTAATGGAATTCCATTGCGATGGAGAGATGTCGAACGGCTTCCTTCCTAAAGAGGAATTAGAAAGTTGGTTTGATGAAGCCCATGCCACACTCAATATTGCATTTGATAAGACAGTATCAGATGCTTTGAAAGCTCGATTCGGCAAAGCTAAGGAAATTTCCTAATGTTGGAATACGCGTCAAGGCCGACAATGGAGGGATGGAATGAAGCAGAATTTGGGTCAACCTCCCGCCTCATTGATACATCAGCAAGCAACTATACCCGGAGGGTAGGACGCAAAGGTATTGGTTATCGGCAGCGTCTTGACCAAGTCGCCGATGCTTCGAATATCGTAAAGATAATGATAGAGAATACATTTGGAGGATATGACGATCCTTTCGTCGTTTCAGACGAAGATACAGATAGAACTGAAGTTGAGGGTCGCCAAAAAGCACAGCAAGCTATTCACTCTTATTTCTTGAAATCACTCCCTAGCAAAAATGTGACTGAAGCTGTCGTTTTAAGTGTCGATCAGAGCAAGGCTGTAGCGCATGATTACGAAGTAAAATTTGCAGCTTTGATGGGCTTTGCGGATGCAGAAAAATTTTCCGTTCATCACCTGCCAGCGCTTGCAAGTATAGGCTTTTTGGCTTCCACAAAAACGTCAGCATTATTTGACAGAACTGCATATAGAGCAATCCGAAAAGCGTCCCAGAAATATAGTTGGATGAGCAAATACTCAGTAGAGGTTGATTCAATTTTGTCTCAGGTGGGATACATCCAGAGTGATATCTACGAAGATGGCCTTGGTGCGCTCATTGTCGACTATATTCGCCTAGACGACCGCGTTACCATAGCCGTCGATGACAATGACGTCCAGATTCTCGCCTCACAGTCCGGAAATTTCGAGTCACTCGAATTCAGTGATCCTTACTCAAATTTTCTGACAGTCGTTGATTGCATTAAATCAAAATTTGTATGAGGCCATGTTTTGATCGAAGCGCCTGATCAAAAGATACATAATAAAGAACTAGTAGGTAGACGCGCATTTGGGAAGGACAAAGCAATCTTCTCAGATGATGGGCGGCGACACTTCAAAATTGATGTGTTCATAGATACTCGACCGGGTGGTCTTTCAGTTGACCGGCTGGGTGTGGGCGAAGTGATAAAGAAAAGGATCACCTATCTCGATCCGCTTGGCGGCGCAATGGGTGAAAAGAGAGGGAAACCTTTTCGTGGGTGGGTCGTCCTGAGCGTAACTACTATCCACGAACTTCTTGAGGCAACTGAGGCTGAAGGTGAGGAGAACGTCTTGCATGCCGAAATCATGCGAGAGGAAGACTATCCTACTCCAAAAGCAAAAAGAGCGCTTGCATTTCAGTTGTGTGAATTGGCGCGAAAACATGATTTCGAAGAAAGTCCGTCATATATTGCCGCAGCATGACTGGCCTATTATTCATGGTGTTTTTTAGTACTACGAGAAATCTTATCTTTGATTTGTGGCCAGCATTTCAGAGTGGCGCGGCATCACATTAATTCAGAAAAATGTTTGGAGCCAAGAATTTGTACAGCTATTTCGAATAGTTTCAAGGCCTGAGATCGCCTTGTCTCATTTCGGTATTGCGGACTGTGCTCACATTTCAATACGTGCATTCGAAATAGAATCTCCAAAAAATGCGCGACCGACTATGTTGACGGCAATTCCATTCTAGATGCGCTGCATTTCAGTCTCTGTCAGCCTCTTGCATTTAGACGGGGCGAAGGCAAGAAAGCCACGAACAGGTCGACGTGCCCGAAGTGGCTGGTTAATTGGGTCTCCTCCGTTGTAGTGGCTCTTGGTGAGTACTTATTTTCTAACGGCGGTTGCTGCGCTCTGTCCTTTTTTGCTGAGCCTGTTGCGCTCTGATCCGCTGACGCACCTTTTTCGTGTAGTGCAAGACCATGGCCGGGCTTTGCCCCGTCACCGCTGCAACCAGATCATCGCTACAGCCCGCCTCCACAAGCTCACAGGCGGCGTTGTAGCGCCAGCTATGGATATCGTAGTCCAGAGCGCCGATGCGCTCCCTGACGTTGCGCAAAGCTGCTGACGCGCCTCTGTAAGACCAACGGTTGGTCCCGCGCTCATTTGTCAGGATGAACACCGAATGACGGCTGGCCGCGTCCAGCGCCGTTTGCAGGTCGCTCAGGATCGGCACCCAGAGTTCCTTTTTGGTTTTGCTCTGTCGCACGAAAACCGCGCCGTCCTGAATATCGGACCAGCGCATTTCGAGGACGTCCCCGATCCGCTGGCCCGTGCCTACGCACAGCTCCATCACGAGGCGTTCTCTGGTGCCGATGGGGCAGGCAGCACGATAGGCGTCCAGAAGCTCTTGCGGCCAAGGCTCACGCTCTGTCTTTTCCGTTTTCAACTCGGACACACCCCGCGCCGGGTTGGTGTCGGTCCACCCCAGATCGACGCAGTGTTCCATCAGCACCCGCAATACGCGGAGCGAGTAGTTCGCAAAGTAGGCTTTGTCGGCGTTCGCGTCCCGCAGCCGAATGACGTCCTTGCGCTGGAGCTTGGCCGGGTTGCGATCTCCCATGATCGACAGGAAGAAGTTCAGATGCTTGTCGTAGTCCAGACCCGTGCGGGGCTTCAGGTTCCGATACCTAGGAGACTTGTGGTA
Source organism: Marivita lacus (assembly GCF_014637725.1). Lineage (GTDB taxonomy): Bacteria > Pseudomonadota > Alphaproteobacteria > Rhodobacterales > Rhodobacteraceae > Marivita > Marivita lacus. Next base: position 290,623 of record NZ_BMFC01000004.1, on the reverse strand, counting down.
GCTCTTAATCAGAGCGTGGAACGTTCGCGACGTTACGACGCGCGGCGTGTCCTTCGAGGCAAGGATATCCGCGTATTCCTTCCAAAACTCCGGCGTCCCGAACTCGTGTTCGAATTTCTGGGACGACCAGCCGCGCCGCTGGAAGTAGAGGCCATTGCGCTGCCTGTAGACGTGTTTCGGAAGCTCACGCTTTGTCATACCGCATATCTATCCCCGCATACTCGTCAGGAGTCTGCTCCGTCGCAAGGACAAGCTCAATCTTCTTGCCTTCTATAGTGACACGGCTGATCGGCCTTCCGGCACTCTCAAAAGCCTTCAGGAGACGCAACGCACGTTCTTCGATGCTAGTGGCGGGCATGCGAACATCCCCCAGAGCCACGTGGAATATCAAAGCAAACGAACCTTTTCGCCTTGAACGCCTTCTGCCCGGTTGTTCGGCATCGTTCAGTGTTTGAGGCAAATCTGAGATCAGAAAGCGCCTGAGTGCTGATCGGCTGACATGCAAAAACATTGAGTCTTTCCATGGTGTTGGCATCGCGCGAACTTACGCACGACAAGCCAAAACTGAATTTGCTCAATTGCGATGACATCTTAACCCTTGCCTCTACAAGAACGTTCGCGCGTCAGGTGACGAATGGGAAACCCATGCAAACTTACTTGGAGGCAGATTGACGGTTAACGAGCCACGCGGCAAACGGCGGCTCACAGGTGGTGTTACTAAGAGCTTATAGCCGTTTGTAACACTTGTAACACAACGTGAACAAAATGGACGTCTTGCCGAACCCCGGGAATGTCGGCGGTGTCACTAAAAGGATATTGTATCAAGAGGGGGGGCAACGGTCGCGCACCGTTAGACAAAGCAAGTTTGCAAACGGTGCGCAAGAGCGGTCAGAGCTAAGAGACCAGAGTCACGCTGACAAGCAGCTTTGGCTGACACCCCTTCGCCGCACGCGGCGCAGGGAACCCCGTCAACCAATCGCCTCCGGCTCTATCGCCTATAACTCGACTTGGCTTTCTGCGCCCTTCGGGCTTGGCCTTCGGCTCAGCCAGGTCTAGTCCCGCTCCGGCACGTCTAGGGCTTCGATACTCTGCGCCCTGGACGACCTCCGCTTGTGCCTCCGGCACTGCTAACGACTACGGGCATTCTCTGTTCATCTCTTCGCCCATTCGCTTTGATAGCACGGCCAGCGCGCGCAGAGCGACCGCAGGGCGGGCTGACTGGCAGTGCGTGGCGAAGGGGAAGGAGGTGGGTCTTGCAGCTCACATGAGACTGCCTGATCGACGCCCCTTAAAAGCGCCGAAACAGGAACAGAACAAAAACAGAATGTTTAGACATTTGTTTAGACTCGCATCTGCCTGATTGGCAGATTTCTGCTAAGTCATTGATTTTAAATGGAGGCGAGTAGGAGAATCGAACTCCTGTACACGGATTTGCAATCCGCTGCGTAACCACTCCGCCAACTCGCCCGAGTGGCGGTGTGATTAGGCGCTCGGGCTTCGCACGTCAAGCGGATATCGGTTGGGGGCTGCTTCACAGCGCATGGCGGTATTTCGCGCGTTCTGCACATTGCTGAAACCGGTCAGCTATGGCAGAAGTCCATCAGCGAACTGAACGGATGAGTTTAGCCCATGACAGACTTTGCTGCCCGCCGGACCATGATGGTCGACACGCAGGTACGACCCTCCGATGTGACCAAGTTTCCGATCATCGACGCCATGCTGGCGGTCCCTCGGGAACTTTTCGTGCCGCGCGAGCAAGCCGAGGCGGCCTATATCAGCGAGAATGTTTCGATTGCGCCGGGGCGCGTCGTACTCGAGCCACGCACGCTGGGCAAGCTGCTGGACGGGCTCAACATCGAGGGTGACGAGCTGGTTCTCGATATTGGCGCGGGCTACGGCTATTCCTCGGCGCTGGTGGCGCGGATGGCCGAGGCGGTGATCGCGGTCGAGGAAGACGAGACACTGGCCTCCGAGGCGCAGTCGATCCTGTCCGAACAGGGTGCCGACAACGTCGTGCTCCACACGGGCCCTCTGACCGAGGGTGCCGCGCAGCATGGCCCCTATGACGTGATCTTGATCCAGGGCGGGGTAGAGCAGGTGCCGGACAGCCTGCTAGACCAGCTCAAGGAAGGTGGCCGGATCGGCTGCGTGTTCATGGAAGGGGCCTTGGGCGTTGTCAGAATCGGATACAAGATCGATGGTGACATCACGTGGCGCTTTGCGTTCAATGCGTCGGCTCCGGTCTTGCCCGGATTTGCAAAAACCGCCGCTTTCACATTTTGAAGGCCGATTGGGTGCAGTGCGCCGCAACAGATAAGAAACGACAGGTCTGGGGGACAGCAGCGATGGCGAAACGGATGAAACTGGCGGGGCTGGCTGTTGCGCTGGGTCTGGTGATCGCGGTACCGATGGCTCGGGCCGAAACGCTCGCCGACGCGATGATCGGGGCCTATAACACCAGCGGCCTGCTCGAACAGAACCGCGCGGTCCTGCGGGCCGCCGACGAAGACGTGGCGCAGGCCATGTCCTCCCTGCGCCCGGTTATCTCGTGGTCCGCCGATGCGACCCGGCAGTTCGGCACGACGCGCAGCGCCTCGACCGCCAACAACATCGTGCCCGCGGTGTCGAACACCATTTCCGCAAGTTTGATCGCGGAACTGACCGTTTTCGACAACGGCCAGAGCAAACTGGCCATCGAGACCACCAAGGAAGCGGTGCTGGGCACCCGTCAGCAGCTGGTCTCGGTCGAGCAGCAGGTGCTTCTGTCGGCCGTCGAAGCCTACCTCGAAGTGCGGCGCGCGATTGAAAACGTGGCGCTGCGGGAAAACAACGTGCGCCTGATCGCGCAGGAATTGCGCGCGGCACAGGAACGGTTCGAAGTGGGCGAAGTCACCCGCACCGACACCTCGCTGGCCGAAGCACGCTTGGCCGCCGCGCGCAGCCAGCTTGCCGCGGCGCAGGGTGCACTGACCGTTGCGCGCGAACAGTATTTGGCTGTGGTCGGGCGTCTGCCCGGTCAGCTCGATCCGCTGCGCACCCTCCCGGACCTGCCCGGGTCGGTGGATGCGGCCAAGGGTATCGCGCTGCGCAATCACCCGCAGGTCAAGTCGGTCCAGCATCAGGTTGCCGCCGCGGAACTCAGCATCCTGCGCGCCGAAGCGGCCATGAAGCCCTCGGTGCGTCTCTCTGGTCGCTTGAGCGTGACCGAGGGGATCGACACCGAACGGTTCACACGCGGCGGCTCCATCGGCATCGAGGCCGGTGGCCCGATCTACCAGGGTGGGCGTCTGACCTCGCTGGTGCGTCAGTCGATGGCGAATCGCGATTCAGCCCGTGGTCAGCTGCACCAGGTGATCGACCAGATCGCGCAGAATGTCGGCAATGCCTACGCCCAGCTGCGGATCGCGCAGGCCAGCCTCGAATCGACGGACCGGCAGGTCCGCGCGGCGTCCGTCGCATTCGAGGGTGTCCGCGAAGAGGCTGCCCTTGGCGCGCGCACCACGCTGGATGTGCTGAACGCCGAACAGGAACTGCTGAATGCGCGCTCCGCCCGCATCTCTGCCGAGGTGGACGAGGGCGTCGCGGCCTATCGCATCCTGTCGACCTTGGGTCGCCTGACCGCAACGGATCTGCGCCTGAACGTGCAGCAATACGATCCCGTGACTTACTACAACCTCGTCAAGGATGGCCCGATTCAGAAAAGCCAGCAGGGTCAGCAGCTTGACCGTGTTCTGAAGTCCCTAGGTAAAAACTAAGTTTTTCCTCCTCTGTTGTGTGAAACGCCGCGCCAAGCTACTCTCTGGCCGAGGTAGCAGTGGTGAACAATGTCTGATCCCGTGACAAACGTGGAAATCGAGGATGTCCTGTCGTCCATCCGCAGGCTTGTTGCCGAAGAGGTGCGAGCGACCCCGGTGGCGCGCCGTCGTCCTGAAAAGCCCGGTCGGCTGGTGCTCACCGCCGCCCAGCGGGTCAAGGATGCGGCGCCCGAACCCGCCCGCGCGTCTGACCCGGTTCTTCTGACGCAACCGGTCGTGCCGGGAATCCCCCAAGGCGAAAGTGCGATCGACGAGATCCCCGGCGAAGCCCGCCTTGCCGAGTTCGGCAGGGTCGAGGGTGCGTTTCCGGATATCGACAGCCTGCACTTGGCCGAGGATGCAGCGGAACGATCGGATGACGCGCATGAACAGGACGTGGCTGAGGATGAAGCGCAGTCCGAGGCCGGGGATGATGCGTCGCGGAGCGAGTTGAACAGGCTGATCGAGAAGGAAGTGTCGGCTGCCCTTGGCCTGTCCGGGGCGGACGACGCCGACGCGCAGAGCGACCAGTCGGATTGGGCCGACGAGCTGTCGGACGAAGACTGGCAGGACATCGCGGAAGAACAGGCCGACGCGTCTGAGTTCAGGGCTGACGAGTCCGAGGCCGAGGATCACGACGAGTCCGAGACCGCCGCGGATCTGTCCGACGCAAGCGATTGGGTTGAACCCGAGGCCGGGCATCAGGAAGACACCGCGCCAATCCAGTCTCCGCCGCAAACGCTCGAAGACAAGGTCGCGGCTCTGGGTCGCCTCGTGGCGCGTGGTAACGAGGATTTCGAGGAAGAGCGGGATCGCCCCGATGCGGATGATCTCTCTGCCGTGTCGGAGCCGATGACATGGCCAGAGGCACCCTACGAGGACGCTGAGGAAGAGGCTGAAGACCCCGGAACGAACGTGCTGCATGCGCAGGACTCCTGGCCGCAACCACAATCCTACAGCGCGCCTGTGCAGGATGAACCCGCCACCACAGGCGCGGTGCAAGTGCGCGACGATGATGCAGCCTCTGCGCTGGAGATCGACGAAGAGACGCTGCGCCAGATGGTGGTCGATATTGTCCGGCAGGAATTGCAGGGCGCGCTGGGTGAAAGAATCACGCGGAACGTGCGCAAGCTGGTGCGCCGCGAGATCCACCGCATGTTGATTTCACAGGATTTTGAATAACCGCAAGTGCTTACCCCGCAACAGCGCGGGACCAAGCAGGGCCATCGAAAAACGGAAAGCGCGCCTGGTCAGGGCGCGCTTTCCGAAAACGACGGAGTGGACTAAGCAGCTTCGGCTTGCTGTGCAGCATTCCGGCGTTCGCTTTCTTCGCGCGACAGCGCAACAGAGGTGCGGACACCTTTCCCGACAAAATCCATCAGTCCCGAGACCACGCGCTCGTTCGGGTCGATCCCGGCGCAGCTCAGCACTTCGCGGCCGTCGCGAGACCGCGCCCAACGCGCGATCTGCTCGGGGCCATTTCCATATTTCTTGTCATCTGCGATCGCGTCATCCAACGCAGCAAGAACCACGGCAGCAAACAGTTTGCGCGCGCGATTGCCTTGTTCTGCATTGAAGGCGGTACCGTCAACGAAATCTTTCATGATCCGTCCTGTGATTATTGCTCTTGTGTTTTCCGGCGTGGAGTTGCTTATGGCGCATTCCAGACGATTCGGATACCCTAGTTTTGCATACCTTTTATGCAAAAAATGCATGGCTTTCTGCGGATGCGAAACGAGATCTGGTTGTCTGGACAGCGTATCATCACCCAGATATAGGGTCTGGCAAAGTTGGATCAACCTTTTGACAAAGTTTAGCCATGCCCAAAATCAACGGTAACGAAATCCGCCCCGGTAACGTGCTGGAACATAACGGTGGTCTCTGGGCCGCCGTAAAAGTGGACCATGTGAAACCCGGCAAGGGCGGTGCGTTTGCGCAGGTGGAAATGAAGAATCTGCGCAACGGGTCCAAGCTCAACGAGCGGTTCCGCTCGGCGGACAAGGTCGAGCGCGTGCGTCTGGAACAGAAGGATATGCAGTTTCTTTATGAAACCGACGGCATGCTCGTGTTCATGGACACCGAAACCTATGACCAGGTCGAACTGGAGGCCGACATCCTTGGGGAACGCCGCCCGTTCCTTCAGGACGGAATGACCATCCTCGTCGAATTCCACGAATCCGAGGCGCTGAACGCGACGTTGCCGCAAAAGGTGACCTGCAAGATTTCCGAGACCGAACCGATCGTCAAAGGCCAGACAGCGGCCAACAGCTTCAAGCCCGCGATCCTCGACAACGGGGTCAAGGTCATGGTGCCACCCTTCGTCGGTCAGGATGAGTTGATCATCGTGAACACCGAAACGATGGAATATTCCGAGCGCGCCTGAACCGGCGCACCCAGCGACAAGCGCGTGCAGATGCGCTTGTCTCCGAACGCCCCGTTTCCGGATCATTAACCCTGCAAGGGCCATACCCCGTCCCACGGTGCGCACCGAGCGGGAAGGGTCACTCCCATGCCGCGACACATGAACTGACGATCTCTCGTGGGCTCACAAGGCCCGACCGCGAGAAACCGGTTTCAGACAGGTCACGGGGGACACCCCGGCAGAAGAGAGAACCGTCAGGCCCAAGAGGGCGGCGCCGCTTCTTCTTCACTGAACAGGACCAGAGCGCCGGGCTGAAGCCCCGGCCTGCACCACATCCAACCGGCGGGCTTTGCCCCGACCGGCCCAAACGCGTCGGCCGGGCGTTTGCCCGGCTCAGGCTTTCTCGACCAGCCGCACCGTCGCATCGCCCGCGCGCATGTCCTCGCCCGCACGGTCAAACCGCAGATAGGCCAGCCCCTGACCACCCGCCTGCGTGAAAAGCGTGCCTGACGGTTTGTCATCGACGGTGATATCCGTGCCCACCGGCGCGCTGCCCTCGACGGCCACCTTTGCCAGACCTTTGCGCAGCTCGGTCTTGTGCTTCATCCGCGCGGTGACTTCCTGCCCGACATAACAGCCCTTGCGGAAATCCACGCCGTTCAGGCGCTCGAACCCCATCTCCAGAATGAAACTGTCGGGCGTCAGCTCGACCCCGCTTTGCGGGACGAGAGCCGCGACGCGCACAGCGTCCCAATCGACGCTGTCATCGCCCGGCTGCCCGTCATACCCGCGCCAGCCCAGTGTCGGGTCGCGCGGATCGGCAAAGGCGCCCTCGGGCGCGTCACCCAGACCACGGGTCACCACGCGGTCGGTCTCGGTGATCTCGACCTTCGAGCGCAGCTTGTACATCGTCAGCGCCTGTTTCAGGTCGGGGGCGAGGGCGCTGTCCACATCGAGCAGGATCGCGTCGCCCATCGGCACCAGAAAGAAATCTGCGCGGTACTTGCCCTGCGGGGTCAGCATCGCGGCATAGACAAGCCCGTGCTCCAGCTTGGCCACGTCATTGGTCACAAGCCCCTGCAGGAAATCCCGCGCCTCCGCGCCGCTGATCCCGAGTACCGTTCGATCCGACATGTCGCCCCCTGACTGTTTTCCCGTCAGAGATAACGGACATGGCCCAAGGTACAAGGGGGGGCAGGCTGAGGCTCAGGCAGCTGCGGGCGTTCCAAGGATCTGACGCGACAGGATGCGATCCAGCGACAGCGCACCCGCCCCCTTGATCACCAGCGTGACAAGGATCAGCATCCAGAACGCGCGCTGATCAAGGATCACGCTGTCCGGCACCCGGTCGAACCATGCGCCCAGTGTTTCGGCATGGGCGATGCCGCCATGGCCGTAAAGGTCGGTCAGCGATTGCACGACGACAAAGCCGATCATTCCCAGTGCAGCCAGCCGGGTGAACAATCCGATCACGATCAGCAGTGGCAGGATGAATTCCGCCCATGTGCCCGCGACAACCACCGCCCAGTGAAAGATGCCAAGCTGCGACACGTCATAGACCACCGCCTCCATCTGCTTTGGGAAAATCTGCGCATAGGCACCGGTCGACGGCACGAAGATGCCCATGATCCCGTCGCCCAGCTTGGTCAGGCCCGACGCCCAGAAATACATCAGCAGCGTTGCGGCAAAGACGAACCGCGCAAGCAGCGGAACCAGACCGTCAAGGTTGCGTTCGATGGCGTTGAAGATTGAGTTGTGCAGGTGGGCAAGGCGGTCCATGGCGGCGGTCTTTCGGATCAAGGGAATTCAATGGTCAACGGCGGTGATGGCATGTTGTGACAGCAGCAGGTTCAGAAGCGCGGCAAGGTCGAAATCTTCCCCGCCCAATTCGATGGCCTCACCAAAGGGGGTGCCGCTGTGCAACGCGTGCAGCACGTCCCCGGCGCCGGTGCCAAGGATGAAGGGTTCAGGGTCATATTCGGCGCGCAGGATCACCACGTCTTCCGGGTGTCCCGAGGGTTTGTCACCGCCGCGCAGGCTGTAGTGCCAGATCGACCCGATCGAAAACTGCGACCGCAGCAGGATCATCGACGGCGCGAAGCCGAAGCGCGCGGCCAGCAGGCTCTCCTCGTCGAGCGATTGCAACAGCGTGGGGTCGATCCCGGTGCTGTCGGCGGCGTGATAGCTTTGCCTCATCGCCACGTCGATCCGGGCGACATCGGCGAGATAGGGCAGGTGTTCGAGCTGCTCCAGCGTCGCCACGAAATCCGGCAGACCGGCCCCGTAATGCATCATCAACGGCGACGTGGGCGGCGATTGCCGCAGGTGGGCGCGGGCCACGTGGTCGAAATTCTCGCGGCCGATCAGGCTGATCAGCGATGGAAACCCTGTGGCCAGAGCGTCACGCAGGGATACGGTGACATTGTTGCGATAGACGCCGTAGCGGCGTCCGGCGGGCTGGGCGTGACCATCGGTCAGGCCTTCGGGGACCGGGTGCGCCGGGTTCAGAAGACCGGCGCGAAACGCGGTCTGCACAGTCACACCAGCACCCGTGAAAGCGCCTGTGACGCGCGCCGTGCCTCGTCGGCCAGCACCGGCCAGTCGGGCACATCTGTGTCCCATTCCACGAGCACGGGTTTCGGTCCGGATTTGGCCAGCGCGTAATCGAGCAGCGCCCAGACCGGGTCCACCACCTCGCGCCCGTGGCTGTCGATCAGCAAAGGTGCACCAAAGTCATCCTCGTCCTCGTCATGACCGCCAAGATGGATTTCTCCAACAGCGTCAAGCGGATAGGCGTCGATATAGCCTTGCGGCGAATAGTCGAGATTGGTCGCCGACACGAACACGTTGTTGACGTCCAGCAGCAGGCCACAGCCAGTGCGACGCACGATCTCGGCGAGGAAATCGGTTTCAGAATACGTGCTTTCGGCAAAGGCCAGATAGGAAGACGGGTTCTCCAGCAGCATCCGGCGGCCCAGCAGGCTCTGTACCTCGTCGATGTGATCGGCAACGCGGGTCAGGGTCGCGCTCGTGTAGGGCAGGGGCAGCAGGTCGTTCAGGAAATGACTGTCATGGGTCGACCACGCCAGATGTTCGGAAAAGCTGGCGGGGTTGAGCCAGTCGCACAGGTGTTTGAGCCGGGCAAGGTGGTCCGGGTCAAGCCGTCCCTCGCCACCGATGGACAGGCCGACGCCGTGGACGGACATGGGGAACCGCTCGGACAACACACGCAACTGTGCCAGCGGTCGTCCACCATCGCCCATGTAGTTCTCGGCATGGATTTCCAGCCAGCCAACCGGGGCGGGGTCGGTCATGATATCAGTGAAATGCTGCGCTTTGTAGCCGACACCGGGCAGATGCGGCAGATGCGGAAAGGCATGTGAGGCGTCAGGCATGGCATGTCTCTTTCGGGATAAGCCGGGCAGAAGCCCGGCCTACGATTTGAAGCGGCAGGTCGGAGCATACACCGACCTGCCCGAAAAATCAGCCCTGCGGCAGGTCGCGGCCAAGCTCTTCGAGCGAGCCGGTACGCGCCGAGCCGTCGGCCATCGCGGGCAGTTCGATTTCGGCGCAGGTGCCTGCATCGACCAGGGTCCAGGCGTTGCCCTGGTAGTCGACGGTCGAGGAACCGGCGCAGGTTGTGCCCGGACCTGCGGCGCAGTCGTTCTGACCTGCCAGAGAGACGCCAAAGCACTTTTCCTTGGCTTGGGCGGTGGCGGTGGTGGAGTAGGCGGCGAAGCTTGCAGCAACGGCACCAACGATCGCAGCGGTCTTGAGTGTCTTCGACATGAGAGGGTCCTTCTGGTTACCTTACGAGTTGAACTGGGTCGACGTAACGTCAGCGACGCCGATGAACCGAACATGCCCTGCGGCAGGCTGCCGCGCTATTCACGGCGGTGTGTTTCACGCGTGCGTGACGACAGGTGAACCCCCGGCGTGCGATTTATTGCTGTAATTTGGGGAAAAACGAAAGGCCCCGCAATTATGACGGGGCCTTTTTGAAGGATTGCTGCGCTCAAATGTTACAGAAGATCGGGAGGAGTCGCCTCTGTCCCGAGGCTGCTCACGATTTCGGTCAGAGATGTTACAGCCGTCTGTTTCTCACCGAGCCTCCGAACGGTCACGGTGCGCTCTTCGACCTCGCGGTGGCCGATGGCCAGAATCACCGGAACCTTGCCGACGCTGTGTTCGCGAACCTTGTAGTTGATCTTCTCGTTGCGGATATCCGCCTCTGCACGGACACCGGCCTTGGTCAGGGCTGCGACGACCTCGTGCACATAGTCATCCGCCTCGGACACGATGGAGGCGACGACCACCTGACGCGGGGCCAGCCAGAAGGGCAGCTTGCCGGCGTGTTCCTCGATCAGGATGCCGATGAACCGTTCGAACGACCCGAGGCACGCGCGGTGCAGCATCACCGGACGATGCCGTGCGCCGTCCTGGCCGATATAGGTGGCGTCCAGCCGTTCGGGCAGCACGAAATCCACCTGCAAGGTGCCGCATTGCCAGTCCCGGCCGATCGCATCGGTCAGAACGAATTCCAGCTTGGGACCGTAAAACGCGCCTTCGCCGGGGTTCAGCTCGAACTCGCAACCTGCGGCAGCCGTGGCCGCCTTGAGGGCGCTTTCGGACTTGTCCCAGACTTCGTCCGAACCGGCGCGGGTGTCCGGACGGTCGGAGAACTTGATCTTGAACTGCTCAAACCCGAGGTCGCGGTAGATGTCTGACAGGAAGTCGATAAAGCGTTTTGTTTCATCTTGGATCTGGTCCTCTCTACAGAAGATATGAGCGTCATCCTGGGTAAACCCGCGGACGCGCATGATACCGTGCAGCGCACCGGATGGCTCGTATCTAGCGCACGAGCCGAATTCGGCCATACGCAGGGGAAGATCTCGGTAAGACTTTAACCCCTGGTTAAAGATCTGGACGTGGCAGGGACAGTTCATCGGCTTGAGCGCGTTGACCGCCTTTTCGCGGGCATGCTCTTCGTCGACTTCGACGATGAACATGTGGTCCTGGTACTTCTCCCAGTGGCCCGAGGCCTCCCACAGCTTGCGGTCCACCACCTGCGGGGTGTTCACCTCGACATAGCCGCCGCGCTGCTGCTTGCGGCGCATGTAATCCTGCAACTGGGTGTAGATGGTCCAGCCGTTCGGGTGCCAGAAGATCTGGCCCGGCGCTTCTTCCTGCATGTGAAACAGGTTCATCTCGCGGCCAAGACGGCGGTGGTCGCGCTTTTCGGCTTCTTCAAGGAAGGTGAGGTAGGATTTCAGGTCGTCGCGGTTCCTGAACGCCACGCCGTAGATGCGTTGCAGCATGGGCCGCGTGTTGTCGCCGAGGAAATAGGCGGCGGAGACGTTCATCAGCTTGAACGCATCGGCGGGCACCTGCCCGGTGTGTTGCAGGTGCGGCCCACGGCAGAGATCCATCCAGTCGCCATGCCAGTACATGCGGATGTCTTCGCCCTCGGGGATCCGGTCGAGGATCTCGACCTTATAGGGCTCGCCGTTGTCGGTGTAGTGCTGGCGCACCTTCTCGCGCGTCCAAAGCTCGGTGCGCACGGTATCGCGGGCGTTGATGATGTCCTTCATCCGCTTTTCGATGGTGCCGAGGTCTTCGGGCGTGAACGGGTCCTTGCGGTCGAAATCATAGAACCAGCCATTGTCGCGCACCGGGCCGATGGTGACTTTGACGTCCGGCCAGATCTCCTGCACGGCGCGCGCCATGATGTGGGCAAGGTCATGCCGGATCAGTTCGAGCGCGGGGGCGTCATCCTGCATCGTGTTGATGGCGATGCGGCTGTCGGCCTCGATGGGCCATTGCAGGTCCCAGTGCGCGGTGTCCACGGTGGCGGAAATCGCCTTCTTGGACAGGGATTTGGAGATGCTCTCGGCCACTTCGGCAGGGGTCACACCCTTGTCGAACTCGCGTACAGTGCCATCGGGGAAGGTCAGGGAAATCTGGCTCATTGGCGCAGCTCCTCGTCAGTTTGGCGCCCACGGAACGCCCGGTTGCGGGTTATGTATCGTGCGCGGCTTGTGGCAGCGGGGGTGCGGCGCGTCAAGATGCGGATGGTCTATCGACCGGGTGAGTCGCGAGTTTTGTATGCAGCCACGAAAGATTCTTTCGCGGTATACCAATGTATTATGGGAAAGCGTTTTGAATCAATGACTTGCCGATGCGGATTGCTATGGACGAAAGCGACGCAATTGCTATGTATAACGACATTCCACTATCGGAAACTTTTGCGTCATACAGAACGGGGGAGCAGACAATGCCCGGATACAACACGCAATTCGAATTGACGGTCGACGACATGGAGCTGATCGAGGACGCATTGCGGACCACTTCGCGGTCGCTCAACTCTGCTGTTCTCGAACAGGACGCGGACCCGCTGCACCCTTGCGAGAACACCCGCGAGGTCGATGCCTCGATGAAGCGGATCAATGACCTTCTGGGCCGTCTGCACAACCAGAAGAACTTTTACCGCCCCAAGTCCGGCGCCTATATCGGCGGGTGAAGGTGGGTTGAAAAACCCACTCTTCACTTTTTACGCCGCTGAAAGGGACGAGGCAGTTTTGTAACCGCGCCCCTAAGGCGCCTCTCCCTCATGCTCATCCCACAGGTGGTCGCCGCCGAACTGCATCGGCTGGCCGGTTTCCAGCCACGTCTTGAGGCCGGACAATGTCCGCACCCAGCCATCTGCGGTGCCGCCGCTCGGATCATGCGCCAAGCCGCGATGCTCGACCGTCAGTTTGCAGTAATCCCCTTCGGCCTCGATGAGATACGTGACTTCGCTGGTCTTGGCGTCGGGTTCCCATTTCGGCTCGAAACTGGTGACGATCCGGGTTTTCGGATCGAGCAGGATCTCGCGTGTGTGCAGGGTCTCGAAACCGTCAGGTGTCGAGTAGATCAGCGTGTCGCCGGTACGTTTCGCGCTCTGGCCCAGGAAGTCGTAATTCGCCACGGCGTCGGCCGAGGTCAGCGCGTCCCAGAGCGCATCCTGCGAACAGCGGATGTAGGTCTGCATCATGAAATCTGGTTTGGTCATTGGGGCTGTCCTTCAGCTTGCCATCTTGAGGGCGGTACCGGTTTCCAGATACGACTTGAGCGATGCCGCCAGTCGCGCCCAACCTTCGGCAAAGCCTTCCTGCCCCGGTGCCAGATCGTAATGTTCGATGGTCAGCTTGCAGGTCTCGCCTTGCGGTTCGATCAGGTAGACAAAGTGGGACGCGGGCGCGTTCGGACCCATGAACAACGGCTCGAACGTCATGGCGATGCGGGTCTTGGGGTCCATCTCGGTCGTGACCTGCCGCAGCATCGGGGTGCCATCGGGCATGATGAATTCGGTCACGTTGTCGGGGCGCGCGTCGCCGCGCACCTCGTTGTACATGAAGTGATAGGCGGCCATCTGGTCGGCCTTGGTCAGCGCGTCCCACAGCGCATCCTGCGAACAGCGGATGAAGGTCTGCATCATGAAATCGGGTTTTCCCATTCTGGTCTCTCTTTCCAATCGGGATTTCAAATCGCTCACCATCCGCGTTTGCGGTTGCAGGAAGGGCGCGACCCAACGGTCGAACATGTCCTGCAGGGGCAGGGGGTTCAGGTAATGGTATTTGAACCGCCCCTGTTTGCGCGGGATGACAAGATGGGCGTCTTCGAGAACCTTGAGGTGCTTCATCACGCCGAACCGGCTCATGTCGAGCTGCTCTTCCAGTTCGGTGAGCGTCTGCCCGTCCTTGCGTCGCAAACTGTCGAGCAGCGCGCGGCGGGCGGGGTCGTTGAGGGCTTTGAAGATCATGTCCATGAAAGTGACTATACGTGATTCTTTAGTCACGTGACAATAGGGTAACTTAATGGAGTGTAATCTTTACCAAGGTCATGTTTTCACACTTGTTTCGAGGTGTTCAGGAACTCTTTGTCGTTTTGGGCGTTTGCACGCGGTTGATGCTAGCCCGAGGAGCCGAGCCGCATGACCCATCCCGTCACCGACGTCTATGAAGAGATCACGGGGGCCGACGCGTCGGTCCGGGATCGCGAGGCGCGCAACGGGGTGCGGCACATGGTGAGCCTGTCGCTGACCAAGGTGGCGGACGGGCTGATCGACCCCAAGCTGGTGCTCAGCTGGTTGGCCGGGTCGCTGGGCGCGCCTGCCGCGCTGACGGGGCTTTTGGTTCCGATCCGCGAGTCGGGGGCGTTGCTGCCGCAGATCCTGTTCGCGGGCCGGGTCGAAGCGATGAAGCATCGCAAATGGGCCTGGGTCCTTGGGTCCGCGGGGCAGGGCATCGCGGCACTGGCCATCGTGGTCATCGCGCTGACGATGGAGGGGCTCGCCGCCGGGTTGGCCCTGTGCGGAGCGCTGGCGGTGTTGGCGGTGTCGCGGGCGGCCTGTTCGGTCAGCTACAAGGATATTCTGGGCAAGACGGTGCAGAAAACCCGCCGCGGGGCCGTCACGGGTGTGGCCGGGTCCACCGCATCGATTGCCGTGCTGATCTTTGCGGGACTGCTGCTGTCTGGCGTGTTGCGCGACGTGACGCCGGTGATTGTCGCCATCGCTCTGGCCTCCGTGCTCTGGATCGTGGCGGCGATGCTGTTTTCAGGGCTCGAGGAACAGGCGTCGGAAGAGGTTGAAAGCACCATGTTCGATCTGACTCCGTTGAAAGAAGACAGGCAGTTCCGCCTGTTCATCGCGGTGCGCGGATTGTTGACGGTCACGGCGCTGGCGCCGCCCTATTTCGTGCTGCTGGGCGGCGAGCAATCGGCCTTGCAGGGGTTGGGTGCATTGCTTCTGGCATCGGCGGCGGCGGCCTTTGCCGGGTCGTATGTCTGGGGCCGCCTGTCGGACAAATCCTCGCGCAAGGTGCTGTTCCTGTCGGGACTGCTGGCGGCCGGGTTTGCCACGCTCGCCGTTTTGGCCGAGTTGAGCGGGTGGGCGCAAACTGTCTGGGTGATCCCGGTGATCCTGTTCTTCTTCATGCTGTCCTATCAGGGCGTGCGGTCGGCGCGGTCGGTCTATCTTGTCGACATGGCCCCCGAAGACGCGCGGTCGTCTTATGCGGCCTTGGCCAATACGGCCATCGGGGTGCTGTTGTTGGTCACCGGGGCGTTCGGCGGGCTGCTTGCCCTTGCGGGTCCGGTCGCTGCGCTGATCGGGTTCGTGGTGCTGTCGCTTGCGGGCGGGGTGCTTGCACTGCGGCTGGACGAGGTCGAAACCGGCTAGGATCTCCGCGCCCCCTTGGGTTCCGGTGCGCTTTGCGTAAACTGCGCCGCAAACGCAAGCGGAGGCAGATGTGACATCCATTCAGCAGATCGACGGACCCAATGGAACCCTGCTGGCCTATGCCAAGACCGACGGCGAAGGGCCGGCCATCGTGTTCCTCTCGGGCTACAAATCCGACATGGAGGGCACCAAGGCGGTGCATCTGGAGGCCTGGGCCAAGGCGCAGGGCCGGGCGTTCCTGCGGTTCGACTATTCGGGGCACGGCGTGTCGGGCGGCGTGTTCGAAGACGGGTGCATCGGAGACTGGGCGCGCGATGCGCAGGCGGTGATAGAAGCCACGTGTGACGGTCCGGTGGTTCTGGTGGG
This sequence comes from Marivita lacus, assembly GCF_014637725.1. Taxonomy (GTDB): domain Bacteria; phylum Pseudomonadota; class Alphaproteobacteria; order Rhodobacterales; family Rhodobacteraceae; genus Marivita; species Marivita lacus. Next base: position 274,881 of record NZ_BMFC01000004.1, on the reverse strand, counting down.
ATCGTCCATGGGCGGCTGGATCGCGTCTTTGCTGACGCAGCGCATGGACCGTGTGGTGGGCTTTGTCGGCATCGCGGCCGCGCCCGACTTTACCGAGGACGGGTTCTGGGCCGGGTTTTCCGAGGATGAGCGCCGACAGGTGATGGAGGAGGGGCGGATCGCGCTGCCCTCGGACTACGGCGATCCCTATATCGTCACGCGCCGGCTGATCGAGGACGGGCGCGACCATCTTGTCCTTCGGTCGCCTTTGCCGATGCCCTATCCGGTGCGGCTGGTTCAGGGAACCGAAGATACCGCCGTCAGCCGTGAAACCGCGCTGCGGCTCCTGGACCATATCGACAGCCCCGACCTGCGGTTGACGCTGGTCAAGGGCACGGATCACCGCTTTTCCGAGCCAGCGAACCTGCGCCATATCGAACAGGCGATCCTTGAGGTTCTGGGCTGAGGGGTAATGTTGCAATCGTATGCAAAAATCGCTTGAGAGGGCGGCACGCCCCGCTATGCTGAGTCGGACATCTGATCCGGGGAGGGACCATGGCCGACTATCTCAAACGGGGCAAACCCGAGACCGAACGCGCCGAGGATGACGCAAAGACCCGCGCCGTGGTCGAGGCGACGCTGGCCGATATCGAAGCGCGCGGCGATGCGGCGGTGCGCGACCTGGCGGCGAAATTCGACAATTACACGCCCGACAGCTTTCGCCTGACGCAGGGCGAAATTGATGCGCTGATCGCAGAATTGACCCCGCGCGAATTGGCCGACATCACCTTTGCGCAGGCGCAGGTGCGGAATTTCGCGCAGGCGCAGCGCGACTCGATGCTGGATATCGAGGTCGAGACGATGCCCGGCGTGATCCTTGGTCACAAGAACATCCCGGTGCAGTCGGTGGGCTGTTACGTGCCCGGTGGCAAGTTCCCGATGGTGGCCTCGGCTCATATGTCGGTAGCGACCGCGTCTGTCGCGGGTGTGCCACGGATCATCGCCTGTACGCCGCCCTGGCAGGGCAAACCCAACCCGGCGGTGATCGCCGCGATGCATCTGGGCGGAGCGCATGAAATCTACGTGCTGGGCGGGATACAGGCGGTCGGTGCCATGGCGATCGGCACGGAAACGATTGATCCGGTGCATATGCTTGTCGGGCCGGGCAATGCGTTTGTGGCCGAGGCAAAGCGGCAGCTATTCGGGCGTGTGGGCATTGATCTGTTCGCTGGGCCAACCGAGACAATGGTGATCGCAGACGACACGGTGGATGCCGAGATCTGCGCGACCGATCTGCTGGGGCAGGCGGAGCACGGGTATAATTCGCCCGCCGTGCTGGTAACCCATTCGCGCAAGCTGGCGGAAGAGACGTTGAAAGAGGTGGACCGGCTGCTGGAAATCCTGCCGACGCGGGACACGGCATCGGTCAGTTGGCGCGACTATGGCGAGGTGATCCTCTGCGCTGACCATGAAGAGATGCTGGCAGTCGCCAACGACATCGCCTCCGAGCACGTGCAGGTGATGACCGACCGCGACGATTGGTATCTGGAGAACATGACCTGCTACGGCGCGCTGTTCCTTGGCGCGCGGACCAATGTGTCGAACGGCGACAAGGTGATCGGGACCAACCATACCCTGCCGACGCGGAAGGCCGGGCGCTATACCGGCGGGCTTTGGGTCGGCAAGTTTCTGAAAACCCACTCCTATCAGAAGATCACAACCGACGAGGCGGCGACGCTGATCGGGGAATACGGCTCGCGGCTGTGCATGCTCGAGGGGTTTGTCGGTCATGCCGAGCAGTGCAACGTGCGGGTGCGGCGCTATGGCGGGGTGAACGTGCCTTACGGTGAAGGCGCGCCCTATCGAGACGCGGCGGAGTGAGTTTGGGCGGGAGACGATGCGTCGACGCATCGTCTGTTTCCGTTGACGGAAACACTGGGGTTCCACCCCAGACCCCGGCATATTTGGGAAAAGAAGAAGCAAGGGGGCCTCATGTCTGAGGTCGAGGACGCGAAGGCAGTGATGGCGCCGGTGTTTGCGGCGATGCGGGATTGCGATGGCGTTGAGGCGGCGCTTGCGCAGGTTGCGCCGGAGGCTCTGTTTCGGATGTGCCATCCGTTTGGCGACCTGCACGGGGCAGAGGCGTTTGTTGCGGATGTGTTTGCGCCGTTTCAGGCAGCACTGCCCGATCTGGAGCGGCAGGAGGTGATCCGCATTGCGGGCTTTGATGCGGATGGCGCGCTTTGGGTCGGCTCGGGTGGGCACTATGCGGGGCGGTGGACTGCGCCCTGGCTGGGTATCCCGTCGACCGGCCGCAGTGCTGTGATGCGGTTTCACGAGTTCTACCGGATCGAGGATGGTTCTTGCGCCGAGATGCAGGCGGTCTGGGACATTCCCGAGATGATGATGCAGGCCGGGGTCTGGCCGATGGCGCCGCAGTTGGGGCGGTTCCTCCATGCGCCCGCCCCGATGACGCAGGACGGGCTGGGGCCGCATGATCCGGCTTTGTCGGAGGCGAGCGCGCAGCATGTGATCGACATGCTGACCGCGATGATACGGCACCCGGCGCAGGGTGGACCGGCGGTGATGGAGTTGGAGCGGTTCTGGCATCCGAAGTTCATGTGGTACGGGCCTGCGGGGATCGGCACGGCGCGCGGGGTGGAGGAGTTTCGGCGGTTCCACCAGATCCCGTTCCTGAACGCCATGCCCGACAGGGGGCAGCATCCCGAGGGCACAACGCATCATTTCATGGCCGAGGGGACCTATGTCGGCGTGACCGGCTGGCCCAACATGCAACAGACCCTGACCGGGGACGGCTGGCTGGGCCTGCCGCCGACAGGGCGACGGATCACCTTGCGCAGTCTGGATTTCTGGCGGCTGGAGCACGGGCTGATCCGCGAAAACTGGGTTCTCGTGGACCTGCTGGATGTGTACGCTCAGATCGGGGTGGATGTGTTTGCCCGGATGAAGGAGCTGGCATGGAGCAGAGGATATCGCTGATCACGCTGGGCGTGATGGATGCGGACAAGGCGGCGGCGTTTTACGACGCGCTGGGCTGGGCACGTGTCGAGACGCAGGACGGCGTGATCGCCTATGACTTGCTGGGGCAGACCTTGGGGCTGTATCCGCTGGACAAGCTGGCCGAGGATATCGGGATCGACGTGGCTCAGTTGGGGCGCGGGGCGCTGACCTTGGGCTACAACACACCGGACCGGGCGGGGGTGGATGACGTCATGGGGCGGGTCGAGGCCGCAGGTGGTACCGTGTTGAAGCCGCCGCAGGATGTGTTCTGGGGCGGCTACCACGGCTATTTCAGCGACCCGGAAGGCCATATCTGGGAAGTGGCGCATAACCCGTTTTCGCCCTTGCGCGAGGGCGATGGCGCGTTCCGCTGGAACGGGTATTGAGACGACCCCAAAGCATGTGGAGCCTCGAGACACTGGGCCGGGTCCGGTTGTCGCGGCATTTCTACATGCGGGAGTTTCTCTATTCCGAGATCGGGAATTTTCATCAGATCCAGAACATTCCCGACGATCCCGATCTGGCTATCGCGCGGGGGCGGGCGTTTTGCGAAACCTTGCTTGATCCGTTGCAGGAGACATTCGGGCGTATCGCGGTGCGGTCAGGCTATCGGTCGGCCATGCTCAATACGTTCGGCAACGAGAACGGGTTGAACTGCGCGCGCAACGCGTATCCGCTGGAATGCCATATCTGGGACAGGCCGGAGGTGGAGGTCGCGGGCGCGAGCATCGTGATCCCGTGGTTTGCCGACCGCTATGAGCAGGGGCGCGACTGGCGCGATCTGGCGTGGTGGCTGTATGATCATCTGCCCTTTGCCGAAACGTGGTTCTTTCCTAAGCTCTGCGCCTTCAACATCTCGTGGCGGCCTGATCCGCCCCGGCGCATCGACAGCTATATCGCGCCGAAAGGGACATTGGTTCGGGCGGGCGCGGAGCCCTCCGAGGCACCCGGGCAGCGCGCCGCGCGTTATGTCGATTTCCCGCCGTTTCGGGGCATCGCCTATCCGTGATGCGGGGGCTGGACAGGGCCACTGTGCCGCGATAGCCTGATTTTGCACACCTATGCAAATCCACGGAGACGCCTCATGACCCTGCCCAGAACCCCGTCGTTTCGTCTGGATGGCAAGCGGGCGCTGGTCGCTGGCGGGTCGCGCGGCATTGGCTTTGGCTGTGCCGTTGCACTGGCCGAAGCAGGCGCGCATGTGATCGTGGCGGCGCGCAACGCGGTGCAGGTGCAGGCGGCGGTGAACGAGATGGCGCAGGCCGGGTTCAGTGCCGAGGCACTGGTGCTGGATGTGACGGATGTCGCAGCGGTGCGTGATGCCTTTGACGCGATCGGGCCGGTAGACGTGCTGGTCAATTCGGCGGGCCTCGCGCGGCACAGCCCGGCGCTGGAAACCACACCCGAGGATTTCGATGCGGTGGCGGCAGTCAACATCAAGGCGGCCTATTTCCTGGCACAGGCTGCGGCGCGGCAGATGGTCGGTCGTGGTGGGTCGATCATCCAGATCTCCAGCCAGATGGCCCATGTCGGCGGCATTGACCGCGCGGTCTATTGCGGAACCAAACACGCCGTCGAGGGCATGACCAAGGCGATGGCGATCGAATGGGGCCCGCAGAGCATCCGTGTCAACACGATCTGCCCGACCTTCATCCTGACGGACCTGACCAAGCCCACCTTTGACGATCCGGAAAAGCGCGCGTGGATCGAGGCCAAGATCAAGCTGCCGCGCGTGGGGCAGGTCGAGGATGTGATGGGCGCGTGCCTGTTTCTGGCTTCGGATGCGAGCGCGCTGGTCACCGGCACGTCGATCCTTGTCGATGGCGGATGGACGGCGGGATGACACGGCGCGTCACCTCTTTCGATGTGGCCGCCCGCGCCGGGGTCAGCCAGTCGGCGGTGAGCCGGGTGTTTTCCGGCGCATCGGCCAGCAAGGCCACGTCGGACAAGGTGCGCGAAGCGGCCGAGGCTTTGGGCTACCGGCCCAACGTGCTGGCGCGGTCGCTCATCACGGGGCGCAGCCGGATCATCGGCATGGTGGTCGCCTACCTGGGCAACCCGTTCTACCCCGACGCGCTGGAGCGGTTCAGTCGGGTGTTTCAGGACGAGGGCTATCATACCTTGGTGTTTACGCTGCCCGAAGGCGCGGGGGACACCGATACGGACCGGATCATCCAGCAGATGCTGGATCACCAGGTCGACGGGATCGTGCTGGCCAGTGTCGGTCTGGGCGATGCGCTTGCGGCACGGTGCGAGGCGGCGGGCATTCCCGTGGTGCTGTTCAACCGCGGTCAGGCGGGCAGCGGGCTGGCGCAGGTCACCTCGGCCAACCGGCTGGGCGGGGCAAAGGTGGCGGAGTTCCTCGTGGCGGGGGGGCACAGGCGTATTGGCCATGTCGCGGGCTGGCAGGGATCGTCCACCGGGCGCGACCGGACCGAGGGGTTTGTCGCACGGCTTGCCGAGTTGGGGCAGGAGGCGGTGGGCATTGAAGACGGACGCTATGACCATGCCGAGGCGGTGCGGGCGACGGACGTGCTGGTCGCAAGGGGCGTCGATGCGCTGTTTGTCGGCAACGATCACATGGCGTTTGCGGTGATGGATCACCTGCGCTCTGCGCTGGGCCTCAAAATCCCCGGCGACGTGTCGGTCGTGGGCTATGACGATGTGCCGATGGCGGGGTTTGCGGCCTACGACCTGACCACCGTGCGCCAACCCGTGGGACGCATGGTCAAGGCAACGGTTGCGGCGCTTGTTAACCAAATCGAAGACAAATCCGCGCAAGCGGAGGTGACAGAAATCGACGGGCCGCTGATCCTGCGCGGATCGGCCCGCATACCGGAAGGCTTGGCATGAGAGGGTTCGACAACCGTTTCGCGGATTTCCCCGATTACATCCTCGGGATCACCAGGGAGATCTGGGAGGACCGCGGGCTGGGCGCGCGCATGAAGGAGTATTACCACCCCGAGGTGATCGTGCGCATGCCCGGCGGGATCTCGTTTGGCGAGCCCGCCTCGACTGCGGCGACGATGGCGACGCTGGTGGAATTTCCCGACCGGGTGCTGCTGGGCGAGGACGTGATCTGGTCGGGTACACCCGAGGTGGGGATGCTGTCGTCGCATCGCATCCTGTCCACTGCAACGCATATGCGCGACGGGATGTTCGGGCCAGCGACCGGGCGCAAGGTGCGGTACCGCGCGATTGCCGATTGTTACGCCAAGGCCAACATGATCAGCGACGAATGGCTGATCCGGGACAATGGCGCGGTGCTGCGGCAGCTGGGCTTTGACGTCAAGGACTGGGCGCGCGCCCGTCTTTCCGGTCTCGATCCCGAAACCCAGCCGTTCCGTCCCGAGATCGACGTGCAGGGCCCCTATACGGGCCGGGGCAATGACAACCAGTGGGGGCAGGGCCTTGCGGCGCTGCTGACGCGGATCATGGCGGGCGAATTGTCGGTGATCCCCGATCAGTACGACCGCGCGGTGCAGGCGGACTATCCCGGTGGTCTGACCGTTCACGGCACCGCCGAGGTCGATGCGTTCTGGCTGGGCCTGCGGTCCTCTTTTCCGTCTGCGGCGTTCAAGATCCAGCACATGATCGGGATGGAGGAACCCAACATGCCGCCGCGCGCCGCGATCCGCTGGTCGCTGAGCGGCACACATGACGGGTGGGGCAGCTTTGGCGCACCGACCGGCGCAGACGTGCATGTCATGGGGATCACCCATGCCGAGTTCGGCCCGCGCGGGCTGCGCCGGGAATGGACGCTCTACGACGAGACCGCGATCTGGATGCAAATTCTGGCCCATCAGGGCTGACACCACAAAGGGAACAGACCAATGACCCCGCAAGAGATGGAAGCCCGCATCGTCCGTTACGGCGATCTGCGCCCCTGCCGCACCGCCTTTATCGACGCCCATACGCCGGGCAGCAATCAAAAGGAAAACTTTACCATCATCGGCGGCGGTGTGTCGGAAAGCGCCGATCAGCACGTGCACATCACCGAAACGCCGGGCTTCAACATTGGCGCGGCGGGCCAGCCGCCCAAGTGCCGCAATTCGCTGCACAGCCATCGCACCGCCGAGGTGTTCTTTGTGCTGTCGGGGCGCTGGCGCTTCTTCTGGGGGCGCTGGGGCACCGCGGGCGAGGTGGTGCTGGAGCAGGGCGACATCATCAACATCCCCACCGGCATCTTTCGCGGGTTCGAGAATATCGGCACCGATTACGGGATGATCATGGCGGTGCTTGGTGGCGACGATGCCGGGGGCGGGGTGATCTGGGCGCCGCAGGTGATCGAGGATGCACGCGATCACGGGCTGGTGCTGGGTGAGAACGGCAAGCTTTACGACACCAAGGCGGGGCAGTCGTTGCCCGAGGGCGTCAAGCCGATGCCGGTCCTGACCGAGGAGCAGCTCAAGGCGTTTCCCGAGCCGGCAGCAGCAGAGGTCATTCCCGGCCACGTGGCGCGCTACTGGGATCTGATGGGGTTGGCGGGCCGCAAGCCTGCCAAGGTGATCGGACCTGATGCCAAGCTGCGCGACCGGCCGGGCTTCGAGGTGGATTTCATCACGCGCGGGTCGATCCCCGAGGACATGTATAGCGTCGCTGACCACGAGGTGCTGATGCCGGTGCGGGGTCACTGGCGGCTGAGTTGGGAGGGCGGCACAACCGCGCTCAACCCCGGTGATACGGTCGCCGTGCCGCCCGGACTGGCGCACAGCCTCATCCCCGCCATGACCGGCGAGGCGTCGATGTACCGGGTGCGGTCGACCGATGATCCGGCAGGGCCAACCCGGACCGATGGCTGACCGGGCGAACTTGCCTGCGAAGTGGCTGGAGCCTGTGGTCCTCCGACCTATGTTGCCTCACAGGAACCAGCAGGATGGAGGGTCACATGGCGGGAAACACGCTGACATTGCGCCCGGCGGACGCATCGGATTTCGAGGCGCTGGACCGGCTGTTCGGGCAAAGCTATCCGGCGCTGCTCAAGGACGATTACCCGCCTTCGGTGCTGGTCACGGCGGTGCCGCTGATCTCGCGGGCGCAACCGGCATTGATCGCGTCGGGCAGCTTTTTCGTCGTCTGTGACGGGCAGGAGATCGTCGGCGCGGGCGGCTGGACGATGCAGGCACCGGGCGGCAGACCCGGTGCGCGCGGCATCGGCCATATCCGCCACGTCGTCACCGATCACAGGCGCACCCGGCAGGGCATCGGGCGGTCGCTGATGGAGCATATCGCGCTGCACGCGCTGGCGTCGGGCATGTCGCAGCTGCATTGCCAGAGCACGCGCACCGCGGTCCCGTTCTACGAAGCGATGGGTTTTGAGGCACGGGGCGACATTGTTGTGCCACTGCGCCCCGGCATCGACTTTCCTGCCGTCTTCCTGCAGCGGATTCTTGCTTAGGTTGATCTGCGTCATGGTGGTGTCACGGATTCTGGTGTGGACTCAGGCTCCAGCTCAAGGAGGCGACCATGCTGACCATCACCAAACCTGAACCGAACCGGGTGGATATCGAACTGTCCGGCAAGATCGATTCCGACGAAATGGCCAAGGGGCTCGATGACCTGCTGGACAAGTCGCAGGATGTGAACGAGGGTAAGATGCTTTATACGATCACCTCGTTCGCCTTTCCCGATCTCGGGGCGATGGCCGTCGAGATGGTGCGCCTGCCCAAGATGTTCGGGCTTCTGGGCCGGTTCGACCGTTGCGCCGTGCTGTGCGATGTCGGGTGGATCAGAAACGCTGCCGAGATCGAGGGCACGCTGTTTCCAGGGATCGACATCAAGGGGTTCGAACTGACCGAACGGGATCAGGCCGAAGCTTGGTTGCAGACCGGGATGGCGTGACCGCAGAGGTTGTGGAATGCGGGCTCATTTTCTTTCGGGCGTGTTGGGGAAAGCCTGATATACCCCGGACAACACAGTCAAAAAGGAGCCTGACATGAAAATCCACCGCGCCGGAGACCGGCCTTCGCAATCTCCAAGCCCCGAGTATTTCACCGGCACCGTTCGGATGGACCCGGTTGTATCAGGAGACGATGAGTCGGCCGTCAAGATCCTGTCCGTGACCTTCGAACCCGGCGCGCGGACGGCGTGGCACACGCATCCTGCCGGTCAGACATTGCACGTGGTCTCGGGTCTGGGGCTGGCCGGGTCCGAAGGGCAGCCGGTGCAGGTGCTGCGTCCGGGCGATACGGTCTGGTTCGCACCCGGAGAGAAGCACTGGCACGGCGCATCGCCCGACTGCGCGATGACCCATCTGGCGGTGCAGACTTCGGTCGACGGCAAGACGGCCAATTGGATGGAGCACGTGTCCGACGCGGATTACAGCGGACCGCGCGCTGGGTAGGTGCGGGTCACCGACCGATCTCTATGACCTCTCGTTCCGTCACGATCATGTCGAGTGGTTGGTCTGTCGCCTCCAGCGGCAGATCGTCGGCTTCCTGCGCGGCATAGGCAAAGCCGATGGCAAGGGTCGGACGCTGTGCGCGCAGGCCTTCGAGCGTGCGGTCATAGAACCCGCCGCCATAACCCAACCGACCACCCGCGCGCGAAAAGGCGACCAGCGGCACGATCAGCACTTCGGGCGTGATCAGCCGTTCCACCGCAGGCACAGACGCGCCGAACGGGCCGTCGATCAGCGCGCAGTCCGGCTCCCATTGCGAGAACACGAGCGGCTGCGCCTTGGCGCGGATCACTGGCACGCCAACCAGCCCGTGTGCCGCAGCCTCGGCCATGGCGGGCAGGGGGTCGATCTCGGTCCGGATCGGCAGATAGCCCGACAGCGGCACACCGCGATAGCCCGCCAGCACGGCGCTCAGATGGCCCGCAGCACCGCGATGGCCTGCCTCATGCGCCAGCTTGCGCCGGGCAAAGGCGGCCTTGCGCGCGTCGGCCTTGTGCTGTTCCAGCGTCACAGAAGCACCACGACGGCCAGTCCGAGGAAGGCGAAAAAGCCCACCACGTCGGTCACGGTGGTCACGAACGCCCCCGAGGCCAGCGCCGGGTCGATGCCCAGCTTTTCGAGCACGATGGGAATGCCCGTGCCCGCAAGCCCCGCCACCACGAGGTTGATCACCATGGCCGCCGCGATCACGCCACCCAGTTCCAGTGAACCGAACCAGATATAGCCCACAGTGCCCATGATGACGGCAAAGGCCAGCCCGTTGATCAGCCCCACCATCACCTCGCGGCGGATCACCCGCCAGACGTTCGAGCGCGTCAAATCCTTGGTGGCCAGCGCCCGCACCGCAACGGTCAGGGATTGCGTGCCCGCGTTGCCCCCCATGGAGGCCACGATCGGCATGAGCACCGCGAGGGCGACAATGGTGGCGATGGCGTCTTCGAACTGCGCGATCACGAGGCTGGCCAGGATCGCCGTCACGAGGTTCACGAACAGCCACGGGAACCGGCGCTTGGTGGTTTCGCGCACCCGGTCGGAGAGCGAGCTTTCGCTGTCCACACCGGCAAGACGCAGCACGTCTTCCTCGTGTTCCTCGTCCAGCACAGCCATCGCGTCGTCGATGGTGATGACACCCACCAGCCGTTCGTTTTCATCCACCACGGGCGCCGAGATCAGGTGGTACTGGTTGAAGGCATAGGCCACGTCGCCTTCGTATTGCGTGGCCGGGATGATGTGGAACGTCTCTTCGACGAGCGATTGCAGCATCACCTCGCGGCGCGACCCCATCAGCTTGCCCAGCGTGACATTGCCCACCGGGCGCAGGCGCGGATCGACCAGCACGATGTGGTAGAACTGTTCTGGCAGATCGTCGGAATTGCGCAGGTAATCAATGGCTTCACCGACGTTCCAGTGTTCCGGTGACATCACCACCTCGCGCTGCATGAGGCGCCCCGCGGAATATTCCGGGTAGGTCATCGACTGCTGGACGGCGACCCGGTCGCTGTCTTTGAGCGCGTCGAGGATCGCGTCCTGCTGCGGCTGGTCGAGGTCTTCGAGAAGGTCGACCACGTCATCGCTGTCAAGGTCGCGCACCGCGTCGGCCAGAACCTGCGGCGACAGGAGGCTGATCACCTCCTCGCGGATCGATTCGTCGAGTTCCGACAGGATGTCGCCGTCGAATTCCTTGTCATAGAGCTTGATCAGCCGCATCCGGTCGAAGGCGTTGATCTGCTCTAGAAGGTCGGCGATGTCGGCGGGGTGCAGCGGCTCCATCAACTCGACAAGCTGATCGCGGTCGTCGCGGTCCACGGCAAAGAGGATCTGCGCCACCGCCTTGCGGCCAAGGCTGTAGGCGTCTTCGGTTTCCTCGATTTCGGGTGCCTCGATGGTTTGGTCGTCGCTCATCTTGCCCGCTGCCCCCTTGCTGAATGGCTTCCCTCACGTTTACGCAATCTGGACGCGAGACAACAGGGCATGCGCGCAATTTACCAACGTGGCGTGCCGCGATAGGGTCATCCGGCCAAGCCAAAAAGAGCCTTCCATGTCAGACATCACGCTTCATCTCGGCCAGACCCTCTGGTTCACCGACAATCCCATGACCGAGGGACCGGACGCCGCGCGCTTTGATCCGCGGGGCGCCATCGCGGTGCAGGACGGGCATGTTCTGGCGCGGGGCACGGCGGATGATCTGCGCCGAGACCATCCGCAGGCGGCGGTCGAGGATCACGGGCAGGCACTGATCCTGCCGGGGTTCATCGACGCCCATGTGCATTACCCGCAGACCGCGATGATCGCGAGCTGGGGCAAGCGGCTGATCGACTGGCTCAACACCTACACCTTCCCCGAGGAGATGCGGTTCGGCGATGCAGACTATGCGGCAGAGATCGCGGGGCGGTATCTGGACCTGGCGCTGGCGCATGGCACGACGACGATGTGCAGCTATTGCACCATTCATCCGCAAAGCGTGGAGGCCTATTTCAACGCGGCGCAGGCGCGGGGGATGCGGGTGCTGGGGGGAAAGACCTGCATGGACCGCAATGCGCCGGATGGGCTGCGGGACACGGCGCAATCGGCCTATGACGACAGCAAGGCGCTGCTGGCGCGCTGGCACGGGCAGGGCCGGGCGTCTTATGTGATCACGCCGCGCTTTTCGCCCACCTCGACGCCCGACCAGCTGTCGGCGCTGGGAGCGTTGTGGGCCGAACACCCCGATTGCCTGATGCAGACACATCTGAGCGAACAGACCGACGAAATCGCCTGGGTGCGCGGGATCTACCCGCAGGCGCGCGATTACCTTGACACCTATGAGGCGCATGGGCTGCTGGGGGCAAACGGGGTTTACGGCCATGCGATCCATCTGGAGCCGCGCGAACGCGACCGTCTGCGCGAGGTGGGCGCGGCGCTGGTGCATTGCCCGACCTCCAACACCTTCATCGGGTCGGGCCTGTTCGACATGGCGGGTCTGGTGGCCGAGGGTCAGCGCGTGGGGCTGGCCACCGATACCGGCGGCGGGTCCTCGTTTTCCATGCTTCGAACGATGGCGGCGGCTTACGAGGTGGCGCAACTGCGCGGCACGGCGCTGCACCCGTCGGCGCTTCTCTGGCTGGCCACCGAAGGCTCGGCCCGGTCCTTGCGGATCGCGGACCGCGTGGGGAACCTCGCACCGGGGACCGAGGCGGATTTCATCACGCTCGATCTGGGCTCAACCCCCGCCATCGCCCAACGCAGCCGCCGCGCGGCGGATATCTGGGAGGCGGTGTTCCCGACGATCATGATGGGCGACGACCGCGCGGTGTCCGGGGTTTGGGTGATGGGGCAGAGGATGGGCTGAGGTTTGGTCGCGCGAACCAAGTGCATCTTGCTTTTCGCGCCGAAACCGGTCTGCACGCTTCTGCCGGCAGGAATATTTCGATGAACGCTCTACAGCCACTCCTGAGGCGGCTTTTCTCCACTGTCCGCATGACCGGAGGACAATGGATTTTGCCTTCCTTGTACTCGACGTGCGTGTCACTTGGACGGCCCGGGCTAGCTCGCTCGCAACAGGACTGCAGACGAATCTCCCACGATTGCTGCAATGTTTGCGAAGGCGACCCTGCTGCGTTGTGATCTGTCTGCGGAGCGCAGAAGTCTTGTTTCGGCCTCTTCCACGATCGCGAGGGCTGCAGAGCGCGCTCTGGCCTGACGCTCGGGGGCGACGGGGATCACGGCGCGGCTGGTTTGCCTGCTGCTGTTTCCGAGGCGGAACACTGCCGGACGCTTGGTCGTGGAGGCATTGTCGCGCGCAACGCGGTTCAACTGGCTCGCTGCGTCGCGGATGATCCGTTCTGCTTCTCGAAACTCCTGGGTTTGAGGAAGTCTGTCGGCAAGCCAGTCGAAATAATCTGCGACACAGTCTACCCTGAAAGCAGGGTCAGGGATATTGCCGCATAATTGCTGCACACCCTCGGTGAAGCCCCGAATGACGCCATCGACCTCTACCTGCGTCGTGCCGCCTCCGCGGCGCTCCGTGCCGTAGCCCTGCGAATGGCTGGGGGCTGCCATGGCCAGCAATGTTGCCATAAAAGCCAGAGCGGAGAGGGCTCGAAATCGGGTCAAGGCAATGTCCGATGGATGTTTGCGACCAAAGCCTACCAGATTTCTTTGAGGGGAAATGGTTGCGACGCGCGAAAATCGCGGATTTGGCGATCACGTTTTCGTTATTCCCGGCATGCGAAATCCTGCATGCCTGGTGAGGACCATGCCGTGATCACCATAGCAACCCTGCGTCTTCAAATGAAAAAGCCGCCACAGGATCACCCTGACGCGGCTTTTTCTTCACTGTCCGTGTGACCGGAAGGCTTACTTGATCTTGCCTTCTTTGTACTCGACGTGCTTGCGCACGACGGGGTCGTACTTCCGAACAGACATCTTTTCCGTCATCGTCCGCGCGTTTTTCTTGGTCACATAGAAATGACCCGTTCCCGCAGACGAGTTCAGGCGGATTTTGATTGTGGTCGGCTTCGCCATGGGTCGTCTCCTGCATCGGGCAAGGACTGCCCGTGAATTCCATCATGAAAGCTGCCTTCTACCGTCGCGCGCGGGTGAGTCAACCCTTGAGGCGGGGTTCTTTGCACGAAAGGCCCAGAAAAACGCGCGGAGGGCCTGTAAGCCGGATTCTGTCCCCCTCGGGTTGCCCCGAGGATGGATGACCATTCCTCTGGGACCGATGTTGCCACCGGCCTCGTGCTGCCAACCCGGGGATCTGGGCTGAAGCGACCCTGCCGACACGCGGCGCGATCCCCCTATTCGGCATTGCTCCCGGTGGGGCTTGCCATGCGGGCGCTGTTGCCAGCCCCCCGGTGGGCTCTTACCCCACCGTTTCACCCTTACCCCGATCGAGATCGGGGCGGTCTGTTCTCTGTGGCGCTTTCCGTCAGGTTGCCCTGCCCGGGCGTTACCCGGCACCATTGCTTCAGGGAGTCCGGACTTTCCTCCCCCGTATGAAAGGGGCGGCCATCCAGCCCTCCGCGCGAGCTGTGGCGTAGGCGAAGACGGCACCGCGGTCAATCGCCCCATTTCACGCTGTGCGGTCCCTTGTCTTCTCTGGTTTGAAAATACCCTCGGGAGTTTGAGGGCAGAGCCCTCAAGATGGTCCGTCGACGGACCATCCACGATGCGTCGACGCATCGTGGCCTCAGCGCAGCACGTAGGGCTGATGCAGCCACTCCCACAGCGCGTCATTGGTCTCGTCCGGGGTTTCCAGCGTCGGCAGGTGGCCCGCATCCTCGAGCACGACCAGCCGCGCATGCGGGATCAGTTCGGCCATGAAGCTGTGCCGCTTGACCGGGCACAGCACGTCATGCGCGCCGCAGAGCACCAGCGCGGGCTGGCGGATCTTGCGCAGGGTGGATTGCTGGTCGCGGCGGCGTTGCAGGGCGCGGGACTGGTGGATGAACACCTCCGGCCCCAGCGTGTGCGCCATGTCCATCACCGTTTGCAGCACGGCGGGGCGGCGCGGGCCGGGGGCGAGGTAATTGGGTTTCAGTTCGTCGCGCATCACCTCGGTCAGCTTGCCGGACTTCACCTTGACGATCTGCGGCTCGCGGTTGGCGGCGACGGGAGGCGTTTCGGCGAGGCAATTGGTGTCCATCAACGCCACGCGGGTCACCCGTTCGGGCGCGCGGCGCAGGATCTCCATCGCCACGATGCCCCCCATGCTCAGCCCCGCCAGAGCGAATTTGTGCGGCAAGAGCGGCAGGATGCCGGACGCGATCTCTTCCATCCGCTGGCCATGGGTGATCGGCGCGACCATTACCGGGTGGGTGGCGGAAAAGGCGCGGATCTGCGGCTCGAACAACCGCGCGTCGCACATCATGCCGGGCAGGAAAACGACGGGTTCGATCATGGATCAGAGACGCCCCGACGCGAGCGCCGCACCCTTGGCCAGCGTTTCCAGCTTGGCATAGGCGATCTCGGGATCAACGGCACCAAACCCGGCGAAGGTGCCAAAGCCGCAATCGCTGCCCGCGATCACGCGGTCGGGGCCTACAATGTCGGTGAACCGTTCGATCCGTTGTGCGACCACTTCGGGATGTTCGACAAAGTTGGTGGTCGAATCGATCACGCCGGGCACCAGAACCATGTGATCCGGGATCTCGGATTTGCGGTCGCGGAACACGGTCCATTCATGGGCATGGCGGGGGTTCGAGGTCTCGAACAGCACCTGGCCCGCGCGCACCTTCATCAGGGTCGGGAACACCGTGTCCATGTCGATGTCGCAGACATGCGGCCCTTCGTAATTGCCCCAGCAGATATGCACCCGCACGCGGGACGGGTCGATCCCGTCCAGCGCGTGGTTCATCGCCTCCACGTGGCTGTCCGCGATCTTGACGAACTCGGCATCCGACAGGTCGGTGAAGATCATGTGCCGCGACAGGGCGAGGTCGGGGCAGTCAAGCTGCAGCATCAGCCCGCTGTCCACGATGGTGCGGTATTCGGCGCGCATCGCATCCGCCAGTGCGGCAAGATAGGCGTCGCGGGTGGGGTAGAAATCGTTCTGCAGGAAGAGCGAGATCACACCGGGGGAGGCGGCGTTCATGAAGCCTTCGGTTGCGCCGTGCACCGCCATCCCGGCCTTGAGATTGGCGATGTCGGTTTCCAACTCGCCCTGACCCTTGGACTTTACCTCTCCCACGCACATGGGACGGGCATATTTCGGGGTGCCGCCATCGTTCTTGAGCCGTTCTAGGAAGGTCGGGTACAGCTTGAGATCGGCAGGCGCGTTGCGGGGGCTGTCGCCGTCAAAGCCGGTGTAGCGGTCCTTGACGTAGGTGGCGTAGCTGATCTTGGAAGTCTCGCCATCCGACACGATGTCGATGCCCGCGTCCACCTGACGGCGCACGGTATTTGCCGATGCCTCGGTCATAGCGGTGTCAAAGGCGGCAGGGTCATACTCCTGCCGGTTCTCGCGGGCGAAGATGAAATCAACCACCTTCTGCGTGCGTGGCAGCGATCCGACATGGGTGGTCTTGATGCGCGTCATTGGCTCGGCCCCGTTTCTGCATAGGTTTGCACGGACACTAACAAATCAAATCGCGCGTGCCAGATGCTTCGGCGCATCCGGCATTCTTTTGCGCAGGAATATGCGGGCTAGCCCATGAGCCTTTGGGCCAGCGCGGTCTGACGCTCGATCACGCGGGGCAGGTCGATGGTCGTGACATGCCCGTCTCGCACCACCTGTCGCCCCTCGACCAGCAGGTGTTTCACCCGCGTCGGCCCTGCCAGAAGCAGCGCTGCCGGGTCCCAGCTTCCGGCGCTTTCCACGCCGGTCACGTCCCAGATGGCGATATCGGCGCGTTTGCCCACCGCGATCTGGCCGCAATCGGGGCGGCCCAGCACGTCCGCCCCGCCGCGCGTGACGATGAACAGCGCTTCGCGGGCGCTCATGGCATTGGCCCCGTTGGCGACCCGTTGCAGAAGCATCGCCTGACGGGCTTCAGCGACAAGGTTGCCCGCATCGTTGCTGGCCGATCCGTCGACACCCAGACCCACCGGCACGCCGGCATCGCGCATGGCGCGCACCGGCGCGATGCCCGATCCAAGGCGGCAGTTGGAGCATGGGCAATGCGCGACGCCGGTGCGGGATTTGGCAAAGAGATCAATCTCGTGCCCGTCGAGTTTCACGCAATGCGCGTGCCAGACATCCGGCCCGGTCCAGCCAAGGTCTTCGGCATATTGGCCGGGGCGGCAGCCGAATTTCTCGAGGCTGTAGGCGATGTCCTCGTCGTTTTCGGCCAGATGTGTGTGCAGCATCACACCCTTGTCGCGGGCCAGAAGGGCTGCATCGCGCATCAAATCACGGCTGACTGAAAAAGGCGAACAGGGGGCCACGCCGACGCGCACCATCGAGCCGTCGCTGGCGTCGTGATGCGCGTCGATGAGGCGGATGCAGTCCTCGAGGATCGCCGCCTCGTCTTCGACCAGCGCATCAGGCGGCAAGCCACCATCGCTTTCCCCGATGCTCATGGCGCCGCGCGTCGGGTGAAAGCGCATGCCGATGTCCTGCGCTGCGGCAATCGTGTCATCCAGCCGCGCGCCGTTGGGGTAGAGGTAAAGGTGATCCGAGGTCAGCGTGCAGCCCGACAGCGCCAGTTCCGCCAGCCCGATCTGCGCCGAGATGAACATCTCTTCGGGACCGAACCGCGCCCAGATCGGATAGAGCGTCTGAAGCCAGCCGAAAAGCAGCGCATCCTGCCCGCCGGGCACCGCGCGGGTCAGGGTCTGGTAGAGATGGTGATGGGTGTTCACCAGACCGGGTGTGACGACACAGCCCCTGGCGTCGATGGTCTCGTCCGCGCCGGTCAGGCCATGCCCGATTTCGGTGATCGCACCATGTTCGATGCGGATATCCGCGTTGGTCAGTTCGGACTGCGTCGTGTCCATCGTCAAAAGGGTTGACGCATTCTTGATGAGACTTGTCATGCCGCGTGCTCCACACATATCCTGCCCTTTTCGGTGTGGATTACCCGCCAAGGCGACAGAAAAGGAGCGCAAGGACTCGCCCGGGCGGGGAACGTGTAGCGTGAATTGCGCGGTTTGTCAGCCGTTGAGCAGGGACAGTGCCGCGGCGTGCAGTTCTGGAGTGGCCGCAGCGAGCGTCGTGCCGCCATCATGCGCAGGCGTGCCGTCCCATTGGGTGACGATGCCGCCCGCCGCTTCGATCACGGCGATGGGGGCCTGCACGTCATAGGCGTTCAGCCCCGCCTCGATCACCAGATCGATCTGTCCGGCGGCCAGCAGCGCATAGGCGTAGCAGTCACAGCCATAGCGGGTCAGCTGGACCGCGCGGGTGACACGCTGGAACGCCGTGCGCTGATCGTCGCTGCCGATCTCGGGGAAGGTCGAGAACAGGATGGCCTGTGACAGGTCGGTGGTGGATTTCGTGGCAAGCGCGCCCTTGCCCCGAGGGCCGGTCCAGTTGCAGCGGCCCAACCCGCCCATGAAGCGTTCGCCGATATAGGGCTGGTCGATCATGCCCATCACAGGGCCGGTCTCATCCGACAGTGCGATCAGGACGCCCCATGTCGGCGTGCCGCTGATGAAGGAGCGCGTGCCGTCGATCGGATCGAGCACCCAGGTCAGGCCGCTGGTGCCCGCGACACTGCCGTGCTCTTCGCCCAGAATGCCGTCATCGGGGCGCAGGTCGGCCAGTACGTCGCGCATCGCGGTCTCGGCGGCGCGGTCGGCGATGGTGACGGGATCGAACCCGCCCGCAAGCTTGTTGTCGGTGGCCAGCCCGCCGGACCGGAAATGCGGCAGGATCGCCGCGCGGGCGGCATACGCCATGCGGTCTGCCACTGACCAAAGGTCAGCGGCATCGTCGGGGGTAAACTCTGTCATGAAACGCCTCCTGAACGCAGCCCGCCAAGGGCTACCTCAGGTGGCAGGCGTGCTCAAGCGACGTCGGACAGGACGCGTGCCAGTTCGAACAGGCGACGACGCTGGTTTTCCGGGATCGCATAGTAGGAGCGGATCAGGTCCAGTGCTTCCTTGTCGCCCAGAAGATCGGCCGGGATCGCTTCGATGCCGACGGATGCGGCGTCTTTCTTCTGCGCGTCCTCGATGCCTTCGAAGAAAAAGGCCACGGGCACGTCCAGCGCATCCGCGATGTCCCAGAGCCGGGAGGCGCTGACGCGGTTAGCACCGGTTTCGTATTTCTGGATCTGCTGGAATTTGATTCCGACTTTTTCAGCCAGTTGTTGCTGGGTCATGCCGACCAGCCAACGCCGGTGCCGAACTCGTTTTCCCACATGGATGTCAACAGGATGTGCCATATTGCTCCCTTTCGCCAAACGCATCTTGCGTCTTGTTCTGTCGGATAGAATGCCGGGTCTCGATAGTCTTGCAAGACGGAGGCAGAACAACCTATCCGGTTATTGATGCCCGGAAGCTATAGCATGACAGGTATGAGGGCAAGAAAATTGGCCTGCCGCATCGGAAAATGGTTAACAAACGGTAACCGGACGCTGGGTTGGTGCGTTTTGGCCGCTCGAAAAGCACTGCGGCGCGTGACAGTGACGTGCACGTAAGCCAAAGTGGCAAAATGAAAATTTAACGTGGGAGCCCGTTTTGAAGGCATATCAGGTCCATAGTCACGACGCCGCACCGGAGATTCACGATGTGGCCGTTCCTGACCCCGCAGCGGGTGAAATCCGGGTGCGAATCCATGCTTGCGGGTTGAATTTCGCCGATCTCCTGATGGTCAAAGGCACCTATCAGGACACGCCGCAGCTTCCCTTCACTCTCGGTATGGAGGTGTCGGGAACGGTGGATGCGCTGGGCGACGCGGTGACGGGGCTTGCGGTCGGCGACCGTGTTGCGGTGTTCGGCGGGCAGGGCGGGCTGGCCGAGTATGGCTGTTTCGACGCGCGCCGCGCGGTGCGTCTGCCGGATGCGATGTCGATGATCGACGCGGCGGCGTTCCAGATCGCCTATGGCACCAGCCATGTCGCGCTGGATCACCGGGCGCGGCTGAAACCGGGCGAAACGCTGCTCGTGCTGGGGGCTGCGGGCGGTGTCGGGCTGACGGCGGTCGAGATCGGCAAGCTGATGCGCGCCAAGGTGGTCGCCTGCGCACGCGGCGCGGCCAAGCTCGACGCGGCCAGGGCGGCGGGAGCGGATCACCTGATCGACGCCGCGACGCAGGACATCCGCACCGAGATGAAGGCGCTGGGCGGCGCGGACGTGGTCTATGATCCGGTGGGTGGCGACCAGTTCATCGCGGCGTTCCGGTCCTGCAATCCCGAGGCGCGGCTTCTGCCCATCGGTTTTGCCAGCGGGGACGTGCCGCAGATCAAGTCGAACCATCTGCTGGTCAAGAACATCTCGGTGCTGGGGGTCTACTGGGGCGGCTATCTGCAGTTCCGGCCCGAAGTGGTCACGGGCAGCCTTGCGACGCTGATGGACTGGTATTGCGACGGCAAGCTGAAGCCGCATGTCAGCCATGTTCTGGAGCTGGACACGGTGGCGGAGGGGCTGGAGCTTTTGCGCAGCCGGGCCTCCACCGGCAAGGTTGTCATCCGTCTGGCCGACGAGGCCTAAGCCCGCGCCTTACTCTGCCGCCGCGCGCAGATCGACGCCCGAGATCGCCGCGAATTCCCGGCGCAGCAGGTCGCACAGCGGCTCAATGATCTGTGGCCGCGCCGTGCCGCGATAGAGCGCAACGGACTGCTGTCCGAGATCGGGCAGGTTGGCGCTCAGCGGGATGGCTTCGAATTGCGGCGGTTCGTGGCCTTCAAGCACCGACGTGATCGCGAGATCGGCGCAGACCGCCACTTCGATGGCGCGGTCGCTGTCAGAGGACAGAACCAGATCCCAGGCCGTGCTGGTCTTTTCCAGCGTTCCCAGCGCCACGGGGCGAAACGAACAATGGTTGCAGAAGGCGACGGGCAGGGGGCTGACCTTCCACGCCTGACCGCCGGGGGCACCGTACCAGCGCAGCGGAACCTTCATCATGATCTCGGCGGCGCTGTCGGGCCGTGTCTCGGTGGTCAGGATGACATCGACCTCGCCGCGCGCAAACTGATCCTTCAGATCACTCGTGTACGAGCTGATAAGCTGCACCTTCACGCGGGGAAAATCGCGCTGCATCGCCTTCATCACATTGGGGATCGCGGGATAGATGATGTCATGCGGCACGCCGAGGACGATCTCGCCTTCCCAGACCGTGTTGGTCAGCTTGCCGTAGACCTCGTCGTTCAGATCGACGATGCGCCGCGCATAGGCCAGAAGCTGTTCGCCCGCCGAGGTGAGTGCCACGCCGCGCCCCTGCCGGTCGAGCAGGGTCAGATCGAGGCTGTCTTCCAGCCGCTTGATCTGCATCGACACGGCGGATTGCGTCAGGTTCAGAAAGGACGCGGCCCGTGTAACGCCGCCCGCATCGGCCACCGCGATGAAGGACCGCAGCGTCGTGATGTCCAAGTTTCTCATATATCACAAACCATGATGGATGACTTCAATAACATTCGTTTCACAAATGACGATAGCATCGCCATATGCATCAGGCAATACGATGGTTCGGATCGAACACATCACGAAATGGAAAGGACATGACATGTCGCGCATGATGCACTCTGGTTTTGAAATCCCGTCGCGGCCCGCCCACCGCACCGGCCTGCTGACCCGCCTTTCGGCCGCGCTGGCGATGCAGCGCAGCCGCGCCCGTCTGGCGACGCTCGACGCGCATCTTCTGGCGGATATCGGTGTTGATCGCCGCACCGCCGAAGCCGAGGCAAATCGCCCGGTCTGGGACGCTCCGGCCTCTTGGATCGGATGACTCAGGACCGACCTTCCCCCCAAAATGCCCAAAAATGCAAATTCGGTGCATTTTTTGACATGCAGATCATGCAGCAATGCTTGAAATGCGGTCGGCAAGCCCCGATATTCTGCTCATCTGTCCCCGCAGACGCGGGTGGCATCCATTGTATTTCGGAGGGATGAATGGCTGAGTTTAACACAATCCGGTCGACCGGCGTTGCTGGCGCCCGAGCCGCCCAGATTGATGAGGGTCTGCGCGCGCACATGAACAAGGTGTATGGCACCATGTCTGTCGGCATGCTGCTCACCTTTGCTGTCGCTTGGGCCGTGGGCACAAGCCCTGACCTGTTGGCGATTTTCCGCGATCCGGCGA
The DNA here is from genome assembly GCF_014637725.1 of Marivita lacus. GTDB lineage: Bacteria > Pseudomonadota > Alphaproteobacteria > Rhodobacterales > Rhodobacteraceae > Marivita > Marivita lacus. The sequence goes on along the minus strand of NZ_BMFC01000004.1, from coordinate 252,817 downwards.
CGCTTCAGCCGAACATTCTTGGCTGGATCATCATGTTCGCCCCGCTGATCATGGTCTTCACCATGAGCGCGATGATCAACAAGCTGTCCGCCGCTGGCGCGCAATTGTTCTTCTACGCCTTCGCATCGGTCATGGGCCTGAGCCTCGCGTGGATTTTCGTGGCCTTCACCGGCATGTCGATCGCACAGATCTTTCTCGTGACCTCGATCGCCTTCGCGGGGCTGTCGCTTTATGGCTACACAACCAAGAAGGACATCTCGGGTTGGGGCGCGTTCCTGATCATGGGTGTGATCGGCCTGGTCGTGGCGATGATCGTCAACATTTTCCTGCAGTCGCCGGCGATCATGTTCGCGATTTCGATCCTTGGCGTGCTGATCTTCGCAGGTCTGACGGCCTATGACACGCAGAACATCAAGAACACGTACCTTGAGCACGCCGCGCACGGCGACAAGGAATGGATGACGAAGTCGGGCATCATGGGCGCGCTGAGCCTGTATCTGAACTTCATCAACATGTTCATGTTCCTGCTGCAGTTGTTCGGCAACCGCGAGTAACGTCGACCTTCCGACATCGAAGGGGCTGGCCGAAAGGCTGGCCCCTTTTTTTGTGCGTTTGGAGTGCCGCCTGTTCAGACCGAGCTTGGGATTTCTGGTGGTGACATGGTGCGCCACCTGCCGCACGCTTCCGCCAGAATTTTATGGAGGGCCCCAAGAAACTTAGTACTAAGTTTCTAAGACAGTTCTTAAAAAATAGTTGTTTCTGCCGTAAAAACAGCCAAGTGCGGGGTCGAACGCAGCTGTGATCAACGCATGCGCTTTGCTATTTCGGCGCAGAGCGCATCATCCGCACCGACCGCACAAACCTCAGACCCCAACCTCCGGGCCAAGGCACACCATCGGCTCGTCATTCTGCTGCGCCTCGTAAAGTGTCGTCGCGTTCGGGTCATTCTCGAAAATTGCCCGCAACCCGTTGGCCTCTTTGAAGAACGACCAGCATTGCGGCGTCGGATTGTCCTCGTAGACGAAGCAGATCATGTCCTGCTCTTCGTACCAGATGCCGTCCTTGCACTTGCCGTCCAGGAACGACCACCGCACGCGGCGGTCCTCGAGATATTCCTCAACGCCGTAGGCCTGACCGCCCTGCCCGAAATAAAGCGTCTTTCCGGTCACATAAGCTTCGAACTGCGCGCCGTTCATCGGCTCAGCCCCAAGGCAGGGCGTGGCCAGAAGGATCGCAAGCGTGGCGGATTTGAGTGTGTTCAACATGGCGCAAGCCTAGCCAAGACGCGCGCCCGGTTCAAATGACATCGGCGTAAGATTTCCGAAATTCCACACAGGTTGCCCATGCACGCCGGTGCCAAGGCGGTTGGGCTGCGTTTAGCGTCGTTTTCAGGCTCGTGGCAGGGTCGCGCCTGTGCGAGTTTGCGGCGTGGCGCGAACAAAGGACGATCTCGATGGCATTGGACGAACGCAAGGGTGTGTGGAAATCCGGACGTGGCAAGGGCCGCAAGACGCCCAAGGGCCGTCAATACACCGACGAAGCGCTGGCCGAGGTACAGGCGCTGCTGGCCGACCAACCCCGCCGGCGCGACCTGCTGATCGAGTTCCTGCACCTGATTCAGGACGCATACGGCCATCTGAGCGCCGACCACCTGCGCGCGCTGGCCGAAGAGATGCGCCTGAGCATGGCCGAGGTCTACGAGGTCGCGACCTTCTACGCGCATTTCGACGTCGTGAAGGAAGGCGAAACCCCGCCGCCCGCGCTGACCATCCGGGTCTGCGATTCGCTGTCCTGTGAACTGGCAGGCGCGCAGGCGCTGCAACAGGCACTGGAGGACGGGCTTGATCCGACTGCGGTGCGCGTCGTGCGTGCCCCCTGCATGGGCCGTTGCGACACCGCACCGGTGCTGGAGCTGGGCCACAACCATATCGACCACGCCACCCCCGAAAAGGTGCAGACGGCGATCGCGGCGGGCGACACCCATGCCCACATCCCCGATTACCAGGATCTGAACGCCTACCTGAAGACCGGCGGCTATTCCGCGCTGATCGACCTGCGCGCCAATGGCAATTGGGAAGACGTACAGGACAAGGTGCTGGCTTCTGGCCTGCGCGGTCTGGGCGGGGCTGGGTTCCCGTCAGGCCGGAAATGGGGCTTCGTGCGTGCCAATCCCGGCCCGCGCTATCTTGCCGTAAACGGCGACGAGGGCGAACCGGGCACGTTCAAGGACCGGTTCTACCTCGAACGCATCCCGCATCTCTTCCTCGAAGGCATGCTGATCGCCGCCTGGGCGGTCGAGGCCAAGACCTGCTTCATCTACATGCGCGACGAATACCCCGCCGTGCTTGCCATCCTGCGCCGCGAGATCGCGGCACTTGAAGCCGCTGGCATGGTCGCACCCGGCTATATCGACCTGCGGCGCGGGGCGGGGGCCTATATCTGCGGTGAAGAATCCGCGATGATCGAAAGCATCGAGGGCAAGCGCGGCATCCCGCGTCACCGTCCACCCTATGTGGCGCAGGTCGGGCTCTTTGATCGGCCCACGCTGGTGCACAATATCGAGACCCTGCACTGGATCACGCGCATCTGCCGCGAGGGGCCGGAAGTTCTGAACACCGTCGAACGCAACGGCCGCAAGGGGCTGCGGTCCTATTCCGTATCCGGTCGCGTCGCCAATCCGGGTGTCTATCTTCTGCCCGCGGGCAGCACGATCACCGACATCATCGCGGCCGCGGGCGGCATGGCCGAGGGGCACGGCTTCAAGGCGTATCAGCCCGGCGGTCCGTCCTCGGGCATCCTGCCTGCGTCGATGGATGATGTTCCGCTCGACTTCGACACGTTGCAGCCGCACGGGTCGTTCATCGGGTCCGCTGCTGTCGTGGTGCTGTCCGACACCGACCGCGTGCGCGATGCCGCGCTCAACATGCTGCGGTTTTTCGAGGACGAGTCCTGTGGTCAGTGCACCCCGTGCCGGGTGGGTTGCGAAAAGGCGGTCAAGCTGATGCAGGCCGAACGCTGGAACAAACCGCTTCTGGAGGACGTTTGTCAGGCGATGGCGGATGCGTCGATCTGCGGTCTGGGACAGGCGGCGCCGAACCCCATCCGGTTGACCATGAAGCATTTCCCCGACGAGGTCTGAGCCTTCCATCTTTGCCCGGAAAGGACTAGGTGAAAGGGAACGACCCTTGAACGAACGGTCCCCTATGTCCTTTTTCGGCAAGCTGAAATCGAAGCTTTTCAAATCCTCGTCCAAGCTGGACGAGGGGCTTGACGCCATCGTCGCGGATGGCGGCGCGGAAACGCCCACACCCGAAGCACCCCCGCCGAACGATCCACCCCCCGACACGCCTCCGAACGAGCCGGAGCCGGCCTCGCCGCCGCCGGACGTGCCAGCGCCCGAAACGCCCGAAGAGGTGCCGGAACCCGATCTGCCCGACCCGGACGCGCCGCGCGAGGTGCCGCAGCCGGATCTGCCCGAGCCCGAGCGCCCGCAGGAAGTGCCGGAACCCGATGTGCCGGGGCAGGAACCGCCCAGCACACCCGGCCCGGACATGCCCGCGCCCGAACCGACACCGGTGAGCCCGCCACCGCCACCGTCGGAGGCACCACAACCCAGTGACCCGACCCCGTCGCCGCCATCGGAAATCCCGCCGGGCCCGCCGACCGAAATACCCGTGCAATCGATGGGGCAGGCCGCCGTGCAGGACATCGGTGTTGCCGAGATCGCCCGCGGCGGCATGGCACCTGTCGAGGAAGCCCGCCCTGAAACTGCCGGCAAGCCGGGTTTCCTGGATCGCCTTCTGGGACGGAAAGCGGCACCCACGGAACTGAGGCGCGAACTTGACGACGCCATGCTGGAACAGCTCGAAGAGCTGTTGATCCAAGCCGATATGGGGGTCGATACCTCGCTGCGGGTCACCGCCAACATCGCCGAAGGGCGCTATGGCAAGAAACTCAGCGTGCGCGAGATCAAGCAATTGCTCGCCGCCGAAGTGACCCGCATCATGGAACCTGTCGCGCGACCACTGCCTCTCTATCCGACCAAGCCGCAGGTGGTGCTGGTGGTGGGCGTGAACGGGTCGGGCAAGACGACGACCATCGGCAAGCTGGCCAGCCAGTTTCGCGCCGCGGGCAAGAACGTCGTGATCGCCGCCGGTGACACGTTCCGCGCGGCGGCTGTGGAACAGCTTCAAATATGGGGGGACCGCGCCGGTGTGCCGGTGCTGACCGCGCCCGAAGGATCGGACCCCGCCAGCCTTGCCTTTGACGCCATGACCAAGGCACAGTCGGATGGTGCGGATCTCTTGATGATCGACACCGCAGGTCGGTTGCAGAACCGCGCCGACCTGATGGAGGAACTGGCCAAGATCGTCCGCGTGATCCGCAAGAAAGACCCCGACGCGCCGCACAACACCATTCTTGTCCTTGATGCCACCACGGGCCAGAACGCCCTGAGCCAGGTCGAAACCTTTCAGAAACTGGCCGATGTCACCGGCCTCGTGATGACGAAACTCGACGGCACTGCCAAGGGTGGCGTGCTGGTGGCCTTGGCCGACAAGTTCGGCCTGCCCATTCACGCCATCGGTGTGGGCGAACAGATCGACGATCTGCAGCCTTTCGACCCCGAGGAATTCGCGGCGGCGCTCACCGGTGTGACCGACTAGTGCGTGCCCATCAGTTTTTCCAACTGGCGCAACAGCATCAGCACGAACATGACAACCCCGGTTGCCATCGCCGCGAGCGCGATCTGACCCGCACCACAGCCCAGACCCACCGCACCCGCCAGCCAGAGCGATGTGCCCGTGGTGACATTCCGCACTTCGCCGTTGGAGGTAAAGATCAGACCGGCCGCAAGGAACGCGACACCGGCCGTGACCGCTTCGATCATGCGCAGCGGATCGACCCGCTTGGCGTCACCGCCGAAATCCAGCGCGGCAATCTCCTGACCCAAAATCACGAAAAGGCAGGCCGCAACGGACACAAGGATATGCGTGCGCAACCCGGCGGGCTTTTTTCGCCGTTCCCGTTCCAGACCGATCACGGCTGCCAGAACCACCGCGCTCACGATCCGCAGGAACGCAACACCTGCGGGCACTTCCGAAAAGGTGCTGGTCAGGTCGTCGAGCAGGAATTCCATAAAGTGGCCTCAGACATGTCTCACCTCCCAACGATCCGGCGCGAGGCATTGTTCCGCAGATGAGCGCCTGGCTTGTGTCGATCGAAGGGACGGCTGCCGGTCAGCAGCTTGCCCTCTGGCTTGCGCTTCTGGCGGCGCTGCTGCACGCCATCTTTGGTGCCTTGCAGAAAGGGCGGCATGATCCCTGGATGTCGCGCGGCGCGATTGATGCGAGCTACTGCCTGATGGCCGCACCCTTTGCGCTTTTCGTCGTGCCCTGGCCCGAGCCGCATATGTGGCTGATCTTCTTCGGGGCTTTCGTGATTCATTTGCTCTACAAGCTCTTGCAGGCGCAGGCCTACACCAAGGGCGCCTATACGGTCGTCTACCCTGTGGTGCGCGGCACGGGGCCGCTTTTCGCGGTGATCGGTGCCTATCTGATCTTCGGAGAGGTGTTTTCCCCAACGCAATGGCTTGGCCTTGCGGTGCTGCTGTCGGGCATCTTCGGGCTTGCGGTCTACAACCTGATCTACCTCGTGCCCGAACGCGACACGCTTGCGGTGGCGCTGATGCTGGCGATTGCCACGGGGCTCTTCGTGGCGCTTTACACCACCTATGACGCCTACGGTATCCGCGCGACGGCCGACCCGTTCACCTTCCTTGCGTGGTTCTTCATGATCGACGGGTTTGTCATGCCGGTCATCGCGGCGCGGCGCTATCGCAACATGGCGCTCAGGCCCGCTCTGGGGCCGCTGGCTGTCAGAGGTGTGATCGGCGGGCTGGTGGCTTTTTTCAGTTTTGGCTCCATCATGGTGGCCACGCGCCTCGACAATGTGGGCGAAGCGGCGGTGTTGCGCGAGACATCGACCGTGTTCGCTGCGATCATCGGCTGGGTGTTCTTGAAGGAAACCGTGGGACCGCGCAGGATTGCGCTCATGGCCCTGATCGCGTTAGGGGCTGTCATCGTGGAATTCGGAGACTGATCAGTGACACAACGGCACATCCCGCAATGGGTGAAATCCACCCTCGAACTGGGTCCGGTGCTGGGCTTTCTTGCAGCCTATTTCTGGTTTCAGGACACTGTTTTCACCGTTGGCGGGCAGGATTACAGCGCCTTTGTAGCGATGACGGCAGTGTTCGTGCCCGTGTTGCTTGCCTCGATGGCAGCGATCTGGTGGCTCACCGGCACCATCGGGCGCATGCAGGTGTTCACGGCAGTGGTTCTGATTGTCATGGGCGGGCTGACCGTGTGGTTCAATGATGACCGCTTCGTCAAGCTGAAGCCGACACTGATCTATGGTGCCTTCGGGGCCATCCTTGGCATCGGGCTGCTCTTCGGCCGATCATGGCTGCGCTACGTGATGGAAGAACTGATGCCCCTTCAGGATGACGGCTGGATGAAGCTGACGCGCCGCGTCACCGGGTTCTTTTTCGGGATGGCGGTGTTGAACGTTGCGATCTGGCAATTGATGTCGGAACAGGCTTTCGTCCTGTGGGACACGGTCGGACAAATGGGCGTGACCTTTGCCTTCTTCGTCGCGCAGGCGGGGCTGATCCAGAAGTACAGCACCGCCGAGGAAGACTAGGCGCGTCGCCTATCCCCGTCGGTCGATCTTGGTCGACAGGTGGATGAAACTCTCGGAGCTCTGAACGCCTTTCGCTTCGGCAATGTCGTCCAGCGCGCGGTCCAGATCCTGTGTTGTCTGCGCGCTGATCTCGACCACCAGATCGACCCTCCCCGACACGGTGAACACCGCTTCCACGCTGGGCAGCGCCCGCAACCGTGACAGCACCCCCGGCCCGGTGCGTGGCGCAATCGACACCAGCACCGTCGCCCGGATCGGTGCCGCCAGCGCATCGCCGCTGCGCAGGGTGAACCCGGCGATCACGCCGCGTTCCAGCAACCGGTCGATGCGGCCCTGCACCGTTGTGCGCGCCAGCCCCAGCTTGCGCGCCAGTTCTGCCACCGGCATGCGCGCATCGCGTCGCAGCAGGGCGATCAATTCGGCATCTGTTTCGTCGATCTGTAGCGTCATCCCGTCAGTTTGAGTGCAAAAGAGTCATTTTTGCAAGAACTGCCGACAGGATCTGACGGCGTCCGGCCGCAGACTTGGACCAGAGCATAACCCGTCGCAGAACGAGGCCCCCGATGAGTGCAGGCGAAGACGACATCAAACATGCGCGGTTCGATCAGGCCCGTGTTGCAACGTTGATCCGCGAAACACAGCCCGACGCGCCGCTGGCGCTGTTCCGGCCCCATGCGCTGATCCGCACCGCGCAAGGCTTTCAGCGTGGGTTTCCCGGAACGGTCAGCTACGCGGTCAAGGCCAATCCCGCCGCCGAGATTTTGTCCATTCTGACGAAGACAGGGATCACCACGTTCGATGTCGCCTCGGTCGCCGAGATGCAGGCGGCGCGGCGCGTCTGTCCGAACGCGCGGCTGCACTATCACAACCCGATCCGGTCCATGACCGAGATCGCAGAGGCCAAGGCGCTGGGCATCGCGTCCTGGTCCGTCGACCGCGTGTCAGAGCTCGACAAACTGGGCGATCTGCCGCCAGACACCGAAATCGCCGTGCGCCTGACCCTGCGCCGCAGCGGTGGTGCCTATGATTTCGGCAGCAAGTTCGGCGCCTCACCCGAGGACGCAACTGCGCTTCTGAAAGAGGTGGCGTCGCGGGGGCTGACGCCTGCGCTGACCTTCCATCCCGGCACGCAATGTACCGATGCGTCCAGCTGGGCGGATTACATCGCCGCCTGTGCGACCATCGCCCGGAACGCCGGGGTGCGTCTTGCTGCGCTCAATGTCGGTGGCGGATTTCCGGCGGTCAGCGACACGCAGGACAACCCGCTTGCCCGGATTTTCGACACCATCCGCAGCGCCACCGCCGCGCGGTTTCCCGATCACACGCCGCGGCTCTGGTGTGAACCGGGGCGGGCGATGGTGGCCGATGCGCTCTGGCTTTTGCTGCGGGTCAAGGCGCGCAGCGGGGACTCGCTTTACCTCAATGACGGGCTGTACGGCGCGCTGGGCGAATGGCGCGACATGCCGGTGCCTGCGCAGCATTCCGTGTTCGATGGTTCGGGGCAAAACCGCAGCGCAAAGGCACAGCCCTTCACCATCTTCGGCCCCACCTGTGACAGCCTCGACCGGGTGCCCGGCACATGGGCCTTGCCTGCCGATACAGCCGAACAGGACCATATCCTGCTGACCGGGGCAGGGGCCTACAGTCTCGCGCTGGTCACCGGGTTCAACGGATATGGCACACGCCACATGATCGACCTGTCCGATTGACGCGAAGAGGCTGGACAGTACGGTCTCGCAGGCTAGTGTCCCGCTCAAGCCCACGGGGTCAATCGCGCGAGGACGGACATGGAAAAATTCGGCAAGTCACAGCCTGTCAAACGGGTTGAGGATATTCGCTTTCTCAACGGGACCGGGCGCTATGTCGATGACATCGCGCCGGTGGATGCTCTGCGGGGCTACGTCTTCCGCTCCAACGTGGCCCATGCCGATATCGACACGCTGGATGTGTCGGGCGCGCGCGAGGCACCGGGTGTTCATCTGGTCCTGACGGCCGCCGATCTGGCCGAGGCGGGCTATACAGAGGGGCTCTGGGGCACCACCGTTCCGAACCGCGACGGCACCATGGGGGCCGCACCGTTCCGCCCGATCCTTGCGACGGATACCGTGCGCTACGTCGGCGAAGCGGTGGCGTTCATCGTGGCCGAAAGTCTTCAGGCGGCGCGCGATGCCGCAGAGCTGATCGAGTTCGATTATACCGACAAGCCGGTGCATCTGGGCCTCGCCTCGGGCGGTGAAGCACTGCATTCCAAGGCACCGGGCAACGTGGCTTTCGACTGGGGCATGGGTGACGAGGACGCGACGGAACAGGCGTTCAAGACCGCGCACCGCACCGTCAGTCTGGATGTCGAGGACAACCGCATCATCGTCAACGCGATGGAGCCGCGCGGCTGCTACGCCGAGATGGAGGGCGGCCGCCTGCATTTCGCGTTGAACGCGCAGGGTGTCTGGGAGCACAAGAAACAGATGGCCCGCGTGCTCAACATGGCCGAGGGTGATATCCGCGTCACCAACCCCGACACAGGCGGTGGCTTCGGCATGAAGGCGATGCCGCATCCCGAGAATTTCCTGACCGCCATCGCCTGCAAGATGCTGGGAAAGCCCGTGCGCTGGATGTCGGACCGCACCGAGGCGATGCTGTCGGACAATGCGGGCCGCGACCTGCGCCACACGGCTGAACTGGCCTTTGACCAGAACAACCGCATCACCGCCTACCGGGTGCAGACCGTGGCCAATATGGGCGCGTACAATTCGCATTTCGCGCAGGCCATCCAGACGAACCTGTTCTCCAAGGTCCTGATGGGCACCTATGACGTGCAGACCTCGTGGCTGCAGGTCGAAGGCGTCTATACCAACACCACGCCGGTCGATGCGTACCGTGGGGCCGGGCGGCCCGAGGCGATCTACCTTCTGGAGCGCGTCATGGACCGCGCCGCGCGCGATCTGGGTCTTGATCCGTGGGAACTGCGCCGCATCAATTTCATCAAGCCGCACCAGTTTCCCTACAAGACAACCACCGGCGAGACCTATGACGTTGGCGATTTCGACCGCGTTCTGACCCGCGCCGAAGGCTTTGCCGACCGTGCCGGGTTCGATGCCCGCCGTGCTGCGTCCGAAGCAGAGGGCAAGCTGCGGGGCATCGGGCTGTGCTACTACATCGAAAGCATTCTCGGTGCGCCGGTCGAGGACGCCAAGGTCACCTTCGACGAGGATGGCGGCGCGTCGATCTATGTCGGCACGCAATCCAACGGGCAGGGGCACGAGACCGTGTTCACGCAGTTCTTGGCGGACCAGACGGGCATCCCGGCGGAGAAGATCCGTTTCGTGCAGGGCGACAGCGACCTGATCGCGCGCGGCGGTGGCACGGGTGGATCGCGGTCTGTCACGATCCAGAACACCGCGACGCTGGCGGCGGTGGACAAGATCCTCACCGCCTTCACAGCCTTCCTTGCCGACGCGCAGGGCGTCGAGGAAAGCGAGATCAGCTTTGACGACGAACAGTTCCGCGTCGGCACGTCGAACGTCACACCGACCATGCTCGAAGTGGCGCAGATGGCGCGCGAGGCGGGGCGCGAGGACCTGCTGACCTTTGACGCGACCGCAACTCTGGACGCGCGCAGTTTCCCCAACGGTGCTCACGTGGCCGAGGTCGAGATCGACCCCGACACGGGCCATGTCATCGTCGACCGCTATACGGTCGTGGACGATTTCGGCAATCTCATCAACCCGATGCTGGCCGAGGGCCAGGTGCATGGCGGCGTGGCGCAGGGTCTGGGGCAGGCGATCACCGAACGGGTGGTCTATGACGAAGACGGGCAACTGCTCACGGCAACGTTCATGGACTACGCGATGCCGCGCGCCAATGATATTCCCATGATCGGATTCACCACGGAAGCGACGCCGTCCAAAACCAACCCGATGGGCATGAAGGGCTGCGGAGAGGCGGGCACTGTCGGTGCGCTGGCAGCCGTGGCGAACGCCGTTCAGGACGCCATGTGGTCACGCGGCGTGCGTCAGGCCGACATGCCGTTCACACCGCAACGGGTCTGGGGCATGTTGCAGGATGCGCGCGTCGCGGCTGAGTGACACAATTCTTGGCTGGTTCCGCAGACGGTTTTCTGCGGGCCAGTCACAGGTTTCCGTCCGGCGCGGCTCCCGCGATCACGTCATCATCCTTGACGGCACGCTGTCCTCGCTCGAGCCGGGATGCGAAAGCAATGCAGGCTGTCTCTACCGCCTGCTGCAAGAGGTGGGCGGCGATCTGTCGGTCTATTACGAATCCGGACTGCAATGGTCGGACTGGCGCAGCGCGTCGGACATCGCAGTCGGGCGCGGGATCAACCGCCAGATCTGCCGAGCCTACGGCTTTCTGGCCTCGCGCTATCGACCGGGGGACCGGATCTTTTTCTTCGGCTATTCCCGGGGCGCCTATGCGGTGCGGTCGCTGGCCGGGGTGATCGACAGGATCGGGCTGGTACGGGCCGAACATGCGACCGAACGCAATGTCCGCCAAGCCTACCGCCTCTACCGCTATGCATCCGAAGCCTGCACCGCGCAGGCCTTTGTCCGCGCCTACTGCCACGACGCGCCAGAGATCACGGTTGTCGGGGTCTGGGACACGGTCAAGGCGCTGGGCATACGGCTGCCGCTGATCTGGCGCTTCACCAATGACAAACACGCATTCCACAGCGACCAGCTTGGCCCCTCGATCCGGCACGGCTTTCACGCGCTGGCCTATCACGAACGACGCATGGCCTATGAGCCCGTGCTCTGGTCCTGCCCGCCGGGCTGGGGCGGGCATGTGGAACAGGTCTGGTTCAAGGGGGTGCATGGCGATATCGGCGGGCAATTGCGCGGCCATGAAGAGGCGCGGCCGCTGGCCAATATCCCGCTGGTCTGGATGCTCGACCGGGCCGAAAGCGCCGGTCTGCCGCTGCCCGAAAACTGGCGCATGCGCTTTGCGCAGAACGTGCACGCGCCGTCCTCGGGCAATTGGAAAGGCTGGGGAAAGCTGTTCCTCTATCGCCGCTCGCGCCGGGTGGGTGACGATCCGTCCGAGCGCATACACGAAACGCTGCATGTCACCGAGCCTCAGGTCGTGGCAGAGCCGCTTTTGCCCTGATCGCTGACGCAACTGTGACCAGGATTGGTGGTTTTTCCCTTTAAACGCTCAGAATCGACCCTAACTGAAATGCAGGGTCGCGGGACTGGAACACCCGTCGTACCTTCACTGTCCCTCGTTCCAACACTTGCGCCCAAGGTTGCCTTGGGCGCTTTTTCTTTGCCGCGCGACAGGCTAGAGAGGGGCCATGACCTATTCCGATGACTTCCTGCGCACCATCCTGAAACGCACCAAGACCGTGGCGGTTGTGGGCGTGTCGATGAACCCCGTGCGCCCCTCCTACTACGTGGCGCGCTACCTGTCGCTCAAGGGGTTCACGTTGATCCCGGTCAATCCCGGACATGCGGGCCAGCAGCTTTTCGGCGCGGAGGTGAAGGCGTCGCTCTCGGACATCGACGGTCCCGTTGACATGGTGGACATCTTTCGGCGTTCCGAGGCGGTGCCGCCCATCGTGGACGAGGCGCTGGAGCAGTTCCCCGATTTGCAGACCGTGTGGATGCAGATCGGTGTGGAGCATGCCGACGCGGCGGCCAAGGCCGAAGCGCGCGGTGTGGATGTCGTGATGAACCGCTGCCCCAAGATCGAATACCAGCGGCTTTTCGGCGAACTGCGCATGGGCGGGTTCAACACCGGTATCCTGTCCTCCAAGCTCTGAGGCCGGGTCACGATGCGGTGACGCATCGTGCGTTTCCGCAGGCGGAAACGAGTGGGGGCGCTGCCCCCGTCGCCTTTCAGGCGACTCCCCCGAGGTATTTGGAAACCAGAGAAGGTCAGGACCGCTTTGCTTTTTCCTGCAATCCGGACTGGCCCTGACGGCGGTCAAGCTCGGCCATCACGTCGGCCAAGGCCACGTCCCGCGATTTCAGCATCACCAGCAGGTGAAAGAGCACGTCGGCCGCCTCCGAGGTGAGGCGGTCGCGGTCGCCCTTGACCGCTTCGATCACCGCCTCGATGGCTTCTTCGCCGAATTTCTCGGCGCATTTCTCGGGGCCCTTGGCCAGCAGTTTCGCGGTCCAGCTTTCGTCTGCGGGCGCGGTGGCGCGGGCTGCCACGATCTGTTCAAGCTCGTCCAGCGTCATGTCAGCCTCACCGGGATACCTGCGGCGGCCATGTGCGCCTTGGCCTCGCCGATCGTGTATTCGCCGAAATGGAAGATCGACGCGGCCAGCACTGCGCTGGCACCCCCTTCGGTAACCCCTTCGACAAGGTGATCCAGCGTGCCCACGCCGCCCGACGCGATCACCGGCACATCCACGGCGTCCGATATCGCGCGGGTCAGCGGCAGGTTGAAGCCTGCTCTGGTGCCGTCGCGGTCCATGGAGGTGAGCAGGATTTCGCCCGCACCCTTGGCGACTACGGTGCGGGCGAAATCCACCGCGTCGATTCCCGTGGGTTTGCGCCCGCCATGGGTGAAAATCTCCCATTTGCCGGGGCTGACCGTCTTGGCGTCGATGGCGACGACGATGCACTGGCTGCCGAACTGGTCGGCGGCCTCGGCCACCACATCCGGGTTGGCGACGGCGGCGGAATTGAACGACACCTTGTCGGCCCCTGCCAGCAAGAGCGCGCGCACATCCGCCACGGTGCGGACACCGCCCCCCACGGTCAGCGGGATAAAGCATTGCTCGGCGGTGCGGGTCACCACGTCGAACATCGTGCCGCGGTTTTCGTGGGTCGCGTGGATGTCGAGGAAACAGATCTCGTCCGCGCCCGCCGCATCATAGGCGCGAGCGGCATCGACCGGATCACCGGCGTCGCGCAGATCGACGAAATTGACGCCCTTGACCACGCGGCCATCGGCGACATCGAGACAGGGGATGATACGGGTCTTCAACATGGCCCTTCGCGTACCCCGAAGATCGCCGCTTGTGAAGCCTGCGTGTTGCGCATTATGCCTTGGGGCCAATGAAAGAGGAGCCTTCCATGTCACACGCATTCGCCCGCTACCCCAGCCTCGAGGGAAAAACCGTCTTCGTGACCGGCGGCGCGTCCGGCATCGGGGCCGAGATCGTCACCGCCTTTGCCGCGCAGGGGGCGAAGGTGGGGTTTGTCGATCTGGACGCCGAGGGCGCACAGGCACTGGCAGGGGCGACCGAGGGCACGGTGGCATGGGAACAGGCCGATCTGCGCGACATCCCGGCGTTGCAGGCGGCGTTTGACAGGCTGAAGGCCAAGCTTGGTCCGGCGCAGGTGCTGGTGAACAATGCCGCGCGCGATGACCGCCACGACTGGCGCGAGGTGACGCCCGAGTATTGGGACGAACGGCAAGCCACCAACCTGCGCCACATGTTCTTTGCCATTCAGGCCGTGGCCCCCGACATGATCGACGCAGGCGGTGGGTCGATCATCAACATGGGATCGAACAGCTGGTGGGAAGCGGGGGGCAACATGCCCGCCTACACCACCGCCAAGGCCGCCGTGCATGGCCTGACCCGCACCATGGCGCGAGACCTGGGTGGGCACCGCATCCGTGTGAATACGGTCGTGCCGGGCTGGGTGATGACCGAACGGCAGAAGGACCTCTGGGCCAGCCCCGAGGCGCTTGAGAAACATCGCGACCGCCAGTGCCTGCCCGATCTGATCGAACCGGTCTACCTGGCCCGCATGGTGCTGTTCCTCGCCTCCGACGACGCGGCGATGTGCACCGCCAACAATTACATGGTCGAAGCGGGGTCGATTTGAGCGTCCCTTGGGCCGCTCACGTCATCGTGCATATCAAGTGACCGGAACCTGTCCGATCCTGCGGTCAAATCACCTGAGGGGACAGTCATGAAACACCTGATCTTTGCCGCCGGGCTTGCCTTGGCCGCCACAACCGCCCCTGCCGGGGACAATGGCATGACCACCAAGGCCAGCGCCCTGGGCGTGACCGAGACTGTCGATGCAATGGTCGCTGCAATGGAGGGCGCGGGGATCACCGTCTTTGCTCGTGTCGACCACGGGGCCGGGGCGCAATCCATCGGCGAAGACATCGGCGCATCGCAGCTTTTGATCTTTGGCTCGCCCAAGGTGGGCACACCCGCGATCAAGGACGATCCGGTGGCAGGCCTGTTCCTGCCGCTCAAGGTGCTGGTCTATCAGGACGCAATGGGCGCCACAAAGGTGGTTTATGAAGACCCGGCCGCGATGCTGGGCAGGCTTGGCGGCGTGTCCGAGGATGCCGCCTATCTGCAGCCCATGGCAGGCGCGTTGGCGCGGTTTACGGACGCTGCGAGCAACTAGGCGCGCAGCACCGCCAACGCCTCTGTCAGGTCGAGCGCGCCATCGTACAGCGCCCGGCCCGAGATCGCACCGTCAAGCTGCGCGCCGCAATCGCGCAGCGCGATCAGATCGTCGAGCGAGGACACACCGCCCGAGGCGATCACCGGGATCGACACGGCGCGCGCCAGATCGGCGGTGGCCTCCACGTTGGGCCCTTGCATCGCGCCGTCGCGGTTGATGTCGGTATAGATGATCGCCGCCACTCCCGCGTCCTCGAAGGATTTTGCCAGATCCGTCACCATCACGTCGGTCTCCTCGGCCCAGCCCTTGGTCGCCACGCGGCCATTGCGGGCGTCGATGCCGACAGCCACATGGCCGGGAAACGCTTTTGCCGCTTCGCGCACCAGATCGGGGTTCTCGACCGCTACGGTGCCAAGGATCACCCGCTGCAAGCCCTTGTGGAGCCAGCGCTCGATGGTCGCCATGTCACGAATGCCGCCGCCCAGTTGCGCGGGCACCTTGCAGCGCTCGAGAATCGCCTCGACCGCTGCCGCGTTCACCGGCTCTCCGGCAAAAGCGCCGTTCAGATCAACCAGATGCAGCCACTCGCAGCCGGCCTCGACGAAGGCCATCGCCTGTGCGGCCGGGTCGTCGTTGAACACGGTGGACTTCTCCATGTCACCACGCAAAAGGCGCACGGCCTGTCCGTCCTTGAGGTCGATGGCGGGGTAAAGGATCATGGCGCGGTCTCCGGTCAGATGTCGCCTCGCGCTTTGACATGACGGAACGGCACATGCAACGCGACCTCGCGTCAATCTTGATCGGTTCGAACTCCGTGGGTCAGAGTTTCCGCACCACTCTGAGGGAGGAGACAGAGATGAAACTGATGACACTCGCCGCAGGACTTGTCCTTGCTGCAACCGCCGCCTTTGCCGATCCGGTCGAAGGCACGTGGAAAACCCAGCCCGGTGATGACGGCAATTACGGGCTGGTCACCATCAGCCCCTGCGGTGCCGAGATCTGTGGCGTGCTGGGGCAGGGCTATGATGCCAGCGGCAACAAGATCGCCTCGCCCAATATCGGACGACAGATGATCTGGGCGATGAAACCGCAGGGCGGTGGCGCGTATGGGGGTGGCAAGATCTGGGCCCCGGACCGCGACAAGACCTACAATTCCAAGATGACGCTCAGCGGCAACCAGCTCGAGGTCGAAGGCTGCGTGCTGGGCATCTGTCGCGGCCAGACCTGGACGCGGGTGAAGTGATCTGCGTGTCGCGGGTGCAGCGCCCCCGCGACACGCTGGGGGGCTTTGCCCCCCAGACCCCCCAAGGTATTTCGAAACCGAAGAAGATCGGACTGGAGCATGTCGGTCGGGCGTGAGCCCTGCACATGCCTCAGACCAGCAGCATCCAGACCGCCACCCCGGCCAGCACCGCCGCAAAGCCCCGGTTCAGCCAGACAGCGCTTTGGTCGTCGCGGAAGGCGCGGGCAAGCCGGTCGCCGCCCATGTGGCCAGGTGATAGCCGGCGCTGGCGGGAAGGGTGGCACGGAGCCCGAAAACTGCGCCATTGGCGGCGAAGAGCATGTTGCCGGGGCCGGGGCTGTAGGCCAGCGGGAACAGAAAGATCAGCAGGGCGAGGACGGGTTCGGTCATGGGGATGTCCCTTGTGTCAGGACATCAGCTTGCGCCTGTTCCGGTGCCGGGGCGATCCGGTTCCTGCGGGTTCAGCGCGTCACGGCGCCCACCGCAGGAAGTTGGCGATCATCCGCAGGCCGGTGGCCGCGCTTTTCTCGGGGTGGAACTGGAAGCCGACCATGGTGTCGCGCGCCACGACGGCAGTGACGTCGCCGCCGTAGTCGACATGGGACACACGCTGGTGCGGGGTATCGACGCGCATCTGGTAGGAATGCACGAAATAGGCGTGTTCGCCGGTCTCGACCCCCTCCAGCACCGGGTGGGGCGCGTCGATCACCAGATCGTTCCAGCCCATATGCGGCACCTTCATGCCCGCACCTTCGGGCGTGATCCGTTCGACCACGCCGTCGATCCAGCCCAGACCATCCGTCGCCTCGTATTCCAGACCCTGACGCGCCATGAGCTGCATGCCGACGCAGATTCCGAGGAACGGGCGGGCCTTGACCTCGACCGCCTCAATCATCGCCGCGAACGCCCCTGACGCGCGCAGCGCCGCAGCACAGGCCGGGAAGGCGCCGTCGCCGGGCAGCACGATCCGGTCGGCGCCCGCGATCACCTCGGGGTCGGCCGTGACCACGACCGATCCCGCGCCGACCTCCAGAGCCATGCGCTGAAACGCCTTCTCGGCAGAGTGCAGATTGCCGCTCTCGTAGTCGATGATCGCTGTCAGCACGGGTTACAGCGCCCCCTTGGTGGACGGGATCGCATCGCCCTTGCGGGGATCGACCTCCAATGCATCGCGCAAGCTGCGCGCCACCGCCTTGAACGTGGCCTCGGCGATGTGGTGGCTGTTCACACCGTGCAGCAGGTCGACATGCAGCGTGATGCCGCCATGGGTGCTGAACGCCTGGAAGAATTCGCGCACCAGTTCGGTGTCGAATGTGCCCACCTTGGCGGTCGGCATCGCCACGTTCCACACGAGGAACGGCCGCGCCGAGAGGTCCAGCGCCGCGCGCACCAGCGCGTCGTCCATCGGCAGGAGGCACGCGCCGTAGCGCACGATCCCGCGCTTGTCGCCCATGGCCTCGCTCAGCGCCTGACCCAGCGCGATGCCCACATCCTCGACACTGTGGTGATCGTCGATATGCAGATCGCCCTCGCAGCGCACTGTCATGTCGATCAGGGAATGGCGCGCCAACTGGTCCAGCATGTGGTCGAAGAAGCCCACGCCTGTCTGGTTGTCATAGCTCCCGGTGCCGTCCAGATCGACCGTTGCGGTGATCTTTGTCTCGGCTGTGGTGCGGGTGATCGTGGCGCTGCGCATATCGCCTCTCCTTGGGCTGGGTTGCGGCCTTATAGGCAGCACCGCGCGCCCCGAAAAGGGGGGAGATGCACCACACGGAAGGAGAAAGGACGATGGAGCGGGCGAGGCGATTCGAACGCCCGACCCTAACCTTGGCAAGGTTATGCTCTACCCCTGAGCTACGCCCGCGCTGCCATCGTCGTACCGGATTGGAGCGGGCGAGGCGATTCGAACGCCCGACCCTAACCTTGGCAAGGTTATGCTCTACCCCTGAGCTACGCCCGCGCTGCCAATCTGGTATGGGCGGATTTAGTGTGTGTCGGGGCAGGGTGCAAGAGGAAAATTTGGGGGTGGGGGAGGCTAGTCCGTAGCCATTCTCGTCACGCGCCTCAGATTCTCTCTTATGTATTTATCAGTTAAGCCTTGAGATCAAACCCGTACGCCAGCCTGTCGTAAAAGGAACAAAGCTTTCGGTAGTATGATGAGTACGGGTCTCCAAAGTCATCTGGCTTGTGTACCGACAAGAACTCCTTGAGTGCGTCAAGTTCAACGTCCTTCGGGTCTTGATGAGTGACAAATATTGCCACCTTTTGTGGATCAGCTTCACGGATTATTTCAGATGTGGATTTGCTCGACCAATAATTGTCGTATTGACTTTTATAAGATGAAAGCGCGTATTTCTTTTTGGCCATCTTCTTGCAAATGATCTTGGCCGAGGTGTAAGTTGACTTATCAAGTTCGTGAGCATTGGTTATTCCTACTTCATGGAGGTACCTGAATACAGGAATAAAAGTTGTATTTGATCGTCGAAACACAGGAAAGGCGAGTTTCAATAGCTTTTCGGCGTCGAAAACTGATTTTGCTTTTGTGAAATCTGTATATATATCTGACAGGTTCACGCCCTGATACCCGCTTTCAGCAAGCGCCTTTTCCGTTTGTACAACAAGTTTATCTTGTTCTTCAGAGTGCGCTTGGGCGACGCCCACGCCAACTAAAAACTCCACCTCATCGCTAGTGTCGAGTTCATCGATGTCGATTACTGAAAGTTTTTTCTCTGGTTCTTCTGAGTTGACAAGCTCATACATTTGCTCCTTGCAGTATCTCAGTATTCGGGCAGGAATCTTGCGTTTATTCTCGTTTATTGCTGAGTATATTTTTGAGAAGTCATCGGTTACGAGTACAGTAGCAATTATGTTTCGACCAGCTGTGCTGAAGTTTAGTTTTTGCATGGACTCCTTTTCACCGTTTGCCCTTCGAACAAAAATGAGGTTTTCGCTGAATTTCTCTAATTTCTCTTCTGTGAGGCATTGGGCAATTGAGAAAATAATTGTTTGTATATGTGGGTCGGTGACTGAATATCCGATAAAAAATATAGGATGTTCGATAAAGAGCGTGATGAGCTTAGCGGCCAGGTATGGGTTCTTACCTTCGAAATCTTCGTAATCTTCTTCAGTGAGGACTAAACTACTTGGTCTGCTCGCGCATCCATGGATTTTGTATATCTCTGCAATCGCTTGTGGATTTGAGAAAAGTAACTCTTCTTGTCCGATAAAAACTCTATACTCAGGAAATACTTCCTCAAGAAGAAAGTCCCAATTTGTCGTTATAATCCCGTCAACGTTTATCTCTTTTAGGATTGAGAGTTCCGCCTGAATATTTTTAGCTGAGTTCCCAGTGGTGTCTACGCTTCCAATGTACTCACAAATTTCGTTTTTTAAGGCGTCGGAAATCGAAGTTGTGCTGTCTTTGTATTTTTTTCTGGAGTTCTCATACTTTGCTTCCTTCCACCATATCTCATGGAAATCCTTCGCCAAGAGAGTCGCTGCTTTTGGAAGGTTTCCGTTCGCTGTCGCGGAGTAGTAATCAAATTCCAATATATCGTCACAAAATCGGGTTAGTAATCCTCTCCAATCTTCTATTCCGATATATCTTCGAGAGAAGCCCGAACCAACAAAAAGAAATGGAGATCCAGACTTTGATTTGAGAAGTTTCTGTGTCTCCTCTTGCAAGTTAATCATCAACTTATCCTTTTCAGAAAAGTTCTTTTTGAATGCTCAGCAGCATCTGCATTCAATTTTTGCTTCCCAAAGGAATGGTTGATTCGAGCCCCACACCCCACCCACACCCCACCCTCACTCCAACTCGATCAACAAATCCTTCGCGTCGATCTGCGCCGCCGCCTGCACATGCACCGCCTTCACCACCGCGTCGCGCTCGGCGTGCAGGCCGGTTTCCATCTTCATCGCCTCGATGGTCAGCAGCAGGTCGCCCTCCTTGACCTTCGCCCCCGCCGTCACGACGACCGAGGCCACGACCCCCGGCATCGGCGCGCCGATGTGGTTGGGGTTGGCCACTTCCGCCTTGGGTCGCGCCGCCGTGGTGGCCTTGGCCTTGCGGTCGGGAATGCGGATCGTGCGCGGCTGGCCGTTCAGCTCGAAGAACACCCGCACCTCGCCATCGTCCTGCGTGTCGCCCACCGCGATCAGGCGAATCTCGAGCGTCTTGCCGGGGTCGATCTCGGCGCTGATCTGGTCGCCCTGTTCCATGCCGTAAAAGAACGTGTGCGTCGGCAGCACCCGCACCGGGCCGTAGGTGCGATGGCGTCCCATGTAATCGAGGAACACCTTGGGATACATGAGATATCCGGCGAGATCCTCGTCGTCGATCGCCTTGCCTTCCAGCTCCTTGATGACCTTCGCGCGGGTTTCCTCGATGTCCACCGGGGCGGCATGCAAGCCGGGGCGGTCGGTGAAGGCTGTCTCGCCCTTGAGGATCTTCTTCTGGATCGCCGAGGGCCACCCGCCCGGAGGCTGGCCCAGATTGCCGCGCATCATGTCCACCACCGAATCGGGGAAGGACACGTCCTTTTCGGGGTCCTCCACATCGGCGCGGGTCAGACCCTGTGACACCATCATCAACGCCATGTCGCCCACCACCTTGGAGGACGGCGTGACCTTGACGATATCGCCGAACATCTGGTTGACGTCGGCATAGGTCTGCGCCACCTCGTGCCAGCGCTCTTCCAGACCAAGCGACCGCGCCTGCGCCTTGAGGTTGGTGAATTGCCCGCCAGGCATCTCGTGCAGGTAGACTTCGGACGCCGGGGCCTGCTGGCCGCTTTCGAAGGCCGCGTATTGCCCGCGCACCGCTTCCCAGTAATTGCTGATCTCGCGAATGGCGGAGATATCCAGCGACGTTTCCCTCTCGGTGTGGCGCAGCGCCTCGACCACCGATCCCAGCGTCGGCTGGGACGTGTTGCCCGACAGCGCATCCATCGCCGCGTCCACCGCATCGACGCCCGCAGCGGCGGCGGCCATGATCGTGGCGATGCCCGCGCCGGACGTGTCATGGGTGTGGAAGTGGACGGGCAGGCCGACCTCTTCCTTCAGCGCCTTGATCAGCGGCCCGGCGGCGGCAGGTTTCATCAGCCCGGCCATGTCTTTCAGCCCGAGGATGTGCGATCCGGCGTCGCGCAGTTCCTTGCCCATCGAGACATAGTATTTCAGGTCGTACTTGGACCGCGCCGGATCGTTCAGATCGCCGGTGTAGCAGATCGTGCCTTCCAGAACGCGGTTCGTGTCCAGCACCGCATCCATCGCGACGCGCATGTTTTCGACCCAGTTGAGGCTGTCGAACACGCGGAACACATCGACCCCGGTCTCGGCGGCCTGTTTGACAAAGAACTGCACCACGTTGTCGGGGTAGTTGGTGTAGCCCACGCCGTTCGCGCCGCGCAGCAGCATCTGCGTCATGATGTTGGGCATCCGCGCGCGCAGGTCGCGCAGGCGCTGCCACGGGCATTCCTGAAGGAACCTGTAGGCCACGTCAAAGGTCGCACCGCCCCAGCATTCGACACTGAAGAGCTGCGGCAGGTTCGCGGCATAGGCCGGGGCCACGGTGATCATGTCGATCGACCGCATCCGCGTTGCCAGCAGCGACTGGTGCCCGTCGCGCATCGTCGTGTCGGTGATCAACACTTCGGTCTGCGCCGCCAGCCAATCGGCCACCGCCTGCGGGCCCTTTTCGTCCAGTAGCGTCTTGGTGCCCGGCGGCGGCGTGTCCACCCGCGATTTCGGCGCGCGGGCGGGCTTCAGATCGGGATGCGGCTTGGCACGGCCCGCCACCTCGGGATGGCCGTTCACTGTGATGTCGGCGATATAGGTCAGCACCTTGGTGCCCCGGTCGCGACGCTTGCGGAACTGGAACAGCTCCGGTGTCTCGTCGATGAACTTGGTCGTGTACTGGTTGTTCAGGAAGGTCGGGTGCTTGAGCAGGTTTTCCACAAACGCGATGTTGGTCGACACACCCCGCACCCGGAATTCGCGCAACGCGCGGTCCATCCTCGCAATCGCTTTTTCCGGGGTCGGCGCCCAGGCGGTCACCTTTGTCAGCAGCGAGTCGTAATAGCGCGTGATCACGCCGCCTGCATAGGCCGTGCCACCATCCAGACGGATGCCCATGCCCGTGGCCGAGCGGTAGGCGGTGATCCGGCCGTAATCCGGGATGAAGTTGTTCTGCGGATCCTCGGTCGTCACGCGGGTCTGGAGCGCGTGGCCGTTCAGGCGGATGTCGTATTGCGAGGCCTTGCCCGTTGCCTCGGAAAGCGACTTGCCCTCGGCGATCATGATCTGCGCCTGCACGATGTCGATGCCGGTCACTTCCTCGGTGACGGTGTGTTCCACCTGCACGCGGGGGTTCACTTCGATGAAGTAGAATTTACCGTCATCCATATCCATCAGGAATTCGACAGTGCCCGCGCATTCGTAATTCACATGCGCGCAGATCTTGCGGCCCAGTTCGCACAGCTCTTCGCGCTGCGCTTCCGACAGGTAGGGGGCAGGGGCACGCTCCACCACCTTCTGGTTGCGGCGCTGGACCGAGCAGTCGCGCTCGTAGAGGTGATAGATGTTGCCCTGCTTGTCGCCGAGGATCTGCACCTCGACATGGCGGGCGCGGATGATCATCTTCTCGAGATAGCCTTCGCCATTGCCGAACGCGGCCTCGGCCTCGCGGCGACCCTCGAGCACCTTTTCCTTAAGCTCCTTGGCGTTGTTGACAGGGCGCATCCCCCGACCGCCGCCCCCCCAGGACGCCTTGAGCATCAGCGGAAAGCCTATCGCCTCGGCCTCCTTTTTGATGGCGTCGAAATCGTCGCCCAGCACCTCGGTTGCCGGGATCACCGGCACACCGGCCTCGACCGCCACACGCCGCGCGCTGGCCTTGTCGCCCAACGCGCGCATGGTCTCGGCGCGCGGGCCGATAAAGGTGATGCCGTTGGCAACGCAGGCATCCACGAGGGCCGGGTTCTCCGACAGGAGGCCGTAGCCCGGATGGATCGCGTCCGCGCCCGATTTCTTGGCGACGCGGATGATCTCGTCGATGCTCAGATAGGCCGCGACCGGTCCCAGACCCTCTCCGACGCGGTAGGCTTCGTCCGCCTTGAATCGGTGCAGGCCCAGCTTGTCTTCCTCGGCATAGACGGCGACCGTCTTTTTGCCCATCTCATTGGCGGCCCGCATGATGCGGATTGCAATTTCGCCCCGGTTGGCAATGAGGATTTTCTTGAAGTCTGGCATGGCAGGAGTCCTGACGTTCTGGGTCTTCAGGGAAACTATAAAGGATTTGTCAATGTCTCAACTGGTCGGCCTCGGTGGTCCGAAGGTCTCGAGCCCGTCAATCCGGGCTTTCGTGCGCAGATCGGTCGGTCGGGTGACGCCCAATTGACCGATATTCGCGGTCATGTCCTTTTGCAGGATGTCGATCAGATGCGCCGGCCCTTCGGTGTCCAGCGCGCCAAGCGCATAGTGCCACGCACGGCCCAGCATGACGAAATCCGCCCCCAGCGCGATGGCGCGCAGGATGTCCAACCCGCCTTCGATGCCGCTGTCAAAGATCAGCGGCAGGGTGGTGGCGTCGCGCATCGCGGGGAGGACCTCGATCGGGGCGGGGGAGGCATCGAACTGCCGCCCAGCATGGTTCGACAGCCAGATCGCATCGACACCCGCCGATTCAAGGCGCGGCGCATCGTCGGGGTTCAGAACGCCCTTGACGAAGAACGTGCCGTCCCACGCATCGCGCAGCCAGCGCACGTAGTCCCAATCGGGCGAGGTGCGCAGCAGGTAGCCCGCGTGCTGGGTCGAACTCAGCCCCGTCACCTTGCCCGCGTAATCGTCGATCAGCCGCATCCGCGGCATCCCAAGCGTCGCAGTGCCCATCGCCCATGTCGGACACATCGCGATCTGTGCCAGCAGGCGCGGCGTCAGCTTCGGCGGTGTGGTCAGGCCGGACCGCACCTGACGTTCGCGCCGTGATGGCACGGGCACGTCCACGGTCAGGATCAGCGTCGAGAACCCGGCCTCCTTGGCCCGCCTGAGCATGTCGGTCCGGATGCCCTCGTCGCGGGGCGGATACATCTGGAACCAGCCATTGCCGTTCAGATGCGGCGCAACCTCTTCGGGGGTGCGCGTCGCCACGGTCGAGATGCTGTAGGGAATGCCCGCCTTGGTCGCGGCCCGCGCCAGCTTGCGTTCGGCATCGGGCCAGATCAGGCCGGACATGCCCACCGGGCTGATGCCGACGGGCAAGGCATAGTCTTTGCCGCAGAGCGTCGTGCTCAGGTCCACGGGCAATTCGCCATGCAGGATGGACGGGGTGAACAGCACCCGGTCCAGCGCCGCGCGATTGCGCCGCAAGGTGGCTTCCTTGCCGGTTGCACTGTCGAGATATTCCCAGACGAATTTCGGAATGCGCCGCTCTGCGCGCGCTTTCAGATCCTGGATGGCGGGGTATTTTGCGTGATGATCCATAGAGGCGCATTTGTGGACAGAAGAGGGGAATTGTCCAGAAGCGGATTTTTCGAAAATTCGATGATTTCCCCAACTGGAAATCGCCCCGTGATGAAGTGAACATTATCGGAACATCTTTATCTCTGGCGTCACCGGCGCTATCTTGGCCCCCATGAGCAGTTTCGATGAAATGGAGGCGTTCGAAAACGCCTCGCTGTCCGCCCGCGCGATGGCCGCGCGCCCGCAGCCCTATCTGGATGATCTCAACCCGGCACAGCGCCAGGCGGTCGAGACGATGGATGGCCCGGTCCTGATGCTGGCCGGGGCCGGCACCGGCAAGACCAAGGCGCTGACCACGCGAATCGTGCATCTCTTGAACACCGGGCGGGCGCGCCCAAACGAGATCCTGGCCGTGACCTTCACCAACAAGGCCGCGCGCGAGATGAAGGACAGGGTCGGGCGGCTTCTGGGCCAGACCGTCGAAGGCATGCCGTGGCTCGGCACCTTCCATTCGATCTGCGTCAAGCTGCTGCGCCGTCATGCCGAACTGGCGGGGCTGAAATCGAACTTCACGATTCTGGACACCGACGACCAGCTGCGGCTGCTCAAGCAATTGGTGCAGGCCGCCGGCATCGACGACAAACGCTGGCCTGCGCGGCAATTGGCGGGCATCATCGACGGTTGGAAGAACCGCGCGATCACCCCCAACAAGGTACCTGCCGCCGATGCGGGGGCGTACAACCATCAGGGGCCAAAGCTCTACGCGCTTTATCAAGCGCGGCTCAAGGAACTGAACGCGGTGGATTTCGGTGACCTGCTGCTGCATGTCGTCACGATCTTTCAGGCGCATCCCGATGTGCTGAACCAGTATCAACGCTGGTTCAAATACATCCTCGTGGACGAGTATCAGGATACGAACGTCGCGCAGTACCTCTGGCTGCGTCTGCTGGCCAGCGCGCACAAGAACATCTGCTGCGTGGGCGATGACGACCAGTCGATCTATGGCTGGCGCGGCGCCGAAGTGGGCAACATCCTGCGATTCGAAAAGGATTTCGAGGGCGCGCATGTGGTGCGGCTTGAACAGAATTACCGCTCCACGCCGCATATCCTGGCGGCGGCGTCCGGCGTGATCGCGGGCAATCAGGGACGGCTGGGCAAGACGCTCTGGACCGACGCGCAGGAGGGCGAGAAACTCCGTCTGATCGGCCATTGGGACGGCGAGGAAGAGGCCCGCTGGATTGGTGAAGAGGTCGAGGCGATGCAGTCCGGCACGCGCGGCATGCGCGCGGTATCGCTCGACGAAATGGCCATCCTTGTCCGCGCCTCGCACCAGATGCGCGCCTTCGAGGACCGGTTCCTGACCATCGGTCTGCCCTACCGCGTCATTGGCGGCCCGCGCTTCTACGAGCGGATGGAGATTCGCGATGCGATGGCCTATTTCCGCCTCGTCACCAGCCCGGACGACGATCTGGCCTTCGAGCGGATCGTCAACACCCCCAAGCGCGGTCTTGGCGACAAGGCACAGCAGACCGTCCAGACCGTCGCCCGCGCCAATGGCGTGAGCCTTGTCGAAGGTGCGCGACTGGCGGTGGAACAGGGCTTGATCAAGGGCAAGGGCGGATCCGAACTGGGCCAGCTTGTGCGCGATCTGGACCGCTGGGGGCGCATGGCCGAAGACACCGATCATTCCGAACTTGCAGGCATCGTTCTGGACGAGAGCGGCTATACCGGCATGTGGCAGAACGACAAGACACCCGAGGCGCCGGGGCGGCTCGAGAACCTCAAGGAACTGGTCAAGGCGTTGGAGGAATTCGAGAATCTGCAAGGATTTCTGGAGCATGTCAGCCTGATCATGGACAATGACAAGGGCGGCGACGGCGAGAAGGTGTCGATCATGACGCTGCACGCGGCCAAGGGTCTGGAATTTCCCGCCGTCTTCCTGCCGGGCTGGGAGGACGGGCTGTTTCCGTCGCAGCGCTCCATGGACGAAAGCGGTCTCAAGGGTTTGGAAGAGGAACGCCGTCTGGCCTATGTCGGCATCACGCGGGCCAAAGAGATTTGCACGGTGTCCTTTGCCGCCAATCGCCGGGTCTTCGGCCAATGGCAATCGGCCATGCCCTCGCGGTTCATCGACGAGCTGCCCGAAGAGCATGTCGACGTGCTGACCCCACCGGGGCTTTATGGCGGCGGCTACGGGGCTGCGGGCATGGCGTCGCCCGCGACCCAGATGATGGCCGGGTCCGATCTGCACCAGAAGGCGGCGGACGCGAATGTCTACAATTCCCCCGGCTGGCGACGCTTGCAGGCGCGGTCGCAGCAGCGCCCGGTCAGCCAGCCGACCGAGGCGCGCAACACGGTGATCGACGCCACCGCAATCAGCTCCCACGCGCTGGGCGAACGGGTGTTTCACCAGAAATTCGGCTATGGTGCCGTGATGGGGATCGAGGGCGACAAGCTCGAGATCGAGTTCGACAAGGCGGGCACCAAGAAAGTGGTCGCACGGTTCATCTGTGCCGCCGATGACGTGCCCTTCTGAAGCAGGGTGAATGCGCTGACGCGCATGCAGGTTTCTGGTGCCTCTGGCGATCGGTCCTCAAGACATGACAGGCGATGTGCCTTTGGGGGCTGTTGCGTGTGCATATTTGGAAAAAGAAGAAGCTGGAGACTGCGCCTGGATGGCCTGCGCAGCGAGGTCCGGCGCGGGTGGGGCGCTGCCGCGTTGGGTGTCGGACAATGCGGCGCGCAGCCGGTGCGCGGGCAGCGAGCCGTCAAAGAGCGCACGGTAAAGCGCGCCTGTGCCCGGCCGCAGATAGGTCGACCAGTGGCAGATCGACCGGTCCGGTGGCGGCACGTCGAAGCCCAGTCCGACCAGCCGCTTGCGATCCTCGGCATGATCCAGCCGCAGGGTCACGGTGTTCGGCCCGCTCAGCCCACGACCTATGGCGCGTTCGGACCGCATCGGGGCCAGCAGGCAAAGCTCGGTCAGCGCGTCGAACACCGCGTTTTCGCGGCTGGTCACGTTGATCAGGTGAAACGGCGTGCCCCGGTGGTGATCCGCGACACAGGTCGCGTGCCGGTCGAAATCCGCGCCGTTCAGAAGGATCGCGGTGCGCACCGCGCCCGGTGCGCTGTGGCGCAGCGCGGTCAGTGCGACCCGCGCGCCCAGCGAATGGCCCAACAGGTGGATGGGGCGCTTTGGCGCGTCATGCTGCAGCCGGGCGATCAGGTCGGCCAGCGCGCTGCCCGCGATCTCGGCCTGACGCCAGGCTGTCCAGAGCGATCCGCGTGCGGGCCAGCCAAAGCCTACGGCCGAGATGCGCGGCGTGCCGATGCGCAGCCGCACGGGCCAGGGCCTGCTGCGCAGCGCGGGATGGTTCGAGTGACGGGCAAAAAGGCTCGTGTGCGGGCAGTCCGTCGCCGAGCCGGGGCGGTACTTGTAGCCGTGCAGCATGATGACGACCGGTGCGGATGCGGGCAGGGGATGCAGATCACCCTGCCAAAAGCCGGTCCCGTCGCTGCTGATCTGCACAAGAGCCATGGATCGCCCCACCACATGTTGGGGCAGGGCTAAGTCTCTTCCGCAACATTGCGGTGACGTCCGTGTGACAGCGATATGTCAGGCTTGACCTGTGCCTTTGCGGCCAGTATCGCAGCGTCGTGGCGATTTGTTACCGGATTGCGGGCCACGTTAAACATGCCGCTAAAAGGTCAGTCGAAAGCCCCTTTCGCTTGGCCGGAACGGGGCTTTTTTGATGGGTGGTGGCCCAAATGGGTGAAGACATGAAAGACAGGAAGCCGAGAACGAAACTGGTGCACGGCGGCACCAAGCGCAGCCAGTGGGGCGAGGTCAGCGAAGCGATCTTTCTCACGCAGGGCTTTGTCTATGACAGCGCCGAACAGGCCGAGCAGCGGTTCATCAAACCCGGGCCGGACGAATATATCTATGCCCGCTACGGCAACCCCACCGTCGCGATGTTCGAGGAACGCATCGCGATGCTCGAAGGGGCCGAGGACGCCTTTGCCACGGCAAGCGGTATGGCGGCCGTCAATGGCGCGCTGATGTCGATGCTCAAGGCGGGTGATCACCTTGTGTCGGCGCGCGCGCTGTTCGGGTCGTGTCTCTACATTGTCGAGGACATCCTGCCGCGGTTCGGCGTCGAGGTGACTCTGGTCGACGGATCCGATCTGGACCAGTGGCGCGCGGCTGTGCGCCCGGACACCAAGGCGGTGTTCTTCGAGTCGATGTCGAACCCGACGCTGGAACTCGTCGACATCGAGGCGGTGTCCGCGATCGCCCATGCCCAGGGCGCGCTTGTGGTGGTGGACAACGTGTTCTCGACCCCGGTGTTTTCGGATGCATTGGGGCAAGGCGCGGATGTGATCATCTATTCCTCGACCAAGCATATCGACGGGCAGGGGCGCACATTGGGTGGCGTGATCCTTGGCACACGCGACCATATCCGCAAGGTGGTCGAGCCCTACATGAAGCATACAGGCGGGTCGATGTCGCCCTTTACTGCATGGGTGCAGCTCAAGGGGCTTGAAACGCTGGATCTGCGCGTGCGCGCACAGGCAGACTCGGCGCAGGCCATCGCAGAGACGCTTGAGGGCCATGCCAAGCTGAAGCAGGTGATCTATCCGGGGCTTCCGTCGCACAAACAGGCGGCGCTGGCGGCACGTCAGACCGGCTCGGGCGGCACGATGCTCGCCATCGAGCTTGCGGGCGGCAAGGCGGCGGCTTTTGCCTTCCTGAACGCGCTCGAGGTGATCGTGATCTCGAACAATCTCGGGGACGCCAAAAGCATCGTCACCCACCCCGCGACCACGACGCATCAGCGTCTGAGCGCGGAACAGCGCGAGATCCTTGGCATTACCGACGGTTTGGTGCGTCTTTCGGTCGGTATCGAGGATACGGATGACCTGATCGAGGATATCCTGACCGCACTCGATGCTGCATGAGTGTGAAATGACCGAGAAATTTCCCCGCAAGAGTGGTCCGATTGTGGGGGGCTGCCGTATACAGGGTAGATGGAAATGATCGGACGGGTGCCTATCTTCAGGGCATGTCCTACGGGCGAGGGGGCCTGAGTATGAACATCCATACACCTGAGATCGACCGCAAACCGAGCCGTTCCGAAGCAGAGGCAGCGCTTGCGCTGTTGCGCCAATGGGCCGGAAAATCGCATGACGCCGAGATCGACATGGTCGATCCGGTCCTGCGGCGTCTGGTTGACGGGGATTCGGACAGCTACCCGGTCCTGTCGCGCGCCTATCCCGATGGGTTTGCTGTCGATGCGGCTTACAAGGATACGCTGCCTGATCTGCAGAACGGCCCGTCTGCCCTGATCCGGGGCGCCAATCGTGGCATCCAGCATGTTGGCATTTCCAATTTCCGCCTGCCGATCAGCTATCACACGCGCGACAATGGCGATCTGACGCTGGAAACCAGCGTGACCGGCACGGTCAGCCTCGATGCCGACAAGAAGGGCATCAACATGAGCCGCATCATGCGGTCCTTCTATGTGCATGCCGAAAAGACCTTCAGCTTCAACGTGATCGAAGCGGCGTTGGACGATTACAAATCTGACCTCGAATCCTTTGACGCGCGCATCAACATGCGCCTGTCCTTCCCGATGAAGGTGTCGAGCTTGCGCTCGGGCCTGTCGGGCTACCAGTATTACGACATCGCCCTCGAACTGGTCGAAATCGCGGGTGTGCGCCGCAAGATCATGCATCTGGATTACGTCTACAGTTCGACCTGCCCCTGTTCGCTGGAACTGTCGGAACACGCGCGCCGCGAGAGGGGCCAATTGGCCACACCGCATTCGCAGCGTTCGGTTGCGCGGATCTCGGTCGAACTGAACGAGGGCAAGTGCCTGTGGTTCGAAGACCTGATCGACATGTGCCGCCGCGCCGTGCCGACCGAGACGCAGGTCATGGTCAAGCGCGAGGATGAACAGGCCTTTGCCGAACTGAACGCCGCCAATCCGATCTTCGTCGAAGACGCGGCGCGACTTTTCGCCGAGCAGTTGCAGGCAGACGCACGGATCGGCGATTACCGCGTTCTGGCCAGCCACCAGGAAAGCCTGCACAGCCACGACGCCGTGTCGGTGCTGACCGAGGGTGATCTCTTCGCGGCTCAGAGCCTTGATCCCAAGCTCTTCTCGACGCTGTTCCATGTTGGCTGATGTGCCGGTCTGAAACCTGCGTGTGCAAAACGGCGGCTTCGGTCGCCGTTTTTCTGTGTTGCGTGCGGACAAGGCGGCGGACTCTGCGATGTGATGAAATCCTCGCCGCTGTGCCGCTTCATCGGGCAGGGGGCCACCACATGCCGGGCAAGGTGTCGTTACAATCCCACAGGCCGGCCGGGAATCGCCCGGCGCCGCCGCTTCGTCACGCATCGGCTCGCAGCGCGTCCTAGACTGAGCATCGGGAGGAAACCGCCAACCGCAACGAGGTTTCCAATGTCGATAGACCCGCTGCACGTGCAGTTTGTCACGCCCGGATTGCGCAACCGGATCGATCTTTACTTTGCCGAACGGGGGCAGGGCTTCAACGCCGCTGCCTATATCCGCCCGCGCCTTGGCAGCATCCTGCGGCTTGACGCGATGAGCGATGCGGATTTGGCGCGATGCGGCCTGACGCGCGAGGACATCCTGCCTTTCGTCTTCGAGGATTGTTTTGCCGACACGGCACCGCCAAAGCGGTGGTCTGGCGCTTGACACCCCTACGATCCGGGTTCAACGCTTTGCGCCATGTTCGACATCCGTCCCGTATCCTATGTGATCGGCCTTCTGGTCGCTGTTCTCGGGGCGACGATGCTTTTGCCGATGCTGGTCGATCTGGCCGAAGGTCGCGGCGAATGGCACGTGTTCCTGCAAAGCTCTGTTCTGACAATGTTTTCCGGCGGGCTGATCGCGCTGGCCTCGGCCAATGGGGTGCGGCGTGACCTGTCCTTGCAGCAGGTCTTCCTGCTGACCACCGGGGTCTGGGCTGTCCTGCCGATGTTCGGTGCGATGCCGATGATGATCGGGGTCACCGACCTGCGCCTTGTCGATGCCTATTTCGAGGCGATGTCGGGGATGACGACCACCGGATCGACCGTCATTTCGGGGCTTGATGAGCTGCCCAAGGGCATCCTGTTGTGGCGCGGCATCCTGCAATGGCTGGGTGGTTTGGGGATCGTGATCGTCGCCATGCTGTTTCTGCCCGTGATGCGCGTGGGCGGGATGCAGTTCTTCAAATCCGAAGGGTTCGACACGCTGGGCAAGGTTCTGCCCCGCGCGCTGGATATTTCGCGCGGGCTGTTCGAGATCTACATCCTTCTGACAATGATCTGCGCGCTGACTTATTTCGTGCTGGGCATGGACGTGTTCGATGCGACTGTGCATGCGCTGACAACGGTGTCCACAGGCGGGTTTTCAACCTCGGACATGTCGTTCGCCAAGTTCGTGGGCTCGGCGGAATGGGCAGGGGTGCTGTTCATGGTCCTTGCCAGCCTGCCTTTCATCCGCCTGTTCCAACTCAGTCGGGGGCAGGTGCAGCCGATCTACCGCGACAGCCAGATCCGCACCTATCTGCTCCTGCTGACGCTGGCGGTGGCGGCGGTCAGCCTGTCGCAATGGCTGGTGAATGCGCGCTACGATCTGGCGACGCTGCGGTCGATCGCCTTCAACACGGTGTCGTTCTTTACCGGCACCGGCTACGGCAGTGCGGATGTGACATTGTGGGGCGGCATGGCCTTTACCGTGCTTCTCTTCGTCGGGGCGATTGGCGGCTGCACCGGGTCGACCGGCTGTTCGATCAAGGTGTTCCGCTACCAGGTGTTCTTTGCCGCGCTGACATCACAGCTCAAGCGCATCGCCTATCCGCACCGGGTCGTGACCGTCCGGATCGACGGGCGTGTCGTGCCCTACGAGGTCATGGCCTCGGTGATCTCGATGTTCACGCTTTTTGCGGTCACCGTCACCGCCGTGGCGATCCTGCTGTCCTTCACCGGTCTGCCGTTTCTCGAATCGCTGACAGCCGCATGGACATCGGTGTTCAATATCGGCCCCGCCTTCGGCACGATGATCACGCCCTCGGGATCGCTCGAAAACTTCTCGGACACGGCGAAATGGATCCTGTCCTTTGCCATGCTGATGGGCCGGTTGGAGCTGGTGGCCGTGATCGTCCTCTTCCTTCCCACCTTCTGGAGAGCCTGATGTCCCGACAGCCCTTTGGCGCGCAGATTTCGAACATGCTCAGTGATCGTGGCGTCGACACGATCTTCGGCATCCCCGGTGTCCACAATATCGAGCTTTATCGCGGCATAGATCAGGCCGGGATCACCCATGTGCTGGCCCGCCACGAACAGGGCGCGGGCTTCATGGCTGACGGTTACGCCCGCGCCTCGGGCAAACCCGGCGTGGCCTATGTCATCACCGGGCCGGGGCTGACCAACATCCTGACGCCGCTGGGGCAGGCTTATTCCGACTCGGTGCCGATTCTGGCGATCTCGTCCTGCCTTGACGAAACAGCCGCCCGGCGCGGACAATTGCATCAGATGCGCGACCAGCGTGCGGCGGCGGAAACGGTCTGTGCATGGTCCGAAGAGGCGCGAACTGCCTCCGCCGCCTATACCCTGATCGACCGGGCGTTCGATCTGTTCGCCAGTGCCCGTGCGCGCCCCTGTCATCTGCAGGTGCCGATCGCCACTCTGGGTGCGCAGGCCGATCCCGCGCCGCCGCGTCCCGTGCGCCCCGCTCTGCCGGCTGCGTCCCATGCGGAGGTCTACGATCTGGTCGCCGCCGTGCTGGCTGCCGAAAAACCGCTTTTCGTGTTTGGCGGTGGCGCGGTCTCGGCTGCGGAAGCGGTGCCCGACCTGCTGCGCCAGACCGGTGCGGCCTCGTTCGTGACCTATGCGGCGCGCGGGATTGTGCCCGCAGATCAGCCGCTCTTTTTCGGCAGCTATCTGGCCCGTCCCGACAGCGCCGAGATCGCGGCACAGGCCGATCTTGTGATCGCCGTGGGAACCACGCTGTCCGAGGTCGATCTCTGGCGACCAAGGCTCGGCCATGACGCGCCGATGATCCGGGTGGACATCGACCCTGAAAATTTCAGCGGCATGGGACCACAGGACCGCGCGATCCTCGGGGATGCGGGCGCGATCCTGCGCGCCATGACCATCGCCATTCCCGCCCGCACCGGGGACCAGCCGCCGAAATGGGACGCGGCCGCAGTGGCACGCAAGCGCGCTGCGTGGCGCGCCGAGGTGGAGATCGAACGCCCCGGCATCGTGCCGGTCTGCGACGCGCTGCGCGCCGTGCTGCCCGACGACACGATGATCTATTCCGACATGACGCAGTTTGCCTACGGCGCGAAAGAGGTCTGGGACATGCCGCGCCCCGGTCATTGGCACCATCCCTACGGCTTTGGCACGCTGGGCTATGCGTTGCCTGCCGCCATCGGCGGGGCCGTGGCGCGACAGGGCAAGCCGACGCTGGCCATCGCGGGGGATTACGGGCTGCAATACACCATCCAGGAACTGGGCACGGCGGTCGAACTGGGCCTGCCGCTGCCGATCCTTGTCTGGGACAATGGCAAGCTGGGCGAAATCGAGGACAGCATGGTGCGTAACCAGATCGCGCCCAATGCCGTGGTGGCGCGGAACCCGGATTTCCTTGCTCTGGCAAAGGCCTACGGGGCGGGTGCGGTCGAGCCGAACAGCCTCAAGGCGCTGCAACAGGCGGTGATCGACGCCCTCACCGCCAAGGGCCCGACGCTGATCCGCATGACCCGCGCGCTGGCCGGATAGCGTGCCAAGCCCGCGCGGTGCCTTGACGAAGTCTTAACGCCCCACCGTCAAAACCCTCCGCACGACGCGCATCGAGCGGAGAGGGTCACTCCCACACCGCGACACCACATGACGTTTGCTTTCACGCCCCACCAGGGGACACCCGTGAAAGACCGGTCAACAGGGCCTTTTGCGAGGTCACAGGGTTCGGGCCAAGGTCCGACAGCGAAAAGCAGATGTCAGACCTTCGGGGCGGCGCCGCTTTCCACGTGATCAGGGATCACACGCATCCCGAATGACAGAATGCTCCCGGCGGGTTTCGGCCCGACCGGGCGTTCGTCGTGGGCCGGGCAGGGGTCAGCCCGTCCGACCCTGTGCCGATCACCCAAGTTCCGCCAAACGTGCCAACGCCTCGTTCAGCTTGGCCGCTTCATCCTCGCGGGCGGCGAGATTGGCGCGGGTTTCCTCGACCACCTCATCCGGCGCGCTTTCGACGAATTTCGGGTTGCCCAACCGGCCTTTCATTCCGCCGATTTCCTTGTCCAGCTTCTGCAACGACTTCTCGAGCCGCTCTTTCTCGGCACCCACGTCGATGATGTCGGCCAGCGGCAGGCCAAACGTCGCCCCGTCCATCGGCACTGTCGCACAGCCTTTCGGGAACGCCTCGACCACGGTCAATTCGTCGATCCGCGCCAGACGCTTGATCAGCACCTCGTTGCGGTCCCATGCCGCGCGGGCGGTGTCGCCGAAATCCTTGGCCACCAGCGGCAGGTACAGTCCCACCGGCACGTGCATCTGCTGCCGCGCCGACCGGATGCCTTCGATCAACCCGATGCCCCAGTTCATTTCGCGATCCGCTTCGGCGTCAATCAGATCATCGCCATAGGTGGGCCAATCAGCGTGGATCAGCATGGTGTCGCGCTTGCCCGTCACCGCCCACAGCTCTTCGGTGATGAAGGGCATGATCGGGTGCAGCAGGATCAAACACTGGTCGATGACCCACGCCATCGTCGCCTTGGTTTCCGCGGTTTGGGGGCCTTCGTCCAGCAGCAGCGGCTTGGAGAATTCCACGTACCAGTCGCAGACCTTGCCCCAGACAAACCGGTACAATGCCGCCGCCGCGTCGTCGAACCGGTAGGCGTCCAGCGCCGCGTCCACCTCGGCGCGCACGCGGGCGGTTTCTCCGATGATCCAGAGGTTCACCGTTGCCGTGGCGTGGGGCATGTCGGCGCTCGGCGTCCGGTTCTCGAACACGCCGTTCATCTCCGCAAAGCGGGTGGCGTTCCAGAGCTTGGTGCTGAAATTCCGGTAACCCGCGATTCGTTGCATGTCGAGCTTGAGCACACCCCCGAGCGAGGCCATCGCCGCATTGGTGAAGCGCAGCGCGTCCGCGCCGTATTCGTCAATGATCTCAAGCGGATCGACGACGTTGCCGAGCGACTTGGACATCTTCTTGCCCTTGGCGTCGCGCACAAGCCCGTGCAGGTAGACGTCCTTGAACGGGATCTGACCCACCACGGCGAGTTGCATCATCATCATCCGCGCGACCCAGAAGAACAGGATGTCCTGCCCGGTGATCAGCACGGATGTCGGGAAGTACTTTGCCAGTTCCGGCGTCTGGTCCGGCCAACCCAGCGTGCCGATGGGCCAGAGACCGGACGAGAACCATGTGTCGAGGACGTCGGGGTCGCGGGTCAGCGCAACACCGTCGCCTGCCATCGCCTGCGCCTCCGTCTCGGTCGGGGCGCAGTACTGGTTGCCGTCGGCGTCGAACCAAACCGGGATCTGATGCCCCCACCACAGCTGGCGCGAGATGCACCAGGGCTCGATGTTTTCGAGCCAATGAAAATAGGTCCGCTCGCCCGACTCGGGCACGATCCGCACATCGCCATTGCGCACGGCATCCAGCGCGGGGCCGACGATCTTGTCGGCGTCCACGAACCACTGGTCGGTCAGCATCGGCTCGATCACCACCTTGGAGCGGTCGCCGAAGGGCTGCATGATCGGCTTGGCCTCGACCAGCGGAACCAGCGTGTCGTCGCGCGCCTCGCCACCCTCTTCGGGGGCAAGGGGGGCTTTGGGCGCTCCAAGGCGCGGGTCGGTGACAGGCACCATCACAGCCAGACCTTCGGTGGTGATCTCCTCGACCACAGCCTTGCGCGCGTCGAACCGGTCCAGCCCGCGCAGGTGATCCGGAACAAGGTTCAGCGAATCGGTCTCGGCCTCGGTCAGCGTGCGTTCGCCGCGCGCCACCGCACCGGCAATCAAAGCCGCCTCGGCATAAGGCGCGCCATCGTCGCGCATGTGGGCCTTGGTGTCCATCAGGCGGTAACACGGGATGCCGCCGCGTTTGGCGACGCCGTAGTCGTTGAAGTCATGCGCGCCGGTGATCTTGACGGCACCCGAGCCGAAAGAGGCATCGGGGTATTCGTCGATGATGATCGGGATCAGGCGGCGGTGTTCCTTGGGACCAACCGGAATCTCGCAAAGCTTTCCGACGATTGGCGCGTAGCGCTCATCCGAGGGATGAACCGCCACCGCGCCGTCGCCCAGCATGGTTTCGGGGCGCGTCGTGGCGATGGAGATATAGTCGCGCTCTTCCTGCAGCACGACGTTCCCGTCCTCGTCCTTTTCGACATAGGTATAGGTCTCGCCGCCCGCCAGCGGGTACTTGAAGTGCCACATATGACCGGGCACTTCTGTGTTCTCGACCTCGAGATCGGAAATCGCTGTCTCGAAATGCGGGTCCCAGTTGACCAGCCGCTTGCCGCGATAGATCAGGCCCTTGTTGTACATGTCGACGAAGACCTTGATCACCGCGTCGTGGAAATTCGGCGCGCCCGAGTACTTGTCGGGATCACCCGCGGCCCCGCCCATGGTAAACGCCTCGCGCGACCAGTCGGCAGAGGCGCCAAGCCGCTTGAGCTGACCGATGATGGTGCCGCGCGACTTGACCTTCTGGTCCCAGACGCGGTCCAGAAACACGTCGCGCCCCATCTCGCGGCGGGTGGGCTCGCCATTGGCAGCCATCTCGCGTTCGGTGACCATCTGCGTCGCAATGCCCGCATGGTCGGTGCCCGGCTGCCACAGCGTGTCGAAGCCGCGCATCCGGTGCCAGCGGACCAGAATGTCTTGCAGGGTGTTGTTGAAGGCGTGACCCATATGCAACGAGCCCGTGACGTTGGGCGGCGGGATCATCACGCAGAAGGTCTCGGCACGCTTGGCATTGGCGCCTGCCTTGAAGGCACCGCTCTGTTCCCACGCTTCGTAAAGCCGCGCCTCGGCCTCGGCCGCATCGAATGTCTTGTCCATCGCCATGGGGTCAATTCCCGCTTCTGTGCCGCCCTCTCGGGCCGCAGATGTTCCGTTGCGCCTCATCTAGCGAAAGGGGGGGCAAAGGAAAACCAAACAATGCGGGAAAATGTGGAGCCACGGGTCAAGAGCTGCGCGGACCTCCAAAAAACAAAAAACGGTGGTGCCAAGGGAGGAGAGGCACCACCGTTCCAGTTCACGGCACCCAGGGAGGAGGAGAGGGCGCCGATCTCGTGTGGGCCAAAGCCCGAATAAGTGTGACGGTGACACCAGGGAGGAGGAGAGGTGCCACCGTCAAGTTCACGACATCCAGGGAGGAGGAGAGGATGCCGAGCTCGTGTGGGCCGAAGCCCGAATAAGTGTGACGGTGACACCAGGGAGGAGGAGAGGTGCCACCGTCAAGTTCACGACATCCAGGGAGGAGGAGAGGATGCCGAGACCGTGTGGTGAGGGGCCCGAAGGCCATGCTCACCGAATTTCGTCAGCTTTCGTAAGCTGCTTGGTACGCAACGCGCTTGATCTCGGATTCGTTCAATCCCAAGTCGCACAGTTCGCGGTGTGACAGCGCGCTGAGTTCGCGCACCGTGTCACGGTAAATCTTGCGGCGGGCGGCTTTGACCCGATATCCTGCGATCAGTGTGTTGACCCGA
The DNA here is from genome assembly GCF_014637725.1 of Marivita lacus. Classification (GTDB taxonomy): domain Bacteria; phylum Pseudomonadota; class Alphaproteobacteria; order Rhodobacterales; family Rhodobacteraceae; genus Marivita; species Marivita lacus. Next base: position 214,332 of record NZ_BMFC01000004.1, on the reverse strand, counting down.
TCCATGATGCCGGTGCTGACCGCGCCGAGGCTGTTTGTTTCGTATGCCATCTGTCTGCTCTGTTCGCTTTTGTTTGTTTCCGTTCGGTTGATACAAAGATAGGCAAATGCTGCGCATGCACAATGGTTAATTGCCTCAACGCTGCTATGCAGCAATTGCATAGACCAATTGGTTCAAATTTGTGCGTTTTGCGCTAACAGGCCCGATTCCCGGGCAGGCGGTTGAAGCATCGCGGCGTGGCTGTCATCTGTGGGTCACAAAGATGAAAGGTTGGGCATGTCCGTCACCCCGGAACTGATTCGCGAAGCCTTGTCCCGCGTGGCGATTCCCGATGGCAAAGACCTGATTTCGGCCGATCTCGTGCGGGCGATTCAGGTGGATGGGTCGGTGGTGCGCTTTGTCATCGAGGCCCCGTCGCCCGAGATCGCGCGGCTGATGGAGCCTGTGCGCAAGGCCGCTGAGGCCGTTGTGGCCGACTTGCCCGGCGTGACGCAGGCGTCGGCGGCGCTGACCGCGCATGGTCCGGCGGCGGCACCGCCGAAGGGCTTGAAGATCGGCGGTCACCCGAAGCCGCAGGCCGGATCGCTCAAGCCGCCGGGGGTGGCGCGCATCCTCGCGATCGGGTCGGGCAAGGGCGGCGTCGGCAAATCCACCGTGTCCTCGAACCTTGCCGTGGCGCTCGCGCGGGCCGGTCGGCGGGTCGGCTTGCTGGATGGCGATATCCACGGCCCGAGCCAGCCGCGCATGATGGGCGTTTCGCAAAAACCCGAAAGTCCGGATGGCCAGACGATCCTTCCGCTGACCGCGCATGGTGTCACGCTCATGTCCATCGGGTTGATGCTGCCCGAGGACAAGGCCGTGGTCTGGCGCGGGCCGATGCTGATGGGCGCGTTGCAGCAGATGCTGGGGCAGGTGGCCTGGGGCGATCTGGACGTGCTGATCGTTGATCTGCCACCGGGGACCGGCGACGTGGCGATGACGCTCTGTCAAAAGGCGCAGGTGTCGGGGGCCATTGTCGTGTCCACGCCGCAGGATGTGGCGCTGTTGGATGCGCGCAAGGCGCTCGACATGTTCGACACGCTCAAGACCCCGGTGCTGGGGCTGATCGAGAACATGGCCGTGTTCACCTGTCCGCATTGCGGCGGGCAAAGCCATATCTTCGGGTCGGGCGGCACCGTGGCCGAGGCCGAGGCGCGGGGCATTCCGCTGCTGGCGCAATTGCCGCTGGATCTGGATACCCGGCTGGCCGGCGATGGCGGCGTGCCGATCGCGGCGGGCGACGGGCCGATGGCGGATGCCTACGCGGTGCTGGCTTCTCGTTTGATCGAAGGTGGCATGGCCTGAGCCGGGCGACGATGCGTCGACGCATCGAGACGCTGGGTCAACCGAGCGTCACCGCGCGACGGTCAACCGCTGGCTGAACCGGTAGCTGGCTTGCGTCAGCCCGTCGGGTGCGCGTGGAAACCGGGCGCGTTTCACGGTGGCCAGTGCGGATTGATCCAGCCTGTCGTTGCCCGAGGACGCCGCCACCGACACAGCCGCGACCTGACCCGAGGGCGCAATCGCAATCACCAGCGTGACCGACCCCTGCGCCCCGCGCGGCGGTCGGTGCGCGCGGCGCAGGGCCGAGGTGATGCCCGCGCCCCATTGCTGCTCCAGCCGCGCGAGTTGTGCCTGTGACGGTCCTCGTGGCGCTTGCGCCTTGGGGGCTGGTTTCGGGCTGGCCGTTTGCTGCGGTCCCGCGCCCTTGGCGGTTTGTGCCGGCTGCGGCCGGGTTTGCGCGGGTTCAGGACGTTCGGGGCGTGGCTCCGGACGCAGCGACGCAGTGGGGGCCGTGCGCTGTGCGGCGGGCGTCGTATCCACTTGCGGCGCTGAGGGCGCGGTGTCGGTCTCTCTTGGTTGCTGCGGCGGTTCCGGGCGCTGGGCGGTTTGCTCGGAAGGCAGATCGGGCGCGTCTACCGCGGGCATGTCCAGCAGAGGCAGCACGCCGGGTGTGGTCTGGGCCAAGGGCACGGGGGGCGCGGGCAGACGGGTTTCGGCCTGGGGCAGGTCCGGTGCGGGGCTGGGCGTGGCAAGGGCAGTCGTCTCCGGGCGCTCGGCCACAGGCGCATCCTGCGTCGGACGCTCGGGGGGGGGTGTCATCTCGGGCGCCGCCAGCGCGGGCGCCTCGCTGATTTCGGGTGGGCGGTCCCACTTCTGCACCATCGCGGCGAGTGTGGGTGTTGCCGCCTGTAGCGTGACATCTGCCGTTCCCCCTGCGCCACCGCTGGACGAGCCTCCGGGCACAGGGGCAACGTAGAGCGTCGCGGCATGCAGAGCGCCGGAGAGGGCGATAAAGGTCGTGATCTCCACGATCCGCATCAGCCGCCCTCCGTCACGATCTCGACGCGGGTGGCACCCTGCGCGGTCAGTTGACCCAGCACCCGTGCGAGCGTCGCGGCGGGCAAGGCGGCATCGGCGTGCAGGCGCAAGGGCGCATCGCCACTGGCGGCGACAGCTTGTGCAAGGGCGGCGTCGCCGCGCGCGGTTTCGAACGCGATCTCACCCTCGGCGCTGATGTAAAGCGCGGTCTGGCCTGCGTCCTCGTCTGCGGTGGCTTGGGGCAGGGTCACGTCGAAAGGCGCGGGGGGGACGATCTGCGCGGTCATCAGGAAGAAGATCAGCAGCAGGAACACCACGTTGATCATCGGCACGACCGGTTCGCGCGAGGAGCGCCGAGACCTCGGCGCGATGAGCGGACGCTGTCTCATTCCAGCACCACGAGATTGGACCAGCCCGCCGCACGCAGACTGCCCATCGCGTCCAGCAGGTGTTGCACGGACGCACCGTCGCGCGGGCGCAACAGGATGATGTCGGTCGGGGTGCCCATCAGCGGGGTCAAGGCCGCCACCGGATCGGCCACGTCGATGCCGTTGACCCGAAGCGCGTCGGGCAGGACCGTCACAAGTCGGGGCGGGCCGTCATAGGACTGCGCCGCGCCGCCCGAGAGCGTGACCGGGATCGCGTCCGTCACGCCGAACCGCGCGGCGAGCATGAAGAAGACCAGCAAGAGGAACACCACGTCGACCATCGGGGTCAACCCGATGCGGCGGCGGCGTGTCTGGTGGTTCAGCTCAAGCATCGCTTCCCCTGTTTGCGCGGATAAGAACGCGGGTGGCAAGATCGTCGAAATCATGCGCGAGGCGGTCATTGATGCTGTCGAACCAACTGAGCGCCATGGACGCCGGGATCGCCACGGCCATGCCTGCGGCGGTCGTCAGAAGCGCCTCCCAGATGCCACCGGCGAGGGCTGATGGATCAGCGCGCGCGCCGCTGTCCTGCAACGCCTGGAACGCGTCGATCATGCCCAGAACGGTACCGAGCAGACCGACCAACGGCGCGATCGTGGCGATCAGGTCGAGTGCGCGCAAGCCGCTGCCCGCGTCCATCAGCGCGCCACGCGCGACGCGGGCGGTCTCGTCGCGGGCATCTTCGACGGGCAGGGTGCGCGCGGCCTGCATTGCGGTCTTGACGACGCGGGCGCGCAGGCCGGTGCGATTGTGCAAACTGGCAAGGGCAGTGTCATATTGGCCGATCTGCCACTGACCCACCGCGGCCTCGGTCGCGCCGCGCCGCCATGCGCCCATGAGCGTCAGCCGCCAGAGTTTCCACAGGATGAGGCCCAGTGTCACCACGCTCAGCCCGGCGATGACCCAGAGCGCGGGGCCGCCGATGTTCAGGAAATCGGTGATCCGGGTCAGCATGGCGGGACGTCCTTGGGGAAGATTGCGGCGATCATGGCGTCAAGCCCGTCGCTCAGGGCGGCGGGGCCGGGTTGCAGGATCAGGGGGGACTTGATTTCGACGATGCGGCCCGATGCCACCGCCGGGATCGCGTCCCACCCGGGGCGCGCGGCGATCTTTTCGGGTCTCACCTTCTTGCCACACCATGAGGCGACAATGACGTCGGGCGCGGCCTTGATCACGTCTTCAGACGTCACAATACGGTCCTTTGCCGACGCCTGGTGGCGCAGATGAGCGAAACAATCGGTGCCACCTGCGATGTCGATCAGGTCGGAGGCCCAGCCGATGCTGGTGATCATCGGCTCGTCCCATTCCTCGAAATAGACGCGGGGGCGGTGTGCGGGCGCGTTGGCGCGCAACTCCGCGATGCGGGTCTCGAAGCCTTGGGCCAGTGCCTCGGCGCGGTCGGTGCAATCGGTCAGGCGGCCCAGCATGCGGATCATCCGCAGGATGCCCGCCACATCGCGCTGGTTGAAGGCCATGACCTCGACCCCTTCGCGGATCAACTGGGCGGCGATGTCGGCTTGCAGGTCCGAGAAGGTGAGCACCAGATCGGGGCGCAGCGCGAGGATCTTGGGAATGTCGGCAGAGGTGAAGGCACCGACGCGGGGCTTTTCCTGCCGCACGCGTTTGGGGCGCACGGCATAGCCTGTGACGCCGACGATCCGGTCTTCCTGCCCCAGCAGGTAGAGCGTTTCGACCGTTTCCTCGGTCAGGCAAACGATGCGCTGCGGGGCAGTCATGCGATCACTCCGAGCGGTTGCACCAGCGGGCCGTGTGGCGTTGGCACGATATTGGCGTGCAGGTGAAACACCTCGGCCAGCCTTTCGGCGGTCAGGATCTTGTCAGGCGGGCCATCGGCGACGATGCGGCCTGCGCCCATCATGATGAGCCGGGTGCAGTAGCGCCCGGCCAGAGACAGGTCATGCAGCGAGGTCAGCACGGCGCGGCCTTCCTGCGCCAGGGCCTCGAACACCTGAAGCGTGGCGATCTGGGCGGCGGGGTCGAGCCCTGCGATGGGTTCGTCCGCCATCAGGAGCGGCGTGTCCTGTGCCAAGGTGCGTGCGATCAACACGCGGGCCTGTTCGCCCCCCGAGAGGGCGGTGGCCAGGCGGGTGCGGAAATTCTGCAACCCCATGCGGCTGAGGGCGGCATCGACCGCGCCTTGATCCGCAGGGCTGAGGCGCGCGCCACGGGCGAGGTAGGGCAGACGGCCAAGGGCCACGATGCGTTCGACCGACATGGGCCACGCGATTTCGCGGGTCTGCGGAAGCCATGCGGCCTGCGCGGCGCGCTGTCTGGGGGGGAGGGCTGCAAGGCTGCTGGTCCCCTCAAACGGCAAGAGGCCCAGAGCGCCGCGCAGAAGCGAGGTCTTGCCCGCGCCGTTGGGGCCGATCAGGCCGACACATTCGCCCGGGCCGATGCTGAACGAAGCCGCATCCACCACGGGACATTCGCCGCGCCGCACGGTGAGGTTCTGCACCGACAGGAGCGTCATGCAAACTCCCTCCGTGTCTTGTATATGAGGTGCAGGAAGAGCGGCGCGCCGATCAGGGCCATGACGACGCCGAGTTTGAGGTCACGTTCGGGCAGCACCAGCCGGGTCACCAGATCGGCGGCCAGAAGCATGGCGGCGCCGCCAAGAGCGGAGGCCCAGAGCAGTGTGGAGGGGCGGCCATGGGCAAAGCGGCGCAGGATATGCGGCACCACCAGCCCGACAAAGCCAACCGCGCCAGCAACGGCAGTGGCGGCCCCGACAGCGGCGGCGGTACCGAAGAGCAGTTGCACGCGCAGGCCAGAGAGCGAGATGCCCATTGCCTCGGCGGCATCTTCGCCCAGCGTCAGCGCGTCAAGGCCGCGCCCCAGACCCGCCAGCGCCAGCCAGCCCAGTGCCATGATCGGCAGTGCCAGCCAGACATGGCTCATCGCGCGGTTGGCGACGGAACCCATCATCCAGAACATGATCTCGGACGCGGCGTAGGGGTTGGGCGACAGGTTCAGCGTCAATGAGGTGAGGGCTGCGGCAAAGGCGGACACGGCGATGCCTGCAAGAATGAGGGTGAGCGACGATCCGCGCGGACCGGCAAGCAGCAGGATCAGCCCGACTGCCACCCCGGCAAAGCCAAGCGCGGTGATCGGCAAGGCAAGGAAGAATGCAGCGGCAAACCCGGTTTGCAGGGCGATCACGGCGCCAAGGGCGGCAGAACCGGACACGCCGATCAGCCCCGGTTCGGCCAGTGGATTGCGCAGAAAGCCCTGCATCGCGGCACCGGACAGACCCAGCGACACGCCGATCATCGCGGCCAGCAGCGTGCGGGGCAGGCGGATGTCTTGCATGACGGTGACATGAAGAGGATTGCCCTGTCCGAACAGCGCGGCAAGACCTTCGGGCACCGAAATCGCCGCGTAGCCGACAAAGAGCGATGCCAGGAACATCCCCCCCGTCAGACCCGTCAGCGCAATAAAGAGCTTCACCGCTCTGCCTCCCGCGCGAACAACATATCATGCCTTTGGGCCTACCCAAAGACGGTGACTGTCACCACGCCGGAGTACCGTCACATCCCGCGCGCCCCGCGCGAGTGTAGGGTGATCTGTCACGGCAGGTCTCCTGACTTGCGGGTCTTTGCGTGGCTCGGGCCTTCCCGGTTTCCCAGTGGCATATGCCGAACACGCTCGCCGCTTACAGTTGCGGGGGCAGTCGTGGCGTTGCACCACGTTCCCTTTTCACCGGGGATTGCCCGGACCATGACGGTTTTGGCGTACAACCGGGCGACATGCATTGCAAGCATTGCCGATCCGAGGGCAGGGACGGGATGGGCATGGGAATTGATGGGACGGGTGGGGCCACGGGCCTGCGACATGTCGAACCAAATGAGTGATTCGGATGGATTTCCCTGAAAATGAGCGATTTTGACGGGTAAGTTTGTTTCGGATTTGTAATGTTCTTGGTTTGTTTCTTGCGGCTGTGGGAAATTATGGGCATTGATCCTGCGCCAATGGATGCGCTATATGTTGTGGTCGAATTCGCATCATGCGGTGTATTTTGACGAAATTGAAATAATTTACTACCAGATGTGGTTCCAGCCAGACTTTGCTAGCAGCATGTAGGCGTGAATTCCCATAAAAAAACTGTTGCGACCCATGCTTTCCCATGGCATCCCTGTCTTACGAGATGAGAGCAGGAACGGCAAACGAGGCGCACAGACCTCGACGCGGTATCCAAATTATAAAAAAAGCAGGTTTCATACAGGCACCCGCTTTCATCTGACGACAGAGATCCGGCGCGCGGGCGAGCAGACATCCCCCCAGGTGGCGCGCGCAGTCGGACTTCCCGGAAACGGGACACGGACGGCGGGTTGATCAGTGGCAGCAGATCAACCCGCCGTTTCCGTTTCCAGGGATCATCGTGGTGAAAGGACCGGTAGGGCAGTGAGCCGCAGGCTAAGGTTCAGAGGTGAAAGTCATCACAAGGTTGATGGCAAGGGCAGGGTGTCTATCCCGGCCTCGTTTCGCCGTGTGCTTGAGGCTGGCGATCCGGCGTTTACCGAAGGTCAGCACCCCGAACTGGTCATCGTCTATGGCGACAAGCGCCGCAAATACCTTGAATGCTATACCGTCGCGGCCATCGAAGAGGTGGACGAGAAGATCGAGGCGCTCCCGCGTGGGTCGGTCGAGCGCAAGATGCTGCAACGCCTGTTCAACGGGCAATCACACGCGACCAGCGTTGACGAGACCGGGCGTCTGGTGCTGCCCGCCAAGCTGCGCGAGAAGATCGGGCTGTCGACCGAGGCGTTCTTTATCGGTGCGGGCGACACGTTCCAGATCTGGAATCCCGAAATCTTCGAGGCAGAGGAGCAGGCTGCGACCGACGAGTGGCTCGACGAGTTGCCCGACGATGTCGATCCGCTCATCTTCCTGGATCAGCAGCCGGGGGGCTGATCAGACATGTCTGCCGCTTCCAACCCTTCCGCCGACCCTCACATTCCCGTCCTTCTTGCGCCGCTCCTGCGGGCGGTGGCGCCGGTCGAAGGCGTCTGGGTGGACGGCACCTTTGGCGCGGGCGGCTATGCGCGCGGGCTGATCGGGGCGGGGGCTGACAAGGTCATCGGCATCGACCGTGATCCGCTGGCGCATGAGATGGCGTCGGCGTGGTTGCCGGAGTTTGATGGCCGGATCGAGTTGCACCGCGCGAATTTTGCCGAGATGGACCAGATCGCGTCGGATGTGGACGGTGTGGTTCTGGATCTCGGTGTGTCGTCGATGCAGCTTGATCTGGCAGAGCGCGGGTTTTCCTTCATGCGCGACGGCCCTCTGGACATGCGGATGGGGCAGGACGGGCCATCGGCTGCGGATATCGTGAACACTGCGGACGAGTTCGATATCGCTGACATTCTCTATACCTACGGCGAAGAACGTGCGTCGCGGCGGATCGCCAAGGCGATTGTCGCGGCGCGCAAGGTGGCGCCGATCACCCGGACGCTGGAGCTGACGCGGATCGTGGAATCCTGCCTGCCGCGTCCCAAGCCGGGGCAGTCGCACCCGGCAACGCGGAGTTTTCAGGCGCTGCGGATCGCGGTGAATGACGAATACGGCGCGCTGATGCGCGGGCTGATGGCGGCGGAGCGGGCGTTGAAACCCGGCGGATTGCTTGCGGTGGTCAGCTTTCATTCGGTCGAGGACCGGATGGTCAAGCGGTTCCTGCAGGCGCGCGGCGGACAATCGGGGCGGGCCAACCGCTATGCGCCCGAAATCGAGGAAGACACCCCGGCGTTCCAGATCGTGACCCGCAAGGCGGTGGGTCCGGATGATGACGAGTTGGCTGTCAATCCGCGGTCGCGATCGGCCAAGCTGCGCGTGGCGCGGCGTACGGATGCCCCCTCGGGCGAGATCGACGCAGGGCAGATCGCCCTGCCGCAATTGAAGGAAGACCGCTGATGCGTTCCCTGCTGTATGTCCTGACATTCCTGTCCGTCATCGCGGCGGCGTTCTGGGCGTATCACGAGAATTACAAGACGCAGGCCGCTTTGGGCGAAGCGCAGGCGGTGCGGGCCGAGATCGGTCAGGCGCGGGCGCGCCTTGCAGTGCTCAGGGCCGAATGGGCCTATCTGAACCGCCCGGACCGGCTGCGTGATCTGGCCGAGGTCAATTTCGAGCGGCTGGGGCTGATGCCGTTCGAGCCGGACCAGTTCGGGCGCGTTGACCAGATCGCGTTCCCGCAGCCACCCGAGCTGCCCATCACCGACCCGGTCGAGATTTCCAGCGCGGGAGCGCAAGAACCATGATCCGCACGCCGCTTCGACCGCTTGCGCAAATCCTCGACGCGCGGCGCAAGGGGGAAAACCCCGACGCCATCGAGCGCGAGAACCTGCGCATCCGCCACGAACAGATGCGCGACAGGGCGCGGTCGCGGGCCGAGGGGCGGTTGCTGGTCATGGCGGTGATGTTCTTTTGCGCTTTTGTCGTTGTCGGTGCGCGCATGGGCACGCTGGCCGCGTCCGAGCCGGAAGAGCCGCGCGCGCAGGCGTCGGGTGCGTCGATCATCGCCAGCCGCGCCGATATCGTGGACCGGCAGGGACGCATTCTTGCGACCAACATGGAGACCTTTTCGCTTTACGCGCATCCGCAGCAGATGGTGGACCCGATCCGCACCGCAGCGGAATTGGTCAAGATTTTTCCAGAGCTTAACGAAGACCGTTTGCGTGAAGACTTCACTGGCAAGCGCAAGTTCTTGTGGGTGCGCAAAAAACTCAGCCCCGAGCAGAAACAGCGCGTGCATGACATCGGCGAGCCGGGGCTGCTTTTCGGGCCGCGCGAGATGCGGCTGTATCCCAATGGTGCCCTGGCGGCGCATGTGCTGGGCGGCGCGAGCTTTGGCCGTGAAGGTGTTCATTCTGCTGAAGTTATCGGCACCGCGGGGGTCGAGAAGTTCTTTGACGAACAGTTGCGTGATCCCGCCCGTGAAGGCGCGCCGCTGGTGCTGTCGCTGGACCTGACCATTCAGGCGGCGACCGAGCGCGTGCTGCAGGGCGGCATGAACCTGATGAATGCCAAGGGTGCGGCGAGCATCCTGATGGACATCTACACCGGCGAGGTGATCGCGATTGCCTCGCTGCCGGATTTCGATCCGAACGACCGGCCACGCCCCTTGACCCAAGGCGAAGCAGCCGACAGCCCGCTGTTCAACCGTGCGGTGCAGGGGGTTTACGAGCTGGGATCGACCTTCAAGGTATTCACGTCGGCACAGGCGCTTGAACTGGGTCTGGTCGGTCCGGAGACGGTGATCGACACCTCTGGTCCCATGCGGGTGGGCGGGTTTCCGATCGGGGAGTTCCAGAACAAGAATTACGGGCCCCTGTCGGTGTCGGATATCATCGTCAAAAGCTCGAACCGGGGGACCGGGCGTCTGGCGCTGGCGATCGGTGCAGAGCGGCAGCAGGAATTCCTCAAGGGGCTGGGGTTCTTTGATGCGACGCCGCTGGAGATCGTCGAGGCGCAGGGCGGCAAGCCGCTTTTGCCGAAGCGCTGGACCGAACTGTCGACGGTGACCATTTCCTATGGTCACGGGCTGTCGTCCAGCCCGATGCACCTTGCCGCGGGCTATGCGGCGATTGCCAATGGCGGCTTCAAGGTGGAACCCACGCTGCTGCGGCAGACCGGCCCACGCCTTGGACCGCGCCTGATGTCCGAGACAACCGCGCGGCAATCCGTCGACATGCTGCGCAAGGTCGTGACAGAAGGCACCGCCAGCTTTGGCGAGGTGCCGGGCTACGCGGTGGGCGGCAAGACCGGCACGGCGGACAAGCCCAAGGCGCGGGGTGGCGGCTATTACGATGACAAGGTGATCAACACCTTCGCGTCGGTCTTTCCAAGCAATGATCCGAAATACGTGCTGATCGTCACGCTGGACGAACCGGTCGAGACCAGCGGCACCAAGCCGCGGCGGACGGCTGGATGGACAGCTGTTCCTGTGGCGGCCGAAATGATCCGCCGCATCGCGCCGCTTCTGGGCTTGCGTCCCGAGGTCGAAACGCGGCATTTGACGGGCATCATCAACACCTCGAACTGAGGGCAGCAGCCCGGAACGAGACACAGGACACAAGGGGGTCGTCATGGCAGCAGGGGGCAAACGCCTGAGCGAGCTGGGTCTGACGGCGCGCGGTGGCACGGATGCGATCGTCTCCGGGCTTGCGGTGGACAGCCGTGACGTGAAGGACGGCTACCTTTTCGCGGCGCTGCCGGGCACAAGGATGCACGGTGCCGAATTCATCCAATATGCGCTGCGCATGGGTGCTGCGGCGATTCTCACCGACATGGACGGCGCAGAGATTGCCCGCGAGGAACTGGCCGGATCGACGGCAGCCGTGGTGATCGCAGCCGATCCGCGACAGACGCTGGCCTTTTGCGCAGCACTCTGGTTCGAAAAGCAGCCCGATACGGTGGTTGCCGTGACCGGCACCAACGGCAAGACCAGCGTGGCCAGTTTCGTGCGGCGCATCTGGCAATTGCTGGGCCATCCGGCGGTCAATCTGGGCACCACAGGGGTCGAGGGCGATTGGCAGGCACCGCTTCTGCACACCACGCCCGAACCGATCACGCTGCACCGGGCCTTGGCCGGCGCCGTGGAGGCCGGGATCGACCACGCGGCGATGGAGGCCTCCTCGCACGGGTTGGAACAGCGGCGGCTGGACGGGGTGAACCTGCGCGCGGCGGGGTTCACCAATTTCACGCAGGACCATCTGGATTACCACGAAAGCTTCGAGGCGTATTTCGACGCCAAGGCGGGGCTTTTTGCACGGGTGCTGCCCGAGGACGGGATTGCGGTGATCAATATCGACGACGCACGGGGCGTGGACATGCTGGCCATCGCGCGGGCGCGCGGGCAGGAGATCATGACCGTCGGCAAGGATGGCGGGGCCGACATGGCGCTGCTCGCGCAGCGGTTCGACGCCACCGGGCAGGACGTGCGGATCAAGTTCGGTGGCGAGACCTTTCAGACGCGGCTGAACCTTGTCGGTGGCTTTCAGGCCGAAAACGTCATGGTGGCGGCGGGGCTTGTCATCGCCAGCGGTGCCGCGCCGGACCGGGTGTTTGCGGTGTTGCCCGAGCTCGAGACCGTACGGGGCCGGATGCAGCTGGCCGCGACGCGCAGCAGTGGTGCTGCGGTCTATGTCGATTACGCGCATACGCCCGATGCGGTGGCGACCGCCTGCCGGGCAATCCGTCCGCATGTGATGGGCCGGCTGGTGGCGATCATCGGTGCGGGCGGTGACCGCGATCCGGGCAAGCGCCCGTTGATGGGGGCTGCTGCGGCCGAGTTCGCGGACCTTGTGATCGTGACCGACGACAATCCGCGCAGCGAAGACCCCGCAACGATCCGTGCCGCCGTTCTGGAGGGCGCACCCGAGGCCACCGAGGTGGGGGACCGCGCCGAGGCGATCCTGCGCGGCGTCGATGCGGTTGGGCCGGGCGATGCGCTTCTGATCTGCGGCAAAGGGCACGAGACCGGGCAGATCGTGGGCGACACGGTCTATCCGTTCGACGATGTGGAACAGGCCAGCGTGGCGGTGGCGGCTCTGGACGGGAAACTGGCATGACCCTTTGGACAAGTGCAGAGGCGGCAGAGGCGACAGGCGGTCGGGTGACCGCCGCCTGGGAGGCACATGGCGTGTCCATCGACACGCGCACGATCCAGCCGGGCGATCTGTTCGTCGCCCTGACGGCGGCGCGGGACGGGCATGATTTCGTGGCGCAGGCGCTGGAAAAGGGCGCTGCGGCGGCCCTCGTCAGCCGCCTGCCAAAGGGCGTTGCGGAGGATGCGCCGCTGTTGATCGTGGACGACGTGCAGACCGGGCTGGAGGCGCTTGGACGGGCCTCGCGGGCGCGGACACGCGCCAAGGTGGTCGGTGTGACCGGGTCGGTGGGCAAGACCTCGACCAAGGAGATGCTGCGCACGGTGCTGGCCTCGCACGGGATCACCCATGCGGCACAAGCCAGCTACAACAACCATTGGGGAGTGCCTCTGACGCTGGCGCGGATGCCGCGCGACACGCAGTTCGCGGTGATCGAGATCGGCATGAACCATCCCGGCGAGATCGCTCCGCTGAGCCGCATGGCGCGCCCGCACGTGGCGATGGTCACGACGGTTGCCCCGGCGCATCTGGAGGCCTTCGAGAGCATCGAAGGCATCGCGCATGAAAAGGCGTCGATCTTCGAGGGGCTGGAGCCGAAGGGCACGGCGGTGTTCAACGGCGATGTCCAGACCAGCCCGATCCTGCGCGAGGTGGCGGCGCGCCATGCCGCGCGGTCGATCTCGTTCGGGGAAAGCCGAGGCTGCCATCACCGGGCGATTGCGGTCACGCCGCACCCGGACATGGTGGTTGTCGAGGGGCGCGCGTGGCGCATTCCGATCCTGTTCAAGGTGAATGCGCCGGGGCGGCATTTCGGCGTCAATGGCATGGGTGTGGTGGCTGTGGCGACCGCGCTTGGGCTGGACCGCGCCATGGTGATGAACGATCTGGCGCGTTGGAATCCCGGTGCAGGGCGCGGAGCGCATGTGGCGATCACCCTCGACGAGGCCGATCCGCACGCGACGCTTGCGCTGTTCGACGATGCCTACAATGCCAACCCGGCCTCGGTCGCGGCGGCGCTCGAAGTGCTGGCCGCAGCCCCGGTGCAGAACGATGTCGGACGGCTGAGCCGGGGGCGGCGGGTCGCCATCCTGGGCGACATGAAGGAATTGGGGCCGACCGGGCCGGACCTGCACGCGGCGCTTGCCGATCTCGATGCGACGCGGGTGCTGGACAAGGTGCATTGCGTCGGGCCGCTGATGCGGCACCTGCACGAGGCTCTGCCCGCCGAGCGGCGCGGTCTGTGGGTCGCAACCGCCGATGAACTGGCCGCACGCGTGCCCCGCCAGCTTGATGCCGGGGATGTCGTGCTGGTGAAGGGATCGCTGTCGATGGGGCTGGCCCGCGTGGTTGACGCCATCCTGAATATGGGCCAAGGCAGCGCGCGCGACGAAGCGGAAGGATGAAACGTTCATGTTGTACTGGTTGACCGCGCTGTCGGACGGGGGCGATTTCTTCAACCTCTTTCGCTATATCACCTTCCGCGCCGGGGGCGCGTTCCTGACCGCACTCCTGTTCGGATTCTTCTTTGGCAGGCCGCTGATCAACGTGCTGCGCAAGCGGCAGGGCAAGGGTCAGCCCATTCGCAGCGACGGGCCGGAGGGGCATTTTTCCAAGGCGGGCACACCGACCATGGGCGGGCTGCTGATCGTCGGCGCGCTGCTGACCTCGACCCTGCTCTGGGCGCGGCTGGACAACCCGTTCATCTGGATGGTGCTGTTCGTCACCATGAGCTTTGCGATGATCGGCTTTGCCGATGACTACGCGAAGGTCAAAAAGCAGAACACTGCCGGTGTGTCGGGCAAGGTCCGGTTGCTGCTGGGCTTCGTGATCGCGGCCATCGCGGGCTACTGGGCGGCGCAGTATCATCCCGAAGAGCTGACCAACCAGCTGGCCTTTCCGATCTTCAAGGACATGCTGCTGAACCTTGGCTACCTGTTCGTGCCGTTTTCGGTGATCGTCATCGTCGGTGCCGCCAATGCAGTGAACCTGACCGACGGGCTTGACGGGCTGGCGATCATGCCGGTGATGATCGCGGCGGGAGCTTTGGGCGTGATCGCCTACGCGGTCGGCCGGGTCGATTTCACCGACTACCTTGACGTGCATTATGTGCCGGGAACGGGCGAGATCCTGATCTTTACCGCCGGGCTGTTCGGTGGCGGGTTGGGGTTCCTGTGGTACAACGCGCCACCTGCGGCCGTGTTCATGGGTGACACCGGATCGCTTGCCCTTGGCGGCGCTTTGGGCGCGATCGCCGTGGCCACCAAGCACGAGATCGTGCTGGCCATCGTCGGCGGGCTGTTCGTCGTCGAGGCGCTGTCGGTGATCATCCAGGTGCTCTATTTCAAGCGGACGGGCAAGCGCGTGTTCCTGATGGCCCCGATCCATCACCATTACGAGAAGAAGGGCTGGGCCGAGCCGCAGATCGTGATCCGGTTCTGGATCATCTCGCTCATTCTCGCGCTGATCGGACTTGCGACGCTGAAGGTGCGCTGACACGGGCCAGTGCCAGCCGTTGCACGGGCGTTGGCGTTGCTTTGGCATATTTGGAAAAAGAAGAAGTGCGGACTCGCTTTCGGTGATACTGTCAATTAAACTTGACACATTGGCGCAAGGGAGAGTTGGCATGGATGGTGGTCGTGTTGGCCTGACGGTGCCCGAGATCGGCGGCGCGCCGCGCGCTGGGCTCTGTACCGATTGCGGTGTGTCGCGCATGGGGGATGGCCGCGCCTGCGGGCGGGCCTGCCAGTTCATCCAGCCGGATTACGAGAGCCTTGAGGTGTCGGTCCACGGGCGTCTGGCCGGGACGGGGGACGAGGCGTTTTTCGGGGTGACACACGCCATGTACCGTGCACGGCTGGAGCCAGCGGCGGAGGGGGCGCAATGGACCGGCCTGACCACGGCGCTGGCGGCGGAATTGTTGCGCGCTGGCGCTGTGGATGCGGTGCTCGCGACGGCACCCGACCCCGAGGACCGGTGGAAGCCGCTGCCAGTGATCGTGACGGATGCCGAGCAGATGGCGCAGTGCCGGGGCATGCGGATGGGCTACGGGCCGCTTCTGGCGCTGCTGGAGCCTGCGCGCGCGGCCGGGCATCGGCGGATCGCGGTGGTGGGCATTCCCTGCCAGGTCTATGCGCTGCGGGCGCTGGAGGCAGAGCTGGGGTTCGACGAGATCACGGTGATCGGCACGCCCTGTTCCGACAACACCACGACCGAGAATTTCCATGCGTTTCTGGCGCGGCTGGATGACCGGCCCGAGACCGTGTCGTATCTCGAGTTCCGGGCGGACTACCGTGTGGAACTGCGGTTCGACGATGGGCGCAAGCCGCGCTTCGTGCCGTTTCTCAAGCTGCCGCTGTCCGACCTGCCTGCGGATTTCTTTCCGATGACCTGCAAGACCTGTGTCGATTACACCAACCGGCTGGCGGATATCACCGTGGGCTACATGGGTGGTGACGGCGACCAGTGGCTGATCGTGCGCAATGCGCGCGGGGCGGCAGTGCTGGACCGGTTGGGCGACCGGGTGGTGCGGCGCGCCTTGACCGACAAGGGCAAGCGCGAGGCCGCCGTGAAAGGCTTCATGGCCAACACCGAACGGGCGGCGGGTGGCCTGCCGTTGCGGCGCATGCCGGACTGGGTGCGGCCCATCGTGGCGTGGTTGCAGCCGCGCACCGGGCCGAGGGGGCTCGAGTTTGCGCGGGCGCGTGTCGAGATGAAGGCGATAGAGACAATTTTGCACCTGCGGCGGGTGCATCCGGCACGGATCAAGAACATGGTGCCTGCGCATGTCTGGCGGATTGCCGCGCGCTATGGTCTGATGCCCGACAATGACGAGACGCGCAGTTAGGCCAAAGGTCAATTGCGCCATATCTGAACGCGCGTTAGGGAGGTGCGCAGACCAAGGAAGACCACCCATGACACGCATTGCCCATATCAAGCTGGACGACGGCAACCTGCCTCCGCCAACCCCCGAGATCGAACAGGAACGCCGCGTCGCGATGTTCGACCTCATGGAGCACAACACGTTTCAATTGCCTGCGCGCGACGGAAAACCGGTGCCGTCTGGGCCGTACAATGTGGGGCTCTCGATCCGCGACAAGCGGCTTGTCTTTGACGTGACCACGGAAAGCCATGACAAGGCAGCGGAATTTCACCTTTCCCTGTCGCCGTTCCGGCAGGTGGTGAAAGATTATTTCCAGATCTGCAAATCCTATTTCGATGCGGTCAAGACCCTGCCGCCGAGCCAGATCGAGACGATCGACATGGCGCGGCGCGGCATCCACAACGAAGGCGCGCGCATCCTGCAGGAACGGCTCGAGGGCAAGGTGACCGTGGATGATGACACCGCGCGGCGGTTGTTCACGCTGGTCTGCGTGCTGCATTTCGGGGGCTGAGGATTGAAAGCGCTGCCGCAGTCGATTCTGTTTTGCTGCGATCACAACGCTGTTCGCTCACCGATGGCGGAAGGGATCACGAAGAAGCTCTACGGCTTCGAGACCTATGTGCAATCGGTGGGTGTGATGAACGATCTGGAGATCGACGGGTTCGCCATCGCGGTCTGCAAGGAGATCGGGGTCGAGATGGACCGTCACCAGTCGCGCAGTTTCGACGAGATGGAGGAAACCGGCGAGGCGCTTTCGGGGTTTGACCTCATTGTGGCGCTGTCGCCCGCATCGCAGCGGCGGGCGCTGGATCTGACGCGGTTCTATCATCTGACGGTAGAATACTGGCCGATCATGGACCCGACCGGCCTTGGCGAGACCCGTGAGCAGAAGCTCAATGCCTATCGGCAGACACGCGACCAATTGGTCGAACAACTCAAACGGAAATGGGGAGGCTGACATGAGCCGTGCAACCATCGAGCGGTATTTCGAAGCATTCAACGCCAAGGACATTCCCGCCATGCTGGACTGTCTGTCCGAGGACGTGGCGCATCACGTGAACGAGGGAAATGTGCGGATCGGGCGCGACGCGTTCGAGGCGTTTTGCGCCCACATGTCAGAGTGCTACGACGAGACGCTGACCGAACTGGTGGTGTTCGCCGCCGAGGACGGTGCGCGCGGGGCGGCGGAGTACATGGTCAACGGAACGTACCTTGCCACCGATGCGGGCCTGCCGGAGGCGCGTGGGCAAGGGTACCGCCTGCCTGCCGGGTCGTTCTTTTCGATGCAGGACGGCAAGATCAGCCGCGTGGTGACCTATTACAACCTCAACGACTGGATCAAGCAGGTCTCGTGAAGGTCGAGCGTCTGCATCCCGACGCGCTGGACGGCGCGCTTGACGATCTTGCACATCTCAGGATCGCAGTTTTTCGCGATTTTCCATACCTTTACGACGGGGATCTCGGCTATGAGCGCAGCTATATGCGGTCCTATCGGGACAACGCGGAAGCGGTGATTGTCGTGGCGCGGGATGACGACAAGGTCGTGGGCGCGGCGACGGGCATGCCGTTTGCCAGCCATGCCGACGCGTTGCAGGCTGCTGGCACGCTGCCGCCGAAGGATGAGATCTTCTACTGTGCTGAAAGCGTGCTTCTGCCCGAGTATCGCGGGCGCGGCATCGGTCATACCTTCTTTGATGAGCGAGAGGCGGCGGCGCGGGAGGCCGGCTTCAAATATGCGCTTTTCTTCAGCGTGATACGTCCCGAAGATCACCCGGCGCGTCCTGTTGAGTATCGCCCTCTTGACGCGTTCTGGCGCAAGCGCGGATATGCGCCCGCCGAGGGCGTGATCGCCACCTTTCACTGGCAGGATGTGGGTGAGGCGGAAGAGACGGCGCACCGTCTGCAGGGATGGATGCGCACATTGTGAGGACAAGTCGATGAAAATTGCAACCGCAGCCTATCCGATGGATTTCCTTGATTCGTGGAAAGCTTACGACGACAAGTTGACCCGATGGGTGAGCGAGGCGGCAGGTTCGGGGGCGGATCTCCTGGTGTTCCCCGAATATGGCGCGATGGAGCTTGCGACGCTGGCAGGGCGCGATGTGGCACGGGATCTGGAGGCGTCGCTGCGTGCGGTGTCGGACCGGATACCTGAGGCGGATGGGCTGCACGCCCGGCTGGCGCAGGAGTTCGGAGTTCACATCCTTGCGGCCTCGGCCCCGGTGTTCGATGCGGATCTGGGGGATCGGCCGGTGAACCGGGCGCGATTCTTTGCACCGAACGGCGACATGGGCGCGCAGGACAAGCAGATCATGACGCGATTCGAACGCGAGGTCTGGGGTGTCATCGGCGGTGGGCCACTGCATCTGTTCGACACGGCGCTTGGCAAGATCGGCATCCTGATCTGCTATGACAGCGAGTTTCCGCTGCTGGGCCGGGCGGTCGCGGGGGCGGATCTGATTCTCGTGCCGTCCTGCACCGAAGCGCTGGCTGGCTATTCGCGTGTGCGCATTGGTGCGATGGCGCGGGCGCTGGAAAATCAGTGTGTTACGGTCATGTCGTCAACCGTAGGAGCCTGCGACTGGTCAGAGGCTGTTGACGAAAACACCGGAATGGGCGGCATTTTCGGGCCTCCCGATACCGGGTTTCCGCCTACGGGCGTGATTGCTGAGGGCCGATTGAACCAACCCGGCTGGACCTATGCAGAGGTCGATCTGGAGCAGATTGCACATGTGCGGGCTGATGGCGTGGTGCTCAATCGGCGGCACTGGGACGAGCAATCGGGACGCGACAGTATTGCCGCGGCGCGGAAACTCGGCTGAATAGGCCTTGATAAACCGCACGTTTGGCCCCATTTAAGAGCGCGTCTCGAAGTAAGGGGCGAACAACTTAGGAGAAACCATGGCCAAGGAAGATACGCTCGAATTTCCCGGTGTCGTCAAGGAACTCCTGCCTAACGCGACGTTTCGGGTCGAGCTTGAAAACGGCCATGAGATCATCGCGCACACGGCAGGAAAGATGCGCAAGAACCGTATCCGGGTTCTTGCAGGCGACAAGGTGCAAGTCGAAATGACTCCCTACGATCTGACCAAGGGTCGGATCAACTACCGCTTCAAGTAAGCGATTCATGAAGCTGATCCTCGGCTCCGGCAGCCCCCGGCGACGAGAGCTTTTGGCTCAGATCGGGGTGGAGGCGGATGACATCCGCCCGCCCGACATCAACGAAGACCCGCGCCCCGGTGAATTGCCACGACCCTATTGCGTGCGGCTTGCGCGCGAAAAGGCCTGGGCGATTCCCGCAAGTGACGACGAGATCGTTCTGTCGGCAGACACCACTGTCGCTTTGGGGCGGCGCATTCTGGGCAAGCCCGCGGATGTGGCCGAGGCGGCGCAGTTTCTGTATGCGCTGTCGGGCCGCAGGCACCGCGTTGTGACGGCGGTGGCCGTGCGGCGCGGGGATCAGATTTGGGAACGCGACGTGGTCACGCAGGTGAAGATGAAACGCTTGAGCGATGCCGAGGTGAACGCCTATCTTGCCAGCGAAGACTGGCGCGGAAAGGCGGGTGGCTACGCGATCCAAGGGCCGGCAGGCGCGTTTGTGCCGTGGATCAGCGGCAGTTTCAGCGCCGTTGTGGGCCTGCCTTTGGCCGAGACCGCGAGCCTGTTGGTGGCGGCGGGCTATCCGCTTTACGAGGTGTCGGCATGAAGGGGCGGTTGATTGCGCTGGATCATATTGGCGGTCGCGAGGCGGCGGCGCTGATGGTGGATGGTGTGGTCGAGGACCTGTTCTTCGACACCGACCAGCCCGCTCCGGGCACGATTTACCGCGCCATTGTCGACCGCCCGATGAAGGGGCAAGGCGGGATGTTCCTGCGCACGCCCGATGGCTCCGCTTTTGTGCGGCAGGTCAAGGGGCTGGCCCCCGGTCAGGCGATTCTGGTGCAGGTCACCGGCTACGGCGAACCGGGCAAGGCGATTCCCGTCACGCACAAGGTGCTGTTCAAGAGCCGCTATGCCATCGTCACGCCCGAGGCTCCGGGGATCAACGTCTCACGCCGGATCAAGGACGAGGATGCGCGCGAGAGCCTTTTGGAAATCGCGCATGATATCATGGATTTGGAAGGCTTCGGCCTGATCCTGCGATCCTCGTGCGAGGGTGCGGATACGGGCGAGATCGCCGATGACATCGCGGCGATGGCCGATCTGGCGGCCAAGGTGATGGCGGATGCCACGGGGGATGCGGAAACGCTGACCCTTGGCGACGGGCCGCATTTGCTGGCGTGGCGCGAATGGACGGAGGATGCCGAGATCGACAGCGCCGATGGCAGTTTCGACCGACATGGTATTCTGGATGTGCTGGACGGGCTGCAAGCGCGCGATGTGCCGCTGGGGGGGCCGGCATCGATGGCGATCGAGCCGACGCGGGCGCTTGTGGCGGTCGACGTGAACACTGGCGGCGATACCAGCCCGGCGGCTGGTCTCAAGGCCAATCTGGCCGCTGTCAAAGACCTGCCGCGCCAGTTGCGGCTGCGGGGTCTTGGCGGGCAGATCGTCATTGACCCGGCTCCCACGGCCAAGAAAGACCGCCGGCAGATCGAAAGCGCGCTGCGGGCGTCGTTGAAACGCGACAGCGTGGAAACCGTGTTCGTGGGGTGGACTCCGCTGGGGCATATCGAATTGCAACGCAAACGGGACCGACTGTCCCTGAGCGAGGTGCTGACATGAGCTGTCCCATCTGCGGCAAGGACGCCAAGCCCGAGACTCGTCCGTTCTGTTGCAAACGCTGCGCCGATGTCGATCTGGCGCGGTGGCTGAACGGGAATTACGCCGTGCCGTCCGATGATCCCGAAGACATCGAAGCGGCGATCGAGGCGGTCGAGCAGGCGGCAGCAGCGGCGGACAAGCTGCACTAGCACCTTGTCTCGATCAGTCGTCATGATACGGCTTGGTCATGAACGATCTGACGTCCCGATCCTTTGAGCCTGTGATCCGCCCGGCGGGTCTGGATGGCGTGTTGGTCAGCTTTGGCGACGCGTTGTCGGAGCCTGCCAACCGGGCAGCGCTGGCTTTTTCGGCGTCGGTTGCGCGTGCCGGAATCGACGGGGTCGAGGAATGCGCGCCGTCGCTGGTGTCGGTCTTTGTACAATTCGATCCGGTGCATTTGGGGTACGATAGGCTGGCCGCGCGGTTGACCGCGTTGTTGCAGGATCGGGACTGGTACGCGGCACCCATGCCGGAGGGGCGGCGGTTCATTCGCGTGCCGACGGTCTATGGCACTGATATCGCGCCACAATTGGGCGAGGCAGCCGAGGCTGCGGGGCTATCGGTCGAACAGGCCATTGCGCAACTTTCCGAGGCGCGCGTGCGGGTGCAGACCATCGGCTTTGCGCCCGGTCAGCCCTATCTGGGCCTCTTGCCCGAGGCTTGGGACATTCCGCGCCAGACCGCGCTGACCAAATCAGTGCCCGAAGGCGCGCTGGTTGTGGCGATCCGGCAATTCGTGCTGTTTTCGGTGTCCAGCCCGACGGGGTGGCGGCATGTGGGCCAGACCGCGCTCAAACTCTTCCGGCCCGACAGCGACACGCCGTTTTTCCTGCGTCCCGGTGACGAGGTGCAGTTCGTACAGGTTTCGCCGGATGTGATGTCGCGTCATGCCGATGACCCCGATGGTGGTGCAGTGATCGAGGCGATCCGATGACACGCGGTCTGATCGTGCACCGCATCGCGCCCGGATCCTCTGTGCAGGATATGGGCCGCAGCGGGTATCGCGCGTTCGGTGTGTCGAGGGGGGGCGCGGCGGACAGGCTGGCGCTGGCCGAAGGGGCGGCGTTGCTCGGGCAATCCACCGACTGCGCAGCGCTGGAACTGCCGGGATCGGGCGGCGTCTTCGAGGCGACAGCACCCCTGCGCATCGCCCTGACCGGCGCGCCGATGCGGGCGTCTTTGGACGGAGCACCGCTGGTCTGGAACGCGTCCCATGCCGTGCCAGCGAATGCGCGGATCGAGATCGGCGGTGCCACGGCAGGCAGCTATGGCTACCTGCATGTGGGCGGCGGGTTCGATGTGCCGCTGCGGCTTGGGTCACGTGCGGCGCATCTGGCGGCGGGAATCGGGGCGGTGGTGCAGGCGGGTGAGGTTCTGCCCGTGGGCGAGGACACACGCAGCGAAACGGGCCTGTGCCTGCCGCCGGACACCCGGTTTGACGGCGGTACGCTGCGCATGGTCGAGAGCTTTCAGACCGGGCTTTTCAATGAGCCGACGCGGGCGCAGTTTGCCGAGACGGTTTTCACCCGCGATGCGCGGGCCAATCGGATGGGGCTGCGGCTTGAGTCTGGCGTGGACGGGTTTGCGCCCGAGGGTGGGTTGAACATCCTGTCGGAATCGATCCTGCCGGGGGATATTCAGGTCACCGGCGATGGCACGCCCTACCTTCTGCTGGGCGAAAGCCAGACGACCGGGGGCTATCCAAGGATCGGGACGGTCATTCCCGCTGATCTGCCGCGCGCTGTACAGACGCCTGCTTGGGGGCGCTTGCGGTTCAGGTTCGTGTCGCGGGATGAGGCGTTGCAGGCGCAGACGCGGATGCAGGAGTATCTGCGCAACCTGACCCGATCACGCCAGCCTTTGGTCAGAGATCCGTCGCAGATCCGGGATCTTCTGGGGTATCAACTGATCAGTGGCGTCACGGCTGGCGATGCCCCCGGAACGAAGGAATAGGCGATGCATGTCGATCTGAACGCCGATATGGGCGAAAGCTTTGGTCCCTGGCCGATGGGATCGGACGCGGCGCTGTTGCAGGTCATCACCTCGGCCAATGTCGCCTGCGGCTTTCACGCGGGCGACTGGGATGTGATGGCGCAGACGATGGCGTTGGCGGTGGCGCATGACGTGGGGATCGGCGCGCATCCGGGCTTTCCCGACCTGCAGGGCTTCGGGCGACGCAGGATGCAGATGAGTCCGGACAGTCTGCGCAATCTCGTGCGATATCAACTGGGTGCGGCACAGGCTATGGCGCGGTCCGTGGGTGGAACGGTGCGGCATCTCAAGCTGCATGGCGCCTTGTCGAACATGACTTCCGAGGACATGGCGCTGGCAAAGGCGTGCTACGAGGGCGCGTTGTCGGTCGATCCCGACATCATCATCATGGTGCTCGCCGCGACGCAGCAGCAAACCGCGGTCGAGGCGCTGGGTTGTCGCTGGGCGGGCGAGATATTCGCGGACCGCGCCTATAACGACGATGCAACCTTGGTGGACCGGAGCCAGCCCGGAGCGGTAATCCACGATGCGGATCTGGCTGGGCGGCGCATGGTCGAGATGGTCAAGGCAGGCGCGATCATCACAGAAAGCGGCAGGCACATTCCGGCGGCGGTGGACACGATCTGCCTGCATGGCGATGGGGCAACGGCTGTTCAGATCGCGCAAACGGTGCGCCGTGCCTTGGCAGAGGCAGGTGTGTCGTTGCAACGGTTCGAAGGCCGTCAGGGCGCGATCAGCAAGACCTGAACATCCGCCACATTGGTGCCGGTGGCGCGGGTCATCAGCAGATCCCCTGCGGCGGACAGGGCCGCGTAGCTGTCATTGTTGGCCAGAAGGGCAGCCACGTTCTGACCTGCCGCCACGATCCGGGGCAGGGTGCCCGCATCGACCACGCCGCCCGCCGCATCGGTCGGGCCGTCGCGCCCATCGGTGCCGCCGGACAGGAAGACCCATGTGCCGTTGATGTGCGGGGCTTGGGCAGCGACCCGCAGGGCCAGTTCCTGGTTGCGCCCGCCGCGCCCGGTGCCGGTGAGCCGCACGGTGGTTTCGCCGCCGAAGAGCAGGGCCGTCGGTTCGGGCCGCGCGATCAACTCGTCGAGGATGCTTTGGGCCGCGTCCCCGACGTCGCCGGTAAGGGCGTCGTTGACGATCCGGGGCGTGAGTTCGAGCTCTTGGGCCTTTTTCGCCATCGCCTCGAGCGACAGGCGGTTCGATCCGACAAGGGTGTTCGTCGCCTCGGGCAGAGGCGGCGGCGTGTCGTGCTGCGCCTTTTCCAGATGGCTGCGAATCGGGTCAGGGGTACTGGCCCAGATGCCGGCGCTCTTGAGCGTGTCGATCGCGTCGGACGCGGTGCCGATCGGGCTGACCGTGGGGCCCGAGGCGATGGCGCGCAGATCGTCGCCGATCACGTCCGACAGCATATAGGCAAAGACCGGGGCCGGGGCCGCCTGCTGCGCGAAGCCGCCGCCCTTGAGCAGGCTGACCTGTTGGCGCACAAGGTTCATCTGAACAATGTCCAGCCCGGCCGAGAGCAGCAGATCGTTGAGCCGCGCCTTGTCGCTTAGGCTGATGCCGGGGGGTGGCGCGGGCAAAAGCGCGGAGCCTCCTCCCGAGATCAGGGCAACGACGCGGTCCTTTTCGGTCGCCTCGGCCAGGAGGTCCATGACACGGCGCGCGGCGCGGGCACCGGCCTCGTCGGGGACGGGATGGCCCGCGCGGAGCAGTTCTGCACCCATCAGGGTCGCATCGTTCTCGTGATGGGTCACCGCAAGGGCCGCGTATGCGTCGGGGATGGCCTTCATCGCCTCGCCCAGCATGGCGGGTGCGGCCTTGCCGATGGCGATGAGGAACGTGCGTCCACCGGGCTGTTGCGGCGGCAGCGGCGATTGATCGAGCCCGCGTCGTACGGCGCGCGCCGGGTCGGCGGCGGTGACGGCTGCGTCGAACAGGAGCCGGGCCTTGGTGCGAAGCGTGTCGATCTTGGTCATGAGAGGATTAGGGCTGCAAATACCATGAAAGTCAAATGCTTGCGCAGCAGAGCTGATGCAACGCTTTCAGATTTCGCCTGCAAGGAGAAAGTGGTGGGCGACCCTGGAATCGAACCAGGCGTGCGTCTCCGCGAGGGAGTTACAGTCCCCTGCCACACCTTGCGGCCTGTCGCCCACTTTCGCCCAAGACCCTGTCTTTGGCGTGAGCGGGTGATTACAATTGCCCCCTTGCGGCGTCAACAGGAAAATCCCATCAAGCGGGCAGCGTTTTGGCAGGATGGAAAAGGGGGCTGTGATGGTCAAGAAACCAAGCTGGGTGGTGGCCAAGGAACAGTCCAGAAAGGCTTCTGCGGCGGAAACCGTGTGGCTCTTCGGGCTGCATGCCGTGCGCGACGCGCTGGTCAACCCCAACCGCGAGAGGCTGCGGCTGGTGGTGACGCGCAACGCGATGGACAAGCTGGCCGATGCGATCGAAGTGGCCGGGATGGAACCGGAAATGAGCGATCCGCGCCGGTTCGCGGCACCCATTGATCCGCAATCCGTGCACCAGGGCGCGGCGCTTGAGGTGAAGCCGCTGAACTGGGGGCGACTGGAGGATGTGGCGCTTGGGCCGGGCGACGGCCCGCCCCGCGTGGTGCTGCTCGACCGGGTGACCGATCCGCACAACGTGGGGGCGATTCTGCGCTCTGCCGAGGTGTTCGGCGCCTCTGCCGTCATCGGCACCCTGCACCATTCGGCCCCGGAAACGGGTGCCTTGGCGAAAACCGCCTCGGGCGCGCTGGAGCGGCAACCCTATCTGCGCGAGCGCAATCTTGCAGACGCGATGGAGCGTTTGCGGTCCATGGGGTACATGATCTTCGGGCTGGACGGTGAGGCCGAGCAGACCATCGACGACGCCATTGCCCCCGTCCGTGACAGGCCGATTGCGCTGGTGCTGGGGGCCGAGGGGCCGGGGCTGCGGCCCAAGACCAAGGACACCTGTGATGCGCTGGTGAAAATCCCCTTTGCGCAGGGGTTCGGATCGCTCAACGTGTCGAACGCGGCGGCGGTGGCGCTTTACGCCGCACGGGCGTGAACTTGCGTCCGGGGTCCTGCGTCCCAATATCCTTGCCGAAGGAGACACCATGCCCCACGGAACAAAGATCGCCACGTGCTGTTATTGCGGAACACGTGCGGCGCTTGTTCTCAGGGGCGACACACGCCACGAGCTGAGCTGTTCGGCCTGTGGCGCGCCGTTGCATGACATGAAGATGTTGCGCGCGGAGGTGGCGCAGAAACAGGTCCCGACGCAGCATCGTCCGGTCAAACAGCCGAAAAACACCGGCGGTGCCCCGTTTGCCGCCTGGGACCGCGATGACGGCGGATCGAAGCGCAAGAAACCCAAGAAGCGCAAGACGCTGGCGCGGCGGTTCTTCGAAGAGGCAATCGACGTGATCGAGGACATTTTCGACTGATCTCAACGGGACGTTTCACTGGTCAATTCCAGCGCCGTGTTCTAAGTGCGCAGGTGCAATGACGGAGGCGCCCGCGTGACGACATACGAAACCCCCGGTCCGGTCGAGGAAAACTGGAAAGACGCGATTTCTTCGGTGGAAGAGATCATCGAGGATGCGCGCAACGGCAGGATGTTCATTCTGGTCGACCACGAGGATCGCGAGAACGAGGGCGATCTGGTGATTCCCGCGCAATGGGCGACGCCGGACGCGATCAACTTCATGGCGACGCATGGGCGTGGGCTGATCTGCCTTGCGATGACCTCCAAGCGGATCGAGGACCTTGGCCTGCAGCTGATGTCGACGAACAATTCCTCGCGCCACGAAACCGCGTTCACCGTGTCGATCGAGGCGCGCGAAGGTGTGACCACGGGCATTTCCGCAGCGGACCGCGCGCGGACCGTGGCGGTGGCCATCGACGGCACCAAGGGCGCGCAGGACATCGCGACGCCGGGCCACGTGTTCCCGCTGCGCGCCAAGGATGGCGGCGTGCTGGTGCGTGCGGGCCATACCGAAGCGGCTGTCGATGTGAGCCGACTGGCCGGGCTGAATGCCGCCGGGGTGATCTGCGAGATCATGAACGACGACGGCTCGATGGCGCGGCTGCCGGAACTGGTGGCTTTTTCCCAGCGGCACAACCTCAAGATCGGCACGATCAGCGACCTGATCGCCTATCGCCGCCGCAACGACAATCTGGTGCGCGTGCGCAAGGAGGAAACCATCACGTCGGAATTCGGCGGTGACTGGCTGATGCGGATTTACACCGACGAAACCCATGGCGACGAACATATCGTGCTGACCAAGGGAGACCTGTCGGGCGATGAGCCGGTTCTGGTGCGGATGCACGCGATGGACCCGATGCTGGATGTGGTCGGCACCGGGCCGAAAGGGCGCGCGGACGAATTTCAGCATGCGATGCAGGCGGTTGCCGAAGAGGGGCGCGGCGTGGTCGTTCTGCTGCGCGACACGTCGATGAAACTGGATGTGGGTGACGAGGTGTCACCCAAGACGCTGCGGCAATACGGTCTGGGGGCGCAGATCCTGTCGTCGCTGGGCCTGTCGAAACTGACGCTGCTGACCAATTCACCGACACCCAAGGTGGTCGGGCTTGATGCCTACGGGCTCGAGATCGTCGGCACGCGCAAGATCTCGGAGTTGGGATGATGGCGGCATCTGTTGAACATTACACGCTGGAGCGGCCGACATTCGACAAGCCGGTTAAGCTTTTGATAGTGGTTGCGCCTTACTACAAGGATATCGCGGACCAGTTGATCGCCGGTGCGCGGGCAGAGATCGAGGCCTGTGACGGCACACATGACCTGATCGAGGTGCCGGGCGCCTTGGAAGTCCCGACGGCAATCGGCATTGCAGAACGCATGTCGAATTTCGATGGCTATGTCGCGTTGGGCTGCATCATCCGCGGTGAGACCACGCATTACGACACGGTCTGCAACGACAGCTCGCGGGCGCTCTCGTTGCTGGGCTTGCAGGGGCTGTGCATCGGCAATGGCATCCTCACGGTCGAGAACATGCTACAGGCCGAGGCGCGTGCGCAGGCGGCCGGTCAGAACAAAGGCGGTGGGGCTGCGGCTGCTGCCTTGCACCTGATCGCGCTCAGCCGTAAATGGGGCGCTGCCCGCAAAGGCGTGGGGTTCGTTCCGGCACGGGACGAGTACCAGATCGCTGCTGATTCCAAAGGTCCGAAAAACGCATGAGCCATGCTGCCAAGCCTCCGAAAAAGGTGGAAGAAAAACGCCAGAAGCGGTCTGCCTCGCGGCTTTACGCGGTGCAGGCGCTGTTCCAGATGGAGCAATCGGGCCAGTCCGTAGACAAGGTGGCGGTCGAATTCCTCGACCATCGCTTTGGACTGGCACAGGAGGACGGCGAGGCTCTGGTCGAGGGGGATGTCGATCTGTTTCGCCGGATCACTGAAGAGGCGGTGAACTGGCAGGCCAAGATCGACCAGATGACGGATCGCGGGCTGGTGGCGAAATGGCCCATCGCGCGGATCGACCCGACGCTGCGCGCGCTCTTCCGGGCGGCCGGGGCCGAACTTGTGGCAACGGAAACGCCGCCCAAGGTGATCATCAACGAATATGTCGATGTTGCGCGGGCGTTTTTCCCCGAGGGCAAGGAATCGCAATTCGTCAACGCAGTGCTGGATCACATGGCCCGAGAGGCGCGTCCCGAAGCGTTCTGAAACGGGCTGCGCGGTTTGGACGCTTTAAAAACGCTGTGACGTGGCTTAGGTCTTGCTTCGAAAGCGAGGTGATCCAATGCCCGACCTGATCAAGATGTATATCCGCCAGACCGCGATTGGCTTCGTGTTGTCGGCGGTTTTTGTCGCCTTGTTGCTTTACATGAATGTCGTGAACCTCTGGCACCTCGTGACCCACAGCGATGTCGGGTTTCTGGCGGTGTTCCTGTTGTGGCTCTTCAACGGTATCGTGTTCGCAGGCGTGCAGTTCGGCATCTCGATCATGCTCATGAAATATGACGATGACGACGATGATGATGACGATCGAGGCCACCCCGTCGGGCTGACCCCGATCCGGGTCGAAGCAACGGCACCACGCGGCACCGTTCGGAATTTCGGAAAAAATTAGGCGGCGGGAACCACGGCAACCGTGCGGTTCTCTCATTCCCGAGGACCTGTATCTACAGGTGGGCGTCGGGTAACCGGACCAGGGCCCGGACAGAGCCAACTCCCTCGGAATTGCTTAAGGCCACCGGAATGCAACCTGCCACGAGGAGCGTAGAAACCCGCCTATCCTTGAAGTAGGCGCGACGGGGCTGCCTGACAAGGGGTATTTTTGGATCACCCCTGCAGGTGGCTTGATTTTTGTTCACACTTTGTTCAACTATGGGCGGTATGAATTCCGTATTCGATCCACGCTTGGGCCGCGGGGCCGATGTTCAGCCGGGGCACCTTCTGGCGCGCGGGGTGTGCCGTCACCTTGCGAGCCACGGGTTCGCGGTGATCGAGGAATTCGTGCCGGATCGCGGGTTGCGGGTTGACGTGATGGCGCTGGGCCCGAAAGGCGAGATCTGGATTGTCGAATGCAAATCCTCGCGGGTGGATTTCCAGTCGGACCAGAAATGGGAAGGGTATCTGGACTGGTGTGACCGATACTTCTGGGCGGTCGATCTGGAGTTTCCGTCAGAACTGCTGCCGATTGAGACCGGGCTGATCATCGCGGACGGCTATGATGCGGAAATCGTACGCATGGCACCGGAAGACAAGCTGGCATCGGCGCGGCGCAGCACGTTGGTCCGCAAGTTTGCGATGCACGCAGCGCGGCGGCTGCACGCGCTGCGCGATCCGGAGGCGATGCTCAGCGCTTGGGCTTGACCTTGCGTGCGGCGGTTGCGGCGAGGCGGATTTCCTCGGCGATTTCGTCGGCTTCCTCGGGAGTGAAATCCATCGGGATCTCGAGGCCATCGGCAAGAACAAACAGCCGTATCATGCCAAGATCGGTCGGGCCGATTTGCAGGTTGGCTTCGATGTCGCGTTCGGTGTTGATGCCCATGACAGGTCTCCGGCGGGGTTGGGGTCTGGACACGGGCCATAGCGCCGGGGGGGTTGTTTTGCAAGCTGCTGCCGGGGCAGAGTGCGGGCATGACCGATGATGTGATCCTGCGCGCCTACACCCCCGGCGATTTCGACTGGCTGGTCGATCTGCATGGCCGCCACTATGCCGAGGCCGAAGGGTTCGACGCGACCTTCGCGCCGCTGGTGGCGACGATCCTGCGGGATTTCGAGGCGCAGCATGACCCCTATTTCGAGCGCGGATGGGTGGCGGAGCGTGACGGCGCGCGGCTGGGCAGTATCTTTTGCGTGCGGGCGGACGCGCGCACGGCCAAGCTGCGGCTGTTCATCCTTTCGCCCGAAGCGCGGGGGATCGGGCTGGGCAAGCGGATGCTGGCGATCTGCACGGGATTCGCACGCGACCGGGGCTACACGCGGATGCAGCTTTGGACCCATGAAAGCCACGAGGCGGCCTGCGCGCTTTATCGCACTGCGGGCTGGCGCTGCGCGTCATCAGAGCCTGTGCACAGTTTCGGGGTCGATCTGGTGGAGCAGGCGTGGGAAGTCACGCTCTAGGAACAGATGGGTCTTGCAATGGCCGGATCGTGCCGTTATTTCGCCCCTCAGTGCCGGCATAGCTCAGTAGGTTAGAGCGCTTGATTGTGGATCAAGAGGTCCCCCGTTCGAGCCGGGGTGTCGGTACCATTCTCATTCGATTTCGATATCGATGGTCTGGAGCAGGCGACCCGTGTCGCGGGCGAAGATCAGGATTTGGTTGTCCCCGGTCACGACCGCGTACCAGTTTCGGGCCTGCGTGAAGGCTGTCGCGGTGGTGCCGTCGGGCAGGAAGATCATGTCGGGTAAAGGTGTCGCGGATTGATTGAAGCGGATGACAATCAGCGCAGTGATCGCTATGACCCCGGCGATCATAGTTGCGGTCAGCACCGTCACCAGCCGTCGCAGAAAGCGCAGATTGGCCGGTTCGGGGGCCTGATCTTCGGGGGCGTTGTCCATGTCTGACTCCATTTTGCGCGTGACCATCGGGGCCGCACCACCGCCGCGCCTTGATAAGGCCTTGGCGCGCGACGTGCCAGAGGAAGCCGCGCTGTCGCGGACCCGGCTGGCCAAGCTGATCGACGAAGGCGCTGTGCGCTGCGCGGGTGAGGTCATGACCAACCCCAAGGCCAGCGTGTCCGAAGGCGACGTGATCGAGATCGCGGTGCCCGAAGTGACGCAAAGCCATATCGGTGCGGAAGACCTGCCGCTGGACGTACGGTTCGAGGATGACGATCTGATTGTCGTGATGAAGCCGGCCGGCATGGTGGTGCATCCGGCACCGGGCACGCCGGGCGGCACGCTGGTCAATGCGTTGTTGCATCATTTCGGCGGGCGCTTGTCGGGAGTCGGCGGTGTCGGGCGTCCGGGCATCGTCCACCGGATCGACAAGGACACCAGCGGTTTGCTGGTGATTGCCAAATCCGACCGGGCGCATCACGGGCTGGCGGACCAGTTCGCGGCGCATACGGTTGAACGGCTGTATCAGGCGGTGGTGCACGGCCATCCCGACCAAGGCGATCCGCGGCTTCAAGGCGTGCGGGGCGTGTCCATCGAACCGGGTGCGGTGATCAAGATCACCAGTGACCTCGCGCGGCACAAGACCGACCGTCAGCGTCAGGCGGTGTTCTTTGGGCATGGCAAACATGCGATCACGCGGGCGCGGGTGCTGGAAGTCTACGGCGCGCCGGTGCAGTTGTCGCTGGTGGAGTGCCGGTTGGAGACCGGGCGCACGCACCAGATCCGGGTGCATCTGGCCCATGCCGGTCATTGTTTGGTCGGTGATCCGGTCTATGGCGGGCGGCGCAAGGTGGCCAAAGGGGCTTTGCCCGATGCCGCCATGGAACTGCTGACTCGGTTTGACCGGCAGGCACTTCATGCGGCCGTGTTGGGGTTTGACCATCCCGTGAGCGGTGAAACCATCCGGTTCGAGGCCGCGTTACCCCAAGACATGGATGATCTGATCACATCTTTGCGTGGCTGAAACAATCGTCCCATGTGCGTGAGCGCACTGACATGGCGGTTATAAAGGTTTCGGTGTGCGTTAAATTACGATCAAGAGAGCAAACAACACTTGAAACCGACGGGTTTCTTCCCAAGTTGGATGTTAAGCCCGTAAACATTGGAGGGACAAGGGTATGGCCAATTATGCGAATCTCCCGGCCCCGTCACCGGAAGCTGGACTGAGTCGCTATCTTCAGGAGATCCGGAAATTCCCGCTTCTGGAGCCCGAAGAGGAATACATGCTCGCCAAACGCTGGGTCGAGCAGGAAGACACCGAAGCCGCGCACCGGATGGTGACAAGCCACCTGCGCCTCGCGGCAAAGATCGCGATGGGCTATCGCGGTTACGGCTTGCCGCAGGCCGAGGTGATTTCCGAGGCGAATGTCGGCTTGATGCAGGCGGTCAAGCGGTTCGATCCCGAAAAGGGGTTCCGTCTGGCGACCTACGCCATGTGGTGGATTCGCGCCTCGATCCAGGAATACATCCTGCGGTCGTGGTCGCTGGTGAAGCTGGGCACGACCAGCGCGCAGAAAAAACTGTTCTTCAACCTGCGCAAGGCCAAGTCGCGCATCGGCGCGCTTGAGGAAGGGGATCTGCGCCCCGAGCATGTCGAAAAGATCGCCACGGATCTCGGTGTGACCCATGACGAGGTGATTTCGATGAACCGGCGTCTGTCGGGCGGCGATGCGTCGCTGAACGCGACCGTCGGTTCCGACGGCGAAGGCACCATGCAATGGCAGGACTGGCTTGAAGATGAAAGCGCGGACCAGGCTGGTGACTACGAAGAGCGGGATGAGCTTGAGGCTCGCCGGGGAATGCTTGTGCAGGCGATGGATGTGCTCAATGATCGCGAGAAGGACATCCTGACCCAGCGCCGTCTGGCCGACAAGCCGGTGACGCTTGAAGACCTCTCTGGCCAGTATGACGTGAGCCGCGAACGCATTCGCCAGATCGAAGTGCGCGCGTTCGAGAAGCTGCAAAAGCGGATGCGGGATCTGGCCAAGGATCAGGGTTTGCTGAGCCCGGTCTGAGCCCCGCACGTCCTTACAGTTTGGAAACGCCGGGCCTGTGCCCGGCGTTTTTTCGTGTTAGGCGGGTGCAAACAGACAGGAGGGTTCAGCCATGACAGAATTGCGATGGGGTATCTTGGGAGCGGCCAAGTTTGCGCGGGAGCATATGGCCCCGGCGATTCACGCGGCGCGCCAGTCGCGGCTGGCGATGCTGGCCACGTCCGATCCGGCCAAGGCGGCGGCGTTCACGGCGATGGACAGCGGTTTGCGCGTGGTCGATAGCTATGATGCGGTGCTGTCGGACCCGGAGATTGACGCGGTTTATATCCCGCTGCCCAATTCGATGCATGTCCAGTGGACGCGCCGCGCGCTGGAAGCGGGCAAGCATGTGCTTTGCGAAAAGCCGATCGCGATGCGTGCGGACGAGATCGACGCGCTGATCGACCTGCGGGATCGCACCGGGCTGGTGGCGGCAGAGGCCTACATGATCGTGCATCATCCGCAATGGGCGCAGGTGCGCACATGGGTGCAGGATGGTGCGATTGGGGCGCTGCGGCGGGTCAATGCGACCTTCACCTATGACAATTCGGCCGATCCCGGCAATATCCGCAATGCACTGGGCACCGGTGGGGGCAGCTTGCCGGATATCGGGGTCTACACGCTGGGCTGCGCGCGATTCGTCACCGGGCAGGAGGCCGAGCGTGTGCTGTTTGCGGATATCCGCCGCGAAGAGGGTGTCGAGGTGCGGGCCGAGGCCATGGTGCAGTTCGACGGGTTCACGCTCACATCCTTCACGTCGATGCGGATGCTGCGCTACCAATCGGTGACGTTCCAGGGAACCACGGGCGTGATCGAGGTGCCGGTGCCGTTCAACCCGATGGGCTACGGCGATGCCGAGGTGCGGTTGATGCGCAAGGCGGGACCGGTTGAGGTGTTCCGTTACCCGGGGGTCAACCAGTATGTGCAGCAGGTCGAGGCGTTCGGCGCCGCGGTGCGGGGCGAGGCGGACTATCCGTGTCCTCTGGAGTTCAGCCGGGGCACACAGACGCTCATGGACATGATCTGGGCCGCTGAAGGCTGACGCGACGCGCGCCGTTCGGGGATTGAAAAAGGGCTGATCCGTGGATCAGCCCTTTTTTGATTTACGCGGCGTTGGTGTTGGCCGGTTTGGACTTTTTCGACTTCGCGCCATCCGCGTTGCTGTCGATGAAGTCGAGCACCAGCGGCCGGATGTTGTTGCGCCAGCTCTTGCCCGCGAAGATGCCGTAATGGCCGGCACCGGGTTCGACATGGCTGGCCTTCATGCTGTCCGGCAGGCCGGTGCAGAGAGCCAGCGCGGCAAGGCACTGACCGGGGGCGGAAATGTCGTCATTCTCGCCCTCGACTGTCTTGATTGCCACCTTGGTGATCGCGCCGAAATCGACCTTGTGGCCATGCACGACAAACGTGTTCTTCGCGATCTCGCGCTTCTTGAAGATTCGGTCGACTGTCGACAGGTAGAATTCCGCAGGCATGTCCATCACCGCAAGGTATTCGTCGTAGAAGCGGTTATGCGCGTCGTGGTCCGACGCCTGTCCGCGCATGACGCTCTGGATCTGGTTGCCGAAGGCGTCGGCATGGCGTTCGCCGTTCATCGAGATGAAGGACGCAAGCTGCAGCAAGCCGGGATAGACCATGCGGCCAACGCCCTTGTACTTGAAGCCGACACGCTGGATCATGGTTTCCTCGAGCTGGCCCATTGTCACCCGTGCGCCGAAATCGGTCACGTCGGTGGGCGTCGCATCGGGGTCCACAGGCCCACCGATCAGGGTCAGCGTGCGCGGCTGTGCGTCGGGATCAAGCTCTGCCAGGTAGGCCGTGGCGGCAAGTGTCAGCGGCACTGGCTGGCAGACGGCGACGACGTTGGTGTCGGGTCCAAGCTCGCGCATGAACTCCATCAGGTACAGGGTGTAATCCTCGACATCGAACTTGCCGGCACTGACGGGAATGTCGCGGGCGTTGTGCCAGTCTGTCACGTACACTTCGCAGTTCACGATCAGAGACTTTACCGTCGAGCGGAGGAGCGTCGCGTAGTGACCGGACATGGGTGCAACCAGCAGGATCTTGCGGGCTTGTTCCGGGCGTCCGACGACGTCGAAATGGATCAGATTGCCGAACGGACGTTCGACTATAGTCTTAACCTCGACGAGGTGATCCTTGCCGTCTTCGTGGGTGAATGTTCGAATCCCCCAGTCCGGTTTGACCACCATCCGTTCGAAGGTGCGTTCGGTCACTTCCCCCCAGGCAGCCAACCACTGCATCGCAGGGTTTGGCATCATGGCCCAGGCAGGGTATGATGCCATGGTGCGGGCAGTAGAGCCAAACCATTGATTTGTATTACGGAAAGTTTCCATGAGATCGTATGTCATCATGTGGCGCATAGAGGCGTCTCCTTTGTCTCGACCCGCAACCGGGCCAATTCGTCGCTTTGCCTCCCAACGCAGGCGACTGTATTCTGCATGGCAGCATATCTAGGGGGGAATATTGGCCATGACAACCAACGACGTTGCCGCACCGGAATTAAGCGCGGAGCTTGAGGCCAATTTGCAAAAGATCGACACGCTGACGCAGCGGCTGATGTCGGCGCTGTCGCACAAGCGGCAGATCAACCCCTCGTTGCAGGGGCCTGACTCGATGCTCTATGGCAAGGCGCTCACCGCCTACTGGCAGGAATGGCTTCAGAACCCGGCCAAGATCCTCGAGCACCAGGTGGAATACTGGGGCAAGTCCATGACCCATTATCTCGAGGCGCAGCAGGCGCTGGCCAAGGGCAAGCTGCAGCCGCCCGAGGATCCCGGCCCCAAGGACCGGCGGTTCAAGAACCCGCTTTGGGACGAGCATCCGTATTTCAATTTCATCAAGCAGCAGTACCTCATCAATTCCGAGGCGATCAGCAATGCTGTGAACGATGTCGAGGATATGGATGAGACAGAAAAGAAACGGCTGCGCTATTTCGCCCAGCAGATCGTCGACATGTTCGCGCCGACCAACTTCTTCGCCACCAATCCCGATGCCCTGCAAAAGGCGCTCGAGACCGAAGGGGAGAGCCTTGTCAAAGGGCTCGAGAACCTCGTGGCGGATCTCGAGGCGAACAACGGCGAACTTGTGGTGCGGTTGGCCGACGAGGGTGCGTTCGAGATCGGCACGAATATCGCAACCGCCAAGGGCGAGGTGGTCTATCGCAACCACATGATGGAGGTGATCCAGTATGCGCCCACCACCGAAAAGGTGCGCGAGACGCCGATCATCCTGTTCCCGCCCTGGATCAACAAGTTCTACATTCTCGACCTGAAGCCCGAAAACTCGTTCATCCGCTGGGTGGTCGATCAGGGCTACACGCTGTTTGTGGCAAGCTGGATCAACCCGGATGAAAGCTACCGCGACGTCGGTCTCGAAGCCTATATCGAAGAGGGATATCTGCGCGCGGTCGAAGAGGTCAAATCCATCTGCGAGGTCGAGAAGGTCAATGCGATCGGGTACTGCATCGCGGGCACCACACTGAGCCTGACACTGTCGCTGCTCAAGCAACGGGGCGAGAATTCGATCAAGTCGGCCACGTTCTTTACCACGCTGACCGATTTTTCCGACCAGGGTGAATTCACGCCGTTTCTGCAGAACGATTTCATCGACGGCATCGAGGCCGAGATCGAGGAGTCGGGCATTCTCAAATCCTTCATCATGGCCCGCACCTTCAGCTACCTGCGGTCCAACGACCTGATCTACGGCCCCGCGATCAAGAGCTACATGATGGGCGAAACGCCCCCAGCCTTTGATCTGTTATACTGGAACGGCGATGGCGCGAACCTGCCTGGACGCATGGCGATGCAATACCTGCGCGGGCTGTGCCAATCCAACAAGTTCGCGAGGGGCGAGTTCGAATTGATGGGGCACACGCTGTCGCTGCGCGATGTGGATGTACCGCTGTGTTCCATCGCCTGCGAGACCGACCATATCGCGGCGTGGAAGGATTGTTATTGCGGGGTTCAGACCATGGGGTCGAAATCCAAGCAGTTCATCCTGTCCGAGTCGGGTCATATCGCGGGAATCGTCAATCCGCCGACCAAGAAGAAATACGGTCATTACACCAATGAAGACCTGTCGCTGTCGCCGGACGAGTGGAAAGACACGGCGAGCTATACCGAGGGGTCCTGGTGGCCGGTTTGGGAAAAATGGCTGGCCAAGCGGTCGGGCAAGTGGGTCGAGGCGCGCGACGTCGGTGACGAATCGCACCCGTCCCTCGCACCGGCACCGGGTACCTACGTCCGTGTGAAAGCGCGTGCGTGATGGTGCTTGACGCTTGGTCAAATATTTTTGCTGCACCGCAGAAAAAGACTTGAATTGCTGCAGTGCAGCATGTATATGTTCGTCATCTGCAAAGCACAGCGGGGTGGGCCCGCTAAGCAGGAAAGGATTTGAGAAATGGCTAAGACACCTGACATGACAGCGACCATGAAAGAAATGATGGGCGCATTCCCGGTTGACACGAAAGCAATGGAAGACGCCTTCAAGACCACGGCGACTCTGAACGAGAAGCTTTCGCACGTTGCAATCGAAGCGGCTGACAAGTCGGCCGAGATTTCCGCAAAGTGGACCAAGGACACGCTGGCCAAGATCGGCGAAATGTCCAAGGCAAAGACAGAGCCCGCGGATTACGCAAAAGCGATGACCGATTTCGCATCGGCCCAGGCCGAAGTTGCAGCCGAGAACATGGCAGCATTTGCCGAGATCGCCAAGAAGGTCCAGATGGACACTGTCGAACTGATGATGGCAGCAGGCAAGGACATGTCGGAAGACGCGACCGCCGCTGTCAAGAAAGCAACTGCTGACGCAACGGCTGCTGCCAAGAAGGCAACAACTGCCGCTGCCAAGTAAGCTTTTACCGAACTAGCGTTCTCTCCTCCCAAATTGGAACGCTATCCTCAGGCCGGGTCCCTCGTGGATCCGGCCTTTTTTTGTGCATGCCCGGCGTCGGCAAAGCTTTCATTTTGAGTTGCATGCGCTTAGGCTGTTGTGCAGCACAGAATTTCCGCGGAGGGGACACCTTGGCCGACGACCAGAAACCGCTACTGATCAAGCGCTACGCGAGCCGACGTCTCTACAACACCGAAACATCCGACTATGTCACGCTCGAAGATATCGCTGGCTTTATCCGGGGTGGGCGCGAGGTCAAGATCGTCGATCTGAAATCCGGCGATGACCTGACACGGCAATACCTGCTGCAGATCATCGCCGAACACGAAAGCCGGGGCGAAAGCGTGCTGCCGACCAACGTGCTCAACGATCTGGTGCGCAGCTATACCACGACCGCCACCAGTGCGGTGCCGCAATTCCTTGCCGCCAGTTTCGAGATGTTCCGCGACAGCCAGTCGAAATGGATGGAGAACATGAACAAGGCCAACCCGATGTCGGGCGTGCCGGGGTTCGATGCCATCCAGGCGCAGCAAGAAGCCTTTCTCAAGGCAATGACGGGCAAGATGGGCGGCACCTGGTCCGCGCCATCGAAGGACGAGGATGACACGTCGCCCAAACCCGCCGAGACCAAGCCAAGCAACGACGATCTCGACGCGATCAAGACGCAGCTTGCCGAGCTTCAGAAGAAACTGTCGAAGCTCGACAAGTGATCAGGCGAGCGCTTGCGCGGGTGAGCGCATGACGTGATCGACGGCGGACAGGATCACGTCCGCCACAGCATCGCAGTCTGCAATCGACAGGCGCGCGGGCAGGCGGCAATCGCAGGCCCGTGACAGCATCTGGCGGGTTTTCGGCAGTTCGGGTGCCGGGCCCAGGAATTCCCAGTTCCAGAACGCCCGCGCGTTGTCGCTGCTGCGCCCGAAAATCTGGATCGCCACGCCCATCGCTTTCGCGGCCTCGGCAAACGCATCGACATCGCCGTCGGTCATGTCCCGCAGAGTGAACTGCAGCGAATCCGGCGCACGCACTTCCTGCGGCAGGGACCGCGGCACAGTGATCCACGGAGACGTACGCAGGCGGTCGGCCACGTGATCGTGGTTGCGCCGCCCGTCATGCACCCGGCGGTCCAGCTCGGCCAGCTGCGGACGGATCACCACGGCCGACAGGTTCGACATGCGCAGGTTATAAAGCGGCAGCTTGTTCTGCCACTTGGCAAAGGCCTCGTGCAGGACCGGGTGTTTCTTCCAGTTGTGCTCGTATGCGCCCGACATGATCACCGCACGGGCCACGAGATCGGCGTCGTCGGTCAACAGGATGCCACCCTCGCCACCGTTGAGCATCTTGTAGCTCTGGAAGCTGAAACAGCCGATCCGACCCAGCGTGCCGATCAACTGCCCGTTCCAGCGCGTGCCCAGCGAATGCGCGGCGTCTTCGATCACCGGGATATCGCGCTCTGCGGCCAGTCGCAGGATCGCATCCATGTCCGAGGTATGTCCGCGCATATGGCTGATCATCACCGCGTCGACGCTGTCCAGCTTGGCCGCGAAATCGGCCATGTCGATGCGGTAGCTGTCATCGACCTCGCACAGAACGGGGATACAATCGGCATGCACCACCGAGGATGGCACAGCGGCAAAGGTGAAGGCGGGGATCAGCACGCGCGCATCGCGGGGCAGGTTCAGCGCCTTGAGCGACAGGAACAGGGCCGCGGAACAGCTGCTGACGGCCAGCGCATATTTCGCGCCCATCATGGCGGCGAACTCTTCTTCGAGCAACGAGACCGGCGCCCCTTCGGAGGCGGTGTAGCGGAACAGGTCACCCGATTTCAACAGACGGTCGATCTCGTGCCGTGCCGCTTCGGGGATCGGTTCTGCGTCATGCATGTTCGGAAGGTGTGCCATAGCTGCGCCTCTCATTTATACTCTGCTCAGCCTACGCGTTTTCACGCCAGTGTGACAGTGGTATGACAGAGCGCGGGCGCAAACGCCGCGCCGTTGCGTCCTTCGGGCCTCAGATGCCCAGCCGGTCGCGCATCGCGTACCAGGACATCGCCAGCGACAGGATCGGCGTGCGCAACATGCCGCCGCCGGGGAAGGGCGTGTGCGGGATGGTGTTGAAGGCGGCAAAGCCCTCGGACGGTCCGCGCGTCGCTTCGGCCATCAGCTTGCCCGCCTGGATCGCATTGCCGACGCCGTGCCCGGAATAGCCGGAGGCGGACAGGATATTGGGCCGCACGCGCGCGAGGTAGGGCATGCGCTTGATCGTGATGGCCAGAGTGCCACCCCAGGCGTGGTCGATCCGCACATCGCGCAGATGCGGAAAGATCGTGGTCATCGGCTTGCGCACCAACGCGGCGATGTCGGACGGAAAGCGGTAGCCATAGGTCTCGCCTCCGCCGAAAATCAGGCGCTTGTCATGGCTGAGGCGGAAATAATTCACCACGAACCGCGAATCCGCGACCGCCACGTCGCGTGTCAGCACCTTTGCCGCGTCCTCGCCCAAAGGCTCGGTCGCCACGACATAATTGTTGATCGGCATGACCCGCGCGGTCACCTGCCGGTCCAGCCCGCTCAGGTACCCGTTGCCCGCAAGGATCACGTGATCGGCGATCACATGCCCGGCATCGGTCCGCACGGTGACCTTGGGCCCGTGCTGAACGGCGTGGACATGGCTGCGCTCGTGAATGCGCGCACCGGCCTTGGCGGCGGCCTCGGCCAGCCCCAGCGCCAGCCGCAGCGGGTGCAGGTGCGCCGCCCCCATGTCAAGCACGCCGCCCACATAATCCGGCGAGGGGCAGAGCGCGTGGAACGCAGCGCGGTCCAGCGGTTTGATCCGGTCATAGCCATAGCGCTTTTGCAGATGCTTGGCATAGGCATGCAGGTCTGTCACATCCTTGGGGTGCGACGCCGCCCAGGCGATGCCATCCTTGAGGTAGCAGTCGATCCCGTGTTTCGCAATCAGTCCGCGCACCAGCGCCTTGGCATCCTCGCCCAGATCCCACAGGTGCCGCGCGGCCTCGACCCCGACCATCTTTTCGAGCACAATCTGGTCCTGTCGCTGACCCGACCCCAACTGTCCGCCATTGCGCCCGGACGCGCCAAAACCCACGCGATGCGCGTCGAGCAGAACCACATCCGCGCCCATCTCGGCCAGATGGAGCGCTGCCGACAGGCCGGTATAGCCCCCCCCGACAATGCAGACATCGGCGCGGGTTTCGCCCTGCAAGGGCGCAAAAGGCTCCAGCGGCGTCGCGGTCGCGGCGTACCAGCTCTGGGGATATGCCCCGCGCGTGTCATTGCTGAACAGAAGATTCAAAACGCGGTCCTGTTATTCTCTGGTTCAAAAATACCTCAGGGGGGAGTGGGGGGACAGCGTCCCCCCACCCGGTCGCACCGGCGCAGCCGGTGCGATGCTCCCGGATCAGACGTTGAGCAGCAGGTGCTCGCGCTCCCACGGGCTGATCACCTGCAGGAATTCCTCGTATTCCGAGCGCTTGACAATGGAATAGACCCGACAGAATTCCTCGCCGAGGATCTCGTGCAACTCCGTCGCCTCTTCGAACACCTGCAGCGCCTGTCCAAGAACCTGCGGGATGTCCGCCTCGCCCTCATAGGCGTCCTTCTTGAGCGGCTTGGAGGGCCATTTCTCGTTGATCAGCCCCAGATAGCCGCAGGCGAGCGAGGCCGCGATCCCCAGATAGGGGTTGCAGTCCATGCCGGCCAGACGGTTTTCCACCCGGCGGCTTTCCGGGCTGGACAGTGGGATGCGAATGCCGGTGGTGCGGTTGTCGCGACCCCAGGCCAGGTTGATTGGCGCTGCGTGATCCTTGACGTAGCGGCGGTAGCTGTTGACGTAGGGGGCCAGTACGGCAATGGCCGCGGGCGTGTAGGTCTGCAATCCGCCGATGAAATGGAAGAACGCGTCCGTCTCGCCTCCCTGCGGCCCGGAAAAGATGTTCTTGCCTGTTTCGATATCCATGATCGAGTGGTGAATATGCATGGCGCTGCCGGGTTCGTTCTCGATCGGCTTGGCCATGAAGGTGGCGAAACAATTGTGGCGCAGCGCGGCTTCGCGGATCAGGCGTTTGAAATAGAACACCTCGTCGGCGAGCTTCACCGGGTTGCCGTGACGCAGGTTGATCTCGAGCTGGCCTGCGCCGCCTTCCTGGGTGATGCCGTCGATCTCGAACCCCTGGGCTTCGGCGAAATCGTAGATGTCGTCGATGACCGGTCCGAATTCGTCCACTGCCGTCATGCTGTAGGCCTGGCGCGCGGCTGCCGGACGACCCGAGCGGCCGATCATCGGCTTGATCGGTTGCGCCGGATCGAGATTGCGCGCGGTCAGGAAGAACTCCATCTCGGGAGCCACCACCGGCTCCCAGCCCTGATCGCGGTACAATTGCACCACCCGCTTGAGCACGTTGCGCGGCGCGTAGGGCACGGGTTTGCCCTTGCGGTCATAAGCGTCGTGGATCACCTGCAACGTCCAGTCGCCGGTCCACGGTGCCGCGGTCGCCGTGCTCATGTCCGGCTTCAGGACCATGTCGCGTTCGATGAAGCCGCCATCTTCTTCGTTGGCGGCTTCGCCCCAATCGCCGGTGATGGTCTGAAAGAAGATCGAATCGGGCAGGTGGAAATATTCCTGACGCGCGAATTTCGATGCGGGCACCGCCTTGCCGCGGGCAATGCCGGGCAGGTCGGCGATGATGCACTCCACCTCGTCAAGGCGGCGGCCTTCGAGGAAGGCGCGCGCCGGTTCGGGCAGGCTGTCTGTCCAGTCGGTCATGCAAGCGTTCCTTCAAGGAAGAATTTGGCGAATTGGTCGGCCATGCGGCCATTGTCGAGAGGGCGGCCCATGCGGGATCGTGCGTCGTCCATCAGCGCATCGGGCACCACGCCCTTGCCGCGTGTGTCGATCAGGCCGGTGATGAAATCATCGCCGTATTCGGGATGCGGCTGCACCGTGAAGGCCTTGCCAGGATAGAGCAGCGCGGCATTGGCGCAGTGATCGCTGGTAGCCACGACTTCTGCGCCTTCGGGCACTTGGACCACCTGATCCTGATGCCAGGCGTTGATGGTCATGGGGGCTCCGCCGAAATCATAGGTTTGCTGGCCAATGGCCCAACCGCCTTTGAACTTTTCGACTTTGCCGCCCATCGCCTGCGCGATGATCTGATGGCCGAAACACACCCCGATCAGCGGGCGGTCTGCTGCGACGATGTCGCGGATGAGTTGTTCCAGCGGGGGAATCCACGGGTGGTCTTCGTAGGCGCCGTGTTTCGATCCGGTGATGAGCCAGCCATCGGCATCGTCCGGCCCGTCCGGAAAGACGTTTTCGACCACCGACCATGTCTGGAAGGTGAAGCCCTTGTTGGACAGCAGCCGTTCGAAGAATCCGGGGTATTCACCGAACGAGCCCTTGAGTTCGTCCGGGGCCAGACCCGTTTGCAGTATTCCGATTTTCATGAAGCACCAAGGTGTTTGTGATCTCAAGCTATGCGCTTGACCGGCGGCGGACAAGGTGTACGTCAAACCGTATCGAGGTAAATTTCGACGCGTTCGGCGGGGGTGAGCTCTTTCATGTAATGGTGTTCCTGCTTCTTGGTGAGCACCAGATTGCGGATCAGTTCCTCGTGGAAGATGCGCGGGATGATCGTGCTCGACTCGAAAGCCGCGATCGCAGAGGCCCATTCGCCCGGCACCTGCGGCAGGTCGAGCGCGTAGGCATTGCCCTTGACAGGTTCGGGTGGGGCCTTGCCGTCTTCGATGCCGGTCAGGGCCGCACCAAGGATCGCGGCCAGCGTCAGGTAGGGGTTCACGTCACCGCCCGCGACCCGGTGTTCGATGCGGCGCGCCGACGCGCTGCCCGAAGGCACGCGGATCGCGGCAGTGCGGTTCTCATAGGCCCATGCGATGCCGGTGGGCGCATGCGCGCCGGGCACCAGCCGGTCAAAGCTGTTCCAGTGCGGCGCAAAGAGCAGCG
This sequence comes from Marivita lacus, assembly GCF_014637725.1. Classification (GTDB taxonomy): domain Bacteria; phylum Pseudomonadota; class Alphaproteobacteria; order Rhodobacterales; family Rhodobacteraceae; genus Marivita; species Marivita lacus. The sequence continues at coordinate 170,274 of NZ_BMFC01000004.1, read as the reverse complement.
TGCTGTCATACATGCCGTTCAGGCATCCCGCGATGGCGTGGTGCAGCATGTCGGTGCCTCGTGGCCCGCCATCGTCGAAGACGTTGTTGCCCTGTTCGTCCAGCACGGAAAAATGCGTGTGCATGCCCGACCCGGAATAATCGGGATAGGGTTTGGCCATGAAGGACGCGGCAAAGCCGTGGCGGCGGGCCAACCCCTTGACCAGCATCTTGAAGAGCCACGCGTCGTCGGCCGCGCGCAGGGCGTCGTTGCAATGCATCAGGTTCATCTCGAACTGCCCCAGACCGGCCTCGGAGATCACCGTGTCGGCGGGAATGTCCATCGCCTCACAGGCGTCGTAGAGATCGGTGAAGAAGCGGTCGAACTGGTCGATGAGGCGGATCGACAGGATCTCGCCCGCCTTGCGGCGCTTGCCGGACCGGGGTGAGGCGGGCACCTGCAGGTTGCGGGTGCTGTCGTCGATCAGGAAGAATTCCAGCTCCATCGCCACCACGGGCGTCAGGCCGCGCGCCTTGTAGCGCTGCACCACGGAATTGAGCGCATGGCGCGGATCGCCTTCGTAGGGTTGGCCGGTTTCGCGGAACATCCACAGCGGCAGCAAAGCGCTGGGGGCCTCCAGCCAGGGCATCGGCACGAAGCCGCGTTCGGTGGCGAAAAGAACGCCATCGGCGTCGCCCGCCTCGAAGACCAGCGGGCTGTCGTCGATGTCCTCGCCCCAGATGTCGAGGTTGAGGACCGACAGGGGAAAGCGGGTGCCCCCTTCGATGGTCTTGTCGGCAAAACGTGCAGGAACCCGCTTGCCGCGCGCCTGCCCATTGAGGTCGGAAGCCGCAACGCGGATCGTGCGGACCTGCGGGTTCTTGCGGAGCCAGTTGCGAATGTGGGAGTCCATTTTAGAGCCGTTTTGATAATTTGATCAAATTAATGGATAGGCGCTGTGCCCCTGAATTGGCAAGCGGAATTCACCGGATGACGTTGAGTTTCAGCTTGATCCGGGCACGGGTTTCTTCCGGCAGGTGCCGGTTCAGGTGGCGATTGATCAAACCGAAGAGGCTGATGATGACCAGCGTCAACAGGATGAAATAGAAGGCAAGGATCGGGTAGGGGATGAACGGGTTGAAGGTCTTGTCGGCAAAGAAATTCGCATAATAGAGCGCGTCACCCTTTTGCTGCCACGCCGGGAAGCCCGAGAAATAGACTAGGGTGGTGGCGTGAAAGAGAAAGATCGCCTCGTTCGTGTAGGCAGGCCAGGCAAGCCGCAGCATGGTGGGCCATGTCACCCGCCTGAACCGGGTCCAGCCGGTCATGCCATAGGCATCGGCTGCCTCGATATCGCCGCGCGGGACCGATTGCAGAGCACCGTAGAAGATCTCTCCGGAATAGGCGGCGGTGTTGAGGAACAGCACGATCAGTGCGCCCAGCCAGGCCGAGGTGAAGGGATCGAAGATCGGCGAGACAGGTTTGAGGCTGAGGAACAGGAAGTAGGCAAAGAAGAACTGGATGAAGAGTGGCGAGCCACGGAAGAGAAAGATGAACCACGCGCTGGCCTTGCGGATCACCACATTGTTCGAGGCCTTGCCCAAGGCCACGGCGGTGGCGAGGAAGAACCCGGCCGACAAGGCCAGTACGCCGAAATAGACGTTCCAGATCATCCCCGACCCGATCAGGGTGAATTGCTGGCAGAGCGTGAAACCCTCGCGCGGCAGGGCGCGTTCGCCGATGCCGATGGAGCGCAAGCTGTAATCCGCAATGGTCTCCCAGCAGCTCATGCCCGCTGCCTCCGAAGGCGGCGGCGCGCCTGAGGCAGCGTCCGCAAAGCGGACGCGTTCCGGCACCATCGGGATATGGCGCATACCAGGATCATGCCGCTTTCCTTTGGGCTTCGCCGGCAAGCGTCGCCTGACCATGCGTGAGCTTGCGCATCACCCGGTCGAGGACGATTTCCGACACGCGTGTGAACGCGAGGTAGAAGATCAGCAGCCCGAGGAAGTACCACATGCGCCAGTCGCCATGCGGGTAATCGGTGAAGCGCGGTGTCTTCGCGCCGCCCAGTTCGCGCGCCCAGTAGACGATATCCTCGACCCCCAGCAGGAACAGCAGCGGCGTTGCCTTGATGAGCACGAGCCACAGGTTCGACAGGCCGGGCAGGGCAAAGACCCACATCTGCGGCACGAGGATGCGCCAGTAGACCTGCCTGCGCGACATGCCGTAGGCTTCGGCGGTTTCGAGCTGGTTGTGCGGCACGGCGCGCATGGCGCCGTAAAGCACGTTGGCTGCGAATGCGCCGAAGACGATGGCGAAGGTCAGAACCGCCAGCAGGAAGCCGTAGCTTTCATGCACCCATTGCGGCGCGTTGTTCATCGGCAGCTTGGCGATATCGCAGACGACAAAATCATTGCCCTGCCAGATCTCCTGGTCCCAGTCGGGGCATTTGATCTCGTGGCGGACCCACTCAAAAAAGATGTCGAGTGCCAGCACGAAGAAGAGGAAAAACGCGATATCCGGCACGCCGCGCACGATGGCGATGTAGCCCTTGCCGAACCAGCGCAGGGGCGCGATTTTCGACCGCGCGGCAGAGGCTCCGCCAAAGCCGAAGGCAAGCGCCGCGGGCGCGGTGATGGCGAGCAGAAGCAGAACCGTGCCGAAGGACCAGTAAAGGCCCATATGTTTGCCGGTCGTGAGGTAACACGCCATCCAGCGGGCCGTGCCGAGCGTGTCAGGATCTGTGCAAAAGCTGAAAATGGCGCGCCTCTGGTGGGCTGGAAATTGAGTTTACCTTGCAAGATGAAGGGGGCGGCGTGTGCGCCCCCTTCGAACGGTTTCAGAAGGTTGCCGAACCCGGCAGCCATTTCACGATCAGCGCATTGAGCGTGCCGTCTTCCTTCATCGACTCGATCGCCGCGGTGAACTTGTCGCGCAGCTCTGTGTCGCTTTCGCGGATGCCCATGCCGATGCCGCCGCCGATCAGCACGTCTTCGCCAACAATGGCGACATCGGCGTTTTCTTCAGCGATGGGCAGGAGGTAGGCCTTGTCGGCCAGAACCGCGTCGGCCTCGCCGCTGCGCACGGCGGCGACGGTTTCATCGGGCGTGGCGAATTCGACCAGCGTGGCGCCCGAAGAGGCGATCTGTGCCGCCTGGATGGTGCCCGCCTGTGCCGCGATCACACCGCCGTCGAAATCCACGTCGGCCCCGTCGAGCGCGAGGTAGGCCGAGGGATCGGGCTGACTGTAGTTCGCTGTGAAATCAATGACTTCGTCGCGTTCATCGGTGATCGACATGCCCGCGATGATGACGTCGTAGTTCCCCGCCACGAGGTTCGGGATGATGCTGTCCCATTCGTTCGTGACCCATTCGCAGGTCAGCCCGGCGCGGGTGCACAGCTCGTCGCCCAGTTCGCGCTCGAAGCCATCGACCTCGCCCGCATCGTTGATGAAATTGTACGGAGGGTAGGCGCCTTCGGTGCCCAGTCGGACAACGGAGTGGCTGCCTGCAAACGCCATCGAGGCGGTCAGGGCCAGTGCGGCGCTGCCGAGGATGATTTTTTTCATGATTTTGGTCTCCCGGTTTTTGGGGTGGTTAATCGGCCATTGTCGAGGACAGGAATCCCCGCAGCCGTTCTGATTTGGGTGCGCCGAACAGGTCATCCGGCGCGCCTTCTTCTTCGATCAGGCCCTGGTGCAGGAACACCACGTGGTTGCTCACGTCACGGGCCATTTTCATGTCATGGGTGACAATCAGCATCGTGCGGCCTTCGGCAGCCAGATCCTTGATGACCTTGACGACCTCCTGTTCCAGTTCAGGGTCCAGCGCCGAGGTCGGTTCGTCGAACAGAAGCGCCTCGGGCTCCATGCAGAGCGCACGGGCGATCGCGGCGCGCTGTTGCTGGCCACCGGACAGCATCGCGGGATAGGCGTCGCACTTGTCGCCGATCCCCACCTTGTCGAGATACCCGCGCGCCGCCTGTTCCGCCTCGGCCTTGTCGCGGCCCAGCACGGTCACGGGGGCTTCCATCACGTTCTGCAGGATCGTCATGTGGGCCCACAGGTTGAACTGCTGGAACACCATCGACAGGTTCGTGCGGATGCGCAGGACCTGTTTGGGATCGGCGGGGTGACGGCCAAGGCCCGAGCCTTTCCACGTCACCGCTTCGCCCTTGAACAGGATATCGCCCTGCTGGCTGTCCTCGAGCAGGTTGGCGCAGCGCAGCAGGGTTGATTTGCCCGACCCGGACGATCCGATCAGCGACACCACGTCGCCGCGACGTGCGGTGATGTCGACACCCTTGATGACCTCAAGGTTTCCGTACTGCTTGTGCAGGTTTCGAATGTCTAGGACCGGCGTGTCTGTCACGGTGCTCTCTGAGCGGTTGGGTCAGGGATGGAGGGCAGGATGGGGCCAAAATCGCGGGCGATGCAATGAGAAACTGGACTTGAGCCGTCCGAACCCGCGCGATAACGCCGCGTCACTCATTCAGGTGGCGCGGGAATGGGCTGGGCGAGATAGGCGTCCAGCGGCAGAACGTGGAAGGTCATCCGCCCGCCCATGCGCATGGGATCTTCGGGGGCAAAGGCGTTGGTGGCGTTCTGCAGGATGCGGCGCAGCGGTGCGGGATCGGTGGCTTTTGCCGCGATCAGCGGCAGGCCGGGGGTGGGGCGCGTGATCCCGGCAGGGGCGACGTGCGCTGCGTTGGGATCGAACTCTTGCAGGATGCGCCATGTCACCGCGTCGAGGCAGGCGATGTCGGCACGGCCTTCGGCCACTGCGGCCAGCGACGCGTCATGGGCACCCGTGGGCAGGTAGGCGGTCAGCGATGCGCGGTCGGGAATGTCCTGCGCCGCGGCCCAGCCCGACTGGCTGTCGGCGCTGTTGTAGGCCAGCACGCGCGGTGGTCCCGAGAGGTCGCGCCGGGTGATGATCCGGGAATGATAATGTCCGGCCGGGCCGCCAAGGCCGAAATCCAGCGTGCCGATATACTGCACCTTGTCGTGCAGCCTACTGCGAAAGGGCAGGCCGCAGGTCAGGGACAGCGCCAGGTCGGGCGACTGCCAATGCGCATACCACTCCTCGGGCAGCGCGTCAGGTGGTGTCAGATCCGGCAGGGTCACGCCCTCGGCCTGCGCGCAGTCCTGCACCACTGCCCAGAAGGCGCGCCAGAGATCCGCGTTTTCCGGCCGCCAGTACATCGGCAGGCTGGCTGTGCTCATTCCTTGGTGACGCGTTGCCGGGCCAGTGCGCTGTCGCGGTCGTTGATGCCCAGCAGCTTGGACACCAGCCGCAAGAGCGCGTCTTCCTCGGCCTCACGCACGCCATCGGCCAGCACCACTTCCCAAAGCGCCTCGATGACACCGATCCGGTCCTCGTAAGGCACGGAATCCTTGATCGCGCCGGTAAAGCGGACTGTGTCGGGGGCCTCGGATTCCAGTGTCTCGGCCTCAGAGCGCAGTTTCGTGGCCTCGAAGGGCGACAGGCCATACCGTGTGGTGGCGATCCGGTCGATGCGGGCTTTCTCGCTCTCGTCGTAATCACCATCGGTGCGCGCGACGCGCACCAGAAGCGCTGTCAGCGCAAGCCGCGCGTCTGTGTCGGGCAAGGGGGCGGGGTCGGGTGCGGTCAGCCGCTTGAGGAAATCTGCAAACATGCGCGGATATATATGTCGAAGTGCGGCCTTCGCCAATGGGTCATCCCCGATAGCGCGGTCATGGAGATCAACGCAGGCGGCGGAACGCGGCGGAGAGCGGCTTCAGCCCCGCCTCCAGCCCGAAAGGCGGGTTCACGATGTAGAGGCCCGACCCCACCATCCGGTGCCCCTCGCGTGCGGGCGGAAAGCTGACCTCGTGGGTCAATGCCTGCGGGTGATCGGCCTGCAACGCCCGCAGCATGGGGCGGTGCGCCCCAGAGGTGAGGATCGGGTACCAGATCATCACCACGCCGACATTCCACTTGCGGGTGATCGCGGCCAGCCATTTGGGGATCTGGGTATAGTCGGCCTTGATCTCGTAGCTGGGGTCCACCAGCATCAGCCCGCGGCGCGGCGTCGGCGGGCAGAGGCTTTGCGCCAGCGCCAGCCCGTCCTGCTGGTGGATATGGGTGTTGGGCGCGCGCAGGGCATCGCACAGGGCGGCGTGTTCCTGCGGATGCAGTTCGGCGAGGTGCAGGCTGTCTTCACGTCGCAACAACGCCTGCGCGATAGCGGGTGAGCCGGGATAGAGACCACCCGGCTGGGCGTTCAGCGCCGTGATATAGGGGTGATCCTTGGGAAACCCGTCGCGCAGCCGCGCGATCCCCTGCGCCGCCTCGCCGGTCTTGACCGCTTCGGGCGCGCGCAAGTCATAGCGGCCACGCCCGGCATGGGTCTCGATATAGCTCAGCGGTTTGGGCTTTTGCACCATGCGGTCGAGGGCCAGCGCGAGGACGGCATGCTTGTGGACATCGGCGGCATTGCCCGCGTGATAGAGGTGTTGATAGGACAGCATGCGCCCGTGATAGGGCAGATGGCGGGGAACGGGTAGGGGGATTTGTGTTTGGGGTGGTGGAGCTAAGCGCCTGGCGCGAATAGCACCGAAGGTGCCGCGCCATCGCCAGACCGCCCCCCGGGCTGGCGATTTGGCAGGTCTGGGCGCTGCGTTCGTTCTGCGCGCGGGAGTGGCAGGAATAAAGCGCCGTCGTTCGACGGGAGGATCGCCATCCCGCGGTCTGGCGATGGCTGGGTATTTGGCGGGTGTTATACGAGCGAGTATAAGCGTGAAGTTTGCTATGTCTGTTTTTTGGGGGCATCACTCTTCTTTTTTGAACGTTTTGGAACTTTTCCATGCAGAGACTTGAACGCATGCCGGGTTAGTAGATTTCTTTCCAAAAATGGTTCAAAAATATCAAGCATCAAATGAAGATCGTCATTGGACGGTTTCCATCCTCGATGTGCTGCCGCGTTTCCAGCATCAATCAAGGAGGATAAAATATCCTTTTCAGTTTCACCGATGAAACCTTCATCTTGAAGCTTCGACAGTTTTTCATTAAAGCGCAGGTTCGGATCAATCCCCATTAGCTCAGTGGCTCTGTCAAAGGCCGTGCGTATACCAATTGCAGCCAGTAAATTTAAGTTATTGTCCAAGCTTACATAAAGTTCATCTAGGATAGAATCTAAAATCCGGTCTTGTATTTGCATCTTCGATAAAGCAGCGGGTTTTGGGCGTTTCTTGATCGAAGGAAAGTATGTCACTTCGATAGCAGGATCATATTCTTCTTGGTGAGTAATGGGGTTGTAGGAGAAGTGGCCAGCCTCAGAGAAAAACGAATCCTTTCGGAAATAAAGTTCTTGGCAACCACAGCACTCTAATAAGTAACCAGTCTCGCTACCGTGAATGGGCAAATGATCGTCGTGCCATTCAATTTCACGTTTGCCATGAACAAAGGCGCGGCGCATGTCGCCGCACTTTGGGCAATATGCAGAAATAATGTCTTCGCTTGAAGGCATTCTGACCTCAAACCAACCTCGACACATCCTTCGCCGCCCGCACAAAATCCTTGAACAACGGGTGCGGGTCAAACGGTTTCGACTTCAGTTCCGGGTGAAACTGGACGCCGATGAACCACGGGTGGTCGGGCCATTCGACGATTTCGGGCAGGCGGCCGTCGGGGCTCATGCCGGAGAAGCAGAGCCCGCCTTCCTCAAGTGCCTTGCGGTACTTGATGTCGACCTCGTAGCGGTGGCGGTGGCGTTCGGTGATGGTGGTGGTGCCGTAAACGCCGGCCACTTTTGAGCCTTCGGTCAGCACCGCGTCATAGGCCCCAAGGCGCATGGTGCCGCCCTTGTCGTCGGCGACGGTGCGGTTGACGGTCTGGTTGCCCTGCACCCATTCCTTGAGGTGGTAGACCACGGGCGTGAACCGCTTTTTGCCGGCCTCGTGGTCAAACTCCTCGGACCCGGCATCGGGGAGTTTCGCGACGTTGCGGGCGGCTTCGATCACCGCCATCTGCATGCCAAGGCAAATGCCCAGATAGGGAACTTTGTGTTCGCGGGCGAATTGCGCCGCCTTGATCTTTCCTTCTGTGCCGCGCTCGCCAAAGCCGCCGGGGACAAGGATGGCATGGAAGCCTTCGAGATGGGGGGCGGGGTCTTCACGCTCAAAGATCTCGGCATCGACCCATTGCACGTTGACCTTGACCCGGTTGGCCATGCCGCCGTGGGTCAGCGCCTCGGCGATGCTCTTGTAGGCGTCTTCAAGCTGCACGTATTTGCCGACGATGGCGACGTTCACGTTGCCCTCGGGGTTGTAGATGCGGTCGGCCACGTCTTCCCATTTTTCGAGGTTGGGCTTCGGCGCGGGCGTGATCTGGAACGCGTCGAGCACGGCCTGATCCAGCCCCTCGCGGTGATAGGCCAGCGGCGCTTCGTAGATCGACTTGAGGTCCTGTGCCGCGATCACGGAATCGGGGCGCACATTGCAGAACAGCGCCAGCTTCTCGCGTTCCTTGGCCGGGATCGGCCCTTCGGAGCGGCAGACAAGGATGTCGGGGGCGAGGCCAATGGAGCGCAGTTCCTTGACCGAGTGCTGCGTCGGCTTGGTCTTCAACTCGCCCGACGCCTTGATGTAGGGCAGCAGCGTCAGGTGCATGAAGATGCACTGGCCGCGCGGCTTGTCCTGGGAAAACTGGCGGATCGCCTCGAAGAAGGGCAGGCCTTCGATGTCGCCCACCGTGCCCCCGATCTCGCAGAGCATGAAATCGACCTCATCCTCGCCGATGGAGATGAAGTCCTTGATTTCATTGGTGACGTGCGGGATCACCTGGATCGTCTTGCCAAGGTAGTCGCCGCGGCGTTCCTTCTCGAGCACGTTGGTGTAGATGCGCCCCGACGAGATGCTGTCGGTCTTGCGGGCAGGCACGCCGGTGAAGCGTTCGTAATGGCCCAAGTCCAGATCGGTTTCCGCGCCATCGTCGGTGACGAACACCTCGCCATGTTCAAACGGCGACATCGTGCCGGGATCGACGTTCAGATAGGGGTCAAGCTTGCGCAGACGCACCGAGAAGCCGCGTGCCTGCAACAGCGCACCAAGTGCGGCAGAGGCGAGACCCTTGCCGAGGGAAGACACCACGCCGCCGGTGATGAAGATAAAGCGTGCCATGTGTGGAAACCTCCCGCGAAGCGCTGCAAATCAAGCCATCCGCGCACCCGAAGGAACGCAGCATCACGGGATTTGAGCGGTAGAGGATTCGGCGGCAAAAAGCAAGGCCGAACCCCAAGATGATGTTACGTCAGATTGCTGCGCCTCAAGGGATGGTGGGCTTGGGGCGCAAAGAAATACGCGCGGCCGGGTGCGACCGCGCGTCGGTTCGAACGGCGTGCAGCGTCAGTCTGCGCGCGGCACCAGCGGGGCGTTCGGATCGATTGACGCCGGCGGCGGCAGGAGGCCGTCCGCATCGAGCGGGTCGGTGCCTGTGTCTTCTTCGGATGCGCCATCGCCGCCCGTGGTCAGGCGGTCCATGATCGAGCTGCCCGAGGCGTTCTGGGCCGCGATCACCGTCAGCGTGAGCGAGGTGCAGATGAACGCGATGGCGAGGATCCAGGTCAGCTTGCCCAGCCCGGTGGCCGCGCTGCGGCTGCTGACGGAACCACCGCCACCGCCGCCCATGGCGCCCAGCCCACCGCCATCGGAGCGCTGCAGCAGCACGACGCCGATCAGCGAGAGCGCAAGAAGAAGGTGGATGATGAGAACGACGTTTTCCATGGCTGTCCCGGATCTCTTCGTGAATGGGGGGTATCTAAGGGCAAGCGGCGCGCCGCGCAACCCGTGTTGCAGTATCTGGTCGCGCGCCTTTGGTCACCGCTGCGTGTGCATACTTGGAAAAAGAAGAAGCAGCTATTCGTCCACGTCATCCACATCCGCCTGACCCGACAGCTTGCGGCGGATGATCGACCAGCTGAGGCCGATGCCCAGCACCAGCGACAGGGCGAAAATGCCGATCCACATGGTCAGCGCCCGGTTCTGCAGGTCGAGCAGTCCGAAATCATAGGCCACCCACAAGAGCGCCCCGACGAGCGAGAGGATCAGCATCATCCCGAACGCTCCGATAGAGCGGAGCGTGGCGCGCAGGTAGATGATGTAGCCCACCAGCAGAACCAGCCCGGTCAGGACGGTGATCGACAGCCGGTCCTGCCCATCGGTCAGCGCCCAGCGGACAAAGCTGTAGGGCGTCGGGTTGTAGGTGGCCGCAACGAGGACGAAGGCAAAGAGCCAGCGCAGCAGGAATCCCATCATGTTCGGCCTTTCGTCACAGCTGTTGCGATGTCATGACCCCAAGCGGTGCGGCCTGTCCAGTGGGATGTGGCACGTGGCGCGGCGGCTGTGGCAAACGGGCAGCCGAAGCGGGCTGTGCGCCGTGGCGAGGGCTGAATTGCGAGATGTCGCGCAGATCGTTCCGAAAACCGGTTCCCCCCGCCAGCATTGCGCACTATACGGGCGCGGGTTTGACGGTATGAACTCCAGCAAAGGTCTAAAGACATGGCAAACGTGGTGGTCGTGGGCGCCCAGTGGGGCGACGAGGGCAAAGGCAAGATCGTGGATTGGCTCTCGGAGCGGGCGGATGTGATCTGCCGATTCCAGGGTGGGCACAATGCCGGTCACACGCTTGTCATTGATGGCAAGGTCTACAAGCTGCACGCGCTGCCTTCGGGTGTGGTGCGCGGCGGCAAGCTTTCGGTGATCGGAAACGGGGTCGTTCTGGACCCCTGGCACCTCATGAAAGAGATCGCGACCCTTCGCGGGCAGGGTGTGGAAATCACGCCCGAGACACTGATGATCGCGGAAAACACGCCACTGATCCTTCCGATTCACGGCGAACTGGACCGGGCGCGTGAAGAAGCGGCCAGCAAGGGCACCAAGATCGGCACCACCGGGCGCGGCATCGGCCCGGCCTACGAGGACAAGGTCGGGCGCCGCTCGGTGCGCGTGGCCGATCTGGCTGACCGCGCCACGCTGGAAGCGCGTGTTGACCGCGCATTGCAGCACCATGATCCGCTGCGCAAGGGTTTGGGTTTCGAGCCGGTGGACCGCGATGCGCTCTTGGCTCAGCTGATCGAGATTGCAGGTCACATCCTGCCCTTCGCCGCACCGGTCTGGAAGGTGCTGAACGAAAAGCGCAAGGCCGGAAAGCGCATCCTTTTCGAAGGCGCGCAGGGCGCTTTGCTCGATATCGACTTCGGCACCTATCCGTTCGTGACCTCCTCCAACGTCATTGCCGGGCAGGCGGCGACGGGGGTCGGCCTCGGGCCGGGCGCGATTGATTACGTGCTGGGGATCGTCAAGGCCTACACGACCCGCGTGGGCGAGGGCCCGTTCCCGACGGAATTGCACGACGAAGACGGCCAGCGCCTGGGCGAGCGAGGGCACGAATTCGGCACCACCACCGGGCGCAAGCGGCGTTGCGGCTGGTTCGATGCCTGCCTTGTGCGTCAGACCTGCGCGACCAGTGGCGTGAACGGGATTTCCCTGACCAAGCTGGATGTGCTGGACGGGTTCGAGACGCTGAAGATCTGCGTCGGCTACGATCTGGATGGCACGCGCTATGACTACCTGCCCACGGCGGCCGAGGAGCAGGCGCGCTGTACGCCGATCTACGAGGAAATGGCCGGCTGGTCGGAATCGACCGAAGGCGCGCGGTCCTGGGTCGATCTGCCCGCCGAGGCGATCAAGTACGTGCGCCGGATCGAGGAATTGATCGACTGCCCGGTCGCCCTACTTTCCACCTCACCGGAACGGGAGGACACGATCCTCGTGACCGATCCGTTCGCGGACTGAGGAAAAGGAGACGCGCATGGCGCTGAGCTACAAGGCCCGCAAACGCTGGTCACTGGTGATCCTGCTGGTGGGATTGCCAGCCTACATCATTGCCTGCGTGACCGTGATCAACATGCTGGACCGACCCTCTCTGCTGGTCGAATTGCTGGTCTACGTGGTTCTGGGCATCCTGTGGGCCGTACCGTTCAAATTCGTGTTCAAGGGGGTCGGTCAGCCGGACCCCGACGCCAAGGACTGACACGGAACCGATTTCCGCAAGCCACTGAACGAGCAAAGGCCGGACTGGGATGTCCGGCCTTTGTCATGTCTGGGTGTGCCGGGATCAGCCGGCGGCACGGGCGTCGGGCTTGAACCCGATGTTGTCGGACGCGGCAAACCGACCGCCGCCCTTTTTTTCGATCTTGCCGTCGCGCAGCAGCTGGCCAAAGCTGCGCAGCCGCTCTTCGCGAGAGCTGGCCTCGCCTTCGGCCTGCAGCAGCTTGGTCATGAGCTGCGGGCGCGAGAACTGGTCATGGCCTTCGACGAAGGACATGTAGGCCGCCGCCGCTTCGAGCAGTTCGGGCAGGGTATGCGCGCCCTGGTTCTCGGCAAATTCGGCAAAGCCGGTGTCACTGCCCGTCAGCGTGTCGGCCGTTTCCACCGGATCGACATTCCGTGTCACGCGGCGCGGGCGGACCGGTGTGGCATAGGACGCCGCGTCCGTGTCGATCCGCTGTTCCGCCACAAGCTTGAGCGGGGCAGGGCGCACCGGCGCGGGGCGGGCCGAACGCGCTTCGGTGATCTTGGGGCGACGCGGACGCACCGCATCAGCCAGATCCTCGCGGTAAGGCTCTTCCTCGTTGACGGTCTTCTTGCCGAAGCCGAGAATGCGGTCCGCCCTGGTTGCGGCAACGGCGGCGCGCAGATGCGCGATGGCGCTGCGGCGGCGGTTGCCTTCTGGCTCTTCCATCGCGGTGTCGGTCTTGTCGACAAGCCGTTCGACGGATTCGGTGTCTTCCTCGATCGAGGTGTCGGTCAGCATCGCGCGGGCCGGGCTGGTCAGCTTGACCGCCTTGCGGATGCTGGCATGCGCGGCCTCTTCCTCGGCTTCCGACAGGATCGGCGCGTCGTCCTCGTCGTCGTCGAAATCCCAGTCATCTTCCTCGATCTCGGCGTGCAGGTCCGCCAGTTCGCGGGCCAGTTCAGCCTCCTGTTCGGGAGTCAGAGTGCTGTCCTCGAGGCCGGGCACGGGCTTGAGCGCGGCGACAGGTGTTTCGTCCTCGTCCTCGTCGTCGTATTCTTCGACGTCACCCGAGGCGATGGCCGCATCGAAATCGGCGCGCTTGGCCTTGGTGACGCGGGCAACAAGCGGCTGCGGCGCGATATCTTCGTCCTCGTCGTCCTCGTCGAAGAGGTCCAGATCGTCTTCGTCGTCCAGCTCTGCGACAGGTTCGGGAAGCGGGTCTGCCTCCGCGATGGTTTCGGTCGCGCGGGCGGCTGCGGCGGCTTGCGCCTCCAGCTCGGCGATCTTGGCGCGCAGGATGTCGAGTTCGCTTGGCGCGTCGGCCTGCGGCGCGGCAACCGGCGCCACGTCCTCGTCATCCTCGTCGTCATCGGACATCTCGGGCAGGAACGCGTCGTCGTCGTCGTCGTCCTCAAAGTCGAGCTGATCGGACACAAGCGCCGCAATGGTGTCGGTGAACAGGTTGTCGTCGAGCGATGCGCTGACCTCGCTCGCGATGTCGATGGCGTCGTTCTCGTCGATGCCGTCACCTTCGGGGGCGGACATGGCGTGTTCGTCTTCGATATATTCCGGCGTCGCCTGCGATTTGGAAGCCACGACTGCGCGGATGCGCTGCAGCTTGTCGGCAACGCTGTCGGTCACGGCCGGGGCAATCCCGGTCTCGGCGATGTCTTCGGCGGCTTCGATCGCGCGGGCCTCTGCGGCGCGGCGATCGGCCTTCACGCCCTGTTCGGCGATCAGGGCGTCAATGCTCGATTCCGTGTTGACCGGTTCGTCGACGTTGAGAACATCATCGGCGCTGAATGCGGCGTCCTGCTCATCGTCGACGTCTTCGTCGGCGATGGCCTCTTCCTCGTCCAAATCCGCCGGCTCGATGGACAGGTCGATGTCCGACAGGTCCATGTCTGACAGATCGACCGACACGTCGTCTGCCTCGTCTGCGGTATCGAGATCGGACAGGTCCAGATCGGCTGTCTCCAGCGCGATGTCATCTTCAATCTCGGTGTCATGGGTCTGGGCCGTTGCCGGCTCGACGACCTGCGCCTCCGCCGAATGGGCCGCGACAGCCAGTGCAGTGGCAGCCACGCCAGCTGTCGCGTCCAGAGCTGCGTCCCGTGACGGCTGCGGCGCGACATCCCCATGCGGCGGCTCGGCATCATCACTGGCACGCAGAACCAAATTGCCTTTCTCAAAGCGGGCTTCGACCCGGCGTGCGATCTCTCGCTCCGCGATCCGGGCCAACATCTCCGCGTCGGGCGTCGGAGGTTCTGCACCAAAATATCGGTCATCCTGTGCGAGATCGCGAAAATACTCCGCGATTGCCTTCATGGTGTCGAAGGAATTGTCGAATCCTTCGAGCGTGCATGAAAAAGTCCCGTAGGATACCGTGAGTATCTTGTTCGAACTCACCATAATATCACCCGCTTTCCAAACTTCTGCGAAGGACTTGCTAGCATGTTTACCAAGACCAAAGCGCATCGAATCTGTGCCCCTTACGGTATCATTTCGTGACCTGATTGTGATCTGTTTCGGCATTCGTCATTAATCGCGCATGAATCACCCCATTGTCCTCTCACAGGAACCAGTCCTGCTTGTCGGTGGCGCGCATGGCGACAATGCGCAGCTTTCGGCGCTATTGACCGAGTTCGACGTTGTGGTCGCGGCGGACAGCGGGGCGGATTGGCTGCGCGCGGTCGGGCGGCTTCCGGATGTGCTGATCGGTGATCTTGATTCGGTGTCCGAGGCGACGCGCGCTGCTATCCCGCCTGAACGGGTCCATCCGATCACAGAGCAGAACAGCACCGATTTCGACAAGGCGATCCGGTCGATCCAGGCACCGCTGATCCTTGGCATCGGGTTTCTGGGTGGTCAGGTGGATCATATGCTGGCGGCCATGACCGTGCTGTCGCGCTATCCGGATCGGGCGATCATCCTCGTGGGTGATGAGGACGTGGTGGCCCATCTGCCGCCGCATATCGACCTGCCCCTGGCGGCGGGCACGCGCGTGTCGCTCTACCCGATGCGGCCTGTTCGGGGCGCGTCGCTCGGACTGCACTGGCCGATCGACGGGCTGGAGATGTCACCGGGCGGGCGCGTCGGCACGTCGAACCGCGCCGATGGTCCGGTGTCGATCAAACCGGAAGGGCCGGGCTTGCTGATCATTCTGCCGCTGTCAGAACGGAACGGTCTTGAACGGGCGCTGGTGCAGGGCGACGGCTCATGGCCTGCTCTCTGATCACGATGTAGAGACCCGAGGCGGCGATGATCGCGATCCCGATCGAGGCCATCGTGTTTGGCAGATCCCCGAACACGGCAAACCCGATCACCGTGGCGATGGGGATCTCGAGATACTGCATCGGCGCGACCGTGGCCGAGGGCGCATAGCGCAGAGACCATGTCATCAGAAGGTGCGCCAATGTGCCGGACAATCCGATGGCCACCAAAAGCGCCCAGGTGCCCGCGGGCAACATGCTGTCCCAGGCGAGCATCGGTGCCGCCGTGTGCGGGACAAGAGCGATCACCGGCACCAGCATGACAAGAGCCATCACGCCCGACACCGCCTGCAATCCGATGGGGTCTGTTTCCTTGGCGATCTTGCGCGTCACCAGCATGAACAGCGCAAAGTTGACCGCCACGCCCAAAGGCAGCAGGGCAGGCCAGCCGACCTGCTGGAACGAGGGCTGGATGACCAGCACGGTGCCGAAGAACCCGACCGCGCAGGCGATCATGCGGCGGAAGCCGACCTCTTCACCCAGAACGTAATGACCGAGGATCAGCATGATGAACGGCATCACGAAGACAATCGCGATCGCATCGGCCAGCGGCAGGTAGTAGAGCGCCGACACCATCATGCCGATCCCGAGGATATGCATCACCGTGCGCAGCAGGGTCAGCCCGAACACCCGGTTCGACATGCGCCAGACACGGCCCGTCAGGGCGATGATCGGGATCAGCACAAGCGCCTGAAGCCCAAAGCGGACCAGCAGCAATTGTCCAAGCGCAACCTTGTCAGAGAGCAGTTTTGCAATCGCATCCCCCATCGGAGCCACGACGCAAAAACCGAGCATGAGCGCAATTCCGAAGGTGGGGCGATCTTGTGTCATGACAAACGCTACCCTTGGTTGAGTTCGCCTGTCAACGCTCTCCTTGATCCGTGCTTGGCGAAGCCGAAAACCGCTGGTTTCCAAGGCGTTGCGCGGCGATCAGCAGTTCGGAACGTTCACCGCCAAGCCGCCCAGCGACGTTTCCTTGTACTTCTCGTGCATGTCGGCCCCGGTCTGGCGCATGGTCTCAATCGCCGAATCAAGCGGTACGAAATGGGTGCCGTCGCCGCGCAGGGCAAGGCTCGCGGCGCTGACTGCCTTGATCGCGCCCAGCCCGTTGCGTTCGATGCAGGGCACCTGAACCAGCCCCTTGACCGGATCGCAGGTCATGCCAAGGTGATGCTCCAGCGCGATCTCGGCCGCGTTTTCGATATGTTCGGGTGATCCGCCCAGCACGGCACACAGCCCCGCTGCGGCCATCGCGCTGGCGCTGCCCACTTCGGCCTGACACCCGGCCTCGGCCCCGCTGATCGAGGCGTTGAACTTGACCAACCCGCCGATGGCCGCCGCCGTCAGCAGGAAGTCCGGCACCCGCGTCGTGGTCGCGCCCGGCACATGGTCGAGGTAATAGCGCAGCGTCGCAGGCACCACGCCCGCCGCACCATTTGTGGGCGCGGTCACCACCTGACCCCCGGCGGCGTTTTCCTCGTTCACCGCCATCGCGTAGACGCTCATCCAGTCGTTGATCGTGTGCGGCGGCGTCAGGTTCATGCCGCGCTCGGCCAGCAGTTTCTCGTGAATGCCCTTGGCGCGGCGTTTCACGTTCAGTCCGCCTGGCAGGATGCCGTCGTTTTCCAGCCCCCGGTCGATGCAATCGGTCATCACCTGCCACAGGCGGCGCATCCCGGCATCCAGATCTGCGGCAGAGCGGCGCGACAGCTCGTTGGCGCGCTTCATCTCGGCAATGCTCAGTCCCGACGCCTTGGCCATCTCGAGCATTTCGGCAGCGGATTTGAACGGGTAGGGCACGCGCGGGCCGTCATCGGTGTCTTTTCCTGCGTCCAGCTCGGCCTGTGTCATCACGAAACCGCCGCCGATGGAATAAAAGGTCTCCTGCAGGATCACGTCACCCTGGGCGTCGGTCGCGCTCAGGATCATGCCATTGGCATGGCCGGGCAGGTTGGGGCCGAAATTGAAGGTCAGGTCGGTTTGTGGATCAAAGCGCAGCGCGGGCATACCCTCGGGTTCGACGGTCTTGGTGTCTCTGATCCGGTCCAGCGCCGCATTCGCTGCGTCGCGGTCGTAGGTTTCCGGCAGGAACCCGGCCAGGCCAAGGATCGTCGCGCGGTCGGTGGCGTGGCCGACCCCGGTAAAGGCCAGCGAGCCATGCAGCGAGACCTTGACCCCGGAGGCGCTGAACGGGGCGGCGCGCAGCTGGTCGAGGAACCGCGCGGCGGCGACCATCGGGCCCATCGTGTGGGACGAGGACGGGCCGATCCCGACCTTGAACATGTCGAAGACGGACAGAAACATGATTAAAGCGCGCTCCCTTCAGGTGGCGTGGCCGGGTGTGGATTGGAAAACGGTGTCGGCCCCAGCCCTTCGGCCAAAGCGGCGGCCTGCGCACTCTCGCGCGCTTCGATCCGCCGGGCAAGGACATGCAGGTTGGGCCAACGGCCAAGGTCGAACCAGCTGCGATCCCCTGCCACCGGATACAAGGCGGGCCAGCGCAGCAGCACCGACAGGTATAAATGACACAGTGTCACATCGATATCACTGTTGCCATGGGCGTCGTTCAAGAGATCGAAATGCCCGGTCAGCGAGGCCTGTGTCTTTTGGCTCACAACCGCTTGCATCTGCGGATCTGTCCCCGCGACCAGCGAGGGGTAGAACAGCATCCGCATCTCTGCATGAACGGTGTTGGACAGAAAGAACAGCCAGCTCAGAAACGTGCCGCGCTGCGGGTCCGTCAGGTCCGGCGACAGGCAGGCACCCTCTCGGTGCCGGTCCGCCAGCCACAGGCAGATCGCGGCGGTCTCGAAGATCGGGCCGTCGGGCGTCTCAAGCGCCGGGATGCGCCCCACCGGGTTCAGGCGCTTGTACGCGGCACCCTGCTGCGCCGAAACGCTGCGGTCGACCAGTGCGGTGCGGTAGGGCAGGCGCAATTCCTCCAGCACCAGCCGGACGACCAGGGATGCGTTGTCGGGCGCGTAATGCAGGACATGGCTCATGCGCCAGATGTACAACGGCACGCTCCGGTCGAAAGCAGCGAAAGCGGCGCGTGGCAGCGAAAAAGCGATGCGCTTAACCGGGTCTTTACCCGCGTGGGTCAGGATGTTGGCTCATTTGCTGCAAAGACGCTGCAACACAGCTGCACGGGTTTGGCAGACAGGATGCGAAAGGACTGCTGATGACGACTTATCTTGACCGACTGGCCTGGGGCCTCGCGCTGCTGACAATCGTGCTGTGGGCCTTTGTGCCACAGATGGCGATGGCCTATCCGGTGATGATGCCCAAGGTGCCCGTGGTGGACAGTCAGCCCTTGCCGCCCGTGCCCTCCAACGATCTGGCAGAGGCGGATCGCTAGGCCAACAGCGGGCGACACGGCTGACATAGTCGCGCTGGCGCATCCTTTCCGTATGAATTCTGTCTCGCACCGCGCCGCGCGACGTCCTATAAGTTGCGACAGCACTGCCCGAGGAGCCGTCCCATGACCGGAGATCTGTCGCCCATCGACAAGGCCAAGTTCGTCGCTGCCAAGCGTGCGGCAGGCATGGTCGAGGACGGCATGCGCGTCGGGCTGGGCACCGGATCGACCGCTGCATGGCTGGTGCGCCACCTCGGCGACCGCGTCCGCGACGAAGGCCTGCGCATCAAGGGTGTTCCGACCTCCGCGCGCACCGGCCAATTGGCGCGCGACCTCGGGATCGAGGTGATCACACTGGACGAGGCCGGAACGCTCAACATCACCATCGACGGGGCCGATGAATTCGACGGTGATCTCAACCTGATCAAGGGTGGCGGTGGCGCGCTCCTGCGCGAAAAGATCGTCGCAGCCGCCAGCGAAGAGGTGGTGATCATCGCTGACGCCGCCAAGGAAGTGGGCACTCTGGGCGCTTTTCCCCTGCCGATCGAGGTGGTGCCCTTTGGCTGGACCACGACCCAGATGCTGGTCGAGGAACTGCTGGTCTCGGCCGACGTGATGGGGCGTCGCATCACCCTGCGGATGAACGGGGGCAAGCCCTTTGTCACCGACGAGGGCAACCACATCCTCGATCTGCACCTGAGCCGGATCGGCAATGCCCGCCAACTGGCCATGGCGCTGAACCAGATGCCGGGCGTGGTGGAAAACGGATTGTTCGTCGATCTGTGCGACAAGGTGATCATCGGCTACAGCGATGGCCGAGTCGAAACCCGCGACATCAATGAAGGCACGGTCAGCGAAGATCGCATCGACCTTGCCGAGAGCGAGAATCTGTTTTCAGACATCTGACCCCGCACTTCGCCCCGAATTCCATGTCCCAGCGCGCGGCATCGCATCACATGAAATGCGGTGCCGCTCTCTGGCTTTCCCTGCCGGCATATGAAATATCTCAGCCCGCAATCAGAAGGAACCGACCATGAGCACATTCGATTACGATCTTTTTGTGATTGGCGGCGGCTCTGGCGGCGTGCGCGCGGCGCGCGTGGCAGCAGGCGAGGCCGGGGCCAGGGTCGCTCTGGCCGAAGAAGACCGCTATGGCGGCACCTGCGTGATCCGGGGCTGCGTGCCCAAAAAGCTGATGGTCTTCGCCAGCGGCTATGGCGGAATGGTCGAAGAGGCCACGCATTATGGCTGGGACATGGTGAACCGGGGTTTCGACTGGCCGACCTTTTCCGGCCACCTGAACAAGGAACTGGACCGGCTCGAAGGGGTCTACCGCAAGCTGCTCGCGGACTCGGGGGTGACCACCTACGATGCCCGCGCGCGGCTGAAAGACCCCCACACGGTTGAACTGTCGACCGGCGAGACGGTCACCGCCAAGCATATCCTGATCGCCACGGGTGGACGTCCGATCCGTCCCGACCTGCCGAACGCTCAGCTGGCGATCGTGTCCGACGATATTTTCCACCTCGAAACGCTGCCGAAATCCATCCTGATCATCGGTGGCGGTTATATCGCGTGTGAATTCGCCTGCATCCTTGCCGGGCTGGGCGTGGAAGTGACGCAATATTATCGCGGTGCGCAGATCCTGCGCGGCTTTGACGAAGAAGCGCGGGGCCTGATCGCGGAATCCATGCGCGATCTGGGCGTCGATCTGCACACCGGCACCAATATCGTCGAAATGGAAGGCTACGAGGGCGAAGACGAAGTTGGGCTTGATGTTCCAGTCGAGGCCAAGAAGTTTGCCCTGCCCGAAAAGGATGCGCCGCAGCATGGGCCGGTGCGCGTCAAATCGACCAACGGACAGATCAAGGTGTTCGACCGCGTCCTGCTGGCCACCGGACGCCGCCCCAACAGCGACGACATGGGGCTCGAGGATCTGGGCATCACCCTGCGCCGTGGCGGCGCGATCGAGGTGGACGAGTACAGCCAGACCAAGGTGCCCTCGGTCTATGCCATCGGCGACGTGACCGACCGCGTGAACCTCACGCCCGTGGCGATCCGCGAGGCGATGGCCTTTGTCGAGACCGTCTTCCACGGCAATCCGACCCCGGTCGATCACGCGCTGATCCCGTCGGCGGTGTTCACCCAGCCCGAACTGGGCACCGTGGGCCTGACCGAGGAAGCGGCGCGCGACCAGGAACCGATCGAGGTCTATTGCACCTCGTTCCGGCCGATGCAGACCGCTTTTGCCAACAAACCCAGCCGCGTGCTGATGAAATTGATCGTCAGCCAGGAAACCCGCAAGGTTCTGGGCTGTCACATCGTCGCGCCCGGTGCGGGCGAGATGATCCAGATGGCGGGCATCGCGATCAAGATGGGCGCAACAAAAGAGGATTTCGACCGCACGGTCGCGGTTCACCCGACCATGTCTGAAGAAATCGTGACCATGCGCAAACCGATGCGCACGGCTTGAATTTCCAAGCTTTGCCCACAGGTATGCAGTAACGAAAGACGGAATGATCCGAGAGGGGAAGAGACGAGATGGCAGGTAACAGTGGCGGCCCGTGGGGCAGCGGTGGCGGCAACAACGGTGGAGACCGTGGCGACGATCGCCCGCGCGGCGGCAACAATGGGGGAGGGCGGCGTCCCGGTGACGGCAACCAACCGCAGATTCCCGAAATTGACGAGTTGATGAGAAAGGGCCAGGAGCGCCTGCGCGTTCTGATGGGGGGCCGTGGCGGCAATGGCGGGAGCAATGGCTCTGGCGGCGGCGACGGCGGCGACGGCTTCAAGCTGACGCGCGGCACGGTCGGATTGGCCGCGCTGGGCTTGGTCGCGCTCTGGGCGTTTTCGAGCTTTTACACCGTGCGTCCCGAAGAACAGTCGGTCGAGCTTTTCCTTGGCGAATATTCTTCTACCGGCAATCCGGGCCTGAACTTTGCGCCTTGGCCATTCGTGACCGCCGAGGTAGTGAACGTCACGTCTGAACGCACCGAAAACATCGGCGGCGGCGGTCGTGGCGGTGTCGGCGGCGATGGTCTGATGCTGACCACGGATGCCAACATCGTGGACATCAATTTCCAGGTGGTTTGGAATATCAGCGATCCCGCAAAGCTTCTGTTCAACCTGCGGGATCCGCAAGTGACCGTGCAGGCGGTGTCCGAGGCGGTGATGCGGGAAATCATCGCGGCAACCAACCTGGCGCCGATCCTCAACCGCGACCGTGGCCTGATCGCCGACACCGCGCGCGAGAACATCCAGTCGACGCTGGATGAATACCAAAGCGGGATCACTGTCGTACGGGTCAACCTCGATACGGCCGATCCGCCCAGCGAAGTGATCGACGCCTTCCGTGAAGTGCAGGCTGCCGAACAGGAACGCGACCGCTTGCAGCGTCAGGCGGATGCCTATGCAAACCGCGTTCTCGCCGAATCGCGCGGCGCTGCCGCCCAGATCCTCGAAGAAGCCGAAGGTTACCGGGCGCGTGTCGTCAACGAGGCGATCGGTGAAGCCAGCCGCTTTATCGCTGTGGCTCAGGAATTCAATGAGGCACCGGAAGTCACACAACGGCGCCTCTATCTCGAGACAATCGAACGGACATTGGGAGACATGGACAAAATCCTTCTCGACGAAGCCGGAAGTTCGAACGGGCAGGGCGTCTTGCCCTACCTGCCGCTCAATGAACTGCGCCGGTCCGGCCAGACCAGCACGGGAGGGTCGAACTGATGCGTAAATCCGCTTTCCTTCTTCCGATCGGCGTTATTGCCCTTGTCGGTGTGCTGTCGTCGATTTTCATCGTCGATGAACGCGAAAAGGCGCTTGTCCTGCAATTCGGCCAGATCAAGCAAGTCATTGAAGAGCCAGGCCTCAACTTCAAGATCCCCGTGATCCAGGAAGTCGTGCGGTATGATGGCCGCATCCTGTCGCTCGATACCGACACGATCGAGGTCACGCCGTCCGATGACCGCCGTCTCGTGGTCGATGCCTTCACCCGTTACCGGATCGCTGATGTGGTGCAATTCCGTCAGGCTGTCGGCATCGGCGGCACACGGGTTGCTGAAGATCGTCTGTCCTCGGTTCTCAACGCCCAGATCCGCGAAGTTCTGGGTGCCGACCAGGTGACCTCAGACACCATCCTGTCGCCGCAGCGGCGTGATCTGGCCCTGCGCATCCGCGACCAGGCCCGCACAAGCGCGGCCGGTCTCGGACTGGAAATCGTCGACGTTCGCCTCAAGCAGACCAACCTGCCGGAACAGAACCTTGCAGCGACCTTTGCCCGGATGCGAGCCGAACGTGAACGCGAAGCGGCCGACGAAATCGCCCGCGGTAACGAAGCCGCTCAGCGGGTGCGTGCGGCTGCCGACCGGACCGTGGTCGAAACAGTGTCCAACGCGCGGCGGGAAGCCAGCATCACGCAAGGTGAGGCCGATGCCGAACGCAACCAGATCTATGCCGAAGCCTATGGGTCCAACCCCGAGTTCTTTGGCTTCTATCGGTCGCTCGCGGCGATGGAACGGTCGTTGAACAAGGACAATTCCACGCTGGTCTTCTCGCCGGAAAGCCAGTTTCTTGGCCAGATGTTCGGTGCCATCCGCGCCGAGGGGCTGGGCCGGATCGAGGAACAGGAGTTCGACATGGAACGCCTGCGGGACATGGCGCCCGAGGCGACGATTTCGCCGAACTTGCCCGAAGCCGAGCGTGAACGTCTGGAAGAGGAGCTGGAAAACCAGGCTCCGGCCGAGGACGCGACCAATTGATCGAGACCGTGATCCACGGGCTGGCGCTTGTAATGATCATCGAGGGGCTGGCCTATGCGCTGGCCCCTTCGCTTTTGGAGCGCATGCTTGAGGCGATGCGCGCCATGCCGCTGGACATGCGGCGGTTGATCGGCGTCTCCTCTCTGGCCACCGGCGTGGCCATGTTGTGGATATTGCAGAGCTTTTGACCGACCGGAACCCGGCGTCCCCTTTCACGTTCAAGTCACATGCACTTGATCTGCAGCTTTCCTGTTTGCGTGTTGCGTCCGCGCACCTACATTGAAGGCATGACAGACAGGTGCAGGGCGCTGAACCGCACCAAAGACGAAGGAGTTTCCCTTGACCTCTCAGGCAAAAACCATTCAACGGGACCAGAGCACGCCGCTGCGCATGTTCTGGCTGACCTCGTTGTCCATGATCCTCATCGTTGCACAATCCTTGATGGGGCAGGCGCAGGAAAGCTTTGCGAACCTCGCCGAAAAGATCAGCCCGGCGGTGGTCAACATCACCACATCCACAACCGTGGCAGGCCGCACCGGCCCGCAGGGCATCGTCCCCGAAGGCTCCCCCTTCGAGGATTTCTTCCGTGATTTCCAGGACCGCAACGGCGAGGGTGATCGCCCCCGCCGCTCCTCGGCGCTGGGATCGGGTTTCGTGATCTCCGAAGACGGCTATATCGTGACCAACAACCACGTCATCGAAGGCGCGGATGAGGTCCTGATCGAATTCTTCGAAGGTTTCGAACTGCCCGCAACGATCGTCGGCACCGATCCGAACACCGATATCGCGCTGCTCAAGGTGGAAAGCGACACACCTCTGAAATTCGTCACCTTTGGCGACAGTGACACCGCCCGCGTCGGCGATTGGGTCATGGCCATGGGCAACCCGCTGGGGCAGGGGTTCTCTGTATCCGCAGGTATCGTGTCCGCCCGCAACCGCGCGCTCAGCGGCACCTATGACGATTACATCCAGACCGACGCCGCCATCAACCGCGGCAACTCGGGTGGTCCGCTGTTCAACATGAACGGTGACGTGATCGGCGTGAACACCGCGATCCTGTCGCCCAATGGCGGTTCCATCGGCATCGGCTTCTCGATGGCGTCCAATGTCGTCACCCGTGTGATCGATCAGCTTCAGGAATTCGGCGAAACCCGCCGTGGCTGGCTTGGCGTGCGCATTCAGGACGTGACCGAAGACATGGCCGAAGCGCTGGGTCTGGCGTCTGCCGAGGGCGCGCTCATTTCCGACGTGCCGGAAGGTCCGGCTATGGACGCAGGTCTGCAGGCGGGTGATGTCATCATCAGCTTCGATGGCCGTGATGTCGAAGACACACGGGGTCTCGTGCGCCAGGTCGGCAACACCGAGGTCGGCAAGGCCGTCCGTGTCGTCATCAACCGCGATGGTGCAACCCAGACGCTGATGGTCACACTGGGTCGCCGCGAAGAGGCCGAAAGTTCCGTACCGGCATCGCAGCCCGGACCCGACGTCGAAGACACGCCGCAGTCTATGGATCTCATGGGTCTCACGCTCAGCCCGCTGACCACCGAGATCCGGGAACAGCTTGAACTGCCAGAAACCGCCAAGGGTCTGGCCGTGATGGATGTGGACGAAACCACGGAGGCGTTCGAAAAGGGTCTGCGCGCAGGTGACGTGATCACCGAAGCAGGTCAGTCGCCGGTGCTGGCTCTGACCGATCTCGAAGACCGGATCGCAGAGGCGAAAGAGGCAGGCCGCAAGTCGATCCTTCTGCTGGTGCGCCGTGCTGGCGATCCCCGCTTCGTCGCGCTGAACATCGCCGACGCCGAATGAGCCTTCCATAAACGATCACGACAAAGGGCGCCCTACGAGGCGCCCTTTCCTTTTGACTGACCGGTCTTCTCTGGTTGAAAAATACCTCGGGAGTGTGAGGGCAGAGCCCTCACGCGCGCCGCAGGCGCGGTTTTTTCCGTCAACGGAAAAACCGGATGCGTCAACGCATCCGCCGTTCTTACCCCTTGGCGTAGCCCATGCCCTGCAACGCCACCTTGATCTCGTCGAGGACCGCCGGATCGTCGATCGTCGCGGGCAGCTTGAATTCGTCACTGTCGGCGATCTTGACCATCGTTGCCCGCAGGATCTTGCCCGACCGGGTCTTTGGTAGACGGTCCACCACGGCGCACAGCTTGAACGCCGCCACCGGTCCGATCTTGTCCCGCACCAGTTTCACACATTCCTTGACGATCTCCTCGTGCGGCCGGTCCACGCCTTTGGTGAGACAGACAAACCCCATCGGCAGCTGGCCCTTCAACGCGTCGCCAACGCCGATCACCGCACATTCCGCAACGTCCGGATGCGCTGCCAGCACCTCTTCCATGCCGCCTGTGGACAGGCGGTGGCCCGCGACGTTGATCACGTCATCGGTGCGCGCCATGATGTAGAGATATCCGTCCTCGTCGATCATGCCCGCGTCGCCGGTCTCGTAATAGCCGGGGAAGCGCGACAGGTAGGATTTGCGGAACCGGTCCTCGGCATTCCATAGTGTCGGCAGCGTGCCCGGAGGCAGTGGCAGCTTGACCGCGATGGCACCCAGTTCACCATTCGGCAGGGGGTGTCCGGCCTCGTCGAGGATCTGCACGTCGTAACCCGGCATCGGTACCGACGGAGAGCCGATCTTGACCGGCAGTTTTTCGATCCCCGCAGGCATGCCCGCGATGGTCCAGCCGGTTTCGGTCTGCCACCAATGGTCATAGACCGGTTTTCCGGTGACGTTCATCGCCCATTCGATCGTGTCGGGATCGGCGCGTTCACCCGCAAGATAGATCGCGTTCAGGCAGGACAGGTCGTATTGCTTGAGGAACTCGCCCTTGGGGTCGTCGCGCTTGACGGCGCGGAACGCCGTCGGCGCGGTGAAGAAGCTGCGCACCTTGTGCTCCGAGATCACCCGCCAGAACGTGCCGGCGTCGGGCGTGCCCACGGGCTTGCCCTCGAATACGATTGTGGTGTTGCCGTGGATCAGGGGCGCGTAGCAGATATAGCTGTGGCCCACGACCCAGCCCACGTCGGACGCGGCCCAGAACGTGTCGCCGGGATCGACATTGTAGATGTTCTTCATCGACCAGTTCAGCGCCACGAGATGCCCGCCCGTGTGACGGATCACGCCCTTGGGTGCGCCCGTGGTGCCGGAGGTATAGAGCACATAGGCCGGGTGGTTGCCCTCGACGGGCACGCACTCGGCTGGTTCGACCCCGTATTGGAAGCCGTGCCAGTCGAAATCGCGGCCCTCTTCGAGATGGGCCACTTCTTCCTCGCGCTGGAAGATGACGGTGAAGTCGGGCTTGTGGGTGGCCTGATCAATGGCCCCGTCCAGCAGCGGCTTGTAATGCACCACGCGCCCCGGCTCGAGCCCGCAGGACGCGGCGATGATCGCCTTGGGCTTGGCGTCGTCGATGCGCACCGCCAGTTCGTTGGCGGCAAACCCGCCGAACACAACCGAATGCACCGCGCCAAGCCGGGTGCAGGCCAGCATGGCCTCCAGCGCCTCGGGCACCATCGGCATGTAGATGATGACCCGGTCGCCCTTTTCGATGCCCTTGGCGCGCAGCGCTCCGGCAAGGCGGGCCACGCGGTTGCGCAGTTCGGCATAGGTGATCTTGTGCAGGGTGCCGGTGATCGGGCTGTCATGGATGATCGCCACCTGTCCGCCGCGCCCGGCCTCGACATGGCGGTCGACGGCGTTCCAGCAGGTGTTGGTCAGGCCATCGGCAAACCATTCGTACAGGTCGTTGCCCTTGTCGAACAGCGCCTTGCTGGGTTTGCGGTCCCAATCGATCGCCTCGGCCTGTTCCATCCAGAACCCTTCCGGGTCGGTTTTCCAGCGTTCGTAGACCTCTTGATAGCCCATCCCGATCTCCTCCTGTGACCTGTGACCTTTGGGGTACGCCGCGCGCAGCGCTGCGGCAAGCTTCTGGATCAATCGCGCGGCAGAAGGCCGCAAAAACTTTGCAGTTCCGGCGCTACCATCTTGCAAACTTTTGCAAACCTCGCCCCATTATGCAGAGTTTCTTTTGCCAAATGTCGATTTTGCAAAGTTGCAAACCCCTTTGTGCAAACTTGCCTGTCCCGAGTCGCCGCGCTCAAAGCTGGTCGCGCGGTGTCGCCAGCAGCCCGAGGCCGCGGGCCGACTGGATCGACAGAAGCCCGCTGGGCAGGCCACGGCCCGACTGGTAGCGGCGCACGGCCTGCCGGGTGCGGACATCCATCACCCCGGTGACAGGACCCCGGTACAGCCCGCGTGCGTCCAGTGCCCGTTGCAGGGTCGAGATCAGATCGGGGGTCAGCGCATCGGGGCAGGGGGTCTCGAAGATCAGCTCTTGCCGTTCGCGTTTGATCACCTGAACCGTTTCGGTGCGGAACCGCGTGGGCGCGACCTCGATCTGACGGGTGACGGTTTCCAATTCGGCCGGGGCTATGTCGCGTACCCAGCAGCCGTCGGGATTGACGCCGGGGGGTGGGGCGATCTGCGCCGAGGCGAAATCGGGCACCGGCGGGGTGGCGGCATCCTCACCCAAGGGCAGCGGTCCGGAACAGGCTGCGAGGGTGGCCAAGGCCACGGCCCACAATGCCCGGATCGTTGACGGGAGGGGGGTCACGGAGAATGTGCGCCTGTTTGACTGTTTCTGCTCGGGCGCAGTCTAGCCTGTTTGCGGGCCTCGTGAAAGCGCCTCTGGTCGATCCTCTGCAGAGTCCTCCGGCGCGGGGGCCAGAAGCTGGTCCAGCAGGGGCGAGATGTCCTCGATCACCTCGGCGATGACATGGATCACGTCGCCTTCGCTTTGCAGCCGTCCGGTCACGCGCAGCATCCGCCCGGCGATCACCGCGCGGCGGTAACGTTCATAGAGCTTGCGCCAGACGATGATGTTCACCGTGCCGGTCTCGTCCTCGAGTGTGAGAAAGATCACACCCTTGGCCGTGCCGGGCCGCTGCCGCAGGATCACGAGCCCCGCCACCGCGATCCGCGCGCCGTCAGGCGGCAGGCGCAACTGGTCGGCCCGCAGGCAGGATGGCGGACGGGGCCAGTCGGTCTGGGCGGGGCGGGGGGTGACGATACGCATGTGAACAAACATAGAACAACTGCAGGCGCGCGCAAGCTCTGCGCCCACATGCCACGCGCTGTTCATGCCCTGCCCATCTCTTGTTCGTTCAGACCCTCGGGAGGGTCGGAAAAGCCTGTCTTTTCGGACCGCTAAAGGCCTGACACCAATTTGAGGTCAAAAGGGGCTGGCGGGTTTGACTGAGCCAGACTAGGTAAGACACGATTTATCAGACGGAGAGCGCTGTAATGGCAAAGATCACCTATATTGAGCATGGCGGCACCGAGCATGTCGTGGACGTGGCCAACGGGCTGACCGTGATGGAAGGCGCGCGCGACAACGGCATTCCGGGCATCGAGGCGGATTGCGGCGGGGCCTGCGCCTGTTCGACCTGCCATGTCTACGTGCATCCCGACTGGGTCGGCAAGCTGCCGCCGAAGGAAGACATGGAAGAGGACATGCTCGATTTTGCCTATGAGCCGAACCCCGAGCGGTCGCGCCTGACATGCCAGCTCAAAGTCAGCGATGCGCTGGACGGCCTTGTGGTCCAGATGCCCGAAAAGCAGATCTGAGACGAGGCACGTGATGTGTGTACGGGCCTGGTTTGCCCGCGGTGTGGGCCTCGCGCTTGCTCTTGGGATGGCGACGCAGGTCGCGGCGCAAGAGATCGTGTCGGCGCGCTACGACGGGCCGACCACGCGCTATCCGCACAATGTCCTTGGCGATGACATCGAGTACGATACGCTCGCGGTGCGGCTGAGCGACGGGCGCGAGATCGCGGTGCGCTGGGCGCAGGACATCGTGTTCGAAGACCTCGCGCCGCGTGTGGTCGATGTGGATGGCGATGGCGCCCCCGAGGTGGTGACCATCGAAAGCCACGAGACCCAAGGCGCACGGCTCGCGGTCTGGGGTCTGGTCGACGGCGCGCTGGTGCAGCTGGCCGCGACGCCGCATATCGGCACGCGGTTCCGCTGGCTGGCCCCGGTGGCGATTGCCGATCTGGATGGCGATGGCGCTGTGGAGCTGGCCTATGTGGATCGGCCCCATCTGGCCAAGGTGCTGCGGGTCTGGCGCTATGCGCCGCTTTCGGACGGGCGCGGACGGATGACCGAAGTGGCCTCGCTCGACGGTCTGAGCAATCACCGCATCGGCTGGGATTACATCGCGGGCGGCCTGCGTGACTGCGGGCAGGGGCCGGAGTTGGTGCTGGCGGATGGCGGCTGGTCCGAGGTTGTGGCGGTGCGCTTCGATGGCACGTCGCTCACACGGCGGGCGCTGGGGTCCTACAGCGCCGAGGCTCTGGAGCGCGCGCTGGGCTGTTGAGCGGAAAGCGCCTTCGAAGGCGCTTGCTGCATTTTCGAAAATGCAGCCAAGGGCGGTCGACCGCCCTTGGCGCACATGTCAAAGCTGAGACATGACCTCGTCGCTGGCTTCGAAATTGGCGGTGACGCGCTGCACGTCGTCGTCATCCTCCAGCGCGTCGATCAGCTTCATCAGCGATGTCATGCCGTCGAGATCGAGCTCGGTGGTGGTGGTGGGTTTCCAGACCAGCTTGGTCGAATCCGACTCGCCCAATTCGGCCTCGAGCGCGGTGGCGACCTCGTTCAGGTCGGTGTCGGCGCACCAGATCACGTGGCCTTCTTCGGTGGTCTCCACGTCCTCGGCCCCGGCTTCGATCGCGGCCATCATCACCGTGTCGGCGTCGCCCACGCTGGCGGGATAGGTGATTTCACCCTTGCGGTCGAACATGAACCCGACCGACCCTGTTTCGCCCAGGTTGCCGCCCGCCTTGGTGAAGGTGGAGCGCACGTTTGACGCGGTGCGGTTGCGGTTGTCTGTCATCGCCTCGACGATCACAGCGACGCCACCGGGGCCATAGCCCTCGTAGCGGATTTCCTCGTAATCCTCGCCCTCGCCGCCCGACGCCTTCTTGATGGCGCGTTCGATGTTGTCCTTGGGCATGGAGTTGGACTTGGCTTCCTTGATCGCCAGACGCAGGCGCGGGTTCTTGTCGGGATCGGGGTCACCCATCTTGGCGGCGACGGTGATTTCCTTGGAGAACTTGGAAAACAGCTTGGCGCGCATCTTGTCCTGACGGCCCTTGCGGTGCTGGATGTTTGCCCATTTGGAATGGCCGGCCATTGGTACATGTCCTTGATGTTCGGATGTCGAAAGTTTCGCGCGTCTTTAGCGCAGAGGCGGGGGCGGGAGCAAGTTGCGTTTTCGTGCTTTGCGCGCGGGGGCGCTTTGGATATGTCACCGGGATGAAACCGTTCCTGATCCTGCAACTGCGCCCCGAGGCCGAGGCCAGCGATGGCGAGTTCGCCGCGTTCCTGTCCAAGGGCGGGCTGTCCGAGGACCGCGTGCACCGCATCTGTCTGGACCGGCAGCCGCTGCCGGAGGACCTGCAGCTTGACGACTATGCCGGGGTGATCGTCGGTGGCGGACCGGGCTGCGTGTCGGACGATCCGGCGGGCAAGGACCCGGTGGAGGCGCGGATCGAGGCAGAAATCTTGTCGCTCATGCCCGAGATCACCGGCCGCGACCTGCCCTTCATGGGGTGCTGCTATGGTATCGGCATCCTCGGCCATCATCTGGGGGCCGAGGTGTCAAAACGCCGGTATGGCGAGCCGGTTGGCCCGGTGACCTGCCGGGTGACCGCCGACGGCGCTGATGATCCGCTGGTGGCAGATCTGCCGCAGGCGTTCGATGCCTTTGTCGGGCACAAGGAGGCGGTGCAGGATTTGCCCGAGGGCTGCACGCACCTGCTGGCGTCGGATCCGTGCCCCTACCAGATGATCCGCTACGGCCAGAATGTCTATGCGACGCAGTTTCATCCCGAGGCCGATGCGGGCGTCTTCGAGGCGCGCATCCGCATCTATCGCCACAAGGGCTATTTCGCGCCCGAAACCGCCGATGACCTGATCGCCATGTGTCACGCGAGCGATGTGACCGTGCCCGTGGAAATCCTGCGCCGGTTCGTGGCGCGTTATGGCGGGTGACGCTTCCGTCGACGGAAACGCCCGATGCGTCGACGCATCGGCGGGCTTACAATGGCCAGATCATCGGGATCAGCGCGGAGGCCAGCATGCCCACGGTCAGGTTCAGCGGCACGCCAACCTTGAGGAAATCCGAAAACGCGTATCCGCCTGGCCCGTAGACCAGCGTGTTGGTCTGGTATCCGATGGGTGTGGCAAAGGCGCAGGAGGCCGCGATCATCACCGCCACGACAAGCGGTCTCGGGTCGAAGCCCATGGTCTGCGCGAGGCCTATGGCGATGGGGGTGACCACGACCGCGACCGCGTTGTTGCTCACCAGTTCAGTCAGGACGCTGGTCATGAGATAGATCAGCCAGACGATGGTCCAGGGCGGCAGGTTCATCAGGTAGGGGGCCACCCCCTCGACGATCAGGGTCACCGCGCCGGACGCCTCAAGCGCCGCACCGATGGCCAGCATGGCAAAGATCAGTGCCAGAAGCTGGCCTTCGACAAATGAAAACGCCTCGTCGGAATCGACGCATTTCGTCAGAAGCACCACCGCCACCGCGATGATCGCCAGCGCGAGGATCGGCGCGACCCCAAAGGCTGCCAGCAGCACCAGCCCGGCCAGCGCGGCAATCGCGATGGGCGCATGGCTGCGGCGGTAGGCGCGGGCCGAGGGTTTGGCCACGTCCACAAGGTTCAGTTCCTCGGCCATGCGCTGAATGTCCTCGGGCGCGCCTTCGAGCAGCAGCGTGTCACCCACACGCACCACCAACTCGTCGAGTTGCCCACCGATGTTCTGGTTCCGCCGGTGCACCGCCAGCGGGTAAACCCCGTAGCGCCGCCGCAGCCGCATCGCGCCAAGGCGGCGGCCCACCATCTTGCAGACCGGCGTGATCAGCACTTCGACCGTGGTGGTTTCGACCGCCGAAAGCTGGTCGACGCGGCGCAGTTCCTTGTTGTTCTGCAGGCTCAGAAGTTCGGTCATCTGGGTCCGCAGAACCACGCGGTCGCCCACCTGAAGGGTCACCCCCTCGAGGTTGCGCCGCAGCGAGGCATCGCCGCGCACCACGTCGATCAGGCGTACCCCGTCGCGTTTGAACAACTGCACGCCCTGCACCTCGCGCCCGATCAGGTTGCTGTCGGGGGGGATCACAGCCTCGGTGAAGAACTTCATCTTGGACCGGTCCGACAGCATGCCCGCCATGCTGGTGCGTTCGGGCAGCAGGAACCGTCCGAACACCCAAAGGTAGAACATTCCCCAGGCGATCAGCACCACTGCCAGCGGTGTGACCTCGAAGATCGAGAACGGCTCGAGCCCCTGTGCGCGCGCCACGCCGTCCACCAGCAGGTTGGTCGAGGTGCCGATCAGCGTCAGGGTGCCGCCGAGGATCGCCGCATAGCTGAGCGGGATCAGCAGTTTCGACGGGGCAAGCCCTAGCGTCTTGGACAATTGCACGAAAAGCGGCAGCATCACAACCACCACGGGGGTGTTGTTCATGAAGGCCGAGGCCACGATGACCACACCCAGAATGCCCGCCATGGCGCGTTTCGGGCGCTTCTCGACCGCCGATTGCGCGGCGGTGGTAAAGGCGGCCAGCGCCCCGGTGCGCACCAACGCCCCCATGACCAGAAACATCGCGGCGATGGTCCAGGGCGCGGGGTTCGACAGGACCGCAAGCGCGTCGCCATAGGGCAGCACTCCGGTCGCCAGCAGGAACGCCACGCCACCGATGGCCACCACCTCGGTCGGGTAGGTTTCGCGCACGAAGAGCGCGAACATCACCACGACGGTGCCAAGGGCCAGCAGGGCCTGTGATGTCTGGTCCAGGTCGATCAGCGCGGTGAGCACGTCGGTGCGTCCTTCATGTCAGGCTGCCTCACTCTGGTCGGGTTGAAGTGGCGGGACAAGGGCTGTCTTGGGGCGCGGCTGCACCAGCGCCAGCCCGGCCAGCATCACCGCCAACGCCGCCCAGAAATAGGGCGAATAGGTCTCGCCCAGAAACAGCATGGCCCAGGTCACGCCGAAGAGCGTCACGAAATAGCTGACCTGCACGGTGAACACGGCGCCTGCGCGCCCGACCAGCCAGACATAGGCGACATAGGCCGCCGCATGGACCAGCGCCGAGGCGATGAGGGCCAGATCGGGCGCTCCCCACGGCCCGCGCGGGTCGATGAACTGGCCGGTCACCACCGCCAGCGGCAGGGTGATCGCGGTGCCCACCAGGGATGCGCCGCAGAGCACCTGCACCGGGTCCAGACCGTTCAGGCCCCAGCGCGCCACCACGTTGCTTTCCAGCGCATAGAACAGCGACGAGATCAGAGCGATGAAGACCCAGATCACCGGCACCGAGGCGGGCAGGCTGGCCTCGGGCAGGATCAGCAGGCAGATGCCGGCAAAGCCAAGGCTGAGCCCCGCCAACCTGCGCCAGCGGAACCGCTCCAGCCCGAAGGCCAGCGCGATGGGAAAGGCCAGCATCGGGATCGAACTGAGCAGGATCGACAGCACCCCCGAGGGCAGGTGGATCGCCGCCGAATAGGACGCGATGCCGGGCAGGACCGATCCGATCAGCGCCAGCACAAGGTACAGCGTCAGGTCGCGCCTGCCAAAGCGCATGCCTTTGCCGCGCAGCACGCAGATCAGGCCAAGAACAGCCGCGCCAAGGCCCATCTGCCAGAACAGGATGCCGAAATGGCGGTACCCCTCGCTCACGATGGTCTTGGCCAGCGGCTGTGTCGCGCCCCAGGCCGCCCCCGCAAGGATCAGGACGATCAGCGGCAGGGCGCGTGTCATGTCACGGCTTTCACGGCGCGCTGGCCTGAAGCCGTCCGCCATCGCGGATCATGTGGATGGCGGTCGCCTTGCCGGTGCGGTCATCGGTTTCGACCAGCACGCCCGACAGCGTGGCCTCTCCCAGCGCGGGCTGGAACCGGCCCTTGCTCATGCCCGTCACGAAGCGGCGCATCGGTTCGACCTTGTCCATGCCGATCACCGAATTGTAGTCGCCGCACATGCCCGCATCGGTCAGGTAGCCGGTGCCGCCGGGCAGGATCTGGGCGTCGCCGGTGGGGACATGGGTGTGGGTGCCCACGACAAGGCTGGCGCGACCATCGCAGAAATGGCCCATGCCCATCTTTTCCGATGTGGCTTCGCAATGCATGTCCACGAGGACCATCTGCGCCTGACCGCCCAAGGGATGCGCGCGCAGCACCGCATCGACCGCCGAGAAGGGATCGTCGAAGGCGCGCTTCATGAACACCTGTCCCAGCACCTGAAGCACGAGGATCTTGCGCCCCCGCGCATCGGTGAAGAGGCGATGACCCCGACCGGGCGCGACCTTGGCAAAGTTCAACGGGCGCAGAACGCGGGACTCGGTCTCGATGAAGGCCAGCATGTCCTTCTGATCAAACGCGTGATCGCCCAGCGTCAGGCAATCGACGCCCGCATCCAGCAGCGCCTTGGCATGCTCACCCGACAGGCCGACGCCGCTCGAGGCGTTTTCGCCGTTCACCACGCAGAAATCCACCTTGAGCCGGTTGCGCAGGCCGCGCAACCGGTCGGTGATGGCGGCACGCCCCGCGCGGCCCATGATGTCGCCCAGAAAAAGTGTTCTCATGGACAGAGGATTAGAGCGGCATCGCGGGAAAGCAAAGGGTCAAACCGGTCGCGCGCGGCACCGAGTTTTGAAACGCGGCTTGAACCCTGCCCGACTCTCAGAACAGCGAACCCTGCTGCGGCGGTTTCGGCTTGGGTTTGGTTGCGGGTTTGGACCCTGCCGCACCCACGGTCATGCGCCCGTCGGCAAACTCGATCTCGAGCGCGGTTGCTGCTTGGGCCGCCTTCTGCGTCGTCACGACAGCTCCATCGCCCCGCACCACGGCATAGCCGCGCTTGAGCGTTTCCTTGTAGCCCAGGGTTTCGCGCAGCCGGTCCAGCGCCGTCAGCCGCGACCCCCAGTCCTTGAGCTGCGCCTGTCCCGCCCCCGAAAGACGCCGGTTCAGTGCCTCCAGCCGGTCGCGCTTGGCCGCCAGATCACGCTCGATCGGTTTGACCGACAGCCGGTCGGCACGACGCGCCAGCGCCTCGCGCTTGGTGTCGACGACGCGGGCAAGGCCGGGGGCCAGTCGTGTGGCGCTCTGGTCGAACCGCCGCCGTTGCTCGGCCAGCGCACGAGCCAGCAAGGATGGGCGCAGGGACGCGGCCGCCTCGATGAGCCGTCCGCGCCGGAGGTCCACCGATCGGGTCAGAGCACGCGGCAGGCGGTCGGCCATCAGGTCGAGCCGCTGCGTCGGGCCGGACAGCAGGCTGTCGGGCCGGGGCAGGGCGCGCGCCAGATCGCGCAGGCGCTGGTCACGGGTCTGCATCCGCTGCGACACTGCGCGGGTCATGCGCGCCTGTTGGTCCCCGACCCAGCCCAGCAGGTCAAGCCGCACCGGCACCGCGATTTCCGCCGCAGCCGTGGGAGTCGGTGCCCGCTGGTCGGACACGAAGTCGATCAGCGTCGTGTCGGTCTCGTGCCCCACGGCCGAGATCAGCGGGATCTCCGACGCCGCAGCGGCGCGCGCCACGATTTCTTCGTTGAAGCCCCAGAGGTCTTCGATGCTGCCCCCGCCACGCGCCACGATCAGCAGGTCGGGCCGGGGCAGGGAACCGCCAGGCGACAACGCATTGAACCCCGCAATCGCGCGGGCCACTTCGGGGGCGCAGGCCGCGCCCTGCACCGCCACCGGCCAGACCAGCACCTTGCGCGGAAAGCGGTCGCGCAGCCGGTGCAGGATGTCGCGGATAACCGCCCCCGAGGGTGAGGTGATCACTCCGATCACGTCCGGCAGGTAGGGCAGCCTTTGCTTGCGCGCCGGATCGAACAGACCTTCGGCGGCCAGCGCCTTCTTGCGCTTTTCCAGCATCGCCATCAGTGCGCCTTCACCGGCGACGGTCACCTCATCGACGTTGAGATTGTACTTGGACTGCCCGCCGAACGCCGTCATGCGGCCTGTGACAACCACTTCGAGCCCTTCCTCGGGCACCACCGAAAGCTGTGACACCTGACCTTTCCACGTTGTGCAGGCCAGCACCGACCGGTCATCCTTGACGTCGTAATAGAGATGCCCCGACCGCGCCGTGAACACGCGCCCCACCTCGCCGCGCACGCGGATGCGGCCGAACTGGTCCTCCAGCGTCTTCTTCACCGCGCCCGACACTTCGGACACGGAATATTCCGGCAGGTTCTGCCCCGGACGGGGATCGTCGATCAGGTCGGACACGGCTCGCCTCGCTTGCGCTTCAGTCGGACCGACCCTAGAACGCGCGCAACCGAAGGTGAAGACGGAGCGTGCGCCATGAACATTCTCATCCTTGGCAGTGGCGGGCGCGAACACGCGCTGGCCTGGGCCGCGTTGCAGAACCCCAAATGCGACAGGCTGATCGTGGCGCCCGGCAATGCGGGCATCGCGATGATTGCGGAATGTGCGTCGCTCGATATCGAGGACGGCGGCGCGGTGGTCACCTTCGCCGAGGAAAACTCGATTGATTTCATCATCATCGGCCCCGAAGCGCCCCTGGCCGCCGGGGTCGGGGACAGGCTGCGCGACGCGGGGCTCTTGGTGTTCGGCCCGTCCGCCGAGGCGGCCAGGCTGGAAGCCTCCAAGAGCTTCACCAAGGAGATCTGCGTCGCGGCGGGCGCCCCCACCGCTGCTTATGGTCACTTCATCGACGCGACCAGCGCGCGGGCCTTTGTGCGGGAGCGTGGCGCGCCCATCGTGGTCAAGGCCGACGGGCTGGCCGCTGGCAAGGGCGTGATCATCGCCGAAACCGTGGCCGAGGCCGAAGCCGCCATCGACGACATGTTCGGCGGGGCGTACGGCGGTGCGGGCACCGAGGTGGTGATCGAGGAGTTCATGACGGGCGAGGAAGCGTCGTTCTTCGTGCTGTGCGACGGCACCGACGTTTTGCCCATCGGCACCGCGCAGGACCACAAGCGCGTGGGCGAAGGCGACACCGGCCCCAACACCGGTGGCATGGGCGCCTATTCGCCCGCACCGGTGATGACGGATGCGGTCACGCAAAAGGCGATGGAGCAGATCATCAAGCCGACAATGGCCGAAATGGCACGGCGCGGCACGCCGTTTCAGGGCATCCTCTTTGCCGGTCTGATGATCGAAGACGGCCAGCCCCGGCTGGTGGAATACAATGTCCGGTTCGGCGATCCGGAGTGCCAGGTGCTGATGATGCGGCTGGGCGGGCAGGCGGTGGACCTGATGCATGCCTGCGCCGAGGGGCGTCTGGCCGAGGCCCATGTGAACTGGGCCGATGACCACGCGATGACCGTGGTGTTGGCGACAGAGGGTTATCCCGGCACTTACGAGAAGGGCAGCGTGATCGGCGGTCTGGACGGATTGCCCGAGGACAGTTTCCACATGATGTTCCATGCGGGCACGACCGAGGCAGACGGCAAGATCACCGCGACGGGTGGCCGCGTTCTGAACGCCACTGCGCGGGGCGCGACGCTGCAGGAGGCGCGCGACCGGGCCTACGGCATGGTCGATCAGGTGAACTGGCCCGAAGGGTTCTGTCGTCGTGATATCGGCTGGCGGGCCTTGAGTGACTGACGCGCTTGCCGGGTTCGCGCTTGGCTTTTCCCTGATCCTCGCGGTCGGTGCGCAGAACGCGTTTGTCCTGCGGCAGGGCCTGCTCAAGGCGCATGTCTTTGCCGTCTGTTTGATCTGTTCGGTCTCGGACCTGTTGCTGATCGTGGCGGGTGTCGCGGGGTTCGGCGCGCTGAGCGATGCGCTGCCGGGGCTCGAGGTCTTCATGCGGCTTTTCGGGGCGGCGTTCCTCGCGTGGTACGGCATCCGCACGCTGCAAGCGGCATGGCGCGGCGGGCAGACGCAAGAGATGGCACAGCCCGCCGGATCGCTGCGGGTTGCGGTTCTGACCTGCCTCGCGCTGACCTGGCTCAATCCGCATGTCTATCTGGACACAGTTGTGCTGCTCGGCGCGGTGTCTGCCCAATATGACAACACGATCGCCTTTGGGGGCGGGGCTGCGGCGGCCAGTTTCCTGTACTTCTTTGGGCTGGGCTATGGCGCACGGCTGCTTGCTCCGCTCTTTGCCAAGCCGAGGGCGTGGCAGGTCCTCGACGTGATCGTGGGCGTGACGATGCTGGCGCTGGCGGTCAAGCTGCTGCTGATGTAGGCGGCTGCATATCCGACCAAGCGCCCCCTTGCACATCCCTGCGCCTTGCGCTCCAGTATGGGCATGAAGGCACCCCCGGCAGACATCAGCGGCGGCAATCCGGTCAGAGGCATCTTCTGGATGATCGTGACAGGGCTGTGTTTTGTGGCGGTGACCGCGCTGGTCAAGACGCTGGGCGAACGCATCCCTGCAGCCGAGTCGGCCTTCCTGCGCTACGTCATCGGGTTGGTGTTCCTGATCCCGGTCTGGCGCGAATTGATGGCGATCACGCTGACCACGCGGCAGAAAAAGCTGTTCGCCCTGCGCGGCCTTGTGCATTCGCTGGGCGTGATCCTGTGGTTCTTTGCCATGACGCGCATCCCGATCGCCGAGGTGACGGCGATGAATTACCTCAACCCGGTCTATGTCTCGATCCTTGCCGTCTTCCTGTTGGGTGAACGGATGGCGCTGCGGCGGGTGCTGGCGGTGATCGCGGCGCTGATCGGGTCGCTGATCATCCTGCGGCCGGGTTTCCGAGAACTGGACCTTGGCCATATCGCGATGCTGGGCACTGCCGTTCTGTTCGCCGGCAGCTACCTGATCGCCAAGATCGTGTCGGGCGAACTCCCGGCAAGCATGGTGGTGGCGCTGCTGTCGATCACGGTGACCATCGGTCTGGCGCCCTTCGCCTTCGCGGTCTGGGTCACGCCCAGCCTTGCCGACCTTGCGGTGCTTTCTGCTGTGGCCTGTTTTGCAACGGCGGGTCACTACACCATGACGCTGGCCTTTGCGGCGGCTCCCGTGACGGTGACCCAGCCGGTGACCTTTCTGCAACTGGTGTGGTCGGTGCTTCTGGGCATGGCGTTTTTCGGTGAACCGGCGGATCCGTGGGTGATCCTTGGAGGTGGCATAATCATGGCATCGGTGATCTTCATCACATGGCGCGAGGCCCGGCTGCGCAAGTCGCACCGCACGCCGTTGGTCAATGAAACAAAGGGTTAGGGTGACCTTGCGACAAGCTGCGCCCCATTCCGGGCAGCTTTGAGCCCGCATTGTTTCGAGTCCCGCAAAAAACCGGGATTGGTTCCAAAATTGGTCACAATCCGGGACGACAAACAGGGTGGTTCACATACGAGGAGACACCCATGTTTGCCGAAACCTATACCAGCGCCGATCTTGGTGCCTTGCGCCACTTTCTCGTGGCGGAGCGTCAGAAAACACTGTCGGATGCCGAATGGAAATTCCGCATGCGCGGGTACGGATTTCACGTCAAGCGCGTCGAGGGCGGCGTGATGGTGGCGCGTATCCCCAAGAACGAGATCCTCGGCTGCGTCAAGATGTGATCCAGGGGCCGCGCCAAAGCGGCCTTTTGTCCATCTGATCCATCTCGCGCAGGGGAAAGGGCTTTGCTATGTCCGGCGCATGATGAAATATGTCGATATCCCCCCGGTCTGGCTTGCCGCGACACTTGTCGCGGCCTGGCTGCAAAAGACCCATTTTGCATACGGGCTGAGTTTCGGCCCGGTCTGGGCCGACCTTGCGGGTGGGCTTCTGGTAGGGGCGGGGCTGGTTATGGCCGCGCTCGCGGTCTACGAGATGCGTCGCCACCGCACGACGGTCATGCCGCATGAAACCCCCGATGCGCTGGTGACCAGTGGCATCTTCAAACGCTCGCGCAATCCCATCTATCTCGCTGATTCGCTGATCCTTACGGGACTGATCCTTTATTGGGATGCGGTGTTATCGCTCCCATTGATCCCGGTCTTTGTATGGTGGATCGAGAAACACTTCATTCTTGCCGAGGAAAAGCGGTTGAGGCGAAATTTTCGTGCGAATTATGCAAGATACGAGAAACAAACGCGACGTTGGCTCTAGCCCATCGTGCCCATCTGTTCTAGATCAGCGTTTCGCGGTGGGGGAGCATTGTGCGCTTTAGGTCAGCATTGTAGACCCATCGCCGGTAAACATGCCGCTACGGCACTTCGGAACGAACCATAAGGGGGACGGCTCAGGTGAAAATCGGGACGCCAAAGGAAGTGATGAAGGGTGAGGCGCGCGTTGCCATGACCCCGGATTCCGCCCGCCAGCTGCAAAAGCTTGGGTATGACTGCATCATCGAAAGCGGCGCAGGCGACGCGGCAGGTTACAATGACGCCACTTACACAGAAGCCGGCGTCGAGGTTGTCAAAACCGCCGAAGCCCTCTGGAAAGCGGCAGACGTGGTCGCCAAGGTGCGCCCGCCGACCGAAGCCGAACTGAAGAAATCGCGGGACGGCCAGTTGCTGATCTCGTTCTTCTGGCCCGCACAGAACGAAACGCTGATGAAGATGGCGGCCGATCAGGGCACATCGGTCATCGCGATGGACATGGTGCCGCGCATTTCCCGCGCCCAGAAGATGGATGCGCTGTCGTCCATGGCGAATATCGCGGGCTACCGCGCCGTGATCGAGGCGGGCAACAATTTTGGCCGCTTCTTCACCGGTCAGATCACCGCTGCGGGCAAGGTGCCCCCGGCCAAGGTTCTGGTGGTCGGTGCCGGTGTGGCGGGTCTTGCCGCCATCGGCACATCGACTTCTCTTGGTGCGATCACCTACGCCTTCGATGTGCGCCCCGAAGTGGCCGAGCAGGTCGAGAGCATGGGCGCGGAATTCGTCTTCCTCGATTTCGAGGAAGAGCAGCAGGACGGTGCCAAGACCGGCGGTTATGCCTCTGTGTCCTCACCGGAATTCACCGCAGCCCAGCTTGCCAAGTTCCGCGAACTGGCCCCCGATATCGACATCGTGATCACCACGGCGCTGATCCCGAACCGCGAAGCGCCCGAGCTTTGGACCAAGGACATGGTCGAGGCGATGAAGCCCGGATCGGTGATCATCGACCTTGCTGCCGAAAAGGGCGGCAACTGCAAGCTGACCGTGATGGACGAGAAGATCGTCACCGACAACGGTGTCACGATCATCGGCTACACCGACTTCCCGTCGCGGATGGCCACGCAGTCGTCCAACCTCTACGCCACCAACATCCGTCACATGCTGACCGACCTGACGCCGGGAAAAGACGGCAAGGTCGTGCACAACATGGAAGACGACGTGATCCGTGGCGCGACCATCGCGCATGAAAAGGCCGTGACCTTCCCGCCACCCCCGCCAAAGGTGAACGCGATTGCCGCCAAGCCCAAGGAAAAGGTCAAGGAACTGACGCCCGAGGAAAAGCGCGCCAACGAAGTGGCGGCGTTCAAGGCGCAGACCAAGCAGCAGGTCACCCTGCTGGGCATCGGGGCCGCTCTGGTTCTGGCGGTCGGTCTGGTTGCTCCTGCCAGTTTCATGCAGCACTTCATCGTGTTCCTGCTGTCGGTCTTCATCGGCTTCCAGGTGATCTGGAATGTGGCGCATTCGCTGCACACACCGCTGATGGCCGTCACCAACGCGATCTCGTCCATCGTGATCCTCGGCGCGCTGATCCAGATCGGGTCCAGTTCGATGCTGATCACGCTTCTGGCGGCGCTGGGTATCTTCATGGCCTCGATCAACATTTTCGGCGGCTTCCTCGTGACACGGCGCATGCTCGCCATGTTCCAGAAATCCTAAGAGGGCAGGCACCATGGAATACGGATTCACCATCGCGGCCTATGCGGTCGCAGCGGTTCTCTTCATCCTGTCGCTGGGCGGTCTGAGCGGTCAGGAAAGCGCCAAGCGCGCGGTCTGGTACGGCATTGTCGGCATGGCCATCGCTATTGTCGGCACATTGATCGGACCGGGGCAGGGGCTGTTCGTCGCCTCTCTCGTGCTGATCGCACTGGGTGCGGGCGTCGGCTATCAACTGGCCACGCGCGTTCAGATGACCCAGATGCCCGAGCTTGTCGCCATCATGCACAGCCTCGTCGGTCTTGCGGCGGTATTCGTGGGCTTCAACGCCGACATCATGATCAACGACATTGCGGCGATCTACGAGGCCAACAACCTTGTCATGGGTGCCGTTTCAGACGACGGCTACAGCGCCATTGGCCTGCCGAAAGAGGTCTATGACGGTCTGTCGTCCTTTGGCCAACTGATCGCCAAGAAAACATCGGTCGAGATCAACATCCTCAAGGTCGAACTGGTGCTTGGCATCTGGATCGGTGCCGTGACCTTCACGGGCTCGGTCATCGCCTATGGCAAGCTGGCGGGCAAGGTCGACACCGGCGCGAACAAGCTGCCGGGCGGTCACATGCTCAATGCCGGTGCGGCGGCCCTGTCGCTGCTGCTGGCGGCGATGTATCTGGGCGGTGCAGGAAGCTGGACACTGGTTCTGCTGACCGTGCTGGCGCTGTTCATCGGCTACCACCTGATCATGGGCATCGGCGGGGCCGACATGCCGGTCGTGGTCTCCATGCTCAATAGCTATTCCGGCTGGGCGGCTGCGGCCATCGGCTTCAGCCTTGGCAATGACCTGTTGATCGTGGTCGGCGCGCTTGTCGGTTCGTCCGGTGCGATCCTGTCCTACATCATGTGCAAGGCGATGAACCGGTCGTTCATCAGCGTGATCCTGGGCGGCTTCGGTGGCCCGGCAGGCGAGCAGATGGCCGTGGAAGGCGAACAGATCGCCATCGACGCAGACGGCGTTGCCAACGCTCTGGATGAGGCGGACAGCGTCATCATCATTCCGGGCTACGGCATGGCGGTGGCACAGGCGCAGCAGAACGTGGCCGAACTGACCCGCCGCCTGCGCGCCAAGGGCAAGTCCGTGCGCTTTGCGATCCACCCGGTTGCCGGGCGTCTGCCCGGTCACATGAACGTGCTTCTGGCCGAGGCCAAGGTGCCCTACGACATCGTGCTCGAGATGGACGAGATCAACGACGACTTCCCGAACACGGATGTCGCCATCGTCATCGGCTCGAACGACATCGTGAACCCGGCCGCTCAGGACGACCCCAACAGCCCCATCGCCGGCATGCCGGTTCTGGAATGCTGGAAGGCCAAGCAGGTCTTCGTGTCCAAGCGCGGGCAGGGTACCGGCTATTCGGGCATCGAGAACCCGCTGTTCTTCAAGGACAACACGCGGATGTTCTACGGGGACGCCAAGAAGTCGCTCGAGGATCTGCTGACGCGCATCAGCTGATCTCGATCCGAAAACAAGAAAGGCCCCGTCCTTGGCGGGGCCTTTTCATTCCGGGGCTACATGGCCGCTTATTGTGACGTGACTAGGTAAAACCGGGCTTTGTCGGCAACCCCAGTTTCTTGAGCGTCATGACGACCGGGCACATGCCGGTGAAGGAGGCCTGGATCAGATGCGCCCCCATGATCCCGGTGAGCCAAAGCCAGTTCGGGCTGTGAAACGCGGCAAGCAACGCGCTGCCCAGAACGATGATACCAACAATCAGAAGAATTGAGCGTTCGACGGTCATGGATAATCCTCCGTTTTTTCAATGCCAGCTATGAACCTCCGCCAAAGCCGGCCTGACAAGGATTTTTTGCGGTCAGCCCAGCTTTTCTTCGAAATCCCCAATCCAGGCGTCCATCTTTGCATCAAGCGCGTCCCAGTCGGTATATTCGATGGCGTGCCCCGGATCGGCCTCCGGGTCCTTTGCGGCGATGATGCGGCGCATGATGAAGCGGCGG
The DNA here is from genome assembly GCF_014637725.1 of Marivita lacus. GTDB lineage: Bacteria > Pseudomonadota > Alphaproteobacteria > Rhodobacterales > Rhodobacteraceae > Marivita > Marivita lacus. The sequence continues at coordinate 126,049 of NZ_BMFC01000004.1, read as the reverse complement.
AACACGTCGTATTGCGCGGGCGTATACGCTCCTGCCACCTGCACCACCTTGCCGGGGGTCCAACCCGTCGCCTTGGTGAAATCTGACAGGATGTGGTCCAGCCCGCGCCAATCTTCGGCGTCATGACCGGCTGCCGCAAGTGACACTGACAGCATCAGCGTCGGCATGGTGTTGAGCGCTTCTGCATGGTCTGCCGCGAACTCCGACAGCACCCTCTGGTACTGCCCGGCATGCAGCGATCCGCCCAGAACGGCCCGGTCGAACCTCGCCAGATCGACGGGTCCCGCCTCGCCAAGAGCGCTTAACTCGACGCTGTGGCCCTGATCGACAAGGCGATCCGCGATGTGCCGCGCGATCTTGCGCGTTTGCCCTTCCGAACTTGCATAGCCGATGAACAGTTTCATGATCCGCTCCGTTGCTGCCGATGTGTCACAGCAGAAACACCCCGCTGGACGCAGCGATCATGGGCCACCCCGAAACAGCGCGCGTTGATACAGCGCAAAAACTGTTTCAGATCATTGAACTGGAAGTGTTTTCCATCCCGCCTGTTGCGCGGGCATCCTGCGCAGCGCTGCGGCAGGTGGCGCAATGCATACTGTTGAATACTGGTAAAATACTGAAAATTCAGGAAATTTTCTTTACTTGGCGAAATGTCAGGCCTAAGTGAATCCAAAATCTGAAAGACCGACCCATGGCACCCATCGAAGATCATCCGCTGCGCTATGCGCTTTCGAACGAACTCCACGCCCGACCGTTCCCGTCGCTCGAAGCGCCCTGTCGCGCGGTGTATCTTGCGCTGAAAAAGCCCAAGGCGGCGGCTGCGCGGGACAAGACGCTGGATCTTGACCACCTCAAGGCGCTGCTGGATCGCTACGGCACCACACATCCGCAGCCGGGTGCCACGCATTTTTCCGGCCAGATCGGCCAGCACACGCTGAAATGGGAACAGCACACCGAATTCGTGACCTATACGGTGTTTATCAACGGCATGTCCGACCGGCCCTTCGATCCGGCGGATATGGACGTGTTTCCCGAACCGTGGCTGGCCTCGGCCCCCGGCGTGCGTATCACCTCGGCGCTGATCCGTGTCGAGGACCGTCCGGACGAGGCGACGATTTCGCAAAACCTGTCCGACTGGTTCGTCCCCGAAAGCCTCGCGGTCAGCCGCGTGCTCGATGACGACGCCATCGTGGCGGGGGATTTCCGCATCGATCCGGCGGGTCATCTGCGCTTTGGCTGCTTCGTCAGCAAAGGTATCGGCCGCCGTCGCGTGGGGCGCATCGTGCAACGGCTCTGCGAGATCGAGACCTACAAGACCATGTCCATGCTGGGCTTCACCCGCGTGCGCGAAATGGGCTCGCGGATGGGCGAGATCGACAATGAACTGAACCGCTTGATGGCGGCGATGACCCATGGCGACGGGCAGGAAGAGGACCGTCTGAAATCGCTTCTGTCGGTGTCGGCCGAGCTGGAAAGCCTGTCTGCGCAGACCTCGTTCCGTTTTGGCGCGACCGGCGCCTACGAAGCCATTGTCGAACAGCGTGTGTCGGTGTTGCGCGAAGAGCGGTTTCAGGGCCGTCAGACCTTTGCCGAATTCATGACGCGCCGCTACGATCCGGCAATGCGCACGGTGAAATCCGCTGAACGGCGCCTGTCGGCGATGGCCGCGCGGGCGGTGCGCGCCGGTGACCTGCTGCGCACGCGGGTCGAGGTGGCGCGCTCGGCGCAGAACCAGCAACTGCTCGAAAGCATGAACCAGCGCGCTGACATGCAGCTGCGTCTGCAAAAGACCGTCGAAGGTCTGTCTGTGGTGGCGATCAGCTATTACGCCGTGTCGCTGGCGGGATACCTGCTTTACCCGGTTGCCGATCTGCTTGGCATCACCAAGGGGGCGGTGACGGCCGTGGCGACGGTGCCCGTGGTGCTGCTCGTCTGGTTTGCCGTGCGTCGCATCCGTCGCGTGGTCGAACAGGGCGGACCGGATCTCTGATCTTTGCCAATCGGCAAATTCATGGGTCGTTTCCGTCAATGGACGCCTTGACTAGCGCTGATGCACGACCTCGGTCTGCGCGCCAAGCGAAGTGGCCAGAGACAGAAACCGGGCCTCGGCCACTTCGCCATACAGCGGGGCCGAGGCGCGTGTCAGCTTGAGCCGCAGCAATTTCTTGCGCGGCCGCCATTCAAGCGCGGTGCCGTCCGCGCTGGCATCCGACATCCACAGCATCGACCCGAACCGCAGCGCCTTGCCCAGCACTTCGGCCTCTTGGGTCGCCCGTTCGGAAAGCAGCCCCTCCAGTTCCTCGAACCGCGTGCCTTCGCGCTTGTTCTTGTAGCGGTGCAGCAGGGCCAGCCCGAGGAACACGCGTTCGGCATGCTTGAGCCCGCCGAGATTGGCGCGTGTGGCGTTGTCGAAACAGGTCTCCGCACGGTAATCGGGATGGGCGCGCCAGCTCACGTCATGCAGCAGGCAGGCGGCCTTGATCAGCCGCATCCGCGCCGGGTCCGCACCGGAGAACAGCGGCGTGACAAAGCGGAACAGTTTCTTGCCGAACCCCGGCAGGCGCGCATCCTTGGCTTCGGCAAAGCGGCAGGCCTCGATCAGCGGATCGCGGTCGCGCAGTTCCTGCGGCATCTGTTCGTAAAGCAGCCCCTCGCGGATGCCATAGCTGGAGATCGCGATGTCCTTGGGTTTGAACGTCTGCACCAGCCGCTTGAGAACGTCGACCGCGTAGGGCACCAGTTCCATGCGCGCGTTGGACACGCCGCAGGCCTGACGCAGTTCTTCCAGATCGCAGGATTTGATGAACTTCACGGTCTGGTTCACCGCTTTCTTGTCCATCCGGTATTCGTGCAGCACGTGCAGCGGGTAGTTCCGCCGGTGCATGTCGATCCGCGCAATCGCGCGCCAGGATCCGCCGACAAGGAACAGCCGGTCGCGCTGTGGTCCCATATGGGTGGCCAGTTTGGCCATCACGTCCTTGATGTACTGGTCACGACCTTTCTGACCGCCCTTGAGGTCGCGCAGCTTGAGCGGCCCGAGGTTGGAGCTGATCCGGCGTCCGACACGGCCCCCCGAGATCTCGGCCAGTTCCATCGACGACCCGCCGATGTCGCAGACCAGCCCGTAGCTGCCCGGCCAGCCCAGCAGCACGCCCTGTGCCGAAAGCCGCGCCTCTTCGTCGCCACCGATCACCCAGATCCGCAAGCCGGTTTCCCGCAGCACGTCTTCCAGAAAGTCGGGCCCGTCCTCGGCCTCGCGCACTGCCGCCGTCGCCACGACGCTGAGCGGCGGCAGGTTCATGCCTTGGGCCAAGGCCTGAAACCGCTTGAGCGCCTGCAAGGCGCGGTGGCGCCCTTCGGGGTTCAGGCGCCCGGTTTCGGACATGCCGGCGCCCAGGGCGCACATCAGTTTTTCGTTGTAGAAATAGGCTGGAGACCGCGCCGCACCGTCGAACACCACGAGCCGCACCGAGTTCGACCCGATGTCGATCACCCCCACCCGCGACAATGCACGCGCCTGCGGATCGGCGAACAGGGGGCGCCCGAACGGGGCGGACGGGTCGTGATCGGAGTCGATGGTTCCGTCCATGGGGCCTCCCGGTCAAGGTCGCGGGCACCGTGTCAAAGAGGGGGCGGAAGGTCAAGAAAACTCGATGCGTGATCTTGGCTTTCTCAGGGGCAAAGCGATGGGACGTAGGGGCAATCAAAGCCTTTCCGAGCAAATGATTATGCGCCATGCTGGGGCGTGTGAAACGAGGGTGTCGCAAGGAGGACCGGATGCGTATTGCCACCATGGCCACGGGCGGGATAGGCGGGTTTCTGGCCGTCAAGCTGGCCCTTGCAGGTCACAGCGTCGCGACGATCGCGCGGGGGGCGCATCTTGCCGCGATCCGCGAAAATGGTCTGCGGCTGGACAGTGCTACGGGGTCCGAGACCGCCCATCCCGACATCGCCACCGACCGGCCCGAAGACGTGGGCCCCGTTGATGCCGTCCTCTTTGGCGTCAAGGGCGATGCGCTTGAAGACGCGGCGCGGGCCTGTCTGCCGATGCTCGGGCCGGAGACCCTCGTGGTGCCGTTCCTGAACGGGGTCGAAGCGTCCGACCGGCTGATCCGCATCCTGCCGGAGCACAATGTCGGCAATGGCGTGGCGCGGGTCTCGACCACCATTTTCACCCCCGGTGTCATCACCCAGACCGGCGCGTTCCATTCCTTCATCTTTGCCGAACGCGACAGCCGCCCGTCTGCACGGGTCGACGCGCTGCGTGCGGCGATCAACGATGCGGGGTCTTCCGCGCCCCAGACCGACGATGTCGTCAAGGAGCTGTGGTCGAAATTCGTTCTGTTTTCAGCGCTGTCCGGTGTGACGGCGGCTGGGCGCTGCACGGTGGGGGAGCTGCGCGACACGCCCGAACTGGAGGCGCTGTTCAAACGCGCGCTGTCAGAGACTGCCGGGATCGGCCGGGCGCTCGGCGTGGCGCTGGATGACGACATCGAAGAGCAGGTCTGGGCCAGCATGCTGTCCTTCCCGGCGCAAGGTCGGGCCTCGACGGCGATCGACATCGAACATGGTCGCCCGCTCGAGATCGACTGGGTGTCGGGGGCGGCAGCACGGCTGGCGGCACAGGCGGGTGTCGATGCCCCTGTCAATGCCGCGCTTTATGCGATCCTCTTGCCCCACAAACAGGGGCGTTGATCTTCAGCCCTGGTCCTCGGTGTGCGTCAGCTTGGGCACGTCTGATGCGCCTGCCGATCCGCGGCCCGACAGCGACGGGTTCTCCATGAAGAAGCGGTGGCAGTTGAAGGCGAAATCGCCCTCGTCCCATGTGGCGCGGACAAACCGGCCATCGGGCTGCATCACCCAGCTTTGCGCCACGTCGGCGAGGTTGGCGGCCATGATCTGGCTGACGATCTGCGCCTTGACGGTTGCGTTCTCGATCTCGACCAGCGTTTCCACGCGGCGGGTCAGGTTGCGGCCCATCCAGTCCGCCGAGGACATGAAGACCCGTGATTTCTTGTGCGGCAGCCCGTAGCCATTGCCGAAGCACGCGATGCGCGAATGTTCGAGGAACCGCCCGACGATGGATTTGACGCGGATGTTCTCGCTCAGTCCCTTGACGCCCGGACGCACGCCGCAGATGCCGCGGATGATGCAGTCGATCTTCACCCCGGCCTGACTGGCTGCATAGAGCGCGTCGATCATGTCGGGCTCGATCAGCGAATTCATCTTGATCCAGATCTGAGCCGGTTTGCCCGCGCGGGCGTGGGCGGCCTCTGCGGCGATCATTTCGAGCATCTTGGGCTTGAGCGAATGCGGCGAGATGCTGAGGTTTTCCAGCCCGTCCGGCAGCGCATAGCCCGAGAGGTAGTTGAACACCTTGGTCGCATCGCGCCCGAGGGCTGCGTCACAGGTGAAAAAGCTCAGATCGGTGTAGATGGTTGCGGTGATCGGGTGGTAGTTGCCGGTGCCGTAATGGGTATAGGTGACCAGCTTTTCACCTTCGCGGCGCACCACGACCGAGATCTTGGCGTGGGTTTTCCAGTCCAGGAACCCGTAAACCACATGCGCGCCCGCCCGTTCCAGCCTGCGCGACTGGCGGATATTGGCGGCCTCGTCAAAACGGGCCTTCAGCTCGACCAGCGCGGTGACGGATTTGCCATCCTCGGCGGCTTCGCACAGAGCGGCCACGATGGGCGACTGGCGCGAGGTGCGGTAGAGCGTTTGCTTGATCGCCACCACATCGGGGTCGCGGGCGGCCTGCGACAGGAACCGCACCACCATATCGAAGGTCTCGTAGGGGTGGTGCAGCAGCATGTCCTTCTGCTTGATCGCTTCGAACATGTCGCCGTCGAAATCCTGCACCCGTTCGGGCACGCGCGGCGTGAATAGGGGCCAGAGCAGGTCAGGACGGCTGTCGAGCACCAGTTCCTTGAGATCGGCGGCACCGATCATGCCGTTCAGTTCGATCACATCGTCTTCGCGCACCCGCAATTCGCGCATCACGGTCCCGCGCAGGGCATCGGGCGCTCCACTGGTGATGGTCAGACGCACGACTTCACCCCGGCGGCGCCGCTTCAGCGCAACTTCGAATTCGCGCACGAGGTCTTCGGCCTCTTCCTCGACCTCGATATCGCTGTCGCGCAGCACCCGGAAGCCGAAATGGTCGCGCAGCTTGTAGCCGGGAAACAGCCGGTCGAAATGCAAGAGCAGCACGTCTTCGAGAAACAGGAACCGGCGCGCGCCGTCTTCGGGTGGCAGCGCCACGAAACGCGCGACCTGAGCCGGGATCGGCAAGAGCGCCTGCAACCCGGTCCGGTCCTTGCGCCGCTCCAGCTGAAGGGCGAGGCAATAGCCGTTGTTGGCGATGAACGGGAACGGGTGGGCCGGGTCGATGGCCAGCGGCGACAGGACCGGGAAGACCTGATTCAGGAATACGTCTTCGAGGTAGGCCAGATCCGGGTCGCTCAGCCCCTCCCGCGAGACGATGGAAATGCCCTCGGCCTCCATCTTGCTGCGCAGATCGGCCAGCACGCGCTGCTGCGACGCCATCAGCTTGCGCGCGTCCTCGTTGATCAGCACCAGCTGTTCCGCCGGGGTCAGACCGTCATCGGCGGGTGTCACGTTGCCCGCCTGCGCCAGTTCGCGCAGACCGGCCACGCGCACGGTGTAGAATTCGTCAAGATTGGCAGCCGAGATCGAGACGAAACGCAGCCGTTCGAGCAGAGGCACGCGCGGATTCTCGGCCTCTTCAAGTACACGCCAGTTGAAGCCCAGCCACGACATCTCGCGGTTGAAGAAACGACCGGGGCCGGTCATGTCCAGATCGGCAAGAACCGTCGGGTCGGGCAGGGGGGCGTTGAGGAAATCGGCGCTGTTCATGGGGGTCCTTTAGCGGTGGCGCGTGACAGTTTGGTGACACCTTGCCTCGGGGCATCACCCTAAACCACTAGTTTGACGCCGTTTCTTCGTGGAATTCAAGGTCGGCCAGCGCTGTCCGGGCCAGCATGCGCGTCACACCCTTGGGGGTTCCCAGTGCCTCGGTGTCCAGATGCGCAACGACCTGACCTGCCGCCTCGAAAGTTCGCGGCATCCAGCGCACGAGATAGGGAATCACATCCGGCATCGGCACGATCTGGCGGTCGGCGAACAGCTTGGCCAGAACGGCTGACAGCAGGATATCGTCCGGCGTGGCCATCTTTGCCACTGTCGTGCCCTCCATGCGGCTGGCCAGATCGGGCAGGCGGATCGCCCATGCCGACGGGGGCCGGGGGGCGGTCAGCAGCATCGAATGGCCATTGGCCAGCAACAGGTTGTGCAGGTGGAACAGCGCCTCTTCGGCAGCGGTGTCGCCCGCGATCTGTTCCACGTCCTCGACGCAGATCGGACTCTCGGCCAGGGACGGCACGTCCGCAGAGGCGATATCCTGTGCCGCGATGATCTGCGCTCCGGTGTCGGTGCACCAGACATGCGCAAGATGCGTCTTGCCGGACCCGTGAGGGCCGACCAGTACCATCTTGCTGTTGGGCCAGTTTGGCCATGTGTCCACCAGCCCCAGCGCCACGGCATTGCTGTGGGTAACATAAAAGTCCCCGCGCCCCAGCGCGGTGCGCGCCGGAATGTCGAATTTCATCTGAAGGGCCATCTATTCCGTGTCCCGGTCGCTCAGACCGCGGTAGAGGCGGCTGTGAAGATATCGGTCTGCCGCAAAGCGGGTGACCACGCCGATCGACGCGGCGACCGGCACCGCGACAAGCATGCCGACAAAGCCGAACAATGTGCCGAAGATTGACAGCGCGAGGATGAGCCAAACGGGGTGCAGCCCCACCGAGGATCCCACCAGCTTGGGCGTGAGCACATTGCCTTCGATCACCTGACCCAGAACGAACACGCCCGCCACAAGTCCGATGGTCAGCCAGTCGCCCCAGAACTGGAACAGCGCCAGCCCGATGGCCAGCGCCCCGCCGATCAGCGCGCCCAGGTAGGGGATGAAGGTCACAAGCCCCGCGACGAACCCGACCACGAGACCGAATTGCAGCCCGATCACCATCAGCGCCACGGCGTAATAGGTGCCGAGGATGATGCAGACCGTGCCCATGCCGCGGATGAAGCTGGCCAGCGTCTTGTCGATATCGGCGGCCAGCTTGCGGATGGTGGGCGCATGATCACGCGGCAGCAGCTCGTCGACGCGGGCGACCATGTTGTCCCAGTCCAGCAGCAGATAGACCGCCACAACCGGCACGATCACGAAGAGCATGATGATGTTGATGATCCCGGCCGCCGAACTGAGCACGGTGTTCAGCAATTCGCCGCCGCGCGACTGTATGGTCTCGCCGACCGTGATCAGCGATTGCCGCAGCGGGCTTCCGGTGTCCATGATTTCAGGAAACCGTTCGATCAGGAAATCCCGCAGATTGCCAAAGAGGGTAGGTGCCACGTCAAAGAGATCCAGCGCCTGATCGATCAGCGACGGGATCACCAGCAGAAGCAGCACCACGAAGGCCACGATCCCAAAAATGGTGATAACCGCAGTGGCCATGACACGGCTGAAGCCAAGACGTTCCAGACGGTCGGCAACCGGATCGAGGAAATAGGCAATCGCGCCGCCCAGCACGAAGGGCAGAAGGACGTCGCCAAGGAACCAGAGCACCACCACAAGGACTGCAGCGGCAATGCCCCAATATTTCACCTGTTCCCGCGCGGGAAGTGCCATGTCATGCGCCCCTGTGATCTTGACCCTACATCGCCTGTCCGTTGCGGGGTTTCAAGAGGAAGGCGCACCGGCCATGATGCGTCGTCGCATCGCGATTTTGCGACGACGCAAAATCCGCCACCCTGGCCTGAAGTGTGTCTTGAGGTCCAAGCGTTTTCAGACTGCGCTCAGGCAGTGCCCAACGTACGGCAGGCCTTCCAGATCGCGGCACCGTCGCTCAATTCCAGAATCCAGGCCAGCGGGATGCCCTTTGGCGTTGCGACCCCGTGGGCCGCGCCCAGTGCCGCGCCGATCATCAGGGAGCGCCCGGCGCTGTCTCCGGCTGCGAGGATGTTGCGCTCCACCGCGTCGGTGTAGCTGGTGCTATGGCGCAGCACATGGAACATCACCGGGCCCGCCGTGGGCAGATGGCAGGCGCGCCCAACCTCGCCCGCGTAAACGGTCGTGTCGGTCTCGGAGGTGGTCAGCGCATCCTTCAGCGCGTCCCGCACGTCGCCACTGGCGGTGTCGGCGGCGGCGTCGAGAGCGTCCTGCACTGGCGTTCCCGTCACCACACGGCGCAGCAGGTCGGCGAAAACAGCGTTATACGCCTCGGCCACCTCGTTCACATTGGTGATCTGCATCGCTTCTGTGGCGGTCTGGAGTAATTCCGGCGCGCCGTGGCTGGTCGCGACAATGGCGGGCAGGCGGGTCAGCGCCGGGTTCTGATCGTCGTCGATCCCCGAGGGCAGTTTTTCGTTGGCGATCCGCTCCAGCGCGCCCCGCGTCGGACGGTCGATATAGCCGGTATAGGCACCGCCCGCGCCGAAATGCGCGGCAAAGGCGCTGCGCTGTGCGTCGGCGTCGAAGGTCCCGCCACTGTCGATCATGCAGCGCATGGTTAGGTAGAGCGCCTCGCCATATTGCGTCAGCATCCCGGCCTGCCGCGCGCCATGGGCAAAATAACCCTTCGCGCCGTCGAAAAAGGCGGGGTTCACCGGGGCAAAGGCGGCGGAGCCATTGCGCTCGGCGGCGATCTTGGCGATCCGGTCGGGATCATACAGCCAATGCAGTCCAAGGCTGGCGGCATCCGCCACCAGCGCGCCCAGCAGCAGGGCAGAGGTCGGTGTCTTGGTCATCTTTGATCTCCTGGATCATCACAACGTGGCACCGGAGAGCCCGGTTCCAACGGCGAGCTATGCCCCGAGGGGTACCCTGACACGGGCCACCACCCGTGTGCCGTCCCTCTCGCGGGTCACGTCTGCGTCGAGTTGGGTGGCAAACTGCTGCACCAGCCGTTCGCCTGTTCCCGACGCCGGGCTGTCCCTATCGGGGAACGTCGCGTTCAGGTCGGCATTGGACACGGTGATCTGCAGCGCATCGCCGTGCATGACCTCCACCTCCAGCGTCACCGGCGAGTCCTCGCTCGGAGCGCCGTACTTGATCGCGTTGGTCAGCAATTCGTTGAGCATCAGGCTCAGCGCCATGGCGTGGTCACTCTTGAGCCGGATCGCGTCACCGGGATGGGTGAACACCATCGCCGCAGGGGACAGTTCGGCGCTCTTGCGGGTCGAGAGCACCAGCCGGTCGAACAGGGTCACGAGGTCGATCTGCGCCACGTCGTCGTCGATCTGGATCGCCGCATGGACGTCCGCCACCGCAAGGACACGCGATTCCACCGCCCGCAGCGCCTCGCGCGCCGCTTCGGCAGCAGGTCCACCCGCCACCATCAGCTTGCTGGACTGAAGGCGCAGCAGCGACACCGCGATCTGAAGGCTGTTCTTGATCCGGTGATTGGCTTCGACCACCAGCGCCTCGCGCACCTTCACCGCCTGTTCCAAGTCGCGGCGCGCGGTCTCGATATCCGTCAGGTCGACAAAGGTGCCGACCAGTTTCGCGCGCCGGTCCACCGGATCGGTGGCCATCTCGCCGCGAATGCGGATGAACCGCTCTTCGCCGGTCGGCAGCGGCACACGGTAGTCGAACGACGCCGCCTCGCCCAAAGGGGCAGCCAGCACCCGCGCCACCTCGGCATGGACCGCGTCGACATCGTCGGGGTGGACGCGCGCGAAGAACGGTTCGCCAAGGGGACCCGCTTCGCCCGGAGCATAGCCGAACATTGCGTCGATCGCCTCGTGGCGCAGGAAGAGGTCGGTTTTGGGATCATAGCTGAAATAGGCCACCGACGCGGTCGACGCCGCAGCCCGCCGGTGGCTCTGGGCCAGCCGCGCGGTCAGGGTGGCTTCGGTGACATCGCGCGCGGTCTGCAGGATCGCGATGATCCGACCCTCCTTGCGCACCGGCGCGAAATGCATCTGCCAATGGTGTTCGACATAGACGCCGTCGTCGTTCAGGAGGTCGAACCGCGCCGGTCCCACCTCCTGCGGCTCGCCCGTGCGCAGGATGGCGTCGGTGGCCTCGCGGATGAAGTTCACCGCATCCGCGCCATCGGCCTCGGTGCTGGGGGGGAAGGCCTCGAACATGCCCTGTCCTGCAACCGAAACCCCAACCGAGTCAGACATGACCTCATGCGCCGCATTGCGCCACAGCAGGGTCAGCGTGTCATCGGGGAGGTAGAACAGTGCAGCAAAGGGCACTGCGTCGAACCCGAGGGAAAGTATCTCGACAAGGGTCTCTGGCCGTTCGGACACCTGAATGTCACTGGTCATGTCGTGCCACACTCTGAAATCCGTTTCGACCCTAGGTAGAGCGAATTCGGAGGCAAAGTCCACACCTGCCAGTCCCTTTGAGCGGAGGATTGCACGGAGTGCATCCGTATCGTGCTGCGTCCGTGCCGGTCCCATGCAGACGACCCGCTAGTCCCGCCACATCCCACCGCGCCGCCCTTGTCCGGGGCGGTGCAACCGGCTAGGACAGCGCAAACGCCATATGTGAGAACCAAGATGCGCCTGTCCCGCTATTTCCTGCCCGTTCTGAAAGAGACCCCCTCCGAGGCCCAGATCGTCAGCCACCGGCTGATGCTGCGCGCCGGCATGATCAAGCAGGCCAGCGCGGGTATCTATTCCTGGCTGCCGCTGGGTTACAAGGTGCTGCGCAACATCGAACAGATCGTGCACGAGGAGCAAATTCGCGCGGGTCACATCCCGATGCTGATGCCGACGCTGCAATCGGCCGATCTTTGGCGCGAATCCGGGCGCTATGACGATTACGGCCAGGAAATGCTGCGCATCACCGACCGCCACGGGCGCGATATGCTCTATGGTCCCACCAATGAAGAGCTGATCACCGATATCTTCCGCAGCCATGTCGGCAGCTACAAGGACCTGCCGCTGACGCTTTACCACATCCAGTGGAAATTCCGTGACGAGATCCGCCCGCGCTTTGGCGTGATGCGGGGTCGCGAGTTCCTGATGAAGGACGGCTACAATTTCGACCTGACCAAGGAAGACGCGCTGCACGCCTACAACCGCCATCTGGTCAGCTACCTGCGCACGTATGAGCGCATGGGCCTTCAGGCGATCCCGATGCGTGCGGACAGCGGTCCCATCGGTGGCGATGACACCCATGAATTCCTCGTGCTCGCCGAAACCGGCGAATCCGAGGTGTTCTATGATGCCCAGATCACCGATCTGAAATTTGGTGACCGCGCCATCGACTATGACGACAAGGCCCAGTGCCAGGCGGTGCTCGAGGAATTCACCTCGCGCTATGCCCGCACGGATGAAACCCATGACGAGGCCGAGTTCGCCAAGGTCCCCGAAGAGCGCCGCCGCACCGCGCGCGGCATCGAGGTGGGTCAGATCTTCTATTTCGGCACCAAGTATTCCGACGCAATGGGCGCGACCGTGGCCGACTCTGAAGGCAACAAGGTGCCGGTGCACATGGGCAGCCACGGCATCGGCGTCAGCCGCCTTCTGGGCGCGATCATCGAGGCCAGCCATGACGATAACGGCATCATCTGGCCCGAAGGCGTGACCCCGTTCCATTGCGGAATCGTCAACCTCAAGCAGGGCGACGCAGAGGCGGACGCGGCCTGTGATGCGCTTCATGCCAGCCTGACCGCCTTGGGTCTCGAGCCGCTTTACGACGACCGAAACGAACGGGCAGGTGGCAAATTTGCCACGATGGACCTGATCGGCCTGCCGTGGCGCATCACCGTCGGTCCGCGCGGGCTCAAGAACGGGGTTGTCGAACTCACCTCGCGTCGCACGGGCGAAAGCGAGGAACTGCCGCCGGAACAGGCCATCGCCAAGGTCGCCGCGATCTACGGCAAGGCGGTCGCCTGACGCCGGGCTGCCCTTGCGCGGAACCTTTGCGATTTGCTAGCCAGAGGGCATGAACCGCCTTCTGGCACTTTTCTTTGGCCTCTCTTCGGCCGCGCATGTCGCGGCCGCTGATCCGATCGCCCTGTTCGAGGACTGGGCGCGAGACGAAGGCGCCGAGCAGACCGCGATCGCGATCCTTGCCGATGGCGCACCCGACGCGACCAGCAATGCAGACGCGCCGTTTGACCTTGCCTCCAACTCGAAAGCGATCACCGCGCTTTGTATCCTGAGCCTTGTCGATGCGGGGGCTCTGAGCTGGGACACCACGCTGGTCGAGGTGCTTGGCGAGGATGCGCCGCCTGCCACTCTTGCGGATCTGGTCACCCACAGCGCCGGGATCGCCCCGGATTCCACGCAGTGGCGCATGGGGTTCTGGCTCAACGAAGATGAGCCGCGCCACGAACATGTCACTGACATCGTGCTGAACCGCAGCCGCCAGAAGGGCTCGCGGGGCGAATTTGCGTATAACAACGAGAATTACGCGCTGCTGGGCCGCATCATCGAAGTGGCGACCGGGCAGCCTTACGAAGACACCTGTCGCAGGCGGGTTCTCGACCCGGCCGGTGTCTCCGGCGCAGTGTCGCCGCGCTTTGGCGGGTTTGCCGGATGGGGTGGGTGGCGCATGTCGATGGCGGATCATGCCGCGCTGCTCTGGCACTGGTTCGGTCCGGAGGGGCGGGTCGGGCGTGATCCGCTGGCGCTGCCGCATATCGAGCGCGCGCAGGGCAGTTATTACGGGCTGGGGATGAACTATGTCGCCGGGGAGGGTGGTTTTCGGATGTCCCATGCCGGGGCGATCGCGATCCCGTTCGGCCCAAAGACAGGGGCGTTTGCGGTGGTCTATCCGTTCGGGACGGTGGCGGCGATGGGCTATGACGTGCCTGTGGCCGATCCGGCGCGGTTCCATGCGTTGTCCGACGGTCTTGCGGAGCTTTTGCGCAACCGCTGAGGTGCAGGATCAGACCGACGCGGCGACCTCGGCCACGATGCCGTCCACCACCTCGAGCAGCAGCGCCTCGTCCTCGCATTCCGCCATCACCCGGATCAACGGCTCGGTCCCCGACTTGCGGATCAGGAGTCGTCCCTTGCCGTTCAGCCGCGCCTCGGCATCGGCGATGGCGGTTTTCACCGATCCCACCTCAAGCGGGGCCACGGACGGGTCATAACGCACGTTCTTGAGCAGTTGCGGCACTGGGACGAAACTGTGCGCCAGCGCGCTGGCCGGTTGGCCGGTGCGGCACATCTCGCCCAGAAATTGCAGCCCAGCCATAAGCCCGTCGCCGGTGGTGGCATAATCCGTCATCACGATATGCCCCGACTGTTCGCCGCCCAGGTTCCAGCCGCCGCGGCGCATCGCCTCGACCACGTAACGGTCGCCGACGCCGGTGCGTTCGAGCCGCAGCCCGCGCCCGTCGAGAAACCGCTCCAGCCCCAGATTGGACATGACGGTGGCCACCAGCACACCGTCGCGCAGGCGGTCTTCCTCGGCCCAGCGGGCGGCCATCAGGGCCATGATCTGGTCGCCATCAGCCACTTGCCCGGTCTCGTCGATCAGGATGACCCGGTCGGCGTCGCCATCCAGGCAGATGCCCACATCAGCGCCATGCGCCACCACGGCGGCAGCGGCCAGTTGCGGATGGGTCGATCCGCAGCCTTCGTTGATGTTGCTGCCGTTCGGGCTCACGCCGAGCGGGATCACCTCGGCGCCCAGCTCCCACAGCACTTCGGGCGCGGCCTTGTAGGCAGCCCCGTTCGCGCAATCCAGCACGACCTTCAACCCGTCAAGACGCATGCCCGCCGGAAAGGTCGACTTGACCCGCTCCTGGTAGCGGAACCGCCCGTCGTCGATGCGTTTCGCGCGGCCGATGTTGTCGGCCTGCGCCGGTTCCACCCCGGTCTCGATCAGTGCCTCGATCTCGGCCTCGTCGGCATCCGACAGCTTGAACCCGTCGGGCCCGAAGAACTTGATCCCGTTATCGGCTGCCGGGTTGTGGCTGGCGGAGATCATGATGCCCAGATCGGCGCGCATCGACGGGGTCAGCAATCCCACAGCCGGTGTCGGCACCGGACCCAGAAGCAGCACGTTCATGCCGGTCGATGTCAGCCCGGCGGTCAGCGCGTTTTCGAACATGTAGCCCGACTGCCGTGTGTCCTTGCCGATCACCACGCGGTGCACACCCTTGGAATCCTGCCGGAAATGTCGCCCGACCGCTGCACCGATCCGCAGCGCCATGTCCGCCGTCATCGGATGGATGTTCGCGGTTCCCCGCACCCCGTCCGTGCCAAAAAGCTTACGCGCCATCGTTGAAACCCCATTCGATTGCACGCCAGAGCGACAGCGCCTGACGTGTTTCCGCCACATCATGTACCCGTATGACTTGCACACCCTGCGCCGCTCCATGCAAGGCCACCGCCACAGAACCCGCGACACGTGTGTCTGCGGTGCCAGCCTCGGAAATCGTACCGATGAACTTCTTGCGCGACGCGCCCAGCAGGATCGGGCAGCCCAGCCCATGAAACAGCGCGATGTCGCGCAGCAGGGCGAGGTTGTGATGCAGCGTCTTGCCGAACCCGATGCCGGGATCGACCATGATCTGATCCCGCGCGATCCCTTGGGCCACCAGTGCCTCGACCCGGTCGGACAGGAAATCATACACATCAAGCCGCACATCATCGTAGCGCGGCGCGTGCTGCATCGTCTGTGGGTCGCCTTGTGCATGCATCACGCAGACTGGCACGGTGCGCGCGGCACAGAGTGGCGCGAGGGCGGGGTCGTACGTGAACCCAGCCACGTCATTGACCAGCGACGCACCCGCATCCAAAGCCGCGCGGGCCACCGCGGCCTTGCGCGTGTCGATGGAGATGGGCACGTCCAGTTGGGCCGAGATGGCGGCAATCGGCCCGGCGACCCGGCGGATTTCCTCGTCCACCGGCACGGTCTCGGCCCCCGGTCGGGTGCTTTCGCCACCGATGTCGATGATCCCGGCCCCCTCGGCCGCCATGCGCCGCGCCTGCGCCACTGCCGCATCAGGGTCAAGATACCGGCCGCCATCGGAAAAGCTGTCAGGTGTGACGTTGAGAATCCCCATCAAGGTCACGCCGCCCATGTCGATCCCGGCCATCGGCGCGCGGGATGCGGTCAGCCGCTCCAGCACCGCGTCGGGCACCGATGTGGCGGGGATGATCTGCGGGTCGGCATCGCGGCGCAGGACCACGGCTTCGGTGAACCAGAACGGGCCACCGGCCAGCGACAGCGCATCGTCGGGGCGCGGGCCGGAGCATCGGGGCAGGGGGCGGAAATAGGGCGTCATGGCGCGTGCATGAAACGCAAATCGCGGTTTGACAAGCGTCTAGAGCACGCTTTCGCCGATCGGGCTGTTGCGAACTGAAACATTGCCCAGGGCCGGTGCCTCGATGCCGATCATCAAGAGTTCGCTGGCCTCCATTTCCTGCGCAAACCAGCCGGTCAGGGCCACCGTGTCGGTGATCGCGGTCTCCGGGCCTTCGACCGCATCGAGCACGATCTTCGACGGGGCCCAGATGCAGACCTGACCGTTCTTCATCGCCCAGTCCAGTTCGGTGCGCGTGGCGACCACCTTGCAGCGGGCATCGCGCGCCGCCAGCATCCAGCCGTTCTGCTCGATGGCCAGAAGGTCGATCCGGCGTTGCGCCATGGGTTGATCCACTTCGGCACGTGCTGCATCGGGGAGTCCGACGCAGAGGATCAGCGGCGCGCGTTCAGCACCAAGCTGGTCGATCCATGCGCCCAGATGTTCCGACATGATCGCCGCGTTGGTCAGGTAAACCACGCGGGGATGCGGACGTTCCTGGCTCGTGTCATGCGCAGCACCGCCCAGATCACTGCGGGACCGCACGATCTCGACCCCCAGAGCGCCGGAGCCGCGATCCAGCTTTTCGATCCGCACGAAGGCCCGCAGCGCCTGCGGCTCCAGCAGGATGCGCTCGGCAATCCGTTCGGCCAGCGTTTCGAGCAGGTTCAGACGTTCTGCCCCAAGTTCGGCCGCAATCGCTTCGGTCACCCGGTCATAGGACAGGATGCGGTCCACATCGTCGTCGATATGGCCGACGATCGGCTGCACTTCGACCACGACGTTGAAACAGATGCGCTGGCGTGTGCCGCGCTCTGCCTGAAAGGCGCCGATCTCGACATCGACGATATGGTCACGCAGGGAAATGCGGTCCACCGGCCCATCATCGGCGGTCGCGATGGCCCGTTCGGACGGGTGCGCAAAGGCAAGTCTAATCTCGGAGCTCATGGCGCAACCCTCTTGTCAGCTGGCACCGGGCTACCAGAGGATTGCGGAAACGGAAATGCCGCGAAAGGGCATTTTGAGCGCCACCCGCGACATCCTCAAGCACTCGGCCCCTGTTGGATCAGCCGTTGGAGCTGACGCGCCACGTGTGGCGGTAGAAGACATGCACACCGTATGAGGCCGTCTGGGTGTAGGAGCGCGACCAGCGCGGGCGCACGGCGGTGGTGTGGTAATGGGTGGCACCATTGGTCAGGTTCATCGGTGCGCGGCCATCCAGAATCGCGCGGGCGACCTTGCCGACCCGGTCCCAGGCCTGCGGTTCTCGGATGCGTTCGGGAATGCCGTCACAGGTATAGGTGAACTGGCACTGGTATTTCTTGCCGGTGCCCTGATTGATCACAGAGCAGATGTCATCGGGGAAACGCCCGCTCTTGACGCGGTTCATGATGACTTCGGCAACGGCGAACTGGCCCTGGATCGTCTCGCCGCGTGCCTCGAAGTAAAGCGCCTCGGCAAGGCATTCCCACTGCGCGCCGCCCGAGGCGGAGGTCTGGGCGTTCAGCCAGGATGCGTTGTAGATGGCGGAGGTGCGGGACACGGGGGTCACCAGCGACGTCATGTGGTTCTGGCCCGCCGATGCCAAAACCGTCTTTTCCTTGTTCAGAAGCTCTTGCGCGGCTTCCTTCGATCGCTCTGCCAATGTCGGCGTGGCCAGGACGGCCGCGGCCAGAACCAATGCAAACAATCTCGTCATGCCAAGTGTCGATCTCGCAGTTTTGTGGGTGGCGATACGATGCCCAAAAAGGAGGCAGCACCGCGCATTCGACGGGCTGTTATCGAATTATTGTGATTTAGACAAGTTTTGCGCCCATGCACGCTGTGCATGTGGGTTGCCCATAGAGCAAATACTGCAATATTTGGGACGGATTTTGCTGAAAACTACACGATCTTGTCGGCCAACGCAAGCTGTGCTGCGGCAAGACGTGCCACCGGAACCCGGAACGGAGAGCAGCTGACATAGTCGAATCCGGCCGCGCGACAGAAGGCAATCGATTCGGTGTGGGCCGCGTGTTCCCCGCAGATCGACAGCACCACATTGGGCCGCGCCGCCCGTCCGCGCACCACGCCAAGTCGCAGCAATTCTCCCACGCCCTCGGTGTCGAGGATGTGAAACGGATCTTCGCTGAACACGCCTTGCCGGACATATTCCGACATGAACCGCCCTGCATCGTCGCGCGACAGGCCGTAGGTCATCTGCGTGAGGTCATTGGTGCCGAAGCTCAGGAAATGCGTGTGCTCGGCAATGTCGCCGGCGCGCAGGCAGGCGCGGGGGGTCTCGACCATCACGCCCAGCCGGTAGGTGAAATCGGCGCTGTTCTCGGTACGCACAGCCGCCGCAACCGCCTCGACCCGGCCGCGCACCAGTTCGACCTCGCGCTTGGCCGACACCAGCGGCACCATGATCTCGGGGACGATGGTGATACCTTCCCTGGCGGCCTCGACCGTCGCCTCAAAGATCGCGCGGGCCTGCATGTCGTAGATCTCGGGCACCGTGATCCCCAGACGTACACCCCGCATGCCGAGCATCGGGTTGTATTCCGACAGGCTGTCGATCCGACGGGTGACGTCGCTGACGGGAATGTCCAGCGCCTCGGCCAGTTCGCGCTGGCCTGCGCGGCTGGTGGGCAGGAATTCGTGCAGCGGCGGGTCGAACAGCCGGATGCAGACCGGGTGGCCCTGCATGATGCGGAAGAGTTCCAGAAAATCCGCGCGCTGCATCGGCAGCACCAGTTCCAGCGCTGCCTGTCGATCCTGCGGGTTCTGCGCAAAGATCATCTCGCGCATCGGCGTCAGGCGCTCGGCCTCGAAGAACATATGCTCGGTCCGGCACAGCCCGATCCCCTGCGCGCGGAAATGCAGCGCGGTCTTGGCATCGGCAGGCGTGTCGGCATTGGCGCGCACGCCGATATCGCGCTCGGCATCGGCCCAGCTCATGAAGGTGCGAAAGGTCTCGTCCAGCGTCGCCTCGATCATATCGACCGATCCGGCAAGGATTTGGCCATTGGTGCCATCGACGGTGATCTCGTCACCTTCCTTGAACACCCGACCATCAACCGCGACCATCGACTTGCGCTTGACCTGGAACCGGATGCTCGCCGCGCCCACGACGCACGGCAGGCCCAGACCACGCCCGATCACCGCTGCATGGCTCGTCATGCCACCGCGTTCGGTCAGCACCGCCGACGCGACATGCATGCCGCGGATGTCCTCGGGGCTGGTCTCGCGCCGCACCAATACACAAGGCTCTCCGCGGGCGGCACTGGCCTGGGCCGCCTCTGACGAAAACACGATCCGGCCCGTTGCAGCACCGGGACTTGCTGCAATGCCCGTGCCCAACACATCGCGCTTGGCGCCCGTCGCCACCTGCCGGTGCAACAGTTCCGACAAGGCGCGCGGTTCGATCCGCATCAACGCGTCTTGCCGGGTGATGATCCCGTCCTCGGCCAGCCGTACGACAATGCGCAACGCCGCCCGTGCGCTGCGTTCGACACGCACGCCGTCAAGAATGTGCAGATTGCCGTTCTCGATGGTGAACTCGATCTGCATTTCCTCGCGCAGCCGCGCCCGCATCAGCGCCGCATGTGCCTTGAGCGCGGCAAAGGCTTCGGGCGCCAATTCTTCCAACGACGGGCCGCGCGGGTCCTTCTCGAGGAAAATCGACGCAGCACCGCCATCGAGCGCCTCGCGCCCCTGGCTCTGGCTCAGGTAGCGACCGGTGACCTGCGGCAGCCCGGTGAACGAGTTGGCCAGTTGCAGCACACCCGATCCACATTCACCGCTGCCCAGACCCAGCGCCATTTCCTGCACCACAAGGCCCAGCCCCGCATCCACCGGCGCGCCCTTGGCCTGCCGCAAGAGCCGGGCGGTCGTGCCTTCCCAGGCCCGCGCCATCGACCGCAGGATTTCCGCCAATTGCACCGCCGGTTCCTGCGGGAACGGCTCTTCCGCCTCTTCCTCGTACAGCTCAAGTGCGGCAACCAGCGCGTCATGGCCTTCGCCGTCGATCTCGTCAAAGGCATCTGCATCGAGCCGCGCCACGTCGATCGCGTAATTGAGCACGAACCGGTAGTAGATCTCGGTCGCGGCTGCCTTGCCGATCTGGTCGCACATGTCGGAATAGCGCGCGTCGTTCATCCCGATATTGAGCACTGCACCCGGACCACCCCAGTCGGGGTCCTCCGAGGAGGGGCGCACGCAGAGCAGGGCGTTCGGATCGAATTCCGCAAGGATTCCAGACACATCCGGGCGATAGCCCGACGCGATCTGATGCACCGCGCCGAAGGACAGCGCGACGGTGCGCGGCACTGGCAGATCAAGCCGCACAAGGCGCTGCAAACACTTCGCCCGCCCGCCATGGGTGGGCGTCGACATGGGCGATGTCGGCGTGATCAGCGTCACATCCGGGTTGTCAGGACTTGGTTTCTGCACTGCAGCACCTCTTGAAATTGGATGCAGCATACGATGGTCGCGCGACCTGACAAGGGGCGTTACAGCGCAGGCGTTACCCTTCGATGCGCGTCAGGTCCGCCACTTGCAGGCATGTGCTGCGGATCGTGCTGAGCAGGTTGAGCCGGTTGCGCCGCAGAACTTCGCTTTCCGCGTTGACCTGCACTGCCTCGAAGAACGCATCCACCGGCCCCCGCAGATCGGCCATCGTGGCCATCGCAGTTGCGAAATCCTGATCCTGCATCGCCGGGGCGATTTTGGCTTCGGCCTTGGCCAGCGCGTCGAACAGGGCCTTTTCCGTCGGGTCTTCCGCGAATTTCGGATCTGCGCCGAACGAATATTCCACCCCGTCCTTGTCCTCGGCTTGGGTCAGGATGTTGTTGGCCCGCTTGAACCCCTGCACAAGGTTCCCGCCATCCTCGGTCTCAAGCACCGCCTGCAACGCCTTGGCGCGCTTGACCAACAGTGCCAGATCGTCATTGCCGGGCATTGCGATGCAGGCGTCGATCACGTCATGGCGCACGCCTTGGTCGCGGAGGTAGACCTTGAGGCGGTCATGCAGGAACCCGAGAACATTTGGTGACTCGTTGTCGATCAGTGATGCTCTGACTTCATCGCGTGTGATACTGCCCAAAAGCGATACGCGATCAGGCAGGTTTAGTGTGCTTACGTCTAGTTTCAGGCCGACTGAAAGTGCATCTGAAACCTTGGCTTTTTGATCTTGCAATTCCTTTGAAGCCGCTTCTTCACGCGCCCGCAGGACCGCTATAATTGAAGACAGCATCGCCTCTTTAATGTGGGGAAACAACGCAACTTTCAGCCCATTCTCCAACACCAACCGGATCACCCCAAGCGCCGCACGACGCAGCGCAAACGGGTCTTTCGACCCTGTGGGTTTCTCGTCAATCGCCCAGAACCCGGTCAGCGTGTCGATCTTGTCGGCCAGCGCCACGGTCACCGAAACGGGTGCAGAAGGCACGTCGTCCGACGGGCCAAGCGGGGAATAATGCTCCTGGCACGCGACACCAACCTCGGCGGGCAAACCTGAGGCATCGCTGTAATAGCGCCCCATAAGCCCCTGAAGCTCGGGGAATTCATAGACCATTTCCGATGCCAGATCGGCCTTGGCCACGGTTGCAGCCTGCGCCGCCAGATCCGCGTCAGCCCCCACCACCGGGGCCAGTTCCCGCGCCAGTGCCGCGATGCGCTCGATCCGGTCGCGCTGCGATCCCAGCTTGTTGTGGAAGGTCACGTTGGACAGGCTGTCCGTCCATGCGGTCATGCCGTCACTCTTGGCGACGCGCAGATCGTTTTCCCAAAAGAACTTGGCATCCGACAGCCGTGCCGAAAGTACCTTCTGGTTGCCCGCAAGGATCGTCGCGCCATGGTCTGCGGTTTCCCGGTTCGCCACGGTGATGAACCGTTCGATTCGCCCCGTCTTGGGATTGCGTACCGAGAAGAACTTCTGATGCTCTTTCATCGAGGTCTGGAGCACCTCTGGCGGCAGGTCGAGAAACTCTGTCCCGATCTCTCCCATCAGCACAACGGGCCATTCGACCAGTCCGGCCACTTCGGCCAGCAGCCCCGTGTCCTCGACCACCTCCAGCCCGCTGGCAAACGCCTGATTGGTCGCGTCCTGCCAGATCGCCTCGGCCCGTTCGCCCGCGTCCAGCACGACATGCGCGCGCTTCAGCTTGGCCTCGTAATCGTCAAATCCGGTCACGTCGAACGCGCCGGGCGCCATGAAGCGATGGCCCTCCGTGGTGCGCCCAGACACGATCCCGTCGACGTCCAGCGGCACGATTTCGGAGCCGTCCTCGCGCGTCAGCACGCACAGGATGCGGTGCAGAGGACGCACCCAGCGCAGACTGCCCGCACCCCAGCGCATCGACTTGGGCCAGGGGAAATTGCGGATCGTGTCTTCAAGCACCTCGGCCACGATCGCGGCAGCCGGACGCCCCGGCTTGTCGAGCACCGCATAGAACACGCGGCCCTTCTTTTCATCGCGCTCCACAAGGTCATCGCGGGTCAGACCGGCCCCACGCAGAAAGCCCTCGATCGCCTGTTCCGGCGCATCGACGCGCGGTCCCTTGCGCTCTTCCTTCACGTCCGGCGACCGGTCGGTCAGCCCGTCGACCCGCAGCGCCAGACGGCGCGGCGTGGCATGGGCGGCGGCCCCGCCATAGGTCAGACCGGCCTCGACCAGGCCATTGGTCACGCGCGACTTCAAGTCGTCAGCAGCCTTGGCCTGCATCCGCGCGGGGATTTCCTCGGAAAAAAGCTCGATCAGAAGGTCGGGCATCAATTGCCTCCAATTTCGCGGTCCGGGCAGTCGTCGCCCAGCGGGCTGCCATCATAGGCCTTGTCGCCGCATTCGTTGATTTCGTGCCAGATATAGCCGCGCCCGTCCTGCGTGATGGCGACCACGCGGTCGATTCCGAATTCGCGGTTGCGCTCGCTGGTGAACACCTCCGCGCGGCCCGCGCGGATGTCGTCGCCGATGGTCTCGGCATCAAAGCAGTTGAACCAGCCCGGCGCGTTGCGCGGCACCGCGCCAAGATACTGCTCATAGGTCGATGTCAGCGTCGACAACGGCGTCTGGGTGGTGAAACACGCTCTGAACCTGATGGGTGAGCTTTCGGCGTCAATGGCTTGAAAATCCTCGTAAAGGATCGTTTCCCTTCTGCCGTCCAGAGTGGTCAGCTGCACGTCATCCGTGCCGGTCGGCGTAACCGTTTCGTAATAGGCGTAAACCTGCAGGTAATACATCGCCACACCCGCAAACAGCGCGCTGACGAGAAGGACGACGATCAGGATCTTTCCGGTCATCGGTTATTTCCAATCCATGTTGACGCGAGGCTGCGTCATCTGTGCCGCGCGGTCCCGCAGCGCATCGGTGCGCGCCAGAAGGTCGGGAATGCGGCTTTCGTGGGTTTCGACAAAGAGGTGGCCGATCCGGTTCTTTACCGGATGGTCAAAAAGCGCCTCGAGCAGCGGCACTTCGGCCCCCTCGATATCCATCTTGATCACCGCGATCTCTGCGTCCAGCCCCTGCAGGAAGGAGGGAAAGTCGATCACCCGCACGTCGACCGCGCTGGATGTGTCGATGTTGCGCTTCTGCGCCATGAGCGACGAGGATTGCGATTGCTCGACCGGGTCGGCGTCGAAACTTGCGGTGCGATAAAGCGGGAAGGTGCCGTCCTCGGTGCCAGCGGCAGCTTCGATCACCTCGACATTGGGCAGGTCGGCGACGCGGGTGCGCAGCTCTGCCGCTGTCCAGGGGTCGGGCTCGAACGCATAGACCTTGGCCGCATGCGCCGCCATCGTGCGCGTGTGCTGACCCAGATTGGCCCCGAGGTCGATGCAGATCCCGCCGCTTGCCCCGGTCAAGGCCGCCCGAAACTCCGCCTCAGCCGCGGGCGCATACAGCTTGCGCAGCTTGCGGCGATATTTCAGTCCAAGCGCCCCCGGAAGATGCTGCATCAGGCCGTATTTGGCCCGCCGCAGTGGCGTATTTCGGTTGGCTTGTGCCATCAGGCGGCATAGCCCCCGGCTTCGGTCATCACAAACGCATCGGCGCAGCGTTTTGCCAGCGCGCGGACCCGTCCGATATAGCTTTGCCGTTCGGTGACCGAGATCACGCCGCGCGCGTCGAGCAGGTTGAAGATGTGGCTGGCCTTGATGCATTGGTCATAGGCCGGATGCGCCATGATGATGCGCTTGCCGGTCTTCGGATCGTCCTCGGCTTGATCGAGAATGCGCGCGCATTCGGTCTCGGCCTCTTCGAAATGGCGCAAGAGCACGTCCGTGTCGGCCACGTCGAAATTCCAGCGGGAATATTCCTGCTCGGTCTGGCGGAACACATCGCCGTATTTCAGCGCGATCGGCGCATCCGGATCGTTGTAGGGCATGTCCATCACGTGATCGACGCCCAGCACATACATCGCCAGACGTTCCAGCCCGTAGGTCAGCTCGCCCGACACGGGGTGGCAATCATGGCCGCCAACCTGTTGAAAATACGTGAATTGCGACACTTCCATCCCGTCGCACCAGACTTCCCAGCCCAGCCCCCAAGCGCCCAGCGTCGGGCTTTCCCAGTCGTCCTCGACAAAACGGATGTCATGCAGCGTCATGTCGATGCCGATGGCGCGCAGCGATCCAAGATACAGCTCCTGCAGATCGGGCGGAGACGGTTTTATCAGCACCTGGTACTGGTAATAATGCTGCAGGCGGTTGGGGTTCTCGCCGTAGCGCCCATCGGTCGGGCGGCGCGACGGTTGCACATAGGCGGCTGCCCAGGGGCGCGATCCCAGCGACCGCAGCGTCGTGGCCGGGTGGAACGTGCCTGCACCCACTTCCATGTCGTAAGGCTGCATCACGGCACAGCCCTGGCCGGCCCAATAGGACTGCAGGCGCAGGATGATCTCCTGAAAACTGCGCGGCTTTGTGATGGTCTGATCCATGGCGATGTCACCCCGGTTTGCACTCGCGTCTGATTAGGGCCATGGGGCACGGGGGTCAATTGCGTGCGAGGTTCTAATTTTCGCGTTCCAGTGACGGCGCAATCTTGGTAGAGCAGGATTTTGAAACGGGTTTTTCGGGCAGGTGACAGAAGAATGTTGCGCAATTTCTTGATTTCGGTTGTGGCGATCCTGATGCTCTGGGGACAGGGCGCGTCGGCGCAGGAAAGTGTCTATGTCCAGATCGAGGCGCAGCCCAGCCTGTCCGTTGCCGAAGACCGCCTGCGCGACTACGCATCGATCCTTCCCGATGTGAACGGTTTTGACCTGGGGCGGGGCTGGTACGGCATCGCGCTCGGCCCCTATCCCCGGAACGAGGCGAACGACGTGCTGCGCAGCCTGCTTGCACAACGCCTGATCCCGAGCGACAGCTATCTCGAAGAGCCGGGCCGCTATGGCCAGCGCATCTGGCCCATTGGCGCGGGTCCTGCCACGCTCCCGCCGGTCACCGCCCCCCAGATTGAAGCGGCACCCGAACCCGAACCGCCGGTCACCGACGAGACCCCGCGCGAGGCCCGCGCGTCCGAGGCGCTGCTGACCCGGCAGGAACGCGAGGCGCTGCAGATCGCGCTGCGCTGGGCAGGGGTCTACGCCGCCGGGATCGACGGTGCCTTTGGTCAGGGCACGCGCCGCGCAATGGCCGATTGGCAAGCCGCAAACGGCTACGAGACCACCGGCATCCTGACCACCGCACAGCGGGCCGACCTGTTCCGCCAGTACAATGCCGTGCTTGATGGTATGGATATCCAGACCGTCCGTGACACCCGCGCCGGTATCTCCATCGACCTGCCGCTGGGGGCCGTCGCCTTTGATCGCTATGACAGCCCGTTTGCGCATTTCGACCCGACCGGCACTGTCGAGGGCGCGCGCGTGCTGCTGATCAGCCAGCCGGGTGACCGCGACCGCCTGGCCGGGCTTTACGAGATCATGCAGACGCTCGACATCGTGCCGCTGGATGGCCCGCGCGACCGGGACAGCGACAGCTTTACCCTCACCGGGCAGAACGCCAGCATCGTCTCCCACACCGAGGCCCGGCTTGATGGCGGCGCGATCAAGGGCTTCACCCTGATCTGGCCCGCAGGCGACGAAGAGCGCCGCACCCGCATTCTGGCTGCGATGCAATCCAGCTTTGCCCCCATTCCCGGCGTGCTTGACCCTGCAGTGATCGCCGAGGACAGCCAGAGCGTGGACCTTGTGGCGGGGCTGAGCATCCGCAAGCCCAAGCTCACGGCGTCGGGCTTCTTTGTCGACAGGCAGGGCCGGGTGGTCACCACCGACAGCGCCGTTGCATCATGCGGGCGCATCACGCTCAACAGCGATTATGACGCCGAAATCATGGCGACCGATCCGGCTCTGGGCATCGCCGTGCTGCGCGCGACACAGCCGCTGGCCCCGAACGACGTGGCACAGTTTCGCGATGGCGCGCCGCGCCTGCAATCGGAAATCGCGGTTGCCGGTTTCTCTTTTGGCGGCGTGCTGCCTTCTGCGACGATGACCTTTGGCCGCCTGTCCGACCTGCGCGGTCTGAACGGCGAAGACAGCCTGTCGCGCCTTGCCATCAGCACGCTGGACGGGGACGCAGGCGGTCCGGTTCTGGACGATGGCGGCGCGGTGATCGGCATGTTGATCCCGCATGACGCCGAAGGGCGGCAATTGCCCGACGACGTGAACTTCGCCACCAACAGCGCATCGGTGCAGAAGGTGCTGTCGCAGGCTGGCGTGTCGCCGCAGCTGACAACCGGGCTGGCACGGCTCGATCCGGTCGACCTCACGCAAAAGGCAACCGCCATGACGGTGCTGGTCAGCTGCTGGGAGTGACGCCGCGCCCGAACAGCCGCATCAGCGCGCCCCACTGGCTGACGAACATGCCGCACAGGATCAGGGACATCGCCAGCAGAAGCACCGGCTTGAACGGCTCGTTCAGGATCACGATGCCAAGGATCACCGACCACATCGGCACCTGGTAGTTCACCAGCGACAGGAACACCGGCCCCGCGCTGCGGATCACGAGGATGCGCAGCAGGTTGGCCCCGGCGGTCGGGATCAGGCCAAGGATCGCGATCAGGAACAGGATGTCCGGCGCGGGCAGGGGCGGCGGCCCCTCTGCGACAAAGGCCGTCGGCAGCACCAGCGCCGAGCCGAAGACCAGCGTCAGCGCCGCCAGCCCGAACGGATCGATCGGCGGCAGGTTGCGCACCAGCACCGAACTGCTGGCATAGCAGGCCGCAGCCCCCACGCAGGCCATCCGCCCGAACGGCTCCATCGGATCCCCGCTCGAGGCAAAGACCTGCCCACCCAGCAGGATCGTGACCCCGACAAAGCCGATCATCAGCCCGATCATCCGCCGCAGGGTGATCCGCTCTCCGGGCACGAAAAGATGCGCCAGCACCAGCACGATCAGCGCCACCGACGCCATCGACACACCCGCAAAACCCGAAGTGACGGTCTGTTGCCCCCAGCTCAGCAGCATGAAGGGGATGGCCGAATTGAACAGCCCCGACAGCATCAGCGCGCCCCAGGCTGTTTGGTCGGTCAGAAACACCCGCCCGCCGCGCACCTGCCAGACCGCGCAGGTCAGCAGGCAGGCAAAGCCGATCCGCCCCGCCGCCAGCCAGAACGGCGTGATGCCCGTCAGCGCCAGTTCGATGAACAGAAAGGTTGCGCCCCAGACAAGACCAAGCGTCCCCACCATGCCCCAGTTGGCCGGGGTGATCTCGGGTTGAGTATGCATAAAAATGAGGCATCCAGATGGAAATTTGCGCCAAATGCCGCTCAGGTGGTTGCATCCGGTCGACGTTCAAGGTGCTCTGTAGCCCTGTGCTGGCCGGTCAGCAACGTGATACCTTGGATACGGAACCGTCTTTCGGGAGGACCAAATGGACGCATTTTTCATTCTGCCAATCGTCATTCTGCTCGCGCTGCTGGCATGGTGCGTTTTACAGCTCAAGAACGACCTGTAAACCGGGCGCTTTAGCGGCGCCCGACGCTTTTCACTAGGCGAAGCAATCGCTCTGTCGTACCTTTTTTTCGGTTCGTGAGTGAAAGTGTCGTGATATGCCTTTGCCCATCGTTTCTGCCGTCGGGACGTTCGCGAACGTCCTGGGAATTGTCTCTTTTTTCTCGTCACCCGATGATGACTCCGCGCGTCTTCAGGCGCTTCGCGATATACAGGACAGTCTTGACGAGCTTCGCGGGCTGTCCAATGCGCAGATCAACCAAAGCATTGCGCAGTCGCTGGGCCAGTCGCAATCTGCGATGGACAATCTTGAGCGGTACGCTGTCGAAGAAGACCCTGTCGCGCGGGCTGCATTGGGGGAAACCGCAATCCAGCAAGCCACGCTGGGCCTGAACGAAATCACCTCGCAGGTGCGTGCAGTCATGTCTACCGCGTCGCTTGACTCGCTGGCCTATGCCTTCAGCGCCGTTCACTACGCCATGATCGCCCGCATGACGGTGGCCGATGTCGTTCAGGATGGTCCACTCGGCTCGCCAGGCCTGCACCGTCAGATCAAGGAAGCGGCGGCGTTGCTGTGGGACGAATTGGGACGTGACGACCTGCTCTGGCAGATGGAAGCGCGGATGGCCGGCGAGATCACGCCTATCCTCGAACCCTTTGTCCAGAACGGGCAAGCGGGCACACGCGTCGGCTACCAAAGCAACCTCACCGACTATCTGACCACGACGTTCCTGCCCGGTGCATTGCTCGGGATCGGATCGAGCGCGGGCACAATCAATGCGGCCGCCGCGCGCGAAGCCGAAGAAGTGCGGGCTCACGACCGCGGCGTGGTGCTTGATGGCCTGTACCGGATCGCCGTCGCGTCAAACGATTTTCTCGCGCTGGACGCGGTCAATGTCGCCGGGCTCTATGAACAGATCCTCACTGACGACGACGACGCGGCATTCGGCACCAGCCGTGCGGATTACATCCTCTTGCGCAACGGCGACGACACGGTCGATGGGCTTGGCGGTCCTGATGCGCTGAACGGCGGTGCAGGCAATGACGTCCTGCGGGGCGGGGCGCATACCGACAACCTCACCGGCGGTCCGGGCAGCGACATGCTGTTTGCATCCACCACCTATGGCGACATGGGCGAGAGTGACTTTGCCCGCTATGACGGCGACAGCGACAGCTACACCATCATCGGAGG
Organism: Marivita lacus; assembly: GCF_014637725.1. Lineage (GTDB taxonomy): Bacteria > Pseudomonadota > Alphaproteobacteria > Rhodobacterales > Rhodobacteraceae > Marivita > Marivita lacus. Next base: position 96,625 of record NZ_BMFC01000004.1, on the reverse strand, counting down.
CCGCGGCTATGCCATCGTGATTGCCGAAAATGGGGACCGGGACAAGCTGTTTGGCTTTGATTTCCTGCGCTTTGACGACGGGGTGATCGCACTGCCCGACGGCTCGGCCCTCGACGGCGCGGGCGATCCATCCGATTTCGTCGTCGCCGAACGAGTGGCCCTGCTCTACGAGGCGGCGCTCAATCGCAACGGGGCAATCGACCTGCCGGGCCTCAACTTCTATATCGGTGTAACCGAGGCCAACACCTTGAGCGACGAATTCCTCGCTGATGACCTGATGCGCAGCCCGGAATTCACGCAGAATTTCGGCGACGTGAACGGCATGTCCAATACCGAATTCCTGACCGTGGTCTATACGAACATCCTCGACCGCGCGCCTGACGGGCCGGGTCTGGCGTTTTATCGCGACCTTCTGGATGACGGCGTCATCACAAGGGCGCTGGCACTCGCTGACATCGCCATCAGCCCCGAAAACACCCAAGGCTCGGTCGATATCCTGATGTCGCTGTATGAAAATTCCGCTGGTGACTGGAGCTTTGTCGCCTGACACGCAAAAGGGCGGCCCACCGGACCGCCCTTTGCCTCTGCACTGACCGGGTGGATCAGTTCTTCGACTTGTCGACCATCTTGCCGGCCGAAATCCACGGCATCATGCCGCGCAGCTTTTCGCCGGTCGCTTCGATCTGGTGCTCGTCGTTGATGCGGCGGGTTGCCTTGAACATCGGCTGACCCACGGCGTTTTCCATCATGAAGTCGCGCACGAACTTTCCGGTCTGGATGTCGGTCAGAACCTCTTTCATGCGCTTCTTGGTCTCGTCGTAGGGCAGGATGCGCGGGCCGGACACGTATTCGCCGTACTCGGCGGTGTTCGAGATCGAGTAGTTCATGTTCGCGATGCCGCCTTCGTAGATCAGGTCCACGATCAGCTTCACCTCGTGCAGGCATTCGAAATAGGCCATCTCCGGCTCGTAACCGGCTTCCACCAGAGTCTCGAAGCCCATGCGGATCAGCTCGACCAGACCGCCACAGAGAACCGCCTGTTCGCCGAACAGATCGGTTTCGCACTCTTCGCGGAAATTGGTCTCGATGATGCCAGAACGGCCGCCACCGATGGCCGAGCAATAGCTCAGGCCGATTTCCAGTGCGCGACCGGATGCGTCGTTGTTCACCGCCACGAGGCAGGGCACACCGCCGCCCTTGGTGTATTCGCCGCGCACCGTGTGGCCCGGACCCTTGGGCGCCATCATGATGACGTCAACGCCGGGCTTGGGTTCGATCAGACCGAAATGCACGTTCAGACCGTGGGCAAACGCGATGGCTGCGCCGTCCTTGAGGTTGTCGTGCACGTATTTCTTGTAGGTCTCTGCCTGAAGTTCATCGGGCATGGTGAACATGATCAGGTCGCACCAGGCCGCCGCTTCGGCGATGCCCATGACCTTGAGGCCTTCGCCTTCGGCCTTCTTGGCCGAGGGCGAGCCTTCGCGAAGTGCCACGACGACGTTCTTGGCGCCGCTGTCGCGCAGGTTCAGCGCGTGGGCGTGGCCCTGGCTGCCGTAGCCCAGGATGGCCACTTTCATGTCCTTGATCAGGTTTATGTCGCAATCGCGATCGTAATAAACGCGCATGATTTTCCCTCGTCTGCGTTTCGATTGAAGCGCACAATAGGGATTTTCCGTGCAGATAGGCGGCGAATTGAGCAGGCTTTTGCGCAATCTCGGGGATATCATTCGCAGAAATTGCGTGTTACGCAGAATCCATGCTTGATGCCACCGATCTTCGAATCCTGCGTCAGTTTCAGGCGGCCCCCGATCTGCCCACCGCCGATCTGGCTGACCGGGCAGGGGTGACGCCGACCACGCTTGCGCGCCGCATCGACAAGATGCGCAGTGCGGGCATCATCCGCGCGGTACGCACTGTCATCAACTGGCCCGCACTGGGCTACAGCGTCGAGGTGTCGTTGCGCATCACGCTCGACAAGACGCAGCCGCGCGCCTTTGACGAATTCCTCGCCGCAGCCCGCACCGTGCCCGAGGTGATCGAGGCGCAGACCTTCCTGGGGCAGGTGGACGCGCGCCTGTCAGTGATCGCCCGGGACATGCCGCATTACCAGCAGGTTTACCGCGAGCGGCTTCTGACCCTGCCGCATATCGCCGATATCGAAGCGTTGATGCACGTCGCGCGGGTGAAATTCGATGAGACGCTTCCCCTGTGATCGACCTTGACGACATAGACCGCGCGATGATCCGCGCCGTGGCCGCCGATGCGCTGATCAGCGCGGGTGCGCTGGGTCGCCAGCTTGGCCTCAGCCAGCCCGCCGCATGGCGCCGCCTCAAACGTCTGCGGGAGGCAGGGGTGTTCCGGGGCCAGCGGCTCGACATGGACGCGCAGGCGCTGGGCTTCACCGTCACCGTCTTTCTGGGTGTGAAACTCGCCACCAAGGGCCGCGTCAGCCTTGAAGATTTCGAACGCGCCGTGACTGCGATCCCGGAGGTGCAGACCGTGGAGCACGTTCTGGGCCTCTATGATTACCGCTTGCGGGTGATCGCCCGTGACATCGCCGATTTCGAACGGGTGCTGCGGCGGCGCATCATGACGCTGCCCGGGGTCGGCAATATCGACGCCAATGTGCTTTTGTCCGAAGAACGCTTGCCCGGTCCCATCGGATAAACCACTCGCCTAGGCCGCGTCGCTCACAAGGGCGATGGCCTCGTGCCGCTTGAGCGTGTAGCGCGCCATCCCGGACCCGAGGATCAGGCGCTCGGTCTCCTGCAGCAGGCCAATGATCTCGTCCTGCGCATCGGCCTCGATGCTGTCCAGCGCCACGCTGCCGGGATAGAGCGTTTCGGTCGCGCAGCCCTCGGCAAACACCACCTGATGTGCCTCGCACAGAAAATGCCAGTACTCCACCACCGGGCTCGGTTCGGGAAAGATCGTGGTGCCGTTCACAAGATGCTTGGCCGCGACCAGCACCTCGTCCTCGCCGAACAGCAGCTGAGCCCTTGCGCCGCGCATCACCACGCGGTGGTTGGGCGACACCCAGAGATCGCGGATATTGCCCAGTGCGCCGCGCCTGATCCGAATGGGCGTGTTCACCCCGTCACCCGGCACCCGCACATGGCCAATCCAGAGGATCGGTTGCGGGCCGTTGTCCAGCGTGGTCACCGCGTCGCCTTCCCGCAGCGATTCGACAAAGCGCGGGCCGTCCGGAGTCTCGATCAGCGTGCCCGCGGCAAAGCAGATCACGATCAGCCCGTTGGCGACATCCGAGGAAAACGCGGCATCGCCCTCCTCACCCGGGCTGATGATCCCGTCGCCGTTGACGTCGATGTCTTCGTTCGTGTCGATCCGCAACGGCCCATTATGCGCCGCCAGCGTGCCAAGAATATCCACGCCGGCAATGGCCGACACGGTCGAGAGCACCGGCGCACCCGCGTCGGTTGATGTCAGCCCGTCAGCCTCGAACTGAAGATACCTGTCGCCCATTGTCCGGCGGCCCATGCTGATATCGGCGCTGCCGGAATAGGTATATTTGGGGGTGTCGTTGTAATAATCCGACGCGTTCTCGTAGACGATGACCGAGGTGATCACCGAAGCGTTGGTCAGCACGCCGTCGGCAGTCGTGTTTTCCGCGATGAACACGATGATGTCATTGTCTTCGAACAGCGCGGAGGCGCTGTGCAACATGTATTCGCCCCCATTGGAGGCGTTCGCATTTGTTGATTGCGGGTCGCCAACGACGCTGAACCCGTTCAACAACAACGTGGTTGTTGCCATGACTGCTCTGCCTTTCGGGATCTTCGCCCCTTTGGACTGTTACAAGGCTACAGTTTATCGGGTGTCCGGTCAAATGTTCGCAAATTGGAAACAATCTGCGCTCCCGGCCCGCGACCATTTTCATGCAACAAGTCTTTGCCAAATGCCGGTGGCGGGGCTACCCAAGACGAAACTCACGGAGGCTTTGCAATGGCTTTGCTCGATACGGTTGACCCAACGGGTCTCGAAGAATTCTCGGTCGTGTTCACCGACCGCTCGCTCAACCACATGTCCAAGACGTTCCAGACGGTGATGACCGATATCTCGGCCATGTTGAAAGAGGTCTACAAGGCCGATGCCGTGGTGCTGGTGCCCGGTGGCGGCAGCTACGGCATGGAGGCGGTGGCGCGCCAGTTCGGGCAGGGGGCGAAGACGCTCATCGTGCGCAATGGCTGGTTCTCGTATCGCTGGACCCAGATTTTTGACACCGGCCAGTTCGGCGGCGAAACCGTGGTGATGAAGGCGCGCCAGACCGGCAACGAACCCACCGCACCCTTCGCTCCCGCGCCGATCGACGCGGTCACCGCCCGCATCCGCGCCGAAAAGCCCGGCATCGTCTTTGCGCCGCATGTGGAAACCAGTGCCGGGATCATCCTTCCGGATGACTACGTGACCGCGCTGGCCGACGCCGCGCACGAGGTCGGCGCGCTTCTGGTACTCGACTGCATCGCCTCGGGCTGCGCCTGGGTCGACATGAAGGCCACCGGCGTCGACGTTCTGATCTCCGCGCCGCAAAAGGGCTGGTCCGCCACACCCTGCGCCGGTCTTGTGATGCTGTCCGACCGTGCCGTCGCCCGGATGAAGGACACCACCTCCAACAGCTTTGCCGTCGATCTGGGCAAATGGCACCAGATCATGCAGGCTTATGAAAACGGCGGCCATGCCTATCATGCCACCATGCCCACGGACGGCCTGCGCGCGTTCCGCGACACGATGCTGGAAACCCGCGACTATGGCTTTGGCAACCTGAAAGATGCGCAATGGGCGCTGGGCAACGCCGTGCGCGCGCATCTGGCGTCTAAGGGCATCCGCTCTGTCGCCGCCGAAGGCTACGGCGCGCCGGGTGTCGTGGTCAGCTACACCAGCGATCCCGAGATCCAGTCAGGCCGCGCCTTTGCCGCGCGCGGCATGCAGATCGCGGCAGGTGTGCCCCTGCAATGCGACGAGCCGCCGGAATTCAGCACCTTCCGCCTCGGCCTCTTCGGCCTCGACAAGCTCTACGATGTTGACGGCACATTGGCGCGGCTGACGCGTGTGCTGGACGACGTGGTCTGAACACGTCTCACCTCCACATCATCGAAAACGTAAAAGCCGGGGACAGCACACCATCCCCGGCTTCTTCTTTTTGCAAATATGCCAGCACCCCATCAGCCCCGTCGCGCCCACAGGCCCTCGGACCGCCAGCAGCCACAGGCTTGTGGAGACACCCACCGGCTACTTGAAATTCCGGCTGTCCTTGATCTGGTCCCAGGCCCAGACCACTTCCTGCAGCTGCTCTTCCTGCGACCGGTCACCACCATTCATGTCCGGGTGCAGCACCTTGATCAGCGCCTTGTAGGACTTGCGCACATCCGCCTTGGACCACGTGTCCCTGGCCTCGAGAATCTCGATGGCGCGCCGCTCGGTGGGCGGCAGCCGCTTGGTATGCCCCGCCGAGCTTCCGGCCTTGCCGGGGTTGCGCGTCGCATTGTCGCCCAGCACCTGGTGCGGGTCCTCGATGCCCAGCCGCGCCCAGGCCTTGGCCTCGGGGTCGCGCCAATCCTTGGTTTGCCGTTCCCACACCTTGTCGGCACTCGATTGTGCGTTCATCTCGGCTTCGGTCTTGCCGTCGAAGAAATTCCACCGGGTGTTGTACTCGCGCACATGCTCCTGGCAGAACCAGAAATAGTCATCCAGAACGTCCGGTGCTTTGGGCGCGCGGAACTTGCCCGCTTCCTCGCAGCCCTCGTGGTCGCAGATGCGCACCGAGGTTTCGGATGCGCCTGACATGCCCCGTCGGCCCCGGGGATTTTTCTTTTTTGCCGATTTGATCGACATATCGAAACCGAATGGATCTGATTTGCTCATAGCCTGCCCTTTCCGACTCGGAGGCAACACTCTAGACGAAAACGTGACAGAGGTAAGGTGCAGGACGCGAAAAAATGAACCGAACACAACAGATCGAAACACGACTGCGCGAGGCGCTTGCCCCGCGTGAACTCACCGTTCGTGACGACAGCGAGGCGCATCGCGGCCATTCCGGGTTCCAGGAGGGGGGCGAAAGCCATTTTCACGTGATCATCCGGTCTGACGCGTTTGAGGGACAGTCCCGCATTGCGCGGCACCGCATGGTTCACACCGCTCTTGGCCCTGAACTGGTCACGGCCATCCACGCGCTGTCGATGGATCTGGACACCTAATCCGGCATTGTAACCCGGCAATAACACGGGGACGCATGACGCGTAGGCCGGGCTTCAACCCGGCACACCGTCTACGCCGGCCGCGTCTCTTCGTTGCCTTCCTCGAACACCGGCTCTTGCCGTGTCTCGGGCTCGGCCTCCGCCACACCGTCACCCTCGGGCACAGCCGAGGACACGGCAGGCGCTGCCACGGCAGGGGAAGCCGTCAACACCGGCTCGGCCCGGAGCGGCGGCGCGATGCGCGGCATATCCTCCAGCGTCTTATCCGCACTCTCCGGGGCCAGTGCCCGCCGGAACACCATCAATGTCCGCCAATGCGTCTCGGACCCGGTCAGGCCCACACGTTCGGTCGAGGGCAACACATCCGAGCGTTGGTACTCCCAGCCCTCCGCCGCCAGTGCGTTGATCGCCTGCTCAACCCCCAAAGCAAACCGCGCCTCGGGCGTCTTGAGCCCCTTGGCCTTGATCCCCTTCACCGGGGCCGGAACCACCTTGTATTCGAACATCCCCACCGCCTTACCTGTTGACCCATCACCAGTGTATCAGACGTAGGCCGGGCTTCAGCCCGGCATCCGCACCTTACAGCCCCAGCTTCGCCATCACCAACTGGTTCACCGCCGCCGGGTTCGCCTTGCCGCCCGTGGCCTTCATCACCTGGCCCACGAACCAGCCCGCAAGCTTCGGGTTTTGCTGGGCTTTTTCCACCTGCGCCGGGTTGGCTGCGATGATCTCGTCCACCGCCGCCTCGATCGCGCCGGTATCCGTGACCTGCTTCATGCCGCGTGCGTCAACAATGTCCGCCGGGTCGCCCCCTTCGGTATAGACGATCTCGAACAGGTCTTTCGCGATCTTGCCCGAGATGTCACCCGTCTTGATAAGCGCAATGATTCCAGCCAGTTGGGCGGGCGAGACCGGGCTTTCACCGATGTCGTGGTCTTCTTTCTTCAACCGCCCGAACAGCTCGTTGATGACCCAGTTGGCCGCCAGCTTGCCATCGCCGCATCCCGCGACCACCTCTTCGAAGTAGCCTGCGTTCGCGGTATCGGCGGTCAACACGTCCGCATCGTACTCGCTCAGCCCGAACTCTTTGACAAAGCGGGCTTTTTTCTCGTCCGGCAGCTCTGGCAGGTTGGCCGCGATGTCGTCGACCCAAGCCTGTTCGATTTCCAGCGGCATCAGGTCCGGGCAGGGGAAGTAGCGGTAATCATGCGCCTCTTCCTTGGACCGCATCGACCGGGTCTCGTTCTTGTCCGGATCGTAGAGCCGCGTTTCCTGATCAATCGATCCACCCGCTTCCAGAATCCCGATCTGACGCTTCGCCTCGTAATCAATCGCCATCTGGATGAACCGCATGGAGTTCATGTTCTTGATCTCGCAGCGCGTGCCGAGATGCGAGAAATCCTGCGTTTCCTGGTACTTCTCGTACTGGCCCGGGCGGCAGACCGACACGTTCACGTCTGCCCGCAGGTTGCCGTTCTGCATGTTTCCATCACAGGTCCCCAGGTACCGCAGGATCTGCCGCAGCTTGACCACGTAGGCCGCCGCTTCCTCGGGGCCCCGGATGTCGGGGCGGCTGACGATCTCCATCAGCGCCACGCCTGTCCGGTTCAGGTCCACAAACGACATCGCCGGGTCCATGTCGTGGATCGACTTGCCCGCGTCCTGTTCGATGTGAATCCGCTCGATCCGCACGCGCCGCGCGATGCCCGGCTCCATGTCCACGATCACTTCGCCTTCGCCGACGATCGGATGATACAGCTGGCTGATCTGGTAGCCCTGCGGCAGGTCGGGGTAGAAATAGTTCTTGCGGTCGAACGCGCTGACAAGGTTGATTTGTGCCTTCAGACCCAACCCGGTGCGCACCGCCTGTTCGACGCAGAATTCGTTGATCACCGGCAACATGCCGGGCATCGCCGCATCCACGAAGGCCACGTTCGAGTTCGGCTCGGCCCCGAACTTGGTCGATGCGCCCGAGAACAGCTTGGCTTTTGATGCGATCTGCGCGTGCACCTCCATGCCGATGACCAGCTCCCAATCGTGCTTGGCGCCGGCAATCACCTTGGGTTTCGGGGCTTCAAAGCTCAGGTCCAGCATGGCAAATCCTCTTGGCATGAACGCCGCGTGGAATACGCCAGAGGGGGGCAGGGGGCAAGGGGGCCGTGCCCGGTTTCCCTTGCTTCAGGCGTCCAAAGACCGGGGGGCGGTGATCGGGGGCAGGCCCCTCGCATGACGATCCAGCGCCGCAGAGGCGCGCTGACGGCCCTTGGCAATGCGGTCCTGATCTTCGAGCCGGGTCGCCCAGACGCCCTTGGCGGCGTACCAGATGCGCGGATGCACCTCGCGCAGATGATCGGTCACGATCCAGTCGAAGCAATCGGCAATGCGCGCCCGCGCCTGCAGGTTGACGCCCTCGGGTTCCAGCGCGGTGCCGGTATAGGCGGCGAAACTGTTGACCGTGTGCTGGTCGCTGCGCCGGTCGAGGATATCGCGCAGGCCGCGGCAGAACAGGTCGCCATCCAGCAGCGCAAAGGCTTCATCGTCGACGGTCAGCGCGTCGAAATAGGTCCAGGCGTAACCACCGCTGCCCCAGACATCCGCCGTACGCTCCATCGTGCGGCGGGCCTCGTGATCCAGCCGTTCGTAGCTGCCGAACCAGCGCGGCAGCATGTGGTTGCCAAGCGCCCGCATGTACTTGGCCACGCCGGGCGCAAGATCGATGAGGTCTTCGTAATCGTCGCTGGCGCGGGTGCGGGGCTGGGTTTCGGCGGCCAGCAGCGCACAGCGCACCGAGGCAAGCATGGGCGAGTCCAGTTCGAACGCATCATATGGATCGATCAGGCTGGCGGCGCTGCGGAAATGGCGAAAGAACGCCGCACGATGGGCAGCGGGAATATCCTGCCGCCAGCCTTCGCCGCGCCACGCCCAGCCGATATCGACATGCGCCATTGCGATCACGTAGGCCACGGCGTGATCCTGCGGCGTTTCCTCGAGCACAAGCTGCATCTCGTTCATGATCGACGCCGCGCCCAGTTCGTCATGCAGCAGGACTGCGCGACTCGCGGCAGTCACGGCATCGGCGCGCGCACCCTCGGCCAGAATCTCGGCCTCGGGCACACCGCCGGGGGTCAGGCGGCGCGCGGCATCGGCGCTGCGAATCCGTTCGCCCAGCGTGCCCCAGGCATCCTGTCGCGCCATGTAGAGACCGGCCTCGAAGAGCGCGTGATGTACGTCTTCTTCCTCGCTCGACACCAGCATCGGCAGGTCGGATTTCGGTGCATGGCCCAACGCTTCGATGTTAAGAACGGTCCCGCGGGGGGCGGGGGCCGACGCCGTGCCGCGTACCATGCGGATCAGACTGGTCAGGTTGTTCAAAACGGTCATGGATGTGGCTTTCGCGATGTCCGGTCGCGGGACCGGAAGAGCAGTTCATCCCCAAGGGTGTGCCGGAAAAAGGTGTCGCAAATCGGGCGGCAAAAGGATTTCGTCAGGGTATTCCCGCGGCGCGCTGAGGGGCTGGGCAACATCCGGCCAAGCGCCGGTGCTGGATCGCGAAAAACCGCCTATTCTGACTGATTTTGCGCTTTTCCTTGATTTTTTGACAAAAACCGGGAAAGCCCGTCACATGGCACGCTCGGGGATCATAAGCGTGGCGGTGTTTGTGCTTGGTTTAGCCGGGGCTGTTTCTGCCACACCCGCCACATCTGTTGACGTTTCGTCAACCAACGCGCTGTCCGTGTCGCTCAGACCGGTAGCGCGCAATTACACCCCGCTTCCCGACATGCGCTGGAGCCATCGCAGCGAGGCTGACCGCTGGTCGCGCGCCGCTCTGACCGCCCTGCGCAGCCATGCACGCGCGCTGCCCCGCACCGTGCCCAAGGACATCGCGGACTGGTGCCCGGCCTATGTCACCAATGACATGGCCGCGCGCGAGGCGTTCTGGATCGGGCTGCTGTCGACACTGGCCAAGCATGAAAGCACTTATACCCCGACCGCTGTCGGTGGCGGCGGCAAATGGTACGGACTGTTGCAGATTCTGCCCGCCACGGCCCGCGGCTATGGCTGCAACGCCACCTCGAGCGACGCTTTGAAAAGCGGCGGGGCCAACCTGCAATGCGCGCTGCGAATCATGGCTGTCACCGTGCCGCGCGACGGTGTTGTGGCATACGGAATGCGGGGGGTCGCGGCCGATTGGGGCCCGTTTCACAGCAGTTCCAAGCGGGAAGACATGATGAAATGGACCCGCTCACAGCCCTATTGCGCAGGGCTTTCCCGGTCATTGCGCCCCGTCGCCCGCCCGGTGCGTGCGCCTTGGGATGGCGTGGTCTCGACCCGCGGGCGATAGTCTGGGGGTCAGGCGCGCCGCGCCGGGAACCGTGACGCATCGAGCAAAGACACACCCTGCTTGCGCGCCTCACCCAGGGCAAGCGTGGCCCGGCGCAACAGCTCGATCCCGTCTTCCGAATTCTCGGGCAGCGCCTTTGGCGAGATCGGCTCTCCGACCCTGATCTCATAAGGCTGGCGGTACTTGTTCAGCGTCTCGTGAAACAGGGTGATGTCGCGCAGCGTTGGGTGGATCGCATCGAACAGGTAGAACAGCGCAGAATTGCGGGCCTGCAGGTGGATCGGGATCACCGGAAGCTCGAACTTGCGCGCCAACATCGCCGCGGAGGCCATCCAGGGCCGTTCATGCAACCGCGCACCGCGTCGTTTCGCCAGACGCCCAGACGGAAAGATCACGCCCAACCGCCCTTCATTGACCGCTTGGCGGGCGAACACCATCGTGCCCCGCGTCTTGGCGTGGCTGCGCCGCTCCTTGCGCCATTCGACGGGGGCGATCATATCGCCCATCTGCGGCAGAACCTTCATGATGTCGTGATTGGCAAAGAAATACGCGTCCTTGCGCACCTGCCGCAGCGCCGAATGCAGGATGATGCCGTCTGCGATCCCGGTCGGATGGTTGGCGACAACCAGCGCTGCACCGTGTTTGGGCACATGACCCAGCCCCGACACCGACACGTCGCGCGCCAGTTGGTCGGCCATGCGATCCATGATGTCGGTAGAGTTCAGGTCCTGGAGTGCTTCGGCAAGGGCGACCGTCTTGTCATAGCCCAAAAGACGGTTCAACGCGGGCCGCGCCAAGGAGGCGGCCAGTGTCGGGCGGAACAGCCAAGGCGCGCGGTCCTCGATCAGCGGGTCTATGCGGTCTTTCATGCGGCATCTCCTGCCAGAGCAGCGTGACAATGGCATGACAACCGCAAGACATCCGGCACCGGGAGGCAAGTCAAAATTCCGGGGCACCATACCATGCGCGAAGTCATGCCACTTATACCCTAACACTGGCAAGGCACCGCCGGTTCCCGGAATGCAGAGATTTTTTTTCGCCTGACCGCAGGGGGTTGGCGGGTCTCGTCGGGTGTTCCGGTGGTGTACGCTTGACCGGAGCGATCAGCCGAGGATTCGGCTGACCATCTCGTCCGTGTCGCGACTCAGCTTCGGCTTGGCCTTGATCCGTTCAAGCTGCGCGCGGATAAGGCCCTGCCGGTTGGTGTCGTAGCGTTTCCATGTCTGGAACACCGAACACATCCGCGCCGTGGTCTGCGGATTGCGGTCGTCCAGTGCGATCAGCCAATCTGCCAGGAACGCGTAGCCTTCACCGTCCTTTCGGTGGAACCCGGCATGGTTCATCGCGAACCCGCCCATCACCGCGCGGAACCGGTTCGGATTGCCCATGTCGAAGGCCGGGTGCTGCACCAGCCTCTGGGCCACGTCGACCGCCACGTCAGGTTTCGCCATGCCGACCTGCAGCCCGAACCATTTGTCCATCACGAGCCGGTCATGATGCCACTGGTCCTCGAACGCCTTGACCGCCGCATCGCCTTTGCCCGCCGAGATCAGCTGCGACAGCGCCGAAAGCTGCAGTGTCATGTTGTCCGCCGCACCGTACTGCGCCTGTGCCGCGGCACCACCATCCAGGCGGGTCTGCAAGGCAAGAAGCGCCGATCCCAGTGACCGCTTGCCCGCCTGGTCCGCATCGGGCGCATAGGGTGCGTCCACTGCAACCGTTGCGCGCAGGTCGGGCAGGAAGCCCTGCCATGCGACTGCCATGTGGCCCCTCAGGTCTTCGCTGGCCTGCCAAATCGCGTCGGGGTCTGGCACTGTGAACAGGTCGAACAGCACCTGCGCCATTTCCGATTGCGTCGGCAGCGACAGCATCAGCGCCCGGAATGCCGGATCAAGGCTGTCGTCGCGGATCACCCGTTCCAGCCCGTCGAGCCAGGCATTGTCCGGCCCTGCGCCATCGCGGATCATCGCCACAAGACAGTCGCGGGCAAGGTTGCGGTTCGCCTCCCAACGGTTGAACGCGTCGGTATCATGCGCCAGCAGGAAGGCCCGTTCCTCGCGGCTGACCTCCCGGTCCACAACGATCGGTGCGGAAAAACCGCGCAGGATGGATGGCACCGGTTTGCTCGCCAGCCCGTCGAAGGCAAAGCTTTGTTCGGCTTGGGTCATCTCCAGAACCCGCGTCGGCACGACCTCATCGCCATTGGGGTTCAAGAGGCCCACCGCAATCGGGATGACCTTGGGGTCTTTTACGTCCTGGCCGGGGGTCGGCGGCGTATGCTGTTTGAAGGTCAGGGTATAGACCCCGTCCGTCCAATCCTCGGACACGGCGACGCGCGGGGTGCCGGATTGCGAATACCACAGCTTGAACTGCGCAAGGTCGCGACCCGTGGCATCCTCGAACACGGCAAGCCAATCCTCGATGGTGCAGGCCTGACCGTCATGGCGGTCAAAATAGAGATCAAGAGCACGGGAATAAGCATCGTCACCCACCAGCGTTTTCAGCATGCCGATCACTTCGGCACCCTTTTCATAGATCGTGGCGGTGTAGAAATTGTTAATTTCCTGAAAACTCTCCGGCCGCACCGGATGGCTGAGCGGGCCCTGATCCTCGGGAAATTGCCGCGCGCGCAGATCGATCACATCGCTGATCCGCTTGACCGGTTCCGACCGCATGTCTGCGGTGAATTGCGAGTCGCGGAACACCGTCAGACCCTCCTTCAGACAGAGTTGAAACCAGTCGCGGCAGGTGATGCGGTTGCCGGTCCAGTTGTGGAAATACTCATGCGCGATAATCGCCTCAATGCGCTCGAAATTGCTGTCGGTCGAGGTTTCGGGCGAGGCCAGAACGCAGGAGGAATTGAACACGTTCAGGCCCTTGTTCTCCATCGCGCCCATGTTGAAATCGTCGACAGCCACGATGTTGAAGATGTTCAGATCGTACTCGCGGCCGTAGACCTCTTCGTCCCAAGTCATTGATTTCTTGAGCGCTTCCATCCCGAACGCGCATTTGTCCTCATCGCCCGGCCGGACCCAGATGTTCAGGTCCACATCCTTTCCCGACATGGTGGTGAAGCGGTCGGGGTGGTTCACCAGATCCCCTGCCACAAGCGCAAAGAGGTAGGCGGGTTTGGGCCAGGGATCGTGCCATTCCGCCCAGCCCGCGCCGCTGCCGACCGGGTTGCCATTGGACAGCTTCACCTTTTCTTCACCTTCGATCCGTACGGTGAAGATGCTCATCACGTCCGGGCGGTCGGGATAATAGGTGATCTTGCGGAACCCTTCCGCCTCGCATTGGGTGCAATACATGCCGTTGGACATGTAAAGCCCTTCAAGCGCGGTGTTGGTCTGCGGGCTGATCTCGACCTCGGCCTCCCAGATGAAAGGTGTGTCGGGCACGGCGCAGCGCAGGCCGTCTTCGGTCAGATCCGGCGTGATCTCTTCCCCGTCGATCCGGGCGCGGATCAGCGTCAGGTCTTCGCCATGCAGCAAAAATGTCCCGTCCGTCGCGTCCGGGTTGGGCGCAAAGGCGATCCGGCTCACCACCCGTGTCGCGGTCGGGGCCAGGTGAAAGGTGAGGTGCACGCTTTCCACAACATAGCCGAACGGGGTGTAATCCTCGAGGTAGATCGTCTTGGGCGCGGCGTCTTTCATCATGGGCTCCGGTTCTTTGGCATGTGGTATTGAGGTAATGTCTATGCCGGGTTTGGGAAGAAGGGAAACGGGTTGCGCGTCGCGGCCTGTTCAAACGCCGCGCCGCGCCTAGCTTGGGTTGCATGACGACGCTTCTCTGGTTCAAACGCGATCTGCGCATTCACGATCACCCGGCGCTGGCCCTTGCTGCGCGGGACGAAACGCTTGTGCCGCTTTATATTGCAGAGCCTGACTATTGGGCGCTGCCCGACACCTCCGCCCGCCAGTTTGCATTTTTGCAGGACAGCCTGACGGATTTGCAAACCGCGCTGCGCGGCCTGAACAGCGATCTGGTCATCCGGATCGGCGACGCGGTTCAAGTGCTGGAGGACGTGCGCCAAGAGGTACATTTCGACCATCTGGTCAGCCACGAGGAAACCGGCAACGCCTGGACCTTTGCCCGCGACAAACGGGTTGGCGCATGGGCGCGGGGGCAGGGCATCCGCTGGACCGAACTGCCGCAATCGGGCGTCGTGCGCCGCTTGCAAGGCCGCGACGGATGGGCGGGCCAGCGCAACGCCTTTGTCTCGCGGGCGCAGATCGAGGCTCCAAAGGCGTTGCCGCCCTGCACCCTGCCGTCGGACCCGGTGCCGACCCTGTGCGCGCCCGATCCCTGTCCGGACAGGCAGACCGGTGGGCGAGCCCACGCCCTGTCGCTGCTCGGAGGCTTCCTGACCGAACGCGGTTTGACCTATCGCAACGCCATGTCCTCGCCCCTCGAAGGGGCAACGGCCTGTTCCCGGCTCAGCCCGCATCTGGCGCTGGGCGCCGTGACGATCCGCGAGGTGGCGCAGGCGACAGCAGCCCGGCAGCGCGAGATCAAAGATGGGACACGGGATGGCTGGGGCGGGAGCCTCAAGTCGTTCCAGTCACGGCTCGCCTGGCGCGATCACTTCATGCAGAAGCTGGAGGATGAACCGGCCCTCGAACACCGCTGCCTGCATCGCGCCTATGAGGGCATGCGCCCGCTGGAGCCGGATCACAGCCGTCTGCACGCGTGGGAAACCGGTGAAACCGGGCTGCCGTTTCTGGATGCCTGCATGCGGTCCCTGCGTGCCACCGGTTGGCTCAATTTCCGGATGCGGGCCATGGTGGTCAGCGTGGCGAGCTATCATCTCTGGCTCGACTGGCGCAGCACCGGGCCGCATCTGGCGCGCATGTTCACCGATTATGAACCGGGCATCCACTGGTCCCAGATGCAGATGCAATCGGGCACCACGGGCATCAACACGCCGCGCATCTACAACCCCGTCAAGCAAGGGGCGGATCAGGACCCGACCGCCGCGTTCACGCGGAAATGGCTGCCCGAACTCGCCGAGGTGCCGGACCGGCATCTGCAAACGCCGTGGACGTGGGACGGGGCAGGGCGCGTGTTGGGCAAGACCTACCCAGAGCCGATCATCGACGTGGCAGAAGCCGCGCGGCAAGCGCGTGACAGCATCTTTTTCATGCGCCGCAGCGTGGACCGCACCGAGACGCGCCGCGTGATCCACAAGCATGCCAGCCGCAAGGACAGCGCGGGGCATTTCGTCAACGACCGCGCGCCGCGCAAACCGACCCCCAAAACGCGCCGGGCCAAACCCGATGATGCACAATTGAAACTGGACCTGTGATGCCCAAGCAGCGCAAGAAATCCGACCTTCCGACCAAGACCTGCGCCTGTTGCGGGCTGCCGTTCACATGGCGCAAGAAATGGGAAAAGGTGTGGGACGAGGTGAAATACTGCTCGGACCGGTGCCGGAGGGCCAAAGCCAAGCCTTAGCCCCCAGGCTCCGGCAGTTTCAAATACATCAAAACGCCGTTTTTGGTCAGAAAACCTGACCAGACCTGTTGCGGATCGGAAACTTTTTTCCTAATGGAATACCGCCGTATACAGCGAGGGGACCACAGCCATGGGCACACGCATCGACCGTCACGGATTGCAGATCGACCAGACGCTTCTTGACTTCATCGAAGGGCAGGCGCTGCCCGGCACCGGCGTCGATCCTGACGCGTTCTGGAGCGCGTTCTCCACGCTTGCGCATGACTACGGGCCCAGGAACGCAGCCCTGCTCGAAACCCGCGAAACGCTGCAGAAACAGATCGACGAGTGGCATATCCGCCACCGCAACCAGCCGCACGACCACGAGGCCTACAAGGCCTTCCTGTCCGAGATCGGCTACCTGCTGCCCGAAGGTGATGATTTCGAGATCGAGACACAGAACACCGATCCCGAATTCGCGTCGGTTCCCGGTCCGCAGCTTGTCGTGCCGATCACGAATGCGCGCTACGCGCTGAACGCCGCAAATGCCCGCTGGGGCAGTCTTTATGACGGGTTCTACGGCACCGATGCGATGGGCACGCCCGCGCCCAAAGGCGGCTATGACAAGGGCCGCGGCGCCCGTGTGGTGGCCCGCGCCCGCGTGTTCCTCGACGAGGCCTTCCCGATCGACGGCGGCAGCCATGCCGACGCCCGTCGCTATTACGTGCAGGGCGGGGCGCTGCTGGTGGATGACATGCCGCTGGCACAGCCGGAAAAGTTCATCGGCTACACGGGCCACCCCAAGGCCCCCGACGCGGTGCTGCTTCGCAACAACGGGCTGCATGTCGAACTGGTCTTCGACCGCACGCATTTCATCGGCAGCCGCGATCAGGCTGGTCTGGCCGATGTGCGTCTTGAAAGCGCCGTGTCCGCAATCATGGATTGCGAGGATTCCGTGGCCTGCGTCGACGCCGAGGACAAGACGCTGGCCTATGCCAACTGGCTGGGCCTGATGAAAGGCGATCTGCAGGACAGCTTCGAGAAGGGTGGAAAGACCGTCACCCGCGCGCTCAACCCCGATCTGACCTACACCGCGCCCGATGGTGGCACCGTCACGATCAAGGGCCGCGCCCTGATGCTGGTGCGCAATGTCGGCCACCTGATGACCAACCCGGCGATCCTGCTGCGCGACGGGTCCGAGATCTTCGAAGGTCTGATGGACGCGATGATCACCACGCTGATTGCCAGGCATGACCTGCAAAAGACCGAAGGCCTGCGCAATTCGCACAATGGCTCGGTCTATGTGGTCAAACCCAAGATGCACGGTCCCGACGAAGTGGCCTTTGCCGACGAGACCTTCACCTTTGTCGAACAGGCGCTGGGCCTGCCGCAATACACCGTCAAGCTGGGGATCATGGACGAGGAGCGCCGCACCTCGGTGAACCTGAAACAATGCATCCGCGCCGCAAAGCATCGCGTCGCCTTCATCAACACCGGCTTTCTCGACCGCACCGGCGACGAGATCCACACCTCCATGGAGGCGGGGCCGTTCAGCCGCAAGGATTTCATCAAGCGCAAGGCGTGGATCGGCGGCTACGAGAACCGCAATGTCGATATCGGTCTCGAATGTGGCCTCTCCGGCCGCGCGCAGATCGGCAAGGGCATGTGGGCCATGCCCGACATGATGGCCGCGATGCTGGAACAGAAGATCGAACACCCCAAGAGCGGTGCCAATTGTGCATGGGTGCCGTCGCCCACCGCCGCCACGCTGCACGCGCTGCACTACCACAAGGTCGATGTGTTCGCCGTACAGGCCAGGCTGCGCAAGGGCGGGCGCCGGGCGCATGTGGACATGATCCTCGACATCCCGATGGCGGCGTTCCAGAAATGGTCGAAAGAGCAGATCACCCGCGAGGTCGAGAACAACGCACAAGGCATCCTTGGCTACGTGGTGCGCTGGGTCGATCAGGGCGTGGGCTGCTCCAAGGTGCCGGACATCAACAATGTGGGCCTGATGGAAGACCGCGCCACCTGCCGGATTTCCGCGCAGCACATCGCCAACTGGCTGCACCACGGCATCGTGTCGAAAGACGATGTGATGGAGATCATGCAGCGCATGGCAGCGGTGGTTGACGGGCAGAACGCCGGCGATCCGGCCTATCGGCCCATGGCGCCCGCTTTCGACAGCATCGCCTTCAACGCAGCCTGTGATCTGGTCTTCGCCGGCCGCGTGCAGCCCTCGGGCTATACCGAGCCAGTGCTGCACAAGCGCCGTCTGGAGTTGAAAGCCCTAGGTTAAACCGCGCGTTTCGGTCAACCGAAACGCCACGATGCGTCGACGCATCGTGGTACGGCAAGGTTGGCTCGGGTCCACACAAGAAACCGGGGCGCGGAGCAAGATTTGCATTTGCGCCCCCAAACCCTTCTGTGTAGAGAAGCCTAAGGCACCCGTAGCTCAGCTGGATAGAGCGCTGCCCTCCGAAGGCAGAGGCCAGGGGTTCGAATCCCTTCGGGTGCACCACTATTCTTGGAAATCTCTCGTAAGTATATGCTTTAAAAGGGAATGTGAATTTCCTGTCTACCGCATTTCGCCGGCACTCTTGTTGATTCCCAACCTCCGGCGAGATGCTCGCATCCGTCAAGCCGTTCTGCCAGCGGACCCAGAAAAACCCATGTGCCGAACTTTGGATTGGGGTCACTGGCGGTAGAGCAACGTGGGCAACCACATGGACAGTGCTGGCACATAGGTGACGAGGATCAGCACCGCGACCAGCGGGATCAGGAACGGCATGGTGGCCCGCACCACGGTTTCGAAGCTGGTCTCGGTCACGCGCGCCAGCACGTAAAGCACCATTCCTACCGGTGGCGTCAGCAACCCAATCATGAGGTTCAGCACCATTATGATCCCGAAATGAACTGGGTCGAGCCCGAGTGCAATCGCGATGGGGAGCAGCACAGGTGTCAGAATCGTGATCGCGGCGACGGGTTCCATTACGATGCCCACGGCGAGCAGCAGCAGGTTCATCAGCAGCAGAATCACGAACACGCTTTCGGTCTGCCCAAGGATTGCCCCCGCCAGCGCGCGCGGCACACCGTTGGCGGTCAGGATCCAAGAGAAGATCGACGCGGCCCCCACGATCAAAAGCACGACTGCCGTCGTTTCAATCGTGTCGACGGAAATGTCCCACAGCTTGCGGAAGTTCAATGTGCGGTAGACCACCACTCCGAGAAACAGCGCATAAGCAGACGCCACAACCGCAGCCTCCGTGGGCGTGAACACCCCGCCGAGTATGCCGCCCACAAGGATCACGGGCGTCAGCAGCGACAGGAACGCGCGTGCAAACGTGGTCCCGAGCATGCTCCACAGGAAGATGGTATCTCGCCCGTAGCCGCGGACATGGGCGTAATAGGTCACCATGGCCATCAAGGCCGCTGCCATCATCAGGCCCGGGATCAACCCCGCCGCGAACAACTGGCCGATGGAGGCTTGCGAGCTGACCCCGTACACCACCAGCGGCAGCGATGGCGGGATCAGCGGCCCGATGGTCGATGACGCTGCAGTCAGCCCCACGGCGAAGTCGTTGTCGTACCCCGCCTCGCGCATCGCCTTGACCTCGATCGTGCCGAGTCCGCCGGCATCAGCCACGGCGGCTCCGGACATACCCGCGAACAGCACAGATGCGCCCACGTTCACATGGCCGAGCCCCCCGCGCATCCATCCGACCGCGGCCTTGGCGAAATCAAAGATGCGGTCGGTGATGCCCGCGTGGTTCATCAGGTTGCCCGCGAGAATGAAGAACGGCACCGCAAGCAGCGTGAAGCTGTCGATCCCGCCGATGGTGCGATGGAGCACCACGACCATTGGCAGTGGGCTTTCAAGCAGAATAAAGGCCAGCGACGCGCCGATCAGCGCGAAGGCGACCGGGAACCCGATGACGAGCAGCACGACCAGCGTGCCGAACAGGATGACCATGATATGTCCTCAGATCCGTGGTGCCGTGCCGGTATCGGTACTGATATCGGCCTTGCCATCCCGCCAGTGCCGCCACGCGACAAGCATCGAATAGACCGTCATCAGCGCGAGAAACATTGTGACGGGGCCGTAAAGCCACGCTTTGGACACGTCGATTGACGTCAGCTTCTGTCGCGTGGTCACGGTAAGCGTGTAACCCATGACGACCAGCGCACCGGACAGGCCGATTTTCAGAATGTCGATCACCGTCACCAGCACCCGCCCCACCGATGCGGGCAGATAGGCAAAGACGACCTCGATGGCGATGTGGGTATTGCGGCGCATGGCGATAGCGCAGCCGAGGAAGGTGACCGCCACGAGCAGCGCGCGGGCGACCTCCTCGGACCAGCCGATGGAGTTGCCAAGGACATAGCGGGCGACGACCTGTGCGAAGACGATCCCGGCAAGCGCCCAGAAGCCCGCGACGACCAGCAGCCAATCGATGCTGTGCCACGGGTCGTGCCGCGGCGTTTCAGGCTGTTCAGTCACAATCACCTCCCCCGATGAACCCACGGCGCACCCGAAACCGCGCGCGCCGCGCCATGCGTCAGCGCAGGGCCTGCAGCCGTTCGTAGGTTTCCGCGTCCCAGCTTGCTTCCGCTGCCAGCAGCGGGGTGACAGCCTCCTCGAAAGGGGCGGTGTCGATCTCGATCACGGTGATGCCTTCGTTGCGGAACCATTCCACGAGATCGAGTTCGGACTGCCGGATCTCGTCCGACGCGCGCAGGGCGCCCTCGACCACCAGTTCGGTCAGGATGGCGTAGTCCTCGTCGGACATCATCTCGCGGGTGTGATCAGCCACGATGGTCAGCAGCGCATCGGTGATGTGCCCGGTCAGGGTGATGTGGCTCTGGACCTCGTGGAACCGCTGGGCCTGGATTGTCGGCAGCGGGTTTTCCTGCGCGTCGACGACGCCTTGTTGCAGGCCAAGATAGACTTCGCTGAAGGCCATGGGTGTCGGGTTCGCGCCGACAGCGCGCGGGAACATCGTGTAAAGCGACGCGTTCGGAACGCGCACCTGCATGCCCTCCATATCCTCTGGCACGTTGATCGGCGTATTCGACGTCATGTGCCGCTGACCGTAATAGACGAGCGCCAACACGTCATCGCCGGTCGCATCGCGGTAACCTTGGGCCAAATCCTCGAAGAGTTCGGAGTCGCGATACCGTTCCCAGTGGACATAGTCGGCGAAGACGAAGGGCGCGCTGCCAAGTGCCATCGGGCCATACCGCGTGCCCGCGAAGAATTGCCCGTCATACATCATATCGATGGTGCCAAGGTCGAGCCCCTCGGCCAACTCCACCTGCGAACCGAGCGTGGAGGCCGGATGCACGACGATTTCATAACGGCCATCGGTGCGTTCGGCGAATTCTTCGGCCACCCATTCAGCCCAGACATGGTATGGTTCTTGGGTCTCGTAGACATGCGCCCAGCTGATCTGGGTCTGTGCGTGAAGCGCGCCTGCCGCGAAAACTGTGGCTCCAGTGCAGGCAATGGCAAAGCTTCTTTTCATGCTGATACCGGTCATCCGTGACTCCTCCCGTTGATCGACCTGAGCCACAATTTCTCGCAGGTTCATTCCAGCGGGCAGTCCAGGCCGTACTCCGTGGCGTAGGTATACCAAGAGCTATTCGCCTACTTGGGAGATGTATCCATTCTCGACAAACTATTATCCGTATTGAATATTTTGACCCCTATGCGAGCTATGGCGGGGCAGACGACCAACAGTGCAATTTTCTCATGAGCCCTAAGCATCAAAAGGAACGGCTTGTCCGACATCCCGACATTACTGAATTTGATCCGAACTTGCACAGTATCGAAATGGATCCGTTCGGACCCCCCCACGTTGCATGGTGGCTTCTTTCCCTGTTTGGGCCAGCTTCTTGCCCCGTTTGGCGGAGACGCCAATGGGGCGGCCGGATGACCCAGCTATGACGGGGTCGGAACACGTCTGGTTCAGGCACTTCCACGAACGGCTGCATATTTCGACACGCCAGTACGCCCGGCTCGGGCGCGATTGTGTCAGATCAATCGGTCTCGAGCCGAGCTTGTACTGCACCCACTCGATCCGCCAAACCAAGGTCGCGCATATCTACCGGAAGACAGGCAACCTGCGCGCGGTTCAGCCGCTGCTGGGCCATACGAAGACGGACTGCACTGTGCGCTACATTGGTGTCCAGCTTGAGGACGTTCTGGCACTCTCGGAGGCGGTGGTAATCTGACAGGCAGGTTCGTAGGCTCACTCCGGGCTGACAGCCTTTCGCCACTGACCTTCGTCAGCCGGCGAACCAGATGCCCAGCATCCATAGCCCCATGCCAGCCATGATGAGGTTTTCCGACAGCGAAATCGCCCCGAGCGGCACGTTCGAATCGCCGCCGACGCAGGCGCATTTCAGGTCGCGCTTTTCCACATAGACGGCCTTGATGACGCTGACCGCGCCGATGGTTCCGATGAAGATGCCCACGGGCGCTACGAGCCAGATCAACGTGCTGCCGGTGCCGATCAGGGCCATCATGCCGACCCCGGCCCAGAGCTCGGCGAAGGGATAGACATAGGCGTAGGGTACATAGCGCCTCGCGAGCAGGTCGTAGCCCAGGAATCCGTTCACGAAGCCGCCCACATCCTGAAGCTTCTGGATCGCCAGTACGACCATCGAGATCGCGAAGAACCATTTGAGAAAAGGCAGGACCGGGAAGCCGTCGTAGAGATTCCAGATGATTGCCAAGGCCATCAGGAAGGTCGTTCCGAAGATCGCGATGATCGGCATGTAGGTCGTGTCGTCCTTGCCGAGAACGCGGTAGCCGAAGTGCTTCTTGAGGTCGGTGAATCCGCCAATCCGCTCACCGTTGATGAAGGCCTGCGGCGTCGTCTCCACGCCATGCGCCTTCATGTAGGCTTCCACCTCGTCTCTCGAGGTCAGCAGGTTGTCGTCAACCTCATAACCCTTGTGTTCCAGCAGAGCCTTCGACTTCAGGCCGAACGGGCAGAGATGCCCTGGCATCGCCATCCTGTAGAGTGATGCAGTCTTTTCGCTGCCCCGACTCTTGTCCCGGGCGAGGGCGGGACGGTCGATATTGATGTCTGTCTCGGTCATGTCCTTACCTCATTCGATTGGAACGGTGCGGGTCACCGGCGTGAGTTGCGGACGAAATAGACAATGCCGGCGATCAGGAAGATCACGACAAGCACGGTTATCAGACCCACGCCCCCCATCATCCAGCCCATGCCCTCCATCATTTCGTCATGCTGCATCATGTCGGTCTCCTTGGTTCCGCTTCAGCTCGCACAGCCGTAAACGCCGCGGTATCCCGCGCGCAGACCCGCATCGAGCGAGAGCGTAAGGTCGGTCTCTTGGCGCTCTTCGAAGGCGTCCAGCAAGGCGTCTCCGCCAGGCGCGGTCAGGCCGAGGGTAATCCCGTCCGCCGTTAGCGTCGGACCGGTCGAGAGCGCGGCAGTATCTTCGGCATCGAGCTGGACCAGATCGCCGCTGAGCTTGACGAAGGCCGCGCCATCGTCGCCGATGGCCAGCACCGGCGGGCTGGTCTGTGTGTAGGAGAAGGTGCAGGCGGGTCCATCGGGGAAGAGCTGGGCAAGATCCGCATCGGTCAGAAAACCGGGATCGAGCACGGCGAGATGCGCGCTCGACAGCGCCTCTTCCAGCGACACGATGGAGGCGGAGCCGCTCTGCTGTTCCTGTACGACGCCTCCGGTATCCAGATCGCTGATGAGCCAGCGCATTTCTGCTATTTCCTTGTCCTGCGCGTAGATGATCTCATCGGCCAGCTTGCGGACGCGCGGATCGGAGATGTTCGCCCGGCTCGACGTCATGATGGCGATGGAATGGTGCGGGATCATCGCGCGCATGTAGCTGGCATCGCCTATTGTGGCCTGGCTGCGCACCAGCCAGAGGGTCAAGGCGAACGCGATGGCCGCTCCGGCGAAGATCGCCGCGTTCACAGCCTTGTTGGAATACATCTTGAGCATGAAGGCGAGCATGATGATCGCCATGGTCGCGCCCATCAGCAACGCCATGTACCCCCGCGTCTCCGACCAGTAGGCGTGGCTGACGAGGTAGGTGTTCAGGTACATAAGCCCAAACATGACAACCGTCGAGGTCGCGATCATGGCGGCGAAACGACCATATCCCATCCCGCCACTCTCGTGTTTTCCGTCTTCCCGTGCCATGATGTCCTGAATGCTCCTTCGGGATCATATTTGTACGACCAACCCAATGTTGTGTAGAAGGTTCCAACCTGGACTGACTTGCACGACTGGAAGGGCAGAGCAGGACATCGCAATTCGGTTGTCAGCGCCGGATCTCTCGCCCGTGGGGTTCGAACTGGTCGAAAAGCACATGCTACATGACGGTGATGACCAGATCATCGCGCTGGCTCACACGTCGGTTGACGGGATGGTTTTCAACGCGCCCCGCTGCCATGACAGGTATGCCAATCTGCGCTTCGGCCCCGCGCCGCACAGTCCAGCACAGCGTGACGTCCATGGCGAAATACTGTCTGATCCGCCCCCGCAGATCGTCAGCCAGGAAACTCTCCAGATCGATCCGCGCCGGGTCCACCGGAACGGACGGCAGCAGGTCCAAGGCTCCGGGTGCGGACACCCGCATCTCCGCCGCCTCGCGCAAGGCAGTCATTCAGGGCAGGTCGATCTCCTGTTCGGCTTGCGGATGTCAGTGCGAGTCGAGGTCTCAGCGGTCCTTCCCCAAGGACGCTGCGGGTTCACGGCCAGATCCGCCCAGTTCAAGGCGTTTGCACGACCGCAGACGGCGCTCGGGGCGAAAAAAGCCTGATCCTGTGCGGTTCAATCTTGCTACCCGCCGGCAGCCGACTTGGGGAATGTCGGTCAATATGAGGGCGGTTGGTAAAGTCGGACATATGGGCAGACTTACCATCGGCGCGATCCTGAAATCAAACGGCCCCCGCCAGAGGTTCAAACAGAACGGCTGGTAACAATCCGTGGAACCCTCAGGGCTGGATGCGTGTTTAGGAGAGGAAGATGCAAATAAGGAGAGAATGATGAACTGGGACCAGATCAAAGGCAATTGGAAGCAGATGACCGGCTCCATCAAGGAGAACTGGGGCAAGCTGACTGACGATGAAATACAGCAAGCCGAAGGAAATTACGACCAACTCGTCGGCAAGATTCAGGAGCGCTACGGCATCGGAAAAGAGGAAGCCAAGCAACAGGTGGACGAGTACGCTGCAAAACAATAGATGTCGTTCTGCCATTATGGCGGCGGCTCTGTACGCACATCAATGAACAGAACTTATAGACTGCACGTCGCCTTCGCGGCGTGCTTTCTACTTTGGCGGGTTTCACAGACTTACCTGCAAATCAATCTTTCGACTTTTATCCCTGAGGGTACACCCGGGTGGCGCTCGCCATTGCGGGCGCAGCGAATGGCAGGTCCGGTCACCCTCCGACGCCGGGGTTCATGAACTCTTCGCAATCAATCCGACAAACCGGCTGGCAGCGGTTTCCGATACCTACTTGCGCCCCCCGAATACGGCGACCGCCGAGCTTCGTCCGCCACCTGCGGCCTCTGCCGCGAAGCCGAAATGCGATGCGGCTGCGCTGCCGAGCGATCTTTCGGACCCTGAGCCCGCAGCAACCCATTCGGAGATGATCGCGGCAACATCTTCTCGCGTCAGGGTGGCTCCCGTTCCGCCGAGGCTGGCGCTTTGCAGCGCGAGGCTCGTCCATCCAGATGCCCCTTCGGGCAACAATCCGAATACATTTTTGGGCAGCGCTTCGGCGTCGCCGGCGAGGCGCGCCAGTACCCGCTCGGCGACGCTGTCCAAGGCATCACTGCGTTCGAGCCGATCATGTCCGGCAGCCGCGCGCGCCGCGTTGATTTCATCAAGTGCCAGATCCCGCGCGGCCTTAAGTGTCAGCCGTTCGGCGTCGCCATCCCCCGCTGAATCCGCGCCGGGACCGAAAAACGTCTGCACGGCATAAATCTCGTCGCCTCGCCCAACGATCCCGAACCCGAAACTGTCAAAGCCCTCGGACAGAATGTTCTCGCGATGGCCGGGGCTTTGCATCCAGCCTTCGTGAAAGGCGCGCACCCGAGCGAGCTCCGGTGGGGTCGGACAGCCTTCGCATTTCGCGATGTTTTCACCGCTGAGCCCCCAGCGGCTTCCTCCCGCCGCAAGCAAACGCTCGAAGGGCGTTTCTCCTTCGGGCGTCACGTGAGCGTAGTAGTCCCTTTCGAGCATGTCGGTCGCATGGCCCTGCGCGACCTCATTCAACAATTCGCTGGGTCCGAGTTCGGAAAGTCCCGCCTCGGCACGCGCGGCATTGGTCAGATCAAGCGCCTCCTGCCGTAACGCCGAGATATCCCCAGTTTCCTGCGCGACTGCGTATCCGACGCTTGCCCCCAGCATTCCCAATGCCAAGGCAAAGGGTGCGAAAGCCCGAAGTTTGCTCAAGGTCGTCCCTCCACCGTGCTCAATCATCGCAGTCACCCGTTTATAGCGCCAACCACTCAACCGATGGAAAAGGTGTTCGTTCCGCCATTGACGGATGTATCCGCGGGATAATCACCAGGTTGCATGCTTTCAAAGATGCCAGGTCAGATTTCTTTCACGCGAGCACAAATACATCCTCCGGAATGCCCACCAACGACACCTTTCGTCAGGCTGACGATGTGACGGTACTCAACCAATGGAAGGTGCCGCTTCCCGATCAGACGAAATCCTCGGCCAGCTACCTGGTTCTCGACCTGTCCGATCCAAGTTCTGTCGGGTTGACGCAGGTCGATGTGCTTGGGCGCGGGATGGGCGGGACCGACGGGCCGATCTTTGCCGTCAAGAAGGTCGTCTGAACTGAACTTGCACCACATTCTCCGAACCGGAGGATTGCCCGTTTGCGTGCTCTGTCCTACCAGTGTTGCATGACTCATGCCATCAAGATCGAACGGGCCGAACTGCGCCTTGTGCATCTGCCCCTGCTGACGCCCTTCGTGATCTCCACCGGGACGATGACGCACAAGACCTTTCCGCTGCTGGTGTTGCGCGGCGAGGGTGTGGACGGCATGGCCGAAGGGGTGATGGACCCGCTGCCCGACTATCTCGAGGAAACCATCGCTGGGGCGCTGGATCTCTTGCGCAACGCGGTGCTGCCCAGGCTTGTGGGACTGCGCATCGGCAGCCCTTCGGACATCGCCCCGCTGCTGGCGCCGTGGCGCGGCAACCGGATGGCCAAGGCGGTGGTCGAGATGGCGGTCTGGGACCTCTGGGCGCGGTCGCTGAACCAGCCGCTCTGTCACCTGCTGGGCGGTGTGCGCGACCGGATCGAGGTGGGGGTGAGCCTTGGCATCGCGCCGCTGGATGTGACGCTCGACCGGATCGCCGAGGCGCAGGCGCAGGGCTATCGGCGGGTCAAGCTGAAGATCAAACAGGGGCATGATCTGACGTTGCTGGCAGGCGTACGTGCCGAATTTCCGGACATAAAGCTCACGGTCGATGCCAACACCGACTACACGCTGTCCGACCTGCCGGTCCTGCGCGGGATGGATGCGTTCGACCTTGATTACATCGAACAGCCCCTGGCCTTCGACGACATCCTCGATCACGTGCAGGTGCAGGCAGCGCTGAACACCGCGATCTGTCTCGACGAGAGCATCCGCACCGCCAAGGACGCGCGCATCGCGCTGCAAATGGGTGCTGCGCGGGTCATCAACATCAAGGTGGGCCGCGTCGGAGGGATTGCCGAAGCGCGCGCGATCCATGATGTGAGTGCTGCCTTCGGCGCGCCGGTCTGGTGCGGCGGCATGCTCGAAAGCGGGGTGGGGCGGGCGCATAACATCCACCTCGCGACGCTGCCCAACTTCACCAAGCCCGGCGACACATCAAGCGCCAGCCGTTATTTCGCGCGCGATATCGTGAACGAACCGCTCGAGGCGACGGACGGGCTGATGCCGGTGCCACCGGGGCCGGGGATCGGGGTGACGCTGGATCATGTGGCGCTGGATGCGGTGTCCGAGGTGATCGAGGTCTGGACCGCATGACCGGTCTGGTGCTGCGCGATCTGGCCTCGCTGGCCGAGATGAAGGCGTCCGAGGCGTTCCAGCGCGCGGTCTGGGGTGCGGATGATCCGCCCGACAATTCCGACATGTTGCTGGCAATCCAGCACGAGGGCGGGCTGGTCGCCGGGGCCTTTGACGGGGGCCGGATGGTGGCGTTCCTGTTCGCCTTTCCGACCAGCGAGTCTGCTGCGCAGCATTCGCACCGGCTGGGGGTGCATCCCGACTGGCAGGGGCAGGGGCTTGGCCTGCGGATGAAGCTTTATCAGAAGGAGTGGTGCCTTGCGCGCGGCATCAGCCGGGTGCGCTGGACCTATGATCCGGCGCGGCGCGCCAATGCGGTGCTGAACATTCACCGGCTCGGGGCCACCGCGCGGACCTATTACCGCGATTATTACGGCGTGATGGAGGGCATCAACGCGGGGTTACCTTCGGATCGGTTGCTGGCCGAGTGGGATTTGACGCGGCCTGCGGATGCAGAGGCCACACCCGCCGGAACGGTGCCAATCCCTGCCGATTTCGCAAAGCTTGCCTTGGATGATCCCGGCGCGGCCCTTGCCGAACGTCTGCGCATTCGCACGGCGTTGGAAGGCGCCTTTGCCGACGGATTGCAGATCGCAGGGTTCGACCGGTCACAGAACGCGTACCTCCTCGCCCGCGCCTAGCCATCGATGGCGTTGCGGAACGTGGTCAGGAATCCTTGGGCATTATCGCGCAGCGATGGGCCAAGATAGCCGCCCTCCTGAATGAGCACTGTCGGCAGACCCATCGCGGCGATGCGGCGGGCCATCTCGGCAAAGCCATCCGCATAGACCTGCACCGCCGCCAGCGGATCGTCGGCTGCCATGTCAAAGCCCAATGACACCACCAGCGCCTCTGCGCCGAACGCCTGGATCGCGGCAATCCCCCGGTCAAGGGCCGCCAGCACTTCGGTCTCGCCATCGCCCATGTTCAGCACTTCGTTGCGCGTGGCCCCCGCGCCGTCACCTTCGCCGGTTTCGTCGGCATAGCCAAGGTAGAAGGTCGGATAGACCGCGGGGTCAGGATGCAATGAGCAGAAGAACACGTCGCCCCGGTCGTAGAAGATGTCGAGGCTGCCATTGCCGGTATGCACATCCACATCCAGCAGCGCCACCTTGTCCCATGTGCCCCGCAGGTGATGCGCGGCGATGGCGGCGTTGTTGAAGAAACAGAACCCGTTGGCGCAGTCCTTCATCGCATGATGGCCCGGCGGGCGGCTTAGCCCATAGGCGGCGCGGGCACCTTTGATCACGTCATCCGCAGCGGCAAGCGCGGTTTGCGCCGACCAGTAGATCGACGGATAGGTGTCGGCGGTCAGCGGCGTGGAGGTGTCGGTCATCCACCAGCCCATTGCGCCGTTGATGTCGGTGGGGCAGCGCCCGCGCCGCGTGCCGGGATGGCGCGTCGGGATGCCCATCGCGCCCTCGGGAGCCTCGGCCAGAAAGCGGGCATGGGCATCTACGAAGAAGTCGACATAGGCGGGGTCGTGCACCGCCTTGATCGGCCCGGTACCGAAATCACCGGGCGCGTCGACCGAAAACCCGTTTGCCAGCAGCATGTCGCGCAGCAGGATCGCGCGTTCGGGCTGTTCGGGATGCGGCATCGGCGCGCCGCCCCGGTAATAGACCTCGGGACGGTGGCCAAGCTGGCGCGGGTCGAAATAGGTTTTCAAGCAAGATCTCCTGACGTCATCTGGGTCGTTATGTCAGCCCATCATGCCGCGATCCGGCTTGCCATGCCAGCCCCGGACCCGTTACCAGTATCGCGAGACCTTCCGACATTGTGAAAGATGTGCCCCATGGATCTGCGCCCGAATTCCGACGAAGCCCGCGACATCGCCTATCATTTCCACGGCTATACCAACCCGCGCGTGCATGAACAGAACGGCCCGCTGATCATGGACCGGGGCGAGGGCGTGCACGTCTTCGACACCCATGGCAACAAGTATATCGAGGGCATGTCCGGCCTCTGGAGCGTGGCGGTCGGCTTCAATGAACAGCGCCTGATCGACGCCGCGACACGGCAGATGAGCAAGCTGCCTTATTACCACAACTTCGCGCATCGCTCGCACGGGCCTGCGATCGATCTGGCGGAAAAGCTGATCGGCATGGCGCCGGTGCCGATGAGCAAGGTGTTCTTCACCAATTCCGGGTCCGAGGCGAACGACACGATCCTCAAGATGGTCTGGTACCGCTCCAACTCCATGGGCAAGCCGGAGAAGAAAAAGGTGATCTCGCGCATTCGCGGCTATCACGGGGTCACGATTGCCTCCGCATCGATGACCGGGCTTCCCTATAACCACAAATCCTTCGACCTGCCGCTGCCGGGCATCCTGCACACCACCTGCCCGCATTACTGGCGCGAGGGGCAGGAGGGCGAGAGCGAGGAACAGTTCGCGACCCGCTGTGCCGACGACCTCGATGCGATGATCCAGGCCGAAGGGCCCGACACGATCGCCGCCTTCATCGCCGAACCTCTGATGGGCGCAGGTGGCGTGGTGGTTCCCCCCAAGACCTATTGGGAGAAGATCCAGAAGGTTCTGGGCAAGTACGAGATCCTGCTGATCGCCGACGAGGTGATTTGTGGGTTTGGTCGCACCGGCAGGATGTTTGGCTGTGAAACCTACAACATCAAGCCCGACATCATGACCATGTCCAAGCAGATCACCTCGTCCTACTTCCCGTTCTCGGCCTTCATGATGACCGAAGAGGTCTATGCGCCCATCGCCGACGAATCCGGGCGCATCGGCGTGCTGGGTCACGGCTATACCGGCGGCGCGCATCCGGTGGGGGCTGCGGTGGCGCTTGAAAACCTGAGCATCATCGAAGAACGCAATCTCGTGGACAATGCCGCCGAACGCGGGGCCGAATTGCAGGCTGGACTGGCCAAATTCACCGATCACCCGCTGGTGGGCGAAGCGCGCGGCGTCGGCCTCATCGCCGCATTGGAGATCGTCGCCCCCGAAGGCCGCAAGGACGAGTTTGCCCCCGGCAAGCTGGGTGCGGGGCTGAACGTGCATTTCCTCAAGAACGGGTTGATTTCGCGCAACATGATGGACGCCATGGCCTTCTGCCCGCCGCTGATCATCAAGGCACCGCAGATCCGCGAGATCCTGTCGGTGGTTGAACGCAGCCTCGACGGGTTCTCCGCTGAGTTGTCGACCTGATCCTGTCCCGCGCCCCTCACGGAAAACAGGTCGAGGGGCGCGCACTTGACCTGCTTCCGCATCACGTCACCTAGCGTAACTTCGGTCGCGCAATACAGTTTTACGTTGACTTGTGGCCCCTCCGGTCTGTTCACTCGCCATTACATAATGGCAGCAAAAAGCCGCTGACTGGAGGAAACCCATGACTTTCAAGACACTCGCCCTTGCGAGCACGATGCTGACAGGGCTTGCCGGTCTCGCCGCCGCAGAAGAGCTGCGCTTTGATGATGTGTTCATCATCGGCGACTCGCTCAGTGATGCGGGGGCCTATTCGCAATCGGTGATCGCGGGTGGCATGGGCGCGCTGCCGGTCATCAATTACAAGTTCCTGACCAATGCCCCCGATGGCTCGTCGCTGACCTATGGCGAAGTGCTTGGCCGCTCTCTCGGGCTTGATCTTGGGCCAAACCTCTATTCCTCGGTCCCGCTGGCCGGACAGGGTGAAGTGGCGCTGGGCGGCACGATCTATGCCGAAGGCGGGTCACGGGTCACGGATCCGCAGGGCATCGGCTTCAATCCGTCGCTGGGCGTCACAACACGGCCCCTGTCCGAACAGGTGGACCGGATGCTGGCCGACCGCCCGACGCTGGGCGACAACGACCTGGTGATCCTCTGGGGTGGAGCCAATGATGTCTTCACTCAGGCCGGGGCGGTGGGCGGAGGCCTGATCGCGCCACAGGATGCGGCGGCCAACATGGCGCAGGCGGCGACCGACCTTTTGGGGCTTGTCGACCGGGTCAAGGCGGCCGGGGCAGAGTCGGTGATCGTGGTCACCATCCCCGACATCGGCGCGACGCCGTTTGGCCTGTCGCTGGGGCCGCAGGGCGCGGCGCTGCAGACAAGCCTCGCAGACACGTTCAATGCCACGCTGCTGGCGTCGATAGGTGACCGTGCCGTCGTCGTTGATGCGGGCAAACTGCTGACGGCGGTGCAGGACAACCCGGTCCGCTACGGCTTTTCCGCGCCGAATGCCGCGACCGTCCCCGCCTGTAGCGGCAACGCGATCAGTTGTGTTCAGGGCATCAATGCCAGCGCCGACAGCGAAGACAGGGTGTTCGCCGACGGGGTGCATCCCACGACCTCGGCACACCAGATCTTCGGTCAGGCTGCCTTTGCCGGGCTTCAGGCCGCGACGCAGACCGGTGCGATTTCCGTGGCGACGATGACCGCGCTGCGCCAGCACGGGCTGTCCATCGAGAACCGCATGAACCCGACCGTGTTGTTCACCACCGACGAGAACGGCACCCCGCGCCGCCGCGAAGTGGGCGAGGTCGATGTCTATGCCAGCCTCGAATTCGGCAGGTTCGAAGGCGATGCGCAGCAGGTCACACCGGGGATCGAAGGCGCGACAAAGGTGCTCAAGCTGGGCGCCGATATTGCCGTGGCACCGAACGCCACCATCGGCGCGGGCCTCAGCTTTGACGCCGGAGAGGTGGATTTCGACAATGACGCGGGCGGCTTTGACAGCGACCTGATGATCGGCGTCGTGTTCGGTCAGGTCGCCCTGTCGCCCAAGTATTACGTCAACGCGGCCTTCGGCGGCGGCACGATGCAGGTCGATGACATCACCCGCAGCTTTGCGCTTGGACCGGCGACCGAAACCTACACCGCCGACACTGACGGCAGCTACCGCTTTGCCCGCATTGGCGGTGGGGCACTCTATTCGGTGAACGGCACCACGCGCCTGAACCCGTTTGCGCATTACACATGGGAAAAGGTCTCGGTCGACGGGTTCACCGAATCCGACGGCGCGGCAAGCCTGTCCTACGGCGACACCGAGTACGAATCGAGCCGGATCACCGCGGGGCTGTCGGCGATCTTTTCGCCCGCCAACATGGACGGGCTTGTGTTCAACCTGCGCGGCTCCATCGAACATGACTTCAACGACGATCCGCTCGTCGTGTCGCTCGGTCCGAACGCCGATACGCTGGGCAGCGTGTCCGCACCGCGCCCGGATCAGACATGGGGGTATATCGGCGGATCGGTGGTCAAGGAGATGGGATCGGGCGCGTTCCTGAGCCTGTCCGGCAGCAGCTCCATCGGGCTGGACGGCGCGCGCGGCTTTACAGGGGCCGTGACCTACAAGATGACGTTCTGATCGGGGCGGGGGCTTCGGCCCCCGTGCGGTCCACCGGAAACGACAAAGGCTGCCTCATGGCAGCCTTTTGCATTACGTGGCGTATCGGTGAGACGGGGTCAGCCGCCCCAGACGCGCACCGGGCCGCAATCCATATGGACAAAGTTCGACCCCGAATAGCGACCGACACCGCCCGCCTGACACGCCGCTGCCGCCCGCGCCATCTGGCTGACAGACCGCGAGTTGAGGCGCAAATCGGCTGCCTGACCCTTGAGATGGAGCGAATTCTTGGCAACGCCGGAACTGCGGCTGCGCAGCATGGCATTGGTTTGCGGGCTGCGATAGCCGCTCAGAAGCATGTAGGGTTCGGACACATCCAGCATGTTGTGCGCCGCTGCCATGATGTCGATGGTGCGCAGATCGATGTATTTCACGTCATCGGTGCGCCAATCGCGCATGAAGTGATGCACTTCCTTGATGGCGTCCGCGATGTAATCGCCCTCGATCCAGTAGATCATGTCGATCCGTTCACCGGTGCGGCCCGAATACATCTTGATCCGTCGGATATCGCCCCCACCGCGCAGGAAACCTGCTGCATTCGCAAAGGTTGGTGCCGCAGTGACTGCCGTTGCCGCAAATGCGCCCAGCAAAGCACGGCGCGTAAAGCCGCCAGATACCGTATCAGTCATTGAAAAGTGCCTGTCCCGTTTTCGATGTTCCTGTTGCCCGCGCCGTTCCGTGGGCCTGCCGAGTCCGTACCGTGCAGAAACTATGACACATCCCGAATCCCAAAAAAACCGAAAGTTCCCGGGAAAATTCCCGATCAAGGGTTTTCGGCAAGTTCCTGCTTAAATCACCAAACTGTGTTAAAGTTACTCTATACCCGCTCGCGGTGCCGAACCGGCCGATGCACCGGTGCCTCAGGTCGCTCTTAAAACGCGAAACCAAACATTTTGTGAATGGACACTCTCTTTGGGCGGCAAGACGATGGGGAACGGTAAGGCGATATTTTTCGTTGGTATCACGTAACTTGGGAGACATTGGATGACCCACCGGACGTTTTTGCGCGGCGCAGCAGTGATTGCCTTGCTGGCGACCAGCACCCTCGCACCGCAAGGTGCCGGTGCCGTGCAGGTGACGGCGTTCCATCAGGCCGTGGCTGAAAACGTGTCCGGGGATGACCAGATCGCCGCCTTCTACCGCGAACGCGGGTTCGAACCGATCTGGACGGGGGGCACCCAAGCCGATCTGGAACGGCGCACCGCGCTGATCGAAGCGCTGAGCATGGCGGGCCATCACGGCTTGCCTGCCAGCAAGTACAACGCCGAAGCGATCCTGTCGCGCATGGCCTCGGTACGCAGCGCATACGACCGCGGATCGCTCGAAGTGGCGCTGACCGAACTGTACCTCGATTTTGCCCGCGACCTGCAGACGGGCGTGATCGACAACCCCCGCCGGGTGCGCGCCGAGATCGTGCGTGAGATCCCGCTGCGCGAAACCAGCTACTACCTCGATGGCCTGATGTCGGACACGCCGCGCGCCTTTCTTGGCGCGCTGGCCCCGCAGACGCCGGAATATGCGCGCCTGATGGGGGCCAAGTTGCGGCTCGAGAACACCATCGCCCATGGCGGCTGGGGGGTAACCGTGCCCTCGGGCAAGTTCGAACCGGGCGACACGGGGGCCGGTGTGGTGGCGTTGCGCGACCGTCTGATCGCGATGGGCTATCTCGACCGGACCGTGACCGCGCGCTATGATGCGTCGATCACAGAAGCCGTGCGCCTGTTCCAGGAAAACCACGGTCTCGAAGTCGATGGCATCGCAGGCGGCTCAACGCTCGACCAGATCAACACCACGCCGCAGGACCGGCTCAAATCCGTGATCGTCGCGATGGAGCGCGAACGCTGGATCAACATGCCCGGCGGTCTGGGACAGCGGCACATCCTCGTGAACCTCACGGATTTCAACGCCCGAATCTTTGATGACGGCAAGTTGACCTTCGAGACCCGTTCGGTGATCGGCCATCAGGAACGCGACCGCCAGACGCCCGAGTTTTCCGACGAGATGGACCACATGGTCATCAACCCCAGCTGGTTCGTGCCGCGCTCGATCATCGTCGGGGAATACCTGCCCAAGCTGCGCAACAATCCCGGCGCGGTGTCGCATCTGGAAATCGTGGACAGCCGGGGTCGCGTGGTCGGCCGCAACCAGAGTTTCGCGCGCTTCACCGAACGCAGCTTCCCGTTCTCGATGCGCCAGCGTCCGGGGCCGAACAACGCCTTGGGCAGCGTCAAGTTCATGTTCCCCAACAAGTACAACATCTATCTGCATGACACGCCTGCAAAAAGCCTGTTCTCGCACGAGGTGCGGACCTACAGCCACGGCTGCGTTCGTCTGAACGATCCGCATGACTTCGCCTATGCTCTGCTGGCGGCACAGACCTCCGACCCCGAGGGTTTTTTCCAGTCGCGCCTGCGAAGCGGGACCGAAACACGGGTCAATCTGGATAACCCCGTGCCCGTGCATCTGATCTACCGCACCGCCTTTACCACCGCCAAGGGCCACACCCAGTTCCGCCGCGACATCTACGGACGTGACGCCGAAATCTGGGATGCGCTCAGCGCGGCAGGGGTGGAGATCGGCGGCGTTCGCAGCTAGACCTTCGGCCAATCAGGCCGGAGGTGTGCATGCCCTTTACCATTGCTGAGATCGCAGCCGCCCTTGGCATCCGCGCCGAGGGCGACACATCACTGTCGGTGTCCGCTGTTGCCGAACCGTCGCAGGCGCGCGCGTACGACCTCGCACTGGCGATGAAACCCGAATTTGCAACCCAGTTGGCCGATGGGCGCGCCCGCGCTGCGATGCTCTGGGCCGGTGCGGATTGGCAGGCTTTGGGCCTGTCGGCAGCCTTGCTCGCGCCGCGCCCGCGCTATGCCATGTCGGGCCTGTCTGCGATGATGGATGCGGGTGCGGGCTATGGCGTTGGGATCCACCCCACTGCCGTGATCGACCCGACCGCGACACTGGCCGAGGGCGTGTCCGTTGGTCCGTTTGCGGTGATCGGAGCGGATGCGGTGATCGGCGCAGGGTCGGTGATCGGCGCGCAGGTGTTTGTCGGGCGGGGCGCGCGGATCGGGCAGGGCGCGCTGTTGCATCCCGGTGTGCGGATCGGCCACGATGTCACCATCGGCGACCGCTTCATTGCGCATTTCGGCGCAACTGTGGGTGCGGACGGGTTTTCCTTTGTCACGCCGGAACCATCAGCCGCAGAAAAGGTCCGCGAAACGCTGGGGGATCAGGCGGGCGCCACCGCGCAAAGCTATGCCCGCATCCATTCGCTGGGCGGAGTCGTGATCGGCGACGATGTGGAATTGGGTGCCAACAGCTGCATTGACCGGGGCACGGTGCGCGCCACGCAGATCGGCAACGGCTGCAAGTTCGACAACCTTGCCCAGATCGGCCACAACGTGGTGATCGGCAATGACTGCCTGATCTGCGCGCAGGTCGGCATCGCCGGATCGAGCCGCATCGGCAACAACGTGGTGCTGGGCGGTCAGACCGGGGTCAGTGACAACCTCTTTATCGGCGACAATGTCATCACTGGCGGCGCCACCAAGGTGCTGTCCAACGTGCCTGCGGGGCGGGTGATGCTGGGTTACCCGGCGATGAAGATGGACACGCAGCTTGACCTCTACAGGCAATTGCGCCGCCTGCCGCGCCTGATCGCGGATGTGGCCGCACTCAAGAAATCGGTTTCAAAGCCCGACTCAAGTGACTAAATCACCCCCTAGTCAGCAATCAGCCTCTGGGGACTTCACATGAGCGTGACAGACAGGGTCATTCGCATCATCGCCGAGCAGGCCATGATCGAGCCGTCGGACGTGGCCTTGACAGACACCATGCAGGATCTTGGGATCGACAGCATGGGGCTTGTCGAATGCATCTTCGCTCTGGAAGAGGAATTCGACATCACCGTGCCCTTCAACGCCAATGAACCGCAGGCCAGCGATTTCGACATCTCGTCGGTGGAAACGGTGGTCGCCGGGGTCGAACGGCTTGTCGCCCGGCAAAAGGACTGAATCTGCATGAAGCGCGTGGTCATCACCGGGGCAGGGACCGTCAACGCGCTGGGGCTGAACGTGCCCGACACGCTTGAGGCGATGCGCGAGGGGCGCTGCGGGATCGGCGCGCTCAAATTCCGGGATGTCGAACGTCTGGCCATCCAGATCGGCGCGCAGGTCCACGAGTTCGACGAGACCGCGCATTTCAACCGCCAGCAATTGTCGCTCTATGACCGCTTCACCCAGTTCACCCTGATCGCGGCCCGCGAGGCGCTGGCACAGGCGGGGCTGGAGTTTTCGGGCGAATTGGCTGCGCGCTCGGGTGTCGTGCTGGGCAATTCCGGGGGCGGGATGACGACGCTCGATGAAAATTACCGCAGCGTCTACGAAGAGGGCAAGAACCGGGTGCATCCCTTCGTGGTGCCCAAGCTGATGAACAACGCGGCTGCAAGCCACGTGTCGATGGAGTTCAACCTCAAGGGTCCGTCCTTTACGGTCTCCACCGCCTGCGCCTCGTCGAACCACGCCATGTCACAGGCCTTCCAGATGGTGCATGGCGGTCTGGCCCCGGTGATGATCACCGGCGGATCGGAATCCATGCTCTGCTTCGGCGGCGTCAAGGCGTGGGAAGGGCTGCGCGTCATGTCCAAGGACGCCTGCCGGCCGTTTTCGGCCAATCGCAACGGCATGGTGCAGGGCGAAGGCGCGGGCGTTTTCGTGTTCGAGGAATATGAGCATGCCCGCAAGCGCGGCGCCGAGATGCTGGCCGAAGTGGTGGGCTTTGCCATGACCTCGGACGCGTCCGACATCGTGATGCCGTCCAAGAACGGTGCCGCGCGCGCCATCGCGGGGGCGCTGCATGATGCCAAGCTCAATCCGCAGGATGTGGGCTATATCAACGCCCACGGCACCGGCACGGCGGCCAATGACAAGACCGAATGCGCCGCAGTCGCGGATGTGTTCGGCGCCCATGCCGACCGGTTGATGATCTCGTCCACCAAGTCGATGCACGGCCACTGCATCGGCGGCACTGGCGCGATCGAGCTTCTGGCCTGCATCATGGCCCTGCGCGACGGGGTCATCGCCCCCACCATCGGCTACGAGGAACCGGACCCCGAATGCGCGCTCGACGTGGTGCCCAACGAGGCGCGCGAGGCACGGGTCGAGGTGGCCCTGTCCAACGCCTTTGCCTTCGGCGGGCTGAACGCCGTACTGGCGCTGCGGCGGGTGTAGGCGTGTGGGTCATATGGCCCGCTGCCTGCAACCTCCGGGTCAGGCGGCGGCGCGGTATCTGAGCAAGAAAAGCCGCTGTCCCTGATCGCGAAATCCGCCTGCTTCCCATTTCAGGTCTTCTGCAAGGTTCAACAATTCCCAGCCGACCGGTCCACCGATCCCTATGCAGGCGTTCTTGTTTCCTGCCGCGATGCCTGCACCAGTGGCGATCATCGCGTGCACCAATGTACCGTCCCTGAAGAAGCCGAGAAACGCGCCTTGGGGCACTTTCTGCATGTCGGTTTTTCCGGTCACCGGACTGTCGTCAAGACTGATGACATGTTTGCAATCATTGCCTGACACGGGCTTCTTGGGTTTCTTGATGCCGGCCTTTGCCTGGGTTTCGATGACGGCATCCCAACACATGAGCGCCGACAGACTCATGTAGAAATCCGATTTCTCCGTCGCGGAATCGCGCGCAATCTGTGCCGCTACGTGACCTTTCATTTTCCAATTCCCCTGTTGAAAATAACTTGTCAGCAGTTTGTGTGGAGATCGGAAACGGATCAAGACTTACTTGGTGACAGTTATCTGCCTTGGCGGGATGGCAATAGGCGACTCAGCGCACGCCCGGTTTCCGGATCGTTAACGCCTCCTGCGCCATACCCCCGCCCACGATGCGCATCGAGCGGGAAGGGTCACTCCCATGCCGCGACACCAGAACTGACCTTCTCTCGACAGCCCGCAAGGGCCGACCATGAGAACCCGGTTTCAGAAGGCCCGACAGGGCACAGGTCACGGGGGCAACCCCGGCAGAATGAGAGACGGGTCAGGCCACAAGGGCGGCGCCGCTTCTTCTTCAATTTACAACATCCTCGGGCGAAGACCCGAGGACCTCATGCCGAACAGATCCTCGGGGCACGCCCCAGGAGGGCGAGTACCTGTGCCGGGCTTCAGCCCGGCGTTACCCGCAACCCGCCAAACGCGCAGACCCATTGCACTTTCCCCTGACACATGGCCATCTGCGGCCATGACGTTTGCCAGCCGCATCACCCGCCTTCCCCATGCCCATGACCCCGAACAGGGGGCCGACGCCTTGCGTGCCGCCCCTTGGGCCAGCGCCGATGTCGCGCGGCTGATCGAGGGGGCGGGCGGGTGCAGCCCCTATCTCAAATCGCTGGTCGAGAAAGAGTCGGACTGGCTGCAAACCGCGCTCGACGATCCCGAAGCGGCGTTGATCGACGAACACAGACAGCTTCGCGACACTCCGCCCGACACGCTGCCCTCGCGGCTGCGGCAGGCCAAGCGCCGGGTGGCGCTGCTCACCGGGCTGGCCGATCTGGCCGCGGTCTGGCCGCTTGAAACCGTGACGCAGGCGCTGACCGATTTTGCGGACCTCGCGGTGCATCTCGCCCTGCGCGCCACCACCCTGCACGAGATCAAGCGCGGCAAGCTGCCGGGCCAGACCGAGGACGACGCCGAACTGGCGGGCGGCATGGTGGCGCTGGCGATGGGCAAGATGGGCGCCGGAGAGCTCAACTACAGCTCGGATGTGGACCTGATCTGCCTTTTTGACGAGACCCGCTTTGATCCCGAGGACTATCACGACGCGCGATCCAGCCTCGTGCGCGCCACCCGCAAGATGTGCGCCATGCTCAGCGACAACACGGGCGAAGGCTATGTCTTCCGCACCGATCTGCGGCTGCGTCCCGATCCGGCGGTGACACCGGTCTGTCTCGCCATGGAGGCAGCGGAGCGGTATTACGAAAGCCTTGGCCGGACATGGGAACGCGCCGCCTATATCAAGGCGCGCGCCTGTGCGGGCGACATCGCGGCGGGCGAGACATTTCTCAAGACGCTGGTGCCCTTTGTCTGGCGCAAACACCTTGATTTCGCAGCGATCGAGGACGCCCATGACATGGTGCGCAAGATCCGCGACCACAAGGGCTTGGGCGGGCCCATCACCCTGCCGGGACACAACATGAAGCTGGGGCGCGGCGGCATCCGCGAGATCGAGTTCTTCACCCAGACCCGCCAGATCATCGCCGGGGGGCGCGACCCTGATCTGCGGGTGCGCGGCACCGTGCCGGGCTTGGCGGTGTTGACCGAAAAGGGCTGGGTGCCGCAGGATGTGACCCGGACCCTGACCGATCATTACCGCGCGCATCGCGAGGTTGAACACCGGGTGCAGATGCTGCGCGATGCGCAGACGCATGATCTGCCGCAATCGGACGACGGGTTCGACCGGCTGGCTGCCTTCATGGGCACCGACCGCGCCAGCCTTCAGCGCGAGATCAGGGATCGGCTCGAAGAGGTGCACACCCTGACCGAAGAGTTCTTTGGCGGCGACACCGCACCCGCGCGGCGCAGCGACGTGCCGGACGAGCTGGAAAACTCCGAGATCGTCAGCCGCTGGCGCACCTATCCGGCGCTACGCTCGGCGCGGGGCAGCGGTATCTTCGAACGCCTGCAACCCGAGATCCTCGGACGACTTGCCAAGACCTCGCACCCGATGGATGCGCTGATGGCGTTTGACGGGTTCCTGAGCGGGCTGCCTGCCGGTGTGCAGGTGTTCTCGCTCTTCGAGGCCAATCCGCAGCTGATCGACCTTCTGATCGACATTGTCGGCGTGTCGCCGGAACTGGCGCGCTACCTTTCGCGCAACGCCGCGGTCCTTGATGCGGTGATCGGCGGGGATTTCTTTGCCGACTGGCCCGGGCAGGATGCCCTGCGCGCGGACCTTCGTGCTATCCTTGGCCGCGAAACCGACTACGAGAACAAGCTCAACACCGCCCGGCGCTGGGGCAAGGAATGGCATTTCCGCATCGGTGTGCACCTGCTGCGCGGCCTCATCGGGGCCGAGGAGGCGGGCGCGCAATATGCCGATCTGGCGGACGCCACGCTGGGCGCGCTGGCCCCCGAGGTGCATGCGGAATTCGCGCTCAAGCACGGGCCATGCCCCGGTCGCGGAGCCGTGGTGGTCGGAATGGGCAGTCTCGGGTCGCGGCGGCTGCATTCGCGCTCCGATCTGGACCTGATCGTGATCTACGATCCCGCCGAGGCCGAGATGTCCGAAGGCCGCCGCCCGCTTGGCACGCGGCCCTATTACGCGCGGCTGACGCAGGCGCTGATCACCGCCGTGACCGCGCCGATGGCCGAGGGGCGGCTCTACGAGATCGACATGCGGCTGCGGCCCTCGGGCAATCAGGGGCCGGTGGCCACCAGCCTGCCCTCGTTCCAGACCTACCAGAAGAACGACGCCTGGGTCTGGGAACATCTGGCGCTCAGCCGGGCGCGCTGTGTCGCGGGGCCGGAGGCGCTGATGCAGGAGGTCACGGCGGTTCAGGCCGAGGTCATGGCCGCGCCGCGCAACCGCGACGACGTGCTGCGCGAGGTGGCGATCATGCGCAGGCGCATCGCGTCGGCCAAGGGCGATGCCGGACCGTGGGAGGCCAAGCTGGGGCAGGGCCGGTTGCAGGACATCGAACTGCTGGCGCAGGCCGCCGCGCTGATCGCCGAATGCCCCTTGGACACGGTGCCCGACGCTCTCGCGCGCGGGGCGGGTTGCGGCTGGCTGACACCAGAGGATGCCGAGGCGCTGAGTGCCGCCTACCGCCTGTGCTGGTCGCTACAGATCGGATCGCGGTTGATTTCCGAAACCACGCTCGCGCCCGCCGACGACACTGGCGCCGCGTCTGAATTCCTGTGCCGGATCACCGGTGCATCCAGCATCGGCACTCTGCGCGACCTTCTCGAGACGCGCACCCGCCGCGCCGCCGAGGTGATCGCTGCAGTCCTGCCAGACGTCAGCGAAGAGGAGTGAGCCATGCGCAAGGGTGACGCCACCGACCCCAAGGGACTGATCGCGGAATCGTTCAAAATCGATGGCATCACCTACGAGGAATGCCGTTCGATCTTTCTGGACTGGGCCCTGGCGGTGCCGGTGGATGCCGACAGCAAGACGCTGATCACCGAGCTTCTGGCGCGCCATCCGGTCGAGGGGCACCCGATGACGCTGGTGCTCACCGAAGGTCTGTCCGCCTCCGCCACCCCCAAACGCCGGGGCGGCTGGAAAGGGCGGCGCAGTTAGCGTGTGACCCTATCGCGATCTGGCCCACAGGTTGTGACAGGCGCATCGCGTGATGGCGCGAGACCGGGCAATGCCGGGACAAGGCGCTGCGCATTTGTGCCGGACATCCGACGCTTCTGGACAAATTCCTGCCGCCGTCTAACCTCTGGACGACTCAACTGGACAGGACGATCAGACCAATGAAAACCGTTGTGACTTCCGTATGTCTTTTGGCCGCGTCCTCTTCGATGGCGTTGGCGGCCGGCCACGGCAACTGTGCCGCCGGGCTGACGCTGGACGAGAACGTCCTGACCATCGCCACCGGCAACCCGGCCTATTACCCTTGGGTCCTGAACGACGCGCCCGAAGCGGGCGAAGGGTTCGAGGCGGCCGTGGCCTATGCCATTGCCTCAGAGCTTGGGTTCGAGGCTGATGCCGTGACATGGGTGCGCACCTCGTTCGACGAGGCGATCCAGCCCGGTGCCAAGAATTTCGACTTCAACATACAGCAATATTCGATCACGCCCGAGCGCGAACAGATGGTCGATTTCTCGTTGCCCTATTACACCTCGGCCATGGCGGTTCTGACGACACAGGGCGTGGTCGACGCCGGGGCCACCGCGTCGCTGGACAGCCTGAAGGGCCTGATCTGGGGGGCGGATGCCAACACCACCGCCCTGCCGATGCTGACCGAGATCGTGGCCCCGGAAAAAGATCCGCTGCTCTACGGCGACAACACCGATGTGACGGCGGCAATGCAGGCGGGCCAGATCGACGCGGCGCTGTTCGACCTGCCCACCGCGCTTTACCTGTCGGCGGTCGTGGTCGAGGGCGGCGTGATCCTTGGCCAGTTCCCGGCAGAGCGGTCGGACAATCCCGACACGTTCGGCCTGCTGTTCGAAGAGGGCAACCCGCTGCGCGATTGCGTGAACGCGGCGATCACCGCGCTGACCGAAAGCGGCAAGCTGGCCGAGATCGAGGCGACTTGGTTGCAGGATGCCACCGGCGTTCCCGTGATCGAGTGACATGACGGATCAGACGACTTTGAGAGACGGGTCAGCGCAGACGCTGACCCGTCGCCAAGCCTATGAACAGCGTCAGCGGCGGCGGTCGATCACTGTCGCTGCAGGCTCCACCCTTGCGGTTGTGGCGGCGGTGGTTCTGCTGGTGCCGCTTGCGCCGGGCTGGGCAGCGGTGCAGCGCAGCTTTTTCAACGGCGAGGTCTTTGCCAAGATCTTTCCGGGGTTGGTCGATGCCTTTGTCATGAACGTCGCCATCTTTCTGTGGTGCGCGCCGATCATCGCCTTCCTCGGGCTGGTGATCGCGCTGTTCCGCGATGTGCGGTCCCCGGCGCTTTATCCGCTGCGCCTGTTCGGGGCGATCTACACCGATGTGTTTCGCGGGCTTCCAGTGATTCTCGTGATCTACCTGATCGGCTTTGGCGTGCCGGGACTGGGCCTGCCGCGTCCTTGGAATTCGCCCTTCATCTGGGGCTCGGTGGCGCTGGTGCTGGTCTATGCCGCCTACGTGGCCGAGGTGATCCGGTCGGGCATCGACTCGATCCATCAAAGCCAGCGCGGGGCGGCGGCCTCGCTCGGGTTGTCCGAGGGTGAGACCATGCGCTACGTGGTGCTGCCGCAGGCGATCCGCAACGTGGCCCCCGCCAACATGAACCTCTTTATCGCTCTGCAGAAGGACGTGGCGCTGCTCAGCTTCATCGGCCCGGTCGAGGTGTTCCGGCAGGCGGGCGTCTACAAGTCGCTGCTGGCCAATTTCACGCCCTATGTCGGGGCGGCGGTGATCTTTCTCGCGGTGACGATCCCGGCCACGCGCTATGCCGATTACCTGTTGCACCGGCAGCGGCGGCGGCAGAGCTGATGCCAAAGCTCGATCTGCGATCCGTCACCAAGAGCTTTGGGGACAACATGGTGTGTCGCGGCATCGACCTGTCGGTGACCGAGGGCGAGATGGTATGCCTGATCGGCGCGTCCGGGTCGGGCAAA
This sequence comes from Marivita lacus, assembly GCF_014637725.1. Classification (GTDB taxonomy): domain Bacteria; phylum Pseudomonadota; class Alphaproteobacteria; order Rhodobacterales; family Rhodobacteraceae; genus Marivita; species Marivita lacus. Next base: position 51,936 of record NZ_BMFC01000004.1, on the reverse strand, counting down.
TCCACGCTCCTGCGCTGCATCAATCTGCTGGAACCCATCGACGACGGGGCGATCCTGCTCGATGGGGTGGATATCAGCGAACCGGGGCTGAACCCGCAACCGATCCGGGCGCGCATCGGCATCGTGTTCCAGTCGTTCAACCTGTTTCCGCACATGACCGCCGCCGAGAACGTGATGCTCGCGCCGCGCCGCGTGCTGGGCAAGAGCCGCGAGTCGCTGGCGGATCCCGTGCGCGCGCTGTTCGAGCGGTTCGATCTGGCGCACCGGATGGATCATTACCCGGACCAGTTGTCGGGCGGGCAGCAGCAGCGGGTCGCGATCATCCGCGCGCTGGCGATGTCGCCCGAGATCATGCTGTTCGACGAGATCACCAGCGCGCTTGATCCCGAACTGGTGGGGGACGTGCTGGACGTGCTGCGGAAGCTTCGGGCCGAGGGCATGACGATGATCCTCGCCACGCACGAGATGGCCTTTGCCCGCGAACTTGCCGACAAGATCTGTTTCCTCGATGCCGGGCGCATCCTCGAGGAAGGCCCACCCGAGACCGTGTTTGCCAACCCGCGCGAAGCCCGCACCCGCGCCTTTCTCAAGCGGGTGCTGTGATCGGTGCAAAGCCGTCGACAGGGGGGCGGAAACATGTTCCTTGGTGGGGGACCGTGCCGGAACAGGATGATATGAAGAAAACGTCGGACAACGCGGTCCTCGCCATCCTGATCAGCATCGCGGCGCTTGTGCTGTTCGACCTGATGGGGCTGATCATCAAGCACCTGTCAACGCGCTACAGCGCTGCCGAACTGTCGGCCTATCGCAACCTCTTCGGCCTTGTGCCCAGTGTGATCGCGCTCTGGATGACCACGGGCTGGCGCACGGGCGGGCGGTCGCTGCGCATCCGGCAATGGAAGCTGGCGGCGCTGCGCGGCCTGTCGGTGACCTTTGCGCAGCTGATGTTCTACCTGTCGCTGGGCATCATGGCCTTTGCCACGGCGACCACGATTTCCTACACGACGGCGCTCTTCACCACGGCGCTGGCGGTGCCGATCCTGCGCGAAACGGTGGGATGGGTGCGCTGGCTGGCTGTTGCGGTCGGGTTTGTCGGGGTGATGATGATTCTGCAACCGGGCAGCGACGCCTTTACCTGGGCGCTGCTTTTGCCGGTGGGGGCATCGTTTCTCTATGCGTTCAGCGGTGTGACCGCGCGGCTGATCGACCCGGACGTGCCGACGCCGCTGTTCAACCTGCATTCCTCGGCCTTCGCGGCGGTGGGGTCGTTCATGCTGGCGATGGCCGTCGGCGGGTTTTCCCCACTGGCCAGTCTCGAGGATCTGGGTTTCATCATCCTGATGGGGATGTTCGGAGGCTCTGCCGTGCTCTGCCTTGTCGTCGCCTACCGAATGACCGAGCCCAGTAACCTTGCGCCTTTCAGCTATTTCGGCATCCCAATCGCGTTTGCCCTGGGGTGGCTGTTCTTTGACGAAGCGCCGGTGGATGACCTCTGGCCGGGGGCGGCGCTGATCGTGATTGGCGGGTTGATGATCGTCTACCGCGAACGGCGCTTGCGCCGCCCGGTGCCGCGCCCGCAGGCGCAGTCCTAGACCGGAAGAGCCCACATTCGCGCAAAATAAAAGGCCGCCCGAAGGCGGCCCTGTTCGGTCCGAATGTATCTGCGGTCAGCTGTTCGAAGCGGCGGGCGCAGGGGTCGGGGCAGGTGCCGCCGCAACGGGTTTCTTGCCACCGTTGAGCGGGTCGTCCTGACGCTGAACCGAGCCTTCGAAATGGGCGCCGGATTCGATCGCGATGGTCTTGTGGATGATGTCACCCTCGACGCGCGCGGTGGCGGTCAGGCGCACCTTGAGACCGCGGACACGGCCCACGACGCGGCCATTGACGACGACGTCGTCAGCCACCACTTCGCCCTTGATCGTGGCGCTTTCGCCAACGGTCAGAAGGTGCGCGCGGATGTCACCCTCGACGGTGCCTTCGACATTGATGTCGCCGGTCGTCTTGAGGTTTCCGGTGATGTGCAGGTCGCTCGACAGGATCGAGGCTGCCGGCTTGGCCTTCGGAGCGGAGGCCTTGAATTCGGACGCCGGAGAACGCGACGGATCGGGCATCGCCGGTTTGGGCGTGCTCGCTTCGTCTGCCTTGGGACCGGGCTCATTGATTTTGCTTTTAGAAAACATCGTTTGCAGCCTTGATGTAGATCATGGGGTTGACAGGTTTGCCGCCGACACGGACTTCGTAGTGTAGGTGGGTGCCGGTGGAACGTCCAGTGTTCCCCATAGCAGCAATTCGATCCCCGCGCGAGACCCTTTGACCGGGGGTCACATAGAGTTTTGAGGCGTGGGCATAGCGGGTCTCGATGCCGAACTCATGCTGTATCTTGACGAGCCTACCATATCCTGACTGCCAGTCTGCAAAGGTCACAACACCGTCCGCCGTGGCGTAGATCGGCGTGCCATGTGCACCGGCGAAATCCGTGCCCGCGTGCAGGCGTCCCCAGCGATAGCCGAATCCGCTGGTAAAGCGGAACGAATCCTTGATCGGCATGGCAAAGGGCGCCTTTTCGGCAGCGATGCGGTAGAGGTTCAGCCGGTCCATCTGGTTCAGGATGCGGTTGGCGCGCAGCACGTCTTCGGACAATGATGCTTCGCCGCGTGTCGACAGGCTGAGCGGAGTCAGCGGGCCGCCCTGGCCGGAATAGCCGCGGCGCACCTGGTTTAGGATCGAGTCCGCGTTCATGCCTGCCGCCGCGAACATCTTGTCGAGCGGCTTGACCGACACGGTCATCGCCTCTTCGAGCTGGCGGAAGATCGTGTCGTTCTTTTCCGCCATCAGCCTGATCTCGGTGGCCATCTCGTCGGCGCGGATCAGAGCGTCCTGCGCATCGACCACCACCTGATCGCGTTCCTCGGCGGTGCGGGCCAAGGCGGCGGACAGGAAATCTAGCGTTGCCGTATCGACCGACCCGGAAGAGGCCGTGCCTGTACCACCCGCTTCGATCTCGCTCAGGAGCGAGGCAAGTTCGGTGCGGACATCCTCGCGGGCGCGGATCGCGTCGCGCAGCTTCAGCTGTACGGCTTCAAGCCCGGATTCCAGTTCGGCGCGTTGGGTTTCGGCGTCCAGCAGGTTGGACTGCATCACCGACACCTGTTCGAGCGCGCTGTTGAACCGTTCCTGTGCCGCGATGGCTTCGGCGGCGCGGGCGTTGCGCTCTTCCGACAGGCTGTTCAGGCGCACCTGGTAGGTCTCGAGATCCCGGCGCGCCTGTTCGCGGAAATTGCCCGATCCGATCGAGTCCATCAGCAGGATTGCCGTGGCGATGATGCTCCATGCCAAAACAAGAGAGGCGCCGCCAAAAGCGAGCGCCTGTGTGCTGGATTTCAGTCGGATGAACCGGGTGTCTGTGTCAGAGCGCAGGAAAAGTCGGCGTTCCGGAAAAAAGTGTTCAAGTATTCCATGCAGTTTGATCGCAAGTCTTGTGCGCACCTGTATGTTCCCTTTTCCGTCCCTTTTCCGCGCCTCTCAAGCCCCAACTCCGGACGCGTAACTGTTACGGCTCTACCCACCGATTCAGAAATTGGCAACTTTTTTGGACCAATGACGGGACTGCGCAAGCGATCTGCCGCCCAATTGGCAAGATTTCGCCGATAGCGCCAAGGCTTACAGGCCGATGCTCAAATGCCACAAAGCGGGGATTTGGTCAGCCGGTTTCGGTCAGCGGCCAGTAGAAATCAGGTGGAATCCCGGCTTCGGCGCGCTTTTCCTCGTTGAAGGGCGGCTTGAGCGCGCCTTTGAAATAGCGCCGCACCAGCGTGTGAAACGCGTCCTTGGGGTCGTGGTCGTGCCGACCGCAGAGGAAATGGAACCACTTGGAGCCATAGGCGACGTGGCTGACCTCCTCGGAATAGATCGTCTCGAGCGCGGCCACCGCGCTGTCGGCCCCTGCCTTTTGAAAGATCGCGATCATGCCCGGTGTCACGTCCAGACCCCGCGCTTCGAGCACCATGGGCACGACGGCAAGCCGTCCCATGAAATCCTCCACCGTGTCCTCGGCGGCGCGCCACATCCCGGCATGGGCGGGCAGGGCACCGTAGAAACTGCCCTGTTCCTCGAGGCAATCGCACATCAGGTTGAAGTGCTTGGATTCCTCGTCCGCCGCCTTGACCCAGTCATCGTAGAACCCCATCGGCATCGGCACATGGGCAAAGCGCGGGATGATATCCCAGTGCAGGTCCACCGCGTTCAGTTCGATATGCGCCACCGCGTGCAAGAGCGCGATCCGTCCCTGCGGGCTGCCCGGTTTGCGCTTGGGCACATCGCGCGGTTCGAGAAGCTCGGGCGCGTCGGGGCGGGCGGGGCGCAGAGGCGGCCGGCCCGTGCCGATGGGCAGGGGATTGCCAGAGGCGCGTGCCGCGGCCCATTGCGCGGCGTACTCACGTGATTTGGCGGTCTTGGCGCGCCCGTCTGCGGTGGTCAGAACGTCCACCGCCATGTCGCAGAGTGTTTTCATGCGGCTTCCCTTGTGCGCGTGTGCGCGGGTTGGATCGGGCTGGGCCCGATCCGATCCGGATCTTTACAGCGCCTTGGCGGCCTCGAGCACCTCTTCGGCATGGCCCGGCACCTTGACCTTGCGCCATTCGCGGGCGATCCGGCCTTCGGCATCGATCAGGAAGGTGGAACGTTCGATCCCCAGATACGTTTTGCCGTACATGGATTTTTCCTTCCAGACGCCGAAATCCTCGGATGCGGTGCCATGCTCGTCCGAGATCAGCGGCACGGTCAGCTTTTTCTTGGCCATGAATTTCTCGTGGCTGTGCAGGCTGTCCTTGGAGATGCCGTAGACCTTGACGCCGATCTGGGCAAATTCCCCTTCCAGTTCGGTGAAGGCTTCGTTTTCCTTGGTGCAGCCCGACGTGTCGTCGCGCGGGTAGAAGAACAGCACGACGGGGGTGCCGCGCAGATCGGACAGCGAAACGTCGCTGTCATCGCCACCCTGAACGGGCAGGGTGAAGTCCGGAGCCATTTCAAGTGTATCGCTCATGGCGCTATCCTCTAGAAAGATGAAAACGGGTCGGGGGAACCCCCGGCAGTCAACAGTGTAACGCAAAAGGACGCCGCTTCCAGTGACCGAAGAGGACCAGCCCTCCGAAACTCCTGCATCCCCCGCGCGCAGGTCGCGGGCGCGGTGGGGTGTTGCGGTGCTGCTGGCTGTCCTGCTGGTGGTGCTGGGCAGCGGCTGGGCGCTGGTCGGGCGCAGCCTGTCGGCCCCGGACTGGGTGCGCGACACGGTCGAGGCGCGGCTGGCAACCGCCTTGCCGGGGTTCGAGGTTCTGTTCGGCGACGTACAGGTCAGGTTCGAGCCGGACGGTCGGACCCGCGTGATCCTGCTCGATGTGGATGTGCAGACCGCCGCCGGGTCGCCGGTTGCCGTCCTGTCGGACATCGAAATCGGCTTGGCGCTGCGGGACCTGGTCCGCCGCAAGGTGGTGCTGCGCGAACTCAGCGTCTCTGGGGCCTTTGTCACGCTGACCCGCAACCGCGCCGGGCAGTTGGGGCTGGCGCTGGGAGACGTCTTCGCGCTGGACGGTGTTGCGCCGGATATCCCCACGCTTGTCGCGCAGATCGACCGGCTGCTGATGAACGACCGGCTGTCGCAACTGCGCACCGTCGAGGCCAACGCCCTGACCCTGCGGTTCGAGGATGCCCGCGTGCGGCGTGGCTGGACGGTGGATGGCGGACGGTTGCGGCTGGACCGGCAGGGCGATGTACTGCGCCTGTCGGGTGACTTCGCGCTGCTGGGGGGTGGATCGACGGCGACGCGGTTGCAGCTCGATGCGTCCTCGACCATTGGTCAGCAAGAGGTCGCGTTCGGTCTGTCGCTGGACGACATGCCTTCGCAGGACATCGCCACGCAGGGGCCTGCGCTGGCCTGGCTGGGGGCGTTGCGCGCGCCGATCTCGGGTGCGCTGCGGTCCTCGATGCGGGCGGACGGATCGCTGGGCCTGTTGAACGCGACGCTGCAGATCGGGGAGGGCGTGGTGCAACCCACCCCCGACACGCCACCGGTGCCGTTCAATTCGGCGCGCAGCTATTTCACCTTCGATCCCGACCGCTTCGAGATCAGCTTTTCCGAACTTTCAGTGGACAGCGACCTTGTGCGCGCGGTGGCCGAGGGCCGTGCCACACTGACCGGACTGCGCGACGGGATCCCGTCGCAGATGCTCGGACAGGTGCGGTTCACCCGGCTCGAGGCGGCACCAGATGCGCTGTTCGAGGAACCGCTGTCGTTGGACCGCGCCGAGCTGGATTTCCGGCTGCGGCTCGATCCGTTCGAGCTGGATCTCGGGCGGGTGTGGATCGACGACCCACAGGTGCCGCTGCGCATGAACGGCAAGCTGCGCGCCTCTGCGGATGCGTGGGATTATGCGCTGGATGGCAGTTTCGGCACATTGACGCCCGAGGCGCTGATGCATGTCTGGCCGCTGTCGCTAGCACCGCGCACCCGCAACTGGGTGGTGACCAACATTCAGGGCGGGCTGATCAAGCGGGGGCAGTTCGCGCTGCGCGCGCAGGAGGGCCCGCGCCCGGCGGTTTATCTCAACGCCGCCTTCGAGCAGGCGCAGGTCCGCTATGTGCCGTCCTTGCCGGTGGTCACGCAGGGGGCGGGGACGCTCACGCTCGACGATGATCGTCTCGCGGTGCGGCTGACGCGGGGACGGATCACGCCGCCGCAGGGTGGGGCAATCGTGATCGACGGCAGCAGTTTCGTCATTCCCGACACAAGGCAACGCCCGTCGGACGGGCAGGTCGTTCTGGCCGGTGAGGGCGAGATCGAGGCGCTGCTGTCCTATCTCGATACCGAACCGCTCGGGATCATGCGAAGGGCGGGGCGCGCGGTGGATCTGCTGGAGGGACGGGTGCGATTCGACGGCACGCTGGACCTGCCGCTGCGGCCTGGGGTGCGGCTGGCGGACATGGCGCTGGATGTGCGCGGGCAGGCGACGCAGGTGGCCAGCGACCGCATCATCCCCGGACGCGCGCTGACGGCGCGGGCGCTGGACGTGACGGTGACCAATGACCGCCTGCGTGTCGCCGGTCAGGCGGCGCTGTCGGGGGTGCCGTTTGACGGGTCCTGGACACTGCCCATCCCGCAACCGGGCCAGCCGCAGACCGGCAGCACGGTCGAGGGCACGATCACCCTGTCCGAAGCGGCGGCGCAAAGCTTTGGCGTGGCGCTGCCCGATGGGACGATCAGCGGGTCCGGTCCTGCCGCCCTGCGGGTCGATCTGCGTCCGGGGCGCGCGCCGGAATTCGCCCTGTCCTCGCGGCTGACCGGGATCGGGCTGTCGCTGCCGCCCTTGGGCTGGAGCCTTTCGCAAGGCAGTGCGGGCACGTTCGAGGTGGCCGGAGTGCTGGCACAGCCCGCGCGGATCGACCGGCTGGTGCTGGACGCGCCGGGGCTCGAGGCGCGCGGATCGGTCACGCTGAACGGGGATGGCTCGCTGGGAACGATTGATCTGGACCGCGTGCGCGCGGGGGGATGGCTCGATGCGCCGGTGACGCTGACCGGGCGCGGTGCCGGGGTGCCGCCCGGCGTGCGGATCACTGGCGGGACGGTCGATCTGCGCAACGCGCCCTTCGGGGGCGGTCGTGGTGGCGCGGGGGCCGGGCGCGTGCCGCTGACACTGGCGCTGGACCAGTTGCAGATCTCCGACAAAATCCGCCTGACCGATTTCCGCGCCGACCTGCAATCGGGAGCCGGGCTGACCGGCAGTTTCACCGCAAGCGTGAACGGTGCTGCCCCGATCACCGGAGAGGCGCTGGCGCAGGCCGGATCGACCGCCTTCCGCATCCGGTCAAACGATGCGGGACGGGTGGTCCGCGAGGCCGGCATCCTGCAAACGGTGGCAGGGGGCGACATGACGCTGGCGCTGGTGCCGGTGCCGGGCCAGCCGGGCAGCTATGACGGATCGCTTGACGTGGCGAATGCGCGGCTGCGCGATGCACCGGGGATCGCGTCGCTTTTGGATGCCATCAGCATCGTCGGGTTGCTGGACCAGCTTGAAGGGCCGGGCATCCTGTTCACCGAGGTTGAGGCGCGGTTCCGTCTGACGCCGGACCTGCTCTACCTCACCCGGTCCAGCGCCACCGGCCCGTCGATGGGCATCTCTTTGGACGGGACCTACAACCTTGGCACCAGCAGTCTGGATTTGCAGGGGGTGCTGTCGCCGATCTTTTTCCTCAACGGCATCGGCAGCATCTTCACCCGGAAGGGCGAGGGGCTGATCGGGTTCAACTTCAACCTGACCGGACCGGCAAGCCAGCCCAGTGTCAGCGTCAACCCGCTCTCGGCGCTCACACCGGGGCTGTTCCGCGAGATATTCCGCAGACCGGCACCGGTGCCGGGGGAGTAGTCGGGGTGTCCGGTTGCGGCTCGGGTTTGCCCGGGGCGCTTGCGTCCCGGGCATGCGCCCGCCCGCCCCACGGCGGGCGCATTCGCGCCCACCCCGTCGGGCGCATGCCCTCTGTTGGGGCAAAGGGTTTGCTCCCCGCTTTCGTTGCGCAGCAGTCTCCGCTAGAGGCTGCGGCTACAGACACACCAGCGGACCCGACCCATGAAACTCAGCGATTTCGATTTTGACCTGCCCGAAGACCTGATCGCCACGCGCCCGGCGCAACCTCGGTCCTCGGCGCGGCTGTTGCATGCCGAAGCGGGGGGGATTGCGGATCGCATTGTGAACCAGTTGCCCGACATCCTGCGCCCCACGGACCGGCTGGTGCTGAATGACACCAAGGTGATCCCGGCGCGGCTGTTCGGGGTGCGGCGGCGTGTTGGTGACACCGGGCCGACGGAGGCCAAGATCGAGGTCACGCTGCTGGAGCCGCAGGCGGACGGGACATGGTCGGCGCTGGTCAAGCCGCTCAAGAAACTGCGCGAGGGCGAGGTGGTGGAATTCTCGTCTGACTTGACGGCCATCCTCGAGGGGCGCGCCGACGGGCAGGGACGGCTGCGATTCAACCTGACGGGTGATGATTTCGACGCGGCGCTGGCCAAGGCGGGGGCGATGCCCTTGCCGCCCTATATCGCGGCCAAGCGTCCGGCGGACGCGCAGGACAAGGAAGATTACCAGACGATCTGGGCCCGCAATGCAGGCGCGGTCGCAGCCCCCACGGCGTCCCTGCATTTCGACGAGGCGCTGGTGGCGGCTTTGACGGCAAAGGGGGTCGGTATGAGTTTCGTCACCCTGCATGTGGGCGCGGGCACCTTCCTGCCGGTCAAGGTCGAGGATGTGACCACCCACAAGATGCATGCCGAATGGGGCCGCGTGTCCGAGACCGCCGCCGCCGAGATCGCCGCGACCAAGGCTGCGGGCGGGCGCGTGATCCCGGTGGGCACCACGGCGCTGCGGCTGATCGAGAGTGCGGCGCGCGGCGGTCAGATCCGGGCGTGGGAGGGCGATACGGACATCTTCATCTATCCGGGATTCGAGTTTCAGGTCACGGACGGCTTGATGACCAATTTCCACCTGCCCAAGTCCACGCTGATGATGCTGGTCTCGGCGTTGATGGGGCAGGATCGGGTGCGGCTGATCTACGCCCACGCTATCGAGAGGCGCTACCGGTTCTTCTCCTATGGCGACAGTTCCCTGCTGATCCCCTGATCCATGTCCCGTCTGCGGCGTGACGTGTCGGAAAACTGTCGCTGCTGTCCTTGCGGTTGTGGTCGGGCTGCTCTAGCCCCACATGAGAGACGAGCTTCGACCCGCAAAAGGAAAACACATGCTGACCGTGATCCGAACCTCGTGGCCATTGCTTCTGGGCATGCTGCTGTTGATGCTCGGCAACGGGTTGCAGGGCTCGCTGCTCGGGGTGCGCGGCTCGACGCTCGGGTTTTCGTCGATAGAGCTGTCGCTGGTCATGTCGGCCTATTTCGCGGGCTTCCTGTTGGCGTCGCGGGTGACACCCAACATGATCCGCCGGGTCGGGCATGTGCGGGTGTTCGCGGCACTGGGGTCTTTCGTGTCGGCGGCGCTGCTGTTGTTTCCGACCTTTCAGGATCCGATTGCGTGGATCTTTGGCCGCGTGGTGATCGGGTTCTGTTTCTGCGGGGTCTATGTGACGGCGGAAAGCTGGCTCAATAATGCGGCCACCAACGAGACACGCGGACAGGCGCTGTCGGCCTACATGATCGTGCAGATGCTGGGCATCATCATCGCGCAGGGCCTGCTGGTGGTGCCGGACCCGTCGGGATACCTGCTTTTCGTGATCCCGTCGGTGCTGGTCTCCATCGCCTTTGCGCCGATCCTGCTGTCGATCTCGCCCACGCCCGCTTTTGAGAGCACCAAGCGGATGACGCTGGTCGAATTGTACCACGTGTCGCCGCTCGGCTGTGTCGGCATGTTCCTGATGGGCAGCGTCTTTGCGGCGCAGTTCGGCATGGCGGCGGTCTATGCGACCGAGGCGGGGCTGAGCATTTCACAGATCCCGATGTTCACGGCAGCGTTCTATGTCGGGGCGTTGATCTTTCAGTACCCCGTGGGCTGGCTGTCGGACCGGTTCGACCGGCGGGTGCTGATCGCGCTCTCGGCGCTCATTGCGGGGCTTGCGTCGTTGATGGGGATGCTTCTGGGCAGCAATTTCTACGTGCTGCTGGCGTCGGCCTTTCTGATCGGCGGCCTGTCCAACCCGCTCTATTCGCTGCTCACCGCCTATACCAACGACTTTCTCCAGCACGAGGACATGGCGGCGGCATCTGCTGGTCTGTTGTTCGTGAACGGAGTGGGCGCGATCGCGGGCCCTGTGATCACCGGCTACGCGATGGGGGTGATGGGTCCGCCGGGATATTTCGTCCTGCTGGCGATCGTGCTGCTGACGCTGACGGGGTACGCGGTCTACCGGATGACGCAGCGCCCGGCACCCTCGTCCGGGGACACCATTGCCTATCAGCGCCTGATGCCGACCGGGTCGCCGGTCTCTGTCGAGATCGCGTCGGGATTGGCAGCCGAGACCGCCGAGGCACATGAGGCGCAAACCGAAGCGCAGGCTGAGTCTGATGCGACGCCTCCCGACAAAACGGCCATTTAATGAGGCAGTTTAGCGCTGCCTGCGGAATATGTCGTCAATGACACCAAATGTGACTGTTTCATGACTGTTTTTCTGGCTAGATCTTGCTAGCGCACGGGGGGTTTGCGCGACAGTCGGGGAGAGAGTCATGGTCACGCCTGAGGAAGTGTTGAGTTTCTGGCTTGACGAGGTCGGCCCGAGTGGATGGTACAAGGCTGAAGACGCGTTGGACCAGGAGGTCCGGGACCGGTTCGAAGACGCATGGACCGGGGCGATGCAGGGGCGTCATGCCCTGTGGCTGACCTATCCCAGCGGTGTGCTGGCCTATATCATCCTGCTGGACCAGTTCCCGCGCAACATGTTCCGCGACACCGGCAAGGCCTTTGCGTCGGACCGTTTTGCGCTTGCCGCCGCCAAGCAGGCGATCGGCAAGAACTGGGATCTCAAGATCGACGAACCGGCGCGGCAGTTCTTCTACCTGCCGCTGATGCATTCGGAAAACCTTGCCGATCAGGACCGCTGCGTGCGCCTCATGCTGGACCGGATGCCCGAACACGGTGCCAGCAACCTGCTGCACGCCCGCGCGCATCGCGAAGTGATCCGCAAGTTCGGCCGCTTTCCCTATCGCAATGCCGCACTGGGTCGCCGCTCCAGCGAGACCGAGCGCAGCTATGTCGATCATGGTGGCTACGGGTCCACGGTCAAGGCGCTTCAAAAGGCGGGGTAATCCCCGCCTTTTGCATCATCCGGTTTGCCGCGAAGGTTACTTCGACGCCGCGAAGATCTTGTCGATGTTGCTGCCAAGGGCCGCGTTGAAATCGGCCTCCGACATCTGATGTGTCAGACCTTCGGCCAAGGCGCGCGAGAAGCTTGCGATCATGTTGGGATTGCGGGACAGGCGTTCGCAGGCGTCATCGGTGCTGTAGCCGCCCGACAATGCCACGACGCGCAGCACGGACGGATGATCCGCCAGTGTCGCATAAAGCCCGTCTTCGGTGGGAATCGTCAGCTTGAGCATGACCTTTGTGTGGGCGTCCAGCGCGTCGAGATGGGTCAGGATGGCCTGTTTCAGGATCGCCTCGGCCTCGGGTTTGGAGGGGCTGTTGATGTCCACCTCGGGTTCGATGATCGGCACAAGGCCCGCCTTGCAGACGGTCAAGGCCACCTCGAACTGCTGGGCGACCACGGCCTTGATGCCGGTCTCGTTGGCCTCGTGGATGACGGACCGTTCCTTGGTGCCGAAGACGCCCAACGCCTTGGCATCGGCCAGCAGCGCCTCGAGCCCCGGCATCGGCTTCATGAGCTGTGCGCCGTTGTCGATCTCTTCCAGACCCTTGTCGATCTTGAGGAATGGCACCACGCCGCGCTCCTGCCAGAGATAGGTGGGAACCGGCACGCCATCCACGCTGTCGCGCATGGTGCGTTCGAACAGGATCGCGCCCAGCACCTTGTCCGAGGTGAAATCCGGCGCGGTCATGATCCGGCAGCGCATGTCATGGATCAGGGCGAACATCTCAGCATCGCCGTCATAGGCGTCTTCCTCGATGCCGTATTGGCGCAGCGCCTTGGGAGTGGACCCGCCGCTCTGGTCAAGCGCGGCGATGAAGCCTGCGCCGGTTTCGATGCGGTCTGCCATTGCGGTGTCGGTCATGCGGTGTCCCCAAGGTTGAATGGTGTGCTTGTACGTGTCCTAGATCAGCCTTTGTCGAAAAGATAGAGCCATGCCAAACGGTTAGCGCTAACCCCCGTTCGATGGCAGCGCATCTGTGCCCGATCTGCGTCGGGGGCGTGCGTGCAGCCATATCCCGTCGCGTGCGCGCACCGTCAGATGGGCGACGGGTTCGGGTGTCTTGCCGTGCACGGGTGTCGCGGTGACCGCGCGCAGGAGCAGCGAGAGCAGCAGCGGTCCCTCTGCCATGGCAAAGCCCGCGCCGGGGCAGACGCGGGGGCCGGCGCTGAACGGCATATAGGCATCGCGCGCCGATTGGCGGGCCGCGTCGGTCTGCCAGCGTGCAGGGTCGAATGCATCGGGATCGTGCCAGAGCCGCGTATGCCGGTGCAGGTGCCACGGGCTGAGCACAAGCTGCGCCGCCTTGGGGATGGCGCGTTTGCGGAACGTCTCGGCCTTGGTGGTTTCGCGCACCATCATCGGGACGGGCGGATAGAGCCGCAGCGTCTCGCGGAACACGTCGCGGCTGGTGGTCAGGCGTTTGACCTCTCTGGGGTCGGTGAGCACCTCCGCCTCTTGCGCGATGCGGGTCTGCCAGTCGGGGGACGCGGCGCAGCAATAAAGCGACCATGCCAGCGCGCTGGCGCTGGTCTCGTGCCCGGCGAGGAAGAAGATCGCGACCTGATCGACCATCTCGTTGGCGCTGAAACAGGTGCCGGTTTCAGGGTCCGGGGTGGTCATGATCCGGGTGGCCAGATCGTCGGGCGCGGTGCCCTGTTCGATGGCGTCCCGGCGCTGATCTACGAGTTGGGTGATCAGGGCGCGGATGCGTTTGGCAGCTTGTTTGGTCGCGGGTCGGTGAAAGCGCGGAAACCAGCCGGGCAGGGGCACGAAGGCGGCTAGGTTCAGGATCGGCTGGCTGCGCTGGTAGGCGCGGAATTCGTGGAACACCTCGCTTGCGGTGGCGTCCTCGATGGGGATGGAGAACAGCGTGCGGAAGATCACGTCGGCGGCGGCGTGGCTGGCGATTTCCTCGATCTCGATCTCGACCTCTGTGCCGTCGCCGATCTGCGCCAGCACGCGGGTCACCATCGCCTCACCGGCCTCCCACATGGCGGGCAGGGATTGCGTCAGTCGGCCGCGCTCGAAGGCGGGGTCGATGATGCGGCGCTGGCGGTCCCAAACCGGCCCGTTTGTCAGGAACACCGATTGCCCCAGCAGGGGGCGCAACCCTTCGCCGATGCGGTCGGACTTGGGAAAATCGCGCGGCCGGTCGTTCAGGATGGTCCGGATTAATGCCGGATCATTGGCAAGATAGGACCGAAAGAACGGTGTGCGGAATTCGGCCATCCACGCGGAATAGAGCCGTTCGGGTTGGGCCGACAGGATATCGCGCCGGAACAGCCGCAGGTAGCGCCAGAGCGACACGCGGTCCGGGCGCGATTTGGGTTTCGGGGGAATCACGGCGCGGTGTTCGTATATTTCGACACCGGGACGTCGATGCGGCTGGGCGAGGGCGCGCGGGTGGCATAGCGCTGGCCAAGGGTCAGCGGGCCTGCGGTGATCTGGAAATAATCATAGTCCAGCGGGTGCTCGAACGCGCAGAGATACTGGAAATGCAGCTTGAAATACTGCCGCCGCTGGGCCGTCCACCGTTCGGGGGCCATCGTGCGCGAGAACTGCGCCGAGAAGACCAGCGGCCATTGCTTGTCGCGGGTGGCCACACCCGACACGCCTACCGGATCGCAGAGCGCAAAGCAGCAGCCGTCACCCTGCGCGGTGACATCGACCCAGACGATCTCGTCGCGTTCGGACAGGAACTGGAGGTCGGCGCGCAATGCCCATGCATCGGGCAGGAAGGACACCATCGGGATCACGTGGCCGATGCTGAGGAAGGACAGGGCAGGTCGTGCGGGGCGGTCGGGAGTGTCGCGCAGGATGTCGGCAAGGATCGACACCGCGAGATGCGCGCCCGAGGAATGACCGACCACCAGCACCTCGTCGTAATCCTGCAACAGGGCTGTGGCGATGGTGCCGCGAAAGTCGTCCATGCGGGTTTGCAGGGCGGGAGGTGTTGCCCCTTTGGCACTGGCCGAAAAGGCGTAATCGTGCATCAGGTAATAGGCGTAGATGCGCCGGTCCTGCGATTTGAACCAGCGCAGAACCAGCACAACGATCGCAAAGAACGGCGTCCAGTAGAGCAGCGATGTGCCCCAGTCGAGAAGGACACCGGGGCCGATGGCCCAGAGGGTCGCAGCACCGAAGAGTGTGGACAAAGCCCAGCCCGTCAGATGTGCCGCCAGCAGCGCCGCCAGCAGTTGCAGGATCAGCACACCGATCGGGTAGAGCGCTGCGGCAAGCGGGCCTTTGGGCAACACCGCCAGACGGCGCAGCGTGCCGCTTGCGATGTAGATCCAGCTGGTGCGGAGCAGGTGCCAATAGGTCGCGGGGATGCTGCTCGACATGCTGTCGCGCACGATGTCGGACCAGAGCAGCACTTCGAAATCCGCGGTCACGCGGCTGTCGTCGATCAGGCCAGAGGCGTGCCAGCCATAGGTGCCATCCTGCCGGGATGCCTCGACCTGCAGGCCGTAGCCCGAGATCTCGGCCTGTTTCGCGCCTTCGCTGCGGTACAGCTCGCGGTACCGGCGGGCCGGGAACGGGTCGTAGCCGGGGATGTAGAACACCTTGCGGCGGTGCACCTTGGGCTGCGGGGCGGACATGGGCGGCTGCTCTTGGTTTTGGGGCGAGTGTAGCAGTGACATAGAAATGCGCCAATTGTTTGGTGGCAATCCTGCCGCACGGGCTATCTGGAGGCATGCAGGACACAGGACCGAACACAGGCCCTGACCCTCGACCAAGACCGGAGACCCCATGATCGACATTCTCAATATCACCGCTGCCCTTCTGACCATCGCGCTGGGCGCGTTCGGCTTTCTTGCGCCGCGCTATACCGCCGGGGTGCTGGACCTGCGCACCGGGGACACCACGATGGGGCTGTCGGAGCTGCGAGCCTCGGCGGGGGGCATGTTCGTCGTGGTGGGTGCCGCCTGCCTTTGGATCGCAGAGCCCTGGGCCTATGCGATGCTGGGCTTCGTCTATCTGGGCGCGGGGACCGGGCGGGCGCTGTCGCTGATCCTCGACAAGCCGCCCTTTCCCAAGGCGCATTTGTACTTCCTGTTCGAAGCGGTGTTCGCCGCGTGGCTGCTCTGGGCCAACCTGTAAGGGGTCAGGGGCTGTCCCAGTAGCGGCGGCGGTCCTGCCAGATCTTTTCGCCGATCAGGCAATCGGTGGGATCGAACCGGCTGCCCTGCACCGGGATCACCTGCGCGGGGTCAGGGTTGGCGACCATCTCCAGCACCAGCTTGCGCTGCACGGCTTCGGCGAAATCGTCCCAGTCATAGACCGGGATGACAAAGGACCCCGGCCCGCCGATCACGCAGTTCTGGTAATAGATGTCGAGATTGTCGAGATGCCAGGTGGTGTCGATGCCTTCCTCGGTCAAAAGCGGCAGACCGTTGATCGTGATGCCACGGGCCAGCACCGCGTCGCGTGCAAGGGCGACGTTGCGCCCCTGGTTGTTGGGGCCATCGCCGGAAATGTCGATGACACGGCGCAGACCGCTGTAGATGTTGGCGTCCATGCGCTCTGCGCCATAGATCAGCGCCTCGGAAATCGAGGTGCGCCGCAGCGAGGGTTCAAAGCGCGATGTAAGGATGTTGGCAAAGGCATCGAGATCGGCACGGGTCTGCAGCACGCGCCAGTCGACCACAACCTCCTGCGCGCCGGCCCATTCGATATAGGTCACGGCCACGGTCTGCAGCAGCCCCGATTGCAGCGCCGCGAACACCGCGTCTGACCGCAAGGCTTCCGCATAGCCGCGCCGCTGGATCTCGAGCTCGCGCGGCGTCATGGAGCGGGACACGTCCACCAGCAGGACCAGTTCGAGATCGACCTCGATCTCTTGCGCGGTGGCGGGTCGGGGCACAAACATGCTGAGCACGATCAGCAGGGCAAACATGTGTTTCATGCGATGAGGATGCCCAAAGGCGGGCCGCCGGTCCAATCACAACTTGTGCGAGCGGGCGAAAAAGGACGGTCACGGTCGGCACCCGGAACCTTGCCCACAGGGCAGACACTTGCGCGCGGGCACCGTGGCACATCTTTGGCAAGTTGGTGCTTGAAATCCGGACCAGGAAGCCCGATATTGGATGTGTTCCCGCAAGGGACCTATGGACATAAACGCGCGTTCAATAAACGGCTCGGACCCGGGGGCGGTACCCGGCGGCTCCACCAAACACCCTGTCATTTGCAGGACCATGGGGCCGAAACAGGATCGACGAACGTCCAAACACGTTAGCTTTGTCTCGGTTGGATACCACCGTTATCGGTTCACAAAGTATAGTTGCAAATGACAACCATGCTCCGGTAGCGCTCGCAGCGTAAGCTGTTCGCAATACCGAACTTTAAGCCCTTGCGCCTAGCAGCGTAAGGCGGGGTTCGCAGGCACCTGGCAACAGAAGCCTGCATTTTCATGACATTGTCAGCTTTCAGAACCGCTCAGCGGGTGAAATCCGTGATCACCGCCGTGCCCGGCGCGGTGGGTCCGTGCATGGCCGCCAGTTCGGCGCTGGCCCCAGAGAGCGACACCTCGCGCGCCACCATCGGGCGGATGTCCACCTGACCGCGTTCGATCATGTCGAGCAGGGTCGGGTATTTCCAGGCGGGCATGCCGCGTGTGCCGAAGAACGACAATTGCTTGCTGTAGATGCCGCGCATGTTGACCTGCATCATGCCGGTTTCGCCCGCAGGCATGCCGACCTGCACATGACGACCCAGCACCCGCAGACAATCGATGGAGGCATTGGTGGTCGCCGCGATTCCCAGCGCCTCGACCGAGACATGTGCCCCGCCGCCAGTGATGTCGTGGATCGCTTGGGCCACGTTGTCGGTCAGCGCGTTGACGGCCGCATCGGCGCCAAGGCTCCTGGCGTGGGTCAGCTTGTCCTCGACCACATCGACCACAACGACTTGCGCGCCCAGCATCTTGGCCAGCAGCAGCGTGGCAAGACCGATCCCGCCAGTGCCATGCACCGCGACCCATTCGCCCGCCCGGACATTGGCGCGGTCGGTCAGCGCGTGCCATGCGGTGGTCACCCGGCAGCCAAGACCGGCGGCAAGCGCGGGGGTCATGCTGGCGGGCAGGGGAACGAGGTTGTGGTCAAAGGGCACCGCCACCAGTTCGGCATAGGCGCCCTGCGTGCCGAAGCCGGGCACGATTTGTTGCGCGCAGGTGTTGGACACGCCGGTGTGGCAGGCGGGGCAAGTGCCGCAGGACAGGATGAAGGGCGCGATCAGCCGGTCGCCCGGTTTGTGCCTGGCATCGCGCCCAGCGGCGACAACCGTGCCGCAATATTCATGGCCCAGGATGTCGCCCGGTTTCACCTTGGGGTGTTCGCCGGTCCAGCCGTGGAAATCGGACCGGCAGACGCCGCAGGCTTCGACCTGAAGCACCACGCCGTTGTCGGGGCAGGTCGGGTCACTTACGGTTTCGATGGACAGGTCTTCGTTGAACGCCCGGATCACGGCTGCGCGCATGGTGGTCTCCCTTTTGGTTGGGTGCATATGAATCCGGCGCGGTCCCAAGAGCAAAGGGAAAATCACGCTGCGGCCCGATCCGGTCACGCGTGTTTTTCTTGACCTCCGGTCGTGGCGCGGCATCACTGGCGACAATGTTCATGCGCGCCCTTTTCATAACCCTGTGTCTCGCGCAGCCCGCAGCGGCCTGCCGGACGGCTTTGATCCTGTCGATGGACGTGTCGCAATCGGTCGATCCGGGCGAATACCGGTTGCAGATCGACGGGCTTGCCGCGGCGCTGCGCGATCCCGAGATCGCCGAGATCCTCGTGCGGGACGAGGTCGCGCTCAGCGTGGTGCAATGGTCGGGGGTGGATGCGCAGGAGGTCAGTCTTGACTGGACGCAGATGCGCAGCCCCAGCCATGTGGAGCTGTTCGCGGCGGCGGTGGCGCAATTGCCGCGCGCGTTCGTCATGTCGAACACCGCGCCGGCCGAGGCGATGCGCCACGCGCTCGATCATTTTGGCAGGGGGCCGGAGTGCACGCGGCGGGTGATCGACATGTCCGGCGACGGCACGCCCAACGCAGGCGGAGAGATCGGGCAGATGCGGCGCGCGGCGGAACGCGCCGGGGTGACGGTCAACGGGCTGGCGATCGAAGGGCTGGGCCGTGCGATTACCAACTTCTACCAGCGCAACGTGATCACGCGCGACGGGTTCGTGGAAACCGCCCGTGGCCACCGCGACTATGCCCGCGCGATCCGGCGGAAAATCCTGCGTGAAATCAGCGCGGTCTTCGGCTGAGGGTTTTCCGCCCGCGTCTTCACATTGAAGCATGCGAAGCCTTTTGTTTTGGATTTAATGCAATATGCTGGAGGTGACTCGGGAGATGACGGCGATGACGACTGGCATCAATTATGGAAGCCTGATGCACCAGGCAATGCGCGGATTGATTCGCACCGTTCTTCAGGACGTCCAGAGGGACGGCCTGCCGGGGGAGCATCATTTCTTCATCACCTTCGACACCGGTCACCCGGATGTGGAAATCGCAGACTGGCTGTCGGACCGCTATCCGGGCGAAATGACGGTGGTGATGCAGCACTGGTTCGACAATCTCGAAGTGGCGGAAGACGGGTTCGCCGTGACGCTGAATTTCGGCGATGCGCCCGAGCGGCTGTATATCCCGTTCGACGCGCTGCTGACCTTTGTCGATCCGTCGGTGGAATTTGGTCTGCGGTTCGAGAGCACCGAGGGCGAGGCCAGCGACGACTCGGCACTGGTGCGTGCGCCGCGCACGGCGAAAGAGCCAAAGGATGGGTCGAAGGCCAAGGACAAAGGCAAGACCGGGCGCAAGGATGCCGAGGTCGTCAGCCTCGATACGTTCCGGAAATAGCGCCTGCGCCAGTTTGACAATTGCCCAAAGCGGCGGTTGCGGCTAAACGGCATGCAACTGCATACCGAGGAGGCCCAGATGGCTCAGACCCGCACCGAATCCGACAGTTTTGGCCCGCTCGAGGTCCCCACAGACAAGTATTGGGGGGCCCAGACGCAGCGGTCGATCATGAACTTCCCGATCGGCTGGGAAAAGCAGCCCATCGCCATCGTGCGCGCGCTGGGCGTGATCAAGCAGGCCTGCGCGCAGGCAAACAAGGCCTCGGGCGATCTGGACGCGCGTCTGGCGGATGCGGTCATTCAGGCTGCAGGCGAGGTGATCGAGGGCAAGTTCGACGACAACTTCCCGCTGGTGGTCTGGCAGACCGGGTCGGGCACCCAGTCGAACATGAACGCCAACGAGGTCATCGCGAACCGGGCGATCGAAATTCTGGGCGGTGTGATCGGATCGAAGGATCCTGTGCACCCGAACGACCATTGCAACATGGGCCAGTCGTCGAACGACACCTTCCCGACCGCGATGCACATTGCAGCCGCGATGATGGTGCGCGACGTGCTGCTGCCGGGGTTGGACAAGCTCGCGGCGGGGCTCGAGCAGAAAGCGGACGAGTTCAAGGACATCATCAAGATCGGCCGGACCCACACGCAGGATGCGACTCCGCTGACGCTGGGGCAGGAGTTTTCCGGCTACGCGCATCAGGTCCGCATGGGGATTTCGCGGGTGAACGCCTGTCTGCCGGGGATTTACGAACTGGCCCAGGGCGGCACGGCTGTCGGCACCGGGTTGAACACCAAGGCGGGCTGGAGCGAGACCGTGGCGGCCAACATGGCCGAGATCACCGGGCTGCCCTTCGTGACCGCACCCAACAAGTTCGAAGCCTTGGCAGCCCATGACGCGATGGTCTTCATGTCGGGCGCCTTGGCCACAGTTGCGGGGTCGTGCTACAAGATCGCCAACGACATCCGCTTTCTCGGCTCCGGGCCCCGGTCCGGTCTGGGGGAATTGATCCTGCCGGAAAACGAGCCGGGCAGTTCGATCATGCCGGGTAAGGTGAACCCGACGCAGGCCGAGGCACTGACGCAGGTGGCAGCGCACGTCATGGGCAACGATGCCGCAATCAAGTTCGCGGGCTCGCAGGGGCATTTCGAGTTGAACGTCTACAACCCGATGATGGCCTATAATCTGTTGCAGTCGATGCAATTGCTGGGCGACGCGGCGGACAGCTTTACCGAGCGGATGCTGCTGGGCATCGAGGCCAATGAGCCGCGCATCGACAAGCTGATGAAGGAATCGCTGATGCTGGTGACGGCGCTGGCGCCGACCATCGGCTATGACAACGCGACGAAAGTGGCCAAGACGGCGCACAAGAACGGCACGACGCTCAAGGAAGAGGCGATTGCGCTGGGCTTTGTCGATGCCGAGACCTTTGACCGTGTCGTGCGGCCCGAGGACATGATCGGTCCGAAGGGCTGAGACCGCTTTTTCGAGTATTTGGAACAAGAAGAAGATCAAGGCGCGCGCATTTGGTCTTCTTCTTGTGAAAAATACTCAAATTCTGCGTCAGACGTCACACGCGGCTGGAAATTGGGCCCGTTTGGGATAATCTTGGGGCATGACAACCGTCACCAACCTCAACCAGTTTCGCAAGACCAAGGCGCGCAAGGACAAGCGCGCCTCGGCGGATGAGAACGCGGTGAAGTTCGGGCGGACCAAGGCGCAGAAAGACCTTGAAAAAGCGCGGGCCGAGAAGGACCGGCGCGATCTGGACGGCAAATCAACCACATGAGCGGACGGCCCGTAAAGCGCTCGCTGACGCTGCGGGGCCATCGCACCAGCGTGTCGCTGGAGGACGCGTTCTGGCGGGCGTTTCGCGATATTGCCGACGCGCGGGACATGCCGATCAACGCGCTTGCCGCAGAGATCGACGAGGCGCGCGAGATCGATGTCGGGCTGGCCTCTGCCATCCGGGTATTTGTGCTGGCGTATTATCGTGACGGGTTGAAAGCCCACCCTACGGAAGACGTGTAGGGTGGGCCATTGATCCTGCGGCCTCAGCCGATCACGTTGTGCTCGGGTCCGTAAGGAAACCCGGTGATGTTGGTCGCGCCGCCCTCGGTCACGACAAGGATGTCGTGCTCGCGGTAGCCGCCAGCGCCCGCTGTGCCTTCGGGAATCCACAGCATCGGTTCGATGGACACGACCATGCCCGGCTCCAGCACCGTGTCGATGTCTTCGCGCAACTCCAGCCCGGCTTCGCGTCCGTAGTAGTGGCTCAGGATGCCGAAGGAATGGCCATAGCCGAACGAGCGGTATTGGAGAAGACCCGCATCGGCAAACAGGCGGTTGATCTCGTCGCAGATCTGCGCGCAGGAGATGCCGGGCTTGATCAGGCTCAGGCCCAGTTCATGTGCGGCGACGTTGGCGTTCCAGATGCGGAGGCTGTCGGCGTCGGGATCGCCAAGGAACAGCGTGCGTTCCAGCGCGGTGTAATAGGCCGAGATCATCGGGAAGGTGTTGAGGCTGAGGATATCGCCATGCTCCAACGCGCGCATGGTCACCGGGTTGTGCGCGCCGTCGGTGTTGAGACCGGACTGGAACCAGACCCAGGTGTCACGCATCTCGCTGTCGGGAAAGCTGCGGGCGATTTCAAGCTCCATCGCGTCGCGGCCTGCCATGGCGATGTCGATCTCGCGGGCACCCACCGAGATGGCGTCGCGGATGGCGTAGCCTCCCACATCCGCAATGCGCGCGCCTTCGGTGATGAGCGCGATTTCGGCGGGGGATTTGACCATGCGGGTCTGCATCGTGGCCGGGGCGATGTCGACGAGGTCCGGCGTGTTCAGGAAGTCGTCCAGCGTGGTGCGGGCAGCGAGGGTCAGGTGATCGCCCTCGATCCCGATGCGGCGGCCTTTTCCCACAAGGGCCGCGACTGCACGCCAGTAGTTGTTGCGCGACCAGTCGGTGTAGATGACGTTGTCGCAATGGGCGCGGCGCCACGGCTGGCCGCCGTCGATATTGGCTGTCACGGTGGTGCAGCTGTCCGGGGTGACGACGAGGCCGTAGGGGCGGCCAAAGCTGCAATACAGAAAGCCCGAATAATAGGCGATGTTCTGCATCGAGGTCAGCAGCACCGCGTCAAGCGAATGCGCCGCCATGATGGCGCGCAGGCTGGCGATGCGCTGGTCGTATTCGGCGGTGGCAAAGGGCAAGGGGGCCTTGTCGCCATTGTGGCAGGTGAAGGTCTGGGGGCGCTGGATCGTGCCTTGCATGGTCATGTTTCCGTGTCATCAACCGGGGACCAAACAGGAAACGCCCGGCATCACATCCGGGCGTTCAGGACGATACGCTTTCGTGGGAAAGCTTGATGTGGGTCTCGGCCCGACGACGCCATCGTCGGCACATCTGCGCTTCGATGGCAAAGGGCGGGGCGTCTGTCAATCGGTTTGACGCGGGCGGTCAGGCCCGGCGGTTGATGGCCACGGTGCCCAGCAGCATGTCGGTCAGCCCCTGGCCGCGTTCAGTGAGGAACATCATCGCGATCGAGATCAGTTGCAGCGGGAAGACCGACATCGACACGGTGTAGCCCAGCGTGTGCATGAAGGCCTGGCTGAAGTCGAAATGTTCGCCCCGGCTGTCGCGGAACTCGATGGACATGACACGCATGCCCCATGTGGCCGAGCCCCCGGTGATGGTGGCAACCCGGTAGATGAAGCCCACCACGAAGAACAGCAGCGGCAGGAACCACAGCGCCACGAAGAGGGTCATCACGACGATGGGAACCACCAGCACGAGGATGAGCGCCGCGTCGATCAGCCAGGCGATGCCGCGCTTGATCGGGACGCTGTCGTAGAATTCGGGCTGGACCACCGGGTCGGGCAGGTTGGGGTAGGTGTTGCTGGCGTGCATCGGGGAAACCGTTGGATTTGGGTCAGGACAGGCGTGGCCCCGATATGGGGCCACTGTGCGGGGATGCAAGGATCAGGCCTCGGCAGAGTCGCGCTGTTCGCGGTTGGTCTTGGCGCGGTCGTCCATGAACTGGTCAAACTCGGCCTTGTCCTTGGCGTCGCGCAGACGCTTGAGGAAGGCTTCGAAATTTTCCTGCTCGTCTTCGAGGCGGCGCAGGGTTTCGGTCTTGTAGGCATCGAAAGCGGCGTTGCCCGAGGACCGCATCGTGTTGAAGGTCGGCGACAGGCTGCGGTTGCTTCTGCGGCTGCAGGATGAATTGAACATGCGTTTGCTCCAGATCATGTAGGCCAGAAGGGCGAGGCCGACGGGCCAGAAAAAGATGAAACCAAGGACCATTGCGGCGATCCAGGCGCCTTTGCCCTTGTCGTCGAGCCACGCCTCGGCGCGGGAAAACCAACCCATGCGGGCCGTAAGTGAAGCGGGGGCAGTGATCGTGCTCATTGTCAACTCCGTTGTTTGCGTGATGTGAATGTCCTTCACATTGAACAAATCGGAAATGCACGGCCGGTTTGCAAGAGTTTATGTGAATGTTTTTTACATTTACTTATTTTGTGACGTGAAATCAGATATTTGTGCCGAAGAAATTTTCGGCAGCAGCTTTGGGTCAAGCGGAAAGACATGCCGGGGCGTGCCTGCGGCGGCCCAGACCACGTCGAATTCCAGCAGGCGCGGATCGAGCCATGCGCGGATCGGGGTCAGGTGCCCGATAGGGGAAACGCCGCCGATGGCGAAGCCGGTTTGCGCACGGATCAGGTCGGCATCCGCCTTGCCCAGCGGTTCGCCCGCGCAGGCCGATGCCTTGGTCGAATCGACCCGGTTGCCGCCAGCGGTCAGGAACAGCACCGCATCGCCGCTGTGTTCGGCGCGGAAGATGATGGACTTGGCGATCTGGTCGAGGTGACAGCCGACGCTGTCTGCGGCCTCCTGCGCGGTGCGGGCCTGCCCGACATCGCGGATTTCGGCGGTCAGGCCAAGCGTTTCAATGGCTGCACGGACGCGGGCGAGGCTCTTGCTCATGGGGACTCATTTTGTCTGATCGGGCGATGATTGTGTCTTAAGACACCAGACATATGCAGAAAAGATGCGATTGCCCATTGTGCAATGGGTCGCTCTGCCTCTATCATGATCGACAGCCCAATCCGTCTCTCGGAGTGTGGCACAAGAGTTTCGCTGTTCTGATCATCGGCAGAGTGTCCTGAGGTCAGAGCAGGCTGATACGGCCCAAAAGGCCTTCTACAAACACCTGAGGTTTATCCGAACATCAGGTTCGCAATGGATGCGGTCACCCAGGTGATCTGCGTCGGAGAAGAAACGCGATGAAACGCGCGCAGGACATGAGGCCAGAGCAACGGGGCATTTCACCCCGGCCAGCCACTGCGCACGCACTCGCCTTGACAAGACACACCCGATCCCGCCCTCTTTATGAAAGACGGGGGCCGCGACGGTTGTGCGCACGGAACATATGCCCAAGAAAATGCTTATCGATGCCACCCACGCGGAGGAAACCCGCGTAGTCGTGGTCGACGGAACCAAGGTCGAAGAGTTTGACTTTGAGTCCGAGAACAAACGCCAGCTTGCTGGAAATATCTACCTCGCAAAAGTAACCCGGGTCGAACCGTCGCTTCAGGCGGCCTTTGTCGACTATGGCGGCAACCGCCACGGGTTTCTCGCGTTTTCGGAAATCCATCCCGATTACTACCAGATCCCGGTCGCGGACCGCGAAGCGCTGATGGAAGAAGAGCGCGCCTATGCGGAATCGCAGGCGCGGCGCGAAGACGAGGATGAAAAGCCCAAGTCGCGTCGGGGGCGAGGCCGCAACCGGTCGCGCGCTGCCAAGGCGGATGGCGATGATGCGGTTGCCACCAAGGAAATCTCGGACGAGATCTCGGGGATGGAGACGATCGACCTCGATGACGAGGACGATGATGGCGAAGGCCTGTCTCCGATGGAGACCGTGTCGGACACGCCGGTCGAAGAGCCCGAGGACATTGAACGGTCCTTTACCTCCGATCACGACGATGACGATGACGATGACGACCATGATGACAAGTCGGAGCCGGCGGATCGCGATGAGAACATCGAATCCGTTGCCGATGACGACACCCACGAGGACATCCGCCCGGCGCGCAAGCCGCGTCCCAAGCGCTACAAGATCCAGGAAGTCATCAAGGTCCGTCAGATTCTTCTGGTGCAGGTCGTCAAGGAAGAGCGCGGCAACAAGGGCGCGGCGCTGACCACCTACCTGTCGCTGGCGGGCCGTTATTGCGTGCTCATGCCCAACACCGCGCGGGGCGGCGGCATCAGCCGCAAGATCACCAACGCACCCGACCGCAAGAAGCTCAAGGAAATCGCCAACGAGATCGACGTGCCGCAGGGCGCGGGCCTGATCATCCGCACGGCAGGCGCCAAGCGCACCAAGACCGAGATCAAGCGCGATTACGAATACCTCCAGCGGTTGTGGGAACAGATTCGCGAGTTGACGCTGAAATCCATCGCTCCGGCCAAGATCTACGAAGAGGGCGACCTGATCAAACGGTCGATCCGCGATCTCTATAACCGCGATATCGACGAGGTTCTGGTCGAGGGCGAGCGCGGTTACCGCATCGCCAAGGACTTCATGAAGATGATCATGCCGTCCCACGCCAAGAACGTGCAGCATTATGCCGAACCCATGCCGCTGTTCGCGCGGCATCAGGTGGAATCGTATCTGTCGGCGATGTTCAACCCGACGGTGCAGCTCAAGTCGGGCGGCTATATCGTGATCGGCGTGACCGAGGCGCTTGTGGCCATCGACGTGAACTCGGGTCGGGCGACCAAGGAAGGCTCGATCGAGGAAACGGCTCTCAAGACCAACCTTGAGGCCGCCGAGGAAGTGGCGCGCCAGCTGCGTCTGCGCGACCTTGCCGGTCTGATCGTGATCGACTTCATCGACATGGACGAGCGCAGGAACAACGCCGCCGTCGAGAAGCGCATCAAGGACAAGCTCAAGAACGACCGCGCGCGCATCCAGGTTGGCCGGATTTCCGGTTTCGGCCTGATGGAGATGTCACGCCAGCGTCTGCGCCCGGGTATGATCGAGGCGACAACCCAGCCTTGCCCAAGCTGTCATGGCACAGGTCTGATCCGGTCGGATGACAACATGGCGTTGCAGGTGCTGCGCCAGATCGAGGAAGAGGGCGTGCGCCGCCGGTCCCGCGAAGTGCTGGTGCGCTGTCCCGTGTCCATTGCCAACTTCCTGATGAACCAGAAGCGCGAACACGTGGCCCAGATCGAGGCCCGGTATGGCATGTCGGTCCGCATCGAAGGTGACGTGCATCTGGTCAGCCCGGATTTCACCATCGAGAAGTTCAAGACCGCGACCCGCGTGGTGCCCGAAGCGCCGCTGCATGTCGTGTCCGTCAACACCTCGCTGATGGATCAGGTGGACGAGGATGCCGCCGAGGACGAAGACGACGAGGACGAGGAACAGCAGGTCGAGGCCACACCGGTCGAGACAAAGGCCAAGAGCAATGGCAATGGCAAAGGTCAGGCGAATGGCGAGGATGACGAGTCCAAGCCCAAGAAGCGCCGCCGCCGGTCGCGCCGGGGGGGCCGTGGCCGCAACCGCAACCGGGATCGTCAGGAAGAGGGCGAGTCGGATGTGGATTACGCGGCACGCGTTGCCGAAAACGCATCCGATGATGCCGATGCGACAGACGACGCCGACTCGACCGACGACGCGGTGACCGAAGCTGCGTCCGACGACGAAGCTCCGGCCAAGCCCAAGCGGACCCGCAGCCGGTCGCGCAAGCCTGCGGCAGAAGCGGTGACATCCGAACCCGAGGCCGCGCAGGTCGAGGCAGAGGCGGACGAGGCGGCACCCGTCGCCGAAGAAGCGCCCAAGAAGAAGCCCCGCAGCCGGTCGCGCAAGAAGCCCGAACCCGCAGCAGAAGGTGAAGCGGTTGCTGCCGAGGCCGAAGAGGCTCCGAAGCCCGCGAAAGCTCCGGCCAGACGGTCGCGCGCGAAGAAGCCTGTTGTGGCTGAGGAGCCTGTTGCTCAAGAGCCAGAAACGGCGGAAGAACCTGCCCTGACGGTGATCCCGACCGAGGACATCGCGCCGGTGCCTGAGGTGGTGTCTCCTGCGGAAATCGTCGAAGAG
Organism: Marivita lacus; assembly: GCF_014637725.1. Classification (GTDB taxonomy): domain Bacteria; phylum Pseudomonadota; class Alphaproteobacteria; order Rhodobacterales; family Rhodobacteraceae; genus Marivita; species Marivita lacus. Next base: position 24,130 of record NZ_BMFC01000004.1, on the reverse strand, counting down.
GCCGCGTCGGCTCAGGAGCCGGTCGCAGAGGCCGAGCCGGTCAGCGAAGCGCCTGTCGAAGCAGAGCAGACGCCCGAGCCTGAAAAGACGCCCGAGCCTGAAGCCGTGCCCGAAACCGTGGGTGCAGATGCCGATGACGGGTCAGACGACGATTCCGGCAAGAAGCGTCGGGGATGGTGGACCCTGGGTCGCTGATCCGAAGCAGCATAAACTGAAAAAAAACGCCCTCGTGTCAGGCACGGGGGCGTTTTGCGTTGTGGGCTCAGGCCTTGCGGATGACCCAGAGCATGGCATCGTCCCGCGTTTCGCTGCGCACAAGTGTATGGCCCGCCTCGTTGCAGAAATGCGGCATGTCGACGATGGCCGCCGGATCATCCGTCAGCACATGCAATTCGCTGCCCGAAGACAGGCCCATCAGGCGCTTGCGCGCCTTCAGGACGGGAAGGGGGCACAGCAGCCCCGTGGCATCGAGTTCTTGTGTCATGCGCGGGATTTAGGCCTGTGCGCTGCCGCTGTCCACTGGCTTGGCACGATCATGTGACTCCGCGTCGCGTGACAGCGCGTGATGCTTGGCCTATGTCGAAAGAATGTTGGAATTTCAGATCATCGACGCAGCCCTGTTTCCGGCCATGAGCATTGCGCTTCTGGCGGGGGCGTTGTCGTTCCTCAGCCCCTGCGTGTTGCCCATCGTGCCGCCGTACCTGGCCTATATGTCGGGTGTCAGCGTGGCCGATATCGAGGCCGGCGGCGAAGGCCGCAGGAAGGGCGTCATGGCGGCGCTGTTCTTTGTCTTGGGCTTGTCGACGATCTTTATCCTGCTGGGGTTCACCGCCTCGGCCTTCGGGTCCTTGTTCCTTCAGTACCAGACGCAACTGGCGCAGGCGTCGGGGGTGGTCGTGATCATCTTCGGCCTGCATTTTCTGGGCGTGTTCCGCATTCCGTTTCTGGATCAGGAGGCGCGGCTTGAATCGGGTCAGCAGGGCGGATCGGCCTTTGGTGCCTACGTGCTGGGCTTGGCTTTTGCGTTCGGCTGGACGCCCTGCATCGGGCCGCAGCTGGGTGCGATCCTGTCGATGGCGGCGTCAGAGGCGTCGGTGGCGCGGGGCACGGTCCTGCTGGCTGTCTATGCCGCCGGGTTGGGCATTCCGTTCCTGTTGGCGGCGATGTTCCTGACCCGCGCGATGGGGCTGATGAACCGCATCAAGAAGCACATGCGCAAGATCGAACTGGCGATGGGCGGGCTGCTGGTGATCGTCGGGATTGCGTTGGTGACCGGGGCGTTTACGTCTTTTGCCTTCTGGCTGCTCGAAACATTCCCGGGGCTCGCGCTTTTGGGCTGAGGCGCTCAGCGCGTCGCGCGGGCCTTGAGCACGGTTTGGCCCAGCGTGATCGTGTAGGCTTCGAGCGTTGCAAGCGCCCGGTCCACCGAGGCCACATCACGGCGTTCCAGACCGCTGACGATGGCGCGATGCAGGTCGATGATTTCGGCGCGTGACCGCGCGGTAAAGGTGATCATGTTCATCAGGGGCTGCATCGCCTCGACGCTGCCGGCCAGATGATAGCTCAGAACTTCGTTTCCGGCGCAGTCCACAAGCGCGCGGTGAAAGGCCACGTCCGAGGCGCAGAACGCCTCGTCCGACAGGTCGCGGGTGGATTGGCTGTCGATCTCGGATCGCATGGTGGCCAGCAGCGCGTCGGTGCGCCGCTCGGCGGCCAGCGACGTGCAACTGCGCTCCAGCGCATAGCGGGCCTCGCAGGCCACCTGAAAGCTGATCGCGTTCATCCCCAGCAGCAGCGTGGAGGTCGTGACCTGCTGCGCGCGGGCCTCGGCGTAGGACAGATGGTTGATGAACGCGCCGCCGAATGCGCCGCGTTCCGTGCGGATCAGCGATTGCGCCGCCAGCCGTTTCAGCGCCTCTCGCACGGTGGCGCGGGACACGCCGTGATTGTCGGCAAGTTCGGATTCCGACGGCAGGCGGTCCCCCACCAGCAACCGACCATCGACGATCGCGGTGCGGATGGCGTCCGCGATCTTGGCGGACAGGCTCGGTGGGGTTTTTGGATTTTCCATTTGTCAGACATTTAATTGTCTGACATTCATATCGTCAAGCTGAGTCTGGGAGGTTTTGGCATGCAGGGGACATTTCGCACGATTGGATGGCTGACGTTTTTCGCAGCCATTCTCGTGTCTTGGGTGTTCCTTTACGTGATGTCCACGGGCATGGACCTCGATCTGCTGGGCCGTCCGGGGCCGATGGGCGAGACCATGCGCAACATGGACCCCCGCATGGACATGGTGATGCCGATGGCCGAATTCGGGCCGCTCTTTGCCATGTGGGCGATCATGATGGCGGCGATGATGCTGCCGACCATGGTGCCGACACTGCGTGCCTATGAAGATCTGATGGTCAGTGCCAATGGCACCCGCATTGGGTGGTGGGCCGTCCTTTTGGGATACACGATTGTCTGGGTGGCTTTCGCGGCGCTGATCACAGCGGTGCAGCTTGCGCTGCTGTTCGGCGGTGTGATCGACATGTTGGGCATAGGGCGCAGCTTATTCTTCCAGGGCGGGCTGTTGATCGTTGTCGGTGCGTTCCAGTTCACCCGCGCCAAGGAGGTGTGCCACGGTGTGTGTCACAGCCCGATGAGCTATTTCCTCACCCGTTGGAAAACCGGCTTTGACGGCGGGTTGCGCATGGGCCTTGGCCTTGGCGCGTTCTGCGTCGGCTGTTGCTGGGGATTCATGGCACTGGGATTTGTCGGCGGGGTGATGAACCTTGCCTGGATGGGGCTTGCGACCCTGTTCATGGTGATCGAAAAACTGCCCCAGATCGGGCATTATACAACAAAACCGATGGGTGTTCTGTTGATTGCCGCAGGTGTTGCGGTGGTCGGCTGGCCTGTCGTGATGGGAGGATAAGATGGCTGTCAAGAAACGCCCAGATGCGGACCGGTTGCCGGTCAGCCAGAGGATCGACCAGCGGGTGGACAATCCCAAGCGGGGGCGCATGGCACCGACCGAGTGGGCGATCAAGGGCGAGCTGTTCCTGAACTGTTCGTGTACGGTCTTCTGCCCCTGCGTGGTCAGCCTTGGCGCGCATCCCCCGACCGAAGGGCATTGCTATGCGTGGATGGCGATTGCCATCGACGAAGGGCATTACGAGGGGGAGAGCCTGTCGGGCCTGAACGTTGGGCTGATGGTCGAGATCCCGGGTCGCATGGCCGAAGGCGGCTGGAAAGTGGCGGCCTATGTGGATGAGCGCGCAAGCGGAAAGGCCTATAACGGCATCCTGCAGATCTTCAGCGGGGCTGCGGGGGGCACGACCGGGCTTTTCACGATGCTGGTCAGCGACATCGTGGGCGCCGAGCGCGAAAAGGTCGAAATCGTGCGCGAAGGCAAGAAGCGCGGGCTGTATATCGGGCGCAAGATCCAGGGCGAGATCGAGATGCTCGATGGCGGCGATCCCGATCACCCGGTGATGATCACCAATTCAAAGTACTGGATGGGCCCGGACATCATCGCGGCAAGGGGACTCAAGTCCAAGGTGCGCGACTACGGCCGTATCTGGGATTTTGGCGGCAAATCGGCTGAGATTTGCCCGATCAATTGGTCTGGACCCAAGTAAGATGATGATCTTCCCGGAATATTGCGTGACGATGGCGCGGTATAACGCCTGGCAGAACACGCAACTGCGGGCGGCGTTCGATGTGTTGCCCGATGCCGAGCTGCGCCGCGATCGCAAGGGTTTTTTCGGCTCGCTTCTGGGTACGGCCAATCACCTGCTCTGGGGGGACATGATGTGGATGTCGCGGTTCGATGGCGGTGCCCGGCCCGAGGGCGGCATTGCCGACAGTGTCGACCTGCAGCCCACCGCAGCCGCCTGGGCCGGAGAGCGGTACCGTGTCGATGCGCGCATCCTGCACTGGGCCGACAAGCTGCGCGCGATCGACCTGAAAGGCGACCTGACCTGGTATTCCGGCGCGATGGGCCGCGACATGGCCAAGCCGCTTGATCTGTGCATCCTGCATTTCTTCAACCACCAGACCCACCATCGCGGGCAGATCCACGCGATGCTGACGGCGGCGGGGGCCAAGGCGCCTGTCACCGATCTGGCCTTCATGCCGGACGAGGGGCCTTGGCTCTGATCCCGGTTCAGCAGGACGGCGCTCGTGCAGGCACGTCGCCCCGCCCACCCTCCCGTTTACTTGTGCATGAGGTATGTGCATGGCTTTGATCTCTCCGTCGCGCAGGTTGCGGCGCACTCCGTTTTCCGATGGCAATGAGGCGGCGGGGGTCAAGGGCTACACCGTCTACAACCACATGCTTTTGCCCACCGTGTTCCGGTCGGTCGAAGAGGATTACCGCCATCTGAAAGAGGCGGTGCAGGTCTGGGATGTCGCCTGTGAGCGGCAGGTCGAGCTGCGCGGTCCGGATGCGGGGCGGCTGATGCAGATGCTGACGCCGCGCGACCTTCGATCGATGCTGCCGGGGCAGTGTTACTACGTGCCCATCGTCGATGAGACCGGCGGGATGCTCAATGATCCGGTGGCGGTCAAGCTGGCGGAGGATCGCTGGTGGATTTCCATTGCGGACAGCGATCTGCTTTATTGGGTCAAGGGGCTGGCCTACGGGTTCCGGCTGGATGTGCTGGTGGACGAGCCTGACGTGTCGCCGCTGGCGGTGCAGGGGCCGAAGGCGGACGATCTGATGGCGCGGGTGTTTGGCGATCAGGTGCGCGACATCCGGTTCTTCCGCTTCCGCATGCTCGAATTCCAGGGCCGGTCGCTGGCGGTGGCGCGGTCGGGCTATTCGCGGCAGGGCGGGTTCGAGATCTACGTCGAGGGCAGTGATCTGGGCATGCCGCTGTGGAATGCGCTGATGGAGGCGGGGCGCGATCTGGATGTGCATGCGGGCTGTCCCAACCTGATCGAACGGATCGAAGGCGGGTTGCTGAGCTATGGCAATGACATGACCGACAACAACACGCCGCATGAATGCGGGTTGGGCAAGTTCTGCAACACGCAGACCGCCATCGGCTGCGTCGGGCGCGATGCGCTCTTGCGGGTGGCGCAGGAAGGGCCGGTGCGGCAGATCCGGGCGATCGAGATCCACGGTGACCGGGTGCCTGTCTGCGACAGGCCGTGGCCGCTGATGGCCGGAGACATTCAGGTGGGGCAGGTGACCAGTGCGGCGTGGAGCCCGGATTTCGGCACCAACGTGGCCATCGGCATGGTACGCATGACCCATTGGGACGAGGGCACCGATCTGGATGTGGTGTTGCCGCGCGAAGTGCGCGCGGCGCAGGTTTCGGAAACCTTCTGGGTCTGAGCGGTTGCAGAGTTGGGGAGTGAGGGGCCAGCCCCTCACGCTCCCCGAGATATTTTTGAACCAGAGAAGTTGTGACGACAGCAAAAGGAGACGAGCCATGGGATTCAACGCATTGGTGGTCCGCAAGGACGAGGAGAGCGGCAAGACATCCGCGGCGGTGGAAACACTGGAACTGGGCGATCTGCCTCAGGCCGAGGTGACGGTTGCGGTCGAATATTCGACCGTGAACTACAAGGACGGGCTGTGCATCGGGCCGGGAGGCGGTTTGGTGCGGAACTATCCGCATGTGCCGGGCATCGATTTTGCCGGCACGGTCGAGGCGTCGGATGACGCGCGTTACGCCCCGGGCGACAAGGTGATCCTGACCGGCTGGCGTGTCGGCGAGGCGCATTGGGGCGGCTACAGCCAGAAGGTGCGGGTCAAGGCCGATTGGCTGGTGCCGCTGCCCGAGGGGCTCGACACGCGTCAGGCGATGGCGGTGGGCACGGCCGGGTTCACCGCGATGCTGGCGGTGATGGCGCTGGAGGATCACGGCATCAAGCCGGGGCCGGTTCTGGTGACCGGGGCCGCGGGCGGTGTCGGATCGGTGGCGACGGCGATCCTCGCGGCGCTGGGGCATAAGGTGGCGGCGGTGACGGGGCGTCCGGAACAGGCGTCCTATCTGGAATCGCTGGGGGCTTCGCAGATCGTGGCGCGCGAAGAGATCAACGAGACCGTCAAGCGCCCGCTGGAAAGCGAAAGCTGGGGTGGCTGCGTCGATGCGGTCGGCGGCGCGATGCTGGCCCGCGTGCTGGGGCAGATGGAATACGGTGCGTCTGTCGCGGCGGTGGGTCTTGCGGGCGGTGCCAACCTGCCTGCCACGGTGATCCCGTTCCTGCTGCGCGGGGTGAACCTGCTGGGAATCGATTCCGTGATGCAGCCCTACGAGAACCGTGTGCGCGCATGGCAGCGGATCGCCAAGGATCTGCCGATGGACAAGCTCGAGGCGATGGTGACGCCGGCGACGCTGGCCGATCTGCCACGGCTTGGCGAAGAGATCCTGAAAGGTCACGTCAAGGGCCGCGTCGTGGTGGATGTCGCTGCCGGATAAGTCCACGACATCTTGGACGTGATCGCCTGAAAGCGACATGTCCCGAGGTGAAATTTCCGAAATTCTGTGTGTTCCAAAGGAATTTCGAAGCACGTCTGTGTCGCAAATGCGACATCAATCACCGCTCCGGTTTGCATCGGGGCGGTTGTTTCGTTTAGTCTTGTGACATGTCGCCCGCATCGGGGTGATGTTCGGGGGCGCTTTGGCACCGAGACGAGGCAGGGCACTCTGCCCAAAGGCCGCGTCCCCAGACCGGCACGCGCGACGTGCTGGCAGACAAAGCAGGAGGGACAGACTTGTTCAATCGAATCATGGTGCCGGTGGACCTGGCGCATGTCGAGACACTGGACCGCGCGTTGACATGTGCCGCGGATCTGGGGCGACATTACGATGCAACCGTCATCTATGTCGGTGTCACGGCTGAGACACCGGGAGCGGTCGCGCATACGCCGCAGGAATTCACCGCGAAGATGACCGCGTTCGCGCAGCAACAGAGCGAGGCGACGGGTGCAAGAACCGAAGGTGTGGGCCTGACCAGCCATGACCCGGCGGCGGATCTCGATCCGACCCTGCTCAAGGCGGTCGAGGAGACCGGGGCGGATCTGGTGGTGATGGCGAGCCATGTGCCCAACATCACCGATTACATCTGGCCGTCGAACGGGGGCACGGTCGCAAAGCGGGCGAACGTGTCGGTGATGGTGGTCCGGTGACGTCCCTGGCGGAACCGGCTGTGTTCTGACGCGCATAACCGTCAGTCAATTTCAGAAAAAATATGGGGGGCCGTTTCATGGCCGATACTTCAGCAAATCAGGGGATACCCGAACCAGAGGGGTCGTCGCAGATCATCGAGACCGATTACGAGATTGGACAGGACAATTTCGAGACCAAGATCGGGCCGCTGGGCCTTGATATCCACAACCCGGTCTTCGTGGTGTCCGGTGTGTGCATCATTGCCTTTGTCTTTTACACGCTGGCCCTGCCCGAACAGTCGGGTGCCATGTTCACATGGATGTTCAGCACCGTCACGCAGGGGTTCGACTGGTTCTTCCTGACTGCCGCCAATATCTTTGTGCTGTTCTGCCTTGCCCTGATCGTGCTGCCGGTGGGATCGGTGCGGCTGGGTGGCGCGGAGGCCACGCCGGATTACAATTATGTCGGCTGGTTCGCGATGCTGTTCGCCGCGGGCATGGGCATTGGCCTGATGTTCTACGGCGTGTCCGAACCGATGAGCCATTTCGCGGCGTCCCTTGGCGGCACCGCGTCAGAGGGCGGGGCGCGCACCGATTGGGCACCTTTGGGTGCGGCGGGTGGCGATGAGGAGGCGGCCGTTCGGCTGGCCTTTGCGGCGACGATCTTTCACTGGGGTCTGCACCCTTGGGCGATCTATGCCATCGTGGCCTTGGCGCTCGCGCTGTTTTCCTACAACAAGGGCCTGCCGCTGACGATCCGGTCGGCGTTCTATCCGCTTCTGGGCGACCGGGTCTGGGGCTGGCCCGGGCATGTGATCGACATTCTGGCGGTGTTCGCCACTTTGTTCGGTCTGGCCACGTCGCTGGGCTTTGGCGCGACGCAGGCCAATGCGGGTCTGAACGAGCTCTTCGGCGTGCCGGTGAGTTCGACCACCGAAGTGATCCTGATCTCGGCGATCACCGCCGTGGCGCTCATCTCGGTCGTGCGCGGGCTTGATGGCGGGGTCAAGGTGCTGTCGGAGATCAACATGGGGCTTGCGGCGCTGCTGCTGCTGTTCGTGCTCTTTGCCGGACCGACGCTGGCGATCCTGACCGGGTTTGTCGATTACCTTGCCGCTTACCTGACGTATCTGCCCGCGCTGTCGAACCCGGTGGGTCGTGAAGACACCAACTTCGTGCAGGGCTGGACCTCGTTCTACTGGGCGTGGTGGATCAGCTGGTCGCCGTTCGTGGGCATGTTCATCGCCCGTGTCAGCCGGGGCCGGACCGTGCGCGAGTTCATCACCTGCGTGCTGTTGATCCCGTCGATGGTCTGTGTGCTGTGGATGTCGGTCTTTGGCGGCGTCGCGATCCAGCAAGTGGTGCTGGACGGCTATACGGCGGCGCAGGACGCACCGCTTGAATTGCAACTGTTCAAGATGCTGGACGGGTTGCCGCTTGCGAGCATCACCAGCTTTATCGGCATCGTTCTGGTGATCGTGTTCTTCGTCACCTCGTCGGACTCGGGTTCGCTGGTCATCGACACGATCACGGCAGGCGGCAAGGTCGATGCGCCGGTGCCGCAGCGGGTGTTCTGGTGCATCTTCGAAGGAGCGGTGGCGATCGTGCTGCTGCTCTCGGCGGGCGGGTTGCAGTCGTTGCAATCCATGGTGATTTCGACCGGCTTGCCGTTTACCATCGTTCTGCTGGTGATGTGTTTCGCCATCTGGAAAGGGTTGCAGGCCGAACGTCGCATTCTCTGATCCGCGCTTTTTGCGCTATACTCCGCCCCGGCACCGTTCGGGGCGGTTTTCCTGTGCCATGTCACCCGTATCTTCTGGCCCGCGTTGGTGCTGTGTCCTCAAGGAATAAAAAGACCATGCTCGATATCGACTTCGTTCGTTCAAACTTCCCCGCATTTTCGGAGCCCTCGTTGCAGGGACAGGCGTTTTTCGAGAACGCAGGCGGATCTTTTGCCTGTGGGCAGGTGATCGACCGGCTGACGCGATTCTACCGGACCCGCAAGGTGCAGCCCTATGCGCCCTATGAGGCGTCACAACTGGGCGGAGACGAGATGGACGAGGCGCGGTCGCGGCTGGCAGCATTGCTGGGGGTCGAGACCGACGAGGTCAGTTTCGGGCCCTCCACGACGCAGAATACCTATGTTCTGGCGCAGGCCTTCCGGCAATACCTGCAGCCGGGTGAAGCGATCATCGTGACCAACCAGGATCACGAAGCCAATACCGGGCCGTGGCGGCATCTGGTCAACAAGGGGATCGAAGTTCGGGAATGGAAGGTGAACCGCGACACCGGGCATCTGGACATCGCCGATCTGGAAAACCTTCTGGATGACAGCGTGCGGCTGGTGTGTTTCCCGCATTGTTCCAACGTGGTGGGCGAGATCAACCCGGTGCTTGAGATCACGGCGCTGTGCCATGCGGCGGGGGCGTTCGTCTGTGTCGATGGGGTCAGCTATGCGCCGCATGGCTTTGTCAATGTCGGTGATCTGGGGCCGGATGTTTACCTGTTTTCAAGCTACAAGACCTACGGTCCGCATCAGGGGATCATGGTGATCCGCCGGACACTGGGGCAGATCCTGCCGAACCAGGGGCATTATTTCAACGCAGGCGCGCTCTACAAGCGGTTCACGCCTGCGGGACCGGATCATGCGCAGATCGCGGCCTGTGCGGGCATGGTCGACTACATGGAAGCGCTGGGCGCACATCACGGGGTGTCGGCGCGGGACATGCATGACGTGATGCGCGACCATGAGGTGGCGCTGTTGCAGCCGCTGCTGGACGCGGTGAAGGACCGCAATTCGGTGCGGCTCATCGGCCCCTCCGAGGCCTCTTCGCGCGCGCCCACCGTGGCGCTGGCGCTGAACCGGCCCGGTGAAGAGGTCGCGGCAGAGATGGCGCAGCACGGGATCATGTGCGGCGGCGGCGATTTCTACGCGGTGCGCGCGCTTGAGGCGATGGGCGTGGACATGGACAAGGGCGTGTTGCGCCTGAGTTTCGTGCATTACACGACCGAGGCCGAGGTGACCAAGGTGATCGAGGCGCTGGACGCTGTGTTGTAGGGGTGCTGCTCCTGTCTGCTTGCGGCGGACCCACCCAAACTATCTGCGAACCGGAGACTGCGGCAGGGTCGTTTGACCTTTGCCGTGGTGCTGCTAGGTCGCGCGGAAACATGAAAAGGGCAAGGCAATGACATCTCCGACACTGGTGTGGATTCGCAGGGATCTGCGGTTGAGCGATCATGCGGCCCTGGTGGCGGCGGTGGAGCGTGGCGGTCCGGTGATCCCTGTCGTCCTGCGCGACGCATCTGTGGAGGGGCTTGGCGCGGCCCCCAAATGGCGCCTGGGGCTGGGGCTGGAGACCTATGCCGAGGCGCTGGAGGCCAAGGGCAGCCGGTTGATCCTGCGCTCGGGCGATGCGCGCGACGTGATCCCGGCGCTGGTCAGGGAAACGGGTGCCGGTGCGGTCTATTGGCAGCGGGCTTATGATCCGGCGTCTGTGGCGCGCGACAGTGACGTGAAGGCGGCGCTGAAGGAGCAGGGGATCGAGGCCAAAAGCTTTGCCGGGCACCTGATGTTCGAGCCCTGGACGGTCGAGACCAAGCAGGGGGAATATTACAAGGTCTACACGCCGTTCTGGAAATCGGTGCGCGACCGCGATGTGCCAGTGCCTTTGTCGGCGCCGTCCTCCCTGCCTGCGCCGGATCACTGGCCCGACAGCGAGGCGCTTGCGGATTGGGATCTGGCGATGGCGATGGACCGGGGCGCGGACGTGGTGCGGCCGTTTGTGCAGCTTGGTGAGCAGGCCGCGCAAACGCGGTTGGGTGCGTTCATGGCGACCAAGGTGGCTGACTATGACCGCACGCGGGACATTCCGGGAGTCGACGGCACGTCGAACCTGTCGGAAAACCTGTCGTTGGGAGAGATCAGCCCGGCGCAATGCTGGCACGCGGGACAGCGGGCGATGCAGGATGGCAAACCGGGGGCGGAAACGTTTCTCAAGGAACTGGTCTGGCGCGAGTTCGCCTATCACCTGATGTGGCACACGCCGCGCATCCTGAGCAGCAACTGGCGCGAGGACTGGGACGCGTTTCCGTGGAACGAGGACGCGGACAGCGCCGAGGTCACGGCTTGGAAACAGGGGCGCACCGGTATTCGGTTTGTCGATGCGGCGATGCGCGAGATGTATGTGACCGGTCGGATGCACAATCGCGGGCGCATGATCGTGGCCAGCTACCTGACCAAGCATCTGATGTGTCACTGGAAAATCGGGATGGATTGGTTCGATCACTGCCTGATCGACTGGGATCCGGCATCGAACGCGATGGGCTGGCAATGGTCGGCGGGGTCGGGGCCGGATGCGACGCCCTATTTCCGGGTGTTCAACCCGGTGACGCAGCTCGACAAGTTCGACAAGGACCGCGACTATGTGAGCCGCTGGATCGCCGAGGAATACAGCGATCCGCACAAAGATGCGCTGTCTTATTTCGACGCGATCCCCCGCTCCTGGGGTCTGTCAGCGGGCGACACCTATCCCGATCCGGTGGTCGGGCCGGACGAAGGACGCAAGCGGGCCTTGTCGGCCTACGAGAACCGCGATTTCTGAGAAGGGGTTTGCCGCCGCAGGCGCTGTCGGATAAATTTATCGCATTACGAGCAAAATCCGTTACTTAACGTTCGGTATATCTTGTCTTTGTCCGGGTGGGACTACCTTGGGATAACGAATTGCCTGCCCAGTAAGCCTATGGCCAGTAAGACCAACTTAGACAGCGGAAGACCTGAATGATCCTGACCTCGACCGACAATCAACCCGATCTGCCGCGCTATTTTGCGCAGGTCTTCGCGATGGCAGACAAGTTGCGGAAGGGCCGTGTGGATTTCATCCTGCCCGACGGGCGGCATTTTCGCGCCGAGGGCAAAGAGCCGGGTCCGGTGGCCGAAGTGCATGTGCACAACCATGACCTTTTTGCCCGACTGATCCGGGACGGCGATCTGGGGTTCAGCGATGCCTATCTCGAAGGCTGGTGGAGCACGCCCGATCTTCAGGCCTTCATGGATTTCGTGCATGGTGAAAACAACGATGTCTATGACAGCTTTCCGGCCATAAAGTTCGTGCGCTGGTACGAATTGCTCCGGTTCTGGATGCAGTCGAACTCCAAGCGTCAGGCCAAGCGGAACATCAGCCACCATTACGATCTGGGCAATGATTTCTACGCGCTTTGGCTGGATGACACGATGACCTATTCCTCGGCCATGTTCGAGACCGGGCAGGAGAGCACCGAAAGGGCGCAGATCGCCAAGTACAAGAGCATGGTCGACCAGATGGGTGCGCAGCCCGGCGATCACGTGCTGGAGATCGGCTGTGGCTGGGGCGGGTTTGCGGAATATGCCGCCAAGGAGCGGGGGCTGATGGTCACCGGGCTGACGATCAGCGAACAGCAGTACAATTACGCGGTGGCGCGGATTGCCAAGGCAGGTTTGTCGGATCGTGTGACCTTCAAGCTGCAGGATTACCGGGATGAAACCGGTCAGTATGACGGCATCGCGTCGATCGAGATGTTCGAGGCGGTTGGTCAGCGCTATTGGCCGACCTATTTCAAGTCGGTGAAGAACTGCCTCAAGCCGGGCAAGCACGCGACGCTCCAGATCATCACCGTCGAGGAATCGCGCTGGGAGATTTACAATCGCGGCGTTGATTTCATTCAGAAATATATCTTCCCCGGCGGCATGCTGCCCAGCCCCGCCGTGCTGCGACAGGAAATCGAGGCGGCGGGTCTCAAGGTCGCGCAGTCCATCGAGTTCGGTGAAAGCTACAGCCAGACGCTGCGGCGCTGGCACGACACGTTCAACGAGAAATGGGATCAGGTGTCAGCCATGGGCTTTGACGACCGGTTTCGCAGAATGTGGAATTTTTATCTCACCTCTTGCGCGGCGACCTTTCGTAGCGGAAACTGTGATGTGACCCAGATCACAATTACGAGACCCAGCTGAATGCCAACCGCCGCCAAAGCCATCGCTGCTCTGTGTCTGGCCGCTTTGGGATATCTGGCGTCGGAACTGGTGAAGACGCTGCTTCCGGTCAGCACGTATTTCGGTAATTTCTCCATATACAACGCCATAATCGGAGCATGTGTCGGCTGGATCGTGGTGGGCACGCGGGCTGGGCGGGGCACTCGGGACGCGATTGCAAACGGATTGACCGGGGTGGCGGCGCTGATCTTCTGGTGTGTGTTCGTCCATGCCAGCCTCGAGATGTTCGACCAGTCGATGAAGCGCCGGTTTGACGGCCCGGTCGAGGCGTTCTCGGCGATTTTCGAGATCGGCATCGAATACGGCGCGCTGCTGATGAACCCCATGATGATCTCGACCTTCCTGGTCGGAGCGCTGCTTACGGGGTATTTTTCGGAATACGCGGCGCGGCGCTGGAAATAGAGCGGTTTGTCTGACCTGTTCTTCTACGGCACGCTGTGCCACGTTCCCGTGCTGGAAGCCGTGCTGGGTGTCGGGCCGAATGCGCTGTCCGAACGGTTGAACCCGGCGGTTTTGCCAGATCACCGCGTGTCCTGGGTCAAGGATCAACCCTATCCGATGATCGAGAAAGCACCGGGTCACACCGCGCCCGGAGTGATCCTCGAAGCTGTGACAGAAGATGAAGAAGATCGCCTAAGATATTACGAAGGCGCATTTTCCTATCATCTGAGCGAAGTGACGGTTGTTGAGTCTGGCACCGAGACTACGGCGCTTTGTTTTTATCCGATGTCGCATGATCAGACCCGAGGCGCGGAGTGGGTGCTGGGCGACTGGGTGCGCGGCTGGGGTGAAATGGCCGTGGGTGCCGCGCGCGATGTGATGGCGCGCCGGGCACGGTATGACGCGGAAACAGCGGCCAGCCTGCGTCCGTTCCTGATGGCACGGCACTGGTCGCGGATGATCGCGCGGGCAAATCCCGGCCCGACCACGCGGCGACACAAGAACACCGCCGGGGATGTGACCCTGCACGAGCGCGCCGAAGGGTATCGCGGGTTTTTCGAACTGGCGGAGTTTCGGTTCGACCATCAGCGGTTCGACGGCACCCGCAGCCCGCGCGTGATGCGTGAGGCGTTCCTGGCGTTCGATGCCGCGTTGGTGCTGCCTTATGATCCGGCAAGCGATCAAATCCTCCTCGTCGAACAGCTGCGGTTCGGTCCGCTGTGGCGCGATGATCCGCAGCCCTGGGTGTTCGAGCCCATCGCCGGTCTGGTCGATGCGGGCGAGGAGCCCGCCGACACTGCGCGGCGCGAGGCGATGGAGGAAAGCGGATTGCGGCTGGGCGCACTGGAGCCAATGGTGCGGGTTTATGCATCGCCCGGATATTCGACCGAGTTTTTTCATTGTTTCCTGGGCGTTGTCGACCTTTCCGAATTCACTGCGTCAAGCGGCGGTCTGGCATCGGAACACGAGGATATCCGCAGCCATGTCATGCCCTTCGACGCGGCGATGGGGTTGGTCCGGAGCGGCGAGATCAATGCGGGGCCGCTGGTGATGATGCTGTACTGGCTGGCAGCGGAACGCGGCAGATTGCGCGCCTCGGCTTGAGTTCCTCGGCCAGCGGTCTTACACCCTGACCAAACACATCTGACGGGGGCATCATGCGTTTTGCGGGCGAACTGGCCGAGGCAGTCGGCAACACTCCTTTGATCAAGCTGCGCAAGGCCAGCGACCTGACGGGATGCACCATCCTCGGCAAGGCGGAGTTCCTGAATCCCGGCCAGTCGGTCAAGGATCGCGCGGCGCTTTTCATCATCAGGGATGCGATCGAAAAAGGCTTGCTGAAACCGGGCGGCACCATCGTCGAGGGCACGGCGGGAAATACCGGCATCGGGCTTGCGCTGGTGGGCGCGTCGATGGGGTTCAAGACGGTGATCGTCATCCCCGAGACGCAGAGCCAGGAAAAGAAGGACATGCTGCGGCTGGCGGGGGCCGAACTGGTCGAAGTGCCTGCGGCACCCTACAAGAACCCCAACAACTACGTGCGCTATTCCGGCCGTCTGGCCGAAGAAATGGCGCGGCGCAGCAACGAGGGTGTGATCTGGGCCAACCAGTTCGACAATGTCGCCAACCGGCAGGCGCATATCGAAACCACCGGTCCCGAGATCTGGAGCCAGACCGATGGCAAGGTGGACGGGTTTGTCTGCGCCGTGGGGTCGGGTGGCACGATTGCGGGTGTGGCAGAGGTGCTTCAGCCCAAGGGTGTCAAGATCGGTCTGGCCGATCCGATGGGAGCGGCGCTTTATTCGTACTATACCACCGGCGAATTCAAGTCCGAGGGCGGGTCGATCACCGAAGGGATCGGGCAGGGGCGGATCACGGCGAATCTCGAAGGGTTCACACCGGATTTCGCCTACCAGATCCCCGATGACGAGGCGCTGCCCATTGTGTTCGACCTGCTGGCCGAGGAAGGTCTGTGCCTTGGCGGATCGTCCGGCATCAACATCGCCGGTGCGATGCGCATGGCGCGCGATCTGGGGCCGGGCCACACCATCGTGACGATCCTGTGTGACTATGGCACGCGCTACCAGTCCAAGCTGTTCAATCCCGACTTCCTGCGTGAAAAAGGCTTGCCCGTGCCCGATTGGATGCAGGCCGCTCCTCTGGATATTCCGACCGTCTTCGAGGAATCATGACCCGGCTTCTGGCAGCGCTGCGGGCGGCAACGCTTCTGGTTCTGCTGGCGTCGGCGTCTGTCTGGGCGCAATCGACGCAAATCGACTACGACGCGTGGAGCGACGTTGCCTCCCGCGCCGAAGCTGCCCTAGAAACAGGTGATGTACCCACCGAGACCCTCGAGGAACTGCGTTCGGACCTGTCGGGGTATCGCGACCGGCTGCTGAGCCAGCAGAACGCCGGAGACCCGAGGCTGGGAACCTTGCAATCCCAGCTTGATGCCTTGGGGCCGCCGCCAGAGGAGGGGTCCGAACCCGAGGAAATCGCGCAGCGCAGGCAGGACCTGCGGGACCAGATCAGCCAGCTCCAGGCGCCGCTGATGCGGGCCGAAGAGGCGTATAACCGCGCCAACGGCCTGATCGCCTCCATCGACGAGGTCATCCGCTCGCGCGAGACGGAACGCCTTTTGGAACGCGACCCGGGGCCGTTGGATCCGCGTTTGTGGGGGCCGGCGATCACCAGTGTCATTTCTCCGTTCCGCGACATTGCCCGCGAGGTGAGGACCAACTGGGCCGACGAGTCGGTGCGTGAGAAAGTGTTCGACCAATTGCCGGTGATCCTCGGGATCATCGCGTTCTCGATGCTTCTGGTGTTCCGTGCGCCCAAGCTGATCGACCGTCTGGGAGCCTGGCTGCGTTCGCGTACCCGCAGGGGCACCGGCGTCTGGAGCACGCTTCTGGCGCTGTTGCGTCTGGCCGTGCCCACGATAGGGCTGTTCCTGTTCGTGCTGGCGATCACCATGAGCGGTCTGGTCGGGACGCGTGGCACCCAGATCATCTTCGTGCTGCCTTACATGCTGTTCGTCGTGCTGCTGGCGCGCTGGTTGGCCGTCGAGACCTTTTCGAGCGATGACGAGATCAACACCATCCTGCTGTCGCAACAGCGCCGCACCGAAGCGCGGTACTACGTCAATTCCCTGTCCTGGCTGCTCGCGCTGAATGCGATGTTCACCTATCTCACCGAGATCGGTGAATGGGCGGACGAGACACATGCGGTGCTTGGGTTCGTCATCCACCTGCTCTGCGGGTTGATCCTGTTCCGGTTGGGCCAAATCCTGCGCCGCACCGGGCCCGAGGGGGTCACGAGCGAGGACGGCGCCGAGGAAAGCCAGCAGCTGACCTTCCCGTCCCGCCTTGCACGGCTGGCGGGGCAGGGTGCGATGCTGGTCGGTATCGCGGGGCCGATCCTGTCGGGGGTCGGCTATTTCAACATTGCCGAAGCGCTGATCTTTCCGACCATTTTGACGCTCGGTCTGTTTGCGCTGCTGTTGATGCTGCAGCGCCTGATGCGCGATCTCTACCATCTCTTCACCGGTACGCCGCTGGACGAAAACCAGAGCCTGTTGCCGGTCATCTCGGGCAGCGTGCTGACGGTTGCGGCGCTGCCGGTGCTGGCGCTGATCTGGGGCGCGCGGGTGGCCGACCTGACCGAGCTTTGGGCGCGGTTCCAGGCGGGGTTCTCGTTTGGCGAGACGCGGATTTCGCCCACCGATTTCCTGACCTTCGCCTTTGTCTTTGTCATCGGTTACGTCCTGACCCGGCTGTTGCAGGGCGGTTTGCGCGGGTCGGTCCTGCCCAAGACGCGGCTCGACAAGGGCGGGCAGACCGCCATCGTGTCGGGCACCGGCTATCTTGGCATCTTCCTGGCGGCCATCGTCGCGATCACCGCGGCGGGCATCGACCTCACCGCGCTGGCCTTTGTTGCCGGTGCGCTGTCGGTCGGGATCGGTTTCGGCCTGCAGAACATCGTGCAGAATTTCGTGTCGGGGATCATCCTGCTGATCGAACGTCCGATTTCCGAGGGAGACTGGATCGAGGTGAATGGCCAGCACGGCACGGTGCGCGACATCTCCGTGCGCTCGACCCGGATCGAGACCTTTGACCGGACCGAGGTGATCGTGCCGAATGCCGATCTGGTGTCCAATTCCGTGACGAACTACACGCGCGGCAACACTCTGGGTCGTCTGGTGGTGGATGTCGGCGTCGCCTATGGCAGCGACACCCGCAAGGTCGAGGACATCCTGTTCAAGATCGCCCGCAACCACGACATGGTGCTGATGAACCCGGAACCTTTTGTGCATTTCAAGGGGTTCGGCGCGGATTCGCTGGAATTCGACGTGCGGATGATCCTTCGGGACGTGACCAAGATCCTTGTGGTGCGGACAGAGGTGAACCACCAGATCACCGAGGCGTTCCGCAAGGAGGGGATCGAGATTCCCTTTGCTCAGCGTGACATCTGGCTGCGCAACCCCGAAGCGCTGCCCGGTGCGCGGGCCGGGAATGAATCTTCCGAGGAGCCGACATCGTGACCGACGCCCAGGACCCGCTTTTTCGCACCGACGCCTATGCCCGCGAGGCGACGTCGCGCGTGGTCGCCCACACCGAGGAAGGCGGTGTCATCCTCGACACGGCGCTGTTCTATCCGACGGGGGGCGGTCAACCGGGGGACAGCGGCTGGATCGACTGGGACGGCCGGACACTGGCCATTGCGACCACGGTCAAGGGCGATGCCGGGACCAGCGTGCTGGTGCCCGCAGAGCCGGTCCGCCTGCCGCCCATCGGCGCGCATGTGGTTCAGCGGCTGGATTGGGAACGGCGGTTCAAGCACATGCGGGTGCACACCGCGCTGCACCTGCTGTCTGTGGTCATCCCGCTGCCGGTCACCGGCGGCGCCATCGGGGCAGGGCGCGGGCGTCTGGATTTCATGATGCCGGAGCCACCCGAGGACCGCGACGCGCTGGAGGACACGCTGAACCGGCTGATCGACCGTGACCTCGTGGTCAGCGAAAGCTGGATCACCGATGCCGAGCTGGAGGCGAACCCGTCGCTGGTCAAGACCATGTCCGTGCAGCCGCCGCGCGGCAGCGGACGGGTGCGGCTCGTGCGGATCGGAGAGGGCGAGGAGCAGGTCGATCTGCAGCCCTGTGGTGGCACCCATGTCGCCCGCACCGGCGAGATCGGACGCGTCGTCTTTGGCAAGATCGAGAACAAGGGCAAACAGAACCGCCGCGTCAACATCGCCCTCGACACATGATGCAGCGCGCGCTGTTTCTTGCGGTTGGCGGCTTCGTGATTGTCGTGGGGCTGGTTCTGCTGGTGGCACCGTCCAGCTATTTCCAGCTATACGCGACCAGCTACGTGCCCGGCATGGATTTCCCCGCCCGCCGGTTTTCCCCCGCCGTGCTGGCGCTTGGCGTGGTTCTGGTCTCTGCGCGTGGGCTGGCGCCAGGTCCGTTTCTGGCCACGCTCTGCCTGATCGGTGCGCTTGCGTTTCTGGGTGTGGCGGCGACCGGGATCACTGCCTGGCAGACCGGGACCGCGCGCCCGGCCATTCTGGGCGCGGCCGCCATCGAGATCGCCATCGCGGGTGTTTTCCTGTGGCTCTGGTTCCGCACACGCGGCGTTTGATACAAACTTGCCATATATCTGAACAATCGCCCTTGCATCCCCCCAACGGTTTCTTCTAAACACCGCCTCGGACAGGTGGCCGAGTGGTCGAAGGCGCGCGCCTGGAAAGTGCGTAGGCGGGTGACCGTCTCGAGGGTTCGAATCCCTTCCTGTCCGCCACATTCAGACACCGAATCCGTCCAAGGGCCCCGATTGGGGCCTTTTTTCTTTTTGTTTCAAAGGGCGTTGGCTGGGCGATCCGCCTTCCGGAGACTGGGCGCTCGACGCAGAATGGGTCTCCGAATGGCCCGTGTCTCTCTTCGAGCGCCCCTTGACGGTCACGGGACGGCGTAAAACATCCTCGCATTTCCAATGGGTTGCCGCGTTCATGGGTTCGCCCCGTTCGCGAAATATTCCGGTGACGGAGACCGACACGAAGGCGCAGGGCGGTCGGAAGGACGGCTCTGCGGCGGCCGATCCCCAAGTCCGGCGGAAGCGTCCGAAGCGAGCCAGGACCCTGCCGGAAGTCTCTGATGACAAACAGACTTCGCGCCCATAGCCTGGCGCAATGTCGAACGGGCCCTGGACGGATGAAGAGAACGACCTGATCGTCGCGGATTACTTCGCGATGCTGGCCGACGACATCTCCGCGCGCCGCTACAGCAAGGCCGAGCATCGCCGCGCGCTGCTGCCGCTGCTGAACGACCGGTCCGAGGGGTCCGTCGAGTTCAAGCATCAGAACATCAGCGCGGTGCTGAAGGGGCTCGGCGAGGACTGGATCCCTGGCTACAAGCCCGCATTCAATTTTCAGATGACGCTGGTGGATGCCGTGGCGCGGTGGCTGGCGCTGAACCCGGCCTGGCTCGGGCGCCAACCTCGGTTGCAACCCGCCGCTGGCCTACGCGAGGCGGCGCAGATCTGGATCGGGCCGCCGCCGACGTTGTCGAACCAGCCGCCTCCGCAGGAGTTGGACCAGATGCTGCACATCGCGCGCAAGTTCGACGTGGCGGGCCGGGACGAGCGCAACCGGGCCCTCGGACGCGCGGGAGAGGAACGTGTGCTGGGGCACGAGCGGGCGGCCTTGCGGACGGCCGGACGGGACGATCTGGCGCGCAAGGTGCGCTGGGTGTCGGAGGAGGATGGCGACGGCGCGGGCTACGACATCGCGAGTTTCGCCCCGGACGGGCTACCCCGGCTGATCGAGGTCAAGACCACGAACGGATGGGAGCGCACGCCGTTCCACATCACCCGCAACGAACTGGCCGTGGCCGATGAGCGCCGGTCGGAATGGCGTCTGTTCCGGCTGTGGAATTTCTCACGCGAGCCGAAGGCGTTCGAACTGCACCCGCCACTGGACGCGCATGTCTCGCTGACCGCAACGGCGTTTCAGGCGAGCTTTCACTGAGCCTTAGTCGAACACCCGCTCCGGCTGTGCGTGCCATGGCAGGGCCGCGACATCGGTCAGTTTCAACAGGGTCACAGCGGGCACCTCCCGCTTGTAGACCAATCGCTTGAGGACCCCCGGCGCGAGATAGGCAAGCCGCAGCTGTCGACTGACATGGCGTTCGGCCAGCCCGACGGCTTTCGCCAGATCGGTGACCGTGTTGAATTCGCCAGCTTCCATGCGCCGCCGCCAGCCCCACGCCCGGCCGATGGCGCGCAGGATATGCGGATCCTGTGTCCGGTCTTCGCTGGGCAGATAGGTGGAGGGCGGCATGATCTTCGGCCGACCGTTCTGCTTGCGGACCTTGAGCGGCACGAAGATCTGGATGGACTCGTCGGGTTTCATCATTCCGCCGCCACCTTCTTTCGTGGCGCCATCATGTCGCGCATGACGCCCGAGACGCCGTCGGTCCGGACATCAATGACCAGCCCCTCGGACGTGACGGTGACCCGGCGCACCAACAACTGCACGATCCGGGTCTGCTCCGCAGGGAACAGCTGGTCCCAGACGTCCTCGAACGTCTGCAGCGCGGAGATCACGTCGGCCTCGGCGAAGGCGTGACCCTCGCGCGCCAAGTGGGCAATGACCTGTGCCGTGATCGACGGCGCGCGCATCACCCGCCGCAACTCGGTCACCACAGCCGCTTCCACGAGGTCGGCAGGAAGGCGGCGCGGGATGCCCGCGTCGCTGGGTTCGCGATTCTTGATGACGTCCATCGAGACGTAGTACCGGTATCGCCGCGCGCCCTTCTTCGTGCTGCTCGGGGTCATGGCGGCGCCCGTGGCCGTGAAGATCAGCCCCTTGAGCAGCGCTGGCGCCTGCGCGCGGGTGTTGTTGGCGCGCTTTCGCGGGTTCTGTCGCAAGATGGCATGGACCTGATCCCACAGCTGCGCGTCGATGATGGCCGCATGCTCGCCGGGATAGGCCTTGCTCTTGTGGACCGCGTCGCCGCGATAGACGCGGTTCACCAGCACCCTGTAGAGATATCCCTTGTCGACCAAGGTGCCCTGCTTGTTGCGGACCCCCTTGCGGCGCAGTTCACGGGCCAGCACGGTCGCTGATCCGACCTCGACGAACCTCTCGAAGATGCCCCGCACGGTAGCGGCCTCTTCCTCGTTCACCACGAGCTTGCGGTCCTTTACATCGTACCCGAGCGGGACATAGCCGCCCATCCACATGCCCTTCATTCGGGAGGCGCGGACTTTGTCACGGATGCGCTCGGCTGTGACCTCGCGCTCGAACTGCGCGAAACTGAGCAGGATGTTCAGCGTCAACCGCCCCATGGACGTGGTGGTGTTGAAGGACTGCGTCACCGACACGAAGGTCACGCCGTTCCGGTCGAACACCTCGACCAGCTTCGAGAAGTCCATCAGCGACCGCGACAGGCGGTCGATCTTGTAGACGACCACCACATCGATCAGGCCGTCCTCGATGTCGGCCAGAAGCTGCTTGAGGCCGGGCCGTTCGAGCGTCCCGCCCGAGATCCCGCCATCGTCATACTGATCGCGGACCAGCGCCCAGCCCTCGGAGCGCTGGCTGGCGATGTAGGCCTCGCAAGCCTCTCGCTGGGCGTGCAGGCTGTTGAACTCCTGCTCCAGCCCTTCCTCGGAGGATTTGCGCGTGTAGATCGCGCAGCGGTGGCGGCGGACGGGATTTTCGCGTTGATCCATCAATCATTCCCCCGCTTTCGTTCGCGTAACCCGAAGAAGCGGTAGCCATTCCAGCGCGTCCCGGTGATCGCGCGCGCGATCGCGGACAAGGATTTGTAGGGGCGGCCTTGCCATTCGAACCCGTCCCGCAGGACCGTGATCGTGTGCTCGACCCCGTTCCATTCTCGGATCAGCCTCGTGCCGACCACGGGATTGCGAGGATCGGCGATCTGGCTCTTGCGTGTCAGGGTGCCGCTGACCTCGTCGGCCAGCAGGTCCAGCATGCGCCGAGTTTCGCGATCAGGGCCTCCATACGTCAGCTCCTGAATGCGGTAGGCCAACCGGCTCTCGAGGAACGCTCGGCTGTTGTTCGGCGCCGCCGTGGCAAAGATCATCTGCCACTCCGACTTCAACTGGGTGACGGACAAGGACTTCAGCGCGGCCAGGCGCGCGGGGATGGGGTCGGGCTTCGTCATGCGTTTCTCCGGTGAGTTGGAGTTGCATGACGGCATTGGTCGTCGGGATAGTGTAGGCGACGTTCTCCAGTATTGTCAGATACTTCGCGGCCATCCTTACCAAGCAGCCGAACCAACCCGAGCGCCAGCAGGCCGCAGAGTTCGGCGCGGCGTTCGGCGGGGGTCATCTTGTTGGGAGGGAAGGGGTTCATTGCAGTACCATTTGAAAAGCGTTTTGAACAGGGAAACGCTATGCGGTCAGCCGATAAAAACAATCGGAAACAAACGCTTATCTGGTTTCTGCGCGCTGCTTCGAAATCATTCATAGACGCGCCAAGCGATTGTTTCTCCTCAAGCGTGTTTTTTTTATTTACCAATTACTAAAAAGGGAGTCATTGTCCGGGACAGAGTGAACAATTGAGTGCGCAAGAGGCGCCGGTTCGGGGGAAAATTTGATTGGCGTGTGTCTACCGGATTCGATCACTGATAACTTTGGAAGCAGAATAAATGGGGCATCAGCGTCTTGGTAGAATGCCGGCATACCGCTCCTTGCCTGAAATCATTCGGTACATTGTGGACGGCGGCATTCCGACCGAGGCGGTGGCCGATCAGATTACCGAATTTGGTCGGGAAGCGCTGAAATTTGCTCTGAAAGACGATGTCTTCATCGAAGCGCTCTGGTTGCTCATTCGCTTGCCTCAGGCAGCTGCGGCCAAAGACTCACCAAAGTCACTGGGCGAAATCGGCATCGACGGCGCCACGCCCTCGTCGGTTTCTGAAATCCTGTTTCAGTATGACAATGCTGTGGAGCGCGTTCAGCGTCGGATCCACCAAGGGAATACAGACCTCGGGGAGATCGCCCGCCGCGCTGGTCTTTCGGCGTTGGCGGAGGGCATGCAATCGAACCTTCCATCTCTGTGGAGCCCCAGCGCGAACGATGTGCGGGCTTCACTCGCCGGGTTGAAGGGCACGCATAAATTCGCAGCCTTGGCGCAGACGTTTTACGCCAACTTTGTCGAGCGCGTTATCCACTATTACGTGGATCGAAACCTCCACAACATGGTCGGCCCGGGCCGCATTGCGCATTCCGTCCATGACCTCGAGAGCTTTGACAGTGCGGTCCGTCGGCATTGCAATGAGGCTGCCCTCATCATGCGGACATTTGCCAGGGATTGGCTGGGGAAAAACCACTATCGCGATGGCAGGGCGATTTCCCGAGTGGATGCGCGGGCGTTTTCTTCCCACGCGGTTGAGAAAATCACGACCGAACTCGCACTACGGAGAGGGAAAACGTGAAGCAGTACTTGATCGAATGCGGTGTGACCGCTGCCTCCTGCAAGGAGGCAATTGCCATGAACGTCCATGGTCCGGGCAAGAACGTGAACCTCCG
>NZ_BMFC01000003.1 GCF_014637725.1 Marivita lacus | reverse complement strand
TAACTAACCGGCGCGCCGCCCTCATTTACCCCTGAATTATCCACCTTCCAGACCAACCGAACCTCAGCCCGTCAACCCTTCCAATGCCCCCGCGTCCGCCTCAGCAGCGCCGGTGAAGGGGGTTCTACGGTTAGTCACCAAACTCCGCAAGCGAAAAAAACATGAAACTCCGAATTTCGTCATATTTCCGTCATGTCATTGTTTTTGAATGTCTTTTTAGGAAGATATTTCCCAAGACGGGTCTGGAACCCCCTCTCAAAGCATGTCCTGAAACGCAGTCACGGCATTATCCACAGGCTTACCCACACCTGCCCCTGCGTCACCTGCAAGACCCGGTGCGAGTCACCGCCCCTTCCAGACCGGATCGCGCTTTTCGGCAAAGGCGCGGGCGCCCTCGATCTGGTCTTCCGACGCATAAAGCACATCCACCGTCGCCAATTGGCGCTTGGTGATGCGGTTCATCATGTCCTGGAACGAGGCGTCTTCAGCCCGGCGCACGATGTCCTTGATCGCTGCATAAACCAACGGCGGGCCCGACGCCAAAAGAGCCGCCATCTTGCGCGCCTCTTCCATCAGGACGGCGGCGGGATAAACGTGGTTGACGAAGCCCCAGCGCGCCGCCTCTTCGACATCGAGCCAGCGTCCGGTCAGCAGCATCTCCATCGCGATGTGGTAGGGGATGCGCTTGGGCAGCTTCACCGAGGCCGCATCCGCAACGGTGCCCGACCGGATTTCGGGCAGCGCGAAACTCGCGTGATCGGCTGACAGGATGATATCCGCGCTCAGTGCCAGTTCCAGACCTCCACCGCAGCAAATGCCATTCACGGCCGCGATCACCGGCTTGTTGAGGTCGCGAAGTTCCTGCAGCCCGCCAAAACCGCCCACGCCGTAATCGCCATCGACTGCATCGCCATCCGCTGCCGCCTTGAGATCCCACCCCGGACAGAAGAACTTGTCCCCTGCCCCGGTGAGGATGGCGACGCGCAGGTCCGGGTCATCGCGGAACTCCCGGAACACCTCACCCATCGCGCGACTGGTTTGCAGATCAATGGCGTTCGCCTTGGGCCGGTTCAGAACCACTTCGAGCACGTGACCATCCCGTGTCAGGTGTAAAGGGCTGTCCATCATTGCTTCTCCCGGATCAGCGCATCCGCCACCACCGCGCGGGTCGGGGTGAGGATGAGCGGGTTGATCTCAATTTCGGCCACGCGACCGGCTTGTGCAACCACGTAGTCCTGCACCATCAGAACGGCTGCGATCAGGGCCGCCCGATTGCCCGCAGGTTTCCCCCGGTACCCGTCCAGCAGCGGCGCGATGCGCAGGCTGTCCAGCGCGGCGGCGATCTCGGATTCAGTGACGGGAACGAGCAGATGGCAGGTGTCCTGCCACAGCTCGGTCAGAACGCCCCCTGCCCCGAGAGTCAGAACGTAGCCATGGGCCGGATCGGCGACGATGCCCAGCAGCACCTCGGCGCAGCCGTCGGTGATCATCTCTTCTATATGGAAGCGGTCGCAGCCCATGGCGGTGGCCGCGTCGATCACCTCCGCTACGCTCTGCAACCCCAGCACGACACCTCCACTGTCGGATTTATGCGCGAGCCCCCGCGCCTTGAGCACCACGGGCAGCAACGGTTGCGCCGCTTGCCCGGCCTCCTCCGGGCTGGTCGCCACGGCATGGAGCGGCACGTCGAGACCGCAGCGCGCCAGAATGGCCTTCGCCTCGGCCTCGTCACGCATCACGGTTTCGATATGCGGCAGCGGCAGCGGGATCGGACGGTCTGCGTCACTCGGAAGGCGCGGGCAGTAAAGCACCGCCAGTGCATCGAGCGCAGCGTCCAACCCGTGCATCGGCAGGATACCGGCCTGCATCAGACGCGCTGCCATATCCTCGGGCAGTGACTCGGACAGCGAGGAGAGGAGCGCGATGGGCTTGTCGGTTTGCTGGCGTGCCATCATCGCGGCCAACTCCACGCAATCCCACGCGTCGGTCTGGCACCGGTCCGGGCGCGGGAAATCGACCACGATCACGGTCAGTGCTGCCGGCCCGGACGCCATGATCGCATAGACCTCCGCCATCCTCGGCGCGTCGTTCCAGATGAAGGTGTGGTAGTCGAGCGGATTGGCGCGGGTGACCAGCGGGCCAAGCACTGTCTCGAGCGCGGTGTCCTGTGCTTCGGTCAAGGGCGCAAAGGTCAGTCCCCGCGCATCGCCACCATCCGCCATCAGGCTTGCCTCTCCGCCAGAACAGGACAGCGACGCGATGGGACCGGGGGCAACAGAGCCGTAAAGATGTGCGTGCTTGAGCGTTTCGATCAACGCGTCCAGCGACCTGACCCGCAGGATACCCAACCGGTCGAACAGCGCGCTGGCCCCGGCATCGGACCCGGCCAAGGATGCTGTGTGCGACAGAGCGGCGGTCTGCGCCGCCTCGGATCGACCGGATTTCAGCGCGATCACCGGTTTGCCGAGGCCGTGGGCTTCTTGCATCAGGGCCTGCAGCGCGGCGATGTCGCCGACCCCTTCGATATGCAGGCCAAGCGCCGTGATCCTCGGGTCGCGAACCAGGTGCCGTGCAATCTCGCTCAGCCCGGTCTGCGCCTGATTGCCCGCCGTGCCAAGAAAGGCGATGGGCAGCCCGCGCCTCTGCATCGACAGGTTCAGCGCGATATTCGAACTTTGGGTCAGGATCGCCACGCCCTTGGGCACCGGTATCAGGCCGTGCACGTCCGGCCAGAGCGCGACCGCGTCCAGCGCGTTGACAAAGCCGTAGCAATTCGGCCCGATTAGGGCCATCTCCCCGGCGGCATCCAGCAGGGCGGCGTTCAACACGTCCCCGTCGCGGGTTTCGGCAAAGCCGCTGGCAAAGCAGACAGCCCCACCTGCCCCTTTGGCCGACAGGTCGCGCAGGCAGTCGATGGTTGCGCTGCGGTTGACGCCAATGAAACAGGCATCGGGTGCAGCGGGTAGATCCGCGATGCTGCGAAACGCAGAGTCTGCGGTCGGATGAATGTGCCAGACCGGACCGGCAAAGCCGATCCGCGCCAGCGACGCAATCACCGACCGGCACCACGCGCCGCCGCCGATCACCGCGACCGAGGACGGTCGGAACAGACGGTTGAGGCTGCCCGTCACGATGCGTCAACGCATCGGGGCGTTTCCGTGGGCGGAAACGGCTGGGGCTCTGCCCCAGACCCCGAGGTATTTTTCAACCAGAGAAGCCGCATGTCACGCGCCCAGGGGCCGCAGCAGATCGCGACTGATGATGTGGCGCTGGATTTCCGATGTGCCGTCCCAGATCCGTTCGACCCGCGCATCACGCCAGAAGCGCTCGATGGGATAGTCGTCCATCAGGCCCATGCCGCCATGGATCTGCAGTGTCGCATCGGTGACGCGGGCGAGCATTTCGCTGGCATAGAGTTTCGCGCTCGCGATCTCGCGGTTTGCGGGCAGGCCCTGATCAAGCCGCCACGCGGCGCTGAGCGTCAGCCAGTCAGCGGCGTCGATCTCGGTGATCATGTCGGCGATCTGGAAGCTGACGCCTTGAAACTTGCCGATCTGCTGGCCGAACTGCTTGCGGGTGGCGGCGTAGCTCAGGGCATGGTCGAACACGCGCCGCGCGCGGCCAACGCTCATTGTGGCGACGGTGATGCGGGTGGCGTAGAGCCAGGTGTTCATCACCGCAAACCCGCCATCGACCTCACCCAGAACCTGCGCATCGCTCAGGCGGCACTCATCGAAGTCGAGGATGCAGTTCTTGTAGCCGCGGTGGCTGACCGACCTGTAGCCGTCGCGCACGGTAAAGCCGGGATGGCCACGATCCACCAGAAAACAGGTGATGCGTTTCTTTGGCCCCTTCGGGGTCTCATCAACGCCGGTCGCCACAAAGACGATGAAGAAATCCGCATGATCGGCTCCCGAGATGAAATGCTTGGTGCCGTTGACCACCCAGTCGCCGCCCTGCCGCCGGGCGGTGCAGGCCATGCCGCGCACGTCCGATCCCGCCTCGGGTTCGGTCATGGCGAGCGCGTCCATGCGGTCACCGCGCACTGCTGGCAGCAGGTAGCGGTCGCGCTGGTCGCCCTCGCACGCCATCAGAATGTTCTGCGGCCGGCCGAAGAAATGCGTGAGCGCCATCGACCCGCGCCCCAACTCGCGCTCGACAAGCGCGAAGTCGAGATGCGACAGGCCAGCGCCGCCCACGTCTTCGGGGAAGTTGCAGGCGTAGAATCCCAGATCGATCACCTTGCGCTTGATCTCCTGTGCCACCTCGGCTGGGACCTCACCCGTGCGTTCGACCTGTGACTCGTGTGGGTAGATCTCGCGTTCAACGAAATCGCGCACGGTGGAGACGATCATCTCCTGTTCATCGCTCAGGCCGAAATTCATGCGGTCACCTCTGCATGGGCCGCCGCGAGACGGTCCAGCGCCGCGGCCACATGCGGCAGGGGCGGACATGACCGGCGGGTTTCGAGCGACACGTGCAGGAGAAACTGGTCACAGGTCGCGAGCAACGCGTCATCGGCCGCGCGGTGCATCTGGTGCCAGAGCTTGAGCTTCTTGCCCGCCCCCAGTGCCACGCGGGTGGTGACGCGGATGTCCTCTCCGGCGTGGGTCTCGGCGAGATACCTGATGCTGGTCTCTGCGGTGAAATAGCTGTGTCCGGCCGCGATGTACTCCCGGTCCGCGCCGATATGGATCATCAACTCTTCCGAGGCATCGCTGAACAGCTGCCCGTAGCGGCCTTCGTTCATGTGCCCGTTGATGTCGGTCCAATCGACGGGCACCACGCGGCGCACAGTCACCAGCGGGATCTCGTCGCCCAGAGACGCACGCAGAGAATTGTCGTGATCTAGGATCAGCTTGCCCGCCGCAGCGCCCTGCTGTTTCAGCGCCCGCAGGATGGCAACGAGGTTGTTGTCGCGCAACCGTTCCAGATCGCGAATGCCCATATGGCCGGATTGCGCATCCGACTGCCCCGCGATCAGGTCCACCAGTTCATCCGTGAACTCTGGAACATCGGTGAGCTTGGTCCACGGCCATTGCAGGCAGGGCCCGAACTGCGCCATGAAGTGCCGCATGCCCGCCTCCCCACCCGCGACGCGGTAGGTCTCGAAAAGACCCATCTGTGCCCATCGCAGGCCGAAGCCGTAGCGGATCGCGTTGTCGATCTCTTCGGTCGTTGCAATGCCGTCCTTGACCAGCCAGAGCGCCTCGCGCCAAACGGCTTCCAGAAAACGGTCAGCGATGTGGGCGTCGATCTCGGCGCGCACATGCAGGGGGTACATGCCGATCGCGGTCAGGATCTCCTTGGCGCGCGTCACTATGGCGGCGTCTGACGCAGCACTCGGCACCAGTTCGATCAGCGGCAGAAGGTAGACCGGGTTGAACGGGTGCGCGACCATGATCTGGCCGGAACGCGCCGCGCCCTGCTGCAATTCCGACGGCTTGAACCCCGAGGTCGAAGAGGCCAGAACCGCGTCGGGCGAACAGGCCGCCTGTATCTCGGCAATGACCCTGTGCTTGATGTCGAGCCGTTCCGGCACGCTTTCCTGTATCCAGTCGGCACCTGCGACAGCCTCGGCCACGGTGCCGACATAGGTGATCGCGCCCCGTGTCGGCATCGGTGCCTCGTAGAGCATCGGGAGCACCCGCGCTGCGTTGGCCATCACCTCGCCGATCTTGCGCTCGGCTTCTGGGTCGGGATCGAAAATCCGAACCTCCCATCTCATGAGCGCAAACCGCGCGGCCCAACCGCCGCCAATCACGCCACCGCCGATGATCGCTGCACTGCCTGTCATGGTACAAGTGTCTCCGTATGTCCGTCGATGGCCAGGATCTGGCCGGAAATTCTCTTTGCCTGCGGAGAGGCGAGCCACGACACCGTGTCCGCCACATCCTCTGCCGTGACCCATGTGCGCAGGGACACGCCCTTGACGTAAAGCGCGCGCACCTCGTCCTCGGTCTTGCCCGAGGCGGCGGCTTCCATCGCGACGACACGGTCCATCCGGTCGCCCTCGACCGCGCCGGGGCAGATCGCGTTGACCCGGACGCCCGACGGTCCAAGCTCCATCGCGAGGGTCTTGGTCAATCCGACGATGCCCCATTTCGCCGTCGCATAAGGCGAGCGCAGCGGATAGCCGAACTGCCCGGCGGTCGAAGACGTCACTACGATCAACCCCTGCCCCGCTGCCCGCATGACCCGCGCCGCCCAACGACACGTCAGAAAGGTGCCGGACAGGTTCACCTCGATGCAGCGGTTCCAATCGGCCAGAGACAGGTCTTCGATCCGTCCCGCAGGACCACCTGTCCCAGCGTTGGCGCAGACCACATCGACAGCAGGCCATGTGACTTCGATCCTGTCGAAGAAGGCCTGCATCTGCGCCTCGACCGTCACATCGGCTGCCTCTGCGATATGGCCGGGATGGATGTCTGCAAACGCGGCAACGGCGTCCGGGTCGGCGTCACAGATCGCGACGCGGTCGCCTTCGGTGATGAACCGCTCCGCCATCGCGCGGCCAAGCCCGGAGGCGCCGCCGGTGATGACCACATGCCTCACAACCGCGCGCCCACGGCATCGGCCATTGCGGCCCCCAAAGCATGATGCGCGCGGGCGTCCCAATGCACCCCGTCCTGCGGCGACGGCGAAGCCACTGACCCGGCATCGAAAAAGCCGCAGCTCTGACGCTCTGCCGCAGCCTTTACATGATCTGCGAGGCCTTGCTGGCGGGCCTGGGCCCCGGCGAACACATCCTTGAGAATGCCCGATTCCAACACCGGTGCGGGTGCGACAAGCAGAATGTCCTTCACCACGTTTTCAGCGCGCGCTACCAGCACGAGGCGTTCCAGAGACCGCGCGATTTCGAACGCGGTGACCGAGAAGCGGTGCTTGAGGTCATTGGTCCCCAGCATCAGGATCATCAGGTCGATCGGCGTGTGGCTGTGCAGGATCGCGGGCAAGACCGTCAGCCCGTTGCGCATGCCGCCTTCGACCGGATCGTCATGCACGGTGGTGCGCCCCGGCAAGCCTTCGGACAGCACGGTGCGATCCGGCCCCAGCGCCTTGGCCATCACGTCGGGCCAGCGGTCCCCCGGCGCATGGCGTGCGAATTTCCCCAATTGTTCCAACGGCAAGGTACCGTGGGTGTTGCTGTCACCGTAACACAGGATCACTGCCATCGCTCAGCCTCTGGGCGCTTGCTTGGTCAGACCCAGCTTGGTCCGAACCTCGGCGGGAGTCATGATCCGTGCGCCCATGCCCTCGATGATCCCGACGGCGCGTTCGACCAGTTGCGCATTGGTGGCGAGCACACCCTTTTTCAGCCAGAGGTTGTCTTCGAGGCCCACCCGCACATGGCCACCCGCCAGCACGGCCGCAGCGACATAGGCCATCTGGTTTCGACCCAGGGAGAACGCGCTGAAAGTCCAATGATCGGGCACGTTATTCACCATTGCCATCAAGGTGTTGAGGTCGTTCGGCGCGCCCCAGGGCACCCCCATGCACAGCTGTACCAAGGCGGGATCTTCAAGGATGCCCTCTTTCACCAACTCCTTGGCAAACCACAGATGCCCGGTGTCGAAGGCCTCGATCTCTGGCTTCACGCCGAGCTCGGTCATCATCCGGCCCATGGCGCGGAGCATGCCGGGGGTGTTCGTCATGACGTAATCGGCTTCGGCGAAATTCATCGTGCCGCAATCGAGCGTGCAAATCTCGGGCAGGCAGTCCGCGATATGGGCAACACGCTCTGTCGCGCCAGCCATATCGGTGCCCTGGGCATTCACCGGCAGCGGATTTTCGGCAGATCCGAAGGTGATATCGCCGCCCATTCCGGCAGTGAGGTTCAGCACCACGTCCACCTCGGCATCGCGGATGCGGTCCGTAACCTCTCGGTAATATTCGACTTTCCGAGAGGGCGCGCCACTTTCCGGGTCTCGGACATGGCAATGAACGATGGCCGCACCCGCCCTGGCGGCGGCGATGGCGCTGTCGGCGATCTGTTTGGGGGATCTGGGGACGTGGGGGCTGCGGTCCTGGGTGCCGCCGGATCCGGTGACGGCGCAGGTGATGAAGACCTCCTGGGTCATGGCAAGCGGCATGTCTGTCCTCCCTCGGCTTTGAGCAGAGACTGCGGGGGAATGCGTCGCGCTGCAATGGGGATTGCGACATGGCGTGCCGGTTTTCGCTCCAATGCTGCCACAAATCGGACCAAAAAACACCGGAATTTCAACGGATAAGCCGCGCACTGCCATATCGCCTGGGGAGGCATCATGCGACATTATCCGGACCTGCAGACCGCAGGTCACACCGATCCGCGTCGGGCCAAGCTGTTCGAACTGCACCGGCAGGAGCAGGTTCAGACCGGCTCCGGACGTGCCTATGCGGGGCCTGAGATGCAGCGGCCGGACATCGCCCTGACGCTGCGGGAGCGCGCGAACCGGTCGTTTCGTACGCCCGAACCGTACAAGTCATCCGTACGATAGACGCCCTTTTGTACGGTTCAGCCGGACACCACGGGCCTAGTCGTCACTGTCCTCGACCAGCGCGCCGCGAAAGCCCGTTGCCACGACGAATTTCTCGGAACTGTCGGAGCGCGACGCCGGCGGCTTGACGTTCACCACCTTGTCGAAGCGCCGCTTGAGCAGCTTCTGCAACTCGCCCTCCGCGCCGCCTGCCAGCACCTTGGCCACGAAGGTGCCACCCTCGTCGAGCACGTCGAAGGCGAACTGCGCGGCGGTCTCGCAAAGATGGATGATGCGCATGTGGTCGGTCTGCTTGTGACCGGAACTGGACGCGGCCATGTCGGACATCACCACGTCAGCCGCCCCGCCCAGCCAGGCCTTGACCTGATCATCCGCGCCTTCGTCGAGGAAATCGAGCTGGTGGATCTCGGCCCCGGCGATCGGCTCGACCACCTGCAGGTCGATGCCCAGAACGGTGCCGATCTTCTTGCCGTGTCGTTCGCCAAGCGCGTTCACCCGTTTGACCGCGACCTGGCACCAGCCACCGGGGGCGCAGCCCAGATCCACCACCCGCGCACCGGGCACGAGAAAGCGGTATCTTTCATCCAGTTCGAGGATCTTGTAGGCGGCGCGGCCCCGGTAGCCCTCGGCCTGCGCGCGCTTGACGTAAGGATCGTTCAACTGCCGCTGCAACCAGCGCGTCGAGGACAGCTTGCGGCCCCGGGCGGATTTCACCTTGACCTTGAGGTCACGCTGTCCGCGCCCGGAGGTGTTCTTGCCGTCTGGGGTCTTGCCGGTCGGGGTCTTGGCCATGGGGGTGCCCTTCGTGATGGTTTGGCGGGCGGTGTAGCATGGGTTTGGGGGAAGGTCATGGGGGGATGAGGATGACGGTGCGTGCAAGCACGCACCCTACGTGTTTTGGTGCGATACGTGATGTCGGACGCCCTCCCCGACCGGAGTGCCGGGCTGAAGCCCGGCCTACTTGGGATGGCGGGCGGTTCCGTTGACGGAAATGCGAACATGCGTTGACGCATGTTCGCACCAGAAAAAAGCCCCGGTCGGGAAACCGGGGCTTGGAATTGGTCCGTGTCGGAGCCGGATCAGATCGCGGCGGCGACGGCCCGTTTGGTCATGACACCCACGAGATGGGCGCGGTAGGTGCCGGAGCCGTGCAGGTCAGAGATCATGCCGTCGCCGGAGACCGACAGGCCCTCCACCGCCTCGGGGGCGAAGTTGGAGGACAGCGCCTCTTCCGCCTCGGTCCAGCGGAACACACCCTCTTCGGAGGCGCCGGTGACCGCGACACGCACGCCGTCTGCGTATTTGGCGACGAACACACCGACCAGCGCAAAGCGCGAGGCGGGTTGTTCGAACTTCATGTAGCAGGATTTCTCGGGCACCGGGAAACGCACCTCGGTGACGATCTCACCCTCGTCGAGCGCGGTGGCGAACATGCCCTGGAAGTAGTCATCCGCCGCGATGGAGCGCGTGTTGGTGATGATGGTGGCACCCGAGCCAAGCGCCGCCGCCGGGTAGCAGGCCGACGGGTCGTTGTTGGCCAGGCTGCCGCCGATGGTGCCGCGATTGCGGACCGCCGGGTCGCCGATCTTGGCCGCAAGTGCCGCCAGACCCGGGTAGGACGTGGCCTCGCGGGCGACGGTGGCGTGGGTGGTCCCACCGCCGATGCAGAGCGCGCCGTCATCATTGGTGCAGACGCCCTTCATCTCCGCGATGCCCGACAGGCTGACCAGCACGGACGGGGCCGAGAGGCGCTGCTTGAGAGTCGGGATCAGGGTCTGACCGCCGCCCAGAGGCAGGGCTTCGTCGGTGGCAAGTGCCGCCACCGCGTCGGCGAGGGATGTGGGGCGTTGAATGTCAAAGCTATACATGTCCGAAGCCCTCCTTACTGGCTGTTCATTGCGGCCCAGACGCGCGAGGGCGTCACGGGCATGTCGATGTGCTTGACGTGGGTGTGTCCGCCGGAATGCAGCGCGTCGATCACCGCGTTCACCACCGTGGGAGGTGAGCCGATGGCCCCGGCCTCGCCGCAGCCTTTGACGCCGAGCGGGTTGTGCGTGCAGGGCGTCTGGCAGGAATGGTCGACCACGTAATGCGCCATGTGCGGGATGTCGTCCGCACGGGGCATGGCGTAATCCATGTAGGACGCGCTGAGCAGCTGGCCGTTTTCGTCGTAGGCGCAGTTTTCCAGAAGCGCCTGGCCAATGCCCTGGGCGATGCCGCCATGAACCTGGCCTTCGACGATCATCGGGTTGACCACGTTGCCGAAATCATCCGCCGAGACGAACTTTTCGATGGTGACCTTGCCGGTTTCCGGGTCAACCTCGACCTCGCAGGCATAGGCGCCCGCGGGGTAGGTGAAGTTCGCCGGATCGTAGAAGGCGGTTTCTTCAAGACCCGGTTCGATGTCCTCGAGCGGGTAGTTGTGCGGCACGTAGGCGGCCAGTGTCACGTCGCCCCAGGCGACCGACTTGTCGGTGCCCGCGACGCTGAACATGCCGTCCTTGAGCTCGATGTCGCTGTCGGAGGCTTCGAGAAGGTGGCCTGCGATCTTCTTGGCCTTGTTGATGATCTTCTCGGTGGCACGCACCATCGCGGATCCGCAGACCGCCAGCGAACGCGAGCCGTAGGTGCCCATGCCGAAGGGGATCTTGGACGTGTCGCCATGCACGATGTCGATCATCGACTCGTCGATGCCGAGCATTTCGGCCACAACCTGCGGGAACACGGTTTCATGTCCCTGCCCGTGGCTGTGTGCGCCGACCATCACGGAGATGGAGCCGGTGGCGTTCACACGGACGGTGGCCGCGTCATAGAGACCGGCACGGGCGCCCAGCTGACCCACGAGGTTCGACGGCGCGATGCCGCAGGCCTCGATGAAGCAGTTGATGCCGAGACCGCGCAGCTTGCCGTTTTTCTCGGATGCGGCGCGACGGGCTGCGAAGCCGGGGATGTCCATCAGCTCTTCCATCTTGGCCATCGTCGCTTCGTAGTCACCGGTGTCGTATTCGACGGCGACGGGCGTGGCGTAGGGGAATTGCGTGATGAAGTTCTGACGGCGCAGCGCGATCGGATCGACGCCCAGCTCGCGGGCGGCCATGTCGATGACGCGTTCCAGCTGGAACGTCGCTTCGGGGCGACCGGCACCGCGATAGGCGTCGACCGGCACGGTGTTGGTGAACACCGCCTTGACGTTCACCTGAACGGCGGGGGTCCGGTAGTTGCCCGCCATCAGCGTGCCGTGCAGCCATGTCGGCACCGAGGACGAGAAGGTCGACAGGTACGCGCCCATGTTGGCCTTGGTGTCGGTGCGGACAGCGGTGAAGTTGTTGTCCTTGTCCAGCGCCAATTCGATCTTGGTCACGTGGTCGCGGCCATGTGCATCGGACATGAAGGCCTCGGAGCGGGTCGAGGTCCATTTGACCGGGCGGTTGCAGGCCTTGGCGGCGAAGGTGCAGAACGCTTCTTCCGCGTAGTGGAAGATCTTGGTGCCGAAACCGCCACCCACATCGGGGGCGACAACGCGCAGCTTGTGCTCGGGGATGCCAAGCACGAAGGCACCCATCAACAGGCGGATGACGTGCGGGTTCTGGCTTGTGGTGTAGAGCGTGTAATCGCCTCCGGCGCGGGAATATTGCCCCACTGCGACGCGCGGCTCCATCGGGTTGGCGACGAGGCGGTTGTTCACCAGTTCCAGAGTCGTCACATGCGCCGCGTTCTTGAACGCCGCATCGGTGGTTTCCGTGTCGGTGCCGAACTGCCAGTCGTAGCAGAGGTTGTCGGACAGATCGTCATGCACCTTGGTGGCACCGGGTTCGAGCGCCTTGTTCATGTCGACGACGGCGGGCAGTTCCTCGATGTCCAGAACGATGGCCTCGGCGGCGGTGCGCGCTTGTTCGAGGCTGTCGGCGACAACGGCGGCAATGGGATCACCGACGTGACGGACCTTGCCTTGAGCGAGGACCGGGTGGGCCGGTTCCTTCATCACTTCGCCATGCTTGTCGGTCACCTGCCAGCCGCAGGGCAGACCGCCCACGCCTTCGAAATCCTTGCCGGTGAAGATGCGGACAACGCCCGGCATCGCTTCGGCGGCGCTGGTGTCGATTCCGTTGATCTTGCCATGCGCCAAATCGGAGCGCAGGAAATGCACATAGGCTTGGCCATGTACGTTGATGTCGTCGGTATAATTGCCGGCGCCGGTCAGAAAGCGGACGTCCTCACGCCGCTTCGGGCTTGCGCCAATGCCATGATCCTTCGGCATAGTGATATTCTCCTCCATGTTGCGAGGCGCTTATCAAGCCCGGCGGGCTTTCTTCGCGAAGACATCCCGTCCGGGATGGATGAGCGCTGCGAGTGATGATGACTTATTCCGCGGCGACCGCAGGCACGTCCTGACCGGACGCTGCCATGATGGCGCGCACGATGTTGTGGTACCCGGTGCAACGGCAGATATTGCCTTCGAGGTAGTCCCGCACTTCCGCCTCTGACGGCTTGGGGTTGTCCTTGAGCAGCGCCGCGGCCGACATCACCATGCCCGGCGTGCAGAAGCCGCACTGAAGGCCGTGGTAATCCTGGAACGCCTGCTGGATCACGTTGAGCGAGCCATCCGCATTCGCCATGCCTTCGATCGTCTTGATCTCGGCCCCGTCAGCTTCGGCTGCGAACATGGTGCAGGATTTGACCGCTTCGCCGTTCACATGCACCACGCAGGCACCGCATTGCGACGTGTCGCAGCCCACATGTGTGCCGGTCAGGCGCAGGTCGTCGCGCAGGAATTCAGTCAAGAGCGTGTTGCCCTTCACGTCGCCGGAAACGGATTTCCCGTTCACCGTCATCGTTACCTTAGTCATCAAATCCTCCCGTCGGAATTCGTTATCATGTGTTGTACAAGAGCCGCGCGCCAATCAGGACACGAGTTTCTTGAACCAGCCTTTTTTCGCTTCGCCGCCTTCGGCTTGCGGTGCGTCCGCGTCCGGCCCATCGGCCTCGGCCGGTTTCGGGCCTTCGACCGCGTCCTGGAAATTGGAGAAGAACTGGTCCGCCATCTTCTTGGCGAAACCGTCG
This sequence comes from Marivita lacus, assembly GCF_014637725.1. Lineage (GTDB taxonomy): Bacteria > Pseudomonadota > Alphaproteobacteria > Rhodobacterales > Rhodobacteraceae > Marivita > Marivita lacus. The sequence continues at coordinate 451,013 of NZ_BMFC01000003.1, read as the reverse complement.
ATGATGCGGCTGCCCAGCTGCGCCAGCTTGCCGCCCACCTTGGCGTCCACGTCGTAATGCAGCTCTGTTCCGCCTTCGACCGGAACAAGCTTCACATCCGCGCCGCCCTTGGCGAACCCGGCGGCCCCGCCCTTGCCTTCGCCGGTCAGCGTCAGCGACTGGCCCGGCACCATTTCCGAGAGCACCACCGTGCCCTTGAACGTCGCCTTCACCGGCCCGACCTTCTGAACCACAGTGGCCTCGAAGCCCTCTTCGGCAGAGCCGCTCATCTCGGTGCAGCCGGGCACGCATTGCTTGAGAACTTCGGGATCGAGAATCGCCGCCCAGACCATTTCGGGGCTTGCGGCGATCGTGCGGGAATCGGTCATTTGCATGGTGTCGTCCTTCTTTGTCGGTCAGCCTAGGGGGTCGTACCGCCGAGGCATATAAGACCAATGGCTTAAGACATGGCGGCACCCTAACGGTGGGAAGGTGCGCGTGTCAGCCCATATTTTGAAAAACCCCTGCATGACGCCGAAAAGACAGCGCCTCGGGCCGTTTCGGGGGACATGGTCTTGCAAAACGGGATGGGTCACGGCGCTTTGAAGCGGATTTCCGGGCTGACGCCGTTCACCAGCAGGCTGAGCAGCCGCCACCGGCCGTTCAAAGACGCTTGCCAGCCAACATGAAATTCTCCGGACACCCTGCCGGGCACGCGGATCCGCAACAACCGCGCGGATCAGTCCTTGTTCTTGCCCAGGTGCTTTTTCAGCGCTCCGGCGTTGCGTTCGCGGCGGCCCTTGTAGGGGTTCTTGTCGCCCTGCCCGCGCAGTGTCAGGCGGATCGGCGTGCCCGGCATGTCGAAATCATCGCGCAGCCCGTTCACGAGGTAGCGCTTGTAGCTTTCGGGCATCTTGTCGGGGTGCGAGCACATCACGATGAAGCCGGGCGGCCGGGTCTTGGCCTGGGTCATGTAACGCAGCTTGATCCGCTTTCCCTGCGGCGCGGGAGGCGGGTGCTGGTCGAGCATCACCGCCAGCCAGCGGTTGAGCTGGGCTGTGGTCACGCGGCGGTTCCAGACGGTGTGGGCCTTGACGATGGCGGCTTGCAGGCGGTCGATACCGCGCCCGGTCTTGGCCGACACGGTGACGAGCGGCGCTCCGCGCAGTTGTGGGAGAAGACGTTCGAACTCCTCTTTCAGCATCTTCAGCTTGTCCTGCTTGTCGTCTTCCGTGTCCCATTTGTTAACGGCGATGACAACGGCGCGGCCTTCGCGTTCGGCCAGATCGGCGATGCGCAGATCCTGGCTCTCGAACGGGATCGCGGCGTCCAGCAGGACCACCACGACTTCGGCGAATTTGACCGCGCGCAGACCGTCGGACACGGACAGCTTTTCCAGCTTTTCCTGCACCTTGGCCTTCTTGCGCATGCCGGCGGTGTCGAAGATGCGCATGTGCACCCCGTCCCATTCGGTCTGGACGGAGATGGCGTCACGGGTGATTCCCGCCTCGGGGCCGGTCAGAAGCCGGTCTTCGCCGAGGATCTTGTTGATGAGCGTGGACTTGCCCGCGTTGGGCCGCCCAACAACCGCGATCTGAAGCGGCTTGGACTTGGTGATGGCGCGCGGTGCATCCGGGTCGTCATCGTCGACGTCCACTTCGGTTTCGGGGGCATCGGCGGCGGCGCGTTCGTCAAAGGCATCGGCAAGGGGTTGCAGCATCGCGTAGAGGTCGGGCATGCCTTCGCCATGTTCGGCGGAGATGCGCAGCGGCTCGCCAAGACCGAGAGCGTAGGCTTCCAGTACGCCCGCCTCGGCGGCGTTTCCTTCGGCCTTGTTGGCGCCAAGAATCACATGGGTTGCGCGCTTGCGCAGGATCTCGGCCAGCACTTCGTCGGCAGGGGTCACACCGACACGGGCGTCAATCAGGAAAAGGCAGATATCGGCCATGTCCACGGCGCGTTCAGTCAGCTTGCGCATCCGCCCCTGCAAGCTTTCGTCGGTAGCTTCTTCCAGACCGGCAGTGTCGATCACGGTAAAGCGCAGGTCACCCAGACGTGCCGCGCCTTCGCGCAGGTCGCGCGTCACGCCGGGCTGGTCGTCCACCAGTGCAAGCCGTTTGCCGACCAGCCGGTTGAACAGGGTCGATTTACCGACATTGGGGCGACCGACGATGGCGAGGGAGAAAGACATGGGCGAACAGGGCTCCGGTTCAGATCAAGCCGCCCGCCTAGCCTATTTCCCGCGCCTGCGAAAGGGGTCAGCGAAAGGCGTGCAGCACACCCGCCGTCGACACGACGTAAAGCGTGCCGTTGGCCACCACGGGACGGGTCGTCGCACCGCCGCGAATTTCCGTCTGGCTGACCAGATCACCCGAGGCCGGATCGAAGGCGCGGATGAACCCGTCCGAGGAGGCCACGATCAGACGCCCCCCGGCCATGATCGGCCCGTGATTGACAAAAGCCGAATCCCGGCGGCGTTGCGGGCGGCGGACTGGTTCGTATCCCGGCAGGTCCACGGCCCAGATGCGCGAACCGTCGGTTGCATCCAGACGCACCAGTTCGTTGAGGTCCGACACGACATAAACCGAGTTGCCCGCAGGCCAGACCGGGTCGAGTGCGCCGTGCTGCGCGGTCCAGAGGCGTTCGCCGGAATTGACGTTCAGCGCGACGACACGGCCGGAATGGTTGCCCGCGTAGACGGTGCTGCCGTCGATCACCGGATAGCCGGTGATGTCATCGACCAAGGCAATGGCGAAGCCACGCCGCGCACCGACGATATCGGCGCTCCAGAGGCGCAGGCCGCCCTGACGGAACGCGCCCTGCACGGCGCCGCTGCCGAAGGAGAAGACCACATGGGAATCGTTGACTGCGGGCGGAGCCGCACCGGCGACGTTGCCGATGTCGCCCAGACCGTCCGACTGCCAGCGGACGCGGCCATCCTCGGCCTCGATCGCCCAGGCCGTGCTGTCGCCCGCGACGACATAGACCAGACCGCCGAACACGGTGGGCGCGCCGGTGGCCGTGGCCTCGAGCCGCTGGGTCCAGATTTCCCGCCCGGTTGCGGCATCAAGCGCGGTCAGCGTGCCGAAACCGGAGGTCACATAGAGACGCCCGTTGTCGACCGCCAGCCCGCCTGCCAATGCCTGCGAGGCGTCATCGCGCACCGGCACGATGCTGTAGGACCAGAGTGCGGACCCGCTGGTGGAGGTGGCCGAGACCCGACCCGCGCTGTCGATGGTGAAGATGCGGCCATCCGCGACCACCGGGTCGGTGATGATGCGCGCACGGCGCTTGTCGCCTTCGCCGATGGAGGTGGCCCAGACCGGAGTGAGGTTGCCCGACAGCGCCGCGTTGGTTGTCCGCACCGAGGGGCTGACATGACTTTGCGGCCACGCGGCGTTGTTGACAGCCGCGGGCACCGTCGCTGCAACCGTGGTGTTTGGCGATGCAGCATCCGCGCCTGATCCGTCCTGCAGGATTTCGCGCACGCCCAGACGGTCGCCCGGCAGGATGATTTCGCGATCTGCACAGCCCGCCAAGACGCCGGTTGCGATCACGCTGGCCAAAATGAGTTTCACTTGCACTGCCCTGCCCTCGTCTTTTTGTCGTGTCGGACCTGTTCGGTCCTTCGATCAGGACGCCTCGATCTCGCCCCCCAGCGCCACAATCAACTGAGATGCGCGTCGGCGCAAGCCTGCAGTCAGTTCCGAATCCGCCAGAAGCGCATTCAGACGCGAGAGCGCGGCATCGGTGTCACCCGCCTCGATCTCGATCAGGGCCAGTTGTTCCTCGGCCAGAAGCCGCAGCGGCGCGCCGGGGGTGGCCATCGCCTCGAACGCGACGCGGCGTTCATCGAGACTCAGCGGGCTTTCGGGACGGGTCAGCGCCTTGAAGCTGGCGATCTGGCGGTAGATCTCGGGCAGATCGCCATTGGTCGCGGTGGCGTTCAACCGTTCGGCGGCGGCGGTGCCATTGCCGTCCAGCGCCTCTTCGGCGGCGATCAGCATGTCGAGCACGGCGTCGCTTTCGGCGGTGGGTGCCGCGATCTCGTCAAGCGCTGCAACGCGGTCGGAGGCGGCATCGTTTTCCAGCGCGGCAAGGATCGCATCGCCAAAGGTCTGCGCCTCTGCGGCCTGCGAGGCGCGGGTGTATTCGCGGTAGGCGGTGCCGCCGACCAGCAGCAGGACAGCCAGCACGGCGATCCAGCCATAGCGCCGCATCAGGACGAAAAGCCGGTCGCGGCGGACCTCTTCTGTCACCTCGTCGATAAAGCTGTCTGTATCGCTCACCCTCAAGCCCCCTGTGACGTGCGCCTCTTGGCCCGGCTTGACCCGAATGGACCCGGACGCGCGTGGATTTTGCCCCTCATACCGTGATGTGGCTCAGGTGCCAAGACGGGGTTTTGCGCGACAAAACCGCAACACAGGTCTGTGATTTGGGGCGTTTCGCACGAATCCTCGGCAAGGTTCACGAAAGACGCCACGCAAAAAGCTGAACGGTTCCGTTCAGCTTGAAAAAAGCTAGGCACAGGTTTAATCTGAACCGATCAGTTCACCGTATAAGTATTGTCTTCGGAATAACCGAGGACGAGATCGGGTACGGCGCCAGGGTTCGGGTGGTCTTCACCCGCTTAACGATAGAAGTGCAGGCACAAGGTTCGTCTGATGCGCATAGTCCCCCTAATCACCGCATGTCTTGTTGCGGCCCTCCTTTTTGGCATCGTGATCGAACGCGAACGGCTCTTTGCGCTGTTGTCCGGCATGAGCCCGCGTGTCGAGGCCGCTGAACCGGCCGAGGTGGTTGCCGAAGCACCCGCGCCCGAGCCGACTGCACCGGAAGACCCTGTCGCGGACGGCGTTGTCCGGGTGATGGCCAAGCGGTCGGTCGCGGAAGAGATCGGCACGCAGGTGCGGTTGCGCGGCGAGACAGAAGCGGCGCGGCAGGTGTCGGTCGTGTCTGAAGTGAGCGGCAAGATCATCTCGCCGCCGCTGCGCAAGGGTGCGTTTGTGGAAGAGGGAGAATTGCTGTGCTCGGTCGATCCCGGCACGCGCGAGCAGGCCGTTGCCGAAGCCCGCGCGCGGCTGGTCGAGGCCATGTCACGACGACCCGAGGTCGAGGCGCGCATCCCCGAGGCACAGGCCCGCGTGGCCGAAGCGAAGGCGCGGCTCGAAGAAGCCCGGATCAACGCCACAGCCGCCGATCGTCTGAGCGAGGGCGGATTCGCAAGCCAGACCCGGGTCGCCAATACCGAAGCCGCCGTCCAGAGCGCGATGGCCGCGATCACTACCGCAGAGGCGGGACTGAAGGCGGCTGAAGCCGGGTTGGACGGGTTGCAGGCGGGCATCGAAACCGCACAGGCCGCCGTGGACCGGGCCGAGACAGAAATCGACCGTCTGGAGATTACAGCCCCCTTCGCGGGTGTGCTTGAAACCGACACGGCGGAACTGGGCAGCCTGATGCAGCCGGGCGGGCTTTGTGCGACTGTGATCCAGCTTGATCCGATCAAGGTGGTGGGTTTTGTGCCGGAGACCGAGATCAACCGCGTCGAAGTGGGCGCGATGGCCGGAGCGCGGCTGAACGAGGGCCCGGACGTGCAGGCGCGCGTGTCTTTCCTGTCGCGCTCGGCTGATCCGACAACGCGGACATTCCGGGTCGAACTGACCGTGCCGAATTCTGATTTTGCCATTCGCGACGGTCAGACCGCCGAGATCCTGATCCAGTCGCAGGGTGTACTGGCGCACCTGCTGGCCGCGTCGTCGCTCACGCTGAACGACGAGGGCACCTTGGGCGTGCGGGTCATCGATGGTGACAGTGCCGCGCAATTCCTGCCGGTGACGGTGCTGCGCGACACGCCGAGCGGCGTTTACGTGACCGGCCTGCCCGAGCAGGTGGATGTCATCACCGTGGGTCAGGAATTCGTCACCGATGACGTGATCGTCGCCCCCAGCTTTGAAGAGGTCATCCAATGACCGGGATCGTGGATTGGGCCGCCGAACGCGCCCGCATGGTGCTGGCGTTCATCGCGCTGTCACTGGCCATCGGCACCTACGCCTATGTCGGTCTGCCAAAAGAGGGCGAGCCGGATATCGAAATCCCGGCGTTGTTCGTGTCGACCGTGTTTCCCGGCATCTCGGCCTCCGACAGCGAAACGCTGCTGGTCAAGCCGATGGAGACCGAGCTGGCCGACCTGGACGGTCTGAAGACCATGTCCGGCACCGCCGCCGAAGGCTATGCCGGTGTGGCGCTCGAATTCGAATTCGGATGGGACAAGTCGCAGGTCATGGCCGATGTGCGCGACGCGATGAACAAGGCGCAGTCCAAGTTCCCCGCCGGAGCCGAGCAATATTCGATCACCGAGATCAACTTTTCCGAATTCCCCATCGTCATCGTCAACCTGACCGGCCCGGTGCCGGAACGCACCATGGCGCGGGTTGCCAAGGATTTGCAGGACCGGCTGGAAACGCTGGATTCCGTGCTGGAAGCCGGGATCGCGGGCAATCGCGACGAGATGCTGGAAGTCGTGATCGACCCGCTGAAGCTCGAGAGTTACAACGTCACGGCCAGCGAATTGATCAATGTCGTCCAGAACAACAACCAGCTGATCGCGGCGGGCGAGTTGCGCAGCGAACAGGGCAGTTTCGCGGTCAAGATCCCGTCCAGCTTTGACGATCAGCGCGATGTCTACAACTTGCCGGTCAAGGTGAATGGGGACCGTGTGGTGACGCTCGGCGATCTGGCGACGATCAACCTGACCTTCGAGGACCGCGAGGGCACGGCGCGGTTCAACGGGGAAAAGACGCTTGCGCTTCAGGTCGTCAAGCGCAAGGGCTTCAACCTGATCGACACGGCGGACGCGGTGAAAGCCGAAGTGGCCGCTGCCGAAGCCAACTGGCCGCCCGAGTTGCAGGCGGCCGTCACCGTGGGCACGTCGAACGACCAGTCCCGCATCGTCGACAGCATGGTCAAGCAGCTGGAAGGATCGGTTCTGACCGCCATCGCTCTGGTGATGATCGTCGTGCTGGCGTCGTTGGGCCTGCGCGCCGCGCTGCTGGTGGGCTTTGCCATTCCGACCTCGTTCCTGCTGTGTTTCGTGTTCCTGTCGATCATGGGGGTCAGCATTTCCAACATCGTGATGTTCGGCCTGATCCTGGCCGTGGGCATGCTGGTCGACGGCGCCATCGTGGTGGTCGAATATGCGGACAAGCGCATCAAGGAAGGCACCGGCCCGATGCACGCGTATGTCGAGGCGGCCAAGCGGATGTTCTGGCCGGTGGTCAGCTCCACCGCAACGACGCTTTGCGCCTTCCTGCCGATGCTGTTCTGGCCGGGCGTTCCCGGCGAATTCATGGGCATGCTGCCGGTCACTCTGATCTTCGTGCTGTCGGCCTCACTGGTGGTGGCGCTGGTGTACCTGCCGGTCATGGGCGGCGTCACGGGCCGGTTCTCGAGGATGCTGGACCGGGCCTCTGAAGGGTTGCGCGCACGCACATCATGGCTGCTGCGCGCCGCGCTGGTGCCTGTGGTGCTGGGGCTGTTGCTCATCGGTGCGCTGCTGCTCCTGGACCCCGGCTTTCTGTTCCCGCCAGTTGCGGACGGCATCGCGGGCCATCTGCCGGGGATCGTGCTGTTCCTCGTGGGGGCGATCCTCGCCTCCATCGTGCTGGACGCCGCGTCGATCCGCTGGACCCGCAAGCGTGTCGACGGAAGCCGCCACCGGACGCTGTTCGGGTATTTCATCAAGTTCATCGCGGGCAACCCGATCATGCCCATCGTTGCGGCTGCCGGTGTTCTGGCCTTCGTGTTGAGCGTGTTCACCTATTTCGGCGAGAACAACAACGGCGTCGAATTCTTTGTCGAATCCGAACCCGAGCAGGCGATTGTCTATGTCCGGGCGCGCGGCAACCTGAGCCTGCCGGAAAAGGACGCGCTGGTGATGCGCGCCGAACAGATCGTGCTGGCCCATCCCGGCGTCAAGAACGCGTTTTCCTTTGCGGGTGAAGGCGGTCTGAACACCGATGCCAGCGGCGCGTCGGTGCCGAAAGACACCATCGGTCAGGTGCAGCTTGAAACGATCCCGTGGGAAGACCGTGCCGACCGGCCCGATCTGGACGGCGATCTGGTGATCGAGGAACTGGCGGAGCAGTTGAAAGTCATCCCCGGAGTCGAGATCGAGATCCTGTCGCAGAACCGGGGTCCGGCCAGCGGCAAGCCCGTGCACCTGCGGCTCAAGGCGGATGACTGGGACACGTTGCTGGCCTCCACCGCGACTGCCCGCGACAAGTTCGAGGCCACGCCGGGTCTGACCCTGATCGAAGACACCCTGCCCCTTCCCGGCATCGACTGGCAGATCGACGTGGATGTCGAAAAGGCCGGGCGTTATGGTGCGAACGTCGCCGTCGTCGGCGCAATGGTGCAGCTGGTCACGCGGGGCATCCTGCTTGACACGATGCGGGTCGACAGTTCGGATGAAGAAATCGAGATCCGCGTGCGCCTGCCCGAGGAAGACCGGTTCCTGTCGACGCTCGACACGCTGCGGGTGCGCACGGATGACGGGCTTGTGCCGCTGTCGAACTTCATCACCCGGCAGCCGGTGGCCAAGCTATCCGAGATCACCCGCGTCGATCAGAAGCGCTATTTCGACGTGAAGGCGGATGTGCTGCCCGGATTGTCCAAGGTGGTCATCGACGGCGCGGATGGCAGCACGACGCTTGCAACTTTGCAGGAGCGCGAGGGTGGCGCGATCACGGGGCCGAATGGGAACACTTATGCGCTGCTGGGCACAGAGACAGTCGCGGCCTCAGAGGTCACGGCGGCACTGGAGGATGGCGCGCGCATCGTGCCGGTCAATGCCAACGAGCGCATCGCCGAACTGACGACATGGCTCGAGACCGGCCCCCTGCCCGGAATCGACTGGGAATGGACCGGCGATCAGGAAGAACAGGCCGAAAGCCAGGCCTTTCTCGGCAAGGCCTTTGGTGCCGCGCTCGGGCTGATGTTCATCATCCTGCTGGCGCAGTTCAACAGCTTCTATAACGCGACACTGGTGCTGCTTGCCGTGGTCCTGTCCACCGCGGGCGTGCTGATCGGGATGCTGGTCATGGACCAGACGTTCAGCATCATCATGACCGGAACCGGGATCGTCGCCCTGGCAGGGATCGTGGTGAACAACAACATTGTCCTGATCGACACCTATCAGGAATACAGTCGTTACATGCCGCGGATCGAGGCCATCGTGCGCACCGCCGAGGACCGCATCCGACCAGTGCTGCTGACCACGATCACCACGATGGCGGGTCTTGCGCCGATGATGTTCGGCCTCAGCCTCGATTTCTTCGGGGGCGGCTATTCAATCGACAGCCCGACCGCGCTTTGGTGGAAACAATTGGCCACGGCGGTGGTGTTCGGTCTGGGCATCGCGACGGTCCTGACACTGGTTTTCACGCCGGCGATGCTGGCGGCGCGGGTCTGGTTCGGCACCTATGCGCTCTGGGCCCTGCGATTGGTGGCCCGTCTTGGTGGCGGTCGCGCCAGCCGTGACTGGGCGTTGCAGCGCGCTGCACGTCAGGTCAAATCCCCGACGATCCTGTGGGAAGACGACGATACGCAGCCCGCTTCCGAGTACGAAGAGGGCTTGACCGGGGCCCCCGCGTTGGAGGATCTCAAGCGAGTCCTTCAGCGGTCGCAGGCCAATGATGGCACGCCCCCTGTCCGGGCTGCCGAATAATTGGGCAGCATTGTTGAAGGGCTTTCGGCTATTTTAGCAAAAGTTGATGATTGTTGCGCATTTGTGAACGAAACAACACTCTAGCTTGGAGAATTCGACTTTTTTGTGTAGCAAAGAATCGCTGCTATGTAGGAGGTAATTATGTGGTGGGATAGTTGGCGTATCTTTTTCGGCGGTGGAAGCACAGTTGGCGGTGGAACCACACCTACGGTGTCCTCGTCCGTTCCGGAAATTGACGCAAGCAGTGGCGCACTTGCGCTTGCTGTGGTTGCCGCAGCGATGCTGTTGGCTTGGGAAGTGCGTCGCCGCAATCGCGCGTGATGGACTCTCGAATACAATCGGCATTCGGCGGTTTCGTCGGATGCCTTTTTTATGTCTTGCACCCAAGGCGCCAGATCAGATCAGTGACCACTGACCCGTGACAAGCGCCGCTGTCGCGATCAACCCGTTGGCGACCGCATGGGCCACAATGGCGTCGAACACCCTGCCCCGTCTGAGCAGCACCAGCGCAAAGATCACACCTGCAATGGCTGCGGTCAGCGGTCGGGAATGCAGTGCCGCGAACCCTGCGGTGGTTATCGCGATGGCCGCTACCCTGCGCAGCACGCTGCCATCGTCGATCAGGCTGAAGAGATAGCCTCGGAAGAACAGTTCTTCGACGATCGGCACAAGAAGAGCGGTTCCGATCACCCGCAGCGCCACCCAAACCGTGAGCGCCAACGCTCCAAACTCGGCCAGTGACGCATATGGCGTGGCCGGTTCGGCGGTAACGATCCAGCCGATGCCGATCAGCAGCCCCGCAGCACAGGCCACAAGATCAATGTTGCGCGTCAGTGCCAGCACCGGCTTGCGGAAAATCCACAAGGCCAGCGCCATCGCCGCGACCTGAACGCCGTACCAGACCTCGGGTGTCTGCGAGAACGTGTGGACCACCAGCGCGGACAGCATGAAGGCAAGGAACGGCACGATGAACGCCGCTGACCTGTCCTCGGTCAGCGGTGGATGCTTGATCTTGGGCGCGGTTTTGGCGGTCTTGCTGAGGCCCGGCAGGATGTTGACGATGGTCAGGATCAGCAGCGCCAGCAGCGTGAAGGACAGCCAACCCGCAAAGCTGTGAAAGCCATTCACGGCCAATTCGGGCGACATGTAGGCCCCGATCAGGATCAGCACGGTGATGCGGACGACATTGAGGATGAAGCTCAGGACAAGGGCTGCAGGCCAGACGATCAGCCAGAACCGGCCCATGCGCAGGTCATCCTTCATCATAAGCGCGTAGATCGCCATGAAGGCCGTGGTCAGCGCCAGACCTTCGATGCCGGAACAGGATTCGGCCACCTCCACGTAAAACTCGACGATCCCGATGGTTGCGAGATCAAGGTTGACGAACACGTCATTGCCGAGGATCGCGAGCATCACTGCAACGCTGTAGAAGGTGGCAAGCTGGAGCGTGTCCGACCAGTTCCACACCAGTCCGATGGTCCATGCCAGCGACGGGATCAGCAAAGAGATCGCGATGGTCGGCAGCAGAAGTTGCGCGTGATCGCGGTACAGGTCGCGCCACGCGGACGCGGGCATCAGCCAGAGTGCGCCGCCGACAAGCGCCGCGATGCCCCCAACGGCCAGCGTCAGCAGAAACGGCAGCACGTAAGCGAGCATTTGGCCGTCACTTAGGAACAGGTTTGGCGCGACAATCAGCAACAGCCCGGCGACATGGACAGCCGCCCAGAGGCGCGACCGGTCGCCGCCTGTCGCGGATTTGACGACCAGACTCTCGCGCAAGGACGGCTGGAACAGCAGCAAGACCGCAAAGCCCGCAGCAAGGCACAGGCCCAGCACCATCGCCAGACGTATCCCACGGCAGAAAACAAACAAATCCGTCTGGCGGCATTCAAAGCTGCTGAACACCTGATACAAGGCGACGATGGCAACGGCTTCGACCAGCAAGAGGGCTTGTGAGAGGATCAGTCGGGACATCGTTACACCTTGCTCGTCACCATGATAACGGCGCAAACCATGACTGCTTGAGCGGGCCATTTTGTGACCCTCACATGATCATTCGCGGCCTGTTTCTTGTCAGGCTGCCTCTTCCTCCTGCATTTGCCGGTTCCACAGCGCGGCATAGCGGCCCTGATTGGCCAGCAAACCGTCATGTGATCCTTCCTCGACGACCTCACCATTTTCGAGCACCACGATACGGTCGGCATCCGAGATGGTGGACAGGCGGTGCGCGATGGTGATGACCGTGCGCCCCTCGCCGGCCAGCCTGAGCGCGCCCTGAATGGACGCCTCGGTTTCGGAATCGAGAGCCGATGTCGCCTCGTCAAGGATGAGGATCGGCGGGTTCTTGAGCAGCGTGCGCGCGATGCCGACACGCTGCTTCTCGCCACCCGAGAGCTTGAGCCCGCGTTCGCCCACCATCGTGTCATAGCCCTCGGGCAGCGACAGGATGAAATCGTGGATCTGCGCGGCGCGGGCAGCGGAGATGATGTCCTCCTCGCTGGCATTGGCGCGGCCGTAGGCGATGTTGTAGCGGATGCTGTCATTGAAAAGCACCGTGTCCTGCGGCACCACGCCGATGGCGTCGTGCAGGCTGTCCTGTGTCACGTCGCGCACGTCCTGCCCGTCGATCCGCACCGCGCCATCGACCACGTCATAGAAGCGGAACAACAACCGCCCGATGGTGGATTTGCCCGACCCGGACGACCCGACAAGGGCGACATTCTCGCCAGAGCGAACCTTGAGCGACACGCCTTTGAGGATGGGGCGCTTGGGATCATAGCCGAATTTTACGTTGTCGAATTCGACCGCGCCTTTTGTCACCTTGAGATCGGGCGCACCGGGTTTGTCCGACACTTCCTGCGGCTGTTCAAGCAGGTCGAACATCTCTCCCATATCGACCAGCGACTGACGAATTTCGCGGTAGACCGTGCCAAGGAAATTGAGCGGCATGGTGATCTGGATCATGTAGGCGTTGACCATGACAAACTCGCCCACGGTGATCGTGCCCGCCTGCACGCCAAATGCTGCCATGACCATGACCAGCACCAGCCCCGCCGTGATGATGACGCTTTGCCCGAAGTTCAGCAGCGCCAGCGATGTGGCGGTTTTGATCGCGGCACCCTCGTACGCCTCCATCGACTGGTCATAGCGCCCGGCTTCGCGGGATTCGGCGCCGAAATACTTGACGGTCTCGAAGTTGAGCAGGCTGTCGATCGCCTTTTGGTTGGCGTCGGTGTCCTGTTCGTTCATCTCGCGGCGCAGGCGGACGCGCCATTCGGTGACCTTGAAAGTGAACCAGACATAGATGGCGATGGTGATGAGGACGACCGCCATGTAGCGGACATCGAGCAGCCACACCAGGACAAGACAGATCAGCAGCAACTCGAGGATCAGCGGTCCGACGCTGAACAGCATGAAGCGCAGCAGGAAATCGACGCCCTTGACCCCGCGTTCGATGATGCGGCTCAGCCCGCCGGTCTTGCGCGTGATGTGATAGCGCATCGACAGGCGGTGGATATGGGTGAAGGTTTCCAGCGCCAGCATCCGCAGGGCACGTTGTCCGACGCGGGCAAACACCCCGTCGCGCAATTGCTGGAAGCCCACGTTCATCAGCCGGGCCACACCGTAGGCCAGCGTCAGACCGACGCCGCCCAGAACGAGGTCGGACGCCTGCCCCGACAGCGCATCGACCGCGCGCCCGAACAGCAGCGGCGCGAGCATGTTGACGATCTTGGCCAGCACGAGGCTGACAATCGCGATCACCACGCGGCGCTTCACCCATGGCTTGTCATCGGGCCAGAGATACGGCCCAACCTTGCGGATGGTGCGCAAGCCGGAGCGGCGTTCGTCGGCAGCCAGTTGGGCGTCGGTCGTGATGTCGGCGGGCATGTGGTGTCTTTCGTCCTGTTAGACGCCCTGACTTAACCCGCCAGCGCCCAAAGGACCAGTGCTCAGCGGGCCTTGAAGAGCCCCCCGAGGATGCCGCGCACGATCCGACGCCCCGTTGTGCCCTTGAGCTCTTTGATCACCACATTGGCAATCGCCTCACCAATGCTTTCATCCTTGCGGCTGGTCCGGGTCGTGCGGGTCGGTTGCGAGGTGGAGCGCCCGACGCGGGTGCCGGTATAGCGTCGTCCGGCGGTGTATTCGCGCATCGCCGCGTGCAGCTCCGCCTCTTTCTGTTCCGCCTGTTCGGCGGCAGCGGCGGCCTCGGTGGTGCGCTGCGCCAGGATCTCGAAAGCCGATTGCCGGTCGAGCCGCTGGGTGTACTTGGCGCCCAGATCGCTGGCTCCCATGATTCCGCCGCGTTCGGCGGGGGTGATCGGGCCAAGCTGGGAAGACGGTGGACGGATCAGCGTGCGTTCGACCACGCCGGGGATGCCCTTGCGTTCGAGCATCGAGGTCACGGCCTCGCCTACGCCGACCTCGCGGATCGCCTGTTCGGTATCAAAGGCAGGGTTTTCGCGATAGGTTTCAGCCGCCATGCGCAGCGCCTTGCGGTCACGCGCGGTAAAGGCACGCAGCGCGTGCTGTACGCGGTTGCCCAGCTGACCCAGGATGTCTTCAGGCACGTCATCGGGGTTCTGCGTGATGAAATAGACGCCCACCCCCTTGGACCGGATCAGGCGCGCCACCTGTTCGACCTTGTCCACCAGCGCCTTTGGCGCGTCGTCAAAGAGCAGATGCGCCTCGTCGAAAAAGAACACCAGCTTGGGTTTGTCGGGGTCGCCCACTTCGGGCAGGTCCTCGAAAAGCTCGGACAAGAGCCACAGCAGGAAAGTGGCGTAAAGGCGCGGCGATCCCATCAGTTTGTCCGCGGCAAGGATGTTCACCTGCCCCCGCCCCTCCGCATCGGTGCGCATCAGGTCGCGCAGTTCCAGAGCGGGTTCACCGAAGAAATCGGCCCCGCCCTGATTTTCAAGCACCAAGAGCCTGCGCTGGATCGCGCCCACGGATTGCACCGCGATATTGCCATAGCGCAGGGAAACGCCGTCGCGGTTCTCGCCCAGCCAGACCAGCATGGATTGCAGGTCTTTGAGATCGAGCAGCGGCAGGCCTTCTTCGTCGGCGACGCGGAAGGCGATGTTGAGAATGCCCTCCTGTGCCTCGGACAGTTCCAGCAGGCGCGAGATCAGCAGCGGCCCCATTTCGGCAACGGTGGTGCGGATCGGATGCCCTTGATCGCCGAAGAGGTCCCAGAACGTGACGGGGAAGGCGCGGTAGGCGTAATCGTCAAAGCCGATGGTCCGTGCGCGGTCGGTAAAGGGCTGATGCAGCTTGAAATCGGGGCTGCCGGGTTTGGCAAGACCGGACAGATCGCCTTTGACATCGGCCATGAACACCGGAACGCCATGGGCGGAAAACCCTTCGGCGAGAATTTGCAGCGTCACCGTCTTGCCGGTGCCCGTGGCCCCCGCGACAAGGCCGTGCCGGTTCGCGTAATCGAGCCGCAGCCATTGACGGACGCCGTAACCCTCGCCGCCACCACCTACAAATACACCGTTTTCCATATTTTAGCCCCGACACAAAATTTCAAGAACCGACCATACAAACTTAACATTTTGCCGCCAGTCTGTATTTGTCCCGGGTCGACATGATCCCTCTCGATCCGGGCGATCCTCCCTGTTGGACTGGCCACGCTGCAAAGCGTGGCCTTTTTTTGTGATTTCAGGATTGGATATTGCCTGTTGACGCTTTTGATTTCATTTCGTAGCGTTCGATCAATAATAGTCGGCCGGTCCGACAGGGAGCATGAAAGGGAAGACACTCCACTGTGTCTTCCCTTTTAATTTCAAATAGCTGCGCGCCAGTTTTCAACCGTCACATGAAGCCGTGCCGCGTGCGGGTCACGCAGCGGCAAGCGCAAGAATCCGCCGTCCTGACGATCACGTTTTCGCCTTTTGGCCTGACAGCGCGCAGCACCCGTGATAACGCACGGGCAAACATGACTGACGCTTCAAAGAGGACTTCATGACCAAATCGTTTTTGCTTCTGACCACGATTGCCAGCTTTGCCCTCGGCGCTGCCGCTTGGGCGCAGGAGACCCCCGCACCCGAAGCCACCGAAGCGCCTGCAGCAGACGCGACTGAAGCTCCGGCAGCCGTTGCGGACCCGTTGGGGCTGGACACCGGCGAGCCTGTGACCGAGCCGAACGCCGACAACAACACCTATGTCAAGAACACCCACGGCGACTGGGCCATCCAGTGCCTGCGCGTTCAGGAAGGGCCGGAGCCCTGCCAGATGTACCAGCTTCTGAAGGATCCGAACGGCGGCAACGTGGCCGAGGTCAGCATCTTCGGTCTGCCAAATGGTGGACAGGTCGCGGCGGGAGGCACGTTCATCGTGCCGCTGGAAACGTTGCTGACCGAAAAGCTGAACATCCGCGTCGATTCCGGTCAGGCCAAGCGCTATGACTATTCGTTCTGCACCACCATCGGGTGCTATGCCCGCGTCGGCTTCACCGCCGAGGACATTGCCGCATTCCGCAAGGGCAGCTTGGCGAACATCACCATCGTCCCGGCGCTTGCACCGGACCAGCTTGTGACCGTGGCGATGTCGCTCTCGGGCTTTACGGCAGCCTATGACGAAATCATCGCCGCGCAGCAGTAACGCCAGAGGGTCATTCTTTCGGACGAACGGGGGCGGATCAGCGGATCGCGCCCCCGTTTAAATTCAGACCGTCCAGCACCGCGAGGGCGGCGCGTTCACCGGGGGGCAAGCCGCCCTTTCCAAGCCGCTCCATCGTCAGGTCCATCGCTGCGCGCTGCTGTTCCGGCGCGTCCAGCAGGGCTGAAACGGCCTCCGAGATCAGGAGCGGCTGACAGGCTTCTCCGATGAATTCGGGCACCACACGCGTCTCTGACACCAGGTTCACAAGGGTGACCGTGTCCACCAGCAACATCCGCCCGATGATCTGCCGCGACAGCCAGTTCATGTCATAGGCGATGACCATCGGCGTGTCCGATGCCGCAAGCTCGAGCGACACGGTGCCCGACGCCGCCACCGCCACGTCTGCCGCCGCAAAGGCTGCGTGCTTGGTGGCCATGCCGTCGGTCTCGGGATTGAGGATGATCGGCTTCACCAGCCATCCGCTCACCGCCTCTGCCACACGCGTTGCCACGTTGGGCGCGGCGGGCAGGACAAAGCGCAGATCGGGTCGTTTCGCGTGCAGGTCGGCCACCACATCGGCAAAGATCGGCAAAAGACGCGACACCTCGCTGCGGCGTGATCCCGGCAGGATCAGGGCCAGAGGTGCGTCGCCAATTCCGTGGACTGCACGAAACGCCGCCACCTCTTCGGGTGTGGCGACGGGATCGGTGACCACCGGGTGGCCCACGAAATCACAACGCATGCCCGCGGCTTCCATGTAAGGCGGCTCGAATGGCAGAAGCGCCAGAACCTGGTCGATATGGGCGGCCATCTTTTTTGCCCGCCCCGGTCGCCATGCCCAGACAGTCGGTGCCACGTAATGCACGGTGCGGATATCGCTGCGCGCCTTGACCAGCTTGGCCACACGCAAGCCGAATTCCGGCAGGTCGATCGTGATGAGCACATCCGGTTTGGCCGCGATCACCGCATCGGCCGTCTGGCGAATGCGTGCCTTGAGCGCGCGGTATTGCGAAAGGATTTCGGTGATGCCCATGATCGAGATCTCGTCCATGGGAAACAGGCTCTGCAGGCCTTCGGCGATCATGCGGTCGCCGCCGATGCCCTCGAAGTTGACATCGGGGCGGTGTTTGCGCAGCCCTGCCATCAGCGCAGCACCCAGCTTGTCGCCCGAGGCTTCTCCTGCGACGACGAAGACCCGCATCAGACGCTTTTGTCCCGCACCCAGAGGAAGAGGCCCAAGGCATCGCAGCGCGCCACGGTTTTCGCGCGGTCGAGGATCATCACGCCGCCCGCTTCGATCACGATGCCCGCCAACCCGGCAGCCGCCACCGCGTCGGGAGTGCTGGCCCCGATCACCGGCAGATCCGCGCGGCGGTCCTGTCCGGGTTTGGGGGCCTTGAACAGGATACCGCCTTCCGAGACCGAAGTGCCCCCCGTCAACCAGTCGGTCGCATCGCCAAGCAACCCGCCGAACATGTCGCTGGCGGTGTTGATCGGATTGGTCAGGAAATCGCCGCTGCCCGCCGCACGGTCGCGCGCCAGACGGGTGAGCATCGCATCGGTTCCGGCGGCATCCTCGCGGGCCAGCACGGAGTCGCCGCGCACCACGCAGGCCTGCCCTGCATCGCGCACGCCCATCGCAGCAACCGTGCGTTCAGCCAACCGCGCCTCGGCGGTGTTCTGGGGCGCGTATGTCTTGAGCGTCGGCACACCCTCGGACGAAATCAGATCGGGCACGAGGTCATCTACCGCTGCAACGCTCAGACCGGCCTCCTGAAAGAGGTCCATCACGATGCGCAGCGCGCCGTCGTCACCCGAGGTCAGCGCGGTTTGCAGGCGCGGCACCAGCGGGACTGTTTTCGCATCAAGGCGTGCGGGATCGATCGGTGGGCGGCGGATGGCCCCGCACAGACACACCTGCGTCACGCCGCGCGATGTGAGCGTGCCCAGCAGCGTACCCAGCGTTTCGAGGTGGAAGGTCAGATCGGCGGTCAGCCCATCGGGTTCAAACCCCTTCAGCACGCAGATCAGCGGGCGCTGGTCCTGCGCCTCGGCGACAATGCGCGGCAAACGCCCCTTCCCGCAGATCAGCGCCAGCGTCATCGCTCAGCCCGGTGTCAGGAACGACCGGTCGGTGTCGCCCAGGATGAAATCGACGATGTGGTGCACATAGGCGCTGTCGGTCTCTTCGCCCAGGCGGCGCGCCCGTTCCTGAAAGGCACCTTCGCCCTGCGCCAGCATCTGGAACGCCGCGCGCAGCGCCGTGATGTCGGCACGGCTCACGCCCTTGCGCTTGAGCCCGACGAGGTTGAGCCCGTCCAGACGTCCGCGGTCGGCCTGCACGAGGCCGTAGGGGATCACGTCATTGGTCACCATGGTGACCGCGCCGATGATGGCACCGCGCCCGATCCGCACGAACTGGTGCACGCCCGACAGGCCGCCGACGATCACGTCGTCTTCGAGGATGCAATGCCCGGCCAGAGCAGCGCTGTTGACCACGATCACCCGGTTGCCGATCTGCACGTCATGGGCCACATGGCAGCCTGCCATGAAGAGGTTGTCATCCCCCACGCGTGTCACCCCACCGCCGCCCTTGGTGCCGGTGTTCATGGTCACGTGTTCGCGGATGCGGTTGCGTGCGCCGATGATGAGGCTGGTCTTTTCGCCGTCGAACTTGAGATCCTGCGGGATCTCGCCGATCACCGCGAAGGAAAACACCTCGGAGCCTGCGCCGATGGAGGTCTGACCGGTCACGACCACATGGCTTTTCAGCACCACGTTTTCCGCCAGTGCCACTTCGGGGCCGACATGGCAGAACGGCCCGATCACACAGCCGTCGCCGATCTGCGCGCCCTCTTCGATCACCGCGCTGGGATGGATGCGCGCTGTCACTTGGGCAGGTCCATCATGGCCGAAAATTCGCATTCCGCCGCCATGTCACCGTCAACCGTCGCCACGCCGCCGAATTTCCAGACCTTGCCACCCGGCTTGCCGCGCAGCGTCGTCAGGCGCATCCGAAGCTGGTCGCCGGGGATCACCTTGCGGCGGAACTTGCACTTGTCGATGGCCATGAAATAGATCAACATTTCCTTGTCCGCGAGATCAAGCGCCGTGCCCACCATGACGGCGGCTGTCTGGGCCATCGCCTCGATGATGGTCACACCGGGCATGATCGGCGTGCCGGGGAAATGGCCCTGGAAATGCGGCTCGTTCATCGTCACGTTCTTGATGCCAAGAGCGGATTGCGTGCCGTCGATTTCTTCCACGCGGTCCACGAGCAGGAACGGGTACCGGTGCGGCAGAATGCGCTGGATCAGCTGGATGTCGGCGCGAAGAAGCGTGTCGCTCATGGGGCGTCCTTTTGTGGTCCTGTGGGCCTGTGAGTAGCAATCCAGATGCCGGGGGGCAAGGTTTCAGGGGCGCAGTGGCAGGATCGCGGCCCCGGCGCCGAATTCGGCATTGACCCGCTGAATGGCCTCATCGGTGATGTCGACGGACTCCACGCTGAGCAGGACACTGCGCCGATCCAGCACCGCAACCGCGCCGCTTTCGATCATGAGTTGCAGCAGGATCGGCTGGGCGGCGGTCAGAAGCGCGCGGCGGGCATCGTCGCTGCGCTGACCGACCGCGCGGGCCTTTTCGTCCTGTTCGCGGCGCAGGCGCTGCACCTTTTCGTCGAAGGCCTCGGCGCGGGCGCGAAAGTCGGCCGGGGCCAGGCTGTCGCGCAGTTCGGTGAGTTCGCGTTCCTCGGCGGTCAGTTCCGCCTCGATGCGCCGGTTCTCGGCGGCAATCTCCACGCTATCGGCCTCGATCTCGCGGACGATCCGCTGCCCGAAATCGCTTTGCGCGTACAGCGCATCGGGCGCGACGGTCAGGATCAGGCTTTGCACGACCCCCAGATTCGACAGCCCGCCATCCTGTTGCGCCTGCACCGGAGGTGCGACGCAAAGGAGCGCTCCGAAGAGCGCCCCCAAGCCTGTTCGTCCCTGACGTGCCATCAGAACTGCGTGGAGATCGTCAGATCGAAGGTCTGTTCCTCGTCGAACGTTTCCTTGCTCAGGGCTTCGGAGAAGTTGAAGCGCAGCGGACCCAGCGGCGTTGTCCAGAAGAGCGATATGCCGACCACGTGGCGCGCGGTGAAATCGTCGTAGAACACGTTGGAATTGGTTTCCTCGAGACCCCAAAGGCTGCCGACATCGTAGAAGACCCCGGCGGAGATGCCGTATTCCTCGGGCAAGGGCAGCGGGAATTCCGCCTCGAACCGCGCAACGGCAAAGTAGTTGCCGCCCAGCGGGTCGTTCACATCGCCCGGTCCCACTTCGCGCGGGCCGATACCGCCGCCTTCGAAGCCCCGCATCAGGCTGGAGCCCAGCGAGAAACGGTCGGTGACGCGCGACGCGCCTTCGGAATAGCTGAGGGCGCCAGCCTGAAGCGTTGCCCGCAGCGTGATGTCATCGTTGAACACCCGCGTCTGAGCAACCGCCCGCAGCGTGGATTCGATATAGGTGCTGTCGCCGCCCAGACCGCCGAAATCCTGACCGAATTCCAGCAACACACCCGCGTTCGGGTTGAGCCCCGTGCGGCGTGTGTCAAAGCTGTAGCGGTAGCCCACAAAGCTGTCCCAGACCTGACCCTGCGCAGCTTCGGCACGAATGATCGAGCCGACCGAGTCGTTCAGGTTGGTGATCTCGGAATACCGCGCACCATAGCGCAGGTTCAGACGGCCATTCTCGGACACCGGGAACGAGAAGCCGGTCGAGAAGTTACCGATCGCCGTGTCGAACTCAGCCGCCAGGTTGTCGGTCTCGAGGTAATTGGCGCTGAAGTTGTAGGCGACATCGCGACCCAGGAACGCCGGTTCGGTGAAGCTGAAGCTGTAGTTGGACGAATCCAGACCGGTGGTTACGCCCAGCGACAGTTGTTGGCCCCGACCCAGGAAGTTGCGTTCGCTGAAGGTGATTGCAGCGCCGAAGCCGCCATCGGTCGAATAGGAGCCCCCAAAGCTCAGCGAGCCTGTGGGACGTTCCTCGACATCGACGTCGATCACGACCTGCTGCGGGGTGGATCCTTCGCGCGCCTCGACCTGCGCATCGCCGAAGAAGCCAAGCGCACGGACGCGTTCGGCGCTTTCGCGGATTTCGCGCGGGTTGAACGGATCGCCCTCGACGATGCGGAACTGACGCCGCACGACCCGGTCGAGCGTGGTGGTGTTGCCTTCGATGTCGATGCGCTCGACAAAGACGCGTTCGCCGCGTGTGAGAAGGAATTCCACGTCCAGTGTCAGATCACGGTCATTGCGCGTGACGCGCGGTTCCACTCGGACAAAGTTCAGACCCTCGCGGATCGCCAGACGTTCCAGCCGTGCGATTTCGGTTTCCACCGCAGTCGGCGAATAGGTGCTTCCGGAGCGCAGGCGAATGGCCTGCTGAAACACGTCAGGATCGACCTCGGCCAAATCCGATGAGGCGGTGACCTCGCCGAAATTGAACTGCTGGCCTTCCTCCACGTTGAAGGTAACGAAAAACGCGTCGCGCTCGTCGCTCAGTTCGGCATTCACGCTGGTGGTGCGGAAATCGACATAGCCGCGCGACTGGTAGAAATCGCTCAGGACCTGACGGTCGAATTCGATCCGGTCTTCGATGAAGGTGTCGGACCGGATGAGCGCGCGGAAAATCCCTGCCTGTTTGGTTTCCAGAACCCGGCGCAGGCGGCTGTCGCTGAACACCTGGTTGCCCGAAAAGCCGATGCGCTCGATCTCGGACACGCCGCCTTCGAACACCTCGAACACGAGGTCGATCCGGTTGTCGGACCGGCGGATGACCTTGGGCTGGACGCGGGCGGCGATCCGGCCCTGCTGCGAATAGGCTTCGGTGATGCGGGCGGCGTCGGCCTCGGCCGCAGAGGGGTTGAAGACGCGTCGCGACTGCGTCTGGACAATCGCGGCCAGCGCTTCGTCGTCGATGCGTTGGTTGCCCTCAAAGGTGATGCGGTTCACGGTCGGGAATTCGACAACCCGGACAACCAGTGTGTTGCCGCGCGGTTCGATCTCGACGCTTTCGAAAAGACCAGAGGCGAGAACCCGCTGATAGCCGTCGTTCAACTCGGCCGCCGAGATAGCCTCACCGCGTGCGACGCCCAGAAAGCTGGCGATGGTGCCCGCTTCGATGCGCTGGTTTCCCTCGACGGAAATCGCGTTGAAGCGGAAATCCTGCGCGAGAGCCATGTCCGGCGTGGCCAGAACGCCAATGCCCAAGGCAACCGATGCCGCAAGCAGAAATGGACGGACCGTTGTTTTGCGCGCTGACTGCCGCGCGACCCGCTCGCCTGTTTTATGTGTCATTGTTGGCAACCTACTCCGACATCCCTTTTCGGACGTGAGTACCGAGATTGCCTGGGCTTGTCAAAAGCGCAGAGGCCGCTTTCGTCAATAGGCGACGGGGTGTGTCATCGCTTCGATCATCAGCGTGCCAAGATAGGCGCCGAGGAACAGCGATGCCGCGATCGCGAACACGTAGAGCAACCGATCCCAGTTTATCGAGATCAGAAGGCTGAACGACCGGTAGCCGTCTTGAATCGTTTGCATGGCGCACCTCGGATGGTTGGTTCCAGAAAGGTGAATGCCGGTGAAATGTGTCAGCAATCTGGCGCGAAACAGGACGATTCCGTGAAATCGTCCCGTCCTGAGGCTGGGTTACGGGCAGAACAGGTCGTTCGACAGCGCGAACACCATCAGCGTCAAAAGCATGGTCAGACCAATGCCCATGAGGACACGCAGTGCCTTGTCGCTGGGTGGGCGACCGGTCACGGCCTCGTAGGCGTGGAAGACCAGATGCCCCCCGTCGAGCACGGGAATCGGGAACAGGTTCAACAGACCGACTGCCGTGCTCAGGACCGCGATGAACCAGATGAAGCTGGCGGTGCCCTGCGACGCCATGGACCCCGAAGTTTCTGCGATTCCAATCGGTCCGGACAGGTTGCAGGTGCTGATCGCGCCGGTGATCATGTACCACAGTCCCGAAAGCGAGCCTTCGATGATGCGACCGGTTTGCTGCACGCCCGACATGAAGGCGCTGCCCAGGCCGCTCATTTCGGTGGCGGGTTCAAAGAACATTCCACCCACGATGCCGATCCGATACGCGGTCTTGAACGAACCGTCGTCTTGCGGCTCGTCGGTGCGGCGCGGTGTCATTTCCAGCACACGGGTTTCGCCATCGCGCCAGACTTCCAGCGTCAATGTCTCGCCTTCCGACCCTTCGACCGCGTCGCGCAGCTGATCGAAGGCGTAGATCGGCGCGCCACCAATCGACGTGATGATGTCACCAGCGCGGAAGCCCGCATCATCCGCCGCAGAGCGCGGAATGATCTGTGTCGCCACCGGCGGATAGACGTACGGTCCCTGCACTTCGAGCGTGTCATCGCCACGCTGCACGGTGTAGTCCAGATGTTCCTGCTGCGGCAGATCCTCGAGGAAGGACTGGAAGCTCGAGGATTCGCTGAAGGACGGCAGATCGACACCTTCGATTTGCAGCAGCACATCGCCGACCTGCAGTTCGTTCTGGGCCGGAACTGCACGGAGTTCGCCGACCTTGACAGGATCGGTGACATCGCCGCGCAGCATCAGCACACCGGTGAAGATCAGGATCGACAGCGCAAAGTTGAACGCCGGACCTGCCGCGACCGTGGCCGCGCGGGCCCAAAGCGGTGCGCCATTCATCGTACGTCGTCGTTCGGCCTGGGTCAGGACGGCCATCGCCTCGTCGTCCTTGCCGCCGGAGGCGTTGCTGTCGCCCTTGAATTTGACGTATCCGCCAAGCGGCAGAAGCGCGAATTGCCATTTCGTACCGCGCTTGTCGACGCGCGAGAACAGCACCGGGCCGAACCCGAGCGAGAACACATCGGCATCGATCCCCGACCAGCGGCCCACGATGTAATGCCCGTATTCATGAATCGCCACGATGATCGAAAGCGCGATCACAAAGGCCAGGAGGGTCCAAATCAAACTACCAAACTGCGGCAGCAACGCTGCAATATCCAAGGCTCAACCCTCTAATTCATTCATGATTTCATCTGCCCGTTGCCGAGCGAGATGGTCTAGATTGATGACGTTATCAAGGGTGATGGCGGCATCAATATGACCCGGATGGGCCGAAACTCGGGACAGAACCTCTTCGACGACCACGGCAATCTGTTGAAATCCAATGCGTTTCGCGATGAACCCGTCCAGTGCGCGTTCCTTGGCCGCGTTGAACACGGCCCCCGCCAATCCACCCGCCGCCATGACCTCTCGGGCGAGGCGCAGCGCGGGCCAGCGGGTCTCGTCGGCGGGCCGAAAGGTCAGCTGGCCCAGCTTGACCAGATCGAGCCGTTCCACCGGCAGCGGTTTGCGTTCAGGATAGTGCAGCGCGAAGCCGATGGCGTGCCGCATGTCCGGCGGGCCGACATGGGCCATCAGTGCACCGTCATTGAACCCCACCAGCGCATGGATCATGGATTCGGGATGCACCACCGCCTCGATCCGGGACGGATCAATCTGGAAAAACTCTTTTGTTTCAATCAGCTCCAGCGCCTTGTTGAACATGGACGCGCTGTCGATCGTGATGCGCTGCCCCATGTCCCAATTGGGATGCGTGGCGGCTTGTTCCGGCGTCGCATTGGCCAGCGCCTCCAGCGGCCAGTCGCGGAACGCGCCGCCCGACGCGGTGATGATCACCCGTTCCACCGCGCTCAGGTCTTCACCGATCAACGCCTGGAACACCGCAGAATGTTCGCTGTCCACCGGCAGGATCGTGGCGCCATGCGCCTTGGCCGTCGACAGCATCAAGGGCCCGGCACAGACCATGCTTTCCTTGTTGGCCAGCGCAAGGCTCGCCCCCTGTTCCAAAGCACGCAGCCCCGGTGCCAGACCGGCAGAGCCGACAATGGCCGACATGACCCAATCCGCCGGACGGCTGGCCGCCTCGACCAAGGCGCCAGGTCCAGCGGCGGCTTCGATCCCGGTGCCTTCCAATGCGGCGCGCAGATCGTCCAGACGCGACGGATCTGCGGTGACGGCGATTTCGGCGTCGAAGGCAATCGCGTCACCGGCCAGTTGCGCGATGTTCCTGTCGCCGGTCAACGCGACCACCTTGTAGGCGTCGCGGTCCCGTCCGATCAGGTCCAGCGTGTTTTGTCCGATGGAGCCGGTGGCCCCGAAAATCGTGATCCGCCTCATTGGGCCCCCGGAGGGAAACCGACAAGCTGCCCGGCGATGACGATGAAAAGCGCCGCGCCCAGCATTCCGTCGAACCGGTCCAGCAGCCCGCCATGGCCGGGGATGAGCCGCGAGCTGTCCTTGACCCCTGCCCGGCGCTTGATCGCGCTTTCGGCAATGTCACCGATCTGGCTGGCCATGCTGACCGCGATGCTGATCCCGATGAGGCCGACCCCGGCGCGGGTCGCGCTGATGAAGAACGCTGCCACCAGCGCCGATCCGGCCCAACCGGCCACGGTGCCGGACCATGTTTTCTTGGGGCTGACGCGCGGCCAGAGCTTGGGTCCGCCGATCAGGCGCCCCGCAAAATACCCGGCGATGTCGGTGACAACGACCACCAGCAAGAGCCACACCATCCAGGTCAGTCCGAAATCGTCGCGCAGGGTCATCAGGCCGTAGCCCGCCAGCAGGATGAACGCCGTGAACACCGCGTAGGTCACACCGCCCTTCTCCATCCGGCCAAGGCCCAGCATCGACGGCATGAGCAAGAGCGGCAGCGCAAAGGCGGGAGGAATTTCGACCGCCACCAGAGAGACAAGGGCCGCCACGCCAGCGAGGATCAAGGGCGACTTGCTGCGCGCGCTGTCGAGCATGGTCACCAGTTCCCAGACCATCAGCCCGACAACGATCGCGATCAGACCATGGAACCAGAGGCCACCCAGCCAGACACCCAGCGCACCGATGCCCACCATCGCCACGGCCGAGAACAGCCGCGGGGCAAGGTCGTCCCACTTGCCTGCAGTCATGCCACGACGGCTCCGAACCTGCGCTCGCGGGTTCCGAAGCCACCAACCACCGACCGGAACTCTTCGGCCGTGAAATCCGGCCAGAGCGTGTCGATGAATTCATATTCCGAATAAGCCGATTGCCAGAGCAGGAAGTTGGAAATCCGGGCTTCGCCACTGGTGCGGATCACAAGGTCCGGATCGGGCAAAACGCAGGTATCAAGGTACTTTGGCAGCGTTTCTTCATCCACTGCATCAGGATCAAGCTTGCCGTCAGCGACATCCCGAGCCAGCCGCTTGGTGGCGCGGGCCACTTCGTCGCGACCGCCGTAGTTGATGGCGATGGTCAGGTTGACGGTCTGGCAATTGGCGGTCAGCGCCTCGAGCTCGTCCATCATCGAGACCAGCTTCTTGTCCAGCCGGACGCGGTCACCGATGAAGCGCACGCAGACATCATTGGCCTTGAGCGACTTGCCCTCGCGGGTGATGTAGCGGCGGAACAGGCTCATCAGACCAGCCACTTCGGACTGGGTGCGCTTCCAGTTCTCGGTCGAGAAGGCAAAGACCGTGAGGTAATCGACCCCGAGGTCCGGGCAGGCCTCGACGATCTCGCGCACCCGGCGGGCGCCCGCCTGGTGGCCGAAAAGGCGCGGGCGGCCGCGCTGGGTGGCCCAGCGACCATTGCCGTCCATGATGATCGCCACATGACGTGGTCCGTCATCCTTGCCGTCGGTCGAGCGCAGTGCCATATGACACAGTCCTTTTGTTGCGGTCCTCAGACCTGCATGATCTCTTCCTGCTTTGTCTCCAAAGCAGCGTCGACCTTCTTGATGTAGGCGTCTGTGAGTTCTTGCACTTCGGCTTCCCAGAACTTCTGGTCATCCTCGGACAGACCATCGGCCTTGGCCTTCTTGATCTGGTCCATGCCGTCACGGCGGATGTTGCGGATCGACACACGGGCATGTTCGGCGTAGTTGCCAGCGACCTTGGTCAGATCGCGGCGACGTTCCTCGTTGAGTTCGGGAATCGGCAGCATGATGATCGTGCCATTGAGCTGCGGGTTGATGCCCAGACCGCTTTCGCGGATCGCCTTTTCGACCTTGCCGACCAGACCCTTGTCCCAGACGTTGATGGTGACCATGCGCGGTTCGGGGACGTTGACGGTGCCGACCTGATTGATGGGGGTCATGCTGCCATAGGCGTCCACCATGACCGGCTCCAGCATGGAGGCACTGGCGCGGCCGGTGCGAAGCGATGCGAATTCCGTGCGCAGGCTTGCAATTGCGCCGTCCATGCGGCGCGTCAAAGCGTCGGTGTCGAGAATGAAGTCATCTGCCATATGGCCCTCAAGAACGGTTTTTGTGCTTTGTTTCAGGTTCTAAGGGACACGTGCCCAAAAGTATAGCGCCTTGCAACACTCTGGTTACTTCGCGTGTCACCCTGTGACGGATTGGTCAGGCCGCCTCGCCCGCACCGGATTTTCCGTTGCCGCCATGCACCTTGGTATAGGTGCCTTCGCCTGCAAGAATGCCGCGAAAGCCGCCCGGTTCATCCAGCGGGAAGACGATGATCGGCAGACTGTTGTCGCGGGCAAGCGCGATGGCCGAGGCATCCATCACCCTGAGGTTTTTCTGCAACACCTCGTCATAGGTGACGCTGTCATAGCGCTTGGCATCGGCATGGGCTTTTGGGTCCTTGTCGTAAATCCCGTCGACGCCGTTCTTGCCCATGAAGATCGCCTCGCAGTTCATTTCGTTGGCGCGCAGGGCGGCGGCGGTGTCGGTGGTGAAATAGGGATTGCCGGTGCCGCCCGCAAAGACGCAGACGCGCTTTTTCTCGAGATGGCGCACGGCGCGGCGGCGGATATAGGGCTCGGCCACCTCGTCCATGCGGATGGCGGAAATAACGCGGGTGAAGACGTTCAACTCCTCAAGCGCCGATTGCATGGCAAGCGCGTTCATCACCGTGGCGAGCATGCCCATGTAATCCGCCGTTGTCCGCTCCATCCCCTGCGCGCTGCCCTGCAGGCCGCGAAACACGTTGCCGCCACCGATCACCATGCAGATCTCGACCCCCAGATCGTGCACGGATTTGACCTCCTGGGCGATGCGCTGCACGGTGGGCGGGTGCAAACCGTAGCCCTGATCCCCCATCAGCGCCTCGCCCGAGATCTTGAGCATCACGCGTTTATATTTCGGATGAGGGGTGTGGGTGTCAGCCATGTTGCGCTCCGTTCGACCGAGAGTCTAAAGTCGCCCGCAACCTGTCGGAAAACCGGCCTAGGGGCAAGGCGTTGTCGGTCTGCAAGACGGCGATACTGTACATAAATGAGGCATCCCGCGTGACGCAGAGCGTTTCAGACCGGATTGGCGAGATTGATCCGGTCAAACCGGTGCTGATCGCCGGCCCCACCGCCAGCGGCAAATCCGAACTGGCGCTGCGCATTGCCGAAACGCGGGGCGGTGTCGTGATCAATGCCGATGCGATCCAGGTCTATGCCGATTGGCGAGTGCTGACCGCGCGCCCGTCGGTTGCGGATGAGGCCCGCGCGCCACATGCGCTTTATGGCCATGTCGCCGGGGATGTCCCCTATTCCGTAGGTGACTGGCTGCGCGACCTCGAGCCTTTCCTGCACGCAGGCCAGCGCCCGATCATCGTTGGAGGCACGGGGCTTTACTTTACCGCGCTGACCGAAGGGTTGGCGCAGATCCCCGCAACACCTGACAGCATCCGTCAGACCGCGATGGCACGGATCGACACCGAGGGGCATGACGCACTGGTTCAGGAGCTTGACCCGAAGACCCGCAGCCGGATCGATACCGCCAATCCGATGCGGGTTCAGCGGGCATGGGAGGTTCTGACCAGCACCGGCACCGGGCTTGCCGACTGGCAGGATGCCACCGATCCGCCGCGCCTGCCGCTGGGAGATGTCACGCCGCTGGTCGTGAATGCCCACAAGGACTGGCTGACCCCGAGGATCGAAGCGCGGTTCGACCACATGCTTGAGACTGGCGCGCTGGACGAGGCACGGGCCAACCGCGCGACATGGTCCCCCGTCCTGCCCTCTTCCAAGGCCATCGGGGCTACCGAGCTGATGGCGGTGATCGACGGCACCATGACATTGGCCGACGCGCGGGAGCGGTCCACCATCCTGACACGGCAATTCGCAAAACGGCAGCGCACATGGTTTCGGGCCCGGATGCGCGACTGGCACTCCATTGACGCAAGGACACTTTAAACGGGAAAAGCGGGTGGCCGATGTCGCGACCGAGACAAATGTCGCAATAAGACATGCCAAGTGTCGCAATCAGTCCTCAAAAGGTCTAGTCTGGCAATTGACGGGGCCTCGGCGATGGGGCGCTATGACTGGAAAAGACAGAACGCCGCAACGGCCTTGAAAAGGTCGGCAAAAAACACTGGCGCAAAATACGAACGTGTCACAGGGAGATACAGATGACGCAAACCACCCAGACCGAAACACTGCATCCAGCGGCCAAGCTTTATGCTGAGGAATTCAGCGCAGGTCTCATGGACCGACGCGAATTCCTGACACGGTCCACGGCACTTGGTGTCAGCGCGGCCGCCGCATACGGCCTGATTGGCCTCACGCAGCCGGTTCAGGCGCAGACAGCCAACATCCAGCAAGGCGGAACGCTGCGGATTCAGACATTGGTCAAGGCAATGAAAGACCCGCGCGCCTATGACTGGTCCGAGATCGGCAACCAGTCGCGCGGTTTCCTCGAATATCTCGTGGAATACCAGAATGACGGCTCGTTCCGGGGCATGCTGCTGGAAAGCTGGGAGGTCAGCGACGACGCGAAGACCTACACGCTCAACGTTCGTCCGGGCGTGACCTGGAACAATGGCGACGCTTTCACCGCTGAGGACGTGGCGCGCAACATCACCGGCTGGTGCGATTCGGCGATGGAAGGAAACTCCATGTCCGCGCGTATGGGCGGCCTGATCGACTCAGGCACCGGCCAGGCCCGCGATGGTGCTATCGAGATAGTGGACGATATGACCGTCCGGCTGAACCTGTCGGCCCCGGATATCGCGATCATCGCCAACATGTCCGACTACCCTGCCGCAATCGTGCATGCCAGCTATGATGGCGGCGATGTCTATGCGCACGGGATCGGCACAGGCCCCTTCCGCCCGGTCTCCATCGAAGTCGGCGTGAAGGCGGTCATCGAGCGCGCGCCCGACCACACGTGGTGGGGCACCGAGGTTCTGGGCGGACCTTACCTCGACCGGATCGAATTCATCGACTACGGCACCGACCCGGCCTCGTGGCTGTCGGCCGCAGAATCCGGCGAGGTCGACCTTCTGTATGAATCGGTCGGCGATTTCATCGACATTCTGGATGCGATCGGCTGGTCCAAGACCGAAACCGTGACAGCGGCCACGCTGGTTCACCGCTTCAACCAGCAGACCGAAGTTGAAGGCGTCGTGCCCTATGCCGACCGCAACGTCCGTGTCGCACTTGCGATGATGGTCGACAACGCGGTCTGCCTGGAACTGGGCTATAACGGGCGCGGCGAAGTGGCCGAGAACCACCATGTCTGCCCGATCCACCCGGCCTATGCCGACATCGGCCCGGCACCGTTCGACCCGGCAGCGGGCAAGGCGATGCTCGACGGAACCGATTTCGCGGATTACGAACACGAGCTCATCACGCTGGACGACGACTGGGAACGCAACACAGGTGCGTCGGTGCGGGCGCAGATCGCGGACGCGGGTGTGAACATCAAGCATACGGTCCTGCCCGGCTCGACCTTCTGGAACGACTGGACGAAATTTCCGTTCAGCGCGACCACGTGGAACCACCGTCCGCTGGACGTGCAGGTCTTGTCGCTGGCCTACCGCTCGGGCGAGGCGTGGAACGAAAGCGGCTATGCCAACCCGGAATTCGATGCGTTGATGGCCGACGCCCTGTCGATCGCCGACGCGGACAAGCGGCGCGAGGTGATGGCCAAGGTGCAGCAGACGCTGCGCGACGATGGCGTGATGATCCAGCCGTTCTGGCGCTCGCTCTACAACCACCACAACGGCAACGTGGTGAACGCAGAGAAGCACCCGTCGCACGAGTTCCACCTCTACAAGTTCGGCTTCGCGGCCTGATCCCACGCTCACGGCGCCGCCCTCCTGTGATGCAGGGGGGCGGACCGCCTCCGAGCCCCCACGCTCCGAACGGCCAGGCCGCCCGGACATGATGAGGGAGACCAACCAGACATGGCTTTGTTTCTGTTCCGACGTATCGGAACCATGATTTTGACAGCCCTTTGTTTGACGTTCATCGTTTTCTGGCTCACCAACCTCGCGCCCAACCTCGAAAAACTTGCCAAGAACCAGGGCAATGTTCGCATGACGGACGAACAGGTGGACAGCTTTCTGCAGGATCGTGGTTATTCCCAACCGCTGCCGATCAAATATGCGCAATGGCTTGGTGTCGCCCCCGGATGGGTGATCGAAGGCCGTGACGGCACGGTGCGGTCGCGCTGCAATGGTGTGCTTGAAAACGGTGTTGCCCCCGATTACGCCCGCAGCTTCTGCGGTGTGCTTCAGGGCGACTGGGGCTATTCGACCGTGTTTCAGGACGGGGTCGGATCGATCATCGCAACACGGCTTGGCCTGACGGGCAAGCTCATGTTCTGGGTCATGGTGGTGATGGTGCCCGGCGCACTGATCATTGGTGTGATGGCCGGGATGCGCGAGGGCAGCCGCACCGACCGGACATTGTCGACCGTGTCGATCATCACCACCGCGACGCCGGAATACGTGTCGGGCGTCGTGTTCATCGCCGTCTTCGCCTCCACGGCGTTCGGGCTCAGGTGGTTCAACGGGTCCGCCACCAGCGCGATGGAGGATGCCACGTTCGAGAACTTCACCCTGCCGGTGATGACCATCGCGCTTTACGGGATGGGCTATATCGCGCGCATGACCCGCGCCTCGATGGCCGAGGTGATGACCGCGCAATATATCCGCACCGCTCGGCTCAAGGGTGTGTCGTTCAGCAACATCGTGCTGAAACACGCGCTGCGCAACGCGCTGATCGCACCGTTCACGGTGATCATGCTGCAATTCCCGTGGCTTCTGAACGGCGTCGTGATCGTCGAGACCCTGTTCAACTACAAGGGCTTCGGCTGGACGCTGGTGCAGGCGGCGGGGAACAATGACATCGAACTGCTGCTGGGCGTGTCGGTCGTGTCGGTCTTTGTCGTGCTGATCACTCAGCTCATCTCGGACATCGGTTACGTGTATCTCAACCCGCGCATCAGCGTGTCCTGAGCGGAAGGAATAGCAAAATGGAACCGCTCAGCTGGTTTGAAATCATCACCCGAGTCCTGATCCAGTTCGTGCCCGTCTGGATCGCGATGGTCGTCCTCTTTTCGGTCTCGGTCGTCTACAAGCGCAGGCTGGGCCTCTACGGCAAGCTTTTCGACAGCACCATCGGCATGGTGGGTTTTGCGCTTGTCATGTTCTGGGTCTTCACCGGCATCTTCGGCGCGATGGACCTGATCGTCACCCATGACGCGCTGTCGCAGGTGTCGAGCATGAAGAACAAGCCTCCCGGCACGCCGATCCTGGGCGCGGATGAGGGCCAGTACCCCTATTACCTCTTTGGTGGCGACAATCTTGCCCGCGACGTGTTCAGCCGGATGGTCAAGGGCGCGTGGGTGGTGGTGCAGATCGCGCCTCTAGCGACGCTGTTCGCCTTCATGGTGGGGATCACCCTGGGCCTGCCCGCGGGGTATTACGGCGGGCGGCTCGATACGTTCCTCAGCTTCCTGGCGAACCTGATCCTCGCCTTTCCGGTGATCCTGCTGTTCTACCTGCTGGTCACGCCCGAGATCGTCGACACGGGCATTCCGAACTACATGGCGATGGTGCTGTTCATCTTCCCGATCATCTTTGTCGGCGTGCTGCTCAATTCGCGCTATCGCACGCAGCCCAAGGTGCGCACGCCGATGCTCATCGTCGTGCTGGGGATCATGGGCTGGCTTTACCTGTCGCTGATCTCGCAGCCCGGCACGGCGCTGACGGTGCTGCCCGATGCCATCGACCTCTTCAACCTGCAAGGCGGCATCCTCGTGGTGTTCGTGTCGGTGGTCTTTGTCAATTCGCCCACAGTGTTCCGGATCGTGCGCGGGCTGGCGATGGACATCAAGACCCGCGACTACGTGGCTGCGGCCCAGACCCGCGGCGAGCGCCCGTGGTACATCATGCTGTGGGAAATCCTGCCCAATGCGCGCGGACCGCTGATCGTCGATTTCTGTCTGCGGATCGGGTACACGACGATCTTGCTGGGCACGCTTGGCTTCTTTGGTCTGGGCCTGCCACCGGAAAGCCCGGATTGGGGCACCACGATCAATGACGGGCGGCGGCTGCTGCAGATCTACCTGCACCCGGCGATGGTGCCGGCCTTTGCGCTTCTGAGCATGGTGCTGGGGCTGAACCTGCTGGCCGATGGTCTGCGGGAGGAATCGTTGCGCGATTGACGACATCAAGATTGGGGGCTCTGCCCCCAAACCCCCGAGATATTTGAAAACCAGAGAAGCGGGGGACCTGCCCTGCCACCCCAAGCGGGAGAGACACGATGAAAGACAGCTATGACGGCCCGATCCTCGAGATAGACGCGCTCTCGATCTCGTTCTTCACGCGGCTGCGGGAAATCCCGGCTGTGATGGATTTCTCGGTCAAGGTGATGCCGGGCGAAGCGGTCGGGCTGGTCGGCGAATCCGGCTGCGGCAAGTCTACCGTGGCGCTGGGGGTGATGCAGGATCTGGGCAAGAACGGGCGCATCGTCGGCGGGTCGATCACCTTCAAGGGGCGCGATCTGGGCGCGATGAACCAGGACGAGCTGCGCAAGATCCGCGGCTCCGAGATCGCGATGATCTACCAGGAACCCATGGCGTCGCTGAACCCGGCGATGAAGATCGGACGCCAGTTGATGGAAGTGCCGATGATCCATCGCGGATCGTCGGAAAAAGAAGCGTATGCGCGCGCGTTGCAGGTGGTCACCGATGTAAAGCTGCCTGACCCCAAGCGCATCCTTGACGCCTATCCGCACCAGCTGTCCGGCGGCCAGCAACAGCGCATCGTGATCGCCATGGCGCTGATGGCCGAGCCGTCGCTGCTGATCCTCGATGAGCCGACAACCGCTTTGGATGTGACGGTCGAGGCGGCGGTGGTGGAGCTGGTCAAGGAGTTGGGCAAGAAATACGGCACCTCGATGCTGTTCATCAGCCACAACCTTGGTCTGGTGCTGGAAACCTGCGACCGCATCTGCGTGATGTATTCGGGCGAAGCGGTCGAGCGCGGGTCGATTACGGACGTGTTTGACGAGATGCAGCACCCCTATACGCAGGCGCTGTTCCGGTCGATCCCGTTGCCGGGAGCTGACAAGAACGCGCGGCCTTTGCGCGCCATTCCGGGCAATTTTCCCCTGCCCCATGAACGTCCCAATGGCTGCAATTTCGGGCCGCGCTGCGATTATTTCGAGGCCGGGCGCTGCGATGCGCAGGACATCAAGATGTTCGACGTGCCGGGCAACGAACGCCACGCCACGCGCTGCCTGCGGTTCCAGGAGATCGACTGGCAGGCCCCGATGGAGGCGGGCGACACGACCCAGAAATCCGAACCGGGGCGGGTTATTCTCAAGATGGACAACCTCAAGAAATATTACGAGGTCGCGGCCAACGCGCTCTTGGGCAAACGCGGCGACACCAAGGTCGTCAAGGCCAACGAGACCCTGAGCTTCGAGGCGCGCGAATCCGAGACCTTGGCCATCGTGGGCGAATCCGGCTGCGGCAAGTCCACCTTTGCCAAGGTTCTGATGGGGCTGGAGACCGCGACGGACGGGCAGATCCTTCTCGACAACCGCAACATCGAGTCGACGCCGATCGAGAAACGCGACACGCAGACCATCGCGGATGTGCAGATGGTGTTCCAGAACCCGTTCGACACGCTCAACCCGTCGATGACCGTCGGGCGGCAGATCATCCGCGCGCTCGAAGTGTTCGGGATCGGCAACAGCGATGCCGCGCGGCGCGAACGCATGTTGCAACTGCTCGATCTGGTCAAGCTGCCGCGCGAATTCGGAGACCGTATGCCGCGCCAGTTGTCGGGCGGGCAGAAACAGCGCGTCGGCATCGCGCGGGCCTTTGCCGGAAACGCGCGGATCGTGGTGGCCGACGAGCCGGTCTCGGCGCTGGACGTGTCGGTGCAGGCGGCGGTGACGGACCTGCTGATGGAGATCCAGCGCGAACAGAAGACAACGCTTTTGTTCATCAGCCATGACCTGAGCATCGTGCGCTATTTGTCAGACCGCGTCATGGTCATGTATCTGGGTCACGTGGTGGAACTGGGCACGACCGATCAGGTGTTCTCGCCGCCCTATCACCCCTACACCGAGGCATTGCTGTCTGCCGTGCCGATTGCAGACACCCGTGTGACAAAGAAGCATATCGTGCTGGAGGGAGATATTCCGTCCGCGATGAACCCGCCGCCCGGCTGCCCGTTCCAAACCCGTTGCGGATGGAAATCGAAGGTGCCCGGCAATCTGTGCGAGATCGAAGTGCCCCCGATGCGGCAGTTCGGAGACGGGCATCAGGTGAAATGTCACCTGAGCGATGCGGACTTCGACAGCATGGAACCGGTCATCCAGATCGCGGCGGAATGAACCACCGCGACTGATGATCGCTCCGGCCAGCCTCAGTTGGTCAGGAATTCCTGCGCCGTCAGGACAGCCGCAGCCGTCGCGTCGGTGACGGCCTGGGTGTTGTCCGCAAGCCCGACATAGGTCAGCATCGCCATGCCAACGACGGCAGCGGTCAGCACCACCCAATCCACGGTCACGGCGCCAGACTCGTCGGCAAAGAAGCTGTTGACTACCTTGATCATGCCACTCTCCAATAGCCGAGCCTGGGTCACCTTTCCCGCATCAGGATCGGGGCGGTAGCAGGCTCGGGTACAATTCCACGGTTTCTGAAGCCGTTCTGCATGTCGATTGGGGCAGCAGTTTGACCTCAATGCAGCAGTTTTGGAAACCAGCGGGGAGATATCTTGGCAAGAGGCCACATGCTGCAAGATACCGGAGCAAAACGCTTTACCGTCCCCAGATGACCTTCACGTAATTGCGGGTTTCGCGGAATGGCGGGATGCCCTTGTGCTTGATCACCGCACCCGGGCCGGCATTGTAGGCCGCAAGCGCAAGCGGCCACTGGCCGAACCTGGCGTATTGTTCCTTGAGATAGCGCGCGCCGCCATCAAGGTTCTGGGCCGGGTCGTTGGGATCGATCCGCAGGTCCGCCGCCGTGCCCGGCATCAGCTGTGCCAGACCGATTGCGCCTTTATGGGATCGGGCGGTGGGGTTGAAGTTGCTTTCCTGCTGGACCAGCCGCAGGAACAGATCTTCCGGGATGCCGTGGCGCCGCGCCGCGTCGCGCGCCATGCCCGCATAGACCCCGGAATACCGGCCGCGATATTGCGGAAGAGGTCCGTCTTCGCCCGCGTCGCCCCATTTGGACGGGGTGACCACCTTGGGCGGCTGCAAGCGGACCGAACTTTTGTATTGTTGCGCCGCGCGCGAATCCAACACCTTGGTCTTGCTGGAAAAGAGCGCAACACGGCTCTTGGTCGAGACGACCTCTGCGCTGACCGCGCCTGCACACATCATCGCGACCACACACACAGCCGCAACAAATCCCTGTCTTGATGTTCGCATGAACGCTCATGTCCCAGAGTGAGATTTCGCGGATGTATACCCCGGATTTACCTTTCACACCAGCCTTGGGTGGTCATCATTTCTTAACCACAACCTGATGGTATTTGCCCGGCGCGCTGATGTAGGGTCGTGCAAATGGCGCGATGCGCCGCAGATTCGAATGAAAGATGGGGGAAACATGGCCGGTTCAGTCAACAAGGTCATCATCGTCGGCAACCTTGGCCGCGATCCGGAAGTGCGCACATTCCAGAACGGGGGAAAGGTCTGCAACCTGCGGATCGCCACGTCAGAGAACTGGAAAGACCGCAACACCGGCGAAAAGAAAGAGCGCACAGAGTGGCACAGCGTGGCGATCTTTTCCGAACCGCTGGCGCGCATCGCCGAGCAATATCTGAAAAAGGGCTCCAAGGTGTATATCGAGGGGCAGCTTGAAACGCGCAAATGGCAGGACCAGTCCGGTCAGGACCGTTACACGACCGAAGTTGTGCTGCGCCCCTATCGCGGTGAACTGACCCTGCTCGACAGCCGCGATGGCGGCGGTGGCGGATATGGCGGCGGCAGCAGCGGCGGCAATGATGCCGGTTACGACCGCGATTACGGTGGTGGCTATGGCGGCAACGACCATGGCGATGGCGGTTCCAGCGGTGGTGGCGGTGGCCCGGCCCGCGCACCGGCCCGCGACATCGACGACGAAATCCCGTTCTGACGAAAAAGGCGCCCGGTGAGGCGCCTTTTTTCATCTCTCGGACAGGGCGTCCTGCAACAACGCCAGCACCCTGTCAGGTGGGACATCTGACGACACAAACGCCTCGCCGATGCCGCGCGCAAGGATGAAGCGCAGCTGACCGTCGACCACCTTCTTGTCCTGCCCCATCAGGTCGAGCAGCGTCCTGGCATCCGGCAGCACGCCGTCGATATCGGCCAGATTCACCTTCATCCCCATGCGGCTCAGCATCTCGCGCACGCGGCTCGGGTCTTCCTGCGCGCACAGACCAAGGCGCGAGGACAGCTCGAAGGCCAGCGCGCAGCCGACGGCCACACCTTCGCCATGCAGCAGCCGGTCGGAATAGCCGGTCGCAGCCTCGAGCGCGTGGCAGAACGTGTGCCCCAGGTTCAAAAGCGCGCGGTCGCCCTGTTCGGTCTCGTCGCGCACAACGATCTCGGCCTTCATCTCGACCGAGCGTTTCACCGCATAGGCCAGCGCCTCGGGGTCACGCGCGGAGATGCGGGCGGCGTTCCGGTCCTGCCAGTCGAAGAACGCGGCATCTCCCAGAAGTCCGTATTTCACCACCTCGCCATAACCCGCAAGGAAATCGCGGTCTGGCAAGCTGTGCAGCACCGAGATGTCGGCGAGGACCAGCGCAGGCTGGTGGAACGCCCCGATCAGGTTCTTGCCCTGCGGCGCGTTGATGCCGGTCTTGCCGCCAACCGAACTGTCCACCTGCGCCAGCAGCGAGGTCGGGATTTGCACAAACCGCACACCCCGACGAAGAACGGCAGCGGCAAAACCCACGAGGTCACCGATCACCCCGCCGCCAAGCGCGATCACCACGTCGCGGCGTTCGATCTTCTGCTCCAGCAGCCATTCCACGGTGCGTTCGAATTGCGGCCAGCCCTTGGTGCTTTCACCGGCAGGCAGGGTCAGGCTGACGGACGCGATCCCGTCAGCGGCCAGCGCCGACTCCAGCGCCGCCAGATGCAGACCCGCGACATGGGCATCGGTGACGACCGCCACGCGTGGACGCTTGAGCAGCGGCGCGATCT
Organism: Marivita lacus; assembly: GCF_014637725.1. GTDB lineage: Bacteria > Pseudomonadota > Alphaproteobacteria > Rhodobacterales > Rhodobacteraceae > Marivita > Marivita lacus. Next base: position 412,236 of record NZ_BMFC01000003.1, on the reverse strand, counting down.
CGGTCCCTGCACGGGACAGCAGATCCGGGCCGATGCGCACATCATAGGCGCGGCCCTCAAGCGGGACATGAACCGTTTCGATCATTGCAGAACCTCCAGCACATCCGGGCGCGACCGCAGCGCCGTGATCACGCGCGCCGCCATGTCATCGATCGACAGGCCGGGTTCTGACACAACCGTCAGGTCTGCCGTGGCATAGATCGGCACCCGGTCGTCATAAAGCTTCTTCAGCGCGCCGAAAGGATCAGGAACTCGCAGCAAGGGCCGGGAATCCTTGTGTTTCACGCGCGCCCAGAGCAGGTCGAGATCGGCGTTCAGCCATACCGCCACGCCATGCCGCGATATGATCTCGCGGTTCTCGGGGGCCATGTAGGCACCGCCTCCGGTGGACAGCACACCCTGTTCCCGCTCGAGCAGACGCGAGATGACCTGCCGTTCCTTGACGCGGAAAAACGGCTCTCCGTCGCGCTGGAAAATCTCGGGGATGGTCATGTTGGCGGCTTTTTCGATCTCGGCATCCGAATCAATGAACGGGGCGTGCAGCATGGCGGCCAACGCCTTGCCAACGGCGGTTTTCCCCGCACCCATCATGCCGACAAGGACCACCGTTTTCTTCAGTCTTGCCTGCATTGTTTCCGACAGACCCCTTGTATCTCGGCCAAGTGCCGCCAATTTTTCGAATTCCGCCGCTGAATGACGTGATCTTGGGCAAAAGGCCAGTTATAACTTGGAAAAAATCAATCTGGCGGGGCAAGGATCGACATGGGGCGCATCATGAAATGGCTGGTCTATCTGGCGATCATCGGCGCGGTCGCGCTGGTGGCATATGCCTATGTCGGGCCGTTCTTCGGGGCGGATTTCTCGCCGCCGCAAACGGAAGTCAGAAAACCGGTGGCTCTGGATGCAGACTAAGCTATCGCTCCTGATCCTGGCAGGTGTCGCATGGCCTGCCGCCGCGCAGGAACAGCCGTTGTCGGCCATCGACTGGCTGGCCGTGCAGCGCAATGCACCACCGGTCATCGTGGCGCCAGACAGCGTTCCCTCCAGACCCGTGGCCCAGAGCGCGACCGTTCCCGATGTCGAGGTGCAATCGCTGGATGCGCCGGGGGCCGGCGGTGCGGGGCTCTTGCCGGGCTCGGTCACCGGACTTCCGCAAACGCTTTGGCAGGGCAGCACCGAGACGGATTTGATCGCGCTGCTTGACCCCATGCAGACGCGCCGCCCCACGGTCCCCGCGCTGACCGGGTTGCTGCACATCCTGATGCTGGCCGAAGCCGACCCGCCCGCCAGTGCACAGGGCGACATGCTGCTGCAGGCGCGGGTGGACCTGTTGTATCATCACGGGCTGGTCCCGCCTGCCGAAGCGCTGATGGAACGGGTCGGGACACTGACACCCGAGCTTTTCGCGCTGGCCTTCGACCTTGCGCTGCTGACCGGGACGGACGAGTCGCTCTGCGCGGTGCTGAACAACACACCCAGCCTGAGCACCGATCTACCCACCCGCATCTGGTGCGAAACCCGCAGCGGTGATTTCGCCCATGCGATGACCATCTACCAGACCGGCGAGGCGCTGGGTCAGTTGTCCGACCTCGATGCCGAACTGCTGCTGCGGTTCCTTGATCCCGAATATGCCGAGGACAGCGCCCCGATGCAGGCGCCGGTGCGCCCGACCCCGCTGCAGTTCCGCCTGTTCGAGGCGATCGGAGAGGCCTTGCCGACCACGCCCCTGGCGCTGCCCTTTGCGGTGGTCGAACTGTCGGGCGATTCCGGCTGGCGCGCGCAATTGCAGGCTGCCGAACGACTGGCCCGCGTCGGTGCGATCGACGGCAACCAGCTTCTGGGTGTTTACACGGCACAAAGACGTGCCGCATCCGGCGGCATCTGGGACCGGGTCGAAGCGCTGCAACGGTTTGAGACCGCGCTCGGCTCGGGCGATCCCGCTGCGATCTCCACCGCGCTGGAACAAGTCTGGCCGCAGATGCGCGCGGCGGGGCTTCTGGTGCCGTTCTCCAACCTCTTTGGCGCGCAACTTCAGGACCTGCAGCTTTCGGGCCGTGCGCAGGACATCGCCAGCCTGTCGGGCCTGCTGTCCGAGGGCTATGAGGAGACGGCCCGCGCCCTGACCGGGACTGGCGATGCACGGCTGGCCTTTCTTGCGGCATTGGCACAGGGACAGCGCCCCCAAAGCACCCCATCGAACCTGCCGCACGCCGCAGCGCTGTCCGCCGCATGGGCTGAAACTGCGCAGCCCCCCGCAGATATCGCCCCCCTGCCCGCGCAGAACCGCCTGGGCGAGGCGTTGCTGATGGCGGTGCAGAAATTCGACACAGGGGCCGCCGGAAGCGATGCCGACCTGACCGGCGCGCTGCGCTCCCTGCGCGCCTTCGGGCTGGAAGACACCGCACGGCGCGCCGCGTTGCAACTGGCCATCCTCGATATGGAAGGCGCGCGCCGATGAGCGACCGTCACTGGATCGCGGCTTTTCTGGATGCGCAGGCCGCCGAACGCGGGGCGGCGACCAACACGCAACTGGCCTATGCGCGCGATCTTGCGGATTTCACCGACTGGCTGACCGGGCGCGGATCATCGCTGACGCAGGCGCAGAAATCCGATGTGGAGGACTACCTCGTGCATTGCGATGCGCAGGGATTGGCGAAATCCACCCGCGCGCGGCGGCTGTCCGCGATCAAGCAGCTCTACCGTTTCTGCTTCGAGGAAGGGTTCCGCGCCGACAACCCGGCGGTGCAGATCAGCGGACCGGGCCGCGACAAGCGCCTGCCCAAGACGCTTTCGACCCAAGAGGTCGATCTTCTGCTCGATGCCGCTGGTGTGTATGGCCGCAGCCCGTCAGACCGCGAACGCAACACCTGCCTGATGCACCTGCTCTACGCGACCGGCATGCGGGTGAGCGAGTTGGTGTCACTGCCCCTGTCGTCGGCCAAGGGTGATCCGCGCATGCTTCTGATCCGCGGCAAGGGCGGCAAGGAACGCATGGTGCCGCTGTCACCGCCCGCCCGCGCCGCGCTGCGCGACTGGCTGAAAACCCGCGTGTCGATCGAAGACACCGCCCGCGCCGAGGGCAAACCGGCCTCGGCCTTCCTGTTCCCGTCGCGCGGCAAATCCGGGCACCTGACCCGGCACGCGTTCTACGTGCTGATCAAGGATCTGGCCGTGGTCGGTGGCGTATCGCCCGCAAAGGTCACGCCCCACACGCTGCGCCACGCGTTCGCGACACATCTGCTGGCCAACGGCGCTGACCTGCGCGCGATCCAGACCTTTCTGGGTCATGCCGATGTGTCGACCACCGAGATCTACACCCATGTTCTGGAGGAACGGCTCAAGGAGCTGGTGCTGGATCACCACCCGATGGCGCGCGACTGATCCGCGCCTCTTGAACGCGCGCGGCCCTGCCGCCATAACCAAGTCACATTTTCAAAACGTTGGACCCCATGGACCCCGTATCAACCGGCGCTGACGCCGCCTTCTGGATCACCTCTGCCGCCATCCTCGGACTTCTTGTGCTGTCGGCCTTCTTCAGCGGCTCGGAAACCGCGCTGACAGCGGCATCGCGCGGCAAGCTGCGATCGATGGCCGACAAGGGCTCCAAGGGAGCGGACCGCGCGCTCATCATCACCGAGGACAACGAACGCCTGATCGGGTCGGTGCTGCTGGGCAACAACATGGTCAACATCCTGGCCACGTCTCTGGCCACCGCGCTGTTCACCCGGGCCTTTGGCGAATCCGGGGTGGCGCTGGCCACCCTTGTGATGACCGCCCTTGTGCTGGTCTTTGCCGAGGTGCTGCCCAAGACCTATGCCATCACCAATCCCGAAACCGCAGCCAGCCGCGTGTCGCCGGTGATCCAACTGGTCATTACCGTCTTTTCGCCCGTCGTCAGCGCGGTGCGCATGCTGGTGCGCGGGGTGCTGCGCGTCTTCGGTGTCAAGACAGACCCCGACAGCCATATCCTTGCCGTGCGCGAGGAAATCGCCGGCGCACTGCAACTGGGCCATTCCGAAGGTGTTGTCGAGAAAGAGGACCGCGACCGCATCCTCGGCGCTCTGGATCTGAGCGAACGCACCGTCGAAGAGATCATGCTCCACCGCTCGGGCATCGAGATGATCGACGCCGACAACGACCCGCAGACGATTCTGAAGCAATGTCTGGAATCCAACCACACGCGGCTTCCGCTGTTCCGCGGCGAACCGGAGAACATCATCGGCGTCGTGCACGCCAAGGATCTGTTCCGCGCGATGTACCAGTTCATGCAGGAGGGCAACAAACCCGCCGACGCGATGAACAGCTTCAAATTCGCGGATGTGGCGATGAAGCCCTATTTCATCCCCGACAGCACGTCTCTGGACGACCAGATGCGCCAGTTCCTGCGCCGCCGCACCCATTTCGCGCTGGTGGTCGATGAATACGGCGCGCTGCAGGGGTTGATCACGCTCGAGGACATCCTCGAAGAGATCGTGGGTGAGATCACCGACGAGTTCGATCCCGATGGCGATGTCGCCATCACCCCCGGCGAGGATGGCAGCTACTGGATCGACGGGTCCATGACGATCCGCGACCTGAACCGCGCGCTGGACTGGACGCTGCCGGACGACGAGGCCAACACCGTGGCAGGGCTCGTCATTCACGAGGCGCAGATGATCCCGACCATGGGCCAGTGTTTCAGCTTTCACGGGTTCCGGTTCGAAGTGATGGCGCGCGACAACAACCGCATCACCGCTCTCAAGATAAGGCCTCTGGCGGCGGAATAACCACGGGTGGGTCAGACTGCGTCAACGCAGTCTGACGTTACCGTTAACGGTAACGCCGGGGCTCTGCCCCGGACCCCGCGGTATTTTAGAACCGAAGAAGATCAGGCGCGCAGTCTTGTGCCCTCCGGGTCGAAAGGGGGCCGATCCAGAATGGTGGCCCCATGCGGGCGGCCGAGCACCATCACCTCGACCTGATCGCCCGGCTCGGCACCTTTGACGAAGCCAAGGGCAAGCGACAGGCCCACATGGTAGCCATAGGCGCCGGAACTGACCCGACCGATGCCGACACCGTCCTTGAAGATCGGCTCGCCTCCGGTGGCGTCAGCGTTCGACGCATCGGTGTCCTCTGCGTTCAGCGCCAGCAGCACCATCCGTTCGCGGCCGGGCTTGGCCATGTTGGCCAGCGCCGCGTCGCGGTTCAGGTAGGGTTTTTCGGTTCGGCACAGCCGGTCCAGCCCGCATTCCTGCGGCCAGTATTCCGGGCTGTATTCGCGGCCCCACGATCCGTAGCCCTTTTCCATGCGAAGGCTCATCAGCGCGCGGCTGCCCACGGGGATTGCGCCAACCTCTTGTCCCGCCTCCAGAAGCGCGGCGTAGAGCGCGGCTTGATCCGCAGCGCGGCAATGCAGTTCCCAGCCCAGGTCACCTGTGAAGGACACCCGCAGGGCCATCACCTCGACACCCGCGATCTCGATCATGGCGGAACGCATGAAGGGCCAGGCTTCGGTGGCCAGCGACGAGTTGGTCAGCCGTTGCAGCAGGGCGCGGGACTGTGGCCCTGCCACGTTGAACCCGCACCAGTCGTTTGTCAGGGACGCGAAACTCGTGCCTTCGGGCAGCGGCACCGCGTCGTAGACCCGTTTCTGGTAGCGCTCGGCCATCCCGGAGCTGACGATCCAAAAGTCGTCCTCGGCCAGCCGCGTGACTGTCGCATCGCCCGCGATGCCGCCGCGTTTGCCGATCAACGGTGTGAGACAGGACCGCCCGACCTCGCGCGGCATGCGGTTGGCGAAGACCGCGTTCAGCCAGTCCTCTGCCCCCGGCCCCGTGATGCGGTACTTGGCGAAGTTCGAGATGTCGATGATGCCTGCTGACTCGCGCAGCGTACGGGCCTCGTGGCCCACCACGTCCCACCACGGTTGACGGGTGAAGCCTGCGCTGTCCGTCACGTCTTTCGAGAAATAGAGCGGATGTTCCCAGCCGTAGTTCAGGCCAAAGACCGCGCCCATGTCTCTCTGCATTTCGTAAGCAGGGCGCGTCCGTACGGGGCGACCCGCGTCGCGTTCCTCACCGGGGAAGTGGATCTTGAAGCGGTGCGCGTATTGATCGCCGACCCGCGCCTTGGTGAACTTGGCATCGGCCCAGTCGCCAAAGCGCGCCACATCCCAGGCGAACATGTCGTACTGCATCTCGCCTTCGATGATCCACTGCGCCACCATGAGGCCCATGCCGCCCGATTGCGAAAAGCCGGGGATGATGCCGTTGCAGCAGAAATAGCCCTGTTTCTCGGGCACCGGGCCAAGCAGGACGTTGCTATCGGGCGACCAGATCATCGGGCCGTTGATCACCCGCTTGATCCCGGCGGTGCCCACGACAGGCACCCGCTCGATGGCGCGCATCATGTTGGGTTCGATCCGTTCCAGATCGTCGGCGAAAAGCTCGTGTCCAAAGCCCTGCGGCGTGCCGTCCTCGGCCCAGAAGCGCACGTCTTTTTCATAGGCGCCGACAAGCAGGCCCTTGCCCTCCTGACGCAGGTAATATTCGCCGTCCCGGTCAGCGACAGACGGCAGGCGCCGGTCCATCGCGTCGATCTCGGCGATGGTTTCGGTGACAAAATACTGGTGTTCGGTGGGCAGCAGCGGCAGCTTGATGCCCGCAAGCGCTGCCACTTCACGCCCCCAGAGGCCTGCGGCATTGACCACCCACGGCGTGTGAATGTCACCCTTGGGCGTGCGCACGATCCAGGTTCCGTCGGGCTGCTGGTCGGTTGCGGTCACCGGCGTAAAGCGATGGATTTCCACACCTTTCTGGCGCGCGCCTGCGGCATATGCTGCTGTCACACCCGACGGGTCCACGTTCCCGCCATCGGGTTCATACATGATGCAGCGGATGCCGTCGAAATTCACAAGCGGGTGCAGCGCCTCGGCCTGCGCGCGGCTGACCTCGTGAAAATTCATGCCGTAGAGTTTCGCCTTGGCGGCTTGCAGGCGCAGCTGATGCTCGCGGGCTTCGGTCTGGGCAAGGTAGAGCGATCCCGGCTGGAACACGCCACAGCTCTGGCCGGTTTCCGCCTCGAGTTGGTTGTAGAGGCTCATCGTGTAATGCTGGATGCGGCTGATGTTGGTGCTGTCATGCAGCCCGTGGATATTGGCGGCGGCGTGCCAAGTGCTGCCGCTGGTCAGCTCGTCGCGTTCCAGCAGGACGACATCGGTCCAGCCCAATTTTGCCAGATGGTACAAAATCGAACAGCCGATGACGCCGCCCCCGATGACGACTGCCTGAGCGTGGGTTTTCATCCTGTGCGCCTCCGTGCATGTTGGCCCCACCCTTTCGATCCGAGGACGAATGCGGTTGCCACAAGCCGACACCGGATGTCGTTTTCCGGCAGGACGCAAGAGGAAAGCCCGCCACATGGTCGGCGCATAAGGTCAGGGAGAATTGGCATGAAGACGCAGGCACGTGTGGTGGTGATCGGTGGCGGGGTTGTGGGCGTGTCGGTCCTCTATCACCTGACCAAGCTGGGTTGGTCCGACGTCATGCTGGTGGAACGCTCGGAACTCACCAGCGGGTCGACGTGGCACGCGGCGGGCGGGTTTCACACGCTGAACGGCGACACCAACATGGCCGCACTTCAGGGCTACACGATCCGGCTTTACAAGGAGCTGGAGCAGATCACCGGCATGTCCTGCGGGCTGCACCATGTGGGGGGCATCACGCTTGCCGACAACCGCGACCGGTTCGACATGCTGCTCGCCGAGCGGGCCAAGCATCGCTACATGGGGCTGGAGACCGAGATCGTCGGGCCGGAGGAGATCGCGAAAATCGCGCCGATCACCAATCTGGATGGCATCCTTGGCGCGCTTTACGATCCGCTGGACGGCCATCTTGATCCGTCGGGCACCACCCACGCCTATGCCAAGGCGGCACGGATGGGCGGGGCCACGATCGAGACCCACGTGATGGTCAACGAGACAACGCAGCGCCCGGACGGCACGTGGAACGTGGTGACGGACAAGGGCACGATCCATGCCGAACATGTGGTCAATGCGGGCGGTCTCTGGGCGCGCGAAGTGGGCGCGATGGCGGGTGTCTACCTGCCGCTGCACCCGATGGAACACCAGTATATCGTCACGGATGAGACCCCCGAGATCTATGAGCGCGAGACCGAGCATCCGCATGTGATGGACCCCGCCGGAGAGTCGTATCTGCGGCAAGAAGGACGCGGGCTCTGCATCGGGTTCTACGAACAGCCCTGTCGCCCCTGGGCGGTGAATGGCACGCCGTGGAATTTTGGCCATGAGCTTTTGCCGGATGACTTTGACAAGATCGAGGAAAGCATTGAATTCGCTTACAAACGATTCCCGGTGTTGGAGCGCGCGGGCGTCAAGTCGGTCATTCACGGCCCCTTCACCTTTGCCCCCGATGGCAATCCGCTGGTTGGCCCTGTTCCGGGGTTGCGCAACTACTGGTCGGCCTGTGNCTGGTCGGCCTGTGGTGTCATGGCCGGGTTCAGCCAGGGTGGTGGCGTGGGGTTGATGCTGGCGCAGTGGATGATCGAGGGCGAATGCGAACGCGACGTCTCGGCGATGGACGTGGCGCGGTTCGGCGACTGGATCAGCCCCGGCTACACCCTGCCCAAGGTGATCGAGAACTACCAGAAACGCTTTTCCGTCAGCTATCCGAACGAGGAATTGCCCGCCGCGCGGCCAAATCGCACGACAGCGATGTACGACACATTCGATACGATGGGCGCGGTCTGGGGCGCGCAGTTCGGGTTGGAAGTGGTCAATTACTTCGCCCAAGACGATGAGCCGCGCTTTGAGACACCCAGTTTCCGCCGCTCGAACGCCTGGGACGCCACCGCACGCGAGGTGAAAGCCGTCCGCGAAGCGGTTGGAATCAATGAGGTTCAGAACTTCGGCAAGTACGAGGTCACCGGCCCAAATGCCCGCGACTGGCTGGACCGGGTCATGGCGGGGCGCGTGCCGAAACCGGGGCGGTTGTCGCTGACGCCAATGCTGTCACACAAGGGGCAGCTGATCGGAGATTTCACCATCTCGTGTCTCTCGGACACGCATTTCCAACTGACCGCAAGCTATGGCGCGCAGGCCTATCACATGCGCTGCTTCGAGCAGAACGCGGCCGAGGGTGTGACCCTGCGCAACGTGTCGGACGCGCTGACCGGCTTCCAGATCGCCGGACCGAACGCGCGCCGGGTGCTGGAGGCTGTGACGCGCGACGCAACGGATCTCAAGTTCATGGATGTGCGTCCCATGACCATCGGCATGACACCCTGCCTTGTGCAACGGGTCAGCTATACCGGCGGTCTGGGCTACGAGATCTACTGCGAACCGGTGGCGCAGCGGCAGCTGTGGCAAACGCTCTGGAGTGCCGGGCAGGATCACGGGATGCGGCCTTTCGGGATGCGGGCGATGATGTCGCTCAGGCTCGACAAGTTCTTCGGGTCGTGGCTGTCCGAATTCTCGCCAGACTACACGCCGGGGGAAACCGGGATGGACCGCTTTATCGCATGGTCCAAGAACGTCGATTTCATCGGTCGTGCCGCTGCCGAGGCGGAACGCGCCACCCCACCCGACCGGGTGCTTTGCGCCTTCGAGGTCGCGGTGACCGATGCCGATGTGAATGCCTATGAGCCGATCTGGATCGACGGCGACGTGCGCGGTTTCTGCACCTCGGGCGGCTATTCGCACCATGCCGGCAAATCCATCGCGCTTGGCCTGATCCCCCGCGGCCTTGCGACCGAAGGCCAGAAAGCCCAGATCGAAATTCTGGGCGAGATGTGCGATGCGACACTCATCACCACCCCGCTTTACGACGCTGACGGGGCGCAGATGCGCGGCTAGACTGCCGGAATGAGCCGGACAACACTCGTGATTCCCGCCGCCGGGGCCAGCCGCCGCATGGGCGACCGCGACAAGCTTCTGGAGCCTGTTGACGGGATGCCGCTTTTGCGCGGCGTGGCGCTGCGGGCGCTGGGGGTCAGCGCTGACGTGATCGTCACCCTGCCGGATGTGTCCCATCTCCGTGCCGATGCGCTGCACGGTCTGGCGGTGACGCAGATCGCGGTGCCGGATGCGTCGGGCGGCATGTCCGCCTCATTGCGGCGCGCGGCAAAGGCTGTGCCGGACGGAACCGAGGGGCTGATGATCCTGCCCGCCGACATGCCGGACCTGACGGAAGACGATCTGCGCAAGGTCATGCAGGCCTTCGAGGATGCAAGCGGCGCGTTCCTTGTGCAGGCGACGGGTGCGGACGAGACCCCAGGCCATCCGGTGATCTTTCCCGCCGACCTGATTCCGAAGTTCCAGTCCCTGACCGGCGACGAAGGCGCACGCGCCATTCTTCAGGCGAACCGCACGCGGCTGATCCGGGTGGCCCTCCCGAGTGAAAACGCGCTGACCGATCTCGACACGCCGGACGCGTGGACGCTGTGGCGTGCGAACAATCCGGACAGGTAGGGTGTGGACAGGTCTTTGGACAAAAAAATAGGGCGGCTCTCCCCAACCGCCCTATTCTCTTCGATCGCCGCCTCTTTCGGGCGCAATCGGCTGTAAAACTGCCTCGACTTTCGCCGGTAGCGGTGACCGTACTCAAGAATTCCTTCAGCGCAAGACAAAAATGTCAGTTTTGTGAACCGCTCACGGGTCTTTGTGGATTACATGACCCTAGGGAACCCACCACTCCCCGATCCAGCCGTCGCGCGCCCTGAAAACAGCGCGTCTGTGCGGATCAACCAGCTGCATCAGCTCAATCGATTCGATGTGGCAGGTCAGCACGGTGAACCAGTCGCGGCTGGCCAGCTTGGTATAGGCCTCAGCGTCGGGGATCACTGTGCCGGGGGTCGGAGACGCGCCATAGGCCATGCGCGACCCGTCGGGCACGTTTTGCCAGCGGTCCGCCACCTCGTTGCCCTGACGGATTGTCACGCGTGTCGACAAGCGGATCTGCAGCTTGGGCTTCTCGTCCCAGATCATGAGCTGCGCGTGTGGGTTGGCCTTCAGAGACGCGATCTTGTCGGACCCGCCATCGGTATGCACCTCGACCGTGCCATCGCTGCGACTGGCCCCGCGCAGCACGACGGTGCGGGCCTCGGGCAAGCCGTCGGGCGATACGGTGGCAAAGGCCGGGTGCCGCGCCGCGGCCCGCCGGTCGGCCACACCGCGTGTCAGGCGCTGCCAGCCCAGATCGAGGAAGGCGGCAATGTCGCCGTGATCACTCATATCCCGTCATCTCCAGATAGCCGCGCCCCTCATGCGAGCCTTCGACCGTGACCGGGCCTTCCCAATACGGAATCGACAGCGCCATCCATGCATCAGGGTTGAGCGCTTGAACCGTCACGTCGATGCCCTTGTCGGGCAACTGCACCGCCCATCTGGTCGGCACATCGCGGCCCGCGACCTCGTGCCAGTCCAGCGGCTGCGCGGCGAACGCCCCATCGGGATAGGCGGTCGTCGTGCCGTCGGACGCGATCCATGTGGCCGAGGTGAACGCGCCGCCATCGTCTTCGCGCAACAGGAACCCCATCAGCTTGTCCCCGGACTCAAGAGACAGCGAAAACCAGTCCCAGCCCGATTGCGTCTCGGCCAGGGGCTGCGAGGACCATTCGCGATCGAGCCAAGCCGCGCCCGTCACTGGCACATCGCCCTGCGGCAGGGTCAGGCTGCCTGTCACCTCGTAGAACGGTTGCGAATAGTAGTAGCTCGCCTGCCCCTGCGCGGATTTGACGGAAAAGCCGTTCTCGCCGTGAAAGACCAGCGGCCCTGTGGCCTGCAGGTCCAGATCATAGGCAAAGGCATTGCCCCGCGCGGTCAGCGTCAGGTCGTCAAAGGACGGGCCCGCCATCCGCCAATCGTCGATCCAGGCGTCGAACGGATCGACCGTCACACCCGCCTGCCCGATCCCGCCCCGCGCGATGCGTTCGGCCACCAGATGGCGATCCGGCGTTGTGACAGCGGCATGGGCGAACCAGACCTGCGGGTCGGACCAGCCTTCGCGGGTTTCCGGTGCCAGCGCCGACCGGAACAACGTCCATTGCACGCCATAGGCTGTGCCGTCCGGTCCGGTGAGGTTGGCGGTCAGGTACCACCATTCGATGCGATACTCGGGATGCGGGCCGTGGTCCTGCGGGAAGTCGAAGGCCGGGTCCGGGGTCGGCACGGCAAAACCTTCCGCATCGGTGCCAAGCCCGGCAAAGCCTTGGGCAGCGGCCTGCATGGGCAGCCAGAGCAGCAGAGCGATGACCCTAACGATCATTGGCGAACACCTTGAGCAGGTCAGACGGCGGCGTGCGCGCCAGTCGGATCGCGGGCCAGAGCGCGGCCAATGCCGCAGCCAGCAGTGCAAACAGCGTCAGCAGCGCGTAATGGCCAGGGAACAAATACATCGGCAGTTTCCACCCGAACGCCTCCACGTTGACGTAGGACAACAGCACCCATGCCAGCAGCAGGCCCAGCGGGATGGCCAGCACCGTGGTGACCAGCGCCAGCACCACCGCGCGCAGCAGTTCCAACTGACCCAGCTTGCGCCGAGTCAGCCCAAGCGCCCACGCGGGCGCAAGCTGCGGCACCCGGATCGACGCGAGGGTCAGAAGGCTCATCAGGATGGCAAAGGCCGCAACCGCCAGCGTCAGCACGTTGAGCGCGCCGGTGACGGTGAACGTGCGTTCGAACACCTCGATCGAGAACGCCTTGATCCGCGACTGGTCGGTGATCGCCGCCTCGGGCAGGCCGTAGTCTTCGGTCAGCCGGTCCCGCAACGCCGCCGGATCATCGCTGCGCAGGCCAAACGCCAGCGGCACGGTGTCCGGGTAGAGGTCGAGAAACAGCGGCTCCGCGATCAGCGCCTGTCCCAGCGGATTGCCGTAATCGGCAACAATGGCAGCGATGGGCAGGGTGAGGTCCGGCGCAATGGTCACGCGGTCCCCCGTCCACAGATCCGCACGGCGGGCAAGCTGCTCGCTGACCACGGTCGCTTCGCCCCGCGCCACCCGGTCCCAGACATTCGGGGTCTCATCGAGAAACAGCCAGTTCTCGCGATAGGTCGGACCGACCCGCACCCCGAAGAGGTCCGTGGGCACACCCGCGATCTCGGTCTCGACCGACAGAAGCGGCAGGACTTCGCTTGCATATTCGACCATATAGGCTTCAAGATCAGGGCTTTGCGCGGCGTCGTCAATGCGGATGAACAACTCCGGTGCCAGCCGCTGATCGAGGAAATCGACAAAGGTCACGCGAAAGCTCGACACCATCGTGGACACGCCGACATTGGCCGCCGTCGCGAGCAGCAGCGCCATCAGCGCAAGGCTCATTCCCGGCACCTGCTGGCGGGTGTCGGCCCAGAACCATTGCCACATCGCGCTTTGCGCCAGCCCGTCGGCCAGCGTCACCGCACCGCGCAGGATCAGCGGCAGGATCAGCGCCGCCCCGATCAACAGGCACGCCAGAAGCGCAAAGCCAAGGGTCAGCCCGCTGCCCCAGATCGCGATGCCCGCGCCGATCAGGAACAGCAGCCCCGCCACCAGCCCCAGACGCACCGCCGTGTCGCCCGAAGCAACCGCCCAGGCGCGCGGCCGTGCGCTGGACAAAAGCGGCATCCGCGCGATCTTCCACAATGCGCCCGACGCGGCCAGCCCGGTGCCCAGCACCGCGATGGCCAAGCCGGACAGCCACCATTCCGGGCGCAGTTGCAGCGTTCCTGCAACAGTGGCACCGTAAAGCCCCTGTAGCGTCGCAGCCACGTTGGGCAGGAGCACGGCCGCGATGACATAGCCAAGAGCCACGCCGATGCCGCCCGCCACCAGCGCAAACACCACCAGCTCCGCAATCATCAACGCAATCAATATGTTGAGCGGCACTCCCAAAGCACGGAGCGTCCGAACCATGGCGCGCCGCTGCTCGAAGGCGAGACTGATCGTGCCATGCACGATGAAGATGCCCACGGCAAAGCTGAGCAGTCCAAAGGCGGTCAGGTTGAGGTGAAAACTGTCGGTCAGCCGGTTCGCGCCCGCATCCTGCGCGGGCTGAAGAACAAGACCTGGCGCAACCGTGGCAATGTCCGGCAGGCCCATCGGCTGCACCCGTGCGACGATCAGGCGGCTCAACTGGCCTTCGGCCTCGAGCAAGCCTTGCGCGACGCCGATATCGGTCAGCGCAACCCCCGGCGCGACCGATGGATCGGGAATCACCCGTTGCGACACCGCAGACTCCAGCGCCTCTGCCACGTCCGGCGCGGCGAAGAGAACGCCACGGGTCAGGAAATCACCCAGATTGGCGCCCTCCTGCATCCCGACAGGGGCAATTGCACCGGGGGCCGTCAGCGGATCAAGCCCGACGATCCGCACGCGGTCATCCTCGGTCCGCAACCGCCCTTCGAGCACCGGCGACACCTGCCACCCGGCGCGGCGCAGCGCGACATAGGTGGACTGGTCGATCCAGTCGCCGCTGCGGGGCAGAAGCTGGTCGAACTGGCCTTCGCCCAAGGTGGCCGCCGCCGCGTCATAGCTGGCCCGCGCCTCGGCATTGATCGCCTGAACCCCGGACCAAAGGGCCGTGGCCAGTGCAAGCCCTGCAATCATTGCAAAAAACTGCAGCCGGTTGCTGCGCCAATGCGACACGAGGGCTGTCAGCGCCGTGAGGGTCACACCACGTGCCCCTGGCTCAGATGCACATGCCGCCCCATCCGGCGCGCAACACTTTGCGAATGCGTGACCATCAAGAGCGCGGCCCCGGTTTCGCGCACAAGGCGCAGCATCTGGCCCAGCACCTCGGACGCGGTGGCCTCGTCCAGATTGCCGGTCGGTTCATCCGCCAGCACAAGCTTCGGCCGCGCCGTCAGGGTGCGCGCGATGGCAACGCGTTGCTGCTGCCCGCCGGACAGGGCTTCGGGATACTTGGACAGGTGGTCGCCCAGCCCGAGCGCCCTGGACAGGCGGGCCGCGTGATCGGCGTCGAACGCCCCACCCAGTCGGGCCTGAAAGGCGATATTCGCCTCGACCGTCAGCGACGGGATCAGGTTGAACTGCTGAAAGATCACCCCGACCTCGGTGCGCCGCAACGCCGAACGGTCGCGGTCGTTCATGCTGGTGATCTCGCGCCCGGCGACGGTGATCGATCCGTCATCGACCTTGTCCAACCCGCCGATCAGGTGCAGCAGCGTGCTTTTGCCCGATCCCGATTCCCCTGTCAGCGCGAGCGTTTCACCGCGCTCCAGCGACAGGGACACGCCGCGCAGGACAGGCACGTCGCCATCTGCGCCGGGAAAGGATTTCATCACGTTTTGAACGGTCAATACCATGCCTCTCAGCTATCACGCCCGACGGAAAGGAAAAGGCCGCCTTTGCAAAAAGCGCCATCGCACTTTGCCGCGTGGGCGCGCGGTGCTACCTCCGACGGCATGAGCATGTTCATCCTGTCCCCGGAAACGGTCTGGAACCCCAAGGCGCTGGAAACCGGTTCGGTTCCCCGCAAGGTGCTGCACCGCATCGCGTTCCTGCCCAAGGGCGGCGGGGCGGCGATGGTCGCGCGGGTGATTTTCGAGAACGAGCCTTTACGCTGCTTCATCGCGCTGTCGCCCTTCGTGGCGGCCATGTTCATCTGGCGCGATCTGGCCTTGCCGATCTCGCAGGCCCCCGTCGCGATGATCATCGTGATCGGGTTCTTCGAGATGAAGGTGCTGCGCCTCTCGCCCGACAAGCGCAAGGCGCTGATGACCGAGGATGACGCGGCGCGTATTCTGGACACGCTGAGCTACCGGGCGCGACGGGTGCTGACCCGGCTTGCCGCGCATCGGGGGCAAACGAGCGGTGAGATCATGCTGGTGGTCGAACAATCCGAACTGGCGCATATCACGCCGCTGACTCTGGTGTCGGTGCAGACCCGCGAAGGCAAGCCGCGCATTTTGCCCCTCGATGATACGGAGCGCGGATTGATCGCGGACGGGCTGTTCGATGCAGAGTTCAGCGAGCGTGACCTGCATGCCGCCAATCTGCGCGAGGACATATACCTGCGTTCCGTCACCTTCGACGCGCGCGGCGTGTCGGGCCATGCACGGCTGGCGGCATTGCTGGACGCGCCCGCACCGCAAGAGGCCACGGCATGAGCGTGAATGCGCAGACGGTCTCCGCGGGTGATGCGCTGGACGTTCTGCGCACCGCCTGGGCGGCGCAGAGCACCGGCGCGCTGATGACAAGCTGGATGCTGCACGGGCGGCCGGGTGTTGGGAAAACCCAGCTTGTCCAGACGCTTGCGACCCAAATCGGCGCAGAACTCTACGACATCCGCCTGACCACGATCGAACCGCAGGATCTGCGCGGGCTGCCGTATTACGACCACGAGACCCGCAAAACGCTCTGGTATCCGCCCGAGGATCTGCCGGACCAACCGGGAACGCCCGCCGTGCTGTTCCTTGACGAACTCACCGCAGCGTCACCCTATCTGCAACCCACCGTCTACGGCCTGTTGCAGGAACGCCGCGTCGGGCGTCACACCCTGCCCGACAGCGTCTTCATCGTGGCCGCTGGCAACACGGTCGAAGATGGCGCGGTGGCCTACGAGATGGGCACGGCCCTGTCGGACCGGCTGGTGCATCTGCACGTGACCGCCAACGCCAAGGACTGGCTGGAACGCTACGCGGTGGACCAGTCGCTGCACCCGGCGGTGACGGCGTTCCTCCGGTCCCGCCCCGATCTGCTGGACAGCACCGAAGACAGCCTGCGCCGCGGCGAGATGATCGCCTGCACACCCCGGTCCTGGGAACGGGTGAGCCAGATCATGCGCGCGGTGCCGGACCGGCGCATCCGCGACACGATGGTGGCGGGCACGATCGGCGTGGCTCCTGCTGCCGAGTTCGCCCGCGTGGCGGATGAGCTGGATGCGATGGTCACGGTGCAGGACATGATCGCCACACCGCGCGGGCAGCGGGGGAACCTCTATCCCGAGACCCTGAACGGACTGGTGGGTCTGATCTACGGGCTGGTGGCGCAGACCGATGCCGACACGATCGGGGGCGTGATCGAGGTGATGGCGGATATGCGGACGCTGAAATCCGACCGGCTGCAATCGCTGCCCTTGGGTGAATTGACCAGCTTCGGGTTTGAGTTGTTGATCCGCAAGGCGCTGGCGCAAGACCTGCAAGAGGCGTTTCGCACCTCTGCCGCCTATGTCGAATATGCACAGGACCGGGCCAAGGCCGGGGCGCTTTAGCCATGTCCGACCAGCACAGCCACCGCGCCCGCGCGGCGCTGGCGCAGATGGGTGATGCGGACCCGGCGATTGCCGCACTGGCGCTGTGGTGCAGCCACCGCGACCACGAGAACGACACAGAAACCAACGGCGACACAATCCTTTACGGGCCGTCCTTCACGCAACTTTCCCTGCCCGAACAGATCGGTCTTGCCGCGCATCATGTGCTGCACGTGGCCCTGCGCCACTCCGCGCGGCAAGCCGAGATGGCGACGCGGCTGGGGCGCGGGTTCAAGCCGACGCTCTACACGCTGGCCGCCGATGCCATCGTCAACGAGGCGCTGCTGGCGGGTGGCCACGCGCTGCCCCGTCCTGCGGTGCGCGCGAAAGAGCTGATCGACCTGCTGCCCGGTCTGGACACTGTAGCCCCGAACATCCTTGCCGATTGGGATACCGACCGGCTGTATCACGCCCTCGCAGCGCCGCTTGAGGGGGATCCGTCGCAGGGTACTCCGGCCATCGATGAGTACATGCGCAAACGGCGGTTCGCGCCCGACCTGACCAGCAAGGGCGCGTTCGAGACCCAAAGCGATGTCTGGGCCAGCCGCGTCGATCAGGCGCTTGAGCTGGGCCGCTCTGCCGGTGTGGGGATCGGTCCGGCGCTGCTCCGCTTCGGCGATCTGCCCTGCTCGACCGTGCCTTGGGAACGGCATCTGCGGCGCTTGTTGCTCAAGGCAGTGAGCGAGGTGCCGCGCCTGTCCTACAAGCGCCCCGCCATGCGCTGGGTGGCGCAAGAGGCGCAGGCGCGAGCTGGTGGCGCGCCTGTGCCCGCGTTCCAGCCCGGTCTGGCCCGCGATTTGACCCGACCCCGCATCGTGATCGCGGTGGACACATCCAGTTCGGTGACCGACACGCAGCTTGATCTCTTCGCGGCGGAAATCCTCGGCATTCAGCGGCGCAGCGCGGCGGAACTGCATCTGCTTGGCTTTGACACCGCGCTGCACAGCCAGACCCGGCTGGAGAGCGCCGATGCGTTGAACCGGCTGGCGTTGCGGCGCGGAGGTGGGACGGATTTCACGCCCGTGTTCGATGCCTGCCAGCGGCTTGATCCGTCGCTGCTGATCGTGCTGACCGATCTGGACGCGCCTCTGCCTGCCGCACCGCGCCATGCGGTGATCTGGGCCGTGCCAGCGCCGGTGCCCCGTCCACCTGCCTTTGGCACGGTCCTTGTCATGGCGCGATGAGGCGGGGCAGTCGCCAAATCCTTTGCCGGACGGGGAACAAGCGCGTAGCATGCCCCCAGAGCCACGGAAACCGCCGGAGGGGATCATGCGCAATCGCTGTCTTTGCCTTGGGGGTGTCCTCGCCCTTGCGGGTCTGTCTGGAACTGCGCTGGCACAGGAGGGCAACATCACCATGGGCCGGCAGATCGCCGAGGAATATTGCGTGTCCTGCCACGATGTCGATCCCGGCGGCGCGTTCAAGCAGGAACCGCCCAGCTTTGCCGCCATCGCCATCTACCGGTCGCCCGAGCAGATTCGCGAGCGCATCGTCACCCCGATCCATGCCGCCATGCCCCGCTACACCGAGTACATGATCGGCGGGAATATCGACGATATGGTCGCCTATATCGCGTCGCTCGAGGAGTGAGTCCCGGTACACCGGCACTGGCAGGTCGGAATGGATTTTTCAGATGAAAAGCTGGTACCCAAGGTCGGACTCGAACCGACAAGGCCGTTAAGCCGGGGGATTTTGAATCCCCTGCGTCTACCATTCCGCCACTTGGGCACAGGCGCGGAATTAGCGAGTTTACGTTGAAAGGTCCAGTCCCTTTCGTGCGAAATTCGCAGCAACAGCGCACCCGATTACGCATCGGCACACAGGTGTGACAGACACCTGTCTCGAGCCGCTGGTGCAGGGCCGGGCAATTTGCTACCTCCCCTCCAGGACACATCCACGGCGATACATTTTCGAAGAGAATTCCGAATGACAGCTGTACCAGCCGAGGACATGGCGATCTCGGAACGACTCGATGCCCTGGCCGCAGAGGCAGGCACCGGAACAGTCACGCTTGGCTGGGTGCTCGAGCAGTTGAACGAACGCGCGTTCGGGCTATTCCTGCTGGTTCTCGCCCTGCCCTGCTGCATCCCGTTCCTCTACGGCATTCCGCAGGTTGTGGCACTGCCACTGATGTTGATCTCGGTCCAGATCCTTCTCGGCCGCCGCATTCCGTGGCTGCCCAAACGACTGGCCGCGCGCACCGTGTCCTCGACAGACCTGCACAGCCTTGCGCAGCGCGCGGGGCCGTGGCTGCGGCGGATCGAAACCATCAGCCGCCCGCGCCTTGGGCTGCTGACCCGCGCGCCCGTGGATCAGGTGGTGGGCGCAGCGCTTGTGCTCTTCAGCGCGTCGATTCTGGTGCCTCTTCCGGGGACGAACACAGTGCCCGGAATCGGAGTCGTGGCGATTGCGATGGGCCTCTTGCAACGCGACGGGATCCTCGTGATCCTTGGCATGATCCTGGGCACGGCCTGGATCGCCACGCTTTTGATCGCCGGGGCAACGCTGGCAAGCCTCATCAAGACATGGATCGGAGTCTGACATGACGGTGACACGCAGATCGTTGATGCTTCTTGCCGCGTCCGGCTCTCTGGCGCTGATGCTGGGGGCGTTCGGGTTCCAGTATATCGGCGGGCTGCCCCCCTGCGCGATGTGCATCTGGCAACGCTATCCGCATGTGGTGGCGATTGCCCTCGGGTTGATCGCGCTGCGGTTCAGCACTGCCGCGCTGGCATGGCTGGGGGCGCTGGCGGCGCTGACAACGGCCGCCATCGGCGCCTATCATACCGGGGTCGAGCGCGACTGGTGGGAAGGTCCGACCACCTGTTCCTCGGGCCCCATCGGCGGGATGTCCACGGACGACTTGTTCGACCAGATCATGGCAGCGCCGCTCGTGCGCTGCGACGAGGTTCCGTGGGAGATGTTCAGCCTGTCGATGGCCAGTTGGAACATGATCCTGTCGCTGGTCCTGATGGGCCTCTGGATCGCGGCGGCTCGGCGTCCAGCTTAGCCGCCGCTCTTGCGGGTGGACAGCAGCAAGGATGTTTCCGACTGCGTCACCCCGTCCAGCTTGCGGATCAGCGACAGCACGTCATCCAGCGCCTCGAGCGTTTCGGTCCCCAGTTCGGCGATCACGTCCCAGCGCCCGTTGGTCGAATGCAGCGCGCGGACCTGCGGCAGGCTGTTGAGGTGCCGGATCACCCGGTCGGTGCCGCGCCCTTCGATGCCGATCATCATCAGCGCCCGCACCGGGTCATGTGCCACGTCCTCCCTGAGGACGATGGTGAACCCCACCACGTCGCCCGACGCCTGCAACCGGTCCAGCCGCGCCCGCACCGTGGCGCGCGACAGGTTGAGCGTGGTGGCCAGATCCGACACAGATGCGCGCCCGTTGTGACGCAGCATCGACACAAGCCGCTTGTCCGTATTGTCCATTTTGATCCCGTGATCTGCCACTTTGTTCATTCGTAGTCCGGATCGATCACTTTGACCAGTTCCCCAGCGCCCAGTCTGCACCCTATATCCGGGGCAGGAACACGGAGGACAGGATTGATGCCGTCAAGACACATCGTACTCGTTGGGGCACCGCTGGATTGCGGCAAGGCGCGCAAGGGCTGCCTGATGGGGCCCGACGCCTACCGCATCGCCGGGATTTCCCGCGCGTTGACCGATCTCGGACATGAGGTGAGCGATCTGGGCAACCTGTCGCCCGACAGCAACGATATCCCCGAACGCGAGGGGCTCGTGAACCTGTCGGAAACCATCGGCTGGACCACCGCGCTGATGCGCACGGCGCAAGAGGCGATGCAGCAAGGCCTGCCGATCTTCCTTGGCGGCGATCATGCGCTGTCGCTGGGCACCGTGCCCGGAGTGGCCGCCCATGCCGCGCAGGAGGGCCGCCCGCAATTCGTTCTGTGGCTGGATGCCCACAGCGATTTCAACACGTTGGAGACCACGACATCCGGAAACCTGCACGGCACGCCTCTGGCCTATGCCACCGGGCAATCCGGCTTTGACGGCTTTCCCGACCTTCCCGCCATCGTACCACCGGGCCAGACCTGCATCATCGGGCTGCGGTCGGTCGACCTGCCGGAACGCGCTTTGATGGAGCAGACGGATGTGCGCGGCTATGACATGCGGGCCATCGACGAATCCGGTGTGGCCGCGCTGCTGATGCCGTTCCTCGAAGACGTGGCCAAGGCGGGCGGCGCGCTGCATGTGTCGCTGGACGTGGATTTCCTTGATCCCACCCACGCGCCTGCGGTCGGCACCACGGTGCCCGGCGGGGCCACGGTGCGCGAGGCGCATCTGGTGATGGAACTGCTCTGCGACAGCGGATTGATGACCTCGCTCGATCTGGTCGAACTGAACCCCATGCTCGACGAGCGCGGACGCACTGCGCACCTGATGGTCGATCTGGCTGCCTCGGCACTGGGTCGACGCATCTTTGACCGCCCCACCCCGCGACTGATGTAAGGAACACAGAGCATGCAACCGTCAGACAAGGCCCTTGTCCCCTTCGTTTCGGTGGATCACATGATGCAGCTTGTGCATCACGTTGGCCTGCCAGAAATGATCCGCCGCATCGCGGACGCCATCGAAGAAGATTTCGGCCGCTGGGAAAGTTTCGACAAGACGCCCCGCGTGGCCGCACATAGCCCGGTGGGCGTGATCGAACTGATGCCCACGGCAGACGACACGCTCTACGCGTTCAAATATGTCAACGGGCACCCCAAGAACACCTCCGAAGGGTTGCAGACCGTAACGGCGTTCGGCCTGCTGGCCGACATGCACACGGGCTACCCGGTGCTCTTGTCCGAAATGACACTGCTGACCGCGCTGCGCACCGCCGCGATGTCGGCTGTTGCCGCCAGGTACCTTGCCCCCGAGGGCGCCACCACGATGGCGATGATCGGCAATGGTGCGCAGGCCGAGTTCCAGAGCATCGCCATGCAGGCGATCTGCGGCATCACGACGGTCCGGCTCTACGACAAGGACCCGGCGGCAACCGCCAAATGCGCGGCGAACCTCGCGGGTACCGGCCTGACCGTTGTGGCCTGCGACAGCGCCGAGTCGGCGATCGAAGGCGCGCAGATCCTGACGACCTGCACGGCGGACAAGCAATACGCGACGATCCTGACCGACAACATGGTCGGCAGCGGCGTGCACATCAACGCCATCGGCGGCGATTGCCCGGGCAAGACCGAACTGGCGGCGGCGATCCTGCACCGGTCGTCAATTTTCGTGGAATACCCCGAACAGACCCGGATCGAAGGCGAGATCCAGCAGCTTGATCCCGACCATCCGGTGACCGAGTTGTGGCAGGTGATCACCGGGGCCGTGCCGGGCCGTCGTGATGCGCGCGAAATCACGCTGTTCGACAGTGTCGGCTTTGCGATCGAGGATTTCTCGGCACTTCGGGTGGTGCATGATCTGACGCGCGAGACCGGGCTCAACCTGCCGCTTGACCTGCTGGCCGACCCGGACAACCCGCGCGATCTTTACGGGATGCTGATGCGCGCGGCGGGGTAAGGGCGGAAGGCTTTTCGAAAAGCCTCCCCCAGTGCCTTACAGATATTCGGAGCGTTGCAGGCCGTACTTGGCCATCTTCTCGTTCAGCGTGCGGCGCGGCAGGCAGAGTTCGTCCATGACGGACGAGATCGACCCGCGGTGCCGCCGCATCGTGTTGTCGATCAGCATGCGCTCGAACGCCTCGACATATTCCTTGAGCGGCTTGCCCTCGGTGGTCATCACCGGCTGCATCTCGTCATGGTCGGACATCAGCAGCGACGCGATGGTGCCCGTGCCGCGCCGCGATTGCAGCACCGCGCGTTCGGCAAGGTTGATGAGCTGGCGGACATTGCCCGGCCACGGGGCCTGCAAAAGCTGCGCCGCCTCCTGTGCGCTGACCTGCGGGGCTTCGCAGCCGTATTCGTCGGCGAACTGTTCGGCCAGCACCGTGAACAGCGTCAGGATGTCCTCGCCGCGGTTGCGCAGCGGCGGTGCGGTGATCTTGAGCGCAGCCAGACGGTAATAGAGGTCCGGTCGCAGCGCATCTTCGCAGGTGCGCCCTTCGTCCTGCAGGTTGCAGATCGCCACGATGCGGGTTTCGGGCGGCGTGCCCTGATCGTTGATCATGGTGAGCAGACGCGCCTGAGCGGCATCCGACAGCGCCTCGATGTCTTCCAGAACCAGCGTGCCGCCGCGTGCCTCTTCGACGGCCGGCAGGCGGGTGTCCTCGGGCATCATCGGGCCGAAGAGCCGCCGGATCAGCGTATCCTCGTCCATCGCGGCACAAGAGATCAGAACGAATTTCTTGCCCGCCCGGCTGCCCACGGCGTGCAGCGCATGCGCCACCAACGTCTTGCCGGTGCCGGTTTCACCGTCGATCAGCACATGCCCGTCGGCCTGCCCCAGATCGAGAATATCCTCGCGCAGCCGCTCCATCGCGGAACTGGTGCCGATCAGCTTGCGCATCATCTGGCTGCCGTCGCCCAACTCACGCCGCAGCGCCCGGTTGTCGAGCGTCAGGCGGCGCGCATTGGTGGCCTTCTTGGCCAGATCCGACATGCGGTCCGGGTTGAACGGCTTTTCGAGGAAATCGAACGCGCCGATGCGCATCGCCTCAACCGCCATCGGCACATCGCCATGGCCGGTGATCATGATCACCGGAAGTGCCGAATCCGATCCCATCAGCTTGCGCAACAGCTGGATGCCATCCATGCCGGGCATCTTGATGTCGGAAATCACGATCCCCGGATAATCCGCGCCGACTGTGCCAAGCGCCTCTTCGGCACTGGCAAAGGTTTCGGTGTCATAGCCCGACAGCGCCAGCCACTGGCTGATCGATTGGCGCATGTCCTTTTCGTCATCGACAATGGCTATCTTCATGGCTTTTCCCATGGGGTCACTCCGCCGCCTGCGTTTGATCGTTCAATATAGGTAGCTGCATCTCGAACACCGCGCCGCCGCCTTCGGCATTGCGCGCGAGCAGCCGTCCCCCGAGGTCGTTGACGATCCCCGAGGAAATGGCAAGCCCCAGCCCCACGCCGTCGCCGGGCTGCTTGGTGGTATAGAACGGCTCGAACAGAGCATCGAGGTCTTCGATGCCGTGCCCGTTGTCACGGATGGTCAGCGTCGCGGTCTCGCCGCTGGCGAGGATGATCTCGAGCTGCGGGTCCGACACGGTCTTTGTCGCGTCCAGCGCATTGCGCAGCAGGTTGACCATCACCTGTTCGATCCGCATCCGGTCGCCCATCACGAGCACCCGTTCCTCGGGAAGGATCTTGGTGATCTTGACCTTGCGGGATTTCAGCTGCGGCTCCATCATCGACAGGCTCGAGACCAGCGCATCCCCCATGTTTACGGGGGAAAACGCCTGTTGGCCCTTGCGCGCATAGCTCTTGAGCTGCCGGGTGATGCCGCCCATCCGTTCGATCAGGTCGTCAATCCGCGAGAACGCCGCCAACGCCTCTTCGGACCGGTTGCGCCGCATCAAGAGTTTGGCCCCCGCGAGGTAGGTCTTCATCGCCGCCAGCGGCTGGTTCAATTCGTGGCTGACCGCTGCCGACATCTCGCCCAAGGCGGCGAGTTTGGAGCTTTGTGCAAGCGTCTGTTCGGCCACGGCAAGGGTTTCCTGCACCCGCTCGCGTTCGGCGATTTCCCGCTGGAGGCGCTGGTTCAATGCGCGAAGCTCTGCCGACTCGCGCTGGAAGAGGGCCATGCGGAATGCTGTCCGACGACTCAACGTGTAGAATGTCATAGCCAGAAGAATCGCAAATGCCATGATTTCGAGCGCCAGCACCGCGTTCACCCGTTCGCGGACGCTGGCATAGGTGGTGAAGGTGGTCATGCTCCAGCCCCGGAATGGAATGCGCCCGTCGATGCGCATCACCGCCTCGCCCTGGATATAGGCATCGGGCGGCACGGCCGTCCAATCCGCCGTCGCCCGGATGGCGCGTTCGATCGCCCCGTCGGCCGGCTGGCGCGCCAATGCTTCGGACACGCTGCGTCCGCGCCATCGTGGCTCTGTCGCAAGGATGATCTCACCCTCGCTGTTGGTCACGAGAACGGCGTCGGAAATGCCCGCCCAGGAGCGTTCGAACTTGGCCAGATCGACCTCGACCACGATGACACCGATGGCGCTGCCCTGGCTTTCCATGCGGCGCGAATAGCTGAAATTGTAGTTGCCCACTTCCTGCCGCTGCGCGGTAAATACGGTGGCATTCGAACGCAGCGCTTCGACGAAATAGGCGGCATTGCGGTGCTGTTCGCCCAGCCGTTCGCGGCTGGTGGCCGCAACAGTGCGCCCGTCGCGATCCAGCAGCATCAGCGAGGCCGCGCCGATCTCATCGACGAAGGAAATCAACCGCTGCGAGCTTTGCGAGAAATCCCCCGAGTTCAGCGCGCCGATCAGCGCCGGGTCGCGCGCCAGAAGCTGCGGCACGATGGCGTTGCGGCGCAATTCGGATACGAGGTTCCCCGAATAAAGCGCCAACCGCAACTCCGCGCGGTTGCGGGTCGATTCGGTGAACCGGTCGGTGAGAAGTTGGTTGGTGACGAAGACCGTCGCGATGGCGATTGCGGTCAGCAGGGCCAAGGCAACGCGCACCCGCCATGACAGCGAACCTGTCCGGGTGATATCTCGCATCAATGACGTGCCGCTGGCCATTGCTGCAGAATATGCAAATCGCGACCGCCTCTCAAGCGGCACCGCGTCACGGCTGCGTCAATGGGCGCTAAGCCGCCGTCAGGGCGCTGGCGATATTGGCAAACAGCGCCTGCCCGTCGGTTCCGCCGTGCTTTTCGTCCGCGGCCCGCTCGGGATGGGGCATCATGCCCAGCACGCGCCGGTTCCCGGACAGGATACCGGCGATGTCGGCGGTCGATCCGTTGGGGTTGTCGCCATAGCGGAACGCGATCCGGTCTTCGTCGGTCAACTGGCTGACGATGTCTTCAGACGCGATGTAATTGCCGTCATGATGCGCGATCGGCACGGAAATCGTCTGCCCCGCCGCGTAGCCGGCGGTGAAGATGCTGTCGGTCGTGCCCACGACCAGCGGCACGGTGCGGCAGATGAATTTCAGCCCGGCATTGCGCAGCAGCGCGCCGGGCAGCAAGCCGGTCTCGGTCAGGACCTGAAAGCCGTTGCAGACACCCAGGACAAAGCCGCCGCGATTGGCATGGGCCTTGATCTCGGTGCAGATCGGCGAATTGGCGGCAATCGCGCCGCAGCGCAGGTAATCGCCAAAGGAGAACCCGCCGGGAATGCCGACGATGTCTATGCCTGCGGGCAAGGACGTGTCCTTGTGCCAGACCATCTCGACCTCGCATCCCGCATCGCGGAAGGCCACGGCCAGATCCCGGTCGCAATTCGATCCGGGGAAAACAACAACCGCTGCGCGCATCAGCTCATCTCGATCCGGTAGCTTTCGATCACCGTATTGGCGAGCAGCTTTTCGCACATCTCGCGCACGGTGTCCTCGGATGTGCCATCTGCCAGATCCAGCTCGATCACCTTGCCCTGACGCACCTTTTCGACACCGTCAAAGCCCAAGCCGTCGAGAGCGTGGCGCACGGCCTCGCCCTGCGGGTCCAGAACCCCGTCCTTCAGCATCACATGCACCCGTGCCTTCATGATCGTCTCCGCCTTGTCCGGGGGCGCGACCGTCCCCCTTCTTCTTTTTCCAAATATGCATTCGCGCCGCCCGCCACCGGGCGCTGCGTCAGTTGATCAGCTTCGGCTTTTCCATCGGCGTCGCGTTCTGCGGCATCACGCCCAGACGCCGCGCCACCTCGGTATAGGCATCGGTCAAATTGCCCAGATCGCGCCGGAACACATCCTTGTCGAGCTTGCGCCCGGTCTCGATGTCCCAGAGACGGCAGCTGTCGGGGCTGATCTCGTCGGCGATGATCAGGCGCTGGAAATCGCCGTCATAGACGCGGCCGATCTCGATCTTGAAGTCCACCAGCTTGATCCCGACGCCATACATCAGGCCGGACATGAAATCGTTGACCCGCAGCGCAAGGCTCAGGATGTCGTCCATGTCCTGCTGGCTGGCCCAGCCGAAGGCCGCGATATGTTCCTCGGTGACCAGCGGATCACCCAGCTTGTCGTCCTTGTAGCAATATTCGACGATCGGGCGTGGCAGCGGCGTGCCTTCCTCGATGCCCAGACGCTTGGCCATGGTGCCAGCGGCAAAATTGCGCACGATCACCTCGAGCGGGATGATCTCGCACTGGCGAACAAGTTGCTCGCGCATGTTCAGCCGCTTGATGAAATGCGTCGGCACGCCGATGGAGTTGAGCCCCACCATGAAGAACTCGCTCAGCCGGTTGTTGAGCACGCCCTTGCCGTCGATGACACTGCGCTTTTCGGCGTTGAAGGCTGTCGCGTCGTCCTTGAAATACTGAACGATCGTGCCCGGTTCCGGACCTTCATAGAGGATTTTGGCTTTGCCTTCGTAAATCTTCTTGCGACGGGCCATTTGGGATCTTTCTGTCAATGCGCCGGATGGCACGAAAAGGGGCGCGCATCGCCGTCCACAGGGAGAAAAAACGGCAGCGTTCGAGTGCGTCTTAGTGCATGCAGGGTCATGCCGCAAGCAACGCACGCACTTGAACCGATCGGCGCGTCGGGCCATACCTCAATCAACAGGAACCACATATCCGGGAGAGCCCCCTCATGTCGACCTTCGATGACCGCGAAAACGCCTTCGAGAACAAATTTGCGCATGATGCACAGATGCAATTCAGGGCCGAAGCCCGCCGTAACAAGCTGCTGGGCCTCTGGGCGGCCGACCTGATGGGCAAATCCGGCGATGATGCCGCTGAATATGCCAAGGAGGTCGTGAAGGCCGATTTCGAAGAGGCCGGCCACGAGGACGTGGTGCGCAAGGTGTCCGGCGATCTGGGCGGCAAGGCCAGCGATGACGAGATTCGCGCCAAGATGGCCGAGTTGATGATCGTCGCCAAGGCACAGATCATGGAAGAACTCTGATCCGCTGATCCCTTTGTTGCGCGCGTCCGCCCAGGTGGGCGCGTTTTTCTTTTGCACTCCCCCCTGACAGAGGCCGCATGTCGCATATCGTTCTGGTCCGCCACGGCCAAGCCAATACCGCGGCGCGGGAAGAGGGCGCATATGACCGGCTCAGCCCCCTGGGGCACCAGCAATCGGGCTGGCTGGGCGATCATTTCCGCCAGCGTGGCGACGTGTTCGCCCATGTCTGGACCGGCACGCTGCGCCGTCACGTCGAAACCGCCGACGCCATCGCCGCCGAAACGCCCGATCCGATCACCCGCGACGAACGGCTGAACGAGCTGGAGTATTTCACGCTCTCGCACCTGCTGGCCGATCAGCATGGCATCACCCTGCCGGTGGACCGTGAAGGCTTCGTACGCCACCTGCCCAGCCTGTTCGGCCATTGGCGCGACGGAAAGCTGGAAGGCGCGCCGGAACGCTTTGACCAATTCGAGAACCGCGTGCGCGACGCGCTGGCCGAGATCAGCGCCCTGCCGGGGCGGTCGCTTGTGGTGACCTCGGGCGGGTTGATCGGCATGGCGATGCGCCTGACGCTGGGCCTCGAGATGACAGCGTTCTGCAACCTGTGCCTGTCGATCCAGAACACCTCGGTCAGTTCCTGGCTGCCACTCGAGGGGCAATTGGCGCTGACCCAGTTCAACGCCCTGCCGCATCTGGACACGCCGGAAAGGCTGTTCGCCCAGACGCATATCTGAACCGGTCCGAGGGGGCTTTTGTACCCGGGCCGCGCTGGCTAGGGTGCGGCAAGGCGAAACAGGGGGACACCAATGACCCATCTCTGGGTGCGCGCGGAAAGCCGCGAAAACGAGGAACGCGTCGGCATCCTGCCCGAAGGTGTGGCGGCGCTGATTGCGCAGGGCATCGACGTGACGGTCGAGGACAGCCCGACGCGGGTGATCCCGAGTGCGGATTACGACGCGGCAGGTGCCAGGATTGCACCCGAGGGCAGTTGGGGGGAGGCGCCCCGAGATGCGATTATTTTCGGCTTGAAGGAATTACCGGATAATGGCACGCCCCTGCGGCACCGCCACATCATGTTCGGACATGCCTACAAGGGACAGCCCGCCGGTCAAAAGCTGCTGGCCCGGTTCAGGGATGGCGGCGGCACGCTCTACGATCTGGAATATCTTGAGGATGAGAGCGGACGGCGCGTCGCGGCCTTTGGCTATTGGGCGGGATATGCGGGTGCTGCGGTGTCACTGCTGGCCTATGCGGCGCAACAGGCGGGTGCGCCCTGCCCGCCTGTCGGCACATGGTCCTCGTCCGATGCGATGCGGCGCGACGTGAAGGATGCACTGAACGACACCACGCCGGACGCGCTGGTGATCGGCGCGTTGGGTCGGGTCGGCACCGGGGCGACTGACCTGTGCGAGCAGGTCGGCCTGACCGTGACCAAGTGGGATATGGCGGAAACGGCGCATGGCGGACCGTTCCCAGAAGTGTTTGACCATACACTGTTTTTCAACTGCATCCTCGCGCGTCCAGGCACGCCCGTCTTTGTGCCCGCCGATGCCTGCACCCGCCCTCGGAACCTGCGGATCATCGGCGATATCGCCTGTGATCCCGACAGCGATTTTTCCCCGATCAAGGTGTACGATCGCGTGACAAGCTGGGATGCGCCGGTCATTCGCGCCTGTGACGACCCGCCGCTCGACGTGATGGCGATCGACAACCTGCCCTCGCTGATGCCGCACGAATCCTCTCAGGATTTCGCGGGCCAGCTTCTTCCCCATCTCAAGACGCTCGATGCCATCGACAGCGGCGTCTGGGGTCGGGCAAAATCCTATTTCGATGACCATATCCGGAAGGTGACGACATGACGGTACATTGGTGTGGCACGGGACTGTCCTCGGTTCCCGGCCTGCGGCGGCTGATTCGCGACGGGCATGCGGTGACGGTGTGGAACCGCACGCTGGACAAGGCGCAGACGGCGGTGGGCGATCTGACCGACGACATCCGCGTTTTCGACCCGACCGCGCTTGCGGCGGCGGTGCGTCACGGCGACGTGATCGTGTCGATGTTGCCGGGCGACTGGCATGTGGAACTGGCGCAGATGGCCATCGACCACGGCGCGCATTTCGTATCTTCGTCCTATATCGCGCCCGAGATGCGCGCCCTGGACAATGCCGCACGACTGGCCGGTGCGGCGCTGGTCAACGAGGTTGGTCTCGATCCCGGGATCGACCATCTGATGGCGCATCACCTCGTCGCGGATTACCGCAAGAGCGCCGCGTATGACCCTGAAAACGTGATCTCTTTCAAATCCTACTGCGGCGGTGTTCCGAAGGTCGCGAATGCGTTTCGCTACAAGTTCAGCTGGGCGCCCGTGGGTGTTCTCAAGGCGCTGCGGTCCCCGTCGAAATCCATCCGTCACTACACCGAACTCGAGATCCAGCGCCCCTGGGACGCGATCAACCGCTATGACGCGCCCCTGCCCCAGCCCGAGGCGTTCGAGGTCTATCCCAACCGCGACAGCCTGCCCTTCATGGCGCAGTACCATTTCGAACCGACATGGACCGTCAAGGAATTCGTGCGCGGCACGCTTCGGCTCAACGGCTGGGCGGAGGCCTGGGCGGATATCTTTGCCGAAGTGGGCAGTGCGGATGATGCGCGCCTCAACGAGATGGCGGCGGACCTGCTGAAGCAGAACGCCTATGCCGAGGATGAGGCCGACCGCGTGGTGCTGTGCGTCGACCTGCTGGCCGAAAAGGATGGCCGACCCGCTTGGCACAAGACCTACGTCATGGACGCCTGGGGCGACGCGCGCGGCACGGCCATGGCGCGGCTGGTGTCGGTGCCGGTGTCGCTGGCGGTCGAGTCGGTGCTGAACCGCGAGATCGCTCCGGGGGTCAGCGCTGCGCCGCATGATCCGAAACTGGTGACCCGCTGGCTGGACGAGGTGCAGACATTGGCGCAACACCTGATGGTGGTGGATCATTTGAAGGCATGATCCGGCTTGGGGGGCCGGGCTGAAGCCCGGCCTGCGCCTTTGTCCACGTGGTGCAAGAACCGTCGTCCTCTGGCTTGGCCCGGGGACCTTTTGGTCAGGGATCAGGACTCCCCAAAGACCCGCGCGAAGATCGTGTCCACATGCTTGGTGTGGTAGCCCAGATCGAACTTCTCCTCGATCTGTTCGGCGCTGAGGGCCGCTACCACATCCGCATCGTTGAGCAGCTCGGTCTTGAAATCCGTCCGATGTTCCCAGACCTTGAGCGCGTTGCGTTGCACGTAGGAATAGGCGTCTTCGCGACTGACACCCGCCTGCGTCAGCGCCAGAAGCACCCGCTGCGACATCACGAGACCCGGAAACTTGTTCATGTTTTCCAGCATGTTCTCCGGGAAGATCAACATCTTGTCGATCACGCCGGTCAGACGCGCCAAGGCGAAATCAAGCGTGATCGTCGCGTCCGGCCCGATCATCCGTTCGACCGAGGAATGCGAGATGTCGCGTTCGTGCCAGAGCGCCACGTTCTCCATCGCCGGGATCACGGCAGATCGGACCATGCGCGCCAGCCCGGTCAGGTTTTCCGTCAGGACCGGGTTCTTCTTGTGCGGCATCGCGGATGAGCCCTTCTGGCCCATCGAGAAGAACTCCGCCCCTTCCAGCACCTCGGTGCGCTGCATGTGGCGGATCTCGATCGAGATGTTCTCGATGCTGCTGGCGATCACGCCGAGGGTTGCAAAGAACGCGGCATGACGATCACGCGGGATCACCTGCGTGCTGATCGGTTCGGGCACG
The DNA here is from genome assembly GCF_014637725.1 of Marivita lacus. Classification (GTDB taxonomy): domain Bacteria; phylum Pseudomonadota; class Alphaproteobacteria; order Rhodobacterales; family Rhodobacteraceae; genus Marivita; species Marivita lacus. Next base: position 380,211 of record NZ_BMFC01000003.1, on the reverse strand, counting down.
AGGCCCAGCTTGTCGCAGACATGTTCCTCGACCGCCGGATCGACATTGGCAAAGGTGCCGACAGCGCCGGAAATCGCGCCCGTCGCCACCTCGGCACGCGCATCACGCATCCGGCTCAGGTTGCGGTCCATCTCGGCATAGAAGCGGGCAAAGGTCAGGCCCATCGTCGTCGGTTCGGCATGGATGCCATGCGACCGGCCGATCCGCAGCGTGTCCTTGTGCTCATAGGCGCGGCGCTTCAAAGCGGCCAAGAGCGCTTCGATATCCGCGATCAGGATGTCCGATGCGCGCACGAGCTGGACGTTGAAGGTGGTGTCCAGAACGTCGGAGCTGGTCATGCCCTGATGCACGAACCGCGCCTCATCCGCGCCCACATGTTCGGCCAGATGGGTCAAAAAGGCGATCACGTCATGCTTTGTCACCGCTTCGATTTCGTCGATGCGGGCCACGTCGAACTCGACATCCTTGGCCTTCCACACCGCATCGGCGTTTTCGCGCGGGATCACGCCCAGATCGGCCATCGCGTCGCAGGCATGGGCCTCGATCTCGAACCAGATGCGGAACTTGGTGGCTGGTTCCCAGATCGACACCATCTCGGGGCGGGAGTAACGGGGGATCATGCGGGCGATCCTTTCATCGGTTGACTTGCGGAATTTTGGCGCAGTCCTAGACTGCGGACCGGTGCGCGACAAGAGAGGCCAACCCGAATGAGACGCTTTGCCCGGAGGCACAGGCTTTGGGGCCGCTTATGACGACCGGCACCACACCCCCCCTTGCCGCGTTCGAAGGCACCTGGCAGGTCACCCGCCAGATCACCGACCACCGCGCCGGAACCACAGCCCTGTTCGAAGGCAGCGCTGTCTTTGTACCCGACGAAACAGGCCTTGCCTATCACGAGACCGGGCATCTGCATCTGCCCGGACATGCGCCCTTCGTGGCGGAACGCCGCTACCACTGGCGCGTGCAGGACGGTGCGCTGCATGTCGACTTCGAGGACGGTCGGGTCTTTCACAGCATCGACAGTGCCCGTCATGAGGCCACCCATTGGTGCGATCCGGACACCTATGTCGTCCACTATGACTTTGACGATTGGCCACTCTGGCACAGCAGGTGGGATGTGTCGGGGCCACGAAAAGCCTACGAAATGATCACCTCGTACAGTCGCGAAGCCAAAGACAGCAGATAGATTTTGCCAAATCGGCAATCCCTGCTAGCTTTACCCTACGCAACAACAGGAGAAAGACTGATGACCATCAAGACACTTCTGACCACCTCGGCCCTTCTGATCGCCAGTGCAACGGCCACTTTGGCCCAATGCAACTGGGGCAAGGAACAGGTCACGATGACCTGCTCGAGCGGCACGGTCTATGATGCCGAAACCAATACCTGCAAGGTTGTGACGGGCTGATTTACCCCATCTGACATGCAGTTGAAGACGGCCCTCTGGCCGTCTTTTTCATGTGTGATAAATGCCCGCCTGACAATTTGATCACGGGATTTCGACATGCGCGCTTTGCTTCTTTCCACGGTTCTTGCCACCTGCCCCCTTGCGGCGCTCGCTGTCGGGTTCAACGATGACGACCCACCCACCCCGACCGAGACGACCAAGACCTGCACCGATGGACAGGTCTGGGATGCAGAGACCGAATCCTGCATCGATCCCGACAAAAGCAGCCTCAATGACGCAGACCGCATGAAGGCAATCCGCGAACTGGCCTATGCCGGGCGGATCACCGACGCCGAGCGCGTGCTGAACGCCATGGTCGATCAGGACAGCGACGCGGTGTTGACCTATCGCGGGTTCACCGCGCGCAAGGCGGGCCGTACGGAAGACGCGTACGAGTGGTACGCCCGCGCGCTCGAGGTAAACCCCGACAACCTGCTGGCGCGGTCCTACCTGGGTCAGTGGCATCTCGAAAAAGGCGACTTCCAGCTGGCACGCGCACAGCTCAGCGAAATCCGCCAACGCGGCGGACGGTCCACATGGCCGGAAATATCGCTGCGCATGGCGATTCAATCAGGGTCTGGCTCAAACTACTGACGCTTTCTTAACCTTACCCGCCTAAGCCGATGAGGACAGGATGGAGTAAGGTGAATGACCCAGTTGACCCCCTTGGCGCGCACCGGCCCGAGCGCGCCACCCATGGCCCCGGCGGTCCGGCTGTCGCGCCGGGCGAAGGCCGCGATCATCGTGCAATTCATCCTCAAGGAAGGGGCGAATGTGCCGCTGACCGCGCTGCCCGAGGATTTGCAGATCCAACTTACCCAGCTTCTGGGCGAAATGCGCTATATCGACCGCGACACGATGCATGCGGTGATCACCGAATTCTCGGAAGAGCTTGACTCCATTGGCCTTTCCTTTCCCGGTGACATTGCGGGCGCGCTGTCGGCGCTGGACGGCAAGATCAGCGCCCAAACCGCCGCGCGGCTGCGCAAGGAGGCCGGTGTGCGACAGATCGGTGATCCGTGGAAGCGGCTTGCCGATTTGCCGGTCTCGCGGCTTCGGGACTTCGTGACCTCGGAATCCACCCAGATCGCGGCGGTGATGGTCTCCAAGCTCGAGGTGGCCAAGGCGGCGGACCTGCTCAGCAGCCTGCCCGGTGACGTGGCGCGACGGATCACCTACGCGATGTCGATGACGGATGCGGTCACGCCGGACGCAGTCGAACGCATCGGCCTCAGCCTTGCCGCCCAGATGGATTCGGAACCGCCCAAGGCATTTCGCGCGCAACCCTCCGAACGGGTCGGCGCAATCCTCAATTTTTCGCGCGCCGCGACGCGGGACGAATTGCTCACAGCACTCGATGAAGAAGACAAGGGATTTGCCGAGGAGGTCCGCAAATCCATCTTTACCTTCGCCCACATCCCCAACAGGATGAGCGCGATCGACGCTCCCAAGATCACCCGCGACGTGGATCAGGAAACCTTGGCACGGGTCATCGCCGGTGCCGTGGCCGATGTCGACAAGCGCAGCGTTGACTTCATATTGTCCAATATATCCAAACGGATGGCTGACGCTCTTCGTGAAATGTCTGAAGAGTTCAAGGACATCAAACCCAAGGAGGCCGAGGCCGCCATGAGCGCTGTGGTGCGGGCGATCCGCGCGCTTGCCGACAGCCGGGAAATCACCCTGATCCAATCCGCGGAGATCGAGGATTAGCGGGTGATGACCGACCCGCTGTCCTTGCGGAACACGAAACAGCGGTCTCGCCGCACGGTCAGCCACATGACGGTTCCGGGCTTGGGCAGGAATACGTTGGGGACCGTGGCGCGGATGATGCTCTGGTCATAGTCCATGCGGAACTCGACCAGGCTTTCCGACCCCATGAAGCGGGCGCGTTCGACCACGCCGCGTGCGGGCGCACCCGCAAGCGGCGTCGGGTTGGGGCCGCGCCCCTGCCTGTCGAAATCGATGCCGACATGCTGCGGGCGGAACACGATCTCGACCGCGCCGCCATCCGGCACTCCGGGGGCAAGGAACTGGCCGAAGGGCGTATCGGTCAGCGCACCGCGCACCGTACCGGTCAGCAGGTTGATGTCGGAAAAGAACGCCACCGCCGCCTTGTCCGCAGGCGCATTGTAGATGTTGTAGGGCGCGCCGCGCTGCACGATCTTGCCGTCACGCATCAGCGCGATCTCGTCCGCCATGCGCATCGCCTCTTCGGGCTCATGCGTGACCAGCAGGACCGACGTGCCCTCGTCCTTCAGGATCGCGAGCGTTTCGTCGCGAATGCCATCGCGCAACCGGTTGTCGAGGCCGGAAAACGGCTCGTCCATGAGCATGATCGACGGGCGCGGCGCAATCGCACGGGCCAGCGCCACGCGCTGTTGCTCCCCGCCAGACAGTTGATGCGGGTATTCGTTGATGTAATGCGACAGCCCCACCCGTTCGAGCAGTTCACCCACGCGCGGCAGCTTGTCCTTGCGGGATCCGGTCAGGCCAAAGCCCACGTTGTCGCCCACGGTGAGATGCGGAAACAGGGCAAAATCCTGAAAGATCAACCCGATGGAGCGCCGTTCGGGCGGGACGCGAAACACCGTGTCACAGACCAGATTCCCGTCCACATGGATCGTGCCGCTGGTCTGCATGTCGACGCCCGCGATGATCCGCAGCGTGGTGGATTTGCCGCAGCCTGACGGCCCCAGAAGGCAGGTTACATTGCCGGGCTGTATCACCAAAGACACGTCATCGACCACGCGCTTGCCGTCGTAATCGCGCACGATGTTCCTGATATCCAGCCGAGGATCTGTGCCGGTCACTGCTGCCTCACGAGTTTTCCGAGTAAAAGTATCGGATTAGCTAATGTCAGGTAGCAGCCGATTTGCGCGACGACAACCCCTCAGGTCCGCGTCGTGCCGTCGCCGGTCACGATGTATTTGAAGCTGGTGAGCTGTTCCGCCCCGACCGGCCCGCGCGCGTGCATCTTGCCCGTGGCAATCCCGATCTCGGCGCCCATGCCGAATTCGCCGCCATCGGCGAACTGGGTCGAGGCGTTGCGCATCAGGATGGCGCTGTCGATCCGTTCGAAGAACCTGTCCGCCGACCTGTCGTTCTCGGTCAGGATGCAATCGGTGTGGTTCGAACTGTAGGTGTTGATATGGGCGATGGCGGCATCCAGATCGTCCACCACCTTGGCCGCGATGATGCTGTCGAGGTATTCGCAGCCCCAATCGTCCTCGCTGGCCGCCACGGTGCCGTCGATGGCGCGCAGGGTTTCATCGGCGCGCACTTCGACACCCGCTTTCAGCAGTGCCTTGATGACGCCCTGCCCGATGGTGCCGACCACATCCTTGTGGATCAGCAGGCATTCAGCTGCACCGCAGATGCCGGTGCGCCGGGTCTTGGCGTTCAGCACCACGTTCAGCGCCTTGACCGGGTCCGCGTCGGCATCGACATAGATGTGCACGATGCCTTCGAGATGGGCAAAGACCGGCACGCGGGCCTCGCGCTGGACAAGACCGACAAGACCCTTGCCGCCCCGAGGCACGATCACGTCGATGAAATCGGTCATGGTCAGCATTTCGCTCACCGCTTCGCGGTCTCGGGTGGGCACAAGCTGGATCGCATCTTCGGGCAGGCCCGCCTTGCGCAGACCTTCGACGAGGCAGGCATGGATCGCGCTTGAGGAATGGAAGCTTTCCGATCCGCCGCGCAGGATCACCGCGTTGCCTGCCTTGAGGCAAAGGGCGCCCGCATCCGCGGTCACGTTGGGGCGGGATTCGTAGATCACGCCGATCACACCCAGCGGCGTGCGGACCCGCTTGATGTGCAGGCCCGATGGACGGTCCCATTCGGTGATGACGGCGCCAACCGGGTCGGTCTGCTCGGCGACCGCGCGCAACCCATCGACGATGCCGCGAATGCGGTCCTCGTTGAGCAGCAGCCGGTCCATCATCGCATCCGACAGGCCCTTGTCGCGGCCGTAGTCAAGGTCCTTGGCGTTGGCCTCGATGAGTGTTGCACGGTTCGCCCAGACCGCCTCTGCCGCCTCTATGAGCGCTGTCCGCTTGCTCTCGGATGGGGCGAAGGCCAGGTCCCGTGCCGCTGCCTTGGCGCGTGCGCCGATGTCATGCATGAGTGCGGGGATGTCTGTGAGGTCTTTCATCGGAGGTACCCTTGCAGAGGTCGAAAATGCGTATTTGGAACGTGAAAAGGCCGATCAGATCGCCATATCGTCGCGATGAATTACCACAGCGCGGCCCGGGTAGCCCAGAATTTCCTCGATTTCGGCTGAATTGTGCCCCTTGATCGCCCGGGCCTCGACCGCCGTGTAGCGGGTCAGGCCCATCCCCAGGTCGCGACCCGCCGCATCCTTGATCGTGACCGGATCGCCTCGTCCGAACGCGCCGGTGACCGCCACGATGCCTGGCGGCAACAGCGATGTGCCGCGCTGAAGCGCACGCGCCGCACCGTCGTCGATGGTCAGCGCGCCTTGGGGTTTCATCGCCAGAATCCAGCGTTTGCGCGCCGTGTGCGGGTCAAGCTGCGGGGTGAACCAGGTGGCGCGTGCGCCGTCCTCCAATCCCTTGAGCGGATGCAGGCGCGAGCCTTCGGTGATGGCCATGGCGCAGCCCGACGCGGTGGCGGTCTTGGCGGCCATCAGCTTGGTCTTCATGCCGCCCTTCGACAGGCCCGAGCCGGCATCCCCGGCCATCGCCTCGATTTCAGGGGTGATCACGTCGATCACCGGAAAGAACTCTGCGGTCGGGTCGATATGGGGGTTGGCGCTGTAGAATCCGTCCACGTCGGACAGCAGGATCAACTGGTCGGCGCCGACGGTGGCTGCGACCTGCGCCGCGAGGCGGTCATTGTCGCCGTAGCGGATCTCGTCCGTGGCGACAGTGTCGTTCTCGTTGACGATGGGAATGACGCCGAAGCCGATCAGGGTTTCCATCGTCGCACGGCTGTTGAGGTAGCGGCGGCGGTCGGTGCTGTCTTCGAGCGTCACCAGAACCTGCGCCGTGGTCAGCCCGTGCGGATCGAGCACCTCTTCATAGGCGCGGGCGAGACGGATCTGGCCGACCGCCGCGGCCGCCTGCGATTGTTCGAGCGGCAACACGGTCAGGGGCAGACCCAGCACGCCGCGCCCCAGAGCGATGGAGCCGGAGGACACGAGGATCACATCGGTGCCCCGCGCCTTGATCCGGGCCACGTCTTCGGCCAGTGACAGAAGCCAGTCGCGCCGCAGCGTGCCCTTGGCCTTGTCCACCAGCAGCGCCGAGCCGATCTTGACGACCAGTCGGCGCGCGTCGCTCAGGGTCGCCACGCGTCGAGCTCCTCGGTCGCCTGTTCGCGCGAGCGGGTGGACTTGACGTGTTTGCGCAGCGCGCGCAGCACCTCGGTCAGCCCTTCCTTGGACACGCCCGACATGAGCATGACCTCCTGGCCCGCGACGCGTTCAAGCTCTTCCTTGAGGAAGGCGCGCTCCTCGTCGTCCAGCGCGTCGATCTTGTTCAGCGCGGTGATGCGCGGTTTTTCGGCCAGACCACTCCCGTACGCTTCGATCTCGTTGATGATGGTCTGGTAATCTTCGAGCAGCGTGCCCGACGTGCCATCCACGAGGTGCAGCAGGGCCGCGCAGCGTTCGATATGGCCAAGGAACAGATCACCCAGCCCCCTGCCCTCGTGTGCGCCTTCGATCAGGCCGGGAATGTCGGCCACCACGAATTCCGCGTTGTCGACGCCAACGACGCCAAGGTTGGGATGCAGCGTGGTGAACGGGTAATCCGCCACTTTCGGCCGTGCATTCGAGGTCGCGGCAAGGAAGGTGGATTTGCCCGCGTTGGGCAGGCCCAGGAGCCCGACATCGGCGATCAGTTTCAACCGCAGCCAGATCGTGCGTTCGACGCCCTCCTGCCCGGCATTGGCACGGCGCGGCGCCTGGTTGGTCGAGGTCTTGAATCGCAGGTTGCCCCAGCCGCCATTGCCGCCACGCGCCAGCTGAACGCGCTGGCCCAGTTCGGTCATGTCGGCGATCACGGTTTCTTCGTCCTCGTCGAGGATCTCGGTGCCGACAGGAACCTTGAGCACGATGTCCGCACCGTTTGCGCCGGTCCGCTGCCGGCCTGCCCCCGCGCGGCCGTTGTCGGCAAAGAAATGCTGCTGATAGCGGAAGTCGATGAGCGTGTTCAGCCCGTCGACCGCTTCGGCCCAGACATCGCCGCCATCGCCGCCGTCACCGCCATCGGGGCCGCCGAATTCGATGAACTTTTCGCGCCGGAAACTGATGGATCCATTCCCGCCCGAGCCCGAGCGGATATAGACTTTGCAGAGATCGAGGAACTTCATGTGTCAGCCTTTGATCGAGCCCCTGCGCGGTCTACCGGGTTTGCATCCGCGCGTCAGCCCATACGTTTGAGATAGGTCCAGGTTTTGACCGTTGTGTTGCGGGCGACGGAAAAGGACTCCGCGTCGCCGATATATTCAAATCCACAATGCGTCAGGACACGGGCCGAGGCCGGGTTGTCCTGAAAGACGCTTGCGAACATCGTCTCGTTGCCAAGCGGGTTGGCCGTGACCAGCGCCTCGACCGCTTCGGAGGCAAGACCGGTATTCCAGAACGGCGGCGCGACCCAGTATCCGACCTCGGACTGGTTGCGATCCATCCGCGCCAACGCGATCACGCCCATCACCTCGGACCCGCCGCCTGCGGTTCCGTCGATGACCCAGACATCGTCCTCGCGGCTGGGCGACAGGCTGCGGTCGACAAAGGCCTGCGCCGCACCGGGCGGGAACGGATGCGGGATCGAGGTCGTCATCGTCGCCACGCGTTTGTCGCTGGCGTAATATTCGATCAATCCGACATCCGACAGTTGCAGCGGGCGCAGGCGGAAGCGATCCGCCTGAACGACGGGCTGGTTGAATTCGGTGATGGTCTCTACGTTCATCTGCTCTCTCCTCATCGCAGATATAGGCAGGCCCCCGTCGAAACGGAATGGGGGACCGGCAGCGGTGCCGATCCCCCAGATTTTCAAAACCCTCAGGTCGGCTTACTCGGCGGCCTCCGCCGTTGGCAGAACCGAAATGAAGGTGCGGCCCTTGAGGCCCTTGTGGAAGGTCACGTTGCCGTCAACGGTTGCAAAGATCGTGTGATCCCTGCCAATACCAACGCCTTCGCCCGGCCAGAACTTGGTTCCGCGCTGACGCACGATGATGTTGCCGGGGATCGCGGACTGGCCACCGTAGAGTTTGACGCCAAGGCGGCGTCCGGCAGAGTCACGACCGTTGCGGGATGAACCGCCTGCTTTTTTATGTGCCATGGGTCAGTCTCCTTACTTCGATGCCAGTTCTTTGGCTTGTTCGATCCAGCCTTCACGCTCGATCCGGCCCTTGAAGGACAGCTTTTCGCCGAACTCTTCGACGTCTGCATCCGTCCAGGCTGCGATCTGGGCAAAGCTGGTCACACCCGCTTCGATCAGTTTCTTCTCGAGCGCCGGGCCAACGCCAGACAGCAGCTTGAGGTCATCCGCGCCAGAGGCGGTCGCTGCAGCTTCGGCTTTGGGAGCCGCGGCTTTCTTGGGTGCAGCTGCGGCAACGGCCACGCCTGCAACCGAACCAGAACCGATCGCTGCCTTGATGCCTGTCTTGTCCGCACCCGTGGCAAGGATCTCCGTCACACGCACGAGGGTGAGCTTCTGACGGTGGCCCTTGGTCCGCTTGGAGCTGTGCTTCCGGCGGCGCTTGACGAAATTGATGACCTTTTCGCCCTTGATCTGGTCCACGACCTCGGCCTGAACGGCAGCGCCGTCGACCATCGGTGCGCCGACCACAACCGTGTCGCCACCCAGCATCAGAATTTCATTGAACTGGACTTTTTCGCCTGCATCGGCAGCCAGTTTCTCGACCCGCAATATGTCGCCCGATTGGACCTTGTATTGCTTGCCGCCGGTTTTCATCACCGCGAACATCGTATCTTTTCCTTTGTCACCGCGTTCTGTGGCCCCGCTTTGCGGTGTTTTCGGATCAGTGATCCGCCTCGAACAGCGTGCCCCGTTCGGGACATCGTTATCATAAAAAACAAAAGGCGGGACCGAAGCCCCGACTTTCATGTGGGCGGCTTATGGAATCCCGTGCCGCATTTGTCAACGCGTTTCGCGACTAGAGTTCCTGCACCTGCATTTCCCGCGCCACGGCGATGCCAAGCGCATAGGAAATGTCGTCATACATCCGGTTGAAGCCCGCAAAGAGCGCCCGGTTGAGGGCGCGACCCGCATCGGTGCGGGACAGGTCCGTGTAGTCTTCGATCACCCCGTCTTCGAGCGGGCGGTAGGCCATCAGCAGGAACGCATAGACCCATTCGCGCGTGTCGGCGCGGGTTTCATCCTCGGCAGACCAGACCTCGGCAAGAATGTCCGTCTCGCTCATCCGCAGGGCACCGCCATCCACGAGACCCAGGTAGAACATGTAGTTGGCGTTGAGCGCCCCCACGAGGTTCAACTCGACCAGATCATTGACCTCGACAAAGTCGGATATCGCTTCGAGAGGTTCGGAAGACGTGCCTCTCAGGTCGAGATAGGCGGCGCGCGCCGCGTCCTCGATCTCCTGTTCGCGCATCGCGCCGCGGGCGCTGAGTTCGAGGCTGACGATCTGTTGTCCGGTCTGGGAGGTGAAAAAGGCCATAAGGTCTTCGGTTTCGGCATCGCCAAACTCGGCGGCAAACACCTCTTGCACCGTCGTCAGCATGCGCTCGGGATCGTAGATCCGGTCGACCGTGGCGCTCCAGCCGGCGGTCCCGCCGCCCGGCACCATGTCGCTGGCAAGCGTCTCGCCGTATTCCATGCCTTCTTCGCGCATGATCTGCACGATCTGAGGCACACCGAGCGCGCCCAGAAGATCGTTCGTCGGAGTGGCCCATGCAGGCAGGGACCACGTGCACACCGCCAATCCGGTTGCCGCCACCTTCAGCATATTCGCGAACATTCCGATCCTCCAAGCCTCTCATACCTTACCTATGTCGACGCCGGGTCAATTCCAACCCGCAGGCGCAATCAGCATCGCACACATTTGGCGTGAAATAGAGGTTGCACAGGTCTGACACAAAAGCTAAACGCCCCTCCAGATCCCCGCGGAGAGGTGCCGGAGTGGTCGAACGGGGCGGTCTCGAAAACCGTTGTGGGGGCAACTCCACCCAGGGTTCGAATCCCTGTCTCTCCGCCACTTATTCGTGGCAATCATCAGGCTGATGCGATCAATCGCAGGGCTGTGAGTCATTGTGCCAACGGCCTTTGCAGTCCGTCGGGAACGGTCGTTTCTTGCGTGTATGAGTGTGCCGCTCGCGGCCACTCGATACTCCGGCGCCTGTCTCGCTTGGAACAGTGCCCCGCGAAAGCGCAGTTGCACCAGCTGAGTTTCCAATGGAATATACCGATGCCATTCGTTCTGGATGACCTGTATCGGATCACTCGCGCCGTCGGGCTATGGTAGGCCAAGGTAACCTGGGGCTTGCCGGCTGGACCCGTGGTCGCGGGTCACGCAAACCATTGCAAGTGAGCAAAGGGCTGATCGACCATGACACACTCCATCGGCACTCTTTCATTTCGGCCTCTGACCAAACTCGCCTGCCTTTTCATCGCGGCGGTGTTCGGCGTTTCGACCGCAGCGGCGGACAGCCTGAGCGGAACCGCGTTGATCCGTGAACGCGTCGCGCTGCCTCCGGGCGTGGTGTTCGAGGCGGTGATCGAAGACGTTGCCCGGGCCGGGGCACCGGCAACCGTGCTCGGCCGGACCGTGATCGAAAACGCGGGACAGTCGCCGTTCGACTTCACCATCGACTACACCGCGTCAGACCTCGACCCGCGTGGGATGTATGCCCTGCGCGCCAGCGTCCGACATGACGGGCAGCTTCTGTTCATGACCGACACGATCACCCCTGTCCTGCAAGGAAACGGCCCGGAGAACGTGGAGGTGATCCTGAAAATGGTGGCGCGACCCGCCGCCGGTGCCATGCCTTCGCTGGGGGCCCACGGTCTGCGGCTGCCCGCGACGTTCCGGGGCACGCTGCCCTGTGCCGATTGCGAGGGCATCCGCCATCACCTCGACCTCTGGCCTGCGCAATATTACCACCTGCGGCGCGACTGGCTGGGCGGGACCGACGGCACCTTGCGGCGTGACGAGATCGGGCGCTGGTATGCCGATCCGGAACGCGGCGCCATCGTTCTTCACGGCGCGTCGGACATGCCGCTGTTCTGGCAGGTCACCGGCCCCGACACCCTGCGCCAGATGGACATGGCCGGCGCGCCCATCATGTCCGAACTGGACTACACCCTGACCGGCGACGGATCGCTGGACCCGACCCCGCTTCAAGCGATGTTCCTGCTGGGTCAGATGACCTACAGGGTCGACGCCGCCCTGTTCGAGGAATGCCTGTCGGGCGTCCGCTATCCCGTGGCGCAGGAGGGCGATTATCCTGCGCTGGAGCGCGCTTATCTCGATGCCGCACCCACGCCCGGTGGGCCGCTCAAGGTTCATGTCGAAGGCGGGCTTGACCTGCGCCCGGCGATGGAAGGCCCCGACCGCATGAGCCTTGTCGTCGATCGCTTCATCAAGGTGATCCCGGGCGAGGCCTGCGCGCCTCGTGTGTCGACGGCCTCGCTGACCGACACCTATTGGCGGATCGACACCATGCTGGGCGACGCGGTTGCCCCGATGGAAAACCGGCGCGAGCCGCATGTCGTTTTGCAAAGCGGCCCCGACAGCCGTTTCCGCGCCACGGTCGGGTGCAACCAGATGATCGGGCGCTATACGGCAAACGGTGCCGCGCTTGCCTTCGACGGTGCGGCAAGCACGAGGATGGCCTGCCCACCACCGCTTGACGCGCTTGAGCGGCGATTGCGCGATGTGCTGGACCGCACGGTGGAGATGCGGCTGGAGGGGCAGACGCTGGACCTGATCGACGGCGCAGGCGCCCCGCTCGCACGCCTGTCAGCCGTCTATCTGCGCTGATCTCTGTCCGCAGGGTTCAGCGATCCGGGTTTCCCGCTCACGCCCGAAGGCTGCGCACCACGCTTGTGCTCAGAAACAGAATCGCCGCCACGCAGACAATGGACGGCCCCGCAGGTGTGTCGAACACATAGGCCGCATGCAGCCCGGCAATGGCCGAAAGGCCACCAATCGCCGCTGCCATCAGCGCCATCTGTTCGGGTGTGCGTGACAGGGGCCGCGCGGCCGCGGCGGGAATGATCAGCATCGCAGCAATCAGCAGCACGCCCACCACCTTGATCGCAACGGCCACGGTGATGGCCAGCGCGAGGGTCAGGATCAACTGCTCGCGACGCGGGTCGATGCCGCTGGCATGGGCAAGCTCTTCGCTCAGCGTGGCGGTCAGCAATGCCGACCAGCGCCACGCCATCAGCCCCACGACCAGAACCGCCCCACCCCAGATCACCACGAGATCCGAACGTGACACAGCCAGAATGTCGCCGAAAAGATACGCCATCAGGTCGATGCGGATGCCCGACAGGAAGGACACCGCCACAAGCCCGAAGGCCAGCGCGGAATGCGCCAGCACCCCCAGCAGCGTGTCCATCGCATAGCCGCGCCCCGACAGCACGGTCACCGTCAGCGCCATTGCCAGCGCAACTGCCAAAGCTCCCGCGAAGATCGGCATCTGCAGGGCCAAAGACAGGGCCACGCCAAGGATCGCCGCATGGGCGGTCGCATCGCCGAAATACGCCATCCGCCGCCACACCACGAAGCTGCCCAACGGGGCTGCGGCCAGCGCCACACCCAGCCCCGCCAAAGCCGCGCGGGTCATGAAATCATCGAGCATTATTCGGCTGCCTCGGTCTTTTTGGTGTGGTCGTGATGCGGATGATCATGGTCGCAGGACTCGTCATGCGCGTGATCGTGTTCGTGACGGTAGAGCGCCAACGCACCCCCTGTGCCGGTGCCGAACAGGGCGCGGTATTCCGGGGCTGCCGACACGATCTCCGGGGTGCCCTCGCAACAGACATGCCCATTGAGGCAGATCACCCGGTCCGACGCGCTCATCACGACATGCAATTCATGACTGATCATCAGCACCGCGCAGCCAGTGCTTTGGCGCACCCGTTCGATCTGCAGGTAGAAGGCGGCAGACCCCGGTTGATCCAGCCCCTGTGTCGCCTCGTCCAGCAGCAGCAGATCAGGCTTTTCGATCAGCGCACGCGCCAGCAGGACACGCTGGAACTGACCACCGGACAGGCTCGACATCTGGCGCTGCGACAGGTTCGGCACCCCCGCCTGCTCCAGCGCCTGCCTGCAATCGGCCTTGGACGGGCCACCGGGCAGGCGCAGGAATCGTTCAACGGTGATTGGCAACGTGGGATCGATATGCAGCTTCTGCGGAACGTAACCGATCCTCAGGTCGGGCGCGCGGACAATTTCTCCGGATGCTGGTTGCACTGCGCCGATCAGAGCCCGCAAGAGCGTGGTCTTGCCCGACCCGTTCGGGCCGACAATGGTGACGATCTCGCCCGGTTGGATCGACAGGGACACGTTGCGCAACACCGTGTTGGCACCGTAGCCGACGCTCATGCCGTTGACGGAGATCAGGTTCATGCATCGACCTTTTCCGCGCAGCTTGGGCAGATGCCCTCGGCCTCGACCATGGTGCGTTCGATCTGGAACCCGGCCGCGCGCGCCGCATCCCCCAAGGCACTGCGCGACGGGGCCGATTGCGCCTCGGCCACGGATTGGCACATCCGGCAGATCATGAAGGCGGGCGAATGCACCGCGCCGGGATGGGCACAGGCGATAAAGGCATTCAGCCGTTCGATCTTGTGGGCAAACCCGTTCGCGACAAGAAATTCCAGCGCCCTGTAGGCCACCGGCGGTTGCGATCCGAACCCGGCGGAGCGCAGCTTGTCGAGCATCTCGTAAGCGCCGATGGCCCGGTGTTCCTGCAACAGAATCTCAAGCGCCTGACGACGCACCGGGGTAAAGCGCAGTCCTTCGCTCGCGCAATGCGCCTCGGCTGCGGCAAGCGCGGAAGTGATGCACCCGGCATGGTCGTGCGTTTCAAATCCGACCGGATCGGTTGACGGGGGTTTTGCTGCCTCGTTGCCGCTTGTCATGTTATTACATTTCCTGTATTCGGCCTGTAACGTTATATAATCACATGGAGACCCGCATGTCCAGAAACCTCGTTCCGCTGACCCTGTCGACCGCTCTTCTTGGCAGTGCAGCCTGGGCCGACGTGCCCCGTGTTGCCACCGATATCGCACCGGTGCATTCGCTGGTTGCGCGGGTGATGGACGGCGTCGGCGCACCCAGCCTTGTGGTCGCGCCCGGCGCATCGCCGCACGAATACAGCCTGCGCCCCTCGGAGGCCGAGGCCTTGCAGGAGGCGGACCTCGTGTTCTGGATCGGGCCGGACCTGACGCCATGGATGGAAGGCGCGATCGACACCCTTGCGGGCAATGCCACCGTGACCGCCCTGATGGAGGTCGAAGGCACCATCGAGCTTCCCTTCCGCGAGAACGCGCTGTTCGAAGCGCATGACCACGGAGAGGATCACGCCGACGCGCATGGGCACGAAGACCACGCGGAGGCAAAGGACGCGCATGATCATGCGCATGACGACCATGCCAAAGAGGCCGAGCATGCCGGGCACGAGGACCACGGGCATGAAGAACACGCTGACGACGATCACGGGCACGAAGGGCATGCACATGGCGCGCTTGACCCGCATGCGTGGCTGTCGCCGGACAATGGCGCGGTCTGGCTGAATGCGATTGCCGCGAAACTCTCTGCCGCAGATCCCGAAAATGCAGGTGTGTATTTCGCCAATGCGGCAGCGGCGCGCGAGGATCTCGACACGCTTCGGACCGAGATCGAACGCGTTCTCGAGCCAGTGCGCGGCAGCAATTTCATCGTCTTCCACGACGCCTACCAGTATTTCGAGACGTCCTTCGATTTCCCCGCATCCGGCGCGATCTCGATCTCTGACGCGACAGACCCCAGCCCGGCCCGCATCTCGGAAATCCAGGCGCGGGTGCAGGAACAGGATACCAGCTGTGTGCTCTCCGAGCCGCAGTTCGACCCCAAGATCGTCGCGGCGGTGATGGGCGGTTCGGAAGCGCGAACAGGCGTTCTGGATCCGATGGGATCCAATCTCGAACCGGGACAGGATCTGTATGGCAACGTCCTGCGCAATCTCGCGGCTGCGCTGGCCGACTGCCTGTAGCCAACCATCCAAGTCCTGGTGCCGCGCCGTCCGCCCCCTGCGGGCCTGCATGCGCGGCACCGGCTTTGACACGAGCCGCACATGCCGACAAACCGTGGAACCACGAGCCTGAAGCTCAAGCGGCGCGCGGGCAACCCGATGCGGGACTACGACGGCCTGCCCTGTGAATTGCGCAACTGGCTGGCCACGGCGGTGTTGCCGTGGCGCCCCGCCTCTGCCCGGCGTGTCTTTGACCGCGCCATGGCCCGAACCGCAGACCCGGCGCACGCCCTCGATGAGCTGGACCGTCTGCAGGCGCGTCTGGTGGCCAAGGATGTCGGGCGCATCTGGGGGCCGGATCACCCCCTGCTGTCACAGTCCTACAGCGCGCGTCAGGTGTATTATCCCACGGTTTGATGGTGTGAGCCTTTCTCAAGAATTGGAGGCGACGGTATGGGACAAGTTCGTCACGGGAGCGCCACGACCACGTCCGCCGTCAGCGCCCGGAGAACAGGTCATGGTCAACAGACACCTGGCCTCGATGGCATGCGGCAGGCGATGTTTCGCTTACAGGCGTCTGCCAGACCGCAAGGTCAGAAACCCGCCTGCGCCAGCGCACCCAGATGCTCGGGCAGATCGCAATACCGCGCGACGGGGCGCACATGGTGTCCGTAGGTGTCTTCTGCGCGGGTCGGTTCGAGATCGGGGAAGAGCGTCGAAAGTTCTGTCCGGGCATCGGCGGCCAGCCCCTGCACGGCATGCGGTCCGGGATAGAAACTTTCGCTCGCCGCGCCGTTGGCATAGATGATCTGGTGCGCCGCAAAGGCGAGGTGGAAATAGCTTACGCCCTGACAGCCCTGCATGACCCGCGCCTTGCCGCCGCGCATCCGCGCCAGATGGGTTGCGCGAACCAACGTCTCGTCGCCATTATCGCCGCGAAACAACACGCCGTGCTGCGGGGACACGATCAGCGGCGAATGCCCCGCGATCAGATCGGGCGCAATACGGATCGGCCGCAGCTTGGGCGCGCGAACCAGATCGAACCTGCCGAGTTTGCGCGACGCGACCCAGATCAGTTCCTGCGGACCATTGTCGCGCGTGACGATCTGGTCGCCGGGAGACAGACGTTCGATGGGCACCTCTCCGGTCGTGGTCAGGATCAACGTCCCCTTCGCGAAACAGACCACACCCGTGTTGTCGGTTGTGAAGAACGTGCTGTCCGCCGAGGCTCCGGTAAAGACGATCCCCTGCCCCGACGCGAACTGCGTGTTGTTGGAATAATCTGTGACGTTGCCCTTGGTGTCGGTCGTGTTCGACTGGTTGAGGATGCCGTCGTCAGCCTGGTCGGCCCAGAGTTCGAAAATCGTGTCGTAATACGGCGACAGGTTGATGGCGTCGTTGTTGGTCGCATCACCGTCAAGCAACCCGCCCGTATTGCCGAGATTGAAGTCGCTGATCGTATCGAGACCATCACCTGCGACATAGAGGAACACATCGTCGCCATCGCCGCCCACAAGAAGGTCATCGCCAAGGCCACCAATGATCGTGTCGTTGCCGGAGCCACCATCCAGCGTGTCGTTGCCGGTGCCACCCTCCAGCGTGTCGTTGCCGGTGCCACCGATCAATGAGTCGCTGCCAGCCTCCCCGTAAAGCCTGTCTGCACCGGAGCCACCGATCAGCGTATCGTTGCCACCCATCGCGTAGATGCTGACCCCGGCAGAGTCGTTCGACGCATCGTAGGTGTCGGCGTGTTCGGTTCCCGAAGACTGTTCTATGCTGGTGAACGTGCCGTTTGCCGTGGTGCCCTTGAAATCATAGGTACCGGACCCGTCGCCGCTCCAGACAACCGTGACACCGGACGAACTGGTCGGTGTGGCGAAGACCAGTTGGTCATACCATCCACCGCCATCAATCGTGTTGGTGCCGTGATCGTCGGACACCGTGATGATGTCATTCCCTTCGCCAGCAAGGATCGTGTCGACGCCAGCGCCCCCGTCAAGATAGTCATCCCCCGCGCCACCGGACAGGCTGTCGTTGCCGTTGCCGCCGGTGATGCGGTCGGCGCCATCGCCACCGAACACCGTGTCGTTGTCGTTGTCGCCGAGGATGGTGTCGTTGCCAGAACCACCTAGAAGAACGTCGTCCCCCGAGCCACCTTCAAGTGTGAGGTCAACGTCGCTGGTGCTTGCATCGAATGAGTCACTGTAATCGGTGCCGGAAATGATCTCGAAATTGGTAAAGGTGCCGGTGGTGCCGGTGGTGGAATGCGTGAACGTGCCCACCCCGCCCGGACCAATTGTGGCTTTTGCGCCGGTCGTGGACTGCCAGTTCGCAAAATCCAGCGTGTCTGTGCCTATGCCGCCATCCAGCACATTGGCCCCGGCATTGTCCCAGAGGGTGATGCTGTCGTCACCGGACTCCATGAAGATGGTGTCATTGCCGACACTCAGTTCGACCCGGTCGGCCCCGTCGCCAGCATAGACCAGATCGTTGCCACCCCAGTCGTCGATCGTGTCGTTGCCAGCCCCGGCATAGACCGTGTCATCACCGTTGTCGGGGTTGATGAAGTCATTGCCGTCGCCTGCGAGCAGGAAATCACTGCCGGTCGTGATCGCGTCCCCATCGGCATCGACATACCCCGCCGCAAAGGTCATGGTGTCGCCGCCCGCGGTGCCATCAACCGCGGATTTGAAATCACCCGCAATCCGGCTGGCTGTCAAGTCGCCATCGTTTGCCAGCACCGTGTTCAGGCTGAGCGACTGGATCGGTTTGGCAGTCAGGGCGGCCTGATCGGTATTGAGCGTCGTTTCCGGTGCAAGATAGGTGTTGCCGTTGACGTCCTGAAAGATGACGGCCGAAATGGTGGCGGTGGTGCCGTCGACATAGGTGATGGTCGCATCATAGGTCGCAACCCCATCGAAATTCTGCGCCGTGCCGCCATTGATGCTGAAGGAATCGAAGCCGCCACCATTGTCTGTATCGTAGGTGGCGTTGTCGTCCTCGGTCAGCCGGACCGGTGACAGGGTCTGAACAGTGCTGCTGAGCGGAGTTGCCGACGTGCCATAGCTGCCCAGCAGACCAGCCGCGTTTTCAACGAATTCGTTGCCTTGAGTCGTGTCGATCCGCGGCAGAGTGCCGAGGAAAATGACTTCGAACGTGGTTGGCATGTATCGAGACTCCGCTGCCGTGCCTACTGAGCCAAACGGTTCTTACGCGAACGGTCTTAAGGAATTGCGAATTGTTTTTTCTGCTCCCGCCCTGTCTGGAAGCGGTGCATCACCCGGTCAAATGCGCGAAAGTCGGTCACCATTATCAAAGGTGCAACATCATGATCTTCCGAGATTAACCCAAAGAAACACCGGGCCAAGGCGTTCGGGCTGACCCGTAACGATGGCACTCAACATTGCCTGAACGCCCCTTTGTTCATGCGAAAGACCGCCACATCGGACAGGGACGCTTAGCGGACATCCCCGTCGTCGATATCCGTAGGGGCGGTCATCGCGCGCCACGCGTCGTATTGCGACAGGAACACACGGCCGTTCAGATCGCGCAGGAAATGCGTCTGTTTCAGGCGGTCCATCACCGGCCCCTTGACCTCGGACAGGTGCAGCCCGATGCCCAGATCGGTCAGGCGCTGGTTGATCGCCTCAAGGCTTTCGAGTGCCGAAAAATCCACCTCGTTGACGGCCGAGAACATCAGGATCACCTGCTTGATCGCACAGCCCTCGGACACCCGCGCCTGCACGAGATCCTCCAGAAAGCGCGCGTTCACGAAATAAAGGCTCTCATCGACCCGCAGGCTGAGGACCGTGGGGTCGGTTTCGACATCGTGGCGATGGATGTTGCGGAAATGCTGCGTGCCGGGCACCAGACCGATCTCGGCCACATGCGGCCGCGAGGTCTTGTAAAGATGCAACAGGATCGAGATGCCCACCCCCGAGGCCACACCGACTTCGACACCCAATGTGAGGGTCAGCACGATTGTGGCGGCCACGGCCGTGAAATCGGCCTTCGAATAGGCCCATGTCTTCTTGAGGATCGAGAAGTCCACAAGGCTGAGCACCGCCACCACGATGGTCGCCGCAAGCGTGGCGTTGGGCAAGTAGTAGACCAGTGGCGTCAGCGCAACAGCAGCAATCGCCAGCCCGATGGCGGTAAAGGCTCCGGCAGCGGGCGTTTCGGCCCCGGCGTCGTAATTCACCACCGACCGCGAAAAGCCGCCCGTGACCGGATAGCCGCCGGTGAAGGCCGCGCCGATATTGGCCGCGCCCAGACCGATGAGTTCCTGATCGGGGTCGATCCTCTGGCGTTTCTTGGCGGCGAGCGTTTGCGCCACGGACACGGATTCCACGAACCCGATGATCGAGATCAGGATCGCAGGCACCAGCAATTGCTGCATCAGGTCCGGCGAAAACCCCGGCAGGGTCAGCGGCGGCAGGCTTTGCGGCACCTCACCCACAATCCGGACGCCCTTGTCGTTCAGCCCGAACAGCCAGACCGAGATCGTCGTCACCGCCACGGCTGCCACCGGCCCGGCCTTGGTCAGCACATCCGCCAGTTTCGGCGATGCTCCAAGCCGACGCAGAGCGGGCTTGAGTCCCTTGCGCACCCAGAACAGGAACGCCGTGGCCAGACCGCCGATCAGAACGGTGATGAGGTTGATGTCGCCGATATGCTCGACCAGCGAGGACAGAAGCTGCGGCAAGGTGTGGCCCTGCGCCGAGATGCCCAGAAGGTGCTTCAACTGGCTGAACGCGATCAGAATGCCCGACGCGGTGATGAAGCCGGCGATCACGGGATGGCTCAGGAAATTCGCGAGGAACCCGAGCCTCAGCACGCCGAGAAGCACCAGAAACCCACCCGACAGGAAAGCCAGCGTCAGTGCGGCCGCGGCATAACCCGCCGTTCCCTGTTCGGCCACCTGCCCCACGGCGGACGCGGTCAGCAGCGACACCACCGCCACCGGCCCCACGGCCAGCGCACGGCTGGTGCCGAAGATCGCATAGAGGATGATCGGCGCGATGGAGGCGTAGATCCCCGCCTCGGGCGGCAGCCCCGCGAGAAGGGCATAGGCCAGCGATTGCGGGATCAGCATGATCGTCACGATCACCGCAGCGATCATGTCATTGGAAAACGCGTTCCGGTCATAGCGCCGTCCCCAGTCGAGGATCGGAAAATAGCCGCGAAGGTGGTTGATCATGGGTCTTCTCGAATGGGATGCGGACAGAGCCATATGGCCCTGCCCGACAAAAGGATGATGCGGCGCGTACGGGCCGCAGGAGACTGGTCACGTTGAACGCGCTTGGCGTCGGTAAGCGTACTGCCCTTACAACGCGTTGATCGGTACCTTGAGCATCGGGTTGCCATCCTTGTCCTTCGGCACTGCGCCCGCGCGCATGTTCACCTGCAGCGACGGGATGATCAGCCGGGGCATGTCCAGCGTCGCATCGCGTTCGGTACGGAAAGTGACGAAATCCTCCATGCTCTTGCCACCGCCAACATGGATGTTGTGGGCCTTTTCCTCGCCCACCGTGGTTTCCCACTGGATGTCGCGGCCGTTGGGGCCGTAGTCGTGGCACATGAAGAGCCGCATGTCGTCAGGCAGGGCCAGCACCTTCTGGATACTGTCATAGAGCGTGGCCGCATCCCCGCCGGGGAAATCGGCGCGGGCGGAGCCGCCATCGGGCATGAACAGCGTGTCCCCGACAAAGGCGGCATCACCGATCACATGCACCATGCAGGCCGGCGTGTGGCCGGGGGTATAGATGGCAAAGGCGTCCATGTTGCCGATGGTGTAGGTGTCGCCCTCCTCGAACAGCCTGTCGAACTGGCTGCCATCGCGCTGGAACTCGGTGCCTTCGTTGAACACCTTGCCGAAGGTGTCCTGCACCACCATGATCTTTGATCCGACGCCGATCTTGCCACCCAGCTTTTGCTGGATGTAGGGCGCGGCAGACAGGTGATCTGCGTGCACATGGGTCTCGATGATCCATTCGAGCGCCAGCCCGCGCGCCTCGATCTCGGCGATCAGGGCATCGGCATGGTCATAGGTGATGCGACCTGCCGCGTAGTCGATGTCCATGACGCTGTCGATGATCGCACAGGCGTCGGAAGTCGGGTCCTTCACGATATAGCTGATCGTGTTTGTGGCCGCATCGAAATGGGCCGACACGTCAGGTGTCACGGACATGTTCACGGGATACTGGGTCATCAGTGCCTCCTTTGGAATTTGCGGCAGGTCGGAATGCGTTCAGGTGCGGCAGGTCTTGATGCCGATGATCGAATAGATCGGGCAGATTCGCACCGCTGCCACGACCAGCATCACAACGCCGATCAGTGCCGCGCCGTATTTGAACAGCGCGCCGTCAAACAGCGGCAAGCCGCTGCCAAAGGCAAGATAAAGCAGAACAAGGCCCAGAACGGCGCGCAGAACCCGGTCGAGAGTGCCAACATTGATGGTCATTTCGTGATCCTCCAGAATCAAACATGATCTGGTGGTACGCCTTCGCGTTTGACCCTTCAGTGATATTGTCACCCAACGCACAAGATTTCCGAAAACTGCAAAACCCGTGTGTCAGGCGCTTTCCGCCAGTTTCGCAATCTTGTCACAGTCCAGCAGGGTGATCCGCCCCCGCGACTGCGCGATGAAGCCGCGTTTCTGGAAATCGTGGAGCACCCGCGAGATCACTTCGCGCGCTGTGCCCAGCTCTGCGGCCAGTTGCTGATGCGTTGTGGCCAGTTCATCCCCGCCCAAGGCAAGCGCCAGCAGTCGCCCCGCCAGCCGCACGTCGATCCGGCCAAAGGCCACATCGTCGATCACCCGGAACAGATCCGTGATCCGGCGCGCGTAGGCGGTTAGCACGAAGTCCCGAAAGTCCTGCGACGACGCCATGAGCCGGTCGAACGCCCCGCGCGGAATGGCAACGGCGGTCACGTCGGTCTCGGTCACACCTTCCGCCGAATAGGGTTCATGCGCCAGCATGCAGGCCGTGGTCAACACGCAGCTTTCGCCCGCCTCGACCCGGTAGAGCACGATATCCCGCCCGCTTTCCGATGTCTGCTGCACCCGCACGCGGCCATTCAGCAGGAACAGCAAATTGTCCGGCATGGCCCCCGGCCCGAACACGGCGGTTCCGGCGGGCACCTTCATGACAGCGCTTTCGGCAACAAGCTGAGCCTTCACCGCGTCGGGCAAACTGCTCAGACCGTGGAACCGTTCGATCCAGACCTTATCCGCCATCTGTCGCTCCCCAACCAGTGCGGGCGTGCGCCAGACTCAAATCGGCAGCGCCTGCCCCTTGGGCAAACGCTGCCCGGTGCCCATCATGCAATCGCGTCGAAGGGATTGTCCAGAACCCCGACCAGCGGCATCAGGAATGCGCCGGTTTCAGGGTCGAGCGCCGCTGCGTAGAGGTCGTTCACAGCCGCAACCGCGTTTGCAGCACTTTCGGCCGATCCGTCGAACAGCGACATGACCTGGATCGCGTTGTTGACGTCCGACATGCCGCGATGCACGGCATAGAGCGCGCCGATATCGGTCTTGGTGGCGAGGTAGTCGCGATCCGCAAGCTGCTGGTCGATGAACTCCTGCGTGGCATCGGACGCGGGCGCGGCCTTGGCCCCCTCAAGAACGCCAAGGATGAAGAAATCCCGCCCGATACCCCCAGAATTCAACGCGTTGACCCAAAAGTCGAAGCCACCCTGGTCAGCAACACGACCCAGAACGTTACCATACACTGCCGTGGCGAAGTCTTCGTTGGACAACCCCTCAGCGTAGGTCGCAAGGGTTTCGGGCTGACCAACGAACAGCGACGCCATCTCCTGCAGCGACGTGCCATTGGCAAAGGCCGTGCCCCAGAAATTCAGACCCTGCGCATCGGGAGCGCGGTTGAAATAGGCGATGTATAGCTCGACAAAGCTTTCCAGATCGGCACCCGAAAGGTTTGCCGGACCACCGAATTGACGCAGGTCGAGTACATCACGATCGGCGCCGGTTTCACCATAAAACTCGATCAGTTCGATATTGCGCAGCGTGTCCGTGCCGGACCCGTCTGCACGGCGATCCTGCATCGTGATCCCGTCCGCGCCGATGGTCAGCGTGAACGACGTGTTGCTGCCAAGGAAATAGGCCAGATCGGTGCCCGCACCTCCGTCGATCACGTCGTTGCCGCCGTAGCCCTCAAGCTCGTCATCGCCGCCACCGCCCACAAGGTCGTTGTCAAAGCGGTTGCCGTTGATCCAGTCGTTGAACTGCGATCCGGTGGCGTTCTCGATATCGCCCATGAGCCAGATCATCTCGGTCGGGGCGGAATCGACCAGCGTTCCGGCAAATTGTGCCGATGGCAGCGCGAAACCTGTCAAGGTCTCGACCAGCGTGGTTGGCTGAAAATCGGGCAGGAAAATCGTCCAGCCTTGTGACTGGTCGGACGCGTCCGCGCGGTCGGTCCCGCTGGCATCCCAGATCGTGTAGTAATAATCCTCGCTGGCCAGCCGCAGCGTCGTGTCGCCCGCATTGGTCGCGGTGTTGACGCCGTACATGAACTGCAGGCCCAACACGTCCAGAACCATCGGCGTCGCCGGATCCCAGCGCTCCAGCTCATCCTCGTACTGGTCCGAGTAGGACATGATCGAGAACCAGTCCATGTCCCTGAAAACCGATTGATCCAACTCGTCCAGTGTGGGACGACCGGGGCTGCCTTCGAACGGGTGTTTGAGACCCAGGGCATGCCCGATCTCGTGAATGACCGTCACGAACCCGTCTGATCCCGGTTGAAAGCTCGACGACGCGATGATCTCGGCCGAGAAATTCATGAATACGTCGCCGCCTTCGGTCGCGTATTGTTCAAAATCCGTAAAGGGCTCGGGACCCGGATAATACGCATAGGCCAGAGTGCCGTCTTCCACGACCGCGTTGTCCAGCGTGTAGACGATATCCGCACCGGCCAGCCCTGCAGGGATCGGACTTGCGAAATCCCCGAGATAGTCAAAGGTCACGTCAATGTATTGCTCAATCGACGCAAGGGCTGCGCCGAAGGTCATTAGGGCCGCATCGCGGTCGAGCCAGACATGCTCCGGGTTGAGACCATCGGCGAGCGCCCATGTGATCGTCCTGCTTGATGTCAGGTCCCAGACATAGCCATCAACCAGGACGTCAATAATCGGATCGTTGGTCGGCTCGATGATGATGGAAGAAAGAAACGCCATGTTGGTCTCCACAGCCAATAAACGACAATAAGGCCCATGCCGGTCATCGGGACGGGAACAAGCATCGCCTGAAATGCGAGGCGAATTTGCGCGCAGGTTACGACAAGGTCGGCGTAAGTAAATCTGTTATCTGCGAAATACTTCGTTTCCCCATACCGTCTTCAGACCATCCAGAAACCGTTTTTCTTGATCTTCTGACGGATTGGCTGTTCGCGGCTCGGCAGGTGATCGCGGTCAAACATCTCGCGCACCTTGTGGCCGCGATTCTGATAGATCATCCGCTTGAACGGCTCGTAGTCCTTGAGAAGCCGCTTGACCGGGTTCGGTGCCGTGATCTCTTCGAGAAGATCGACCACGGCATCGCTTTCGCGGGCATAGAGCAGCGGCATGTTGCGGTAATGCACCGTCGTGTCCCCGTCGAGATACCCCTCCGACAGTGCATCGCGCCCGCCCCCCAACGAATGGATGACCAGAGGCAGGGCGATCTGGTCCAGCCAGGGGATCAACTGCTGGCACACAAGCGCGGGCGGCGGGTCTTTCCAGATCGACAGCGCCATGTCGAGGAAGGTCTGCCCAAAGACATGCGGACATGAATAGTAGAAAAACCCCGCGTTGAAATAGAGGTAGCGGCGCCAGTATTCGTCCGGCTGATCAAGGTCGAGCGAGCTTTGGAACTCCAGCCCGAACCGGTCATAGAGCGATTGCCAGATCTCGGTATAGCCGGGACCGTAAAGTTCGATCTGCGGCCACGTGCCCTCGACCCGCATCGACGCGGAGGGTTTCGAAAAATCGAACGGCACCTCTCCCAGATCGCCGGTCACCAGCGTGTCGGTGTCGAAGAACACGAAGGGTTCTCCCTTCGGCAGGGCGAACAGTGCTTCGATCTTGTTGCCGTGAGGGTAGTCGCTGCCGAAATGCCGCGATTCAAACGGCAGGATCGTCGCGCCCTGCGCTGCGAGCATCTCGCGCAGGGGTTCGGGACGGATGGCTGGATCGGTCTTCCATTTGGGGCCGGGCTGCGGTTCCGCGACATGAAGCTTGAACCGCGGATCCTTGGTGCTCCGGCGCAATGACAGCGCGAAAAGCAGCGCCTCATAGGCCAGACGGCCCATTTGCCCGACGATCAGGATGTTGACGGTCTCAGGTTGGGCCGGACGGCGTGCCATGGCGATCCTTTGGCGTACTGCTCTTACTTTTTTACAACACTACAGGGGTGGTCATATGACAGCCATAGGCCAGATTTCACCGCATCTTGATCTGGTATACAAGTGTCACACTTGCCCGCAATTCGGTCTCGCCCTGTGCCATGGGAACACCTGCATCCGCCATCCGCGCCATGCCGAACATCTCGGGCCGTGGCATCTGCGACCCCGCCTCGCTCAGGCTGAGCAGCGCGCCGAGTTCGACACCGGCGGCAGTGGCATAAAGCTGGGCCTTTGCCTGCGCATCGGCGACCGCCTTGATGCGCGCCTCGTCGAGCAAGGGCGCGGGATCGGCGACCGTGAACTGCAACCCGCCCAACTGGTTCGCGCCATCGCTCAGAACCGCGTCGAGGATGGTGCCCAATGCCGCCAGGTCTCGCACCCGGACCGTCACGCGGTTGGATGCCTGGTAGCCGTCGATGGTCGGGCGGGTGTCCGGTGATCCCCGGTTCGACCAGACCGGCATCAGCGTCAGGTCCGAGGTCTGGATATCCCGCGCGGCAACGCCTGACGCGGTCAATTGTTCGAGAATCGCCGCCGTGGTGGCAGAGGTCTGCTCCATCGCGGATTTGGCGGTTTCAGCTTCGGCAGAGGCCCCCATCGTGACCGTCGCCATGTCCGGGACGGCAAAGACGCTGCCTTCGCCGGTGACCGTGATCTGACCGGGCGTTTCAGCCCAGACCGGCGACATTCCGATCAGAAGAACAAGCGCTGCAAGGAAACCGGTGACTTTTGACATGATGACCTCTAATTCTTCCATCAAACACACCACAACCATCCACCCGCGGGGCTCTGCCGACAAGACTGGAAATTTCCCCGCGCGAAAGATTGCCGTCCTGCGTTTTATGCGCACAAGTGCCTCGCAAGTGACTCCCATCCCAAGGAAAGGGCTGCTAAAACACCGTCATGAAGCCAGACTTTGCCCTGACACTTTCTTTCGAAGGCATTTCGTTGCTGCGTCGCGTCCCGGGTGGCTGGACGCCGGTTGGCGATGTGGCCCTAGATGCCGCCGATTTGCGCGGCGCCCTTGCCGATCTCAGATCAGATGCCGACGGCCTGTCGCCCAACGGCGGACAGGTCAAGCTGATCATCCCGAACGAGCAGATCAAGTACCTGTCGATTGCCGATTCCGGCCAGACCGGCGATGCGCTGCAACAGGACATCCGGCTGGCACTTGACGGGGCCACGCCCTACACGGTCGATGAACTGAGCTTTGACTGGTCGCATGCCGACGGCTCCATCCAGATTGCGGCGGTGGCCAATGAAACGCTGGACGAGGCCGAAGCCTTTGCCAAGAGCCACCATTTCGACCCGGTCTGTTTTGTCGCGGTGCCGCCCGAGGGGGAATTCACCGGCGAGGTGTTCTTTGGCCCGGCCGCAAGCTGGACCGGTTCGGCTCCGTTGAAAGACGCGCATCCGATGAGCGTGGTCGCCGCGCCCGAGGATGCAGCACCGCCCCCGATCAGCATCGCGGACATCAAGGCTCCGACACTCGAGGAGTCGATCCTTGGCACTTCCGATGAGACCAAGAGTTTCGTGGATGAAAAGGTCACGGAGTACGTGGCCGATGCGGAGGATGCGCTTGCCCCCGGTGCGGCCGATCTTGATGGGGATGACGCGGAAAAGACGTATAAGGTGGGTCCTGCCGCCGATGATCCTGATGCGCCCGACCTTTCGGAGCAGGGTTATCCCGCAGCCCCCCCGCGCCTACAACCGACCTTGACGGCCCTACCACCCGAGGACGCCGCGCCTCTGGCCTTTGCCTCGATCCGGGCGTCGCGTTCTGCCCCTGCTCCGGCAGAGGTGCCTGCCGCGCCCCGGGTGGAAACACCTGTGCAGGAGCCCCCGGCAGCCACCCGGTTCAAATTGGGCGGCGCACGCAAATCAACCCGTGACAGCGACGTGACCGCCCCCGTCCTGCAGGTCGATCCGGTCGAACAGCCGGAAGCGCCCGAAGAGCGCAAGGGCTTCGGCTTCTTCAGCCGCCGCAAGTCGCGCACGCCTGAACAAAACACTCCGATTCCCCCACAGCCCGTCGCCCCCCAGAGCCCACCGGCGAAACGGCACGATCCCGAACCCGCCCGCGCCGCCGTGGCCCGCATCGCTGCAATGCGCGCCGGTCGCCAGACTGATCCCGCACCAACAAGCGCTGCGACAGTGCAGGACGAACGCGCCCGGATGACCGTCTTCGGCGCACGCACCGAACCGCAGATCGGTGGCAAGCCACGGTTCCTTGGCCTGATGCTGACCAGCGCGCTGCTGATCTTCCTGCTGGCGGTCGCGGCATGGGCCAGCGTGTTTCTGGACGAAGGTCTGTCGCGCATTTTCGACCGCGACCCGGATACGCCCTCCATCGCCCGAATGCCCGACGTGGAACTCCTGCCATTGGACGGCTCTGTCACCGCACCCGAGGAAGACGACGCGGACGTTCAATTTGCTGCACTGGACGTGATGGAAGCGCCCTCGGACACCGTCGACGGGCTTTCGGACCTCCTGCCGCCGCCCACTGCGCTCACCCCGGAAGAGGCGGATGCGCGCTATGCGGCGACAGGCATCTGGCAACGGTCTCCGGAACTGCCCGAAACACCGATGCTGACCAGCCTTGACGATCTCTATGTCGCATCCATCGACAGTCGGATTCAGCAATTCGATGCGGTCGCCCTGCCGGGTGCAGAGGCGCTGCGCAATGACAGGACCTACCTGTCGCAGCCCAACCCGGCGGCACCGGGCACACGGTTCACGCTGGACGACCGCGGGCTGGTGATTGCCGCGCCAGAGGGCACGATCAACCCGGACGGCGTGCGTGTCTTTGCCGGTCTGCCCCCCGTGGTGCCCCCGACCCGCCCGACACCAGACGCGGTCCTGCCCGAGGCCCCCGCAGACGGCACAGCCGAAAGCGCGGTTTCGCCCGAGCTGGAAGGCTTCCGCCCCCGCGTGCGGCCCACAGGCCTGATCGAGGGCAATGAGCGCGCGCAACTCGCAGGGCGCACCCGTGTCGAGCTTGCGGCGTTGCGTCCCTTGGCACGACCCGAAACGCTGAAGGCCGACGAAGAGCAATCCCAACCCGACGCCACGGAATACGCCGTCGCGCAATCCATCGCGCCTGTCACCCGTCCGCGCAATTTTTCGCAGATCGTCGAACAAGCCCGGAGCGCACCGCCGCCCGAAGAACCCGCGGAGGTCCGGCAGGTCGCTGCCGCCGCAGTGGCACCGCGCGTCGTGCAGCCCAGCATCCCCTCGACCGCCAACGTGGCGCGGCAGGCGACTGTCACCAACGCGCTCAACCTGCGCCGGATCAACCTGATCGGGGTCTATGGCAAACCGTCGAACCGCCGCGCCCTCGTACGGCTGGGCAACGGGCGCTACCAGAAGGTCAAGGTGGGCGACACGTTGGACGGCGGGCGCGTGGCGGCCATCGGCGACAGCGAGCTGCGCTATTCCAAGAATGGTCGCAATGTCGTGCTGGACATGCCGGACGGGTGAAGTCCCTTCATGACTGCTGAAGAAATGAGCACTTGATGGGTGATTGCCGCATGATCTGGCAAGCTGATATCCTCACGGTTGTCTTTTCCATGTCCGAACCGACAGGATAGGACAGTTCGAAAGGCAAACCCAAAATGGCTGAATTCCTGTTCCTCGCGTCGGTCTTCCTGCTTGCAGCGGTGATCGCGGTGCCCATCGCGGCGCGCCTCGGGCTGGGATCGGTGCTGGGATACCTGCTGGCCGGTGTCGTAATCGGGCCGGGTCTGGGCCTTGTTGCCAACACAACCGACTTGCAGCATTTCGCGGAATTCGGCGTCGTGATGATGCTCTTCCTGATCGGGCTCGAACTTGAGCCGCGCGCGCTTTGGGACATGCGCCACCGGCTGATCGGCCTTGGAGGCATGCAAGTGATCCTCACCATGTTCGCCGTGATGGCGGGCGCGATCTATCTCGGGTTCGTCTGGCAAACCGCACTTGCCATCGGGATGATCTTTTCGCTCTCGTCCACCGCCATCGTGCTGCAAACCCTGAGCGAGAAGGGACTGATGCAGACCAGCGGCGGGCGGTCGACCTTCTCGGTGCTGCTGACGCAGGACATCGCGGTGATCCCGATGCTGGTGATGCTGCCCTTGCTTGCGGTACCCATAGAACCGACGCTCAACGAGGACGGGTCCATCTATCGCGGTACGCTTGAGCAGGTCGACGACGCGCATGGCCACGGGATGTCCCTGATCGAAGGCCTGCCGGGATGGGGCGTTACGCTTGTGACGCTTGGCGCGGTGGCGCTGATCATCCTTGGAGGTGTCTACGGCGCGCGCCCCCTCTTCCGCTACATCCACGCTGCCCGACTGCGCGAGATGTACACGGCGCTGGCCCTTCTGATCGTGATCGGCATCGCCTTCTTGATGACCGCCGTGGGTCTGTCGCCCGCGTTGGGGACGTTCCTCGCCGGGGTCGTGCTGGCCAACAGCGAATTCCGGCACGAGCTTGAATCCGATATCGAACCCTTCAAGGGACTGTTGCTGGGGCTGTTCTTCATCACCGTGGGCGCGGGCATCGACTTTGGCCTGCTCTTTTCCGAGCCGTTCGGCATTCTTGGCCTCGCGCTTGGGATCATGTTCCTGAAATGGGTGATCCTTTACGGGCTCGGGCGCGCGTTCAAGTTGCGCGGACGGGACCAATGGCTGTTCACGCTGGGCTTGGCCCAAGCCGGGGAATTCGGCTTCGTGCTGATCTCGTTCTCGGTGCAACAGGCCATCCTGCCCGATTACCTCGCGGATCGGCTGCTGCTGATCGTGGCGCTGTCAATGCTCATCACGCCGCTGGCGTTCATTCTCTACGAAATCCTGTCCAGGCGCCTCAAGGACGGGGAAAACGCCATCGAGCACGATGCGATCGACCAACAGGGCACGGTGATCATCGCGGGGATCGGGCGGTTCGGCCAGATCGTCAACCGCCTTGTTCAGTCGGTGGGTGCAAAGACAGTTGTGATCGACAACAACCTCAAGACCATCCAGCTGATGCGGCAATTCGGCTACCAGGGCTTTTTCGGGGATCCGCTGCGCCCTGACCTTCTGCATGCGGCGGGGATCGACACGGCGCGCGTGCTCATGGTGGCGCTTGACGATCCAGTGGCGGCGGAGCAACTGGTCACCTATGCCCGCAGGCTGCGCCCCGACATCCACATCGTCGCCCGGTCCCGCGACCGCACGCACACCTACCGGCTTTATCAGGCGGGCGCGAATGACATCGTGCGCGAGTTGTTCGACAGCTCGTTGCGCGCGGGTCGCTATGTTCTCGAGAATATCGGGCTGACGGAATTCGAAGCGAACGCCGCCGAAACGCTGTTCTACCAGCATGACCGCCACACAGTGCGCGAACTGGCGGAACTCTGGGATCCGAACATCCCGTCGGCCCAGAACGCCGCCTATATCGCGCGCGCCAAAGAGTTGGAAAAAGAGCTGGAGGCGTCCTTGCTCAGTGCGCTGGAAAACGCCAACAACGACGCAGCGTGAAACAGACGACATGAAAAAAGCGGCCCCTTTCGGGACCGCCTTGAAATTCATCCGAAGCCGAAATCAGGCTGCGGCAGGTGTCCGCGATGTCAGGACATCGCCAATCTGCTTGGCTGCGGCCAGTTCGTCCCCACCCGAGGTGGCGGCGACTTCGCGTGTCAGACGCTCCAGTGCTGCTTCATAAAGCTGACGCTCGGAATAGCTCTGTTCGCGCTGATCGTCGGCGCGGTGCAGGTCACGGACCACCTCGGCAATTGCGATCAGGTCGCCCGAGTTGATCTTCTGTTCGTATTCCTGCGCCCGGCGCGACCACATGGCCTTCTTGACCTTGGCCTTGCCTTTCAGCGTCTTCATCGCCTGGCTCACCACGTCGGGTGAACTCAGCGACCGCATACCGATTTCCGTGGCCTTGTGCGTCGGAACGCGCAGGGTCATCTTGTCTTTCTCGAACGAGATCACGAACAGCTCGAGCGTGATGCCGGCGATCTCCTGCTCTTCGATCGACACGATCTGGCCCACGCCATGTGCCGGGTAGACAACATAATCGTTCGGACGGAATTCGGATTTTTTAGATTTGGTCATTCAGAACCTTCCTTGCGTGCGCCCATGCGACACAGACAAAAATACCGATCGGGAGCATGGCTTCCGGTCGTTTCATTCAGTGTATCAGAACAAGCTTATGTCAGCTCATATGCCATACGCCAGCGATGGCGTGTGTCCCACAGGTGTCATTTGTATCAATAGTATAACACAAAATTAGGCCCCGCGGTAGAGGCTCGACTCGCGCGCGATATGCATATGTTTACAAGGGCTTGCCTTGCAAACTTCGCCTATTGGCGTCGTCCATCGCGAATCATCAGCCGCCTTCGCCGGGAGCCTCGGAGAAGTACTTCTCAAGCTTGCCACTCTCACCGTCGCGTTCCTCCGCCTCGGGCAGCGGGTCTTTCTTGGTGATGATGACAGGCCATTTCTCGGCATATTTGCGGTTGAACTCGACCCATTTGTCCATGTCTGGCTCGGTGTCCGGGCGGATCGCATCAGCCGGGCATTCGGGTTCGCAAACGCCGCAATCGATGCACTCGTCGGGATGGATCACAAGCATGTTCTCCCCCTCGTAAAAGCAATCCACCGGGCAAACTTCGACGCAGTCGGTATATTTGCAGGCAATGCAGGCATCGTTCACGATATAGGTCATGCGCGTCTTCCATCGATCATTCGCACGCTAGCTAAGCCACCGGGAAAAATCATTCAAGAAGGTCTGACCGGGTTTGTTGCAGGGCGCGACGATCTTTCTTGGTCGGGCGACCCTTGCCCTCAAAGCGGGGCACCTGCTCCAATGTCTCGCGCGGCTTGGGAGGGGCGAGATCTTCGTAGAGCAACTGCGCCTCGGGGGCGGGCCCGCGCCGCTCTCCCATGGCAAGCACCTTGATCACGCGCACATCGTCGCCCTGGGGAAAGGTGAGCACGTCCGACGCGCTCACCGCATAGGCGGGCTTGGAAACCGGCTGGCCATTGAC
This sequence comes from Marivita lacus, assembly GCF_014637725.1. Lineage (GTDB taxonomy): Bacteria > Pseudomonadota > Alphaproteobacteria > Rhodobacterales > Rhodobacteraceae > Marivita > Marivita lacus. Next base: position 347,146 of record NZ_BMFC01000003.1, on the reverse strand, counting down.
CCGCACCTTGCCACCGGACACGATCTTGGCGGCCAGGCTGCGCGTCTTGAAAAAACGCGCATGCCAGAGCCACTTGTCGATCCGAAGCTTCTGCGCCGGGTCTGTCAACTCAGTCCTTCGTCTTCAGCCCCATGAGGGCCGCTGCAAAGGGATTGTCCGGGTCGATCGGCTTTTCCTTCTTGGGGGGACGCGCCTCGAAGGTTTTCTTGCCCGCATCGCGCGGCGGCTGGCCCTTGCCCTTGGGCTTGCCCTTGCCACGCGGCCGGTCGCCTTGCGGACGCTCGCCCTGCGGCTTGGCAGCGTCCCGACGGCCCTTGCCACCGTCGCGGCGCGGTTGGCGGTCGGGGCGATTGCCGCGCCATGTGAAGGTATAGAACACTTCGGTTTCCGGGCCGGCCAAGGCCGCGTCCGGGGCAGCACCGGGGTCGATCTCGGTTTCCGAATTGGTCGGCACCGGCGCTTCGGCAGGCACTTCCTCGGGCGCGTCGACAACGGGAGCAACGCCGTCATCGGTCATGGCTTCGGCTGCTTCTGGCACATCGGCAGCTTCGGGCGCATCGGCAGGGGCAGCGGTCGCTCCCGGAGCCGCGTCTTCCCGTGCCGTATCCATCACAGGGGTGTCTGGCGTCGGCGCAGGCTCGTCGGTCACGATGACCGGTTCCACAGACGCCGCATCCTCGGGCATCACTGCATCGACCGCGCGCACCTTCTGGCGCTCGGCCTTTTCGGCCTTGTAGCCCAGACCGGACATCAGGTCGGCAAACTGATCCAGCGTCAGACCCGTGATCGACAGCATGTCGGGATTGGCCTCGAACCCTCCCCGGCTGTCCTGCGCGCGCAGCAGATCGGCCAGACGTTCCAGCATGTCGATGCGGATCGCGCGCTCGCCGGCGGCGCGGTAGCCCGCCACCATGTAATATTCCGCCGGTGTGCCCGGCATGTTGCGCACTGTTACCAGACCCGGTGGCGGCGCTTCGGGGAATTCATCGAGGTTCTTCGACAGGCTCCACAACACCAGACGCAGTCGCGTCGGCGCAGGCTTGAGCAGCAGCGGCATGAACACGGTGAACTGACCAAAGCGGATGCCATGCTTGCGCAGCATTCCGCGCGCGTCCTGATCCAGCGCCTTGACGTCATCGGCCACGTCCGCACGCGGCAGGAGGCCCATCGCTTCGACCATGCGAAAGGCAAAACCGCGCGCAAGGCCGTTCAGGGTCTCGTCTTTCTGCAGGTTGATCAGCGGCTCGAACAGCGCGGCGATCTTGCGGTCGATGAAGTGCTGCAGGCGGCGCTGCACCTTCTGACCCACATCAGCCCCGGCCTCTTCATCGACAAAGGCCACGACGCGCGGCTTGAGCGGATCATCGCCGGCGGTCAGCTTGCCCACCGCCTGGTCGCCCCACATGAGGCCGCCCTGCTCGGTGTAATCCATCTCGGTATCGGGCGCGTTGTAGAAACGGTCGGCGCGCAAGTGGAAATGCGGCGCGAGCGCCTGCATCGACGCGGTCTTCAGCGTCTTCGCCTCCTGCCCGGTTGCATCCTTGTCCTGGCGGAACCGGAACCCTTCGAGCCTGCCGACGAATTCGCCTTCGACGGTGACTTCACCCTTGTCATTCACTTCGGCCAAAAGGGCCTCCTTCTGCTTCAACCGCCGCAGCAGCACGGATGTGCGCCGGTCAACAAATCTCTGGGTCAGGCGCTCGTGGAGCGCATCCGACAGTCGGTCTTCTACAGCGCGCGTCTGCTCGCGCCAATGGCTTTCGTCATGCACCCACGCTTTCCGCTGCGCGACATAGGTCCATGTGCGGATATACGCCAACCGTTTCGACAGCGTGTCAATGTCGCCATCGGTCCGGTCGATCCGGTCGACCTGTCGTCCAAGGAAATCATCCGGGATGGCTCCGCGTTGATGCAAGTGTCCATAGATAACTTCCAAAAGCCCAGCATGTTCCGCGTGACTTATGCCGCGAAAGTCGGGAATGCGGCAGACATCCCACAAAAGCTGGACCGATTTGGGATCGGACGCCCGCGCCTGTACCTCGGCCACGGCGCTGAGCGCCTTGAGCGCCTGCAGATCATCCGCCTCGCGCGCCTTGACCAGCAGCTCGTCATTCGGGCTGGCCTCGAGTGAGGCAATCAGCGTGTCGATCGACCCGAAGCGCAGATCGGCATTGCGCCAATTCAGCTTTCTCAGCGGTGTGAAGCGGTGGTTCGTGATCGCCTCTTCCACCTCTTCCGAGATGGGCGACGCCTCGCCGGTCACACCGAAGGTGCCGTTCGACATGCCGCGCCCGGCGCGCCCGGCGATCTGCGCCAACTCGTTGGGCATGAGCGGCCGCATCCGGCGGCCATCGAACTTGGTCAGGGACGAAAACGCGACATGGTTGATGTCAAGGTTCAGCCCCATGCCGATGGCATCGGTCGCAACAAGGAAATCCACCTCGCCATTCTGGTACAGATCGACCTGCGCATTGCGTGTCCGCGGCGACAGAGCCCCCATCACCACGGCAGCGCCGCCCTTCTGACGGCGCAACAGCTCGGCAATCGCATAAACATTTTCGACCGAAAACCCGACAATGGCGGTGCGCGGCTGCAACCGGCTGATCTTTTTCGAACCGGTATAGGTCAGTTGGCTCATCCGTTCGCGGCGGACAAATTCGACCCCTTGCACAAGGCTCGCGATCGTCCCGCGCATCGTGTCTGACCCCATGAACAGGGTCTCGTGCTGCCCACGCATCCGCAACAGGCGGTCGGTGAACACATGGCCGCGCTCGGGATCGGCACAAAGCTGGATCTCGTCGATGCCGACGAAATCACAGCCCATGCCCTCGGGCATCGCCTCGACCGTGCAGACCCAGTACTGCGCGCGTGGCGGTACGATCCGCTCCTCGCCAGTGACAAGCGCCACAACAGAAGGCCCGCGCGCGGCGACGATCTTGTCATAGACCTCGCGCGCCAAAAGCCGCAGCGGCAATCCGATCATACCGGTACGATAGCCCAGCATCCGGTCGATAGCGTAGTGGGTCTTGCCTGTGTTGGTCGGGCCGAGAATCGCCGCAACCCGCGCATGTCCGGCCATGTTGACGTCCTTTGCCGTCCTGCTCGGGCGTCAGGTGGTCAGATCGTCTCTCCGATCACCTGTCGCTCCAGCCGCTCCAACGCGTCGATCACGTCGGAATCATGCGGCCTGAGCGTGAGTACCCGCGAATAGGCGTCATACGCAAGGTGGGGTTTGTCGACCTGTTCGAATATCGCCCCCATGCCGCGCAACGCGCCGAAATGCAGAGGGTTGAGCGCAAGTGTGCGTTCCAGCGCATCCGCTGCCGGGCCGAATTGATCCGCGCGGTAATAGGCCAGAGCAAGGGTGTGCCAACCTTCGGCAAAGTCCGGCGCGTGATCGGTCAGTGCCCGAAGATGCTCCAGTGCGGCGTCTATGTTGTCGACATCCAGCGCATCCTGACCCCGCTTGAGCAGCAGGTCCATCGCCGCAGATCCGGATTTCGACCATTCCTGCCGTAGCTGCCGTTCCAGCCGGTCTGCGGCGCGCGCATCCTCGGCCTCTGCCAGCTGGTCAAGCAGCTCGGACGCACTGGCCTGTTGAGCCTGAACCGGCCCCTGCATCACGGCGAGTGCCAGAAGAAATGCCGCAACGGCAGATTTGTATTTGCGCATCTTGAACCTCATAACTCATGGTGAATGTAGCGTGGGGTTCCGCAAATGCCACCCCCGGACATCAGGACGCGATCACAAGGAGACGAGCGTATGAGCGAAGTTGTGGCACAGGCAGTCACCGCCATGAACGAAAAACTGGCCGGCGGCGGCATTGATGGCACCGCCCAGTTCAACATCGAAGGCGAAGGCAGCATGGTCGTCGACAGCGACGGCGCCCGCGAGGGCAGCGCCGATGCCGATGTGACCTTCAACGCCGATGCCGAGACATATCGCGAAATCTTTGACGGCGCGCTCAACCCCACTTCGGCATTCATGTCCGGTCGCCTGACGATCGACGGCGACATGGGTCTGGCGATGAAACTGGCCGCCACCCTCGCCTGATGGGCGAACAGGCCCCCTATCGCGACGATCTTGCCCAAGGCCCTGAGATGCGCGCCGAATGGCTGCGCACCTCGGACGGGGTGCGCATTCGCGTTGGTCATGCGGAAGCGGCGGACAGCAAGGGCACGGTGTTCATCCTGCCCGGTCGCACCGAATATATCGAGAAATACGGCCGTACCGCCAAAGACCTCGTGCGCGCCGGATTTGATGTCGTATCGCTGGACTGGCGCGGCCAGGGCATGTCCGACCGGCTTGGTGCCGACCCGATGGTCGGCCATGTCGGCCGTTTTATTGACTTCCAGAAAGACTGGGCCGCGGTCCGCAGCTTTGCGGGCAAGGCCAATCTGCCGAAACCGTGGCACATGATCGCCCATTCCATGGGCGGCTGCATCGGCCTGCGCGCATTGATGAGCGGCACCGACATGGCCTCTGTCATGTTTTCAGGACCGATGTGGGGTATCGACATGGCCGGCTACCTGCGCCCGGTCGCCTGGACGCTGCCAAGACTGGCGATGGCGATCGGTCAGGGCCACAGGATCGCTCCCGGCACGTCGATCAAGAGCTACCCCGCCTCCGAGCCGTTCGAGAACAACCTGCTCACCTCGGACCCCGAGATGTTCGACCACATGCGCCGCCATGTCGAAGCCGAGCCGCAATTCGGCCTGGGCGGGCCGTCCTGTGCATGGCTGCTCTCGGCGCTGCAGGAATGCGCCGCGCTGGCGCGAATGCCCTCGCCCGCGCTTCCGGCGCTGTGTTTTGTCGGATCGAACGAACGCATCGTCGACACACGCGCGATCCGGGACCGCATGACCCATTGGAAAGGCGGCAAGCTCTTGCTGGTGGACGGCGCGGAACACGAAGTGCTGATGGAAAAACCCAACATCCGCCGACAGGTCACCGGCGCGGCCGTGTCGCTGTTTTCCAGCTTCAAGTCCTAGGGTTTTCCGATCTCGTGGACACCGCGCGCCTCTGCCGTTGCGGCGGCCCGCATCCACGAATGCTCGGACGAGATGAAGAAACAGCTCATTCCATAGGCCGACCACTCCTGCGCCTTTTGCGCGTTGGCCACCCAGGACACATAGGCCTTGCCCGCCGCATCTGCCGCCTTGCCCACACGCTCCATCGCGGCAAAAAGATCGTCCGAACCCAAGGTGTCGTGACCGTAGCCCACAGACAGATCCGCCGGCCCCAGGAACAAGGCGTCGATGCCGTCGGTTGCCGCGATCGCTTCGGATGCCACAACGCCCTCGGGTTCCTCGATCTGCGCCATGACCACGGTTTCGTCCTGCGACCGCGCCAGAAGATCGGGCATCGACTGTGTCGCGTATCCGGCCCAGCGGGTCGATCCCGCAAATCCCCGTCCACCGTGACCGTACCGCGCCGCCCGTGCCACATCCGCCGCCTTGTCCGCGCTGTCGACATGCGGCACCACGATCCCGACCGCGCCGCAATCCAGCGCTTGCAGGATCTCGCGCGCCGACGAGTCGCCGACCCGAACCAGCACCGGGAAATCCAAGGCCCGCCCCATCGCGCAGCAGGCGTCGATGGCGCTGCGGTCGAACGGCGCGTGTTCGGCATCCAGACAGACGAAATCCAGTTCGGATTGCGCCAGCACCTCGATCAGCTGGTAGGCCGGGGTTTTCAGGAACGTGCCCGCCAAAGGCACGCGCGACAAAAGGCGCTGACGGAATCCGGCGATCTGCATGAAAAGGCTCCTGATGGTCTGGTCGCGCCCACCCTACGCCGCAAAGGCGACTTGGCAAGCCTCTGGCGATGTCCTGATCCGCTTCTATACTCACCTCCATGACCAAACCCGTTCTCACCTTTACCGAGCGCGGCATCTATTGCCCCGCCGGAGACTTCTTCATCGACCCCTGGCGCGCCGTGGACCGCGCACTGATCACCCACGGCCATGCCGATCACGCCCGCCCCGGGCATCGCCGCTACCTGTGCACCGATGGTTGCGCCCCGGTCATGCGGCACAGGTTGGGCAATATTTCTGTAGAAACAGTTAAGTTCGGCGAAACGCGTAAAATTGGCGATGCATTGGTGTCGTTCCACCCGGCGGGCCATCTGCCCGGCTCTGCGCAAATCCGGGTCGAAGTTGCCGGGGAAATCTGGGTGGCCTCCGGCGATTACAAGGTCGTTTCAGACGGGATTTCCGAACCTTTCGAGCCTGTTACGTGCCACAGCTTCATCACCGAATGCACCTTTGGCCTGCCCGTGTTCAAATGGGACAGCCAGGCTGAGGTCGCGCAGGAGCTGAACACATGGTGGGCGCGCAATGCCGCCCAAGGCAAGGCGTCGATTCTCGGAGCCTATTCGCTCGGCAAGGCGCAGCGTCTGCTGGCGATGGTCGATCCGGAGATCGGACCGATCCTGACCCATGGCGCAGTCGAGAACACCAATGAAGTGCTGCGGCATCAAGGGTACAGGCTGCCCAAAACCATCTATGTGACGCCCGACATCAATCCCAAGAACCATCCCGGAGCGCTGATCATTGCGCCGCCGTCGGCGCTGGGGTCGCAATGGGCGCGCCGGTTCGGACCCGCCTCGACCGCCTTTGCGTCGGGCTGGATGCGCCTGCGAGGGGTCCGCCGCCGCCGCGCCGCTGACAGGGGCTTTGTCATTTCGGACCACGCCGATTGGGACGGGCTGATGTACGCCATCAAGGAAACCAAGGCGGAAAACATTTATGCAACACATGGTTACACAGATATCTTCGCGCGATGGCTGAACACCCAAGGCTATAACGCACAGGTGGTTCCAACCGAATTCGGCGGCGAGGATGACGAGGCTGACGCGGCATGAAGGACTTCGCCAATCTCTTTACCACCGTCGATCAGACAACCAAGACCAGCCTCAAGACCAAGGCGCTGGCCGAGTTCTTTCAGACCGCCAGTGACGACGACAAGCTCTGGACCATCGCACTGTTTTCCGGCCGTCGTCCGAAACGCGCCGTGACGACCACCCAGCTGCGTGAATGGGCCGCCGAGTTGGGCGGTATCCCCTTGTGGTTACTCGAAGAAAGCTATCCCATCGTCGGCGATCTGGCCGAAACCATTGCCCTGATCCTGCCGCCACCCAACCGGCACAGCGACCTGCCACTGACCCATTGGATCACCGAGTTGAAATCGCTCGCCACCCTCGACATTGACCAGCGCAAGACGCGCATTGTGGATGCGTGGGATCAGCTGGACCCGACCGAACGGTTCCTGTTCAACAAGCTGATCACGGGCGGGTTTCGCATCGGCGTCAGCCAGAAACTCATGACCCGTGCCCTGGCGCAGGCCACCGGGCAGATTGAGGCCAGCCTTGCGCATCGCCTCATGGGCGGCTGGACACCCGAGACCACCAGCTATCACGACCTGATCGAAGCTGAAGACGCCGAGGCGGATGACAGCCGCCCCTACCCGTTCTACCTCGCCTACCAGCTGGAAGATGGTCCCGAAGCGCTTGGCGACCCTGCAGACTGGCAGGCCGAATGGAAATGGGACGGGATCCGCGGACAGGTGATCCTGCGGGGTGGCACGCATCATGTCTGGTCGCGCGGCGAGGAGTTGATGACAGACCGCTTCCCCGAATTCGCGCGGCTCACCGATTTCCTGCCCGATGGCCTCGTTCTGGACGGCGAGATCGTCGCGTGGGAGGGCACTCAGCCGCACCCGTTCAACACGTTGCAGGCCCGGATCGGGCGCAAGACGGTGCCGAAAAAGCTGCTTCAGGACGCGCCGGTGATCCTGCTGGCCTATGATTTACTTGAGGAAGACGGTCAGGATCTGCGCGACCAGCCCCTTGAGCAGCGCCGCGCCCGGATGGAGGCGCTTTTGCGCGACTTGCCGGATGACGCGCCGATCCGGGCCGCGCCGCGACTGTCCTTTGATACATGGGCGGCATTGGCCGAGATCCGCGCTACCGCCCGCGATCACCGCGCCGAAGGGCTGATGCTCAAGCGCAAGGACAGCCCCTACCTGTCAGGTCGCAAGAAGGGCGATTGGTGGAAATGGAAGCTCGATCCTCTGACGGTGGACGCGGTGATGATCTATGCCCAGCAAGGGCATGGCCGCCGCGCCAACCTCTTCACCGATTTCACCTTCGCAGTCTGGGATGGCAATGATCTGGTGCCCTTCACCAAGGCCTATTCCGGCCTGACCGACGACGAGTTCCGCAAGATCACCGCCTGGGTCCGAAAGAACACGCAGCAGCGCTTTGGCCCCGTGCGGCAGGTCACGCCGCACCACGTGTTCGAGATCGCCTTCGAAGGCATCCATGCCTCGCCGCGCCACAAATCGGGCATTGCGCTGCGCTTTCCGCGCATGTCGCGCTGGCGGCAGGACAAGCCGCTGCAAGAGGCCAATACGCTTGATGATCTCAAGGACCTGCTCGAAACCTACGGCTAGCCAGCGCCAGTCCCGTCCGGTTCCACGGTATTGCCTCTTGAACCTTTCGGCCGCACGGCACAGGTTCGAAGGCGAATAAGGACAGGAGACACCCGATGCTGCGCACCCCCACACCGACACATGACGCGAATGCCCTTGGCGGCAGCAAGAACCTTGGCAACCTGCCCGAATGGGACCTGACCGATCTCTACCCGTCTAATGACGCGGTCGAGCTGAAGCGCGATCTGGATTGGCTGGAAGAGGCCTGCCGCAGCTTTGCCGCCGATTACGAAGGCAAGCTGGCCGACCTGAGCGCCGAAGAATTCCTGACCGCGATCCACCGCCACGAGAAAATCGAAAACATCGCGGGCCGCATCATGTCCTACGCGGGGCTGCGCTACTACCAGCTGACCACCGATGCCCTGCGCGCCAAGTTCCTGTCGGACCATCAGGAAAAGGTCACGATCTATACCACGCCGCTGGTCTTTTTCACACTGGAACTGAACCGGATCGACGACGGCATCATCGACGCGCTGTTCGACGCCAATGCCGACCTGGCCCGCTACAAACCGGCAATCCGCCGCATCCGCGCGATGAAACCCTACCAATTGTCAGACGAGATGGAGAAATTCCTGCACGACATGGGCGTCGTCGGCGATGCCTGGGAACGGCTGTTCGACGAAACCATCGCGGGTCTGGAATTCGAGGTGGACGGCGAGCCGCTGACCATCGAGGGCACGCTGAACCTGCTCACCGAACAGGACCGCTCCGTACGCGAAGCCGCCGCGCGCGAACTGGCTGCTGTGTTCGCCGACAACATCAAGATCTTCGCCCGCGTCCACAACACGCAGTCCAAGGAAAAAGAGGTGATGGACCGCTGGCGCGGCATGCCGACGCCGCAGACCGGCCGACACCTGAGCAACGATGTCGAACCCGAAGTCGTCGAGGCGCTGCGCAATGCCGTGGTCGCCGCCTATCCCAAGCTCAGCCATCGCTATTATGAGCTCAAGCGCAAATGGCTCGGCCTCGACGTGATGCAGGTCTGGGACCGCAACGCGCCCCTGCCGATGGAAGCGACCCGCACCGTCGGCTGGGACGAGGCCGAAGAAACGGTGATGAACGCCTATACGGAATTCGACCCGCGCATGGGCGAGATCGCAAAACCGTTCTTTTCCAAGGGCTGGATCGACGCCGCCGTGAAGCCGGGCAAGGCGCCGGGGGCCTTTGCGCATCCCACGGTGACGGATGTGCACCCCTACGTGATGCTCAACTACCTTGGCAAACCACGCGACGTGATGACGCTGGCGCACGAACTGGGCCACGGCGTGCACCAGGTGCTGGCCGCCGGACAGGGCGAGATGCTGTCCTCTACGCCGCTGACCCTTGCCGAAACCGCCAGCGTCTTTGGCGAAATGCTCACTTTCCGCCGCATGCTCGACAACGCAAAGAACAATGCCGAAAAGAAAGTGCTGCTGGCGGGCAAGGTCGAAGACATGATCAACACGGTCGTACGCCAGATCGCGTTCTACGACTTCGAATGCAAGCTGCACGACGCGCGGCGCGGTGGAGAGCTCACCCCCGACGACATCAACGCGCTCTGGATGTCGGTGCAGGCCGAATCCCTTGGGCCGGCTTTCGAATTCATGGACGGATACGAGACCTTCTGGGCCTATATCCCGCATTTCGTGCACTCGCCCTTCTACGTCTATGCCTATGCCTTCGGCGACGGGCTGGTGAACGCGCTTTATGCCGTCTACGAGGAAAACCCCGACGGCTTTCAGGACAAGTATTTCGACATGCTCAAGGCGGGTGGATCAAAGCACCACACCGAATTGCTGGCCCCGTTCGGGCTTGACGCCAGCGATCCCAAGTTCTGGGACAAGGGGCTGAGCATGATCTCGGGCTTCATCGACGAACTGGAAGCGATGGAGGGCTGACCCTCCGACGGAGCGCGGGGTTCAGCGTCGTGTGGGCATATTTGTAAAAAGAAGAAGCACGGGATGTGCACCATTCCCTGCTTCTTCTTTTTGATAAATATGCAGGCACCACGCGGCGCATTGACCTTGACGGGTGGTAAAAGCACACCGCATGCAAGCCGCACCAGTGCCGAGCCGAAGGCGAGAAACCCTGCGCGGGCGACAGCCCGCACATCTCATTTCAGCTGTGAATCCTTCGATCCGCGCCGGTTGATTCCGCCGCGCGCCTGGTAGGTGCTGTCGCGGTCGTGCTGGCAGTCGATGCAGAGCTTGACGCCAGGAATGGCGGCGCGGCGCTTTTCGGGGATCGGCTCTTCGCATTCGGCGCAGTGGGTCAGGCTCTGGCCCTGGGGTGTCTTGCGCGCCTTGAGTCGCGCCAACTCGTCGCTGATGGACGCGTCGATCTGCTCCTGCACCGCACCGTCCCGTGCCCAGCCGCCAGCCATATCCCTCTCCTATTGCAAAGCCTTCCTGAAATATGGAGGCGCCCGGCACAGCACACAAGGGCGTTGTCGCAGAGCTGTCACGCAGGCATCCTATGCAGGGCCACCGGATGCTGGAGACCATCATGACCGACTACGATCTCGACCACGTCTACACCATCGACGGCGCTGCGGACGCCAAGGCGCTCTATGACAATTGGGCCGCCACCTATGACAGCAGTTTCGGCGAGGGCCATGGCTATATTGCACCACGCGAGATTGCGGGTCTGTTCGCCGCGCGCGCGGACCGCAGCGATCCGATTCTCGATATCGGCGCGGGCACCGGGCTGGTCACGGAACACCTGCCGGGGTTCATCGTGGACGGGATCGACATTTCCGAAGGCATGCTGGCGCAGGCCGAGGCAAAGGGGCTTTATCGCAACCGCATTCTTGCCGACCTGACGCAGCGCCTGCCCATGGAAGACGCCAGCTACGACGGCTTTGTGTCCTGCGGCACCTTCACCCACGGGCATGTCGGACCCGAGGTCTTTCCCGAGCTGATGCGCGTCGCGCGGCCCGGGGCGCTGTTTGTCTGCGGTGTGATCGCGCCCGTCTATGACGGCGTTGGGTTCGGCTCGCGGTTGGCGCAGATGGTGGCGCATCGGCAGATCACGCCGGTCATGTTCCACGACATCCCGATCTACGAGAACGCCGATCACGCCCATGCGCAGGATCGCGGCCTTGTCATGGAGTTCCGCAAGCTCTGACCCTTTCCTTTGCGGCACCCCCGCCTAGGTTTGGAGGCAAGGAGCAATCAGATGCGTCTTGTGTTATCAGCCCTGTTCATGTGTTGCGCCACGCTGGCGCAGGCGGCCATGTCGAGCTTCACCTTCCCGTCCATCGACGGCGGAGAAATCGACCTTGCGCAATGGCGCGGCCAGCCGGTTCTGGTGGTCAACACCGCCTCACGCTGCGGCTATACCCCGCAATATGACGGGTTACAGACGTTGTACGACACTTACCGCGATCGCGGTCTGGTGGTCCTGGCGATCCCCTCGGATGATTTCCGTCAGGAATTGTCGTCCAACGAGGACGTCAAGGAATTCTGCGAGGTCAATTTCGGTCTCGACTTTCCGATGACGACGATCACACCGATCCGCGGCGATGCCGCGCACCCGTTCTACAAATGGCTCGAGGCCGAAGCCGGATTCACACCCACCTGGAATTTCAACAAGGTTCTGATTGCCCCGGATGGCAGCGTGGCCGCGACATTCGGATCGAATGCGCGGCCAATGTCGAAGCCGGTGATCGAGGCGATCACCGCGCTCCTGCGCTGATCAATTTTGCAGGTAGGCCCAGATTTCATCCTTGAGCGCGGCGCGCTGCTTTCGCAGATCGGTCTCCGCCAGAGAGTCCATGGGTGCCACGTTGGTTTCGGCCCGGTGCACAGTACGGTTGATCTCGTGATAGCTGTCGAAAAGTTTGGCGAAATGCGCGTCTGACTGCTTGAGCGCACTCATCTGAGCCACGTGATCCGGGAATTCCTCGGCAAGCTCGTGCGGTGTATGCGACATGGGTCCACTCCTCATTTATGTCTTCGGACCCAACATGACAGCGCGATGCATGTTTCACATTGACCGGGATCAAACGCGGATCAGTTTCGCGCCTTTCTCCAGCCAGCCGTACGTGCCTCGGTCTCGGTACAGAACCAGCGTTCGCCCTTCTGTAGCGAGATCCGTGTCTTGGCGTAGTAATCCTGCCCCGGCACGTGGTAGATGCGTTCGCCGCTGCTGATGCTAATATTGCCCTTGATCTTGCAGTTGGGATTGACCGCGTTGGGCACGAGCGTGCGGGTCTGCGGCGTGCCGCGATTGACCGTCACTGTCTTGGCCCCGGTCTCCGAAGCAGTCTGTGTGGGTCGCTCCTGCGCGCGCTGTGCCGACCGGAATGCGGCGGGCGACATCACCCCGGTGCCATGCAGGCCGCGCGCGTTCACCGCTGCGGCCTTTTCCGTCAAATCATAGTCCATGCCGTATTGGCGATAGGCAAAGGCCAGGCCGTCGCTGACCAGCCGTTCGCCGACATCCTGACCGTCAACCGCGCATTTGGCGACGGTGCGCCCGTAGCGGTCGGTATCGGTAGCGCTGCAAAGTGCGTGGCGACCCTCGAACATCTCGCGGGCCTTGTCGCGCACCCAGGCGCCGCAGGCCCATGCCGGGCTGTTGGCATCGCCGCACATCTGGTCGGTCTCGGGGGCGTCGATGGCATGCAGGCGCACGGTTGTGTCGCCCACCTTGAACGTGTCGCCATCGACAACGCGAATCGTGCCATCGGGGCCGGCATGGGTGACAGAGGCCAGCGCAAAGGCGGCCGCTAAAAGAGAAATCCTTAACATTCCGTTAATATTGCCCCAGAAATCGGGCAAAACAATGGTAAGCGTTAAGAAAGGTTAACTATTCTCCGCGCGGGAAGCGTTTGCTCTCCTCCAACACGTTCAGATCCATGTGGTTGCGCATGAACCGCTCTGACGCATCGCGCAGCGGTTGGTAATCCCATGGATAGTACCCGCCCTGCCGAAGCGCCTCGTAGACCACCCATCGTTTGGCCTGAGAGGCGCGCACATCCGCATCGAACCGCGCGAGATCCCAGCGCGCCTCGGATTTGGCGCGCAAGCTCTGCACCGTGCCCTGATGGTCGGGGTGGTCCGCAAGATTGGTCAATTCATGCGGGTCCGCCTCCAGATCGAAGAGCTGATCCGGGTCGAGCGTGCAGCGATTGTATTTCCATTGGCCATAGCGCAGCGACACCAGCGGCGCATAAGACGCCTCGGCCGCGTATTCCATCGCCACCGGGCTGGTGCGCGCGCCGCCCTGCCCCAGCGGCACCAGCGATTCGCCCGTGGTCCAGGGCATCACCTCGTCCATGCTCACCCCTGCCAGCGCACAAAGCGTCGGGCAGACGTCGATGGTGGACACAGGATCCGTCACCAGACTCGGCTCCATGCCGGGCGCGGAGATCATCAGCGGCACCCGCGCCGAGCCTTCGTAGAAACACATCTTGAACCACAGCCCGCGCTCGCCCAGCATGTCGCCGTGATCGGACACGAAAAGAATGATCGCCTCCTGCCGCGTGTCTTCGAGCACTTGCAGGATCTCGCCGATCTTGTCGTCGAGATACGAGATATTGGCGAAATAGGCGCGGCGCGATGTGCGGATGTCGTCCACGGTGATGTCGAAGCTGCGCCAGTCATTGGCGTCGAAGATGCGCTTTGCATGCGGGTCGTGGTCTGCGTAATCCATCGCGGGCACCTCCGGCAGCAGATGCTCGCAGTCCTCGTAGAGATCCCAATACTTGCGCCGCGCCACGTAGGGATCATGCGGATGGGTGAAGCTGGCCGTCAGGCACCATGGCCGGTCGTCCTTGCCGCGCGCCAGATCGTAAAGCGCCAGCTTGGTCTGGTACGCCACCTCGTCGTCATATTCGAGCTGGTTGGTGATCTCGGCCACACCCGCACCCGTCACCGACCCCATGTTGTGATACCACCAGTCGATCCGTTCACCGGGCTTGCGGTAGTCAGGCGTCCAGCCGAAATCGGCCGGATAGATGTCGGTGGTCAGCCGCGCCTCGAACCCGTGCAGCTGGTCCGGGCCGACGAAATGCATCTTGCCCGACAGCGCCGTGTAATAGCCCGCCCTCCGCAAGTGATGCGCATAGGTCGGGATCGAGGACGGGAATTCCGCCGCGTTGTCATAGACACCGGTGGCCGAGGGCAATTGGCCCGACATGAACGCCGCCCGTCCGGGCGCGCAAAGCGGACTGGCGGTATAGGCGTTCTTGAACCGGGTGGAACGCGCGGCGAGTTTCTTGAGGTTGGGCGCATGCAGCCAGTCGGCAGGCCCATCGGGAAACAGCGTGCCGTTGAGCTGGTCCACCATCAGAATCAGGATGTTCGGCTGCATGAAACCCCCACTGCCACGCGTTTTGCGGGACACTGGGGGTTATTGATTCACCAGTCAATAACGAGAGTGATGGATCACTCCCATTCCATCTCCTCAAAGACCCGGCCCGCGTTCCTGGTCGCCAGTTCCTCGAACGTATCCAGATGCTGCCAGTTCGACTGGTCCACGTAAAACGCCCCGGCCAGATCACCGCCCTCCTCGATATGCGCCCCGATCTTGGCGCGCAGGTCCTTGATGTAATCGCTTGTATAGCGCGTCACCTGCGCCATGTTGGTCGGATGACCGTGACCGGGGATCACATAGGTGGCACCCAACGCGGTGAACGGGCCGTCAAAAGTCTCGATCCAGGCATCGGTGTCGGTTTCCGGGAAAATCGGCGGCATGCGTTCGTGAAAGGCGATATCACCGGCGATCACGATGTCCCATTCGGGGATCCAGACCTGCACATCGCCCGGATCATGCGCAGGGCCCAGATGCAGGACCTCCAGCGTGACATCCCCCATCTCGACCACGTGCTTGTCGGAAAAGCTGAGGTTCGGCACCACGACCTCTGTGCCCTCGGCACGGTCGCGGTTGTAGCCCTGCATCCCTTGCAGGATGAAATCGCCATCCGCCTCGACCACGGCGATGGCGTCTTCATGGGCCAAGATATCGACGCCCAAATCCGCCCAGTAGGAATTGCCAAGGATGGCATGCCCCTGCCCGTTCTCGTTGATCACCAGCTTCACCGGCTGGTCGGTCACCGCCTTGATCTCGTCATGCAGGGCAGCGGCCAGCCGGGCCGAGGCACCGCCATTGATCACCACGACCCCGTCGCCGGTGACGATAAAGCTGAGGTTGTTGTTGTGGCCCGCGTTTTCATAGGTGGGCGGCGCTGTGGCCCCGATGGCCGAAAAGACATGCGGGATCACTTCGACCGGTTTGTCGTAAAGCTCGGATTGCGGGTACTTGTCGGCAATGTCCTCGCTGGCCATGGCGGTGGTCGCGCTCAGGCTGGCGGCGATGAGATAGGTCAGTCGCATTGGTGTCTCCTCCTGTTGGCATCACATTCACGAATGCGAATAAGAATTGCAATCCCTTTAAGGTGAGCCGTCTTGCCACTGGCAACCACTCGGGTACGGTCACGCCGACACGACCGGGAGGACCACATGACCCTTGAAGGCAAACACGCGCTGATCACCGGCGGCGGCACCGGCATCGGCCTTGCCATCGCGGTAGCACTGCGTAGCGCGGGCGCAGAAGTGACAATCACGGGCCGTCGCGCCGAGGTGCTGGAGGCTGCGGCCAAATCCCATGGCCTGCACCCGCTGGTGATGGACGTGCAGGATGAAGCCTCTGTCATGGACGGCATCGCACAGGCCGTGGAGGCATGCGGCCCGATTCAGATCTGCGTACCCAATGCCGGGATCGCCGAGGGGCGCGCGCTGCACAAGATGGACATGGATTTCTGGCGCAACATGATGGCCACCAACCTTGACGGTACGTTCCTGACGATCCGCGAAAGCCTCAAATCCATGCACCAGACCGACTGGGGCCGGGTCATCGCCATCAGCTCGATCGCCGGGTTGCGGGGTCTCAAGGGCGCGCCCTGCTACAGCGCGTCGAAACATGCGGTGATCGGGCTGATCCGGGGGCTGGCCGCCGATTATCTGGGCAAGCCCTACACGTTCAACGCCATTTGCCCGGCCTATGTGGACACCGATATCGTACCGCAAAACATCGACCGCATCATGGCGCGGACCGGCATGACCGAGGACGAGGCGCGCGCAATCATGGTCGGCGCAAACCCGCATGGCCGGCTGATCACGCCCGAGGAAGTCGCCGAAGCCGCGCTCTGGCTCTGCGCGCCCAACTCAGGCAGCGTGAACGGTCAGGCCATCCAGATCGCCGGGGGCGAGTTTTGACCGATCCCTACAATCCCGCCCGCGACGGCGCGCAGATGTCGTTCGACGGACGCATGTCCTATACCGACTACCTCGGCCTCGACGCCGTGCTTGACGCCCAGCACCCGCTGAGCACCGCGCATGACGAGTTGCTGTTCATCGTACAGCACCAGACCTCGGAATTGTGGATGCAGCTTGCCCTGCACGAATTGCACGCTGCCCGCGACACGCTGCAAGCCAAGGACATCCGCCCTGCGTTCAAGCTCCTGTCCCGCGTGTCGCGCATCTTCGAACAGCTGAATTCCGCGTGGGACGTGCTGCGCACCATGACCCCCAGCGATTACACCACGTTCCGCGACTCACTTGGCCAAAGCTCTGGCTTTCAATCGGCGCAGTACCGCGAGATCGAGTTTCTGCTGGGCAACCGGAATGTGGCGATGATCAGACCGCACGCCCACCGCCCCGATCTTGAAACCCGTCTGCGCGCCGAACTGGACAAGCCGTCGCTCTACGATTGTGCTCTGGCGCGGCTGGCGCAGGCCGTGCCCTTGCCCGAGGCTGCGCTGGCGCGTGACCTGACCAAACCGCACCAACCAGACGAGACCATGCAGGCGGCCTGGGCCAAAGTTTACCGCGACCCGGCACAGTACTGGGATCTCTACGAACTGGCGGAAAAGCTGGTCGATCTCGAAGATTACTTCCGTCGCTGGCGCTTCAATCACGTCACCACGGTGGAACGGGTGATCGGTCTGAAACGCGGCACCGGGGGCACCGGCGGCGTGTCCTATCTCAAGCGCATGCTCGAGGTTGAGCTTTTCCCCGATCTCTGGCACCTGCGGACGAAACTCTAAGACCCCGGAAAGGGACGACATGACCGATTTCACCGCCACCCGCGCCGCGTTTCACCTGCCCGAAGGCATGATCTATCTCGACGGCAACTCTCTGGGGCCATTGCCGAACTCCGCCGCCGCACGCGTGGCGCAGACTATGACAGCCGAATGGGGTGATCACCTGATCACCGGCTGGAACGCCTGCGGCTGGATGGACATGCCCGCACGGCTGGGCGACCGGATCGGACGGCTGATCGGGGCGGAACCGGGTCACGTGGTGGTGGGCGACACGCTGTCGATCAAGGTGTTTCAGGCACTCGCCGCCGCGATCAAGCTGAACCCCGACCGTCGCGTGATCCTGTCGGACACGGGCAACTTCCCGTCCGACCTTTACATGGCCGAAGGTCTGATCTCGCTGCTGGGGTCAGAGTACGAACTGCGCCTTGTCGCCCCTGAAGACGTCGAGGCGGCCATCACCGACGAAATCGCAGTCACCCTGATCACGGAGGTCGATTACCGCACCGGGCGCAAGCACGACATGGCAACGCTGACCGCCAGAGCGCATGCCAATGGCGTGGTCACAATCTGGGATCTGGCGCATTCCGCTGGCGCGCTGCCGGTTGATCTGGCAGGGGCCAAGGCCGATTTCGCGGTCGGCTGCACCTACAAGTATCTCAATGGCGGCCCCGGCGCGCCCGCCTTCATCTACGTCTCACCCCGCCATGCCGACACCGCGCTGCCCGCACTCTCGGGCTGGCTGGGGCATGACAGCCCCTTTGCCTTCGATCTGGGCTACACACCCGGCGCGGGCATCGCCCGGATGCGGGTCGGCACACCGCCCATCGTGCAGATGGCGGCGCTCGACGCAGCGCTGGACGCATGGGACGACGTGGACATGGAAGACGTGCGCACACGCTCCATCGAACTGTCGGACCGCTTCATCGCAGGGGTCGAGGCCACCTGCCCCGACCTGACGCTGGCCAGCCCGCGCGACGCGACACAGCGCGGATCGCAGGTCAGTTTCCGCTTTGCCGACGGCTATGCCGCGATGCAGGCGCTGATTGCGCACAAGGTGATCGGAGATTTCCGCGCGCCGGACATCATGCGCTTCGGGTTCACGCCGCTTTATATCGACGAGAGCGATGTGGACGCGGCGATCGAGATCCTCGGGCGGATTATGCGTGACCGTCTCTGGGACACACCCGAATTCAAACAGCGCAAGGCGGTGACATAACGCGCGGGGGTCTCCGTCAACGGAGACTTACAGCGCGCCCACGCGGTGTCCGCCCACCACTTCGCCCTGCGCCCATGCCCGCACTGCGTCGCCAAACGCCTGAAACAAGGGCCGCGACACCGGATCATTGGTCGCGTCCCATTCCGGGTGCCATTGCACCGACAGCGTGAACCCCGGCGCATCGCGGACATAGCTCGCCTCGGGTGTGCCATCGGGGGCGTGGCCCTCGATCACGATGCGCGCGCCGGGGGTCTTGATCCCCTGCCCGTGCAGCGTGTTGGTCATCACTTCGGAGGCGCCGAACAACCGGTGGAACACGCCGCCCTCCTGCAAGGTCACGGCATGGCGCAGGGCGAATTTTTCCTCCAGCGTGCCATCAGGCGGCATCCGGTGGTTCATCCGCCCCGGCAGGTCGCGAATCTCGGGATGCAGCGTGCCGCCCATCGCCACGTTGACCTCTTGAAAGCCCCGGCAGATGCCCAGAAACGGCTGCCCGCGTTCGACACAGGCCCGCACCAGCGGCAGGGTGATCGAATCGCGGGCGCGGTCGAAGGCGCCATGCGCCTCGGTCTCGGCCTCGCCATATTCCTCGGGATGCACGTTGGGCCGCCCGCCGGTCAGCAGGAAGCCGTCACAGACCTCGAGCAGTTCGTTGACCGACAGGAACCGTGGATCGGCCGGCACCAACAGCGGCATGCAGTCCGACACCTGCGCGATCGCCTCCGAGTTCATCGAGCCGCCCGCATGCGCGGGGTACTGATCGTTGATCAGGTGCTGGTTGCCGATGATGCCGACGACGGGCCGCGCCATAGTGAACTATCCTTATATTTCCGCAGTCAGACCCACGGATTCAATTCCCGCCTTGGCAGCGGCCGCATCATTGTCCGACGTGTCACCGGTCACGCCGACAGCGCCCAGCACAACGCCCTTGGCATCGCGCACCAGCACGCCACCGGGCACCGGCACCAGCTGACCACCCAAAGCGGCCCCTGCCGCCGTGATGAAATAGCCCTGTTCGTCGGCGCGCTTTTTCTGCGCGGTACCGGCCATGCCCAGCATCACCGAGCCATACGCCTTGGCATGGGCGATCTGGAACCGACCGGGGCTGGCACCGTCCTCGCGCTCGAACGCTTGCACGTTGCCGCCCGCGTCCAGCACGATCACCGACAGCGGTTTCATCTCTCCCGCGCGCCCTGTTTCAAGCGTCTTGCGGATGATGGTGCGCGCGCGGCGCAAGGATAGGCTTGCCATGGTGTCCCCCCGTTCAGGCAAAAAGATCATGCGCCAGTTCAAGCGCATCCACCAGTTTGTCCACTTCTTCTTCGGTATTGTACAATCCAAAAGACGCGCGACAGGTTGCGGTCAGGCCCATATGATCCATCAACGGTCCCGTGCAATGCTGCCCCGCGCGCACCGCGACGCCCTTTTTATCAAGGATGGTCGAGATGTCATGCGCATGCGCCGCGCCATCCAGCGTGAAACTGAAGATCGCCGCTTTGTCAGGCGTTGTGCCCTGCACTTGCAGCCAATTCAGGCCGTCCAGACGCGAGCGGGCATAATCGCGCAGCTTTGTTTCATGCGCGGCGATGTTCGCCATCCCCAGCCCCATCATGTAATCCAGCGCCACGCCAAGGCCGATCTGCTGCACGATGCCGGGCGTGCCCGCCTCGAACATCATCGGCGCGTCGTTCCAGAGCACCTCGTCCTTGTGCACTTCGCGGATCATGTCGCCACCGCCAAGGAAGGGCTGCATCTCGGCCATCCGCGCCTTGCGCATGTAGATCGCCCCGGACCCCGACGGACCATAAAGCTTGTGCCCGGTGATGGGATAGAAATCACAGCCGATATCCTCGACATCGACCGGCAAGTGCACCGCAGCCTGTGAGCCGTCGACCAGCGTGGCAATGCCCCGTTCGCGCGCCGCGGCGCAGATGGTTTTCACATCGACAACCGTTCCCAACACGTTGGAAAGATGCGTCACCGCGACCAGCTTGGTCTTCGGTCCCATCGCGTCGATCACGGCTTGCGGATCAAGATAGCCGGTGCTGTCCACATCCACCCATTTGATCACCACGCCCTGGCGCTGGCGCAGGAAATGCCAGGGCACGATATTGGCGTGATGCTCCATCACCGACAGGATGATCTCGTCCCCGGCCTGCAGGTTGGGCATCGCCCAGCCGTAAGCCACGGTGTTGATCCCCATCGTCGTGCCGGTGTTCATGACGATCTCATCCTCGTCGCTCACCCCGAGGAATTTCGCGATCACGCCCCGCGTGCTCTCGTACTTTTCGGTCGCGAGGTTCGACAGGTAATGCAGCCCGCGATGCACGTTGGCATATTCTTCGGAATAGGCCCGCGTGATCGCGTCGATCACCACCTGCGGTTTCTGCGCACTGGCACCGTTGTCGAGATAGACCAACGGCTTGCCATTCACCTCGCGCGACAGGATCGGAAAATCGCGGCGAATTTCGGTGACGTCATACATATCCAGGTATTCCTCCGGTCTGGACGCCGAGAAGGCTGAAGACCAGGCTCAGCCCCAGCATCATGCCCACCACGGCCAGCAACAAGACCAGCCCTGCACGCAGCAGGCTCCCAGTCTCGTGGGCCACATCAATGAAGTTCACGAAGATCCAGATGCCCAGCACCGATGCGGCGCTGATCAGGACCCCCGACAGGAACAGGCTGATCGGGCCGATCAGGGCCACCACCGCCTGCATCAGAAAACGCAACGCCTGCAACCAGATCACGAGGATGGCGATCTGCGCATAGCTCGCCTGCCCACCCAATGGACGGCCGCAGAGTGTCACCGCCACGATCAGCGCCGCGACCGACACCGCCAGCATTGCGCCGAACACGGTCGGGTTGGCCAGCTCCGCGCCGAACAGGTCGTCCGCCGGCATCAGCATCAGTGACAGCGTGAACATCAGCGTGTTCAGCACGATCACCAGCGCAAAGGCCAGCCAGAGCACCTGCGATGACAGGTTCATGGCGATAAGCAGCCGCGCCACGTCGCGCGGCGCGGTCACCGTGTTGAAAGCAAGCCTGAAAAATCCCGCAACCGTCACGCCGCGACCCCGCGATAGAGCGCCAGCATGCTGGCGATCCAGAACCACATGACGACGCAGAACCACACCACGCCCACGATCTGCTGCTCGATCCCCTGACCCAGAAACCCTGCCGTCAGGCCAAGCAGAAGGAACAGCGGCGACGCCGCCAAAAGCGACCAGAACAGGGAAAGTCGCGCGTCGTAGCTGGTGCCAGTACCGCGCAGAGCCTTTCCAACGAGATGCGCGATCCACGCCACGAAGTAGAAGAACAAGGGCGCAAACAGCAACCAACCGGTCAATGCACCCGCGAGCAGACCATTGATGTCCTGCCCCGACAGATGCGCCTCACGGCTCAGACGCGGCCATTGCGCGACGAACATGATCACGCAGGCCCCCATGATGATGGCCAGCGCGCGGTCCTCGCGGTGACCAGCGGCGGCCAGACGGCGCACAACCGCGCCCGGCCGCCGATACGTGGCCGCGATATCCTGCGTGAACGGCATCGCGCGTCAGCCGCGCCGCCGAGACAGCCACGCCTCGACGCGGCTGTTGATTTCGTCCTGAATCGCTTGGTCCTCGATCTCCATGACCGCTTCTGCAAGGAAGGCAATGGTCAGAAGGTCCGTTGCCGGCCCCTCTTCGATCCCACGCGACCGCAGGTAGAACAGGCCTTCCTCGTCGATCGCACCGGATGTGGAGCCGTGCGAACAGACCACGTCATCGGCGTAGATCTCAAGTTCCGGCTTGGCGAGGAACTGACTGTCCTCGTCCAACAGAAGCGACTGGCTGATCTGGTACCCATCGGTTTTCTGCGCGCCTTGCTTGACAAGGATCTTGCCCTGGAACACGCCCGTCGCCCCGTTACGCAGGACCTTCTTGAACACCTGACGGCTTTCGCAGTTCAGCGCGTCATGGGTGATGAACACCGTGTCATCGTGGTGAAAATCGCCATCGCCGACGCAGGCACCCGCGACATGCGCCACCGCATTGTCGCCGGTCAGTTCGATCACGCATTCGTTGCGCGTCAGAACGCCATTGGCCGTGAGGGTGAACGACTTGAACACCGATTCCTCGCCCAGCCGGGTGAAGATCGCGGTCGCCGCGCGGCGTTCATGGTCGCGCCCCTGCGCACGGATGTGGTGAAAGACGCCGCCATCCGCAATCTCGACTTCCATGCACTTGTTGAACCGCGCCGCAGCCGGCCCGTTTTCCAGCAAGGTCAGTTCCGCACCGTTCTCGATCTTCACAACATGGTGGAGGATCGCATCGGAAGTCTCTGATTCGTGACGATAAATCACGCTGATCGGCTTCGGCGCCTTGCCGGTGACCTGAATCAGCAGACCGTCCGTCGCAAAGGCCGTGTTCAGCGTCGCCAAAGGCCGCTGCACCGGGGTCTGCCCACGGGTTTCAAGCACACCGTAATGGTCTTTCGCCCAGTGAATGTCCGGAGCATCGGCCAACCGGTCGATCGACACGTGCTCCATCGCCAGATCGTCGGACTCGGCCGCACTGAACACGCCGTCCACGAAGACGATCTTGAGCCGGTCAACATCGTCGAAAATCAGCGTTTCATCTGTTTCGAGCAAAGACGCCTTGGGCGCGTCCGGCTGCACCAGCGTGTCCGGACGGGTGTATTTCCAGTATTCGTCCCGCCCGCTTGGCAGACCCATCGCACGCACACGCGCCAGCGCATCCTCGCGCGCTGCCTGCGCCCAGCCACCTTTGGGCAGGTCGAGCGCCGCCAGCCGGACCTCGGTGGCATCCTGTTTGATCTGCGGCAAGGCCATTACGCCACCTCCGCCAGGATATCCGCATAACCGTTATGTTCGACCTCGAGCGCCAGTTCCGGCCCACCCGTCTTGATGATGCGGCCATCCGCCATGATGTGCACCACATCCGGTTTGATGTGGTCCAGCAGACGCTGGTAGTGCGTGATGACCAGAAAGCCGCGGCCTTCGTCGCGCAGCGCGTTCACGCCGTCCGCGACCAGCTTCATCGCGTCAACGTCCAGACCCGAATCGGTCTCGTCGAGGATGCACATCTTGGGCTCCAGCATCGCCATCTGCAGGATCTCGTTGCGCTTTTTCTCGCCGCCCGAGAACCCGACATTGACCGGACGCTTGAGCATCTCGGCGTCGATCTGCAGGTCCTTCGCCTTGGCGCGGATCACCTTGAGGAACTCGGTCGCCGACATCTCGTCCTGCCCGCGCGCCTTGCGCTGCGAATTCACCGCCGTGCGCAGGAAGGTCATGTTGCCCACACCCGGAATTTCGACCGGGTACTGGAATGCCAGGAAAATGCCCGCGGCAGCGCGCTCTTCGGGTTCCATGTCCAGAATGTCCGCGCCCTCGAGCGTTGCCGATCCTTCGGTGACCGCGTACCCGTCCTTGCCCGAGAGCACGTAGGACAGGGTCGATTTGCCCGACCCGTTCGGCCCCATGATCGCATGCACCTTGCCGGCCTCGACCGTCAGGTTCACACCCTTGAGGATCTGCTTGTCCTCTTCCTCAAGTTTGACGTGCAAGTTTTTGATTTCCAGCATTTTCACAAGCTCCAACTTTTGTCTTCCCGATGGATGAGAAGGTGATTTTCATTTCGTCTATAGCGCCTGTACCGCTCGACGGACTGATACCCGTTATCCGCAATCCATGCGGCGAATTCTGCGTCATTCTCGCTATCGACTTCGATAAAGATGCGCGGCGCGCACCGTGCAACGGTCTTTGTGAGGGACCGCAAGACCTGCATTTCCATACCTTCAACGTCGATCTTGATCATTGCAGGCGCCCGGTCCCCGATTATCGTATCGGCACGCACAGCGGGAATGCTTCCCTCGCCTTCGACCATCCGACCACCGCCGATATTGATCATTCGGAACGTCATTCCGAACGAGTCGCCTTCTGTCTCGGAAATCCCGTGGCCGATCCAGTTAAGATCAAACAGATGTTCAACCCTGTTTAGGAAAAGATTGCTCAGAAGAACCTTGTACGCGATCGGATTCGGCTCAACGACCACAACTTCGCTCGGGTGCAGAAACTTTGCCACGTACAAAGCGTGATTGCCCACATTCGAACCGATATCGACAAACAAGCCGCCGGGCTTGAACGCCCGATGAACAATCTCGAGTTCTTCCTTCTCGTAGAAATTTCCAACGCCGTGAAATTTCTGCTGAATGACATCCCGAGGGGCCGAAACGGTGAAAAAGACAGGCTCACCATAGAGTTCTGTCCGCACGAACTGTGCAGATGGAAAGCGATACCCGCCTCCTTCCATCTGAAAGGGTTTTATCGCCTCGATGGCAACCGGGTTGATCACGGCATTCATGGACACAGGCCTCAACCCCGGTCGGTCAGCACGGCCGTGCCGCTCGCCGACACCATCAGCATCGAATTGCCGACAACCTCGTAATCCAGATCGACACCGACCACCGCGTTGCCTCCAAGGGCCAAGGCGCGCTGTTCCAGCTCGCGCATCGCCACATCGCGGGCATCCTGCAGTTTGGCCTCGTATGCACCGGACCGCCCGCCAACAATATCGGTGATCGACGCAAACAGGTCGCGGACCACGTTGGCCCCCATGATCGCCTCTCCCACAACGATCCCCTTGTATTCGAGGATCTTGTGGCCTTCGATCGAGTTTGTCGTCGTGATGATCATGTCTTCCTCTTTAAAACCAGCTGCGCGAAAAGCGATCCCGTGAAGCCCGACGCAAAGGCGAGGCCAATGACGACCCACATGGCCAGTGCGTCGGTCACCGGATCAACAATCCCCGCGAACATTGCACAAAAAATACCCGTGACCACCGATGTCAAAAGAATGGCTGCAACAGGCATGGCGTCCTCTGCGGCGCAGGCCGGCATGGCCTGCCCCGGCTCTCCTTAACCCACCGACCCTTCAAGCGAGATCGCCACCAACTGCTGTGCTTCCATGGCGAACTCCATCGGCAGCGCCTGAAGCACGTCACGGCAGAACCCGTTGACCACCAGTGCCACGGCCTCTTCCTCGTCCATGCCGCGTTGGCGGCAATAGAACAGCTGGTCGTCATCCACCTTGGAGGTGGTCGCCTCGTGCTCGACGCGCGAGGAGTTGTTCTTGACCTCGATATAAGGCACCGTATGTGCCCCGCATTCGGAGCCGATCAACAGGCTGTCGCACTGGGTATAGTTGCGGCTGTTCTTCGCCTTCGGATGCATCGACACCAGCCCGCGATAGGTGTTCTGCGCGTGGCCCGCGCTGATCCCTTTCGACACGATCCGGCTCTTGGTGTTCTTGCCCAGATGGATCATCTTCGTGCCGGTATCGGCCTGCTGGTAATTGTTGGCGATGGCGATGGAATAGAACTCACCCTGGCTGTCGTCCCCGCGCAGGATGCAGGACGGGTATTTCCACGTCACCGCAGAACCTGTCTCGACCTGTGTCCACATCACCTTGGCGCGGTCGCCCCGGCAATCGGCCCGCTTGGTCACGAAATTGTAGATACCGCCCTTGCCGTTCTCGTCGCCGGGATACCAGTTCTGGACGGTGGAATATTTTACCTCTGCGTCTTCCTCGATGATGATCTCGACAACCGCCGCGTGCAGCTGCGCCACATCGCGCTGCGGCGCCGTGCAGCCTTCGAGATAGGACACGTAGGAGCCCTTGTCCGCGATGATCAAAGTCCGCTCGAACTGGCCGGTGTTCTCCGCGTTGATGCGGAAATAGGTGCTCAACTCCATCGGGCAGCGCACGCCCGGCGGCACGTAGACGAACGACCCGTCCGAGAAGACAGCTGAATTGAGCGTCGCGTAGTAATTGTCCGAAACCGGCACAACCGAGCCAAGGTACTTCTTAACCAACTCGGGATGGTCCTGGATCGCTTCGGAGATCGAACAGAAGATCACGCCCGCCTCGCGCAATTCCTTCTGGAACGTGGTGCCCACGGACACGGAATCGAAAACCGCATCCACCGCCACCTTGCGGGTCTCGGCAGGCGCATCCTCGGCCCCCTCGACGCCGGCAAGGATCATCTGCTCCTTGAGAGGGATGCCCAGCTTTTCATAGGTGGCCAGCAGCTTGGGATCGACATCGTCCAGCGACTTGGGTTTCACTTCCATGCTTTTCGGACGGGCATAGTAATACTGGTTCTGGAAGTCGATTTTCGGATAATCCACCATCGCCCATGTCGGCTCTTCCTTCTGCAGCCAGCGCTCATAGGCCTGCAGCCGCCAGTCGGTCATCCATTGCGGCTCGTTGTTCTTTTCCGAGATCAGCTTGACGATATCGGTGTTGAGCCCCTTGGGCGCATACTCCATCTCGATATCTGTGTTCCAGCCATGCTTATAGGCCCCACCCACTTCGCGCACGGCATCGACAGTTTCCTGATCCACGCCTTCCTTGACGGTCGTGTTGTCCAAAGCAGCCATGCTTGCACCTCTTTCGATTTTCTCACGCAGCGCGTGCGCGGTGTTTGTTCCATTTGGCCTGCCATGTCTCGGCAAACCGCATCACGTCATCTTCGGTTGTCTGCGGCCCCAGCGACACGCGGATCGCGCTGCTGGCGGTGGCCTTGTCCAACCCCATCGCGGTCAGAACCGCGCTGGCCTTGACCTTGCCACTCGAACAGGCCGATCCGGCGCTTATGGCAAAGCCCGCCAGATCCATCTGCATCACCTGCGTTTCGCCCTTCCAGCCGGGGGTCGCAAAACAGGTCGTATTCGGCAGACGACGCGCTTCTTTCCCGATAAAAATAGTCTCTTTGGCGTCAGCCTCAAGGGAAGAATCTAGAATGTTTCTAAGTTTTTCCACCCGGTCCCAGACGCCTGCATCCAGATCCCGCGCCGCCGCCTCCGCCGCAGCCCCGAAGCCTGCGATGCCGATGACGTTTTCCGTGCCGGACCGCCGTCCCATCTCCTGGCCACCCCCACGGATCTGCGCCGCGATATCCGTGCCACGCTTCATCACAAGCGCGCCGATGCCCTTGGGACCGCCGACCTTATGCGCCGAGATCAGCGCCATCTCGCAGCCCAGCCAGTTGAACGCGATCGGGATCTTGCCAAAGGCCTGTGTCGCATCGACCACCGCCAACCCATCCGGCAGGCTCTGGATGATCCCGGTCTCCGAATTGGCCAGTTGCAGCGCCGAGCGCTGCGGCTCGGTCACTCTTACCTGGCCCGCCCCATCGGCGGCCAGCACCGGATCGATCCAGCACCGCACCGCGTCATGTTCGATCTCCGCGCCGAACAGCTCACGCCCCCCGCAGGCCAGCGCCGCGGCCTCGGTCGCGCCGGACAGGAACACGATATCCGCACCTTCTGCGCCGAAGGCGGCAGCGACCTGCGCCCGTGCCCGTTCGACCAGCGACTTGGCCGCGCGCCCCTCGGCATGAACCGAACTGGGATTGCCAACCACCTCCATAGCCGCGATCATCGCGTCGCGCGCCTCGGGGCGCAGCGGCATGGTCGCGTTGTAATCAAGGTACACGCGCCCCGCCATCAGACCGTCCCCAGTTTCTCTGGTTCGGAAATACCTCGGGGGGTGAGACGCGCCCGGACACCTGTCCGGTGGACAGGTGTCAGCGTCGAACGCGCACAGCGCCGGGACGGGGGCAGCGCCCCCAACGGATCGGATTGGCGCAGCCAATGCGATCCCATCATTCGTCCACCACGGCAAAGAGGTTCGGCACCGCAGGGCACGGCGCCAGGCTGTTGCCCACCACATCCGACAACCGCGTCTGGTGCAGGAAGACGTAGACCTGCGCCGACAGCCCTTCCCACAACCGGTTGGTCATGGACTGCGCCCGGCTGCCCGACAGCCCGCCCGAGGCCCCGGCGCCCTTGTGCATCGCATCCACGGTCTCGTCCACGGCCGCAAGCACATCGACCACGCGGATCTCACTGGCCGGCTTGGCCAGCCGGTAGCCGCCACCGGGACCGCGCACCGACGCGACGAGCCCCGCGCGGCGCAGCTTGACGAAAAGCTGTTCCAGATAGGGCAGCGAAATATCCTGCCTCTGGGCGATATCGCCCAGCGTCACCAGCGTCTCGCCCGGTTGCAGCGCGATATCCGCCAGGGCGACCATCGCATACCGACCTTTTGTACTCAGTTTCATCACCGTCTCCCAAACGTCCCTGCGACACAATTGACCTTGCAGGGGCAATTGCCTATGTGCGGAGAACCATTTCGGGGAAATTCCCGATTTAGAACCATTCTAAGTAGCCTGAGTGAAGCTGTCAAGAATGACGGACCGCTGCACCAGAGCCCCAGCAGGAGCCACCACCGCCTATGCCCGAGGTGATTTTTCCCGGACCCGAAGGCCGCCTCGAAGGCCGCTACCATCCGCAAAAAGAAAGCGACGCTCCGATCGCGATTGTCCTGCATCCACATCCGCAATTCGGCGGCACGATGAACAACAAGGTCGTCTACAACCTGCACTATGCCTTCTACAACATGGGTTTCACCGTGCTCCGCTTCAACTTCCGCGGTGTCGGGCGCAGCCAGGGCGAATACGATCAGGGCATCGGCGAGCTGTCGGACGCGGCCTCCGCGCTCGATTACCTGCAGTCGATGAACAACAATTCCAAGCATTGCTGGGTCGCGGGCTTCAGCTTTGGCGCGTGGATCGGCATGCAGCTCCTGATGCGCCGCCCCGAAATCACGGGCTTCATCTCGGTCAGCCCGCCCGCGAACATGTATGATTTCTCGTTCCTCGCCCCCTGCCCGTCCTCGGGTCTGATCATCAACGGGACCGGCGACCGCGTGGCCCCTCCCGCCGACACGACGTCGCTGGTGAACAAGCTGTCCGAGCAAAAGGGCATCAAGGTCACCCATACCGAGATCGAAGGCGCGGATCACTTCTTCAAGGAACCGCACATGGACAACATGATCGACCATGTGAGCAGCTACGTGAAGCGCCGCCTGACAGAAAACAGTCGTTGAGGATCGCACCACATGTCGATGGTACAGGACATTGCCGAAAAGCTGGCCGACGACACGCTCAAGGCGATGAAGCATCTCGACGATGACCGCTTCTTCATGGAAGTGGCAAGCGAGCTTGGCGCGGCCTCGACCACGCTGGAAGAGGCGTTTCTGACCGCGATCCGCGTGCGCCTTGCCGAACGCAAGGCCCGCGCCTTTATCCGCGCCCGAATCGAAGGCCAGAAGAAAGACGAGAATTTCGGCCGCTAGGCGCAGTGCCTTTACATTCAGAGGTCACATGTCCCGCTTGGACCAGCAGATGGCGTTCCTGACCGAAGTGGACCGCCTGAAATCCGTTCTGCGCGCAACCACGCTCTGTGACGGGTCGCGCATGGAAAACAGCGCCGAACATTCCTGGCACATCGCGCTTTACGCTCTGGTTCTGGCCGAACATGCCGAGACGCCGCTGGACACCGCCAAGGTGATCAAGATGCTCCTGCTGCATGATCTGGTGGAAATCGACGCGGGCGATGCGCCGGTCTTCGGCACGCATGATACCGAAGCTCTGGCGGTGCAGGAACAGGCTGCCGCCATCCGCATCTTCGGCCTCTTGCCCGACGATCAGGCGCAGGCGTTCCGTGCCCTCTGGGATGAATTCGAAGCGAACGAAAGCCCCGAGGCGCAATTCGCCAAATCCATCGACCGAATGCAGCCGCCAATGCAGAACCTGGCCTCGGGCGGCGGGTCATGGATCGACTACGACGTGACGCAGAACATGTTCGAGACGCGCATCGGCCCGAAGATCAACACCGGCGCGCCGAAGATCTGGGCATGGCTTCAGCCGAAAGTCGCCGCCTTCTTCGCAGGGCGCGGGTGACACGCTTTGCACCTCGCGCCAATGCGCAACATCCCCTAGGGTGACCCCATGTCAGATGTCCCTCATCAACGCACCCTCCTGCTGACCGGCGCAAGCCGGGGTATCGGCCACGCCACTGTCAAGAAATTCGCCGCCGAAGGGTGGCGGGTGATCAGCTGTTCCCGGCAGGCCTTTTCACCGAACTGCCCCTGGCCCGGCGGCGAACGCAATCACATTCAGGTCGACCTGAGCGACCCGCAGCAGACCATGGAGGCGGTGCGCGTCGTCAAGGACCGGCTCGAAGGCGGGCGGCTCGATGCGCTGGTCAACAACGCCGGCATTTCGCCCAAGGGGCCGAACGGCGAACGGCTGAGCACGCTCGACACCGACCTGCGCGATTGGGGCAAGGTGTTCCACGTCAATTTCTTTGCCTCGGTCGTGCTGGGGCGCGGGTTGAAGGACGAGTTGGCCGCCGCCAAGGGGGCCATCGTCAACGTGACCTCGATCGCGGGCGCGCGGGTGCATCCGTTTGCGGGTGCCGCTTATGCCACGTCCAAGGCGGCGCTGGCCGCGCTGACGCGTGAAATGGCGCATGATTTCGGGCCTTTGGGGGTGCGGGTGAACGCAATCGCACCCGGAGAGGTCGAGACCAGCATCCTGAGCGAAGGCACCGACAAGATCGTCGAGAAACTGCCGATGCGGCGTTTGGGCCAGCCCTATGAGGTGGCGGATGTGATCTATTTCCTGTGCTCGGGGCAAAGCAGCTATGTCACGGGCACCGAGATCGAAGTGAACGGCGGCCAGCACGTCTGAGTCTGACCGCTATTGACGGGGGTCGCCTGAGTGACCCCGCTTCAGAATTTTATGGAGAGCGCCAAGATTATTCGTACGAATAATCTTAATCCCACCCCATAAATTTCTAGGAAGATTCGGTTAATGCCGTCCTAAGTTTCCTAAAAGTGAACGGCACGGCCCCAGGCATCCAGAACGGCCTCATGCATCATCTCCGACAAAGTCGGGTGCGGGAACACGGT
Source organism: Marivita lacus (assembly GCF_014637725.1). Lineage (GTDB taxonomy): Bacteria > Pseudomonadota > Alphaproteobacteria > Rhodobacterales > Rhodobacteraceae > Marivita > Marivita lacus. The sequence continues at coordinate 315,581 of NZ_BMFC01000003.1, read as the reverse complement.
CTGCATCAGGTCTTGCTCGGTCGTTTCCAATTGCCGCCCGATCACGTAACCCTGGATCAGTTCGGTCACTTCCGCGCCCACCATATGCGCGCCCAGAAGCGCCCCGGTTTTCGCATCGAACACCGTCTTGACCAACCCCTCGGGTTCGCCAAGTGCAATCGCCTTGCCATTGCCGATGAAGGGGAAACGGCCGACCTTGATGTCGAACCCTTTCTCTTTGGCCTGCGCCTCGGTCAGGCCGACGCTTGCGACCTGTGGCTGGCAATAGGTGCAGCCCGCGATGCTGTCAGGCTCCACGGCATGAGGATGCCCGCCTGCGATCAGTTCGGCCACCATGACACCCTCATGGCTGGCCTTGTGCGCCAACCACGGTGCACCGGCGATGTCACCGATGGCATAGACGCCCTCGATACCGGTGCGGCAATGCGGATCGGTCACCACATGGGTCCGGTCGACCTTTACCCCCAGCGCCTCGAGCCCAAGACCTTCGGTGTTGCCGACAATGCCGACGGCGGAAATCACCGTGTCGAACTCTTCCTTGGTGACTTTGCCCGCGACCTCGATATGCGCGGTCACTTTGCCCTTGCCGCGATCCAGGTGTTTGACCATCGCCTTTTCACGGATCGTCATGCCCTGTTTTTCGAATTGTTTCTTTGCGAAACCGCTGATTTCGGCATCCTCAACGGGCAGGATGCGGTCCATCACCTCGACCACGGTCGTGTCGGCACCCAACGTGTTGTAGAAGCTGGCGAATTCGATGCCGATGGCACCAGAGCCGATGACCAGCAGCTTTTTCGGCATGCGTTTGGGCACCAGCGCGTGTTTGTAGGTCCAGACCAGATCGCCGTCAGCCTCCAGTCCCGGCAATTCGCGGGCCCGCGCACCGGTGGCTATGACGATGTTCGGGGCCGACAGGTCTTCAACCCCCGTGTCGGTCTTGACCTGCACGCGGCCCTTGGCGGGGATCGTCGCCTCGCCCATCAGCACGGTGACCTTGTTCTTCTTGAGCAGGTGACCCACCCCGGAATTCAGCTGCTTGGCGATCCCGCGCGACCGTTTGACGACCGCTTCAAGATCAAAGCCGATGCCTTGGGCCGTGAGCCCGAATTCCTTGGCGCGGTGCATGAGGTGGAACACCTCGGACGTGCGCAGCATCGCCTTGGTCGGGATGCAGCCCCAGTTGAGGCAGATGCCGCCCAGATGTTCGCGTTCGACGATTCCCACGCTCAACCCAAGCTGCGCGCCGCGGATGGCGGCGACATAGCCGCCGGGGCCTGCGCCGATCACGATCATGTCGAAGCTCTTGCTCATCGCCTGGTCTCCTCCCTCAAGGTCAGGTTTGGAGCAAAACGTAGGACAAAGACCGGGGGCTCACAATGGGAAGTGGACATGTAGGTCCGAACCGGACCGAATGTTTCGCGCGCGAAACAATGGGTCAATGCCGCTGACCGTTTAACCTTTTGTTAACACGCGCGAAATCATGCCTCGGCCTTCTTTTCCCAACGACCCGATTCCTCGGACCAGTACTGCGCCGAACAACCCGCACCGGTCAGATTGCGCCACTGGCCGCGTGCCGTCTCGACGGCGGACGGATCATTGCCGTCGAAGAGGACGCAGACCCGTTCGAGCCTCTGCACCTCGTCCGGGGCCACTTCCGCCCCGTCCATGGTCATGAGGCACTGCGGAGTGTTCGCGGCATCACGCGCCACGGTCAGCAGCACCGGCTGCGCGGCATCATGCGGACCACCCGCCAGCCCATGCGGCAGGAACCCCTCTTCCGGTCCCAGCCACAGTTTCTGGTCAAGCCAATCCATCCGCGCGGCATCGGTTCCCCGCACCGCCACGCGCCAGCCCGCGCCAAGCGCCTTGCCCAGAAGCATGGGCAAGGTCACTTCGAGCGGCTTCTGCGTCAGGTGGTAGAAATAGGCCGCGCCCATGGATCAGTCCCCGTTCTCGAACATGTCCAGGATCAGCCGGTCGAGCGCGCGCACGCCCCAGCCCGTCGCCCCCTTGGGCGACAGGTCCAGATCGCTTTTGACATGGGCAACCCCCGCGATGTCGAGGTGAATCCACGGCATGTCGTCCTTGACGAACCGCTTGAGGAATTGCGCGGCGGTGATCGACCCGGCGGGCCTTCCACCGACGTTCTTCATGTCCGCGACCGGAGATTTGAGCATGTCGTCATAGGCCTGCCCCAGGGGCATGCGCCACGCACCTTCGGTTTCTTTCTCGGCGGCCTTGAGGAACGCGCCCGCCAGCGGATCGTCATTCGAATAGACGGCGGCGTTCTCATGCCCAAGCGCGATGATGCAGGCACCGGTCAGGGTGGCGAGGTCGATCATCGCTGCGGGTTTCTCGGCTTGCTGCGCGTGCCACATCACGTCGCACAGCACCAGACGGCCCTCGGCGTCGGTGTTGACCACTTCGACCGTGTCACCCTTCATCGAGGTCACGACATCGCCGGGGCGCACCGCATTGCCCGAGGGCATGTTTTCCACGAGCCCCACCATGCCCACCACATTGGCGCGCGCCTTGCGGCGGGCGATGGCATGCATGACACCCGCGACCACACCGGCACCGCCCATGTCCATGGTCATGTCTTCCATGCCCGCGGCGGGTTTGAGCGAGATGCCCCCGGTGTCGAACACGACACCCTTGCCGATCAGCGCCAGAGGCGCATCGCCCTTGGTGCCGCCCTTCCAGCGCATGATCACCACTTTGGAGGGGCTGTCGGAGCCTTGACCGACGCAGAGCAGCGCGCCCATGCCGAGCTTTTCCAGCGCGTCCTCCTCGAGAACCTCGACCTCGACCCCCAGGTCGCGCAGCGATTCAAGCCGCTTGGCGAATTCGGTGGTGGTCAGCACGTTGGCCGGTTCGTTCACGAGGTTGCGGGTCAGATGCACGCCTTCGGCCACGGCGATGCGCGGGAAGGATGCCGTCTCGGCCTCGTCGGGCTTGGCGCACATGAAGGTGGCGGTGCCAAACGGATCGCCCTTCTTGGTCTTGTGGTCATCGAAGCCGTAACCGCGCAGCATGACACCCAGGGCGATTTCCTCGATCAGCGCCGTGCTTTCGGCAAGCACGGTCAGCGCCGACGCACCCGCCGCCACCGCCAGCGCAGCCCCAGTCTTGCGCGCCAGTTCTGCTGTCGGACGGCGCGGCAGCTTGACCATATCAACCGCCTCGGCCTGCATGCCGACGGGCCATGCCAGCGACAGCACCTTGCCCTCGGACAGCTTGTCCCAGGCATCCGACCCGGTGGCGCGGGCCAGCGCACCCTTGGTCAGACGGTTGAGCCGCCGCGCGCCGCTGCTCAGCTTGAGATCGGGCGTGATGAAGACCGCGACCCGGCCTTCTGCGCTTGCCAAAGCGTCAAGATCGACCGGCACGAATGAGACTGCGCGAAGTTCCGCCATGTTCTGCTCCATATGTTGGTTTGCCTATAGGGGTAGCGCCCGTGCGCGCGGTTGACCAGAGGCCGGTTTTCCCCCAAACCCTAGAGGGTTGGGTCCTTCTGGCCCACTCCATGTCGTATAAGGGGGGCGTCGTGCCAAGATTCGACAGGTACATGCTGTCGCAACTCATGGTCCTCTTTGGGTTCTTCGCGCTTGTGCTGGTCGCCGTCTACTGGGTGAACCGTGCCGTGGTGCTGTTCGACCGGCTGATTGCGGATGGCCATTCGGCGGGGGTGTTCCTTGAATTCACCGCGCTGAGCTTGCCGGGCGTGATCGCGCTGGTGCTGCCGATGGCGTCCTTTGCGGCGGCTGTCTATGTCACGAACCGGCTGATGGGCGATTCCGAACTGACCGTGATGCAGGCGACCGGCTACAGCCCGTGGCGGCTGGCGCGGCCTGTGCTGATGTTCGGCGTGGTCGTGGCCCTGATGCTGTCGGTGCTGACGCATGTGCTGGTGCCCGCCTCGGTGGCGCAGTTGAAAGAGCGCGAGGTCGAGATCTCGGGCTCGGTCAGCGCGCGGCTGCTGCGCGAGGGCGCGTTCCTGCATCCCGGCCCGGGCGTGACGTTTTTCATTCGCGAGATCACGCCCGAGGGCGAGTTGCGCGACGTGTACCTGTCGGACCGGCGGCAGGCCGACCGCGAGGTGACCTATACCGCCGAACGCGCCTATGTGGTGCAGGCCGAACAAGGCCCGCGCCTTGTCATGGTGAGCGGGTTGGCCCAGACCCTGCAAGCCGAGACACGCAGGCTGTCCACCACGGTGTTTCAGGATTTCACGTATGACATCAGCACGTTGATCGTGCAGAACCAGAGCCTCACCCTGCGGCCCCGGCATCTGTCGACATGGAGCCTGCTGACCGAGCCCGAGGCGATGGCGCTGTTGACCGACGTGCCGCTGGCGCGGATCAACGAGGAACTGCACGGGCGCTTCCAGCAGGCCCTTCTGGGGCTTGTGGCGACGCTGATCGGGTTTTCGACGCTGATGACCGGCAGTTTCAGCCGGTTCGGCGTGGGGCGACAGATCGTGGTGGCGATTTTCCTGCTGGTGGTGATCAAACTGGTGGAAAGCGCCGTCACAGACCCCACGCGCAACAACGCGGCGCTGTGGCCGCTGATCTACCTGCCGTCCCTGGTCGGTCTGGTGATGGCGGCGGGGCTGCTGCATCTTGCGGCCCGCCCCTTCCGACAGCCGCGCACATCGGCGGCATCCGAGGTGCCCGCATGACCCTGCACCTTTATTTCGCGCGCCGGTTCCTGTGGACCTTCCTCGCGATCTTCGGGATTTTCTTCCTGTTCCAGATGCTTCTCGATCTCGTCGAGCAGATCCGACGATTCGACAATTCGGTCAGTTTTGGCGAGGTGATGACACTGACGCTGCTGAACACGCCCGAGGGTATGTACCAAATCCTGCCGCTGGTGATGATCCTGTCCTCCATCGCGCTGTTCGTGGCGCTGGCGCGGTCTTCGGAACTGGTGGTGGCGCGGGCGGCGGGGCGGTCGGGGATGACCGCGCTTGTGGGGCCGATCGTGGTGGCGGCAGTGATTGGCGGGCTGACGGTGGCGATGGGCAACCCGATCGTGGCCGCTACGTCAAAAGCCTATTCCGATCTGCGCGAGACTTACCGCAGTGGCGGCACCTCGGCGCTGTCCATCGGCGCCGAAGGGCTGTGGCTGCGCCAGTCTGACCCGCGCGGCCAGACGGTGATCCGCGCGGCGCGCGCCAATCCCAACGGAACGGTGCTCTATGACGTGATGTTCGTCGCCTATGCCGAAGAGGGTGGCCCGGTGCGCCGCATCGAGGCGGCAGAGGCCGAACTGGCCAATGGCGCGTGGCGGTTGAAGGAGGCCAAGGTCTGGCCGCTGGAGCCGGGTGTGAACCCGGAGACCAACGCGGTGCAGCATGACGAACTGATGGTGCCATCGACCCTGACCGAGGACAGCATCAAGGACCGGTTCGGGCGGCCCTCGGCGATCTCGGTCTGGGAGTTGCAGGGCTTTATCACCGATCTCGAGGATGCCGGGTTTTCCGCCCGTCGCCATGCCGTGTGGTTGCAGATGGAATTGGCGCGGCCGGTGTTCCTGATCTCGATGGTGCTGATCGGCGCGGCATTCACCATGCGGCACAGCCGTATGGGAGGCACCGGGATTGCAGTTCTGTCTGCGGTTCTTCTTGGATTTTCATTGTATTACGTGCGGAACTTCGCGCAAATCCTCGGCGAGAACGGACAGTTGAACGCGCTGGCCGCCGCCTGGGTGCCGCCGCTGGCCTCGGTGCTGTTGGCGCTCGGATTGATCCTGCACCGAGAGGACGGCTGATGCGGCGCGCGGGTCTTGGTCTTGTTGTGGCGGTGGCGCTGTTCTGCGCGTCGCCTGTGCGGGCGCAATCCAGCGACGTGATGTTGCTGGCCGATCAGGTTCTGGTGCAACAGGGCGGCGACACTCTGGTTGCGACCGGCAATGTCGAAGCGCTGCACGAAGGCACCCGCCTGACAGCGTCTTCGATCATCTATGATCGCAGCGCCAATACGCTCGACATTCAGGGCCCGATCCGGATCACCCAGCCCAATGGCGACGTGCTGACCGCGACACAGGCCGAACTGGATCAGGGATTTCAGAACGGGCTGCTGGAAAGCGCGCGGCTGGTGCTGGACGAACAGTTGCAGATTGCCTCGGCCCGTGCGGCACGGGTGCAGGGGCGCTACACCGCGATGAGCCAGGTCGCCGCGACCTCGTGTCAGGTCTGCGGCAGCGACCGCCCGCCGCTCTGGGCGATCCGGGCCAGCCGGATCGTGCATGATGCCGAAGAACGTCAGATTTATTTCGACGATGCACAGCTTCGGGTTCTGGGCGTGCCGGTGTTCTACATGCCGCGAATGCGCCTGCCCGACCCGACGCTTGAGCGCGCGCGCGGCTTTCTGATTCCCGAACTCAAGACCACGACCCTGCTGGGGTTCGGGATCAAGCTGCCGTACTTCATTCCCATCGGCGACCATGCCGACCTGACGCTGACGCCCTATGTGTCGCCGATCACCCGCACGCTCGAGGCGCGGTACCGGCAGGCGTTCAGCACGGGTGATATCTCGGTCAACGGCGCGATCAGCCGCGACAGCCTGGACCGCGGCGAATTGCGCGGCCTGTTCTTTGCCGAAGGCGCCTTCCGCCTGCCCCGCGATTTCCGCCTGTCCTTCGACATCGAGGCGGTCAGCGACGAGGCCTATCTCAACGACTACAACAGCGACTTCAAGAAAGACCGTCTGGACAGCGCGCTGACCCTGTCGCGCACCCAGAGAGACCAGTTCTTTTCGCTGGGCCTGATCCATTACGAAAGCCTGACCGACGGCGAGAACAACGCAACCCAGCCCACGATCATCGGCGATCTGCGCTACAATCGGCGGTTCTTTCCCAAGCGGATCGGCGGCGAAGCACGGCTCGGGTTCCAGTTGCACGGGCATTACCGCTATTCCAACCGCGATATCGACGGCACCGATGCCGACAGCGTGGTGGACGGGCGCGATGTGGCCCGCGCCAATCTCGACCTGAGCTGGCGCGACCGCTGGACCCTGCCGGGCGGGCTGCGTGCAGGTGCGGTGGCGCAGGTCTGGGTCGATCATTTCATCGTCGACCAGGACGCGGTGGCCGAGGGCGATTACACCGAAGTAACCCCCGCCGCGTCGGCGGAATTGCGCTGGCCCCTGGTCAAGCAGACCGCGTCGGGCGCGCGGGTTCTGGTCGAGCCGATCGCGCAGGTCGGCTGGGTGGGTGGCGAACGCTCGGGCGTGCCGAATGACGAAAGCACGCGCGCCGAATTCGACGAAGGCAACCTGCTGTCGCTGTCGCGCTTTCCCGCCCCCGACCGCCGCGAACGCGGGTTGATCGGGGCCGCCGGTCTGCGCTGGATGCGGCAGGACCCCGAAGGCTGGCGCGCGGCGCTGACGCTGGGCCGGGTCTGGCGCGACGAGTTTGACAGCGCGTTCTCACGCTCCTCCGGTCAGGACAGCACCGTGTCGGACTGGCTGGTCGCCGGGCAGTTCGCGCATCAGAACGGGCTGCAGCTTTTGGCGCGGGGGCTTTATGACAGCGAGCAGTTGCGCTTTACCAAGGCCGAGATGCGCGCGAACCTCACGCAGGAACGCTATGCTCTGGGTGCGTCCTATATCCTGCTGACCACCGATCCGCGGGAAGAGCGCGCCGACGCGCAGTCGCAATGGCGGGTCAACGGGCGCTACAACATCGACCGCAACTGGGTCGCCAAGGGCAGCAGCCGCTACGACATCGCCGAGGGGCAGTTCCTGAATGCCGGGCTTGGCGCGGAATACCGCAATGAATGTGTCGTTGTGGACTTTTCGGTCTCGCGCAACTTTGCCTCTTCCACTAACCTTGAACCATCTACAGATTTCGGCCTGACCGTCGCGCTGACAGGCTTCAGCACCGGCGGCAGCGGCAAGGAGTACCGCCGTTCATGCAGCTACTGACCCCGTCCATCCGCAAACTGAGTGCCCTGGCCCTTGGGGTGACGCTGGCCCTTGGTCCGGTCTCGGCCCACGCGCAGAACCTGTTCGCGCCTGTCCTGCGCATCAATGACAGCGTGGTGACCGCCTATGAGCTGGAGCAGCGTGCGCGCATGTTGTCCGTGCTGCGGGCGCCCGGCAACCCGAGCGAGCTGGCCCGTGAGCAATTGATCGACGACCGGCTGCGCCTTCAGGCTGCCGAAGAGGCAGGCATTGTCCCCTCGCCCGAAGAGGTGCTGGACGGGATGACCGAATTCGCGTCGCGCGCCAACCTGAGCCGCGAGGAGTTCATCCAGGCGCTCGAAGCCGATGGGGTTTCCGAACAGACATTCCGGGATTTCGTGCGCGCGGGCCTCAGCTGGCGGTTGCTGGTGCAGGCCCGGTTCGCGGGCCGGGTGAACCTGTCCGAAACCGAAATCGACCGGGCGCTTGGCGCTTCGGGTGAATCCTCGGTGCGGGTGCTCTTGTCCGAGATCATCATGCCGGCCCCGCCAGAACAGGCCGAGGCCGTGCTTGAACGTGCCGAACGGATCAGCCAGACCACGTCCGAGGCCGAGTTCTCGGCGCAGGCGCGGCAGTTTTCGGCAACCGAGAGCCGCGGCGCAGGCGGCCGCCTGCCCTGGCAGAACCTTGACGAATTGCCTCCCGTGCTGCGCCCGCTGGTGCTGGCGCTCGCCCCCGGTGAAGTAACCGATCCGCTGCCGATCCCGAACGCCGTGGCGCTGTTCCAGTTGCGCGGAATCGAGGAGACGGGGTTTGTCCCGCCGACCTATTCGGCCATCGAATATGCAGCCTATTTCCTGCCCGGTGGGCGTTCGGACGCCACCTTGGCGCAGGCGCGGGTGCTGGAAAGCCGGGTGGATCGCTGTGACGATCTCTACGGCATCGCCAAGGGTCAGCCGAACGAGGTACTGGACCGGCAGACCCTGCCCCCGGCGGACATCCCCACCGACATCGCCTTTGAGCTGTCCAAGCTCGATCCCGGCGAGGTGTCCACCGCGCTGACCCGCTCGAACGGGCAGACGCTGATGTTCCTGATGCTCTGTGGCCGCACTGCCGAGATGAATGACGACGTGGATCGTGACCAGTTCGCGCTTGGGCTGCGCAACCAGAGGCTTCAGTCGCTGGCCGAAAGCTACCTTCAGCAATTGCGCGCCGACGCCCGCATCGTCACGCAATGACCGCAGCGCCGATTGCCCTGACCATCGGGGAACCTGCCGGGATCGGCCCGGAACTGGCCTGCATGGCGTGGGGCGCGCTGCGTGGCGAGGTGCCGTTTTTCCTGATCGGGGATCCGGCGCATCTGCCCCAAGGCACCGACTGGACCGAGATCGCGGCACCGGACGAGGTATCGACCGAGGGCTCGGCCCTGCCCGTCCTGCCGCACCGGTTCGACGGCCCGCGCACCCCCGGCAAGCCGCAGCACGCGCAGGCCAAAGGCGTGGTTGCGGTGATCGAACGCGCCGTGGCCCTTGCAGCCAGCGGCAAGGCGGGGGGGCTGTGCACCCTGCCCATCCACAAGCAGGCCTTGCAGGAAGGCGCGCGCTTCGGCTTTCCCGGACATACGGAATTCCTTGCACATCTGTGCGATACGGATGACGTGGTGATGATGCTGGCCGGGCCGCAATTGCGGGTGGTGCCGGTGACGATCCACATTCCGCTGCACGAGGTGAAGCTGGCGCTGACGCCGGACCTGATCGAGACACGGATCCGCATCACCCATACCGCGCTGCAGCGGCAATTCGGCATTGCCGAGCCTCGACTTGCGGTCGCCGGGCTGAACCCGCATGCGGGCGAAGGTGGGCGCATGGGCCGCGAAGAGATCGACGTGATCGCGCCGGTGCTGGAGCGGCTGCGCGCCGAAGGCATGCAGATCGCCGGGCCGCTGTCGGCGGACACGATGTTTCATGCCGCGGCCCGCACGAACTATGATGCCGCGATCTGCATGTATCACGACCAGGCGCTGATCCCGATCAAGACGCTGGATTTCGACCAGGGCGTGAACGTGACGCTTGGCCTGCCGATCATCCGCACGTCACCCGATCACGGCACCGCCTTTGACATCGCGGGCACCGGTGCGGCCAATCCGGGATCGACCATCGAAGCCCTGCGCATGGCGTGGCGGCTGGCCAACGCGGCCTCCTGACGGCATCACCGGTGGATGGGACAGAGTTTGCATATTTTTGAAAAGAAGAAGCAGGGGACAACTCCCGGCATGGCGAGGCTGCAATGGCGATGATCGACGGCCTTCCCCCGCTGCGCGAGGTGATCGCCACACACGGGCTGAGCGCGCGCAAGGCGTTGGGGCAGAACTTTCTGCTCGACCTGAACCTGACCGCCAAGATCGCGCGTCAGGCGGGCGATCTGAGCGGCACGGATGTGCTCGAGATTGGCCCCGGCCCGGGCGGGCTGACCCGCGGCTTGCTGGTGGAGGGCGCGCGCAAGGTGCTGGCGGTCGAGAAGGACCCGCGCTGCCTGCCCGCGCTGGCCGAGATCGCTGCGGCCTATCCCGGACGGCTTGAGGTGATCGAGGGCGACGCGCTGCAGGTGGATGCACTGGCGCATCTGACGCCGCCCATCGCGATCTGCGCCAACCTGCCCTACAACGTCGGCACCGAATTGCTGGTGCGCTGGCTGACACCTGCCGTGTGGCCGCCGGTGTGGAGCAGTCTCACGCTGATGTTTCAGAAAGAAGTGGCGGAACGCATCATCGCCAAGCCGGGCGACAAGGCGTACGGTCGGCTGGCAGTGCTGGCGCAATGGCGCTGTGACGCGCAGATCGTGATGCATCTGCCCCCCGAGGCGTTCACGCCGCCCCCCAAGGTCAGTTCCGCCGTCGTGCATCTGCGCGCCCTGCCCGCACCGCGCTTTGACGCCGATCCCAAGCTGCTGGAGCGCATTGTTGCCGCCGGGTTCAACCAGCGCCGCAAGATGCTGCGCGCCTCGCTGAAGGGACTGTCGCCCGAGATCGAGGATCACCTGACCGCCGTGGGCATCGCACCGACCGAACGGGCCGAACGGGTGTCTTTGGAACAGTTCTGCGCCTTGGCACGCCAGCTGGCCTGACAGCCACTGAAACGCAAAAGGCCGGGGATGTCCCCCGGCCTGAGCGTCATTCTGTCCTGATCTTTATTCCGCAGCGTCAGAAGTCGTTTCCTGCGCAGGCGCATCTTCGGATTTGGGTTCGGGTTTCTTGCGCGGCTTGCGCGGCGCACGCGGTTTCTTCGGCTTTTCCTCGGCCTTGGATTCCGGCGTTTCCACCAATCCGCTGTCGGCGGTATCGTCGCCGCGGTCGATCACGTCGGGCTGCGGTGCCTCGGCAGGATCATTACTGGATTGCGGGGCCGCATCCTGCTCCTGACGCGCGGGGCGTTCGGTGTCACGCTGTGACTGGCGGTCGCGGTTTTCGCGTTCCTGCTGTTCGCGGCGGGTGTCCTGCTCGCGACGGGCATCCTGTTCGCGCTGCGCCTCGCTGAGCATGCGCATGTAGTGCTCTGCGTGCTGCTGGAAGTTTTCCGCATTCACGCGGTCATTGCTCAGCTGGGCGTCGCGCGCGAGTTGGTTATATTTATCAATGATTTGTTGCGGAGTACCGCGCACCTTGCCATCAGGGCCGGAGCTGTCGAACACACGGTTGACGACGTTGCCGACGGTATTCGGACGGTTGCGGTTGTTCTTGTTCCGCGAACGTTTGTTTGAAGAACGCATTTGTTACTTTCCAGCCTTCTTTCAGCTGTTTTTGCGATTGCTGTGTGCGCTTTGTGCGCGGGTCTTATGCAAAAGCATCCATGTTTGGGCTTACAATCGCGCGAGAGGGGTGCAAACCAGCCTCGACCGCTGCAATGACTCTGAGTAATCATGTCCGACCCCAGCTTACAAGCAGAATTTGCGTCGAACTGATCGGATTTTTGTCCTTATCGGTCGGTTCGTGGCAGGATTACGCCGGATACCACCCTGTCACGGCCGTCCAGATCAGAATGCAGGGTCACATTTGCAAGACCCGCGGTGCGGAAAAGCTCTGCCACCGCCTGCCCTTGGGTGGGGCCGATCTCGACCAGCAGGCGACCCTGTGGGGCAAGGAACGGGGTCGCGCCACCAGTTATGGCACGATAAGCGCTGAGCCCGTCCGCCTCGTCGGTGAGCGCCATACGCGGCTCAAAGGCAAGGTCGGGCGCGAGACCGGGCATTTCATTCAAAGCGATATAGGGCGGGTTCGACACGATCAGGTCGAAACATGCGCCGGGCGGCACCGCGTCGAACCAGGCGCCCTGCGCCCATGTCGCGCGGTCCTGCAGCGACAGCCGGGTTGCGTTGTCCTTGGCAACAGTCAGCGCTTCGGAGCTCAGGTCGGTGCCGAGGCCTTGGGCCAAGGGGCGATGGGCGAGCAGCGTCAGAAGGATGCAGCCCGATCCGGTGCCAAGGTCGAGAACAGATGAGACCTCGCCCGCAAGCGCCTGTTCGATCAGGGTTTCTGTATCTGGCCGCGGATCAAGGACGGCGGGTGTGACATGAAAGTCACGGCCATAGAAGGCGCGGATGCCGGTCAGATGCGACACCGGTTCGCGGGTTGTCCGACGGTCGATCAGCGCGAAAAACCGTGCTGCCTGTGCATCATCGAGAAGATCGGGCAACACCAGCGTCAGCCGTCCCGGCGCGATGCCCAACACATGCGACAACAAGCGACGCGCATCGCGGGCCGGATCGTCGATCCCTGCGTTCCGCAATTGCGCCACCGCCCGGGTCAGCGCGTCGGTGCCGGTCATGCCCCCATCTCGGCCAGCAGTGTGGCCTGCGCATCGGCGGCAAGCGCGTCGATGATGTCGTCGAGATCACCCGCCATCACCGCGTCCAGCTTGTAGAGCGTGAGGCCGATGCGGTGGTCGGTCAGGCGCCCCTGCGGGAAATTGTAGGTGCGGATGCGTTCGGAACGGTCGCCCGAGCCGACCTGCGATTTGCGATTGGCCGAGCGTTCGGCATCGACCTTTTGCCGCTCCATGTCGAAGAGCCGCGTGCGCAGCACCTGCATCGCGATCTCGCGGTTGCGGTGCTGGGATTTCTCGGAACTGGTGACGACGATCCCGCTGGGGATGTGGGTGATGCGCACCGCCGAATCGGTGGTGTTGACGTGTTGCCCGCCCGCGCCGGAACTGCGCATGGTGTCGATGCGCAGGTCGTTTGCGTTGATCTGGATGTCCACGTCCTCGGCCTCGGGCAGGACCGCCACGGTGGCGGCAGAGGTGTGGATACGCCCGCCCGATTCGGTCTCGGGCACGCGCTGCACGCGGTGTACGCCGGATTCGTATTTCAGCCGGGCAAAGACGTTCGTGCCGGTGATGTGCGCCACGACCTCCTTGATGCCGCCGATCTCGGTCGATTGTTCCTCGATGATCTCGAACCGCCAGCCGCGCGCCTCGGAATAGCGCTGGTACATGCGCAAAAGGTCACCGGCGAACAGTGCTGCCTCTTCGCCGCCCGTTCCGGGGCGAATCTCGAGCATTGCGGGCCGTGCATCGGCGGTGTCGCGCGGCAGGAGCGCCAACTGCAGGGCGTGTTCCACCTTGGGAAGCCGCGCCTTGAGATCGGGCAGCTCCTCAAGTGCCAGTTCGCGCATCTCGGGGTCGGACAGCATCGCCTCGGCATCGGAGATGTCGGCGCGCACCTGTTTCCACTCGGCGATCTGTTCGACCACCGGGCGCAGGTCGGAATATTCCTTGCCGATTGCGGCAATATCGCCCGACCCTTCGGCCATCTGGGCCTCGAGGTATTCAAAACGCGATGTGATCTGGTGCAGGCGGTCTTCGGGGATCATGCGGTTCTGTCGAGCATCAACGCGGTCCGGTCAAGGCCTATTGGTCCAGCTGGTCGAGCCAGTTTTCGACGCGGGCCTTGTTCACACCAAGGTCGGACTGGCCAAAGCGTGACCGGGCGAAAAGTTCAAGGATGTCCTTGTTCTTCATCACGGTCGTGTAGTCGGGGAACCCCATCCATTTCGAGCGCGAAATATAGGTCACCTTGCCCTCGTCCACGCTGCCCGCCAGCACTTCGGTGCGCGGGGTCGCAAGGATGATGCGGTCGAGTTCGGCGAAGGTGCCATCCTCGGCCGGAATGCGACGGCGCACGCCGCCTGCCAGATCCTGATCCGCCGTGACCTGGGGATCGACATGCCAGACGGCAGGGTCCGACGGGGCGAACCTGATCCAGGCCAGACCCGCCACAACAATCAGCACCACGGCCCAGAAAAACATTTTCACGACGCCCTTATCCTTGCCGATATTGGGCACCTGCCCGCTGATCCCGCTTACTGAACTTCAGGCGCGCCGGGTCCATCCCCAAAGCGACAGAATCTCTGTCGCCACATGCGCACCCGCCATTGCCGTTATCCCTGATGTATCGAATGGCGGGCTGACTTCAACCACATCGCCCCCCATCAGTTCGATCCCGGCGATATTTCGCAGGATCACGGCGATATAGGCGCTTGACGGTCCCCCCCAGACCGGCGTGCCCGTGCCCGGCGCGAAGGCTGGATCAAGACAGTCAATGTCGAAGGTGAGGTAGGTCGGGTAATCCTTGAGGATCTCGCGGATTTTCCGGGCCACGGCGTCAGGGCCGGAGCGGTGCATTTCGCGGGCGTCGATGATGTTGAAGCCCAGCGTGTCGGGATTGTCGGTGCGGATGCCCACCTGGACCGAGCGGCTCGGGTCGACCAGACCCAGCTTGACCGCCTTGTAGAGAAACGTACCGTGGTCGATGCGGTCCATGTCATCATCGACCCATGTGTCGGTATGGGCGTCGAACTGCAGCAAGGAGAGCGGCCCGTATTTCTCGGCGTAGGCTTCGAGGATCGGCAGGGTGATGGAGTGATCGCCCCCCAGCGTGACCGTGGCGGTGTCGGTCGCCAATATGCCAGCGATATGGTTTTTCAGCGTCTCGGGAAATTCCGATATCTTGGCATAGTCGAAGGCCAGATCGCCATAATCCGCAATCGCGAATTCCTCGAGCACGTTGTAGCCCCAGCCATAGGGCATGTCGTAGGGCTGCAGGGTGGATGCCTCGCGGATGGCACGGGGGCCAAAGCGGGTGCCGGTGCGGTGGGTCACCGCCTGATCGAAGGGCACACCGGTGACGGCGATGTCCACCTCGGACAGATCCTTTGTGTAGCGCCGCCGCAGGAAGGATGTGGCACCCGCAAAGGCGTTTTCGAAACTGGCGCCTTTCAGGTCGTCGCGGGTGAATGCGTGATCGATCTGGGTTTTCGCGTCTTCAAGCGCCATGGGTCACACTCCGTGCCGTGTTTCGATGAGGCGGGCAAAGAAGGACGCGCCGATGGGGGCGACGTCGTCGTTGAAATCGAACGCCGGGTGGTGGCAGGACGGGCCAACCCCCTGCCCAAGGAACAGGAACGCACCGGGGCGGGCTTCGAGCATGTACGAGAAATCCTCGGCCCCCATTTCGGGGCGCAGATCGGTGATGGTCCTGGCCTCTCCCACCACGTCCCTGGCGATGCGTCCGGCAAATTCGGCCTGCGCCTCGTGGTTCACGGTGGCCGGGTAGTTGCGCACGTAATCGACCTTGGCTGCGACGCCGTAGCTGGCGGCCTGCCCGTGGGCAATCTCGGCGATGCGGCGTTCCACCATGTCGCGCAGATCCGGATCAAAGCTGCGCACGGTGCCGGACATGGACACGGTTTCGGGCACGATGTTGGTCGCCGTGCCGCCCGAGATCATGGTCAGCGACACCACCAGCGGCAGGAGCGGGTCGGTGTTGCGCGACACGATGGTTTGCAGCGCCTGTCCGATGGCAAGCGCGCAGGGCATTGGATCCCTGCAGGACGATGGATATGCCGCGTGGCCACCCACGCCGCGCACGGTGATGTGAAAATCATCCACCGCCGCCATGATCGGCCCCGAACAGGTGCGCAGCTGGCCTTCCTCGGAAAACGGATCGGTGTGGATCGCGTAGACCTCCTGGATGCCGAAGCGGTCCATGATGCCCTCTTCGACCATCATGCGCCCGCCGCCCACGGTTTCCTCGGCGGGCTGGAAAATGAGCGCGACGGTGCCCTTGAACCTGCGGGTTTCGGCAAGGTAGCGCGCGGCCCCCAGCAACATCGTGGTGTGCCCGTCATGGCCGCAGGCATGCATCTTGCCCGGGATGGTAGAGGCCCAATCGGCCCCGGTGATCTCGTCCATCGGCAGGGCGTCCATGTCGGCGCGCAGGCCGGTGACCGGACCGTCCCCCTGCCCTCGGATCAACGCCACGACACCGGACTGCGCGATGCCTTCGTGGATCTCGTCGACCCCGAACTCTTTCAGGCGTTCAACGACAAACGCCGCCGTCTCAAAGCAATCAAGGCTCAGTTCCGGGTGCATGTGCAGATGCCGCCGCCATGTCTTCATGTCCTCGGCATAGTCGCCGATCCGGTTGATGATGGCCATGTCTGGACTCCCTCGGTCTGATGCCGCATCCCTGCATCTAATCCCGAAGCACGGAGGCCTGCAATGTCCGATGACCTGATCCATGATCCCAAGGGCGGGATGCCCCGGCTGCTTGAAATCATGCGTCGGCTGCGCGACCCAGAAACCGGCTGCCCCTGGGACATCGAACAGGATTTCGCGTCGATCGCGCCCTACACGATCGAGGAAGCCTACGAGGTTGCGGATGCCATCGAGCGCGAAGCCTGGGGCGAGTTGAAGGGCGAATTGGGCGATCTGCTGCTCCAGTCGGTCTACCACACCCAGATGGCCGAAGAGGCCGGGATGTTCAGCTTCGACGATGTGGCCAACGCCATCAGCGACAAGATGGTGGCGCGGCATCCGCATGTGTTCGGCGATGAAAGCCGAGAGAAATCCGCCGAACAACAGGTGCAGGACTGGGAACAGATCAAGGCGGCGGAACGCGCGGGCAAGGCCGAGACTGGCGTTCTGGCGGGTGTGGCAAAGGGGCTGCCCGCCCTGTCCCGCGCGATCAAGCTGCAGAACCGTGCGGCGCGCGTGGGGTTCGACTGGCCCACCACGGACGAGGTCTTGGACAAGATCGTCGAGGAGGCGCAGGAATTGCGCGAGGTTCAGGACGAGGCAGAGCGGTTCGAGGAATTCGGTGACCTGCTGTTCGTGATGGTCAATCTTGGCCGTCACATGGGGCTTGACCCCGAAGCGGCACTGCGCGCTGCCAATGCCAAGTTCACCCGCCGTTTTGAGAGTATCGAGGCCGCGCTGGCCGCACAGGGCAAGACTCCCGCCGACAGCGATCTGGCGGAAATGGACGCGCTTTGGGACGCCGCCAAGGCCGTGGAGAAGGCGCAAAAGAAAAACGCGCCCTGAAGCAGAGCGCGTTTAAAAATGCCGAAGTTCGAACCGCTTACTGCGCTTCGTTGATGAACTTCACCGCATCGCCGAAGGTCTGGATGGTTTCGGCCGCGTCATCCGGAATCTCGATGCCGAACTCTTCTTCGAAGGCCATGACCAGCTCGACGGTGTCGAGACTGTCGGCGCCGAGATCGTCGATGAACGACGCGTTCTCAACAACCTTGTCCTCTTCGACACCAAGGTGCTCGACAACAATTTTCTTAACGCGATCTGCGACGTCGCTCATGTTTTCTTCCTCACAGTTTCGTCGGCGCGGAGGCCGGGTTAGCCCGCGCCCGGGCGGAAATTATCGTACCCTTGCGGGCGGTGGTTTGCGCCCCGGTCGAACGCCGAAGACCGGAACGGCCCGAAATCGAAAGGGCAGGTCCAAAACCTGCGCCGCTATAGCACATGGAATCGGGATGGCAAACGCTTTCAACACAATCTCGTGCAGGGGAAAACCTTTGTGATATCAGGCATTTCTGCACCTGCACAATCAGCGTTTCCCCTGTGAAATCAGAGCATTGCCATCCCGCCATTGACGTGCAGCGTGGTGCCGGTGACATAGGCGGCCTCGGGGCTGGAGAGATAAAGAACTGCCGCCGCGATCTCTGAGGGGGTGCCCATGCGACCCGTGGGAATCTGTGTCAGGATCGCCGATTTCTGGTCATCGGTCAGCTTGTCGGTCATCGCGGTCTCGATGAAGCCGGGAGCGACCGTGTTGACGGTGATGCCACGGCTGGCGACCTCGTAGGCCAGGGATTTGGACATGCCGACCATGCCAGCCTTGGCGGCGGCATAGTTGCCCTGCCCCGGATTGCCGGTCGCTCCGACGACAGAGGAAATGTTGACGATGCGGCCCCAGCGCGCCTTCATCATGCCGCGCAGCACACCTTTGCAGAGCTTGAACGTGGCGGTCAGGTTCACGTCGATCACCGACTGCCATTCGTCGTCAGACATGCGCATGAAGAGGTTGTCGCGGGTGATCCCTGCATTGTTCACGAGGATATCGACGCTGCCCATGGCATCCACCGCCTGTTTCGGCAGGGCTGCCACGGCCTCGGGATCGCTGAGGTTGCAGGGCAGCACATGGGCGCGCTCGCCCAGATCAGCCGCCAGCGCCTCGAGCGGTTCGGTGCGGGTGCCGGAAAGGCCGACGGTGGCCCCGGCTGCGTGCAGGGCGCGGGCGATCTCGCCGCCGATGCCCCCCGAAGCGCCGGTCACCAGCGCGGTCTTGCCTGTCAGATCGAACATGTCGTGGTCCTTTTCATCATAATTTAATCTTCGCGCCCGAGAATCTTCGTACGAAGATTCTCAACGCCCGCCATAAAATTCTGGGGCGTGTCAGGTGTCCCGGATTGCCGCCTGCACATCGGCCGCCGTGCCCACGGCACGCGTCGCCGCCTCGCGCTCGATGCGACGCACCATGCCGATCAGCGCCTTGCCCGCACCGATTTCCCAGAACTCATCTGCACCCTGCCCGACCATCCACGTCACCGACTCGCGCCAGCGCACGGCCCCGGTGATCTGTTCGACAAGCAGCGCCCGGATCGTCTCGGGGTCGCTCACCGCTTCGGCCCGCACATTCGCCACAACCGGGACTGCAGGCGTGTTGATCGTCACCTGGCCCAACGCGTCGGCCATCGCCTCGGCCGCAGGGGCCATGAGCGCACAATGGAACGGTGCGCTGACCGGCAACAGAAGGGCGCGTTTGGCACCCGCCTCTTTCGCCAGATCGACGGCGCGTTCCACAGCCGCCTTGTGGCCGGAGACGACCACCTGCCCCGGATCGTTGTCATTGGCGGCGTCACAGACCTCGCCCTGTGCTGCCGCCTCGGCCACGGCGCGCACGTCCTCGAGCCCCAGACCCAGGATGGCCGCCATGGCCCCCACACCCACCGGAACCGCATCCTGCATGGCCGTTCCTCGTGCCCGCAAGAGCCGCGCCGCATCCGACACCGACAAAGCGCCCGCCGCCGTCAGCGCCGAATATTCGCCCAGCGAATGTCCGGCCACATAAGCCGCAGATGTGACACTCACGCCCTCCGCCTCGAGCGCGCGCATCGCGGCCAACGAGGTCGCCATCAGCGCCGGTTGTGCATTGGCCGTCAGGGTCAGCGCTTCGATCTCGCCCTCCCAGATCAGCGCGCTCAGCTTTTCACCGAGCGCGTCGTCCACCTCTTCGAACACCGCACGGGCCTCCGGGTAGGCGTCGGCCAGATCGCGGCCCATTCCGATGGTTTGCGCCCCTTGTCCGGGGAATAGAAAAGCTCGGCTCACGGCACCCTCCTGATGTGTTGGGCATGCCATTACAGCCCGTTCCGCAGCGACGCAACGTTGCTGCACTCTTTGTGTGCGTTGGCGAAGATTGCACCGCGCGTCCCAGACGATAGCTGTTCCGCACGTTATTCAGTCCGGAGCCGACCCTATGCCCGTCGCAAATACCACCGCCCAATATGGCGCTGTCGCCAAGACCTTTCACTGGTTGACCGCGCTTGGCATTCTTGCCGTGATCCCGCTGGGCATCATCGCCAATGACCTGCCCTACGACACGGCCGAGCAGCTGGCCGACAAGGCGTGGCTGTTCTCGCTGCACAAGACCATCGGCGTCACGTTGTTCTTCGTGGCGCTGGCCCGCATCCTCTGGGCGCTGAGCCAGCCAAAGCCCGCGCCCCTGCATCCCGATCGCCGGACCGAGACTCTGTTGGCCGAGATCGTGCACTGGTTGCTTTACGGATCGCTGGTGCTGGTGCCCTTGTCCGGCTGGATTCACCACGCCGCGACCGAAGGTTTTGCGCCGATCTGGTGGCCGTTTGGCCAGAACCTGCCGCTGGTGCCCGAAAGCCTTGCCGTCTCCGAGATCGCGGCGGGCATGCATATCGTGTTCGAGCGCGTGTTGATCCTGTCGCTGGCCCTGCACATCGCGGGGGCGATCAAACACGCGGTGATCGACGAGGACGACACGCTGGCACGCATGCTGCCGGGGCGCTGCGTGGGTCAGGCCCCTTTGGTCAAGCGACACGGCAAGCTGATGCCTCCGGTTCTGGCGGTCACGGTCTGGGCAGCGGCAATCGGCATCGGCAACATGCTGGGTGTCTTCCACGACGGGCAGGCCACCGCGGCCGAGGCCCCGGCGTTACAGGAGGTGGACAGCGACTGGGCGGTGACCGAAGGCAGCCTTGGCCTCACCGTGCGCCAGATGAGCTCGGAAGTGTCCGGCAGCTTTGCCGACTGGACCGCCGATATCAGCTTTGACGAAACCGTGTCCTCCGGGGTGGCCGGATCGGTCGATGTGGAGATCGCGATACAATCGCTCACGCTGGGATCGGTGACGCAGCAGGCGATGGGTCCGGATTACTTTGCCAGCACGCAATTCCCGACCGCCCGGTTCAGCGCCGACATCCTGACCACCGAGAAGGGCCATGTCGCAGACGGCACGCTGACCCTGCGCGGCGTCGAAGAACCGGTATCCCTGCCCTTCGATCTGACGCTCGACGGGGACACGGCGCGGGTGCAGGGCACAACGGTTCTGGATCGCCGCGCCTTCAATATCGGCGCAGGCATGACGGACCAGGGCCAGCTTGGCTTCGAGGTCAGCGTGACGGTGGACCTTGTGGCGACGCGCGGCGGCACGCCCGACAATTGAAATCCACACTCGTATGGACAACAAAAAAAACCCCGGGCGCTTTGCCCGGGGTTTTTCGTTTCTGCCGTAGGATCGGATTACGAACCGGCTTTCATCGCCTCGACCGAGATCTGAAGCTGCACTTCGTCGCTGACGAAGGGTGCAAAGGCGCCCACTTCGAAGTCGCTGCGCATCAGCGTTGTGGTGGCGTAGAACCCGGCCCAGGGCTTGCCCTCCATCGGGTGATCGCCCTGCTGGTTCAGCGTCGCGGCAAGGGTCACCGGCTTGGTGATGCCGTTCAGCGTCAGATCGCCGGTGATGTTGGCGGTGGTGTCGCCCGTCAGCTCGATCGCCGTCGAGGTGAAGGTGACCATCTCGTCCTCAGCCGCGCCGAAGAAATCGGCGGACATGAAATGCTCGAACCGGCCTTCCCAGCCAGTGAACATGGAGCGCACCGGGAAGGACACGGTCACGGTGGAGTTGGCGGGGTCCGCCTGGTCGAACTGGATGTCGCCCTCGAAACCCGAGAACATGCCCCAGGTCGTGGAATAGCCAAGGTGGTTGTAGGAGAAGAGGATCTGGCTGTGGCTGGAATCGAGCGTATAGGCTTCGGGTTCTGCCTGTGCCGCAAACGGCAGCGCGACAAGGGCGGCTGCGAGAAGTGTCTTTTTCATGTGTCAGTCCTCAATGGGAGTTGCGATGACAGACACATCGCTGCGGCGCGGCGCAGTCTCAATTCGTTTAAACTCAACAGAGTCTGTGTCGGAATGAACAGTCAGCGCCCGAAGAGGCACAATCCCGCAACTCCCATGACGATCACCGACAATCCAAGCCCCATGAGCCGGGCCTCGGGCAAGGCGCCCTGTACCGCGATCCAGATCCCCGGAACTGCGATCAGGCAGGCGATGCCGATGATGCGGCGGATCAGCTTGCCGACCGCACCGTGGGTCCGCACATAGTTTTCATCGTACTGCACCATCTTGTTTCTCCCCGACCGACGGACATCGGCCGTTTCACCGTTTACGCTATGGAAACAGTCTGTTTCGAAAATGTGTCTGGCGAAGGGCGCAACGTGGGCAAACCCGGACAAACGGTGCGGCGATCTGCAGGCAATTCGAACGGCGACCCGACGACGTGATCGGCAAAAAAGTGCGGATGCCCGGAACGCCAGATTGTAAACCGGCGACGAATGACCACTTGCAAGTCGTTCGCAAAACATTTCCGGAGACATATCAGAATGCCCCGTACCCGATCCGCCCTTGGACTTGCCACGGCCCTTTGTTTCAGCGCGTTTGCAAACCCCGGCTTTGCCAGTTCGCAAGACCGCCCTTTGACCGCCATTTCGGATGTGCAGCGCGGCACGATGGTGACAGTCGCCGGCACGGTTGATCGACTGTTGGACGAAGACGAATTCCGCCTGCGCGACGACACAGGAACGCTGCGGGTCTATGTCGGCCCGAATTGGGTGCCAGCGGACGTGGGCGAAGCCGTGACCGTGTTCGGCTACATGGACGACGCGCTTGTCCGCCCAGAGCTTTATGCCCGCGAAATCACCCGCGCCGATGGGACGATCATGACGCTGTCACACCGGTACGACTAAGGCCCTTGCATCCGTGCACTCTCCGGCATCGACCGGGGCTTGCACTGATGTGCATCGCGTGTATAAGGCGGCTTCCTTTCGCAGGACGATTTTTACCGCGCAGTCTCTCGTGGGCAGGAGCGAAAGGGTTCAGACCCTGTCCTTTGAAATGCGCCAGAACAGAAACGGAGTGCACATGCCGCTATACGAGCATGTTTTTATCTCGCGTCAGGATTTGTCCAGCGCGCAGGCTGAAGGCCTCATCGAACATTTCGGCACAGTTCTTTCGGACAACGGCGGCACGCTGGTTGATCACGAATACTGGGGCGTCAAGACGATGGCCTACAAGATCAACAAGAACCGCAAGGGCCACTACGCCTACCTGCGCACCGACGCCTCGTCGGAAGCCGTGCAGGAAATGGAGCGCCTGATGCGACTGCATGACGACGTGATGCGCATTCTCACCATCAAGGTGGACGCACATGAAGAGGGCCCTTCGGTCCAGATGCAGAAGCGCGACGACCGGGGCGACCGCGGAGATCGTGGCGACCGGGGTGATCGTGGAGACCGCGGCGACCGTGGAGATCGCGGTGATCGCGGTGACCGGGGCGATCGTGGCGAACGACGCGAACGTCGCAATTGATCGCCTGAAGAAAGGACGCTAATCCATGGCTACGAAACCATTTTTCCGCCGTCGCAAGGTGTGCCCCTTCTCGGGCGACAACGCACCCAAGATCGACTACAAAGACACCAAGCTCCTGCAGCGCTACATCTCTGAGCGCGGCAAGATCGTGCCGTCGCGCATCACGGCCGTGTCTCAAAAGAAACAGCGTGAACTGGCCCGCGCCATCAAGCGCGCCCGCTTTCTCGCCCTGCTGCCCTACGCAGTGAAGTAAGGAGACACGCACATGCAAGTCATTCTTCTGGAACGCGTGGCCAAGCTTGGCCAGATGGGCGACGTCGTCGACGTCAAGCCCGGCTTTGCGCGCAACTACCTGCTGCTGCAGGGCAAGGCGCTGACCGCCTCGAAAGAGAACATCGCGTCGTTCGAAACCCGGAAATCCCAGCTCGAAGCACAGAACCTGGAAACCAAGAAAGAGGCCGAAGCAATGGCCAACCGTCTTGGCGGCCAGCAGTTCCTCGTGATTCGTCAGGCGTCGGACGGCGGCAACCTCTACGGCTCCGTCACCACCCGTGACGCGGCTGATGTTGCAACTGCCGAAGGCTTCACGCTGGACCGCAAGCAGATCATCATCCGCAAGCCGATCAAGGTTCTTGGCCTGCATGACGTCGAGGTGCACCTGCACCCCGAAGTCATGGTGACCATCGAACTGAACGTCGCGCGTTCGCCCGAGGAAGCCGAACTTCAGGCCTCCGGCAAGTCCATTCAGGAACTCGCCGCCGAGGAAGAAGCACAGGCGGAATTCGAGATCCAGGAGCTGTTCGACGATATCGGCGCAGCCGGTCTCGACGACGATTCTGGCGATTACAGCCCGCAGAGCCGCGGCTCTGACGCTGACGACCAGGACGACGACAAGTAATCTCGTTCGGGTTTCAACCCAACGAGACAGAGGCCGCGCTTTCGGGTGCGGCCTTTTTCGTTGCGGCATGACCCCACCGGCGACGACGCGCTTGCCTTTGCAGCGGCATCCTGCTGTCTTGCTGGAATGTCCATCACACTGTCCCGAATAAATGTATCCGCCTACCGCGTGCCGGTCTCGTCACCGGTCGCCACGTCCTTTGGCGTCATGCACAACCGGCCTGCGGTCTTTGTGCGGGTCGAGGACAGTGATGGCACCTTCGGCTGGGGCGAGATCTTTGCCAACTGGCCCGCCGCCGGGGCCGAGCACCGCGCGCGCCTTTTGATCGAGGATATGGGTGATCTGCTGCTTGGCCGGTCTTTCGACAACACGCCCGATCTTTTTGCGACCCTGACGCGGCAGACCCATATCCGCGCCCTGCAATGCGGCGAATGGGGGCCGTTCCGACAGGTGATCGCCGGTCTTGACACCGCGATGACCGACTTGGAGGCGCGCCGCACCGGTCAGTCCGTGGCGCGTTTCCTTGCCCCCGATGCGCAGAGCAGCGTCCCCTGCTATGCCAGCGGCATCGCCATCGCTCAGGCCGACGACCAGATAGCGCTGAGCCGGGCTGCGGGATTTTCGGCGTTCAAGGTCAAGGTGGGCTTTGACATGGCCCGCGACACGCGGCTCTTGGCGGGTCTGTTCCAGACGCTCGCCCAGAATGAGACACTCTGCGCCGATGCCAATCAGGCCTGGAGCCTGGCCGAGGCGCAGTCCTTTGTGACAACCTGCGCCGACCTGCCTTTGGGCTGGCTGGAAGAACCGCTGCCCGCCGATGCGGCACCCGGCGATTGGCGCGACTTGGCCGACCACTCTGTGATTCCGCTTGCGGGGGGCGAGAACATCACCGGGACAGACGGTTTCGCCGATGCGATCGGAACAGGCGTGTTCGGCGTCCTGCAACCCGATATTGCCAAATGGGGCGGACTCAGCGGCTGCTGGACAGTGGCGCAAGCGATCCGCGAGGCGGGGCTGCGCTATTGCCCGCATTTCCTGGGAGGCGGGATCGGCCTCATTGCGTCGGCGCATCTGCTGGCCGCGGCGGGGGGCGATGGCCTGCTAGAGGTCGATGTGAACCCCAATCCGCTGCGCGATGCGTTCGATCCGTGGCGCGGTGCCGAGGATCGGGGCACCTTCCCGATCCCTGACAGCCCGGGCCTTGGCATCACGACCCTGCCCGAGGAGATCGCGCCGTACGTCACCTATTCGGCAGAGCTGCACCTTTAGGGGCGGCTACTCTACATACCCGCAAAGAAAAAGGCCGCCCGAATGGATGGCCTTTCTCTTGTCTGTACCCGGATGGGTTTATTCGTCGTCAAGCGCCTCGACGGCCTTTTCAAGATCGTCCTTGGACACTTCCTTTTCGGTCACGGTCGCCTGTTCGGCGATGTGATCGACGACCTTGTCCTCGAAGATCGGCGCGCGCAGCTGTTGCTGCATCTGCTGGTTCTGGCGGACGAAATCAAAGAACGCACGTTCCTGGCCCGGATACTGGCGCGCCTGGTTCATGATCGCCTGGGTCATCTCGGCATCGGTCACTGTGACCTCTGCCTTCTGGCCCAGCTCGGCCAGCAACAGGCCCAGCTTCACGCGGCGCTCTGCGAGCTTGGTGTGCTCTTCGGTCGGGGTGATCTCGGGGTGGTCGTGACCCTGCACCTCCGGGTTTTCCTCGTGCCACAGCTGATGCGCGATCTGGTTGGCCTCGGCCTCGACCAGTGAGGGTGGCAGGTCGACCGACACCTTCTCGTCCAACTGGTCCAGCAGCGCGCGCTTCATGACCTGACGGGCGGCACCGGCATATTCGACTTCCAGACGCTCGGCGATCTGCGCCTTCAGCGCAGCCAGATCCTCGGCACCGAACTTGGTGGCCAATTCGTCATTGATCTCGGCTGCAACGGGCTCCTTGACGGCCTTCACGGTGCATTCGAACACCGCGTCCTTGCCGGCCAGGTTTTCCGCGCCGTATTCCTCGGGGAATTTGACCTCGACGTTCTTTTCGTCATCGACCTTGACGCCGACAAGCTGGTCCTCGAAGCCGGGAATGAACGATCCCGAGCCCAGCACCAGCGGGTAGTCTTCGGCAGCGCCACCGTCGAACGGTTCGCCATCGACCTTGCCAAGGAAGTCGATCACGACCTGATCGCCCTCTTTCGACTTGGAGCCTTTCTTGCGGTCCTTGAATTCCTGCGCGGTCTCGGCAAGATTCTTGAGCGCCTCGTCAACCTCGGTGTCACCCGCCTTGACCACCAGCTTTTCGAGCGTCACCGACGACAGATCGACCTCGGGCATCTCGGGCAGCTTTTCGTAGGACATGTCGACCTGGATGTCGTCGCCTTCTTTCCAGTCGTCATTGGTCATCTTGACCTCGGGCTGGAGCGCCGGACGGTCGCCGGTGTCTTCGAAGTGCTGCGCCATCGCGCCGTCGATGGTTTCCTGCATGGCTTCGCCCAGCAGGCGCTGGCCAAACTGCTTTTTCAAAAGCGGCATCGGCACCTTGCCTTTGCGGAAGCCCTTCATCTCGATGTCGGGCTGCGCTTCCTTGAGCTTTTCATTGACCTTGGCATCCAGCTCGTCCGCCGTGACGGTGATCGCGTAGCTGCGCTTGAGGCCTTCATTGAGGGTTTCGGTGACCTGCATGTCGTCCTTATCCATTGCATAGGGGCCGCGGAGGCGTCCGCGGCGGTCAAAATCCACCGCCTCTTAGTGGGGCCTTCAGGCCGGTGCAAGCGGAAATACAGCCGCGCGATCAGGCATCCGCAGGAAGCTGCGCCTCGCCGTCGCCCTGATGCCGACGGGCCGCTTTTGCAGCCTCGGCAATGACACAAAACCCGGTGACATCCGCACCCCGATCCTGCCGCAGAACCACGTCCACGATCGTGACCGGGCCAAACCCCGCCACCTTTAGCAAGTCGCTGACATAGGCGCGCCCGTGGGCAAAACGACGGGTCTCGCGCAGCGTCACATCGCGTCCTTCGGCCTGTTCGACGGTAAAGATCAACGTGCCGCCAGGGGATAGGCTGGCCGCGCACCAGCCGATGATCCGTTCCAGCGCACCAAGGTAGTTGAACACGTCCGACGCGACGATCAGCCCATATTGCGCGTTACCGATCGGAAGCTCCTGGATATCGCCCTTGTCGAGCCGGTCATAGAGCCCCTTGGCCTGCGCTTCGGCCAGCATCGCCTGCGACAGGTCGATCCCGGTCAGATGTCCGCAATGAGGCCGCAGCACGGGTCCGATCAGCCCGGTGCCGCATCCGAGATCGAGCGCATGGGCAACCGGCAGGCCCGTGGTGCGCTCCAGCGCCTCGGCGATGATCTGCGGTCCCTGGTAATCCAGACCTTCGAGCAGCGACGCCTCAAAGCGGGGCGCGTATTGATCGAACAGCCGTTCGACAAAGGCGGGTGGCATCGTGTCGCTCAGGGGCTGATCACGCAGCAGGTCACGGCGCAGCCCCGCCCCGAAGGGATCGTCGGGCTGTACCTCGACCGCCCGGCCCCAAGCCTGCGCAGCACCCGGCAGATCGCCTGCGCGTTCAAGATATTCCCCAAGACGAAACCACCCCGCGCCCCATTTGGGCACAATCTCCAACGCCCCGCGCAACACGTCCACCGCCGCATCGAGATCCTCCAGATGCGCCAGCGTCTCGGCGAATTCGGCACGCCTGTCGGCATGCAGATCGCCGGATGCAAACAGATTTGCCACCATTCCCGTCTGTCCAAAAGGCCCGCTCATTTGTCTGCAGCAGCAGACCACGCGACAGGCGACACGCCGCACCGGTTTGCCGGTGCGTGACAGCGCGTTAGCGCCCTGCAGGCCTGTCTGTCAACGGAATTGAGGCTCCTCGGGGCTGGCCGGATCAACGAGACCCGCGCTTCGGCGATGAGGGGGTGCGGGTAAAGCGCTCCTGATCAGTGTGCCAGCATGTTGACTGGCATCCCACCATTCTGCCACATCGACCATGGGCTTGGGCTCAGGGTAGCGCCCTTGACGAAATCAGCGAAGACCCTCACCGAAAATTGCCGAAATTACTGTCCATTGGGTTAGGTGACGGCGATTGGGCACTGGCCATATGGCCAGCTGTCGCAGGTCTGCTGGATGCGGCACCACACGGCGTTAACTGTGCCTTGGGAGGGCATATGACCATTCGCCGTCTTGCTGCCTCAGTTGCGGCTTCACTTTTTCTTGGCTTCGCGTCGCCTGCCAGTGCGAGCGACACGATCCTCGCTGTCACCGGCAATGTGACCGGCGCCGAGATCAACCTGTCGCTGGCACAGATCGAGGCCATGGGCAGCGCCAGCATCGTGACAACCACTCCCTGGCATGATGGCCAGACGACCTTCGAGGGCGTTCCCATGGCGCGCTTCCTCGAAGCCGTAGGAGCGCAGGGCACGACGGCCTATGTTCAGGCCCTGAACAACTACAATATGGACATTCCCCTGTCGGACCTGATCGACTTCGATGCGATCTTGGCCTTCAAGACGAACGGCGACTACATGAGCATCGCCGACAAGGGGCCTCTGTTCATCGTTTTCCCATACGACGACATGGAGGAAGCCCGCAACGCGCTCTTCTACTCCCGTTCCGTCTGGCAAATCCACACCATCGGGATCGAATGAACACTGGAAGCGACATCGCGTCGTGAAGCACCTTGAGAGCTTTCGGTGGTTCGCCGTGACCACAGGCATCCTCTTGTTCGTTGGGGCGTTGGCCTTTTCCCATTCAGTCGGGGTTTCGCAAGCCGCCCTCGACCGGGTGACGCAATACGATTGGGCGACATCAGCCTTCCAGGGCCGTAGCGAAGCTGCCGAGATGGAACTGCGCGTCACACAGCTTGCGTTGTCGGACGACCAACCCAGCCTCGAGGCCGCTATCTTATGGCACCAGATTCTGCTGAGCCGGATCAGGAGCTGGGGCAACAGCGACTTCGGCCAGTTCATCGGCGAGGAACCGCGCCTCGTGGGCCAATACGCCACGCTTGTGGCGGATATGGACAGCCTTGGCAAAACGCTGCTGTACCTGCGCGATGCGCGCCCAGCGGCAGAGGTGCTTGACCGAGCTGGCGCCATAGCTGGCGCCGTCGAACAGGCTGGCGCGATAAGGGATGCTTTCGACCGGGTGGGCCTGCGCGCCTTGGCGCACAACCTCACTGCGATGACACAGGCGAGGGACGATTTGCGCACCAAGCAGACCACCCAGAAAGTGCTTAACGGTTTCCTATTCGCGACCGGGTTGATCCTTTTGCTGGTCACGATCTGGCAAAATCGCTCTCTGGTGCGGGGCAACGCTGCCATCGCGGGTGCCGCCAGACAACTTGCGGAAAGCGAGGCGGAACTCTCAACAGTGCTGGCCATCACGACAGACAGCGTGTTGACCATGGATACGGATTGCCGGGTTACCTATGCAAACCAGAACGCCATCAATTTCTTTTTCTCTGGTCGAGAGTTTCTTGGCATTTCTTTTTGGGAACTGCTTCCGGATTTGGTGGGTGGCAAATTCGATACTCTCTTTCGCAGAGTGATTGAGCGACAGGCCCCGGAGAAAACCGATCTGTATTGTGCAAAACTGGGCAGCTGGCTCGAAGTTCATGCTCATCCAGTGCCCGAAAAGCTGACGATCTTTTTTCGGGACGTTACCGAGGAGCGCCGCGTCGAGGAACGGTTTCGTCATGTGGCGCAAGCCTCGAGCGATTTCATTTTCGATCGCGATCTCGCCACTGACAAGACCTGGGTCAACAACGCTTCCTTCTGGCTTCCTGACTACCCGCCCGGGAACCATGAAGTCCCATGCACAGCATGGGTTGAAAGCGTTCATCCCGATGACCGCAATCAAATCTTTGGCCGGATCGAGCAAGCGATCCGGTGCGGTCACGATTCCTGGGAGGTCGAGTATCGGCTTCGCAGGCCCGATGGCGCATATGTCCCTGTGCGTGAACGGGGGAGCATTCTGCGCAATGACAATGGCGAGCCTGTTCGAGCGATCGGGAACATCATCGATCTGTCCCAGCAGAAGGCTCTCGAGGCTCAGCTGCGCCAGTCGCAGCGGCTCGATGCGGTGGGTCAGCTAACCGGTGGGATCGCGCATGATTTCAACAACCTTCTTACCGTGATCCTCGGCAATGCCGAAATACTGACCGACACGCTGCCTGCCGACCAACCAAGCGCGACCATGGCCGGGCAGATCATCATCGCCTCGGAACGCGCCGCAGAGTTGACACAGCGCCTGCTTGCCTTCGCGCGCAAACAGCCACTCTTGCCCGGCGTCTTCGACGCGAATGAAATCGTCAAAGGCATGCAAATGCTGGTCGAACGCTCGATAACCCCTGCGATCACGCTGGAGCTGGAGTTGGCTGGGAACCTTGGCGCGGTGCATATCGATCGGCCGATGTTCGAAAGCGCGCTGCTCAATCTTTGCGTGAATGCGCGCCATGCGATGCCCGAAGGCGGCCTTCTCCACATCGCGACCAGCACGGTTTCATTGCCCCGGTCAACCACTCCCGATGAGCCTGAGCCCGGCGAATACGTGCGCGTGGTTGTCTCGGACACCGGTGAAGGGATGGATGGCGAAACGCTGGCTCGGGTCTTCGAGCCTTACTTCACCACAAAGCCTGTCGGCGCAGGAAGCGGGTTGGGCCTCAGCATGGTCCATGGTTTCGTTCACCAGTCCGGTGGACAAGTTCGCATTCAAAGTGCCGTGGGCATGGGCACCACGGTCGAGTTGCTGCTGCCGAGTCATGCCTGGCCGGTCAAGGACCACGTCGAGCCAGAGATCGAGCCCGCAGTCCGGAAATCCGCAACACGCGGGCGCATTCTTGTGGTCGATGATGAGGACCAGGTGCGGGAGTATCTCAGCATGATCGTCAAGTCCCTGGGATACGAGGTCGAGGCCGAGCCCCGAGCCACAAGGGCCCTTGCCCGGCTCCGCGCCGGCGAACCGTTCGACCTTCTGATCTCCGACGTGGTCATGCCAGGCATGGTCAGCGGTCGGCAACTGGCCGAAATGATGATCGAGGAACGCCCGGGCCTTCCAGTGTTGCTGGTTTCCGGCCATGCTGAAGTGTTCGTCGCGCCTGACGAACAGCTCGACCCGCGCATCGGCTTTCTGCGCAAGCCCTTTCGCAAGAATGAACTGGTGCAAAAATTGGCTGAAATGCTGCCTGCTGTCATCCTTGAACCCGCTTCGAAGTGAACAGGCGCCTGAGCGGCTGATTGTGTACGGGATGTATGACGCCAATATGTCCTCCAAAGCGAAAACTTGAAGGAATTTCAGTAGGTTGTCTGGAAAGTATGGTGCGGGTGAAGGGACTCGAACCCCCACGCCAAAGGCGCCAGAACCTAAATCTGGTGCGTCTACCAATTCCGCCACACCCGCATTGCGCTGGTCAGTAGCAAAGCTGCTGCGGCGATGCGAGCAGAATTTTCGCCCGAGAATGCCCGGCGCCCAAGAATCTTCGTACGCAGATTCTTAGCGTTCGAGGGTCAAGAAAACCTCTGGAAGCATGTCGGGGAGGTCCTCGGCGATCAGGCCGGGGCCGAACTGACGGGCGGCCTCGCAATGCAGCCAGACCGCCGCTTCGACGACACAAAAGAGATCGGGCGCGGTTTCGGGGGCGGCGAGTCCGGCAATCAGACCGGCCAGCACATCCCCTGCCCCGGCCGTGGCCAGCCAGGGCACCGCGCGGTCACCGGTGGCGGAGTGCACGCTGGCACCGCCGCCGGGCGCTGCGATCACCGTGTCCTCGCCCTTGAGCAGGACGATGCACCCGGCGCGGTCGGCCGCCTGCCGCACCACGTCGATCTTTGAAAGGTCACCGCGTTCGGACTGGGCGAGGTCGGGAAAGAGCCGCGCAAACTCCCCCTCGTGCGGGGTCAGGACAGTCCGGGCATGGCACAGGTTGAACAGGGCCGCCGGGTCCTCTTGATAGGAGGTCAGCGCATCGGCATCGAGCACCACGGCGGCGGGTCGATCGGCGCGGGGGCCCCTGTCATGGCTCAGCGCGGCCTCTACCATGGCGCGGGTCTGCGGCCCGACGCCCATGCCCGGCCCCAGACAAAACGCGCTGACACGATCATCGGCGATGTCGCGGAACGCATCGGCATCCGCGCAGGCGCGCAGCATCACCGCATCGAGATGACAGGCGTTTTCCAGCACCGCATCCGGCGGGCAAAGGACCGTGACCAGCCCTGCCCCGGATCGCAAGGCCGTGCGCGCGGCCATTCGTGCAGCCCCCCCACGCCCCGACCCGCCGGCGAGCACCATCACGTGACCGTACTCATACTTGTGCCCCTGCCCGCGCATTTTGACGATCATGGCACCCGGCCAGATGCGCAGAGGCAGGGCAGTCCCGGCAAAATCCGGCGCGATCAGGCGCGCGCGTTCGGCATCAGGCGCGGTGCCGATCATGGCACGCTCGGTCGCGTCGCGTCCGGTCAGACCGATGTCCACCACCTGCAAGTCCCCACACAGCGTCGGCCCAAGACCCAGCTTGTGCCCGGCCTTCAGGCTATGGAAAGACACGGTCAGATGGGTCGAATTGACCCCTGGCATCGTGCCGTCGCCCGATGTCGGGATCATCCCCGTGTCAAGGTTCAGACCTGACGGACAGTCGATTGCCAAGCGGTGGATCGCGTGGCCGCGTTTCCAGGTGCCCATCGTCCGAACCTCCAGCACCGAGGCAAGGTCCGCAGGCAAAGGCCGCGTCAGCCCCGTCCCGAAGACGGCATCGACAAACAGATCGGGCCGCGCGCAGCTCTTGACCGCCTTTGGCTCGAAAGGCGCCACCTGCCCCATGGCCGCCCAGAGGTCATGGTTGGTCTTTGCGTCGGGCGGAAGCTTGGCCGTGTCACCAAACAGAAAGACATCCACATCCCAGCCGCGATCCGCGAGGCGGCGCGCGATGACAAAGCCGTCGCCATTGTTGCCCGGTCCGCACAGGACCATCGCGCGATGCGCGCCTTGCGCCAGCTTGGGCCATTTGGCGAACGCGGCCTCGACTGCGCCGCGCCCGGCGCGCTCCATCAATTGAAGGCCGGTGACCGCGCCCGACTCGATTTCGTCTCGTTCAATGCCCCCCATCTGGGCGGAAGTGAGCAACTCGGTCACGTCTGATCCTCTTCACGTTTCATTTATGCGCGTTTTTTGTGCATGTTGCACATTTTTTGGGCGACGCTTTTCAATCCAGCCGCCGTCCTGCCTGACATTTACCCTAGCCGATTGTGGCCCTCAAACAGAAGTGGTCTGAGAACCCCAACGCAGGAGCGAGGGACCCGCCATGAAAAAGATTGAAGCCATTATCAAACCCTTCAAACTCGACGAGGTGAAGGAAGCCCTTCAGGACGCAGGAATTCAGGGCCTGAGCGTTGTCGAAGTCAAAGGTTTTGGTCGCCAGAAAGGTCACACGGAACTGTATCGCGGCGCCGAATACGTGGTCGACTTCCTGCCCAAGGTGAAGATCGAGGTCGTGCTGGACGACGACCAGGTGGATGGCGCTATTGCCGCCATCGTCGATGCCGCCAAGACCGACAAGATCGGCGATGGCAAGATTTTCGTATCGCCTGTAGAGCAGGCCATCCGAATCCGCACAGGCGAATCCGGATCCGACGCGATCTGATCCTGCGCCCATTACCAACCGAATACCGACCCAAACTCAGTGAAAGGGAAGAGAATGAGCACTGAAGCGCTTCTCAAGATGATCAAGGACGAAGATGTCGCCTATGTCGACATCCGGTTTACCGACCCGCGCGGCAAACTGCAGCACGTGACAGTGATGTCCGACCAGGTGGACGAAGACTTCCTCGAAGAAGGCTTCATGTTCGACGGGTCATCGATTGCAGGCTGGAAATCCATCGAAGCCTCCGACATGAAACTGATGCCCGACACGGACAGCGCGTATATCGACCCGTTCTACGCCGAAAAGACCGTGTGCGTGCACTGCTCTGTCGTCGAGCCCGACACGGGTGAACCCTATAACCGCGATCCGCGCGGCACCGCAGCCAAGGCCGAAGCCTATCTGCTGTCCTCCGGTATTGGCGATGTCGCCTATTTCGGTCCGGAAGCCGAATTCTTCCTGTTCGACGACGTGCGCTACTCGGTTTCACCGAACAAGGTCTCCTACGAGGTCGACGCCGACCACGCCGCATGGAACACCGACACCAATTTCGAGATGGGCAACCTGGGTCACCGTCCGACCTACAAGGGTGGCTATTTCCCGGTGAACCCGGCCGATGACGGTCAGGACATCCGGTCCGAGATGCTGTCCACCATGAAGCGCATCGGCATGAAGGTCGACAAGCATCACCACGAGGTGGCAACCAGCCAGCACGAGCTTGGTCTGATTTTCGGCTCGCTGGTCAAGCAGGCCGACGAACTCCAGAAGTACAAGTACATCATCCACAACGTCGCGCAGTCCTACGGCCGCTCGGCCACCTTCATGCCGAAGCCGCTCAAGGGCGACAACGGCTCTGGCATGCACGTCAACATGTCGATCTGGAAAGATGGCAAGCCGCTGTTCGCAGGCGACAAGTATGCTGATCTGAGCCAGGAAGCGCTGTATTTCATCGGCGGCATCCTGAAGCACGCCAAGGCGCTGAACGCGTTCACCAACCCGTCGACCAACAGCTATAAGCGTCTGGTCCCGGGCTACGAAGCGCCCGTTCTGCGCGCCTATTCCGCACGCAACCGGTCGGGCTGCGTTCGTATTCCGTGGACGGAAAGCCCGAAGGCAAAGCGCGTCGAGGCTCGTTTCCCCGATCCCACCGCGAACCCCTACCTGTGCTTTGCGGCGCTGCTGATGGCCGGTCTTGACGGCATCACCAACAAGATCGATCCGGGCGAAGCCATGGACAAGAACCTCTATGATCTGCCCGCCGAAGAGCTGGCCGGAATCCCGACCGTCTGCGGCAGCCTGCGTGAAGCGATCACCGAGCTGCAGGCCGATCACGAGTTCCTGCTGGCTGGCGATGTGTTCACCATGGATCAGATCGAAGGCTATATCGATCTGAAGATGGAAGAGATCGAAAACTACGAAATGACACCGCACCCTGTGGAATTTGCAATGTATTACAGCAGCTGATCGACGCGATCAGAGTGCAGTTCGGGAAAAGGCGCCTTTCGGGGCGCCTTTTTTTCGTGGTCGAAAAAGCTTCGGCACCTGCCAGCCTGTCCCAGTGTCAGCCGCGACACGGATCCGGGAAAAAGCGCGCAGTCGCCGGTTTGACAAATGCGCACCGGAAACCGGCCGCTTTGCGCATGAAAATAACATGAACCAGCCAAAATTCCAATTTGAGCCTGATTCGCTTCGTATTTCGAACACATTCCAAGCCTTAACTCCTCGCATGGAACGGCTTCATGTAACTTGGGAAGGGACAGAGATGACCACTTCGGACGTCACGGTGATCAGCATGGTCACAGCCAAACCGCGCGACGCGATTTGCAAATCCGTCGTGCCGTCCATCCATCACGCCTTGTCCGACCAGTGCGTTGCCTTCAAGCGCCTGCCCGTGACACGCGATTACATCGACTGGACGATCAACGACACCGACACCCTGACGCTCGCCATCGACGAAGTCGGCTCAAGCAGCGTTTTGCTGCTGGCGAGCCGTGGCCCTGATGCCCGGATACGCGCCGCACGCCTGGCAGGTGTCGCCGCCGACCTGTGCCGCGATTTCAGCGTTCATACCGTGTTCTGGGACGGGGCCAAGCAGCCGATCGCGGTCGAGGATTTCCTAGCAACGGGTGATGCCGTTCTGGATCACCTGGCGGCCCGCACTCGCATCATCCCCCGCAAGGTCAAGGCGTCGAGCAAGCTGCGTTCCACGCAGCGCCGCAATGCCGTGCGTTTGGACGAGTGGATGATGTCCGCTGTTCGGGCCCAGATGAACGGAGTCACGCTGGAAGAGATCGAGCGCATGGAACTTGAAGAGCGGCGCGCGAAATCCGCGCCGATGCGCCTGTCGGCATGGGCCATCTCGTTCACCACTGCGCTGATCGCAGCCCCGCTGGCAATTCCGCTGATCGTTCACAATCTCGTGCGCGGCGAGGACGTGCGCTCGGGTGCGATGGCGCTGGGGGTTGCAGGGCTTTACGCCGTTCTGGCCCAGTCAGGCATGGCTCCCGCCCTGCCGGATCTGCTTTGATCCCGGCAAACCGGAGCGCAACCCGAAACCGACAGCCTCAGCCTTCCTGCTTGCCCGGAACGCCTCATTTGTTAACGTCGCACCAATTGTGAACTGTTGGAGTGCCTCTTGATGCGTCGATTCATTGCTGCTGCCTGCCTGTCTCTCTGCGCAGCGCTTCCCGCCTTTTCGGCTGAATGTATCAGCAGCAAGGCTGCGTTCGACCAGTACAAGCAAACGCTGGCAAGTCAGGCTGCGGCGGCGGGTGTTGGCCAACGCGGGCTGAGCGCGCTGCAGAATGCCCGGCTGTCGGACATCACGTGGCGGTTCGAATCCAACCCTGGCAACCAGACCGGCACGCTTCAGGGTGATCCGGCGCAGTTCCTGGCCAAGCGGTCGGGCAGCACCGCACAGAGCTTCATCAACCAGACCAGCGCCAAGATCGCGCGCAACCCGAACACGTTCGGTTCGATCGAACGCGACTACGGCGTTCCCGCGTCGATCCTTGCCACCATCTGGGGGCTGGAAACCAGTTGGGGCGGCTATCTGGGCGCCACGTCGGTGGTCGATGGCGCGGTTACCCTCTCCTCCTATTGCCGCCGTCACCCACGGTTCGAGCCGCATGCGATTGCCGCGCTCGACATGGTGGACAGCGGCATCCTGTCGCCCAGCACCAAGGGCGGCCCCTCCGGCGAATTGGGGCATATGCAGTTTCTTGCGGGCAACTGGCTGAGATACCGGGTCGATGGCAATGGCGACGGCCGGGCCGATCCCTACAATGCCGACGATGCCCTTGCCACGGCAGCCAACATGCTGCGCCTCAATGGCTGGCAGCCGGGACAGCCCTTTGGCGAAGGCACGCATAATTTCAACGTGTTGTCTGTCTGGAATGACAGCGGCAACTACCTGCGCGCCATCGTCTACTCTGCCCAACGCGCGGGTAGTTAAGCCGCGCCTGCCGAGCCCGGAACATCGCTCCGGGCCAGCATGAAGGTGTGGATTGTGAACAGCACCGCATCGCTTTCGGGCAGTCGCCACAGCACCTGACGTTCGCTGCGCAGGTACGGCGTCTTGCCCACTTCTGTCAGAGGGCGGGGTGCGGTCGCCGAGCGCGGCTGGAACAGTGCGGGGTCTTCGTACCAGAGCGCGTTGAAGCGCCAGATCGGCATGCCGGGACGCACCCCGTCGAACAGGCGCTGCACGCGCCGCGCGATGTCGTCGGTGTAGCTTTTGACCGGGATGTGAATATGGGTCAGCGGACGGCCGATCTTTTCGCGCAGCCGCCAGCTTGCCGGAAAGCACAGCACAGCGCCCGTCAGCACATGTTCATCGCCCCGTTTCTCCATCAGGCAGATGTCGTTCTGCAGGATATGGCCCAGCGTGCCAAAGGGATCTGTCGGGTCGATCGTGACCCGCCGCCCATCCGCGCAGGACACCGTCTCGCCAGACCGCGCAAATCCCGGCGGCAGATGCGCCAGCACCGTCTCCAGCATCTTCGTCACATTCTCCGTGTCGGGACTGTCGGTGGCGATCACGTCGTCGCGGCGGGTGGCCATCAGACGCGCACGCTCGGCCATCTGCGCGGCATAGGCGTCGTCCACAAGAAACCACGGATCATCCCCCAAAGGTGCGATCCCCGGCAGCGGGCGCGGTGACAGCACATCATAGGGCAAACTGGTCTGCAGGATCATGGTGCATGATTAACCCAGCGGCGTGACCGGGAAAAGGCCGCACGGGCCGGGAATTTGCCCCCGCAGCACCATGCCCGACCTGCAAGAAATGCCTTAGGGCTCGAACACGAACACCTTGGCCAGCACGCCGCTGTGGTCCGACCCCAGAAGCGGGCGTGGCGACGCCTGCCCGCCCTGCGGCGCATAGACATGGTCAATGGGCAGCGGCGCGCCCATCTTGGTGAAGGTCGAAAACAGCGGCCCCGCCCGCGTCGTGTCGGTGCTGCGTTGGATGGACCGCAGCGCGAAGGACCACGGCACCATGTTGAAATCGCCCGCGATCACCACCGGCTCCTCAAGGTCTTCGAAAACCGGCAGGATGCGCGCCATCTGCGATGCCTGCTCATGGGGCCAGGGCCATGCGCCATGCAGGCTGAACACCCAGAACGTCCCTTGCGGCGAGGCGACCTGGATGCCGACAATCCCCTGACCTTCCAAGCAAATCTCACCTTCGACCGGCCAGCGCGACAGGATTGCCACCCGCGCCCAGTCGACCAGCGCGCAACTGGCCTGATGGGGGTACTCGGCCCGCAGATCGCGAACCAGCGGGGCGTTGCGCGAGGTCAGTTCCTGCAACGTCACGATGTCGGGACGGCTGGCCCGGATATCGGCGGCAAGTGCTTCGACCTGATCGTTCTGAAACAACAGGTTCTTCTGGTAGATCGTCACCGGCCCTTCGGGGTGCGAGACGTATTTCTGCGCCACGATCTGCGTCATCGCGGCAAGGCACAGCACCGCGATGCTCCACCGCAGCCACGCAGGCCAGGGCGACCATATCACCCAGAGCGCAACGGCCACGGCGATGGGCAGGCGGAACACCGCGAGGCTGTCGCCCAGAGGGTGAAACGCCCCGGCAAAGCTGCCGAAAAACGCGGCCGCCAGCACATATGCAACAATGCTCACCGTTCCCGGCATCGCTCTCACCATCCTGTGACGCTTCCGACACAATGCTTGTGCGGGGGCGACATGCCCCACAGTTTTGTTGCAAAGGAAACACACCGGGGCTGAGACACCCCATTCGCGCCGACCAATTCCGCTGTCCCAAGGACCAGATACATGACCACCGAACGCATCACCTTTCCCGGCCATTCCGGCGACACATTGTCGGCGCGTCTTGACCTGCCAGAGGGGCCGCATCTGGCCACCGCCCTTTTTGCGCATTGCTTCACCTGTTCCAAGGACATTCCGGCGGCCCGGCGGATCGCCGCACGTCTTGCCTCGATGGGGATCGCGGTGCTGCGGTTCGACTTCACCGGGCTGGGCCATTCCAAGGGCGAGTTCGCAAACACCACGTTCACCTCGAATGTGGGCGACCTGACCGCAGCGGCGGCCTATCTGGAGCGGCGCGGCATGGCGCCCTCGCTGCTGATCGGTCATTCGCTGGGCGGTGCCGCGGTTCTGAAGGCGGCGCGCGACATGACCGGGATCAAGGCGGTGGTGACGATCGGCGCGCCGTTCGATCCCGAACATGTCACCCATAATTTCGCCGATGCGCTGGAGGATATCCAGACCAAGGGCAAGGCGCAGGTCGATCTGGGCGGGCGGCCCTTCACCATCGGCAAGGCCTTTGTCGAGGACGTACAAGCGCAAGCGCTCGCCCCGGCGATCCGCGACTTCAGGGCGGCGCTGCTGGTGATGCACGCGCCGCGCGATGCGGTGGTGGGGATCGAGAACGCAACCAACATCTTTATTGCCGCGCGCCATCCCAAGAGCTTTGTCACGCTGGACGATGCCGATCATCTGGTGACGCAGGCCCGCGATGCGGAATACGCAGCCGAGGTGATCGCGGCCTGGGTCGCGCGCTATCTCGACCTCGCACCGCCTGCCCCACCCATCGGCGCACCCGAAGGCATCGTGCGGGTCTCCGAGGCTGACCCTTCCGGGTTCCTGCAGGACGTCCAGGCCGGACCGCATCACCTGCGGGCGGACGAACCGCTGGCCTATGGCGGTACCAATCGCGGACCGTCGCCTTATGGCCTGCTGGCCGCAGGTCTGGGGGCCTGCACATCGATGACGCTGCGCATGTATGCGCGCCGCAAAGGCTGGCCTCTGAAACACGTGTCGGTCGATGTGAGCCATGACAAGGTGCATGCACAGGATGCAGGTACGCCGAACGCGGCCAATATCGACCTCTTCCGCAGGCGCATCACCGTGACCGGCGATCTGGATGCGGAACAGCGGCTCAAGCTGCTGGAAATCGCGGACAAATGCCCGGTGCACAAGACGCTCGAAGCCTCCAGCCGGGTCGAGACCGAACTCGTATGACAGGTGCTGCAAACGCGTCGACGCGTTTGCACACTCCGTCGACGGAGTGTGTCGCGCCCCATTCATAATCGTCTTGAAAATTATGAATTTGTCTCAATACGCGAAATATGACAGGCAGGGCCGATTATTCTGACCACAGGCCTGTCATGACAAACCCGCTGCACGATCTTCTGTCCACCCGCGACTGGCTTCTGGCCGATGGCGCGACCGGCACCAACCTGTTCAACATGGGGTTGGAAAGCGGCGATCCGCCCGAATTCTGGAACGAGACCAGGCCCGACAACATCCGCGCGCTCTATCGCGGGGCGGTCGAGGCGGGCAGCGATCTGTTCCTGACCAACACCTTTGGCGGCAACGCCTCGCGGCTCAAGCTGCACAATGCCGGGCACCGCGCCCGCGAGCTGTCGCGCATCGGCGCCGAACTGGCGCGCGAGATCGCAGACACAGCGGGCCGTCGGGTCATCGTTGCGGGCTCTGTCGGCCCCACCGGCGAGATCATGCAGCCCGTGGGCACCCTGTCGCACGCGGATGCGGTCGAGATGTTCCACGAACAGGCCGAGGGCCTCAAGGAAGGGGGCGCCGACGTGATGTGGGTCGAGACCATCAGCGCCCCCGAGGAATTCCGCGCCGCCGCCGAAGCCTTTGCGCTGGCCGATGTGCCGTGGTGCGGCACGATGAGTTTCGACACCGCCGGGCGCACGATGATGGGCATGACGTCGGACGGCATGGCCGAGATGATCGAGACCCTGCCAAATCCGCCGCTGGCCTTTGGCGCCAATTGCGGCACCGGGGCGTCTGACCTTCTGCGCACGGTTCTGGGCTTTGCCGCCGCAGGCACCAAGCGCGCGATCATCGCCAAGGGCAATGCGGGCATCCCGAAATATGTCGACGGGCACATTCATTACGACGGCACGCCGGAATTGATGGCCCGCTATGCGCTGCTGGCGCGGAACGCCGGAGCCAAGATCATCGGCGGCTGCTGCGGCACGATGCCCGAGCACCTGCGCGCCATGCGCGAGGCGCTGGAGTCGACACCCAAGGGCGACAGCCCGACGCTGGAGCGCATCGTCGAGGAGATCGGCGCGTTCAGTTCGGACAGCGACGGCACAGGCGACCAGAGCGGCGCACCCAAGCGGGAACGCCGGGGCCGTCGGCGCGGCTGACACCGTCGCCCGCCCCTGAAGGGACGTGTGCCTGGCAAAGCCGGGGGTCTAGATTGCTTGGCGTCGGTTGCGTCCGCGCGCATGTCGGATTTCACCAAGTGGCAGCGTCGGAAAACGACGATGAGAGGACAAAACAATCACTGGCGGCATCGCCAGCGTCTGGAGTGACATACATGGCTGACGAAGAAGACGACATCATCCTCGCGGATCTCAGCGACGAGGAACTGGTCGAGCAGATGTTCGACGATCTCTATGACGGTCTGAAGGAAGAGATCGAGGAATCGGTCAACATCCTG
Source organism: Marivita lacus (assembly GCF_014637725.1). Classification (GTDB taxonomy): domain Bacteria; phylum Pseudomonadota; class Alphaproteobacteria; order Rhodobacterales; family Rhodobacteraceae; genus Marivita; species Marivita lacus. The sequence continues at coordinate 273,921 of NZ_BMFC01000003.1, read as the reverse complement.
CTGGAACGTGGCTGGCAGCCCTACGACATCCTGACCAAGGCGCTGGTCGGCGGCATGACCATCGTGGGCAACGATTTCCGCGACGGCATCCTGTTCGTCCCCGAAGTGCTTCTGGCGGCCAACGCGATGAAGGGCGGCATGTTCATCCTCAAGCCGCTGCTGATCTCGACCGGTGCTCCGCGCGTCGGCAAGATGGTGATCGGCACCGTCAAGGGCGACATCCACGACATCGGCAAGAACCTCGTGTCGATGATGATGGAAGGTGCCGGGTTCGAAGTGGTCGATCTGGGCATCAACAACGCCGTTGACTCCTATCTCGATGCAATCGAAGCCGAACAACCCGACATCCTGGGCATGTCCGCCCTGCTGACCACCACCATGCCCTACATGAAAGTGGTGATCGACACGATGGTCGAGAAAGGCATCCGCGACGACTATATCGTTCTGGTGGGCGGTGCGCCCCTGAACGAGGAATTCGGCAAGGCCATCGGTGCCGACGCCTATTGCCGTGACGCGGCTGTGGCCGTCGAAACCGCCAAGACCTTTGTGGGTCGCAAGCACAATCAGCTTGCCGCTGGATAAAATTGGGCGAATTGACGCTTTTTTTGGCCCCGCTTCACGGCGGGGCCTTTTAATATGGATCGAACTGCCCCATATTTTTGAGGCAAGGAGATCAACATGCCAGTGACGACATTCGCTTCGATGATCTTGGCCGTGATTGCGGCATCCGGTCTGACCGTATGGGCCCTGGCCCAGTTCGGCATTCTCAAGGTATTGCCCGCGCTGATCGCCCTGGCCCTGCTCGCCCGTTGGGGCCTTGCGCATGTGCCCGGCGATGACGAGCCTGCCTGACGATACAACGCTGACAGATGCGGGTCTCGCGGCGCGCGGCGATGGCCGGGTGCTGGTGATTGCCTGCGGCGCTCTGGCCCGCGAGATTCTCGCGCTGAAGGACGCCAATGGCTGGACTCACCTGGACCTGACCTGCCTGCCCGCGATCCTGCACAACCACCCCGAAAAGATCGTCGGTGCTGTCCGCGCAGCGGTCGAGCGGAATCGCAGCGACTATGATCAGGTGTTCATCGCCTATGGCGATTGCGGCACGGGTGGATTGCTTGAGGCCGCCTGCGCAGAAATGGGCGTCGAGATGATCGAGGGACCGCACTGCTACAGCTTTTTCGAAGGCAATGACGCGTTCGCCGCGCGAGACGAGATCACCGCCTTCTACCTGACCGATTTCCTCGTGCGGCAGTTCGATGCCTTTGTCTGGAAACCGCTGGGTCTGGACCGGCATCCCGATCTGCGGGACATGTATTTCGGAAATTATGACAGGCTGGTCTATCAGGCGCAGACCGATGACCCGGCACTAACCGCCATGGCGCAGCGCTGCGCCGACAGGCTGGGTCTTGCCTTTGAACGGCGCTTTACCGGCTACGGCGATCTGGCGCAGGACCTGAAGGGCTGGGCCACCGGCTGACGGTCAGTCAGGGAGGGCGCCTCAGTTCGACTGCTCCAGCAAAAGCGTCGAGACCGGCACCATGGAAACGCTCGACGCTCGGTCCTGCAGGCTCCAGAGCACCAGCGCCGAGAGCGTGTCCGGCGTCAGGCGCCCCAGCATCACCACCGCCCCATCCTGACGTGCGCGAAACGCCGCCCCGTCCAGAAAGCGCCGTTTGGTGCGCGCATCCTGCCCGTCCCCATCGAAATCCCGCAGGATGCTGAGCGCCGGCACGGTTTCGCGCTGCGCGATGGCCTGCGCGGTGTTGAGTCCGTTGGGCAGAAAGACCAGCCCGTGGCCGCTGTCGGCGGCAAAGCGTGTTGCCTGTTCGGTGACGCTGCGATCCGCCTGCAACCCACCATCCGGCGCTTCGATCAGCGCCACGGCCTCGGGCACGGCGGCAATTGCGCCGCCCAGGATTTGTTCGACATCGCTGGGCTGGGCCGCATCGGGAAGACCGACCAGCGCCGCAACCTCGTATCCCAGAGCACGGTAGGCCGTCATGCGCGCGGCGGCACCGGGCTTGGTGGGGTCCAGCGCAAAGGTCACCGGGAATGGAAAGCCATCCAGAGTGTCTGGCCCCAGTGGGCCGGTGCCGTCGTCGATCATCACGATGGACATTTTCGGCAGGTCGGAATCGCTGTCGACCGGGGCTGCAAAGCGTTGCAAAGCCGGCAGGCTGGAATCGGACACCGGAGTGTCGGGCGCTGCCGCAGCGGCACTGCTCTCTCCCGCACCGATGGATGGCAGACGGGCTGAATTGCCCGGGCTGCGCGCGGTCAAGGATGCGGCCGGTGTGCCAATGGCCGGGCGTAGCGCGGCGGTGGTGTCTGCGGTGGCGGGGTCGGTCGCATCGGGGGTCGAGGGCACGAAACGGCGGACAGAGGGGCGCTCGGCTGTTGGGTCCTCGTTGGCTGTGTCCGTGCCAGTCTCCGCCTGTGGGACGGCTTCGTCCGCCGCGGCATCCGGCGCATCGACCGTCGTTTCCGGCTCCGGCACCAGCGGCGTGGCAACCGGCGGAACAGCTGGCGCGGGCGGCTGTGCGGGCTCGGTCGAGACAGACAGGCTGGATTCGCCTTGCGGAACATCGAGCGCGGGTGCTCCCGCGCTGCCGGGTGCGCGTTCCGTGCCCGGAACAGCCGGGGCGGTGGGCGCAGGTCCAACCGCAGGCGCATCAAGCGCGGCAATCGTCTCGCCGGTATCGGGCGTCGGGATCGGCGCTGCGGTCGTATCGGTCGGGACAGCGTCCTGCGGCTCGGACGGCTCGTCCAGCACGGGGGCATCGGCATCGGGTATCACGGCGGCGACATCCGCAGGTCGGCGCGCGGGTGTGGATTCAGGCTCGGACGTCTCGGCCTCAGTTGCGGGTTCGGGCACAGCTTCGGTTGCGGTCTCGCCCTCCACCGCTTCGGCAGTGGTTGCACCTTCGTCCTCGGCAACAACGGGCGCATCGGTGCTTGCGGTCTCGGACGGCGCGGGCTCCTCTGCGGGCACAGCTTCCGGCGTCAGGTCCTCAGAAGCTGCGGTGCTGTCTTGCAGGCTCGCTGTCGCGTCAGGATCTTCTTGCTGCACCGCCTCCACGCTCTGTTCGGGAGCAGGCGGCGTCACGGAGGTCGGCCCCGGTGCGAGGATGGATGCGACGCCCAATCCGCCCGCGGAAATCAGCGTGCCCCAGATGGCCCCTGACAAAAACCCTCGTGCCATGCTCTTTGCCCTCGTCTTGCCCTCACATGCGCCCCGGCATCTCAGGCGTGCCGGTTGACCCACCCGCGCCCTTGACGCGCCTTGGTCCGCCTGCGCATGTATACCGCGATTGGCCCCCACCCCGCCAGCCCCGAGATATAAGAAAGACCCATGCTGCTGCTCATCGACAATTACGACAGTTTTACCTACAACCTCGTGCATTATCTGGGCGAACTGGGCACCGAAGTGAAGGTCGTTCGCAATGATGCGCTCACCGTGCAGGACGCGATGGGCCTGAACCCGGCGGGCATCCTGCTCTCTCCCGGACCCTGCGACCCGGACCAGGCGGGCATCTGCCTGCCGCTGACGCTGGCCGCTGCCGAAACCAAGACGCCGCTGATGGGTGTCTGCCTTGGGCACCAGACGCTGGGTCAGGCGTTCGGAGGTACGGTGATGCGCCACACCGAGATCGTGCACGGCAAGATGGGCGTGATGCATCACGGGGGCAAAGGCGTGTTCGCCGGTCTGCCCTCGCCCTTCGAGGCGACGCGCTATCATTCGCTGGTGGTGGACAAGGACAGCATTCCCGACTGTCTCGAGGTGACGGCATGGCTCGAGGACGGCACTGTGATGGGTCTCAGCCACCGCGACCTGCCGATGCATGGTGTGCAGTTTCATCCTGAAAGCATCGCTTCGGAACATGGCCATGCGCTGCTGCAGAATTTCGTCAATGACCTGAAGGTGCCCGCATGAGCGACGCGATGAAGCCCCTGATCTACGCCGCCTCCGAAGGTCCGCTCAGCCGGTCGCAGGCCGAACAGGCGTTCGAATTGCTGTTCGAGGGTGCTGCCACCCCGGCGCAGATCGGCGGTTTCCTGATGGCGCTGCGCGCACGTGGCGAGGCGGTGTCCGAATACGCGGCGGCGGCGGCAGTCATGCGCGCCAAATGCACCCCCGTCAAAGCGCCCGAGGACGCGATGGACATCGTCGGCACAGGCGGCGACGGCATGGGGACGCTCAACATCTCCACGGCCACAGCCTTTGTCGTCGCGGGCGCAGGTGTTCCAGTGGCAAAGCACGGTAACCGAAACCTGTCGTCGAAATCCGGCTCGGCGGATGCGCTGACTGAAATGGGCATCAACGTGATGGTCCCGCCAGAGGTGGTGGAACGCGCCATCGCCGAGGCCGGGATCGGCTTCATGATGGCCCCGATGCACCATCCGGCCATGAAACACGTCATGCCGGCGCGGCAGGAGTTGGGATCGAAGACGATCTTCAACATCCTCGGTCCACTGACCAACCCCGCAGGGGTGAAACGCCAGTTGACCGGAGCGTTCGCCATCGACCTGATCTTTCCGATGGCCGAAACGCTCAAGGAACTGGGGTCGGTCAAGGCCTGGCTGGTGCATGGCGGCGACGGCACCGACGAGATCTCGATTTCCGCACCGACGCAGGTGGCGGTGCTGGAGGACGGAAAGATCAGGGGCCGCGAAGTGCATCCCGAGGATGCGGGCCTGCCGGTCCACGCCTTCCGCGACATCCTGGGCGGCACGCCGGCCGAAAACGCACAGGCCTTCCGCGCGCTTCTGGACGGGGCGAAAACCGCCTATCGCGACGCTGTTCTGCTCAACGCGGCTGCGGCGCTGGTGGTGGCGGACAAGGTGTCGGACCTCAGGACAGGGGCCGAGATGGCCGCCGAAAGCATCGACAGCGGCGCGGCCAAAGCACGGGTCAACGCGCTGGCGCGGGTGACGCAGGGCGCGTGACCGGGTTCGGGGCGGGACACGATGCGTCAAAGCATCGTGGCGTTTCCGTCGACGGAAACTCCTGGGGCTCTGCCCCAGACCCCGAGATATTTTTGAACCAGAGAAGCAGGGGGCGCCTGTCATCATGACCCCACCTCCAGCCTGGGCGCATTTGCCGTTTTTTCAAAACGACCTGCCCGCAATCCGCGCTTCATTGGCGCATGAGACGCGACCGGTTCTTCCGCCAGACGATCAGGTCTTTGCCGCCCTTGAGGCTTGCGACCCTGATACTGTGCGCGTGGTCATCCTCGGGCAGGACCCTTATCCCACGCCCGGACATGCGCATGGTCTGGCGTTTTCGGTGGATCGCAGCGTCCGACCCCTGCCCCGGTCCTTGGGCAATATCTTCAAGGAGATGGAGGCAGATGTCGGTGGCACACCGCCCGATGGCGATCTGCATTTCTGGGCCGATCAGGGCGTCCTGCTCTTGAACGATGTGCTCACGGTGCCTGCCGGCGACGCGCGCGGACATCGGCGGTTGGGCTGGCAGAAGCTGGTACCCCAGGTGCTCGATACGCTGAACGACCAGCCCCGCGCCTTCTTGCTGTGGGGCAACGACGCGCGCGCCCATGCGCCCCGGCTGACGGGACACGGCCATCTGGTCCTGCAAAGCGCGCATCCCTCGCCCCTCTCGGCACGGCGCGGGTTTTTCGGCTCGCGCCCCTTTTCCACCGTGAATGCCTGGCTTAAAGAACAAGGGCATGCCCCGATCGATTGGACAGACCCATGAGCGCGACCATTCTCGACAAGATCAAGGCCTACAAGCTCGAGGAAGTGGCGGCCGACAAGGCCCGCGTGCCGCTGTCCGAGATCGAGGCCTCGGCCCGTGCGGCTGATCCGGTCCGCCCGTTCGGGGCCGCGCTGCGCGGCGCGCAGGTGACAGGCTACGGGTTGATCGCGGAGGTCAAGAAAGCTTCCCCTTCCAAGGGCTTGATCCGGGCGGATTTCGAACCGGTCAGCCTGGCACAGGCTTACGAGACCGGCGGTGCGACCTGCCTGTCGGTTCTGACCGACACGCCCAGTTTCCAGGGCGACAAGTCCTATCTGGTCGCGGCGCGGCAGGCGACGACCTTGCCCGCGCTGCGCAAGGATTTCATGTACGACACTTACCAGGTTGCAGAGGCGCGCAGCCTGAACGCGGATTGCATCCTGATCATCATGGCCAGCGTCAGCGATGCGCAGGCGGCAGAGCTTGAAGACGCTGCGACCGCCTGGGGCATGGACTCGCTGATCGAAGTGCATGACCGCGAAGAACTTGACCGGGCGCTGGACCTGAAGTCTCCCTTGATCGGGGTAAACAATCGCAATCTCAAGACCTTCGAGACCGATCTTGAAACGACACGGGACCTGTCAAGGCATGTCCCGTCAGACCGTATGCTGATCTCTGAATCGGGTCTTTTTACTCCGGCCGATCTCGTCGACATGGCCGCGCACGGGGCGCGCAGTTTCCTGATCGGCGAAAGCCTGATGCGGCAGGCGGATGTGGCGGCGGCGACACGCGCGCTACTCGCGGGTTCGGTGGCGGCATGAGCGGGCTGTCGCATTTCGACGCAAAGGGTGATGCGCACATGGTGGACGTCTCGGACAAGGCCGTCACGGCGCGCGTTGCCGTGGCCGAGGGCTACATCAGGATGGCCCGTGAAACGTTCGATCTCATTACCGAAGGGCGCGCCAAGAAGGGCGACGTGATCGGTGTGGCGCGGCTCGCCGGGATCATGGGAGCCAAGAAGACGCCAGACCTGATCCCGCTCTGTCATCCGCTTCCCGTCACCAAGGTCGCGGTGGAACTGACGCCCGCGCCGGACCTGCCGGGTCTGCGGATCGAGGCGACGGTCAAGACCACCGGTCAGACCGGGGTCGAGATGGAGGCGCTCACCGCGGTGTCGGTGGCGGCGCTCACGGTCTATGACATGGCCAAGGCGGTGGACAAGGCGATGGAGATCACAGGCATCCGCGTGATGCTGAAAGATGGCGGGAAATCAGGGCGGTACGAGGCGTCATGATCTCGGTTTCCGAGGCGCTGGAACGCCTGTTCGCGCTGGCCCGGCCGCTTGGGATCGAGACTGTGCCGCTCTTGCAGGCGCATGGCCGCGTATTGGCGCAGGATGTGGCAGCGATGCGCAACCAGCCGCCGTTCGATGGCTCGGCAATGGACGGTTACGCAGTGGCGCGGGTGGCGCCGGGGCTGCGGCTGCGGGTGATCGGTGAATCCGCTGCGGGTCACGGATTTTACCAACCGGTCAAAGAGGGCGAAGCGGTGCGCATCTTCACAGGCGCTCCGGTGCCGGAGGGTGCAAAAGCCGTTGTGATTCAAGAGGATGTTACCCGCGAGGGTGACTGGATCACGATTGGGGACACCCCCGAGGACAATGACCATATCCGCCCGACCGGTGGGGATTTCCGCATCGGCGATACCGTCAGCGCGGGCCGCGTGATCGGTCCGAACGACATTGCCCTGATGGCGTCGATGAACATTGCCGACGTGCCTGTCGCGCGGCGCCCCGTGGTGGCGCTGATCTCGACCGGGGACGAATTGGTCATGCCGGGCGAGACCCCCGGGCCCGACCAGATCATCGCGTCGAACACCTTTGGCCTGCATGCGCTGATGCGTGATCTGGGGGCGGAGCCGCGACTTTTGCCGATTGCGCGGGACAACGAGGCGTCGCTTCGGACCGCGTTCGATCTTGCGCAGGGGGCCGACCTGATCGTGACGATCGGCGGTGCGTCTGTCGGGGATCACGACGTTGTGGCCAATCTCGCGCCGCAGCTCGGGTTCGATCAGAGTTTCTACAAGGTGGCGATGCGCCCCGGCAAACCTTTGATGGCGGGGCGGTTCGGTGCCGCGATGATGATCGGCCTGCCCGGCAACCCGGTATCCGCAATGGTCTGCGGTCATGTCTTTGTCGCCCCCGTGGTGCGCGCGATGCTGGGTCTGCCCGCCGGAGCTGCGCCGCGCAGGACGGGTGTTCTGGCACAGGACCTGCCCGCCAACGGCCCGCGCGAACATTACATGCGTGCGCGCTTCGAGGATGGTGGCCTCGTGGCGTTCGGGTCGCAGGACAGCTCCCTGCTCAGCATTCTGGGCAAGGCCGATGCGCTGATCGTTCGGATGCCCAAAGACGGGCCACGCAGCGCCGGTGCGCGCGTGGAGTACCTGCCTATTCGCTGAAATCCAGCGCCTGTTTACTGATTCTTGACACAAAACAGGAACAACAGTAGAACAAATGGTGAGGATCACCCGAGCGGAGGCAGAAAATGCTGACCAAGAAACAACTGGACCTGCTGGATTTCATCAGCAAACGCGTGGCGCGCGATGGCGTGCCACCCAGCTTTGACGAAATGAAGGAAGCGCTGGATTTGCGGTCAAAATCGGGCATCCATCGCCTGATCACCGCTTTGGAAGAGCGTGGATTTATCCGCCGCCTCGCGCACCGCGCCCGGGCGATCGAGATTCTGAAACTGCCCGAGGCATTGGCGGCCAAGCAGCCGGGGTTCAAGCCCAAGGTGATCGACGGTGATCTGCCTGATGTCCCCGCGCCTGCCAATGCGATGCCGGTGGATGCGGTGCATGCCATGGAACTGCCTCTGATGGGTCGGATCGCAGCCGGTGTGCCGATCGAGTCGATCAATGACGTGCCCCCGTCGATCGCGGTTCCCGGAGCGATGCTGTCGGGCAATGGCATTCATTACGCGCTCGAGATCAAAGGCGATTCGATGATCGAGGTTGGGATCAACGATGGCGATGTTGTGGTGATCCGCGAAACCTCGGCTGCCGAAAACGGTGACATCGTGGTCGCTCAGGTCGAAGGCTATGAGGCGACGCTCAAGCGCTACAAGCGCAAGGGCGAGAGCATCATCCTCGAGGCTGCAAATCCGGCCTATGAGCCGCGCATCCTGCCGGTCGGATCGGTCAAGGTGCAGGGCCGGTTGGTCGGGTTGATTCGCACCTACTGACCGTTGCGCACGGATCTGTCGTTCCACAGGCGCGCACCTGACCTGTCGCGCGCCTGTTCGATCTGCCATGCGCCGTCGCTGTTGCGCATGATGGACAGACTGCCCATCCCTCGCAATGCACGCGCATCCAGAACGGCACAGTTGGTGGCGATTGGCCTGGTCGGCAGGTCTGCGCTGGCGATGACCAGCGCGCCGTCGGTACATCCCTCGTAGGCCGCTGCGTCGCGTTTGCCGATGATGTGGCGGACGGGCAAGGCGGTGCCGTCCCACAGCGTGGCTGCGGTGGGTTGATCCAACCCCTGCCCGTCATTTTCGAGCCAGACCTCTGCGATGAACCCCGCCCCCTTGGCCCGCGACACGGCGCGACCTGCTTCGGTCATGATGCCCACCAACGCTCCGTCCTCGGCGACAAGGATCGGCGGGCGTTCCGCCTTGGCCCAGAGCAGCCCCGCCAGCACAAGCGGGGCCAGCCCCAAGGCGCGGGACCGACCCTGCCAGAGGATCAGGAACAGTCCACCCAGAATGATCAGTGGCAATACCGCCGGACCGGGGGTCATCACCGGGCGCACCGCCCCGTCCCATTGCGCAATGACCTGTGCAACATACAAAATCCAGTCGAGCCCCAATCCCATCGGAACGAGACCAACCGCCTCGAGACCGAAGGGCATCAGCAGAATGCCCAGAACGGCCGCAGGGATCACCAGCAGACCCATCAGCGGCACGGTGAGCAGGTTGGCCAGCAATCCCAATTGTGCGATCTGGTTGAAATGGGCCATCGCAAACGGGGCGGTGGCAACCCCGGCGATGCCGGAGGACAGGACAACCGACGCAATCCCGCGCAGCACTCGGTGGCGCGGCAGGTCATGCGCGCTGTCGCGGATCGCCCCGAACACTGCCACCAGCGCGGTTGTCGCCGCAAAGGACATCTGGAACCCCGGTCCGATCAGCGCTTCCGGTCGCAGGACCAGAACGATCAGCGCCGCCAGTCCCACCGCCCGGAGCGAGATCGCGCGGCGGTCTACCATGATCGCCAACAGCATCACCGCCACCATGACGAACGCGCGTTCGGTGGCAACATTGCCGCCCGACAGGGCAAGATAGATCGCCGCGAGCACCAGTGCTCCGCCCGCCGCGATCTTCTTGACGGGCCAGCGCAGACCGACCGGCGTGAGCAGAAGACCAAGGCGCAGCAGGGCAAAGGCGAACGCGCTCACCAGACCCATATGCAGGCCCGAAATCGCCAGCAGATGCGCAAGATTGGTGTCGCGCAGCGCCTGCAGCACCGGCTGAGGAATGGCGCTGCGGTCGCCGGTGATGATCGCGGTGGCAAAGGCACCGGTCTCTCCCGGCAGGGCCTCCTGCACGCGGGTCGAGATCGTCATCCGGGTGCGAAAGACAAAGCGGTCACGGCCTGCCTCTTGCCACAGAACCAGCGGCACGCGGGTATAGCCCACCGCGCCCAGCTTCAGGAACCATGCGTGGCGGCGGAAATCGAAGCCTCCCGGTTCGACCGCGCCGCCCGGTGGGCCGAGATGCGCCGTGGTCATGATCGTCATGCCCGGCTCGGGGTTCACGCCGGGGATGTCGCCATGCAGCGACAGGCGCACGCGGGTGGGTGTCTCGGACAGCGGCACGTCGTGCAGCCACACCCGGTCAAGCGTGATGCGCAGCGCGTCAGAGGCCGAGCGGTCGATGTTCACCACCCGGCCCGTCACCGGGCCGTAGTACCGCCAGTCGATGACTGGTCCGGCCACCAGATGCGCCCGCGTCCCGGCCAGCGAGACCCCGAACGCCAGCATCGCGAGCGCACAGAGGAGCGGTGCAAGGGCGGAGCGGCTGCGCAGGTGCCAGACCATCAGCAGCGTGCCGACCGCAGCAACAGCAGCCAGCGCCCCGACAGGCGGCTCGAACCGGAGGGCGAAATAGAGTCCGATCCCCGTGCCGAGGCAGACCGGGGCAAAGGGAAACAGCGTGCCGCGCTGCGCCAGAAGCATGTCGGGGATCAAATCCCGCACCCGCGCCATACTTGCCCCCGTGGATGGTGCTGGTTAAGAGTGCCTCAAGCTATCTCCAAGACAGTTATCGAAAGGTAAATGCGCCCAATGTCCGGCCAGATCGTCACCCGTTTCGCCCCCTCGCCTACCGGCTACCTGCATATCGGCGGCGCGCGCACGGCGCTGTTCAACTGGCTCTATGCACGTGGTCGCGGTGGGAAGTTCCTGCTGCGGATCGAGGACACCGACAAGGCGCGGTCGACACCCGAGGCAACGGCAGCGATTCTCAAGGGACTGGGCTGGCTGGGGCTGGATCATGACGGCGACGTGGTGAGCCAGGCTGCGGGTGCCGCGCGCCATGCCGAGGTGGCGCATGACCTGCTGGACAAGGGTCGGGCCTACAAGTGTTTTTCCACGCAGGACGAGATCGAGGCGTTCCGCGAGGCGGCGCGGGCCGAGGGCAAATCCACCCTGTTCCAGAGCCCGTGGCGCGATGCTGATCCGGCCGCTCACCCGGATGCCCCTTTCGTGATCCGTCTCAAGACCGCAACCGAGGGCAGCACGGTGATCCGCGACGAGGTGCAGGGCGATGTGACCATCCGCAACGATCAGCTGGATGACATGGTGCTGTTACGCTCGGACGGCACACCGGTCTACATGTTGGCAGTTGTTGTCGATGACCACGATATGGGCGTGACCCATGTGATCCGGGGGGATGACCACCTGAACAATGCGGCGCGCCAGATGGGAATCTATACCGCGATGGGCTGGGATGTGCCGGTCTGGGCGCATATCCCGCTGATTCACGGGGCTGATGGCAAGAAGCTGTCGAAACGCCACGGTGCGCTTGGAGTCGATGAATACCAGGGGATGGGCTACCCGGCAGCGGGCATGCGCAATTATCTGGCCCGTCTCGGCTGGAGCCACGGCGATGACGAATTCTTTACGGATGATCAGGCAAAAGAGTGGTTCGACCTGACCGGCATCGGCAAATCGCCAGCGCGGTTCGATTTCAAGAAGCTGGAGAATCTCAGTGGTCAGCACATCGCCATCGCAGAGGATGCTGCACTGCTGCATGAATTGCAGGCGTATCTGCAGGCAGCGGGCCACTCTGCCTTGACGGAAGCGCAAGCGAACGGGATGTATCGTGCGATGTATTGCCTCAAGGAGCGGGCGCGGACCTTTCCGGAACTGATTGAAAAGGCACACTTTGTTCTGGCCAACAGGCCGCTGGACATGGAGGAGAAAGCGAATGCCCAGCTGGACACGGTATCCCGTGGTATACTGCAATCGTTGACGCCGCAGTTGCAAAATGCTAGCTGGACCCGCGACGAGCTTGAAGCCGTCACATCCCGAATTGCAGAAGAGCACGGGACAAAATTCGGCAAGCTGGCGGGCCCGATGCGGGCGGCGCTGGCAGGTCGGGCCGTGACGCCGAGTGTGTTCGATATGATGCTGATCCTGGGGCGCGACGAAACGCTCGCCCGCCTGACAGACGCAGCAGCCACGGGATCCGCCTGACGCCTTGACGGCGCGCAGTTCCGAGGCTTGGTATAGCTGGCACCGGGCGCAATGTCCGGGGCAATGAGACGAAGGGACCACGTATGTCTGACACCTCTAAAACCGCGCATCTTACGATTGGCGATTCCACCTATGAACTGCCGATCTACACGCCCTCCACCGGGCCGGACGTGATCGACATTCGCCAGCTCTACAGCCAGGCGGGGGTGTTCACCTACGATCCCGGCTTCACGTCCACGGCGGCCTGCGACAGCACGATCACCTTCATCGACGGTGACAAGGGCGAATTGCTGCACCGCGGCTACCCGATTGACCAGTTGGCCGAGAAATCGCACTATCTCGAAGTGTGTTTCCTGTTGCTTTACGGATACCTGCCCAAGGCTGACGAGCTCGAGAATTTCGAAAAGACCATCACGCAGCACACGATGATCCACGAGCAGATGCACAACTTCTTCCGTGGGTTCCGCCGTGATGCGCACCCGATGGCCACGATGGTGGGTGTGGTCGGAGCGATGTCGGCGTTCTATCACGACTCGACCGACATCAATAACCCGCGCGAACGCGAGATCGCGTCGCACCGCCTGATCGCCAAGATGCCCACCATCGCGGCGATGGCCTACAAGTATTCGATCGGTCAGCCCTTCGTGTATCCGCGCAATGACCTCGATTACGCTGCGAATTTCCTGCACATGTGCTTTGCGGTCCCGGCCGAGGAATACCAGGTCGATCCGATCCTCGCCCGCGCGATGGACCGTATCTTTACCCTGCATGCCGATCACGAGCAGAACGCCTCGACCTCGACCGTGCGTCTGGCGTCGTCCTCGGGAGCCAACCCGTTCGCCTGTATCGCCGCTGGCATCGCCTGCCTCTGGGGTCCGGCGCATGGCGGTGCGAACCAGGCCTGCCTCGAGATGCTCAAGGAAATCGGCACGCCAGACCGCATCCCGGAATACATCGCCCGCGCCAAGGACAAGAACGACCCGTTCCGCCTGATGGGCTTTGGCCACCGCGTCTACAAGAACTTCGACCCGCGCGCGACGGTGATGAAGCAGTCGGCAGACGAAGTGCTGGATCTGCTGGGTGTCGAGAACAATCCGGTTCTGGCCACTGCCAAGGAACTGGAAAAGGCCGCGCTTGCCGATCCCTATTTCGCCGAGAAAAAGCTGTTCCCGAACGTCGATTTCTATTCGGGCATCATTCTTGAGGCGATGGGATTCCCGACTTCCATGTTCACGCCTGTCTTTGCGCTGAGCCGGACTGTCGGCTGGATTTCCCAGTGGAAGGAACAGCTTGCCGATCCGCAGATGAAGATCGGCCGCCCGCGTCAACTCTATCAGGGCGAGACGATGCGGGATTACGTGGATATCGAGAGCCGCTGATTTGAAAAAAAAGGCCGCCTTTGGGCGGCCTTTTCTTCCGTAGCCTCAGGATCGTACCGGTTTGGTGAAACCGGTCAGGCCCGCTAGCGCCCTTCGTACTGCGCCGGGCGCTTTTCGAGGAACGCAACGACCCCTTCCTTGAAATCGCGGGTCTGGCCGCACTGGCCCTGCAGCTTGGCCTCAAGCGCAAGCTGATCTTCGAGGTCATTGTCGAACGACGCGCGGATGGATTGCTTGACGCGCTGATAAGCGGCGGTCGGCCCCTTGGCGAGGTGCAGGGCGCGGGATTTCCAGTGATCGGCAAAGCGCGTGTCCGACACAGCCTCGTAGATCATGCCCCAGTCATCCGCCTGACGTGCAGTGATCTTGTCGGCGAACAGCGCTGCCCCCATCGCCTTGGCCAGCCCCATCTGACGCGGCAGGTAATAGGTGCCGCCCGCGTCCGGGATCAGACCGATCCGGGTGAAAGCCTGCAGGAAGAAGGCAGATTCGGTGGCGATCACCACATCTGCGGCCAGTGCAAGGTTGGCCCCTGCCCCGGCAGCCGCGCCGTTGACCGCGCTGATGGTGGGCACCGGACAGTCGTAGATCGCGCGCAGCATCGGCACGTATTCGTCGCGCAGGGTGCGTTCCAGATCAAGGTTGGCTGCATTCGCCCGGTCGCCCAGGTCCTGCCCAGAGCAGAAGGATTTGCCAGCGCCGGTCAGCACGACGACCCGTGCCGACTTGCCACCCGCCAGCACCGCGTCGGTGATTTCGGCCCGCATCTGGGTGTTGAGGGCGTTCATCACCTCTGGGCGGTTCAATGTGACAATGGCCACGTCGTCGGTGATGTCAAAGCTGATGGTGTCGTAATTCATGCGCCGGGCACTCCTGATGATGCTTGCGGCATCAAACACAAGAGCACCCCGTTTGGCAAAGCCGAACGCCGCGTCACGATTCTTTGAGGATCTCGTTCAATCGCGCCGTTTCTTCATCGGACAGCGTTGTCTCGGTCGGCGTTGACGCCTTGGAGCGGCTGCGCACGTAGCTCACACCGATGCCGAGCGCGAGCAGGAACAGCGCAGGGCCGGAGAGCCACAGGATGATGTTCCATCCATCGGTCCGCGGCTTCATCAGGACGAATTGGCCATATCGCTGAACGAGGTAGTCCAGAACCTCTTCGTTGGTGTCGCCCTCTACAAGCCGTTCACGGACCACGAGGCGCAGTTCACGAGCGAGGTCGGCATTGGATTCGTCGATGCTTTCGTTTTGGCAAACGACGCAGCGCAGCCCTCTGGACAATTCCCGCGCACGACTTTCAAGTGCGGGGTCTGCCAACATTTCGTCCGGCTGGACTGCAAAGGCGGGTGTCGCCGCAGGAACGGCGACACCAAGACACAGGATCACGGCGAGGCACCGCAACGCGTAGGACAGAGGTTTCATTCCGCTGGAACCCCCTGCGGTGTCGGTTGATGCCGTGCGCCCGCCGCGACGCGATAGCGGCGGTCCGTCAAGGAAATCAGACCCCCCAATGCCATGAGGATAGAGCCCGCCCAGATCCAGTTCGCAAGCGGCTTGATGTAGGTGCGCATCACCCGGCCGCCCTCATTCTGCTCGTCTCCGATCACGACATAGATGTCGCGCAGGAAACGGTAGTCGATTGCCGCCTCGGTCGTGGGCATCTGGGCCACAGGGTAGTTGCGCTTTTCGGGGTTGAGGACCGCGATCTCTTCCCCGTCCTGACGGACAATCACGTCCCCCATTGTCGAGAAATAGTTCGGTCCACGCACCTGATTGACCGCAGTCAGTTCCAGTTCGAAATCACCGACCTGGAACGGTTCCCCGATCTGCGCCACACGGATGTCTTCCTCCTGCCAGGCCATCAGACCGGCGACGCCGACCAGGGTGATGCCAAAACCGATATGGGCCGTTGCCTTGCCCCAGTCAGAGCGCGGCAGACGCCAGAGGCGCGACAGGTCGCGGGTCTGGCCGGTACGGTTGATGAGATCGACCACCGCGCCCGAGATGACCCACGCTGCAAGGAACACGCCAACGGGACCGAGCAGGCTGGTGCCAGTCTGCATCGTCCAGAACAGGCCCAGAAGCAGCAAGCTCAGGATGAACGCCGGAAAGAGCTGCTTCACGGCGCGTTGCACCTTGGCCCGCTTCCAGCTCAGCATGGATCCGAGCGGCAGGAGCAGCCCAAGGACCACCATGAACGGTGTGAACGCCATGTTGAAGAAGGGCGGTCCAACACTCAGCTTGGTGTCGAAGAACATCTCGGCCACGACGGGCCACATGGTGCCCACGAACACGACAAAACAGCTGACCGCGAGGATCACGTTGTTCGCCACCAGCGCGCTTTCGCGGCTCGCCACGCCGAAGACACCCTTGGCCTCCATCGTCGTTGCACGGATCGCGTAGAGCGTCAGTGCGCCACCGGTGAAGAATACCATGATCATCAGGATGAACACACCGCGTTCGGGGTCATTGGCGAAGGCATGGACCGAGGTCAGCAGGCCTGAGCGCACGATGAACGTGCCGATCAGCGAGAACCCGAAAGCAAGGATCGCCAGCAAAATGGTCCAGCTCTTCAGCGCCTCGCGCTTTTCCACAACAATGGCGGAGTGCAGCAGCGCGGACGCCAACAACCACGGCATGAAAGACGCGTTTTCGACCGGATCCCAGAACCAGAAACCGCCCCAGCCAAGCTCGTAATAGGCCCACCATGACCCCAGCGCGATCCCGATAGTCAGGAAGACCCACGCCGCAAGTGTCCACGGGCGCACCCACCGGCCCCAGGCCGCATCGACACGGCCTTCGATGAGGGCGGCAACAGCAAAGCTGAAACAGATGCTCAGACCCACATAGCCGAGGTAGAGGAACGGCGGATGAAAGGCCAATCCGGGATCCTGCAGCAGCGGGTTGAGATCCTGCCCGTCAAAGGGCGGCACCACGAGGCGCGTGAACGGGTTGGACGTGAAGATGATGAAGGCGAAAAACGCCACCGCAACAGCTGATTGCACCGCAAGAACGCGTGCCCGCAAGGTGGGCGGAAGGCCTTTGCCAAACCACGCTGCCATCGCACCGAAGAGCGTCAGAATCAGCACCCAAAGCAGCATCGATCCTTCGTGATTCCCCCACACTCCGCTGATCTTGTAGATCAAGGGCTTGGCGGAATGGCTGTTCAGCCACACGAGCCGCAGCGAGAAATCGGATGTTACGAAGGCATAGGTCAACGCAACGAAGGAAAAGCCCGTCAGCAGGAATTGCACGGTCGCAGCCGGTTCGGCCACGGCCATCCATCCCGGCCAGCGTTTATGCGCGCCCACCAACGGGACAACGGATTGCACGATCGCGACAAGGAACGCGAGGATGAGGGCGAAATGACCGAGTTCTGTAACCATGGGCCAGAGTATAGGCGTAGGATCCGCAACGGCCAACGGGTTTCGACCTTTTGCGCGGTTCACATTGTCGCAAGCGGGTTCCGTCGACGCAAACCCCGGACGTGTCGACGCATCCGGACCCTCTCAACGGCGCTGGTGCCGCCACTCATCCAGCGCGGCATTGCCATCTGCCTGTGGTTCGCCCTGCGGCCGTACGGGTTCGGACAGCGTCGGCTCCGGCGGCGCCACCTGCGCCATGCGCGCCACCAGATCGCGTTGAAACTCCTGCCCTTTTGCCTGATGCCGCGCCCCGAAGTAAAAGCTGACGATGGCCCCCAAGAGCCACCAGAGCGGGTCCGGCACCAGCGCAAGACCCACCATGCGGGCGGAAAACCATACCGGGTCGACCATCGCCGCCACGAACAACCCCAGTGTCCCCAGCGCCATCGCCGGGCGCGGCACCCGGTTGAGCGCGTCCATCAGCCGGTCGAACGATCCGCGCTGCGGCGCATAGAACTCGGCCGCGAACTGGCTGAGCGACGCCCCCTGACGGTCATGATCCCGCAGCGCCTGTGCTTCGGCATTGGGGCGGAACACCTCGACCGTGTCGCGCAGCACGTTGCGCCCCGAGCCGAAGACCAGCGAAAATACCTGTTCGATCAATCCCATGATGACACCCTGTGTTGAAACGCGGCCGGCGTCAGATGATAGCGGGCATCGATGAACGCCTCGGCGCGCGTGATCCAGCCACCTTTTCCTCCGCCTCGGCTGCGCGCGTACTTGCGGCTCGCCGGGCGACGGTCGGCAAGGTCGAAATAGTAGTTCCGCCGCTCGATCCCGTAAGCATCGACCATGTGGTCCGGCGCGCTGGCATGGGCCCTCGCCGTGGCCGCGATGGTCCTGGGGCCGATCGCCCCGTCCACCTCCACCGCGAATCCCATCTTTCGCAGGAGGCGTTGCAGGATCTTCACCGCATTCGCACCTGCATTCACATACATATCGAACACCGAGGCCTGCAGCGGTTCAGGCAGGTCCGCGATTCGCGGACGCACGTAATAATGATCGACAAAAATCTGGATCGCCCGTTCGCGGCTCAGACGCTGCACATCGGAGCGCGTCACCTGCCCGTCCCCAGTGAGGTCCAGCCCCAGACGCCGCATCGTGTGGATCGTCACGCCGTGATTGGTGGCACCACCCGGATCGTCCGGGTCATCGACATAGCCGCCCTCGCGCGCCACGATTTCCTGTGCGATGGCCCGCACCCGCTGGTTCTGCCCTTGCATCTGCCGCCCCCGATTGCCCTGCGGCGCAAAGACTGCAAAGCTGTGGTTAACCAAGTCACAAACCGGCGCACGGTGCAGGAGAAACCGCGTGGAACACTCTGATCTGACACGTAAATCTGCACAGGATATCATCCGTCATCTGGACCTATTGCCGCATCCCGAAGGCGGGCACTACCGCCAGACATGGATCGCGGACGAAGCCGGTCGCCCGTCAGGCACCAGCATCTATTTCCTGCTCGGCGCGGGGGAACGCAGCCATTGGCACAAGGTCGATGCGACCGAGATCTGGCATCACTATGCCGGTGCGCCGCTGATCCTGTCGCTGTCGGAACGCGACACCGGCCCTGCGGTCGACCATGTTCTGGGTCCAGACCTGTTTGATGGCCAGAGCCCGCAGATCATCGTGCCGCCGAATCACTGGCAAGCGGCACAAAGCACCGGCGCATGGAGCCTTGTGGGCTGCACGGTCAGCCCTGCGTTCAGCTTTGACGGCTTCACCCTTGCGCCGCCGGGGTTTGACATTCCGCGCGCCGGTTGACAGAGCGCTTGCATGACAGACATCCCGTATCTCACTCCGCTTTCCCCTGACCAGCAGCGCGCCATCGGTGTGACCGAGCCGTGGCCGCTGGCGCTGGCCGACCGGGTGCGCTTTGCCGAGCTTGATCCGCTCAACCACGTCAACAATGTCGCCTACCTGATCTGGTTCGAAACGGCGCGCGTGACCTATTTCAAGCGTGTTGGCATTTCGACCTATGCCGATAACGCCGTCGAGCCGCGCATCGTGATCCGGCGCGGCGAAATCGACTGGCTGCAGGAGATGCGCGCAGACGAGGATTACGTGATCCTGACACGTGCCGTCGATTACCGGACGAGCAGCTTCACCCTGCAACAGGAAATCCGCGCAGGTGGCACGGTGCGGGCAACCTTTACCTGCGTGATCGTGCTCTTGCAGCCCGATGGCAGCGGGCGCATGCCGATCCCGCCCCATGTCTTGGAAGTGTTTCACCGGATCGACGGCGTCGAAAAGCGCACCTAGGCGCCGACACGATCTCAGGAATACCGCTTCACATAACCCAGCAGCGCCTGCGTGCTGCCATCCTTGCCATCCGAGTGCGCATCGCCACTGACCAGCGGCCCCAGCGAGGTCGCGAGTTCCTTGCCCAGTTCGACGCCCCATTGATCGAACGAGTTGATGCCGAGAATCACTCCCTCGACAAACACCCGATGTTCATAAAGCGCAATGATCTGGCCCAGCACCTCGGGCGTGAGTTTCGGCATCATCAGCGTCGTCGAGGGTCGGTTGCCCGGAAACACCCGGTGTCGCGCCTGCCGTTCCAGTTCGTCCCCGCTCAGGCCCTTTGCTGCCATGATTGCCCGTGCCTCATCCAGCGACCGGCCGCGCATCAGCGCTTCGGATTGGGCAAGACAATTGGCGATCAGCAACTCGTGATGATGGCGCAGGTCGGGTTCGTGCCCTTCGGCGGCCACCAGGAACTCGCAGGGGATCACCCGCGTGCCCTGATGGATCAACTGGTAGAACGCGTGTTGCCCGTTGGTGCCCGGCTCGCCCCAGACAACGGGACCGGACTGGACCGGCAGGGCCGTGCCATCCATCGCGACCGATTTGCCGTTCGATTCCATCTCGAGCTGTTGCAGATAGGCCGGCAGCCGCGACAGCCTGTTGTCATAGGGCAACACCGCACGGGTGGCATGGCCAAGCCCCTGATTGTGCCAGATGCCGACAAGCGCCAGCATAACCGGCATGTTTTCGTACAACGCGGCAGACCGGAAATGCCGGTCCATCGCCTGACCGCCGCGCAGAAAGGCGCGGAACCCGTCCGGCCCGATGGCGATCATCAGCGACAGGCCAATCGGCCCCCACATGGAATAGCGCCCGCCGACCCAATCCTCGAACCCCAGCACGCGCTCCGGCGGGATACCCCACTCCGCTGCGGCCTTGGCATTTGACGACAACGCGATGAAGCGTCCGTCGGGGTTGACACCGTGATCCTGCAGCCACGCCCGCGCGGTGCGGGCGTTGGTCATGGTCTCAATGGTGGTGAAGGTCTTGGAGGCGACGATGAACAATGTGGTTTCCGGGTCACAGCCACGCAGCGTGTCGGCAATGTCGGCGGCATCGACGTTCGACACGAAATGGCAGCGCTGCCCGTCGCGGTAAGGCGCCAGCGCCAGATAGGCCATCGCGGGTCCAAGGTCCGACCCGCCGATGCCGATATTCACCACGTCGGTGAACGCCGCGCCCCGCACCTCGGTGGCCAGAGCGTCCATCCGGGCCAGCGTCTCCAGCACATCCGGCATCACGTCCTCACCGTCGACCAGCACCGGATCGCCATCCAGATTGCGCAGCGCTGTGTGCAGGACAGCGCGGCCTTCGGTTTCGTTGATCGTGTCGCCGGTGAACATCGCGGCGCGCCGCGCGTCGACCTCTGCCGCTTTGGCCAGCCCGATCAGCACATCGCGGGTCGCGGCGTCGATTTGCGTCTTGGAGTAGTCGAAGAGCAGGTCAAGCGCGGTCACGCTGAACCCTGCGGCCCGATCCGCATCGGCCTCGAACAGGCCAAGGATCGACCGGTCGCGGCCCGCGTCCGCCGCCGATTTCAGGACATCCCACATCGCCTTTACTCCGCCCAATGAACCGTTGCGTCGTCCAGAACCGCGTTGATCGGCGCGTCCTCGGGAAGCTTGCCCTGCGCGGCCTCCAGCGCATCGCGCTTGTCCTGACCGAAGATCAGCACATGCTTGCGCATCGCGTCGTTGAGCACCCGCGCGCTCAGCGTGATGCGGGGCTCGGGCGCGCCCGGCGCGCGCATGGGAACGAGGATCGGCGCGTTCGCGTCCAGCGCAATGTCCAGCTTGTCCGCCCCCGGAAAGATCGACGCGGTGTGCATGTCTGTGCCCATGCCCAGAAGCACAACCGCCAGTGGCAATTTATCCGCAATCTGCGATTCAAGCTCGGCCAGCACCTCTTCGGGTTCATGCGCCGGGATGTAGAGCGGCAACAGGCGTGCGGCTGCCGCGCGTTCGACCAGCAGGCGGTCGCGCACCAGTAGCGTGTTCGACCGCGCGTCGTCCTCGGGCACCCAGCGTTCATCGGTCAGCATCACGTCCACGCGATCCCAGTCCAGATCGGCGGCGCAAAGATCGTCGAACACCGGCCCCGGCGACGTGCCACCGGGCACCGCAAGCACCACGCGCTCTTCATGGCCAAGGATCATGCGCAGATCGCCCGCCAGCTGGTTGGCGAGATCCATCGCCAGCATTTCACGGTCGGGATAGGTCTGAAAATCATAGCTCATGGCTTCACCTCGCGCCATTTGCGCCCGTCCCGATGCATCAGCATCAACGCATCCTCGGGACCGGAGCTTCCGGGGTCGTAAGTCTTGGGGACATCGTTGCGCGCTTGCCAGGCTTCGATCAAGGGGTCTGTCCAGGCCCAAGCCGCCTCGACTTCGTCGCCTCGCATGAAAAGCGTCTGATTGCCGCGGATCACGTCCATGATCAGGCGCTCATAGGCATCGGGCGCCTCTTCGGCTTCCGGGCCCAGCGCCTCGGCGAAACTCATGTCCAGCGGCACATCCAGAAGACGCATGCCCCCCGGTCCCGGCTCCTTGATGGTCACGTCGAGCGTCATGCCCTCGTTCGGCTGCAAGCGGATGGCCAGCACGTTACGGTGTCGCCCGGCATCGGCGCCAAAGATCGAATGCGGCGCTTCCTTGAACACCACGGCGATTTCCGAGGCCCGCGCCTTGAGCCGCTTGCCGGTGCGCAGGTAGAACGGCGTGCCCGCCCAGCGCCAGTTCGAGATATGGCACTTCATCGCGATGAAGCTCTCGGTGCGCGACTTGGGGTTTTCCACGTCTTCGCGGTAGCTTGGTCCGTTTTCACCACCGCCATATTGACCCCGCACGATGTGATGCCAATCGACCGACTCCAGCGCGCGGATCACCTTGAGCTTTTCGTCCCGCACCGCATCAGGATCGAACTTGGCGGGCGGCTCCATCGCGATCAGGCACAACAGCTGCATCAGGTGGTTCTGCACCATGTCGCGCATCGCGCCGGAATTGTCATAATAGGTGCCGCGCCCGCCGACACCCACGGTTTCGGCAACGGTGATCTGGATGTGATCGACATATTGCGAGTTCCAAAGCGGCTCGAACAGCATGTTGCCAAAGCGCACCGCCATCAGGTTCTGCACCGTTTCCTTGCCGAGGTAATGGTCGATCCGGTAGATCTGGGTTTCGTGAAAATGCTGCGCCAGTGTCGCGTTCAGCGCCCTAGCGGTCTCGAGGTCGTGGCCAAACGGCTTTTCGACCACGATCCGGCTCTCTGGCGTCGCCATCCCGAAGCGGTGCAGCCGTTCCGCCAGATCACCGAAGAGCGACGGTCCGACCGAGAAATAAAAGGCACGCACGGTGTCATCGCGCATCTTGCCGTTCAGCTCGACCCAGCCATCGTCGCCGCGGGCATCCGTGGTGACATACGAGACCCTCTGGAGAAACGCCTCAAGCGTTCCCGCCTCGCAGGTGCCGCCACTGCCGAATTCGGCCACCGCTTCGGACACCATCTCACGATATTCATCCGACGTCATCTCGGACCGTGCGGCACCGATGATCTGCGAGCCCTCGGGCATCTGCCCGGCACAAAATCGCCGGAACAGCCCCGGCAGGATTTTACGTCGCGCGAGGTCTCCGGTTCCGCCAAAGATCACAAGGTCAAACGGGTCAACGGGAATAACGCGGGAAACCATGGCGCGGTCCTTCCGATTCTACTTTGCTCAGCGCCTTGTTAGCGCTAACGAGCCGGATGTAAACTTATTTCGCTTCATGTTGGTCCAGTCTAACATCCATATGTGACGCTGCAATCAGGTTGCCGAAAGGACTGGCAAAGCCCCGCGCTCGCGTATCAACTTGCTTGATCCCGCGAGACCTGCATGTCACCACCTCGCGCATCAAGGAGACGCGTATGGCACCCCGCAAAATCATCATCGACACCGATCCCGGTCAGGACGACGCGGTCGCGATCCTGCTGGCCTTCGCCTCGCCCGAGGATCTGGACGTTCTGGGCATCACCGCCGTTGCAGGGAACGTGCCGCTGCCCCTGACCGAAAAGAACGCGCGGATCGTCTGTGAACTGGCTGGCAAGCCTGAAACTCTTGTGTTTGCGGGCTGTGACGCCCCCATCGCGCGCAAGCTGGTGACGGCTGAACATGTGCATGGCAAGACCGGGCTCGATGGCCCCACACTGCCCGATCCGACGATGCCGCTTCAGGATGGCCACGCGGTCGACTTCATCATCGACACCTTGCGCAGTGAGCCTTCGGGCACCGTCACACTCTGCCCTCTTGGTCCCTTGACCAATATCGCCGTGGCGTTGCAGCGCGCCCCGGACATTGCCGGGCGCATTCAGGAAATCGTGCTGATGGGTGGTGCCTATTTCGAGGTGGGAAACATCACGCCGGCCGCCGAGTTCAACATCTATGTCGATCCCGAAGCGGCCAAGCTGGTCTTTGGCTGCGGCGCGCCGATCACCGTGATGCCGCTTGATGTGACCCACAAGGCGCTGGTCACATCCGAGCGCAACAACGCCTTCCGCGCTTTGGGTACGCCTGTGGGCATTGCCGTGGCCGAGATGACGGATTTCTTCGAACGGTTCGACAAGGAGAAATACGGCAGCGCAGGCGCCCCGCTGCATGACCCATGCGTGACCGCCTACCTGATCCGGCCCGAATTGTTCACCGGACGGCACATCAATGTCGAGATCGAGACCGGCTCTGATCTGACGCTGGGCATGACCGTGGCGGATTGGTGGGGAGTCACCAAGCGCCCCGCCAATGCCACCTTCATGGGCGAAATCGACGCCGACGGGTTCTTTGCTCTGCTCACCGAACGGCTTGCCCGGTTATGAGGTCCCTGCATCTCGCCGCACCCGAGGATTTGCCACGCCTGCTGCCGCTGGTTGCCGCGTTCCACGAACATCAGGGCTTCGGCACATCGCCCGAGCATCAGCACGACGCGATCCTTCCCTTGCTTGAGGGCAGCCCGTATGGCGCGGTCTGGCTGATCGGTCCACGCCGCGCGCCGGTGGGCTATGTGGTTGTGTCCTTTGGCTGGTCGGTTGAATATGGCGGGCTTGATGCCGTCGTGGATGAATTGTTCGTCCGCAGCGCCGTGCGCAATCGCGGCATGGGGTCGGATGCGCTCAACGGCTTGGCGAAGGCGCTCAAGGAAGGCGGCATCCGCGCACTGCATCTGGAGGCCAATCAGACCGACGACACCCTCAAGCGCTTTTACAAGCGCAGCAAGTTCGTCACCCGCGAAGGCTATGCCTACATGTCCCGCGAGCTGTGACCCTCAGCCGATCGACGACACCACGATGATCATCAGGATCGAATAGAGCATGATGCCCCCGCCGATCAGCCAGATCGGATAGTTGCGTCCAACACTGGCCTTGGCCAGTTCCTTGGCTTGGTAGATCAGGTCCGGCCACGTGTAGCTGACGAAATCGCCCTGAGTGAAGATCACGAGGATCCGGCCTTCGTCATCAACGACAGGAAGGCGGCGAAACCGGTCATTCGACATGATGCGCAGCCAGTCCACGACATCATCATTCGCCCGCGCCATCCGCGGATCCTTTGTCATGATGTCGCTCAGCTTGGTGGTTTTCGCGTCCTTGCCCGCGTTCACCAGTTTTTTCATCACGTCACGCTCCGTGGCGATCCCGATGACCCTCTCGTCCTTGTCGACGATCACCACAGAGCCGAAATTCTTTTCGCTCATCTCGGCCACGGCCTCTGCCACCGTGGCGGTGGGCGCGAAACACAAGGGTTTCGGTTTCGATGCAAATTCCGGGCGATCCTTGAGCTTCATGCCATATGTGTTCGAGGCGACCATGCGCGCGACTCCTTTTTTCAGCCTCCTATTGAGCCTAGCGCCGATCTGACAAAGACAACCCACTGGCGATGTCGGGCCCTTGCCCCTATATCTGGCCCATGACCCTGCACATCCCCTTCGACAACAGCTACGCCGCCTTGCCCGACTCGTTCTACGCGCGGGTCAGACCGGAACCGGTGACGGCGCCTTCGCTCATCGCGATCAACGAAACGCTGGCCCGCGATCTGGGCATCGACGGGCTGGACGATCCGAACCTTGCCGCGATCTTTGCGGGCAACGCGATCCCCGAAGGTGCGTCGCCTCTGGCGCAGCTTTATGCGGGCCACCAGTTCGGCCAGTACAACCCGCAGCTTGGCGACGGGCGTGCGGTGCTGTTGGGTGAAACCGTTGGCCGCGACGGTATCCGCCGCGACATTCAGCTCAAGGGATCGGGGCGCACGCCGTTTTCCCGTATGGGCGACGGGCGCGCATGGCTCGGGCCGGTTCTGCGTGAATACGTGATCAGCGAGGCAATGCATGCGCTTGGCGTGCCGACCACCCGCGCGCTGGCCGCCGTACGGACCGGAGACCGGGTCGTACGGGAACAGCCCCTGCCCGGTGCGGTCCTGACCCGCGTGGCACGCAGCCACCTGCGCGTCGGCACGTTCCAGGTCTTTGCCGCGCGCGGAGAAGCGCAGGCGTTGCAAACGCTCTTCGACTACGCCGTGGCGCGGCACTATCCCGAGGCAACAGACCCCGCCACGTTCCTCAACGCGGTGATGCGCCGTCAGGCAGCGCTGGTGGCACATTGGCTCAGCCTCGGGTTCATCCACGGCGTGATGAACACCGACAATTGCAGCATCTCCGGCGAAACCATCGACTATGGCCCCTGCGCCTTCATGGACAGCTATCACCCCGAAACCGTCTATTCCTCGATCGACCGCTACGGGCGCTACAGCTATGCCGCGCAGGCCGACATCATCGTCTGGAACATGGCGCAGCTGGCCACAGCGCTGCTGTCCCTGATGCCCGACCCCGAAGCGGCGGTCGAGCCATTCACGGCGCAGGTGCATGCGATGCCCGACATGATCCGCGCCGAATGGCTGCGGCGGTTCGCGGCCAAGATCGGGATTGCCGACCCCAAGCCCGAGGATGCGGCACTGATCGGCGACCTGATGACCCTGATGCAGACCGCCAAGGCGGATTTCACCAACACCTTCCGCGGTCTGATCGACGGCACCGCCCGCGACCAGTTTGCCGATCCCACCGGGTTCGATCGGTGGAGCAATATCTGGCAAGACCGGATCAAGAGCGAAGAAGACCCGCAGGGCCTGATGAGCGCTGCAAATCCCGTGCTGATCCCGCGCAATCATCAGATCGAAGCGATGATTGCAGCCTCGGTCGCGGGCGATGACAGCCTGTTCGCCCGGCTGATGTCGGCCTATGCCGCCCCCTTTGACGCGAATCCGGATTTCGAAGACCTGCGGCTGCCTCCCGCCCCCGAAGAGGTGGTTCAGGCGACGTTCTGCGGCACCTGAGGCACACGCTTGCGGCGCCGATTGATCAGCACGACTCCAACCGCGACAAGGCACATCGCACCGAGGAACCCCGGCCCCACCGGCTCGTCCAGCAGCAGCCACCCCATGCCGACCGCCAGCACCGGTGACAGGAAACTGAACGCGGCGATATCCGACGCCGGGTAGATCGTCATGAGGTACAACCAGAACAGGTACCCGAGGCTACCGACAAAAACGACCTGAAAGGCCAGCCCGGCAAAGTGAACAGCGCCGGGATCGCGCAGCAGGTCACCGAACAGCGGTGCCAAAGCCAACAGCCCAACGGCAGACACCGATAATTGCCAGAACAGCTGGCTTTCCGCACTCAGTTCCGACACCCGCGTCAACCGCACGGTCAGGGCGATCCCGGCCCAGGCAAATGCCGCCAAGAGCGCCAGCACATCGCCCAGCAGGCGTCCCGCCTCGCGCGATTGCGGATCGAACAATGCCCAGATCACCCCCGTCATCGCCAGTGCAAGCCCCAGCAGACGCCGCCAGGACAGTGTCTCTCCGGGCAGGACGAAATGCGCGATCAATGCCAGCCAGACCGGCATCGAGTAGAACAGGATCGACACCCGCGACACCGTCGTCAGGTCCAAAGCGATGAAGAGAAAGATGAACTCGATGGTGAACAATCCGCCCAGCAGCAGCCCCGGCCAGATTGTGCGGCGCAACCCGCCCAGCCGCCTGCGACGGAGCAACAGCCAGATCGCCAGCACCAGAAGCGCCAGACCTGACCGCAACCCGGCGGCAAAGACCGGGCCGAACCCACCATTTGTCACTTTTATGACCACCTGGTTGAACGCCAGCACCGTGGCAAACACCACGAGCCCTGCGGCTCCGGCCAGATTGATTGCGTCCTTGCGTTCCATCCGGGTCAGGGACACCCAAGCGCCCGCAGGGTCAAGTGAAAAAACCGGGCCTGATCGGCCGACAAATCCACGCGCCGCAAAGGTTTTTCTGCATCCCGCCCGCGAATCGGGCATCTTGTGGTCAACACCGTAAACCTGACCACCGGAGTATGTATTATGAGTCTCATGGGAACACTGGCCAAGGTGGCCATCGGATATGCCGCCGCGCGCGGCGTCGACCATCTTGCCGGGGGCAAGGGCCTTGGCGGTCTGATGGGCGGCGCGCAGGTGTCAGGCGACAATCCAATGGCGCAAATCCAGGCCCAGATGGGCCAGATGATGGGCGGTGCCGGTGGCGCGAACCCGCTGGCCGGGATCATGGACAAGCTGCAATCGGGCGGGCTCGACCTGTCGTCGATGATGGGTGGCGGCGCCACCGGTCAGGATGCAGGGGCCAAAGGCGGTCTCATGTCGGCGCTGGGTGGTGGTGGCGGGGCCGGTCTTGCCGGTCTGCTGGCAGCAGCAGGCGGCGTGGCCGCGATGGGCGGCAAGAACATGGGCGGGATGCTGGACCAGTTCGCCAAGTCCGGCGCGACAGCCCCCGAGGCCGAGGAAACCGCCGCGCTGATGCTGCGTGCGATGATCCAGGCCGCCAAGTGCGACGGCGGCATCGACGAGGCCGAACGCGCCAAGATCCTGTCTACGGTAGGCGAAGATGCCGATGCCGAAGACATCGCCTTCGTGCAGGAACACCTTGCCGCGCCAGTGGATGTGGATGCGCTGGCCGCCGACACGCCTGCAGCGCTGCGCACGCAGGTCTATTCGGCATCGCTCATGTCGATCCGTCTCGATACCCAACCCGAGGCGGAATATCTCGACGCGCTGGCCCGCGCGATGGACCTCGACCAACCTACCGTGAATGCGCTGCATATGCAGATGGGTGTTCAGCCGCTGTACAGCTGATCTGACGCGCATTCATGAAAGGCATTCTACTGGCCGTACTCGGTGTCCTGATCCTGACACCGGATGCACTTTTGATCCGTCTGTCAGGGCTCGACGCCGCGCCGCTGGTGGCGTGGCGTGGACTGGCGATGGGCAGCCTGTTCCTGTTGGCAGCGCTGCTCACCGGGCAGATACGTCTCTTCCCGCGCCTCTTCTCGGGCGTCGGAGCGGCGCTGGTTCTGGCGCAATGGGCGAACGCCTCGCTCTTTGCGCCAGCGATCTCGCTGGCACCGGTGGCACTTGTGCTGATCGCTGTGGCCACGGTGCCGATCTGGGCGGCAATCCTGTCCCGCGTTCTCTATGGCCAGCCGACCCGGCCTGCCACATGGGTCACCATCGCGGTGGTCAGCGCCGGGATCGCGCTGGCCATGTCCGGCAAAAGCGATGTCGCCTTCACCGCAACCGCGCTGATCGGCGTGGTCTGCGGACTGGGCGTGGCGCTCAGCCTCGCGATCAGCTTCACGCTGCTGCGCCACAACCCCGAGATGCCGCTGCTGCCCGCCGTCGGCACCGGGTCAGGGCTGGCCGGGATCACCGCCCTTGCCCTGACCACGCCGCAGGAGATGGCCTCTGGCACCACATGGGCCATCGCGACCGCCAGCTTTGTCGTGCTGCCGCTGTCCTTTTACCTGATGTCCGAAGCCTCGCGCCTCACCGCGTCGGTGAATGTCAGCCTCGTGCTGCTGCTGGAGACCGTGCTGGGGCCCCTTTGGGTCTGGCTGGTGATCCGCGAAGTGCCGACGCCCCCCATGCTGATCGGCGGCACCATCGTGGTGATCGCGCTGGCCGTCTACCTGTGGCATCTGCGACGGCGCGCGCGGGTGAATATTTGACCCGCCACTGCTGGCATTGACCCGCACACTTGGCTACATCTTTCGCCACCAAGACAAGAGGCCCGGCGATGTCTGAGACCATCCTTTCCCGCTGCGAAGCGCAGGGCCTGCGCCTGACGGAACAACGGCGCACCATCGCGCAGGTTCTGGAAGATGCGACCGACCACCCGGATGTCGAAGAACTTTATGCCCGCGCCTCGGGGCGTGATCCGAACATCTCGATCGCCACGGTCTACCGAACGGTCAAACTGTTCGAAGAGGCGGGCATCCTCGAAAAGGTCGATTTCGGCGATGGCCGCGCCCGCTATGAGGACGCCGAGCGTGACCATCACGACCACCTGATCGACCTGCATACCGGGAAGGTGATCGAATTCGTCGATCCCGAGATCGAGGCGCTACAGGAACGGATCGCCGCCAAGCTGGGCTACACGCTCAAGGGTCACAAGCTTGAACTCTACGGTGTACCAATCAAGAAGTGACCCCAGCGCACGCACGCGGTGTCGACGGGTCTGGTCACTGTCCCAAAAGCGGCGTAGCTGATCCCCATGCAAATCGTGCGCGCCATCCTGTTGATGATCCTTGCAATGGCGCTTCTGGCGCTCAGCGATGTGTTCATCAAGCTGTCCTCGCAGGTCCTGTCGCCCGGTCACGTGATGTTCTTTCTCAGCTCGGGCGGCACGCTCTGCTTTGTGTTGATCGCCAGATGGCAGGGGGCAAAGCTGCTCAGTCGCGATGCGCTGCACCCCTGGGTTCTGGCGCGCTCCGGGCTCGAGATCGTCGGTGGGCTTGGGCTGGTTCTGTCCATCGGCCAGATCCCCCTGTCGCTCTTTGCCGCGATCATGCAGATGGCCCCGCTGGTGGTGACACTGGGTGCTGCACTCCTGCTCAAGGAACCGGTCGGGCTGCGCCGCTGGCTGGCGATCTTTGCGGGAATCGTCGGCATGTTGCTGGTGATCCGTCCCGGTGCCGAAGGGTTCGAGCCCGCCGCACTTTTTGCCGTGATGGGGGTCTGCGGGCTGGGCCTGCGCGACCTGATCACCCGGCTGTCGCCTGCGCATATCCCGTCCATCTCGCTCGCGACATGGGGCTTTTCGGCCACCATCCCCATCGGATTGGTGCTTACCCTGTTCTTTGATGCGCCGCCCCCGGTGACGGTGACCACGGTGTGGCATCTGGCTGCGGGAACCTTGGTGACTGCACTTGGATATTACGCGGTCACGCAGGCCATGCGGATGGCCCCCGCCGCCATCGTGTCACCGTTCCGCTATACGCGGCTTGTGTTTACCATGAGCCTCGGCATCCTGATCTTCGGCGAACGCCCGGACGGGCTGACCCTGCTGGGTGCGGCGATCATCCTGACGGCGGGGCTCTATGCGCTCTACCGCGAACGCAAACTGGCGCTCGAACAGGACAGGTTCCGCGAAAAACCCGCCCGTTAGCGCTAGCAGACGCAGAGTTTACTTTACGTCTGTCCCTGCTATACCGCCGCGTGAATGCAGCTGCTTCGGGACCAAGCGCAATGAGCACCATCATCGACATCCACGCCCGCGAAATCCTAGACAGCCGGGGCAACCCGACGGTCGAAGTTGACGTCACCCTCGAAGACGGCACGATCGGCCGCGCCGCCGTGCCCTCGGGTGCCTCGACCGGTGCCTACGAGGCCGTCGAAAAGCGCGATGGCGACAAGAGCCGCTACATGGGCAAGGGCGTGCTCGAAGCGGTTGCCGCCGTGAATGGCGAGATTTCAGACGAGATCGTCGGACTGGACGCCACCGAACAGGTCGGCATCGACATGGCGATGATCGAACTCGACGGCACCGACAACAAGGCGCGTCTGGGGGCCAACGCGATCCTCGGCGTGAGCCTTGCCGTTGCCAAGGCCGCCGCCGATTACACCGGTCAGCCGCTGTTCCGCTATGTCGGCGGCACCTCGGCCCGGTTGCTGCCGGTGCCGATGATGAACATCATCAATGGCGGCGAACATGCCGACAACCCGATCGACATCCAGGAATTCATGATCATGCCGGTGGCCGCCGAGAACATCCGCGACGCCGTGCGCATGGGCTCCGAAGTGTTCCACACGCTAAAGAAAGAACTGTCGGCGGCGGGCATGTCCACAGGTTTGGGCGACGAAGGCGGCTTTGCACCGGAACTGGGATCGACCCGCGAGGCGCTTGATTTCATCCTGAAATCCATCGAAAAAGCGGGCTACCGGCCGGGCCAGGACATGATGCTGGCCCTCGATTGCGCCGCGACCGAATATTACCGGGACGGCAAATACGAGATGAAGGGCGAAGGCAAATCCCTGACCTCGGACGAAAACGTCGCCTATTTGCAGGCGCTGGTCACCGACTATCCGATCATCTCGATCGAGGACGGCATGTCCGAAGACGATTGGGACGGCTGGGCGATGCTGACCGAAGTGCTGGGCGAAAAGGTCCAACTGGTGGGCGACGATTTGTTCGTCACCAACCCCGCCCGTCTGGCCGACGGCATCGCGCGCGGCTGCGCCAATTCGATGCTGGTCAAGGTCAACCAGATCGGTACGCTGACCGAAACGCTCAAGGCGGTCGATATGGCTCACCGTGCGCGCTACACCAACGTGATGTCGCACCGGTCGGGCGAAACCGAGGACGCGACCATCGCGGATCTGGCTGTCGCCACCAACTGTGGTCAGATCAAGACCGGATCGCTGGCGCGGTCCGACCGGCTTGCCAAGTACAACCAGCTGATCCGCATCGAGGAGATGCTGGCCGAAACCGCCGAATACGCGGGACGGTCGATCCTTCGGGGATAGGATTTCGAATTTTCCTTTGGAAAACGCGACAGGCCGGGCGCTGCGCGCCCGGTTTTTTTCGAGTATTTTCAACAAGAAGAAGATCAGGCCGAGACTTAGCTCCCGGCGTTCGGATCCTTGTAGATGCCCTGCTCTTTCAGCGCATCGACCACCTCGGCCGGCATGTATTCCTCGTCATGCTTGGCGAGGATCTCGGACGCCTCGAACACGCCATCGACAAAGCGACCCGTTCCGACCATGCCTTCGTTTTCCGAGAAGAGGTCAGGCAGCACGCCAGCATAGGTCACCGGCACGGTGGCACCGCCATCGGTCACGCGGAACGACACGGTCGATCCCTGCCCGCGCACGATGGAGCCTTCCTCGACCAGCCCACCGATGCGGAAGGTTTCATTGGGCGATGGTGGCTCTGCGACAACCTGGCTGGGCGAGCGGAAGAAGTTGATGCCGTCGCGCATCCCGTATCCGATCAGGGCGGTGGACAGGATCAAGGCAACGGTGGCCAGAGCGATCACCTGAATGCGGCGTTGTTTCTTGAGCGATTTCAGGGCCACGGCGTCCTCCCGGGTGGATTTCGGTTAATATAGACACGAAATGCGCCCGCGCAAACTGCGACATATCACTTTGCCGCAGTTTGCAATTCACTTTATCTCAACAGGAGCGTTCACGGAAAGCACGGCGCCAGCATCAGCCCGGCGGTTTCCTGCAGACCAAGCATCAGGTTCGCGTTCTGGATCGCCTGCCCCGAGGACCCCTTTGTCAGGTTGTCCAGCGCCGCAACCACGATGGCCCGGCCCCCGATGCGGTCCCCGGTCACACCGATATGGCAGAAATTCGATCCGCGCACATGATGGGTCGACGGGGTTTCGCCGAAGGGCAGCACCTCGATGAAGGGCTCATCCGCATAGGCCTTGGTCAAAGATCCGTAGACCGCCTGCGCATCGCCACTGACATAGCAGGTGGCAAGGATACCCCGATTGGCCGGGATCAGGTGCGGCGTGAACTGCACACGCACGTCCTCACCCGCCAAGGCGCTGAATTCCTGATCGAATTCCCCAAGGTGGCGATGGGTGCCGCCCACCGAATAGGCGCTGTATCCCTCGGAAAGCTCGGCATGCAGCAGGTTTTCCTTGAGCGACCGGCCCGCGCCCGACACGGCGCATTTCAGATCGAGGATGATGTCCTTCAGTCCGATCACCCGGTCCGTGATCAGCGGACGAAGGATATACTGCCCGGTCGCCGCGTTGCAGCCGGTGCCCGCGACCAACCGCGCGTCGCGGATGGCGTCACGGTAGAATTCCGTAAGGCCGTAAACCGCCTCTGCCTGCATCTCGATCGCCGCATGCGGATTGCCGTACCACTTCTGGTACTCCGCCGGATCGCGCAGCCGGAAATCCGCCGACAGGTCGACGATCTTGAGACCTGCAGGCAGCCTGGAGATCACCTCCTGGCTGGTCTTGTGCGGCAGGGCGCAAAAGCACAGGTCGATGCCCGAGAAATCGA
The DNA here is from genome assembly GCF_014637725.1 of Marivita lacus. Classification (GTDB taxonomy): domain Bacteria; phylum Pseudomonadota; class Alphaproteobacteria; order Rhodobacterales; family Rhodobacteraceae; genus Marivita; species Marivita lacus. Next base: position 240,007 of record NZ_BMFC01000003.1, on the reverse strand, counting down.
TCTCTTCCCATGTCACAAGCTGTGGCAGGTCGAGATGGCGCAGGAACGGAAACACCTGCGCGATGGTCTGTCCCGCCTTGGAATTCGCGGCCAGCGCGGCGATCTCCATGTCGGGATGGGTGGCGATGAGGCGCAGCAGTTCGGCTCCGGTATAGCCGCTGGCGCCGATGATGGCGATCTTGCAGGTCATTGGGTCACTCCCCGTGACGGATGGAAGGGGCTGAAGGGTGGCGTGGCTCAGGCCGCGTCGAACTGGATGCGTCGTCGCAGGAAATGCGTCGCGTGATCCGATACGCGCTTGGGATCACCGGTGGTCAGGAACATCGACGCGTCCCCCGTGCCGATCATGTCGGGATGACGACCGAGGTAATCAGCCAGCGACTCGGCCACAAGGTTGGCCTGGCTGTAGACGGCAACCTCGGGCCCCAGCGCATCCTGAAAGACCTCCTGCATCAGCGGGTAGTGCGTGCACCCCAGGATGGCCGCCTGAGGGGTTGGCATCTTGCGCTTGAGCGCATCGACATGGGACCGCACCAGCGCTTCGGCGAGGATCATGTCGCCCTCTTCGATGGCATCCACCAACCCGCCGCAGGCCTGCGCCTCGACATCCACGCCGATGGCACGGAACGACAATTCCCGCTGGAACGCGCGGCTGCGCACCGTGGCCGGGGTGGCGAACAACGCGACGTGCTGCACCGCGACTTCGCGCGGCGGGGAATTGTCACCCCATTGCCGTTCGGTCAGTGCCTCGATCAAAGGCACGAACACGCCCAGCACGCGCTTGTCGCGCGGCACCCAGCTTTCCTGCATGCGCCGCAGGGCCGCCGCGGACGCGGTGTTGCACGCAAGGATCACGAGGTCGCAGCCCGCGTCCCAGAGCCGTTCCGTCGCCGCACAGGTCAGGGTGTACACATCATCGGCATCGCGCACGCCGTAGGGCGCGTGCTTGTTGTCGCCCAAATAGACGAACGGCACATCGGGCAGCCGCTTGGACACTGCATCCAGCACCGTCAGCCCACCCAGGCCGCTGTCAAATACGCCTACCGCCATGTCGCCCTCGCGCCTTCGGCAAGGGCCTGCGATCAGCTGCGCACCCGGTGCCGTTCTTCAAATTCAAAGCCGTAATCGTAAGATGCGAACGGCGTTGGAGACAGCTCATACGTGGCTTTGCGGAGAAAATCCATCAGCTCTCGCGCGTCTTTTTTGCGGCTTGCGATCTCATGCGCGGGGATCGGCTCTCCGATGGCGATGCGAACGGGTGTGTCGACCCGTTTGCGGAATTCCTTGATCAAGAGACCCATGCGCAGCGTGTAATGCAGATGGCTCGCCATCTGGAACAGGCGGCTGGTGTGGCCGTCGAAATAGATCGGCACCACGGTCGCGTCGGATTTGCCGATCATGCGGGCTGTGAACCCGCGCCAGCCCGGATCCATCGGCTTGGCAAAGGGGGTGACGGCCGTGGACACCGTGCCACCGGGGAACACGCCAACGCATCCGCCCTGCCCGAGGTAGTCGAGCGCGATTTTGCGAGTCTGGATGTTCTGGGCAATCGCGTCCTTGGTTTCATCGAAATTTACCGGCAGCACGATCTTGTCCAGCTCTTCGGCCTTGCGGAACACCTTGTGCGCCAGGATGCGGAAATCGCCCCGCGTGACCGACAGGATGTGACCCAGGATCAACCCGTCAAGGATGCCATAGGGGTGATTGGCAATCACGATCAGCGGCCCGGTGCGCGGGATGTTGTCCAGCGACCCTCCCACCACATCGAGGCTGAGACCATAACGGTCGATCATCACCTGCCAGAAATCACGGCCCTGGGCGACCTCGTCCTGATATCCCGCGGCGCGTTTGATCAGGCTGAGGCGACCCGTGGCGTTTTCCATCAGGCGGATCATGGCGCGACCGGGCTTGGACCGGGCGGAATAGGCGTAGGATATGTCGCGGGCGGCGGATGACGTCACCGAGGATACTCCGGAAAATAGAGGCAAGCGCCGTTCGGGCGTAGCATGTTCTATCCGAAAAGATGTAACGGTTTGTTAACACCCGCATGACGCGTCCGTCATGCAACCCTCATTCCGCCGCCGCTTTCATCCCCGCACCCCCGGCCCGCAACGCCGCCAGCATTTCCTCGCGGCGCTTTTCGGCGCGCGCCGCGTTGGCCTGCTTGACCGGACCGAAGCCCTTGATCTCAAGCGGCAATTCGGCAAGTGCCGCCAGCGCATCGCGTGTCTCGGGCGATGCCTTGGGCAGCCATTCGGCCATGTCCGCCTCGTATTGCCGGATCAGCGCGCGCTCCATGCGGCGTTCCTCGGTGCGACCAAAGGGATCGAAGGGCGTGCCGCGCAGCATCTTGAGCTTTGCCAGCAGGCCGAAGCCCTTGAGCATCCCCTCGCCAAAGCGCTTTTTCACCGGCCTCCCGTCTGGCCCGGTCTTGGTCAGCATGGGCGGTGCGAGGTGGAACGACATCTTGAAATCCCCGCCGAACTGCTCCTGCGCCTTGGCGCGGGTTTCCAGATGCAGGCGTGCGACCTCGTATTCGTCCTTGTATGCCAAAAGCTTGTGATAGCCTTTTGCCACCGCTTCCTTCAGGCGCGGGTCTGACACCTGATCCACCATTTTGGCGTAGCGTTTGGCGTAGCGCTTGCCCTGATATTTTACCAAATGGTCAAATCTGTAGGCGATCTTGTCATCCAGCGTCTTGGGCAAGGCGACAATTTTGGGCTCCGCCACGCGCGCCGCATCTTCGGGATGCAGCACCGCCCAACGTCCGACCTCGAACGCACGGATGTTCTTTTCCGCCGCAGCGCCGTTCAGTTCGATGGCCTGCATGATGGCATCCCGTGTCAGGGGCACCAATCCCCGCTGCCAAGCGGCACCGAGAATCATCATGTTGGAAAAGATCGAATCCCCCAGAGTGGCCTTGGCGAGTTCGGATGCGTCGAACAGGTCGAGCCGTTCACGCAACCGCGCCTCAAGCGAGACTTTGAGCCGGTCGGTCGGCAGGGTGAATTCGGTGTTGCGTGTAAATTCCCCCGTGATGATTTCGTGGCTGTTCACCACCGCCCCGCTGCGCCCCGTGCGCATCAGGCCCAATGTCTTTGCACCGGCGCTGACCACCAGATCACCACCGATCAGCGCGTCCGCCTCACCCGTCGCCACGCGAATGGCGCTGATGTCTTCGGGCGCATTGGCCAGCCGCAGATGGATATGCACCGCGCCGCCTTTTTGGGCGAGACCGGCCATTTCCATCATGCCCGCGCCCTTGCCGTCGATCTGTGCCGCCTGCGCCAGAACCGCACCGATGGTCACGACGCCGGTTCCGCCGACGCCCGTGACGACCATATTCCACGTGCCGTTAATGGCGGGTAAATCGGGATCGGGCATGTCCGGCAGGGTCACATCCGCTGTCGCGGCCTTTTTGACCTGCGCGCCTTCGAGCGTGACGAAAGACGGGCAAAACCCCTTGAGACAAGAGAAATCCTTGTTGCAGGACGACTGGTCGATCGCCCGCTTGCGGCCCAGTTCAGTTTCCTTTGGCACGATGGACACGCAGTTGGACTGCACACCGCAATCGCCGCAGCCTTCGCAGACATCTGTGTTGATGAACACGCGCTGGTCAGGATCGGGAAACTGACCACGCTTGCGGCGGCGGCGTTTTTCGGCAGCGCAGGTCTGGATATAGACGATGGCACTGACGCCCGTTGTCTTTGCAAACTTCTCCTGAACGGTTTGCAAATCCGCGCGCTCTGCCAGTTCAATGTCTTGCGGGAAGGACTTGAGGTCCACATCCTCTTTCTCGTCGTAGACGACGGCCAAGTGTTTGACCCCCATCGCGCGCAGTTCCGCCGCGATCCGCTGCGGCGTGAGCCCGCCTTCGTTCTTCTGCCCGCCGGTCATGGCAACGGCGTCGTTATACAGGATCTTGTAGGTGATCGTCGTGCCCGACGCGATCGCCGCGCGAATGGCCAGCATTCCGGAATGGTTGTAGGTTCCATCGCCAAGGTTCTGAAAAACATGGGGAGTTTTGGAAAAGAGCGATTCCCCGATCCAGTTCGCACCTTCAGCGCCCATATGGGTGAAACCCAATGTCTCGCGGTCCATCCACTGCACCATGTAGTGACAGCCGATCCCGGCATAGGCGCGGCTGCCCTCAGGCACCTTGGTGGATGAATTGTGCGGACAACCGGAACAGAAATACGGCAGGCGCGCTGCGATCTCTTCGGCGTTGTCGGCTTTGCGTGCGTCATCAAGGCTTTGCATGCCAGCCTTGATGCGATCCGTGTCGCGGCCTTCGTCGATCAGGATCTGACCCAGTTTTTCCGCGATCAGGATCGGGTCGAGCGCGCCGCGCGTCGGGAACAGCTCCGGCCCGTGCATTGACCCGGCCCCGCCGCCCTTGTGCCAGCCCCAGACGCGCCGTCCGTGCCGGTCGTCAAAGATGGCCTCCTTGATCTGCACCTCGATCAGCTTGCGCTTTTCCTCGACCACGACAATCAGGTCGAGCCCCTCGGCCCAGTCGTGAAACCCTTTCATGTCAAGCGGCCATGTCTGACCGACCTTGTAGGTGGTCACGCCAAGCCGTTCTGCCTCGGCCTCGTCGATGCCCAGAAGCGACAGCGCATGCACGAGGTCCAGCCAGTTCTTGCCCGCCGCGACAAAGCCGATCCGGGCGCCGGGTTTGCCCCAGACGCGCTTGTCCATCTTGTTGGCGTGGGAGAACGCCTCGGCAGCAAAGCGTTTGTGGTCGATCATCCGCGCTTCCTGCGCGTGGGGCGTGTCCGCCAGCCGGATGTTCAGCCCACCGTCAGGCATGTCGAATTGTGGGATCACGAAAGACAAGCGGTCAGGGCGGCCATCGACAACCGCTGTGGCCTCGACCGTGTCCTTCATCGTCTTGAGGCCAACCCAGAGGCCGGAAAACCGGGACAGGGCAAAGCCGTAAAGGCCGTAATCGAGGATTTCCTGCACGCCGGCAGGCGACACCACGGGCATGTAGGCGTCGATCATCGCCCACTCGGATTGGTGCAGAACGGTCGAGGATTCGCCGGTGTGGTCGTCGCCCATCGCCATGAGCACACCGCCCTTGGGTGACGTGCCCGCCATGTTGGCGTGTTTCATCGCGTCGCCGGAGCGGTCCACGCCCGGCCCCTTGCCGTACCACAGACCGAACACGCCATCATGCGTGCCCTCGCCGCGCAGTTCGGCCTGCTGCGACCCCCAAAGGGCGGTCACGGCCAGATCTTCGTTCAGACCTTCCTTGAAGGTGACGTCTGCCGCCGTGAGAAACCGCGCCGCCTTGTTCATCTGCAGGTCGACCGCGCCCAGCGGCGATCCGCGATAGCCTGTCACGTAGCCAGCGGTGTTCAGCCCGGCAGCCGTATCGCGCGCCTTCTGCATCAGCATCAGCCGCACCAGCGCCTGCGTGCCATTCAGCAACACCGGCGATTTGGACAGGTCAAAGCGGTCGTTCAGTGAGATTTCAGCTTTGGTCATTTGACGCCTCCCTGCGTGAAATGTGCCTTCATATTAGCACAAATTTAGGTCATCATTGCTGACCTTACCACAAATTTCTGTTGAATCTTAAGTGTTACGCGAAGTTGTCATTCATAAATGACATTGTGTCATGTAGACCGTCTTTAACGATTGAAAGTGTATGTCATGGATTGGGACAAGCTCAGAATATTTCACGCAGTGGCCGATGCGGGCAGCCTAACGCATGCCGGGGACACGCTGCACCTCTCACAATCGGCTGTGTCCCGACAGATCCGGGCACTCGAAGAATCACTGAACACAGTTCTGTTTCACCGTCACGCCCGCGGACTGATTCTCACCGAACAGGGCGAATTGCTGTTCGATGCGACCCGTTCGATGAACAAGCGGATTGATGCGGCGACCGCGCGCATCCGCGACAGCGAAGAAGAAGTGTTCGGCGAATTGCGCGTCACCACGACCATCGGCTTCGGGTCCTTGTGGCTCGCGCCGCGTCTTCCCAAGCTCTACGAGAAATATCCCGATCTGAACATCGACCTCATGCTCGAGGAACGCGTGCTCGACCTGCCGATGCGCGAAGCCGATGTCGCCGTACGCATGAAAGAACCCAGCCAGGCGGACCTGATCCGCAAGAAGCTGATGTCGATCCGCATGCGGCTTTACGCGTCGCCAGAATACCTGGCCCAGAACGGTATCCCGGAAACGCTTGAGGATATCTCGAACCATCGCCTGATCTGCCAGAATCCGCGCGCGGCACAAGTGAGCGCGGGGATGATGCTGGTGCAGGAACTGCTGACCCACAACGTGAAATCGACCCTGACGGTGAACAACTACTTCGGTGTGCTGCAAAGCGTGCTGTCGGGTCTCGGGATCGGCGTTCTGCCCGACTACATCATCGAGGATTTCCCGACCATCCGGCGGGTGCTGTCGAACGTGGAATCCGGCGAAGTGCCTGTTTTCCTTGCCTATCCCGAGGAACTGCGCCAATCGAAACGGATCGCGGCCTTCCGGGATTTCGTGCAGGAAGAGATCTTTACCCATCGTCAGACACGCAAGGCGTTAGAGGCCGGAGGCGACATGGATGTGTGACCCATGCGCCTCACGCATAGCGGGAATGACACTGGTGCTGGACGGTAACTCTTGCCATGCAACAGAGCGCTGACTTAATTAGCACATATGGGATGACACGCTGATTTGCGCATCATCTTCATACCTCCCTGTTGGACTTCGGCCGAGCTTATTGCTCGGCCTTTTTTTTGGCTGAACGCCAACTTGGGCCATCCGCCGCGCGGGATTTCAGGGTGCCGCGTTTACCACCCGAAGCGAGCCGGATCGGCACCGCCCCCCGTTCCGCATGGCATAACAGGCAAAAACCGGCTACACAGGACGGACTTCTGTGGTTTCACAAAACCTTGGAGGGTGGCTTGGCCCATGGTCAAGCGGGGGCTGTGCCCCTGACCTGCCGGATGGACACAGCCCGTCCGAAAACCCTGCGAGGTCTTTTCACCTTCCCCGCTTTCGCCTAAACCGCCGCCATCTGCGCAACCCACGGGGACATCCGGATGCAAGACCCAGTCATCACCGAAGATCTCATTTCCGCCCATGGCATCAATGCCGACGAATACGCAGAGATCCTGCGGATCATGAACCGCGAACCCACATTTACCGAGTTGGGCATCTTTTCGGCGATGTGGAACGAACATTGCTCCTACAAATCCTCCAAGAAATGGCTGCGCACCCTGCCCACAACCGGCCCACAGGTCATTTGCGGCCCCGGTGAAAACGCCGGTGTGGTCGATATCGGCGACGGTCAGGCGGTGGTCTTCAAGATGGAGAGCCACAACCACCCGTCTTATATCGAGCCTTACCAAGGGGCGGCGACCGGGGTTGGCGGCATCCTGCGCGACGTGTTCACAATGGGCGCGCGACCCATTGCGGCGATGAACGCGCTGTCCTTCGGTGAAAAGGACCACCCCAAGACGCGCCGCCTTGTGCACGGCGTGGTCGAAGGGATCGGTGGCTACGGCAACTGCTTTGGCGTGCCGACGGTGGGCGGCGAAGTGCGCTTTCACCGCGCCTATAATGGCAACTGCCTCGTGAACGCCTTTGCAGCGGGTCTCGCGGATGCCGACAAGATTTTCTATTCCACAGCCAGCGGCGTGGGTCGTCCGGTTGTGTACCTCGGGGCCAAGACCGGCCGCGACGGCGTCGGCGGGGCCACGATGGCGTCGGCCGAATTCGACGACACGATCGAGGAAAAGCGCCCCACCGTTCAGGTCGGTGACCCGTTCACCGAAAAGCGCCTGATGGAGGCGTGTCTGGAGCTGATGCAGACCGGTGCCGTGATCTCGATTCAGGACATGGGCGCGGCTGGCCTGACCTGCTCAGCTGTAGAGATGGGCGACAAGGGCAAACTTGGCATCCGGCTCGATCTTGAGAAGGTGCCGCAGCGCGAGGCGAACATGACCGCCTACGAGATGATGCTGTCAGAGTCCCAGGAACGGATGCTCATGGTGCTGGACCCCGCCAAGGAAACCGAGGCCCGCGCGGTGTTCGAGAAATGGGACCTCGACTTTGCCATCGTTGGCGAAACAATCGCAGAGGATCGTTTCCTGATCGTGCACAATGGCGATGTCAAAGCAGACCTGCCACTGTCGCGCCTGTCCTCCTCGGCCCCGGAATACGACCGGCCCTGGACCCCGTCCGAGGCGCCCGCGCCGCTGGACGATGTGCCTTCTGTCGATCCCATCGACGCGCTCAAGGCGCTGATCGGCAGCCCGAACTATTGCGCCCGCAACTGGGTGTTCGAACAATACGACAGCATGGTCATGGCCGACACGGTCGAAGGCCCCGGCTGGGGCGCGGGCGTGATCCGCGTGCATGGCACAGACAAGATGCTGGCCTTCACCTCGGACGTGACACCGCGCTACGTCAAGGCGAACCCGGTCGAGGGTGGCAAGCAGGCGGTGGCCGAGGCCTTCCGCAACCTCTGCGCCGTGGGGGCCAAGCCATTGGCGACCACCGACAATCTGAATTTCGGCAATCCCGAAAAGCCCGAAATCATGGGCCAGTTCGTTGGTGCGTTGCAGGGGATCGGTCGCGCCTGCGAAGCGCTGGACATGCCCATCGTGTCGGGCAACGTGTCGCTTTACAACGAAACCGACGGTCAGGCGATCCTGCCCACCCCCACCATCGGCGCGGTCGGACTGATCGCTGCAGGCGAAGAGCCGATCCTGGGCCGCGCCCGCGACGGGCATGTGGCGTTGATGATCGGAGACACTCATGGCCATCTGGGCCAGTCCGCACTTCTTTACGAGGTGTTCAACCGCGAGGACGGCGATGCCCCGTCGGTGGACCTGATCGCGGAACGCCGCAACGGCGACTTCATCCGCGCCAACCGTCAGCTGATCAAGGCCTGCACCGATCTCAGCGATGGTGGTCTGATGCTGGCCGCCTTCGAGATGGCCAGCGCGTCTGGCGTCGGAGTGATCCTTGACGAAACCGATCAGGCCAAGCTGTTCGGAGAAGATCAGGGCCGCTACCTTGTCGCGTGCAATTTCGATCAGGCCGAGGCGCTGATGATCGCGGCAGGACAGGCCGGTGTGCCCATCACATCGGTTGGCCGCTTTACCGGCGATACGGTCAAGATTGGCAGCGCGCAGGCACCTCTGGCCGAATTGGCGCAGGTCCACCACTCCGCCTTTGCGGGACATTTCGGCTAGGCCGATTGCCCTCGGGCACCCCGGTTCGGATCGGGGTGCCTAGATCATAGCCATCAAACGCGTCTTTTCCCCCGGATCATCGGGGCGGGAAATGGCTGCAGCCAGTTCTTCGAGCGACTGGATCGAATGCCCGGCACGAAAGCTGTCCACATGCGGCAGCATCGCGCGGATGCCCGCGGCCTTGGGCGCAAATCCGTCCCAGCGCAGCAGCGGATTGAGCCAGATCAGGCGGCGCGACGACAGATGCAGCCGCTCCATCTCTTTCTCAAGCGCGCCGGCCGCGTCGCGGTCCAGCCCGTCGGTGATCAAGAGCACCACCGCGCCCTGCCCCATCACGCGGCGCGACCAGTCGCGGTTGAACGCATGCAGGCATTGCCCGATCCGCGTGCCGCCTTCCCAATCCTGCGCCTCGGCCCCCGCGGCCTTGAGCGCTGCATCCACATCGCGGGTCGCAAGGTGGCGGGTGATATTCGTCAGGCGCGTGCCAAAGGTGAAGGCATGGACCTTGGCCCAGCCCGCGCCTTTCTCATTGGCGACAGCATGCAGGAAATGCAGCACCATGCGGGAATACTGGCTCATGGAACCGGAGATGTCGCAGAGTACCACCAGATTGGGCCAGCGCGGGCGCGGTGTCTTGCGGGCGATGCTGCGGATCTCGCCGCCATGGCGCATGGATTTCATCAGCGTGCGCCGGAAATCCGCCTGCTTGCCCAGCACAGACGCTTTGCCGCGCCGCGACGGGATCGGTTTGACCGGCAGGGTCAGTCGGGCCAGCATGCGCTTGGCCTCGGCCACCTCGGCGGTGCTCATCTGCTCGAAATCGAGGGTGCGCAGCTTTTCCTCGGTCGACATCGTGAGGGTCGACTTGATCTCGATCTCGGTGCCTTCCTCGGATTGTTCGTTCTCGGGCACGTTCGGCAGATTGTCGTCCAGCAGCGCTTGTGCGGCGCGTTTTTCACCGGACGCGGCTGATTTTTCCTCCTGCACGCCGCGGATCGCGGGCAGCATGAAGGACATCATGTGTTCGAGGTAGCGTGGATCGCGCCAGTAAAGACGGAACACCTGCGCAAAGATCACCCGGTGTTCGGGCCGGTTCACGAAACAGGCATGCAGCGTCCAGAAGAAATCCATCCGTTCGGTAAATCCCGCCGCCTCGACCGCGCGGATGGCGTCGATCACCCGCCCCGGCCCGATGGGCAGCCCGGCGCGGCGCAGGGCACGGGCGAAGTGGATGATGTTCTGCGCCAGACGTGGGTTTTCGGGCAATTCGAGAGGGACGTATTCGGCCATTACATTGCCGACCGGGGGCTCTGCCCCCGGACCCCCGGCATATTTGGGAAAAGAAGAAGCATCATGCAGGCTCGAGCGACGCCTTCGCCTCGTCCAGCAGGCGTTTGGCCTCGGAGCCTTGCAGTTTCTGGATGTCGTCCTGGTATTTCAGGATCGCGCCCAACGTGTCGGAAATCAGCTCGGGCGACAGATCGATCACGTCGAGCGCCAGAAGGCACTTCGCCCAGTCGATGGTTTCCGCCACGCCGGGTTTCTTGAAGATGTCCTCGGTGCGCAGGCGCTGCACGAAGGCGACGATCTCGCGGCTGAGCTTGGCCGATGCCTCGGGCGCGCGGGCGTGCAGGATCTCCAACTCGCGGTCGAAATCGGGGTAATCGACCCAATGATAGAGGCAGCGGCGCTTGAGCGCGTCATGCACTTCGCGCGTACGGTTCGAGGTCAGGATCACGATGGGCGGCTCGGGCGCGGTGATCGTGCCCATCTCGGGGATCGTCACCTGAAAGTCGGACAGCGCTTCGAGCAGGAACGCCTCGAACGGCTCGTCGGTGCGGTCCAGTTCGTCGATGAGCAGCACCGGCGCGCCGTTGGCATCGGGGCGCATCGCCTGAAGAAGCGGCCGTTCGACAAGGAAATCGGGGCCGAAGAGTTCGCGCTGCAACATTTCGCGGTCGGCAGTGCCCGACGCCTCGGCGGTGCGGATGGCGATCATCTGCGCCGGGAAATTCCATTCGTAAACCGCGCTGGAGGCATCAAGCCCTTCGTAGCATTGCAGCCGGATCAACCTGCGGCCCAATGATGCGGCCAGCGCCTTGGCGATCTCGGTCTTGCCGACACCCGCCTCGCCTTCGAGAAACAGCGGACGACCCAGCTTCAGCGACAGGAACACCACCGTGGCGAGCGCCCGTCCGCAGACATAGCCGGTGTCGGCCAGCATGGATTGAACGGCGTCGATACTTTGGGGTGTCTGCATGAGGTGCTCCTGTGTCAAGGGCCTTGCTGCCCTGTGCGCGCCCCCAAGGTCAATAGCGCCAAGGTCGCACGTGACGCGCCCGAATTGACGAGGCGCAGACGACCTGACAGAGTTAGCGCATTGATTTTCCTCAGTGCAGGCGCGTTTCCCGTGAGCATCACCGCCGTTCTGTGTGTCCGCAACGAGGCGGCGTTCCTGCTGGATTGGCTGGCCTGGCACCGCAGCGTCGGCATCAGCGCGTTCGTCGTGGTGTCGAACGAGTGCGAGGATGGCACCGATGTCATGCTCGACCGGTTGCAGGCGCTGGGAGGGCTGACGCATCTCCGAAACGCGGCGCCCTATGGCAAGGGCGGCATCCAGTTCAGCGGGCTGAAACTGGCGGGCAGGACCCAGGCGGTGAAACGCGCCGACTGGCTGGTGACGCTGGATATCGACGAGTTCGTCAATGTCCATGTCGGCGACCGCACCCTGCCCGCGCTGATCGCAGCGCTGCCCGAGGCAACGGCGATCACGCTGACCTGGCGCAATTTCGGCAATGCCGGTGTGATGGCCTACGAGGACAGCCCGTTGCCGCTGCAATTCACCCGCGCGGGGCCGCGCCCGCTGGCATGGCCGTGGCGCGCGGCGATGTTCAAGACGCTCTACCGCAACGATAAAATCTACCGGAACCTCGGCGTGCACCGCCCGCGCAACCCCAACGCCGACCGTCTTGCAGAGGCGCGCTGGTTCGATGGCGAGGGCCGCGCCCTGCCCGCCGAGATGGCGGCGGGGCGCATTTTCTCGGACTACCTTGTGCCGCAGCACGGGTTGGTGCAGCTCAATCACTATCCGCTGGGATCAGTCGACAGCTACGTCCTCAAGGCCGACCGGGGCCGCGCGGTGCATTCCGATGACAGGCTGGGGCTGGATTATTGGGTTGAGCGGAACCTCAACACCGACGAAGACCGTTCGGCGCTGCCGCTCTGGGACCGGGCGCAGGTGATCCGCGAGGCACTGGGCGCCGAACCCGAGCTGGCGCGGCTGCACGCCGATGCGGTCGCGTGGCGCAAGGCGCGGCTGACAAGGCTGCTGGAACAGGATATCTACCGGGATCTTTACGGGCGCCTGGCCATGACGCCGCCCTCGCACCCCCTGCCCGATCCGGTGGCGCAACGATTGGCGCAGCATGCCCGGTCGGCACCGCGCCCGGATTTGGAAAGTTCATAGACTCCTCTGCATTTTGGCTCAATTCTGCCTAAATCCCCGGGTAATCCTTTTGCCAACAACGACCTGTCAACGGGCGGGATACAATGAGGACTTGAGATCGATGCAGGACGGAACCGAGCCATACACGCTTTCCCTGAGCGACCTCAGCCCGACGCAGTGGCTTGAGGAAATGCGGGAGATCGGTGATGCCTGCGGGTTCTTCGAGCCTTTGGGCAAACACCACAATGCCGCCTTCATCGAAAAGGGCGACACGCTGCTGGTCAGCTTTGAATCCCTGCCCGCGATTCAGGCCCTGTCCGAAGAGGCCCGCCCCACCGGATTCGATCTGGCCCATGCGAACGGATGGTCCTGCCTGACCGTGATCAGCAATCGCGACACGTGGTTCCGCGATGGCGAGGTCTATGGCTTTTTCGACCAGATGACCGATGACGGGTTCTTTGACGATTTCGAACAGGTGATCTTTTTCGGAGCGGGTCCCTGTGGCTATGCCGCCTGTGCGTTTTCCCTTGCCGCGCCGGGTGCAACCGTGATCGCGCTGGAACCGCAGGCGACGCTTGATCCGCGTGTGACCGAATGGGACGACCGGTTCACCCATATGCGGCGCACCGATTTTACCGACCGCTACGGCTATGCGCCCGACATGCTCGAGGCGGCCAAGGCGGCCTATGTCCTATACGACCCCCGCGACCGGCTGGGCGCGATGCATGCGGCGCTGTTCGAACGGTCTGGCATCACCCGGTATCGCGCGGCACATCTTGGAGGCGGGATGCAGTTGCACCTGACCCAGATGAACGTGCTTGAACCGTTGGTGACCGCCGCGGCGTCGGGAGAGCTTGATACCGCCATGTTCGCGCGGCTTTACCGTGAACGCAGATCGCATGCGCTCTATTGCAAGAAACTTTTCGCCACGGTCGAAGCGATGGACCGGCCGCAACTGGCCGAGGCGGTCTGTGACTTCATCGTGCAGAAGTTCGGCGCACCGCGCTACCGGCGCAAGCTCAAGGCGCTGCGTCAGCAAACCGACGCCACGCCGGAAGACGTGACGACCGACTAGGCTCTGGTCTGGACGCAATCTGCGTGCTACGCGATCTGCATGACAGACACGCTCACGATCCGTACCCCTGACGATTGGCACCTGCACCTGCGCGATGGCGCAATGCTGCGTGCCGTGGCCCCTGAAACAGCCCGGCATTTCGCCCGCGCGATCATCATGCCGAACCTTGTGCCACCCGTGGTGACCGGGGCCGACGCCGCCGCGTATCGCGACCGCATTCTGGCCGCCCTGCCCGAAGGATCGAATTTCGAGCCGTTGATGACGCTCTACCTGACCGAGGACACGGACCCGGGCGATCTGGCGCGCGCGCATCAAAGCGGGCTGATCACGTCGGTCAAGCTCTACCCGGCGGGAGCCACCACCAACTCGGCCTCGGGTGTGAGCAATTTCGACAAGGTGCGCCCGGTGCTGGAACGGATGGCCGAGATCGGTTGTCCACTGTGCGTGCATGGCGAAGTGGTGGATGGCGATGTCGACATTTTCGACCGCGAGGCGGTGTTCATCGAGCGTGTGCTCGATCCGATCCGCCGCGCGACGCCGGGTCTGCGCGTGGTCATGGAACACATCACGACGATGCAGGGTGTGGAATACGCGTCCGAGGGCGGGCCGGAACTGGCGGCAACGATCACCACGCATCACCTCGTGATCAACCGCAACCATATCCTCGCGGGCGGGATCAAGCCGCATTACTATTGCCTGCCCGTCGCCAAGCGCGAGGAACACCGCCTTGCGCTGCGCCGTGCCGCCACCAGTAGCGATCCGACCTTCTTTCTGGGCACCGACAGCGCGCCGCACACCGATGCCAACAAGCTTCTGCCCTGTGGCTGCGCGGGCTGTTTCACCGCGACCAACACCCTGTCCATCCTTGCCGAAGTGTTCGAGCAGGAAGGCGCGCTGGAGCGGCTGGAATCCTTCACCAGCCTGAACGGTCCGAAATTCTACAAGCTGGCGCCGAACGAGACCCAGATCACCCTGACCAAGGGCGACCCGGTGACCTATCCCGACCGGATCGAAACGGATGACGGGCCGGTCACGGTGTTCGATCCGATGATGCCGTTGCACTGGCGTGTCGCATCCTGAGGCGAGCCGGCGGCGGCGTGACTGAGTGCGCCCAAAATCCCGCCGATGCCCGCCCTTTTCCTGACCGTCAAAACCCGCTAGAGCGGCGCAAACCGTTCCGGAGTGCCGTTTCATGATCCCCAGTTCCTATCCCTCTGCCGAAGAAATCGCCCGCCTGACCGCGCGGATGCTGCTGGAGATCGGCGCGGTGAACTTTCGCCCTGAAGACCCGTTCATCCTTGCGTCCGGCCTGCCTTCGGCCACCTATATCGACTGCCGCAAGCTGATCTCGTTCCCGCGCATCCGCTCTACCCTGATGGATTTCCTGACGATCACCGTCATGCGCAACGCGGGGTTCGAGGCGTTCGACAACATCGCCGGTGGTGAAACCGCAGGCATCCCTTTTGCCGCGCTGGTGGCCGAACGCATGGCCCTGCCGATGACCTATGTGCGCAAGAAGCCCAAGGGCTACGGCCGCAATGCCCGCATCGAAGGCGCGATGACCGAAGGCCAGCGCGTGCTGCTTGTCGAAGACCTGACCACCGATGGTGGATCAAAGCTCAGCTTCGTCGATGCGATCCGCGAAACCGGGGCCACCTGCGGCCACACGGCGGTGATTTTCTACTACGACATCTTCCCCGAAACGACCAAGACATTGGGCGACCACGGTGTGCATCTGCACCACCTGTGCACCTGGTGGGATGTTCTGGCCGAAGCCCGCGTGCAAGGTGCCTTTGACGACGCGACACTGGGCGAAGTCGAAGCCTTCCTCAAAGCGCCTCGCGCGTGGCAGGACGCGCGGGCGTAATGCCGCTGTAGATCGGGCAGCCGAGGGTCTGGCGCAACGCGCCGATCAGGTCGTCCAGCGTTTCGGCATGCACATAGACGCCGCCCGTCTGATCGGCGAGGCAGCGCGCAACCGGTTCGGCCGTGATGTTCTCCGACTGGTCCGGCCAGGCGAAATGCTGGCCACGCACGCGAAAGCCGATCACATGCACGGTCATGTCCGCTCCGCGTGCCAGTTCCGCCGCCAGCGCACAGGGCGTGCCTCCGCAGGTGTCCTTGCCATCGGTCACCAGCACGATCACTCCCGGTTTCTGGGTGTAATCCAGCACCGCCGCTGCCTGAGCAATGGCGTCGGTCAACGGGGTCTGGCCCTCGGGCTGCAGGCGCTCCACTTCTGAAATCATCCGGTCTGCCGCATCCGCCTCGGGGGCAAAGCGCAGCCGGACGCTGTCACAGCTTGCCTTGGCACCCGGCCCGTAGGTGATCAGGCCCATGCGCCGCAACGGCGCGACCTGCGGAATCACCGTGCGCATCGCGCGGCGGGCGTCGATGATACGCGGCTCGTCCATCAGGTTGAACCCCATCTCGGCCATCGACCCGGACCCGTCGAACACCACCATTGCATCGCGCGCACAGGCGGTCTGGGGCTGTGCCTGCACCGGGCCGAGCCCGACACCCAAAGCAACCAGAGCGGTCAGAATCGTTTTCATTTTCCCAAGGCCTTTCGCGCAGCTGACCCAAGGGTGCACGCGAAAAGAGGCTCTGTAAACGATTTGTAACAGAATGCAGTGGCCGCTTGCCGCGTGTTGCCTTGGTCACACCGAGTCGCGCGTCACACCACATGTTGACGCAGGCAGGCCACTCAGCGCAAGATAACGCGGTAACTCGGCGCAGCAAGCTTATCCACAGGATATACATTTTGCCCTTCACCGGTCATGTCGCTACGCCGGTCACGGGAATCTCAGGGGGTGCAGCATGAACGAAATAACGACATTCAATCCGACCGGCGCCGAGATCTCGAACCCCGAAACCATGCCGAATTCGATCGAAGCAGAGCAGCAATTGCTGGGCGCGATCCTGACCAACAATGACGTGTTTGACCGCGTGGCCTCGATCATTGGCCCGCAGCATTTCTACGACCCCGTGCATGCGCGAATCTACGAGATATCGGCCGCCCGGATCGCCAAGAATAACCTGGCCTCGCCGGTGACGCTCAAGGCGTTCATGGAAGACGACGAGGGCCTCAAGGAGCTGGGCGGCCCGGTCTATCTGGCCCGTCTGGCGGGCGCTGCGATCAGTTCCTTTGCGGTGCGGGACTATGCACAGATGATCTATGATCTGGCCGTGCGCCGCGACCTGATCTCGCTGGGCCGCGACATCAGTGCCAAGGCGGCCAAGGTGGACATCGCGTCCGAGCCGCGCGAACAGATCGTCGAGGCGGAACAGGCGCTTTACAAGCTGGCCGAACAGGGGCGCAGCGACACGGGCTTCCAGAGCTTTCTCAAGGCCGTCACCGATGCGGTCAACGTCGCCAACGCCGCCTATCAGCGCGAAGGCGGGCTGGCCGGTGTGTCGACCGGGCTGATCGACATGGATCGCAAGCTGGGCGGGTTGCACAAATCCGACCTTCTGATCCTTGCCGGGCGTCCGTCGATGGGCAAGACCTCGCTGGCCACAAACATCGCCTTCAACATCGCCAAGGCCTATCGCAAGGGTGTGCGGCCCGATGGCACCGAAGGCACGGTCGAAGGCGGGGTGGTAGGGTTCTATTCGCTGGAAATGAGCGCCGAACAGTTGGCCGCGCGCATCCTGTCGGAAGCCGCCGAAGTGCCGTCGGAACAGATCCGCCGGGGCGACATGACGGAAACAGAATTCCGCCGCTTCGTGGACGCCGCCAAGTCGCTCGAGGCCTGCCCTCTCTATATCGACGACACGCCTGCACTGCCGATCAGCCAGCTGGCCGCCCGCGCCCGCCGACTGAAACGGACACACGGTCTGGACGTGCTCATTGTTGACTACCTTCAGCTGGTCAAGGGCACCGGCAAGGGCGAGAACCGCGTGAACGAGATCTCCGAGATTTCACAGGGCCTCAAGGCCATCGCCAAGGAACTGGACATCCCGGTGATCGCGCTGTCGCAGCTGTCGCGTCAGGTGGAAAGCCGCGAGGACAAGCGCCCGCAATTGTCGGACCTGCGGGAATCGGGCTCGATCGAACAGGATGCCGACGTGGTGATGTTCGTGTTCCGCGAGGAGTATTACAAGGAACGGGAAAAACCGGGCGATCACGAGCTGGAAAAGATGGCCGCCTGGCAGGACGAGATGGAGCGTCTGCACGGCCGCGCCGAGGTCATTATCGGCAAGCAGCGTCACGGCCCGATCGGCAGCATCGAACTCAGCTTCGAGGGCCGGTTCACCCGCTTCGGCAACCTTATCAAACCGTGGCAGCAGGGGTCCGCAGACATGTGACCCGGTTCAGGGCAGCGTGACGATGCCCCCGAACGGGGTTTCGGTGTTCCACCCGTCATGCAGCCCGAGAATGGCACAGACAGCGCGGATGCACCCCGAATGGGTCACCACGATGCTGTCCTGCGGGGTGGCCTGCAGGGCGGCGCGCACCCGGTTTTCGAGCATGGTGACGCTCTCGCCGCCATGCGCGACGTAACCCATGAAATCGGCGGCCCAGGCATCGAGACCGCTGCGCGGAATCTCGGACCAGGGCACGCCTTCCCAGGATCCGAAATCCATTTCGATCCAGCCTTGTTCCGGCTGCGGGACAGCGCCGTCGCGGCCGGCAATCCGCTCGGCCAGCGACCGGCAGCGCAGCAGCGGCGACGTGACGACATGGGCCACCGGCGGCAGACAGCGCAGCACCTGTTGCACCTCGTCATCGAAACTGGAGGCCAGCGCCAGATCGGTGCGCCCGTAACACGTTCCCGTGGCCACGTCCGGCGTGGTGTGGCGCACCAAGGTTACAGCCATGCCGCCAGCCCCAGATAAAGACCAAGCTCGGTCACCTGCTGCATCCCGCCAAGGCAATCCCCGGTATAGCCACCCAGCTTGCGCAGGAAGATCACACGCAACCGCCACCCGGCCAGCACCGCGATGACGACGCCGGTCAGTATGGGCGGCACTCCGAACCAGAAGACCGCTGCGGCCAAGATGACAAGCGCGGTTATCAGCGCGACGCGGTACCCTTCGGGTGTGACGGTCGGGGCCACGAACTTGGCCCCCTTGTCGCGGGCGTAATCGTCCCACTGCACAACCTGCACCGCCGCCATGCGGCTGACCCCGTGGCCGATCAACAGGGCCAGAGCGGCATCCAGTGGCGCAAGGCTCATCAGGGCCGCCGCCTTGAGTGCCAGAACCAGCCCCAGGGTGACAGTGCCATAGGTGCCGATCCGGCTGTCGCGCATGATCTCGAGAGCGCGCTCGCGCGTCAGCCCGCCGCCCAGCCCGTCGGCAGCATCGGCCAGCCCGTCTTCGTGGAACGCCCCGGTTGCAAAGATCGTCGCGGCGATCGACAAGAGCACCGCCACGGGCATCGGCCAGACCAAAGCGGCTGCGTACAGAACCGCCGCGCCGATGGCCCCGACGATCAGACCAACCAGCGGATAAAAGCGCGTCGCGCGGATCAGCAGGTCATCCGAGAACGGCAACTCCTGCGGCACCGGCAGCCGGGTCAGGAACTGCACTGCCAGCAGAAACTCCTGCCAACGGGTTGCCTTGATGTCGCTCATACCCGCCCCGAGACTCCTGCGCTGTCGAAACTTGCCATGTCGTTGAGCATCGCCACAGCCGATTTCACCATTGGCCAGACCAACACCGCCCCCGTGCCCTCGCCCAGCCGCAGCCCCAGATCGAGCAGCGGCTCGGCCTGCAGCGCGTCGAGAATGGCCTGATGTCCCGGTTCCGCGGACCGGTGCGCAAAGATCATTGCATCGCGGCACATCGGCTCCATGCGCACGGCGATCAAGGCGGCAGCAGTTGCGATGAACCCGTCCACAAGAATGATGCGCCGCGCCTCTGCGGCCCCCAGCATGGCACCGGCGATCATGGCGATCTCGAACCCGCCGAATTCGGCCAGAGCCTCGTCGGGATCGGTCAGCCCCGGTCGGCGCGCGGCGGCCTGTCCGAGGACGCGGCGCTTGGTGGCGAGACCCGCATCGTCCAACCCGGTGCCGCGTCCGATCAATGCGTCAAGCTCCGATCCGGTCAGGGCATGCGCGATCAGAGTCGCCGCTGACGTGTTCCCGATGCCCATTTCACCAAAGGCCACCGCGTCCCACGCGCCCTCCTGCCCGATATCGCGCCCTGCAGCCAAAGCGGCATCGCGCTGAGCACGGGTCATCGCCGGCCCCTCGAGGCTGCATGCCGTTCCTTCGGCAATGGGCAGGTTGCGCACCTCGGGCACGAGGAACCGCCCGCCGATCACACCCGAGTTGACCACTTGCAGCGCAACATCGTTGACCTTGCAAAAGACGTTGGCCGCAGCACCCCCGGCAGCAAAGTTCAGCACCATCTGGCGCGTGACCTCGGAGGGATAGGCGGAAACCCCGTGGCGCGCGATTCCGTGATCGGCTGCAAAGATTGTCAGGCAGCAGCTTTGCAGCCTCGGGGTCAGCGTCTGCTGAACCCGGGCCACCTGCGCAGCCAGTGCCTCGATCCGCCCAAGGGCACCCTGAGGTTTGGTTTTTCCGTCGATCCTTGCCGCGAGCGCGGCCTCGAAATCCTGATCTGTCATGGCCGCGTGCTACCCTTGTGCCGAGGGCCGGACAACTGCAAATCCGCCCCAATCGCGCAGCAAAGCGCATCGAAGGAATTTTCCCGCTTGACCCCCCGCATGGACACGCACAAACACCGCGCATGGCACAGTCTGTTCTGACGATTGATCTGGGCGCGATTTGCGCCAACTGGCGGGCACTTGCGGCGATGAACGCGGGTCAGACCGCTGCCGCCGTCAAGGCGAATGCCTACGGGCTGGGTGCGGCGAAGGTCGTCACCGCCCTCGCAGATACCGGTGTGCGCACGTTCTTTGTCGCACAGGCCGAAGAAGGCGTCGTGATACGTCAGGCGCTTGGCCCCGGCCCCACGATCTGCGTCTTTGGCGGGCACATGCACGGCGATGCGCCGCTTTTGCGCGACGCAAACCTCGTTCCGATGATCAATTCCATCGACCAGATGTTGCGCCATGTCGAATCCCTGCCTGCCCATCCCTTTGGCATCCAGCTGGACAGCGGGATGAACCGTTTGGGGATGGAGCCCGGCGAGTGGTCCGCGCTGCGCGACATCGCCCTCGGCCAGAAGCCGGTCTTGGTGATGAGCCATCTGGCCTGTGCGGACGAGCCCAACCACGGCATGAACGCGTTCCAGCTTCAGACCTTCCGCCAGATGACCGACGGGATCGACGCCCCCCGGTCGCTGGCTGCGACGGGCGGCACGATCCTTGGACCCGACTATCATTTCGACATGACGCGTCCGGGCGTCGGCCTTTATGGTTGCCTTCCCTTCTTCGATGCGCGCCCGGTGGTGTCGCTGGACATCCCGGTGATCCAGGTTCGCGATGTGAACCCCGGCGAATCCGTGGGCTACGGCAATTCTTGGGTGGCCCGCGTGCCGGGACGGATCGCCACGATTTCCGCAGGCTATGCCGACGGGATCATCCGAGCGATGGGCCCAAAGGCATATGTTTGGGCAGGCGAGACCCGCTGCAAGATCGTCGGACGCATCTCGATGGACCTGATCGGCGTCGATGTCAGCGCGGTCCAAGACATGCCGGACATGGTCGAACTGCTTGGGCGGCACCAGACCGTGGACTCGCTGGCGGACGCGGCGGGCACCATTGGCTACGAGATCCTGACCTCGCTCGGGACGCGCTACACCCGTCGCTATATCAGCTCATGATTGCGCAGCGGGCATGAGCTTTTTCGAACCCTCCCCCGTCCTGCTGGCCTTCATCTTCGTGCAGCGCTTTGTGTTCTTCGAAGCTCTGGCAGTGCTGGCCCTGCTGCGTGCCAGCGTCGGGTTGGGACTGGCGCGGGTGCCTGCGCTGATCACGCTGCTGATCTGCGCCGCCGCCATCGCGGCCACCTTTGCGCCTGCCCTGAACCTGCAAACCCTGCCCATTTATGCGCCATTGGCCCGCCTTCAGGCGTCGGGCGGCGGGATGATCCTGCCGCTGGTGGCGTCGGGTGTGTTTGCCATTGGCCTGTTCCTGCCACAGCGGCGCTGGCGCTGGATCGACTGGGTGCATATTGTCGGGCTAATGGCGTTTGTCGGCCTCTGGGTCGCGACCCGGATCTGACGGATGGCCGTCCTCAAATGGATCAACCTGGCGCTGCTGGTGCTTTACCCGGTGTCGTGGAGCGCGCCTTTGATGCGCGCGGGCCTTCTGCCGCTCTTCGGGCTGAGCGAAATCAGCGTGCTGACCGGACTGCAGGCGCTCTGGGACACGGACATTCTTCTGGCGCTGATCGTGACGGTTTTCGCGCTTGTCGCCCCCTACATGAAGACCATCGGGCTGGCGCTGGTGCAGTTCCGCCTGCTCAGCCGTCGCGCCTTGCCGACACTCAGCCTGATGGGCAAGCTGGCGATGGCCGATGTGTTCCTGATCGCGCTCTACATTACCGTCGTCAAAGGCATCGGGGTCGGTCGGATCGAAACCGCCTGGGGGCTGTACCTCTTCACCGCCTGCATCCTGACCTCGCTGGTCATCAGCCTCGTCGAGACTCGCCACACGTCCGATTGACCACGGATCGGAAACAATCGGTCCGAATCGCACGGGTTGTTCACAACTGCGCTGGCAGTGCGAAAAATCGTTAAAAAACAGTATGTCCTCAAGGGGCTTCGGCATAAAGTCGCCGGTGTTGCCGAGATGTAGATGGTTACTTGGGGGTATCCGATGATTGGAGCGATGCGATCTCTTGTCGTTTCGACAGGCTGGTTGATGCAACGTTTGATGTTCGTGGCTGTGAGCCTGCTTGCGCTGGGGTCATTTGGATACACGCTGGCCTGTGCATTCGGCGTCGCGCCATGGCTTGACATGACCGCAACATTTGGGGGTCTGGCCTATGCTCAGGCCGGACAGGTTGTGCAGATCGGCCTCACGGCGCTCATGCTCGGGCTGTGCGCGTTCCTGCCTGCAAACGCCCGGATCATGGCTTTGGAAACCTCGCACCGGCGGTTTCACATCGGTATGGAAGACGTCGCCCGCGCCTACCGCCTCGCCCATGCCGCCGACCGCGAGGGCGTGTTCAAACTGCGGTCTGAATTTGATTCGGTCCGTGAACGCATGGCCTTTCTGCGCGATCACCCCGATCTGGCAGAGCTTGAACCTTCGGTCCTCGAAGTGGCCAGCCAGATGAGCCATGTCTCGCGGGACCTTGCGGACACCTATTCCGACCGCAGCGTTGCGCGCGCCCGCGATTTCCTGATCCAGCGGCAACAGGAGATCGAGGACTTCAACACCAGGATCGACGCGGCCAAGGCCAGCGCTGCCGAAATGCGCGTCTGGATCGACAGGGTCGACCTGGAGGAAAGCGTCGCCAAGGCGCAGCTGTCCCGCCTGCAGGATGAATTGTCCGATATTCTGCCTGAACTGTACGGTGACGACGCGGCAGCAATCCGGCCCGCACGCGTTGCCACACGCTCCGATCATGGCCGTACCGCCTGGGACGACTGGGAAGATCCCGTGCCGTTGCCCAAGACGGACGACAACCGGATCGTGGCCCTGCTCGCCCGGCGCGCTGCCGAATAATCCGACGCGTGCAGCCGCCGCTTGCAGGCCCGCGCGGCTTGGGCCACAAGCAGCGTCATGGCGAAATCCTCGGCCACCTTTGTCTGTCAATCCTGCGGGACCACGACCACCAAATGGTCGGGCCGGTGCGACGCGTGCGGTGAATGGAACTGCATCGTCGAGGAGGTGCCGCTGGCCACCGGACCAGCAGCCAAGACGCTGGGCACCTCAAAGGGCCGGTCCCTGCCGCTCAGCGACCTGTCGAGCACCGAAGCGCCGCCACCGCGCACCAGATCCGGGCTCGACGAGCTGGACCGCGTGCTGGGCGGAGGGCTTGTTCCCTCATCGGCGCTTCTGGTGGGGGGGGATCCGGGGATCGGCAAATCCACGCTGCTGTTGCAGGCGGCGGCGGCCTTTGCCCGTGCCGGTCTCAAGGTGATCTACATCTCGGGTGAAGAGGCCAGCGCACAGGTGCAGATGCGCGCCGCGCGGCTGGGTCTGCGGGACGCGCCAGTCAAGCTGGCGACCGAAACCAACCTGCGCCACATCCTCACGACGCTGGAAAACGAAAAGCCCGATCTGGCGATCATCGACTCGATCCAGACCATGTGGGCCGACAATGTCGCCTCTGCCCCCGGCAGCGTGTCGCAGGTGCGCGCCTCGGCGCACGAGCTGACGAGCTTTGCCAAGCGGCGCGGCACCTCGATCGTGATGGTGGGCCATGTCACCAAGGACGGCCAGATCGCCGGCCCGCGCGTGGTCGAACACATGGTCGATACGGTGCTTTATTTCGAGGGCGAACGCGGTCATCAGTTTCGAATCCTGCGCGCCGTCAAGAACCGCTTTGGCCCGGCGGACGAGATCGGCGTCTTCGAGATGACGGGCAGCGGACTGGCCGAAGTGTCGAATCCGTCCGCGCTGTTCCTGTCCGAACGCGGCGACCCGTCACCGGGATCGGCCGTCTTTGCCGGGATCGAAGGCACGCGTCCGGTTCTGGTGGAATTTCAGGCGCTTGTGGCCCCCACGCCACACAGCCAGCCGCGCCGGTCGGTGGTCGGTTGGGATGGCGGGCGGCTGGCCATGATTCTGGCCGTGCTCGAGGCGCGCTGCGGCATTCCGTTCGCCGGGATGGATGTTTATCTCAACGTTGCGGGCGGAATGAAGGTCAGCGAACCGGCAGCGGATCTGGCCGTGGCCGCAGCCCTTTTATCGGCGCGCGAAGACATCGCCCTGCCCGCCGAGACGGTGGTTTTCGGGGAAATCAGCCTGTCGGGTGCCTTGCGCCCCGTAGGCCAAACCGAAAATCGGTTGAAAGAAGCACAAAAACTTGGTTTTACCGCCGCGATAGTGCCAAAGGGTGGAACATCGGCGCGCCGCGACGGGATCGCGGCAACCGAGATCGACGCTTTGGCCAGCTTCGTTGGTGATGTGTTCGGCGCAGGGTAGCGCCATCCGTTTGAAAAGAAGGGCAAGGACCGATGGAAGGGTTCACCATTATTGACGGCGTCGTTGCCGTCGTCATCGTTCTGTCTGCGCTTCTGGCCTATTCGCGCGGTGTCGTCCGGGAAACAATGGCCATCCTCGGCTGGATCGCCGCTGCGGTCCTGGGCTTCATGTTCGGCCCGCAGGTGCGCCCACTGATGACGGAAATCCCGGTCATCGGTGAATTTCTGACCGGAAGCTGCGAACTCAGCGTGATCGGCGGGTTTGCCGCGGTGTTCACCATGGCTCTCGTGATCATGTCGTTCTTCACCCCGCTCTTTTCCACCATCGTGCAGCGCTCGGCCCTTGGCGGCGTCGATCAGGCGCTGGGCTTTCTCTTCGGCGTGGCGCGCGGTGTGCTGCTGGTGGCCGTGGCGTTCTTTGTCTACTCTGTCGTGATCACGGCACAGGATGTCCCGATGATCGACGACAGCCGCTCTGCCGTGGTGTTCGGACGCCTCACCGGCCAGATCGAACAACAGAACCCCGAACAGGCGCTGGGCTGGATCACCGCCCAATACGAGCAACTGGTCGGCGTCTGCGATGCCCCGTCAAACAGCGACACCTGACAAAGATCGGTCAACCTGTCGCGGAATCATGATAGTTTCGTGACATGGGCCGCCATGGCGCTTAAGAGAGGGCATCTTCTGCTGCCACGGATTCGGAGTACCGATTTGTCCGACACCCAGATGCCACCCGCCCATCCATTCGACGACGACAAGCTCAAGGAAGAATGCGGAATCTTCGGCGTTGTCGGCGTGACCGATGCGGCGAACTTTGTCGCCCTCGGCCTGCACGCCCTGCAACATCGCGGACAGGAAGCCGGCGGGATCGTGTCCCATCACCCCGAGCATGGCTTCAACTCCGCCAGACGCTTCGGCTATGTGCGCGACAATTTCACCAGCCACAGGCTGATGGAAACCCTGCCCGGCGAACTGGCCATCGGCCATGTGCGCTATTCGACCGCCGGCTCCAAGGGCCAGACCCAGATCCGCGATGTGCAGCCGTTCTTCGGCGAATTCTCCATGGGCGGTGCGGCGATCGCCCATAATGGCAACATCACCAACGCCATCGCTCTGCGCAAGGAACTGATCGAGCGCGGTTCGATCTTCCAGAGCTCGAGCGACAGCGAGTGCATCATCCACCTGATGGCCCGCTCGTTGCAACGCAACATCCCCGAACGCATGGAAGACGCCCTGCGCCGTGTCGAAGGCGCGTTCTCCGTCGTGGCCATGACCCGCACCAAACTGATCGGTGTCCGTGACCCGTTGGGCGTGCGCCCGCTGGTGCTGGGCAAGATCGGCGATGGCTGGGCGCTGAGTTCGGAAACCTGCGCGCTTGACATCATCGGCGCGGAATATGTGCGCGAGATCGAACCGGGCGAGATGGTGGTGATCACCGCCGACAAGGGCGTGGATTCGATCCGCCCCTTCCGCCCGCAGAAATCACGGTTCTGCATCTTCGAGCATGTCTATTTCTCGCGCCCCGACAGCATCATCGGTGACCGCTCGGTCTACGAGACCCGCCGCCAGATCGGTGTCGAACTGGCCCGCGAAACACCCGTGGAAGCCGATCTGGTCTGCCCGGTGCCCGACAGCGGCACACCGGCGGCCATCGGTTATGCCCACGAATCCGGGATCCCCTACGGCATGGGGATCATCCGCAACCAGTACATGGGCCGCACCTTCATCGAGCCGACAGAGCAGATCCGCAACATGGGTGTGCGCCTCAAGCTCAACGTGAACCGCGCGCTCATCAAGGGCAAACGGGTCATCCTGGTGGACGATTCGGTCGTGCGCGGCACCACCAGCCGCAAGATCAAGGAAATGATCCTCGATGCGGGTGCAGCCGAGGTGCACTTCCGCATCGCGTCGCCGCCCACGGCCTGGCCCTGTTTCTACGGCGTCGACACGCCGCAGCGCGAAAAGCTGCTGGCAGCCACCATGAGCGAGGACGAGATGCGCGAACATCTGGGGGTCGACAGCCTCAGGTTCATCTCGCTCGACGGTCTCTACCGCGCCGTCGGAGAGGCGTCGGGTCGCGACCCCAAGTCACCGCAATATTGCGATGCGTGTTTCTCCGGTGAATACCCGGTCGAACCGTCGGACATGGTTGAAAAAGGGTTCCAGATGAAGGCGGCCGAGTAAGCCTCGGCAGCCTTCCGCGCAGCCCCGAACAACCGCTTTCCATTGCCGTGCATTCGCCGCATCTGACAGGCGAACGCAAACAACGGACCGGCGGAACATGACACAGGACGCAACCCCAACCAACGTGGCGCAGCAGGCGACCCGGATGACGAATGATCTGCGCGGCGCGCTGATCCTTCTGGGCACCTTCGGGTCAAACGACCACCCGAAGGCGCTGCTGAAACTGCGCGGCGGCAAGATCGCCACGGTCTCGCGGGGCGATGTCGTGAAAGGCGAAACGATCGTTGCCATCGAAGAGGGTCGCGTGGCGCTTGCCCGCAACGGCACGGCGCATTGGCTTGCAATGCCCGCACCCCGGTCTTGATGTCACGACCCTGATCTTCTCTGGTTCAAAAATACCTCGGGGGAGTCGCGCTTGCGCGACGGGGGCAGCGCCCCCAAAAAAAGAAAACCCCCGCCGATTGCTCGACGGGGGTCTATTTTTACCGCTTGTTGAAAATTCAGGCGTTGCGGCTCGACAAGGCTTTCCAGGCACCAGTGACGATCAGCGCCGCGATCACCGCCTTGATTGCGTCACCGATCAGGAACGGTGCCATCCAGCCCGCCCAAAGCTCGGGCATCGACTTGCCCAGCATCGCCGCCGGCCATGCAAGACCGGGGATGTAGATCAGCGCCGAAAGCGCGATGGCGACCAGCGCGGTGGACACCGCGCCTCGGGCGATGCCCTTCTCGACTGCAAGGCCCGCCAGCCAAGCCATCGCGACGAAACCGTAGAGGAAGCCCGCGGTCGGACCGACCAGCGATGCAACCGAACCGCCATTGGCAAAGACCGGCAGGCCCATCGCGCCATAACCGAGGTAGGCGATCATCGTCGCCAGTGCGAGGCGCGCCCCAAATGTCAGACCCACGATCAGGATCGCCAGCGTCTGCAGTGTAATCGGTACCGGCCACCCGATGCTGACCTGCGCAGCAACGGCGATAAAGGCCGCACCTCCAAGCGCGAGCAGCGTCTGACGTAGAAGAGTGGTCTTGCCCAAGGCAGCTTGCGTCAGTGTCATGGCGAATGTCCCTCATGTGTCTGTTATTTCCACTGTTAATTCTGCAAATGCCCCATCAAGTCAAGCACTGCCCTCTTGCGGGCCGGGCGTCAAAAAGGCATGTGAACGCTCATGACGGAAATATCACGCCCCCTCGCGCTGGTCACCGGCGCCTCTCGCGGTCTTGGCTTTGCATTGGCAGAGGCACTGGCCGACACGCATCACATCATCGCTGTCGCGCGCACGGTGGGCGGGCTGGAAGAACTGGATGACCGCATCCAGAAAAAGGGCGGCACTGCCACGCTCGCGCCGATGGACATCACCAAGGCTGACGCGATGGCGCAGCTCTGCCGGTCGGTGCATGACCGCTGGGGGCAGATCGCGCTCTGGGTGCATACGGCGGTGCATGCCGGTCCCCTGTCGCCGGCCGATCATCTGGATTCCAAGGACTGGAAGAAATCGGTGTCGATCAATCTCGACGCGATGTCCCACTTGGTGCCCTACATTTCGCCCCTGCTCAAACGCGACGGCAGCGCGGTGTTCTTTGACGACACCCATGGCGGAGAGAAATTCTTTGGCCATTACGGCACAACAAAAGCGGCACAGATCAGCCTCGCGCGGTCTTGGCAGGCCGAAACGGTGTCGATCGGGCCTCGGGTGAAAATCCTGTTGCCCCGGCCGATGGCGACCCATGTGCGGGCGCGTTTTTTCCCCGGTGAGGACCGGAGCGCGCTGGCATTGCCCTCCGCCGAAGCAGCGCGGTTGCTGCCTGAAATCCTCGGCGGTTGATCGCAAGGCGGATGCGTCGACGCATCCGCGATTTTGCGTTAACGCAAAATCCACCATTGACCGAAATCCGGCGGATGCTTGCCGCAGGCCGGGGCTTGGCCTATTCAGAACAAAAGCAGGGCAGAGCAGATGCGCATACTCATTACCAATGATGACGGGATCAATGCACCGGGGCTCAAGGTGCTGAGCGAAATCGCGGAAGGTCTCGCCGGTCCCGAAGGCGAGGTCTGGACGGTCGCGCCTGCGTTCGAGCAATCCGGCGTCGGCCATTGCATCAGCTACACCCACCCCATGATGGTCAGCGAAATGGGCCCGCGCCGCTATGCCGCCGAGGGCAGTCCCGCCGATTGCGTGCTTGCGGGACTGCACGACGTGATGGGCGACGCCCTGCCCGATCTCGTGCTCTCGGGTGTCAACCGGGGCAACAACTCGGCCGAGAACGCGCTCTATTCCGGCACACTTGGCGGTGCGATGGAAGCGGCGTTGCAGGGCATCCCGGCGATTGCCCTCTCGCAATATTACGGCCCCGACAATCTCGCCCTCGACGACCCGTTCGACGCCGCCCGCCAGCATGGCGCCGAGGTGATCCGGCGGATTATCGCGCATGACCCGAAGGACCAGTCGGGTTACCGGCTGTTCTACAACGTGAACTTCCCGCCGGTTCCCGGTGACGCCGTTCAGGGCACGCGGGTCACGCCGCAGGGCATCCGGCACGGCACGCATTTTTCGGTCGAGCCGCACCTCTCGCCCTCGGGTCGTCGGTTCCTCTGGATCAAGGGTGGTGATCAACGGGCACCGACGGCACCGGGCAGCGATGCTGCCGAGAACCTGGCGGGGTTCATCAGTGTCACGCCCATGCGCGCCGACCTGACCGCCACCGACCAACTCGGCGCCATGCAGCGCGCCTTTCTCTGATGGATGATGCGGAACTCAAGATGCAGTTCCTTTATGCGCTCCGGTCGCGCGGCGTGACAAATGCCGCGGTGCTGACCGCGATGGAGCAGATCGACCGCGCTCCGTTCATCCGGGGCTATTTTGCCGAGCGGGCTTACGAAGACATGCCTTTGCCCATTGCCTGTGGGCAGACGATCAGCCAGCCCTCGGTGGTCGGGCTGATGACGCAGGCGCTGGAAATCAGCCCGCGGGACACGGTGCTCGAGGTGGGCACCGGATCGGGCTACCAGGCCGCGATCCTGAGCCAGCTGGCGCGCCGCGTCTACACTGTGGACCGGCACCCGCGACTGGTGCGCGAGGCGCGTGAGGTGTTCAACCAGTTGGGCCTGACCAATGTGACGGCCTTTACCGCCGATGGCAGCTTTGGCCTGCCCGACCAGGCCCCGTTCGACCGCATCCTCGTGACCGCCGCCGCCGAGGACCCTCCGGGACCGCTTCTGGCACAGCTCAAGGTGGGGGGCATCATGGTGCTGCCTGTGGGGCAATCCGACGCCGTGCAGCACCTGATCCGCGTCCGCCGCACCCCGGATGGGCTGGATTACGATGAATTGAGGCCTGTTCGCTTTGTTCCGCTGGTCGAAGGGGTAGCCCGCGACGGCTAAAGCGGGCATACTGCACCGCATGACGCCCGGGGAACAACCGGCGCATTTGAGGATATCGACATGGCTGATTGCAGAGTTTCGTTTCGTTCAGGTTTTCGAGTTGGCACCAGTCTCTCGCTTCTTGCGGTTCTGGCGGCGTGTTCCGAACCGCTCGACATGGACATGCGCGGTTTGATGAACGGCGGGTTCACCACGTCGGATGCCGCACGCGCCGCCGTGACACCGCGCCCGGAACCGGATGACCGCGGCGTGATCTCCTATCCGAATTACCAGGTGGCCGTGGCCCGGCGCGGCGACACGATGGCGCAACTGGCCGGCCGTATCGGTCTGCCCGCTGAAGAGCTGGCACGCTACAACGGCATCCAGACCGGCGATGCGCTGCGCGCGGGTGAAATCGTCGCCCTGCCGCGCCGGGTCGCCGAACCGTCACCTGCGACCGGAGCCGTCTCGACAGGACCGATCGGCCCGACCTCGGAGATCGACATCACGACGCTCGCCAGCGATGCCATAGACCGGTCCGCCCCGACGCCCGCCGCCGCGCGCCCTGCAGCGCCGCAGACCGGGCCGGAGCCGATCCGCCACCAGGTCAAGCGCGGCGAGACCGCCTTTACCGTGTCGCGGCTTTACAATGTGTCGGTGCGGTCGCTGGCCGAATGGAATGCGCTCGACAGCAATTTCACCCTGCGCGAGGGCCAGTACCTGTTGATCCCCGTGGTCACCGAGGCCGCCACTCCGGTCAACACGCCCTCCGTACCGCCCGGCACAGGATCACCGACGCCAGAGCCGCCCTCTGCCTCGCAGCCGCTGCCCGCCGAGACCAAAGCCCCGGCCGCCGCAGCCCCTGCTGCTGTCGCAGCCGCCCCGGTGGCCAATGTCGGCCGACCGACAACGGCCAGCGCCTCAACGGCAGCCATGGCCTTTCCGGTGCAGGGCAGCATCATCCGCGAATACGCCAAGGGCCGCAACGACGGGATCGACATCGGCGCGTCCGTCGGAACGGCAGTCACGGCAGCAGCCAGCGGTCAGGTTGCGGCGATCACGCGCAACACCGATGGGATCAACATCCTCGTCATCCGCCACCCCGACAACCTGCTCACGGTCTACACCCATGTGGACACCATTACCGTCGCCAAAGGTGATGCGGTGAGCCGGGGCCAGTCGATTGCCAAAGTCGCGGATTTCGAGCCGTCGCGCGTGCATTTCGAGGTGCGCAAGGGGTTCGACAGCGTCGATCCGATGGACTACCTGCGCTGAGGTACCGTCACGGACCGATTTTCCAGCAGTCACTTTCTGGATTGAGGTCCGTCGTTCGTTCTTTATGAACGGATCCGAGATTATTCGTACGAAGAGTTCGGACGCGGCACGGTCAGTGCTTTGCCCAGGCGCGGCAAGTGCGCTTTCTTCATAAGCTTGCGCAGGTCCCAGGGCCGGTCCGACAGGCGGTTCGCCTCGTCATGAACAAGCCCAACTGCCCGCGCCACCTGATCCGGCGCACCCGCATGAAGCCCCAGAAGAAACGCATCCGGGTCAGCCCGCGACACGCCCTCTTCCGCGAGGATATTGCGCGGAAAATCCTTTGCGTTCACTGTCAGGATCACGTCGGCATGACCCGCAATCGCCGCCGCCAGCACATGCACGTCATTTGCATCGGGCAGCCACAGCCGGTCCAGCAGCCCCTGCTGCGGCGTGACCTTGGCGCGCGGCCAGCGCGCAGAGACCATCGCGATCTCCGCATCCGCCTGCACCTGACCCGCAAGGCCCAGCTTGGCCGCGGCACGTGACCACTCGCCCAGGATACGCTCGGACCAGAGCGGCTCGAACAGCCCCTCAGCGGCAACCCCCAGCAGCACCTCGCGCATCACCGTCGGATAGAGCACGCAGGTGTCTAGGCAGACCTTCACAGCCGGAAGAACAGCGCTTTGAGATAGCCCGATTCCGCCAATTGCGGCAGCAGCGGGTGATCCGGTCCGGCCTGCCCGGTGTGGATCAGCTGGGCGCGGCGACCCGCCCGTCCGATGCCGCGCAGACAGGCACCGGTGAAGGATGACAGGTCCACGGCATGCGAACACGAGCACAGGACAAGATAACCGTCTTCGGCCACCAAGGGCGCCGCAAGCCGCGCCACCCGTTCATAGGCACGCAGCCCGGCCTCGCGCGCCTTGGCCGAGGGGGCAAAGGCGGGCGGATCGCAGACCACCAGGTCAAAGCTCGCCTCGTCCTCGCCGAAGGTGGTCAGCGCGTCGAACGCATCGCCCTTGGTGATCGACAGCTTGCCATCGGCGCCCATCTGCCGCGCGCCGTCGCGGGCCAGCCCGAGGGCTGCTTCGGATCCGTCGACGCAATGCGCCGCAACAGCCCCGCCGGCAAGCGCGGCCAATCCGAAACCGCCGACATGGGAAAACACGTCCAGCACCCGCGCGCCCTGCGCCAGACCTGCAGCAAAGGCATGGTTCGGACGCTGGTCAAAGAAGATACCGGTTTTCTGACCGCCCATCAGGTCGGCCATGTAGGTTGCCCCGTTCATCGTGACCGGGACCGGGCCGGAAGGGGCGCTGCCAAGCAGCACCGCATCCACATCGTCCAGACCTTCGAGCGCCCTGCCCCGACCCCCTGCATTCTTGAGGATCGTGGTCACACCCGTCACCTCGGCCAGCGCCGCTGCCAGATCGGGCAGCAGCACATCCGCCCAGGCGGCGTTCGGCTGAACCACGGCGATGTCGCCGAACCGGTCGATGATCACACCCGGCAGGCCGTCGGCCTCGGCATGGATCAGGCGGTAATAGGGCGCATCGAACAGGCGTTCGCGCAGGCTGAGCGCCTTGCGCAGACGGGTAGCGAACCATGCCTTGTCGGGGTGAGCCGCATCGGGACCATCCAGCACGCGGCCGATGATCTTGGACTCGGGGTTCACCGCGACAAGCGCCAGCGGGCTTCGCTCCGCATCCTCGAGCACGGCAATCGTACCGGGCGTCATGGCGCGGGTGCGGCGGTCGGTGACGACCTCGTTGGCATAGACCCAAGGATACCCGCGCCGAATGGCTTGCGGTTTGGTTTTGGGCAAAAGGCGGATGATGGGCAATGGGGACAGTGTCATACTGTCCCCTTTACGCCCGTCTCTGCACCGGGGAAAGCCCGAGTTTTGGCCTCAGAGGTTGTTGATCGCCTGCAACAGGCCCAGATTGGCATTCACATGCCCACCGGGCACGGTCAGCTCCTCGACGAACACCCGCGACAGATGGGCGATGATCCGCAGCTTCTGGGTCTCGCCGCGGCCTTCGGCAGCCATTGCGGCCTGCCCTCCCAGAGCATCGAGATCGGCGCCTACGTCTTTGGAGGGTCCGATCTGCTGGCCTGTGGCCACATCGACAAGCCGGTAGCGGAAATCGATGTCATGCACGCCACCAACCGTGTAGCGGGCCTTTTCCGACAGTGAATGGAAGCGCAGCACCTGCACGTCGATCCGCACCGGACGTGCGCCCTCGATCATCGGTGCCGCGCGACGCAACCCGGCCTCGAAGATCGCCTTGACCTGCGCATGGCGGTCGCCGCGCGGCTCGCCACGCCAGACGATATCACCGACGGGATAATACAGATTGCGCTCATTGGCCTTGAGCGACTGCGGCACCGAGACCGTAAAGCTGTCGATGCGCACATTCGACGCGCCGTATCCCGGCAACACGTCGTCGGGCATCGCGGACCGCGTCGCGGTCGGCACGCTGGCACAGGCTGTCAGCGACACCAGCAGAATCGTGGCCAGCAGGGTTTTGAACAGACGATGCATGACTTGGCCTCCTTTGCGGGGCATGTGCTCTTTTTCCTCGACTGTGGGTGTGACGCGACAAATGGACCGGATAGAGGCGAAATCGGTACAATTTCAGGCAACTTCACTGAGCGTTCGAGACTTGCGCCTTGGGTGTTAGACCTTTACTGTTAGCGCTAACCTCACTACATCAACGCCAAACCAACGGCTTATCTTGCGCGGAGGCATCATGGCACACTCGCTGAATGACACGATCAAACGGGTGACGGAACGTGTTCAGGAACGATCCGAAGCGTTGCGCGGCCGCTACATGGGCCGGATGCGGCAGGCCGCCGCCGAAGGACCGCGCCGCGCGCATCTGAGCTGTGGCAACCAGGCCCACGCCTATGCCGCGATGGGGGCCGATCAAAACACGCTGGCCACCGAACGCAGCCCGAATATCGGCATCGTCACCGCGTACAATGACATGCTGTCCGCCCACCAACCCTTTGAAAGATATCCCGATATCATCCGCACGGCTGCCCGCGCCGCCGGTGGTACGGCGCAGGTCGCAGGCGGTGTGCCCGCGATGTGCGACGGCGTCACCCAAGGTCAGGTCGGAATGGAGCTTTCACTGTTTTCCCGCGACGTGATCGCGCTCGCCGCCGGTGTCGCGCTCAGCCACAACACGTTTGATTCCGCGCTTTATCTGGGCGTCTGCGACAAGATCGTGCCGGGCCTCATCATCGCGGCGGGGACGTTCGGCTATTTGCCTGGCATCTTTATCCCCGCCGGGCCGATGCCGTCCGGCCTGCCGAACGATGAAAAAGCCAAGGTGCGGCAGAAATTCGCCGCCGGTGAAGTGGGCCGGGACGAGTTGATGAAGGCCGAGATGGCGTCGTACCATTCGCCCGGCACCTGTACCTTTTACGGCACGGCCAATTCCAACCAGATGCTGATGGAATTCATGGGCCTGCACCTTCCCGGCAGCAGCTTTGTCAATCCGGGCACACCGCTGCGCGAAGCGCTGACCGTGGCAGGCACCGAACGCGCGCTGGAAATCACGCAGCTGGGCAATGATTACCGCCCGGTCTGCGACGTGCTGGACGAAAAGGCTTTTGTGAACGGCATTGTCGGGCTGATGGCCACGGGCGGCTCCACGAACCTCGTGCTGCACCTGCCCGCGATGGCCCGCGCCGCCGGGGTCGAATTGCGGCTTGAGGATTTCGAGGACATCTCCTCCGTCACACCTCTGATGGCCAAGGTCTATCCCAACGGCCTGGCCGACGTGAACCATTTCCATGCCGCAGGCGGTCTGGGCTTCATGATCGGCGAACTGCTCAAGCACGGCTTGCTGCATGAAGAGGTCAAGACGGTCGCGGGCGACGGGCTGCATCTGTATGCGCAGGAACCCAAGATCGTGGATGGACGTGTGGTTTACGGCCCCGGCGCGGGCGAAACCCAGAACGACAAGATCCTGCGCCCCGCATCCAATCCGTTCCAGGCCACGGGCGGCCTCAAGCAGCTTGAGGGGAACCTGGGCAAGGGGATGATGAAGACATCCGCCGTCGCCAAGGAACGCCATGTGATCGAAGCCAAGGCGCGGGTGTTTCACGATCAGAACGACGTGAAGGTCGCGTTCAAGAACGGCGCGTTCACCGAGGACACGGTGGTTGTCGTGCGCTTTCAGGGGCCAAGCTCGAACGGGATGCCGGAATTGCACAGCCTGACACCGACGCTGGCCGTCTTGCAGGATCGCGGCCTCAAGGTGGCGCTGGTCACTGATGGCCGCATGTCCGGCGCATCGGGCAAGGTGCCATCGGCGATCCATGTCTCGCCCGAGGCAGCGCTTGGCGGTCCCTTGGCGCGGGTGCGCGACGGGGATCTGGTGCGTGTCGATGCTGTCACGGGCCGGATCGACTGCCTGGCCGAGGATTTCGACCAGCGCGAGCCCGTGACCGCCGACCTGAGCGGCAATGGCCACGGCGTCGGGCGCGAGCTTTTCGCGGTGTTCCGTGCCAATGTCGGACTGGCCGAACACGGAGCGGGTGTCGTCGTTTAATCCATCACATCAAGATCGTCTTCCAACCATCAGGACTTGCATATGATTACGCCCCTCCAAGCCAGCGTCGAAAGCGAAAGACTGTGCCGCCTTGCGCCGATCATCCCGGTGCTTGTGGTCGATGACGTTGCAGTTGCGCGGCCCTTGGCCGAAGCGCTTGTTGCGGGCGGATTGCCGGTGCTCGAAGTCACCTTGCGCACGCCAGCCGCGCTCGACGTGATCCGCGAAATGGCGCAGGTCGAGGGTGGCGTGGTCGGTGCGGGCACGTTGCTTACCCCCGAAGATGTGCGGAACGCGGTCGCCGCTGGCGCACGGTTCGGCGTGTCGCCGGGGGCCACGGACCGGCTGCTGGACGCTTGCGAAGCTGCCGATCTGCCGCTCCTGCCAGGTGCGGCCACCGCATCCGAGGCGATGGCGCTGCTGGAACGCGGCTACACCGTGCAGAAATTCTTTCCCGCCGAAGCCAATGGCGGCGCGCCCGCCCTCAAGGCCATCGGTGCGCCTATCCCGCAGGTGCGGTTTTGCCCGACAGGCGGCGTGTCGCTGAAAAATGCGCCGGACTATCTGGGCCTGTCCAACGTGCTTTGCGCAGGGGGAAGCTGGGTCGCGCCGAAAGACCTTGTGACCAAGGGCGACTGGCGCGCGATCGAGGAACTGGCGCGCGAGGCCGCGCATCTGTCTCGCTAGACGCAGGACCAAGGCGATTTGAGGCGCCTCACGCCTCCAGTTCGGCGTCCCAGTAAAGGAAATCCATCCAGCTGTCATGCAGGTGGTTCGGTGGGAACTTGCGCCCCATGTTGAGCAATTCCTGCGCACCCGGCTGACGTGGCGGCTTGCGCAAGGACAGACCCGCCTGCCGCAGGCTTTTCGAACCCTTGCGCAGGTTGCAGGGCGCACAGGCGGCGACGACGTTTTCCCAGGACGTGATCCCGCCCGACGCACGCGGCACCACGTGATCGAAGGTCAGTTCGCCCTTTGCGCCGCAGTACTGGCAGATGAATTCGTCCCTCAAGAAAAGATTAAAGCGCGTGAAGGC
Organism: Marivita lacus; assembly: GCF_014637725.1. Taxonomy (GTDB): domain Bacteria; phylum Pseudomonadota; class Alphaproteobacteria; order Rhodobacterales; family Rhodobacteraceae; genus Marivita; species Marivita lacus. The sequence goes on along the minus strand of NZ_BMFC01000003.1, from coordinate 202,850 downwards.
CACGCGCTTTTGCGGTTTGACATAATCCTTGAGCACCACAACGCTGGGTATTCGCAGCGTCATCGAGGGGCTTCGGACCACCTCGTCATATTCGGCGACGATGTCCACCCTGTCGAGAAACGCCGCCTTGACCGCATCCTGCCACGGCCACAGCGAGAGCGGATAGTAGGACAAGGGCCTGTAATCCGCGTTCAGCACCAGCGCTGGATGGTGCCGCAACGCACCTGGTTCGCGCACGAAAGCTGTTCTGAAATTGCCATCCATCGGGGGAATCGTCTCCTGCCCAGTCTGCCTGTTTCAGCATCGGGACGGGACCCCGCCCCGGTCTATGATACTTACTATATATCGCGGGAGCAAACGGGCAACCCCCGCAATATACAGTATGTGCCGCAGGGCTAGCCCAAGAAAATCACAGCACCGTGACAAGCCGATCAATCAGGGATGGAAAACACCTGGCCGGGGTAGATCAGGTCGGGGTCGCGGATACGGTCTCGGTTGGCCTCGAACACCTTGACGTAGGCCGGACCTTCGCCGTAGCGGTCGCGGGCAATCGCCCAGAGCGTATTTCCGGGCTGCACGGTCACCACCTTGATCACCGACGGGCCTGCAGCGCGGTCGGCAGCCTGCGCCAGCGCAACCGGGTCTTCACGCCGGAACGGGCTTTCGACCCGCGATGTGACGTCACCCGAAGCATCGACCGCATCCACGCGCAGCGTGTAGGTGCCGCTGTCCACCTCCGGCAGTTCGGCGCGCCATTGGCCGTCCGTCCCGATCTCGGTGGTGATGATGGGCTGGTTGTCGAGGTAGATCCGCACGAATTCCTCTGCGATTCCGCGCCCGCTGAGTGCGACGGACCCGGCATCTTCATAGGTGATCGCATCAAGTGCGATCTGGTCGAGGAGTTCCGGCACGGCCTGCCCGGTCTGGAGCACGTTCACCCCCGCTTCGGTCGACAGGATCACCGCCGGGGCGGAAGGCTCATCTGGCGCTGGTGTCAGTGCGGTCTGGGTGGTCGCGGCAATATCGGGGCCGGACTGCGCCTCCACCTGCGGGGGCGTCGTTTCGCCAAGTGCAGGCGCGTCGATACCGGGGACTTGCGCAAGCACGCTGGGCGCTGGTGCGTCGGGTGCCTCTGGCGCTTGCGTGACCTCTAACGGCGCGGAGGGCGCTGCGGTCTCAGGGCTCGCGTCGGCGGCAGTTTCGGTCGGTGTCTCTGTGGCTGCGGGCGTATTGGTTTCCGGCAACGCGGCAAGCTGATCGGGGACTGCGCTTTCGGGCTGCGGCTTGGCTTCCGTCACAGCCTGAGGCGCGGGCTCTGGCTCGGGAAGTTCCGCCACGCGGGTGACAGGAGCCAGAATGACCTGATCGGGGCTCTCTATGCGGCCTTGATCGCCGTCGGACACGAGGCCCACCACGCGCGGCGCATCGCTGGGGGGCAGATCGAGGAAGGTGACGAATTTGCCGGACCCGTCAACCTCGGCCTGTCCGATTTCGACCCCATCGACAAGGATGAAAACCGCACGCGCGCCGGGCGCGCGACCCGCGATCAGGGTTTGACCATCCGGGGCGACCCGAACGATGTCAAAGGCAGGGGCTTCCCGCGCGGGGCTGTCCTGCGCGGGGCTGTCTTCGGCAACGCTGTCCTGCGACTCTGCTGCCACGGTCTCGGCCTCAACGGCAGGCTCGTCCACTGTGCTGTCGGCCTCTGCAAGCGGCGGTTCCGGCTCGGGTGCGACAACAGGCTCGGCGGTTTCGATGTCGGGAACGGCTGTGTCCTGCACAGCATCCGCAACGGGGGCGGTTGGCTCGGGCGGGACCGCGACAGTCGCGGACGGGGCATCGACAGGGTCCGCGGGAAACAGCGCCCCGCTGGCATAGATCGCCAGCACGACAGCGCCCACTGCGGCGGCTCCGCCCAGAACGAGGCCCGACCTGCCATTGGCCAACGCGAATTTGCTCATCTTACCCCAAGTGTCCGTGATGGAACGGCGATATGCCATTCCCGCAGTTGAGCGTCTCTATCAACGCAGGTATCACGAGGCAACTTCCCAACCCTTGTCAAGGACATGCGCCCATGATCTCCAAATCCATCTGTGTCTATTGCGGCTCACGTCCGGGTGTGAACCCCGCGTATACAACGGCAGCCGAGGCGCTGGGACGCGCGATTGCGGATGAGGGCTGGCGGTTGGTTTACGGCGCAGGCGATGTCGGCCTGATGGGCACCGTGGCCCGTGCCGCGCAAGACGCGGGCGGCGACACGTTCGGCGTGATCCCGACGCATCTGATGGATCTGGAGGTGGGCAAGACCGACCTCACGCGGTTCATCATCACCGAAACCATGCACGAGCGCAAAAAGGTCATGGTGATGAACGCGGACGCCATCGTCGTTCTGCCGGGGGGTGCCGGATCGCTGGACGAGTTTTTCGAAGTGCTGACATGGCGGCAACTGGGTCTGCACGGCAAGCCAATCGTCTTGCTGAGCGTTGACAATTACTGGGCCCCGCTGACCGCCCTGCTGGATCATGTCGTCGATCAGGGTTTTGCCGACAGGTCGCTGCTGGGCTTTGTCGAGACCACAACCTCTGCGCCCGCGACGATCACCGCCCTGCGCCGCGCCCTGTCCTGAGTGTAGGCGCTGCTGGAATATATCGCGAGAGCCGTCCAGATCAGGGCGAAGGCGATCATGTGCACCACGCCGAACGGCTCACCAAAGATCGTCACAGCGACCAGAAACTGCAGCGTCGGGTTGATGTATTGCACGATGCCGACCGTGGACATGGTCAGACGCCGGGCGCCATAGGAAAACAGGATCAACGGCAAGGCGGTGATCGGCCCGGAGGCCATCAGCTTGAGCGACTCCGTCAGGTCTCGCCCAAAGGCGCCACCGCCCTGCCCCATGTGGATATAGGTCAGCCAGGCCAGCGCGAGCGGGCACAGGATCAGCACTTCGGCCGACACCGACACGACCGGGCCAAGATCAAGCCGTTTCTTGATCAGCCCGTACATCCCGAAGGTGCTGGCCAGCACAAGCGAGATCCACGGCACGATATGCAGCCCGATGGTCAGCGTCGTGACCCCCAGCGCGGCCAGCGTGATCGCCACCCATTGCGTCGTGCTCAGCCGTTCGCCCAACACCACCCGGCCCAGCAGGACTGCGACCAACGGAAAGATGTAATACCCCATCGAGGCTTCGGTGGCGCGGCCTGCATGGATCGACCAGATGAACAGGAACCAGTTGGTGGAGATGAACAGGGCCGCAGCGGCGATCACCTTGAACGAGGTCCAGTTCGACACCGCGCGCCAGAGCACGTGCAACCGTCCCTGCAGGCCAAGCACCAGTCCGAAGAACACCAGCGACCAGAAGGTGCGATGCGCCAGCACCTCGTGCGGTGGCACGCCGATGAGCGTCTTGTAGAACAGGCCGGACAACCCCCAGATGCAGCAGGCGGCGATAAGCGCAAGAACGCCGTTGCGGGTGTCTGTCATGATGGGCCTCCGCCGCCAGCGGTATCGGTCGGCGCGGGGATGCGCAAGGGCGGCCTGTCCGGCTAGAGCGCGCCCTTGTGCTGCATGTAGCGCAGCATTTCCGGGCGGTAGGCGGCCAGTTCATCCGCGACGGCGGCATGGGTCCTCATCTGGGTCCGGTAGCGGGTCACTGCCTCGGGCCAGTCGAGCGCCGGGATCACCGGCCCTTCGAAAAGTGCGATCCATTCCAGTGTGACAATTGTCCCACAATCGCCCATCCACAGGCGGTCGCGTGGCAGATCGGCACGCGCCAACATCTGCCCCAACGCGGTCAGGCGTTTGGCGATCATGTCATGCGCCGCCGCTATGGCTTTTGGGTCACGTGTCGCAGGGGCCACATGTGGAAATGTCAGCCGCAGCGCCGGTTCCAGCCGCGTGTCGGCAAAGCGCGAGCGTTCCCGCGACAGTGCCCGCCCGATCAGCGTGCCGGGCAGCATTGCCGGTTCGGGGTGTTTTTCCTCAAGGTATTCGGCAATCGCCTCGCTGTCGGTCAGCACCAGATCGCCGTCCACCAGCGCGGGGATGTTGCCCGAAGGCACGATGGCGAGGTACTCCGGCGATCCGCCGCCACCGGGAGGCGGCAGTTCCTCGAACGGCAGTCCCTTGTGCCGCAACAGGATACGCAGCTTGGCGCAATAGAGCGAATGGTCAGACGTGTAGACGCGCAGCATGGTCAGATTGTCCAAAATGCAAAAAGCCCTGCCAAGATGACAGGGCCTTTCAGGATAGGTATCAAACCGATCAGGCTTTCGACAGGCGCTCGGCGACGTTGTCCCAGTTGACGAGGTTGTCGAGGAAGTTCGCCAGGTAAGCGGGGCGCTTGTTGCGGAAGTCGATGTAGTAGGAATGTTCCCACACGTCGCAGCCCAGCAGCGCTGTCTGGCCAAAGCAGACCGGGTTCACGCCGTTCTCGGTCTTGGTGACCTTGAGCGTGCCATCGGTATCGACCACCAGCCACGCCCAGCCCGAACCGAACTGGCCCGCACCTGCGGCGCTGAAATCTTCCTTGAACTTGTCGACCGTACCGAAGGCGTCGGTGATACGGGTCTCAAGCTCGGTCGGCATCTTGTGCTCGCCCGGGCTCATCATCTCCCAGAACTGGTTGTGGTTCCACAGCTGGCTGATGTTGTTGAAGATGCCGCTCTGGGCCACGGCCTTGGCATCGTAGGTGCCCTTGATGATCTCTTCCATCGACTTGCCATCCCATTCGGTGCCGGCAATCGCCTTGTTGCCGTTGTCGACATAGGCCTTGTGGTGGATGTCGTGGTGGTATTCGAGTGTCTCTTTGGACATGCCTTTGCTGGCCAGCGCGTCGTGGGCGTAGGGCAGATCAGGAAGTTCGAAAGCCATGGTGGTGTCCCCTCAATGGTGCGTCAAATTACACAGGCATACCTGATGTGACGCAGTCCCAAGGTCAACCCCGGTGGTGCGCCAATCGGGGATTTATCCCGCCTGTCTACGGATCAACGCGTCAGCGGGTGAAATGGTTCACCGCAGACGCATCATCCGCCGACACGCTCAGAATGCCGAACATATAGGCCGCAACCGACCGGAAACAGACGATCCGCGCGGTGTTGGCATCATCCATCCAGAAGGCGGCAGCGACCTGCGCCATGCGGGTGCGGCGCACCATGCCGGGCGTGAAGGCGTCGGGGGACATATCCACCGGGGCCAGCTTGGCGATGACTTCCCGCAGCATGACCCCCTTGAGCCGGAACACCGCGCGGGCGTCCGAGACATTGACGACAAGCGCATGGCTGCCGTGCAGCTTGGCCGACAATTCATCGGCCCTTTGCAGGGCCTCTTCATAGGGGCAGAGCAGCAACGCCTCGTCCGGCGACATCCAGAGCGCGCCCTGTGCGCCGTCAAACGCGGTTTCCCGCGTGCCCGGCAGGGTCACGCCGAACACGTCCTTGACCGCGGATATGATGGTGGTGTCGCTCAGGTCACCGCGCAGGGTCACCATGCCCTGCCCGGCCAGTTCCTCGATATTCACCAGACCGTCAAAGGATGCGCCACCCAGCGCCAAAGCCACGTCAGACATTCTGCTTCTCTCCCTCGGGATCAAAAAAGACCGCGTTGACGATTTTCGCCTTGGCGATGTCGTCACCCCCGGCTGTGAACTCGATGACCTCGCCCATGCGGTCGGGGCCGTTCAGCACCAGACCCATCGCGATGCCCTTGTTCAGGGTCGGGCTGCGATAGGTCGAGGTGACGCGGCCTTGCGTGTTGCGTTGGCCGTTCTCGTTCGTACCCTCGGCCAGCGCATAGGCACCGTCCCTCAGAACCGAGCCATCGAGCGTTTCCAGCCCCACCAGCTTCCAGCGCTTGGGGTCGGTCATGTGTGACCGCGCCTGTGCACGCTTGCCGATATAGTCGTCTTTCTTCTTCGAGATCGCCCAGTCAAGACCAAGGTCCTGCGGGATCACCGTGCCGTCGGTTTCATCCCCGATCATGATGAAGCCCTTTTCGGCGCGCATGATGTGCAGCGCCTCGGTACCGTAGGGGGTGATGTTCCACTCCTGCCCGGCCTCGATCAGCTTGTCCCAGAACGCCCGGCCCAGGTTGGCGGGCACGGCGATTTCATAGCTCAGTTCGCCGGAGAACGAGATGCGGTAGACCCGCACCGGGAAGCCCGCCAATTCGCCGTCCTTCCAGTCCATGAAGGCCAACGCCTCTTTCGAGACATCCATTCCGCCCAGCTTTTCCAGCAGCTTGCGGGCGTTGGGGCCGACCACGGCGACCTGCGCGAACTGCTCGGTCGCGTTGACGGTCCAGACCTTCCAGTCCCACCATTCGGTTTGCAGCCATTCCTCCATATGGGCATGGATGCGATCCGCGCCGCCGGTGGTCGTGTGGCAGAGGAACGTGTCCTCGTCGATGCGCGCGACCACGCCGTCATCCGACAGGAAGCCGTTTTCCGAGCACATCAGCCCGTAGCGGCATTTGCCCACTTTCAGCGTGCTCATCATGTTGGTGTAGAGCATGTCGAGGAAGCGACCCGCGTCCGGACCCTTGACGATGATCTTGCCAAGGGTGGAGGCGTCGAGCAGGCCCAGGCTGTTTCGCGTGGCCAGCACCTCGCGCTTTACCGCGTCATGGACGCTCTCGCCCGCCTTGGGAAAGGCATAGGGGCGGCGCCAATGGCCGACCGGTTCCCAATGCGCGCCGTTCGCTTCGTGCCAGCCCTGCATCGGCGTCTTGCGGATCGGCTGGAAAATGTCGCCGCGCGCCTCGCCTGCAATCGCGCCCATCGAAATGGGCGTATAGGGCGGCCGGAATGTGGTTGTCCCGACCTGTGGGATATCTGCACCCAACGCATTCGCAAGGGTCGCAAGGCCGTTGATGTTGCTCAGTTTTCCCTGATCCGTGGCCATGCCGAGCGTGGTATAGCGCTTGGTGTGTTCGACCGATTCAAAGCCTTCCTGCGCGGCCAGTTGCACATCGGACACTTTGACGTCGTTCTGGTAATCCAGCCACGCCTTCATGCGCAGTTGCTTTTTTGCACCTTGCGGCATCATCCAGACCGGGACCAGCGGGGCTTCACCCTGCGCTTCGCCGCTGGACGCGGCGGCGTCGCCCTTTTCAGCACCAACACGCGCGGCAGCGGTTTTGCCTGCGTTTGCCGCGTTTTGCAGGACGTCGTTCAGGTGAAACGCGCCATCGGCGGCGCCTGAGGCGATGACGAACGGGTTGCCATCATGGCTGGTGGGCGCGCGGTCGTGATCGGGGCGGAACGTGGCCTGGGACGCGTCCCAGATCAGCTTGCCGCCGCAATGGGACCAGAGATGCACCACAGGGGACCAGCCGCCGGACATGGCGACGGCATCGCAGAAGATCTCTTCGAGGACTTCGCCTTCGCCTGCCTGCACGCCGCGACAGATCGAATGCACGCATTTCGAGCCCTTGACCTTGACCGCAGCGGCACCGGTCTCGACGCGGATGCCAAGCGACTTGGCCTCGTCCATCAGCGCGCCGCCGCCTTCGGGACGGGCATCGAGGATTGCGGGCACCTTGAGACCGGCCTGCACCAGCGCGATGGCGGTGCGGTAGGCGTCGTCGTTGTTGGTGACAACCACGGTGCGATCGCCGGGGCTGACGCCGAAGTTCACGAGGTAATCGCGCACGGCGGAGGCCAGCATCACGCCGGGAATGTCGTTGCCGGCAAAGGAGAGCGGGCGTTCGATGGCCCCGGTTGCGGTGATGATTTGCGCCGCACGGATGCGCCACAGACGGTGGCGCGGGCCAGCGGCTTCGGGCGCGTGGTCGGTCAGGCGCTCATAGCCCAGCACGTAGCCGTGATCGTAAACCCCTGCCCCCATGGTGCGGGTGCGGATCTGCGCATTGGGCAGCGCGTGCAGTTCTGCGCGGGCCTTGGCAACCCAGGCGTCCGGGTCCATCCCGTCGATCGTGCCGCCATCCACCGGCGCGCGACCCCCCAGATGGGCGGTCTGTTCGAGCAGCAGAACCTTGGCACCGGCGCGGGCAGCGGTCAGCGCCGATTGCAGGCCCGCAACCCCGCCGCCGATCACCAGCACATCGCAGAACGCATAGAAATGCTCATAGCGGTCGGCATCGCGCGACTCGGCGCCCGGGGCCTTGCCCAGACCGGCGGAGTGGCGGATGAACGGCTCGTAGATGTGTTTCCAGAACGGGCGCGGATGGATGAACATCTTGTAGTAGAAGCCCGCGCTCAGGAAGCGCGACAGAAGGTTGTTCACGATGCCCACATCGTAGTTCAGCGACGGCCAGTGGTTCTGGCTGGTGGCGGTCAGACCGTGGAAAATCTCGGTCGTGGTGGCGCGCTGGTTCGGTTCGAACCGGTTGCCGGTGCCGAGACCGACAATCGCATTGGGCTCTTCCGAACCGGACGCCACGACGCCGCGCGGGCGGTGGTATTTGAAGCTGCGGCCCATCAGCATCTGGTCATTGGCCAGAAGCGCGGAGGCGAGCGTGTCGCCCTGGTAGCCGTTCAGGAGCGTGCCGTTGAACTTGAACGACACGGGACGGTCGCGGTTGATCAGGCGGCCTTGGAAGTGAACGCGGGTGCTCATGATGTGACGGCTCGCTGGTGGGGAGGTGGGAGCCTCCGGCGGGAGGTATTTGGAACAAGAAGAAGCATCACGCGATGTTCCTCCATTTGAAGCCGGGGCGTTTGGCGCGGAGGGTGTCGAGCAGGTCTTTCGGCGGCTCGGTCGTCTGGGCGCTGTAGGTGCCGAACACTTCGAGCGTGTTCGTGCAGCGCGCCGCGTGGAACCACTTGCCACAGCCGTTCACATGCCGCCAGCGTTCGAAATGCACGCCCTTGGGATTTTCGCGGTGGAACAGGTAGCCGGTGAAATCGTCGTCCGAGCTGTCGGGGCCGAAGCGTTTCAGGTGCGCTTCGCCGCCTGCGTGCAGTTCGGTTTCCTCGGCGGCCACGCCGCAATAGGGGCAGTTGATCAAAAGCATCTAGTCTCTCCCTAGTGCGCGACGCCAGCGGCGACGGATTCATCAATGAACCGGCCCTCGCGGAAGCGGTTGAGGCCGAATTCGGCCGTGAGCGGTGAATAGCCCTTGGCGATCAGCTCGGCCATGCCCCAGCCGGAGCCGGGGATCGCCTTGAAGCCGCCGGTGCCCCAGCCACAGTTGATGAAGCAGCCCTCGAGCGGCGTCTTTGACAGGATGGGCGAGCGGTCGCCGGTCATGTCGACGATCCCGCCCCACCAACGCAGCATCTTGAGGCGGGAGATCATCGGGAATGTCTCGACCAGCGCGCGGACGGTTTCTTCGACATGGTGGAATGAGCCGCGCTGGGTGTAGTTGTTGTAGCCGTCCGCACCGCCGCCGATGACCATTTCGCCCTTGTCGGACTGGCTCATGTAGCCGTGCACCGTGTTGGCCATCACGACCACGTCCATGCAGGGTTTGATCGGCTCGGAGACCAGCGCCTGAAGGGCCACGGATTCGATGGGCAGGCGGAAGCCCGCCATTTCCGCCAGAACGCCGGAGTGACCGGCGACGACGATGCCCAGCTTGTCGCAGTCGATCTCGCCCTTGGTGGTGGTCACGCCCTGCACCTTGCCGCCCTCCTGCCGGATCGCGGTGACTTCGCATTGCTGGATGATGTCCATGCCCATGTCCGAGCACGCACGGGCGTAGCCCCAGGCCACGGCGTCGTGGCGGGCGGTGCCGCCGCGCGGCTGCCAGAGCGCGCCGAGGACCGGATAGCGCGGGCCTTTCAGCTCGATGATCGGGCACAGCTCCTTGACGCGGGCGGGGCTGATGAAATGGGTCTCGACGCCCTGCAGGTTGTTGGCGTGCGCGGTGCGCTGGTAGCCCCGGATCTCGTGTTCGGTCTGGGCCAGCATCATGACGCCACGGGGCGAGAACATGATGTTGTAGTTCAGGTCCTGCGACAGGGTCTCATAGAGCGAGCGCGCCTTTTCGTAGATCGCGGCAGAGGGATCCTGCAGGTAGTTCGAGCGGATGATGGTGGTGTTGCGCCCGGTGTTGCCGCCGCCCAGCCAGCCCTTTTCGATCACCGCGACATTCTTGATGCCGAAATTCTTGCCAAGGTAATAGGCGGTGGCAAGGCCATGCCCGCCCGCACCCACGATGATCACATCGTATTTCTTCTTCGGCTCGGGCTTGCGCCATGCGCGTTCCCATCCGGTCTGGTAGCGGAGGGCTTCGCGGGCAACGGCAAAGGCAGAATAGCGTTTCATGGGGGGCGACTCGGGCTTGGGGCAATCTGTCGGATATGTGGACTGAACTGGGCGGCTTGCGGATACTCACAGCGCCCTTTTACCGTGATTTTGCGACATGGCGCTTTGTCACGGGGTTTTGCCCTTTTTTCAAGCGCTCGGCGGCTATACATGTCGTCCAAACAACTTGTGGATTTGTAAACGATGACGTTTTTCTGGATCGCCACCGTCCTTCTGACCGTCGCCATGGCAGCCCTTCTGGCCATAGCCCTGTTGCGTGGACAGCGCTCCACCGGCCCCGCCGAAGCGTTCGACCTGCAGGTCTACCGCGACCAGCTGACCGAAGTGGACCGCGACATGACGCGGGGCGTGATCTCGGAGGAGGACGCGGAACGGCTGCGCACCGAGATCTCGCGGCGCATCCTGTCGGCAGATGCCAAGGCCCAGACGACGGGCGCGGCCGGCACGCAGCCGCAGACGCTGGGCGTGGCCGTGGCGGCGCTGATCGCGGCGGTGCTGGTTGGCGGGAGTTTCTGGATCTACGCGCAGATCGGTGCGCCGGGCTATGGCGACCTGGGATTGGCGCAGCGGCTCGAGATGGCCGAGGCCGCGCGCGAGTCCCGCCCCTCGCAGCAGGATGCCGAGGCACAGATGCCGCCCACCGAAGAGACCGAGATCCAGCCCGAATATGCCGGGCTCGTACAGCGGTTGCGTGGTGCCGTTGCCGAGCGGCCCGCCGATCTGCAGGGGCATATCCTGCTGGCCCGATCCGAGGCCGCGATGGGCAATTACGTGGCCGCCTACATGGCGCAGCAACAGGTGCTGACGATCAAGGGCGATGACGCGACTGGCCGGGATTATGCCGATCTGGCCGACATGATGGTGCTGGCCGCAGGGGGTTACGTGTCGCCCGAGGCGGAACGGGTGCTTGAAGCGGCGCTGACGCGCGAGCCGTCAAATGGCGTGGCGCAGTACTACATGGGACTGATGATGGCCCAGACCGGACGTCCGGACGTGGCTTTCCGCCTGTGGGACAGGTTGTTGCGGCAAAGTTCGGCGGATGCAGCCTGGTTGCCGCCGATCCTGTCGCAGATCGAGGAAATGGCGTTCCGCGCCGGGGTTGCGGATTACGAAGTGCCCGAGATCGCCGGAATGCCGGGGCCAAGTGCGGATGACGTTGAGGCGGCAGGCGAGATGAGCGCCGAAGACCGTCAGGAGATGATCCGCGGCATGGTTGCGCAATTGTCCGACCGGCTGGCCACCGAAGGCGGCACTCCCGAGGAATGGGCGCGGTTGATCTCGTCGCTGGCTGTGTTGGGCGACGAGGCGCAGGCCATCGCCATCTGGAACAATGCGCAAGAGGTGTTTGCCGACAATCCGGCGGCGCTCGAGATCGTCCGCGACGGGGCGCGCGCGGCGGGATTGGTATTGTAGGGCGGTGATCTACGACGATATCTCCGAATTTGCCGCGATCCTGCCGTCGCGACGCGCGCTGGCCGGGCTTGATCTGGGCACAAAGACGATCGGTGTCGCGGTGTCGGACGGGATGCGCAGCGTGGCGACGCCGCTGGAAACGGTAAAGCGGCGCAGGTTCGGTCTGGATGCCGAGGCGCTGCTGATGATCCTGACCAAGCGCGACATTGCCGGGCTGGTTCTTGGCCTGCCGCGCAACATGGACGGATCCGAAGGGCCGAGATGCCAGTCGACACGGGCCTTTGCGCGCAATTTCGCGGTGCTCTGGGATCGCCCGATCACATTCTGGGACGAACGCCTGTCCACGGTTGCGGCAGAAAGAGCACTGCTTGAGGCGGATACGACCCGAAAACGTCGCGCAGAGGTGATCGACCACGTTGCAGCAAGCTATATCCTGCAAGGGGCGCTGGACCGGCTGCGCCATATCGAAGCCGACGCATGAGGAAACCCGCGCTGATGAAAGACGATGTCTGGAGCCGTAACGAGATCGAAAGCCCCTGTGTGAAGATCTGCGTCGTGCATCCCGAAAGCCGCCTCTGCACCGGCTGTCTGCGCAGCATCGATGAGATCGGCGCGTGGTCGAAGATGTCTCCAGAGGCGCGACGCGCCATCATGGCCGAACTGCCGTCGCGTGCCGTGCAGTTGAGCAAGCGTCGCGGCGGACGCGCGGCGCGGCTGTCTCGTACGGGCACGTCGTCAGACGAATTTTGACCAGACGGTAAAAAACCGGGGCTTTGAACCCCGGTTTTCGTTTCGTCCGTCATGCGTGACGTGAAGTCTAGTCCAGTCCAAGCGCGCAGATGCAGAACTTCTTGGCTTTGTAATGCGCTTTCTTGCTGACACTGACATTGTAGAGAATCTGGTAGGTGTGGTCCGGTTTCGCCAGACAGCACGCCGTAACCTCCACATTCTTTGGTGCCGTCGCGCAGAAGTTTCTGCCGAGGTGATACATTTCCGCCGGAACATCCGCAGTGAACATCGCGCGACGATGACCATCCTTGTCGGTGACGCATTTCACCTTGGGGCAAGACACCGGGGCGGGTTTCGGAACGACTTTGACCACGCGGGGCTCTACGGGATCTTCGCCATCATTCGAAACCTCCGGCGGTGAGGGAGGCGTCGGTGTCTCCGGCCGATCAAAGCTCGGTTGTTCGTAGCTTGGCTCATTCGGTGGCTGGTCGAAGGCCAATGCCGGCGTCGCCATCAGTGTGAAGATCAACAGGGCAAGTCTCATGTCTTTTCCCTTTGGGTACCGCCTACATTGCGGCTTTTGGTTAACATCTTTCCGCGCCACCGCGAAATCACGGTTTCCGGCGCGGGATCTTTGATCAGTTCTTTCAGGCAGCAGCTGGTGCAAGAACGTTTGAGTTTTCCACGACAAGGATCTGGTCGAGAGACACAGGTCCTGCTCCTGCGGAGACAACCACGACGGTCTGCCCATTCAGTTGCACGATGCTGTCACCAGTGACGCCGTCGGTGTCGATCGTGATCGAACTGCCCGCAGAGGCACCGGCCGGCACGGCGACGATCACCACTTCATCCTCTGCCAAGTCCATGATCTCGGGGGCGTTGGCCGGATCGACATATGTGCCGCTGTAGAAGATATCATTGCCGCCTTCACCGAAGACAACATCCCCACTGCCCATGTAGATTTCATCGTTTCCTTCACCACCAAGAAGCACGTCCGGATCAAGAAGATCCTGCGCATTGGTGATGGTGTCGCTGTCGCCATCCCAGACGCCGAAGATCTGATCGTCTCCCGCACCACCATCCAGCGTGTCGGCACCGGCACCGCCGACGAGAATGTCATCGCCTTCGCCGTCCATGAGGCTGTCATCGCCGTCACCGCCAAAGAGCGTGTCGGAACCGGCACCGCCGAACGCCGTGTCATTGCCAGCACCGCCAACCAGTTCGTCGTTGCCGTCCTGACCGTTCAGCACATCGTTGCCCGCGTCGCCGAAGAGCGTATCGTTGCCAAGGCCACCGGAAATGACATCGTTGCCCGTGCCACCGGCGACAAGATCATCGCCGGCATTGCCGTCGAGCAGGTCGTTTCCGGCCGAGCCGAAGACCTGATCATCGCCATCGCCACCAAACACGGTGTCATCACCGTCCTGACCGTCAAGGATGTTTGCACCGGCATTGCCCGTGATCTCGTCATCGCCGCCTGCGCCCACAACCGTATCCGCACCTGCGGTCGCCGTGAGGGTTTCGCCGGCGTCGGTTCCGAAGGTCACACCCTCGGAGGTCACGATCTCATCCGTGCCGCTGCCAGACCCGCCGGTATCCGTGCCGCCCGTATCGGTGTCGCCACCGCCAGTATCGTCGCCGCCCTCAGTCGGGCTGTCCGTATCGTCGTCGTCATCGCCCGAATCCACGAACAGGGTTGCCGAAAGACCCAAAAGCGTGAGCGCCAAAAGTGCTGCATATTCCATGTACGTTAATCCCAAGATTACCGATCGGTGTTCAACTTACCCCCGGCCAAACGTGCCCCCATAATAAAATCGACAATTTGAAAGGTATTGTTAGGGATTTGGCGACAGTTTCGAACGGGACTGTCCGATTGTCGCGATTTGTTCGGTGGAATATGGCGGTGCCTTATTTCTGCCTAATCCAGATCGCCCCCGAGTCGGGTGATTCCGGGCGCAGATATGCAACCATCCTGCCGTCCCGCGATGCTGTTGCGCCTGGCCGCCAGGGCGCCACACCGTGCAGCGTGAACGGATTGAGTAAAACCGCCTCCCCCGGACGTGTAAAGAGCGGAATGCGCCGGCAGTCGTCAAACGCGCGTTTCCGGGCGGCCTGGTAGACATCGGTGATGTCGACATGGGGCCAGTCGGTTTCGGGCAGATGCCCCAGCACGTCGATCATTGCCTGCTGCAGGATGTGATGGCTACCCGACCAGACCACCAGGGGACTGGCAGCGGGAGAGGTTTCGGTCAGGGGCAGCCCCAGTATCCAGTCGTGGCGCTCGCGCAGAAAGCGACGTTTGGGCGTTCCCTCGGCGATCAGCCCGTCCATATGCGCGGCATCCCGGTTCCGGCGGTAGCGGAAGGCGGCATCGCTTTCGCCCCGGCGCGGGCGCGGATAGCCGGGATAGGTGATCGACAGCTGCGCCGGGTGCAGGTCAGTCCTCGGGCCGATGCGATCGCCCACCGGTCCGGCCAGCGGCACGCCGTCCACTGCGCCGTGCGGGTCGGATGGCAGCGCATCGACGCCGACGAACCATGTGCCCTCGCATTGCAACCAGGTCGACATCATCTCGGGGTCGCGGGCCACGTCTTGCCCGAGTTTTCGCGCCGCCTGCGCCCAGCGATAGGTCTCGGCGTTCCAGTCAAAGCGGATGAACCCGCAGTCCGGCCAGTTCCGTACCATGGCCCTAGCCTGCCACGGGATCGGGCTGCTGCATGCGCTCGAGCGCCTCGTCCAGCAGCGCCACTCCGGCCCCCGGACGATTGGCTTCTTCCGACAGAACACGCCGCCACGTCCGCGCGCCCGGTTGCCCGGCAAAGAGCCCCAGCATGTGCCGCGTGACCTGGTGCAGCCTCCCCCCCCGATCGAGATGGGTCTGGATATAGGGGCGCATCGCATCGATCACGTCCTCCCGTGTCGCAACCCGAGACGGCGTGCCGAACAGCCGCTCATCGACACCGGACAGGATGTCCCAGGGACGGTGATAGGCCGCGCGCCCGATCATCGCGCCGTTCAGCCCGCACGCGATCAGGGCTTCGGCCATGTCCAGACTTTCGATCCCGCCATTGATCGACATGGGCAGATCGGGAAACGCCGCCGCCATGTCGAAGACGAGCTCATAGTCGAGTGGAGGAATATCACGGTTCTCCTTGGGCGACAGCCCCTGCAGCCATGCCTTGCGGGCATGGATGATGAGGTAGTCACACCCCGCATCGGCAACCCGGGAGATGAAGTCCGGCAGGGTTTGTGCCACGTCCTGTTCATCCACGCCGATCCGGCACTTGACGGTGACCGGGACAGAAACAGCCGCCTTCATCGCCACCACGCAAGACGCCACAAGGTCCGGCGATTTCATGAGGATGGCCCCGAACGTGCCGGATTGCACCCGGTCGGACGGGCATCCGACATTGAGGTTGATCTCGTCATACCCCGCCTCGGCCCCCATCCGCGCCGCCTCGGCCAGTTCCTGCGGATCAGAACCGCCAAGCTGAAGAGCGACGGGGTGTTCCACCGGATCATGCTCCAGCAAATGCACCGCCCCACCCCGCACCAGTGCCGGCGACGTGACCATCTCGGTATAAAGCAGGGCCTGCCGACTGATCTTGCGATGGAACACCCGACAGTGCCGGTCGGTCCAGTCCATCATCGGGGCCGTAGACAGTCTCGATGCCGCAGTGGCTGCGTAGTTGGGCATTCAGCGATCTCCTCGGGTGGGCCCGCTACCGGAACGAACCCGCTTTGCGCACCATAGGCACGCAGCGACCGTCCTGCCAGTCCACCCCGCACAAAGACAGGAAGAGGGCGGCGTTTTGGTGGGGTGCCTCGAAACGGGGACCAGCTTCGCTGACTCGTCGTGGATCGTCCAGTGTCGACAGCCTTGATCCCACCGACCGCCCTTGAGATTGTGATCCAGGACCTCGGAGAGGTCTGCATCCATCGGTCCCAGCATGACTACATCTTCTTGGCTGTCATCTACTGCCCCGTCATAATCGCAACCCTGCTCTGGAAAACGCATGTCGTGCGAAGACTCAAGCACAGGCTCAACAGGCGTTGCCAAGGCAGCGCGGCCAGCCTCAGGCAACCGACATATTCGCAAGCGCAAGTGCCACCTGATCTGCAAAACGAGACGTGGCGACGGACAGGACGCGCCCTCGCATCTGCCCCAAGAGAAGGTTACCCGGTGGCATGTCCCGATCCGAGATCGGCCGGAACACCATGCCGGTATCCTGTTCCGCCGACAGACCGATGGGGATTTGGAAGCCGACCGCGCGTTCATGCATCACGTAATAGCGGATCAATTCGAAGGATTCCGTCTCCACCACTGGCGCCACGGTCCGGCCGACCCGTTTGGCCGCCATGTCGAGCAGCCCGCGCACGCCGTACTTGTGCGCAGGCGCAATATGCGGATGGTCAAGACAATCGCGCAGCCGCAGCTCGGCCCGATCCGCAAGCGGATGATCCCGCGTGAACAGTGCGCAAACCGGCTGCGGGATGGCGTGCAGCACCTCGAAATCCACCAGAACGCGGGGCTCGAACACCAGCGCCAGATCGCTGCGGAAACTGACCAGCTCCGCCTCGGCCTGTTCGCGGTCGCGCACGTTGACGGCAAAGGTGACGCCCGGATGCGCATTGCGATAGGCCGCGATCTGCTGCGGCAGGAAAAACGGCAAGAGCGCCTGCGAACAGGCGATGGTGACATGGCCGCGGCGCACCCCCGAAAGGTCAGCGACCTGGCTTTTCACCCGCGCCAGGTCCGAGCGTTGCGCGCGGTAGTGCTGCAACACCAACTCTCCGGCCGGGTTGAGGCGCACGCCACGCGGCAGCCGTTCAAAGATCTGCGACCCGAATTCACGCTCGAACCGTGCCAGGCGTCGGTTCAAGGCCGAGGCAGTGATGTTGGAATCCTCCGCTGCCTTGCGGATCGAACCGGCACGGGCAATCGCCTCGATCAGGCGGAATGTGTCCAGGTGCTGCATCATGACGCTTTCCAAGTGGTGCATTGAATGCACCGGATTGGTGAAATCATAGCATTTTTCGAACTGGCTGCAACATGCCATGCTGCACAGCAGAAATCTGACCGATGCCAAGGGGGCTGCAAGCGATGCAAACCAATCGACGAAATTTTCTGAAACTGACCGCCGCCGCGGGCGGTGCCGCCATGACGCCCTTTGCATGGGCCACACGCGCGGATGCGCAAGGGCTCGAGACGATGGTCGTGGCCTCAGGCCAGACGATCAACAGTCTGGACTTGCACCGCACCGGTACCAACCGCGCCAGCTATCAGGTCGCGATCAACTGCTATGACCGGCTGGTCGGCTTCGGGTCGCGGCAGTTGCCGACCGGCGAGATGTCGTATGACTATGACACCATCGTGCCGGAACTGGCCGAAAGCTGGACCATCTCCGACGATGGCCTTGTCTTTACCTTCACGCTCAAGCCCGACGCCACCTTCACCGATGGCAGCCCGGTGACGGCGGCGGATGTGAAATGGTCCTTCGATCGCGCCGTTTCGGTCGGCGGGTTCCCGTCCACGCAGATGCGCGCAGGTGGGTTCTTCCGACCCGACCAGTTCGAGGTTGTGGACGACCAGACCTTCGTGCTGCGGCTGGACTACCCGTCCAAGCTGTCGCTGCCGAATTTGGCCGTGCCTGTGCCCTTCATCATCAACTCAAAGGTGGCCATCGCCAATGCGACGGAGGCCGATCCCTGGGCCATGGAATACCTGCACACCACCACTGCCGGATCGGGTGCCTATACGGTGACGCGGTGGGATCAGGGCCAGCAGATCGTCTATGACCGCAACGACGGCTGGGTCGGTGGACCGGTGCCCGAGATCCCGCGCGTCATCATGCGCGAAGTGCCGAACAACTCGACCCGCCGCGCGCTGATCGAACGCGGCGACGTGCAGGTGTCCTTCGACATCCCCGACCGCGACGCCTCGGAACTGGTGGGCACCGTCGATGTCTTCTCGACCCCGATCGAGAACTGCATCCACTGCGCGTGCCTGAACACGAAATTCGAGCCGTTCCAGGACCCCGAGGTGCGCAAGGCCATCGCACATGCGATCCCCTACGAGGCGATCTTTCAATCCGCCGCCTACGGGCGCGGCGCGCCGATGTGGGGCGGCCCGACCGAGATCACCGATACCGCCTGGCCCCGCCCGTTCCCCTACGCCACCGACATGGACAAGGCGCGCGAACATCTCGAGGCGTCCAGCTTTGCGAGCGGCTTCCCGGTACAGATGTCGATCAGCCTCGACCTGGCAAGCTGGATGGAACCGACAGCCCTGTTGATTCAGGAAAGCCTTGGTCAGCTTGGCATCACCACCACCGTCGAACGCATCCCCGGTGCCAACTGGCGCACCGTGGCGCTGGTCGACAAGTCGCTCGATTTCCACTTGGAGAACTTCGGTGGCTGGCTGAACACGCCCGATTACTACTTCTTCTGGGCCTACCAAAAAGACCGGCTGTTCAATTCGTCGAACTACGACAACGAAGAGGTGCACGAACTGACCGAACAGACGCTGCACATGTCGATGGATGACCCCGAATGGGCGCCGCTGGTGAAGAAGATGTTCCAGATCGTGATCGACGACCTGCCGCGCATCCCGCTCTATCAGCCGGCGCTGAACGTCGCGGTCAATGGCGCGTCGGGCTACGAGTTCTGGTTTCACCGCCAGCTCGACCCGCGCCGCATGACGGGGGTCTGAGCAATGGCCGGGCGGACGCGCGCGATCGGGATGCGGCTGGCACAGACCGTGCCGGTGATCATCGGTGTGATCGTGATCAGCTTTATCCTGACCCGCGCCCTGCCCGGCGATCCGGCGGTCTATTTCGCGGGTGCCATGGCGGATGCCGAGTCCATCCAGCAGGTGCGCGAGGCGCTTGGCCTCGACAAGCCGCTGGTGACGCAGTTCTTCCTCTATGTCGGAGATCTGGCGCAGGGCGATCTGGGCCGATCCATCAGCACGGGGCAACCGGTGCTGACCGATCTGGCCGCGCGCCTGCCTGCCTCGCTGGAGCTGACGCTGTCGGCGTTGGTGCTTTCGTGTCTTATCGCCATTCCGCTGGGCGTTCTGGCGGCGGTGCGGCAGGGGTCTTGGGTCGATCACCTGTGCCGGGTTCTGGTCACGGCGGGCGTGTCCCTGCCCACGTTCTTCACCGGCATCCTTCTGGTCTATGTCTTCTACTACTTGCTGGGCTGGGCGCCCTCGCCGCTGGGTCGGCTGGATTTCATCTATTTCGAGCCTCCGCGCGTGACCGGCTTCTACCTCGTCGACAGCCTGATCGCGGGTGATCTTGAGACCTTCGCCGCCACATTGCGCCAACTCACCCTGCCGACGATCACGCTTGCCCTGTTCACGCTGGCTCCCATCGCGCGGATGACCCGAGCGGCGATGCTTCAAGCGCTGTCGTCGGACTACATCCGCACCGCCCGTGCGGCGGGCCTGTCGCGGGGCAAGATCCTGTTCGGCTACGGGTTGCGCAACGCGCTGCTGCCTGTCGTCACCACGCTGGGCATGGTGTTTTCCTTCGTTCTGGGCGCCAACGTACTGGTGGAAAAGGTCTTTGCCTGGCCCGGCATCGGATCCTACGCGGTCGAGGCGCTGGTCGCCTCGGATTATGCCGCCGTGCAAGGCTTCGTGCTGGCCATGGCGTTTCTCTTCGTCACGCTCAACCTCATCATCGACCTCAGCTACGCGCTGATCGATCCTCGCATCGGGTTCGACACCAAATGACGCAGGCTACCGATATACCGGGCCGCAAGCCCGATGGCGCGTGGGCACATCTGCTGCATGTGCTGCGCGAAAACCCGGTGACGATGCTGTCCTTCGGCATGTTCGCGTTTTTCCTGCTGCAGGCCTTTTTCGGTGCGCTGATCGTGCCACATGATCCGCTGGCTACCAATGCCGCGAACGCGCTGCAACCGCCCAACTGGACCCATTGGTTCGGTACCGACAGCCTCGGGCGGGACGTGTTCAGCCGCGTGGTGGTGGCAACGCGGCTGGACCTCACCATTTCGGTGCTGGCGGTGGCGATTTCCTTTGTCATCGGGTCGGTGCTCGGAGCCATCGCAGGCTATTGGGGCGGCTGGATCGACGCGGTGCTGAACAGGGTGCTTGATACGATCATGGCATTCCCGCTCTTCGTGCTGGCGATGGGGATCGTCGCGGCCTTGGGCAACACGGTCGAGAACATCATCTATGCCACCGCCCTGATCAACATCCCCTTCTACGCCCGCCTTGTCCGGGCCGAGGTGAACATCCGGCGCGAGGCGGGCTTTGCGCTGGCCGCGCGCCTGTCGGGCAATTCGCATTTTCGCACGCTGGCCTTTCACATCTTCCCCAACGCCCTGCCGCCGATGATGGTGCAGGTCTCGCTCAACATGGGCTGGGCGATCCTGAACGCCGCCGGTCTGTCCTTCATCGGGCTCGGCGTGCGTCCGCCGACGCCCGAATGGGGCATCATGGTCGCCGAAGGGGCGAATTACATCATCTCCGGCCATTGGTGGGTCGCGTTGTTCCCGGGGCTCTGGCTGATGCTGGCGGTCTTCACCTTCAACCTGATGGGCGACGGTCTGCGCGACATCGTCGATCCGCGCCGGAGGACCTGAGCCATGCTGAACATCCGGGATTTTGCGGTCTCCTTCCGCACAAGGCGTGGCGAGGTGCAGGCGGTGCGTGGCATCTCTCTGGACCTCTCAGAGGGCGAGACGCTCGGCATCGTCGGCGAAAGCGGGTCCGGCAAATCCGTCACCTCCTACGCGCTGATGCGCATTCTTGACGCAGGCGGACGGATCAAGGCGGGCAGCGCGGTCTTCGACGGGCGAGACTTGGCGCAGGCGGCCGAGCGCGACATGCAGGCCATTCGCGGTCGCGAGATCAGCATGATCTTTCAGAACCCGCGCGCAGCCCTCAACCCGATCCGCAAGGTCGGGCATCAGCTTGAAGACGTGCTGCGCCGCCACGGGCGCGCCACCCGCGCCGATGCCCGTGCCAAGGCCATCGAGGCGCTGGAGGCGGTGCGCATCCGCGACGCCGAGGCCCGCTACGACGCCTATCCGTTCGAATTGTCCGGCGGCATGTGCCAGCGGGTCGTCTTTGCCATTGCACTGGCCTGCGGGCCGCGCCTGCTGATCGCGGACGAGCCCACGACCGGCCTCGACATCACCACCCAGAAGGCGGTGATGGATTTGGTGCGCGACCTGACCCGCGCACGCGGCATGTCGTCGATCCTGATCACCCACGACCTTGGCCTGGCCGCTGAGTATTGCGATAGGCTGGCCGTGATGAAGGACGGGCAGATCGTCGAAACCGGCCCCGCCGCCGCGCTGTTCGCAGACCCGCAACACTCCTATACGCGCAAACTGGTCGATGCCACACCGCGTGCGGGCGCAGGGTTGCGCGACCTGCTGCCGCTCGAGGCGCGCACACCGCTGGCCGATCATGTGCCGGGCGACCGCGCGCTGGTTCAGGTCCGCGACCTGGTCAAGACCTACCCCGGCAAATCCGGGCCGGTCCACGCGGTCAAGGGAATTTCCTTCACCATCCGCGAGGGTCAAAGCGTCGGACTGGTGGGCGAGTCGGGCTGTGGCAAGTCCACGACATCGTCGATGCTGGTGCGGCTGCTCGACCGCACATCAGGCGATATCCTGTTCGAGGGATTGGATATTGCCGACATTCCCGCCGACCGCTTCGTGCGGGACAAGCGGCGCAGCCAGATCCAGATGGTCTTCCAGGATGCCACCGACAGCCTGAATCCCCGCCATTCCGCCCGCCAGACCATCGCCGACCCGATCCTGCGGATGAGCGATCTGCGCGGGACAGCCCTGCAGACGCGGATCGAGGAACTGGCGACGCTCTGCGGCCTGCCCCTGCCCTTGCTGGACCGTTTTCCGCATCAGCTCTCGGGGGGGCAAAAGGCGCGGGTCGGCATCGCGCGGGCCATCGCGCTTGATCCCAAGTTCCTGATCCTGGACGAGCCGACGGCGGCGCTCGACGTGTCGATCCAGGCGGTGGTGCTGAACCTGCTGGCGGATCTGCGCGCCCGTCTTGGCATGACCTACCTCTTCGTCAGCCACGACCTGAACGTGGTGCGCCTGCTCTGTGACCACGTCATCGTCATGCAAGGCGGCGAAATTGTCGAACAGGGGCCTGCGGCGCAGGTCATGGACACGCCCAGCCATCCCTATACCCGCACCCTGCTGGCCGCAGCACCGAAACCCCCGACCACGAATACGACCACCCAAGCTGCGAAATCAGCAGCCGAATAAGAGAACATGCCCATGACCACGCCTCTTTCAGACCTGCCCTTCACCCTTGCCGCCCTGCGCGATGCCTATGCCTCGGGCGTGACACCCGCAGAGGTCATGACAGAGGTTCTTGCCCGACTGGAGGCTGTCCGCGATCCAGCGATCTTCATTCACCTCGCCAGTGCCGAAGACCTCGCAGCCGAGGCCGCCGCCTTGGGAGCCTTCGACCCCGACCGTCCGCTGTGGGGCATACCCTTTGCCGTCAAGGACAATATCGACGTGGCAGGAATGCCAACGACAGCCGCCTGCCCGGATTATGCCTATGCCGCTGACAGCGACGCCTTTGTCGTGGCCCGCCTGCGCGCGGCGGGCGCCATTCCCGTCGGCAAGACCAACCTTGACCAGTTCGCCACCGGCCTTGTTGGCGTGCGCTCGCCCTACGGAGTGCCGCGCAACGCGCTGGATGCGGACATCGTGCCGGGTGGGTCGTCTTCTGGTTCGGCCGTCGTGGTGGCGCATGGGATCGTGCCATTTGCTCTGGGGACCGACACCGCAGGATCGGGCCGCGTGCCCGCCGCGCTGAACGGGATCGTCGGGCTGAAGCCCAGCCTTGGCGCGCTTTCGGCCAGTGGTGTCGTGCCCGCCTGCCGGACGCTCGACACGATCTCGATCTTCGCACTGACCGTCATGGATGCCCATGACGTGTTCCGTGCGGCCGCCGCGTTCGATCCGGCAGACGCCTATTCCCGTCCTTTGCCAGCGGCGCCGATGCCCGCCCCGTCCCCCGCACCGCGCATCACGGCGCCGGATGCCGCCAGCCTGATCTTCTTCGGAGATGACGTGCAGGCCGCGGATTTCGAAGCGACGCTGACGACGCTGGCTGAAGGCGGCGCGCGGATCGACCGGGTCGACTTCAAGCCGTTCTATGACGTCGCGCAAATGCTTTATGACGGCGCATGGATCGCCGAGCGCTATGCCGCGATAGAAGACATGATGCGCGATCGGCCGGATGCCGTCCATCCCGTCACCCGGGCCATCATCGCCAAGGCCGAGGGTCAGAGTGCGGTCGACGCGTTCAACGGGTTCTACCGGCTGGCGGACCTGCGCCGCGCCTGCGCCCCGATCCTCGACGCGGCCGACATGCTGTGCGTGCCGACGATCCCGCGTTTCGCCACCTGCGCCGAGCTGGAGGCTGACCCGGTTGCGCCCAATTCCAACCTCGGAACATATACAAACTTCGTGAACCTGCTGGACCTCTGCGCATTGGCCGTGCCGACCGGACCCCGCAGCGACAGTCGGCCCGGAGGCGTGACACTGATCGCTCCCGCAGGCGAGGATGCCGCGATTGCGGCGCAAGGGCTGCGCCTAACTGAGGCCCGCCGGCCCATGCTTGGGGCGACAGGGATTGAGACGCCTGACCTGCCGAACCCGGAGCCTGCACCCTTGTCCGGGAGCGAGATGACTCTTGCTGTCTGCGGCGCTCATATGTCGGGCTTGCCGCTCAACCAAGAATTGACGTCGCGCGGGGCGCGGTTCCTGAAGACCGCAAAGACCGCGCCGAACTATGCGCTTTATGCCTTGCCCGGTGGCCCTCCGCACCGTCCGGGACTTTGCCGCAGCGAGGATGGGAACGGGGCCTCAATCGCGCTGGAACTATGGGCGCTTCCGAAGAGCGCTGTTGGCGATTTCATGGCGGGGATACCCTCACCGCTCGTCATCGGCAACGTCGAGATCGAGGATGGATTGCTGGTAAAGGGATTCCTTTGCGAAACCAGCGGCCTCGGTTCCGCCGAGAACATCAGTGCACTGGGCGGCTGGCGAAGTTATCTCGACGGTCAAACGGCGCTGACACTCTAGCCTGCTTCAAGAAAGCACCCGTCTTCGATGCTGTACGAGAAGATGCATGGGATGGCGGGGGCTTTGGCTCTGTGGTGGCAGGCCGCGACACACCGGCTTGCCGTTTCGCATGTTTCGCCCTGCGTCGATTTCGATTGCAAAGCAAACCACCAGCAACACGACGCAGCACGAAACCATGCGATCGAAACATGAACATGTGCCGCACACGACATCACGCAACTCTCTGAAATTTATCCTGAATCCGTACCATCCATCACGGTCTCAGGAGAGGCATCGATGCGTTTGCAACTCCAGGAGGCGCAGGGAACGAGGTCTCACGTTCGCTAGTTGGACTCCTCCGAGTGACTGCCATGGTGCTCCAACCTCGCGGATTTCAGGTGATCGAGGAACGCCTGCACCTTGGCCGTGCGGTGCAGATCGACGTGGGTGACGACCCAGAGCGCGGTGGACCACGCCTCGCCGGGCGGGATGACCTCGACGAGGTCGGGCCGGACGCAGGCATCGTGTTCGGCCAGGAACCCGAGCCCCAGCCCCTCGCAAACAGCGCTGTGCAGGACTTGCTGGTCCGTCGTGCGCAGGGCCAGCGTCTCTGGTGGGACATTGGCGTTCATCCATTCGGCATAGGGAACCGGACGCGGCGCGCCAACTGAGCCGATGAAGTGGTGCGCGTCGAGCCGGTCAGGATCTGGATGTCCCGCGCGGTCGATGTAGCTTTGGCTGGCGTAGAGCCCGAAGCGCAGACGGCGGAACAGCGTCACGACATAGTCAGGCATCTCCGGTTTCGCCCCGGCGCGGATCGCCACATGCGCCTCTCCATGTTCCAGTCGGGCAAGCTGGGCTCCGGCTACGAACTCCAGCGCGATCTGCGGGTGGGAAAGGTGGAAATCGCGGATCGCGGGCATCACCAGCGGCGCCACGCCGGAAAGGGCCGTCACGATCAGCGATCCCGACAACTGCCCCGCCTTGCCCCGCGCGCGCGCGGCCAGATCGGCGAGCATCTCGTCGGCGCGGGCCGCGACCTCCAGCATGTCGCGGCCCGCGTCGGTCAGCGCATAGCCGCGCGCATTGCGCTGGAACAGGGGCGCGTCGAACACGCCCTCCAACGTGTCGACATGTCGATTGACGGTTGCGCGGTGCACGCCGAGGGCTTCGGCCGCGGCGCTGACCGTGCCGAGACGCGCGACCATCAAAGCGGTGCGGAGTTCTGTCCAGTATTCCATGGCCGCTCATAGCATCGGCGCGATGTCGCATCAACGCGCAGGCAGCGCGCATTTCGATCCGTGGTGCGGACTGAAAGCGCATCGCAGACTGCAAGACATGACGCATTCAGGACCGCACCCTTGGCGGCGTTTGCGAGAGCAACAGAGGGGAACTTTAATGTCTGTCCAAAGCTTTGCCACGTCCCTGTCCGTGCTGGCTCTGGACGCCGTGCGCATTCCCAGGGCCTGCAATCCGCAACGGTGCTCGAATTCACCGATGCTGACACGCTTTTCATCGTCGACAGCGTCGCGGGCATGGTGCTGGCCGGGCTCGCGACGGCATTCGGCGCGGGCCTCTTTCCCATCGTCTTCGGTCGTGCTGCCGAAACGCTGCCGCCCGAACTGGCCACCATGCCGACACGCTTGGCCCACGGTATCATCGCGACAATGCTCGTGGCGCTGACCGCGATCTGGGTCACGGCCATGGTCGGGGGGCTGGCGGATGTCGGCTACCTCCTGTTCGTCGATCTGCCGGGCTACGTGAACTTCTTCCCCGGCACGGTGATGACGCTGATCTCCGCCTCTGCCATCGTGCTCAGCTTCTGGGTCTGGTTGCCGCACCGCAACACCGCCAACGCACCCTCCTGACAGTCAAGCCAATCCGCAAGGCCAACAACCCATGACCGAATTGCCCAAGATCACTCCCGCCCCAAACGGGCCGCTGATCGTCGAGAACCCTCCGAACCGCATCGGCGCTGTCGAGACGGACGTGGCAGGCAAGCCCAAAGTGGCGCTTTGCTACTGCGGAGCCTCGGCGAACACGCCGTTCTGCGACGGCACCCATTACACTGCGGCATGGTCCCGAGCAGTGGCTTGGAAGGTCTGCTTCCAAAAAATTGCAGACTTGTAGACGCACTTGCGAACAAGCCGCACAGAGGCACAGTTAGACTTTTTGGAGCAAGCTTGAATCGCTCCGATCCTCCGCAAGGACCCTACCTCAATCTCAAAACGCCAGATTTGACCAGCCAGGTTCCATTTTTCCATGAGCCGTGCGGCTTCCCGCCTGTCGATTCCATTGTCTCGATGCCGAGCGCGACAAACGTGAACATCGCGATGTCGATCGGGATGGCGTTGACGAAGAGACGCAATCAGCGCATTTCCGGCGCAGCGCGCTTGGTGACAAGGGTCGTGGCTGCGTGCCCGAGGATCATGCTGCGTCCTGCGCGGCGAGTTTCCCGATCACGTCGGCCGTGGTGAGAATGGCATGGGCATAGGTCGGACCGTTGATCTCGTGCGCGGCGTGCATGGCATCGTGCGACATGGCCGCCGTTGCGTCGCGAATAAGGGTCACATGATAGCCAAGCTCGGCCGCATATCGTGCCGACGCTTCGGTACAGGTATTGGCGATCGCCCCGATGAAGATGACATGGGTGATCCCGCGTTGGCGCAGCTGCACATCGAGGTCAGTGTTGGCAAAGCTCGACGCACCCCAGTGTTCCTTTACGACGATGTCGCCGTGCTCGGGGCCGAACCCGTCGTACCAGTCGCCGCCCTTGGTCCCCTCGGCGAACATCTGGTGTTCATGAGCCGCGGACTGAAACGGCGTCAGGTGCGCCCAGCCGTCGAAGTCGCCGTCGCGGTGGCGGTGATGGGGCAGGATGAAGATCGGATGTCCGGCCTCGCGCATGGCCGCACGGATCCTGACCAGATTGGCATGAAGATCGACCGATCTGGAGACCTCGCTGAGGGCGGGCCACATCTTGCCGTCTTCGGCCAGGAAATCGTTGTAGGGATCGACGCAAAGAAGCGCTGTTTGGCCTTTGGGGTATGCGGAATCTGCCATGGGTCTTTCCTTTGAGGGGGGTGTCGGGAACCTTGCTCACCCGGTTCTTGCGGTGACATCGCCTGCGTTCCGCGCGGGTCGGTCGAGTCCAAGACCGTGCCGTAAAGCAGTCGTACCGGGCGTGAGGCTGGCCACGTCGATCAGGCACAGACGCACAGAGTGGATCATGCGAAATCCACGGATTTGCTGAACGGCATTTCGCGCAGGCGCTCGCCCGTTGCTGCGAAGATGGCATCGGCAAGCGCGGGGGCCGCCGGGGCGGTTGCGGGTTCGCCCAGTCCGCGCACCCGTTCGGCGCGGCCCAGCAATCGCGTGTGGAACTGCGGTGTCTGGTGCAGGCGCATCCCCTCGAACGCGTCGAAGTTGGTCTGCTGCACGGCGTGACCCTCGTAGGTGAGTTCGCAATTCATCGCGTGACCGAGGCCGAAGATGGCCGCGCCGGTCAGCTGCGCCTCGGCGTTGACCGGGTCGAACACGGTGCCGCAATCGGCGGCGATCCAGACCTCGTCGATGCGGATGCCCCGGTCTGTCATGGTCACGTCGATGACCTCGGCCACGGGCACGCCATGGGTATGGGCAAAAGCGATCCCCCGCCCGCGCCCTGGCCCGATGTCGGCGCCCGCCCAGTTCGACATCTCGCCCACCGCCTCCAGCACCCGGCGCGAGTCTGAGTCCGCGATCAGGCGCAGCCGTTCCTCCAGCGGGTCGGCCCCGGCGGCATGGATCAGTTCGGACAGGAAGCTTTCGTGGAAGAAGCTGTTCGAACAGGCGCCGGGCGACCGCCACGACCCGACCGGCATCATCGGCGGCGCGGCATAGCCCGTCACGCGGTAGTTCGGGATGGCATAGGGCTGGTCGAAGGCACCCCAGACCAGCATCGTGTCGGGCCCCGGCGGCACGATGAAGATGCGCCCGAACCACGACGAGATGAGCGAGGGGCTGATGCTGTCGAGGTCATAGGCCAGCACCCGGCCATTCCCCACCGCGCCCCGGCCAACGGCCATGTGGAGCGGACGGGGGTAGTCATGGGTCATGTCCTCCTCCCGGCTCCAGGTGGTCTTGATCGGGGTGCCGGGCATGGTGGCGGCGATCTGGATCGCCTGCACCACGTAGTCGTGATCCAGCCTGCGGCCAAAACTGCCGCCTGCGGGCAGGACATGCAGGGTGACCTGCGACGGATCGAGGCCCGTCAGCGCGACCGCAGCATCGCGCACCACGGCGGGAATCTGCGTCGCGGTCCAGATCTGCACCCTGTCCGCCTCGACCAACACTGTCGCGCTGAGCGGCTCGAGGGCGGCATGGGCGAGGAAGGGCGCGCGGTATTCCGCATCGATCACGCTGGCAGCGGCAAGCGTGGCCTCGACATCGCCGTCGTCGCGCAGGCGGCTGTTGCGGAACTCGTCCGTGCGCGCGTCGCTCAGCGCCTGCCACATCTCGGTGGAACTGGCCGGGTAGTCGGGAGGAACCCACTCGACAACCAGCGCCTGCGCTGCCTGAAAGGCGAACCACGTGTTGTCGGCGCTGACGGCTAGCCCCTCGTTCACCGTAACGACCGACCGCACGCCCTGCATCGCAAGCGCGGCATCCGCAGAGTAGCTTGCCATTGCACCGCCGCGCCCGGGGTTGGCGCGCACCGTGGCGTGCAGCATCCCGGGCAGCACGACGTCGATCCCGTACTCCTGCGTTCCAGTCGATTTCGCGACGATGTCGAGCCGTTGGTA
The DNA here is from genome assembly GCF_014637725.1 of Marivita lacus. GTDB lineage: Bacteria > Pseudomonadota > Alphaproteobacteria > Rhodobacterales > Rhodobacteraceae > Marivita > Marivita lacus. Next base: position 173,602 of record NZ_BMFC01000003.1, on the reverse strand, counting down.
CGGCTTGCCCAGGCGCGTCCAGTCGGACGCGGGGCGGAGCGTCACGTTGGTGACGGGCTCGATCGCCGCTGCCTCGGCGGCTAGCTCGATATAAGCGATGCGCGTGCCGTCGGGCAACAGGACATGCCCGTCCTCGGTCCGCAGGTCCGCCCTCGGCACGCCCGTGCGCGCCGACGCCGCGGCCTTGAGTGTCTCCCGCGCCGTGGCACCGGCGCGGCGCAGGGTCTCGTGCAGGTCGGCGACAGACGAGGACCCGCCGGTGAACTGCGAGCCAGTGAGGCGCGCGACGTTCATCATCACGTCACGCACCGTGTTGGCCACGGCCCCGTGCTCCCATGCCGGGAAGGGCATGCTTTCGGCTGCGATGATGCCGTTGAAATAGGCCTGATGCGGCTGGCCGGGGTCGAGCGTGCCGGTCCTTGGGTCGATGTCCAACTCCTCGGCGATCAGCATGGCCTGAGTCGAGGCGATCCCCTGCCCCACATCGGCGCGCGGCACGATCAGCGTGATGCCATCCGGCGTGATCCTAACGAAGGGAGTGAGGGCCGCTTCGCCCTCGGCCAGACCATCAAGCAAGGGGTTGGGGGTTGGGCGGCTGACGAAATAAGCCCCAAAGGCGACCCCGCCGAGGATCGCGGCCGACCCGATCAGGAAACTGCGGCGGGCGATGGTTCTGGCGCGTCCCATAGCTCAGACCTCCCGCATCGCGCTGGCCGCAGCGTGGACGGCGGCGCGGATGCGGGGATAGGTCCCGCAGCGGCACAGGTTGCCCGACATCACGGCGTCGATATCGTCATCGGTCGGTTCGGGGTTGCGAGCCAGCAGGTCGGCGGCCTGCAGGATCTGGCCGGATTGGCAGTAGCCGCATTGCGCCACCTGGTGTTCGATCCACGCCTCCTGCACGGCGTGCAAAGCCTCGGGCGTGCCCAGCCCCTCGATCGTGGTGATCTCGCCCCAGACATCGGCCAACGCGACCTGGCAGGAGCGCACGGCTTCGCCACCGATATGCACCGTGCAGGCCCCGCATTGGGCAATGCCGCAGCCGTATTTGACACTGGTGATGTTCAGGCCGTCCCGCAGCGCCCAGAGCAGCGGCATGTCGTCTGGCAGGTCGACCGTGTGACTGGTGCCGTTTATCGTAAGGTCCATGGCTTTCTCCAGTCAGCTGGTGGACGAGACTTGGCGTATCAATCATTCTAAGCTAGGTCCGGCAGCGCCGTGCGGCGATATGCATATGTGGTCAGGTGCATGCAGATTGGGTCAGGCGGTCTTCGGGATCTGGTCGTGGGCAACTGCCCGTGGCATTCAGGTACGATAATTGAAAGACCGGGCGCATGGATAATTCACAGACCTATTCCCTGTTCATGGCGACCGACGTGGCGTGCCGCATCCTTGGCGTCGATCCGCAGGTGATGCTGGAGACGGCAGGCCTTGGCGCGCTTGCGCGCGGCAGAACCGAGGTGCGAGGCACGGCGCAGCAGTATTTCGACTGCTGGAACACGATGGAGGTGCTGTCGCCGCGCCCCGACTATGTGCCCCACTTGGGTGTTGCGATCTCGCGCGGGCCGGTGATCCCGGTCTTTTTCACGCTGTCCTGCGCGCCGGACATGGAAACCGGCCTGATGCGTCTGGCGCAGTTCAAGTCGCTCCTCGGCCCGACGCTCATGCGGGTGTTCTGGGACGGCAACTTGCTTCGGCTGGAATTCGACAGTGTCGATGCGCGTGTGCCGATGCCGCCGAGCTTTGGCGCGCTTCAACTCTTGGTCGCGGTCGAGAACATTCGCGGGGCGGCGGCCCATCTGGTCTGCCCGGTTGCGGCGGGCTTCGATGGGTCCGAGGAGGAGCGGCACATGATCGCCGGTCATCTCGGCGTCATGCCGGAGCGGTCGCACGCCACCTACGTGGCCTTCTCGCCCGAGGATGCGAAACGCCGGTTCATTTCCGAGAACCCCGCCCTCTGGGCCGATATCGAGGCCGACCTCAAGCTTCAGCTGGCAACCCAGAACGACCGTTGGCCTGTCGCCGAGCGGGTGCGAGGAGCCTTGGTTGATCTGATGCCCGCAGGGCGTACGGGGGCCGAGGACGTGGCGCAGGCCCTCGGGATCAGCCGCAGCACGTTGCAGAGGCGATTGCGCGAAGAGGAGACATCATATCAGGCGGTCCTCGACGCCACGCGGCGCGACATGGCGGTCCGGTATCTCACCAAGACAACCCTGCGCGCCGACGAGATCGCAAATATTCTCGCCTACCGCGATGCCAACAGCTTTTCGAGAAGCTTCCGGCGCTGGACGGGCCTGTCTCCGCTGGCGTTCCGGGAGGCGGACACCCTGCCGTCCACTTCAGGGAAGACCCAATAAACCACTCTTTGCGAAGATGTCGTTAGGCCTGCTTGATCTGTCCCGACATTCAGCGTTTGCGGCCGTTCGATTGTGCGGTGGCTTCCACCGACGCCGAGTCAGGGCAGAGTGTCGGGCACCCCAACAAGGAGCCCGGTTGCAAACGCGGGCATGGCAATAGAGCTCGGTGCGCAGGACTGGAGTCCCGAGATGGAAAACGGGAATGTACATCAGTCGGGACAGGATCGTCGCGAGCGCGGCATCCCAGTTCTAGCCGTTCGAGATGTCATGACTGACCGCCAGACGCGCAAGCGGCAGATACATGACCTCCCCTCCCTTGAGGTTTCCCAACGTCCCGTCGATCCTAAGGCCTTCCGTCCCCATGCCCGGCCGCGTGCGCGTGCGGTTGGTAAATCCATAGGCCAGCCCGCCAGTGACGGGAGCATAAACAGATTTCACCATGACGGCCCCAAAGATCACGAAGACGTAACCAGCAAGAAGACACCGGAGTCAGTCGAATTTCGTGAAGGCTCGCTGATGGTGTGGCGGCTGTGAACCTGGCCGCAAAATCACCGAACTCACCGTTTCGTGCGGCGCAGGATTTCACCGATCTGCTGGAAAATATCCGGGTACGTGCTGCTCTTGCGCCATGCCAGAACGACACGGCGTGGAGTTGCACCTTCAAGCTGCGACAGATGCAGGTCGTGTCCCGCCGTCAGTCCCGCTTCAATCGCCAGGTTCGGCAAAAGGGTCACTCCGATGCCTTCCTCGACCATCGAGACCAGCGTTGGCAAACTGGTGGCCGAAAAGGATGCGTCTTCTTCAAGGGCAACCCCCGGCACGCTGGACAGCGCGTGTTTTTGCAGACAGTGCCCACGTTCCAGAAGCAAAAGCCGACGACCCGCAAGATCGGCGCCTTCAATCCGTGAAAGATTGGCCAGCGGGTGGGCCCGGGATGTGGCAAGACTGTAGTTGTCCTCGAACAGCAGCATGGTTTCCACCTGTTCCGGCAGGTCATGCGGCAAAGCAATCAGGATGAGATCCAGACGACCTTCCATGAGACCTGACAGCAGCGAGTCCGTCAGTTCTTCGCGTAGGTAGACCTGCATCTTGGGCCATGTCTCACGCAGAGCAGGCAGAGCACGCGGCAGCAGGAACGGGCCCACCGTCGGGATAACACCCAGTCTGAGCCGGGTTGGTCCGGCAGACATTTCGGCATGTGCCGCGGCTTCAAAATCGCTCACTTTTGCCAGGATTTCGCGCGCACGGTTCGCAAGGGCTGTGCCGATTGACGTCATGAGAACGGAATGGGTGCTGCGTTCGGCCACTTTCACACCAAGGCGCGCCTCCATCTCCTTGAGGCCGGAAGAGAGGGTCGATTGCGTCACGTTGCAGATCTCGGCAGCACGCGAAAAGTTCTTGGTATCGTCCAGGGCAACAAGAAACCGCATTTGGCGAAGTGTCGTCATGGTGCCCCTGGTTATCGAAAAAACAGATCACCCTGTCCGTTTAATTCAATTTCCAGAATATATCCAGAGTGTCTATCCCGGTCTCAGACGAGCAAAAAGGAGAGACCACAATGAATGCTGTCACCCAAATCACTCCTGCATCGCAGGTCGCGATGCCCCGGATCAACGAACCCGCGCCGGAGTTCGATGCGCTGACCACGCATGGTCGGAAAACGCTGACCGACTATCGCGGCAAATGGCTCATCCTGTTTTCGCATCCAGCCGATTTCACGCCGGTCTGCACCACGGAATTCACCGCCTTCGCGCGTCGTGCCGAAGACTTTGCTGCGCTGAACACCGACCTGATCGGTCTGTCGATCGACAGCCACTACGCGCATATCGCGTGGGTCCGGTCGATCAAGGACAGCTTTGGCGTCGACATCCGCTTCCCGATCATTGCAGATCTCGACATGAAAGTGGCGCAGGCCTACGGCATGATTCAGCCTGGCGCATCCGACACACAAGCCGTGCGCGCCACCTTCATCATCGACCCCGAAGGCGTCCTGCGCGCGATGGTCTACTACCCGATGACCAATGGGCGGTCGATCGACGAATTCTACCGTCTTGTGCAAGCGCTTCAGACATCCGACACCCACAAGGTCGCAACGCCCGAGAACTGGACGCCCGGTCAGGCCGTGATCGTCCCGACACCGCAAACAACGGACGCGGCAGAGGCGCGCATGACCGAAGGCTATGACACCAAGGATTGGTATTTCTCGACCAAGACGCTCTGATCTCAGGAGTCTGCTGCGTGCCCCGGCGCATGGCCATCGGGGCCGCCCACGCAGGGTTTCGAGGTACCCCTCGGACTGCAATCGCTGCGCGAACGCGCGTCATGATCTTGCCGTTGATCATTCTGGCAATCACGGCATGGCACAGCTGGGCTGCGGCGGTTGTGCTGCTCGCGGCTGGGCCCTTGTCCGAGATCGGGCGGCTGCGGTCGGCAGCGAAAAGGATCGTGCCGATGGTGGGTGGGGGAAAATGGCTGCGCCTCGGCGGGAAACCATCATCTCCGCTACGCCCCTCATGGTAAGCGACCTTTCAGCAAAACGAGGAAAGGACGCCGACGTTATTTTCGAACCCGTGTCATTCCTCGTTGGGCCGGGAGAGTCCGTCGCGCCTGCGCCCTTTACCGCCATCGGTTTTCCCGACCAGGAGGCGCGTGCGACCCACTATGCAGTCGAAATTCCCTGGGCGATGGGGCTGATCGGCACACGGTTTCTGACACAGGCAATTCCGGGCATCAACGAACTCGTCGCTGAATCCGAAGTGAAGATCCGTGACGGGCTGATCGCCTATGACGCGCTGATGACCATTCGTGAAGAGCGGGATGCGACGCCCCAAGCCGTGCGCCACGTTTGAAGCGCATTCCGAGAACCAGAAGGCAGAAAACAGATGACCGGGTGATTTTGGCGTTTGGGCAGTCTCATCCGCGCCGACTTTCGAGCCTTTGTCCAAGGTCCGACTTCCTGAAGGTTTTTCGATGTGGGCCGCTGCGCGACGTGGGCGGCCCACATCGAAAAACCTTCAGGGGAGCGGACCTTCGCCGGCAGCGCGAGACAGTCCCACCAAACCGTTGGGTGCCGCCATCGGCGGGACCTCAAGATCTGGCGTCATGCTGCGCCGCCACAAGTCGACCCCGATCCCGTTGCCATGTCTGAGACTCAGAATGACCCGCTCGCCAAATTTTACCTTTCCGTTTGTAGGACTGGCAGTGTCATGCCAGCCCGTGCCGCGTGAAGGGCAACTCACGAACGCGGGTTCCCGTCGCCCGGAAAACCGCGTTGGCGACGGCCGGGCCGATCGGTGGCGTGCCCGGCTCACCGATGCCGGTAGGCGCCGCGTCCGAGCGGACGATGTGCACCTCGACCTCCGGCATGTCGGCGATCCGCAGCGGCGTGTAATCGGGGTAGTTCCACTGCGCCACTTCGCCGTCCACCATCGTGATCTCTTCGCGCAGGATGGCCGACAGGCCATAGCCCAGCCCGCCCTCGATCTGGGCGTTGATGTTGTCGGGGTTGATCGGCACGCCGCAATCGACGCCGCAGGTCACTTTCTCGACCTTCACAGTGCCATCGTCGCGGATCCGCACATCCGCAATCTCGGCCACGTAGCTGTTGAAGCTCTTGTGAACCGCGATGCCGCGATGGGTGCCCTCGGGCCCTGTCGGTCCGGCCTTTTCGGCAGCGAGGTGCAGCACACCGGCCAGCCGTGCGTCCTCGGCAAGATGGGCGAGGCGGAATTCAACCGGATCGCGCCCGGCCGCCACGGCCAGTTCATCCATCATAGTTTCCATGACATAGGCGGTGTGGGTATGCCCGACCGAACGCCACCACAGCGTGGGAACGCCGACCTTCGGGTGATGCACGTCCACATGCATGTCCGGGATCGCATAGGTGGTGTCCGAAATGCCCTCGACCGTCGAATGGTCGACCCCGTCCTGAACGACAAAGCTTTCGAACGATGTGCCGGTAAAGATCGACTGGCTGACGATGCGATGCTCCCAGCCCGAGATGTTGCCCTCGGCGTCGAGCCCGGCGCGCACGCGGTGCACCGCCATCGGCCGGTAGTAACCGCCGCGAATGTCGTCCTCGCGGGAATACACCAGCTTGATCGGGCGCGCGGCGTTGCCCGCGTCGAGCCAGGCTTTGCCGATCATCGCCGTCTCGGCGGCCAGATGGCCGTCTGGCGTCGCGCGGCGACCAAAGGACCCACCACCCCAGCGGGTGTTGATCGTGATCTGCGGGAAGTCGAGGCCGAGGACCGCCGCCGCTGTGCCATGATCCAGTGTCTGGATCTGCGAACCGCCCCAGAAGGTCGCCGACTGGCCATCGTACAGCACGGTCATGTCAAGCGGTTCCATCGGCGCATGCGCAAGGTAGGGGAAGACGTACTCGGCCTCGATCACCTGCGCGGCCTGAGCGAGTTTTGCGGACGCGTCGCCGCGCGGGTGGGATGGCAGGCCGGGTGCGTCGAGTGCGGCGCGAAATTCGTCAAGAAGCGCGTCGGTGCCCCGGGTCTCGCCCGAGCCCGCGACCCAGTCAAGCACCAGCGCCTCGCGGCCCTGCATCGCCGTCCATGTGTTGGTCGCCACCACCACAACGCCTTGCGGGATTTCGAGAACCGCCTCGACCCCGTCCAGCGCCAGTGCCGCTGTGGCATCCACCGAGGCCAGCGTCGCACCAAAGCGGGGTGGGCGGGCGGTCACGGCCACAAGGCCGCCTTCGGGCTGGGCATCCATTCCGAACAGTCCGACGCTGCCGCGTGTCTTCATCGGCAACTCGACGCGGGGAAAACCCTTGCCGATATAGACCCAGTCTTCCGGGGATTTCAGCGTCACTTCGGCTGGCGGCTCCTGCGCCGCGGCGAGGGCGGAAAGTTCACCAAGAGTTGCCAAATTGCCGCCACCCGAGACCACACCGTTCGTGATCGTGATGTCGCCTGTCGGTACACCCCATTCCGAGGCTGCGGCGGCCACGATCATTGCGCGAACGACAGCCCCGGCCTGGCGGTACTGGTCAAACGAGTTGGCCATGGCGGTGGACCCGCCTGTGCCCTGGAGACCGAACAGGAAGTTCTTGTATAGCTCGGGGTTCGACGGGGCGAATTCGACCTCGACCTGATCTGCGGCGGCGTCGAGTTCCTCGGCGACCAGCGTGGCAAGACCCGTCGCTGTCCCTTGTCCCTTGTCCAGATGCTTGCTGAGAACGATCACGCGGTTGTCCGGCGTGATGTGGACAAAGGGCGTGGCCAGTGCCCCGGACGCGGTATCGGCAAGGCCCTTCTGGGGGATCACGGCACCGATCAGCAGCCCGCCCAAGGCCCCTGCGGACAGCTTGAGGAAGGTGCGGCGCGTGGGCTGCGGCGCGGGGCGTTTCGCATCGAGATAATGCAGCATCTCAGGCCTCCATGATTTCGGCGGCGCGGTGGATCGCACGGCGGATGCGGGCATAGGTGGCGCAGCGGCAGAGATTGCCCTCCATGGCTGCGTCGATGTCGTCGTCGGTGGGCTTGGGCGTTTCGGTCAGAAGCGCCGAGGCCGACATGATCTGGCCGGACTGGCAGTAGCCGCATTGCGGGACCTGCAACTCGACCCAGGCTGTCTGGATCGCCCTGGCCGCTGGCGTGTCGATCGCCTCGATGGTGGTCACGGTGGCACCTTCGAGATCGCCGATCAGTGCCTGACACGACCGCGTGGCCTCTCCGTTGATATGCACGGTGCAGGCCCCGCAAGAGGCGACGCCGCAGCCGAATTTCGTGCCCGTCATCTTGAGCTCGTCGCGGAGGACCCACAGAAGCGGCATGTCTGGATTCGCGTCGATCTCGCGCGGTTCTCCGTTTATCGTGAGTTGCATGTTTCTCTCCGGTCGGTTTGTGGACGAGGCGTGACACCGCGCCTTTGAAAGGTAAATCCGGTGGGGTTCAATAGCGATATGCATTTATGGTCAAATGCAGACAATTCTGGTCAGGCGTGTCCGGACCTCGCATTGATCTTCCCTCCTTGACATAGGGCTGTCGCGGTTGAAGCGCTGCGCCTATGGAAATTTCACCGACCTTGTCCTTGCAGCGACGGATGCACCGGTCGATCCGTGCAAGCTCGGGTTTCGTGCCGGTCACCAGCCCGACGCCAAGAGGCAAAGGCAGGTGACCGCGCATCAGCCCCAGGCCTTGAATTCCGTGATCACGTCGCGGCGAAACAGCAGTCCGAGCGCTACAAGCTGGAAGCACATGAACAGGCCGATCCCCACATAGACCGTTGTGGCCGAGGCCATCTCTACCGGCATGGGACTGATCATCTGCGTGATCAGGCCCTGTGAATAGTCGAAGGCCCCCACGGCGTTGTAGGCGACAAGCGCCCCCCAGATGGCCACGCTGCGCCGGGTCCAGAAGAGGTAGAGCATCACCGGCACCGCAAACCCGATGATCGTGTCGCTCAGCCACGGGCCGAACCAGCCATCGGGTGCGATGCCGCCGAACATTTTCACCTCGGGCAGGAACAGGATGGTCTGCGCGCGGAAGATCGTGGCACCCATCAACAGCGTGATGGCCCATTTGATCATCGGTGTCATGCCGCGTGCCTTTCGGCGTGTTTGAGGACGGCTAGCAAGGCGAAGACCGGAACAGCCAGAGCGATCGCCACGCGGATGACGTGCAGCGCAAGCCAGGTCGCGCGCACGCTCGATGCCTCGGCCGCTGTATAACTGTCCCAGATCAGCAGGATGTTCTGAGGGATGAAATAGCCCAGCGTGAACACGGTATTGGCGACGTAAAGCCAGACCGCCCACATCCAGAGGCGGCGCACCGGGAGGTTTTTCCAGTCCAGCCGCACCGAAAAGAACAGCCCAACCAAGGTGATCAGGTTGAGCGGGATGATCGTGAGCGCGAAATTCAGGAACTCGTCCCAGAAGCCTGTCCGCCAGACCAGCGGGTCAGTCCCGAGCCACCTGATGCCGTAGGAGACAAGGATGAGCAGCCCGCCGCCCGCAAAGGCTGCGGAGGCGACCACGGCCGTCATATTGACAGCTTTGCGATAGGTGTCGGGCGTCATCGTGGGCAACCTTTGTTTTTGGTGTCAAATTGCTTTAGCGCGCGGGGCCCGCGGCCATCGCGCGCAGGATATAAACTGGGATTGCAAGCGTGATCAGGACGCGGGGGATATGACCCAGAAGCCAAAGCCCACGGATCGTGGCGGCATTCTCGTCCGTCACCGGGCCGGTCATCGCAATGCCCTTGTAGAAATCCAGCGCATCCCCCACGGGCGACCCGATCGCCGCCGCAAGTCGCACGTTGAGCGGCATGTGGTAGAAGATGGTGATCAGCGAGACCGCCAGATAGAGCCAAAGCGCGATCACCCAGTTGCGGCGCGCCCGGGCAACATGCCCGTCGAGCCGGGCCGACAGGATCAGGCCAACCGGCATCAGCAGAAAGAACGGCATGATCGTGAAGAGAAAATTGCTGAACTGGGGAAAGAATTGCGCGACGAACTCGGAAGGAGCGAGGCTGAGCCAGTAACCGCCCATCGACAGCCCGATGAAGGCATTGGCGCCGAAGAAGGCGGCTGAGGTAATGACAGCCAGCGCGTTGACGCGGCTACGGTAAACATCCGATGGCATGACAATGGCCTTGTCGTTGGGGGTCAATGAAACTCGGTCTTGGCGAACTGACGAAACAGGAAGGCGGGGGCGATCCGGCTCATCAGCTTGATCTGGCGCGATTGTCCCAGAAGCATCTCGGTCTGGTTCCGGCGCATGCCTTCGAGGATGTCGCGCACCAGGTCCGAAGGCTTCATCTTCTTGAAATTGTCGGACTTCAGCACCGATGCCATGTCGGTATCGACGACCGGCGGCATCGCTTCGAAAACGGTGATGCCGTGGGGCTGCAACTGGTGACGCAGGGTTTGTGCACAATGATGGATCAGCGCCTTCGTCCCGGAATAGATCGGCGTTCCGGGTGACGCGACAAATGCGATTCCCGATCCGATGAACAGAACCCCCGGCTGTGCGCTTTTCTCCAGAAGCGGCAAGGCGCGCCGCGTGAGTGTCAGCGGGGCAGTCGCGTTGATCGCGATCTCGGCCTCGATCTTTTGCAGCGCGCCGGGATCGCTCCTGAAGTCATAGGCCAGGAAAATGCCCGCGTTGTTGATCAGCAGGTCAAGCCGACCATGCTGCTCCCGGATCGCCGACAAAATGCGCTCCTGATCATCGGCGACCGTCACATCCCCTGTGATCGGTTGCGCCCCGGTCAGTCTTGCGGCCTCCGCGAGCCTGCCCGCGTCGCGCCCGCAGATGACGACCGTGTTGCCAAGCGCCACAAGTTGCCGGGCCAGTTCAAAGCCGATTCCCGAACCGCCGCCGGTGACAAGAATGATCTTCGATGTCAGGTCCAAGGCGATCTCTCCACGTACAGATGTCATCGTCAAACTAGGCTTGTGGGCTGGCTGTCTTCCACCGCTTGCGACTTGCAGATCGTGTCAATGACTTGCAGATCGGCTCAACGCCGTTGCCAAGAATAGGGCGAGCGTTTCTAGTGCAACGCGCGGAGTCCCCGCGTGAAAGGCTCCCCTGGATGCAGACGCAAGAGCGATCCCCGATCTATACATCCGCTGTCCTCTCGGGCCCGATCTGCGGGATGCTTGGTGTCGGCTGGGACGATGTTCTGATCCGCGCGGGCATCAACGCGACCGAGCGCAACGACCGGGCCTTTCTGGTCTCCGCCGACGAATACCTGGCGCTCTGGGCCGCGATGATGGACCTGACGGGGCAGCAGGACGTCTCGAAGCTTCTCGGATTGCGCATGGCAGGTGGTCCGGCGATCCCGGTTCTTTTCGCGCTGTCGACCGCCCCGGATTTCGAGACCGGCATCACGCGCATGGCACAGTTCAAGAGCCTGTTCGGGCCGATGCGGTTCGTCGTGTCGCGCAGCGCGTCGGAGTTCACCGTGCGGGTCGCCCCGGACCTGCTGAACGCCCTGCCCGGATCGTTCAGCAGCCCCCAGATCATCTACCTGCATGCGCAGGCCAATGCCTTGGCGCGTCATGCGATCCGCCCTAAGCGGGTGTCCCTTCCGCTTCCGCAGGACGAGCGCGCGCGTCTGGCGGAGGTCTTCGACCAGATCCCCGAGCAGGGGGACGCTTCGCTGACCTATGCCCGCGCCGATGCGCGCGCGCCCTTCGTCTCGGACAATCCCGACCTGTGGCAGGCCACCGAAGCCGACCTGCAAGCCCAGGCGATGATCCAGTCCAAGGGGGTGCCCCTGTCGGACCGGGTCCGGGCGACGATGGTCGAGGCGTTCTCGATCACCGAACCCACCATCGCCCATGTCTGCAGCCGCCTGAAACTGGGACGGAGCACGCTTCTGCGCCGCCTCGGAGAAGAGGGCGTGACATTCCAGTCGCTTCTGGACGAAACGCGAAAAGAGCTTGCGATCCGCTATCTGGTCAAGAGTGAACTGAACAACCAGCAGATCGCGCATCTGGTGGGCTACCGCGATCCAAACGCCTTCCAGCGCGCGTTTCGGAAATGGACCGGGAAAACACCACATGCGCTGCGCAGCGAGACCCGGCAATGACAACGCCGCCAATCACCGAAACACGCGCCGTGTTTCTGGAGGGCAACCTCTTTCGCCATATCACGGTGATGGCGCTGACCTCATCCGTCGGGCTGATGGCGGTCTTCGCGGTCGACTTCATCGACATGGTCTTCATCGCGATGCTGGGCAATGCCGAACTGGCGGCGGCCGTGGGATATGCAGGCGCGATCCTGTTCTTTACCACCTCCTTTGGGATCGGCATGGCCATTGCGGCGGGTGCATTGGTGGCCCGAGCCTTGGGAATGGGTGACGCGGAACTGGCGAAAGCGCAGGCGGCGGCAGCGCTTGTGTGGGGCGTGGTTTTCGGCGCGGTCTTCGCGGCGGCGGTCTGGCTGAACCTTGCACCCTTGGCAGCCCTCATGGGGGCCTCGGGCGAGACTTTGGACCTTGCCGTTCACTACCTGCAGATCATCGTGCCCAGCCTGCCGTTCCTGATCGTCGGCATGGTGGGTGGTGCGATCCTGCGCGCCCATGGCGATGCGCGCCGCGCGATGATGGCGACGATCTGGGGGGCGCTGGTCAACGCGGTGCTCGATCCGATCCTGATCTTCGGCCTGGGGCTAGACCTGACTGGGGCTGCACTGGCCAGCGTCGCGGCGCGCCTCGTGATCGCGGGCACCGCGCTGATCCCGATCTTTCGCCACCACGGCGGGCTGGTGCGCCCCGGCGTGCCAGAGATGCGGGTCGCCTTTGTGCCCATCGTGACCATCGCCGGCCCGGCGATCCTGACCCAACTGGCCACGCCCCTGGGTCAGGCAGTGGTCACCCGCGCCATGGCCAGTTTTGGCGAGGCTGCGGTGGCGGGCATGGCCATCGTAGGCCGGATGACGCCGGTGGCCTTTGGCGTGATCTTCGCATTGTCGGGCGCCATCGGGCCGGTCATTGGCCAGAACTTCGGCGCAGGTCGCATGGACCGGGTCCGGCAGGCCTACCGCGACGGGATATTGTTCTGTGGGATTTTCATCGTGGCGATGACAGGAATACTTTTTGCCCTTCGCGGCCCGATCATCGCGCTCTTTGGCGCCGAAGGCGTGACGCGCGATCTGCTGTTGCTGTTCTGCGGTCCGCTGGCGCTGGCATTCTTCTTCAGCGGTGTGATCTACGTTTCCAATGCGGCGTTTAACAACATGGGTCATCCATTCCGCTCCACCGCCATCAATTGGGGGCTGCATACTGTGGGAACCATTCCCCTGGTCCTCACAGGGGCTTGGCTTTTTGGTGCCAAGGGTGTGCTGATCGGACAGGCGCTCGCCGGAGTGATCTTTGCCGGTATTGCCACCTTCATGGTTCGGCGGATGATGGACGGTGAGGCCGGTCCCCCCGTGCAGAAAGAGCCCTTCGACCGGCAAGCGCGGTTGATGAGCCTGATGCACCGACGGAGGTAATCTCGCGCCATCCGGGCACAGACAAAAGTCATCCTCTGAGTTGAATGCTGCTTTTTGCAGGAGGCACGTTGGTGGGATTTGAAGGCGCGGACACAGGACAATGTCGCAACAATCCTCCCTCAACTCCGATACCCGCGGTCCGTGATGTGCTCCCCAAGGCGTTCCCGCTCGGGGTCAGACTTTCCCCGCTTTGATGTGCCAAGGTGATGATTGTTGAAGGCATCAGACGAATGGAAAGCATCCATGTCCAAGACAAGGGTCAACGCAAAGGATGCCGGTCAGACCATGTCAATCAGGATCTGCCGAGTGAGACACCAACGGCACCCTTCCACTTCGAGGACATTCAGCAGATTTGCAGCATCGCCTCGCGCATACCCTGCGTGATGAAGATCGAACGGGCGTGACCTGCCCCAATATGCATACTTTTGAACGAAATTGCAGATCGTCGCAACGAACACTGCAAGCTATATTTTGTTGTATAATCATAAGGATCACGGAAATGAAAAACTATACGTTGGCTGCGTCCGCCGGGCTATTCCTGGTCTTCGCGGCTCCAGCATTCGCTACATCGAACCTCGTCAATTGTCTGGACTATGTCATCGGTCTTTCGGATGAAGTGGCGATCGAAGGCCAGGCACGCGCAGGGTCCGTATCGGCGTTCGAGCAAAGAGTGTGTGAAAGCTCTTCGGAAAGGGCAAGCGATATCACTGAAGTCACTCTATATCCTGTATTTATCGAGGAACTTGGGATGGCAACTCGGGTGATTGTGATACCGACAATGACCAACGACAACTAACGTTCAGTCTCCTTGTCCTTGACAGGCTGAGGCGGGATTTCCGGGACGGGTTTATAGCTCGGGAGCGTGGCTCCCGGCTGGCCCGTCGCGGAGATATGCCAATGCCCAAGCAACAGAAGATCACCCTCAGCGCCTCGCGCGACATTCCCTTCGACAAGCTGATGCTCACCCAGACGCTGCGCGATCTTGAGAGGGACGGTCTGGTGACGCGGATCAGCTGTCCCGAAGTGCCGCCGCGGGTGGAAGACCGACTGACCGACCTCGGCCTCTCGCTCAGCGACCTTGCGCGGGCCATGGAGCAAGGAGTCGTCATTCATTGCCCGGCCATACTGGAGCAGCGGCGCAAGGTGGGACTGGACGCCTGACCTGATTGCGCAGAGCGCCCTCAAACAGCGCTGCCTGCGACCACCCTATTGCGCAGTGTGCCGATCCGTTCGATTTCGCTTTCCACCCGGTCTCCGGGCAAGCAGTAGCGCGTCGCGGCCACCAGACCCGGTGCGGGCTGCCATTTACCGCCAAGCTCGGCATCGACAGACCATGCGGTACCGGCGGGTGTACCGGTCAGGATCACCATGCCGGGTTTGAGGGTGAAGTTGATCGAAAAGAAATGGATCAGCGCGGCGCAGCTCCAGAGCATGTCGGCGGTGTTTGCCTCCTGGCGCAGCTCTCCGTTGATCCAGGTCCGCAGCATCAGCGCCTGAGGATCGGGAATCGCATCCGTGGTGGTGATGACAGGACCGAGAGGCAGGCTGGAATCGAAGGCCTTGCCGCGCCCAAGTTCGTAATAGACGACACCCTCGGGCGTGCGGCGCACTTGTCGGTCGCGCGCGGTCACGTCATTTGACACCGTGTAGCCAAAGACATGTGCCAGTGCGTCGGCCTCGGGAATGTGGCGGCCTTCGCGGCCGATCACGATGGCAAGCTCCGTTTCGCAATCCAGTTTCGAGGTGAGTTCGGGGTCATGCACGATCCCGTCTTCCGGACCGATCACGCAATCGGATGTCTTCAGAAAGAACTCCGGCTCCTTGCCCGAGAGCGGCGCATTCGCCTTTTCGGCGTTGTGGGCGTGGTAGTTGCTGCCAGCACACAGCACGGTCGAAGGCAGAAGAGGCGCGGCCAAACGCACCGTGTCGATTTGAACACAGGCCTCTTCAGGCGGGTTGTCCGCGATGGTACGTGCGGCCTTACGGGCACTCTCTCCGCCCCGGATCAGCGACACCATGTCGATGAATTCGGAACGTGGGTCGGCCTTGTGCAGATCGACGATACGGTCGCCATCGACAAGGCCAAGGCGGCGTTCGTCCGCGTGAAAGAAGGTACAAAATTTCATGGTGCGATCCCCGCTCCTCAGGAAAACAGAAAGGACAATGTCAGCCCAAGACCCAGCACGGCGACACCGATGCGCAACGGTTTCTCGGGCAGGCGCCGGGTGATCGACGCGCCGAAATAACCGCCGACCAAGCCGCCCGCCAGAACACAGCCCGCCGCCAGCCAGTCGGTGAGACCCGACAGCATCATGGGGATAACCGCTGCCGACTGGATCCCGGCCGCAAACAGGTTCTTGGCCCCGTTCACGCGGCCCAAGCCCTGCCCTGTCGAGGCCGAAAGCACCGCCAGCAGCATGAAGCCCATGCCAGCGCCAAAAAAGCCGCCGTAGAAGCCGATCAGCGTCAGCAGGACGGCGGTCGCGGCGCGCAGGCGGTCTCCGGGAAAGGCCCAGCGCATGAGATCGGTCGTCTTGGGGCCAAGCACGATGGCGACCACTGCGACACACAGCAGAAACGGCACGACGCGGACAAAGACGTCATTGCCCGAATTGACCATGACAACCGATCCCGCCACTGCGCCAAGCAGGGCTGGCAGAAATTGCCGGGCCAGCGTTTGCGCGTCGTCCCTCAATTCGCGTCGATAGACCCAGACCGCAGACAATTGCGCGGGCCAGAGTGCCACACCCTGCGTGACGTTGGCCGCGATGGGCGGCAGCCCGCTGGCCAGCAGCATCGGAAAAACGAAGAGCTTGGCCCCGCCCGCCGCCGAATTGACCATTCCGCCGACAAGACCGGCGGCAAGAAAGATCAGGATTTCGAGTGTCATCGGCCGGGCTGTCCTGCCGCGGCGCCCTCGACTTCCTTGAGGATTGCGGCGGTCAGCGCGAAATGGCGTTCGGTCAGGGTGCAGGCGCGTTCGGCATCGCGGGCCAGCGCGGCCTCCGAGATCGCGGCGTGTTCGGCGCCAAGGTCGCGCGACCCGAGCCTTTGATAGACCGAGGCCCTGCGGTAGCGTTCGCAATGGTCGTGCAGCCCGACCCGCAGGCGCAGCAGCCAGTCGGACCCGCAGGCCGAGACAAGCGCTGCGTGAAACCCGGCATTCGCCTGTTCCCAGGCATCGGGAACAGCGCTTTCGGCGCGGGACAGGGCCGCGTCTTCCTTGGCCATGATGTAGCTTGCCGCCACGACGCGCGCTTCCCACGCAGTGTCGCCCTGAGCGATGGACAGGCGCAGCGCCTCTTTCTCGATCACGGTCCGGGCAAGGTTGAGATCCGCGAACTCCGACGGATCGAGCGGGGCAACTGTAAAGCCGCGATTGCCCTCGGTGACGACCAGCCCGTCCTGCGCAAGTTTCTGCAACGCTTCGCGCAACGGTGTCGGGCCGATGCCGTAAAGCGCCTTGAGCTTTTCGATGCGCAAGCGTTCGCCCGGCACGCGGGTTCCCGCGATGATGTCATGGCGCAAGCCGCGATAGGCGGTATCCACGAGGGTTTCGCCTTCGGAAGGATGGAGGATCTGTGTGTTCATGGCGTCTGGATGTCCCACCTCGTCCGGCATCGCAACTGTATTTGACAGACTCACTTTCATATGTTTTCTGGTTTTATCGATAAAAAATAAGAGTGTCGAGATAATGAAGCTGATTACCTTCGAAATGGACGGGGAAATGGCGGCTGGTTTCGTCGACGGGACAAACGCTGTTGTCTGTGTGACCGGGGCCGACGCGCAACGCGCTGTCCTGTCCGTCATCGAGGGCGGAGAGGCCGCACTTGCGGCTTGGCAGGATGCCGAGCTCACGCGCGCGCCGCTGGCGGATGTGCGCCTGCTTTCACCGATCCCGGCACCGCTGCGCGATATCTTCTGCGTCGGCAAGAATTACTACGCCCACGCGGCGGAATTCCACAACAGCGGCTTTGACTCCAGCGCCAAGGAACAGGTGCCGTCGCATCCCGTGGTCTTCACCAAGGCCACGACCAGTGTCTGCGGTCCGGGCGATGTGGTGCGCGGCTCGCTCGATCCGACAGCATCGGTGGATTACGAGGGTGAACTGGGCGTGGTCATCGGCAAGCGTTGCTTTGGCGTATCCAAGGCCGACGCTTATGACCATGTGTTCGGCTATGTCATCGTGAACGATGTCACCTCGCGCGAATTGCAGAAACAGCACAACCAGTGGGTCATCGGCAAAGGGATCGACACCTTCTGTCCGATGGGGCCGTGGATCGCCACATCCGACGAAGTCGGCGATGTGACCGCGCTGGAACTGGTGACGGAAATCAACGGCGAAGAACGCCAGCGGGTGACCGTGTCGGACCTGATCTTCGACATTCCGACGCTGATCGAAACGATGTCCCGCACCATGACGCTGCTGCCCGGCGACATCATCGCCACCGGCACACCCGTCGGTGTGGGCATCGGGTTCACCCCGCCGAAATACCTCAGGTCCGGGGACCAGATGAAGGTCTCGATCACCAGGCTGGGAGTACTGGAGAACGAGATCGGCTGAGGCCGACATGACAAAAACCTAGGGAGGAAGACATGCGTAAACTGCTGACGACGACTGCGGCGCTTGCCGCGCTTGCCACGATGGCCCAGGCTCAGGACGGTTATTTCGCCGGGAAGTCCATCGACGTGATCGTGCCTTTCGGCACTGGCGGGGCGACCTTTGTCTCTGCCAAGTTCCTCGAGCCCTATTTCGAGAAGCACCTGCCCGGCAATCCCGAGATCAACGTGATCGACCGTCCCGGCGGCGGGTCCATCCTCGGGGCCAACTGGTTCGAGCAGAATGCCAAGGCGGACGGCACCACGATCCTGTTCACCACGTCTTCGACCGCCAACCCCTTTGTTTTGGGACAGGAGGGCGTGGAATACCGTCTGTCGGAGTATCGCGTTGCCTACAGCCACCCGTTTGGCGCGGTCGCCTATGTCTCGCCCTCGACCGGCGTGACGGATGCAGCCGGCATCAAGGAGTCCTCAAACCCGCTGATCTATGGCGGCATCGCGGCGGCGGCCTCGGACCTGCCGGGTCTTCTGTCCTTCGAGGTGCTGGGGCTCGACGTGAAATCGGTGCTCGGCTTTACCGGGCGCGGTCCGGTGCGGCTCGCTTTCGAACAGGGCGAGGTCAATATCGACTACCAGTTCACGCCGGTCTGGCTGACGCAGGTTGTACCGAGCGTGGAAGAAGGCAATGCCGTGCCACTCTGGACCGGCGGCGCGATGGAAGGTGGCGTGCTCAAGGCCCGCGATCCCGTCGCACCGGAGCTGCCCTCGGTCTACGAGGTCTACGAGACGATGAACGGCCAGCCCCCGTCGGGCATCGAATGGGACGCGTTCCAGGGCATCGCCTCGGTGACCTATGCCTATGGCCTGACCGGCTACCTGCATCCCGACGCCCCGCAAGAGGCGCTTGATGCCTTTGCCGCCGCGGTCGAGGCGATCAATGCCGATCCCGAATTCCAGGCCGCAAGCCAGGACGTCACCGGCGGCGCGCGGTTGAGCGCAGGACCGGAGACAGAAGCCGCGATCAAGGCGGCGCTGTCGCCGTCGGACGAGGTCAGAACCTACCTCCGCACCCTGCTCAGCGAAAAGTACGGCGTGAACTTCTGAAGCACAGACGAAACGGTACGGAGGCGGCACCCCTTGCGGGTCCGCCTCCTGTTCCTGTCTCCAACCCCCGGGCAGCCCCATGATCGACAACGCGCTGATCGCGCTTGACGCGCTCTTCGACCCGATGCGACTGGCCGCGCTCTTTGCCGGGATGCTGGTCGGCATGGTCTTCGGCATGCTGCCGGGACTGGGCGGGGTCGCGGCAGTGTCGATCCTGTTGCCCTTCATCTACTATCTCGACGACTATTCCGGCCTCGCGATGCTGCTGGGCGCGGTGTCGGTCGTCTACACCTCGGACACGATCACCTCGGTGCTTCTGGGCGCGCCCGGCTCCCCGGCTTCCGCGCCAACGGCCATCGAGGGCCATGCGCTCGCAAAGCAGGGTCAGGCGGCCCGCGCGCTTGGTGTGGGCTTTCTGGCGTCCATGGTGGGCGGGCTGGTCGGATCGCTGGTGCTCTTCTTCGCCATCCCCATCGCCGGGCCGATCGTGCTGATGCTCTCCACGCCCGAACTGTTCATGCTGGCGCTCGTGGGTCTGTTCTTTGCCTCGTCGATGATCGGCAAGGACTTGGCCAAGGGATTGGCAGCGGCCGCGCTTGGTGTGCTGCTTGGCGTGGTCGGGCCAGCACAGGCGGCAGCCGATTTCCGCTTTACCTTTGGACAGGTCTACCTGCTTGACGGGTTCTCATTGACCATCGTGGCACTGGGCCTGTTCGGCGTGGCCGAAGTGATCTCCATGCTCGCGCAAGGCGGCGGGATCAGCCATCAACGCATGGAAGTCTCGCAATGGGGTGACGGCTTCCGCGATTTCTGGCGCCATCGCTGGCTGGTGCTGCGCGCCTCGCTGATCGGCGTTCTGGGGGGCTTTGTGCCTGCAGTGGGCGCGTCGGCCTCGACATGGGTGGCTTACGGTCATGCGATCCGCTCGACCAAGGACAAATCCAAATTCGGCAAGGGCGAGATCCGTGGCATCGCCGCCTCGGAAGGGGCGAACAACGCGACCGTGATCTCGGATCTCGTGCCCACGCTGCTCTTCAGCGTACCGGGTGGACCTGCGGCGGCGATCTTTCTCGGCGCGCTTTTCTCGTTCGGCTACTATCCCGGACCGCGCATGGTGACGCAGAACCCCGACCTGATGTTCCTCATCGTGTGGTCGGTCGCGCTCACCTCGATCGTGGGTGCGGCGCTCTGCTTTGCCATCACGCCGATGCTCGCGCGGCTCACCCGCATCCCTTTCGCGATCATCGCGGCGCCATTGGTGCTTGTCATGGTGATCGGAGCCTATCAGGCGACCTCGACCATCGGTGACATCTTCATGCTGTTCATGCTGGGTGCGCTTGGCTGGCTGATGAAGCATGGCGGCTGGCCGCGTGCCCCGGCGCTTGTCGGCTTCGTGCTGTCCGGCCCGATGGAGCAGTATTTCTGGCTGACCAATCAAATCCACGGCTGGTCGTGGCTCACGCGGCCCGGTGTGCTGGTCATCGCGTCGATCATCGTGATCCCGCTGCTGATCTCCGGGGTCCGCAAGCTGCGCCAGTGGCAGAGCAACGAAGCCGTGACAGAGCCCGAGGACACCGATACCGCGGAAGAGTGCAACCGCAGCGTGGCGCTGATGCTGGCCGCACTTGCCGCGACGCTGTTCCTTTATGCGCTGTGGGAGACGTTCACCTTCAACCCGGCCTCGCGGTTGATGCCCCTGCTGGCCATCGCGCCGGGGGTTCCGCTGACGCTCTGGCTGGTGTTTCGGGGCGTGCGGGAATTCAAGCCCGACCTTGCCCGAGACGCGGGCGAGCTGACGATCCTTGCGGTGCTGCTGGCCTATGCCGTTGCGCTCTGGGCCATCGGGCTGACGATCCCCACGCTGGCGCTGTTGTGCTGGATGTTGCTGGCGCGTGCGCAGATGCGGCTGTGGACAGCGGCGCTTTACGGGGCGGTGGTGTTCGCCGCGATCTGGTTCCTCTTCGACGTGCTGCGCGGCGATCCGCCCGTGGGCGCGCTTATCCCCCTGAGCTGAAAGGCTGCTCCATGTCCAACATGATTGATCCCGACATCATCGAGCCGAGCATCGACCCCCACACCAAGAAGATTGGCGTGCGGCACGTGAAGGCAACCAACGCCGCAGGTACACGCACAAAAATTCAGGTGCGGGACTTCGAGCCGGTTTATACCGACGAGCCCGCGTCGCTGGGTGGCACCAACAGCGCGCCAAGCCCGCTCGAGACGGTTCTGGTCGTACTCGTGGGCTGTGACGGTGTCATCATCAACGGCGTCGCCAATGCCATGGGCTTTGCCTATGCCGGAGTGGATTTCGCCTGCGAAAGCCAGATCGACGTGCGCGGTCCCAAGGGTGTGCCGGGCATCCGCCCCTATTTCGAAAGCGGCAAGCTGGATATCACTGTCTATTCCGACGAACCCGAGGCGCGGTTCCGCCAGCTCTGCCGCAATGTCGAATTCCGCTGCCCGGTGATGAACCTGCTGGCTGCGGCCAAGGTCGACATGCAGGTGACATGGGTGCAGGCCCCCGCTGCGCAATATGCCGGGTCCGTCGCGTAGTCTCCGAATTTCACCACGACCCGCTGTTGTGTATGGCGGACCTTAGTATTGCAACCCTCAAGAACGCGGCCGTGTGATGGTCACAGCCACCGCATCGTGATCGGACCGGATGGTGACGTCCGGCCCGACGCGGCCCTTCGATTGCGTCAGGGCATGGTCGAGAGGGTCACCTGATCCACGCGCCAGATGCCTACGCGATCAGGTCGGGGATCGTGTGGCGGCAATGGTCGTGGATGTCGCCGCTGCGGGTCAGCCAGATGTCGTCGCGGTGGGCGCAGATATGGGTCAAGGCGCGGCGCAGATGGCGCAGGCGGTAAGGCTGGCCGACAAGATAGGGATGCAGGGCAATGCCCATGACCAGCGGCTGGGCGACGGATTGCTGGAGCATCTCGTCGAAATTGTCGATGATCATGTCCGCAAATTGCGCCGCACTGTCCTTGCGCGCGACGATCGACGGAATGTCGTTCACCTCTTGCGGATAGGGAATGGACAGAAGCCGCCCCGCGCTGGTCTGCGTCCAGATCGGCTGATCGTCCATGCACCAGTTGAGCGTATAGCCATACCCCGCCTTGGCCAGAAGGTCGGGGGTGTGCAGGCTTTCGGCGATCCATGGCGACAACCAGCCCTTGGGCGCGGTGCCCTCGCGCGCAGTCAGGATCTGCGTCGCCTCATCGATCAGCACGGCCTCCTCCTCTGGTGGCAGCACATCCTGACGTTCGGAATTCGTGCGGCCATGCCCGACGATTTCATCGCCCCGGTCCCGGAACGCCGCCATCAGGTCCGGCGCATACTCGTACATCGCGCTGTTGGCCAGCACACTCACAGGCATGTCCAGCGCATCGAACATGTCCCGCATCCGCCACGCACCGACCCGGTTGCCATAGTCGCGCCATGCGTAGTTGAGAACGTCCGGCTGCGGGCCTCCGGGGGCCAGTTCGGCACCCAGCCCGTCGCCAAAGGCAAAATGTTCGAGGTTGAGCCCGATATAGACCGCCAGACGTTTCCCATTGGGCCAGTTGTAATCGGACCGTCCGTTGATTGCGCTGTAGGAATAGCGCCCGTTGTCACGCACCATCTACAACTCCGCCTCGGCAAGCCCCGCCTTGTGGAGCAGGATCTCGGCGCTGTCATTCCAGACATCCGTGGCAACGATCTTGCCGCCCCGCACAACGAACTTGTCCATGTAGCGGTTGGTCTCGAACCCGGTCCCATCCTTCCACTCGCCATACAGATAGCCGGTATTGTAGACGTGGACATCGCCGGTTCGTGAATCCAGCGCGGCATCTGTCCTGAGGAATTTCTTCTTCACCCAGGCATACCGCTTGGCGTTGAAGGCGGAACTTTCCGCCGGACCGGAAAACCGCCGACCACCTGTAAAGGTGAGTTGAAAATCCTTTGACACAAAGGTGGCAGCGCCTTCGGGATCGGGCACCATGGAGCGTTCCAGATACGCCTCGACAATCGCCTTGGCCTCATCGACGGGATCGGTTTTCACATCCATCGGGGTCTCCTGCAGGTTCGCATGTTGTGACTCGTGATGCGCCGGGCCGTGCCGCCCGGCGCAGTGTGTTCGACTGTACCGATCAGTTGATCGACACGTCCAGCATCCGCTCGGACGCCGGGGCGAGGAAGGAACGGTCAAAGATCTCGGACGCTTCGGGCAGCGTTTCGAGATCATACCCTTCGGCGATGATCGCGATGGAGCGGGTCAGCCGTTCGTCCACCAGATCACCGATGCCGGTCTCGGCGGTTTCGGGCGCGTTCATGAGTTTGGTCAACGCGAATTCCAGACGCGCCCGTTCCAATTCGGGATCGACAAGGTTGTCAAAGGCCATGATCGCTTCGACCGCGATGTCCTGATCCTTCATGACTTCCAGCGTCGCGCGGGTTACCGCCCGCACCAGTCCCGCAACCGCATCGGGATTTTCGGCCAGCAAGCTGCGCGAAACCATCATGCCGTTGGAATAGAGGTCCATGCCGTAGTCTTCGTAGTTGAACCAGTCAAAATCGGCAGCCGGGTCCTTGCGGTTGGCGATAAGGTTGAACCAGCTCGAGACCGTGAAGGTGTAGGCCCCGTCGATTTCACCGCGGATCAGCATGGGTTCCTGAAGGTTTGGCGCGAGGCTTTCGTATTTCACCGTGTCGATGTCGATGCCGTTGAGGCGGGCAAAGACCGGGAACAGCCGCGTCGTGGGCGTGCCCTGCGCCCCGCCCAGCGTCTTGCCTTCAAGCTGCTTGGGCGATGTCAGTCCCAACTCCTTGGGCACGGCAATTGCAAAGGGCGGCCGGTTCCACATCTGGAACACCATCACGGGCGCTTCGCCCGGACGGGTGGCGGCGTTCTGGATGATGGCGTTGATGTCGCCGAAGCCCGCGTCATAGGCCCCGCTCATGATCCGCGTGATGGTGGCGGCAGAGCCTTCACCCTGGTCGATGGTGACGTTCAGGCCTTCTTCCTCGAAATAGCCTTCGTTCAGCGCAACAAGAAAGGGTGCGTCGCTGCCCTGGGTCTTCCAGCCAAGCGTGAACTTGATATCGGTCATCTCGGCCATGGCCGGGGTGATCCCGGCCATCACGGCGACTGCGGCAGCAAACAGGGTATGTTTCATGGTCTTTGTCCTTTCGAAATAGGGAAAACTCGGATCAGGTGATGGCAATCTCGGTGTCGCGGGTGGCCCAGCCCGTCACGCGACGCTCCAACAGCGAAAACAGCGCGTAGAGAACAACCCCCAGAACGGCGAGGATGATGAGACCGGCAAAGACCAGCGAGACCTGGAAATTCGAGGAGGCGGTCATCATCACGTTGCCGATGCCCCTGTTGGAGGCCACGGTCTCGGACAGCACCGCTCCGACAAAGGACAGGGTGATCGCCACTTTCAGCGAGGCGAAGAAATACGGCATCGTGCGCGGCAGCCCGACATTCCAGAGGATCTCGGATTTCGACGCGCCCAGGGTCTTGAGTACATCCTCGAGGTCCGGCTCGGTGGTGGCGAGGCCGGTGGCGATGTTCACCACGATGGGAAACACGCAGATGACCATGGCCGTCAGGATGGCCGGGGTGGTGCCTGACCCGAACCAGAGCACGAAGATCGGCACAACAGCCACCTTGGGGATCGATGAAAAACCCACCAGCAAGGGGTAGGCGACGGCGTAGGCCACCTTGGAGGTGCCGACCAGAACGCCAAGGGAAACCCCGATCATGACGCCAAGCGAAAAGCCCACCAGCGTCGAATAGAGCGTCTGCAGGATATGCGGCCACAGGATCGGAAACTTGGTCCAGAGCGTCACGATGATCTCGGACGGGCGCGGCAGCACGAGGTCCGAAACATTTAGGACGATGCACAGCACCTCCCACATCAGGAAGAAGCCCACGATCATAGAAAAGGACCACAGCCTTATGCGTTGCTTTTCGGTCATGCGTCGCTCCTATTGACGGACCTGCGCGATCAAGGCGCGCAGGTTCTGGGTCATTTCGACGAATTCGGGCGTGTAGATCGTGTCGATCGCGCGGGGCTGCGGCAGCGGCACCACCTCATCCGAGATGATCCGCCCCGGACGGGCGCTCATGACGCAGATGCGCTGCGCAAGAAACCCGGCTTCGCGCAGGTCATGCGTGACCAGAAGCACAGTGGGCTTGCGGTCGAGATACAGGTCCTGAAGGATCTGCCACAGTTCTTCGCGGGTGAACTGATCCAGCGCGCCAAAGGGTTCATCGAGCAACAGCAGGTCCGGATCATGCACCAGCGCGCGGCACAAGTTGGCGCGTTGGAGCATGCCGCCAGACAATTGCCATGGGAAATGCCCGGCAAAATCCCTTAGCCCCACCTGCCCCAGCAGCGCGTGCACCCTGTCGCGGAAAGCACCTTTGCGGTCCTGCCGGAACGTCGACTTGAACGGTTTGACGATCTTGAGCGGCATCATCACGTTCTGCTCGATTGTCAGCCAGGGCAGCATGGTCGGGTTCTGAAACGCCATCCCCATGCGCAGGTGCCGGATCGAGGCATCCCGCCCGCCCACCAGCACCGCACCGGATGACGGCTTGATCAGGCTGGTGACCAAGCGCAGGATCGTCGATTTGCCACAGCCGGACGGACCGACCAGCGCGACGAAATCACCTTTGTCGAGGATCAGTTTCGTCGGGGACAGGGCGGTGACCGCCTTGTCACCGGTTCCGAAGACCACGGCGGCCTGCTGCAATTCGACGGCCTTGTGGCGGGTTGTGACGACATTCTGGGCGTCAGGCAGGCTCACGGTCTCTGCGGGGGCGGTTGGGTGCGCTGAAATGTTCATGACGGCCGTTAAATCGCGGCCCAGCGCGGAATCGAAAAATTAAGTAAAAATATTTTGACTAATTTATGAGATCGACCAAATGCCGATCAATTTCTCTGTGTTTTGCCACTCAAACTTGCATATGCAGAAGTATACCGAGAGGGTCTCGGGACAGCGTTCCAGTCAGGCTTCTTGTAATCACTGCGCACAGGGAATCACCTCGCAACCGAGAACGATGACTGTCCTCTACCCCTTGGACACACCAAGCCACCTGCCGCCTAATCGGCCAATCACAAGTAAACGGCTGTTGCCCCTAAGCGCGTCGCCTATTCGGAAGTTTCGACACCCAGGTAGGTCAGAACGACCTCCACCGCGTGATCCCGCCGCTCTGCCTGCCAGGCAGGGTCGGTCAGGTCCTGCCCGACCACGGTGCCCAGCGTTGCCGCGTTGTTCAGATGATGCGCCGACAGCGCGACGACCGTCACGTAAAGCTGCACCGGGTCGGGTTTGCGCGCGAATTGACCAGAGGCGTGACCCCGTTCGACCAGTTCACCAATCGCCGTGATGAAAGGCTGCGACATGTCCCGGATCATCTGGGATCGCTTGATATACTTGCCGTTGAGCAGGTTCTCGTTGCGGGTCAACTTGAGGAAATCGCCGTTCTCGGAGAAGTAGTCGAAGGTGAATTCCACCAATCGGCGCGCCTCGAGACCGGGATCGGCCGTGCCGAAGCGCAACTGGCCTTCGCGGTTTCGGATCGCGGCATACACGCTGTCCAGCACGGCGAGGTACAACTGCTCCTTGCCGCCGAAATAGTGGTAGATCATCCGTGCGTTGCACTTGGCCGCCTTGGTGATGCGTTCGACCCGCGCACCGTGAAAGCCGTGTTCGGCAAATTCGCGCACCGCCACGGACAGGATCTCGGCCCGCGTCCGTTCGGGATTGCGACTGCGGACAGGGGGTGTCTTGGGGACACCGTCATCTCTGGACATGGCTTGCCTTGTGAAACGGAATGCCTGCCCACGATAGTCGCAAGCCGAACCACATGAACAGACCCCCACAGCCGCACAAGACCGCACGAACGCGTCTGGCGGTGCTTTGGCACTGCCATATGTCGGGTGCTCCCAGGTCCGACAGATCGTTGCCTTTCAAATCAGCGGAGCGGCGCGTGATACCGTTTTGGTACTAAGCGCGCGGCATCCGAACGATAAGTTCATATCCACTGGCATGCGGCGCGACGAGCCGCAAAAGCGCATCGCCATAAGACCGGTTCGGCAGCGATCCGAGATGCAAATCATCAATCGCGTGCGCGACCGAAGCCAGGTCCTCCGCCTCCAAAGCGATTGTCTTTCCGCTCCAGCGACCAACCCCGACGCGGCAGATCTCGGCCCGGCAGCCGCTGGTTCGGAACAAGAGCCGCGATTTGGTGACCGTTCTGGGGATCACCCGACCATCCCGCGTCGCCAGTTCGGACAGCAGATGCGCGGCTGACTGGCCTGCCACTTCGGGCAGGATGCGCCGCAGGCACAACGCTTCGGCAAGCCTGTTGCGATCCGAGGCGGCAAGCGGAAATTCTGTCGAGAGCGGCATCGACCAGTGCTGTATGCTGCCCACATCACGACCGCGCCGCTTGATCTCGAGCCGGTCGCCGGACCGCAGCTTGACAAGAACCCGGTCGCTTGCCGGGTTCAGCAGGTAGATATCGCTGCGACGTTCGGCGGAACTCAGCGTCCAAGCGCCGTTCAGAACGGCAATGGCCGGATGGCCCGACCCCGGCCAGATCCGGTATTCATATCGGCCTTCGGACGGGTTGGATGTCCGACGGGTATCGATCATCTGTTCGAGGACACTGTCCGACTCGGTTTTCATCGCAGCACCATCCCTTTCTGATCATGCCCCGAATTGAGCAGAGACCGAGCGGTGCAGTCGTTAACGCGGGTTAACACCTCTTTGTCCTCAAACAGTCCACGATCATGGCGGCCCGCACTGGAGGCATCTTGTGACGGGTAGATACTCAAGCACCGTGGGCGCCGGATACTTCAGCCTGAGCCTGTACCGAGTACCACGCTTTGACTTCCGTTAAGGCGCACCACCTGCCACCGTGCAACGATACCGACTTAGACCTGCAAGGGCAAAAGGCTCCGCGCGCCGCGCTCCGCGCAGACGTCCTGCGCCGCCTGAATGGATATGGGAACCGAGAAACGTGAAAGTCAGAGCCGTCATGTCGCAATGTGTCATCTCCGTTCAGCGACCCGACACGATCCACAAGGCGGCGGCGCTCATGCATATGCATGACATCGGCTCGCTGCCGGTGATCGACGGGCGCGACCCGGTGGGCATGCTGACGGACCGCGATCTGGTGTTGCGCGTGCTGTGCAGCGATCCGCAAACCAGCGCTCTCACGGTTGGCGAGATCATGTCACCCCAACTGATCACCTGCGACGCCCATCAGAGTGTCACGGAAGCGGCGGCGATCATGGGCGATGCGCAGATCAGGCAACTTCTGGTGGTCGATGATGCGGGCGAACCCGTGGGTATGCTGTCGCTTGGCGACATCGCCGAACACGTGTCCGAAAAATTGGCCGGCCAAGCCCTTGGCGAAATCGTCGAGGCCCGCCGGAAGCGTTCGAATGTGGTCAGATAGCCGGAACAATCTCCTGACGCAGGTCGGCGGGGTCGATCTCGGCAATCTCGGCAAGACTGTCCACATCGCGCACGACGATGTTCATGTGATCGGTGACATCCAACAGGCCGATGCGCGAAAAGCGGCGCAGTGTGCGGCAGATATGCACCGCCGACAGCCCGCAAAAGTCGCCAAGCTGTTGCTGTGTCATGGGAATGTGAAACATCACCCCCTCGACCATGTTCTTGCGGGTCGATCTGAGGCACAGTTCGAACAGGGCATAGGCGATGATGTTCTCGGCCGTACCCTTGCCCAGCCGAAGCATGCGCTCCGACATTCTCGACAGGGCTGACCGAAGATCCGTGTGAAACAAGCGGTGCAATTCGGCATTTTTCTGCGCCGCCCGCTCCCATGCGTCTCTCGGGATCACCGCAACCTCGATGTCGGTCAGCGCCTGAACCTCGAACGCGCTGACGCTGCAATCCGCCGAACCCGGATCAAGAAACTGTCCGGCCAAGACGATGTCGATGATCTGACGCTGACCATCCTCTAGCGATTTGGAGACAAGCAGCCAGCCCGATTTGACCAGGTAGATGGCCGTCGCATCGTCACCTTCGAATTTCGTGATATGGCCGACCGGACGGCTGAACCCGTGCTCGTCCGCAAGTCCTCGCAGAACGGTCCGGGCTGTCGTGTCGCAATCGGGCCAAATCCGCGCGACATCTGCCAATTCCTGCGAAACCGCGTTTGCGAGACTGTCAGACATAAGTCCCCCTTCAAGAGAAAGCTTCGATATGTGACCGACAGCCGATGCACATAGTTCAGACCCGACCGGATCGCTCGTACCGCGTGCTGGCTGCACTCTCCGTGACCAATCCAACAAGTCGGTCAAAGCAGCCCGTTCGCCGAGAATGATCCCCATCAAGTCATGGATACAGCGCCTGAGAGCGGGCAAAGTTCCCGATCTCATGTTTCAAATCATGCAAATGCGATGTGTCTTTTTTATAATTCAAAACAATATTTTATTGGATTCCCGGACCTTACCGACTTTCACCCCTGAAGGGTCCCCTGCCCTGCTTTACCGAAGTTAATGCAGCACAGGGTGCAGCGCGTCATGACCGCCCTGATCCCGTTTCGGACACAGAGGAGCGAAGGCGTGGCAGACAATACAAAGGCAAAATTCAGCGACATGATGGAGCAGACGCGCAACATCCTGTCCGCCAATCCGATGATTTCCCCGCAGATGGAAAAATTCTGGGAGGCTCAGGACCGCATGCTTCAAGAGACCGAAGCCTATTCGCAGGCCTGGTTCCAGCGCCGTCACGAGGCAACACAGGCGGCACTCGACGCGGTCCAGAAGATGAACGGCAAGAAAGCTGATTCCTCTGCAACGGTTCAGGCCATGGCCGACTGGCAGCACGGGTCGATCCAGCGGATGACCAAGGACATGCAGCAATGGTTCGATCTGTGCACGACCTGCGTCGGACAGATGACCCAAGCCGAAGTCGAGGCTGGACAGAAAGGCGCCGAAGAGGTCGCCAAGACGGCGCAATCGGCGGCAAAATCCGCGCAGAACAAAAAGAAGGCGACACCGGTGTGACCACCGCCACCGCGCGCCGCGAGACAGTCCTTTCCAAAGACAAAAGATAGACGCCTATGGACGATCAAGAGCAAAGCGATACCGCCAGAGACTCGAAGCCCCGCTCGACCACTGGCAGGCAGAGATCGACAAGCTGCAAGCGAAAGCCTCCGAGACCAGCGACAAGCTGAATAAGCTGGCGCCACCGCCTTGCCGGGCTGTCGTAGGGAACTGATCGCAGCCTTCTGCGCGTTGTCTTGGCATACCGCTCGCACAGGGGGCACGCCCCCGGGCGATACGAAGCCAAACACACAAGGACACAAAGCGCCCGGCGCCAGGGCAAGGAGTTCAGATGAACATGCAGACGACACTCGATCCGGACATGGAACACATGGGGCGATTCAAGACCACGCTGTGGATCGTCGGTGTGGGAACGCTGATCCTTGGTGTGCTGGCCATCATCTTTCCCCTCGCCGCCTCACTTGCGGCAGAGCTTCTGTTCGGCGGTGTCTTGCTCGCCTTGGGTGTGCTGCAGGTCGGGCGCGCCGTCTTTTCGGGGGACATCGACTCCCGCCTCTGGGTGATGGTGTTCGGGCTGTTGTCGCTTTTGGCCGGGGCCATCCTTCTGCTGTTCCCGCTTCAGGGCGTCGTTACGCTGACCATCCTTGTCGCAAGCTACTTTATCGTCGGTGGCGTTCTGAAACTGGCGGGCGCGTGGCAACTCAGCCCGCCGCGCCGCCGCAAGAACGCACAGGCCGAAATGCCAGGTTGGGGATGGCTGGCCCTGTCCGGCGCGGTGTCGCTGCTCCTGGGCTTGGTCCTGTTCTTCGGCCTGCCCGGCACTGCGGTCTGGGCGCTTGGCCTGTTGATCGGCATTGACCTTGCCTTGCTGGGCGCATCCGAAATCGCGCTTGCCGTGGCGCTGTCTTCCTCCTCCGAAGCGACGACAACCCGCTCGTGATCACGATCGAACACAGCCGCGATACGGACATGATCGTCCTGCGCGCCTCGCCGATAGAGCCGACCCCGGGTTCACCGACCCCGCGCCCTGTTCGCCCGATGTGCAGCAGGTCGTGGTCGGCCAAGGCCGCCAAAGACGCCACAAAACAAGACACGGAAAACTGAGGGATACCCGATGCAGACACCGATCGAGCTTTCATTCAAACATGTCGAGCCGTCCGAGGAGATCAAGGAACTGGTTTACTCCAAGGCCGAGCATCTCGAAAAATTCTTTGACGGGATCACCAGCTGTCACGTCTACATCCGCGCGCCGCACAAGAGCCAGCGCACCGGCAACCTTTATGCCGTGACCATCGAAGTGCGCGTGCCCGGCACCGAGCTTGTCGTCCGGCATGACCAGAACGACGTGAACGAACACCAGCACCTGGCTGTCGCCATACGCGATGCCTTCTCCGCCATGGCGATCGAGTTGAAGCGCTGGAAGAACCAGATCGGTGGAGAGGTGAAAACCCATGACGGCCCGCTTCAGGGCAAGATCGCCGAGATCAACCATGACGAGGATTACGGCCAGATCATCGCCACCGACAACCGCCTGATCTACTTTCACCGCAACAGCGTCGTCGATGGTGATTTCGACGACCTGCAACAGCGCGACACCGTCGAACTGGTTGTCCAGACCGGCGACAGCCCGATCGGTCCTCAAGCCAGCACCGTGCGCCCCATCGGGTCGATGGAATTCGACCCCGCGACCACGCCGAGCCGCCGATGACGGTAGAAAAACTCGACGTCGCGATCATCGGCGCAGGAACAGCCGGGCTTTCGGCACGCTCCGAAGTTGCCAAGGTCACCGACAATTACCGCGTGTTCGACCCCGGACCCTACGGCACGACCTGCGCGCGTTCGGCCTGCATGCCGTCCAAGGCGTTCATCCAATCCGCACATGACTTTCACCGGCGGCACGATTTTGCGGCACTCGGAATCGACGGGGCAGACCGCCTTTCGATCGACACCGCGCGTGTGCTGGCCGAGGTGCGGCACATCCGCAACGGTCTCGTGGACAGCGTGATCGACGGGATGCAGTCATGGCGCGACACGCATCTTGTCCCCGAACGCGCCTGTTTCGAGGAAGACGGCACCCTGCGCGCCCGAGAGGCCCGCTTTCGACCCAAAGCGACCGTGATCGCCACTGGGTCAAGCGCCGTGATCCCCCAAGGCTGGCGCGAGATACTGGGTGATCGACTTTTAACCTCGGACGACCTGTTTGAACTTCCCGATCTGCCCAAGCGCGTCGCGGTTGTCGGGCTTGGGCCGGTTGGGCTTGAACTGGGGCAAGCGCTGGCCTGGCTTGGCGTCGAGGTGACAGGGTTCGATCCCAACCCCACAATCGGTGGGTTGCAGGATCCAGAACTGCTGTCCCGGCTCCGCGAGGGGTTGTCCCCTGAAATGACCATCCTCGGGGTCGCGGCCGAACCGGTCGACACGGACGAAACCGGCGTCACGATGCGGTGGGATGGCGGTAAGATCGTGGTGGATCATGTGCTTGTCGCCATGGGCCGCGCGCCGAACCTCGAAGGGCTTGGCCTTGATGCGCTTGGCGTCGATCTCGGCGAAAACGGGTTCAAGGATTTTCCCGACGGGCAGCTCAACCTGCCCGACACGAGGCTTTATTTCGCCGGTGATTCCGGCCCCGGCCCCGCCATCCTGCACGAAGCGTCAGATGAGGGTCGCATCGCAGGCTACTTTGCCGCGCGCAACGAGGATGCCGTCTTCCGGCGCAGGACGCCCCTGCGCATGGTCTTCTGTGATCCCCAGATCGCTGTTGCCGGTGAAACCTGGGACACGCTTGAAGCCCGTCAGGACGAGATCGCCATCGGTGAAGCGGCGTTCGACGGCGCAGGCCGGACGCGGTTGCAAAGGGCGCATGGCGGGGCGCTGCGCATCTACGCGGAAAAGGCGACCGGACGGCTGCTTGGCGCGGCCATCGTGGCTCCAGAGGCGGAACACATTGCCCATTTTCTGGCCTATGCCATCACCCGAGAGGATGACCTGAGCGGTCTGCTGCGCGCGCCGGTTTACCACCCCACGCATGAAGAGGTGCTGCGGCGTGCCCTGCGGGCAACACTTGCGAAATGCGATGTGGAAACCGCCGAGCTTGAGGCGATGCGCTGCGCGGACGCGCCCGTGGATCACGACATGGACCGGGGCTAGCAGCGTTTCCGCCTCGCCCGTCACGACCGTTTCAAGGCCCGCGACAGGTTGTGCCACGACAGCGTGTTCAGCACGTCTTTCCGGTTCAGCCAGCCGCGCCGCGCCTGATCCACACCGTATCGCATGTTGCCCAGACCGCCTGTCGCGTGGGCATCGGTGGAAATGGCGATCCTGACGCCCAGTTCTGCGGCCTGGCGACAATGAATGTCGCTCAGGTCCAGCCGGTTCGGGTTCGCGTTCAGCTCGAGCGCGCATCCCCGGTCCGCCGCCGCCTCGATCAACCGCTCCATGTCGAGCGGATAGGGCCTGCGCTTTTCCAGCATGCGACCGGTCGGATGCCCGATGATGTTGACCTCGGGACTGTCCATTGCGCGGATGATCCGGTCGGTCTGCGCCTCTTCGTCAAGATCAAGCTTCGAATGGATCGACGCCACGACCAGATCGAGTTTTGACAAGAGACTGTCCGGAAAATCCAGATCACCGTCTTCGAGGATGTCCACCTCGCAGCCCGCCAGTAGCCGAAAGCCGTTGAAGCCGTCGTTCAGCTCTGCGATATCGTCGATCTGCCTTTCAAGGTCATCGGCGCTCAGCCCTCCGGCCTGCGTCTGGCTTTTCGAATGGTCGGTGATCGCCAGATACTTATAGCCCCGATCCATCGCGGCCTCGGCCATCTGCCTGAGGCTGTGCTTGCCATCGGATGCTGTGGTGTGGCTGTGCAGATCTCCCCTGATATCGTCGAGCGTGACAAGGTCGGGCAGGTCACCCTCTTCCGCCGCTTCGATCTCACCGCGGTCTTCGCGCAGAACCGGGTCGATCCATGGCAGGCCGATGGCGTCGTAGACCTCGTCTTCCGTGGCACCGCCGACGCGGCTTTTCTCCTCGTAAAGCCCGTATTCATTCAGCTTCAGGCCCCGGTCCTGCGCTCGCCTGCGCCCGGCGACATTGTGCTTCTTCGAGCCGGTGAAGTAATGTATCGCGGCCCCCCAGCTTTCTTCGGGGATGACGCGCAGATCGACATTGATCCCCGACCGCAGCGTCACCGTCGACCGCGTCTTGCCCTTCGACTCAACCTCGTCGACCTCGTCATACGCGACAAACGCGTCGATGATCGCGCCGCCATCTTGGCCGGCCACAAGGATGTCCAGATCACCCACCGTTTCCTTGCGCCGACGATAGCTGCCCGCGATCTCGGCCTTTTCCACCCCGTCGATCTCGCGGATATAGGCGATCAGCGGTTCGGCAAAATCCTCGGCCGTATCAAGATGAAAGCGCTGCTCGGTGATGTCGCCCTGCTTCAGTTCCTTCTTGATCCTCGCTTGGGTTTTCTCGCCAAAGCCACTGACGTCGGCGATCTCGCCTTCCTCGGCGGCGTCTTCCAGATCGTCGAGCGACGACAGGTCAAGCATGTCGAACAGCGCCTTGGCGCGTTTTGGCCCGATGCCGGGGATGCGGGTGGCATCCACGATGGCCTCGTCCATGTCCTCCGCGACCTCTTCAAGCAGCGGAAATTTCCCGGTCCGCACGATCGTCGTGATCTTGCCCGCAAGATCATCGCCGATATCGGGCAGCTCGGACAGGTCGTCGCCCTCTTTGACCATGCTTGCAATCGACCGGCTCTGGTCGCGGATCGTGTTGGCCGCGTTGCGGTAGGCGCGCACGCGAAATTCGTTGGCGTCCTTGATCTCGAGAAGATCGGCCAGATGGTCGAACTTGCTTGCGATTTCGCTGTTGTGCACGGGCATCGCCTGTCCTTTCTCAATCGAGCATCTTTGCAAATGCGGCTTCGTCCAAGGTCTCGACCCCCTCTGAACGCGCGTCGTCCAGCTTGGAACCGGGATCGTCCCCGACAACCACGTAATCGGTCTCGCCGCTCACGCTCGACGTGACGCGCCCGCCACGACGTTCGATCTCCGCGTTCGCCTCTTCGCGCGTCCATTCGTCAAGCGCCCCCGTCAGCACAAAGGTCTTGCCTTCAAGCGACGTGCCCGCCTGCTCCACCGGCTGCGGCGACACGCCAGCCTTGCGCAGGTCCGCGATCACGTCGCGGTTGTGCGGCTCGGAAAAGAACGCGCGCACGCTGGCGGCAGTTTCGCTGCCGATGCCGGACACAGCTTCGATCTCGGCCTCCGAGGCCTCCATCAGGTCATCGAGGCTGCCAAACTGTCGCGCCAACCGACGCGCCACGTCACCGCCCACATGGCGGATGCCCAGCGCGACGAGAACGCGATCCAGCGGCACCTCGCGCCGGTCATGGATCGCATCATGCAGCGCCTTGGCGGAGTTTTCGGCAAACCCCTCAAGGGCTTGGAAATCTTTGACCGACAGGTCGTAGAGATCGGAAATGTCAGCGACCAACCCAACCGAGGCAAGCTGCTCTGCGGTCTTTTCGCCCAAGCCTTCGATGTCCATCGCCTCGCGCGACCCGTAATGCATCAGCCGCCCCTTTATCTGCGCCGGGCACGAGATACCCGCAGGACAGATTGTCAGCGGACCGTCCCGCGTGACCTGCGCATCGCAGGACGGGCAATGGTCGGGCATCTCGAACGGATCGGCCCGCTCCACACCTGGACGAGGCACACGTTCGGCAACCTCGGGGATCACATCCCCTGCCCGTTCGATCCGCACCGTATCACCGACCCGAAGATCCTTGCGATGCACCTCCTCGATGTTGTGAAGCGTCGCGCGCGCCACCGTCACCCCGCCCACATCCACCGGATCAAGCAGCGCCACCGGGGTCAGCACGCCGGTGCGGCCAACGCTGATCCCGATATCGGCGATGCGTGTCTCTTCGGTCCGGGGCGGGAATTTCCAGGCGACCGCCCATCGTGGGCTTCGACTGCGGGCGCCGTAGCTGTCGCGATCCACCCGGCTGTCGAGCTTTAGAACAATCCCGTCGATCTCGAAATCCAGATCGTCACGCGCGTCCTGCTGCGCGTCGTAGAACGCGCATGCATCCTTGACGCTGGTGCAGCACTCCTGGTCGCCCATGACCACCAGGCCCAGATCGCGCAGCCGGTCCAGCAGATCGGCTTGGGTCGGTGCGGTCTCGGCGTCGATACCGTTTGCGTCATAAAAGGTGACGGCAAGCCCCGTGCGTTCGGCCATCGACGGGTCCAGCCGCCGGAGGAGGCCCGCCGCCGCGTTGCGCGGGTTGGCAAAGGGTTCCTCTCCGTCCTCGATACGCGCCTTGTTCACATCTTGGAACGCGCCCTTGGGCAAGATCGCCTCGCCGCGCACCGCCAGCCTCTTGGGCATATCGTCCAGCCCCTCGAGCCGCAGCGGCAGCGTGCGGACCGTGCGCAGGGTATGGCTGATATCCTCGCCAGTCTCGCCGTCGCCACGGGTGGAGGCGCGCACGAACCGGCCCTCTTCGTAGACAACCTCGACGGACAACCCGTCGAATTTCGGTTCCGCCATCACCGGAGCACCGTCGATCCGGTCGAAAAAATCCTTGATCCCGCTCGCAGTGTCCACCGCCTGCAGGCTCAGCATCGGATCGACATGGCTGACCTTTTCGAGGTCCGACACGGGGTCCGCACCGACCCGTTGCGTGGGCGACTCCGGGGTCACGAGGTCGGGATGGTCTTTCTCGAGCTGTTCAAGCTCCGCCAGCAGCTTGTCATACTCGGCGTCCGATATCTCGGGCGCATTCTCGACATGGTAGAGCCGGTCGTGCCGGGTGATCTCTTGACGCAACTCTTCGATGCGTTCCTCTGCGTCGGATGTGTCTGCCATGATGTCCCCATCCCGCGGTCAGGAGAACCGCGCCGACTTAGCCCACGGTCGCGGTCGCCACAGCCCAGGGCCACGCGATGGCCAGCCTTCCTTGCGTGCTTCCCGCGCTGAGCAAACGCCGGTAAAACACCTTTGTTCCGAAGGAGCGGGAGCATGGTCGCAACCCCGGTCAGGACCTGACGATGATCGAGTTGCAGAGAGTCGCTCTAGGAAACCGGCAGCGGATGTGCCGCGGGCACCCGTCTGCCCGACATCACCGCGCGGCACATCATCAACGGGCCGACCCTCTTGGCATCGTTGCTGACCCGTGGTTCCGTCAGGTAATAACCCGGCGATCCATCCCGGTAGCGCGACTGGTACGGGCCAAGACCGGCGACCCCGCAGAGATCGGCCATTTCCAGATGACCCTCCGGCCCCGGTTTCATGACCTGGCGCAGCACCGCGACCATTCCCAGTGATTGCGCCGTCCTGAGTGCATAGGCGAGCATGGCAGAGCCGGAGCTTTCGACGAAATTCCCGGCAAGATCGGGCTGGTCGATCACCTGAAGCCATAGCCCGCCCGGTCGCC
Source organism: Marivita lacus (assembly GCF_014637725.1). Lineage (GTDB taxonomy): Bacteria > Pseudomonadota > Alphaproteobacteria > Rhodobacterales > Rhodobacteraceae > Marivita > Marivita lacus. Next base: position 136,126 of record NZ_BMFC01000003.1, on the reverse strand, counting down.
GCAACTCCAGAATACGCTCGAACAAGGCGTTGGTCTGGGCGGACAGCGGGGCAAATCGCTTCGGTCCCAGCAACTCGGCCACATCCACAAGGCACATCGCCAGCCAGCCCAGCGCCCGCGTCCAATGCGCGCCGGACCGCCCCGTCACCGGATCGGCCCAGGACTGTTCGCGCGCTTCGTCATTGGCATGCACGTACAGCCCCGTGCGCGGGTCGAACGTGGCTTCCAGCGCGCGGAAAGCTATCGGCTGCGGCGCGGCGGGATGGACCCGGAACGTCCACAGCCAAGTGCAACATGACGGCGCGGGACGCTATGGTTCCTGACCTAGCCGGACCGCCTGCGCATCAAAAGCGACTGCGCGGTATAGACAAGAATAGCGATCCCCACGGCGCCGGCCGCCGCGATGCCAAGGAACACGATCACGTCCACCGGGCCACCCAGATTGCGCAGACTGGAACTGGTCATCACCAGAACGAACCAGACGGCGGCAATCGCCCCGATGGGCATGGACAGTTGCGCGAGCAGGAACTTGCGCCACGAGATGCTGTGATCGCGGACCAGAACATAAAAGTAGGCCACGGTGACAACCGCAGCAATACCAACCATGGCCCAGAACAGGCCACTGCCAAAAATCTCCTCGAACACGGCCAGAATGGTGCAGAATGTCAGGTCTTTCATGGTCGCTCTCCTCAGGCCAGACCGCGCAGCATGGCGTTGTAGGTGGGTTTCAAGGCCACTTCCTTCATCAGCCAGCTGATCCAAAGCTCCTCCAGCGGCGCGATGATGCCGGGGAAGGACGGGACAAGGTTGTTGTTGTAGTCGAACTCGACCAGCATCGCGCGGCCGACGCGGGTGATCATCGGGCAGGATGTGTAGCCGTTATAGGTCTCGGTCGCCTCGCGCCCCTCGATGGCGGCAAGGATGCCGTCCTCCACCACCGGAACCTGCCATTTCACAGATGCGGCGGTCTTGCCCTTGGGCACGCCTGCAACATCACCCAGCGCCCAGATATCGTCGTAGCGCAGGTGCCGCAGGCTCGCCATGTCGCATTCGACCCAGCCCTGATCGGTCCACTTGTCGGCCCAGCTGAGGCCGGACTGGCGGATCACGTCGGGCGCGCCTTGCGGCGGGATGACGTGGATGTAGTCGTAGTCGCGGGTCACCTGACCTTGGGGCGTGTCGAAGGTCGCGGTTCTTGCGCCTGCGTCGATGGCGCGCAGCACATGGGAATAGTCCGTGGTGATGCCTCGGTCGCCGAACAGCATCCGCACCTTTTCCGACACGATGGGCACGCCGAACAGGCTGTCATTGTTTGCCATGTAATGCATGTCGAGCTTGCCGCGCGTGCCAGCCGTGCGGGCGATGTCCTCGATCAGGAACGTGTGCTTGAGCGGCGCACCGGCGCATTTCATCTCGGTCGCGGGGCGGGTGAACAGGCCGACGCCGCCGGTTTCCGTATAAGCCTTCGCAGCCTTCCATGTGTCCGCCGCGTATTGCGGCCCCGCATATAGCGCGCCGATGCCGTTCTGCCCCACCATGTCGAGCGAGAAGCCTTCGATCGCGTCGTGATCCAGCACAAGACCGGGAGCGACGACCAGGAAATCATAGCCCACTGACTGACCACTTGTCGTTGCGACGGTTTTTGCCTCGGGATCGATCGCGGCGGCGGCCTCGGCGATCAGGGTCACACCATCGGGCAGCCAATCCGTGGTCTTCGACACGACATAGCTCGCGGGCTTCAGACCAGCGGCGACCAGCGACAGGCCGGGTTGGTACAGATGCTCGACGCGCGGGTCGATCAGCGTGATCTCGGCCCCGTCGAGCCGCATCACCAGCCGGTTGGCCAGCGCGGTGCCACCAGCGCCTGCGCCGATGATCACGATGCGCGCCTTGGTGGCAACCTGGGCACGAACGTCGCTCGGCGCAGCCAGCGCCGCCGCAGCAGCAGCGCCGCCAGCGGCAAGCCCAAAGAACTGGCGCCGGGTTGCGGTCAGCTTGGTCATGGGATCCTCCTCAGGGATTTACATTCCTGATGTCGCATATGACATTTCAGCCATGCGGGATTTGATATATGTCAAACCCATCAAAAACCCTCCCGCCCCAACCGAATGGCGGAGCGGGCGGCCGTTTGATGGCGGATGTCAGTAGCTGGCAATCCGCGCGTTCGGCGCAAGCATGGCAGCGGCCATGGCAGGGGGTTGTGCCACGGTGACACCGTCCATCAGAACGTCCGGCTGCGCGCCCTTGGCGGGCAGGTAGATGGCGCAGACCTCGACCTTGGCGTTCGGCAATTCGGCGATCTGGGTCAGCAGACCCTTGGGGCTCATGTCGCGCGGCGGCTGCGGCGCGGTCGCCGACTCGGGCGCGTCTTTCAGCGCGATGTCGCCCGCCGGACCACACAGCAGGATATGCTGTGCAATTCCCTGTTGCGCCGACGACATGGCCAAAACCATGGCCATCAGCTGGGTCTGCGGCTCTGGCGCGGTCAGAATGGTGACAAGCGTGTCAGGTGCGTCTTGGGCAAGGACCGGTCCGGTCAGGGTCACGGCGGCGCAGGCGGCGAGGATCAATTTTTTCATGATGAAAGTCCTTTCGGATTGAGTGGAAGGGGTTGGCAAGAGGGCGCGAAGCCCGGGCCAAAACGGGGCCCGCGCCGGACTGGGTGCGAAGGAAAAGGCCCCGGTCATTCGGTAAGTGGGGTCACCCATCGGACAATCGCCTTTGTCCGGGAAACAGGCATCGCTGCCTGTCACAAGCCGGATCGCGTTCGACAGGGCGAAGACCATGGCAAGCGCGATCTCTATGAGCAAACTCCTTGATTAGTCGGTATCCCGCATCGACGATGCGGGTCACAGGTGTCATATTCTGAATAAAAGATATATAGTTTGATCTGGGTCAAACTACGCCGTGAAGATACGGAATATTTGAAATGCGGAATATTTTGTCGGTGTCGCCCGGTTCGGGTGACGCGCGATGCCTCTGTCGACAGAGGCGACCTCGCAGGAAAGCAGACGCGAAGCGGTAGCGACCCTGCGGCCCCACGCCCATCAGCGTGAGACCCGACAAGGCCGCTTTTTGGTCCGCCCAAAGGCGGTTCAGCGATCCGACCCCGACCATTTGCCGCGCGTTTGGGCTGCGACCAAAAGCTCGACCGGGTTACCCGTGGCCAGGTCGATCAGGCGTCGACGGTTTCAACCACCTCGGCGAACTTGGTGAAAAAGCTGGCCGCCAGTTTCTTGGCCGTGCTCTGGATCAGACGCGAGCCAAGCTGCGCCAGCTTGCCGCCGATTTCGGCCTTGGCGTCGTAGCGCAGGATGGTGACGCCATCGACTTCCTCAAGCGTCACGTCCGCGCCGCCCTTGGCATGACCTGCCGCCCCGCCATTGCCCTGCCCGGTCAGCGAAAACGCATCCGGCGCGCCGGTGGTGTCCAGCACAACCGTGCCGCCGAACCGCGCCTTGACCGGGCCGACCTTGAGCACGACCTTGGCTTCGAGATCGGTGTCCGAATGCTTGACCAGCTCCTCGCAACCCGGGATGCACTGGCGCAACACTTCGGGATCGTTGAGCGCGGCATAGACCACATCCTTGGGCGCGTTGATGCGGATTTCGTCCTTGAGTTCCATGAAGGGTGTCCTTTCAGCAACAGGGAAATTTCACACGGGCCAGAAGATCGGCCTGTTCCTTGGTCATCGGTGCGCGGCGGGCGCATCGTCTGAACCATTCAAGCAGTCGTGTCATCTCAGTCCCCATCGGTTTCGGTGCGCTGCCTGCGGCGGCGGACCTCGGTGAGTTGGGCAAGGATCGACAGCGCGATCTCGTCGGGCGTGACCGCGCCGATGGCCAGACCGGCAGGCGCCTGCACGCGGGACAGGACGGATTGCGACACGCCCTGCCCGATCAGCGTTTCCGACAGGGTCGCGAACTTGCGGCGGCTGCCGACAAAGGCGACAAAGCGCGCCTCGGCCTCGAGCGCCTGTTTGAGGCAGGCCAGATCGTTCTTGCCCTGCGTGGCGACGACGATCATCCGGGTCTCCCCGTCAGCCAGCGGGCGAACCGCGCTGTCCGCTTCGCCCTGAGCAAGCGACCACTGGAACTGTGCCGCCAGCCGCGACAACGATTTCGCCACGGGTGCCTCCCCGAAGATCAGCAGTTCCGGCAGTGGCAGGATCAGTTCGACGAAGATGTCCATCGACCCCTTCGACGGGCAGCCGTTGCGCGCAAAGCTGACACCCTCGACATCGGAGCCGGGCGCGATGCCCTTTTCATCCAGAAGGTCTTGCGGATGCAGCGAGATCAGTTGCGGCGCGCCTTCGGCCATCGCCCGCTTGGTGGCCTTGGCCAAGGCACCGCGCACGCAGCCACCGCCGATCCAGCCTTGCAGGATCGTGCCCTCTGCATCCAGAAGCGCCTTCGCCCCCGGTTTCGCCGCAGTCGCGCCCAGCGTGCGGATCACCGTGGCGATGGCAAAGGGTTCACCACGCGCGCGCATGTCTCGTGCCACGTCCGAGATTTCGGTATCGGTCAGTTCGGCGGGTGTCATAGCCGGGTCAACTCCGTTTCGAGCGCGGCCAGATCGGCCAACCGGTTGGCGGGATGAAACAGGTCCAGATGCGGCAGAGCTGCGGCCATGCCACGCGCGACGGGTTCATACCCGTCCCAGCCTTTCAACGGATTGAGCCAGATGATCTTGCAGCCACGTTTCCTGAGCGCCGCAAGCGCCTCTCCAATCAAGTCGGGCGTGTCGGTGCCGTACCCATCCGACAGGATCAGAACGACCGTACGCCCATCGACAAAGCGCCGCGCATAGGTGCGTGAAAACTGCATCAGGGACGCCCCGATCTTCGATCCTCCGCCGAACCCGTCCGCCAGCACCGACAGCCGCCCCAGCGCCCGCAGCGCATCGCGGTCGCGCAGCGCTTCGGCGATCCGCACCAGCCTTGTGTGGAACAGATACGCATCGGCCGTATCATCGGCGCGCATCAGCCCGGCGATGAAGGCCAGGAAAACCTGCGCATAGGTGGTCATCGATCCCGACACATCACAGAGCGTGACAATCTTCAAAGGCCGGTCGGGGCGCTGTTTCTTCGGCAGGTGCAGCGGTTCGCCCCCGGTCGACAGGCTGTGTCGGATCAGGCGGCGGAAATGGATCTGGTCGCCCTTGCGTGCCAGCCTGCGCCGCCGGGACCTGCGATCCCGCAGGGCGGCGCCCAGCCGTTCCGCGATGCGCTGCGCCTCGGCGATGTCCTCGGGTTGCACGAGGTTGCGCAGATCGGTGTTCATGCGGGACTGGATCACACTGGCGACCAGCTTGCCCTCGCCATCCGCATCCGCCTCGCCGTCGCCACCATCGGGGGTCGAGGGTGCCCCTGACGCGCCGCTGGCCTCCGGTCCCTTGGCGTTGCGCGAGCTGTGCACGTTGTCAGAGGCAATCGCCTTGGTCGGGACGGATTTTTCCACAACCCGCCCGCCATTCATCCAATAGGCGTCAAAAAGCGATGCAAACCGTTCTGCATCTTCGGCGCAGCCCGAAAACACCGCCTTCAGCGCTGGACGCGCCTCGGTCGGGTCGGCGGCGTTCACATGGGTCAGCGCGGCAAGACCCAGTTCGGCCTCTCCGACACCCAACCGCAGGCCATTGTCGCGCAGATGCGCCATGAATCCCGCCATGCGTGCCGCGGGGCCGGGATCACGGGCCGCAAACCGGGTGACGCGGGTCATGCCGCCTTGCCCGCCAGACGCTGCGCGATCTCGGTCGTGATGTTGTCGCGGTCGGTCTGGGTTTTCAGCAACGTTGCCAGTGTCGCCTGCAACACCACCGGGTCTTGGGTCAGGTCGGCGATCCCCAGCCCCATCAGCGCTGCCGCGAAATCCAGCATCTCCGCGATGCCCGGTTTCTTTTCGAGGTCTTCCTTGCGCAAGGACTGCACGAACCCGACGATCTGAGCGGCCAGATGCGCTTCGATCCCGGCGCAGCGGGCCTTGAGGATGGCCAGTTCCGTGGCGCGTTCGGGGTAGGCCACATGGGCATAAAGGCACCGGCGGCGCAGCGCATCGCTCAGGTCGCGGGTGCCGTTTGCGGTGAGAATGACAATGGGACGGCTCTTGGCGGTGATAGTGCCGAGTTCCGGAATGGTGATCTGGAACTCGGACAGGATTTCCAGGAGATACGCCTCGAATTCCTCGTCCGCGCGGTCAATCTCGTCGATCAGCAGCACGGGCGGCGTGTCCTGACGGATCGCCTTGAGCAAGGGGCGTTCGAGCAAGAACTCTTCCGAGAAAATGCGCTGCTCGACGCTGCGCCCGGTCTCGCCATCCTCGGCGGCCGCGCGGATCGACAGCAACTGGCGCTGGTAGTTCCATTCATAGATCGCCTGCGCGGCATCCAGCCCTTCGTAGCATTGCAGGCGGATCAGTTGCGTGTCCTTCACCTGCGCCAGCACGCGCGCCACTTCGGTCTTGCCGACGCCCGCCGCCCCTTCGAGCAGCAGCGGGCGCCCAAGCGACAGGGCCAGATGAATGGCCATCGCCAGATCATCGTCTGCAATATATCCCGTGTCCGCCATGGCGGTCTGAAGTTCGGTCCACTGCATGTCTTTACCCGGCGACAAAAGGGGGTGGCCAGAACCGGCCACCCCGGTTCCGATCAGTCGTGAAGCCCAAGGCGGTTGGCGGTCTGCCAGATCCGCCAATGGTCATGCGGCATGTTGGTGTGCCGGTTGCCGAAGGCGCGGAACGCATCCTGCACCGCGTTCGAGAAGCAGGGCACGCCGCCGACATGCGGGCTTTCGCCGACACCCTTGGCCCCGATCGGGTGATGCGGGCTGGGGGTGACGGTAAAGTCGGTCTCGTAGTTCGGCACTTCCCATGCAGTCGGCAGGAAGAAATCCATCAGCGTGCCGGTCTTCACGTTGCCCAGATCGTCGTAGGCAATCTCTTGCCCCAGAGCGACGGCCAGCGCCTCGGTCAGGCCGCCATGGATCTGCCCTTCGATGATCATCGGATTGATCCGCGTACCGCAATCGTCCAGCGCGTAGAAGCGGCGGATTTCCGGCACGCCGGTGTCAACGTCGATATCCATGACACAGACATAGGCCCCGAACGGATAGGTCATGTTGGGCGGGTCATAGTAGCTGACCGCCTCAAGCCCCGGCTCGATCCCCGGAATGGCCTGATTGTAGGCGGCATAGGCGATTTCCTTCATCGTCTTGAACCGCTCGGGAGCGCCCTTGACGACAAACCGGTCGATATCCCATTCGACATCGTCGTCATGCACTTCAAGAAGGTACGCCGCGATCATCTGCGCCTTGGCGCGGATCTTGCGCCCGGCCATCGCCGTTGCGGCACCGGCCACCGGGGTCGAGCGTGACCCGTAGGTGCCCAGGCCGTAGGGCGCGGTGTCGGTGTCGCCCTCTTCGATGGTGATGCTGTCCGCCGAAAGCCCGATCTCGCTGGCAAGGATCTGCGCAAAGGTGGTCGCGTGGCCCTGCCCTTGGGAGATGGTGCCCAGGCGCGCAATCGCCGACCCGGTCGGGTGGATGCGGATTTCGCAGCTGTCGAACATGCCCATCCCAAGGATGTCGCAGTTCTTGACCGGCCCGGCACCCACGATCTCGGTAAAGAAGGACAGGCCGATCCCCATCAGGGTGCGGGTTTCACCACGCTTGAACGCCTCGACCCGTTCAGCCTGTTCGCGGCGCAGACCTTCGTAATCAACGGCCTTCAGCGCCTTGTCCCACGCGGTGTGATAATCGCCGCTGTCATACTCCCAGCCCAGAGCCGACTGGTAGGGGAACTGCTCTTTCTTGATGAAGTTGATCCGGCGCAGTTCCGCCGCATCCATGTTCAGCTCGATGGCCAGAACCTCGATCATGCGCTCGATGAAATAGACCGCCTCGGTCACGCGGAAGGAGCAGCGGTAGCTGACGCCACCCGGTGCCTTGTTGGTGTAGACGCCATCGACCGCGAGATAGGCCACCGGAATGTCATAGGACCCGGTGCAGATGTTCATGAAGCCGGCCGGGAACTTGGTCGGGTCGGCGCAGGCGTCGAAGCCGCCGTGGTCTGCGGTCACATGGCAATGCAGGCCGGTGATCTTGCCCTCCTTGGTGGCGGCGATCTTGCCTGTCATCCAGTAGTCGCGGGCAAAGGCGGTGGACATCAGGTTTTCCATCCGGTCCTCGACCCATTTCACCGGCACACCGGTGACGATGGAGGCGACGATGGAACAGACATAGCCGGGATACACACCCACCTTGTTGCCGAAACCGCCACCGATATCGGGCGACACGACGCGGATGTTGTGCTCTTCGATCCCCGACAGGAGCGATGCGACCGTGCGCACGACGTGCGGTGCCTGGAACGTGCCCCAAAGCGTCAGCTTGCCGTTGACCTTGTCCATCGACGCCACCGACCCGCAGGTTTCCAGCGGGCAGGGATGGGTGCGGTGGTAATACATGGTCTCTTCGGCCACCACGTCGGCGTTTTCAAGCACCTGGTTGGTCGTGGTCTCGTCGCCCTGTTCCCATGTGAAGATATGGTTATGATGCTTGCGCGGACCGTGCGCGCCGTGGGTCTGGCCTGCCAGATCCTCGCGCAGGACCACGTCGGTCTTCAGAGCCTCGAACGGATCGACGATGACCGGCAGTTCCTCGTACTCGACCTCGACCAGTTCCACTGCGTCGGCGGCGACATAGCGGTCCTTGGCGACGACAAAGGCGACCTCCTGCCCCTGGAACAGCACCTTGCCATCGGCCAGCACCATCTGCTTGTCCCCCGCAAGCGTCGGCATCCAGTGCAGGTTCAGCGGCGCGAGGTCTTCGGCGGTGAGAACCGCGACCACACCGGGCAGCGCCAGTGCAGCGTCCTTGTTGATCGACACGACACGGGCATGGGCATAGGGCGAGCGCACGAAATCGCCATGCAGCATCCCCGGCAGCTTGATGTCGTCGACATAATTGCCCTTCCCCTGGGTAAAGCGCGCATCCTCGACGCGCTTGCGCGAGCAGCCAAGACCCTTGAGATTGGCGGACCGGGTTTCGCGGTCTGGTGTCATGTCGTTCATTGCGCGGCCTCCTTGGAAGCGTTCAATTCGTTCGCCGCAGCGAGGATGGATTTGACGATGTTCTGGTAGCCGGTGCAGCGGCAGATATTGCCCGCCATGCCAAAGCGCACCTCTTCCTCGGTCGGGGTCGGGTTTTCCTCGAGCAGCTTGCTGGCGCGCGTGATCATGCCCGGCGTGCAGAAGCCGCACTGAAGCCCGTGATGTTCCTTGAACGCCTCCTGCAGCACGTGCAGGCTGTCAGGTGAGCCCAGACCTTCGATGGTGGTGATCTCGGCCCCGTTGGCCTGTGCCACGAACATGGTGCAGGACTTCACCGACTTTCCGTTCAGCGTGATGGTGCAGGCCCCGCAATGCGAGGTTTCGCAGCCCACATGCGGCCCTGTGATGTTGAGGGTCTCGCGCAGCGCATAGATCAGCAATTCGCGTGGTTCGGCCAGGAACTCCCGGTCCTCGCCATTGACGGTCAGTTTGATGTGCATTTTCTGTGTCATGTCATCTGTCCCTTATGCGCGGTCCCAGGCGCGGGTGATCGCGCGTTTCAGGATCACACCGGCCACGTGGCGTTTGAAGGCCACCGGCCCCCGGTTGTCTTCGGTCGGATCGATGTCGCCCAGCATCGCCTCGACAGCGGCCTTGAGCGCATCCGCATCGCAGCGCGTGCCGATCAGCGCAGCGCCCGCGCCTTCGGACCAGACAGGAACGTCGCTCAGGTTGGTCATGGCGATGGAGGCCGACGCGACGGTGCCGCCGTCCTTGGTGAGTGTCACGGCCGCCGCAGCGGTGGCGTAATCGCCGATCTTGCGCTTCTGCTTTTCGTAGGCATAGCCCGATTTCGGCGAGTCAAAGCTGACCGAGACCAGAACCTCGTCATCCTCACGGGCGGTCATGTAGGCCGCTTCGTAGTAATCCCGCGCCGCAACCGACCGCGCGCCGTTCGGCCCGGCAAGATTGATCTGCGCGTCCAGGCATTGCATCAGCCCCGGCATGTCGTTGCCCGGATCGCCATTGGCGACATTGCCACCGACCGTGCCCATGTAGCGCACCTGAGGATCGGCGATCTGAAGCGCGGTTTCGCGCAGGATCGGTGCGACCTCGGTCAGGGCTGCGTGGTTGATCAGTTCATGCTGCGTGACCATCGCACCCAGCGTCACGCGCTGTCCGTGGATGGTGATGTCCTGCAAGCCGCCGATGTCCTGAAGGTCGATCAGGTGCGGTATCTCCGCCATCCTGAGCTTCATCATCGGGATGAGGCTGTGGCCCCCGGCCATGACGCGGGCGTCATCACCGTGTTTGGTCAAAAGGGCGATAACATCGTCCATGTTCGTTGGTCGATGATATTCGAACGCCGCTGGTATCATTGCTGGTCCTCCCCTACCGCGCTCTGATTATGTCGGCAGAAGGTCGTATGCAGTGGCACGCCGTCGCACCAGAATTTCCCCGGAAAGAGAAGCTTTCTGCACGAAATGCGAACGCATTTCACGAAATGCGAAACATCACAGTCCGAGGGAGTCCCGCACGGGTTTGAGGCGGGATCGACTCACGGGGACCTTGCCCAGATTGGCGGTCTCGAAATAGCACACGCCGTTGTCCTTCATCCGTTCGAAGCCGGATACGTGTTCGGGGTTGATCAGGTAGCTGCGATGCGTGCGGATGAACGGCCCGGGTGTCAGCCGCTTCTCGGCCTCGGTGATCGACCAGGCACAGAATAACTGCTCGTCCCTTGTATAGAGATGCGTGTAATGCCCCTCGGCCCGGATCACCGCCACCGAGGCCGGATCGACAAACCGCGTCTGCCCATCCTTCTGGTAGGGGATCTGCCGTTTGGAGGCTGTTGGGATCACGATGACGTCTGGCATTTCGGCAACAGCTCCCGCGACCGCCTCGGGTTCCGGAGGTGCCAGAAATGTCACACCGCTCAGCAGGAACGCGCCACAGAGCACGAAGCTGGTCAGCACCACGCCAATCGCCATCATCTCGTTGCTGATGAGCGGGCCAACCTCGGTCTGTGTCTCGACGGCAACAAAGCTGGTCCCGGCGATGGCCGCGAAATGCACCGCGAACACCGCAAAGCCAAAGATCACCGTGCCGATCACGATGTTGCGCTGCGTGCGCCTGCCATACGCCACGGCAAAGGCGATCACGCAGAGCAGGCAGGACGCCACCGTCGCAAACGCGATCCCCATGGGCGTGTAGACCGCCTTGCAAAGCTGCATCGCCGACATCCCGAGGTAGTGCATCGCCACCACCCCCAGCCCGACGATCATTCCCGACAGGACCAGCGTATACCGCGTGCGTTTCCAGAAATGCAGGATGAGCAGCGCCACCCCGACAACCAGAATGGCCACAAGTGCCGACGCCAGCGTGATGACCGCGTCATAGTAGAACAGGATCGGCAATTGCAGACCCAGCATCGCCACGAAGTGCATCGACCAGATGCCGCCCCCCAGCGAAATGGCCGACAGCACGATCAGCACTTTCTGATAGGTCACGCTGCGTGTCGACAATCCGCGGGACAGCGAGAGCCCGGTAAAGCCAGCCATCATCGCCACCAGAAGCGAGGCGAGAACAAGCCACGGGTCGTGAGAAAAATCGAGCACCTGCATGAGCCATCATTAGGCCGATGCCCATTTGCTCGCAAGTTTGGCGTTTCGGTCAGCGTCGCATGCGTGAGGCTGCCCGATCTGCCCAAATTCCAAGCGGAAAGAAACAGATGCCAGGTTCACGGACGCGCTGTGCTCTCTGGCTCGGGCATCACAAACACGCTAGTATTCCGCATGATGGTATCCCAAGCTGAAACAAGCCTGCATGACATGGGCCTTGCCCTGCCCCCGGACTGGACCCCGCGTGGCCAGTTCCTTCCCTATCGAAGGGACGGATCGGTGGTCTACCTGTCCGGTCAGATCTGCGAATGGGGCGGCGCGGTCACCCATGTCGGACCCGTCGCGGATACGGCCGACGCCATCGCAGAGGCGCAGAAGGCGGCCCAGATTTGCGCGCTGAATCTGCTCTACCGGCTCAAGGAGGCGTGCGACGGCGATCTGGACCGCGTGTCCTGTGTCTTGCGGCTGGGGGGCTTCGTGAACTGCGTGCCCGGCTTTGGTGCCAGCCCGCAGGTCATCAACGGTGCCACCGAACTGTTCATCGCCTGTTTCGGCGAGGCGGGCTGGCACGCCAGAACCGCTGTCGGTGTCGCTGGCCTGCCCGGCAATGCGGCGGTCGAGGTGGATGCCATTGTCCGCCTCAGGGATGACTAGGCTGCGGCAGAGAGCCCGCGCAGATACTCCAGCATGGTCTCGGCTCCCGACACATCAAGCGGCACCCCCGGCGGGTTGTCCTTGAACCCCGGTTCGCTGAACACCTGCTCGATCACCCGGTCGTTGACATACATCGCATAGCGCCAGCTGCGCAGGCCCATGCCATTGCTGCTGCGGTCGACCAGCATGCCCATCTTGCGGGTGAACTCACCGTTGCCATCGGGCAACATCGTGACCTTCTCGACCTGCCGCGACAGCGCCCATTGGTGCATCACGAAGGCGTCGTTGACCGAAACGCACAGCACCGCGTCGATCCCAAGATCACGGAACGCGTCGTAATGCTGCTCATAGCCCGGCAAGTGGCTTTCGGAACAGGCGGGGGTGAAGGCGCCCGGCACCCCGAACAGAACGATCCGCTTGCCGGCGAACACGTCCTCAGAGGTCAGTTGCTTCCACTCGAACGGGTTCGGCCCGCCAAGCGCGTCATTGCGCACGCGCGTATGGAACATGGCGTCAGGAACGGATTGGGGGTGCATGAGGTCTCTTTCCCGCTGATGTCGGCGCAGCCTGTGATAGTCGAACAGGCTGCGCCGGTCGACAGGAACTTGAGGGCCGGTGGTCAGGACCCGTGCCCGGCTGTTTGGCCCGCGCGTTCAGATTTTACCGGACGGTAAAAAGCGGCCCGCCTTTCCAGCGCGGGAAGCCGTAGCCGTTGACCATCACCACGTCGATATCGGCGGCGGAACTGGCGATGCCTTCGGCCAGAACCGCCTCCGCCTCCTGCACCATTGCCCCAAGTATGCGGGTCATCACGTCCTTGGTCTCAAACACCGCATCGGCGACGCCCATGGCCTGCCGCTCTTCGACGATGATCGCCGTAACCGCGTCCGAGGGCGTGGCCTTGCCATCCGTGAAATCATACCAGCCCGCATCGGTCTTGCGGCCAAACCGGCCCTGTTCGCACAGACGGTCCGCGATCCGGATATCGCCTTCGCCCGACAGCCCTTGGGCCAGACGGCGCTTGCGCATGGCCCATGCGATGTCCAGCCCGGCGAGATCCTGCATCTCGAACACGCCCATCGGGAAGCCGTAGTCGCGCATCGCGGCATCGACCTGTTCGGGGCTGGCCCCGTCGATCAGCAGCCGGTCCGCCTCGGTCCGGTAGGCCGACATGATGCGGTTACCGATGAAGCCGTCGCAGACCCCGGAAAAGACACCGATCTTGCCAAGGGTTTTCGACAGCCGCGCGGCGGTCGCCACCACGTCATCCGCCACACTCGCGGGCAGCACGATTTCCAGCAGCTTCATGATATGGGCGGGCGAAAAGAAATGCAGCCCAATGGCGCGGGACGGATCACGCAGGCCCGCGGCGATCTCGGTCACGTCCAGATAGGAGGTGTTGGTGGCGAGGATCGCATCTGGGCGCGTCACGGCATCGAGCCTGCGAAACACCTGCTTCTTGACCTCCATCTCCTCGAACACCGCTTCGATCACGAGGTCCACATCCGCCAGAGCGCTGTCATCGGTGGCGGCATCGAACCGCGCGAAGGTGGCGTCGAGATCGACCAGCAGGCCGCGTTTCGCGCTGCTCTCCAGGGTGGACCGGACACGGGCGGACCCCGCATCGAGGCTGGACGCATCGCGTTCGATCAATGTGACGGTGAGGCCGCGCATCAGGCAGAGCGATGCGATCCCCGCCCCCATCGTGCCGCCGCCGATCACGCCGATCCGTGCAATCGGCCGGGGTGTTGCCTTTGTGCGCGGATCGGACAGCGCCGCCCGTTCGGCAAAGAAGATATGGCGCAGGGCGCGGGCCTGTTCGCTGGTCTTGAGCGACAGGAACGTGGCGCGTTCGGCGGCCAGCGCCTCGGTGGCAGGCAGGGTCAACCCACGCTCAAGCGCGTCGATGGCGGCAGGCACGGACACCTGCCCGCGCGCCTTGCGGCGCATGTCGGATGCGATCCGGTCGAACCGGGTTGCGTCACTCTTGCCGATCACCAGCTTGACGAGGGTCGGACGCAGGTCGACACCGGCGGCGGCCAGATCGCAGGCCTTCTGCACCAGATCGCCCTGCGCAATCGCGTCGATCAATCCGGCATCCAGCGCCTCTTGTGCGCTGATCGGCTTGCCGCCCGCGATCATGGTCAGCGCCAGTTCCGCCCCCACAAGACGCGGCAGGCGCACGGTGCCCCCCGCCCCCGGCACAAGGCCAAGCGTCACTTCGGGCAGGCCCATGCGCGCCGACGCTTCTGCGATGCGGTGGTGACAGCCCATCGCAAGCTCCAGCCCGCCGCCCAGTGCCGAGCCATGAAGCGCCGCGATCCACGGCTTTGACGCCGCCTCGATCGCCGCGATGACGTCGGGCAGATGCGGTGCGACAGGGGGCAAATCGAATTCGCGCACATCGGCCCCTGCCACGAAGGTGCGCCCGGCGCAGGTCAGGACCACGGCGTCGATTGTGGCATCCGCCTCGGTCTGCGCCACGGCGTCAACCAGCCCCGCACGCACCGCCTGCGACGCGGCGTTGACCGGCGGATTGTCGATGGTGACGATGGCGACGCGGCCAAGGGTCTGCACGGTGACGGTCATGGAAGGGTTCCCTTACCGCCGCGCCGGAAGCACGGTCCCTGTGCAAGCCCCGAAGCCAACGCGATACCCATCGCCCTGCGCATGACCGCGCAGGGTCAGAGTGTCTCCGTCCTCGACAAAGCTACGGGTCCCGCCGCTGTCCAATGTCAGCGGCTCTGTCCCGCCCCAGCTGAGTTCCAGCAAAGAGCCGCGATTGTGCTTTTCCGGTCCCGAGATGGTGCCGGACCCCAACAGATCCCCTACCCGCATCGGGCAGCCAGAGCTTGTGTGATGCGCCAGTTGCTGCGCGGCGGAGTAATACATCTCGGCGTAGTTGGTGCGGGTGATGACGGTCTCGGTGCCCTGCTCAGGCGTCAGCCCGACCTCGAGCGTGATATCATAGAGCATCGGGCCGGGTTCGGTGAGGTAGTCCAGCAACGGTGTTTCCCGTGCGGGCGTGCTTGTGCGAAACGGCACCAGCGCTTCGGCGGTGACGATCCACGGGCTGATCGTCGTCGCCGTTGCCTTGGCCTGAAACGGGCCGAGCGGCTGGTATTCCCACGCCTGAATGTCGCGGGCGGACCAGTCGTTCAGCACGACATAGCCGAAGATGTTGTCGAAGGCCTGCGCGACGCTGATGAGGCCGTCCGACGCCTGCCCGACGATTGCGCCGATCTCAAGCTCGATGTCGAACCGGGCCGAGGGTGCAAAGCGCGGCGCGGCGTCGTCCTGCCCCTTGATCTGGCCGTGCGGTCGCGTCACTGGCGTGCCAGAAACCACGACCGAGGACGCCCGACCGTTATAGCCGATGGGAATATGCAGCCAGTTCGGCGGCAGCGCGTTTTCGGCACCTCGAAACATCGTGCCCACATTGGTGGCGTGATGCCGCCCAGAGTAGAAATCAGTGTATTCGCTGACCCGGAAGGGCATATGCAGCGCCGCCCGCGTCATCTGCACGGAATGGGTGATGATGTGATCCTGCAGGGCCTCGTCCGCGCCTTCGGCCAGCATCGCGGTCAGCGCGGCACGGTAGCGGGACCATGCGGCGGGGCCCAGTTCCATGAAGTCGTTCCAAAAGGGCGCGTCCAGCACATCCGCCTGCGGATCGGCGCGCAGGAGGCCCGCCGCCTCGAGCCCGGTCGCATCGACGATCCTGTCGCCGATGGCAACACCGCAGCGCAGATCGCTGTCACCCACGGAAAACACTCCAAAGGGCAGGTTGTTCAGCGGGAAATCGCAGTCCGGCGCATTGGCGCTGTCCAGCCAGGAACGACGCAGGGCCATGGTCACTTCTTCCCCGGAGTGCCGTCGAATTTCTTCTCAAGGCTGTCCCAGCAGTCGATGTAGTCGTCCTGCAACGGCGCCTCTTTTCCTGCAAATTCAGTCAGATGCTGCGGAAACCTCGTCTCGAACATGAAGGACATGGTGCGGTCGAGCTTGTCCGGCCCCAGATTGGCATTCGACGCTTTCTCGAATGCCTCGCGGTCCGGGCCATGCGGCAGCATCATGTTGTGCAGGCTCATGCCGCCGGGGACAAACCCCTGCGGTTTGGCGTCATACTGGCCGTAGATGTTGCCCATCAGTTCGGACATGATGTTCTTGTGATACCACGGCGGACGGAAGGTGTTTTCCGCCACCAGCCACCGTTCGCGGAACAGCACGAAGTCGATATTCGCCGTGCCGGGCACACCCGAGGGCGCAGTGAGGACGGTAAAGATCGACGGATCGGGATGGTCGAACAGGATCGCGCCGACCGGACAATAGGTCCGCAAATCATACTTGTACGGCGCGTAATTGCCATGCCACGCCACCACGTCGAGCGGGCTTTGCCCGATCTGCGTTTCATGGAACTGCCCGCACCACTTGACCGTCAGCGTCGACGGCACCTCGCGGTCCTCGAAGGCGGCAACGGGCACCTTGAAATCGCGCGGATTGGCCATGCAGTTGGCCCCGATCGGGCCACGGGCTGGCAGTTCGAATTTCTGCCCGTAGTTTTCGCAGACAAAGCCCCGGCACGGACCGTCCAGCACTTCGACCCGGTAGACAAGGCCGCGCGGAAGGATGGCGATCTCCTTGGGCTCGACGTCAATGATGCCCAGTTCCGTGGCGAAACGCAGCCGCCCCTCTTGAGGAACGACCAGCAACTCGCTGTCGGCACTGAAGAAATAGGCGTCCTTCATGCTTTGGGTGACAAGGTAGACATGGCTGGCCATGCCAACCTGGATGTTCACGTCACCCGCCGTGGTCATGGTCCGCATGCCGGTCAGCCATGTCAGATGCTCACCGGAATGCGGGATCGCGTCCCAGCGGTACTGGCCCAAGGAGGTCACGTTGTCCACGACGTTGGGCGCGCTTTTCCAATAGGGCAGATCGATCCGCGCATAGCGCGCCGAATGCTTGACCGAGGGCCGGATGCGGTAGCTCCAGGTGCGTTCGGGCGGGTTGGCGGTAAAGGCGGTGCCGGACAGCTGTTCGCCGTAAAGGCCGTAATTGCATTTCTGTGGGCTGTTCATGCCACGCGGCAGGGCGTCGGGCAGTGCCTCGGTCTCGAAATCATTGGCCCAGCCGGGCATGTAGCCGGGCTCGGTCAGGCTGCCATTGGCCTGAATGAGGCCGGAGGTGTTCGGAGCATTCATCGCGTGTCTCCTTTCGATACGGCGGCCAACGCTTCGGTCAGCACCGCGCGGTCGCCGATATGGTTGGCAAGAATGAGGATCAAACGGGCGTTGAACGCGATGCTGTCATCATCGCTCAGCCCGTCATGGGCGTCGAGCAATTCGGCATAGAACCCATCGGGATCGGGAATGTTGGGGGCGGTGTTGAGCGCCATGGCGTCAGTCCTTTGCAATCGCGGTGGCAAGTGCGGCCCGCACCGCCGCCTCGTCGAAGGTGGGCCAGCGCGCCGCCACATGCTGGTCGGGCCGGATCAGGTAGACGGCACCGGGCGCGTCGCCCAGATAGCGGCCCCTGATGTCGCCTGCCGCAGGCACGGACAGGCCGCGCAGCACCAATCCGTGGGCAGAGAGCGTATCCGGCACATCGACGCCCACCCCAAGCAGCACGAAATCACCGCCCAGATGGTCCAGCAGGAACCCCTGCCCCAAAGGCGCATCAGGGCAAGGCGCGCCGGGGCGGGTGCGGGACGGGCCATACGGCAGGGCGTCGGGCGTGTTCAACGGCAGGCCGTCATAGACGCAGGGCACAGAGAGCCGCCCGGAATTGACCAGCGGTCGGGCAAAGGCGTGGTGTTCCGCCAGATCGAGCACCGCGTTGCGGAACACGTGGCTGATGCGGGATTTCGGCGTGATGAAATCGGTCGAACGGGACGAGTTGAGGATGTTTTCGTCCGCGCCGTGCCGACGCTCAAGATCGTAGCTGTCCAGCAACGCCTCGGGTGCCGTTCCATTCAGGACCAGACCCAGTTTCCAGCCCAGATTGTCCACGTCCTGAATGCCGGAATTCGCCCCGCGCGCCCCAAAGGGCGAGACCTGGTGCGCCGCGTCCCCGGCAAAGATCACCCGACCCTTGCGAAAGGTTTTCATCCGGCGGCACTGGAACCGGTAGATCGAGGTCCAGACCAGTTCGTAGTCCACATCCGGGCCGAGCATCGCGTCGAGACGGCGGCGGACATTTTCCTCTTTCAGTTCTTCGGTGCGGTCGATGTCCCAGCCCAGCTGGAAGTCGATCCGCCACACGCCGTCCGGCTGCTTGTGCAAGAGCGCGCTGTCGCCGGATTTGAAATGCGGCTCGAACCAGAACCAGCGTTCGGTCGGGAAATCCGCCTTCATCGTGATGTCGGCGATCAGGAAATTGTCCTCGAACACCCGGCCTTCGAAATCGAGCCCCATCATCTTGCGCAGCGGGCTGGACGCGCCGTCGCAGCCGATCAGCCAATCCGCCGCGATCCGGTAGGGACCGTCAGGTGTGGTGATGTCGAGGATGACATGGTCGTCCTTGACCTCGACCGTATCGACGCGGTTCTTGCCCCGCAGGTCAATCGGCGCGCCTTGGGCCTGCGCCTCGCGCACGCGGTCCACGAGGAAGCGTTCGAAATAAGGCTGTTGCAGGTTGATGAAGGCCGGATAGCGGTGGCCCTGTTCCGGCAGCAGGTTGAACTCGAACACCTGCCGGTCGTCGTGAAACACCTTGCCCAGGTTCCAGACCACGCCCTTGTCCAGCATCGGCTGGCCGCAGCCGTACCGATGGGCGATCTCGAGCGTACGTTTCGCAAAACAGATCGCCCGCGACCCCTGCCCGACCCCTTCGTGATCATCAAGCAGGACAACGGGAATGCCCTGCAACCCGAGATCAAGCGCCGTGGCGATGCCGACCGGGCCGCCCCCCATGACAACCACCGGGTGCCGCACCGGCACGGACGCGCCCTGATCGGTGCTGCGCGTATAGGGATACAGCGTGAACGCCAGTTGATAGCGGTCATCCAGCGGCATGATGGGTCTCCTCCCCCGTCGCTCGGTCTCAGCCTTGCAGTTGCGCCCACATTTCCAGATCGCGTTCTGCCGTCCAGATGCGCGGGTGCACGATCCCGCGCGCTTCATCATAGGCGCGGGCCACGTTGAACGGCAGGCAGTGTTCGTAGATGGCGTAATCCTTGAATTTCGGATCGCAGGCGGCGCGCACGGCGTCCCATGCTTCCTTGAGGGTTCCCCCCTTGGCGGCAATCGGCTTGACCGCGTTGTAGGTGCTGTCGACAAAGTCGCGGGTGTTGGCCAGTGCTGCGTCCACCATATCGCGTCCGATCAGCGCATCGCCGCGCCCCGGTGCAATGCTTTGCGGATCATAGGCCTTGACCGCATCGAGCGTGCTGCCCCACTCCTCGAAATGGCCGTCACCGCAGTAACAGGCGGAGTGATATTCGACGATATCGCCGGTGAACATGGTCTGACTGTCCGGCACCCAGATCACGCTGTCCCCCGCCGTGTGCGCGCGGCCGATCTGCTTGATCTCGACCTTCCGCTTGCCAAGATAGACCGTCATGCTGTCGCTGAAGGTGGTGGTGGGCCATGTCAGACCGGGAATGCTTTCGTGGCCCTCGAACAGGCGCGGGAAGCGCTGGAATTCGCTGTCCCAGTCTTCCTGCCCCCGCTCGACCACCATGCCGCGCGCGGCGTCGGACATGATGATCTGATCGGCGTCAAAGGCGCTGGCACCCAGCACGCGCACCGCGTGGTAATGGGTCAGGACCACATGGGAAATCGGCTTTTCGGTGACGCTGCGCACGCAATCGATCACCTTTTGCGCGAGACGCGGCGTGGCCTGCGCCTCGACGATCATGACCGAGTCGTCGCCGATGATCACACCGGAATTCGGGTCTCCTTCGGCGGTGAAGGCATAAAGCCCGTCACCGATCTCGGTAAAGGAAATCTGCTTTTCAGCGGTGTCACCCTGCGATGCAAAGGCCATGTGTGCGTCTCTCCCCTAGGTTCCCCGGTGCATGGCACCCGAGGGCAGGTCATTAGTCGTTGCCAAGAGAGCGAAAGTCAATATCATTTCAAATGCAACGAGTTTGGACCCCGCCATGACGCCCGACGATTTTCAGCTGTCGACCTTCCTGCCCTACCGGCTTGCCGTGCTGACGGAACGGGTCAGCCGACGGCTTGCGGTCGAATACGGGCGCACCCATGGTCTGGCGGTGGCCGAATGGCGCGTTCTGGTACACCTGCTGCGCTGCGGCGCGGTGTCGATCCGGGACATCCACACCTGCGTCAGTCTGGAAAAACCACGGGTCAGCCGCGCGGTGACGCGGCTCGAGGCCGAAGGTCTGGTCGCAAAGACGGCTGGGTCCGGCGACGGGCGGCTGGTGTCGATCTCGCTGACCACGGCCGGGCGGCGGGCGCTGGCGGACATCATCCCCGAGGCCACGCGCCTCGAACGGCAGCTGACCGATGCGGTCAGCCCTGACGAGCTGGCCATTTTCTATCGCGTCATGGAACGGATGCACGCGGTTCTGGACAGCGACCCGGAGGCCAAGCCGCGCACTCCGATGGATCTCGAGCGTCTGGAGGCGTGACGCGCCCTGCCCTCAGGACACGTCGCGCGCGGCGGGGTGGTGCTTGAGAAACGCGCGCAGGTCGGTCACGTGCTTGGCCCGCAACGAGACATAAACAAAGCCCATATTCGTCCGCTCCGTCACCATGTCGCCGGGATAGGGCAGATAGGACAGTTCCTGCGACCCGAACGAGGGCGACGCCGTGCCGACCTGCCATTCGGTCGTCAACTGGACATCCACCAGCTTCATCGACGGCCCGCCTTCGGGGGCTTCGATTTCCAGCGGCACACCGGCCAGCCGCAGATAGGACATCTTGTCCTTGGCACTGACGAAGCCATCGATGAATTGCGCGGTGAGTACCTGCAACTCCTCTGCCCGGTCCGCATCGGGCATATGGCTGTGCAGATGGTCGCCGTGGCTGTGGTTGTGGCCGATATGGCCGTTCACGATATCATGTGGCATTGGACCACCGCTTTCCTTCGAATTCGCCATGGGGGATCGTTACGGGCTTGTCGATATGGCGCTTGTGCTTGCCAAGGTTGCCGGAGGCCACAAGGCTGCCCAGCACATCGACGATCACGCGGGTACCCATGAGGGCGGTGATCTCGGACTGGTCGTAGGGCGGAGCCACCTCGACCAGTTCCATCCCGCAGATGCCCTCGGCCGCGACCTTGGAGGCCAGCGCCAGCGCCTCTCGCGGCAGGAACCCGCCGGGTTCGGGCCAGCCCGTACCGGGCACAAAGCCGCAGTCGATGCTGTCGATGTCGAAGGACATGTAGACCATGTCCACCCCGTCCCATGCCATTTCCAGCGCCATTTCGGCGGTGCGGTCGATGCCCATCTTTTCCATGTCGCCCATGGTGATGATGTTGGTCTCGCGCTCACGCGCCACCTTTACCGCCTCGCGCGGCACCTGCCAGCCACCAATCCCGACCTGCACAAGGTTCTTGGCGGGCACGTTGGGCAGGTTGGTCGAATGGAACCACGGCGTCGTGTGCATCCGCTCATCGAGGTCCTTCTCCTGGATGTCGGCATGGCGGTCGAAATGCACGATGCCGATCTTCTTGGAGGTGCACTCCGCAATGCCGCGCACGCAGGGAAAGCCGATGGAATGGTCGCCGCCGATCATGATAGGCAGGCTGCCCGAAGAGGCCACATGACTGACCGCGCGGCTGATCTGATCAAAGGTCTTTTCGATGTTGGCTGGGATCGTGAACACGTCGCCTGCATCGCAGAGCGTCATCTGTTCGCGCAGATCGACCGCCATTTCGTAGTTGTAGGGCGTATACAGCGCGCTGATCTTGCGCACACCTTGCGGGCCGAACCGCGTGCCCGCGCGGTAGGTCGTGCCACCGTCAAAGGGGATGCCCAGCACGGTGGCGTCGTAATCCCCCACCTCGGTCACGTCCTCGGCGTAAGGCGCCTTGAGAAACGTGTTGATGCCTGCGTAATGCGGCAGTTCCCCGCGCGCGAAGGTGGGGATGGATTTGTCCTCGATGCTGTCGGCACCCGTCAGCCCCATGCGCAGCGCCCATTTGCGCTCTTGCTCCCAGCCGCTGCCGGGGATGCCCGCCTCGTCATGCATCGCCTTCCAGCCACGCAGCTTGGTCAGGTCGGGATGGTGATGGCGCGCCTCGGTGCGGCGGTGGTCTGCCGGATGGTGCGACCGGGACCGGTCAGTGCGGCTCTGGAACATGGATGTTCTCCTTCAGGGTCTGAAACGGGATGCCGCCATCGCGGGCATCGAAATCGTAGGTGATGGTCGCGCCGTAACGGGACGGATCGTGCGGATCCCAGCGCGGCTTGTCGAAGACCAGAACGCGGTCGCCCAGCTTGAACGCCTCTTCGAGGTCATGGGTGACCATGAACACGGTCATGCCTGTCTCGGCGCGCAAGTCCTGCAGGAAACCGTGCATCGACAGCCGCGTGCCGGGGTCAAGAGCGCCAAACGGCTCATCAAGCAGCAGGACGCGGGGTTTCGCAGCCAGCGCCTGCGCAATGGCAAGGCGCTGCTGCATGCCACCCGAGAGCGTGGCGGGGTAATTGTCGGCGACATGATCCAGTCCGATCCGTGCGAGCGTCTCGTCCGCGCGGTCACGCGCCGCCCTCGCCGCGTCGCCAAAAAAGCGACCCCAGCCCGCGCGAAAGCTTTCGCCCGCCACGATGTTGTCGCGCACGGTCATGTGCGGGAAGACGGAATACCGCTGGAACACGATGCCCCGGTCCAGCCCCGGTTCGCGCGCAGGCTCTGCGCCGTCGATGCGGATCTCGCCACGGGTGGGACGTTCCTGCGCCAGAAGCAGCCGCAGGAAGGTGGATTTGCCACAGCCCGACGCGCCCACGATCGAGATGAATTCGCCCTCGGCCACGTCGACATTCACCCGTTCGATGATCGGACGGCTGCCATAGGTCTGGAACAGGTCACGGACGGTGACAAAGCTCACAGCCCCTCCTCCGCCCAGGGGAAGAACCGGCGCGAGGCGCGGCGCAGCAGCCAATCCATGGCGAAGGCAAGCAGCGTGATCCAGATCACGTAGGTCAGGATCACATCCATCGCGAGGTAACGGCGCACCAGGAAAATGCGGTAGCCCAGCCCCAGATCAGACGCGATGGCCTCGGCGGCAATCAGGAACAGCCACGCTGGGCCCAGTGACAGGCGCACCGCCTGGATGAGGCGCGGCATGACCTGCGGCAGCGCCACGCGGATCGCGATGACCCAGCTTGACGCACCAAGGGTCTGCGCCTTGACCAGCAGTTCCTGCGGAATTTCGACCGTGCGCTGGCTCAGGTCGCGGATGATGAACGGCAGGGTGCCCACCACGATCAACACGACCTTGGACAGCTCTCCCAGCCCGAACACGATGAACAGGATCGGCAACAACGCCAACGGCGGGATCATCGACAGCACCGCCACGAATTGCGCGAGCAGGCTGCGCATCAGCGGAAACAGCCCGATCAGCAGGCCGATCACCAGCCCGACGCTGGCCGAGATCGCGATACCCAGCCAGAGCCGTTGCAGGCTGGCCCATGTGTCGTACCAGAAGAGGATGCGGCCCGTGCGTCTATCGCCTTCGGTGAGCAGCCGCATCATCGAGTCGCCCACCGTGCCCGGCGCGGGCAACAGCTTGTCCGACGGGTTTGCCGTCAGGCGGATGTCGGAGCCCACTGCATAGGCGATCAGCACCGCTGCAAAGGGCAGCAGGACAAGAAACAGCGCGAGCGCGGGGCCGGGTTTTATGTTGATCAGACGCATCGGGGGCACCGCCACGCGCGGGCGTGACGGTGTGGTCCTTAAAGGCTGCCGTCGGCGGCCATTTGCATGTAGGTCGTGTCAAAGCGGAAGCGCACGTTGTTGGCGTCCCCGGTGACCGTCCCGTCCGGATAGGCGACACCGACGAAATCCGCCGAGGGCGCGCCTTCGCCCAGAATGCCCTTGTCGAACAGGAACTCCGCGACATTCACCATGGTCTGCGGCAGCTCCGCGCTTTCGGTGAAGGCGACGGCGGCGGCGGGATCGTAGAACATCTCGGTCGAGTCCAACTGCGCCTTGTAGCCCGCGAGATCGGTGCCCGAGGCGTCGGCCATGGCGGTCAGGACAGCCTCGTCGCCCGCAGCCATCAGGCCCATGACCTCGTACCATGCGCCAACAAGCGCCTTGCCGAAATCCGGGTTCGCGGCAAGCGTTTCAGTGTTCACCACCATCAGGTCGATGATCTCTCCGGGGATGTCCGAACTGTCGAAGACCGCGTTGGCCCCCGGCGTTTCCAGAATGGACGACACCAGAGGATTCCATGTCACCACCGCTTCGACATCACTGGTTGCAAAGGCCGCGATCATGTCGGCATCCGAGGTGTTGATCACCCCGGCCAAATCGGCCTCTGACAGGCCCACGCTGTCGAGCCCCCGCGCCAGCAGGTAATGCGACACGGACAACTCCACGAGGTTCACCGGCTTGCCCGCAAGCGTGGTCAGGTCGCCCTCGCCCTTGATAATCACCGCGTCATTGCCGTTGGAATAATCGCCCACGATCAGGGCGGTGGTGTCGACACCTCCGCCTGACGGGATCGACAGCGTGTCCATATTGGTGGCGGACACGCCGTCGAACTGGCCGGCGGTGTATTGGTTGATCGACTCGATATAGTCGTTGATCTGCACGATCTCGACATCGATCCCGTATGTGTCGGCCCATTTGTCCATGATGCCGCTGTCTTCGAGATAACCCCACGGCATCCAGCCGACATAGATCGACCACGCGACACGGAAATCGGTTTTTTCCTGGGCGACGGCGCTGGTAGCAAGGCACAGAGCCAGGGCAGTTGTGGATACAAGCTTGTTCATCTTCGGTCCCCATCAATCATCTACAAAATGGATTGACCGCGAGGAGGGCATGAGCGGAGCGCGGGTCAAACCAGCGCAGTAGCCTCCCGGGATTTTGCCCCGCCGTGTACTGTTCGGGATTGACCGAACAGCGATATCTCTCGGACCGGACCATGCACAACATGCGGAACCCTAGACATCCTGCAACTCCACCAAATCGCAGGAGAGTGATGTCAGGCAAGACGTTGCTGATCGTGCAAAGCCCTGTGCAGTCAGATGCCCATTGAATAGGCCGGTTCCTCTGAAAACGGCCAATTTACGGGCAACGCAGGAAGGTTTCGGGTCGGGACAGCGGACTGTCAGATCACTCCGGCCTGACGCGCGATCACCACAGCATCGGCCTGATCGCGCGCGTCGAACTTGCGGCAGAGCGTCTTGACCACGAAATTCACCGTCACGTCCTTGAGGCCAAGCGCCAGGGCGATCTCGGGCAGCGATTTGCCGCTGTCGAGCTGTTGCAGCACCAGCAGTTCACGCGATGTCAGACGGTGTTCGGCGGTCGGATCAGATGTCCCGACCTCGAAACTGCTCCAATCGTCCTGCAGGTTCAGCCGTTCCCCGGCGGCCATGGCGCGAATGGCCTGCACATAGGTTTTCGGCGACAGTTTCTTGGGCATGAACCCGGCTGCGCCCAGACGCAGCGCGTCCTGCACGATCTGCTGCGGCAGGTTGCCGGACATCAGCGCAACCGCAGCCCCCTTGCCGGCGTCCAAGGCGCGGCGCAAACCGTCCAGACCGTCCATGCCCGGCATGTGGTAGTCCAGCAGGATCAAATCGAACGGATCGCCCTTGTCCACTTCGACAAGCGCCGCATCCAGATCCGGAGCCAGCGCAACGGTGATGTTGTCGCGCGACAGCATCGCGTCGAACACATCGCGCAGCATTTTCTGATCGTCCGCAATCAAGACACGCATAGCCTAATCTTTCTGGTCGCTTTCCGACCGAAGAAGAGACATCTCGCATTGTAACACAAGTGATTTGCGATCGATAGGTTTCGACAGAACTCCGGTAAACAGCGGACCGGTCCGCCCCGCCTCGCGGGCGAGAGCCGTGACAAGAATGATCGGCAAGTCCGGCACGATGTTTTTGGCCGCTTCGGCCAGGTCGGCACCGTCCATGTCAGGCATGTCGAAATCGGTCACCAGCAGGTCCCAGTGGGTCGGGTCATCGCGCAGCGCCTCGAGCACATCCGCCGGGTACGTGGTGGCCGCGACCTCGGCACCGGCAGCTTCGAGATAGGCGGTGATCACGTCCAGCACCTCGGGTTGGTCATCGACCACGAGGATCATGCGCCCGTCCAGCCGCCCGGTCAGTTCGTCATTCGGCACAGAGGCAACGGCAGCTTCCTGACCGGCACTGACGGGCCAGTATACATCGAACCTCGTGCCTTTTCCCGGCTCGGTGGTCAGGCTCATGGCTCCGCCGTTGTCCTCGATCACCGACGACACGACAGCAAGGCCAAGCCCGGTGCCCATCTCGCCCTTGGTGCTGTAATAGGGCGTCAGGATTTTCGCGGCGACCTCTGGCGGCATTCCGGGGCCATTGTCCTCGACGGTCAGGCGGGCATAGCGCCGCGCAGGATTGATGCGCCCGACGACGATTGGGTCTGTCGGTGCAGGCTCTTCGGCTGCAACCAACCGGATCGAGATCGTTCCGGACTGCGAAGCCATCGCATCGCGCGCGTTGATCGCGAGGTTCAGAAGCAGCTGCAGAACATCCGTCGGGTCCGCCTGCGCATCGACGGGCGTGTCGGGCAGATTCAGTGCAAGGCGCATGGGGACGCGCAGGCTGGACCGGACAAGCTCTGCCGCCTCCTGCACCGGTCGCCGCATGTCCAGATCGATGCGTGCCGATTGACGTGCCCCGAGGGTCAGGAGCCGCTTCACCAGCCCCGCAGCCTGATCCGATGCCGCGAGAATACGTGATGCACCGACCGCTTCTGCACCCCGGTCTTCAGCCTGCTCCACGATCAGCGACGCCCCGCCCGAGATGATGGCCAGCAGGTTGTTGAAGTCATGCGCAAGTCCCGCCGCGATCTGTCCGATGATCTCGCGGCGTTGGGCAAGCTGCAGTTCGTTCAGCAAGCGGTCGCGTTCGGCACGTTCTCGATTCCGCACCGAGATGTCCCGCGTGATGCACAGCAGACCGCCATCGTCTTTCAGAGTCAGGGAGACATCCTGGTAAACTGGAGCGCCATACTTGGCCAAACCGACGATCTCTCCCGACCAGCCACCATCCCGCATCACCGCGGGCATCACGTTGGCCTCCATCCATTCCGCCTCTTCGGGGCCATAGAGCATGGACCAGCTTTGCCCCAGAAGCTCCTTTTCGGAGGCGTAGCCGAACATCTCGAGATGCGCGCGGTTGGTATAGTTGAACAGCCCCTTGTGGTCGGTGATCGCGATCCCGTCCCGGCTGGCGGCCATCGCGGCAGCCTTGTCCGCCAGCGCGCGCCGCTCTGCCAGCTTGAGTTCCGTGATATCGACGCGCAGTTCGACGCGTCCCCCGTCGGGCATGGATTTTTCGAAAACGCGCAGCCAAGTTCCGTCGCTGAGCTTCTGTTCGGTTTCGCGGTCGGGTTGCGCATGCTGACGCAGACGTTCAGCCAGAAATTCCTCTTCGCGCCCAATGGCTGAAGGATATTCACCAACCGCCAACCCGTAGCGCACGATGCTTTCAAAGCTGGCCCCGGTCACGAGGGCCGGTTCCGACAGCGCATAGATCTCGCGGAATCGGCTGTTGCAGATCACGAGGCAATCGTCGGCATCATAAAGAACGAACCCGTCCTGCAATGCCTCGACCGCCTTTTCGAGGTTGGCCCGCGCCAGTGCGGCTTCAGCTGCCGCGCGGCGCAGAGACTCGGCTTGTTTGCGCTTGTCGGTGATATCGACTTCGAGCGCCAGGAAGCCTTCCAATTCGCCCGCTGCATCATGCAAAGGATGAATATCAAGCGACAGCCAATACTCCCGGCCGGTCCGGGACCGGTTCAGAATTTCCACCTGAACTGCCTTTTCGTTGTCCAGAGCGTCGCGTATCGCCGTGACGGTCTGGGGGTCCGTCCCTTCGCTTTGCAGGAATTCGCCAGGTTTTTTGCCCTTCACGTCTTCCAGCGTCCAACCGGTCGTGTCTACGAATGCGTCGTTCACCCATTCGATACGGCGTTCCGCGTCGGTCAAAACAACTAGGTTGGTGGTCCGGCGCGCGATTTCCGAAAGCCGTTCGATTTCCAGCGACTTCTCCCGCGCCTCGGTGATGTCGCGCATCGCCAGGACATAGCCCTGATCACCGATGGCAGAGGCTGTCATCTGCCACCATTGCCGTGTCGGCGCCGTGATGGACATCTCGAAGGTGCTTCGGACAACCTGCGCCCCTGCGTCGAGTTCGGCCATCAAGTCGCGCAGGCCTTTCGCATACTCTGGCGAAAGTCTTTCTTCGGGCGTGCGATTGAACGCGGCCTCGAACACCCCATCGGGCACCACAACGCTGGCCGAATGCAGCGACACGAGACGCCCATCGCGGTCCAGTTCCACGATCAGGTCCGGCATCGCGGACAGAACTGCCTTGAGACGCTTCTGCTGCGACAATGCTTCGGCATTTGCCTGCACCAGCTTTTCCTCGGCATCCCGGCGCGCCAACACCGACAGGATGACCTTGGCCACCGATCGGATCAGATGCACCTCACCGGGCAGGTAATTGCGCTGGGTGCGGATCGAGTCGAAACTGACAAGCGCCCGAAGCGCACCATTTTCCACCATCGGAACCGTAAGGTGCGACCGCACGCCATGATCACGCAACAGTTGCTTCTCAGGTGCGTCATCCGGCATTGCGGAGACGTCGGAGATCAACACTTCTTTACCCGCGTCAAAGCTGGCGCGGACGTTGTCGAACATGTGGGCCGGGTACTCTTTGGGAATCTCAAGCGCTGGCGCCACGTCGGGCGCGCACCAGAGGTGAGTGTTGTCGATGAAATCGCCGGAGGACCGCAGGCGGTACACGTAGACCCGGTCGCTTTCGGTCAATTCGCCCATCCGGGCCAGCGCCGTATCTATCGCCGCGTCCGCGTCCTGCAATGACGCGCCCAGCAGGTTGTCAAGGATACCGACGACCTGTCCCTGCATGTCGGTCAGGCGTGAAAACGCCCTGTGCACCGCCTCGAGCGGCGCATCCAGAACCGCTTCGGATGTTTCAAGCGACTTGCCCTCGACCAGCGCGACCAGAAGCGCGTTGCGGCGAGCCTCTCGAAGTGCGAGCAGTGCCTGCGCGGCCAGCCGGGCGACTTGCTCCAATGTCCGCAGATCACCCGCCGAATAGCACGCGCTCTGCAGGCACGCCAAAACGAAGGCACCGGCCTTTTCGTTCCCTATTTCAAGCGGCACGATCAACATGGAGGCAAGACACTCCGTGCCGCCCGGCCATGAATAGCCCGCGAGCAGCGAGGTTATTCGTGCCATCCGTCTGGGCCTGTCGATCATCGCGGCGGGCAAAGGCAGCGCATGGCCGACATGGGCGCTGTCCGCAGAGGCCGCAATGACGGTGTGATCACCTTCGGCCTGCACGAAAAAGCAGTCACGCCCGCCGATCTCGCGCCGGAGCACGGTCAACAGGCACTGCATCGCCTCATCCGCGCCGGACTTGCCCGTCAGCGCCTTCAGCGCCTCGGACAGGATCGACCGTTCTTTCAGAACCGCGGATTCGCGCAGCCGGGCGGCTTCGGTGTCTGCAAGCGCTGCGCGTACGGACTCTGCTTCGGCCATGAGCCGATGGTTCATCTCTGAGATTTCCTGCTTCTTCGCTTCCAGAAGCGCTTCGGCTTCAAGACGCACCTGCTTTTCGCGCTCGTACAGGCTATGAGGGATCATTGCGTCTCGAGATTCATTATTCATGACCCGGGTCCGCGTGAAAAACCGGCAATGGCCTGGCCAATACGCCTCTTGAAACTCGCAAACAGAGAATCGAACCCTCTATCTTCGGCCGATCTGACAACTCAAGACCTCGCGTGTATTTGGTGTCACCGCAGATATCAATAGTTGTTTGTCACGGGTCCTGGCTACCGAATACCGTGCAGGAAATCATGAGGTTGCCGTGCCTCGGTCCGTCGCCCACGGGTGAGCCCTGCTCTCCGAAGGTAAAGATGCCAAGCCATGGTGTGTCGCCAAGCTGTGCCTCGATCCCGGCGGACACTTCGGTCATGCGGTCCCGTACGGCCAGCATGCAGCCACCGCAATAGACAACCAGCGCGCCTGCGATGTCCCCTGCCAGGTTCTTTCTTGCCTGCTCGGCCACGCGCCCGGCGCGGGCCACAAGGCTGTCCGCAGTCCCGTGCATCTGCCAGATCTGATCGCCTTGCGCTACGGCGGCAAAGAGATCGACCGCACCGTCGGGATGCGCAACCGCAGGATGCGCCAACAGGTGAAAGGGCACTCCTGCCACCTGCTGCGCCACCCGGCCAAGCGGCCAGAGCGTCGATTCAGCAAGGATGAATCTGGGTTCCGTGTCGGCCATCGGGACGGCACCCGCGCTCCATTCGTTGAGAACCTCGGCAGCCGCGCGATTGTCGATCTCGTACAGGCGACGGCCCTCGACACCCGTCACGATGCCCTGGTGTGCAGTCGGCGCATAGCCGCTCTGATAGACAGAGGCGACGGGCGTGGACGGAAACAGCACCGACACGACCATCCCGTCCGAATGCACCGCCTCGGGGCCGAACTGGGCCCACTGGCCGCTCACGTCATTGTCCGCCGAACTGCCGCCGACGATCAGCGTTTCCGACCCGACAACAGCGCGCAGACCGTTGATGACATCCTCTTCGCGTCCGGGTGCGACGGTCAGCCAGATCAGCTCGGGGACTTCGCCCGGTCGCCCTGCCTGCGCCAGCGCTGCGGTGACCGCGCTACGGGCTGCCGCGTCGGCATCCGCGCCCAGATCGGCGGAACTGGTCCCGTAGCTGCCTTCGGCATCCCAGATCGCAAAGGCCCCCAGACCCGCGCCGCCGATATCGACGCCCAAAGGCCCCATGATGCCCAGACAGGACGACCCGCCATGCAGCGCAGCCGCGCCGATCACCGATATCGCCTCGTCGCGCAGATGTGCTGCGTCAAGACCGACTGCAAAATGCAAAGCCACGAAATCAGGCGCACCCGACTGGCTGAGCCCGAGAGTTGAAGCGATGTCGGCCAACCCGCCCGAAACATCCCCGGATACCGATTGTGCAGCGCGAATTCTCATACCACCGTCCTTTTTGCGACGATACATCACCAATTCGTGAACACCATCGCACAAAAGCATATCCCACTGGTCTAAAAGCGAAAATCAGTCTGTTTTCCACACGCAAAAAGCATGTGTGTCGCACAGAAAATCGCTCTGATTGAAAAGTGCCGCGCAGCTATGTCTTGCAACACGTGCTTCAGCAGAATCTGACACCTGCCCTCATCCAGTCAGAGACGCCATCGCGGCAATGACGAATGGCACCGGAAGGCTGACAAGGATGCGCGTCAGCGTGGCCTGACGCCCCATGAAGGACAACTCGTAGGCAAAGATCTTGGTGGTGGAAAACAGCGACCACGAGGTGACATAGGCAATCGCCGCAACCGGAGAGGCGCCCGCCTTGAGCGCCGCAGCACCGATGGCAAAGCTGACGAACGCGCCGCCGGGTGTCAGAGGACCCAGCGCGATGGCCAGAAGGATACCCGCGATCCCCGCCTCTGCCCCCAAGAGCTGTCGCACCTCGTCCTCGGGCAGGAGTTCGGCGAAAAAGCCAGCACCCAAGAGCGCCACGATCACGCGGGGCGCGGTGAACAGGAACGTGTCCAGAGACGCGCGGTAGGATGCCGAGCGCCATGCATCGTTGGGCAATTGCCACCAGAGCCATATGGCACCAGAGCCGATCAGAACCGTGCCGATCAGGATATTCATGCCAGCCGCCTCTGCATCACGGCGCGCGCCGCAAGTCCCAGCAAGACTGGCATCGGCAGGCTGAGCAAGTAGCGCGTCCAGACGAGGTCCGAAGGCAGGAACGAGAATTCCCAGATCAAGGTGCGGTTCAGCCCGAGCAGGCTCCAGCCCGAGATGAAGGCCACCATCGCCCCCAGATCGGCCCCCGCCACGCCAAGACCCGCCGCGAGCGGAAAGGTCATCATCGGCCCGCCCGGCAAGGCCGCGCCACAGGCAGCAGCCACCACAAGCCCGCGAACACCGCTCTCCCGACCGATCAACCGCCCGACACGCTCGCGCGGCAGCAGGATCGGCAGGGTTGCCGCGATGAAGATGCCCGCGCCGATCTTGGGGGCAAGCATCGCGATGAACTCGAAAGTCTCGATCAGGATCTGCCCGACACGTGCCCAGCCCGACACCACCCCCACCGCGACACCGCCAGCCAGGGTCAGCACCAACAGGACCATGAAACTGCCATCAAAGACCCGGCGGGTCTTTTGGACCGGCGGCAGATCGGCCGCGATGTTCTTGAGCGATGGCATCTGTGTCGCGTCTTCGGCAGGGCCGTCCTTTGATGTATCGCGGGATGGGTCCCGGCTTGCACGGCGCGCCTTCAAGAAGGCCGCGTTTTGGTCGATCAGCCCGACTCGGTGCAGCCCGATTGCCCTAACCCGGCCATGTGACACCCGTATATCAACCCAAATACAAATGGGGCACAAGGATGTCGACTGACCCGCGGCCGCATGAGGTGGCCGGGTCAACTGGATGACGCGACACCAAAAGGGAGGCTCAGATGAGCGCATTCGACGAAGACCTGTTCCTGAAAGGACTGGAACAGCGCAAGGCCACGCTGGGCGCAGACTACGTGGAACAGAACCTCGCCGCCGCCGATGACTTCACCCGCCCGTTTCAGGAGGCGATGACCGCCTGGTGCTGGGGCTTTGGCTGGGGCGATGACGTGATCGAGCCCAAGACGCGGTCGATGATGAACCTCGCGATGATCGGTGCCTTGGGCAAGATGCACGAATGGGAAACCCACTGTCGGGGGGCCCTGAACAACGGTGTCAGCCCTGAAGAGATTCGCGCGATCATCCATGTGGTGGGCATCTATTGCGGTGTGCCGCAGGCGCTCGAATGTTTTCGCGTCGCGCGCAAGGTGCTGGACGACCGCTGATCCCGCCCTGCCCGTGTCACAATACCGGGCCGGAAAATGATTGGGGGCGGCCCCGTCAGGCCGCCCCCGTTGTGAGGCTCAATCCGCGCCGCGCACCGCGATGGTGGCGTTGGGATCAGGCTGGAACAGCCTTTGTACCAGCCACGCCGCCACGGCTGCACCGATGCCGACCAGATCGGTCACCAGACCGCCCTCGATCATCAGAAGCGCCGCCGCCAACAGACCCAACCGAATGAACCATGCCGCGCGTTGGCCCATGAACCAGCCCTGCACCGCGCCAGACAGAAGGAACACGCCGAAGGTTGCCGTGACACCCGCCCGGATGACCTCGACCCAGGTGCCGTCCATCAGAAGCGACCCGTTGTAGAAGAACATGAACGGCACGATGAAGGCCGCGATGCCCATCTTGAACGACGCCACCGAGGTCTGCATCGGGTTCGCGCCCGAGATCCCCGCCGCCGCATAGCTGGCCAGCGCCACGGGGGGTGTGATGGCCGACAGAACCGCAAAGTAGAACACGAAGAAATGCGCGGTCAGCGTCGGGATGCCAAGCTGCACAAGACCCGGCGCGACAACCGATGCGGCAACGGCATAGGCCGCCGTGGTCGGCATGCCCATCCCCAAAAGGATCGCGATGCACATGGCAAAGAACAGCGCCAGAAGCTGGCTCACACCTGCAAGATCCAGCAGCACCGCGGAAAAGCGAGCGCCGACCCCCGTCAGGCTGATGACCCCAACGATGATGCCCGCACAGGCGCAGACCGCGATGATCTGGATCGACATGATCCCCGCCAGCTCGAACGCCTTGGCAATGCCGCGCAAGGTCATCGGGAAAGGCGTCAGCCAACTGACGATGGCCGCGGCCATCGTCGCGAGTGTCCCCGCTCGGATCACCGAATAGCCCATGAAAAGTGCCACGATCAGGATGATGATCGGAATGAACAGGTAGACCTGACGCACAAGCTTGTTGAACTTCGGCAGCTCGTCCTCGCGCATCCCGCGCATGCCGAGCTTTGCCGCTTCGAAATCGACCATGAAGTAGACCGACACGAAGTACAGGATCGCCGGGATGATCGCTGCAATGGCGATCTCTTGATACGGAATGCCGGTGATCTCGGCCATGATGAAAGCACCTGCCCCCATGATTGGCGGCATGATCTGACCACCGGTCGAGGCAGCGGCTTCGACCGCGCCCGCAGTGGTGGAACGGTAGCCGACCTTCTTCATCAGCGGGATGGTCAGCGATCCGGTCGCCACCACGTTGCCCGCCGAGGTGCCGTTGATCATGCCCATGAGACCAGAGGCAAAGATCGCCACTTTTGCCGGGCCACCGCGGGCCCGACCGGCGGCGGCGAAGGCAAAGTTGACGAAGTAGTCGCCCACCTTTGACGCCTGCAGGAAGGCCGCGAAGATGATGAAGAGGATGATATAGGTCGAGGACACAGCTGTCGTTGGCCCGAGGATACCGGCATCCGAATAGACATGGCCAAAGAACCGCTGCCAGCTATAGGCGCTTTGCACGGCAAGAATGCCCGGCAACAGATGCGCCACAAATGTGTAGAGCAGGAAAATACCCGTGATGATCACAAGCGCCAGACCGGCCACGCGTCGCGTCAATTCGAGGATCAGCGCAGAGCCTGCCGTTGCCGCGAAGGCCACACCAATCGGCACAAACGGCGTGCCGACCGAGTTGCGCGCAGCGGTGCCGTAAATGGCGATCAGGTAGATCGCGACAGCGATGCCGCAAAGGGCCAGCAGGACATCCGACACCCGGAACCGGTCACGCGGTGCCTTTTCCAGCCAGCCAAGAACGATCCCGCCGCCCGTTGCCACCAAGAGCGGAACACCGAAATACCAGATCTCCTGGCTGTAGATCGGCGTGCCTGCAAAGGCGGGCCAGGTGGTCAGACCGCCCATTTCCGGCAGGGTGCCCGAGGCGATCAGGCGCGCGAAATACAGCCCGGTGCCCAGCGCAAGAAGCGCGGGCAGAAAGAGCACATAGGCAATCTTGCCCCAGATGCCACCCTGCGCGTCGTCGTCGCTGTCGGAAAACAGCATCGCGTTGTAGACGACAAAGCCAAGCGCCAGCGCGCCCGCGATATGGACGACGCGGAAATTCCAGGTTTCCATCGGGAATTGCGGCAGCAAAGGCACAGTGATCCCGGTGTAATCCGAGATCGACACCCCGTTCAGCGCGGCCATGTGGAACAGCGCATAGAACGCAGCAAACCCGGCCACGGCCTGCATCCGCCAGCCGCTGAACAGACGCCGGTTGTCTTCGACCGGTTCGTCATCGACGCCTTCTGCGATCACGGCCTGATCGGCCTGTGTTGACTCCTGAACCATTGCCACCTCCCTGGCAAAGCCGCCTTGGCTGTCGCTTTGGCGCTTCATGTCTAGAGTGAAACCCGCATCCTCGGGGGCGCGACAGGGGTCACGCGCGGGATGCGAAAAAGGGAGCGGCGCAGCCTTTCGGGATGCGCCGCTCCGGCATGGCTTACATGCCGTGGATCATGCTGTCCGGAATGTCCGCGCCCGCGTTGTCCTTGAACCACTGGGCCGCACCGGGGTGCCATTTCATGACAGTGTTCTTGTCCCAATGCTCGGGCAGCGTTTCGGTCGCGGCACGGTGGATGTTCACCATCCGCGCGTTATCCGACATCACCACATCGACAGCCGCATTCACGAAGCTGGCCGGCAGATCGCAATTCGCGATGGCGAAGTTCCACATCGCCACCGAGCGCGCAGGTGCTTCGAGCGTGGTGTAGGTGCCTGCGTCGATCTCGAATCCCGCAACCGGGAAGGCTTCGATGATCTTGGCCTGCTCTTCTGCGGTGAATTCGATGATGTTGACGTCGGTCTGCACCTCGAGCTGCGACACCGCCGGAACCGGAACACCGGCCGCAAACGCGATCACGTCCAGCAACCCGTCCTGAAGCTGACCGCCAAGGTCGCCCCAGCCGCCGTTGCGGCGCTCGAACTCGACCCCAAGCGCTTCCATCATCGCGGGGAAATAGGTGTCCGAGGTCGAACCCGCAGGGCCAAAGCCGATGCGCGCGCCCGCCGGAATATCCGCGATCGACGTGATGCCGGACGATGCCAGTGTGGTGACCGAGAACGGGGTCTGGTACATCGGGAACATGGCGCAGGCGTTGGTCATCTGAAGACCCGGCGCAATCGGGTTGGTGCCGTTGAGCGATTCTGCCGCCGGGCCCATCGTGGTCATGCCGAACTGCGCGTCGCCGGTATGCACCAGCGCCATGTTCTGCATCGGGCCGCCGGTGACTTCGCCGCTGCCGGACACGCCCAGCTCGTCTGCGACAAGGTTCGCCCAACCTGCGCCATAGGCAAAGAAGGTGCCGCCCTGCGACGCGGTGCCGACGGAAAAGCTCGAAGGCCAGTCGGTGCGGTCAACATGGCTTTCGGCATAGGCCTGACCGGTGACGGCACAGGTGACTGCCAGGGTAAGTGCTGTGATCTTCTGCATTGGTTCCTCCCGAACGCATACATGATGTGTCTTGCCCGGCTGTTGTGTCTGCGCCGGGTCGCACGTCAGGAACCACAAGGCATGGCACTTTACCTAGCGCCGTTACCGCCAACACCTTGGGCAGGACGCAATTTTTTACGCCAATGGGTCACCGGGGGGACAAATACGGTCAATCGTGGGTGCCGCGCGACACATGCGCCGCCTGTGGCCCCGTGATCTTGCCGCCTAGGCCTCGGGGTCGGTGAAGGACTCGCGCTCCAGCCCGTAGCGCTGCATCTTCTCGTAGAGCGCTTTGCGGGAAATTCCCAGCGCCTCGTAAGTGTCCTTGAGCCGCCCCGCATTGGCCGCAAGGCTGGCCGCGATCAGTGCGCGTTCATGTTCGGCGACCCGCTCGACCAGCGTCCCGGCGGTTGGTGCCGCCTGATCCGCCGCGTCGGGAAGGCCCAGCACGTAGCGTTCAGCGGCGTTGCGCAATTCGCGGGCATTGCCGGGCCAGTCGCGCGCTGCGACCGCGTCCAGAACCGCTCCCGGCATCTGCGGCACCGGCTGGCCGTAACGGTCGGCCATTTGTGCCACGAAGGTCAGGAACAGCATTGGGATGTCCTGCCGCCGCGCCGCAAGCGCGGGCATCCGGATCGTCACCACGTTCAGACGGTAGAGCAGGTCTCCGCGAAACACCCCCCGCGCCGCTGCCGCTTCGAGATCGGATTTCGAGGCAGCGATGAACCTTACATCGAGATCGATCCGGTCATGCGACCCCAGACGGTTGATCGACCGGGTTTCCACGGCGTGCAACAGCTTGGCCTGCAGCGCCAATGGCAGGCTGTCGATCTCGTCCAGAAACACCGTGCCGCGCCGCGCGTGTTCGAACTTGCCCGCCCGTGCCCGCGTTGCCCCCGCAAAAGCACCGGGTTCATGGCCGAACAGCTCGCTTTCGATCATGTCGGCAGGAAGGGCTGCGCAGTTGATCGCCACAAAGGGACGGTCCGCCCGCTTGCTGGCCGCGTGCAACGCCTGCGCGGCAAGCCCCTTGCCCGTACCCGTGTCTCCGACGATCAGCACATCGGCATCGCTGACGGCAACCGCACGGATCTGTTTGCGGACGGTCTCCATCTCGGGGCTGAAGCCACGCAACCCGTCCTTGATGCCGATGAGCGGAGCCATGTCCCTGCGCAGACGGCGATTGTCGACGGTCAACCGCCGCATCTCGAGCGCGCGGCGCACCGCATCGACCAGCCGTTCAGGGGCATAGGGCTTTTCGATGAAATCATACGCCCCGTCCCGCATCATGGCGACGGCCAGTTCCAGATCGCCATGCCCGGTGACAAGGATCACCGGAAACTCGGGGTCTTTCTGAAGCGCGGCGCGCATCAGTTCGGTGCCGTCCATGCCGGGCATGCGGATATCGGTGACAAGAATGCCGGGATAGTCGGGGCCGATCACGCTCAGCGCCGGGGCCGCGCGATCAAAACAGCGGCAATCAAGGTCGGCCAGTTCAAGCGTCTGCTGCGCCGCGATGCGCAGCGGTTCCTCGTCGTCGACAAACAGGACCGGGCCGGTGTCGCTCATTCCGCTGCCGCCAGTGACGGGGCCTCGGCCAGCTTCAAAGTCACGCTGAACACCGCACCTCCCTCGGGATGATTGCGCCCGCCTAGCGTGCCGCCGAAATCGCGCACGATGTTGTAGGAGATCGACAGCCCCAGCCCAAGCCCCTTGCCCGGCTCCTTGGTGGTGAAGAACGGATCGAAAAGCTGGGCAATCTCGGCCTCGGTCATGCCGGTGCCGCGATCCCGGACGCGGACATGGATCTCGCTGTCCTCCTGCACAAGCGTCAGGTCGATCACCGGGTCGGGCACATCGCCCATCGCATCCACCGCGTTGCTGAGCAGATTGACGAAGACCTGTTGCAGCCGCACCTGCCCGCCCAGAACCCAGATGTCGCCGCAACCGATCTCGTGGCTGACCCGGCACCCGGTGGCGCGCAGCTTGGGCTCCAGAATGACCAGCGCCGTATCCAGAGCCCGGTTCAGCAGCACGGGTTCGGTCTTTTCCCCCGGACGGCGGGCAAAGTTGCGCAGATGGGTCGAGATGGCGGCCAGCCGGTCGACCATGTCGTCGATCATTCCGACATTCTGGCGCACCTTTTCCGACTCTCCCCGGTCAAGATAGGCGGCGGCATTGCGGGCAAAGGATTTGACCGCGGCAAGCGGCTGGTTGAATTCATGGCTGAGTGCCGCCGCCATCTGGCCCAAGGCCGCCAGCTTGCCCGCCTGGATCAATTCGGTCTGGGTCCGGCGCAGACGGTTTTCCGCAGCGCGCCGTTCCTCGACCTCCTGCATGATGAGATGGTTGGCCGCCTTGAGTTCCGCCGTGCGCTGGCTGACCCGGTGTTCGAGTTCTTCCTGCATCGACAGCGCGGCGCGGATGCGTTCCTGCAACTGCATGCGCCGCTGGATCACGACGGTCGCGATCAGCCCGACCAGCAAGAGCAGCAGCGCCGAGAGCGCAACGGTGCCCATCGCGCGGGTCCACGCCTGTTCCGCGGGCGTCAGCAGCAGCACGTCCCATCCGGCTTCGGGAATGGTCTGGCTCTGCACGATGAAACGCTCTGTTGTGCCGGCCTCATCGGTGATCGCCACCTGCCGGAACCTGTCGTCGAACGGCGCTTGCACGGCTTGAAGCGGTACCAGCGCGTCCATCGGGTATTTCTTGGTTTCTTCGATGGCCGCGCGCGCCTCGGGGCTGAGCGGCACCAGCGACCGGAACTGCCACGCTGGCCGGCTGGCCATGAAGATCACCCCCGCATCGTCCAGAACGATGAGCTTGTTGCTGCCGTCGCGCCACGCCTCTTCAAAGTCGTCGACGGTGAACTTGACCGCCAGCACCCCGATGATCTCGGACCCGTCGCGCACCGCTTCGGCAAAGAAATAGCCGCGTTCCCCCGACGTGGTGCCCAGCGCGAAGAACCGGCCCTGATCCCCGGCAAGGGCGAGGGTGAAATAGGGACGGTAGGCGAAGTTCTGGCCGACGAAGGACAGGTCTTTCCAGTGGTTGCTGGCCGCGATGGTCAGTCCCGAGAAGTCGATGACGAAGATATCCGACAGGCCGACGTCTTCGGCGGTGCGGTGCAGATCGTCATTCACCCGCGCAATCAGGTCGGCATCGGAGGGGTCGCGCAGCGCCTGCACCAGATCGGGGCGTTCCGCGATCAGGCCGGGCAGCGCCTCGAACCGGCGCAGCGATCCGTTGAGGCCCTCGACCGCAAGGGTGAGGGTCGGAGCCTCGCGGGTGCCAAGCTGGCCCAGATACATCCGTTCGAGCACCGGAAAGAGCAGCGCCAGCGCCGCCAGCACAAGCGCCACGCCCCCCGCGATCAACGCGACTGCGAAAGGCCGTCTGCCGACATGTCGGCGATGTTCCATGATCTGCATCATGGCGCGAAGATGCGGCCAATCGCGGGCCGAGACAAGCCGCTAGCGTAGCTCGCGCGCGCCCTACATCACCGCGCCGATCTGCCATGGGACAAATTCGTGATCGCCAAGGCCAAGCGCTTCGGACTTGGTCGGCTGACCCGAGGCGGTGGCGCGGATCAGGTCGAAAATCTCGCAGCCTTTCTCGGCGATGCCGACGCCCCGCGACAGGATATCGCCGGAGTTGAGATCCATGTCGTCGGGCATCTGCGCGAACAGCCGGTCCGAGGTGGCGAGCTTGATCGTCGGCGCGGGTTTCGATCCAAAGGCCGATCCCCGCCCTGTGGTGAAAACAACAATCTGCGCACCGCCCGCGATCTGGCCCGTCACCGAGACCGGATCATATCCGGGCGTGTCCATGAACACGAGACCCGGCTCTGTCACCGGTTCTGCATACTCGTAGACAGCGGTCAGCGGGGTCGCACCCCCCTTGGCCGCAGCGCCCAGCGATTTCTCCAGAATGGTGGTGATGCCACCCTGCTTGTTGCCCGGGCTTGGGTTGTTGTCGAGCGAACCGCCGTTCTGCGCGGTATAGCGCTCCCACCACTTGATCTGCGCGATCAGCTTCTCGGCCACCGCGCCAGAGGCAGCACGCCGCAGGAGCAATTGTTCGGCGCCGTAAATCTCGGGCGTCTCGGACAGGATCGCGGTGCCGCCCTGCCCCACGATCAGGTCGCTGGCCACGCCAAGCGCCGGGTTGGCGGTGATGCTGGAAAACCCGTCCGACCCGCCGCATTGCAACGCCACCCGCAGCGCCGACATCGGCTGCGCACTGCGCCGTGCGGCGTTCACATCGCGCAGGATGCCCGCGACATGTGCCTTGATGGCGTCGATGGTCGCAAGGGTGCCGCCAGTGTCCTGTATGGTCAGCGCGTGCAGCCGGTCGGTGCCGGTCGTGCCGAAATGAGATTGCATCCGCGCGATCTGCATCACCTCGCAGCCCAGACCGACAAAGACCGCCGCACCCACATTTGGATGGGTCGCATGGCCCCAGAGCACCCGGTCGAGGATCTCGAATCCCGCGCCGCTGCCCGCCATGCCGCAGCCGGTGCCATGGGCCAGAGCCACGATGCCGTCGATATTGTCATACGCGTCCAGCAGGCCGCTGGACTCGATCTCTGACGCGGCACGGCGGATCACCGTGGCCGAACAGTTCACCGTCGCCAGAAGCGCGATGTAGTTGCGGGTGCCGACACGCCCGTCCGCGCGCAGATAGCCGTCGAAGGTCACAGGCGCGACCACCGGGATCGCCGCCTGTGCCGCTGCCAGATCGGCACCGATGGCATAGGCCTGTTCCGGGTTGTCGAACTCGCAATTGGCGGTATGGACATGGGCGCCCGCCGCGATGTCGGCGGTGGCCCTGCCGATGAACTGGCCGAACTTGAGAACCGGATCACCTGCGGCAATGGTCTGACGGGCGATCTTGTGACCCGCCGAGAGGGGCGCTGCCAGCGGCACGCCAAGACGCAACGGATCCTCGCCCGCCTGCGCCCGCGCACAGAGGACTGCCACGTTGTCAGATGGATGCAAGACCAGCGGATCAGACATGACCGATCCCCCGGATCACGCCGCGCAATTCCGCCAGACCGCGCAGACGACCGATCAGCGGATAGCCCGGCACGAAGTCACGGTCGTGATCGCTCAGCATGTGATGCCCGTGATCGGGACGAAACGGGATCGCGTCATCCGCACGGCCCGCGGCCCGCCGCCGCGCCTCTTCACCCAGCAGAACCCGCAAGAGCGCCACCATGTCCGTGTCCCCTTCAAGATGCGCCGCTTCCTCGAACGACCCGTCCGGTTCCTTGCGGACATTGCGCAGATGGGCGAAATGGATCCGCCCGGCGACCTGTGCGGCAATCGCCGGAACGTCATTGCCGGGATGTGCGCCAAGCGAGCCGGAACACAGCGTCACGCCATTGGCCGGGCTGTCCTGCGCGGTCAGAATCCAGTCCAGATCGGCGCCGGTCGAGACGATGCGCGGCAGACCAAGAATGTCGCGGGGCGGATCGTCGGGATGCACGCAGAGCCGGATGCCCAGATCCTCTGCCGCCGGAACCACCTCGGACAGGAACCGCGCGTAATTGGCGCGCAGGGCATCGCGGTCGATCCCGTCATAGCCTGCAAGGGCCTTGCGCAGGCCCGGAATGTCGTAGCGGTCGAACGCGCCAGGCATCCCCGCCATGATCGAGGACAGCAACTTGTCACGCTCAGTCTCTGTCGCCTGTTGGAACCACGCGGCAGCACGCACACGCACCTCGTCGCTGTAGTCGTCCTCGGCGGCCTGACGCCCCAGCATGTGAATCTCGAACGCGGCCATATGGGTCGCCTCGAACCGCAGGCAGGTGGCACCGCCTGCGACCGGGGCAGCCAGATCGGTGCGAGTCCAGTCCAGCAGCGGCATGAAATTGTAGCAGATCGTCCGGATGCCCTGCGCGGCCAGATTGGCCATCGACTGGCGGTAATTCGCGAAAAGCCCCGACAGATCGCCGTCGCCTGTCTTGATGCGCTCATGCACCGGCAGGCTTTCGACAACGGACCAGACAAAGCCCGCAGCCTCCACGGCACTTTTGCGTGCTGCGACTGCCTCGGAGGACCAGATCTCGCCATAGGGGATGGCGTGCAATGCGGTGACGATGCCCGACGCCCCGGTCTGCGCCACTTCGGCCAGCGTGATCGGGTCGAACTCGCCGTACCAGCGCCATGTCTCGATCATGCAAGCACCTGTGTGATCGCGGCGCGGGTGCCGTCTTTCCACAATCGCGTCGCGGCGATCGTGACCGGCGTTTTTAGCGCGGCGGCCAGATCCGCAGGAAACACGTCCCGAACTCCCAACAATGCAGCCACCTTGCCCTCGGGCGTATCGGCGCTGTCGGACACGGCGCGCAAACGCTCCGCCATCGGATCCCGCACGTCAATCGCCCGTCCATGTTCATCGACACCGCCGACATAGCGCATCCAAGAAGCCACGGCGAGGCACAGCGCCGGAGAGGCGTGCCCGCCCGCGACATTGGCCTCAAGGCTGCCCAGAATGCGCTGCGGCAGTTTCTGGCTGCCATCCATCGCGATCTGCCATGTCCTGTGGCGGATGCGGGGATTGGCGTACCGGTCGAACAGCGCATCGGCATAGTCGGTCAGGCTCACACCTTCTGGCGCCTGCACGGCGGGCATGATCTCGGA
This sequence comes from Marivita lacus, assembly GCF_014637725.1. Lineage (GTDB taxonomy): Bacteria > Pseudomonadota > Alphaproteobacteria > Rhodobacterales > Rhodobacteraceae > Marivita > Marivita lacus. The sequence goes on along the minus strand of NZ_BMFC01000003.1, from coordinate 92,619 downwards.
CCAGAGCTGGCGGACATAAGACGCAAAGACAGGGTCCGCGACGGTGTCGGCAATGGTCTCGTGCCCGGCAAGATAGCCGGTATAGGCCAGCGCCGAATGGGTGCCGTTGAGCATGCGCAGCTTCATGTGCTCATGCGCGGTCACGTCCTGCACCATCTCGACACCTGCTGCCGCGAAATCAGGCCGCGCGCCGCCGACGAAATCATCCTCGATCACCCATTGGGCAAAGGGTTCGTGCATCACTGGCGCTGCATCGACATGGCCTGTCAGTTGGGCAACGCGGGCAATGTCGGCCTCGGTGGTGGCCGGCGTGATGCGGTCCACCATCGTCGATGGGAACCGCCCTTCGGTGGCGATCCAGTCGGCCAGCGTGGGGTCCAGTCGCTGCGCAAACTCCAGCACCAGACCGCGCACCAGACGGCCATTTTCCGGAAGGTTGTCACAGGTCAGCACGGTAAAGGGCGCGTTCCCCGCCGCGCGACGACGCGCCAGAGCACGCACCAGAAAGCCGGGAGCGGACATCGGCAGATCATGGGCAAGGTCGTGCTGGATGTCGGGATGATCGGTGTTCAGCGCGCCGGTGGACGGGTTGTGGCAATAGCCCTTTTCCGTGACCGTCAGGCTGACGATCCGAACCGCCGGGTCCGCCATCGCGTCAAGCACCGCGTCGGGGTCTTCGGGCGCGACCAGCACGTCGTTCAGAACATCGATCCAGCGCGTCTGCTCGCCTTCAGGCGCAAGCGTGACGGATGTATAGCCCCAGCCCTGCCCCTGCAGCGCATCGCGCGTGTCCGGGCTGCGCAGGGACACGCCTGTGATGCCCCAGTCACCACCCGACGCCGCCATCGCGTCGGCCACGAACACACATCCGAAGCCGCGAAAAAACGCGCCAAGGCCCAGATGCACGATCCCCGTCCTGGGGCCTTGAGCGGTGTCAGCGGGCAAGCCAGCCTCCATCGACATTGAGCACCGCACCATGCACGTATTTTGCGGCCGGGCTGGAAAGATAGACCGCAGCCCCCGCGATGTCCTCGGCCTGACCCCATCGGCCTGCCGGGATACGGTCGAGGATCGCCTGATTACGTTCCGGGTCGTTGCGCAACGCCTCGGTGTTGTTGGTCTCGATATAGCCGGGCGCGACCGCGTTCACGTTGATCCCCTTGGCGGCCCATTCGTTTGCCAGAAGCTTGGTCAGCCCTGCCACGCCATGTTTCGACGCCGTGTAGGATGGCACGCGGATGCCGCCCTGAAACGACAGCAGCGACGCGATATTGACCACGGCCCCCGTACCCTCTCGCGCCATCACCGCCTTGGCAAAGGCCTGCGTTGTGAAGAACAGCGCCTTGAGGTTCACGTCCATCACCGCGTCCCAATCGGCCTCGGAGAATTCGAGCGCATCGGCGCGGCGGATGATGCCCGCATTGTTCACGAGGATGTCGATCGGCGCATCCCCGAACAGCCCCTGCCCCGCCATCGGATCGGCGAAATCGACCAGCACCGACGACGCGCTTCCCCCGGCCTGCGTGATCGCCTCCACGGTCTCGTCACAGCTGCGCCGCCCGGCACAGATCACCTCGGCCCCGGCCTCTGCCAGTCCGACGGCAATGGCCTGCCCGATGCCGGTATTGGCGCCGGTCACCAGCGCGCGGCGCCCCGAAAGGGAAAACATGCTCACCTAAGATCCTCCATCGCCACCATGTCCATGTCGGTGAAATCGACATTATCGCCCGCCATCGCCCAGCAAAAGGTATAGGACGCGGTGCCTGCACCCGCATGGATCGACCAGGGCGGCGAGATCACCGCCTCTTCATTGGCCATGACGATGTGCCGGGTCTGCGACGGCTCGCCCATCAGGTGGAACACGCGCTGGTTCTCGGGCAGCTGGAAATAGAGATAGGCCTCCATCCGACGGTCATGCAGATGGGCAGGCATCGTGTTCCAGACCGACCCTTCGGCAAATTGCGTGTAGCCCATCAGAAGCTGGCAGCTTTGGCACACTTCGGGATGCAGGAACTGGATGATGACCCGCTCATTGGCGGTTTCGCGTGCGCCCAGCTCGACGCGGCGGGCTTCAGACAGTTTGATCAGTCGCGTCGGATAGGTATGATGCGCCGGGGCAGACAGCACGTAAAACCGCCCGTTGCCGCCGAATGTTACCGGGCCAGACCCCATGCCGATATAAAGAACCTCGCCACTGCCGATCTCGTAGGTTTCGCCCGCGACGCTGACAGTGCCCGCGTCGCCGATGTTCAGCACCCCCATCTCGCGCCGGTCCAAGAGCGATGGCGTGCCCGCCTCCTTGACCTGATCCAGCACCAGAGTGCCGCCCGCTGGCACCGCAGAGCCAAGAATCAGACGGTCGTAGTGCGAGTAGACAAGGTTGATCTCGCCCTCCGCGAACAGCCCCCCGACATGGAAATGATCCCGCAGCTGATCGGTGTCGAGCGTCTTGGCCGTGGCCGGGTCGATGGCGTGGCGGGTTTGGGTCTTGAGCATGGTGTCAGGCCTTTCGGGTCAGAGAAAATCGTCGCGGCGTGGCGTGAAGGTGTCGATCAGCGTGCCTGCTTCGCGGCAGCGGCAGCCGTGGCAAGCCCCGGACGGGATCACGACACTGTCGCCGGGGCCGAGGTCGTGCTCCACATCCCCCACGATAAACGTGAAGCGCCCGGATTCGACATAGGTCGACTGCACGTGTGGATGATCGTGCAGCTTGCCCTCCGCACCCTCTTCAAACCGGAAGGCCACCACCATCAGGTCCGGGTTTTCGGCCAGCACTTGCCGGGTCACACCCGGATCGGTTGGCACCACGGGATAGGTCATGTCTTTCCTCACCTGAACAGCGACGGCAGCCAGAGCGACAGCGCCGGAATGTAGGTCACGAGCATCAGCGTCACCAACGCCGCGCCGTAGAAGGGCCAGATGGTGCGCACCGCATCCCAGACCGGAATCCGCCCCACCGCACAGCCCACGAACAACACCGCCCCCACCGGCGGCGTACACAGACCGATTCCGAGGTTGAGGATCAGGATCACCCCGAAATGCACCGGATCGACGCCGAAGGCCGTGGCGACCGGCAGAAAGATCGGGGTTGTGATGACAATGAGCGGCGACATGTCCATGAACGTGCCAAGGAGCAGCAGGACGAGGTTCAAGAGCAGCAGGATGACGATCGGGTTGTCCGACACGCCCTGCAAGAGCGCGACCATCGACGCGGGCACGCGCGTATAGGCCAGCAGCCAGCCGAAGGCCGCCGCACAGCCGATCACCAACAGCACCATCGCGGTCGTCCGGACGGCAGCAAAGGTGGCTTCGATGAAATCGCTCCAGCTCAGGCTGCGATAGACAAAGAACGTCACCAGCAGCGCATAGACCACCGCGATATTCGAGGACTCGGAGGCGGTGAAAATGCCCGACCGCACGCCGCCAAAGATGATCGCCACGAGGATCAGACCGGGTGCTGCCGACACGAACAGGGTGCCCAGCATGCGCACGCCCTGGAACGGCTGGGTCGGATACCCCTTGCGCACCGCCATTCCCCACGCAGCCACCATCAGCAGACCGGCCAGCAGGAAGCCCGGAATGATCCCGGCGGTGAACAGGTCGGCAATGGAAATGCGCCCACCCGCCGCGATCGAATAGATGATCATGTTGTGCGACGGCGGCAAAAGCAGCGCGATGATCGAACTCACAACGGTGATGTTAACCGCGTAATCCGTGTCATAGCCACGCTCTTTCATCTGCGGCACCATCAGGCCACCGACAGCGCTGGCATCCGCCGCAGCCGATCCCGACACGCCGCCGAACATCACCGAGGACAGAACGTTGACCTGCCCCAACCCACCGCGCAGATGGCCGACGAACCCGCCGGCCAGCGCCACCAGACGTCGGGCAATGTCGCCGCGCACCATCAGGTCGCCCGCGTAGATGAAGAACGGGATCGCCATCAGTGCAAAGACCGACACCCCGGAATTGAGCCGCTGGAACACCACCACCGGCGGCAGGCCAAGATAGGCGATGGTGGCAAAGCTGGACACGCCGAGGCAGAACGCGACGGGCGTGCCGATCAGCAGCAGGAACGTGAAGGTTCCGAAGAGGACATAAAGTTCCATCAGTCGATCTCTGCCTCTTCGCCAAAGCGCGCGGTCGGAAGACCGGCAGCGCGGCGCGCGATACGTTCAGTTGAAAAAAGCACGATCAGGACACCGCCCGCGACAATCGGGGCGAAATCGAACGCACCTGAAATTCCGAGACTCGGCAGCTTGTTCCCGGCGGTGCGCTCGGCCAGTTGCCAGCCATACCAGATCATCCCGACGCCAAAGCCCGCGACGGCCAGATCGGAAAGCGTGTGCAGCACCAGCTTGATCCGCTGCGGGACGACGTAGAGCAGCACATCGAAGGACAGGTGATAGCCTTCGCGGATGCCGACTGCGGCGCCCAGAAAAATGAACCACCCCATGATCATGACCGAAGCGGGCTCGGTCCAGACGAGGCTGTCGTTCAGCACGTAGCGCCAGAACACCTGCGCCGCGATCAGAACGGTCATCAGGACCAGCCCGATCCCCGCGACCCACAGCGCGACCCGCGCCAGACGCCCCGTCAGAAGCGCTATCGTTTTCATCATGTCAGGCCTGCCCATCCTTGGAAGAGTGCCCGCCCCACGACTGTGCGCCGTGGGGCGGAGAGATGGGATTATTCAGTTGCCTGAATGTCCGCGACCATCTGCTGAAGCTTGGGCGAGGTCACGTATTTCTGGTAGACCGGCACCATGGCTTCGATGAACGGGGTCTTGTCGATATCGGTGATGATCTCGACACCCGCCGCGCGCACGCGATCTTCGGACACTTTTTCACGCTCCTGCCACAACTCGCGCATGACTGAAACGGAGTCGCGGGCCGCCTGACGGACGATGTCCTGATCCTCGGGCGACAGCTTGTCAAAGCTGGCTTTCGCCATGACCAGAACCTCGGGCACGATCAGGTGCTCGTTCAGCGTGTAGTAGCCAGCAACCTCGAAATGGCCCGAGCTGTCATAAGACGGCCAGTTGTTCTCGGCCCCGTCGATGACGCCGGTCTGGATCGAGGAATAGACCTCTCCGTAAGGCATCGGGGTGGCGTTCGCGCCCAGAGCAGAGACCATGTCGACAAAGATGTCCGACTGCATCACGCGGAACTTCATGCCCGCCAGATCCTCGATCGACCGGATCGGTTTCTGCGAGTTGTAGAAGCTGCGCGAGCCGCCATCGTAGAAGGCCAGACCGACAAGGTCATGATCGCTGAACGCATCAAGGATCTGCTGACCGACAGGGCCGTCCATGACCTTGTGCATGTGGTCGACCGAGCGGAAGATGAACGGCAGCGACGGCACCTGGGTTTTTTCGATGATGTTGTTGAACGGTCCAAGCGAGACGCGGTTCATGTCGATGACGCCGAACTGGGTCTGTTCGATGGTATCTTTTTCCTGCCCCAGCTGGGCCGAATGGAACACTTCGATGCAAAGACGCCCGTCTGTGCGCTCTTCCAGCATCTCGCCCATCTTCTGGACTGCGACAACGGTCGGGTAGCCCTCGGGATGGGTGTCCGACGACCGGAGCGTCACTTCGCAGGCCGACACGGCCGATATGAAAGCGACGCTTGCCAGCAAGGTCGCTCCGAGTGTTTTGACGTAATTCATGGTTTCCTCCCAGAAAATGGCTCTCAGAGCCGGTAAGCCTGCTTTGCAAGCCGGTATGCGAGGTCGGTTGCGACCTCGAATGCTTCGTCCTCTGCCAGCCGACCCGTGGCGATCAGGTTGGCAAGGAACGCGCAATCGACCCGCCGCGCCACGTCGTGACGCGCGGGGATGGAGCAGAAGGCACGGGTGTCGTCGTTGAACCCGACCGTGTTGTAGAACCCAGCGGTTTCGGTCGCCATTTCGCGGAACCGCATCATGCCTTCGTAGCTGTCATGGAACCACCAGGGCGGCCCCAGTTTCAGCGCCGGGTAGACACCCGCAAGGGGTGCCAATTCGCGTGCATAAGAAGTCTCGTCCAGCGTGAAGAGGATGATCGTAAGATCCGGGCGTTCGCCCACCGCGTTCAGCAACGGACGCAGCGCATGCACGTAATCGGTACGCGTGGGAATGTCGTATCCCTTGTCGCGTCCGAACCGCGCCATGATTGCGTCGGAATGGTTGCGCGCGGCGCCGGGATGGATTTGCAACACAAGCCCGTCGTCAAGGCTCATGCGGGCCATCTCGGTCAGCATGTGCCCGCGAAAGGCATCCGCCTCGTCATCGGTGCAGGCACCGCGCAAGGCCTTGTCGAACAGCGCCGCCGCCACGTCCTGCGGCAGGTCTTCAGTGCGCGCAGTGGGATGGCCATGATCCGACGAGGTGGCGCCGAATTCCATGAAATAGGCCCGCCGGTTGCGATGCGCGGCCAGATAGCCCTGCCACGTCGTGGCATCCTCTGCGGCCATCTCGCCCATCTTTTCGACATTGGCGGCAAAGCCCGGAAATTCGGGATCGACCACGGCATCGGGGCGGTAGGCCGTGACGACCTTGCCGGTCCAGCCGCTGTCGCGGATCATCCGGTGCCATTTGAGATCATCGATGGCGCTTTCGGTGGTCGAGATCGCCTCGATATTGAACCGCTCGAACAATGCGCGGGGGCGGAACGCGTCCTGTTTCAGACAATCGTTGATCTGGTCGTAGATCGCATCGGCGCTGGCGGCGGTCAGACGCTCCGTGATGCCGAAAACCTCTTGCAACGCGTGATCGACCCAGATCCGCGAGGGGGTACCCCGGAACAGGTGATAATTCGACGCGAACAAACGCCAGATCTTGCGCGGGTCCTGTTCGGTCTCTCCCCCATCGGCGCGTGGCACACCGAGCGCTTCGAGCGCGATGCCCTGCGAATGCAGCATACGGAAGACGTAGTGGTCGGGCGTCACGAACAGACGCGCGGGATCGGGGAACGGCGCGTTCTCGGCATACCATTGCGGGTCGGTATGGCCATGCGGGCTGATGATCGGCAGATCGCGCACCGTGTCGTAAAGCGCGCGTGCCAGGGTCCGCAGACCGGGATCGGGCGCAAAGAGCCGGTTGTCATCCAGTAGTGCCATTCATCCCCCCTTGGTCTCAGCGGGTTTGGCAAGCCGACTCCGCTAATGACTAATATCCTAGTTAAGCAATTCTGACACGTCAACTAATATCCTAGTTGCAAATCCCTGCGCGATTTGTGCTATGATGCGGAACAGGTGATGCGCAGAGGAAGGCCCAGACCGTGGACATGTCCGCCCAGAAAAAATCGGCTCCCCTGCCGCTGCCGCAACTTCGGCAACAGTTCCAACCGACCATCGCGGATCAGGTGTTCAAGGTTCTGCACGACCGCATCCTGTCGCTCGAACTGCCGCCCGAGACCAAGATATCGGAAGCCGAGGTCGCGGCGAAAATGGGCGTGTCCCGCCAGCCCGTGCGCGAGGCGTTCAAGCGGCTGGCCAATCTGGGGTTCCTGCAGATCCGCCCGCAGAGCGGCACGATGGTCAGCCTGATCTCCGAAGAGGCGGTCATGCGCGCGCGGTTCATTCGTCTGGCGCTGGAGATCCACACGGGGCGCACCGCCTGCGGGGTCATCACGGATGACGGGCTGCGCGCCCTGTCCGCGCTGATCGAGCAGCAGAAAGCCGCGATTTCCGACAACAACCGAACCAGGTTCCATGCGCTCGACGATGCGTTCCACCGCGAGATCTGCGTGCAGTCGGGTGTGGATTATGTCTGGGACGTGATCAGCGAGAACAAGGGCCACATGGACCGCGTGCGCATGCTGACCCTCGACACCTCCACGCAGAACCACGCGCTCGGGGAACATATCGCGATCCTCGACGCGATATCGTCGCGCGATGCGGACGCCGCCGCCGATGCCATCGACAAACACCTGTCGCGAATCCTCGTGCAGATCGAAGAGATCAAGGCGGTCAATCACAACTGGTTCACGGACAGCCCCCGGTGACGCGGATCGTCGCGATCGGGGAATGCATGGTCGAGATGGCCCCGCTTGCGGAGGCCGGCACCTATCGCATGGGGTTTGCAGGCGACACATTGAACACCGCTTGGTATCTGGCCAAGCTGCTGAAAGACCGCGCGCAGGTCGATTATTTCACCGCCGTCGGCACCGATGCCGTGTCGGACCAGATGCTGGCCTATCTGGACCGCGAAACCATCGGCACTGCGTCGATCCTGCGCCGGGCCGACCGGACGCCGGGGCTGTACATGATCCAGTTGCAGGACGGTGAACGCAGCTTCAGCTATTGGCGCAGTCAAAGTGCCGCCCGCACTTTGGCGCAGTCGGGTCAGGACATCGACACTGCGCTGCGCGGGGCTGACATTGCCTACGTCTCGGGGATCACGCTGGCGATCCTGCCCGACGCGGATCGCGTCACGCTCCTGGGTGCGTTGGAGCAGTTCCGCAGCGCAGGCGGCGCGGTGGTGTTCGATCCCAACCTGCGCCCCAAGCTGTGGCCAGATGCGAGCACCATGACCGACGCGATCATGCAGGCCGCGCGCCTGAGCGACATCGTCCTGCCCTCGCACGAGGACGAGGCGACGTGGTTCGGCGACGCGACACCGCTGGACACGGCGGAACGCTATGCGCATGCAGGCGCACAGACTGTTGTGGTCAAGAACGGGCCCGGCGAGATCGTGATGCTGCACGGGGGCAGGACCAGTCGCCACCATCCCGAGCCGGTGACGGACGCGGTGGACACCACCGCTGCCGGGGATTCATTCAACGCGGGGTTTCTGGCCAGCCGCATCATCGGCACATCGCTGGATCAGGCGGTCGAGAGGGCTGCACGGCTTGCGGCGCGGGTGGTGTCGCATCGCGGCGCGCTGGTGATCGAGGCGGTGTCGGCGGGCGACCTCATAAACTAGGCTTTTCCCGCCGGGCGATCTGCCGAAGAACGCACTTTACCTCTGGCTTCAAGAAAAGCACTTTGCAGGGATGAAACAGCGCCCTGCCAGAACCTTCATGTCCCGCGTCCGGGCCATCCTGCCCGATCTGCACCCGACCGAACGCCGACTGGCCGAAGCGGTGCTGGATTTTCCCGGCGACATGGCCGGGTATTCCGCGTCCGAGATTGCAGCACTGGCCGATGTGTCCAACGCCACGGTGTCGCGTTTCGTGCGCAAGCTGGGCTATGCGTCTTTTGACGAGGCGCGCAAGGCGGTGCGGGACGAAGGGCGCACCGGCTCTGCGTTGCTGCGGTTCGGCACCGGGCCGGACGACACGATCAGCACGGCAGCACGCCATTCCGAGCAATCGCGCCTGAACCTCGATGCCACCTATGCCGGGTTCGCGCCCGACGAGATCGACGCGCTGGCCCATGCGCTGCACAGCGCGCGGCGCGTCTGGATCGCGGGGTTTCGCGCGGGCTATCCGCTGGCCAGCTATCTTGGCTGGCAGATCAAGCAGGTGGTGCCCAACGTGTCGGTCCTGCCCCATCCGGGAGAAACGCTGGCCGAATCCGCGGCGACCTTCGAACCCGAGGACGTCGCCGTGATCCTGTTGCTGCGGCGCAACCCCAAGCTGGCCTGGTCGCTGGCGGACACGGCGGTCGAGTCGGGCGCACAGGTGGCGTTGATCGGCGATGTGCAATCGATGGAGGCCCTGCCCGCCCGCTGGCACATCACCTGCGACACGACATCGTCGGGACCGCTTCTGAACCATGTGAGCGTGATGGCCGTCTGCAACCTGATCGCCGCGCGCACCTTGGAGATGTCGGGGTCGTTCGGGCGGCAGCGGATGGGCGATATCGAAGACATGCACGACCGGCTGTCCGAGCTGTAACCCGTCAGATCAGCGATTCATCACCGGGCAATTTGCACACGGAGTACCCGGATCGTTGCCTAAATTTCAGGCAATAGCAGGCGAATTCCCTTGCGCATGCGAGAAAACATTATTTCTTGTATGCGATAACTGAGAAAAATCATTTTCACGATCAGCAAGTTTCCACCATGTCTTTAGTTAGGAGAATCGGACCATGACCAAACATCTGCTGTTTGCAGCGACCATCGCCGCCCTGCCCGCTGTCGCCTCGGCGCAAACCGTGCTTCAGATCAATTCGTCCCTGCCCGAAGGAACGTTCGCCCACGTGTTCCTGCAGGAATACGAAACCCGCCTCGAAGCAGCCGCTCCGGGCGAAATCGACGTTCAGATTTTCATGGGCAGCACCCTCGGCAAGGAAGAGGATGTGCTTCAGGGTCTGTCGCTGGGCACGCATCAGGCCTCGCTGTCGGCCTCTGCGGTGGCGCAGATCAACAGCCGCAGTGCCATTTTCGACCTGCCTTACCTTTTCGAGGACCGAGCCGCGGTTCAGGCCTTTGCCGCCAGCCCGGCGGGCGAGATGCTGGCCGAAGGGTTTGACGGCACCGGCATGGTGCTTGCCGCGATGTGGGACAACGGGTTCCGCCAGATCACCAACGATGTGCGCCCGATCGTGGTGCCAGCCGACCTCGAGGGGCTGAAGATCCGCACCCCCACCAGCAAGCAGCGCGTCGAGATGTTCAACACGCTGGGCGCGAACGCCACGCCGCTGTCCTTTGGCGAGGTCTATTCCGCGCTCGATCAGGGCACCATCGACGGGCAGGAAAACCCCGCCAACGTCGTGGACACGGCCAAGCTCTACGAAGTGCAGGACTACATGTCGCTGTCCAACCACGTCTACCTGCCGACCTTCCTCGTGTTCAGCGAAACCTTCCTTGCCGGTCTTGATCCCGCGCTGAAAGACACGGTCATGAGCGTCGCACAGGACGTGGCCCCGTGGAGCTTCGAGTGGGGCGAGACAACCGACACCGAGACCATCGCCGCGCTGTCGGACAAGATTGCCGTGAACGAGATCGACTTTGCCGCCTTCCAGGCCGCAGCGGCCCCGCTTTACGAAAGCCCGACCTTCGTGGACGTGATCGGTGCAGACATGATCGCCGCGACCAAAGCCGCCCTTGGCATCGAATAAGGTACGCAAGATGGACCGACTGGAGCACCTGATCGACCTGCTCGACCGCTGGACAACAGCCGTGCTGGACGCGCTTGTGGTTGCCATGTCGGGGCTTCTTCTGATCCTGTTGAACTGGGCGGTCTTCGCCCGGTTCGTTCTGAACGACAGCGTGTCCTGGGGCGAGGAGCTGCCTGCGCATATCCTTGCGGCGCTGACCTTTATCGGCGCGGCTTACCTGACCCGCACCAACGAGCATCTTGGGTTTGATGCTGTTCTGCGGGTGTTTCCCATGGGCGTGAAGCGAGCCGTCACCTGTGTGAACCTGATCCTGATGGGCGCGTTCGGCGCGCTGATGGCGTGGTATGGCGGCATTGCCGCGCTGAGCTTCGGATCGCGGACGCTGATTTCGATCGAACTGCCGATGGTGCTGTTTCGCGGCTCTATGGCCGCGGGCGGCGTGCTCATCACGATTTTCTGCGCGGTGCGCCTTGTGGGCGTCGCGACCGGGCGTATCGCGCCTGATGACCTTCTTCCCGAAAGTGACGCCTGATGTTCCTTGATCCCGGCTGGATGATCCTGATCCTGCTTCTCGTGCTGCTGATCGCAGGGCTGCCCATTGCCTTCGTGCTTGGGATAACCGCCGCCACGATGATCCTGCTCGATCCGGCTGTGGTGCCGCAGATCATCGGGCTGATCCCGTTCGGCGGGGCGAACAACTACCTGCTCGTGGCCGCCTTGCTGTTCATGATCGCCGGGGAAATCATGAACCAGGGCAAGATCGCGGAAAAGCTGATCGCCTTTGCCTCATCGCTCGTGGGCCATATCCGGGGCGGGTTGGCGCATGTCAACATCCTGACATCGCTGTTCTTTTCCGAGATCTCGGGCACGGCGACATCGGACGCGGCCGCCATCGGGTCGGTGATGATCCCGCAGATGCGCAAGCGCGGCTACCCGGCTGCGTTCGCGGCGGCGGTCACATCGACATCAGCCACGATGGCCATCATCGTGCCCCCCTCGCTGAACCTGATCCTCTATGCCTATGTCGCCAATGCCTCGATCGCGGAACTGTTCGCGGCGGGCATCCTGCCGGGCATCATGGTCTGCGCGCTGCTGATGGCTACCGCCTACATCATCTCGGTCAAGCGCGGCTATCCGACCGAGGGTGAGTTCTCGCTCAAGCGGGTTGCCGAAACCGGCAAGGACGCGGCGATCCCGCTGACCCTGCCGATCCTCATTCTTGTCGGCATCCTCGGCGGCATCTTCACCGCGACCGAAGCGGGCGCCATCGCGGCGTTCTGGTCCATCGTGCTGGCGGGGCTTGTCTACCGGACGGTCAAGATGGGCACGCTGATCGACACGCTGCGGGTAGCGGGCAAGCGCTCGGCGATGCTGATGTTCATCGTGGCGACCTCGACCCTGCTGGGCTGGTACCTGACCAACCAGCGCATCCCGCAGGACATCGCGCAGGCCATTCTGGGCATTTCCGACAACTACTGGGTGGTGCTGCTGACGATCAACGTGTTCTTCCTGTTGGCCGGGACGATCATTCACGGCACACCCGCCATCCTGATGCTGGTGCCGATCTTTTTGCCGCTGGCGGACCAGTTGGGCATCGACCGGGTGCATTTCGGGCTGATCCTGACGATCAATCTGGGCATCGGGCAACAGACCCCGCCGGTGGCGTCAGTGGTTCTCATTACCTGCGCCATCGCCAAGATCTCGATTGCCAAGATCATTCCGTCGATGCTCGCGTTCATCGGGGCGATGCTGGTCGCGCTGATCCTCGTCAACCTGTTCCCGGCGATTTCGCTCTGGCTGCCCTCGGTGCTGGTCTGATGCGCCTGCTGGTCGTCAATCCGAACACGTCGCAGGGCATCACAGACCGGATCGCGCAAGCCGCGCAGAGTGCGGCACGTGTGGGTGAGCATGTCACAACCCTTTCGGCGGCGTTTGGCCCGCAACTGATTGTCACGCCCGAGGACGGGGCTGAGGCCACGCGCGGCGTGATCGAGACCATCCGGGCACAGGACCATCTGCCCGACGGGATCGTTCTGGCCTCGTTCGGGGACACCGGGTCACCCGAGGTGCGTGCGCTCTGGCCCGACATTCCGGTGATCGGCATTGCCGAAGCGGCGTTCGAGACCGTGCGCCGTGTCGGTGGCCCCTTTGCCATCGTGACCTTTGCGCCCGAAGTTGCACCACCGCTGCGGGACAAGGCCTTCGAGCATGGTGTTGGCGATCACCTGATGCGGGTTGCCGCCTATCCCGAACCGCTGCTGGGCGATCCGGCCCATGTAGCCGACGACCGCTTCGCGTCTCTGCTCGACCTGTGCCACGCCTGCGTCACGGACGGGGCGGCCTGCATCGTCATGGGGGGTGGCCCGCTGGCGGGCCTTGCCGCGCGGATCGCGCCGCTCTGCCCGGTCCCGATCATCGACGGCACAGTTGAAGCGGTTGGGCAAATCCGGGCGCGCATCCTGCACAGCGGACCCGCGCGGCAGGTCGGGGGAGGCAAGTCATGAGCACGCAGATCATCACCGCGAAATGGATCGTCACCGGCACGTCGCGGGATGGCGATATCCAGATGCTGGACGATGCCGCCATCGCCTTTGACGACGGTGTGATCCTGGCCGTGGGTCCACGGGCGCAGGTGATCACCGCCTATCCCGATGCCAAGGTGACGCCTCATCCGCTTCACCTGATCATGCCGGGGCTGATCAACGCGCATCACCATGTCGGGCTGACGCCGCTGCAACTGGGCGCACCGGATTCGCCGCTGGAACTGTGGTTCGCCGCGCGGCTGGCCATCCGCAAGGTCGATCCCTATCTCGACACGCTTTATTCGGCGTTCGAGATGATCTCCTCCGGAGTGACGACCGTCCAGCACATCCAGGGCTGGGCCATGGGCGATCTGGAGGCCGTGGTCGGTTCGGCCAGTTCCGTGATGGACGCCTATGCCGATATCGGGATGCGCGCGTCCTACTCCTACGGCGTGCGCGAGCAGAACCGCTTTGTCTACGAGGACGATGCCGCCTTCTGTGACCGGCTGCCGCCCGAAACCGCCAAGAAGATGGCCGCGCATCTGCACCGTCTGACCATGCCGTTCAACGATTTCCTGACCTTGTTCGACAGGCTTACCGACACGAAAACATCGCCGCGTGCGCGGGTGCAACTGGCCCCGGCGAACCTGCACTGGATGAGTGATGACGGGTTGCTGGCGCTGCAGGAGAAATCCGTGGCGGCGGGTGTGCCGATGCACATGCACCTGCTCGAAACCGCCTACCAGAAGGAATACGCGGCCCGGCGCACCGGGACGACAGCGGTGCGGCATCTGGAAAAGCTGGGGCTGCTCGGTCCGCACATGACACTTGGGCACGGCGTCTGGATGACCGAGGAAGACATCGAGATCTGCGCGGGAACCGGCACCTGCATCTGTCACAACTGCTCGTCCAACCTGCGGCTGCGGTCGGGAACCCTGCCGCTGATGCCCCTGCTTGACCGTGGCATGACCGTCGGCATGGGGATCGACGAGGCCGGGATCAACGATGACCGGGACATGCTGCAGGAACTGCGCATGGTGCTGAACCTGCACCGGGTGCCGGGGATGGATCCGGCAGAGGTGCCGTCGGCAGGGGATGTGCTGCGCATGGCGACCGAACATGGCGCGCGCACCACACCCTTTGGCCCCCGGATCGGACGCCTGGACCCCGGTTGCCGCATGGATGCGGTGGTCCTGGATTACGACAGCGCGACCTACCCCTACCAGGACACCGACATCGCGCCGATGGTGGCGTTGATCCACCGGGCGAAGTCCAAGGATGTGCACAGCGTCCTCATCGAAGGTGACGTCGTCTATCACGATGGCCGCTTCACGCGGGTGGATCGCGACGCCGTTCTGGCCCGGATCGCCGAGGCGCTGGCCAAACCGCGCGACGCCGATGAACTGAACCGTCATGCGCTGCGCGAGGCGGTGTTTCCGACAGTGCGGGCGTTCTACGACGGCTACCTCCAAACCACCGCAGACCGGGATCCGTTCTACAAGGGATCGTCGCGTCACTGAGGCGCGGCCCCGATCTGCGGCATGACGGCGGCGATTGACCTTCCTGCGCGATGGCGGCATGACCGGGGGCATCCTTGCCTCAACCCCAGTCCTCCGGCGGTCACCTTTCATGCAGACTCCCTCGGAAACCTCCAAGGCCACAGCGGAACGGATCGCCGCGATCCTGCGCGACCGGATCGTCAAAGGCGAGTTTGCGCCGCTGGACCGGCTGGTCGAGCGCCGCCTCTCGGCAGAGCTTGACGTGTCGCGGACCCCGGTGCGCGAAGCGTTGAAACTGCTCGAGGCGGACGGACTTGTCGAGATCACGCTGCATCGCGGTGCGCTGGTGTCCATGTTCGGCCCGGAAGAGGCGGTGCATCTTTTCGATGTCATCTCCAGCCTCGAAAGCCTCGCGGCGCAGCGGCTTGCCGAAACGATCACGACGGATGGCCTGCACCGTCTGGAGGAACTGCACGGAACCATGCTGGACCAGTTCCGATCGGACCGAATCAGCGACTATTTCGACACCAACACCCTGATCCACGATTTCATCGTCACCGGAAGCGGCAATCCGATCGTCATCGAGACCCATCGCCGCCTGATCGCGCGGGCGCGGCGCGGGCGATTCATGGCGATCATGAACCGCGACCGGCTCGAACAAGCGGTCGGAGAACACGAGACCCTGATGCAGGCGTTTCGGTCGCGCGACCCCGATAAGGCGGCGGAGATCTGGAAGATTCACCTGCGTCACACCGGCGAGACTTTGGCCGAGGTTCTCAGCCGTCAGAGCGACCCGAGCGGTGCCGGTTTCGATCCAGCCCATTAATTCCCTCCTCCCTGCCCAACCGCCTAAACTTGAGGCAGAACCATGCGTGAACCTGCCTCAAGCCCAACAAAATCAGGACTTTTCCGAAATGGCATGCCATTTTTGGGACAGTGAAAATCCTGCTGGGGGAAGTGAACGATGAAGAGAATGACCAAGGGCATGTTGTCCCGCCGATCCGTTCTGAAAGGCTCGGCCTATGCGGCGCTGGGAACGCTTGCGACACCGGCGATCCTGCGCGCACAAAGTACCGAACTTGTCATCGGTTGCGCCGGGTCGCACACCGCGTGGATGGAAGCGGTCGTCATCCCGCACATGAAAACGGCCATCGGGGCCGACATCCTGTTCGAAGGCACCAAGTCGTCGGTGAACCTCGAGAAGATGTCGTCGAACAAGGACGCGCCTTACCTGTCGGTGGTCCAGATGGACGATCCGGTGATGATCCAGGCGGTCGAGGCCGATCTGCTGACTCCGATCACCGCCGATGCGGTGCCCAACATGACCGATCTGCGACCCGATGCCATTCACATGGACGGGATGTGGTGCAACTACGTTCAGCCCTGGGCGGGCGTGGCCTACAACACCGAATTCGCGCCGGATGGCGTGCCGTCCTGGAGCAGTTTGTGGATGCCCGAGGCCAAGGGCCAGATCATCATTCCGTCGCTCCAGAACACCGAAGGCATGTGGACGCTGTTCATGGCCGCCATGCTCGGGTCGGGCAAGCCCTTCTCGGAGGCGCAATACGAGATCGACGCGGCCTTCGCCAAGCTGGAAGAGCTCAAGCCGAACCTTCTGTCGGTCTACACGACGATGAGCCAGGCCTTCAACCTGCTGGAACAGGGTGAAATCACCATGCTCGCGGGCAGTTTCTCGTCCTACGCGCTGCCGCGCAAGGCCGAGGGAGCGCCGATCGATCTGGCTGCACCCTCCGAGGGAATTTTTGCAATGCCTTCAGGCATTTGTCTTGTCAAGGGCGGCCCGAACCCGGAACTGGCGGAGGCCTATGTCAACGAGATGCTTGGCCCAGATCTTCAATCGGCAATCGCGGACTTCTCGGCTTCGGTTCCGGCCAACACAACCGTGACCGCGGGCGCGATCATTCCCGATGGTGTGCCGATCTATTCGCCGGACTGGGCTTTCGTCGCAGAAAACCGACGCGACTGGATCGAACGGTTCGACAAGCTGATGGCCCTCTGATCCATGCAAAGCTCCGCAGGGACGGAGCCGGACAAACGCGCCTATCTCGACGTTGTCGGAGTGGGCAAGGCGTTCAAGGGAACCACCGTGATGTCCGATATGGACTTCCGCGTGGCGAGAGGAGAACTCGTGTCTCTTCTCGGCCCGTCCGGCTGCGGCAAGACCACATTGCTGCGCATCATTGCAGGACTGACCTCGGCTGACGCGGGGGACATCCTGCTGGACGGACGCGCCATCACGCGGGTGCCCGCGCATCGCCGCAACATCTCGGTCGTTTTCCAGAGCTACGCGCTGTTCCCGCACCTGACGGTGGCCGAGAACGTGGCGTTCGGCCTGCGGGCGCGCCACGTTCCCAAAGGCGACATCGCCCCGAAGGTCAGCGAGGCACTGCAACTGGTGCGGATGAGCGACTTTGCCGATCGCCCGGTGGCCGCGCTGTCCGGCGGTCAGCAACAGCGCGTGGCGGTTGCCCGTGTGCTGGTGGTCGATCCGGTGCTGCTGCTGCTTGACGAACCGTTTTCCGCGCTGGATCGCAAGCTGCGCGAGACCATGCAGGTGGAGTTGAAATCGCTATTGCGCGACCGGAACATGACCGCGATTTTCGTCACGCATGATCAGGAAGAAGCCATGGGCGTGTCGGATCGCATCGCGGTGATGAATGCGGGCCGAATCGAACAATTCGCAACACCGTCAGAGCTTTACGCCCGTCCGCAATCGGCCTTCGTGATGGATTTCGTTGGCCTGTCGACGCGGATGCGCGGCCGCGTCAAACAGGTCGAGGGCGACGTGATGCAGATCGACACGGCCAGCGGAATGGTGCGCGCACCCGGCGCGCTTGGCATCGGCACGGATGTGACCATCGGCATCCGCCCCGAACTGATCCAGCAGGGTGCGGGTGAGAACACCATCACAGTCACGCTGGCCGACGCGATGGTTCTGGGCGCGAAAACCCAGTTGCACGGCGTCAGCCATGCCGCCGAGGACCGGCTGCTCTGCGAAGTGCCGGGCATCCAGACCGGCATGGACCGGGGGCAGGATGTGAGTTTCGGCTGGTCGGTCAAGGACACGCTGGTCTACGAGGCGGCGCACTGATGCGGCGGCTCGACCATATCGGGCTGCTGGCGCTGCCGGGCCTGTCATTCCTTGCCGTGATCTTCGCGCTGCCGCTGCTTTTGCTGTTGCTCAAGTCGTTCCAGATCGACGGGCAGTTTTCGCTTGAGGAATACCGCCTGTTTTTCAGCGACGAATACAACATGTCGGTGCTCTGGCGCACCTTGCGGGTGGCCGCGCTGACCACCCTGCTTGCCCTGGTCATCGCCTATCCGACCGCCATCGCCATGTCGCGCGCCAACGGAATATGGCTGTCGATCTTTCTTGTCGCCATGGTGCTGCCGATGTCGGTCGGCGTCGTGGTCAAGGCCTTTGCCTGGTCGATCATCTTTCGCACCCGCGGCGTGCTGAACGATCTGCTGATGTCTCTGGGGATCACCGAGGCGCCGATCCGCATGCTGTTCACGGAGACCGCGCTGATCATCGGGGCGGCGAACGTGTTTTTGCCCTTCATGGTGCTGCCGATCTACGCGGTGCTGCGCCAGATGGACAGCCGTCTGCCCGAAGCCGCCGCGTCGCTGGGCGCAACCCCGGTCTTTCGCTTCGTCAACGTCACCCTGCCCCTGAGCCTGCCGGGCGTCGTGGCCGGATGTGCCTTTGTATTTTCTCTGGCGGTGTCGATGTATGTCATCCCGTCGCTAATCGTGGGTGAACGGCAACAGACCCTGTCGATGCTGACCGCGCGATCCTTCCTTTTCCTGCGCAACGAGGCCTTGGGTGCCACCATTTCGTCCATCCTGCTGATCATCGCGGTCTCGGTCGTGCTGGGGTCAAGCTGGCTGGCCAACCGGCTAGGAGCACGGTCATGACCGGCACGGACAGGCTGGGCCTTGCCATCAGCTGGACCATCGCGATCTGCTGCGTGGTGTTCCTGATGCTGCCCATCGTGGTAACGGTCGCGGCGTCCTTCACCTCGTCCTCGGTCTACACGCTGCCGCCGCCCGAATGGTCGCTGCGCTGGTACCGCTCGCTCGATCGCCGGTCGGGGCTGTGGGAAGCGGTGATGCTGTCGCTGAACCTCGCGCTGATCTCCACTGCCATTTCACTGGTGCTCGGCACGCTGGCCGCCGTCGCGGTCGCGCGGGGCCGGTTTCAGGGGCGCGAAGCAATTGCCACCTTCACCGTGTCGCCGCTGATGATGCCGGGGCTTGTCGTGGGTGTGGCGCTGTTGCAGTTCTTCCGCGAGATCGGATTGCGCGACGCCTATTGGTCGCTGCTTCTGGGCCATATCGTGATCACCCTGCCCTTTGTGATGCGCACCCTGCTGGCGTCGATGTCGAGCTTCGATTTCTCGCTGGTGGATGCGGCACGCACGCTCGGGCTGTCTTATCCCAAGGCGATCCTCAAGGTGCTGATCCCCAATCTGGCTCCCGCCTATCTGACCGGCGGGCTGTTTGCCTTTCTTGCGTCAATGGACAATTATCCGATCTCGATCTTCCTGACCGATGCCCGCAACAAGACATTGCCGATCAAGATGCTGCAATATCTCGAGGAACAGCCAGACCCGTCACTTGCGGCCATCTCCTCGGGGTTGATCCTGATGGCGGTCATCGTACTGGTGATCGGGTCGCGCACCGTGGGCCTCAACCGGATGATCCAGGGATGAGCCGCGATCTGAAGGGATATTTCGGCGCAGAGCCCGCGCCCTGCTGGCCCAACGAGGCCCGTCTGGCGGTGTCCTTTGTGGTCAATGTCGAGGAAGGCGCGGAACTGTCCATCGGGGACGGGGACGAACGCAACGAGGCACGCTACGAGGCGGTCGAAGAGGTCAAGGGCGCGCCGGATCCCTGCATGGAAAGCCATTTCGGCTATGGCCCGCGACAAGGCTACAGGCGCATCGTCGAGGCATTCGAACGGTACGGCGTCACGGCGACGTTCTCCACCTGCGGACGCGCTGCCGAACGCACGCCCTGGCTGATCCGCGATGCTGTAGAACGCGGGCACGAGGTGGCGTGTCACGGCTGGCGCTGGGAAACCCATGCCGGATGGGACGCCGGGCGCGAACGCGCCGTGATCGCCCGCACCCATGCCGCCCTGACCGAGATCGCAGGCATCGCCCCCGTCGGCTGGCACACGAGGTCGGCCACGTCGCCACACACCCGCGCGCTCTTGATCGAACATGGCGGCTTTGCCTATGACAGCAACGCCTATGACGACGACATTCCCTACATGGAAGGTGATCACGTGGTGCTGCCCTATGCCTTCGACACCAATGACATGCGCTTTTCCCCCGGTGGCGGATTCGTGCAGGCGCGCGATTTCTCGGATTACGTGATCGCCGGGTTCGACCGGCTCTATGCCGAGGGCGCTACGACGGCGCGGATGATGTCCATCGGCCTGCACCTGCGCATCATCGGCCGACCGGCGCGCATCGGGGGTCTGGAAACGGTGCTGGCGCATATCGCGGCGACACCCGGAGTCTGGATCGCACCGCGCCGGGACATCGCCCGGCATTGGGCCATGCAACAGGCAGGCACGGCATGAGCGCACTTGACCTGAGCGCCCGTGATCTGGCTGCCGCCGTACGCCGTGGCGATGTCACACCCGCCGCTATTGCCGCAGAAACGCTGGCGCGTGCTGCCGACCGCAATCCAGCGATCAACGCGATCTGTTTCCTCAACCCCGGCTTCGAGGCCGAGGCCGACCACGTGGCGCAGCGTCTTGGCGCGGGCGAAGACCTGCCTCTCGCCGGGGTGCCGGTGCTGATCAAGGACAATATCTGGGTCAAAGGCCTGCGGATCTCTCAGGGCTCGCGGCTTTTTGCCGATCACATCGCCCCGGAAGACGCCGAAGCGGTGCGCCGCCTGCGCGCGGCCGGGGCGATGGTTCTGGGCATCGCGACCTGTGCCGAGTTCGCCTGCAAGGGTGCCACCAACTCGCCCTATCCCGGGATCACCCGCAACCCGGTCAATCCCCTGCTGGGGCCGGGCGGATCATCCGGCGGATCGGTCGCGGCCGTGGCGGCCGGTATCGTGCCGCTTGCGCTTGGCACAGATGCAGGCGGATCGAGCCGCAGGCCACCGGCGCATACCGGGCTCTGCGGCATGAAGCCGACCTATGACCTGATCCCCTACGGTCCCAGCTTTGTCGAACCCGTCTGGGGCATCTCGGTGATCTGCCCGATTGCGCGGGACATGGGCGACATCGCCTTGGCGATGGAGGTTCTGGCCGGAGTGCGTGCGGAGGTGCCATCCACCCTCACGCTTGCGGCAAGTCCCGATTTCGGCACGGGGCAAGTGGTCGAACCGGACGTGGCCGACAACTTCGCCGACGTGATGCAGGTCTTGGCCAAGGCAGGGATCGACGTTCAGACCGCCGCGATTGACTGGGGCGGGATCAAGGGGCACGACATCCTGCCGCTGCAATTCGCGGGGGTGGCGCAGGCCTATGGCGATGCGTGGCGCGCCACGCCCGAGATCTTCGATCCGATGATCGCAAAACAGATCGAGACGGGGCTGGCGCTGACCGGGGTGGAGGTTGCCGCTGCCCACCAGATCTCCCACCGAATGCGCGTTGTCCTGCGGGACGCGCTGGACCGTCACGGGATCATCGCGACCCCGACAACTCCCTGCCCCGCATGGCTCGCAGAACTGTCCGCGCCGGAAACCATCGCCGGTCTGCCCGCAGGACCGCGCGACCATGCCGCCTTCACGCCGCAGGTCAACCATGCCGGGGTGCCCGCGCTGTCCCTGCCCTGTGGCACGGACCGGACCGGGCTTCCGCTCGGCCTGCAACTGATCGCGGGCGCGGGATGTGACGGGGCGCTGATCGGTGCCGCGCAACTGCTCGAACCGCTTCTCAAGGACATCGCGTGATGCGGTTGTTGATGATCAACCCGAACATGACAGAAGCCATGACAAGGCCGATGGCGCGGGTGGCGCAGGGCATCGCGGGCGACACGGCAGAGATCATCGCACTGACGGCCGCGCAGGGGTTTCCCTATATCTCGTCGCGCGCAGAGGCGCAGATCGCCGGGGCGCATGTGCTGGACGTGATTGCGCACCACCATGACAGTGTCGACGCGGTCATCATCGCGGCCTTCGGCGATCCTGGACTGATGGCGGCGCGTGAATTGTTCGACCTGCCCGTGGTCGGCATGGCCGAGGCGGCGATCCTGACCGCTGCCATGCTGGGCGACCGCTTTTCCATCGTCACCTTCTCGCCGCACATGGCGCGGTGGTACGGCGATTGCGTGCGCCAGACCGGGCTTGAGGCGCGGTTCACCGGGGTGCGCTGCCCCAAAACCGCACCCGTATCGGTCGACACGGTTGCAACCGACCTGCGGGCAGACCTGATCGGCCTTGTCGAAGAGGCCACGGCAAGGGACGGCGCCGATGTGGTGATCCTTGGCGGCGCACCGCTGACCGGCGTGGCAAGCGATATCGCGTCCGAGGTGCAGGGACTGTTGGTCGACCCCATCGCAGCGGCAACGGCACAAGCCATTGGCCTTGTCCGGCTTGCCCCGACCTATGGCCGCCGCGTCGCGCGTCCAGTGGCAAAACCATCGACAGGCCTGTCCCCTGCCCTTGCCCGTGTCATCGCGGGAGGCTGAGCATGCGCCCCGACCTTGCAACCCCGCTGGCACGTGCCGAGCGGCTCTTTGCCGAACTGGCCGACCTGAGCGCGGATGCGCCCGGTGTGACGCGCGCGAGCTTTGGCCCGGTCGAGGATGCCGCCCATGCGATGATCACGCGCGAGGCCGTGGCTCTGGGGCTGGACACGCGCACCGACGCCGTCGGCAATCTGTATGTCACGCTGACGGGACAGGACCGCGATGCGCCGGTGCTGATGACCGGCTCGCATCTGGACAGCGTGCCGCACGGCGGCAATTTCGACGGTGCCGCGGGGGTGATCGGCGGGCTGGTGCTGCTGGAGCATTTGCTGGACGGGCCACAGCCACCCTGCGACGTGACGCTGATGGCGATCCGCGCCGAAGAGATGATCTGGTTCCCCGAGCATTACCTTGGCAGCCGGGCCGCGTTCGGGGTGTTGCCCGCCGACGCCCCTGATCGGCTGCGGCGCAGCGACACCGGGCGCACACTGGCCGATCACATGACCGAAGCGCGGCGCGATCCGCAGGCGATCCGCGACAGCCGCGCGCAGCTTGATCCCAACCGGATCGGCGCCTTTGTCGAGATGCATATCGAACAGGGGCCGGTTCTGATCGAGGCGGGGTGCCCGGTCGGCATCGTGACCGCGATCCGGGGCAATATCCGGCACCGGTTCTGCCGCATCGAGGGCGAGACCACCCATGCGGGCGGTGTACCACGCCAAAGCCGCCGCGATGCCGTGCTGGCAGGCGTCGAACTGGCCCACGCGATGGAGACCTATTGGGTGGAGGCCGAAGCCAAGGGCGAGGACATGGTCCTGACCTTGGGCGAATTCACCACCGATGCCCGGCTCCACGGCATCACCAAGGTGCCGGGCCTGCTGAGCTTCACGCTGGATGTGCGCAGCCAGGACGACACCGTTCTGGCCCTGTTCGAACATTGGCTGCAGAAACAGGCGCGGGACATCGCAGAGCGGCGGGATGTCCGGATCGATCTTGGACCCTATACCCAGGCCGCCGCGGCCCCGATGGATGCGCGGCTGCGGCGGGGCCTTGTCGCGGCGGCGCATGCCTGTGGCATCGACAGTTTTGAGTTGCCTTCGGGCGGCGGGCATGATTGCGCCACCTTCGCAGGTCAGGGCGTGCCCTCTGCGATGGTGTTCATCCGCAACGAGAACGGCAGCCACAACCCCGCCGAAGCGATGGATCTCGCCGATTTCGGGCAGGCCTGCGCGGTGCTCTGCGCTTGGGCAGGTGCGTATCTGAAGCTCTGAGGCGCGCCGCGCTGGCCGCCGGAGGGTCCGATGAATCGGCACCGGGTTTTCGTGCCGCCTATGGGCCGCGCTTCTATGTCGGCGACCTGCGCGACCCACGGGGCACAAGATCGATTTGTTCTCAGGTGATCCGGACGAACCCGGACGGGACGTACCATGCGGCCCTGCACGAGTCGGTCAGGCCGACGCAGGTTGTGCCTTCGACCAAGACGACGGGAATTCACGCAAGGGGCCATCGGCGTGCGTCTGCGCGCAAAAGATAGTCCGGGCTGATCCTTCCTAAACCGGACCTGCTGCCAACCGTTTTCCATCGTGCACGAGCAGGGATCAAACGGGAGGGCGCGATGTCACAGGCAAATTCAGACCTCAGCCCGAACGGCACCTGCACGGGGCCCGTCCCATCCGTGCCCCTGCCCGTCTGATCCCCGGATCACCGTCAGTTAACCAGTGCCAGGAGCGCGTAAGCCATGCCAATCGCCACAGAACTCGATATCGTCCAGACAAGTGATGCGAGCCTTGTCGCAGAAACGATCTTTGGGCCCGGCATCACGATTGTTTCTTCGACCCTGACAGGCTCTGCGGGTCAGACCGGCATCTACTCGAACGGAGAGACGACATCTCCCGGCGTGGCACCAAGCGAGTCGGGGGTTATCCTTTCGACCGGCAATGTTGCGGATTTCACCAATTCCGATGGCACCACCAACACGAATACGCAGGGCGCAACCGGCACAGGCTACAGCACCCCCGGCGACGCCCAGCTCACCGCAATCGCCGGGGTTGAAACATTCGATTCCGTCGTCTTCGAGGCCGTGTTCATCCCGGACAACGACTTCCTGACAATGCAATTCGTCTTCTCGTCCGAAGAATACCTCGAGTTCGTCAACGATGGCTTCAACGACGTGATTGGCGTCTGGGTCAACGGAACCCTTGTCGAGTTGACGCCTACCGGCGACACGGTGTCGATCGACACCGTCAACACGACCGTCAATTCGAACCTCTATGTCGACAACCCAGACACCCAAGACCTCTACAACACCGAGATGGACGGGTTCACCATCACCATGGCCTTCAAGGCCCCGGTGATCGCAGGGGTGGAAAATTCCATCAAGATCGGCCTCGCCGATGGCGGCGACGCGGACTACGATTCCAACTTCCTGATCGCGGCGAACAGCCTTCAGACCGTTGCCATCGCCTTTTCAGACGAGATCGAACTGACCCCGAACAGCCCGGCGATCCTTGACGTGCTGGCCAATGACGCGGATTCCTCGGGTCTTGGCTTGACGGTCACCAAGATCAACAACGTCGATGTCGTGCCGGGTGACACGATCGCCTTCGGAACGGGCGAAGAAATCACGCTGAACGCCGATGGCACCCTGACGGTGCTGACCGATGGCGACCTGACCGCATCGACCTTCACCTACGAAGTGACCGACGGGCTTGGCATCACCGATGTGGGCTATGTCACCGTAACGACGGCTGCTGTACCCGATCCGGACGGCATCGTGGATGGCACGACCGGCAATGATCTGATTGACACTGCCTATCTCGGCGATCCCCAGGGAGACCGCGTCGACAACAATGATGCGCTGGGGGTGCAGGGCACGACCGGTGACGGAGATGTCATCAATGGCTTTCAGGGCAACGATACCATCCGTGCCGGGGCTGGAGACGATATCGTGGATGGTGGGGCCGACAACGATGTGATCGACGGCGGAGCCGGCAACGACACGCTCATCGGTGGCGATGGCGATGACACATTCATCTATGCGCCCGGCGACGACCTCGACACGATCCGCGATTTCAATGTCGGAAACACCGGAACCCTGAGCGATGGCGACATCACCAACAACGACCGGATCGACCTGTCGGCCTTCTACGACGACATCTGGGAGCTGACGGCGGATTACCGCGATGACGGCATCCTGAACCAGTCTAACGATGGCGTGGGTGGTGCCGATTATTCCGACAATGCCAGCTTTGGCAGCGGCGGGCTGGTGGTCGTCGGCGCGACCGGGACCAAGGCGTCCTTCACCGTCGAGAATACCGGCGTCGTCTGTTTCGCCTCGGGCACGCGCATCCTGACGGAGACTGGCGACCGCAGGATCGACACGCTGCGCGCCGGGGACAGGATCGTCACGCGCGACAACGGGGTGCAGACCCTACGGTGGATCGGGCGGCGGCATCTGGACAGGGTCGCGCTGGCGCAAAACCGGAAGCTGCGGCCGATCCTGCTGTCGGCTGACCTCACCGGTGGCGACGCGCCCCTGACCGTGTCGCCGCAGCATGGCGTTCTGTTTCAAGTCGATGGCGAGGAACGGCTTGTGCGCGCTGTGCACCTTGCCGGTCTCGAGGGCGGGACGGCCCGCATCATGCAGGGGTGCCGACAGGTCACCTACCTGCACCTGATGTTCGACGATCATCAGATCCTCTTCGCCAATGGCGCGCCGTCCGAGAGTTTCTTTCCCGGACATCTTGCGCTGGCCGCCCTCCACCAGGAAGCGAGAGACGAGATTTTCACGCTCTTCCCGGACCTCAGGCACGTGCAGGCCGGCCGCGCCTATGGCGAACCCGTGCGAGGCTTTGCGGGACGACAGGACTTGCCTGCGCATCTCAAGGGCCTCAGCACCCGCGCCGGGCGCACAGTTCTCCCCAGTCGTTTGGCCAGAGGCCTGCCCGCACCGCAATTGTCGCTGGCTGCGGTACAATGAACCTTATTCTGGCTGTTGTTTCCAGCGGACACGGGCAAATGCCACAGCTTCGCCCCAGTCGCTCAGGAATAAGGCCGCAATTTCTGGATACGCACGGGATCTGGGGTGGTTGCGTGCGTGACTGACCCGGACGGAAGGCTCGCCCGGGTTTGGGCGCGTTCAAGAGTTGCCGCGGTACCAGGAGCGTTCACATGGTTCGGCCCACATTTTGCAAAAGCACCGGCAAACTGCCGCAGCCGCAGCTTTCCCTGCGTTTGCGACCGCACCTGCCCCACCTCCGTGGCCTCCCCTTCACGACTCCCGACCTGACCCTTTGCGCAGGAAGCAAGTAAATCATGCCCACAGCAACCGAACTCGCCGTCACGCAGACCACCGACGCAACACTCCTTGCGAATACGATCTTCGGCGATGGCGTCACCATCGTTTCGTCCACCCTGACGGGGGCAGTCGGCCAGAGCGGGACCTATTCCGGCGGAGAAACCACATCGCCCGGCACGGTGCCCGGCGATTCCGGGATCATCTTCTCGACCGGCAACGTAGCGGACTACACGAATTCCGACGGCACGACGAACACCAATACCGCGCCGGGGACAAGCACAGACCACAGCGGCGCAGGAGATGCCGACCTGACAGCGCTGTCGGGAAATACCACGTTCGACGCGGTGGTCTTCGAGACCGTCTTCATTCCCGACAACGCCTTCCTGACGATGCAGTTCACCTTCTCCTCCGAGGAATACCTCGAATTCGTGAACGGCGGTGTGAACGATGCAGTGGGCGTGTGGGTGAACGGCGTCTTCACGCCGCTGACCCCGACAGGCGACACTGTGTCGATCGACACGGTCAACACGACGGTCAATTCGAACCTCTACGTCGACAACCCCGCAGCCACCGACCCTTTCAACACCGAGATGGACGGGTTCACCGTGACCCTGTCGTTCAAGGCACCGGTAAATGTCGGTGTCGAGAACACCATCAAGATCGCCCTTGCCGATGGTGGTGACGGTGCATTCGATTCCAACCTGCTGATCGCGGCGGACAGTGCGCAGACGGTCGCGCTCGCCTTTTCGGACGAGATCGAGCTCGCCCCGAACAGTTCTGCAGTCATCGACGTGCTGGCCAATGATTTCGACGCGGCGGGTCTTGGCCTCACGGTCACCAAGATCAACGGAACCGATGTTGTTGTCGGGAACGTCGTAACGCTGGGCACGGGCGAACAGGTGACGCTCAACCCGGACGGCACGCTGACCGTTCTGTCTGACGCCGACATCATGTCCTCGGCCTTCACATACGAGGTCACTGACGCCAATGGTGTCACCGATGTGGGCTATGTCACGATCAACACCGTCGCGTCGCCCAGCCCGGATGGCTTTGTGGACGGATCGGCCGGGGGAGACCTGATCGACGCCAGCTATACCGGCGATCCGAACGGTGACCTCGTTGACAACAATGACGCGCTTGGTGTCCAGGGCACCTTCGGCGATGGCGATGTCATCCGCGGCTTTGGCGGCAACGACACGATTCTGGCAGGTGCTGGCAATGACATCGTCGACGGCGGAGATGGCAACGACATCGTCTGGGGCGGCGACGGCGATGACAGCATCTTGGGCGGAACCGGCACCGACACGCTGAGCGGCAACGCAGGCACCGACACCATCGACGGTGGCGACGGCGCGGACAGCATTCACGGCGGCCAGGGAGGCGACAGCATCGCGGGCGGCGGCGACGCCGACTTCATCCTGGGCGACGGTCAATGGTATACGCCGTCGGATTTCGCGTCGGTCACGAATGGTACGGCCACCAATCTCACGATCATCAACAGCGCCGATGGCCCGATCGAGCTGTGGTGGATCGACGGCAGTGGCATTCACCAATTCTATGCCACGATCCAGCCGGGCGAAACTTATGTCCAATTCACCTTCGAAGATCACAACTGGCTCCTGCGCGACACGGACGGCTATTTCCTCGAACTGATCGAAGGTGCCGCAAACCAGACGGTGAATTATGGCGCAGAAGGGCTGGCCGACAGCATCGAGGGCGGCGATCGTTCAGACACGATCTACGGTCAGTTCGGCCACGATACCATCGATGGCGGGAACAGCGCCGACCTGATCTATGGCGGAACCGGGAACGACAGCATCTTTGGCGGCTCTGCCGCCGATACGATCTATGGCGGGGATGGCAACGACACCATCGACACAGGTCTCGGGCCGGACCTGGCCTATGGCGAGGCCGGCGACGACCTGCTGATCGACGGCACCACGGGGCCCGAGGCAGCCACGCTTTATGGCGGTGACGGCAATGACACGATCCAGTCCGGGACCGGCAATGCCTTCGCCGAGTACTTCGGCGATGCGGGCGACGACCGGTTCGAGGATCGCGGCGGCACCAACCAGACCTTCAGCGGCGGCGCGGACCGCGACACCTATGTCGTTCTGAACGGCATCGGCAACGATACCGTCATCGGCGGCGAAACCGTCACCACCGGCACGGACTTCGACACCATCGACCTGAGCGCGCTCGCGACCGGCGTCACCGTCACCTATACCGGCGACGAGGCCGGGACGATCACGGACGGCACCAATGCGCTCACTTTCTCCGAGATCGAGCAGATCATCCTGACCAATCAGGCCGACACGGTGGATGCCTCCGCCTCGACCGTCGGAGTCACGCTGACCGGTCTCGATGGCGACGATTCCATTATCGGCAGTTCCGGCGCAGATGAACTATCTGGCGACATCGGCGACGACACGATCAGCGGCGGCGCAGGCAATGACAGTCTGTTCGGAAATGGCGGCGCCGACAGCCTGTCGGGCGACGACGGCGACGACCGGATCTGGGGAGGCGGCGGGACCGACACGCTGAGTGGCGGGGCCGGGAATGACACCCTTCTTGGCGAGATGGGCAACGACACGATCACCGGTGGCGAGGGCGATGACAGTCTGGTCGGCGGCGAGGATTCCGATACATTCCTTCTGGCAAACGCTTTCGGCAACGACACGATCAGCGGTGGCGACACCATCACCACCGGCACGGATTTCGACACGATCGACCTGAGTGCGGTCACAACATCTGTGACGGTCAATTTCTCGGGTGGCGAGGCAGGCACCATCGACGATGACGCCAGCACGGACGTCATCTCCTTCTCCGAGATCGAGCGTCTGATCCTCACCGATCAGGCCGATATCGTGAACGGTGGCGGCGGCAACGAGGTGATCGAAGCGGGTGGCGGCGATGACACGGTGTCAACCGGAACCGGTGATGACAGCATCCTCGGCGGTGCGGGCAATGACAACCTGACCGGCGGCGACGGCAACGACACGGTGGATGGCGGCGCGGGTGACGACTATGTCGCCGCTTTCACCGGCAACGACCTGCTGCTCGGCGGCGATGGCAACGACGAGATTTTCTCGCTCGGGGGTGGCACCGACACGCTGGATGGTGGGGCCGATGCGGACCTGATCTCGGTCATGACGATGAGTGACGCCATCGTCACCGGTGGCGAGACGATGACCACCGGCAGCGATGCGGACACGCTGAACGCGAGCACCGGGGTCGACGTGATCTTGACCACGACCGGAGGAGAATCCGGCACGATCACCGACGGCACGAGTACAATCACCTATTCGGAGATCGAAGCGGTCCGGCTGGGTTCGGGGAACGACACTGTTGAGGCTGGCACTGAAACCGCCGCGCTTGACATCGACGCAGGTGCCGGGGATGACCTCTTCAGCGCAGGATCGACCTCGGGTGACAACATCTTCGACGGTCAGGGTGGCAATGACACGATCTTTGGCGGCAGCGGCAACGAAACGCTGAGTGGCGGTTCCGGCAACGACTCGATCTCGGGCGGTGCGGGTGACGACAACATCAGCGGTGGCGGCGACGCCGACACGCTCTTGGGTGGCCTCGGAAACGACACCATCGACGGCGTGCAAGGCGACGACCTGATCTTTGGCGGTGACGGCGACGACCTGATCCTTGGCGGTGACGGCGCGGACACCATGACCGGTGGCGCGGGAGCGGACGTCATGGTCGGCGGCGGGGATGCCGACACGTTCCTGCTTGCGGACGGGTTCGGCAATGACACGATCGGTGGTGGCGACACCGCGACCACCGGCGCGAATTACGACACGATCAACCTGAACGGGCTGAGCAATCCGGTCAGCGTCGTCTTCACCGGCGCGGGTGCGGGCACGATCACTGACAGCGTGACCGGCGACACGATCAGCTTCTCGGGGATCGAACAGCTGATCCTGACCGAGGGCAACGACACCGTCGATGCGACGCTGGACAATGGCTCCACCTATATCCAGACGCGGGGCGGCGACGATTTCATCCAAGGCAGCCCCGGCAACGACATCTACGACGACGAGATATTCGGTCCCGATGGTCAGGGCAACGACACCTTCATCGGCGGCGACGGCAATGACGAGCTGTGGGGCGGGACCGGAAATGACAGCCTCGTCGGCGGGCTTGGTGCGGATTCCATCGACGGCCAGTCCGGTGATGACATCATCGACGGTGGCGCGGGCAATGACAGTCTGCAAGGCGGCGTCGGCAATGACAGTATTCTTGGTGGCGACGGCGATGACCTGATCGATGATCGGCAGCCCTTCGGCACGCTGGTGAACGATGCCGACACGGTCACCGGCAGCATCGGGTTCGACGCGTTTCTTTTTAACGGCGATCCGGGCACCTCGGCCACGATCATTCTCGATGACGGCTCGGGCACGGCCAATGATGGCGACATCGAACTCGACCTGGTCACCGTCACCTCGACCGGCGACGGAGCGAACCTGACGCTTCAGGGTTTCACCTACGGGACCGACAATGTCTTCCTGTCCGAACAATGGGCAAGCCTGAGCACGACCCAGATCGCGTCGGGTCACCACCAGGTCACGGTCACCTATGACAATGGCAACAGCCAGACCTTCGACATCCTCCACGACAACGGCACCGCCTTTGATCCGGCGCAGGTGTTCTACACCTATGCGGGCAACGACACCCTGATCGGTGACGCGGGCAACGACACGATCAACGGCGCGTTCGGGAATGACAGCATCACGGGCGGCACCGGCAACGATCTGGTCAATGCGGGAGCGGGTGACGACACGATCGGGCTGGGCGACAACCACGGCGCGGACACGATCGCGGGTGGCGAGGATGCGGATGGCACTGACCGCGACGTGCTCGACATCTACGAGAACGGCACCGGCCAGGGCGCGACCGTTCTCTATACCGGCAACGAGGCTGGTACGGTAGAGTTCGACGGCACGCCGGGGGTGGTCTCCACCTTCTCCGAAATCGAGGTCATGGACGGCACCAATCAAGCCGACAGCATTGACGCCAGCATCACCACCGACGGTGTTGAAGTCTACTCCAACTGGGGTGACGACACGGTCATCGGCGGCAGCGGTGCCGACACGATCTATGGCGGGCTTGGCGCAGACAGCCTTACGGGTGGTGGCGGAGCCGACCTTATCGACGGCCAGGAGGGCAACGACACAATCGTGGGTGGGCTGGGCAATGACACGCTGATCGGCGGGGATGGTCAGAACTATCTCGATGGTGGCGCGGGCGATGACAGCCTTGTCGGCAAAGCAACGGGTATCGGCAGCTTCACCCAGATGGAGGGCGGCGCGGGCGCGGATACGATTGACGGCAGTGCAGGCGACTGGGATATCGCGAGCTACTTCACGTCGGTCGACGGGGTGACGGTCGACCTGTCCGATGGATTGATCGAAAGTGGCGGCGACGCGCAGGGGGACCTTCTGATCGGGATCGAGCAGATCGACGGATCAAACGTCGCGAACGACACGATCATCGCCGACGACAGCGGCCTGCTCATCAAAGGCTGGGGTGGCGATGACAGTCTTGTCGGCGGTGCAGGCAACGACACGCTCGAGGGGGGGGATGGCAACGACACCGTCGCAGGCGGCGATGGAGGCGATACGATCCTTCTCGGCAGCGGGAATGACAGCGCGACCGGCGAGGCCGGGAATGACACCATTGCCGGTGGCGACGGTAATGACACGCTCGCGGGCGGCTCTGGCAACGACACGCTCAGCGGCGGCACCGGGGACGACTCACTGTTCGGCGGCACCTTTGCCGACACCCTGGACGGCGGAGACGGGGACGATACGCTGGATGGCGGTCTTGGCGCAGACATTCTTACAGGTGGCGCGGATGCCGATACCTTCGTTCTGACGGATGGATACGGCAATGACACGATCACCGGCGGCGAGACGATCAGCACCGGGACCGATTTCGACACCATCGACCTGAGCGCAGTCACCACGGACACAACCGTCGCCCTGTCCGCAACCGAGGCGGGAACGATCACCGATGGCACTTCGACCGCAAGTTTCTCCGAGATCGAGGCCGTTACATTGGGTGGCGGGCGCGATACGCTTGTGCTGGGGACGGGCTCGGGTAGCCTGACGCTCACCAGTTTCGACCTGACCGACAGCGGAGACGGCTCCACCCGTGACCAGCTTGATGTCTCGGGCCTGACAAGCGACGGCTTCACGCCGGTGCATGCGGGCGACGTGGTGGTCACCGACACCAATGGCGACGGAAGCGGCGACGCGATCCTGACCTTCCCGGGCGGAGAAAGCCTCACGCTTGTGGGTGTCTCGGCGGCGTCCGTGTCGGATATCGACACGCTGGTGGCGATGGGCATACCGGATGCGCGCGATTTCATCGTCGAAGGCACGGCAGGCGCGGACCTGATCGACACCGGCTATATCGGCGATCCCGAGGGCGACCGGGTCGATGCGCTGGACAATGGCGCAGGCACCAATGACGATGTCATAGATGCAGGGACAGGCAACGACACGGTTCTCGCGGGGCTGGGGGAAGACCTTGTCTATGGATGGACCGGCGATGACAGCCTGTCGGGCGATGACGACAACGACACGCTTTTTGGCCAGGATGGCAACGACACGCTGATCGGCGGTGCCGGGGACGATTCCCTTGACGGCGATGATGGGCTGGCCGGAATGGACTCCATTTCCGGCGGTGCAGGCAATGACACGATCATCGGCGACGGTGGCAACGACACGCTTCTGGGCGGTGCCGATGACGACATGATCTTTGCCGGAGCGGATGATGACAGTGTCGAGGGCGGCACGGGCAACGACCAGATCTTTGGCGAAGGTGGCAACGATTTCCTTGATGGCGGTGCTGGCGGCGATACGATCCTTGGTGGCGACGGCAACGACACGATCATCGGCTTTGAAGGCAATGACAGCGTCGAGGGCGGCGCGGGTGACGATGTCATCAACACCCGCACCTCGCCCGGCACCGGGATGCCTGACGAAGGCTACGGAACGGTGGGCGATCCGCTCTACTATCCGGGTGACACGGCCCCCCTCAACGACCGTGATACGGTCGATGGCGGGCTTGGAAATGACAGCATCCTGACCGGGGATGACAACGACATCATTTTCGGTGGCGAAGGCAACGACACGGTGGATGCCGGGTTCGACGATGACTTGGTGTCCGGTGGCGCGGGGACGGATTTCCTCGAAGGCAACGAGGGCAACGACACCATCGACGCCGGAGATGACGACGACATCATCTATGGCGACGTGGCGCCGACGAACCCGGATTACCCATTCTTTGCTCCCTACGATCTGCCCAATGACGGCACTGACCTTGCCCCGGACAACAACGCCGACAGCCTGACGGGCGGAGCGGGCAACGACTCGATCTACGGTCAGGACGACAACGACACGCTTGAAGGTGGTCTGGGCAATGACCTGCTCGATGGTGGCAATGACAACGACTACCTTGATGGCGCTGAGGGTGCGGACACGCTGATTGGCGGCGCGGGCAACGACACGCTGCTGGGTGGCAACGATGCCTCTGCCGATTCACTTGACGGCGGCGCGGGCAATGACGAGCTGAGCGCTGGCGACGGCAACGACACGCTGATTGGCGGGGACGGGAACGACTCGCTCTTTGGCGGCGGCGACAATGACCTGCTGGAGGGCGGGACGGGCGACGACACGCTGGACGGCTGGGCGGGCAATGACACGCTCACCGGCGGGCTGGGCAATGACCAGCTGACCGGCAGCGACGGCACAGATACGTTTGTCTATGTGGCAGGTGACGGCGTCGACACGATCACCGATTTCAACTTCGGCAATACCGGAACGCTGAACGACGCGGATATCACCAACAACGACCGGCTCGACCTGTCGGCCTTCTACGATGATATCTGGGAACTGACCGCCGACTTCAACGATGACGGCATCCTGAACCAGTCGAACGACGGTTTGGGCGGTGCCGATTATTCCGACAATGCCAGCTTTGGCAGCGGTGGTCTGGTGATCCTCGGGGCGACGGGCAACAAGACCTCTTTCACGGTCGAAAACACGGGCGTGGTCTGTTTCGCCTCGGGCACCCGCATCCTGACCACCGATGGCGACCGCCGGATCGACATGCTGCAGGCCGGAGACCGGATCGTGACCCGCGACAATGGCGTGCAAACCCTGCGCTGGATCGGGCAACGCCAGCTGGATGCGGCCGATCTGGCTAGAACACCCAGGCTGCGGCCAATCCAGCTGTCACCGGCGCTGACCGGGGGCGATGCGCCCCTGATCGTGTCGCCGCAGCACGGGGTTCTGTTCACCCTTGATGGCGAGGAAACGCTGGTGCGGGCGACCCATCTGGCCCGGATGCAGGGGGGTGCTGCGCGGGTGATGCACGGCTGCCGCAGTGTGACCTATTTCCACCTGTTGTTCGAAGATCACCAGATCGTCTTTGCCAATGGCGCCCCGTCCGAAAGCTTCTTTCCCGGTGCCTTCGCCATGGCCGCCCTGCACTCGGAAGTGCGCAGCGAGATCTTCGCGCTTTTCCCGGATTTGCGCATGCAGGATGCCAAGACGGCCTATGGTCGGCAGGCCCGTGACATTGCGCGTCTGGGGCGGCTGCCGGATCATCTGAAGGCGCTCAAGGCGCGGCCGCATCAGCGGATCGTGGCAAGCTCGGGGATCGTTGCGCAGGCAAGGACAGCGCAAACAGTCAGTCTGCACAGAGCCGCATCGTGACGGCGTGGCCCGCATCGGCGGGCGGCAGGTAATTCACCCAACGGGTAGACGCATCCAGCCGCCCGACCCCGCCGGTGTCGCGCAAGAGAGCGGCGGGGGTCGAGGTCGCGCGGGCAATCGCCTTTTCGACGGGATCTCCCACCTGCCCCGTCATGACCGCCAGCGCCGTGGCCATGTCGAGATCCGCGCCAGCCAGCGTGCCATCCGACAGGGTCAGCCGCCCGTCCTTGCGGAACACCTCGCGCCCACTGAGGACAAAGCGGTCGATGGCTGACCCTGCGGGGGCCATCGCGTCGGTGACCAGAAACACGCGGTCGGATCGCGGCTTGGCTGCCAGAGCAATCGCCATGCTGGCGGGATGCACATGCACGGCGTCAGCGATCAGCCCGGCATAGACGTCTTCACGCTCCAGCGTTGCACCGACAAGCCCCGGTTCGCGGCTGCCAAGCTGGCTCATCGCGTTGAACAGATGCGTGACGCAGCGCACCCCCGCGTCGAACGCCGCGTGGCAGGTGGCGCGATCTGCATCGCTGTGGCCCAGCGACAGGATCACCCCGGCTTCGGCCAAGCGCTCTATCTGGTCAAGCGTCACGATTTCTGGGGCAATGGTGACCATCAGGTTGGGCAGACGCTCGGCTGCCGCGATCAACAGTGCCAGATCATCGTCAGCCATGGGCCGGATCAGCGTGCCGTCATGCGCACCCTTGCGGGCCAGTGACAGGTGCGGTCCTTCAAGGTGGAGGCCGACGATCCCCCGCACGCCTTCGGCGATCGCATCGGCCACCGCGTCGATGGCAGCGCGGGTCTTGGCGGGAGTGTCTGTGATCAACGTCGGCAAGAGCGCCGCGGTGCCCAGACCCTCATGCGCCGAGGCGATCACGCGCAGCGTGGCAACAGTGGGGTCGTCGTTGAACAACACCCCGCCCCCGCCATTGACCTGCAGATCGACAAAGCCGGGGGTGATGACCCCCCCTTGCAATGTCACAACCTCGCACTCCTGCGGCAGCTCGTGATCCGGCACGATGCGACAGCCATGGGTCTTGGACAGCAGCAGCGTGTGATCGGTATGGAGCGCATGGCCATCGTGGATTTGCGCGCCAGTATAGGCCTTAATGCGGGATGTCATCGGGTTTCCGTCACTTTGCTGAGGTGGCGCGGCGCGTCCGGGTCGATCCCGCGTGCCGTGGCGACCTGTTCCACCATCGCGTAGAAACTGACGATGAGCGCGATCGGATCGGTCAGCGGATGGGCAGTGCGTTCGGTGGGCAGCGATGTGGCATGGTGGAGCCGTGTCGTGGTGCCGAACACGGTCGCGCCCTTCTGGGTAATCTCGTCCGCCACGACAGCAAGCGCGGTTTCGGCCTCGTCGGCAGCGGCAAAGGCGATCACCGGAAAGCCAGGGTCCACGATCGAAACCGGGCCATGCAGCACCTCTGCCGAGGAATAGGACTCGGCGTGGATCTGGCAGGTTTCCTTGAACTTGAGCGCCGCCTCGTTCGAGATCGCATAGGCCGGACCCCGCCCAAGGCAGTAGATCGAATTGCGGTTCGTCAAGGCCGCCTGCACGGCGGTCCAATCCATGTCGATGGCCGACTGTAGTCGGCGCGGCAGATCGTGGATCGCGGCACGCAGGTCGGCGTCATCGGCCCATTCGGCCAGCAGCCAGACCCCCGCCGCCGCCGAGTTGACGAAAGTCTTGGTCGCCGCGACGCTCAGTTCGGGTCCGGCATGCAGGTTCAGCGTGTGATCCGCCACGTCGGCCAAGGGGCTGTTCGGATCGTTGGTCATCGCAACCGTCAAGGCTCCACCCTGCCGCGCCATGCCGGTCATATCGACGATGTCGGGGCTTTGACCGGATTGCGAAACCGACAGGCAGACGCTGCCCGACAGGCGCAACTGGCGCTGGTAGATCGACGCGATGGACGGCCCGACAGAGGCGATGGGCGTGCCGGTCAGAAGTTCGGCCACGTATTTCAGATAGGTGGCCACGTGATCGGACGACCCCCGCGCGACACTGACAAAGAAGGCGGGATCGCGGTCACGGATCGCGCTTGCAGCGCGCCGGATGTCATCGCCGCCCCGGTCCAGCAACCGCTGCACCGCTGACGGGATCTCCAGCACTTCGCGCCGCATCTGGGTTTCGACAGGAGACATGGTGACGACCTTGCGCGTGTTTGCGGGAGTGGCTTTGGGACCGTACCGCTGGCGGGCCCAACCGTACGGGTCAGTTAGGCCGCAAGGCGCGGCGATGCGCAACCCGGTCGGCGGGATTTCGTCGACGCGCACGGAACGCCGTCAGAGCTGAAGCGCTGCACGGTCGATGTTGAGTGCCTTGATCCGCGAATAAAGCGTGGTCGGCTGCACATCGAGAAGCGCCGCTGCACCTGTCGGGCCAGACACCCGCCCTCCGGTTTCGCGCAGGGCAGCGATGATGTTGCGGCGCATCAATTCCTGCATGTCGGCCTCGGTCCGCACGGTCGCATTGGTCGGGGAAGCCACCTGCCCGCCCCCGCCCAGTTCCAGCACCAGCTTGCGGTCGCGCGACACGATGGCGGCGCGTTCGATCACGTTGTGCAATTCGCGCACGTTGCCGGGCCAGTGATAGGCCTGCATCTGCTTGACCACATGTTCGGTCAGCACCGGAACCGGGCGGCCATGCCGACGACAGGCCAGTTTCAGCAGATGCGCCGCCAGAAGCGGAATATCCTCAAGCCGGTCCCGCAGCGGCATGCAGGAGATCGGAAACACGTTCAGGAACAGGTACAGGTCTTCGCGGATGCGATTGCCGGACCGCGTGTCTGTCGGTGCATGCGTCGTTGCGGCGATCACGCGGATATCCAGCGGCTTCTCGCGTGTGTCGCCGACGCGGGTGACGGTGCTTTTCTGCAACGCGTTCAGAAGCTTGCCCTGAATTTCAAAAGGCAGTTCCTCGACATCGTCCAGAAACAGCGACCCGCCATGCGCCAGTTCAAGCTTGCCCGGCTTGTCGCGCGTCGCATTTGGCCCTGCCCCGCGCACATGGCCGAAGAGCTCCGCCTCGACATCCTCGGGGGCGACGGATCCGCATTTGAAATGAATGAGCGGCCGCCGCGACCGGGGGCTGGCCTTGTGTATCTCGGTGGCAACCAGCGCCTTGCCGGTGCCCGCCTCGCCGGTGATCAGGACCGTGGCATCGGTGCCGGCCACAAGGTCGATACGGGTCACGATCTGGCGCACGGCGGGCGAGCTGCCGATGATGTCGTGATGCGCGCGTTCCGAACTGATCGCCTCTTGCAGGTATTCGTTTTCCTGCTCCAGCCGGTCCCGCAGCGCCGCGACCTCGTCCAGCGCCTCGCGCAGCTTGCGTTCGCCCTCCTTGCGTTCGGTGATGTCGCGGAAGATGACAACGGCCCCGGCCAGCACCTTCTGATCGTAGATCGGGGTCGAGACATATTCCACGCGGATCGGCTTGCCGTCCTTGCGCCAGAACACCTCGTCCTCGATCCGGTTGACCTGTTCAAACCGGAAGGATCGGTAGATCGGGCAATGTTGCGAGGGGTAAATCTCGCCGTTCAGGTGGTGATGGTGGATCATCGAGTGGATGTCCTTGCCCAGCAGATCCTGCGTCGTCCAGCCCAGCATCTCTTGCGCGGCACGGTTGACAAAGGTGGTCTTTCCCTCGGCGTTCACGCCATATATCCCTTCACCCGCCGCGTTCAGGATCAACTGGTTCTGGCGTTCAAGCTCGGCAAAAAAGGTCTCGGCGCGTTTCCATTCCAGAAGCCCCGCGCGGTGCAGTTCTGCTGCCTCGGCGATCTGGGTGCGCTTGTCGAACGCATCGAGATCGGTGAGGCTGAGCAACAGGAAAGTCGGTTGATCCGGGACACCGCGCGCCCGGATCTCGCAGCGCAGGGGCGTGCCGTTTGCCGCGCGGAGCGGCACATCACGCGTCCAGCATTCGCCGCGGTGATCGACCTCTTCGACAAAGACCACGAATTTCGCCAGCGCCGCGCCAAGGAAGCTGGAAAACCGCAAAGGTTCGTCGGAGGTGGCATCGACGCCCAGCAGCTTGGCCGCAGGCGCATTGAGCGCCACGACCCCGTCTTGAGACGTGTCCAGCAGCAGCGCCGCATCCGGGAATGCGGCCAGCAGGGAATCAGAACCGGTGTGTTCGTCGCGCATGTTCCCATGATTGCCGCTGCAGCGCAGAACAGTCTAACGAAATTTCGTAAATTACGAATTTACGTAATCCAGAACTCCCCTCAGAAACCAGTAAGTCATTGTTTTTGATAAATTATCATAAAAAGAACAAATGTTGGGCACTCAGTTTTGCAATCCCCCGCCTGCTGGCAAAATACGTCCAACCACAAGGAACATCCACCAGACAGGGGACTTCACATGACAATCAAGAGCCTAGGAAATCCGTTTTCCGCAGACACCGATCTGCGTCACGGTGCTGATTGCGGCTGCGACAGCTGCTCTGCGGGACATACCCATTCGCACATCTCCAAAGACCTTGATCCGACACGCATGTCCTCCGAGCAGATGCTGGAACGCGCAGTGGAAAGCGCCATCGTACGCTCGGTCTTTGGTCAGAGCGACATTGGCCGCCGGTCCTTCATGGGCATGATGGGCGGCAGCACGGTTGCGGCGGTGCTTGCTTCGGTCTTTCCGATGAACGAAGCCAAGGCGGCGATCCTCGACAATCTGGGCACACCGGAAAAGATCGATCTGAACATCGGCTTTGTCCCGATCACCTGCGCGACGCCCATCATCATGGCGCAGCCGCTGGGGTTCTACGAGCGCTACGGGCTGAACGCGCAGGTCATCAAGACCGCAGGCTGGGCCGTGGCCCGCGACAAGTCGCTGTCGGGCGAATACGATGCGTCGCACATGCTGACACCGATGCCGCTGGCGATGACGCTGGGTGCGGGGTCCGTGGCGGAACCCTACATCATGCCCGCCGTCGAGAACATCAACGGTCAGGCCATCGTTCTGTCGAACGAACATCTCGACAAGCGCGACCCGACCCAGTGGAAGGGCTTCACCTTCGGAGTGCCGTTCGAATACTCCATGCACAACTTCCTGCTGCGCTACTACGTGGCGGAATTCGGTCTGGACCCGGATGTGGATATCCAGATCCGCGTGGTGCCCCCGCCCGAGATGGTCGCGAACCTGCGTGCGGGCAACCTTGACGGTTACCTGTCGCCCGACCCGTTCAACCAGCGCGCGGTTTGGGAAGGCATCGGGTTCATCCACCTGCTGACCAAGGACATCTGGGAAGGTCACCCGTGCTGCGCCTTCGCCGCCCCGCTATCCTTTGCGACGGAACTGCCCAACACTTATGGCGCGCTGCTCAAGTCGATCATCGACGCGACGCAATACGCCTCGAACCCGGAAAACCGGATCGAGATTTCCGAAGCAATTGCACCGACGAACTATCTCAACCAGCCGGTGGAGGTGATCCAGCAGGTGCTGACCGGAACCTTTGCCGATGGTCTGGGCAATGTGCAGCAAGTGCCCGACCGCATCGATTTCGACCCGTTCCCGTGGCATTCGATGGGCGTCTGGATCCTGACCCAGATGAAGCGTTGGGGCTATATCGAAGGCGATGTCGATTACCGCGCGGTGGCCGAGCAGGTCTACCTTGCTGCCGATGCCAAGAAGGTGATGGAGGATCTGGGCTACGAGGCACCGGATATCACCTACAAGTCGCACACGATCATGGGCAAGACCTTTGATCCGGCGGAACCCGAAGCCTATGTCGCCAGCTTCGCGATCGGAAAGAATTGATCCATGCTGGACAATCTTTCGATCAACAAGCGCGCCGCGATCCTGTCGATCGTCATGCTGGTGGTTGGCCTCCTGATCTGGGAGGCCGCCATTCCGGCGCAAAAGGCAGTGGGTGAACTGACAGAATACGAGCGCCTGACCGGTGGCGGAGCCCAAAAGGCCGGTGTGCCACCGCCCAGCCAGGTGATTGCCAAGGCATGGGAAGAGTTGTCGAACCCGTTCTACGATGCCGGTCCCAACGACAAGGGCATCGGCATCCAGATCGGCTATTCGATCTACCGCGTCCTGACGGGCTATTTCCTTGCCGCGCTGGTCGCCATTCCTCTGGGGTTCCTCATCGGGATGAGCCAGATCGCCTACAAGGCGTTCAACCCGTTCATCCAGGTGCTGCGCCCGATCTCGCCGCTGGCGTGGATGCCGCTTGCGCTGTTCATCATCCAGGATTCCGAGGCGTCGGCGATTTTCGTGATCTTCGTCTGTTCGATCTGGCCCATGCTGCTCAACACCGCCTTCGGTGTCGCAGGGGTGCGCAAGGATTGGGTCAACGTGGCGCGAACCCACGAACTTGGTCCGCTCAAGACCGCGTTCACCGTGATCCTGCCCGCCGCCGCCCCCACCATCGTGACGGGGATGCGGATTTCCATCGGCATCGCATGGCTTGTGATCGTCGCGGCAGAGATGCTCGTCGGGGGGACAGGTATTGGCTACTACGTCTGGAACGAGTGGAACAACCTCGACCTGACCTCGGTCATCTTCTCCATCCTCATGATTGGCGTTGTCGGCATGTTGCTCGACTCGGCCTTCGGCGTCCTGCAACGCGCCGTCGCTTACGCAGAATAAGGAGGCTCTCATGCCCAAACCGTTTCTCAGCATCGAGCGCATGACACAACGATACCCGGATGGTCAGGGCGGCACGATGACCGTCTTTGAAAACGCCAGCTTCGGGATCGAAAAAGGCGAATTCGTCTGCATCCTCGGCCATTCAGGTTGCGGCAAATCGACGATCATGAACATCCTTGCCGGACTGGCCGAGCCCACATCGGGTGTGGTCAAGATGGACGGGTTCGAAGTGTCCGGCCCGTCGCTGGACCGGGGCGTTGTCTTCCAGAACTATTCGCTGCTCCCGTGGCTGTCGGCGCTCAAGAACGTGACCTTCGGCATCAAGGCCCGCTATCCCGACTGGTCGGCGGACAAGGTCGAGGCACATGCCCGCGACTATCTCGCCAAGGTCGGGCTGGAGGGCGACGTGGTGTACCGCAAGCCCAGCCAGTTGTCGGGTGGGATGCGGCAGCGCGTGTCAATT
Organism: Marivita lacus; assembly: GCF_014637725.1. Classification (GTDB taxonomy): domain Bacteria; phylum Pseudomonadota; class Alphaproteobacteria; order Rhodobacterales; family Rhodobacteraceae; genus Marivita; species Marivita lacus. Next base: position 49,818 of record NZ_BMFC01000003.1, on the reverse strand, counting down.
GCCCGCGCCTTTGCCAACCAGCCCAAGCTGCTGCTTCTGGATGAACCGTTCGGCGCTTTGGACGCGCTGACCCGCGGCACCATTCAGGAGGAATTGCTCAAGGTCTGGGCCGGCACGGATCAGACCGTGTTCATGATCACCCACGACATCGACGAGGCGATCCTGCTCGCGGACCGTATCCTGCTGATGACCAACGGGCCGTTTGCCCGCGTGGCGGAATCGGTCGAGATCACCATTCCCCGCCCGCGCACACGGACCCAGATCGTGGAGCATCCGAATTACTATGCGATCCGCAACCACCTGGTGCAGTTCCTTGGCCAGAGGTCAAAGGAACTGGCGGGCAAGCAAAGCGGTGATGACGACCAGCGACCCGAGACCGTGCGGATCGACAAGACCGCTCTGGTCGACGAAGAACCCAGCGCGCCGCCGCCCTTGCGGGCGGTAAACGACTGAACCACCAGGATACGAGCGTGACATATCAGGAAACCCCGCGCGCGCCTCTGCCCCCGTTCTCGTTCGAGGACGCTGTGCAGAAGGTTCGGATGGCAGAGGACGCGTGGAACAGCCGCGATCCGGCAAAGGTCGCGCTTGCCTATACGCGGGACACGGCGTGGCGCAACCGCGACACGTTCCTGAACGGTCGGGCCGAGGTCGAAGATTTCCTGACCAAGAAGTGGGCCAAGGAAAACGGCTATCGCCTGATCAAGGAAATCTGGGCGCATGACGGCAACAGGATCGCCGTGCGCTTTTGCTACGAATGGCATGACGAGACCGGACAGTGGTTCCGCGCGCATGGCAACGAGAACTGGGAATTCGACGCATCGGGTTACATGGCAGTCCGCCACGCTTCGATCAACGACGTGCCCATCGCCGATGCCGACCGCCTGTTTCACTGGCCGCAGGGCCGCCGCCCCGATGGCCATCCCGGCCTGACGGAGCTCGGGCTTTAACACTCAAACTTTGCAATACGACCAAGGAGGACAACCAATGAAAGACAATTACGAGGTGCCAGTCATGATGACCAAGGAAGACGTGACGATGATGATCCTGTCCGCCAAGAAACAGGCCGGCATGACATGGGAGGGCATCGCCGAGAAGATCGACATGTCTCCGGTCTGGACCCATTCCGCCTGCATGGGCATGAACGCCTTTCCCAAGGACAAGGCCGAGGCGCTGGTGTCCGTCATGGGCCTGCCGCAGGAAGCGGCCAGCGTTCTGGAAGAGCCGCCCACCAAGGTCTGGTCGCAGGCCGTGCCCACGGACCCCTGCATCTACCGCCTATATGAAATCGTCGGCGTCTACGGGCCGACCATCAAGGCGCTGATCGAGGAAAAGTTCGGCACCGGCATCATGTCGGCCATCGACTTTGACATGACACTCACCCGCGTGCCGCACGAAAAGGGCGACCGCGTCAAGCTCGAGATGTCGGGCAAGTACCTGGGCTACAATTCCTGGTAAGTCAGAATGTGGTGCCCGGCTGGCAACGGCCGGGCATCGTTTACAGGTCAGGTTGCCGCCTTGCCCTCTGCCGCCCAGATGGCCCCGCGCCGGATCATTTCGGTCACTTGCGGCACTTTCAGATCGTCCAGCTCGTGACCGATCGAGCAATAGAAGACCCTCCCCTTGTCCCAGCGCCGGGTCCATGTGACCGGGATCACCGTGCCTTCGATCCACCACAGATGGTCGCCGGAAAAGGTGGTCGTCGCCAATACGTTGTTCGACGGATCGGTGAGCATGTAATATTGCTCGGAGCGGATGCGGAAACTGCGGATGCCTTTGACAAGCGGATGATCCGGCTGGCAGATCGTCACGTCATAGTCGATGTAATCTTCCTTGGGCTGAAGGTTGTCCGGCCACCCCGGCGGATGCGCCACGAATTGCCCGCCGATCAGGAAATGATAGGTGGGCCGGTCGCGGAACGCGTCGCCCATGTGCCCGTGCCACCCGGCCAGCCCGCAGCCATCGCCGATGAGCTTGAGCAAACCGTCTTCCTGCGGCTTGGTCATGTTGCCGAATTCCGCCTGATGGCCGGACCGCGCCGAGGACCAGATCGGCGTGATCAAATCCAGGTCGGCCAGATCCTCGGGGCGTTCCAGCGGTTCCAGCGTTTCGTAAACATCAACCTTGAACCCGTTGGCCTGCAACAGGTCGGTGTACCAGTCCGCGAAATGGGTCGGGGTGTGGCCTTCCCAGCCACCGACGAAAAGCGCCGCTTTCATTCCTTGTCCTTTCGCATGAAATTGACCATCGCCGCCATGTCGCGTGCGCCGAACCCGGCCTGTTCCGCGCGGCGCAGCGTGTCGAGAGTCACCTTGCCTTGCGGCATCGCCGTGCCGAGCGTTTCGGCGAGCGCTGCCGTGACCTCCATGTCCTTGCGCGCGAGCGCCACCGTGAAGGTCACGTCATGGCTGGCCTCGTCGAGATAGAGCGGCTTGCGGTAGCTCAGCATGGGGGCTGCCGCCGCGCTGTTCTCGATCACCTCGAACGCCGCCTCTGGCGCGATCCCGGCCGCCTCGCCCAGCGTCAGGGCTTCAGCCAGCGTCTGGTTCAACCCGTGGATCAGCGAATTGACCGCCAGCTTCATCACCGCTCCTGCGCCTGTGCGACCCAGACAGATCGTCTTGCGACCCAGTGCGTCGAGCACCGGGCGTATCGGGTCAAGCGCATCCTCCGAACAGCCTGCCATGACCAGCAATTGCGCATCCGCCGCCGCCTGCGTGGCCCCGGACACCGGCGCGTCGATCACGGTGCAGCCCTCGGGTGCTGCATCGGACAGGACGCGGATGTGATCGGGTGACATCGTGCCCATCTCGACAAAGACCCGCGCGCCCTGTCCGTTGAACAAGCCATCCGGTCCCAGATGCACCGCCTCGGAGGACGGATCATCAGCCAGCATGGTCACCACAACCTCGGACGCGTAGGTCAGGTCCGCCGGGGTCGCCGCCACCGCGCAGCCGGTCTGGTCGGCCAGCGCCTGTGCCTTCTCGGGAGAGCGGTTCCAGACCGTCACCTGATGCCCTGCCGCCACGAGGTTCGCGGCCATGTGCGCACCCATGCGGCCCAACCCTGCGAACCCCACGCGCATGTCAGGCCACCTTGTCGCCGGTGATGCCGGAAATTGCCTGAATGAGACTGTCCTCGGTCACCTCGTCCGAGGTGAATTCGCGCATCACCCGGCCCGAATACATCGCCACGATCCGGTCGGAGACGTGCAGCACTTCGGGCATCTCCGAACTGATGACGATCACCGCGAAGCCTTGCGCCGCCAGATCGCGGATCAGGTTGTGGATCTCGGATTTCGAGCCCACGTCGATGCCGCGTGTCGGCTCGTCAACGATCAACACCTCGGGCCGCATCGACAGCCATTTGCCGATGACGATCTTCTGCTGGTTGCCGCCTGACAGGTTGCCCACGGTCTGCCGCCAGCCCGGAGTGCGAATATCCAGCTTGTCGCGGTACTGGTCGAAGATCGCGATTTCAGCACCATCGCTCACAAACGGCCCGGCGGTCAGGTCATCCACCTGCGGCAAGGTCATGTTGTCCCGGCAGTTCATGCCCAGCACCAGCCCCTGCCCCTTGCGATCCTCGGGCACCAGCGAGATGCCGTGCCCGATCGCTTCAATGGGCGACTTGATGCGGACCTCCTGCCCGTTCAGCAGGATCTGCCCTGCGGACGGATCGCGCAGACCGAACAGGGTTTCGGCGATCTCGGTCCGCCCGGCACCGACCAGCCCGTAAAAGCCGAGAACCTCGCCCCTGCGAACGTTGAAGCTCACATCCTGAAAAAGCTTGCCACAGCTGAGCCCCCGCACCTCGAGCGCCACATCCCCCAATTCGTGATGGCTTTCGTTGCGCGACAGATCGAGCTTTCGCCCGATCATCAGATGGGTGACCTCTTCCTCGTTGGTTTCGCGGGTGTTGAGCGTGCCGCGATACTGGCCGTCGCGCAACACGCTGATCCGGTCGGTGATCTTGAAGATCTCCTCCATCCGGTGCGAGATATAGATGATCCCGACGCCCTTGGATTGCAGACCCGAGATCACGTCGAACAGCACGACCTTTTCCGCATCGGTCAGCGAGGCGGTGGGTTCATCAAAGATCACCGCCTTGGGATCGACGGTCAGCGCGCGGGCAATCTCGACCATCTGCTGGTTGGCGATGGACAGGTCCCCGACGCGCGTCTTGGCATCGAAACCGACATTGAGCTGCTTCAGGATCGCATTCGTGTCATCATAGAGCGTGCCCCAATCCACCCGGCCAAAGGATTTCAGAGGCAGTTCCCCCAGAAAGATATTCTCGGCCACGGTCAACTCGTCGGCAAGGCTGAGTTCCTGGTGAATGAACACCACGCCCTTGGCCTTGGCCTGAACTGGGGTTGTCATAACGGTCGGCTCTTCCTCGATGAAGATGCGGCCCTCGTTGGGTTGCAGGATGCCGCCCAGCACCTTCATCAGGGTGGACTTGCCCGCGCCGTTTTCGCCCATCAGCGCGTGCACCTCACCGGGCAGGACGTTGAAGGACACACCGTCAAGGGCGCGAACACCGGGGAATGTCTTGACGATGTCCTCAAGCCGGAGAACCGGGGTGTGATCGGTCATATCTTCAACTCCTCTTTGCCGGTGCGGTTCAGCTGCCGGTCCAGAAACAGGACGGCGATCAGGATCAGGCCGATGACGAGGTTCACCGTTTCGGTATCCGCGCCGATATGGCCCAGACCCTTGCGCAGAAGCTGGATCGCGATGACACCGCCAAGGGTCGAGATGATCGAGCCATAGCCACCGCTCAGCTTGGTTCCGCCCAGCACCACCGCCGTGATCGCCCAGAGTTCGTAGAGCATCCCGTCATTGGGATTGACCGACCCGGATTCCGAGTAGAACACCACCGCAGACAGCGCCGCCAGAAAGCCGATCAGCATGAAGTTCCACAGGAAATGCGGTCCGACGCGGATCCCGGCATTCACTGCCGCCTCGCGGTTGTTGCCGATGGCATAGGCGTTGCGGCCATGCACGGTCTTGGTCATCACAAGCCACAGGATGAGGGCAGCGACCAGCAGGAACCATGTCGCGGTGTGAAGGCCCAGAAACTGCGCCTCGGCGAAATCCACCAGCGTCCAGTTCAGATGGCTGGTGGGTTGTTCACCATTATACATGAAGACCAGCCCCCGGTAGCCGAGCATGGACCCCAGCGTGACGATGAACGCATCGACGCCGGTTTTCCACACGATCAGACCATTGATCGCCCCCAGAACGGTTCCGGTCAGCAGCGCAAAGAACCAGGCCAGCGGGATCGCCCAATCGCCCATCGCCTGCATGAAGGGCCATGTCATGCTGTCCAGCAGCACAATCGCCGCGAGCGCATAGGTGGCCCCCACCGACAGGTCGATATTTCCATTGATCATGATGATCGTCATGCCCAGCGCGATGATCCCGATCGGGGCCGATTGCTTGAGCAAAAGCAGCATGTTGTCGAAATCCATGAAGGCGCTGTCCGAGACAGACAGGTAAGAGCCTGCAACCGAGAAGAAGATCAACTCGACCACGATGAAGGCCCAGATGGCGCCTTGCTTGAAAAGGGTTTCCTTGCTCATCACTCTGCTCCTCAAGCAATCTGCGACCAGAACCGGCCCCGTTTGGCCGCGATATCCAGCCAGACAGCCAGGATGATGATCAGCCAGGTGACGACGTACTGGACGTAGAACGCGAGCCCCATAAGCAGAAGTCCATTCTGGATAAAGCCAAGGATCAGAACGCCGATCACGGTCTTGAAGATGGTGCCAGAGCCGCCCAAAAGCGACGCGCCGCCAAGGATCACAGCGGCCAGCACCTCTAGCTCCATCCCCTGCCCGACCGTGTTCTGGCTGCCCAGACTGCGGCTGGCCTGCAAGAGCCCGGCACAGGCGACGCAGAAGGACGAGATCAGATAGGTCATGAACACGATGCGGGCACGCGGGATGCCGGAAAAGGTCGCCGCCTTGCCGTTGCCGCCAACGGCATAGACCTTGCGGCCGAATGGCGTCTTAGACAACACAAGACTGAGGACGATGGCGAGCCCGGCAAAGATCAGGATCGGCACCGGCACACCCGCCACGCGGCCTTGCCCGAAGACCGAGAACCACGTTCCGGCCTTGTCGGCGATGTCCATGTTCTGGCCCCCGGACCATGTCAGCGTCAGCCCGTGGATGGCCGACAACATGCCCAGGGTGACGATCAGGGAATTGAGCTTGAGATAGCCGACCAGGAACCCGATGAACGCGCCCAGCGCCATCGTCAGGCCGAACATCGCCGGAATGGCCAGCGTCGGTCCGATCTTGTCGTGCAGGTCCAGCACCACGATGGTCGAGAAGGACATCATCGACCCGACGGACAGGTCAAGATTGCCGCCGATCACCACGAAGGTGACACCCAGCGCCATCACGCCCAGAATGGCCGAGGACCGGATCACGCCCGAGATATTGTCGATTGCGATAAAGCGTTGATTTGCCAGCGCAAACACGATCATGAAAACCACGAAGGCGATCAGGATGCCCTGCTTGGCGAGGACTTCTCCGATGCCCCGTTTCGTCAATTCTGCCATTTTCCCTCCCCCTAGGTGCCGGACCGTGCCGTCACACCAAAGTCATGCCGCCGTCGATCATCACGATCTGTCCGGTCATGTAGTCGCTGGCCGAGGAGGCCAGGAACGTTGTCGTCCCGGTGATGTCCTCGGGGCGGGCGACCCGGCCGCGCAGGATCTCTGACGAAAACTCCTCCATCGCCTGACCGGGACGCTCTGCCGCCCCGATGGCCATCAGATCCTGATCAACCTGTTCCCACATCTCGGTCGCCACCACACCGGGGGCGAACCCGGTAACCGTTATATCATGTTTTGCCAGATCGCGCGCGCCGGATTGCGTCAGCGACACCACGGCCCATTTGCTCGCGCAGTAGGGGGCGACGTTGTCGAACCCCTGCCTGCTGGCGATGCTCGCGGTGTTGATGATCTTGCCGCCGCCGCCTTGGGAAATCATCTGGCGAGCTGCTTCCTGCATGCCGATCATGCAGCCCAGACCATTGATGCCCATGATGAAGTTCCAGTTTTCCTCGGTCACGTCGAGGAAATTCATCGGCTTGTTGACGCCTGCATTGTTGAACTTGACGTCCAGCCGACCGAACCGGTCGACCGCATGCGCGATCATCGCCTTGACCTGCGCACGGTCCGTCACATCCACAGACGCATGGGTGACCTTGCACCCGGCCTCTCCTGCGCGGTCCGCGTTCGCGTCGGCGACTTCAGCCACCTTGGCCGCATTGATGTCCGCAAAGCAGACATTCGCGCCCTCGGCCAAAAGCGCCTCACCTATTGCGCGGCCAATACCTTGCGCCGCACCGGTCACGATGCATGACCGTCCCGAGACTCCTGCCATCCCGCTCACCCATATTTTACCTTGAAAAGAAGCCAAACACGCGAGGCAGCCGAAGCCACCCCGCGCGTCCGGGGAGGAGATCAGAAGACGGGTTTGGTGAACTCGTCCATGTTGTCCTGGGTGATCTTGGGCGTGTCGAAATAGTTGAGGAACGGCACGTCCTCACCGTTCAGCACGTCGATCGCGGTCTTCAACGCCGCTTCGGCGTCATCCACCGGAGACTGGTAGATCGAGCCCCAATAGTCGCCATCCGCCATTGCATCGTAACCGACCGAAAAATTGGTCGCGCCAACAAAGATGATGCCTTCGCGCCCGGCTGCCTTGGCCGCGTTGAGGGCGCCGACGCCCATGTTGTCATCCCCGGCATAGACACCGTCGATGTCGTCATACTTGACCAGGAACGCTTCCATCACCTGCTGTGACTTTTCGCGGTTCCAGTCGCCGGGTTGCGTTTCGACCAGCGTCACGTTCGGGCAAACCTCGGGCAGACGGTCCTCAAAACCCTTGGCCCGTTCGATGGCGGTGGTGTAGCCGGGCTGGCCGGAAATCTGCACGACGCGGGCTTCGTCCGCGATGCCCATGTCCTTGAACTTGTCACACATGATCTCGGCCGAGCGCGAGCCTTGGGTGATGTTGTCGGGGCCAGAGAAGCTTGCCACGAAATCAAAGCCCTGCTCGGCGATGTTGGAATTGGTCACGATGACCGAGATACCTGCACTGTGCGCCTTGCGCACTGCCGGGATCACCGCTTCGCCATTGGTCGGCCAGATGATGATGGCATCGACCTCCTGCTGGATCAGGTCTTCCATTTGCGCGATCTGACGCGCCACATCGCCGCCCGCATCCAGCACCACGGCTTCGACCATGTCATTGGCCTCGGCGGCCTCGATAAACGCCTTTTCGTAGGTCGTCTGATAGCTGTCGACGCCCACATTGTTCTGCGTGATCCCGATGGTCATCGTTTCGCTGTGCGATCCGGCCATCGCGGCACCGGTCATGGCTGTCGAAGCAACCAGTGCGGCGGTGAATGTCATCTTCATGTTCATCTTCCTCCCTAGGGGTGTTGTTCTCACGATTGCCGCTGTCCTCCCAGCCGGGCTCTGACCCGAAGCAACCTGACCCTATCCAGCGATATTTCCCCCTCCGACAAACGCGCTGTTTTATCCACTTTGGATATTTTTTCGTCCATTTTGGACTTATACTCGATATCCAGAAACCGTCAGTTTGAACATTTTCATGGGGAAGCACGATGCCCGACTCACGCAAAACACCGTCCGCGAGACCTGAAACCGAGACCATGAACGCAAACCCCTCATCAGATATCCAATTTGGACAGCGATCCGTTCAGCGGCCGACCGTGCCGCATGTCGCGGTGACGGGTCCGGAATGGGAGCGGGTGGTCACGTTCCTGAAGTCGCTGACGGTCGAACTGGACACCTCCATCGAGCCGAATACGCCCAACCCGCATCTGAACATGATCCTGCACGTGCTGCAAAGCCATTCCGAAGGGCGTCTTGTATCGCCCTCCTCCATCGTGGCCGCTGCCGGGGTGCCCTATGCCACCGCCACGCGCAAGCTGGGCGAGCTCAAGGAGTCGGGTCTGTTGGAACAGCGCCCCCGCACCAAGAGCGGCAAGAGCTTTTCGCTGCACCCCAGCGCGGCCTTGCTGGAACAGTTCAGCCAATTGGCCGACCGCATCGACCGCATGGCACGGCTGTCATTCGGCGGGTCCCCGGAAACCGACGCGGGCGAGAACTACTATTACGGCGGCTCCTATCAGGCCACCCGCGCCACGATTGTGCCGCCCGTCGTCCTGCCCCAACCGCTCAAGCTGCCGGGCGGATTGCGTATCCTGGTACATGGCGATCCAACCTTCATGGTGATGGAGAACCTCAAGCGGCAATTCGAACAGCTTGTCGGCACCGACATCCACCAGCGCGCGTTTTCCATCGACCGCCTGCGCGAAGAGGCGCTGCGCAACAGCGAACGCAGCAAGAGCCGCTATGACCTGATCGCGATCGACCTGCCGTGGCTGGGGGAATTCGTGAAGAAGGGCGTGATTCGCCCGCTGACCGAGGTGATGGATGTGTCGCGGCTCGATCCGGCTGATTTCCACACCGCAGGCTGGCGTGCGGCGCATTGGGATGGCTGCCCGTATGGCGTTCCCAGCCAGACCACGCCGGAACTGATGTTCTACCGCAAGGACTGGTTCGCCTCCGAAGGGCTGGAGCCACCGGTCACAACCGACGCCGTGATCGACGCCGCGCGGCATTTCCACGATCCCCGGCACGGGCGCTACGGCGTGGCATGGAACGCGGCACGGGGCACGGCACTGGGGCATACGTTCATGATGACCTGCGCCGCGTTCGGTCAGCCGATCATCGACCTGCCGGAAATCGCGGGCGGCTATGACGCCGACCACTTGGGCCACCGTACGTTTCACCCCATGCTCAACACCGACCGGGCGATGGATGCCGCCGATTACCTGATGCAACTGCTGGCGTTTTCGCCGCCCGATATCCTGTCGATGTCGTGGTACGAACGGGTCCGGCCCTATGCGTCGGGCAAGGTGGCGATGGCCTATGGCTACACTCTGCTCGCCCCGTATTTCGAACTCGATGACAGCTGTGCCGCGCATAGCAACACCGGCTACCTGCCGCATCCGCACGGTCCGGAAGGTGCACCCATCGCGCCGGTGGGGGGCTACGTGTTCTGTATCCCGTCGAATCTGGCCGAAGACCGGATCGACGACACGATCGAAGCGCTTGTCGCCTTCACATCGCCCGGGGCGCAAAAGCTGTACGCCCAAAGCGGCAGCCGCACCGCGCCGCGCTATTCGGTCGGGGCAGACCCCGAAGTGCGGCGTCTGTCGCCGATTTTTGAGCTGGTCGACCAGATGTCCTGGCGCGACGAGCTGCAATTCTGGCCGCGCCCGCCGATCCCCGAGATCTCGGACATCATCCGTATCTGCGGCCACGAACTTCACGACATGCTGCGCGGGATCGTCTCCCCGCGCGAGGCGCTCGACCGGGCTCAGGCGGGTGCCGAAGACATCATGAGACAACAGGTCACTTAGGGAGGAAACCATGGACCCCAATCGCCTCAAAGGTAAGAACATCCTGATCACAGGCGCTGCCCGTGGCATGGGTGCTGCCAATGCCGAATCCTTCGCCGCACAAGGGGCCAATGTCTGTATCGGGGATCTGGATGAAGGCGAAGCCAAGGCTGTCGCTGACCAGATCAACGCGGCCGGCAACGGCAAGGCCATCGCCGTCAGAATGGACGTGACCAAGCGCGAAGACAACGCCGCCGCCGTCGCCGCCACGGTCGAGGCGTTCGGGTCGATCAATGTGGGTCTGTTCAATGCGGGCCTGAACAAGCCCCGGTTCTTCATGGATATCGACGAAGACAACTGGGACATGATCATGAACGTCAACACCAAGGCGATGTGGCTGGGCATGCAGGAAACCGCCCGCCAGATGATCGCCCAGGGCCCGATGGAAGATCACCCCTACAAGCTGATCAACGTGGGCTCCATCGCGTCGCGCAAGCCGCTGGTCGATGTGACGGTCTACTGCACCTCGAAATACGGCTGCCTGGCGCTGACCCATTGCGGCGCAATTGGCCTTGCCGAGCACAACATCACCGTCAACGGCTATGCGCCGGGCGTGGTGGTGACACCGCTCTGGGAACAGCTCGACAAGGACCTCGTGGATATCGGCTTCAAGGATCGCGAGGGCCAAGCCTACGAGGACATCGTCCGCGACGCTCTGCAGATCAAGCGCGTGTCCTATCCCAAGGATATCGTCGGCACCGCTTCGTTCCTTGTCAGCGACGACAGCGATTACATGACCGGCCAGATGATCCACATCGATGGCGGCTGGTGCATCCAGTAGGGTGCGTGATCTCACGCACCATTCCTAGAAATTTTCAAACAAGCGGTGCGTGCCAGCACGCACCCAACGGAGTAACCCCATGTCTCGCGCACTCATGCCCAACCTGCTCACCCCGCAGGACCTCGAACCCAACTGGGAATGGCGGGAACGCCTGCCCGCCTGGGGCCACACCTCGGTCGATTTCGAACGCCGAATCGATCACGACCGCCTGCGCCGCTACCGTCTGGCCCGCACAAGGCAGTCCTTGCAGAACTCGCAGGCCGGGTCGCTGCTGCTGTTCGACGTGAACAACATCCGCTATGTCACAGCCACCAAGATCGGCGAATGGGAACGGGACAAGATGTGCCGATTCTGCCTGCTGACGGGCGACGATTCTCCCTACGTCTGGGACTTCGGCTCTGCCGCTATACATCACAAGCGCCATTCCGACTGGCTGGAGCCCGATCATTGCCTTGCAGGCGTTGTGGGCATGCGGGGCACGATCCCGCCCGAGTTTGGCCTGATGCAGAAATATGCCAAGATGATCGCCCAGCTGATCAAGGATGCAGGCATGGCCGACATGCCGGTCGGTGTGGATTACGCCGAAACCGCCATGTTCCACGCTCTGAAGGAAGAAGGCATCAACGTGGTCGATGGTCAGCAGATCATGCTGGCCGCCCGCGAGATCAAGAACTGGGACGAGATCCAGCTGCTCACCCAGGCCGCCGCGATGGTCGATGGCGTCTACCACATGATCTACGAAGAGCTGAAACCGGGTGTGCGCGAGAATGACATCGTCGCCATGTCCAACAAGCTGCTCTACGAGATGGGCTCGGACGACGTGGAGGCGATCAACGCCATCTCCGGCGAACGCTGCAACCCGCATCCGCACAACTTTACCGACCGGCTGATCCGCCCAGGCGATCAGGCGTTCTTCGACATCCTGCAAAGCTATCAGGGCTACCGGACCTGCTACTACCGCACCTTCAACGTGGGCCGCGCAACGCCGTCGCAGAACGACGCTTATGTGAAAGCGCGCGAATGGATCGACGCGTCCATCGCGGTGATCAAGCCGGGGGTCACCACCGACAAGGTGGCAGAGGTCTGGCCAACGGCTGAATCGCTGGGTTTCCCGAACGAAGACGCCGCATTTGGTCTGCAATTCGGTCACGGTCTGGGCCTTGCCCTGCATGAACGACCCATTATCAGCCGCGCGGTCAGTCTCGATCACCCGATGGAGATCCAGACCGGCATGGTGTTCGCGCTGGAGACCTACTGTCCAGCCACCGACGGCTATTCCGCCGCACGGATCGAGGAAGAGGTCGTGGTGACGGAAAACGGCTGCGAGGTGATCAGCCTCTTCCCCGCCGAAGAGCTGCCCATCGCCAACCGGTATTGAGCATCTCCGCCGGGGGACGCCTCCGGCGGGAGTATTTTTGCCAAGAAGAAGCAGGGGCCATGCGCCCTTGCCCCCTTTGGGAGGGAACCAATGGCCAAGACCAAGACAAACACCGAAGACTATCTGCGCATGTATCGCCAGATGATGCGCATCCGCACCTTCGAGGACACCGCCAACCAGCTGTACCTCTCGGCCAAGATGCCGGGCCTCACGCATATGTATTCCGGCGAAGAGGCCGTGGCCGTGGGCATCTGCGAGGCACTGACCGACGACGACCGCATCACCTCGACCCACCGGGGCCACGGGCACTGCGTCGCCAAGGGCGCGAATTTCAAGGAAATGTTCTGCGAACTGCTGGGCAAGGAAGAAGGCTATTGCCGCGGCAAGGGTGGGTCGATGCACATCGCCGACCAGAGCCACGGCAACCTTGGCGCCAACGCCATCGTCGGCGGCTCAATGGGCATCGCCACCGGATCGGCGCTGCGCGCCAAGCTCCTGGGTCAGGACGACGTGACCGTCTGTTTCTTCGGCGACGGCGCGACCGCGCAGGGGCTGCTTTACGAGGTCATGAACATGGCGGCGCTGTGGAACCTGCCGGTCATCTATGCCTGCGAAAACAACGGCTATTCCGAATACACCAAGACCGAGGAGATCGCCGCCGGCTCCATCACCGCGCGCGCCGAGGCCTTCGGGATCGAGGCGTTCAAGGTCGATGGTCAGGATGTGCTGGCAGTCAACGAATTGACGCAAAAGCTGGTCGCGCGCTGCCGGAAGGGTGAAGGCCCGTTCTTCATCGAACTGGAGACCTACCGCTACCACGGTCACCACGTGGGCGACATCAACCGCGAATATTACCGCTCCAAGGACGAAGAGAAGGACTGGAAGGAAAACCGCGATCCGATCATCCGCTTCCGCGGCTACCTTGTGAGTGAAGGCATCGCGACCGAAGACGAGATCGAGGCGATGAATGCCGAGATCGAAAAGGATGCCTCCGAGGCCGTCGCCTATGCCGAGGCGGCCAAATACCCCGATGTGTCCGAAGTGGACATGCATGTCTACGCGGACTGAGGAGAGACCGACATGAGAGAGATCACCCTGTCCCAGGCCGTGAACGAGGCCATCGCCGAGGAAATGCGCCGCGATCCCACAGTGTTCCTGCTGGGCGAAGATGTGGCCGAGGCCGGAACGCCGTTCAAGGTGCTGTCCGGTCTGGTCGAGGAATTCGGCACCGAGCGTGTCATCGACACGCCCATCGCCGAACCCGGCTTTATGGGCATCGCAGTTGGTGCCGCCATGACCGGCGCGCGCCCCATCGTCGACTTGATGTTCGGCGATTTCATCTTCCTGATCATGGACCAGCTCTGCAACCAGGCGGCCAAGATCCACTACATGTCGGGCGGCAAGCTGAACGTGCCGCTGGTCCTGCGCACCAACATGGGCGCGACCCGTCGCTCGGCCGCGCAGCACTCGCAATCCCTGCAGGCGCTGGTGGCGCATATTCCGGGGCTCAAGGTGGCGATGCCGTCTTCAGCCTACGAGGCAAAGGGCCTGATGAAGACCGCGATCCGCGACAACAACCCGGTTGTGATCTTCGAAGACAAGCTGATGTACCAGGACAAGGCCCCGGTTCCGGAGGAGGAATACCTGATCCCCTTCGGCGAGGCGCATATCAAGCGCGAAGGCAGCGATATCACCCTGATCGCCACGTCCTCGATGGTGCAGGTGGCCGAGAAGGCCGCCGCGATCCTGTCGAAAGAAGGAATCGAGGCCGAGGTGATCGACCCGCGCACCATCGTTCCGCTGGACGAGGCGACCCTGATCCAAAGCGTCAAGAAAACCAGCCGCGCCATCGTGATCGACGAAGGCCACCAAAGCTATGGCATCACGTCGGAAATCGCGTCGCGCCTGAACGAAAAGGCGTTCTACCACCTCGACACACCCGTGGTGCGCATGGGCGCGATGGACGTGCCGATCCCCTTCAGCCCGGCGCTGGAAGACATCACCGTCCCGACACCCGACCGCGTGATCGAGATGGCGTGCAAGCTCTGCTCCGGGGAGATGATTCATGCGGCATGATGTGACAATGCCTCAACTGGGCATGGCGCAGGATGCGGGCAAGATCGTGTCATGGCTCAAGGCCCCCGGCGATCCGGTGACCAAGGGTGACGCCCTGTTCGAGGTGGAAACCGACAAGGCCACGATGGAGGTCGAGGCGCAGGCCAGCGGCTTTCTGACCGGCGTGTCGGCGGCCGAGGGTGAAGACGTCAAAGTCGGAGCTGTAATCGCGCGCATTTCGGACAGTGCCGATGACGAAGGCCCCGCGCCCGAGGCACCCGCCACCGCCGTGCCGGTCGAGACATCCAACGCACTGCCCGAAGGTAAGTCTGTGACCATGCCGCAACTGGGCATGGCGCAGGACAGTGGCCTTTTGGTCAGCTGGCAGAAATCTCCCGGCGATGCGGTCAAGGCCGACGATGTGCTCTTCGAAGTGGAGACCGACAAGAGCACGATGGAAGTCGAGGCGGGAACTGACGGCTATCTTGCCGCCACTCTGGCCGAGGCCGGAGAGAATGTTCCCGTGGGGCAAGCGGTCGCGATCATCAGTGCCGAGAAACCGGATGCACCGCTAGCGCGCAGCGCCAAGTCCCCGCCGCCGTCTGACCACGAAACGCCCGCCGTTGCCGAAGCGACGAAGCCCGAAAGGGCCAAGGAGCGGCCTGCCCCTGCAACACCCACGCCTCAACCGACGCATGGCCGTATCCTTGCCTCGCCCAAGCTGCGCAGGCTCGCGCTGGAACAGGGGCTGGACCTGTCCCTGCTGGTCGAGGCCGGGCATCCGCAACCCTTCCATGTCCGCGATCTCGACGTGCTCAAGGCGCTACCTCGGAAATCGGCTCAACCGACAGCTGCTGCCGCCGCCGCCATGCATCACCTTGTGGCCAAGGTTACAGGCGATGCCCTTCCCGCTTTCGCCACATGGGCCGGGGAAACCCACGGCCTTACCGATCCGGACGCGATCCTTGCAGCTCTTGCCGGTGCGTCCCTGCCCAACGCCGCCAACATTGCTGTCGATCGTTTCGGCACCTCGCAGACCTACGCCATGCCCGACAGCCGCACGCTTTCGGGCGTCACGAAAACCGACGCGGCACCCGACCTGATCTTGCGCGATCTTCGCGGCACGACGATCCGCAGCGCCGATATGGGCGCGGACACCGTGCCGGTTCTCACGATCACACTGCGGCGCAAGGGTCTGCGGATCACGCTTGATTGCGCCGCTGACCAGTTGGACGCGCAAGCCGCAATCCAGCTTCTGACCGATTTCGCAGGCCGGGTGGAGCAACCGCTCCGCCACCTGCTCTGACCTTCCGGGGGACCGACATGGACTATACCGATCTTTATATCGACGGCGCGTGGCACAAGACCGCCGAGCGTTTCGACGTCATCAACCCCGCCACTGAAGAGGTGATCGCCTCGGTCGCCTCCGCTGACATCGCGGACGCCGACAGGGCTCTGGACGCGGCCGAAAAGGCGATGGCCGACTGGGCGGCGCGCACGCCACGTCAAAGGTCTGAAGTGCTGCGCCGCGCATGGGAATTGATGACCGCGCGGCTGGATCATTTTGCCCATCTCATCACGCTGGAGAACGGCAAGGCGGGGACGGATGCCAAGGGCGAGGCCACCTATGCCGCCGAGTTCTTCCGCTGGTTCGCCGAAGAGGCCGTGCGCGCGGACGGGATGATCACCCATGCCCCGGCCTCGGGCGCGCGTATCCTCGTACAGCACAAACCGGCGGGACTTGCGGTGCTGATCACGCCCTGGAACTACCCCGCTGCAATGGGCACCCGCAAGATCGCGCCCGCGCTCGCCGCAGGCTGCGCCGTCATCATCAAACCCGCGTCCGAAACGCCGCTGACCATGCTGGCGCTGATGCCGCTTCTGGAAGAGGCAGGCGTTCCGCCGGGCCTCGTCAACGTGCTGCCCTCGCGCAAGACCGGCGCGCTGGTGGATCACATGCTGCACGATCCGCGCGTGCGCGTGGTCAGTTTCACCGGGTCCACAGGTGTGGGTCGCAAGCTGTTGAAGTCCGCTGCCGATCAGGTTCTGAAGCCCGCGATGGAGCTGGGCGGCAACGCGCCCGTGGTGGTGCTCGAAGACGCCGACATGGACACCGCCATCGAAGGCACCATGCTGGCCAAGATGCGCAATCTGGGCGAGGCCTGCACGGCGGCAAACCGCATATACGTGCATGAAAATATCGCAGAGGCGTTCACCAGACGCCTGACGGAGCGCATGTCGGCGCTCAAGGTCGGCGATGGCTCCGACCCGTCCGTCGATGTCGGCCCGCTGGTCAATGCAGACACGCGCGACAAGGTGGCGGCGTTCGTCGCCGATGCGGTGGCCAAGGGTGCCAGGATCGAATGCGGCGGCACCGTGCCCGAGGGCAAGGGGTTCTACTATCCGCCGACGGTGCTGTCGAACGTGTCCGAGGATGCCGATTGCGTGCAGGACGAGATATTTGGACCCGTTGCCGCGATCCAGACCTTCCGCGATCAGGAAGAGGTCATCCATCGCGCGAACAACACCGAATACGGGCTTGTCGCCTATGTATTTTCCGGCGATTTCAAACGCGCGTTGCAGGTCTGCGAACGGCTGGATTACGGCATGGTTGGACTGAACCGGGGTCTGGTCAGCGACCCGGCAGCGCCCTTTGGCGGCACCAAGCAATCCGGGCTGGGCCGCGAAGGCGGGCATGAAGGCATGCTCGAATTCATGGAAACGCAATACATCTCGGCAAGCTGGTAAAGGAGCAGACATGGCAGAGTACATCGCAAGCCCCGCCACCCGCCGCCTTGCCCGCGAGAAAGGCGTCGAGATCGAAGCCTTGGCCAAAAAGCTCGGGCGCAAGACCATCGGCCCCGAGGATCTGGACGGCGGCACAGCACCCGCTTCGGCACCCTCCGGCGACACGTCCTTCTGGCAGGTCGATCATAGCCAATACGGCCCGGTGACCGAAGAACCGATGAGCCGCTTTGCCAGGGTTGCCGCGCGCAATCTGGCGGCCGCGCAATCGCTGATCCCGGCGGTCACGCATCATGACCGCGCCGATGTCAGCGCCATCGAGGCGTTCCGTCAAAGCCTGAAAGCCGAGGCGCAAACGCGCGGCGTCAAGCTCACGGCGCTGGCGTTTCACGTGGCTGCCCTTGCCCGAAGCCTGCGCGCCTTTCCCCGGTTCAACGCTTCGCTGTCGGCGGATGGAGAGACGCTTTTCCTCAAGGAGTACGTGCATGTCGGCATCGCTGTTGACACGGCGCATGGGCTGATGGTGCCGGTCATCCGCAACGCCGACCGCAAGGGACTGTGGCAGATCGCGGCCGAAATCGGCGATCTTGCCGGCCGCGCGCAGGCGCGCAAGGTGGGACCGGACGAAATGGGCGGCGCGTCCATGACGATCACCAATCTGGGCGGCATCGGCGGCACGGCCTTTACCCCGATCGTCAACCCGCCCGAAGTGGCGATCCTTGGTATCACGCGGACCGAGACCATCACGGTCTGGAACGGCGATATCCCCCGCCCAGTGCCGATGGTGCCGCTCGACCTGTCCTATGATCACCGGGTGATCAACGGGGCCGACGCGGCGCGGTTCCTGTCGCATTACGCGCGGCTGATCGGTGATCCGCGCAACATGCTGATCTGAGGCTTGGCGGGTTTAGCCCACCGCCTCCAGGGCAATCGAAATTCCCTGCCCGACACCGATGCACATCGTGGCCAGCGCCTTTTGACCCGGGCGCAGGTCAAGTGCTGCGGACCCGGTGATGCGCGCGCCCGACATGCCCAGAGGATGGCCGAGCGCGATGGCCCCGCCGTTGCGGTTCACGCGCGGATCGTTATCGGCAATGCCCAGTCGGCGCAGCGTGGCCAGCCCCTGTGACGCGAACGCCTCGTTCAATTCGATCACGTCGAAATCGCTTTGCCGCAGTCCCAACCGTGCCATCAGCTTTTCCGATGCGGGTGCGGGTCCGATGCCCATGATGCGGGGCGCCACGCCAATCGAGACACCCCCCAGCACGCGGGCGATGGGCGTCAATCCATGTTGCCGGATGGCGGCCTCTGACGCCACGATCAGTGCCGCCGCGCCGTCATTGACACCCGACGCGTTGCCCGCCGTGATCGTCCCTCCCTCGCGCACGAAGGGCCGCAGCCGCGCCAGATCCTCGGCGGTGGTGTCGGGCCGTGGGTGTTCGTCGGTGTCCACGACCACCGGATCGCCCCGACGTTGGGGGATGGTCACAGGCGTGATCTCTTTCGCGAGCCGTCCGTTCTGCTGCGCCGCACCCGCCCGCTGCTGGCTGCGCAGGGCAAAGGCATCCTGGTCCGCGCGGCTGATTGCGAAATCCTCGGCCACGTTCTCGGCCGTTTCCGGCATCGAATCGATGCCGTACTGCGCCTTCAGCAGCGGGTTGACGAACCGCCAGCCGATGGTCGTGTCGTGGATCTCGGCCTGCCGCGCAAAGGCTTGCTGCGCCTTGGGCATCACAAAAGGCGCGCGGGTCATGCTTTCGACGCCGCCTGCGATCACCAGATCGGCCTCGCCCGCCTTGATCGCGCGGGCGGCGGCCAGCACCGCGTCCATGCCAGACCCGCAAAGCCGGTTCATCGTGGTGCCGGGCACCGTCTCGGGATAGCCCGCCAGCAGCACCGCCATGCGCGCCACGTTGCGGTTGTCCTCTCCCGCCTGATTGGCACAGCCAAGGATCACCTCGTCGATCGCCGCCAGATCCAGCGCGGGGTTCCGCGCCGCCAGAGCCGCCAAGGGCACCGCCGCCAGATCATCTGCCCGGACCGATGCCAGAGCACCGCCGTACCGCCCGATGGGGGTGCGGATATAGTCACAGAGAAAGGCGTCAGGCATCGGGGGCGCTCCGGCGTGGCGGGGTGAATGTCACCGCATAAGGCCTTGGAACCGGACCCGATTGCAAGTCACCCGTTCAGACGCGCACCTGCCGGAATGGTCATGTCGGCGGCATTCAGCGTCTCGATGGCAAAGCCTGCGGCAGCCTTGTACCGGCCCATGAATTCAGCGCGTTCTTCGGCAGGGATCACGTCGTCGATGTCATCGAACACACCGCCGCAGCGTTCGTCCAGCAGGTTGAGCAAACCGAACGGCCCCGCCCCGCGATTGCGCAGCACCAGTTCCGACACCGGGCCACACAGTTGCGCGTCATAGGCAGAGAGCGCGGCCTC
Organism: Marivita lacus; assembly: GCF_014637725.1. Taxonomy (GTDB): domain Bacteria; phylum Pseudomonadota; class Alphaproteobacteria; order Rhodobacterales; family Rhodobacteraceae; genus Marivita; species Marivita lacus. The sequence continues at coordinate 29,900 of NZ_BMFC01000003.1, read as the reverse complement.
GGTCACACCGTATTCCAGAAACTTGGCCCCGATCACCCGCGCATCCACGATTGCTTGGCTCGCCCCGTTCGACCCGGTGGGGTACATCGCATGAGCCGCGTCCCCCATGAGGGCGACCGGGCCATCCACCCAGCTGGTCACCGGATCGCGATCGATCATCGGGTTCACATAGGCGCAATCGGCATCGCGCAGCATCGCGGGAACATCCAGCCAGTCATAGCGGAAGCCCTCGAAATGATGGATGAAATCGTCGATCTCGACCTGCCTGAACCAGCCATCCTGCTGCCAGCCGCCCGTCTCGTCCATCGTGACCTCGGCGATCCAGTTGATAAGCGCGGTGCCGGTCTCATCCGGTTGCGAGATCGGGTAGATCACCATGCGGTGCCGATGCGTACCCAACCCCACGAAAGACGATTGCGTGCGCAACGGCTTTGCCCGCACGGTGCCGCGCCACATGACGGCACCGCCCCAATGGATCGGCGGCTGATCGGGATACATCTGCGCACGGATCGCGGAATGGATGCCATCGGCAGCCACCAGCAGGCGCCCGCGTTCGTACCGCGTTGCGCCATCGACCTGCAGTTCGGCCGCCACGCCTGTGCCGTCCTTGGCGAAAGACACCACCTTCGCGCCCAGCTGCACCGCCTCGGGACCGGCGCGATCGACCAGTGTTTCATAAAGCAGCATGTGCAATTGCCCGCGATGCATGGCGTATTGTGGCCAGTTGTACCCTGCACCCAGCCCGCGTGGTTCGGAATAGACCTCGCGCCCGTTCAATCCAACCAGCGCCCATTCCCGAGCGGGCACACCGGCCCGATCCAGTGCGTCGGCGGTGATCCCAAGATCGAAGAGTTCGCGCACAGCGTTGGGTTGCAGATTGATACCGACACCCAGAGGCCGCATCTCCTTGGCGGATTCGAACACGGTGAACGGCACCCCGATCTGGTGCAGCGTCAGGCCAAGCGCCAATCCCGCGATACCGCCGCCGGCGATGATGACCCTGTTTTCGTTCATGAGGTGTGTCCTGCTGGTTTTGCCCTGCGCGGAGCCGGTCAGTTTTTGGTCCCGCCGATATCGACAATCTGCCCTGCAAGGTCAACCGCCCCGGTCAGGGCGCGCCCGGTGGCCTGCACCATCTGTGGCAACAGCATCCATTCCAGCGCCCATGCCGCACCCGACCGTTCCTGTTCGTGGATCAACGCCTGATGCAGGCCAGACAGCTGCACGGCATTGAAGCGGGCCAATGTGACCAGCAATTCAGCCTGCACCGGGTTCTGCTTGTGCGGCATGGCCGACGACCCACCGCCACCGGCAAGCGTGATCTCGTCGATGCCCTGCTGCGCCATCAGGCAGATATCCTGTCCCATCTTGCCCAGCGTACCGGTGATCAGCGACAGGGTGGAGGCTGCCTCGGCCAACCCGTCGCGCATTGCGTGCCACGCGCGCGGCGAGGTGCCAAGCCCAAGCTCCTGTGCGATGGCGGTGCACATTGCATCCGCCCCGTCCCCAAGGGCGGCACGGTCACCCGCAGCGCCACCGATCTGCACCAGCGCCACACGGGGTCGCAGTTGCGCCAGCCGGTCGCGGTGGGTTTCCAGCGGCAATCGCCATGTCTGCACCCGGTCCGACACGGTGATCGGCAACGCCGCCTGCATTCGGGTGCGGCCCATCATGGGGATGTCCCCGAAGCGGGTTTCCAGGTCACGCAGCGCGTCGTCCAAAGTCACAAGCCGCTGCTCGATCACTTGGAGGCTCGGCACCAGAGACAGCACCGTCGCCGTGTCGATCACATCCTGTGACGTGGTCCCTGTGTGGATCGCCGATTCCCTGGTCCGGTCTTTCAGCAGACGCACCAAGGCAGGCACGCAAACGCCGTCCTGCGCCGTACCGTCGCGCAAATCTTCGGGCGCAAGGCTCACTGCTTCGATCGCTGTCGCCGCCGAGGCACCTTCCGCCCTGGACCAAAGCCCCGCGAGATGACCGTGCCGCGACCATGCCGCCTCGAAGGCGACCATATGCGCAAGCTGCGCCTCGGCGGACCAAAGCGCCGCGATTTCGCCGTCGGCAAAAAGGCCCGACAACCACGGATGGTCAAAGACGCCCGTCATCACAGGTCAAGAAACACCGTTTCGCCCTCGCCTTGAAGCCGGATGTCGAACCGATAGGTGCCGTCGCCCGTTTTCTTGGCGATGAGCGTATCCACGCGCGGACGCTGTTCGATGCGGGCCAGAAGCGGGTCACCGCTGTTGTCCTCATCGTCGAAATAGATGCGCGTGTTGAGGCCAATGTTGATGCCCCGCGCCACGATCCAGATCGAAACATGCGGCGCGAAGACCTGACCGTTCCGGCCTTTGACCGGCCCCGGCTTGATGGTGCGCAGCGTATATTCGCCCGTGTCCTTGTCGGCGGCAAAGCGGCAGAAGCCCGACACCTTGGGGTCGGCCCCGTCCTGCCCCGGATAGACACCAGCCGCATCGGCCTGCCAGCTTTCGAACATCGCGTCGCGCATCGCCCAGCCGGTGCCGTCATAGATCGAGCCGACGATGGTGATCACCTCACCCTTGGCACCGTCTTCGATCGGACTGAGGCCAAGGTCTTCGGGGTAGACCCCCTCGACCCCGGCAAATGTCGGGATGCAGCCGATATGCACGTAAGGCCCAGCAGTCTGGCTGGCGGTTTCCACCAGAATATCAAGCGGTTGCGTCATGGCTTACATTCCTTCCGGCTTGTTCTCGAACATCGTCTGTCGGCGGCCGCGCAGCACGATGTCGAACTTGTAGGCAAGGTAATCCATGCCGCGCGAGTTCTGCATGTCGAGCGGTGCCACCAGCCGGTCCAGCTGGCTGCGGTCGCGCACGGTGGCGGCGATGGGGCACAGATCGATCAGCGGATCACCCTGGAAATACATCTGGCTGATGAGCCGCTGGCCAAAGGCATGGCCGAAGATCGAAAAGTGGATGTGCATCGGCCGCCAGTCATTCGCCCGGTTGGGCCAGGGATAGGCCCCCGGACGGATTGTCATGAACTCGTAATAGCCGTTATCATCCGTGATCGTGCGCCCGCATCCGCCGAAATTCGGGTCGAGCGGGGCGAAATACGTGTCCTTGATATGCCGATAGCGCCCACCCGCATTGGCCTGCCAGACCTCGACCAGCGTGTGCGGCACCGCGCGACCGGTCTCGTCCAGCACCCGACCATGCACACGGATGCGTTCGCCCACTGCCAGCGCCTTGCCCTGCGTGTAGTTGCTGATCAGGTTGTTATCCAGCGCCCCCAGCATGTTGTGCCCAAAGCGCGGGCCGGTTTCCTCGCTCGGCGTCGACTCCATCGACAAAAGTGGCAGCGACGGCGACCGCGTGAGCGACGTCTTGTAATCCGGGTAATACGGGTCCGGATGCACCTCTCGGCGCCGGGGCATGAGCGCAGCGGTTTCAGTCATCGGAGGCCTCCATTTCGGCAAAGGTCTGTTTGGCAAGTTTGATGGCGTGGTTCGCCTTTGGCACACCGGCATAGATCGCGACATGCTGGAACGCTTCCATCACGTCCTGCTTGCTGGCACCGGTGCGCGCCGTGGCGCGAATGTGCATCGGGATTTCCTCGAAATTGCCGGTCGCGGCAAGCAAAGCCAGCGTCAGCATGGACCGTTCCCGGCGGCTGATCGCGTCGGACGACCAGACGGTGCCCCACGCGCCTTCGGTGATCAGCGTCTGGAACGGCAGGTCGAACTCTGTCTTGGCCGCCTCGGCGCGGTCGACATGAGCATCGCCCAAGACCTCGCGCCGCGTTTTCATGCCCTCGTCGAACCGGTCAGACATGGCCTGTCTCCTTGAGGAAATCGGATATCAACGCGCCCACGGTGTCGGGGGCTTCGACACAAGGCAAATGGCCCGCGCCTTCGATAACATGGAAGGCGGCGTTGCACAGTTCCGCCGTGGTCCGCACCAGATCGGGCGTGGTCGATCCGTCCTCGGACCCGGCCATGGCCATCACGGGCTGCGTCAGCGCACGGGTGGTTTCGGTGAAATCCGCACCGGCGATTGCCGCGCAGCAGCCGATATATCCCTCGACCGGCGTGCGGGTCAGCATATGGCGCCAGGGTGCAAGGCGCGTCGCATCATTGCGCATCTCGGGCGCGAACCAGCGGTCCAGAATGGCGTCGGCCATGGACGCGATCCCACCTGTCCGCAGGGCGTCGATCCGGTCCTGCCACATCTCGGGCGATCCGATCCTTGCCGCCGTATCCATCAGCACCAGACCACGGAAAAGATCCGGCCGCCGCGCGGCGAGGCCCTGCCCGATTAGGCCGCCTATGGACAAGCCGACAAAGACGATCTCCTTCAAGCCCAGCCCCACGGCGATAGCCTCGGCATCGGTGACAAGCGTGTCCATGTCATAGGGCGCTGCCGGACAGTCGGACAGCCCGTGCCCCCCCTTGTCATAGCGCACGATCCGCAAGCCGTCTGGCAAATAGGGCAGCAGCAGATCCCAGACCCGCAGATCGGTGCCCAGCGAATTGGCGAACAACACCACCGGGCCAGTCTCTGGCCCCTGCACCTGCACATGCAGGGTAACGCCGTTCGACGTGACAGTTTTCATATGGTCAAATCTCCTCCCCGCTCTGTTTCGCATGTCTTTCCGACGCTTGAAATTACAATCTCACGCCATTGCCTCAACTCGTGGGCCGTACATGCCCGACGACCGCGTCTGCCTGTGACGTTGCGCTGAAAGACCTCCGGACTCTGCCGATCGGCCAAACACACGGCTAGAACGGCAGACCGATATAGTTCTCGGCCAGATCGCGCCGCGCGGTTTCCGATTGCGACAGGTGGCGCAGAGTGGATTTTCGCATCTGAGAGGCAAAGCTGTCTTCGCCGTCGAACCGGTGCAGCATCGTCGTCATCTGCCAGCTGAAGCGCATCGCTTTCCAGATCCGCATGAGCGCACGGTCCGAATAGGTGTCGATCCCCGCCGTATCGCCCTTTTTCACCGCGTCGATCAGCGCCTGATAGAGGTAGTGCACGTCCGACACGGCCAGGTTCAGTCCCTTGGCCCCGGTCGGCGGCACGATATGCGCGGAATCGCCCACCAGGAACAACCGCCCCCAGCGCAGTGGCTCGCTCACGAAGGACCGCAGAGGCGCGATGGATTTCTCGATCGACGGGCCGGTTTCCATGTTGCCCCCCACATCGGACGGCAGGCAGGTTTTCAGCATGGTCCAGAAGCGCTCATCGCTCCACTCTTCGAGCTTGTCGGTCAACGGCACTTGCACGTAATACCGGCTGAGCGTGTCGCTGCGCATCGACGCCAGTGCAAACCCGTTCGACGAATTTGCATAGATCAACTCTTCATGGGCTGGCTTGGTGCGCGACAAGACCCCAAGCCAGCCAAAGGGATAGACCCGTTCGAATTCGCGGCGCTTGTCCTCGGGGATGGTCTTGCGGCTGACACCGTGAAAGCCGTCACAGCCCGCCACATAGGCGCAATCCAACCGCGTGCGCACTCCGTCCAGCGTGTATTCGACGTAAGGCGCGGTGCTGTCGGCGTCTTGGATCACGACGTCCTCGACCCCGTGCAGGATCGTGGCCCCCATCGCATCCTGTGCAGCATAAAGATCGGTGGTCACTTCGGTTTGGCCATAGACCATCACGGATGTGCCGGTCAGTTCCTTGAAGTTGATCCGCACCATCAGATCATCATCGGTCAGAAAGCAGCCTTCATGCGGATGACCTTCGCGATCAAGCCGGTCGCCAACCCCCGCCTCGCGCAGCATCTGCACGGTTCCCGCCTCGAGCACCCCCGCCCGGATGCGCGACAACACGCGGTCCCGCGTGGCGCGTTCAAGCACAACCGTCGCCACACCCGCCTTGTTGAGCAATTGTGACAAAAGTAGCCCTGACGGCCCACCTCCAATGATCGCAACGTCGGTTTTCATGACAGCACTCCTCCAACACTGCCTGCCTTGATAGGCACAGCGCGCACATCAGGTAATGGCACCAAAGAGCGGGGCATGGTATTATTCGAACATGAGTGTGCAAAACATCATTCCCGCCTTCGGGCTTTACGGCGAACAGGGCCAGTTCCCGGACGTGATCCATTCCGAGACGTTCTCGGTTCGTGCGCCGATCCACGACTGGCGGATTCTGCCGCACCGGCACAGTCAGATGTCGCAGCTTTTCATGGTGGAACAGGGCTGGATCGACGCGATTGTCGATGGTGACAGACACACGGTCCGCAAGACGGGATTTCTATATGTTCCAGAGCATTGCGTTCACGAATTCACTTTTGAGCCCGGTTCCGAAGGCAGGGTCTTCTCGTTTCCCGTCAGCATCGTGCGCACAATGTCACCCGCGACGGATCAGATCCTGACTGCCCTGTCGGACCCCTTTGTCGGACCCATCTCCAAACCGCTCGAACGGGTGACCCGGCTGCTGCGTGACACGATGGAAGACGCCAGCCTCTTCCGAGCGCAGCAGGTTGTGGGATTGGCACATTCCGTGCTCGCCAACCTTGCCGAAACGCGGCTTGCCGAACGGGCCTCGGACCAGAAGACCAAACATGCGCGCCTGTTTGCGTTGGATGGCCTGATCTCGAAACACATGGCGGACGGTTGGACCGCCTCGGATTTCGCAAACGCCCTGTCGATGAGCACCGGCCACCTGAGCCGCCTGTGCCGCGCTGCGACCGGCCTTGGCGCGACGGCCTATATCGAGCAGCACCAGATGCAGGAGGCATGCCGCCTGCTGGCCTTCACGCAATTGCCGGTGTCGGAAATCGGCTACCGGCTGGGCTTCGTCGACCCGTCCTATTTCTCAAAACGGTTCCGCGTCGCGCGGGGCCAGACTCCCACCGACTACCGGGCGCTTTTCACGAACTGAGAACGCGCTCCGAAAGGGCAATGATGCGGTCAGGCTGCGGGTGATGGTCCGCGACGGACGCGCATCTGACCCAGCAGGCCTTGAAAAACAGCCGCGCGGTGGCCTGAACGAACGCATGCGCGTCCCGCTCGGGCGCGTCGGACTCGCGCATCCGGTTGCACCAGCCCGCCCAATCCGCGAGATCCGCCATCATCCGGTCCGAGCGATCGCCCAAGGCGCGGATCAGGTCTTCAAACTGGTCGGCGCCTGCCCCCTTGAGGCCGCGCGTGGCCAGGCTGCGTTCATGGATGCCGTTGGCGCCTTCATAGATCGACGTGATCCGCGCATCGCGCCAGACCTGACCCAACTGGTATTCGTTCAGATACCCATAACCACCAAGGATCTGAATCCCCAGATCGGCGGCCCGGATGCCTGCCTCTGAACAGAACACCTTGCAAAGCGGCGTCAGGAACGCCACAAGATCGGGCCGCTCTGCCCGTTCCATTTCGACAAAAGCGATATGGCACATGGCCCGCGCACCGATGGCAAGCGACGCCTGTTCGTCCAGCATTCGTTGCACATCGGCATGATCCGACAAAAGCGCCGGGGTGCCATCACTGCGCCGCCCCTGCACACGCTCATCGGCATAGGCCCGGGCGATCTGCGCCGCACGGGCCGCGTGGGCCACGCCTTGCAGGGACACGTCCAGACGCGCGTGGTTCATTACGGTGAACATCGCCCGCAGCCCGTCGCCTTCAGTCCCGACCAACTCGGCGCTCGCGCTGGCAAACGCCATTTGACAGGTGGGCGAGGCATGCAGCCCCAGCTTGTCCTCGATCCGTGTGACGGTCACCCCCGCAGCCGCGGGGCACAGGTAAAGCGACAGCCCTTTCAGCCCATCCTCGACTGTCCCGCTGCGTGCGAGGACAAGATGCAGGATACCGGCGGACATGTCCTGATCGCCGCCCGAGATGAAGATCTTCTCGCCCTCAAGCCGCCAGTCTTTACCGTCCCGCACGGCCTTGCACCGAATGCCCGACAGGTCAGACCCGGCCCCCGCTTCGGTCAGGCACATGGTCGACAGGACCTCTCCCGAGGCAAGCCGCGGAATCCAGTGACCCTGCTGTGCGGAGGTGCCGAAATGCAACAGTGTGTCAATTGCGCCCGGCACCAGTCCGCACACCATCTGCATCGCGTGGTTCGCCCCGGTGAAGATCTCGGAGACACCTGCCGCGACCAGCGCCGGTTGCGCCATCCCGCCAAAGCGTTCGGGTGCGCGCAGCCCTTGCCAGCCACCCTCTGCCAGTTGGGCATAGGCGTCGGCAAACCCGTCGGGCATCCGCACGCGCCCGTTTTCAAGCTGTGCCCCCTGCGCATCACCCACCGCATTCAGAGGTGCCAGCACGCCTTCCGCGAATTGTGCGAAATGTCCAAGGATGTCGGTGGCCAGATCGTCGTCCCACTCTGCCAGGCGATGCGCTTCGGCCACATGCCGCAGCGAGAACAGGATATCGTCGGTCGGCGCGGCGAAATCGGTCATGGATCAGACGGCCTTGTCCGACACACCCAAAAGCCGCATCGCGTTTTCCTTGAGGATCAGCGGACGCACCTCGTCCTTGAAGGGCGCATCCGCGAAATCCTTGAGCCAGCGATCCGGCGTGATGGCGGGCCAGTCGGACCCGAACAGCATCTTCTTCTTCAGGATCGAATTGGCGTATTTGATGAAGATCTCGGGGAAGTATTTCGGCGACCAGCCCGACATGTCGAAATAGACATTCGGCTTGTGCTGCGCGACCGCCAGCCCTTCCTCGGTCCAGGGAAAGCTGGGATGCGCAAGGATGATCGGCATGTCGGGGAAATCGACCGCAACATCATCAAGGTGCATCGGGTTGGAATACTTGAGCCGCATCCCCATGCCCCCGCGCATCCCCGACCCGACACCGGTCTGCCCGGTATGGAACAGCGTGATGACCCCCTCTTCGGCACAGGCTTCGAGCACGGTGTAACAGGCCTCGCGGTCATTGGGGAAAAACCCCTGCATCGTCGGGTGGAACTTGAACCCGCGCACGCCGAAATCGCGCACCAGCCGCCGCACCTCGCGGGCCCCCGCCTTGCCCTTGTGCGGATCGACCGAGGCAAAGGGGATGAGGATGTCGTCATTCGCGGCACAAAGCTGCGCCACCTCTTCGTTCGAATAGCGCCGGAACCCGGTTTCCCGTTCGGCATCGACCGGAAAGATCACCGCCGCGATATTGCGCTCGCGGTAATAGTTCGCGGTGTCCTGGACCGTGGGCAACATGCCTTCGGACCCGGCGGGATTCCTGAAATAGGCCGCCATGCCGGACTGGAACTCGTTGTAACCGTCGTCCCGGCAATGGTTGCACGGCTCCTCTGCATGTGTATGAAAATCAATGGCTTGCACCTTTGAAAAATCGACCATGACCGCCCTCCCCCTGCATGAAACCCGTGTCGTCAAAAAACGCTATACAGCAAAACCGTTTATATATACAACAAACACATTGAAGGCCGGGGGAGAACACCATGCACGATGGAGCGACACGTCCAGGTGCCGTCACACGCGTCGAGATCGACGGCGATATCGCCACGCTGATCTTTGACCGCCCCGAAAAGCGCAACGCGATGAATGATGCGCTGATCGACGATCTGGACCAGTTCTTTTCCCATCCGCCCGAAGGCGTAAGCGCGGTGATCCTGCGCGGCGAAGGTGGGCATTTCTGCTCCGGTCTCGATCTGGCGGAACACGAACATCGCGCCCCTGTCGAAGGCGTATACCATTCCCGCAACTGGCACCGCGTGTCCGAACTGATCGAATTCGGCGGGCTGCCGGTGATTTCCGTGCTGACCGGCGCGGTGATCGGCGGCGGGCTTGAGATCGCAGCCGCGACCCATGTGCGGATCGCCGAACCCAGCGCCCGGTTCCAACTGCCCGAGGGGCGGCGCGGCATCTTTGTGGGTGGCGGCGCAACCGTGCGCGTAGGCCGCATCATCGGGCCGGACCGCATGCGCGAGATGATGCTGACCGGGCGCAATTACGGTGCGGACGACGCGCTGTCGCTCGGCCTTGCGCATTATTCGGTGGCCGAAGGCGAGGGCCTGCCAATGGCACATGACCTGGCGCGCAAGATCGCCGACAATGCGCCGTTCTCGAATTACCTGATGATCAACGCGCTGGCCCGGATCGGGGACATGTCGCGGTCGGATGGCCTGTTTACCGAAAGCCTTGCCGCCGCCATGTGCCAGACATCCGAAGGTGCCAGGGAAGGCCTGCGCGCCTTTCTGGAAAAACGCGAACCCAACTTCAGAAAGTGAGCGCAAGGAAGCTTTTCGAAAATCGAGACATGCAGAGGACAGACATCTGAAATGCACGTTTCTTACCACCACCTGACCAGTGGAGACATTCCGTTCCCTGCACGAACATATCAGATGTGCGGGATGTTCTGAACGCTAGACGGTCAAACATGAAAAATCTGGGAGGATTACCAATGAAAAGAAGAAGTTTTGTGAAAGGTGCCCTGATTGGTGCCGCAACAGCCATGGCCGTGTCCAGCGCAGCCTATGCGCAGGACGTCACACTGCGCCTGCACCAGTTCCTGCCGCCGCCCGCACCGGTTCCGGCGATGATCCTGAAGCCCTGGGCCACTCAGGTCGAGGAAGCCTCCGGCGGGCGCATCAAGATCGAACATTTCGACGCAATGTCGCTGGGCGGACGCCCACCCGAACTGTTCGACCAGGCGCGCGATGGCGTGGTCGATCTGTCCATGACAGTCGTCGGCTACACACCCGGCCGCTTCCCGCGCACAGAGGTGTTCGAGCTGCCCTTCATGATGACCAACCCGGTCGCGACCGCCAAAGCCTATTGGGAAATGGTCGAAGCCGATTTCCAGAGCAACGAATACAGCGATGTGAAGGTTCTGGGCGCATGGGTACACGGCCCCGGCCTGATCCACTCGGCGGATGGCGTGACCAGCCTCGAGGACATGAAGGGCCTGACGCTGCGCGGTCCGACCCGCATCATCAACGACCTGCTGTCCGAACTGGGCGCAGAACCCGTTGGCATGCCGCTCCCGGCGATCCCCGAGGCGCTGTCCAAGGGCGTCGTCAAGGCCACGGTGATCCCGTGGGAAGTGACATCGTCCATCCGCCTGTCGGAACTGGTCAGCAACCACACCGAATTCTCGGGCAACGAATCGCTCTATACCGCCGCAATCGTTCTGGTGATGAACAAGGCCAAGTACGAGGCCCTGCCGGACGATCTGCGCGCGATCATCGACGCGGAATCGGGCGCCAAGCTGTCGGCCTTCGCCACCCAGGTCATGTGGGACATGGACGCCCCCGCCCGCGAGATCGCGGTGAACGCGGGCAACACGATCACCCAGCTTGACGAAGCCGAGGTCGCCCGCTGGAAAGCGGCGTCGCAGCCCGTCATCGACCGCTGGATCGCCGACATGGATTCCAAGGGAATCGACGGCGCGGCGCTGATCGAAGAAGCCAAGTCGCTGATCGCCAAGCACGGCGGCTAATTCAGGCAAAAAAGCTGACAACGGCGGGCCGCCCAACGCGGCCCCCGTTTGACAGGAGGTCGGAATGTACAGGCGTTTACAGATCCTCGTCGAGCTTGTTGCGCGGGTGCTTGCCATCGTGGGCGGTGCCGTGCTGCTGTGCATCATCGTGCTCACCTGCGTGTCGATCGCCGGGCGCGCGCTGGTGACCTTCGATCTTGGTATCGGCCCGATCCGTGGCATCTACGACATGACCGAAATCGGCATGGCCGCCGCGATCTTTGCCTTCCTGCCCTGGGCGCAGTTCACCGAGGCCCATGCGCGGGTGGACCTGTTCCAGCCCATGATGCCAAGAACCATGGACCGCGTTCTGGACCTGCTGTTCAACCTGGCGATGCTGGTCGTGGCCGCTGTCGGGACATGGCGGCTGTATCTCGGCATGCAGGACAAGCTGTCCTTTGGCGAAACCACCCTGATCGCGCAGATCCCCGTCTGGCAGGGCTATGCCGCCAGCCTTGTGGGCGCGGCGGGCTTCATTCTCGTGGCCGCGTTCTGCGTGCTGCGGTCGGGCCGGCGCATTGCCGGGCTCCCGGACTAGGAACCGAATAACATGACCAACATCGAACTCGCCCTGTGGTCCTTCCCGGTCCTGCTGGTGCTCGTGTTTCTGCGCGCCCCCATCGCTTTGGCGATGATCGGGATCGGCGTCGCGGGCACGTATCTGGTGATCGGCACGTCGATGATGACGATGAACCAGCTCAAGACGCTGACCTATGGCACGTTCTCGAACTATTCGTTTTCCATCATCCCGCTCTTCCTGCTGATGGGCCAGTTCGCCACGCTGTCGGGCATGTCCGCCGCGTTGTTCCGTGCCGCCGAAAGCTTCCTTGGTCATCGCAAGGGCGGTGTCGCCATGTCCGCCGTGGGGGCTTGTGCCGGGTTCGGCGCGATCTGCGGATCGTCGCTGGCGACCGCCGCCACGATGGGACAGGTCGCGTTGCCGGAACTGCGCCGCTATGGCTATCCCGGATCGCTGGCAACCGGCGCGCTGGCCGCCGGCGGCACGCTTGGCATCCTGATCCCGCCTTCGGTGATCCTCGTGATTTATGCGATCCTTGCCGAGCAGAATATCGAAAAGCTGTTTGTCGCCGCCCTGATCCCCGGCATCCTTGCTGCCATCGGCTACATGATCGCCATTTCCGTCTGGGTCCACTGGTCGCCCAACAGCGCCGCCGTCAAGGACCGGGTGCCGTGGGGCCAGCGGATGACCGCGCTGGGTCAGGTCTGGCCGGTGATCGGGATCTTCGTCACGGTCGTGGGAGGCATCTACGCGGGCATCTTCACCCCGACCGAAGCCGCAGCCGTCGGCGCCGCAGGCACCGGGCTGGTCGCGTTTGCATCTGGGCAGATGACTTGGGGCAAGCTCAATCAGGCGATCCTGTCGACAGCAGCCTCATCGGCGATGATCTTTCTCATCATCCTTGGCGCTGGCATCTACAACAACTTCCTGTCACTCACACAATTACCGCAGACCGCCTCGGTCTGGGTCGGAGATCAGGGCTTCTCGCCGTGGTTCGTGCTGACGCTGGTGCTGCTGATGTACCTGCTCTTCGGCTGCGTGATGGACAGCCTGTCGATGGTCCTGCTGACCGTACCGATCATCTTCCCGATCATGTCGGTGCTCGATTTCGGCATGAGCCCAAATGATTTCGGCCTGTGGTTCGGCATCCTCATCCTGATCGTCGTGGAGGTCGGCCTGATCACGCCACCTGTGGGGATGAACCTGTTCATCATCAACTCGATGGACAAGGACACGCCCATCGGCCAGACCTACAAGGGGGCGCTGCCCTTCGTGCTGACCGACATAGTGCGCGTGGTGATCCTTGCCGCCTTCCCGCCGATCACGCTCTGGCTGGTCTGGGTGATCGACGCGCTGTGATGCGCCCCTGCTCCGCGCTGTCGTGACGGCGCGGGAAAGCCCCGAACTCTGGACAGGCTCGGCGCGCTGCGGCACACCTTTGGCAACATCAGCCCTCAGGAGGCCCAGCCCATGTCCGACCGTCCCAATATCCTGTGGATCATGGCCGACCAGCTGCGCTTTGATTACCTGAGCTGCTATGGCCATCCGCATCTGCACACGCCGCATATCGACGCCCTCGCCCAGCGCGGGGTGCGCTTTACCAACGCCTATGCGCAATCACCGGTTTGCGGCCCGTCGCGCATGTCGGCCTATACCGGGCGCTATGTGCGCAGCCACGGATCGACCTGGAACGGCATGCCGCTGCGGATCGGGGAGCCCACGCTGGGCGATCACCTGCGCGACATCGGAGCCCGCGCCGTGCTTGTCGGCAAGACCCACATGGTGGCCGACGCCGAAGGCATGGCATGGCTGGGAATCGACCCCAAAAGCGAGATCGGCGTGCGCCGCGCCGAATGCGGGTTCGAGGCTTTTGAGCGCGATGACGGCCTGCACCCCGATAGCGCCCGACAGAACTGGTCAGCCTATGACGATTACCTCGTCGCGCATGGCTTCTCCTCCGACAACCCGTGGGAGGATTTCGCCAATTCCGGCCTTGACCCGAACGGAGAGCTGCTTTCGGCTTGGCTGCTGAAGAACTCGCGCCTTGCCGCCAACGTACCCGAGGAACATTCCGAAACCGCCTACATGACCAACCGCGCAATGGATTTCATGCAGGAGGCGCAGGCGGATGGCCGGCCCTGGGTCTGTCACCTCAGCTATATCAAGCCGCATTGGCCCTATATCGTGCCCACCCCCTATCACGACATGTATGACGAACGGCACATCGTCGACCCGATCCGCTCTGATGCCGAACGCGCCACGGATCACCCTTTGATGAGCGCCTATCTTGATGCCCGCGTGTGCCGCAGCTTTTCGCGCGACCATGTCCGCCAACACGTGATCCCGGCCTATATGGGGCTGATCAAGCAGCTGGACGACAATCTGGGTCGTCTGTTCAAATGGATGGACGACACCGGGCTTAGCCAGACCACCCTCGTCGCCTTCACGTCGGATCACGGCGATTACATGGGCGATCACTGGATGGGCGACAAGGATTTCTACCACGAGGTTGCGGTCAAGGTGCCGCTGATCCTGCACGATCCCCGCCCCGAAGCCGACAGCACGCGCGGCATGGTCTCCGATGCGCTGGTCGAGATGATCGACCTTGCACCGACCTTCCTGTCAGCTATCGGTGCGCCACCGAAACCCCATATCCTCGAAGGGCGCGACCTGACGCCGATCCTGCATGGCACCAACGGATTCGCCCGCCGCTACACGATCAGCGAACATGATTACCACTGGTCGGAAATGGCGCAGGCGCTGGGTGTCCCGCAGGAAGACGCGCATACCACGATGATCTTTGACGGGCGCTGGAAATATATCCGGTGCGAAACCTTCCGGCCGATCCTGTTCGATCTGGACACCGACCCGCAGGAACTGACCGATCTTGGTGCCTCAAATCTGCCGGAACACGAGGCGGTCCGACGCCGGATGGAGGCCGCCCTGCTCGACTGGGCGACGCGGCATCACACCCGCATCACCGCAACACCGCAGGTTCTGGCCGGTCAGAAGATCGCTGCCGAGGTGGGCATCCTCATCGGCTTCTGGGACGAGGCGGACTACGAAGCCGCCACCGGCACCCGTTTCGACAGCCTCACACCCGCGGGACGCCCGGACTGACGGCGGCGCTCAGACCGCGATCACTCCGGGACCACCTTCATGCAAGAGGCGCACGGCTTCTGCATTGTTGGCGCGCATCGCCCGCTGGTTCAGCGACCCCTTCTCGGTGATCTCGCCACGATCAAAACTGGGCGGCTCGGTCAGCACGAGGATGCGCCGGACACGGCTCGCCGACCCCGTTGCCGCCTTGGCCGCAAGCGTCAGCTTTTCGGTCAGGACCGCGTTCAGATCCTCGGGCGTCAGTCCGGCTGCCCGATCCGACAGGATCACCAGCGCGCCCAACTGGGCTTCGTTCTCGCCAGTAATCACAGCGTCGCGGATCACCCCGTCCATCGCATCGACCAGCGCCGCGCGGACCGATCCGACGGCAACCCATGTCCCGGTGTTCAGTTTGAAGTTCTCGGCCACGCGCCCGTCAAAGAAGAACCCCCGCGCAAGATCGTCTGGATCGGCAGGGCGCAGCGCGTCGCCCATGCAGTAATAGCCATCCTCGTCGAAGGCCTGCCGGGTCTTCTCAGGATCACCGTAGTACCCCGGCGTTATGGTCGGCCCCTTCAGACGCAACTCCAACTTGCCGCCATTGGGCACCAGCTTCATCGACAACCCTTTGGCCGGCACACCCACGTTGCCCGACTTTTCCTGAACTTCGGTGCAGGACAGCGCAAAGGGCGCGGTCTCGGTTGCGCCAAGCGATGTGGACAGCAGCACCTCGCGCCCTGTCGTCTTGCGCCCGATGGCGCGCAAACGGTCCCACGTGTGTTGCGCCATGCCTGCCCCGGCATAGAACATCATCTTGAGATCCTTGAAGAAAACCTGGGCCAGTTCCGCGTCCTGCTCAAGCTTTTCCACCAGCATGTCCCAGCCGATCGGCACGTTGAAATACCAGGTACACGAGATGTCGCGCAGGTTGCGCAGTGTCTCGTCGAACTTGCCCGGCGCGGGTTTGCCATCGTCGATGTAATAGGTGCCGCCATTGGTCAGCACGAGATAGGACACCTTGTTGCCCGCCGCCGTGTGGTTCCACGGCGCCCAGTCCAGCACCACGGGCGGCGTTCTGGCGACGAAGCGGTAGCAATCGCGCACCATCGCCTCCATCGCGCAGATCATGCCGTTGGTGTTGATCACCGCCTTGGGCGACCCGGTCGATCCGGAGGTGAACAGGTATTTCACCACCGTGTCCTCGTCCACGTCCAGCCGCGCGGTGTCTGCCACCAGAGGATCGCCTTGCAGCAGATCCTCAAAGGCAATGGACCCCGCCACTGGATCGCGCAGAGTCAGCACGTGCCGCTCCTCGGCGGCGATGGCATCGAAAGCCGCTGCAAAAGGCGTTCCGCGATCCGCGAACACCGCGCCGGGGTTCAGGTTCGCCGCGATGTCGCGCAGCTTGCCGTGGTCTTGCGAGACAAGCGAATAGGCCGGGGACACCGGCGCATAGGGAATGCCGACATAGAAACAGGCAGCGCCCAGCAGCGCATGTTCCAGACTGTTCTCGGAGAGGATCAACAGTGGCCGATCCGGCCCCAGACCCAGCGCCAGAAGCGCGCCGCCGATGCACCGCGCCTGATCGCGGGCCGCGCCATAGGTGACCCTGACCCACTCCCCGTCCGCTCCACGCCGCGCGATCCAAGGCTGGTCCGGCGTCTGGTCGGCCCATTTGTCGAGATAATCGGCAAGCGTCGGCAGATAACCGGTCAGATCGCCTTTCTGCCGCATGAGGATGGTGCCGTCGGCACGGGTCTCGATGTCGAATTCCGGTTGCCAGAAATCGGCCTCGGTCAAATCTGTGGTGATGTTCATGGTCCCCTCCCCCTGGAAACCGTCAGCGCGGAGCCATGCGGATCGCGCCGTCAAGTCGGATCACTTCGCCGTTCAGCATCGCGTTCTGCGTGACATGCGACACCAGTGCTGCATATTCCGCCGGATCGCCCAGCCGCGACGGAAACGGCACCTGTGCGCCCAGCGACGCCTGTACCTCGTCTGGCAATTCGTGCAGCAACGGAGTCAGGAACAGGCCCGGTGCCACGGTGCAGACCCGCACGCCCTTGTCGGCCAGATCGCGCGCCATCGGCAGGGTCATCGCCACGATGCCGCCTTTCGACGCCGCATAGGCCAATTGCCCCACCTGCCCGTCAAAGGCCGCGACAGAGGCGGTGTTGACGATCACGCCGCGCGCGCCATCCCTATCCACAGGGTCCGCCGCCACCATCAGCGCCGCCACCTGGCTGGCGCAGTTGAAGCTGCCCATGAGGTTCACGCGGATCGTGCGCTCGAACAGTGCCGGATCATGCGCCTGCCCCCGCGACACGGTCTTGGCCGCACCGCCTATCCCTGCGCAGTTCACCAGCACGCGCGGTGTTCCATGCGCGGCAACCGCCACCTCGAGCCCGGCAGCAACCGAGGCCGGGTCGCCCACATCGACATGCGCAAACGTCCCGCCGATAGCGGCAGCATGTGACGCCCCCAGATCGGCATTCATGTCGAACAGCGTGACCTTCAGCCCGTCATCCGCCAGACGCCGCGCCGTGGCAGCCCCCAGACCGGATGCGCCACCCGTGACAATCGCTCCGCATCCGGCCCAGGTCTGCATGATCAGCCCTCGTGCGCGCGTATCTTGGCCAGCAACCCGATCAGGGTCGCCTTTTCGTCGCCGCTCAGGTCTGCAAATAGCGCGTCCTCATGCGCCCGCACCGCAGCGCGCGCCTCGGCATAGGCCTTGGCACCCTTGTCGGTCGGCACCAGCGCCTGCACACGGCGATCACCCGGCACATGGGTCCGCTTGAGCAGCCCCCGCCTTTCCAATTCGTCGACAATCGCCACCAGCCCCGAGCGTTCGATGCCCAACATCCGGGCCAGCCCGCTTTGCGTCACGTTGGGGTATTGCACGACCAGCGACAATGCGGAAAACACCCGCGGCGCGAACCCGTCTTCACCCAGCGCCCGCCGGAAATCAGCCTGAACGATCACATATGCGCGTTTGAGATTGTAGCCGATGAACTCTTCGAGATCCGGTGTTTCCACAAGGGTCTCATCATCGGTCTGCCGTTCTGTGTTGCGCAGCGATGCCATGCGTCATCTCCTGTTGTCCATGAGAGCGTTATCCCATATTGTTATTCTAGTAAACAGTTTATCCCTGAAAGGATCGTCATGAGACTCCCCCGGCCAGACCTCGACCATGTCTGCACCCTGACCGTGACGCTCGACCCGATCCGCGAGATGGGGTCGGGGCGCGCAGGCGCACGGCGCATCATACCCATTGTCGGCGGCACCGTCACCGGCCCCCGCCTGAGCGGTCGCATCCTGAATGTCGGGGCCGACTGGCAGACGATCTTTGCCGACGGGCTGGCCGAACTCGACACCCGCTATGCCATGGAAACCGACGATGGCGCGACCATCGAGATCGTCAACTACGGCTACCGGCATGGCCCGAAAGAGGTGCTGGAGGCCGTCGCACGCGGCGAAACGGTTGATCCCGCGTCCTATTACATGCGCACCCATGCGCGGCTGGAAACCGGCGATGGGCGCTATGACTGGGTCAACCGGACGCTGTTCGTGGGTGTCGGCGCGCGCAATCAAGCCAGCGTTCAGGTCGATCTCTACGCCATCGGCTAGGGCCACCTAACCGGCCTGTCGCACCGCGATGTCCCTGGCAATCGCCTGTTTGTAAAGCGCGCGGATGTGCTGGGTCAGCAGCCTGTCGCCCGTCCCGATCGCCTTGCCGTCGATCGACGCCACCGGTGTCTGCGCCCCGAACGTGCCGGTCAGGAACGCCTCATCCGCGGAATAGGCCTCGTAAAGCGAATAGTTCTTTTCGAACACCGGAATCCCGTTGTCCCGACACAGCTCGATCACCTTGGCCCGCGTCACCCCGTTCATGCAGTAATCCCCGGTCGAGGTCCAAACCTCGCCCTTGCGGATGATGAAGAAGTTGCAGGCATTTGTGGTGTTCACAAACCCGTGCGGATCGAGCATCAGCGCTTCGTCCGCCCCCGCCGCCTCGGCCTGAAGACAGGCGATCACACAGTTCAGCTTGGAATGGCTGTTGAACTTGGCGTCCTGGCTGTGCGGCAAGCCGCGCACCTGCGGCACCGAGGCAAGGCGGATGCCCTGCGCCTGCAGCGCCTCGGCGGGTTTGGAATGCTCCATGATGATCACCAGAGTCGGCCCCGAGCGCGACAGGCTCGGATGCTGGAACGGCTTCACCTTGGTGCCGCGCGTCAGCATCAGGCGGCAATGCACATCGCTGGTCATGCCATTCGCCTCGGCCGTCAGGCGCAGCGCGTCGGCGATCCCGGCGCGGTCCATGCCCACATCAAGTCCCACCGCGTAGCAGCTGTCGAAAAACCGGTCCATGTGATCGTCGAAAAACGCCCAATGCCCATCATGAAGCCGCATCCCCTCCCACATGCCATCGCCCAGCAGGAAGCCTGAATCGTAGACCGACACCTTGGCCTCGTCGCGCGGGTACAGTTCCCCGTTGATGTAGATGAGGATATCGCGGTTGCGCGCGTCTTCCTCGGCATCATGGGTGGTGGTGTGCTCGGTCATCGCGCCTGCTCCATCAGGTCCAAAAGTTGCGCCTCGCTCAGCGCCACGGGATTCGCCTTCATCGAAGATGAATTCACCGCGTCCTGCGCCGCCTTGGCCCGCGCCGCATCGCTGATCCCCTGAGCATCCAGCCCCGGCAGACCCGCCGCGCGCGACCAGCCGTGCAGCGTGTCGAATGCCATTTCAGGCCCACCGCCCAGCGCAAGCGCGATCCAGCGCTGCACCTCTGCAATCCGCGCCGCCAGCACGGGATCATCGCTGGCCCCTGCATTGGCCCGCAAACCGTGCGGCAAGAGCGCGCCGCAAATGGCCCCATGCGCCGCGTTCGACAACCCGCCCAGCGGCCCGGCCAAACCGTGCACGACACCCAAACCCGCATTGGCCAGCGCCAGCCCGCCACACAGGCTGACCCAGGCCAGCGCATCCCGCGCGTCCGGGTCTTCACCGTCCATGATCTGCCGGATCGCCACCAATCCCTTGGGGATCGCCTCGCGGCAGAGCGCATCGGTCAGCAGGTTTGCCCGCGACGACAGGTAGGGTTCGATCACCTGCGTGACCGCATCCAGCCCGGATGCCAGCGTCACCCCGCGCGGGCAATTGTCGGTCAAGGCCGGGTCCACAATCGCCAGCACCGGCAACATGCGCGGATCGCGCAGGCTCACCTTGCGCTGCGCGTCGGGCACCGCGATCACCGCGTTGCGCGTCACTTCCGCGCCGGTTCCGGCGGTCGTCGGCAGGGCCGCAAAGGGCAGCGGGTCCGCGTCCAGTGGCAGCCCTTTGCCCACCACCTCAAGGTGATCCAGCATCGGGCGCGTCGCTGGGGCAAGCGCGGCAATCGCCTTGCCCGCATCGAGCACAGCACCGCCGCCAATCGCGATCACAGCCGCCACCTGCGCCTCGCGCGCCAAAGCGACACCCGCCTCGATCAGCGCAACATCCGGTTCCTTGGCGACGGAAAACACGGTCACCACCACACCCTCCGACTCGAGCGCGTCCTTCAACCACTCCGCCCGCGCCGGGGTCGCGCCGGTCACCAGCAAGACGCGCGCGCCCAACGCGGCCAGCGCAGGAACCGCCTGCACCGCTGCACCGCGTCCAAATCGGATCATGTCGACTGTGGCAAAGGCAAAAAGGGTCATGGACGCTCCTGTGATCCGGGATTGCCCGAAGATGTGCCCGTCTTTGCCGCTCATGTCGAGGGTTGCGCCTGCACAGCAGTCACCGGCAGCGTGGAACTGTCCGACACTCCAGCACGCAGGTGGACTTTCGGATTGCGACGCGCGGCAAATCGCTTAAACCCGCTTCTGTCAGCCCGACCGGAGACCTGCCATGTCCTTGCCCGTTGCCCGCATCACCCCTGTGACCCAGCCGCTTGTGGGCCGCGTCACCCTGCCCGGCTCCAAATCCGTGACCAACCGCGCGCTTCTTGTGGCCGGTATGGCGCGCGGCACAAGCCGCCTGACGGGCATCCTGCGCAGCGACGACACGCATTACATGATGACGGCCCTGCGCGCGATGGGGGTCGGGATCACCGAACTCGACGAAACCACGGTCGAGGTCACGGGCACCGGCACTCTGCACGCAGCAGAGGAACCGCTGTTCCTCGGAAATGCGGGCACCGCGACCCGCTTTCTGACGGCCGCCGTGGCCCTGGTCGATGGCACCACCATCGTCTCCGGCGATGAGCACATGCAAAAGCGCCCCATCGCACCGCTGCTCGACACGCTGCAGGCGATGGGCGTCGATGCCAGTTCCGACACCGGCTGCCCGCCCGTCACGGTCAGGGGCACCGGCACCTTCCAAAGCGGCGAGATCGAGGTCAGCGGCAAGCTGTCCAGCCAGTATATCTCGGCCATCATGATGCTGGCGGCGATGGGCGACGGCGAGACCCGCATCACCATCACCGGCGGCCAGATCGGCGCGGTGGGCTACCTGCACATCACCGCCGCCGTCATGCGCGCCTTTGGTGCGACGGTGGAGTTTCCCTCCGACAGTGAAATCATCGTCGCGCCCGGCGGCTACACCGCGACCGATTACCATGTCGAACCCGATGCCAGCGCCGCCACCTACCTTTGGGCTGCGGAAAAGCTGACAGGCGGGCGCATCGACATCGGTGTGGCCCCCGAAGACATGAACCAGCCCGACGCCAAGGCCTATGACATCATTGCAGCCTTCCCGCAGATGCCTGCGGAGATCGACGGATCACAGATGCAGGACGCCATACCGACACTCGCCGTGCTGGCCGCGTTCAACCACACACCCGTGCGCTTTACCGGGATCGAGAACCTGCGCGTCAAGGAATGCGACCGGATTGACGCGGTACACAAAGGCCTCACCGCGATCCACGAGGGTCTCGCAACGGTCGAAGGTGATGACCTGATCGTCAACGGTTCCCTCGCACTGGCCGGACAGGCGCGCAACAGCATCAGCCTGATCGACAGCCACGCCGACCACCGCATCGCCATGAGCTTTGCCCTTGCCGCGCTGCACCTGCCCGGTGTCACCATCGAAGACCCGGACTGCGTGTCCAAGACCTTCCCCGACTACTGGGAGGTGCTGCGCGGGCTGGGTGTCGAGGTGAACATCACCCAGCCCTAATCTGCATCACTCGGCAGCGATGCTTGCCGCAGCCTTGTCCCCCTGCACCGACACCCACTGGCCCTTGCCGGTATAGCGCCAGCCCAGCCGGCCCTGATCGTCCATCGCAAAGAGCCGCAGCCAGCCATTGTCGAACAGCGCCGCAACGCCCTCATGCCTCTTGAGGATATCGGTGATGGCCTCGCGCGGTGCCTCGATCGCCACCGACAGCCGCAACGGATCATGCATGAACCGCTCGCCATCATGCACCGATTGCCACGGCAAGCCGCCGCGCAGCACGCCGCCATTGCCCTCGACCACACCGATCCCGCCGGTCACATTGTGCAGCAGCTTGTTGCCCGCGCCGAACGCATCCGGTGCCACGGACGATCCGTAATATTGCAGGCTGATCCAGCTTGCCACCACGACAGGCGCAGTCAGGATCAGTTCGAGCACGCCGAACCCCTTGTCCTGCCGCCAGTCATAGCTGTGCAGGAAGGACCGCCCGTCAAGGTTCCGCCCCGCCGTCCGTGACCGGGGTGCCGCGATAAAGGCCGCACAGCCCGCAAGACCCCATTCGGGCCGGGTTTCCGACCAATCCTTTGCCCGCTCCATGACCGCCGCCGCATCCGTCGCGCGCGGCAGCCGCGCGGACCGCTCTGTCCGCGTGATGTTGGCCGCACTCTTCAGCGCCTGCTTCAACCCGGCGATCACCGCCGACTGCGCATGCCCGGCAGGCAGATCGTCCTCGTAAAGCCGCACCTCATCCGTCACCGTGTCATGCAGACCGGCAAGGAATACCGTATCGGCAGGCACCTCGATGCCTTTGGCCACCAGTCCGGCGCGCACCTCGGGCTCGTTCAGCAGGATCGCCACAAGCCGTGCGTTCACGTCGCCCGCATGGCCCCCGCAGGCCCCGCATTGCAGAGCGCTGGCATGGGGGTTGTTGACCACCCCGGCCCCGTGCCCCGCAAGCAGGATCACCTTGCCAAAGCCCGATGTCATCGACATGGCCGACAGGATCGCCGCCGCCATGCCGATCCGGTCCTCCAGCGTGACGCTGTCCGACAGCGCAGGTGCCGGACCCGCGCCAAGGCTCGGGTGTTTCTGCGCCAGCGAATCCCGCACCAGCTTGCCGAGGTACAATGGCCCCGTCGCCTCCACGAAGGCAAAGCTCGAAACCGCCGCCAGCCGGAACCGGCCCCAGGCCCGGGTCACCCGTTTCGCCACGCGGGTCAGCATGTCGCTGTCCCGCGGATCGGTCGCCGCCGAGGTCGCACCGGTGTTGATCAGCACCGGACCGCGCGTTTCCAGAACGTCCGAGGCAAAGCCGCGGTGCGAGGCTGCGATTCCGAAGAAGCCCGCAAAGCCGATGGTCTCGATCCGGTCGCCCGACGCCTCCAGCGCACGCCGGAACACTTCGGAGCGCACGTCGATGCAGAACGCTGCCTGCACGTTGGGCGCCTCAATCGTGGCCGAGCCCGGCAGGGCCAAAGTCTCGTCCAGCGCCCGTGCTGCCCCGTGATCCGCCGCCGCCTGAAGCGCCGCGTCGATCAGATCGTCCTGCGACGGCTCGATGGGTTGCGCATGGGCCGCAAGCACCTGTTTCCACCGATCCCCGATCTTGTCCCTGTAACGCGCCAGAAGTGCTGCCTCGAAGACCAGCTTGGCGGTCAAAAGATCGGTGATGTCGTTGTTGCCCTCACCCTTGAGGTTGGCGCGGAACGCCTCGCCAGAGGCAAGCTGCGCCCAGCCACCGAGCCGCATCAGCAGCGTGTGGAAATAGCTCTCGCAGGCCGCCGACGTAATCCCCATCTCCTCGGCGCATTTGGTCAGGGCCCCCCGCGCCGACATCGACATCGATGCAACGCGGCCGGCAAACCCGGCCAGGCCGAAAATCTCGGGCGTGAGATCGCGCTGCGCGAAGGACCGCCACGACAGCCACGCCCGCGTCTTGGGCGCAGGCCAGAGCGCTTGTCCGGTGTCGTAATGCCCACCCGCCCAATGGCCGATGCGTTCGGCCACGAAGTCGGGCCAGTTGATGTCAGACACTTCCTCGGCCAGATCGGCCAGTGTCGGCAGGGTTTCCGGCACGCGCCCGGGCTTGTCCATTGCAGCGATCAATTCCTCGACCGAAATGCCAAGCTCCGGCACCTCGGCCAGACCGGCCTCCAGATCGGCCCGTGTCAGGCCATTTGCGGCGAACTTCGCCTTGAAATGCGCCCGCTCGGGCACCGTCCGCACACCGGCCACCCGCGCCAGACGGGCGGCGGCCATCTGCAAGGGCTCGCCGGCCTGCCCTACGTAGGGGTTCACCGCAACCGTCGCCTCGAGCGACCAGAGCGGCGGGATATGGGCGGCGGCATTGCGCGCGCCTGCCATGATCTCAAGGGCCGGACCCGAGAACCGTTCAACCATTGTCAGCATGTCTTGATCTCCTGTCCTGTCCATCACCGGTCCCGCGCGGCCCAGCCGCCGGTCAGCCGGTCAAACACCGCGTTGAGGTAAAAGCCGTTCGAAAGATGCACCCGCAGGCCCTGCGCCGCCGGATGGCTGGCCCAGTTCGGGAAGGTCGCCTGCGCCCAGGCCACGGTACCGAAGCTGATGATCGTCAGCACCATCAGCGCCCATTGCAACGGTCCGGGCGCCGGGGTTGCGGGCAGCGCGCCCGTGGTCAGCCAGATCGCGATGGATTGCAGCGCAAAATAGCTGAGCGTGGTCGCCACCGAATAGGCCGCCATGCGCCGCGTCAGCACCTCTGGTGCGTGATCCGCCAGACCCTGTGCCAGCAGGTAGGCCACGCCCATCACCAGCACAGCCCCCAGTGCGATGGCCTGCGCCGACTTGCCGTCGATACCCAGAAGCAGGCCCAGCGTACCGTAGATCGCCAGTGCGATCGCGAACGCCTTGAGCACTGCCTTGCTGTTGGGTATCGCCACCGGACCGGGCCGCCGGATCGACGCCACCTGTTGCACCGCACCACCCGAGGCCAGGAAGGCATGCGCCTTGTAAAGCGAATGCGCCACGATGTGCAGCAGCGCCAGCGGGAAGAGCGCCAGACCACATTGCAGGATCATGAAGCCCATCTGCGCCACGGTGGACCACGCAAGCGAGGTCTTGACCGACGGTTGCGTCAGCATCACGAGGCCGCCGAAGATCGCCGAGAAGCCGCCGACCATGACCAGCACCGACAGCACACCGGGTGCCAGCAGCATCACGTCCGCGAACCGGATGAGCAGGAAGCCCCCCGCGTTCACCACGCCCGCGTGCAGCAGCGCCGAAACCGGCGTCGGGGCTTCCATCACTTCGGTCAGCCAGCCATGGGTCGGCACCTGCGCCGATTTGAACAGCGCCGAGATCGCCAGAAGACCCGCCGCGAGGATCGCCGCTCCACCACCTTCGCCTGCCCGGGCCGCCTCGATGATGGTGGCGATATCCGCCGTGCCATAAGCCGCTGCCAGCGCGAAGGCACCAAGGATCAGGCCGGTGTCGGACGCCGCCGAGCACAGGGCCTTTTTCCGCGCCGCCCGCTGCGCCGCCGCCCGCTCGGGGTAGGTCAGGAGCAGACGGTTCACGCAGAGCCCGACCGCGCCCCAGCCGACGATCAGCTGGATCAGGTTGCCTGCCGTGACCAGCAACAGAACCGACGCAAGCCCAAGGCTGAGCCAGCCCAGAAACTGCGTCTGGGTCTTTTCACCGTCCGTGTAGGTCGCCGCGAACCGCATGACGACCCAGCCGACAAAGCTCACCAGCATCAGCATCGTGACGCTCACCGCGTCGATCCGCGCCGAGAAGCCCATGTTCGCCGCACCCAGCAGCGCGCTTGTCGCCGACCCGTCCCGGATCAGCAGACCCAGCGCCGCCAGCGACACGACCATCGCGGCCAAGCCTGCATATTCGCCAAGGCGCAACAGTGCCGATCCGCGCGGCAGGTCGCGGTTCATGTAGAAGATGCCGACAAGGGCGAAAAAGGCCGGGGCCAGAAGGGGCAAGGCAGGGGTCATGATACGGTCTCCTTTTGAGGTCGTGATCCTGCCGGGGGAGGTATCGCGGCGCTTTGATGAATAAAAATACATTGTTCATGAATTATCGTTCACTTAAACAGAACGAATGTCGGATCTGAACTATCACCACCTGCGCTACTTCTGGGCCGTCGCCCATGACGGCAACCTGACCCGGACAGCCGAACGGCTGAACCTGTCGCAATCGGCCTTGTCGTCACAAATCAAGCAGTTGGAGGAACGGATCGGCCAGACCCTGTTCGAACGGCGGGGTCGCGCACTGCACCTGACCGAGGCGGGACGCATCGCACTGGATCACGCCGACACGATCTTTGCCGCTGGCGAAGAACTGCTCGACACGCTGCGCGAAACCGCCCGCCCGGCCCGTGCACTGCGGGTCGGCGCGCTGTCGACCCTGTCGCGCAACTTCCAGATCACGTTCCTCGAGCCTGTCCTTGGCCGCGCGGATGTCGAAGTGATCCTGCGCTCCGGGAGTGCTGCTGAACTCTACGCCGCCCTCGACGCGCTCAACCTTGACGTGGTTCTGACCAACACGCCCCCCGCCCGGGACGCGATCAGCCCGTATCTCACGCAAAAGCTGGCGGATCAGACCGTGGGCCTGTTCGGCACGCCCGACCGGGTGCAGGGCAACCGCCCGTTCGAAGACCTGGTGGCCGATCACCCCCTGATCCTGCCCACCCGCGACACCCAGATCCGAAACGCCTTCGACACTCTGCTGTCCCGCGTGCGCGCCAAGCCCACGATCGCGGCGGAGGTGGATGACATGGCGATGATCCGCCTTCTGGCCATGCGCGGCACCGGGCTTGCCGTCGTGCCGCCCATTGTCGTGCAGGATGAACTCGCGCGCGGCGATCTGGTGCAGGCGGCGATGCTGGACCTGCATGAAATCTTCTACGCGGTCACGTTGGACCGGCGTTATCCGAACCCGCTTCTTGCAGAACTGTTCGCAAAAGCCGTGCGCTAGGCGATGATCTCGAACTTCGTGACATCAACCATGCCCCGGTCGGTGATCTTGAGCGCCGGAATGACCGGCAGCGCAAGGAACGCGAGTTGCAGGAACGGCTCGTTCAGCGTGACGCCCAGACCCTTCGCGGCGCGGCGCAGGTCGACCAACCGGTCATGCACCTCTTCAAAGGGCTCAAGGCTCATCAATCCTGCCAAGGGCAGCGCCAGTTCGGCCAGCACCTCGCCCCCGGCGGCCACGACGAACCCGCCCTCGATCTCGGTCAGCCGGTTTGCCGCCAGCGCCATATCGGCGTAATCCACCCCCACGCAGGCAATGTTGTGGTGGTCGTGGCACACGGTCGAGGCGATGGCCCCACGCTGCAGGCCAAAGCCGCGCACGAACCCCGTGGCGATGTTCCCGTTGCGCCCATGCCGTTCGACCACCGCGATGCGGATCAGATCGCGCGCGGGATCGGGATGCTTGTCGCCATCCTCGACCGCGATCACCTCATGCAGATGTTCGGTGATGATCTTGCCCTCGACAATGCCGATCACGTCGGTCTCGCCCCGGTTCGCCTTGGCGCGGAAATCCTCAGGCTCAAGATGCGGCGCATGGACGGAGCCGCGACCGACCGGGGCGATCGTTGACCGTTTGGTAAAATTCTCGGCCGTCGCCTCGACACCGGCACAGAACACGGTCTGCACGTCACAATCCTCCAAAGACCCGACCGCCACGATATCCGCGCGCTTGCCAGGTGCGATCAGGCCCCGGTCCTTGAGCCCGAACGCCTCGGCCCCAGACAGGGATGCCGCGCGATAGGCGGCCAGCGGGGGCGTCCCGAGCGCGATCAGCGTGCGGATCATGTGGTCCAGATGCCCCTCCTCGGCGATGTCCAAGGGGTTCCGATCGTCGGTGCACAGGCACATGTAGGGCGCGGTGCGTTCGCTCAACAGCGGTTGCAGCGCCTGCAAATCCTTTGACACCGATCCTTCGCGGATCAGCACGCGCATGCCCTTTTGCAGCTTCTCGCGCGCCTCTTCCGCTGTCGTCGCCTCGTGTTCCGTCGAAATCCCGGCAGCGATATAGGCGTTGAGGTCCATGCCGCGCAGCTGCGGACAATGGCCGTCGATATGGCCGCCCTCGAACAGGTGAAGTTTTTCCATCACCCGAGGATCGCGGTGGATCACACCGGGATAATTCATGAATTCCGCCAGGCCAATGCCCGAGGGATGGCCGCGCAGCGGGGCCAGATCGGCCGCCAGAAGTTCGGCCCCGGCGGTCTCCATATGGGTCGAGGGCACGCAGGACGACAGTTGCACACGGATGTCCATCAGCGTGTGCGCGCTCGCCTCCTGAAAATACCGGATGCCGTCCGCACCGATCACGTTGGCGATCTCGTGCGGGTCGCAGATCGCGGTGGTGACGCCGTGCGGGGCCACGCAGCGGTCAAACTCGAACGGCGTCACCAGCGAGCTTTCGATGTGCAGATGCGTGTCGATGAACCCGGGCACGAGGATCAGGCCGGCCATGTCGCGGATCTCGGCCGCCTCATACTGCCCGCAGGTGCCCGCGATCATGCCGTCGACAATCGCGATGTCTCCCTCGAGAAGATCGCCGGTCACCAAATCGAGCGTCCTCGCGCCGCGCAGGACCAGATCAGCGGGGGTTTCGCCGCGTCCGACGGCGATCCGGCGTTCCAACGGGGTAAGGTCTGGCATGATGATCAAGGCTCCTTCACGTGTTTCACCCAGTCTACGCCAAGTGCTGCGCCACGACAAAGCCCGGCATGGCGTCACCGCCGACTCAGCGCCCGGAATGTGAGCGGATTTCGGCATGTGGCAAAAATTCGGGCAGAGGAAAATGGCATGCAGCGGCATACCGGTTCAATATGTCACACCCGGAACGCGTCGCACCGCCCTGCTACCGCGTGTCACGGTTACCGCAAACGGTCAAAAATCCGGTGTTGCCAAGTTGCCTTGGTTATTAGGGTGTTACGTCGCGTCGGGTAAATTTATTTACGTATTTTCCTTACGATTTGAAAAATATTTACACCTAACTTACTGATATTTATTTGCTTATTTATTTGTTTTCAGCTTACCGTATGATCCCCTCAAGCCGCGATAACGCATCCGTGATCGCAGGCCGGAACGTCCGAGGGGGATCGGACGACGCGAGGGGAGACTTATTGCATGAACGATCAAACCATCACCAATGGCACCACCGAGGCCCATCCGCCATCCGCCGAGATGATCGCCAACGCCCATATCGACGCGGCGCGGTACGAGGAGATGTATGCGCGGTCTGTGTCCGATCCGGAGGGGTTCTGGGCGGAGGCGGCGCAGCGTCTGGACTGGATGACCGCACCGACGCAGATCAAGGACGTGGATTTCACCCTTGGCCGGGTCAAGATCAACTGGTACGCCGATGGCACGCTGAACGTCGCCGCCAACTGTGTCGACCGGCATCTGGCGACGCGCGGCGACCAGACCGCGATCATCTTCGAGCCGGACGATCCCGATGAGCCGGCCAAGCACATCACCTACCGCGACCTGCACCGCAGCGTCTGCCGGATGGCCAACATCCTGGAAACGCTGGGCGTGCGGCGCGGCGACCGCGTGGTGATCTACATGCCGATGATCCCCGAGGCCGCCTATGCCATGCTGGCCTGCGCGCGCATCGGGGCCATCCACTCCATCGTCTTCGCGGGCTTTTCCCCCGACGCGCTGTCGGCCCGCA
>NZ_BMFC01000002.1 GCF_014637725.1 Marivita lacus | reverse complement strand
CCGCTCGGTCACCAGCTTTACTGCCTCGATCTTGAACTCGCGGCTGAACTTTCGTCTCGTCATATCCAATCTCCAATTCCATGGTCACGATCTTATCTTCGTGTCCACGAAACCGGCAGCAGGCCAGATCGACGGTCGCCGCCTCAAGCTGGACGACGCGCGCACGATGCAGCTGATTTCACCGCGCAAACAGCAGGCCTGGGCGAAAACCTACAAGGACTGCGCCACGCGGCTCAAGTCCGAGGGACGGATGCACCCCGCTGGGCTGGCCGCAATTGCTCAGGCGCAGCAAAGCGGGCGGTGGACCGAAAGCGATCCTGTCGACGCGCTGCTCGATCCCGATGACCTTGTCGAAGCGCTTTGCACGCATGGCGCGGCAGGGTGGTGGCAGGCGTCTGCCCCCTCGTACCGGCGCAACATCCTGCGGTGGATTGCGTCAGCCAAGCGCCCCGAAACGCGTCAGGCGCGCATTGCCAAGGTCGCGACCTTGGCTGCACAGGGACAGAAGGTTCCGCAATATTGAACCCGAGCCTGTCGGACAACGACAGCACGGCGACAGCTTTCGCGACCTCAGACAAGGCGCAGGATGTCCGCAGGTCTCCCAAAATCCGCGCACGCGCCACAAGCATCGTTGTTTTCGCAATGCGACCGGCTGACAGTCTGATAAATCAGTAACATGGACATCGTTCTCATCACGACCGTTATCGCCTCGCTGTTCCTCGTCATCGGGGTGGCGGAGCCGTTGGCGGCGCGGTTGCGTCTGCCCTACAGCGTGATCCTGGCGAGCATCGGCATCCTGATCGGTGTCGGCGCGATCTTCTTCCTGCGGACCGAATTGACCGACGCTCTCAACCCTGTGGCGAGTGCGATCCTCGATCTGCCGATCCGCTCCAATGTCTTTCTGTACGTTTTCCTGCCGACCTTGCTGTTCCAGGCGACGCTGGGAATGAACCTGCGCCGGATGCTCGACGATTGGGTGCCGATCCTTGTGCTTGCCGTTGTCGCTGTCATCGTGGCGACCTTGAGCGTGGGCTATGCGTTGGCCTGGGCAAGCGCTCTGCCGCTTGCCGCGTGCCTTCTGATCGGGGCGATCGTGTCCACCACCGATCCGTCTGCGGTGGTTTCGATTTTCCGGTCGATCTCTGCGCCGCGCAGGCTGGCGCGGATCATCGAGGGCGAGAGCCTGCTGAACGATGCTGCGGCCATCGCGCTGTTCGGCCTGTTCATGGGGTTCGTGATGCTGGGTGTGCCGGACCCGAACCTCGGCGATGCGCTGGCCCGGTTCCCGCTCTTGATTTTCGGAGGTGCGCTGACCGGGTGGCTGGCGGCGCGGATCGCGGTGTGGGTCATGGCGCTGTTCAGCCAGCACGAACTTGCGCAGCTGTCGATCTCGGTCGCGCTGCCCTATCTGGCCTATATCGGCGCAGAACAGAGCATCGGGGCGTCCGGTGTGATCGCGGTTGTCGCTGCCGGACTGACGCTGAACCTGACCGGGCCGGGACGCCTGCCGCCACAGGCCTGGACCAATCTGCGCGAGCTTTGGGATGTGCTCGCGCATTGGGCCGGGGCGCTGATCTTTATCCTTGCGGCGCTGTTGATCCCGCGCCTTCTGGAAGAGGTGCGGGTCTCGGATTTCCTGCTTCTTGGTGTGGTGATCCTCGCCGCGATCGCCGCGCGTGTGGTGATCCTCTTTGGTCTTTTGCCGCTTCTGACTTCGCTGAGGCTGTCCCCTGCCATCGAGCGTCCATACCGCGTCGCGATCCTTTGGGGCGGCTTGCGCGGGGCCGTGACGCTGGCGCTGGCGCTGGCGGTGACCGAAAGCTTCCGTGTGCCGGACGGCATTCAGCGTCTTGTGGGCATCCTCGCCACCGGGTTCACGCTGTTCACGCTGATCGTGCAGGGCACGACGCTGCGCTGGATCATCGGTCGGCTTGGCCTTGATCGGCTGTCGCCCATCGACGAGGCGCTGTCGCGTCAGGTGGTTGCCGTCGCGCTGCAGACGGTGCGGGAGGACGTGGCGCGCACCACCGAAAACTACGACCTCAGCCACGATATTGTCCGGTCCGAAGCCAAGCGGTTCGGCGAGCGGCTGGATGACGCGGTCAAGACGGCCGAGGACAGCGCGGACATTCAAGACCGTGACCGGATCACCTTGGGCTTGATCGCGCTGGCAGGACATGAACGCGACACGATCCTGGCTCGGGTGCGCGAGCGGACGATTTCTTCGCGCATGGCGGAACAGGTGTTGTCGGACGCGGATCGCCTGATCGAGGGGGCACGCTCCGGCGGACGCAGCGGGTACAACCGCGCCGCCAGACGCAGCGTTGCCTATGGCACTGCATTCCGCGCCGCAGGCCTGTTGCACAGTCGATTGCGCCTGTCGGGACCACTGGCCCGGATGACTGCGGATCGGTTCGAATTGCTCTTGTCCCAGCGACTGGTGCTGCGGGATCTGGGAGCCTTTATCGACCGGCGTATCCGCCGGATTCATGGACGCCGGGTGGCGGATCTTTTGCGCGAGTCGCTGTCGCGCCGGATCGACGCTGTCGAAACCGGGCTTGACGGTCTTCGCCTGCAATATCCCGGCTATGCCGAGGAACTGGAACGACGGTTTATCCGCCGCACCGCCCTCCGGCTGGAAGAACGCGAATACGCGACCATGCGCGAGGACGGGCTGATCGGGGCCGAAGTCTATACAAAGCTCATGGAAGATCTCGATCTGCGCCGGGCTGCCGCCGAGGGCCGCCCCCAGCTTGATATCGCGCTGCAACGCATCGAACTGGTGCGGCAGTTTCCGCTTTTCTCGACCCTGGCCGAGTCCGAGTTGAAACGGCTGAGTCGCGCGCTCAAGACACGCTACGTGAACGCAGGCGACATCATCATCCGCAGGGACGGCACAGCAAAGAGCGTGTTCTTCATCGCCTCGGGTGCGGCGGAAGTGGAGACGGCAGGGCAAACCTGGCGCCTCGGGCGTGGGGAGATGTTCGGCCAGATGGCGATCCTCATGAAAAGGACGCGCAAGACAGAAGTGCGCGCCATTGCGCCGTCAGCGCTTCTGGAGCTGGACGAGGTCCGGTTTCGCCGCCTGCTGGCCCGCAGCGCCGCGTTAAAGGAGGCGGTCCGTGCCAGCGCCGAAAAACGGGGCGTCGCACCCGACGAACTGTTCGCGGATCAGGAGTTTGCGTAAGGCGTGACTGCCTCGCGGCAAAAGGTCGGATTGCGCCCGGTACGCTTGATCAGCCGAGCCAACATTATCGGCCCTGGATCTGGATCGAGAAACTCCGCTGCGCGCCGTGTGGTGGTTCGGGAAAGGGGCCCGCGCCGCGCACAAGCTGCACTGCCGCCTGATCCAGCGCGGGCGAGCCGGAACTGCGGGCCAGAGAGACCGTCGCAAGCGCGCCGTTGGCGCTGATCGTGAAGGCGACAAGGGCTGTTCCGCGCGCAGTGACGCGCGGTTTGCCCGCGCGGGACAGCTTGCGCATGACCTGTCCGGGATAGTTGCTGACCGCCGCGTTGCCGGCGTTGCTCTGCCGTCCGCGATCCCCGCTTTGCCGCGCTGTGGCAGCAGCGGTGCCCGTCACTTCGCCCGACCGTGCGTTCTGGTCGGCATTCCCGCGTTGAGGTTTCGCCGCAGCGGCAGGTCGAGGAACCAGCTGCGCAGCGGTACTTTTGGCCGGTGCTGGTTTGTGCGCAGCTTCAAAACGGGCACTGCGCGGCTTTGGTCGCAGCGACTGCACCACGGCAGCGGTGTTGGATGACGCGCCCTCAATCCGATCGGGTGGAGGGGCAGGGGCCATGGCCTCAGGCGTGGACGACGGTGCCAGCACTGCCACATCCTCCGGGATGGGTGCCGCCGCAACCTCGGCTGCAACTGCCGCGACGGGTTGCGCTGCCTGAAGGATCGGCGTGACCTCTGGTCTGAGTGTGGCGTTACGCCCGGCCTCGACTGCCCTGACAGGACCCTCCGACGGCGTTTGCACGGGTCGGTCCGTCTGAATAACCTCCGGGATCTCCGACGGTATCGCGTCGGCGTCCTCTGTGCGTTCTGCTGTCACCACGCCCGACGACATGTCGGCAAAGGCCGACCCAAGACGAACCTCCGCCCCGCCACGTGCACCCTCGATCTGCGCGTCCTCCGTGGCGACCAGAGCGAGGGCCAGCGCCCCGTGGGCCACGACCGCCACCGACACAGCAGCCAGCTTTGCAACACCTGTGCCGCGCATCATTGCATCCCCCGTTCGGTCACGATGAGCACGGTTCCGGCACCGGCCTCGCGCAACGACCGACCGACCGCGATGAGCGTGCCGGCGGGGAGGTCGCGGTCAGGCACAACCCGGACAAGGGCGCGGGCCTCCTCGGGCATGTCGGACAAGAATGCTGCCGCGTCTGCGATATCGGTACCGCGATGGGTCATGCGCCCATCCGCGTGCAGCACCAGAGCGTCCGCAGGCGCAGTCGCTTCGATCTCCGCAGCGGTGACCAGCCGCAGCCCCTTGTCGAGCGGCGGGACCAGCGTGCCCGCGACCAGAAAGAAGATCAGCATCAGGAAGACGATGTTGATGAGGGCGATTGTCGGTTCGCGCTCGGCCTTGGTGCGGCGGTGTTTCATGTCGCCTCCAGCATGGTCACGCGAAGGTCGGGCACCCCGTTCAGCACGACCAGAAGATCGGTGAGCCGCTGCGCCGTGACCTCTGTCCGCGCCGCGACAAGAACGGTCAGAGGCTCGTTGGCTAAGCGATGCCCGGCCAGCGATTGCGGCAGATCCTGCAATGTCGCATCCACCCCGTTAAGGCTCAGCGATCCCTCCGCCAGCGTCAGAAAAACCGGGCGCTCTGCCGACATGCCGCCGCCGGACCCGGCGGTGCTGAACGGAATCTCGCCGAACCGGGTGAATGTCGAGGACAGCATGAAGAACAGCAGCAGCAGGAAGATGACATCGATCAGCGAGGTCATCGACAATCTGCGCCTGCGCCGTGTGCTACGCATGGACCGTGGCCGATTGCGGTTCGGTCGCGGCAGGGCGACCTGACGGGGCCAGCACGGTGCGCAGCGCCTTTTGCGCCAGAACACGATCGGCATCCATGCGCGCCTCGAACCAGCTCAGCAGGACCGAGGTCGGCATGGCGACGGCCAGCCCGACCGCCGTGGTCAGCAGCGCGACCCAGATGCCCCCCGCAAGGATTGACGGGTCCACCTGCGCGCCCGCTTCCTGCAGGGCCTGAAACGCCGAGATCATGCCCAGCACCGTGCCGAACAGGCCCAGCAGCGGCGTGAGCTGCGCTACCGAGTCCAGCACCCGGAACCCGCTTTCCAGACGGGCGAAACGCGCCTCTGCCTCGGCCTCCAGACGGGCCGCATCGCCCTGACCATCAAGCGCCATTTCGACAATGGGGACGAGATAACTGCGGGACCGGCCAAGATGCGCGCGGGCCGCAAGACGATCCCCGGAATCCCAAGCCGTGATGGCCTCTTGCAGCGCTTTGTGACGCCCGACACCGGCGACCGCGAATTGCCACAGCTTGAAGAGCATGATGGCCACGACGACGATCGACAGGGCACCCAGTAAAAGGACGACAGGACCGCCATGATCGGTGATCCGCAGGATCGCATTCTGAAGTGTCTCGATCATCCCAGTACCTCGACATCGGTCAGGCTGCGCAGTTCAAGGTTGGTGGAACAGGCATTGTCCGGCAGGCCGTCGCCCGCACATGTTTCGACCCCGTTGACCAGCAGACGCCCCAGTGACGCGCAGGCCAGACCCGGTACGACGAACTGACGGACCCTTGGTCGCGCTGTCGGGAGGGCACCAAGATCGAACAGCGTCAGACGGTCGACCCGCCCCTCGGTGTCGAAAAGAACGACCTCGAACACCGCCTTGTCGATATCGGCATCATGCCCGTTCTGGACAAGGAAACTGATCCGGCAGGCGTCTTCGACAGGTTCCAGCGCATTGATCTCGGTCGACACATGCGCGCCGTGGGCGTCTTGCGAAGAGACAGGATTGCCGATGAGCAGCACCGAAAAGAAGACGAGTGCAAGTATCTTGTGTTTTGCGAACATGGATCCAGCCCCTGAAAACGTCATCGGGTCATCGGGTCATCTGGCTGGGGCGGGCTGCCTTGCTGGATGAAAGTGTGTTAGCAGTCGGACAGTGCGGCTTCAATACCTGATAAAATCAGTACGTCTTTGCCGCTGCGAACCCTTGCCCACGCAGAAAAAGCATGCGTGGAATTTGCCATCATGCCGTTTGCAATGCGTCGATGCTCTGGATTGCGGTGAAGCCTTCGAACCGGGGCGCGCCGTTGTGCAGCTTGCGTGTCTGACCGGCGCGGGCATGCGCGGCGCGGAACGCCTCACTGGTCGTCCAGGCGCGAAAGTGGCCTTCCGACTGCCAGACCGTGTGCGATGCATAGAGAACACATCCCTCGGCCTCGGGGCCTTTCAGCATATGGAACGACACGAACCCCTCCATGTCCTGAAGATGGCTTTCGCGGGACAGCCAAAGCTCCTCGAAGTCGGCGGCGTTTTCCAGCGGGACGGAAAAACGATTCATGGCAAGATACATGGGAAGCTCCTTGGTTGGATATCAGGGATGTGAGGCCGCATGCGGCAGGATATAGGGAATGCCAACGGGCGGCGGAGCCGAGACGCGCAGGGCGCAGCCATAGGCCCGGGACAGGATGTTATCCGTCAGCACCTCGGCGGGTGTACCCAAGGCAAGCATCTGCCCTTCGGCCAGGACTGCAACGCTGTCGACATAAAGCGCGGTCAGGTTCAGGTCGTGCATGACGGCGATCACGCCACCGCCTGCGCAGGCAAAATCGCGGGCAATCTCCATCACCTGCAATTGATGCGCGATATCGAGGCTCGAGACCGGTTCATCCAGCAGCAGCCAGCGGGGTTGTCCATCCTCGACCGGCGACCAGACCTGCGCCAGCACGCGGGCCAGCATGACGCGCTGTGCCTCGCCGCCCGAGAGGTCATGGAACGTGCGGTTGGCATAGCTGGCCAGACCCACACGCGCGAGCGCCTGCAAGGGCACCTCCGGGCGATCACCAGCGGTGCCCGATTGAAGACCCAGCCGCACAACCTCGATGACGGTGAACGGGAAGGCCAGCCGCGAGGCCTGCGGCAGCACGGCGCGCCGTGCGGCCAGTTCCCAAGGTTTCAGCCCTGTGATGTCCTGACCGTTCAGTCTGACCCGGCCCAGAAAGGGTAGGGAGGCAGTGATCGCCCCCAGCAGCGTGGACTTGCCTGATCCGTTTGGCCCGACGATGGCAGTGATCTGACCCGCCAAGGCTGTCAGTGTCACGCCGCGCAGCGCCTCGCGGGTGCCATAGGACACGCGGATGTTTTCGGCGATCAGGCTCATAGGTCCACCAGCCCCCGGCGTTTGAGCAGGATCCACAGAAAGACTGGCGCGCCCAGAACAGCGGTCACGATGCCGATGGGCAATTCGGCAGGCGCAATGACGACCCGCGCGATCATGTCCGCAAGGATCAGCAGGATCGCGCCCAGCAGCGCGGAATTGAGCAGGAGCGTCCGGTGATCCGGACCGGAGGCCAGCCGCAAGAGGTGCGGCACGACGATCCCGATGAACCCGATCCCGCCCGA
Organism: Marivita lacus; assembly: GCF_014637725.1. Classification (GTDB taxonomy): domain Bacteria; phylum Pseudomonadota; class Alphaproteobacteria; order Rhodobacterales; family Rhodobacteraceae; genus Marivita; species Marivita lacus. Next base: position 602,571 of record NZ_BMFC01000002.1, on the reverse strand, counting down.
CACGGCCACAGCCGCTCCGGTCGCGCTGGCCACGGCAAGGATGGCGATGGATTTCATGCGCTGCACGTCGATGCCGATATGGGCGGCCGTTGCCTCGCCCAGCGCCAGCCCGTTCAAACCGCGACCCAGCATCAGTGCAGCGCCGATCGCCAGCACGATCATTGGACCCGCGGCCAGAACCTTGGCCCAGCTTGCGCCCGCCAGCGACCCGAGCCCCCAGAAAGTGAGATCGCGCAACTGCCGGTCATCGGCGATGTAGACCAGAATGCCGGACAGTGCGCCCGCCAGCGCCCCAAGCGCGATGCCCGCCAAAAGCATGGTGGCCACCGATGTGCGCCCATGACGGGTCGACACCCGGTACAGCAGGATCGTCGATCCACAGCCGCCAAGGAAGGCCGCAAACGGCACAAGGTGGATGCCGGTCAGGTCGATCACCCAGACCGGCAGCGACGCGCTCAGAACGATGGCGATGATCGCACCCAGCCCGGCCCCCGCACCGACGCCCACGATGCCCGGATCGGCCAGCGGGTTGCGGAACAATCCCTGCAACGCGGCACCCGAGACAGCCAGCGCCGCGCCCACGAGGACACCCAAGCACAGGCGGGGCAGGCGAATGTCGAACAGAACCACGCGCTCCATCTGGCTGAGAGCCTCGCCCTGCATCAGCTTGGCCAGCATGGCCGACAGCGTCACATCCGTCGTGCCGATCTGCAGGCTTGCGATGCAGGCCAACACCAGCACACCCGCCAGAACGCCGTGCAGGGTCCGCGCACGGGTCACCCGGTCACGCGGGGCGGTTTCAAGATCGGTCACGGCCGCCACGGCTCAGGTTCCCTTGGCGTAAAGCGCGTCGTTCAGCCTGCGAACGGCCTCGGCGGTGCGCGGGCCGAAGCCCAGCATCAACAACCCGTCCATGCGGATGACCGACCGAGTCCCGGCGGCGGGTGTCAACTTGATCGACGGCATCTCGAACAGCTTGTCATCCGCCGCGCCGTGATCGCCACCGCGATCCATCATGAGGATCACGTCGGGTGCTGCCAATCCGACAGCTTCGTCGGTGATCTGCTTGTAGCCTTCGTATTCTGTGACCGCGTTTACGCCACCCGCCATCCGGATCAGCGCATCGGCGGCGGTCCCGGTGCCGGAGGCGTTGATCTTGCCGCCCTGTGTCGACAGCACGAACATCACGCGTGCTTTCTCGTGTGCCGGTCGCTCTGCATCGGCCAGCGCTGCCGCCAGCGCCGTTTCGACCTCGGCCACCAGAGCTTCCGCGCGTTCGGGCACGCCAAGGGCTGCGCCGATGACCTTGATCTTGCGCAGGATGCCGTCGGCGGTCAGGGCGTCGGGCACCTCGACAAACGGTACATCCGCCGCACGGATCACATCAAGCGCCTCGGGTGGTCCTGCGCCTTCTTCGGACAGGATCAGCGAGGGGTCGACCGACAGCACCCCTTCGGGAGAGAGTGACCGCATGTAGCCCACATCCGGCAGATTGGTGACCTCGACCGGGTAGGACGACGTCGTGTCGCGGGCCTTGAGCCGATGCTGCTGACCAAGGGCTGCGACAATCTCGGTGACCGACCCGCCGATGGAGAGCACGTCGGCATGCGGGCTTGGGGGAGGTGTGGATTGCTGGGCGCTGACGGCCAGTGCCATCAGGGCAAACAGCATTGCAGCCACAATCGCGAACAGGCTCGGACTGTTCCTGTTTGTGGGCTTCATGCCGGAACCTCGGTCAGCGCGGGCAGGGCATCGACGATCCTGCCCCATTCGGGGCGCGAGTCCCGGCGTTCCTTGCCGACACCGAAGACCTGAAAGATCAGCCCGCCGTCGTCATCGAACGCCTCGACCGACACGGCTGCACCGCGCTGCGTGGGCTTTTCGACCGCCCAGACCTCGGCCACCTTGTCGAGCCGCAGATGGAGGTTGAAACCGGGGTCCATCACGTTCTGCCAGGGACCCATCGGCTTAAGTTCGTGGACCGGGCCGGTATGGATCTGGATGCAGCCTCGATTGCCGACAAAGATCATCACCTCGATCCCGGCGTCGCGCACCGCCTGAAGCATCGCATCCGCAGCCTTCGGTTCCAGTTCGCGGGCAAATGGCGCACCGACAATGCGATAGGCCCCCAGCCGGCTCATTTTCAGCTTTGAGCACAGGCGCAGGAACTGGTGCGTATCGGTCAGCCTTGCCCATTCGTCGCGCAGGATGTCCAGCTTGTCGGGACGCGATCTGGCGGTCTCGACCGGCTTGCGATCCTCGACGACCTGCATATCCGACTGATCCTCATGCGCGAGCCCGGCGACGATTGCGGCCCAGTCGTTATGGTTCGAGCCATCGCGCAGGTGGATCTTGTGTACCGCGTCGCCCGCCGCATCGAAAATCTGCAACGAGCGACGCGGGCCCTGCTCGGCCTCGGTCTCGACCGCGAAGGCATGCACCCAGTGAGAGGGGAAGATACGCAGGTCGATATTCTTTGTCAGGGTCATCGCCGCATGCTCGCCGGGATGATAATTGCCATAGGCCCCGACCTTTTCATGAACGCAGGCATCGACGCGGGTGAGGGCCATGACCTCGCCCAGCCTTTCGGCGGCGGGAATGATCCGATCGGGATGTGCGGCGATTCGCGTGGCACCTTGGCCGACGCGTGCAGCAACAAGCTGTGCTTCGGTGATGCGCAGGGCGTTCGCGATATCGCGGGCACGCAGTTTCGGGTTTTCCGCTTGATACGCACGGATTGCAGAGGGGGGGACAGCGGATTGCTGTGTCATGTGCAGCCTCGGAGTTTGTTTTGATGTCCGATGGCTGCGCCCGGAGGGAAACGGTGCGTGGCTGCCTTAAGTACTTGACTGTTTTAGTATGATAAAGGTAACGGTGCAACCCATCGCGATGAGGTTCATCGCAAAATCACCAAACCGCCGCGCCAGCCTTCGCAAGCTACGGCAAGACACACATGAAGGATGGCGCAAATGCTCACCCCCCTCCTGCGCGGCACAACCGCGCTTGTCTGCCTGTCGCTGGCCGTGCCGGCCACGGCGCAAGACACCGATCCCGGTTTTCTGGGAACCCTGATTCTGACTGGCGGCAAGCGCGATCTCAGCTTCGGCACCGCGTTGTCCCGCACGGTCGTCGGTGAAGAAGAGATCCGCGACCGTCAGGCCAGCACCGTCGCGCAACTGATCGACTCGGTCCCCGGCGTGACCCTCGTCAACGGCACGACGCCGCAAGGCTCGGGCATCAACATCCGGGGCTTCGGCGCGAACACGACCTTTGGCTCGGATCAGAAGATTGCCGTTCAGATCGACGGCGCCAGCGTTGGGTCAGAGGAACTCTACCGCATCGGCACGCAGCTCTTCACCGACCCGCTGCTCTACCGCGACGTCGAGGTACTGCGTGGCACGATCGGCAGCTTTGCCTACGGATCGGGGATCGTCGGCGGCGTCGTCCGGCTCGAGACCAAGGCCGCGTGGGATTTCACCGGCGGCGTGCCGGGCTTTGGCGGCTCGCAAACCTTCGAGTTCAGCTCCAACGGCAACGGCACGGTCAGTTCGACGAACCTTGCCTGGATGCCGATGGAACGCGCCGAGTTCCTTCTGAATTACACATGGCGCGATCAGGATGACCTCGAAGCCGGTGACGGCACGACAATCGGCAACTCGGCCTTCGAGACGCCGTCTTTCCTTGCGAAGGGCAAATTCACCTTCGGGCAGGACGAGGCGCATTCGCTGAGCCTCAGCCATTCGCAGACCGTGGCCGATGACAAGGACGTGCCCTATGACCAATTCATCACCACGGCGGATGCATTCGGTCGGGTCGACCGGGTGACCGATACACGGCAGACCGTTCTCGAATACCGCTTCAACCCGGTCAGCGACCTCATCGACCTGCGCGCAAACCTGTCCTACGCCGATCAGGACGTCGCCTCGGATTACATACCCGGCTCGTCCCCGCTCGAAGGTACACCGGGGTTTCGCGGCATTCTGGGTCTGGCAGACGCGGACCATCGCTATGAGACCACGAAGCTCACGGTCAACAACCAGGCGCTGTTCGACACGGGGGCGGTGTCGCATGACATGGTGGCCGGGTTCGAATTGCAACGCCGCGAACGCGCCGACCAACCCAGCGCTCCGGGTGGCACGGATGAGCGGTTTGCAGTTTTCGTCGTGAACGAGATGACCCTTGGCCACGTCACCATCACACCCGCCTTGCGCTACGAGCGCTCCGGCATCGAAAGCGCGGTCGACCTTGCCGGTGCGCCCAACACCCATGATGAGGACGCGCTGATGGGGGGCCTTGCGCTGGCCTATGATTTCGGCGACGGGATGTCCGTCTTCGGCAGCGCCGCCTATACCGTAGGCTTGCCGATCATCGACGATCTGGGCATCAGCGAAACCGCCCAACGGCGCATCGGAATCTCCGAGAAATCCCACACATTCGAATTGGGCGCGGAATATACTGGCTCGGATGTCTTTGCGCAGGGCGACACGTTCACCATACGCGGCAACCTCTACGAAACAGAGCTGTGGGACATCACCAGCTACACGGTCGCCGGGTCCATGTCGACGGAACTGGACCGGGTCGAATCCCGCGGTTTCGAGATCGAGGCATCTTACGGGATGGCCAGCGGATTCTACGTCGATGTTGCAGGGCATCTGGGCGAGGGCACCGAGTTCAATCCTGATGGTACAGACTCCATCTGGCGCAACAGCCCGGCAGACCGGGCGCAGCTGACGCTGGGCAGGAAATGGGACGAGACGCTGGATCTGAGCTGGGAAATGGTTCACGCCGCCGACCGCCGCGATGCGCTTGGCGCTGACCTGTCCGACAGCACGGTGCACAACCTGCGCGCCACATGGAAGCCGGAAGCGCAGGGATGGCTGGACCAGACAGAAGTGCGGTTCGGCATCGAGAACGTTTTTGACGCGGATTATGTCGGCCACCTGTCGTCCCCCAGCCGGAAAGCACCGGGGCGCACGTTCAAGGTGTCACTGACCAAATCGTTCTGAACATCTCGACCGGGGTTTCAGGCTCCGGTCGCCTGACCTCACATCACGGCCCGGGCTAACTGGACAATCCCGCCGAGATGGCGCATCCGTAGAGCGCACGATCTCGGAAAGAGGACATCCTGACATGGCTGATGGGACATTTGCGGCGCTGCTCTTCATTATCGGACTGACCGATATGGGCATCAACCATTGCGGCACCTACGAGGGCTGTCTCGGGACCGGAGAGACCCGTTCGCGCCTGTCGATTTCGGGCGGCGAAGTGCTCGAACGGCGGGCCGATCCGGCGGCAGAACTGTACCTGCGCTACGATCTGGCCCAGACGCGCGGACCCTTTGGCGGAGCGGCGGGGCTGTCGGTCACCGAGAACGGCGAAGCGTGGGTCGGTTTCGGGGCGACCTATCTCGTGCCCTTCGGCCGCAGCGGCGCCTATGCCGAACTGCACGCCATGCCGGGGCTTTATTTCGACAATGGCGGATTTGATCTGGGCGGTCCGATCGCCTTCCGATCCGGTCTCGAACTGGGCTACGAAACCGCGCAGGGCTGGCGGATGGCGCTGAGCTATGACCACCGCTCCAATGCCGGGATCTACGACGAGAATCCCGGCATCGAAACCGTGCAATTCAAGGTGTCTATCCCGCTGAAGTGATCCAGCGGGACAGCGATGTCAGGACGCGAGGCTTTCCAATGTGGCATTGGTGGCTTCACGCTCATATCTGAACACCGGGATCGCTTGAAAATCCGCTGTATGGCATTTGAGGCTTGTCCGCAGGTTCTCGAACAACTCCAGTTGCGCGGTCTGAAAGACTTTCATGTCCGCAGCTTCGTCAAAGTTTACAGTGACATACAAGGCACCTTCCTTGCACAAGAGGATGTTGAGCGCCGTAATGTTGTATTGCGCGATCAATCCTCCCAATTCCTCTGCAACATAGGACGCAGCAATCTTCCCGTCTGCCAGCGTGTTCGTCTTGATTTGATAAATCTTGGTATACATGTCGTGGCGATCCTTCAGTCGATCATCGCAAAGAGATCTTCGATATCGACAGCTGTTTTCTGTGAGAGAGCGTTGCGTCGGAACGTTGCGGCATGGAGCCCCTGTTCCGCCTGAATTTCGCGTCCCTTTGCTGTCAGGTCCGGCGCTGTTCCGTTCCCTGTCGCGATTCCCCATTGTATCAGACGGTCCAGATGACCCACATTCACCGGCTGACCGCAGCACAGGTTGAGGAAACTCTCGATTTCCGCAGGGCGCATGTCGGGATGGGTGCGGTGGAAATACCCCGCAAGTTTTGCCATGCGTTCCGTGATCGCGTCCCGCTCTTCCATCTGCAGCATGATCAACAGCGTCAGGTTGTTGGCCAGTGCCTGCATGCGTTGCACCTGCACCGCCTCCATTTCGCGCGGTTTGTAATCCACCGTGCACAGGGTGCCCAGAACCAGACCGTCCTGCGTGACCAGCGGATAGGCGCCCCAGAACACCCAGTTCGGGCTGTCCGTGACCAGCGGATTGTGCTTCAGCTTCGGATGCTCGCGCAGATCCGGCACGATCATCGGTTGCGTCGATCCAAGCGCATATTGGCACAGCGTCAGGTGTCGCGGCACCTCGTCAGCCTCGAGCAAACCTCCGAAATCCTTGGCAATGAAGAACTGCCGATCATCGTCCAGCAGACCGGTATAGGCGACCGGGCACCCGGTGATGAGCTGCGCCATGTCCACGTAAATGCGGTAGCGGTCTTCCTGGTGCACATCCATCACGCCAGTGCGCTGCACCCGTGCATTGCGGGCCGCTTCATTCGCCGGAAGCGGGGCGGCTTCGAACGTCGTTTCCTCTGCAGAAATGGGTTTTTTCGCCAACATCTACTTTCCTCTGGTGCCTACGGGTTCCGAACAGGAAATAGTTGAAATCGGAGAGGAAAATATCTGTCTAATGGGTGGGCTAACCTGTCTTTCGATTATCGGGGTCACGCGGTTTTGCCGCTCGGGTCACCGCAAGCGCAGTTCCGATTTCGCATCAAACAGGTACAGATGCGCCGGATCGACGCCCAGATCGACCTGATCACCCAGTGCGGACCGATGATCGCCGCGTTCCTCCACGATGATCTTTTCACCATCCGGCCCGATCAGGTGAACATAGGACACGCCGCCCAGGCTTTCGGTCAGTTCGACGCGGTGGGACGCGCCCGGTTTCACCGTCAGATGTTCGGGCCGCAGACCGATCAGCACGTCCTGACCGTCTTGCGCCGCACCCGTCTTCGGCACCGGTCGGGCCAGCCCGTTCGACACCACTTCGCTGCCCTTGACCCTGCCGCGCAGGAAATTCATCGAGGGTGACCCAATGAACCCTGCCACGAACCGATTGTCGGGGTCGCGGTAGAGTTCCATCGGTGCACCGACCTGTTCGATGCGACCCGCGCGCAGCACGACGATCTTGTCGGCAAGTGTCATCGCTTCGACCTGATCATGGGTCACGTAGATCATCGTCGCGCCGATTTCCTTGTGCAGGCGCGCGATCTCGACCCGCATCTCGACCCGCAATTCCGCATCGAGGTTCGACAGCGGTTCGTCGAACAGGAACACCTCGGGTCCGCGCACGATGGCCCGCCCGATGGCGACGCGCTGCCGCTGACCGCCCGACAGGGCCTTGGGTTTGCGCTTGAGATAGTCGTCCAGTTTCAGAATGCGGCTGGCCTCGGCCACTTTGGTCGTGATCTCGGATTTGGGATGGCCTGTCATCTTGAGCCCGAACCCCATGTTTTCCTCGACCGTCATGTGTGGGTAAAGCGCGTAGGTCTGGAACACCATCGACACGCCCCGGTCCGACGGATCGAGCCGCGTCACATCGCGGTCACCGATGCGGATCGTGCCTTCGGTGGTTTGCTCCAGCCCCGCGACCATCCGCAGAAGCGTGGACTTGCCACAGCCGGACGGGCCGACAAAGACGCAGAACTCGCCATCCGCGACCTCCAGATCGATCCCGTGGATGACCTGCGTGTTGCCATAGCGTTTGATGACAGTGTCAAGCGTCACTCCGGACATGGGGCATCTCTCCGTTGGTGTAGGGGGTGGGCTGCGGCGTTGAGCGCGGGAACAGCCAGCTTTCGGCATCGCGTGCAATTGCCGCCGCCGCCTGCCGGAGCCTCGGGCCAAGGCCGCGCAAGGTCTCGAGATCGGTGCGACGGGTGGTTCCCGTGATCGACAAGGCACCCAGCGGTCGGGATTGTGTATTCAGGATCGGCACGGCGACGCAGACGATGCCGGTCTCGTGTTCCTCGCGGTCGAAACTCAGCCCTTCGGTGCGGATCTCGGCCAGGTCGCGCAGCAGGCTGTCGGGCGAGACATGGGTCGCGGCAGTGAAACGGTGCCAGCTTTGCTGGGCGAGGGCGGTCTTCAATTCGCTGTCGGGCAGGAAGGCCAGCATCGCCTTGCCGACACCCGTGCAATAGGCCGGTCCGACCTTGCCCGCCTGGCTGAACATCTCGACCGGGTCGTGGGCGTTGCGCTTGTCGACATAGAGCACCTGCGCATGGTCGAGCTGTGCAAGATGGATGGTCTCGCCGGTCTCGGCGCTCAGCGCGTCGATATGTTGCCGCGCCACCGGAGCCAGCGAGGATTGCGCCCAGGCCGCATGGGCCAGCCGCACCAGCCGCAAGCCCGGCGCATAGGTCTGCCGGTCGGGGTCATACTGCAACATGCCTTGGTTGGTGAGGGTCTGCACAAAACGGTAGAGCGTGGCCTTTGGCATGTCCGACCCGGCCAGCACCTCGCCAAATCGCACGGGCCGCCCGTAAGAGGCAATCCGGTCCAGCACGGCAAGCGCCTTGCCCACGGTTCCGTCGTTTCGTTCGACCACACCCATCTTTGCGATGTCCTCCCTGGGCCGCCAACAGCACCCGGACGGCTGTTGACAAGCATAGGCGAGTCGCTGTTATGATTTCAATATGCAAAACTAGGTTTCAAATAATGAAACCAACCTTGCACCAGATTTGGGAGCATAAGGGAGGATACCATGCGTTCCACATTGAAAGCGTCAGGACTGGCGCTGACGGCGGCCCTTGCCGCCTCATCTGCATTTGCACAGGACAGTTCGCTCAGCGGCGACCTGAAGATTTTCCTCGACACCTCGAACCCGGCACCCCGCGCCACGATGGAAGCGATGATCGAACGCTTCGGCGAGATGCACCCCGATTTGAACATCGAAACCACGGTGATCGACCGCGAGGCCTACAAGACCCAGATCCGCAACTTCCTGACTGCCGATGCCCCGGACGTGGCGACATGGTACGCCGCCAACCGGATGCGCCCCTATGTCGAGGCGGGTTTGTTCGAGGACGTGTCGGATCTCTGGGCCGAACCTGCGATCGCCGAAAATCTGGCATCGACCAAAAGCGCAATGACCATCGACGGCAAGCAGTGGGGCGTGCCCTATACTTATTACCAGTGGGGCGTCTATTACCGCAAAGACCTCTATGACCAGTTCGGCCTCACTGAACCCGCCACCTTTGACGAGATGAAATCCAACTGCCAGACGCTGCTGGACAATGGCGTGAAGTGCTACACCATCGGCACCAAGTTCCTCTGGACCGCGGGTGGCTGGTTCGACTACCTGAACTTGCGCACGCATGGCTATGATTTCCATATGGAAATGGCTGCAGGCGAAGTGCCGTGGACGGACGACCGTGTGCGCCAGACCTTCGCCAACTGGCGCGAGCTGATCGACATGGGGGCCTATGTCGACAACCACCAGAACTACTCCTGGCAAGAGGCGTTGCCCTTCATGGTCAATGGCGATGCCGCTGCCTATCTCATGGGCAATTTCGCCGTCGCACCGCTGCGCGAAGCGGGGCTGAGCGACGATCAGCTTGATTTCTACCAGTTCCCGGCGATCAACCCGGATGTCGCACTGGCCGAAGACGCGCCGACCGACACGTTCCACATCCCGTCCAATGCGACCAACAAGGACGCGGCGCGCGCATTCCTGCGCTTCGTTGTGTCGGCGGAAGAGCAGTCCATCATCAACAACGGTGAAAACCTTGGCCAGCTTCCGGTGAACGCGTCCGCGTCGATCGACGATGACAAGTTCCTTGAACAGGGCTTTGCGATGCTGTCCTCCAACAGCCCCGGCGGCGTGGCGCAGTTCTTCGACCGCGACTTCCCGGCGGAAATGGCGGCAGAAGCGATGCAGGGCTTTCAGGAATTCATGGTGATCCCCGACAACCTCGACGACATCCTTGCCCGCCTCGAACAGGTGCGCGAGCGCGTTTACAAGTAAGCCAGGACAGGGCCGGGCAAATGCCCGGCCTACGCCAGACCGGTAGGCCGGGCTTCTGCCCGGCACACCCCGGCCCATCCGCAAGCCGCCCTGCGGTTTTCGCGTGGCCCGTGCAGGAGACCCGACCATGACCGTAACAGCTTTGCCCGACACCGACCCGCCCAAGCGCGGCTGGTACAGACGCAACGAAATCGCGGTCACACCGTGGCTGTTCCTTGCGCCAGCGATCCTGTTCTTTTCCGTCTATGTCATCATCCCGATCTTTCAGAGCTTCTCGATCTCGCTTTATGATTGGGACGGTCTGGGCGAGGCGGATTATATCGGGTTGGGCAATTATGCCGAGCTGATGAACGACCGCGCCTTCGAGGTGTCGCTCTGGAACAACCTCAAATGGCTGGTCTGCTACCTGCTGGCGATCCCGGCAGGGCTTTTCATCGCGCTCTTCCTGAACCAGACGGTCACGGGCATCCGGATCTACAAGTCGCTGTTTTTCTTTCCCTTTGTGCTGTCACAGGTGGTCGTCGGGCTGGTGTTTGCATGGTTCTACCTGCCCAACGAAGGGCTCTTGTCCAACATGCTGGCTCTGGTGGGCCTTGGCCCCGTCAACGTGCTGGGCGATCCAAAGCTGGCCACCTACGGCATCATCCTTGCCGGGCTCTGGCCACAGACCGCCTATTGCATGATCCTTTACCTGACCGGCCTCAACGCCGTGGACCCCGAACAGGTCGAGGCCGCGCGTCTGGACGGCGCCAAAGGCTGGCGGATGCTCTGGTACGTGATCATCCCGCAACTCAAACCCGCCACCTTCATCGCCTTTGTCGTCACGATCATCGGCGCGCTGCGCAGCTTTGACCTCATCTCGATCATGACCAATGGTGGCCCGTTTGGGCAGACCCGCGTTCTGTCCTTCTACATGTTCGAAAAGGCGCTGAGCGAATATGGCTTCCGCATGGGATACGGCGCGGCCATTGCGGTGGTGCTCTTTCTCATCATGCTGATCTTCATCGCGTATTTCCTCTGGTCTATGTACCGCGAAGAGAAGGGGGGCCATTAGGATGTTCCCCCGTCCCATCCAGCAATCCAGCGTCTCGGCGCAGAGGCTCTACCAGACGATGCTGCCCATCGCGCTGATCCTGTGGCTTTTGCCGCTGATCGCGGTGGCGGTTTTTTCGATAAAACCCGCCACCGACTTTACCCAAGGCAATTATTGGGGGATGCCGGGCTCGTTCGAGTTGGTCAACAATTACGGCCAGGTCTTCTTCAACTCCGACATGCCGCGCTACATGCTCAATTCGGTGCTGATCACCGTGCCCACAGTCTTTGGCGCGGTGGCGCTCAGCGCAATGGCCGGGTTCGCGCTTGGCGTTTACAAGTTCCGGTCGAACATCTGGGTGTTCTTCTTGTTCGTTGCGGGCAATTTCGTGCCGTTTCAGATCCTGATGGTGCCGGTGCGTGACCTGACGCTGGACCTCGGGCTCTACAACACCAAGACGGGCTTGGTCCTGTTCCACATCGCGTTCCAGACCGGGTTCTGCACGCTCTTCATGCGCAATTTCATCCGCGCGCTGCCCTTTCCGCTGATCGAGGCGGCACGCGTCGAGGGCGTCGCGGAATGGCGGATTTTCTGGTATGTCGTGCTGCCCCTGATGAAGCCCGCATTGGCGGCGCTGGCAGTGCTGATCTTCACCTTCATCTGGAACGATTATTTCTGGGCCATCGTTCTGACCCAGGGACCGGGCGCGCAGCCCGTGACCGCAGGCATCACCAGCTTCAACGCACAATACCGCGCGGCCTATCACCTGATGAGCGCGGGCAGCATCGTCGCGGCCTTGCCGCCGGTGCTGATGTTTTTCCTCATGCAGAAACACTTTATCGCGGGCCTCACGCTGGGCGCGGTGAAATAAGGACCAACGACCATGACACGTATCGCCTTTATCGGCGCAGGCTCGACCATCTTCATGAAGAACATCGTGGGCGATGTGCTTCACTTCCCGGCACTGGAAGGTGCCACCTTCGCGCTGATGGACATCAACGACCAGCGGCTGGAGGAATCCGCGCTGGTGGCGCGCAAGCTGATCGCGGCATCGGGCAAACCCGCGCAAATCGAAACCACGAACGACCAGCGCCGCGCGCTGGCGGGTGCGGATTTCGTCGTGACCGCGTTCCAGATCGGCGGGTACGAGCCTTCGACCGTGATCGACTTCGACATTCCCAAGCACTACGGGCTGCGCCAGACCATTGGCGATACGCTGGGCGTGGGCGGTATCATGCGGGGCCTGCGCACCGTGCCGCATCTGTGGCGCGTGGCGGCGGACATGGCCGAGTTGTGCCCGAACGCGACGCTCTTGCAATACGTCAACCCGATGGCGATCAACACATGGGCGCTGGCCGAACGCTACCCGCAGGTGAAACAGGTGGGTCTGTGCCATTCCGTGCAGAACACGGTGCAGGAACTGGCGCATGATCTGGATCTGCCGAAGGACGAGATCCGCTACCGCGTTGCCGGTGTGAACCATGTCGCGTTCTTTCTCGACCTGACACACAAGGGACAGTCGCTGTATCCGGCTTTGCGCGAGGGCTACCGCACTGGCCGACTGCCCAAACCGCCGCTTCTGATGTCGCGCTGCGCGAACAAGGTCCGGTACGAGGTGATGAACCATCTGGGCTATTTCTGCACCGAAAGCTCGGAACACCTTGCCGAATACGTGCCGTGGTTCATCAAGACGGGGCGCGCCGACCTGATCGAGACCTTCGCCGTGCCGCTGGACGAATATCCCAAGCGCTGCATCGAACAGATGGCCGATTGGGCAGATCAGGCCAAAACCTATCGCACCGCCGACCGGATCGACTTTGCCAAGAGCCACGAATTCGCCGCCGAGATCATGAACGCCATGGTCACCAACCAGCCCTACACGATCTACGGCAATCTGCCGAACCGGGGGCAGGCGCCGCAACTGCCCATGTGTGCGGCAGTCGAGGTGCCCTGCATGGTCGATGCGGGCGGCGTTCACCCCACCGTGATCGATGACATCCCGCCGCAGCTTGTCGCGCTGATGCGGACGCAGATCAACGTGCAGGAGCTTGTCGTCCGCGCGCTGGTTGATGAAGACGTCGAACACGTCTACCACGCCGCCATGATGGACCCGCACACCGCCGCCGAGTTGGACCTGCGCCAGATCCGCAGCCTTGTGACCGATCTGCTGGCCGCGCATGGCGACATGCTGCCCGATTTTGCTCGACTGAAGAAAGCCGCCTGAATGAGCTCTTACGCGACATTTCACGACCTGAAAGACGCCTCCGTCTTTATCACCGGCGGTGGCTCGGGCATTGGTGCGGCGCTCACCGACGGGTTCCTGGGGCAGGGCGCGCGGGTGGCTTTTGTGGGCCGGTCCGACGCGTCGGAGTTCGTGGAAGAGATGGCCACGAAACACGGATCAAGGCCACTTTTCATCCGATGCGACATCACCGACACCGCAGCCCTTCAATCGGCCATCGCGCAGGCCGCAAAGGCGCATGGCCCGATCACCGTGCTGGTCAACAATGCCGCCAACGACAAACGCCATGCCGCCCTCGATGTGGACCCGGCGTTCTGGGACTGGTCGCTGTCGATCAATCTCGACGCCTATTTCTTTGCCTGTCAGGCCGTGATCCCCGGCATGCAGGCCGCTGGCGGCGGTGCCATCGTCAACTTCAGTTCCATCAGCTACATGATTGGAAACGCTGGATATATCGCCTATACGACATCAAACGCAGGCATCGCCGGAATGACCCGCAGCCTTGCGCGCGAATTTGGCCCCGACAACATCCGCGCCAACGCGCTGGCGCCCGGCTGGGTGCTGACCCCCAAGCAGAAAGAGCTTTGGGCCGACCCCGCATCACTGGCCGCGCATCTCGACAAGCAATGTCTCAAGGAACACCTGGTCGAACAGGACGTGGTCGATGCCACTCTGTTTCTGGCTTCGAACACCAGCCGCATGATGACCGGTCAGACGCTGGCCGTGGATGGCGGTGTGGTGACGGTGGCGGCATGACGGATTGGCTGGCGGTCGACTGGGGCACGTCCCATTTGCGCGTCTGGGTGATGTCTCGGACCGGGACGGTAAAGGCGCGCAGGGCCAGCGATGCGGGCATGGGCAGCCTCAGCCGCGACGGGTTCGAGCCCGCGCTGCTCGATCTTGCCGGGGACCTGCTCGGCACAGGCAAAACCCCGGTGATCGTTTGCGGCATGGCCGGATCGCGGCAGGGTTGGGCCGAGGCCAAATACGTGGCCACCCCCTGTGCGCCTCCGGGGATCGACCGCGCGACCCATGTGCCGACCAACGACCCGCGCCTGGCGGTCCACATCCTGCCCGGCGTGAAGCAAACCAGCCCGGCTGACGTGATGCGCGGCGAGGAAACGCAGATCGCGGGCTTCCTGTCGCTCAACCAAAAATTCGACGGCGTGATCTGCCTGCCTGGCACCCACACGAAATGGGCGCATATCAGCGCGGGCGAGATCGTCAGCTTCCGCACCTTCATGACCGGAGAACTGTTCGCGGTGCTGTCGCAGCAGTCGGTCCTGCGCCACACCGTGGCCGGTGACGGTTGGGATGCAGAAGCGTTTACCGATGCCGTGTCGACCGGCATGTCCAACCCCGCGGAACTGGCGGCGCGGCTTTTCTCCATACGGGCAGAGGGCTTGCTGAACGATCTTCACGCAGACCAAGCCCGCGCGCGGCTGTCCGGCCTGCTGATCGGCGCCGAACTGACCGCTGCGCGCCCCTATTGGCTGGGCCAGCATGTGGCGCTGATCGGCGATGACAAGCTGTGCAAGGCCTATGCCGACGCGTTGGGCGCCCAAGGCCTGCCGGTCGAGCGCACCGACGCCGATCGCATGACGCTCGAAGGGCTGAAAGCCGCCTACTCAGCCCTCAAGGAGACCACACAATGACCGCCCGCAAAATCATCGCCATCCTGCGCGGGATCACCCCTGGTGAGGCCGTGCCGATCACCGAGGCCCTGATCGACGCGGGGATCACCTCCATCGAGGTGCCCCTCAATTCCCCCGATCCTTTCACGTCGATCAAGGCGATGGTCGATGCGTTCGGCCAATCCGCCCTGATTGGCGCAGGCACAGTCCTGACCCCCGATGATGTGCAGCGTCTGCACCGGATCGGAGCGGGGATGGTGGTGTCGCCCGACTGCAACCCGCGCGTGATCGTGGCGACCAAGCAGTTGGGAATGCAAAGCTTTCCCGGCGTGATGACCCCCACGGAATGCTTCACCGCGCTGCGCAACGGCGCGGACGGGCTGAAGCTGTTTCCCGGCTCTCTGATCGGTCCCGAAGGCCTCAAGGCGATCAAGCCGGTCCTGCCCGAGGGCACGCAGACCTATGCCGTGGGCGGGGCCGGTCCCGACAATTTCGCCGACTGGTTCGCGGCGGGCGTGGACGGGTTCGGCATCGGATCGGCGCTTTACAAACCGGGCACAAAGGTCGACGACATCACAGCCCGCGCGAGAGACATCGTCGCGGCCTATGATGAAGGAAAACCCTGATGGCCCAAGTCTTTAGCTCCACGATCTGCACCCTTGGCGAAGGCCCGCTCTGGCACCCCGAGGAACAGGTGCTCTACTGGTTCGACATTCTCGGCAAGCGGCTTTACCGCAGCGATGGCACCACCGAGCAAAGCTGGGATTTCGACGAACATGTCTCCGCAGCTGGCTGGATCGACACCGGAGTGCTGCTGATCGCCAGCGAAACGTCACTGTCCGAGTTCAACACGCGCACTGGCGAAAGCACCTTTCTGCATCCGCTGGAGTCCGACAATCCGGTTACACGCTCGAACGATGGCCGCGCCGACCCGTGGGGCGGGTTCTGGATCGGCACGATGGGCAAGAACGCCGAACCCGGCGCGGGTGCGATTTACCGCTATTACGAAGGCAGGCTGACGCGGCTTTTCGACAAGATCACCGTTTCCAACGCGATCTGCTTTGCGCCGGGTGGTGGCCACGCGTTCTACACCGACACGCGCAAGCGCAAGATCCTGCGCGTCGCGCTGGACGATGACGGCTATCCCGATGGAAAGCCCGACCTGTTCGTCGATCTGAGCGCCGAGGGCCTCAATCCCGATGGTGCTGTGGTGGACGCGAACGGCAATCTCTGGGTCGCGCAATGGGGCGCGTCACGCGTTGCCTGCTATGGCCCCGATGGCGCGTTCCTGCGCGCGGTCGATGTGCCTGCACGGCAGCCCAGTTGCCCGGCCTTCGGTGGCCCCGACATGTCAATGCTTTACATCACCACCGCCGCAGAAGGGCTTGATCCTGAAGGGAAAAATGACGGAATGACTTTTGCCGCACCCTCCGGCACCACAGGCCAGAAAGAGCACCGGGTCATCCTGTGAAACGCACGCTTGGCACCTGCTACTACCCTGAGCACTGGCCCCGCGAAATCTGGGAAGAGGACGCAGCGCGCATGGCCGCGCTTGGCCTCACATGGGTGCGGATCGGCGAATTCGCATGGTCACGGATCGAACCCGCGCCAGGCGATTTCCGCTGGGACTGGCTGGACCAAGCGATCGACGTTCTGGGCGCGGCAGGCCTCAAGGTGGTGCTTGGCACTCCCACAGCAACACCGCCGCGCTGGGTCTGCGACAAACACCCGGACATGTTCGCGGTTGATGCCCAGGGCCGCCCGCGCGGTTTTGGTTCGCGCCGCCACTATTGCTTCAGCCACCAGGGCTACCTGACCGAATGCCGGCGCATCGTCACCGAAATCGCCGAACGCTACGGCCCAAACCCAAATGTTGCCGCGTGGCAGACCGACAATGAATACGGCTGCCACGATACCATCCTGTCCTACTCCAACGCCGCGCGTCAGGCGTTTCGCGGCTGGCTGCGCGCGCGCTATCCGGGGCAGGGCAATGATGGCGATATCGACGCGCTGAACGCGGCCTGGGGCAATGTGTTCTGGTCGATGGAATACGATGATTTCGACCAGATCGACCTGCCCAACCTGACCGTGACCGAACCAAACCCCGCGCATGTGCTGGCGTTCCGGCGGTTTTCATCGGACCAGGTTGTGGCCTTCAACCGCGCGCAGGTGGACATCATCCGCGCGCAGTCTGACGCGCCGATTTCGCACAATTACATGGGGCGGATTACAGATTTCGACCATTTCGCGGTGGGCGCGGATCTCGAGATCGCGACATGGGACAGCTATCCGCTTGGCTTTCTCGAAGACCGCGTGGGCGCGTCCCCCGAGGACCAGCGCCATTTCGCGCGGCAGGGCGATCCCGACTTTCAGGCGTTTCACCATGACCTCTACCGCGCCGTCGGCAAGGGCCGCTGGTGGGTGATGGAGCAACAGCCCGGCCCGGTGAACTGGGCCCCGCACAATCCGGCACCTCTGCCCGGCATGGTGCGCCTCTGGACATGGGAGGCGTTTGCCCACGGGGCCGAGGCGGTGTGCTACTTTCGCTGGCGGCAGGCCCCCTTTGCGCAGGAGCAGCTGCATGCCGGCCTTTTGCGCCCCGACAGCGTGATCGCGCCCGGCTATGTCGAGGCCGAACAGGTTGCGGCAGAACTGGCTGACGCGCCCAACTTTTCGCCCGCCCAAGCCCCCGTGGCGCTGATCTTCGACTATGACGCGGCGTGGTCCTGGGACGTGCAGCCGCAAGGGCAGGGCTTGGATTACTTCGGTCTGGTCTTCGACCTATACCGCGCCTTCCGCCGCGCGGGTGTGACGCTGGACATCCTGCTGCCGACGCAGCGCGATTTCAGCGGCTACCGGATCGTTGCGGCACCGGGGATAATGGTCATGCCCGACGACCTCAAACTCGCCTTGTCGAACAGCGGCGCCGAGGTCCTGATCGGCCCGCGTTCCGCCGCGCGCGATGCGGATTTCACCATCCCCGTGCCGCTGCCGCCCGCTTGGCCGGGTCTGGATGTGACGGTGGCGCGGCTCGAGACGCTGCGCGCTGACATGCCGATCCCGGTGGAGGGGGGCGGTCATGTGAAGAACTGGCTGGAACATCTTGAAGGGGAAGCGGAAATCGTCTTTGAAATGGTGCATGGCTTGCCCATCGTCCTGCGCGCGGGCACCGTTACCTATTGTGGCGGTTGGGGGGATAATGCGTTTTTTGACCGTCTGGTAAAAGACCTGACCACCCGCGCCGATATCGACACCATCGCCCTTCCGCATGGCGTGCGACTGCGCGACACCGGGTCCGAACGCTTCTGGTTCAACCACAACCCATACGATGTTGAGATTGCAGGTAAAATCCTTGGGCCGGCAGGGGTGATCCGGCAGGCCAGACCCTAGCCGATCAATTCTCCAAGATGCGCCGCCGATCCCGTCAGCGCGGCATAATCGTCATCGACCAGATGCACCGGGAACTGCTCCATGAAGTCCGAAAACCGGCCCTTGTCCTGAAACGCTTCCTCGAACTCCAGACGCAGCAGGTGCGGCGCGAAATGGCGCGCGACGCCGCCGATGAGATAGATGCCACCAAAGGGCAGATGCACCAGCGCGAGGTTGCCCGCCGCGCGGCCCAGCATGCGGATGAACACGCGCGCCGCGTCCTCGGCCATTGTGTTCGACCCGTCATTCACCGCCTGCATGATTCCGCCCGCGTCCAGCGGCGCATCGATGCCCGCCTCGTCGCACAGCCATTCATACACCCGCTCGAACCCGCGCCCGGACAACACGTCTTCGAACCCCGGCGTGCCGTGCTTTCGCGCGATCCAGTCCAGCAGGCGCAGTTCCTCGCTGTTCTGCGCGGGCAGGGAGACGTGACCGGCCTCCGACGGTGGCACCAGCGTCCGATCATCGAGCCGGTAGACAGCGGCTGCGTTCATGCCCGTGCCGACCCCGATCACCAGCCGCGCGGCCTGTTCGCCCGCTTTCTGACCGGGCAGGATGGTCTGCACCACCTCGGGCTTCAGATGATCCAGCGCATGTCCCTGCGCTTGCAGGTCGTTCAGCACTGCAACCGTTCTGGCGCCCGTGGCAGCCCCCACAGACGCGCGATCGACGGTCCAGCTGAGGTTGGTCAACTCACCCACACCGTCACGCACCGGGCCAGCCATCGCGACGCAAGCCGCATCCGGCACCACGGTCTGATCCGCCATGTAGGCGCGCAGCACGGACAGCAGGTCGGGGTGGTCGGCGTTGCGGAACCGCTTGATGGTCTCGGTCCGCACGGTCGCACCATCGGTCAGCGCCACACGGGTGTTGGTGCCGCCAAGATCGGCGACAAGTGCGGTCAGGGTCGTGGAATTGGTCATGTCAGGTCCCGGTCAACGCGGATTTGAGCGCGTGATAGGAGGATTTGGGCGTGCGGTCCAGAGTGTCGAAATCCACATGCACAAGGCCAAAGCGTTTCTCGTAGCCCAGCGCCCATTCGTAATTGTCCATCAGCGACCAGATGAAATAGCCTTTGACCGGTGCTCCGTCCGCGATTGCGCGCTGCACGGCGGACACATGGCTGTTGAGGTAGGCGATCCGGTCGGGGTCCTCCACTGTGCCATTGGCGATCACATCCGGCGACGCCATCCCGTTCTCGGTCACGTATAGCGGCAGGTCGCCGGTGTAGTCGCGCGCCGTGCGCGTCAGGAAGTTGTAAAGCCCGTCGGGGTAGATCTCCCATCCCATGAAGGTCTTGGGCAGCGGGCCTTCGACCTCGTGATGGCCGGGCCAGGGGCCATCGTCGGGCGCGATGATCTTGCGGGTGTAATAGTTGATCCCGCACCAGTCGAGCGGGCTTTGGATCACGTTGAAATCATCCTGCCAGCCCTTGGGCATATGCGGCCCGAGCCCCTCCATGACGTTCTTGGGGTATTCACCCTTGAACACGCCGGATAGGAAGAAGTGGTTGTAGTAGCCATCGTAGAGCGCGGCCGCCTGCTGCGCGGCTGCGCTGTCATCGACCGGCGTGGCCCATTCCAGATTGAACACGCCACCAAGGTTGTCCATGCCCAGTCCGCGCATCACCTGAATGGCCGTGCCATGCGCCTTGAGCACGTGGTGCATCGCATGGGCCGTCGCGCGGATGTCGCGCAGGCCCGGCGCGTGATGGCCCAAGAAATGCGACAGCCATCCCACGCACCACGGTTCGTTGATCGGGGCGACGGAATGCATCCGGTCGCCGATGCGGCCCATGATCACGTGGCTAAACTCGCCGAACCACTTGGGCATGTCCGGATTGCGCCAACCGCCCAGATCGGCCAGCGCCACGGGCAGTTCCCAGTGATAAAGCGTGGCGCAGGGTTTCAGGCCGCGCTCCAGCATCGCGTCGGTCAGCCGGTCGTAGAAATCCAGCCCTTCGGCATTGGGCGTGCCACGACCTTCTGGCAGAACCCGCGCCCAGCTTGTGGAAAAGCGGTAGGCGTCCAGACCGGCAGCCTTGACCAGATCGAGATCCGCCTCGAACCTGTGGTAGTGGTCGCAGGCGCGGTCGCCGTTTTCGGCGCGCACCACGTTGCCGGGGGTGGCGGCAAACGTGTCCCAATGGGTTTTGCCTGCACCGCCAAAGGCATGGCCTTCGATCTGGTAGCTTGAGGTGGCGGTGCCAAACAGGAAGTCGTCAGGAAAATCCTGCCGTTTGAAGGTCAACATGGCGTGTCCTTTAGCTTGCGGCGGGCCCGGTGGACCGGCCGATGATGAGTTCCGCCTCGAGCAGGCGCGTTTTCGGCGCATGCTTGGGCATGGCGATCAACGACAGCAGCATTTCGGCAGCCTCGGTTCCCGCATAGCGCACCGAGGAGCGCAGCGCGGTGAAGATCGGCACATCGTCCCCGTTCTCGAGATAGCTGAGCGCGTCGTCATGAGTCAGGATCGACACGTCGCGCGCCAGCACCAGACCGGCCTCGTGGATGGCCCGGCGCACGCCGATTGCGGTGATGATCGAGGAACAGACAAAGGCGGTGGGCTTGATCTCCCGCGACAGCATCTCCTTGGCGGCGCGGTAGCCGTAAACCTCGGTCATTTCCTCGCTGCGCATCAGGCCGGGGTCGATGGGCAGGCCATGATTGAGCAGGGCGGTCTCGTAACCCTTGCGCCGTCGGAATGCAAAATCCATGTGCTCGAGCCCGTTCAGCAGCGCGATGCGCTGATGGCCAAGCTCGATCAGGAATTGCGTGCCGCGTTCGAAGGCGCCGCGGTTGTTCACGTCGATCCAGGAATAGGGCAGGTTCACATCAGTCGATCTCCCATGCACCACGAAGGGCAACCCGATCCGCGACAAAAGCGCGATGCGCTCGTCGTTGATCACCGGGCCATGCACGATGATCCCGTCGACCGTGCCGCGCGCGCGGATGTCCTGATAGGCGCGCACCTCTTCCTGATCTGGCACCAAGGTCAGCATCATGTCGTAGCCCGCCCGCGCATAGGCCTCGCCCGCACCCGCGATGAAATCGCCGAAGACCGGGTTCACCATCTCGTGCTGGTTCGACACCGGGATCACGTGGCCGATGGCCAGCGCGCGGCCCGTGGCCAGCCCCTTGGCGCGGGTGTTGGGGCGGTAGTTCAGGTCCTGCGCGGCTTTGAGAACGCGGCTGCGCGTGGTCTCGTTGACCTCTGGATAGCCGTTCAGCGCACGGCTGACCGTGGTTTGCGACAGGTTCAGGTATTCCGAAAGTTGCTTGAGGTTCACCGTCTCTGTCCAAAGCGCTTTGAATTTTCGCATCAACTTAGACATAAAAGACCGCACATGCAAAGCCCCTTTGCGCGCGGTAATTTTCTGCAAAGCAGCAATTTTACTGAGAATTTCTGCAGGCGCACGGCATTGACAGAATCTTTCAAATCAGGGACGGTGCCATATCCAAAGCGCTTTGGAGTGATTCCGGGCGGGGAAAAGTTAAGCGCGAACATGCGCAACTTGGGAGGTACTTCATGAAACAGACACTCACATCGGGTGTGGCCATCGCAGCGCTGTGTGCTGGCGCGGCCTATGCCGAAGATGTCACCGTATTCGGCCCGTGGCTTGGTCCGGACCAGGCGCTTGTGGAACAGGTTCTGGCGGATTTCGCGGAAAAGTCCGGCCATAATGTCAGCTATGTTGGCTCCGACAGCTTTGAACAGCAGATCGTCGTGGATGCCGAAGCGGGCTCCGCGCCCAATGTCGCCGTGTTCCCTCAGCCTGGTCTGGCGTCCGACATGGCCGCACGCGGCTTCCTGACGCCGCTCAAGGACGGCACCGCCGACTGGGTGCGCGAGAACTACGCCGCCGGCCAGTCCTGGGTCGATCTGGGCACCTATGACGGACCGGATGGAGAAGAGGATCTCTACGGCTTTTTCTACAAGGTCGATGTGAAATCGCTGGTCTGGTATTCGCCCGAGAACTTTGAGGATGCGGGCTACGAGATCCCGACCACCATGGAAGAGCTCAAGGCCCTGTCCGACCAGATGGTGGCCGATGGCGAAACGCCGTGGTGCATCGGTCTGGGATCGGGTGGTGCGACCGGATGGCCCGCGACCGATTGGGTCGAGGACATGATGCTGCGCACCCAGCCGCCCGAGGTCTACGACCAGTGGGTCTCCAACGAGATCCCGTTCGACGATCCGCGCGTCGTCGCTGCGATCGAGGAGTTCGGTGCCTTTGCCCGCAATGACGATTATGTCGCCGGTGGTGCAGGCGCCGTGGCCTCGACCGATTTCCGCGACAGCCCCAAGGGTCTCTTCGATGCGCCGCCGCAGTGTTACATGCACCGTCAGGCGTCGTTCATCCCGGCCTTCTTCCCCGAAGGCACCGAAGTGGGTCTGGATGCCGATTTCTTCTACTTCCCCGCTTACGAGGGCAAGGACCTGGGTGCTCCAGTGCTTGGCGCGGGCACGCTTTGGGCCATTACCAACGAGAACCAGGCAGCGCATGACCTGATTGCCTATCTGCAGACACCCGCAGCGCATGAGATCTGGATGGCCAATGGCGGCTTCCTGACACCGCATACCGGTGTGGATCTGTCGAAATTCTCGACCGAGGCTGCGGCGAACATGAACCGGATTTTGCTGGATGCCACCACCTTCCGTTTTGACGCATCCGACCTGATGCCGGGTGGCGTGGGCGCGGGTACGTTCTGGACCGGCATGGTCGATTACGCAGGCGGTGCCGATGCCGAAGCCGTGGCGGGTCGCATTCAGGACAGCTGGGACGCGCTGAAGTAAGCGCATCTTGCAAAAATGCAGGGCTGCGCGGGCAATTGCGCAGCCCATACCGACAAAGCTGCAAAGCCAAGACCCATTCAAGGGATCGCCAGTGGCACACGCTGGATCAGCAAACATTCTGGGAGGGACGACATGAATCCCGCATTTCAAGGTCTGTTGACCATCGCCATCGGCGTCGGCGGCTGTCTGAGTTATTTCTATTTCTCGAACCAGTTTCTCGACAAGGTGCTGTTTCCCGCAAGGGGGCCCAATGCGGGCAAGAACATCAACCGCGCCAATCTCGTGCGCCCGTGGCTGTTCCTGCTGCCCGCGATCTTTGCGCTGGGGCTGTATCTCGCCTATCCGGTGGTCGAGACCATCCGTCTGTCGCTGACCGAACGGCAGACGCTGTCTGACGGCACGACCATCTACAATTTCGTGGGTCTTGCCAATTACGCGCAGATGTCGGCCGATCCCAAGTTCTGGGAAGCGCTGATCAACAACATGCTCTGGCTGATCGTGGTACCCGCCATGTCCACAGCCTTCGGGTTGCTGGCGGCGCAACTGACCGACCGGATCGCCTGGGGCAATATCGCCAAGTCGCTGATCTTCATGCCGATGGCGATTTCCTTTGTCGGGGCTGCCGTGATCTGGAAACTGGTCTACGACGCGCGACCACCCGGATCGGAACAGATCGGCGTGCTGAACGCGGTCTATGTTTGGCTGACCGGCAATGACCCGCAGCAATGGCTGACCACGCCGTTCTGGAACAGCTTTCTGCTGATGATCGTGCTGATCTGGATTCAGACCGGCTTTGCCATGGTGATCCTGTCCGCCGCGCTGCGCGGCATCCCCGAGGAAACCATCGAAGCGGCAATCGTGGACGGGGCCAACCCGTTCCAGATCTTCTTCAAGATCAAGATGCCCCAGATCGCGGGCACCATCGTGGTGGTCTGGACGACGATCACTCTGGTGGTTCTCAAGATCTTCGACATCGTGTTTGCCATGACCAACGGGCAATGGGGCACGCAGGTTCTGGCCAATTACATGTTCAATCAGCTGTTCGTCGCGCGGGACTGGGGCGTCGGATCGGCAAGTGCGATGGTGATCATGCTTCTGGTGACACCGATCCTCTACTGGAACGTGCGCAACGCGCGCAAGGAGATGCGGTGATGGTCCGCGATCTGAAGGGAGCAAATCATGGATAACATCGCAGGAACCAAATCCTCCCTCACTTGGGCGGTTCACATCTCGGTCGCGGCACTTGTGGCGCTGTGGCTGTTCCCGACAGTTGGCCTTTTCGTGTCGTCCTTCCGTACCGCGGATCAGATCGCGACGTCCGGCTGGTGGAAGGCGCTGTTCCCGACCGAACAAAGCCTGACGCTGCGCACGGCGGACCCTGACACGCAGATGTCGGTTGACGGCGTCTACGTGATCGAAGGCAACCTGTTCACCGGAGAAGACCTGTCGGACGAGATCGACATGTCCGCATGGGGCACATCCTCGCGCGATATCGGCGCCTACGCGCCCGGTGACACGGCAGAGCTGCGCGACGGCGAACGGATCACCGTGCAGGCAAATGGCGATTACCGTCTGGAAAGTCCGGTCGAGATGGAGGGCAGCCGGGGGCAGCGGATCTTCGTGACCGCCGAACTGCCGCCCGATTTCACGCTCGAGAATTACCAGCAGGTCCTGTTCTCGGGCAATGCAACCGACAGCATGGCCAAGGCGTTCTTCAACACGCTGACCGTGACGATCCCGGCCACCATCATTCCCATCGTCGTGGCGGCCTTCGCGGCCTATGCGCTGGCGTGGATGGATTTTCCGGGCAGGGCGCTTTTGATCGCCGTCATTGTCGGGCTGCTGGTGGTGCCGCTGCAACTGGCGCTCATCCCGCTGTTGAAGCTGCATCTGGGGATCGGCATCGGCAAAGGCTACCTTGGCACATGGCTCGCCCATACCGGGTTCGGATTACCCTTGGCGATTTATCTCTTGCGCAACTACATGGTCGGCCTGCCTCGGGACATCATCGAGAATGCCCGCGTGGACGGCGCGACCGAGTTCCAGATCTTCACCAAGATCATCCTGCCGCTGTCCTTCCCGGCGCTGGCCAGCTTTGCGATCTTCCAGTTCCTCTGGACATGGAATGACCTGCTGGTGGCCAAGGTGTTCCTGATCGACGCAACCGGGCAGACCACGGTGATGACCAACCAGATCGTGGAACTTTTGGGCACACGTGGCGGCAATTGGGAGATCCTCGCCACCGCCGCCTTCGTCTCCATCGCGGTGCCGCTTCTGGTGTTCTTCGCGATGCAGAAATATCTCGTGCGCGGCCTCTTGGCCGGATCGGTCAAATAACGCGGCCCGCCGGATCGGCGCGGCCAACACTCACAGCGCATCCGGAGATGCGGATGCAAGGAAAGACAGGACGATGAACGTGGCAAACACTCTGGCCGCAAAAGACCCGGCAGTGGACAAGGACTGGTGGCGTGGGGCGGTGATCTATCAGATTTACCCACGCAGCTTTCAGGACAGCAACGGCGACGGCATTGGCGACCTGCTCGGGATCGCGCAACGGCTGCCCTATGTGGCGTCGCTGGGCGTGGACGCGATCTGGATCAGCCCCTTCTTCGCCTCCCCGATGAAGGATTTCGGCTACGACGTCAGCGATTATTGCGATGTTGATCCGATGTTCGGCTCATTGGCCGATTTCGATGTGCTGGTGCAGACCGCGCACCGGCTGGGCATTCGGGTGATGATCGACCTCGTGCTGTCGCACACGTCGGACCAGCACCCTTGGTTCCAGCTCAGCCGGTCGAGCCGAACCAATGACAAGGCCGATTGGTATGTCTGGTCCGACCCCAAGGAAGACGGCACACCGCCCAACAACTGGCTGTCGATCTTTGGTGGCTCGGCATGGCAATGGGATGCGCGGCGCGAACAGTATTACCTGCACAATTTCCTGACTTCGCAGCCCGATCTGAATTTCCACAACCCGGATGTGCGGCAGGCACTGCTGGACGTGACGCGGTTCTGGCTGGACCGCGGCGTTGACGGCTTCCGCCTTGATACGATCAACTTCTACTTCCATGACAAGGAGTTGCGCAGCAATCCCGGTTTGCCCAAGGAAAAGCGCAACGCCAATATCGCGCCCTCGGTGAACCCGTATAACCACCAGGAACATCTTTATTCCAAGAACCAGCCGGAAAACCTCGAGTTTCTGGAACGGTTCCGCGCGCTTCTGGATGAATACGACGGCACAACCTCGGTGGGCGAAGTGGGCGACGCGCAGCGCGGACTCGAAATCATGGGGGAATACACGCGCGGCGAGAACCGCATCCACATGTGCTACGCCTTCGAGTTCCTGTCCGGGGTCGAGCCGACCGCCGAGCGGTTTGTCGAAGTGCTGGCGCAGGTGGACGAGGTGGCCGCGGGTGGCTGGGCCTGCTGGGCGTTTTCCAACCACGATGTGGTGCGCCATGCGACCCGCTGGAACCTGTCACCTGCCGCACAGCGCCTGTTTGCCACGCTGATGATGTGCCTGCGCGGATCGGTCTGCATCTACCAGGGCGAGGAGCTGGGCCTGCCCGAAGCCGACGTGGGCTTCGAAGACCTGCAAGACCCCTATGGCATCGAATTCTGGCCCGAATTCAAGGGCCGTGACGGCTGCCGCACGCCGATGGTCTGGGAGGCGTCGAACCAGAATGGCGGCTTCACCACCGGCCAACCCTGGTTGCCCGTGAGCCACGACCACCTGCATCGCACCGTCCTGCACCAGGAAGACGACCCGGCCGCCATCCTGCACCATTACCGCCGCGCCATCGCCTTCCGCCATGCGCAACCGGCGCTGGCCAAGGGCGATCATGACGGGGTCAGGAATTCGGACAGCATCGTCCATTTCACCCGCAGCCACGAGGGCGAGATCATTTTCTGCGCCTTCAACCTCAGCGACCAGCCCGCCACGATGGCGCTGCCCGAGGGCAACTGGACGCAGATCGGTCTGGAACTGGGGAGTGCCGGACCGCAGGCGGACGGCAAATTGCATCTTGGCCCGTGGCAACCCTGCCTCGCGCTTAAAACGAAGTCCTGAAGAGACAGGATGAGGGAGGGACAGTCATGGCCAATCTGAAGCTGACGGATGTCGAAAAGACCTATGCGGGCGCGGTCAACGTGCTCAACAACATCAATCTCGACATCACGCAGGGCGAACTGATCGTGTTTGTCGGCCCGTCCGGCTGTGGCAAGTCCACCCTGTTGCGGATGATTGCCGGATTGGAAAAGATCACCGGCGGCACGCTCGAAATCGACGGGCAGGTGGTCAATGACATGCCGCCCGCAATGCGCGGCATCGCCATGGTGTTCCAGTCCTACGCGCTGTACCCGCACATGACGGTGCGCGAGAACATGCAGTTCGCGCTCAAGATCGCCAAGAAACCCCAATCCGAGATAGACGCGGCGGTGGACCGGGCGGCCAAGATGCTGCAACTCGACCCATATCTCGACCGCCTGCCCAAGGCTCTGTCCGGGGGGCAACGACAGCGCGTGGCCATTGGCCGGTCCATCGTGCGCGACCCCAAGGTGTATCTCTTCGACGAGCCGCTTTCGAATCTGGATGCGGCGCTGCGTGTCGCCACCCGGATCGAGATTGCGCAGCTCAAGGAGCAGATGCCGGACTCGACAATGATCTACGTGACCCACGATCAGGTCGAAGCCATGACTTTGGCCACCCGGATCGTCGTGCTGGCCAACAAGGGCATCGCGCAGGTCGGCGCGCCGCTTGATCTCTATGAACGCCCGAACAGCGAATTCGTCGCGCAGTTCATCGGTTCACCGGCGATGAACCTGCTGCCCGGCGAAATCACCGGCACGGGCCAGCAGACCACGATCAAGATGGAAGGCGGCGGCACCGCGGTGTCGGATTACCCGACCACGGACGCGGATATGGGTCTCAAGGTCAATGTCGGCGTCCGGCCCGAGGATTTCCTCGAAACCGACGGGGACCACATCTTCGAAGGCAAGGTGAACATCACCGAAGCCTTGGGCGAGGTGACGCTGCTTTATTTCGCCAAACAGGGCGAGGCGGATCCGGTGATCGGCAAACTGCCGGGCATCCATGCCGGTCTGCGGGGCAAGCCGGTGAAACTGGGCGCAAGTCCGGACAAGGTGCATGTGTTCCATGACGGGGTGTCGCTGCTCTACCGCTGACGCAGTCAAACACCCAGAAAAAACCGGGTCCGCGATGTGCTGGCCCGGTTTTTCATGAATCATGCGTTACCGTTTCGCGGATCGGTCAGGCCGCCTTGGCCTTCTTCTTGGACTTGGCTTTGGTTTTCTTGGTCTTGTCGGTCTTGTCGGTCTTGTCGGTCTTGCCCTTGTCCGCGGATTTTTTCTTGTCCGATGCGGTTTTCTTGGTCTTCCCGGTCTTCTTGACGTCCGCGTCAGCCTTTTTCGACTTTTCAGCCTTCTTCGCCTTGGCAGGTTTCCCGGCTTTCTTCGTCTTGGTCTTTTCGTCTTTTTTCTTGCCCTTGGCGGGTTTCTTTTCGGCCTTGGGCTTTGCTGCCTCGACAGGTGCGTCTTCGACAGGCGCTGCGTCTGCCGATGGAACCGCCAAGACCACCAGCGTGGTGTCGGGCTGATCAGCCTGAATGTCCGAGGAGGCCGTCGGCGCGTTGCCCGCGGCAGTTTCCTGCCACGCGGCGGCACGCGAAGCGGAAACGCCGGGAATGGCGGTCAGCACAGCCGTGTCCGCCTTTGCCAGCGTCTTGCCATCAACGATACCTGCAGCTTCGAGCCGTTTGGCCAATGCCGGTCCAATGCCGTGAATGTCGGTCAGTCGTGTCATGTTCTGATGGTCCCCTCGAACTATGGTCAGGCCGCTTTCTTGAGCGCCTTCCTGGCTTGTTTCAGTTTCTTTTCCTGCCGGACAACCTTGGCCTTGCGGCTTTTCACTTCGGCTTTGAGGCTTTTGATTGTCGATTTCTTCGCCATGTCATCAGTCCTTTTTCGATAGTTTGGTCGGTTCGGTCTCATGCTCTTGCAGAAAATCGCGGATGAACCGCCGGATCTCGCGCGCAGCGCTGGTATCCAGCCGGTCACACAGGTCGACAAAGGCATCGCGGTCGTCTTTCGCGATGCGAATGATCAACTGACCATCCTTGCGCTGTTTCTTCGGCTTTTCGGTTTTTGCCACGCAAGTGATCTCCTTCAAGAGCCTTGTCCTGTTACGACAATGTAACCGCAATGTATATACAAAAACGAACGGATAAACTCTCCTTCGCTTTATTTGGGCCTATTGCCGAGCAACCGGATGCCCGACGTTCGCGAAAGTAACGTCAATCCGATGATCAGCAATCCGCTGGCGTGCACGGGGCAAATCGGACAAACCGCCCGGTCACCAGGTTCACCCACAGCTCTCGGAAACCGCACAATCGGCGTAACTCTGCCTTATTGTTTCCACATCCGGCATCTACGACAGGGGAAACATCAATGAGGTAAAGCATGTCCGTTTACGTCGAAGACGTCGCCCAGATGCTGGGCAAGAACAAGGTAAACTTGGCTGAGAAGCTGACGACTGCCGCTCGTGCCAGCGGTCGGAGCCCGATCGCTATCGCGCTTGATTTCTACAAGCTGCGCAAGCAGCGCGGCAAGCTGAAGTTCTACGAATACTTGATGTACAAGCTCTACGACCGTACGAAATGGACCGATGACGCGCGGTCGCGCTTTATCTCGGCTGACCTGCACTGGCCCACCATCGATAAATGCAATGATCGGCAATGGTGGTCGGTTACGGAAGACAAGTGGCTGTCCTCCTCCATCCTCGGCGCGCACGGCATCCCGCAGCCCAAGAATGCCGCGGTGTTCGACCGCAGCGCACGCGCCTATCCGGATGTGCCCAAGCTGGAGGGCGCGGAAGACCTGCGGAACTTCCTGACGACTTCGGCGGAGTTCCCGCTTTTCGCCAAGAACCTAAACGGCATGTGGAGTGCTGGAGCGGTGCGCCTGTCCGGTTGCACCGAGACACACGTGATGGTCGATGGTCGAGACCCAGTCACCTTCGATGACCTCGCCACCGAGATTTTCGGTGATCGTGGCTACCTGATCCAGCACTGCGTCAAACCGCACAGCTTCTTCAAGGGCATCACAGATGCGGTTGCGACAGTGCGCTGTGTGAATCTGATCACGGATGAAGGTCTTGCAGTGCCGGCCACCGTACTGAAATTGCCGATGGGCAATAATGTCGCCGATAATTTCTGGCGGGCTGGCAACCTTTTGTGCCACCTTGACCCCGAAACAGGCGAAGTGCTCAAGATCGTATCCAGCCGCAACGGTGACCTGACCTACCACGATACGCTTCCGGGTCATGACCGCGATTTGGTCGGTGAATGCCTTCCTCATTGGCAGGCTTTGCGCAACGTCAACGAACAGGTTGCCCGGATGCACGCGGTCAACCGTTTTGGTTCGACTGACATCGCCCTGACCGAAGACGGCCCTGTCGTCATCGAAGTGAACAATGGAAGTGCGTTCGAGCTGGTTCAGATTGCCACCGGGCAGGGCTTGCTGACCGACGAAATCCTTGCCTTTTTCGACAGCTGCGGCGTCAAATTGCAATAATTCGACGCACGCTTTCTATTCACGGCCTCGGACAGGTTCCGGGGCCGTTTGTATTTTTTGTGATCGAACCCAAAAGTTCCTTCTTTGTTCTCATATTCCGATTGGCGAAACGCGCACCATCACCTATGTGTTAGTCATCCGTACCGGGGGATCACATGCCAGAGCTGAAGAACATCGAAGTGCGTGGCGCGCGCGAGCACAATCTCAAGAACATCGACGTGGATATTCCGCGCGACCAGCTTGTGGTGATCACCGGGCTGTCGGGCTCGGGCAAATCGTCCCTTGCGTTCGACACCATCTATGCCGAGGGCCAGCGGCGCTACGTTGAATCGCTGTCGGCCTATGCGCGGCAGTTCCTCGACATGATGCAGAAGCCCGATGTGGATCACATCTCGGGCCTGTCGCCAGCCATTTCCATCGAGCAGAAGACCACCTCGAAGAACCCGCGCTCCACCGTCGGCACGGTGACCGAGATCTACGATTACATGCGCCTTTTGTTTGCGCGTGTCGGCACGCCCTACAGCCCCGCCACTGGCCTGCCCATCGAGGCGCAGCAGGTGCAGGACATGGTGGACCGCGTCATGGCGATGGAGGAGGGCACACGCGCCTATCTTCTGGCGCCCATCGTGCGCGACCGCAAAGGCGAGTACCGCAAGGAATTCCTTGACCTGCGCAAGCAGGGTTTCCAGCGGGTCAAGGTGAACGGGCAGTTCTACGAACTGGACGAACCGCCGACGCTCGACAAGAAGTTCCGTCATGACATCGACGTGGTGGTGGACCGTCTGGTGGTGAAGGAGGGGCTGGAGACGCGGCTTGCCGACAGTTTCCGCACTGCGCTGGATTTGGCGGATGGCATTGCCATTCTCGAAACGGTGCCTTCATCGGGCGCTGACGCGACCTCTTCAGGCGAGGAGGGCGCGCAAGCGACCGATGAGCCCCACCGCCACACGTTCTCGGAAAAATTCGCCTGCCCGGTCAGTGGCTTCACCATCTCGGAAATCGAACCGCG
The DNA here is from genome assembly GCF_014637725.1 of Marivita lacus. Classification (GTDB taxonomy): domain Bacteria; phylum Pseudomonadota; class Alphaproteobacteria; order Rhodobacterales; family Rhodobacteraceae; genus Marivita; species Marivita lacus. Next base: position 570,565 of record NZ_BMFC01000002.1, on the reverse strand, counting down.
CCTGTTTTCGTTCAACGCGCCGTTCGGCGCCTGCCCGGAGTGCGACGGTCTCGGGGTTGAACTGTTCTTCGATCCCAACCTCGTTGTGCCCGACACGACGCTCAAGATCAGCGATGGCGCGCTGGCTCCGTGGCGCAAAGGCAAGAGCCCGTATTTCCTGCAAACCATTGAATCGCTTGCGAAACACTACGGTTTCAACAAGAACGCCCGCTGGAAGGACCTTGATCCGCATATCCAGCAGATCTTCCTCTACGGCTCGGGCGACGAGGAAATCCCGTTCCGCTATGACGAGGGTGGCCGCGTCTACCAGGTGACACGCACCTTCGAAGGTGTGATCCCGAACATGGAACGCCGCTACCGCGAAACCGACAGCAACTGGATCCGCGAGGAATTCGAGCGCTTCCAGAACAACCGATCCTGCGGCACCTGTGGCGGCTACCGCCTGCGGGAAGAGGCGCTGGCGGTCAAGATCGGTCCCGCCAAAGGCGGGCAAGACCAGCTTCTGCATGTCGGTCAGGTCGTCCAGATGTCGATCAAGGACGCGTTTGACTGGTGCCAGACCGTGCCTGACCACCTGACCACCCAGAAGAACGAAATCGCCAAGGCGATCCTCAAGGAAATCCGAGAACGGCTGGGGTTCCTGAACAATGTGGGTCTCGAATACCTGACGCTGTCGCGAAACGCAGGCACGCTGTCGGGCGGTGAAAGCCAGCGGATCAGGCTTGCCAGCCAGATCGGATCGGGCCTGACAGGTGTGCTTTACGTTCTGGACGAGCCGTCCATCGGCCTGCACCAGCGCGACAATGACCGGCTGCTCGGAACGCTGAAATCCCTGCGCGATCAAGGCAATACGGTGATCGTTGTCGAACATGACGAAGAGGCGATCCGCGAGGCGGATTACGTCTTCGACATTGGACCCGGCGCCGGTGTGCATGGCGGGCAGGTGGTCTCGCACGGCACGCCCAAGCAGGTGGCGGACGATCCCGCATCGCTGACCGGCCAGTACCTGAGCGGCGCGCGCGAGATTGCCGTGCCGTCAGAGCGGCGCACGGGCAAGAAGGGCAAATCGATCACCGTGGTCAAGGCCACGGGCAACAACCTGCAGAACGTCACAGCCGAATTCCCGTTGGGCAAGTTTGTCTGCGTCACGGGTGTGTCCGGCGGCGGCAAATCCACGCTGACGATCGAAACCCTGTTCAAGACCGCCTCCATGCGCCTGAACGGCGCGCGCCAGACACCCGCGCCCTGCGAGACCATCAAGGGGTTGGAGCATCTGGACAAGGTGATCGACATAGACCAGCGGCCCATCGGGCGCACGCCGCGGTCGAACCCCGCCACCTATACCGGGGCCTTCACCCCGATCCGCGACTGGTTCGCCAGTCTGCCCGAAGCCAAGGCGCGCGGGTACAAGCCGGGCCGGTTCAGCTTCAACGTCAAGGGCGGGCGCTGCGAGGCCTGTCAGGGTGACGGCGTCATCAAGATCGAGATGCACTTCCTTCCGGACGTCTATGTCACCTGCGAGACCTGCAAGGGCGCGCGCTACAACCGCGAAACTTTGGAAATCAGGTTCAAAGGCAAGAGCATAGCCGACGTTCTTGACATGACGGTTGAAGATGCGCAGGAGTTCTTCAAGGCGGTTCCAAGCATCCGCGAAAAGATGGATGCACTGGTGCGCGTGGGCCTTGGCTATATCAAGGTGGGCCAACAGGCGACGACCCTGTCTGGCGGCGAAGCACAGCGCGTGAAGCTGTCCAAGGAGCTGGCCAAACGGTCAACCGGGCGCACGCTTTACATCCTTGATGAGCCAACAACCGGCTTGCATTTCGAGGACGTCCGCAAGCTTCTTGAGGTGTTGCATGAGCTTGTGGAGCAGGGCAATTCTGTCATCGTGATCGAACACAACCTAGACGTGATCAAGACGGCGGACTGGCTGATCGACATTGGCCCGGAAGGCGGCGATGGCGGTGGTCAGATCGTGGCGACAGGCACACCCGAAGAGGTGGCCGAGGTCGCGGCCTCCCATACCGGGCGCTATCTCAAGCCGATGCTGGAGGCGAAAAAACCGCTCGCGGCAGAGTGATCTTCACGCGGCGCGGGCCTGCAATGCCTGCGCCTCGTAGGTCTTGAGGATCGGACGCGCGGCAGCCCATCCTGCGGAATCGATATCCGCCAGTTCCGGGAACAGCGTGATGATCTCGGCACATGCCTCGTTGGGGAAGGTGTGGCGCATCATCGGGCCGGGCAGGTAGCTTTCCGACAACAGCCCGCTGGAGGACAGGATGTTGTGCTGGTCGAAGAGCAGATGCACATAGGTCACCGGCGTCTCGCTTTCCTCGCGTCGCACGGTCTTGTCGTTCACCAGATCCTTGGCCTTGACCAGCACTTCGGATTCCCCGAACAGCAATTCCGCCCAGATATCGCGGATCAGAACGCGGTGCTGCGGTGACAGAAGCACATCCGCCTCGGCGCCGTAACTGCCCGCGCAAATGCGGATCGGCGCGAAATTGTCCCGCGCCTCGATCTCGCGCGCCCCGATCCAGCGCAGCGGCTGCGCCCCATTGTCCAGCGTCAGAACGAGATCACCGGGGCGCAGATCCTGCACCGGCACCGGGCCTTTGGGTGTGTCGATCAGCGTGCCCGCGACAAAACACGGCAGCTGGTTGACCTGAACGATCCCGGTATCGTCCTGACCGACGCCGTTGTTGATCGTATAGGTGAAATACGCAGTCTCGACATCCCCATCCGACAGCACGGTCAGCGTGCCATCGGCGTTGAGGGTTACCGTCTGGCCCGAGGTCAACGTGACTGACCCACCAGGACCCACGGCGATGCCATTGATATGGGTCACCGTCAGCGTGCCCGCCGTGGTGCTGTCATTGTCCATCACATTGATGGTCTTGGAGCTGTTCAGACCGATATTGGCGCTGTCATCCAGTGCGATGATGGACGACTGGATCGACCCACCTGCAATGAGGAAATTGGTATCATAATTGGGGTCCGACGTATCGGCGACACCCAGTTTGATCGTGTTCGGCACACCGGGATTCACCGGCGCGACAAAGGTCAAGGTGACCGTCAGACCGTCCATTTCGGTGTTGAACTGGTCGAGCGTGTTGTCCTTGTAGAGGTTCGGCGTCGTCGCGCTGTTGATGTTGCCGATCGATGCCTGACCATTGCCCACCGAAACTGTCGCTTCGACTCCGTTGACCCAGACACCTACGGTGTCGAGAAAGGTCGAATTCACGAATTCCGGGTATTCATCCGAGGCGATTACAAAATCCACTGTGATGAAATCGCCCGCCGGGGTGAACACCACTTCGAGAAAGGCAGCGTCAAAGGTGTTCCGACCTGCCAGCGCATCGAAGTCCGCATCGCGGTTTATACCCGATGTGTTCGTGCCGGTAGAGCCGCTGATATTTGTGTTCAGGGTGCCGGAATTATTGGTGAAATCCGCAACAAAACCGGTCGACATGATGACACCGGAATCTCCGGGAACCACACCCGGAGAGATCGTGTCTCCGTTGGAGTAGATGCCCGAGGATCGGAAGTCGCCGGAATAGGTCGCGCTGCTGACCGTCACACCAGAGCCGAAAATGGCATTGGCCATTTGCAATGCCGTGGCATTGATGTTGATCGGGAGTTCCTGCGCGATGGGCATGTTGGGCCGCCTTGCCGTTAACCGTGTTGTTCAGACGGTTTTGCTCCGACAAGGCGGCGATCTTTTGTAGGAATCTCGTTATCTTTTGGGCATTTCCTTCGGGACTGATCGCTATCTTTGGATCATTGTGGCGGCTATCCGCGCCCGCGTTTTTCGAAACGCGGCAGCATCGCGGAAAAATCCCGCCCGGCGCCGTCTTCGTCCTCGACGAAGCGGCGATAGAGCTCTGTTGCCTGCTGACCCAGAGGTGTATCGGCGTCCGACGCCTCGGCGGCCTGCTGGCTCAGGCGCAGGTCCTTGAGCATCAGATCCGCCGCAAAACCCGGGGTATAGCCGTTATCCGCAGGCGATTTGGGGCCGACACCGGGTGCGGGGCAATAGGCGTTCATCGACCAGCTTGATCCTGACGAGGTGCTGACCACGTCGAACATCGCCTTGCGGTCCAGACCCAGCTTGTCGGCCAGTGCAAAGGCTTCGCATGTGGCGATCATGGTCACGCCAAGGATCATGTTGTTGCAGATCTTGGCCGCCTGACCGTTGCCCGACGGACCGCAATGGACCGATTTCTGCCCCATTGTCTCGAACAGGGGCAGGGCGCTCTGATACGCCTCGTCCGATCCGCCCACCATGAAGGTCAGCGTTCCAGCCGCAGCACCGCCGATGCCTCCCGACACAGGCGCATCCAGCGGCAGCAATCCCGCCGCCTCGGCCTCCTGCGCAACCGAACGGGCGGTGTCCACATCCACGGTCGAGCAATCCAGCAGCACCGCGCCCTTGCGCATCACGGGGATGATCTGCGCCGCAACGGCGTGCAGGATCTGGCCGTTGGGCAGCATGGTGATCACCACATCCGCGTCCCGTGCCGCATCGGCAGCGCTGCGTGCTGGCGTCACACCGTCCACTGTCACTGTCGCCATGTCATAGCCGGTCACGTCATGGCGCGCCTTGGCCAGATTGCCCGCCATCGGCGCACCCATGTTGCCCAGACCGATGAACCCGATTTTCATGCCTCGCTCCTTTGCTCGAATGTCACCTCTGCACCCTCCACCGGGCGCAGCATGGTTGTCACGTCAGTGTTCGAAACCCCGTCCAGATCATGCGACCATTTCGGGGATTTGTCCTTGTCGATGATCGCCGCGCGAATGCCTTCGATGAAATCACCATGCTCCATCGACCGCGAGGTGAAGCGGTACTCCATCTGCAAAGCCTGTCTCATGTCGCCATTCCCGGCGCGCAGCCGGTGCAGGATCTCGACCGTGCAAGCCAGAGACAGGGGCGCGCTGCGGGTCAATCTGGCAAGTGCGTCTTGCGCAAAGCTGCCATTGTCCGCGCGAAGTGTCTTCACAATCTCACCCAAAGACCCGCCGCCGAAAAGCGCGTCGATCTGTGACTGCGCCTCTTTCAGCCAGGCGTCGGGTGCAGGGCGGGCTGCTGTGGTCAGAACCGCCAGATCGCCCTCGGCACATAGATTGGCCTTGAGGCCGTCCCACTTGTCTTCGGGAACGTACAGATCGGCGAACCCCACATGGATCGCGTCGCCCGGTCCCATCCTGTCCGTGGTCATGCCAAGGTATTCCCCCAGATGCCCGGAGGCGTGCGCCAGCAGATATGACCCGCCAACATCGGGGATCAGACCGATCCCGCATTCCGGCATGGCGATCCTCGAACTGTCACCCACCACCCGATGCGAGCCGTGGCAGCCGACGCCCACACCACCACCCATCGTGAAGCCCTGCAGAAAGCTTACCACCGGTTTGGGGTATTCAGCGATCAGCGCGTTCATCCGGTACTCGTCGCGCCAGAAGCGTTGACCATAGGCATAGTCACCGGCGGTCCCGGTCGCGTACATCTCGGCAATGTCTCCGCCTGCGCAAAACGCCTTGTCGCCCTCGGCGTCGATCAAGACAAGCTTGACCGTCGGATCGGCCCGCCAGGTCCAGAGCGCGTCTTCGATGGCGAGACACATGTCATAAGTAAGCGCATTCAGCGCTTTCGGCCGGTTCAGTGTGATGTGGCCTGCGTGGCCATCCTTGCGGATATGGATGTCGGTCATCGAGTGTCGTGCCTGTGGTTGTTGCCAGGGGGCGCTGCGCGCCTCACCTCCGGGGTATTTGTGGCCCAAAGAATCCACGGCCAGCTTACTTGGCAAGCAAGTGTCGCGCCACGATCAGGCGCATGATCTCGTTGGTCCCTTCGAGGATCTGATGCACGCGCAGGTCGCGGACCAGCTTTTCGATTCCGTAATCGGCAAGGTATCCGTAGCCACCGTGCAATTGCAGGCACTGATCGACAACCTTTGATCCGGCCTCGGTGACGAATTTCTTGGCCATCGCGCAGAACTTGGTGGCGTCCGGCTGCTGGGTGTCCAGCTTCCACGCCGCCTGACGCAGAAACGTGCGCGCGGCCTGCAATTCGATCTCCATATCCGCGAGCCGGAACTGCAGAGCCTGGAACTGGTCGATCGAGTGCCCGAACGCCTTGCGCTCGGCCATATAGGCGAGGGTCGAGGTCATCCCGGCCTGTGCCGCGCCAAGAGAGCAGGCCGCGATGTTGAGCCGCCCGCCATCCAGCCCCGCCATCGCGTAGGCAAAGCCGCGCCCTTCTTCGCCCAGCAGGTTGTCCGCCGGGATCTTGCAATCGTCGAACTGCACCTGCCGCGTCGGTTGACTGCGCCAGCCCATCTTGTCCTCGAGCCCGCCAAAGCTCAGCCCCGGTGTGCCGTCTTCCACCAGCACCGCCGAAATGCCTTTTGGGCCTTCGGCACCGGTGCGCACCATGGCGATATAGAGATCGGAATAGCCGCCGCCCGAGATGAACGCCTTGGTCCCGTTGAGCGTGTAGCCCTCGTTTGTCCGTTCGGCGCGGGTTTTCAGCGCCGCCGCATCCGATCCGCTGCCCGGTTCCGTCAGGCAATAGCTCAGCACGGTTTCCATCGTCATCGCCTTGGGCAACACACGCGCCTTCATGTCGTCATCGGCAAAGCTGTCGATCATCTTGGCGCACATGTTGTGGATCGACAGGAAAGACGCGACCGACGGACAGGCCATCGACAGCGCCTCGAACACCAGTGTTGCGTCCAACCGGCTCAGGCCCGACCCGCCGCTCTCCTCAGAGACGTAAAGCCCGGCAAAGCCCAATTCGCCCAGCTGCGGCCAGAGATCCTTGGGGATCGTGCCCTGTGCTTCCCAGTCGCGGGCATGGGGGGCGATATGCTCCTGCCCAAAGGCGTAGGCCATGTCGAAAATGGCGGTCTGTTCTTCTGAAAGGGCAAAATCCATCGCGCCGCTCCTCCCGTTGGATGCGTGAATTGAACAAGTGTTTAATTGCCAACTGTTTCAGGACTTTTGCAAAAGGTCAAAGCCCCTCGTGGAAGGCCTCGACAAGATGGCCGACAACCGCCTGCATCTGGCCATCCGCATCCTTGCCCGCCGCCTTGGCCTCGGCCACGACCGCGCGCTGGCGGGTCGATGCATTGCCATGCGCGACAAAGTCCCGTGCATGCTCCAATTCGCGGTAACAGCGCAGGATGCCCGCATCCTCTTCGACAAGTTCGATCAATTCGTCGGTGAGTTCCGCCATCGGCACGATCTCACCGCGGCCAAAGTCGATCAGCCCGTCGGTGACCCCGTAGCGCTGTGCCCGCCAGCGGTTTTCGCTGATGAGGAACGGATCATACCGCCGCCAGCGCTGGTTGCGCACCCGCAGCCGCCACAGCATCCGCAGCAGGCACTGGTTGATCGCCGCCAGCGTCAGCGTGTCCTCAAGGCGGGGCTGCACATCCATGATGCGGGTCTCAAGTGTCGGGAAAGAATGCGACGGCCGCAGATCCCACCATATCTTTGAGCTGTCCTCGATCACCCCCAGATCGACCAGCACCTGAACCGAGCGTTCATATTCCGACCAATTGTCAAAGGTCGGCGGAAGGCCGGTGCGGGGCAGGTTGTCGAAGACCGAGATCCGGTACGACGCGAGCCCCGTATCCTGACCCTGCCAGAACGGCGAAGAGGTGGACATCGCCAGCAGATGCGGCAGAAAATACGCCATCTGACCCATCAGGTCCGCCCGCAGCGCGTCATCGTTCAGCCCAACATGCACATGCATGCCACAGATCAGCATGCGTCGCACCACGCCACCCAACGCATCCTGAAGCGCGTTGTAGCGGTCCTTGTTGGTGTGATGCTGCGTCTTCCAATCGCCGAACGGGTGGCAAGAGGCGGCAATCGGCGCAAGGTTATGCACCCGCGCATAGCGCGCCACGGTGCTGCGCAACCGCTTGAGATCCTCGCGCGCGGCATTGATATCGGCACAGACCTTGGTGCCGATCTCGATCTGGCATTGCAGAAACTCGGGGCTGACCTGGCTGTCCAACTCCGCAGCACAGGCCTCCATGAGCCCGTCCGGGGCCTCGGCAAGCGCCATGCTGTCAAGATCGACCAGCAGGTATTCTTCTTCGATTCCAATGCTGAATGGCGGTTCCTGCATGGCATGCCTCCGGTCCGGGTCACGTCAGGATGACGGCTTGCGGGGCAAAATGCAAAACCTGTTGCAGCATGCTTGCAGGCCGTGCTGTCAAAAAATGTTCCGTATTTCGATTTTGTGGCGTTAGAGTTTCCGCATTTAGACGCACAAGGATTTTCAAGATGCCCAAAATTTCCGAGTTCGCCCGCATGTCGAGCGGCGCGTATGATGCCACCCCGTCAGTCCCGCGCTGGGTTGCTGCAACACCTCAATACGATCCGAATTCCGGATTGCGGTCAGTCATCTTTACCGATGGATCAGTGTTCGTGGTGGCCTTTCGCGGCACCGACAACACCTCGGATCTGGTCGAAGACGCGCAGCTGACCTTTGCGATCAACACCGCGATGTACCCGATTGGCGAAGCGGTTGCCGCCGGGGCCGGGTCGCATGGCCCGGTCTATGTCACCGGACATTCGCTGGGCGGTGCGGTTGCGCAGGTGGTCGGGTCACGCATGGGCCTGCCATTCGTGACCTTCAATGCCCCCGGCGTGGCCCTCATCGCGTCGCGCAATGTGTGGCAGACCAACCCCTTGGCGTTTCAGGCGCGCGCCTTCGGGGCGGCGGTCAGCGCGATCACCGATCCGGGGCAGACCTACCGTGACGCCCGCGCGGCGTTCAGCATCGCCAATGGCAAGAATTACCGGCTGAGCACGGATGTCGTCAGTGGAACCGGTGTTCATTACGGCGATGTGATCACCCTGCCAGCGGGAACGGCAAATCCGCTGACCGCGCATGGGATCGCGACGATGATCGGCGTCTTGGACCGCGTGGCAGCAGGAGGACTGACCTTTCCCGGCTGAAACAGGGTCAGTCTATCTTTCGCAGGTCGGTCTGCAACATGTCGTCGATGGTCTCGCAGGGCAGGCCAAGGGCCGACATCACCGCGTCCTCGCGTTCGAAAACGACGGCGATCACACCCTGGCTGACGGACCAGCCGTTCTTGGCCAGCGCCGCCGCGCGCAGCGACAGGGGGGTGTTGGCGAAATACACCATCAGGGTCTCGGTCTCGCGCATCGCGAGTTCGGCACCCTTGGTGGCTTGCAGTTGCATGATCCGGGCAAAGTCGCGTTCCATGTCGGTGATGCGGCTCAGGTCGACCAGGTGGCGCTGACCGGGGCGGGCGCCGGGGTCACGCGCGTAGGTGTCGAACGCCTTGAGGCTGTCTTCCACCATCATCGCTCCGCTGTAGCGCACATAGACAAGGTTGTGGCGTGGCAGGATTTGATATGTGACAGGCATGGGATCTCGTGAAAAAAGGGGCGATCTTGAACCGCCCCTTTTTCCTGCAATTTTGATACCAAATCAATCCATTGCCTTGAAGTTGAACTCTCCGCCTTCCTTGATCCCCGACGGCCAGCGCGAGGTGATCGTCTTGGTGCGAGTGTAGAACTTGAAGCTGTCGGGGCCGTGCTGGTTCAGGTCGCCGAACATGGATTTCTTCCAGCCGCCGAAGGTGTGGTAGGCCAGCGGCACCGGGATCGGCACGTTGATGCCCACCATGCCGATATTCACCCGGTGTGCGAAATCGCGGGCGGTGTCGCCGTCGCGGGTAAAGATCGCGGTGCCGTTGCCGTATTCGTGGTCCATCGCCAGCTTGAGCGCCTCTTCGTAGGACCCCGCGCGCACGGTGGACAGGACGGGACCAAAGATCTCCTGCTTGTAGATGTCCATGTCCGGCGTCACGCGGTCAAAGAGATGCGGACCGACGAAGAACCCGTTTTCATAGCCCTGCAATTTGAAATCGCGGTTGTCCACGACCAGCTCGGCACCCTGATCGACGCCGGACTGGATCAGGCCGAGGATGCGCTCCTTGGCTTCTCGCGTCACCACGGGGCCGAAATCCACGTTGTCGCCATCGGTATAGGGCGCGACGCGCAGCTTTTCGATCCGGGGCACCAGCGCGCCGATCAGCCGGTCTGCCGTTTCTTCACCGACAGGCACAGCAACGGATACCGCCATGCAGCGTTCGCCCGCCGCACCAAAGCCCGCGCCGATCAGCGCGTCGGCGGCCTGGTCCATGTCGGCATCCGGCATGACGATCAGGTGGTTCTTGGCGCCGCCAAAGCATTGCGCGCGTTTGCCGTTCGCGGTGGCGCGGCTGTAGATGTATTGCGCAATCGGGGTCGATCCGACAAAGGACACACCCTGGATGATATCATGATCGAGCAGCGTATCGACGGCTTCCTTGGTGCCGTTCACGACCTGGAACACACCCTTGGGCAGACCGGCTTCGACGAACAGCTCGGCCAGCATCAGCGGCACCGAAGGGTCACGCTCGGACGGTTTCAGCACCACCGCGTTACCGCAAGCCAGCGCCGGGCCGACATGCCAGAGCGGCATCATCGCGGGAAAGTTGAATGGCATGATCGACGCGACCACACCCAGAGGCTGACGCATGGAATACATGTCGATGCCGGGGCCAGCGTCGTCGGTGTATTCACCCTTGAGCATCTGCGGCGCGCCGACGCAATATTCGATCACTTCGAGACCGCGCTGAAGATCGCCCTTGGCATCGGGGATCGTCTTGCCGTGCTCGCGGCTCAGCGCCTCGGCCAGAATGTCCATGTCGCGGTTCATCAGCGCGACCATCTTCATCATGACGCGTGCGCGCTTCTGCGGGTTGGTGGCGCCCCAGGCGACCTGCGCCTTTGCAGCCTCCTCGACGGCCTTTGATACCTCGGCCGGGCTGGCCAGCGGCACCTTGGCCTGAATCTCGCCCGTGGCGGGGTTGTAGACATCGCCGAACTGGCCGGACGTGCCCTTGACCATCGCGCCGTTGATGAAATGCGTGAGTTCTTTCATGGTGGATCTCCCTTTTGCGCGCAGCATAGCCTTGCAAAAATGCGGATCAAAGAGGCAATATCCCAAATACGTTTTGCAAAAATGCAAAGGTTTCGGGATGCAGAGCTGGGACGACCTGCGGATTTTCCTGTCCGTCGCGCGCAGTGAAACCCTGTCCGGGGCGGGCCGGGCGCTGCGCATGGACGCCGCCACCGTGGGCCGCCGCATCGCGCGTCTTGAAGATGCCATCGGGCAGGCGCTGTTCGTCAAAAGCCCGCAGGGCTACGCGCTGACCGAAGCGGGCACGCGGCTGATCGACCATGCCGAACGCGCCGAACAGGCAATGCAGGGTGCGCAATCGGTTCTGACGGGTGAGGCGGGCACCCTGACCGGCCAGATCCGCATTGGCGCACCGGATGGCTGTGCGAATTTCGTGCTGCCGCGTGTCTTCGCGGACCTGTCCAAGGCCAATCCGGATCTGGACCTGCAGATCGTCGCGCAGCCCCGCGTGGTCAACCTGTCACGACGCGAGGCGGATATGGCGATCACCGTCAGCCCGCCCACCGCGTCGCGGCTGTCCTATCAGCGGATCACCGACTACACGCTGCACCTTGCCGCCAGCCAGACTTACCTCAGGTCGCATCCGCTCATCACCTCGGTCGCGGATCTGCGACATCACCGGATCGTAGGCTACATCCCCGACATGATCTTCGACAAGGAACTGGATTACCTCAGTGACCTTTCGCTGGATCGCGTTGCGCTGGCGTCGAACTCGGCCTCTGTGCAGATCCAGATCCTGCGGCAGCATGGCGGCATCGGCATCGCGCATGATTTCGCGCTGCCCTTTGCGCCGGGTGTCACCCGCGTCCTGACCGATGCGCTGTCCTTCACCCGCAGCTTCTACCTCGTGCGCCACGCCGAGGACCGTCGCCTTGACCGGATCTCCCGCTTTGCCACCGCGCTTGCGCACGGCGTGCGGTCCGAGGTCGCGCGGCTCGAGTCTCTGCTCGCAGGCACTTGACAGGACATGGCTGCGTGAAGACGCTGAACACTCACAGGCACCGGAGGACCGACCATGCAAGTTCATCACATTCTCAAAAGCAAGGCCACGGATGAAGTCGTGACCGTGAAGTCCGGCACCACCATCTCGGATGTGGCACGGATCCTCACCGACAAGCGCATCGGCACGGTTGTCGTGTCGAATGACGACGAGATCGCGCTTGGTATCCTGTCCGAACGCGACATCGTGCGGGAACTGGCCAATCGGGGCGCGACCTGCCTTTCGGAGACGGTGGACAGCTACATGACGGAAAAGCTGGTGACCTGCAGCCGCAATGACGATGCCGATCACATCCTTGCCCAGATGACCGAAGGCCGGTTCCGCCACATGCCCGTGGTCGAAGATGGCAAGCTGGTGGGCCTCATCACCATCGGTGATGTGGTCAAGGCGCGGCTGACGGAACTGGCGATGGAGCGCAACGCGCTGGAAGGGATGATCATGGGGCATTGACCTCAAGAACCGTCATCTGCTTGATCTTCCCGCAGTTTTGATGCCAGACAAGGGCGAAACTGGCGTTCTACCGGAGATTGCCCATGCGCATCGGTCTTTATCCCGGGACATTTGACCCGATCACACTGGGCCATATCGACATCATCCGCCGTGCGGCGGCGCTGGTCGACCGGCTTGTCATCGGCGTGGCGATCAACCGCGACAAGCGGCCGATGTTCGATTTGGATGAACGGGTCGCGATGATCGAGGCCGAATGCGTGTCGCTGTCCGAACAGACCGGGATCGAGATTGTCGTGCATCCGTTCGAGAACCTTCTGATCGACTGCGCGCGCGATGTAGGCGCGTCGATCATCGTGCGCGGCCTGCGGGCGGTGACGGATTTCGAATACGAGTTCCAGATGGTCGGCATGAACCGCGCCCTGGATGACAGCGTCGAGACCGTGTTCCTGATGGCCGAAGCCCGTCATCAGGCGATTGCGTCGAAGCTGGTCAAGGAAATCGCCCGGTTGGGGGGGGATGTGTCGAAATTCGTCACTGCGCCGGTGCGGCATGCGTTGATCGAAAGGTTCGACACGCCGAAATGACAAAAGCCGCGCAGGCAAGCGCGGCTGTGTCCTTTTCACCCTTGGGTGTGTCTTAGCGGCCGTAGATAGCCTGAGATGCGATCTTTTCGGCATCGCCCTGATAGATGTTCAGGTCAAGCGCCACATCCAGAGGCATCGACCGGATTTCCCGAACAGTGCGATGATAAGCGGCCCGCTTTTGAAGACGGTTCCGCAGGGAAGACATAAAATGGGCCATGGTCAGTCCTTTCCTTGCTCTATGGTCCTGAGCAGGGCGCTGTTTGCGCTACCAGCTACACAAAGCAAGATAAGGATGCTGCGCTGCAGAACAATGCACACTTGGGAAAGCCCGCCTTGCGTCTGATGCAAGGGTCGGGCGATCCGGCTTACGTTCAATCCAGGTGTGCGGTGCGCTGCAAGAGGTCTTCAAGCTCGGCGCGCATGGCGATCAGCTGCGCCTCGTGTGGCGCGGCGCTGTTGGCTTCGGCTTCGCGGAAGGCCGACAGCACCTGTTCCTCGCCATTGCGGACCTGGTCCATCACGTCCTCGTCGATCTCGTCGAACAGCGCGCGGATGGACACCATAGCCTTGTTCACGGTGCCCATGAGCGATCCATCGGCATCGACATGCCCGTGCAGGAGCCGCGCGATCTGTTCCGCGTGACGGGCATGCATGTCGCGGAACGAGGTGGCCACGTCGCGAAACTCGGGCTCGGCCTTGTCGACCATGACGTCGAAACCGGCCTTGGCATCGACGATGCGGGTGTAGAGGTCACGCAAGTGATCGTTCGGCGTGGTGGGCTCGGCCTGCATCGTCGGGTCGAGATGCGGTTTTCCGGGGGTGAGGGCGCTATCGGTCATGATGTCTCCTTTTCCGTCGGGATGTGTCCCGGTCTTGAAAAGGTAATTCCGGAAACCCTTTCGGGTTCCCGGATCAGCCATGCCGGTCTACAGCATCGGCGCAGTTCTGCCGTTACGGGAAAACGGCGCGCCGGACCGATGTCAGATCAGCTTGCCCATCGCCACGGTGGTATCCGCCATGCGGTTGGAAAAGCCCCATTCATTGTCATACCAGCTCAGGATGCGGACCATGTGGCCATCCATCACCTTGGTCTGGTCGGTATGGAAGATCGACGAATGCGGGTCGTGGTTGAAATCCGACGACACCAGCGGCTTGTCGGTATAGCCAAGAATGCCCTTGAGCGGGCCATCGGCAGCCGCACGGATCGCGTCGTTGATCTCCTCGACCGTGGTATTGCGTGATGCGGTGAAGGTCAGATCGACCACCGACACGTTCGGCGTCGGCACCCGGATCGCCACGCCATCCAGTTTTCCGTTCAGTTCGGGCAGCACCAGACCCACGGCCTTGGCGGCCCCCGTGGAGGTCGGGATCATGCTGAGCGCGGCAGCCCGCGCGCGGTACAGATCCTTGTGCATCGTGTCCAGCGTCGGCTGGTCGCCGGTATAGGAGTGGATCGTGGTCATGAATCCACGCTCGATACCGATGGCATTGTTGAGCACGTAAGCCACCGGGGCCAGACAGTTGGTGGTGCAGGACGCGTTCGACACGATCAGGTCGTCGGCGGTCAGGCTGTCATGGTTCACGCCGTAAACGATGGTCTTGTCGGCATCCTTGCCCGGTGCAGAGATCAGAACCCGGCTTGCGCCGTTTTCCAGATGCGCCTGGCACGCCTCTTTCGAGGTGAAGATGCCGGTGCATTCCAGAACCACGTCCACATCCGACCACGGCAGGTCGGCGGGGTTGCGGATCGCCGTCACCTTGATCGGGCCACGGCCCACGTCGATGAAATCCTCGCCCGTGGTGACCTCGACCGGGAAACGCCCGTGCACGCTGTCATATTGCAGCAGATGCGCGTTGGTCTCGACCGGACCCAGATCGTTGATCGCGATGACCTCGATATCGGTGCGACCGGATTCGATGATGGCCCGCAGAATGTTGCGGCCGATGCGGCCAAATCCGTTTATGGCGACTTTGGTGCTCATGTGGATGTCCTCACTGGTTCGGACAGAGTGCTCTGCCGGGTTCCGTTACCGCTAACAAACAGAACCGCGCAAACCTGTCAAGCAAAGCGCGGCGCCGGCCCGTCGGCGACAAGCTGCCGGTCATCGCATTCCGACCGGAGCCATCGTGGTTCTGACTGGCGGTTCCGGTTTTGACAGGTGCCATCCGATCTGCATAGCATGTCAGCATTGTTCTTCAGAGATTCACGCGGCGGTTCGGTTCCCCGTTCTTCATTTTTCCGGGCATATCCAGCGCCTGCCGCCCCTTCATCAGGATCGGCCATGGCAGAATTGTTTGATATTCTCGGTGGGCAATATCTCGAGTTGATCGAGACGTTGCGCAAGGCTTTCGCGCAAAGATCACCCGCACTTCTGGAAGTAACCCTGAGCGGCACGCTCAACGGCAAATCGAAATCGGTCACAATCGGCATCGAGACCTCGGCACCCTATTACGTGCAGGTCATCAACGGTCACCGTCTTTCCGCGACCGAGGAAAGCTACGCCAACAAACCGATGCCGCATCCGTTCAACCTGACACATATCCACGCCGCTCTTGGCGTTTCGGGGCCTCAGCGCACCGAGATGGACAAAAAAGCATTCGTGTCGCTCATCTTCATCACATCCGAGGCCGCCCGCTTCGAACCTTTCGCACGGCACATCAACACGCTGATCAAGGATGGCGATGGGGCAAGCGTTCTCGACTACGAACGCGCACGGTTCTACATGAACAACTGGAAGAATCTTTACGACCTGACCCATGGTAGCGGCGCGATGTATTTCAAACCGCTGACAGAAGCCAACATGCACAATTGGAACTATTTCCACCAAATCGTCGTGCAAAAAGGCGATGGCAACATGAACCTGCCGTTCTCTGCCACGCAGGCGAGCTTGAGGCCAAAGGCACTGCGTGATCTGCGTTAGGTCAGCACGCCCCTGTCACCGCCAGAACGCGATCCAGTCAAGCAGATCGACCCCCTTGGAGGCCAGGAACAGGAAGCCGTCGCCACCTGTCAGGAAGGCGTCGATGGCCAGCCCGCCGAGGATCAGCATCCCCAAACCTATGGCGATTGAATTGGTCATCCCGGCCTTGTCCCTCTGCTTCGAGGCAAAGAATGCCAGAGCGGGAATGGCTTGTCACGCGGCCACGGTATCAGGCGTGTGGGGAATGGACATCAGGTCCTCGATGAACAGGCTGAGGAACGCGCCGCGACCAGTGACACCTGCCTTGCGATAGATGCCGTTCAGATGCGCCTTGACCGTGCCCTCGGCAGAGCCGCGTAGATCAGCGATTTCGGCAATGCTGAAACCCTTGAGCGTGAACAATGCCACATCGCGTTCCGACGGAGTCAGGGCCCACGCATCGAACCGCGACTCTGCGATATCGTGAAACGCGCCCGCCGCGAGACCCAGCTGTTCCTCGAGATGCGCCTTGCGCCGCAGCAGGGCGAACAGGTACCGGGTTTCGAAGATCACGCCAGCAATCAGCGCCAGAACCGCCAGCAGTTCGACCACGAAATGGCTCGAGACGAAGGCACCGAGGCCCATGTCGAGCCCGTCAACTGCGACATCCCACAGAAAGAACGCCGCGCAAAGGATTTGCGCGACGATCAGGACAACGAGGGAGACCGGCTTGCTGGAAGGGAAAAGTGTCACGGCTCTGTCCTGGCTCCGTCCGGTACGGTCTTGATGCCGGTGATCATGGCGCGGGGCAGGTTGACACCGCTCCGGCGGCTTTCCCAGATCACTGCAAGCACGTGCACGACGATGGAAATTTCGGCCCACGTTACCAAGGCTTCGTGCAGGTCTTCAACCCAGTCCACGCCCCAGAAGGCATTGGTGCTCATCATCCAGCCGGTAACCGCGATCAGCAGGATCGACAAGAGCAGGTTGAAGATCATCACCGCGCCCAGCGGCGTGTGGCCGAGATGCAGGCGTTTGCGGCCTGTCGCCATGTCAGACACTTGTGCTGTGATCCGTGCTGAGGAGGGCCAGAACGATGAAAACCGCGCATAGCGCGATCCGATCAGCCCCCAGACCAGTCGTGCCGCGATCAGGGCGGCGATGGCATAGCCGAGGTTCTCGTGCAATGTGCTGTCGTCGTCGGTGAACAGCGCATTGGCGGCAAACCCGGCCACAAGCGCCCAGTGAAAGACCCGGACGAACGGGTCCCAGATTTTGTAGGATGTCATGTCAGGCTCCGGGGTTGGCGGTCCGCGCGATGGGCGCGGACCTGCTGCAATCAATCGTCGATCTGGGTGCGCACCACGTTCAGTGCGGCATCGAGATACAGCTCGAGGCGCTGACCATCCTTGAGGACATAGGCTTCGATCATGCCGTCCTCCATGTCGATCTTGCGGACCTCGTAGCCCTCCGCCGTCAGCTTGGTGCGGATTTCGGTCATGCGTTCGGTCGACAGGCCGTAATCGTCGCTCGAGGCATGGGCGGATACGGGCAGGGCCAAGGCAAGGGCGAGGGCGAGAATGCGGGTCATGGGGTAACTCCTTCAGGGGTTATGGGTGCCACGGCATGTGGCGCCGATGCCCTTCAGGTCGCAGCTTGAACGGTCGATTGACATTGGCCGACGGTTCAGGTGCCCCGTCCTGCAACTTTGGTTTAGAGCCGGAACGCGCCGATCAGGCCTCGGCCTCGCGCTCGATCTCTGCCTGTTCGGCGGCCCATGTGCCCGCCGCCTCGACCGCAAGGGGCGACGCCGTCGGCAAGACACCAAGATAGCTGTCGCTTTCCGACACCGGCGCGGCCGCGCGCTGTGTCATGCGGTAGAGCGAATAGAGGGCGATCGCGACAAAGGTCACGCCAATCACCAGCCAGAACGCCTGCGGCCCCAGCTGTTCCATGGCGCTCCCTGCCGCCAACGGCCCGAGGATTGCCCCGATGCCGAAGGTCATCACCAGCCCGCCCGACGCGGCCGGCATGTCCGCCGGATCAAGCGCGTCATTGGTATAGGCGAGGATCAGTGCATAGAGCGGCGTGGTGACGCCTCCGGTCAGGAACGCGGCCCCCATCAGGAACCACAGGTCCGGCCCGTTGATCCAGCCGAGGACGCAGAACATCGCGCCCAGCACCGAACACCCCAGGATCAGGGTCCGGCGATCCATCCGGTCCGACAGCCACCCGATTGGAAATTGCAGCAGCAGCGCGCCGCCGAAGAGCATCGCGATAAACAGCGCGATCTCGTTGGCGCTCATTCCGACCTGCGTGCCGTAGACCGCGCCCATGCCGGATTGCGTGGCATAGATGGTGCCCAGCAGGAAGATGCCCAC
The DNA here is from genome assembly GCF_014637725.1 of Marivita lacus. GTDB lineage: Bacteria > Pseudomonadota > Alphaproteobacteria > Rhodobacterales > Rhodobacteraceae > Marivita > Marivita lacus. Next base: position 552,233 of record NZ_BMFC01000002.1, on the reverse strand, counting down.
CGTGCCCAAAGGTGATGACTGGAAGAGGCTGCGCAACGCCATCGGACGCGTCACATCCGCAGCCGGGGTCGGTGTCACGCTCAACAGGATCGGACCGAAGGAGATCGAGACAAGGATCGACGCACCGATGAACAGCCCGGCTGTCGCCGCGTCCCCGAAGGTCAAAAGTCCCTGCGCGCCGATGATGCCCAGCGTCTGCGCGATCATGTAGGCCGACAGCACCTTGCCGCGTGTCTCGTTGGTGGCCGACGCGTTGAGCCAGCTTTCCGCCGTCACATAGATGCCCGACATGCAAAAGCCGACAAGGATGCGCAGGATCGTCCACAGGATCGGATCGGTGAACAGCGGGAAGGCGATCAATCCGGCGGACATGAAGCTGCCAAGCGCCGCAAAGACCCGCACATGGCCCACCCGTCGGATCAGGTCGGGGGTCATCCGCGCGCCCGACAGGAAGCCAATGAAATAGCCCGACGTCACGATCGCCAGATCGAAGGCCGAGAAGCCCTCGACGCCGCCACGCAGGCCGATCAGCGTGAAATGCATGCCATTGCCCAGCATGATGAACACGATGCCGATCAAGAGCGCCCAGATGCCTGAAAATACCTGGAACATGGTCGTGCCTCCAACTCCTGTGCGATGCGGTCATGCGCGACACTCTAGGACAGGCAGGAGATTCGACTAATGCTGCAGCGCCGCATTGGGCGCTAACGACGACACGGCGTGTCGGAAACGACCCAAGAAACCCGCGAAACATCCCTGTATCGCGGGTCTCTTTCTTCAGTCGTGTCGCAGGAAAGGCTGCGCTGCTGCCTCAGTGCAGGAGGCGGCCCATCGCACCGGCGACATCCGCCATGCGCGCCGAGAAGCCCCATTCATTGTCGTACCACGCAAGCACGCGCACCATGCGTCGGCCCACAACCTTGGTCTGGTCGGGAGCAAAGATCGACGAATAGGTGGTGTGGTTGAAGTCGATCGACACCTTGGGTTCCGGGTCATAGGACAGGACCGTGCCCATATGGGTCGCTGCCGCCTCGCGGACCACATCGTTCACATCCGCGACCGTCACGTCCTTGCCCGCATAGAAGGTCAGATCGACCGCCGACACGTTGGGTGTCGGCACCCGCACCGCAGAGCCATCGAGCTTGCCCTTGAGGTTCGGCAACACTTCGCCCAGTGCGGCAGCCGCACCGGTCGAGGTCGGGATCATCGCCATCGCCGCCGCCCGCGCGCGGTAGAGGTCCGCATGGCGCCGGTCCAAAGTGGGCTGGTCGCCGGTATAGGAATGGATCGTGGTCATGATGCCGCTTTCGATCCCCAGCGCCTCGTCCAGCACCTTGGCAAGTGGGGCCAGGCAATTGGTGGTGCAGGACCCGTTCGAAATCATCGTGTCGCCTTCGATCAGCGACCGGTGGTTCACACCGTAGACGATGGTTTTCTGCACATTCTTTGCAGGAGCAGAGATCAAAACCGATTTCGCGCCGCGCTCCATGTGGATGCCGGCCTTGCTGCCGTCGTTGAAATTGCCGGTGCATTCCAGAACCACGTCGCAGCCCGACCAGTCCAGCTCTTCGGGGTTGTAGGTCGAGAACACTTCCATCGGGCCACGGCCCAGATCCATCGTGTTGCCCTTGACCTTGACCTCTCCGCCGAAGCGGCCATGCACGCTGTCATAGCGCAGGAGGTGGGCGTTCGTCTCGATCGGGCCGGTCGCGTTGATCTTGACGACCTGAACGTCGTTGCGCGAGCTTTCGGCAATATGGGCGAGGGTGCAGCGGCCGATCCGACCGAAACCGTTGATTCCAAGAGTGACGGTCATGAGCAAGTCTCCTGCGCCTGGGCTGTGTCCCGTATACGGAGGTATGCTGCATCCGCAAAGTAAAAAGACTCGATTTCACAACATGTTAGCGCAAAAGGTGTACTTTGAAGACATGATGGCGCTAACGCTTTGCGACGGTTTGCGGTAACACTGCGGAGATGTTGCGGAATCTGAAATAATGACGTCGACGGCCGATATCGCGGTGCTCGTCGGACGCTGCCTGATCGCCTGTCTGTTCCTGGCGGGCGCGGCGCAGAAGGTGCTGGACCCGGGCTCGTCGATGGCGCTGCTGACGGATCGTGGCCTGCCCGACCTGCTGGTCTGGCCCGCCTTGGGGTTCAATGCGCTCGCTGGTCTGGCATTGGTGGCGGGATGGGCGGTGCGCCCGGTGGCGGCGCTGCTGGCGCTGTATTGCGGGGTGACGAGCCTGTTCCACTTCCTGCCGGGCGATCCGTGGCAAATGAGCATCTTCGTCAAGAACTGGGCCATTGCCGGGGGCTGTCTGGTACTGGCGGCGCACGGCCCGGGACGGTATGTCCTTGGCGGACACAAACACGGGGTAACGTGATGAGCGGATTGTTGGCACTTCTCGACGACGTGGCGGCCATCGCCAAGGTGGCGGCGGCCTCGGTGGATGACATTGGTGCTGCGGCGGCCAAGGCCGGGTCCAAGACCGCGGGTGTCCTGATCGACGACGCGGCGGTGACCCCGAAATACCTGCACGGATTCGCGCCCGCCCGCGAATTGCCGATCATCTGGCGGATCGCGCGCGGATCGCTGATCAACAAGCTGGTGTTCCTGCTCCCTGCCGCCTTGCTCCTGTCGACATTCGCGCCGTGGCTGATCCCGCCCTTGCTGATCCTCGGCGGCAGTTACCTGTGTTTCGAGGGCGCAGAAAAGATCGTGCATGTGCTGCGCCCGCATGATGATCATTCCGGCGGACCGGATGGCAGCCATGACATCGGTGATCCGCTTCACCTAGAGGAGGAAAAGGTCAAAGGCGCGATCAAGACGGATTTCATCCTGTCGGCCGAGATCATGACCATCGCGCTGTCGGTGATCGAGGTCGACAACATCTGGATTCAGGGCGCGACGCTGGCGGTGGTCGGGATCATGGTGACACTCGCCGTCTATGGCGCGGTGGCGGTGATCGTGAAGATGGACGACGTCGGCCTCTGGCTCAGCCAGGTGGGGCGGCTTGGCGTGACCCGCGCGCTGGGGCGCGGGATCGTCAAGTTCATGCCATGGTTTCTGACGGGGCTGACCGTGGTGGGCACGGCGGCGATGCTCTGGGTCGGCGGGTCGATCATCGTGCATTCCGTGGCGCAGATGGGCTGGCACTGGCCCGAGGACGCCATTCACCATGTGGCGGTCGCTGTTGGGGCCGGGCAGGGGTTCATCGAATGGGCGGTCACGGCCGGGTTCGATTTCATTCTGGGGTTCATCTGGGGGCTGATCCTGATCCCGGTCGGGGTCAAGATCATCACGCCGGTCTGGACGGCGGTGATGCCCAAAGGCGCCTGAGCTGCGTTAAGCCTGTCTTAACCAGTTTCGCGCTAGGTTGGGCGGCATGACGATTCCCTCTTATCTTGACCCCGATACCTGGATCCGCAACGTCTTCTCTGCCAAGGCGGTTGGGCGGGGTGGTGTGATCCACCGTGCCACCCGCGATGTCGAACGCTATGCAGGCCGCGAAGCGTTTGTGCACGAAGTACGCAGGCGCGGCTTCACCCTAGTTGAAAACGCCGATCAGCTTGTGGTCTTCTGCAACCGCGACCCGGTGCGGCTTGTGGTCAATCGCGATCCACCGACGCTGTCGCAACGGGCGTGGCCGGGGAATGAAACCGCGTCGCAGCGGTTCTGACACTGTGCTGCGCTCGCAGGGTAAAGCCCAAAACGCGTCAACGCGTTTTGGCGCTGCGTCGACGCAGCGAGGCCCAATGCATCACCGGGGGCAACTGAACGCGTCAAAGCGTGCATGCGATGCATCGCAATCCGGCGACCCCGCAAAATGGCAGGGCCGCCAAATCGCTTACGTGCGCGGATCAGCCTGCCAACGGCCCTCGACCAGATCGCGCACCTTTTGTGCCACGCTCTCTGCCGTGATACCGAACTTCTCGTAAAGCGTTTCCGCAGGGGCCGATGCTCCGAACCCGTGCATGCCGATGAACCCGGACTTCTCGCGCTTGCCGCGCTCTCCGAACAGCCAGCGGTCCCAGCCAAAGCGGATACCCGCCTCGACCGCCACGCGCACCGGACCACCCGGAAGCACGCGCTTGCGATAGGCCTCGTCCTGTTCCTCGAACAGCTCCCAGCAGGGCATGGACACGACCCGCGTGCCGATCCCCTCGGCGTGCAGCATGTCCCGCGCCGCCATCGCGATCTCGACTTCCGATCCGGTCGCCATCAGGATCGCCTGACGCTTGCCTTCGGCATCGGCCAGAACATAGGCGCCCTGCGCGGTCAGGTTCTTGGTCTTGTGCTCGGTTCGCACGGTGCGCAGGTTCTGCCGCGTCAGCGACAGCACCGACGGCGTCTTCGTCTGGGTCAGCGCAATCTCCCACGCCTCGGCGGTTTCCACCGTGTCGGCGGGGCGGAACACCAGCGTGTTTGGCGTCGCGCGGCTGATCGCCAGATGTTCGATCGGCTGGTGCGTCGGACCGTCTTCGCCCAGGCCGATGGAATCGTGGGTCATCACGTAGACGGTTGGCACCTGCATCAGCGCCGACAGGCGCATTGCCGGGCGGGCGTAATCGGTGAAACACATGAACGTGCCGCCATAGGGGCGGATGCCGCCATGCAGCGCCATGCCGTTCATCGCCGACGCCATGCCGTGCTCGCGGATGCCCCAATAGACATAACGGCCCTTGCGATTGTCCACGTCGAACACGCCCAGGTCACCCGTCTTGGTGTTGTTCGAGCCGGTGAGGTCGGCTGACCCGCCGATGGTTTCCGGCAGGATCGGGTTGACGACTTCGAGCACCATTTCGGAGCTTTTGCGCGTCGCTACAGACGGCGCGCTTTCGCTGATCTGCTTTTTCAGCGCCTTGATGGTCGAGGACAGGTTTTTCGGCGCTTCACCTGCCATCGTGCGGGCGAACTCGGCCTGACGTGACGCAGACATCTCCGCCAGTCGCGCCTCCCAGTCGGCGCGCGCCGCAGCACCGCGGCGACCGATCTCTTCCCATGCTGACTTGATCTCGGCGGGCACTTCGAACGGGCCGGTGGTCCAACCCCAGACGGCCTTGGCCTCGGCGTTCTGGTCCGCGTTGGTCAGTGCGCCGTGGCCCTTGGACGTGTCCTGCGCCGCGTGCCCCAGGGCGATATGTGTCTTGCAGGCGATCATCGACGGGCGTTTGTCGGCTTTCGCCGCCGTGATGGATGCGTCGATCTCGGCCGGATTGTGGCCGTCGATGTCCTGCACATGCCAGCCCGCGGCGGTAAAGCGCGCCACCTGATCAGTGCGGTCAGACAGATCGACCGTGCCATCGATGGTGATGTTGTTGTTGTCCCAGAAGACGATCAGCCGCGACAGTTCCTGACGCCCGGCGATGCCGATGGCCTCGTGGCTGATGCCCTCCATCAGGCAGCCATCGCCCGCGATGACATAGGTGTGGTGATCGACCAGCTTCTTGCCGAAGCGCGCGCGCAGCGCTTCTTCGGCCATGGCGAAGCCAACGGAGTTGGCAAGACCCTGACCCAGCGGACCGGTTGTGGTTTCAATGGCTTGCGCGAGGAAGTTTTCGGGATGGCCTGCGGTCTTGGCTCCCCACTGGCGGAAGTTCTTGACCTGATCCAGCGTGATCTCTGCATCGCCCACCAGATAAAGCAGGGAATAGAGCAGCATTGAACCGTGACCGGCCGACAGAATGAACCGGTCGCGGTCGTGCCAGTCGGGGCGGGCGGCGTCGAATTTCAGGTGCTTTTCGTAGAGAACAGTGGCCACGTCCGCCATGCCGATGGGCATGCCCGAGTGACCGGAATTCGCGGCAGCCACCGCGTCCAGCGTCAGCGCGCGGATCGCCGCCGCCTTGTTCCAATGATCGGGGTTCTGGGCTTTGAGGGTCTCGATATCCACAGGCCTTCTCGTCCTTATGATGGGGGCAAAGGGGATCTTTGGGGCGCTCATACCAGTGTCAACGCAGAGATCAAGCGCCACGCCCGCGCCACCTGTGCATAAGGGGGCGCATTTTCGGATGTGGGTTGTTAAACTTTCACATTAAGAGGGCGGAGCGATTCGTTCCGAGAGCACGGAAAAATGTGTCCATGGTCTTCGTGGCACAGACGGGCACACAACAAACGGGGATCAGGCAAATGACCCAAATCAACGAGTTGCAACATCGCATCACGGCGGCTCTGGACAGGGTTGCGCAAGGCGTGGCCAAGCTTGAGGAACGCGCGGCGCAGGCTGTGCCGGCGGCACCTTCAGAGCCTGGCATCGACCCGGCAGAGGTCGCCCGGCTTCAGGATGCGCTGGACGAGGAAAAGCTGGCCAATGCCCAGTTGGAAGAGCGGGTGCGCAAGCTGCATGAGACCCACCGCAAGGAGCTTGAAGCGGCCAAGGCAGCCGCCGCTGCCGCTTCGGGTCCTGCGGCGCCTATGATCGATGTGTCGGCGTTGGACCTCGATCTGCAACGCCTTCGCCAGTCCAACGAGATGCTGCGCGCCACCAACGAAGAGCTGCGCCGCGCGCTGTCCGAGAATGTCGGTGAACCACATCTGATCAACAAGGCGATGCTGGCCGAACTGGAAGGGCTGCGCGCCGCGCGCTCTGTCGAGGCGGCCGAGACCCGCGCCATCATCGCGTCATTGACTCCGCTGCTCGAGGCTGCGGCGGAACCCGAGGAGGCGAACTGATGCCCGAAGTCGAAATCACCATCGGCGGTCGCAGCTTTGACGTGGCCTGCCAGGAGGGTGAGGAGCAGTATCTGCATTCCGCAGCCCGGATGCTGGACACCGAGGCGCAGGTTCTGGCCCAGCAGGTCGGGCGCATTCCCGAGGCGCGCATGTTGCTGATGGCGGGGCTGATGCTGGCAGACAAGACTGCCGGGCTCGAGGACAAGCTGCGCGAAAGCGAAGACCGCGCCGCCGCCTACCTGTCGGAACTGCGCGCGATCAAGGACGCACCGCCACCCGAACCCGAACGCATCGAGGTGCCGGTGGTCCCCACGGACGTGACGGAGTCGCTGCAGGAAATCGCGGCACGCGCCGAAGCGCTGGCCCGCGACGTCGAGGACAAGGCCGGGTAGAGTAGGGTACGGCCCGCTTGAAATGCAAAACGGCGCCCGGGTGGGGCGCCGTTTGTCGTTTGCGGTGCAGGAACGCTCAGGCGTTCGCTTCACGGATTTTTTCGGCAGCATCCTTGTCATAGGTGACGCCGTTTGCGTCGAACAGCTGGTCCAGCTCGCCCGACAGCGTCATCTCGGTGATGATGTCACAGCCGCCGACGAATTCGCCTTTGACATAAAGCTGCGGAATGGTCGGCCAGTCGGAATATTCCTTGATGCCCTGACGGATGTTCTCGTCGGACAGAACGTTCACATCGGCATAATCAACACCCATGTAGTTCAGCACGCCCGCCACCTTGCTGGAGAACCCGCATTGCGGCATCGCCTTGGTGCCCTTCATGTAAAGCACCACGTCATTGGCCTTGACGGTCTCTTCGATCTTCTGTTTCGCGTCAGTCATTGTCTTGCTCCATCTCTTCGCGGCGTTTCCGGTCCTTGCGGATATACGGCATGGTTGCGCCAATAGTTATCACGGTGACAAGGCCGATGGCGGCGAACATCGGCCAGGTGTTGGTCAGAAAGTCCATCATGGCGTGCCTGCCTTGGGCGGGCCATCATGCGATCCGGGTCTGCGCCATGTGAAATACGCAAATGGCCCGACCAGCAGGATCATGGCGATAGTCCACACCCGCGCCGACATCAGTCCGGGGCTTTCGTGGTCAGGGCCAGCGCGTGCAATTCGCCTTGCGAGCCATCCATCTTGCCTTTGAGGGCCGCATAGACCGCGCGCTGCTGTTGCACCCGGTTCTTGCCCTTGAAGCTTTCGTCGATCACCTCTGCGGCATAGTGGTTTCCGTCTCCCGCAAGATCGGTGATCGTGATCCGGGCGTTGGGAAATTCGGCGCGGATCAGTTCTTCGATTTCCTGCGCGTGCATGGCCATGGCGCTGCTCTCCGGTTGTGGGCGTTGCAAAAGATGTATGCCGGGCCTCGGCATTCCGCAAGACGGTGCTGCAGGTCAGGCCGTCAGCGACACCCAGACCGGCACGTGATCCGACGGCTTTTCCCGCCCGCGCACGGCGCTTTCGATCCAGCATTCGGTCAGCATGTCGGCACAGGCCGGCGTCATCAGCACATGGTCGATGCGGATGCCGTTGTTCCGTTCCCACGCGCCCGCCTGGTAATCCCAGAACGAATAATGCCCGCCACCCTGCGTGCAGGCGCGGAACGCCTCGGTGAAACCAAGGTTGAGGATGCGCCGGAACGCGGCGCGGGATTCGGGGCGGAAAAGCGCGTCCTCGGTCCAGAGTTCCGGTCTGGCGGCATCTTCGGCCTGCGGGATGATGTTGTAATCCCCCGCCATCAGCGCGGGCATCTCGTTGGCCATCAGGTCGCGCGCCCGCGCCTCCAGCCGTTTCATCCAGTCCAGCTTGTAATCGTATTTCGGCCCCGGCACAGGGTTGCCATTGGGCAGGTACAGCCCGCAGACACGCACCGCATCACGTTCTCCGATCACCGTTGCCTCGATCCAGCGGGCCTGTTCGTCGCTGTCATCGCCGGGCAGGCCGCGCGTCACATCTTCGAGCGGCAGTTTCGAGACGATCGCAACACCGTTGAACCCCTTCTGCCCGTGAGTCTCGACCGCATAGCCCAGGTCCTCGATCGCTTCGCGCGGGAACGCCTCGTCCACCGATTTGATTTCCTGAAGCACCGCCACATCGGGCGCGCTGTCGCGCAGCCAGTCGGTCAGGGCGGGCAGGCGGGCCTTGATGCCGTTGATGTTGAACGTGGCGATTTTCATGTGCTGTCTCCCCGATTGCCCCTCTATCCCAAGAAGACCGACCCCGCACAAGCCGGGATCTGGACGAATCGAAGTTGGTGTTTGGTGAGGGGATTCGGTGTCGGGCAGGGGCATCGGACGAGGTCTGCGGGGCACCAGATCGCCCGCACCGAAACTTATCCCCAGATTTTTCCGATCTGTTGATAACGTCAGGAGTTTCGCGTCCTGAACAACCTATGGGCGAATCCTCATGTGGATAACTCTTGGATACACCCGTTTAACGATATTTCATCTTCTCAAATTCATCTTTTGCGTGTCAGCGTTGGTCCATCAACCCAGCCATAGGAGGCCAACATGACTGCAGCTCGTAAACTCCAGACTATCGAAAACCTTCATGTAAATCAGCGTAATACCGACATCTGCCGTAATATGCATGGTGGAGACGCAGTCGAGATGTTCACCACGAGCTGTACGCCGACGACATCCGACACCCGTCTTGGTGATCTGGTCGAGATGTTCACCACCAGCTGCACCCCGACGACGTCTGACACCCGCACCGGTGATCTGGTCGAGATGTTCACCACCAGCTGCGCCCCGACGACGTCTGACACCCGCACCGGCGATCTGGTCGAGATGTTCACCACAAGCTGCACCCCGACGACGTCCGACACCCGCACCGGCGATCTGGTCGAGATGTTCACCACAAGCTGCGCCCCGACGACGTCCGACACCCGCACCGGCGATCTGGTCGAGATGTTCACCACCAGTTGCACCCCGACGACATCCGACACCCGCACCGGTGATCTGGTCGAGATGTTCACCACCAGCTGCGCGCCTGTGGCGACACGCTCCTGATCGACGCATTGACCCGGGGCGGGGCGACCCGTCCCTTGATACCCCCCAAGGAGGATCGGACCATGACGAATGTCATTCACCTCACCCCCCCGTCCCGGATCAATCCGCAGGAAGCGCGCCTTGGCGCGCTTCTGAGCTGCTTTGCCGATCACCGCCGCCACCGCGACGACGTGTTCTGGCTCAAGGAAAATGCCGAAGTCCTGAGCATTCTCGAAGCCACCGGCACCCGGCCCGGCGATGCAGCACTCGACGCCTATGCCGAGTTTTACCAAACGGTCGAAAAACGCCTGCGCTTCTTTCCGCAATACTACCGGTTCTTCCTGTCGATCACGCTCGACCTCGAGGACCTTGGCATGCAGGGCGATCACGGCGAACGAATCGTGGATTGGGCTTGCGCGCAGGATCTGCCCCGCGCGGAACTGTCCGACCTGCAACGCATGGAGGCGCAGCGCCTGATGTCGCGGCGCGACGTGACGCCCAGGGGGTGCGATCCGACGCTCGAAGATCGCGTGCGGTATTTCATGGCCCGATCCGAGACATTCGCGCTGCCGAACAAGAAGGCGGCCTATGAGCTCAGCCACCTCGTGTTCTATCTCAGCGAATATGGCCGCTGCGATCCACAGCTGGATGCCGACGCGAAACGCAGCCTGCATTTCGCCGGTATCCTGGCCTTTATCGAACAGAACGCCGATCTGTTGGGTGAAATCTGCATCGCCCTGCATTTCGCCGGAGAAATGCCTCCGCAGCTCTGGACCGACTGGCTCACGCGGGAAACATCGCTGTTCACCATCACCGATGGGTCATCTGTCAGCGTGCAGGACGATTACCACGAATTTCTGGTCTGCAACTGGCATCAGGCCATGATTGGCGATGCGGCCTTTGCCAAGGGCTTTGTCGATGACCGGATGCGGTTCGATCACAGTGTCTACCGCGCCACACCGATGCGCGAAATGTCCGAAGCGATGTTCAGCCTGGATGATGCGCGCAGCGGCGACTGGATCAGAATGCGCCTGCAGATGGAGGACCGGCTGTCGCCAGAAGCGATGCAGGTTCTCGAACAGGCCGAAACCTCGTCACAGCATTTCGAGGCGTTCTTTCACGGCTTTGCCCGTGCCGACATGTCCGGCGCGGTACACTAGGACGATCTCGGAAGCGGGGGCCATGAGCCCCCGGTTTCACATCGAGAAACTGGTGCCGCAGCCGCAGGACGATGTCGCGTTGGGGTTCTCGATCACGAAGCGTGCGCCGATCAGTTCCTCGGAAAAGTCGATCACCGCGTTCGACAGGAACGGCAGCGACACCGAATCCACCACGACCCGTTCGCCGTGACCTTCGAGAACAAGATCATCCTCGCCGGGCGCGTCCAGCAGAATCTCGTACTGGAACCCCGAACACCCCCCGCCTTCGACCGCCACGCGCAGGGCCTTGCCCTCGGCGCTGGCGCCTATCTCAGACAAACGCTCGAATGCGCGATCTGTCACTTTCGGTGGAAGCTGCATGTTATCCTCGGGTTCGCTTTAACTTGTGACCTGATGTGAATATAAGCGCGATCGGGACAGGGAACAAGAACAGGCGGTCGATCATGACGGCGCAATACGCATGCGAGCCGGGCAAATCGCGGGGCAGGCTTTATCCAGAAGAGGAAAGCGCGTTCCGGTCGTGCTTTCAACGCGACAGGGATCGCATTATCCATGCCTCGGCGTTTCGGCGGCTCAAGCACAAGACACAGGTGTTCATCGAACACGAGGGCGATTATTTCCGCACCCGGCTGACCCATTCCATCGAGGTGGGGCAGGTGGCGCGCACCATTGCCAAGGTGCTGGGGCTGGACCTCGAACTGACCGAGGCGGTGGCGCTGGCGCATGATCTGGGCCACACGCCTTTTGGCCACACCGGCGAAGACGCGCTGGATGCGCTGATGCAGCCCTATGGCGGGTTCGATCACAACGCGCAGGCGATCCGCATCGTGACCGGGCTGGAACGGCATTATGCCGATTTCGACGGGTTGAACCTCACCTGGGAAACCCTTGAAGGCATTGCCAAACACAACGGCCCGGTGCGCGATCCGATCCCCCATGCGCTGGCCGCCTACGACGCGCGTCACGATCTGGAACTGCACACCCATGCCAGTGCCGAGGCGCAGGTCGCGGCGCTGTCCGACGACATCGCCTACAATCACCATGATCTGCATGACGGGTTGCGGGCCGAGCTGTTCTCGACCGACGAACTGGCCGAGCTTCCCATTGTAAGCCATTGTTTTGCCGAGGTAGATCGCATCTATCCCGGCCTGAACTACTACCGCCGCCGCCACGAAGCGCTGCGGCGTTTCTTCGGCGTTCTGGTGGCCGACGTGATCTCTGTGACACGGGCGAACCTTGCCGATCTCGACCCGCAGAGCCCCGGGGACATTCGCGATGCGGGCCGCATGATGGTGCAGTTTTCACCCGCGCTCTGGTCCGATCTCAAGGTGATCCGCGAATTCCTGTTCCATCGCATGTACCGCGCGCCGGACGTGATCGAGATGCGCGCGCAGGTCACCCATGTGATCAACGAATTGTTCCCGCTGTTCATGTCCGACCCGTCCCTGTTGCCCAAGCAATGGCGCAAGGACGTGGCCGAAATCCGGTCCGAGACGGAACTCGCACGGCTGGTTTCGGATTACATTGCCGGGATGACCGACCGGTTCGCCCTGCAGGAGCATGCGCGCCTGACAGGGACGGAGGTGATTTCCGCGAGGTCATAAAAGGAACTTACCGTGGCAACTCCCTCAGACGCTGCTTTGAACCCGATCACCGCTTTCGCCCTTGTCGGGGCCTTGGGTGTCGGGGCGCAATGGCTGGCCTGGCGTCTGAACCTGCCGGCCATCGTGTTGATGTTGCTGGCAGGGTTGCTGGTTGGGCCGGTTTTCGGGATCCTGGACCCGTCCGTGGCGATGGGCGACCTGTTGCAACCCGTCGTGGCGGTGGCCGTGGCGATCATCCTCTTCGAAGGCGGTCTGACGCTGAATTTCAAGTCGCTCCGCGACGCGGCAATCGGGGTGAAACGGCTGGTCTTGATCGGCGGACCCATCGGCTGGCTGCTGTCGGCGGCGGTCCTGCATTATGTCGCAGGACTGAGCTGGGCCACCGCGTCGGTCTTTGGCGGCATCATGATCGTCACCGGGCCAACCGTGATTGCGCCACTGCTGCGACAGGCGCGGCTGAAACGGCGACCGGCGGTGCTCTTGCAATGGGAAGCCATTGTCAACGATCCCGTGGGCGCACTCGCTGCGGTTCTGGCCTTCGAGGTGGTGCTGGTCTTTCAGACATCGACCACGGTGGAGGAGGCGCTGACCACGCTGGCCATCGGCATCGTCGTGGCCACGCTGGCCGGGATCGCGGCGGGCTGGGGCATCGCGCGATCCTTTTCCAGCGGATGGGTGCCGGAATACATGAAAGTGCCGGTGCTGTTCGTCAGTGTGCTGGCGGCCTTTGCTGCGTCTGATTCGCTGTTGCATGAAAGCGGGCTTTTGGCCGTGACCATCATGGGGGTCTGGATCGCCAACGCGCACCTGCCCAGCCATGCCGAGATGCACCGCTTCAAGGAACATGCAACGATCCTGCTGGTGTCGGGTGTGTTCATCCTGCTCGCCGCCAACATGACCCGCGAGACGCTGATGGCGATGAACTGGCAGACGCTGGCGACCCTCGTGGCGGTGATCCTGATCGCGCGCCCGGTGACCGTTCTGGTGTCGCTGGCCTTTTCCAACGTGCCCTGGTCCGAACGCATGCTTGTCGCCCTGACCGGCCCGCGCGGCGTTGTGCTTGTGGCAGTGGCCGGCCTGTTCGGCGACCGGCTGGTGCAGGCGGGGATCGAGGACGCGGCGCAGATCTCGTCGCTGGCCTTTGCGCTGGTGGCGGGCACGGTGGTGCTGCACGGCTTCACGCTCAAGCCTTTGGCGCGGCTGCTGGGCCTCAACGCATCGACCACGCCGGGTGTGCTGATCGTCGGCGGCAACCGCTGGACGGTGGAACTGGGCGCGCTGCTCAAGAAGCTGGACCTGCCGGTGATGATTTCCGACCCCAACCGCAGCCATCTGCGCGACGCCCGCGAGGCGGGACTCGAGATTTACACTGGCGACATCCTGTCCGAAGGGGCGGAGAACCGGCTGGACCTGATGGCCTATGAGACCGTGATCGCCGCCACCGACAATGACGCCTACAACACGCTGGTCGCAACCGACCTTGCCCCGGAATTCGGGCGCGAGAACGTGTTTCAGCTCAGCCGAGAAACCTCGGATTCAGAACGCTACGCCTTGCCGCCGAAACTGGGTGGTCGGGCGATCGGCGCGGGTGAGACCTTTTGGGAGGTGCAGCGCCGGATGTGGGACGGCTGGGAATTCCGCGCCACCTCACTGTCGGATGAATTCACCCTGCAGGACTGGTACGACACCCACCCCGACGGCATCCCCATCGCCGATATCGGCCCGCGCGGCACGCTGCGCATACTTGGCCCGGATGATGCCCCGAAAGAAACCGAGGGAAGCCGCCTTGTCGCCATGCTGCCCAAGAAACCCCACCGCGCCAAGGCCGAAGGTCAAGCCTGATATTTGACGCCGCGCGCCAAGGTGGTAGAGGACGTTCCGAACAAAGGACGTGTGACATGAACCTCTTCTCCGATATCCGGGCGCTTGTGATCGACAGCCTGACCGCGATGGTGGCCGAAGGCGCGCTGCCCGAAGGTCTCGACTTTGCCAATGTGACCGTAGAGCCGCCGCGCGATCCGCTGCATGGCGACATGGCGACCAATGCCGCGATGGTGCTGGCCAAACCTTCCGGGCTGAAGCCGCGCGACATCGCCGAGGCGCTAGCGGCCAAGCTGTCCTCCGATCCGCGCGTGTCCAGCGCCGAGGTGGCCGGTCCGGGGTTCCTGAACCTGCGGCTGGGCGATGCGGTCTGGCAAAGCTTGCCAAGGGCGATCCTGACGTCAGGGATGGACTATGGCACATCCGGCATGGGGCAGGGCAAACGCGTCAACGTCGAATACGTCTCCGCCAACCCGACCGGCCCGCTGCATGTCGGCCACACCCGTGGTGCGGTCTTTGGCGATGCGTTGGCATCCCTGCTGGCCTATGCAGGCTTTGATGTCACACGCGAATACTACATCAACGATGGCGGCGCGCAGGTCGATGTGCTCGCGCGGTCGGTCTACCTGCGGTATCTTGAGGCGCATGGTCAGGACGTGGCCTTTGTCGATGGCACCTATCCCGGCGATTATCTGATTCCGGTGGGCGAGGCGCTCAAGGACAAGATGGGCGACGCCTATATCGACGCGCCTGAAGAGGTCTGGCTGGAAGAGGTGCGCGATTTCGCCACCGACGCGATGATGTTGCTGATCAAGGCCGATCTTGGCCTGCTCGGCGTCGAGATGGACCATTTCTTCAGCGAAAAGTCCCTTTACGGCACCGGCCTGATCGAGGCCGCCATCGACAGCCTCAAGAGCAAGGACCTGATCTATCGCGGCGTGCTGGAGCCGCCCAAGGGAAAGACCCCCGAAGATTGGGAGCCGCGCGAGCAGACCCTGTTCAAATCCACCGCCCATGGCGATGATGTGGACCGACCGATCATGAAATCGGACGGATCATGGACCTATTTCGCGCCCGACATCGCCTATCACTATGACAAGGTGCAGCGCGGCTATGACCTGTTGATCGACATTTTCGGCGCCGATCATGGCGGCTATGTCAAACGGATGAAAGCCGCCGTCAGCGCCTTGTCCGACGGCAAGACGCCGCTCGACATCAAGCTGACGCAACTTGTCAAGCTCTACAAGAACGGCGAGCCGTTCAAGATGTCCAAGCGGGCAGGGACATTCGTGATGCTGCGCGACGTGGTCGATCAGGTCGGCCCCGACGTCACACGGTTCCACATGCTGACGCGCAAGAACGACGCGCCGCTGGATTTCGATTTCGACAAGGTGCTGGAACAGTCCAAGGACAACCCGGTCTTCTACGTGCAATACGCCAATGCGCGTGTACATTCCGTGCTGCGCAAGGCTCGCGAGGCCGGGGTCGACGTGGACGACACCACGCTTGCCACTGTCGACCTGACGGGCATGACCCATGAAAGCGAACTCGCCGTGGCGCGCAAGCTGGCCGAATGGCCGCGCCTGATAGAGATTGCCGCGCGCACAAACGAACCGCACCGGGTCGCGTTCTACCTCTACGAACTCGCGTCGGATCTGCACGCGCTTTACAACAAGGGCAACGACGTTCCCGAATTGCGGTTTTTGCAGGAAGGCAACACCCAGGCCACACAGGCGAAAATCGCCCTCGCGCGGTCCGTCTCTGTTGTTATTTCTGCGGGCCTTGGTATCTTGGGGGTCACTCCGGTCGAAGAAATGCGCTGACAAAAGCGCCGTGACCGGGTGAGGCAATGGCAAGAAACCACCGGTGGCACCGCTGCCGGGCAATGAGGCAGACATGGCAGACATGCATATGACGGGCCCCGCGCGCGGGGAAGAAACGTCTGGCAACTTGGCCACGACGGCCAATTGGCTGGGCGCGGCGATGTCGCTGGCACTGGTGATCGGTGTGGCGGTTTGGGGATATCGGCTGATCATGCGCGATGTGTCGGGGGTGCCGGTGGTGATGGCCATCGAAGGCCCGATGCGCGTGGCCCCGGACAATCCCGGCGGCCAGATCGCCCGTCACGAAGGTCTTGCGGTGAACGATATCGCCGGAACCGGCACCTCTGCCCCGCCGCCTGACCAGATCGTGCTGGCCCCGCGTCCTCTCGACATCACCGAAGAAGACGTGGTTCTGACAGAGATCGCCGACATCCAAGCGCCGAGCCAGCGCGAAGAGGTGGCTCTGGCCACGCTGCAGCAGGACGCGCAAACCGAAGCCCCGGCACTGTCGCTGACCGACATTGCCAATGCCGACGACCCGATCAAGGCGCTGGCCGACCAGATCGCCGCCAACGCCACCCCCTTTACCGAGATCGACCCGCCCCCTCAGACCGGCGTGCTCGACACCCAGCCCGAAGAGATCGTTTTGGCTTCTGCCGACATCGTGCCGCCCTCGGTGCCCGGTGTCGCGCGGTCCTTGCGCCCGACACCGCGCCCCCAAGACCTGCAACTGGCCTCGCTGTCGGTGCCGATACCTGCAGCCTCTGCGGCCAGTGTAGACGAGCGCGATCCGAACCAGATCCCTGCGGGCACACGGTTGGTCCAGCTCGGCGCCTTTGACAGCCCGGAAATCGCCCGCGAACAATGGACCAAGATGGCCGTACGGTTCAGCGAATATCTCGGCGACAAGGACCGGGTGATCGAAGAGGCCACATCGGGCGGTCGCGTCTTCTACCGCCTGCGCGCCCACGGTTTTGAAGACCTGAGCGAGTCGCGCCGCTTTTGCGCAGCCCTTGCGGCCGCAGGGGCAGATTGCATCCCCGTGGTCAGCCGGTGAGCCATCGACCTTTCGGAGCGGCCATCTTCGGCTGCGATGGCGCGCGCCTGTCTGCGGATGAGCGCGCGTTTTTTGCTGACGCCAACCCGTTCGGGTTCATCCTGTTCGACCGCAACCTCGAAACGCCCGACCAGATCCGGGCCCTGACCGCGGACCTGCGCGAGTGCGTCGGCTGGGCTGCGCCCGTCTTCATCGACCAGGAGGGCGGCCGCGTGCAGCGCCTGCGCGCGCCTCTGGCCAGCGACTGGCTGCCGCCGCTGGATCACGTCGCCCGGCTGGGCGCCAACGCCGCCGAAGGCATGCGTCTGCGCTACCACATCATCGCGCATGAACTCCGTCGCCTTGGCATCGACGCCAATTGCGCCCCCATGCTCGACGTCGCGCGACCCGAGACCCATCCCTTCCTGCGCAACCGCTGCTACGGATCACATCTTGACCAGGTGGTAAAGATCGGTTGCGCAGTCGTGGACGGGCTCGAGCAGGGGGGCGTCTTTCCGGTCATCAAGCACATCCCGGGTCACGGGCTGGCGCAGATGGACAGCCATCTGGACCTGCCGCGCATCGACGCGCCTGCGGACACCCTGACGGCCATCGACTTTGCCTCCTTCCGGCCCTTTGCGGACGTGGCGATGGGCATGACCGCGCATCTGGTCTACAGCGCCTTTGGCGAAACCGGCCCCGCCACCACATCGCCCGCCATGATCCGCCGCATCCGCGCGGAGATGGGCTTTTCCGGGCTTTTGATGACCGACGATATCGGCATGCAGGCGCTGTCGGGATCGGTGCCCGATCGCGGTGCCGCGTCGCTGCAGGCAGGCTGTGACGTGATCCTGCATTGCAACGGCGACCTGCCCGAACGCATCGCGCTGATGGACCGCATCGGTGCCATGTCCCCTGCCAGCCAGACCCGCGCCGAGGCGGCATTGGCCCGCCGTCCAGAGCCGCAAGATGTTGACATTGCCGCCCTCAAGGCCAAGCTTGCGCAGCTGGAGCAAGGGCATGAAGCATGAGCGACGCCACCGCAGACGGGTTTGACACGACAGTCGCCGACCGGCTTGCCGCCGAGGCGCTGATTGTCGATGTGGACGGGTTCGAAGGCCCGCTTGACCTGCTTCTGACGCTCAGCCGGACACAAAAGGTCGATCTGCGCAAGATCTCCGTGCTGGACCTCGCCCGGCAATACCTTGCCTTCGTCGAACAGGCCAAGGCGCTGCGCATCGAGCTGGCCGCAGATTACCTTGTCATGGCGGCATGGCTCGCCTTTCTCAAATCCCGCCTGCTGCTGCCGCCGGACCCCACCGAAGAAGGCCCTTCTGGCGAAGAGCTTGCGGCGCACCTGGCGTTTCAGCTCGAACGCCTGCAGGCGATGCGCGACGCGGCCGCGAAACTCATGGCGCGCGACCAGTTGGGGCGCGATTTCTTTGCACGCGGCCTGACGCAAGAAGTCGAGCGGGTTCGCAAGATCCACTACACCGCGACGCTGCTCGACCTGATGCAGGGTTACGCACGCACCCGCACCAAGGACGAATTCCGCCCCTTCGTGATGGACCGCGACAAGGTGTTCACGATGGAACAGGCGCTGGAACGGATGCGCGGGCTGATCGGCTTTGCCGGCATGTGGACCGATATCGCGACCTACATGCCCGAGGGCTGGGACGTGGACCCGGTGCGCTGGCGCTCGGCCACCGCCTCGACATTTGCCGCGTCACTGGAACTGGCCAAGGAGGGCAAGGTGGAATTGCGCCAGTCCGACACCTTTGCCCCTATCGAACTGCGCCGGAGAGAGGGGCGGTGAGTGACGACATGCAGATCGAAACGCACAAAGACACCGAACGCAGCCTCTTCGCCGCACCGCCGATGGGCGAACAGGAGCGCATGGTCGAGGCAATCCTCTTTGCCACGGCCGATGCCGTGACCGTCAAGGAACTCAATGACCGGCTGCCCCACGGGTCGGATGCCGCCGAGGCGCTGGTGCATCTGCGCAAACGCTACGAGGGCAGGGGTGTGAACGTGGTCAAGGTGGGCGATGCCTGGGCCATTCGCACAGCACCCGACCTTGGATTCCTGATGCAGAAGGAAACCGTCGAGACCCGCAAGCTCAGCCGCGCCGCCATCGAAACGCTGGCGATCATCGCCTACCACCAGCCCGTCACCCGCGCCGAGATCGAAGAGATCCGGGGCGTATCGGTCAGCCGGGGCACGGTGGATCAACTGCTGGAAATGGAGTGGATTCGCTTTGGCCGCCGCAAGATGACTCCGGGCCGTCCGGTGACCTTTGTGGTGACGCAGACTTTCCTCGATCATTTCGGGCTCGAGTCGGCCCGCGATCTGCCGGGGCTCAAGGAACTGCGCGCGGCCGGCCTGCTGGAAAACCGGCCTCCGTTTGGGGCGATGCCGCAGATGGGCGAAGGCGACGTGGATGCAGAGGAAGAAACCCAAGAGGGCCAGTCGGAACTTTTCGAGGACTAGGCTTTTCTTTCCGTCAACGGAAAGCGGCGATGCATTGACGCATCGTCGTTCGGCACAAGTGATTTTTATGAAAATCAGACGTATTTCCCGAAACAATGCCTGAAAATCGTCGCATTTGTTCTCTATCTCATGCGTCGAGGCACCCAAAGCAACAGGAGGACGACATGAACCTCAACCAGATCATCACCATGGTCATGCGCACCGTCATGCGCCGCGTGATCAATTCCGGCATCAACGCAGGCATGAACGCGGTGACAAACCGCAAGAAGCCGCAGCCCAAGGCACCGCAGCAGGACCAGACCCGCTAACCGGCCCTGAAATGCTTGGACAGCTTCAAACCCTGTCCCTGATAATTCGACGCGATCCCCGCGCCATAAAGCTGGCTCGGGGACTGGTCCATTTTTTCATAGACCAACCGTCCGACGATCTGCCCGTGTTCCAGCACGAAGGGCGCTTCGTGGCAGCGCACTTCGAGAACGCCGCGTGATCCGGTGCCACCCGCCGCGTCATGGCCGAAACCGGGGTCGAAAAACCCGGCGTAATGCACGCGGAACTCCCCAACCATTGCCAGAAACGGCGCCATCTCGGCGGCGTAGTCGGGCGGGATATGCACCGCCTCGCGGCTGACAAGGATATAGAACGCGTCCGGATCGAGGATGATCTGACCCGTGGTGCTGTGCAGCTCTTCCCAGAATTCGGATGGCGCGTAATGCCCCAGCTTGTCGAGGTCGATCACCCCGGTATGCGGCTTGGCGCGGTACCCCACCAGATCGCCCTGTTCGGGTTTCAGATCGACGGAAAAGCCCAAGCCGTCGCTGATCACCGCAGGGCCACCCGTCACAAGCGTCTGCTCGGCGTGTAGCGCGCCCAGAGCGTTATCCGACAGCACCGATTGCCCATTGCGGAACCGGATCTGGTTCAGCCGCATGCCCGGACGCACCAGCACGGAAAACGAACGCGGGCAAATCTCGGCATAAAGCGGGCCTGTATAGCCCGGCGACACCCGGTCGAATTCGGTGCCCTCATCGGTGATCATGCGCGTCAGCAGGTCCAGCCGCCCGGTCGAGCTTTTGGCATTGGCGACCGCACTGATGTCAGCGGGCAAGGCCAGACGTTCCATCAGCGGAACCAGGTAGACGCAGCCCTTTTCCAGAACCGCGCCGCCCTCGAGCGAAAAGCGGTGCATCTCGAAATCATCAAGGCGGTCTTCGACCCGGCGCCCCTTGCCCGCAAGAAACGAGGCCCGCACCCGGTAGGCCACAGTGCCCAGCCGCAGGTCAAGGCTGGCCGGTTGCACCTGTCCGTCGACGAAAGCGCGGTCGGCGGCAATGATGCCCCGATCCATCAGGTCCGTGATCTGCTGATTGGCCAAAACACCGGTCATCGTAACCCCCGTTTGCAATTCGCCTTGCATAGCAAGAGGATGCGCCCCGCGCGAGGGGGTTTTTCCCTACACCTTGCGGTGGTGGTGCACTTGATAGCTGTATGATGATTGGTCGGGCTAGCAGGACTCGAACCTGCGACCTTCCGTCCCCCAGACGGACGCGCTACCAGGCTGCGCTATAGCCCGACTGCGGCCTGTCATAACGGTTTTGGGTGTGGCCGCAAGTGCGAATTTCGGCTGTTGGTCCAAGAACGGATTTAACGTCCAACCGCTTTGAGGTGTTCGAGAATCGGCGCGATCTGTTGCGCCTGCAGCGCCGTCAGTCGGCGGATGCGCGACAGATGGGTCAGCGCGCCGGGCGCAGGCTCTGCCGGTTCGGGTGGCGGAGCGTCGGCGGTGGCTTCGCTTTCGGCCTCGTCATCCGTGCGATCCGCCATGGAGCGTTGCAGGAAACCGGGCAGGGCGGTTTCAACCTCTGGCTCCGGCTCTGCCGCAACTTCAGGCTCAGGCTCCGGCGCTGCCGCAACTTCAGGCTCCGGGTCTGCCGCGACTTCAGGCTCCGGTTCGGGATCTGGCTCTACAGCCGCCACCTCCTCCGCCACCTCTGTCGGGTCTTCCGGCTGCTCCGTTGCCGCCTCGACCTCCGCCTCTTCGGCCACAGGCACGGGATCGGCTTCGACCTCGACCGCCTCTGCCTTGGTCTTCATATCCGGCGTTTCGGCCACTTCCGGCTCGGGCGTCAACAGGTCGGCAGCGATCGGCTCTTCGTCCGGCATCTCGGCAGGTTCTGGCTTGGCAAAGGGCACAACCGTGTCCACCGGCTCGGACGAGGGCATGTCCTCGAGCCGCGCCAGTTCGGCGTCTTCCTCTTCGCTCAGGCTTAACTCACACAGCGAAGAGACGTGCCTGATCCCTTGTTCTCGAAGCACTTTTTGCGCACCCTTGATGGTCAGTCCATCATCGTGCAGCAGCTTCTTGATGCCGCCCAGCAACCGCATGTCCGCCGGTCTGTAATAGCGACGCCCACCTGCGCGCTTGACCGGTTTGACCTGCGTGAACTTGCTTTCCCAGAACCGCAGCACATGCGCCGGGGTGTCGAGCCATTCGGCGACTTCGCTGATGGTGCGAAAGGCGTCGGCTGACTTGCTCATGCGCTCAGCCCTTGTTGCCAGCGGCCACGCGGTCTTTCATCAGATGAGACGGGCGGAAAGTGAGAACGCGGCGGGGGTTGATCGGAACCTCTTCGCCAGTCTTGGGATTGCGACCGACGCGGGCGGCCTTGTCTCGGATGGAAAACGTCCCGAAAGACGAGATCTTGACCTGCTCTCCCTCGACGAGGGCATCGGACATCAGGTCGAGCACCGTTTCCACAAGGTCGGCACTTTCGTTCCGCGACAGGCCCACTTCGCGAAACACCGCTTCGCTCAGGTCCATACGAGTCAAAGTCTTTTGTACCATACCACACACCTCCCGGGTTGTCGCTAGAATGCGCCCTGCGATTTTCCGAGTCAATATCAACGGCTTGCGTGGGAGAATTTAGAAAACTTTTGATTACCAGCGCAGCACGACGGCACCCCAGGCCAGCCCGCCGCCAATGGCTTCGGTCACCACGAGATCACCGCGCTTGATCTGGCCGCGTTCAACCCCCACCGACAGCGCCAGCGGAATGGACGCGGCCGACGTGTTGCCGTGATCCTGCACCGTGACCACGACGTGATCCATCGACAGGCCCAGCTTTTTCGCGGTGCCCTGGATGATGCGGATATTGGCTTGATGCGGTACGATCCAATCGACCTCGTCGCTGGTGATGTCGGCCTTTTCCATCGCGGTCGTGGCGGTTTTCGCCAGCTTTTCGACAGCGTGGCGGAACACTTCCTTGCCCTGCATCCGCAGATACCCTGTCGTCTGGGTGCTGACGCCGCCATCGACATAAAGGATATCGCGGTGCGTACCGTCGGAATTCAGGTCAACCGACAGGATGCCCCGATCCGATTTGTCGCCTGTGCCCTCATGCGCTTCGAGGATCACCGCGCCAGCCCCGTCACCGAACAGAACACAGGTCGACCGGTCGGTCCAGTCCATGATGCGGCTGAAGGTTTCAGCCCCGATCACCATGATCCGCTTGGCCTGTCCCGACAGGATCAGCGCATTCGCGGTGGTCATCGCATAGATGAACCCGGCGCAGACCGCCTGCACGTCAAAGGCAAAGCCCCGGTTCATGCCAAGCGCCGATTGCACCATGGTCGCCGCCGAGGGAAAGGTCAGGTCGGCGGTCGAGGTGGCCACCACGATGGCGTCCAGATCGTTGGCGCTCAGCCCGGCATCGGCCAGCGCATTCCTCGCCGCCTTGGTGGCCAGATCCGAGGTGGTTTCGCCTTCGGCTGCGAAATGCCGCCGTTCGATGCCCGACCGTGACCGAATCCATTCGTCGGATGTGTCCAGCGACGCCTCGAATTCGGAATTGGGCACGATGCGTTCGGGCAGGTAATGTCCCAGCCCGACGACAACCGAACGTATGGTCATTTCGGGCTCTCCTCGTTTTTGGTCTTTGGCTCGGCAATATCAGGGGCTGCGTCGGTGAGCGCTGCCAGCCGGGCAGCCAGCCTTTCCGAAAAGCCCGATTGCGCCAGTTGGAAGGCCAGCTTGATGGCCGCCGACACGCCGGTCTCGTCCGCGGCCCCGTGGGATTTCACGACAGTGCCGTTCAACCCCAGGAACACGCCGCCATTGACCCGGCGCGGGTCGATCTTTTTCTTCAACCGGCGCAGCGATGTCAGTGCCAGCAAGGACGCAAGACGCGACAGGGGCGAATAGGCGAACGCTTCCTTGAGGCGATCGCCGATCAGCGACGCGGTTCCTTCGCCGGTCTTGAGCGCGATATTGCCGGTAAATCCGTCGGTGACGATCACGTCACAGGCCTTGCCGGGAATGTCGCCACCTTCGACAAAGCCGACAAAGTCGAATTGCGCGCGGTCCGACATGCGGGAAATCAGCTCATGCGCTTCCTTGAGCTCGGCGCGGCCCTTGTGTTCCTCGGTGCCCACGTTGAGCAACCCGACACGCGGACGGTCGAGGTTCAGACCGTTGCGGGCATAAGACACACCCATCAACGCGTATTGCACCAGATCCTGCGCGTCGGCGCGTACATCTGCACCCACATCCAGCATCACGTTGAAGCCCTGCGGATTGCGCGAGGGCCACAGAATCGCGATGGCCGGTCGGTTGACCCCCGGCAGCTTGCGCAAGCGGATCATCGACAGCGCCATCAGCGCGCCGGTATTGCCACAGGATACCGCAACCGTGGCTTCCTTGTTGCGCACCGCTTCGATGGCCGCCCACATGGACGTGCCCTGACCATTGCGCATGACCTGGCTTGGCTTGTCCTGCATCGACACGACACCCGCGGAGTCGCTGATTTCGCAACGCCCGGCCAAGGCCTTCTTGCGCTCGATCAGTTTCGCCAGCTTCTGTGCCGGGCCATGGACGAGAAAGCGGATATCCGGGTTCGCCATCGCAGAACGAGACATGCCGGAGACTACCGCCTCCGGCCCCAGATCGCCGCCCATGGCGTCGATAGATAGCACGATTGGCGCAACACCCACCTTTTTATGATCCTGCGAAGAGGTCATTCGGAGGGTTTCGCCCAATCGTTACTTATGCCGCGTCTTCGTCCAGGTCGATTTCGTCGGCCTGTGCAATCACTTCGCGATCCGCATAGTGGCCACAGGACGGGCACACGTGGTGCGGGCGCTTGAGTTCGCCGCAGTTGGAGCATTCGTTCGGGTTCGCAGCAACCAGAGCGTCATGTGAACGACGATTGTTGCGACGCGACTTGGATACTTTGTTCTGTTGGACAGCCATGTCTCAACCTCAATTTTATATAATCTGTGGCATGCTCGCCATGCCGCGTTTCGGGTGTGTCCGGCCTCTTAACGAAGAACCGGGCCGGGTGACAACCCCACCTCGGATGAAGGCGCGAACATAGGGGCAATCGCGGAATCCGCAAGCGTTTTCTGGCAGTCTCCGTCAGGACTTGTCGCCCAGCTTGTCACGCAGCGCGGCAAGCCCTGCAAACGGCTTTGTGTCCTCGTCCTTGAGGGGCTTCACACCGTCTTCGGCAAAGACCGCATCCCCCAGTTTGGCATCATCGGCGCGGGGATAGAGCGGGAGCGCCAGCAGCAGCGATTCGACCATCGCGTCATGCGCCGAGATGACGGACCCCAGCGGTTCGGCGCTTGTGTCCTCGGGTATTTCCATTTCCGAACCAGGTTCAACCTCGGCCAGTGTCTCTTCCGGCACAAAGCGTCGCTCGACGGTTTCGTCGATCCGCGTCGTCACCGGCTCGAGCGTGACGACACATGGCTGCACCACGGTCGCGCCCAGGGCACCCGTCAGCGTCCAGCTGCGCGCGCCGGACGGCGCAATCTCGCCGGAAAAGCGCAGTTTCTTCACCGCCGGCACGCCCAACTGCACGGCAATCGCAGCGCGCGCCTCGGCATCGGGTTGCAGGTCGAACGTGGTTGGCCGCCTGCTGGCAAGGTCGCTGACGCGAAATTCTCCGGGTTTTGGAAGCTGTTGTGGCATATCTTGTGTGCACCCTTTGCTTGAACGCAGGCCAAAGGCCGTGTAATCGGGATAAAAGGCAGCGAACGCCAACGCAAGAGAGGCGCCATGCAGGGCATCAGATCGACAACGAGGATCGGGCTTGTGACGCTCCTGTGCATCGCGCTTGCGGGATGTACTGCGCGCTACCGAACACATGGATATGTGCCCTCCGAAGACGAGTTACAGCAGATCGTGCCGGGGGTCGACACCCGCGCCACGGTCGAGGATCTGGTCGGGGTGCCCTCGACATCGGGCACGCTGAACGAATCCGGCTTCTATTACATCGAAAGCGATATCCGCCACTTTGCGTGGCAGGCGCCCGAAGTGGTGGACCGCGAGATTCTGGCGATCACCTTCGACTCAAACGGCGTGGTCGAGAATATCGAACGCTACGGTCTGCAGGACGGGCAGGTCGTGCCACTGGCGCGCCGGATCACGCGGTCGGGGGATGGGGACATCAGCTTCATCCGCAAGCTCTTCGGCAATATCGGCGGGTTCAACGCCGCTGACTTCTTCAACTGATCGCGGTGGCGGCAGCGGCGCAAACCGTTGCTGCCGGTCCCGCTTCGGTCTCGTTGCGGATGGGGTCATACAGCGCCTGCATCAGCACCGCTCCAGACATCCGCGCCAATGCGCTGGCGCTGCGGTCGCAGGCCTTCCGCAAGGGGAGTGCCGACGAAGACGCGTTCGACACCTTCAGCCTGCACGGCGTCGTGGTCCGCGCTCCGGACAAGCCCGTGGTCGCCTTTCGCGCGCGGGTGCTTCAGGGCGCGGCGGATCTGGCGCGCTGCTACACCGGGCAGGTCTATGACCTTGGCCCGCTCGCATCCGCGCCCGGTCCCTGTCTTGAACTGGGGCGCTTTTGCCAATCGGACGGCCCGCCCGACGTGATGGCGCTGCGCCTTGCCTGGGCGGCGCTGAGCGTGCTTGTGGACAGCACCGGCACACGGATGATGATCGGGTGCAGTTCCTTGCCCGGTGCCGATCCGGAACCACACCGCGCCACCCTGTCCCTCTTGCGGGCGCGCCACCTTGGACCCGTCGGGCAGCGCCCCGGAAAACTGTCGCCGCTTGCCGTCGATCTGCCCGACGACCAGGACACCGACGCGCCCCTGCCGCCCCTGCTGCGCAGCTATCTCGGCATGGGCGGCTGGGTCAGCGATCACGCCGTGCGCGATCCAAACCTCGACACGCTGCACCTGTTCACCGGGCTGGAGATCGCTGCCATCCCCGAGCCGCGCAAGGCCCGGTTGCGCGCGCTTGCACAGGTCGCACGGCAGGGTGATGCCAACCCCCTTGACGTTGCGCCCGCCGCGCCGTAGCGCGACGCCATGGCCATCATTCCGCTTCTCCAACTCAACGACATCTCGCTCACCTTCGGCGGTGAACCGGTGTTTCATGACCTCAGTCTCGTGGTGCAGCCGGGCGACCGTGTGGCGCTTGTCGGGCGCAACGGGTCGGGCAAATCCACCCTGATGAAAGTCATGGCAGGGCTGGTCGAACCCGACCGGGGCGACCGCGTCGTGCCGCCGGGCATCAGCACGGGCTACATGGAACAGGATCCGGATCTCAGCGGCTTTGCCACGCTGGGCGATTACGCGATGCACGGTCTTGATCCGTCCGAGCTTTACAAGGTCGAACGGGCGGGCGAGGGCCTCAAGTTCGATCCCGCGCGTCCGGTCGACACGGCGTCGGGCGGTGAACGCCGCCGCGCCGCACTTGCGCGCCTGATGGCGCAGGACCCGGACCTGATGCTGCTGGATGAGCCGACCAACCACCTCGATATCGAGGCGATCGGCTGGCTCGAGGACGAGCTCAAGCGGACCCGCAAGGCGTTTGTGCTGATCAGCCACGATCGCCGGTTCCTCACCGAACTGACCCGTGCGACCCTCTGGATCGACCGGGGGCAGGTGCGGCGTCAGGAAAAGGGCTTTGCCGATTTCGAGATATGGCGCGACAAGACCTGGGACGACGAGGACATGCAGCGCCACAAGATGGACCGCAAGATCAAGGCCGAGGCACGCTGGGCCGTCGAGGGCATCAGCGCCCGGCGCAAGCGCAACATGGGCCGCGTCCGCGCGCTGCAGGATCTGCGCGGCGAACGCAGCGCCATGATCAGGCGTCAGGACACGGCGGCGATGGAACTGGCTTCGGGTCCGAAATCCGGCCGCAAGGTGATCGAGGCCAAGGGGCTGAACAAGACATTCGGCGACACGACGATCCTGCGCGACTTTTCCCTGATGGTGCAACGAGGTGACCGGGTTGCCTTTGTCGGCCCGAACGGAGTTGGCAAGACGACGCTCATTCGCCTGCTGATGGGCGAAATTGCACCCGACAGCGGCACAGTCACGCTGGGCACCAACCTTGTCCCGGCGGTGTTCGACCAGAGCCGCGCGCAGTTGAACGAAGACATGACGCTGTGGGAAAACCTGACCGGCGATCCCGAAATGCGGGTCTCGGGCAAGGCCGACCAGATCATGGTGCGCGGCATGCCGAAACACGTGGTGGGCTATCTCAAGGAATTCCTGTTTGATGAACGGCAGGCCCGCGCGCCGGTCCGGTCATTGTCGGGCGGCGAAAAGGCGCGTCTGCTTCTGGCGCGGATCATGGCCCGCGAATCGAACCTGCTGGTGCTGGACGAACCGACCAACGATCTGGATGTCGAAACGCTGGACCTCTTGCAGGACCTGCTGAGCGAATATGAGGGCACCGTGCTTTTGATCAGCCACGACCGGGATTTCCTCGACCGCGTCGCCTCGACCACCGTGGCGATGGAGGGGCAGGGCCGCGCGACGGTCTATGCCGGCGGCTGGAGCGACTATCGTGCCCAGAAGGGCGACGACGCAAAAGAGGATGCCCCGTCGAAATCCGCGCCGAAACAGGGTGGCAAACCTGTTGCCGCGTCCAAGTCGAAATCCGGTCTGAGCTTTACCGAACGGCACCGGCTCGAGGAATTGCCCGCCGAGATCGACCGGCTGACCGCCGAGATCGCCAAGCTGGAACAGTTGATGGCCGATCCCGATCTCTTCACCCGCGAGCCTGTGAAGTTCAAGAAAGCGTCCGAGTTGCTGGTCGCCCGCCAGACCGCGCTGGCCGAGGCCGAAAACCTGTGGCTCGATCTGTCGGAAAAGGCAGAGGCCGGGTGACATCCGCGCCCTGTGGCGACCGGGGCGCGGTGACCTACCTCCGACAGAATGACTGATCCCATCTTCATCGGCGCGCGCATCTATCGCGGATCGAGCTACGGCGCGCTGCATCCGCTGTCGATCCCACGCGTGCCGACGGTCACCGATATGTGCCGCAGCCTCGGCTGGCTGCCTGATACCGCGTACCGCACCAGCCCCTGCGCCAAGCCATCCGCCCTGACCGGGTTTCACACCGACGCCTATATCGCCGCGCTGCAACGCGCCGAGGCGACGCAGCACGCCGATCCGGGTTTTGGGCTCGGCACGCTGTCCAACCCGGTCTTTCCCGAGGTCTACCGCCGCCCCGCCACCGCTGCGGGGGGCGGGTTGCTGGCCGCCGAGCACGTGCGCGCAGGCGGCGTTGCGTACAATCCGGGTGGCGGCACCCATCACGGCTTGCCCGACCGCGCCAACGGGTTCTGCTATATCAACGAGCCGGTGCTGACGATCCGGCACCTGCTGGGGTTGGGCCTGAGCCGGATCGCCTATGTCGATATCGACGCGCATCATTGCGACGGGGTGGCGGTGGCCTTTCACGGATCGGACGCGGTGCGGATGATCTCGGTGCACGAAGACCGGCGCTGGCCCTTCACCGGCGCGCTGGAGGATGATGCGGGGGGCGCCGCGATCAACATTCCCGTGCCGCGCGGCTTCAATGATACCGAATTCGACCTGATCCTGAACGAAGTGATTCTGCCCGCCATCGCCCGGCAAAAGCCGGACGCGATCTACCTGCAATGCGGCGCCGATGCGGTGTCCGAAGACCCGCTGTCGCGGCTGACCCTGTCGAACCGATGCCACGTTCAGGCGGTGACGGCCTTGCGCGCTCTTTCCCCGCGCCTGATCGTGTCGGGCGGTGGCGGCTACAACCCCTGGAGCTTGGGCCGCGCCTGGAGTTGCATCTGGGCCACGTTGGCAGGTCAGGACATCCCGGACCAACTGCCCGACGACGCGGCAGACATCCTGCGCGCCCTGCGCTGGTCGCGCAAGGCGCAGCCGACCGAGACGATGTTGACCACCTTGCTGGACCCGCCGCGCCCTGGTCCGATCTCCGATCAGGTGCGTGCGGCAGTCGCGGTGCTGGCCGCGCGGTCAGACCCGTTCGGGGAATAGAACAATCCGCAGCTGCGCCACCCCGGAACTGGTTGAAAATTCAGGGGAAAGCCCCCGATCAACACCCAGCCGCGCCAGAAGCGCGAATTGTACATGGGCCGGTCCCACCTCGGCCGAATTGGCGCAGGTCGGGTTGTTCAACACGTCCCAGATCGGCAGATCCCCCCGCACGGTCGGCGCGCGCGCCGTTGCGGTCAGCACATTGTCCTGCATCGCGATCCCCAGAATCCCGCCCTGCGGCAGTGCGGTTTCCAGACACAGCGCCGACAGGTAAGCCAACTGCGTGATGTCTCGCCCCAGGGCGTGATCGACATGCCATTCCGCCGAGATCCGCGTGCCCGCGTAGTGATCGGCCAATGTCTTGCGCGCCTCGGCCTGCGGGATCGGCCGGGCATCCCCTGCCGTGCCAAAGGCGATGCGAAAGAACCGGATGCGCGCGGTTGCATGGTCGCAGCTTTGCTGGATCAGTGACATTTCCGGCCCGGTTGCGCCCGCAGCCGTCATCCCGAACAGTTCCAATCCGTTGGAAATTGCGCCAATAGGACTGATCAGGTCATGGCAAATCCGCGATCCGATCAAGGCCGCCAGTGAAGCTTTGTCCTGATGCACTATATCCTCCTGTACGCAGCAAGGAACCCGCGCATGTCTGACCTGAATGGACTACTGGAACCCGGATCGCTGGTCCGCCACCCGAATGAACCGGATTGGGGTGTCGGACAGGTGCAATCGAACATCGGCGATCGCATCACGGTCAACTTCCGCGAGGTGGGCAAGGTGGTGATCGACGGGTCACGCATTTCACTGGTTCCTGTCTTCGACGCGTAAACATTGCATGCAAGTGTTTACGAAAGCTTAAGTTTTCCGCAAAGGACGGAATTCCGGTCAATCCGACGCCGTTGCGCGTCATCGACCGGCGCTTTATGGTGGCTCCGAACCATCCCGGTGGCCCCAAATGCTTCAGAACGCCCCCCAGTTTCAGGTGTCCCTTGCCCGGTCCGACGACGAGGTCCGCGCGGCCCAGCGTCTGCGCTACGAGGTCTTCGTGACCGAACTGGGCGGTGATGGTGCGGGTGTCGATCACGCCGCGCGCCGTGAGATCGACGCCTTCGATGCCCATGCCGATCACCTTCTGCTGCGCGACCTGCGTCATGCGGACAGCGAAACCGACGGCGTGGTCGGTGTCTACCGCCTGATGACCGCGCGTCACGCGGCGGCGGCGGGCAGGTTTTACTCGGAGGACGAGTTTGACCTCTCGCCCCTCTTGCACAGCGGCCTGACGCTGCTGGAACTGGGCCGCACCTGCCTGCATGCCGATCATCGCGGCGGTCCGGCGCTGCTGGCGCTCTGGCAGGGGCTTGCCGGGTACGTGTCCGATCACGGCAGCGACGTGCTCTTCGGCACGGCCAGCTTCCACGGCACCAACCTCGACGCGCTCAGCCACGCGATGTCGCATCTGCACGCGGAGTATCTGGCCCCCGAGGCGCTGCGCGTGACCACCAAGATGCCCGCCGAAACACCGCTCCTGCCGCCCGACCGGATCGACCGCAAGGCGGCGATGCGCGACACACCCGCGCTGATCAAGTCCTATCTCAAGCTGGGCGGCACGATCGGGCAGGGGGTGTTCGTCGATCATGCCTTCAACACCACGGATGTCTGCCTGATCCTCGAGACCGCGAATATCACGTCAGCTGCGCTTGACCGCGCGCCGCGGCGGGCCTCATGAGCCCCACATGGGACAGCGAAGACCCCATCGCCGAGACGCGCATCTCTGCCGCAGGCTGGCTGCGGGTCGTGCTGCGGGGCGCGCCACTGGCCGTCGTTGTGTTCGGCGGGCTTGTCCTGATGCTGCTGCTGCGCCTGCTGGAGCGGCCGCTTTACGGGGTGGACCGTCCCGTCACGCCCTATCTCACCCAAGCGGTGTGCCGGTCTGCGCTGGCGCTCATGCGGCTGCCGCTGCTGACGCGCGGGCCGCGCATGAAGGTGCCCGGCGCGGTGGTGGCCAATCATGGGTCCTGGCTTGATATCTTTGCGCTGAACGCGCGCAAGAACGTCTATTTCGTCTCGAAATCCGAGGTCGCGTCCTGGCCCGGCATCGGCTGGCTGGCCCGCGCCACAGGCACCGTGTTCATCCAGCGCACTCCGCGGGACGTCAAAAACCAGATCGCCGTGTTCGAGGAACGGTTGCAGCACGGTCACCGGCTGCTCTTCTTTCCCGAAGGCACTTCGACCGACACGCTGCGGGTGCTGCCGTTCAAGCCGACGCTCTTTGCGCCGTTCTTTTCCGACAGGATCATCCACGACATGCACATCCAGCCCGTGACAGTGATCTACCACGCGCCCGAAGGGACCGATCCGCGTTTCTACGGCTGGTGGGGCGACATGGGCTTTGGACCGCATCTGCTCAAGGTGCTGGCGCAGCGGCGGCAGGGCCATATCGAACTGGTCTACCATGAACCGATGCGGGTGGATGCGTTTCCGAATCGCAAGACTCTGGCAAGTCATCTCGAGGCGCAGGTGCGCTCGGCCCATTCGACCGCGATAGACTGATGCCGGTTCCGGCCGGATAACGGCCCTGCCACCGCATCCTGAGACGCCGCACAAGGCCAACCAGACCGAAGACCAGGAACCCGACCTGGATCAGGAAGGCCCCAAGGTTGAACGCCCCGACAAGAGCGTGTTGCGCCCTTTCCGATTCAGGATTCCCAGGAATCCTGATCTGTGAATTGGGTGTGAAAGATCGACAAGACCGGACTGCGCACACCGTTCAGGTGACACGCATCGAAAGTGTGCAACACCAATACAAAAGCGGCGCAGATTGCTCTCTGCGCCGCTTTTTTCGTGTTATCAGACCCTTATCGCAGGATCTTGATGCAGAGCCTAGCTCAGCTTTCGGCAGCGCCTTCGTCCTCGTCGCCCTGATCGGCGATCCAGGCCACCGACACCACCTCTTCATCGGCCCCGGTGTTGAACACCCGCACACCACCCGCGCTGCGCGACCGGAAGGAAATCCCCTCGACCGGCACGCGGATCGATTGGCCCTTGGAGGTCGCCAGCATGATCTGGTCATCCATCTCGACCGGGAAGGAGGCCACGATGGCCCCGCCGCGCATGGCCTTGTCGATGCCCTGAACACCCTGGCCGCCACGACCCCGAACCGGATAGTCATGCGAGGACGACAGCTTGCCAGCGCCCTTTGCGGTAATCGTCAGGATGAGGTTCTCGGCCGCCGACATCTCGGCATAGCGTTCCTGTGTGATCGAACCGGGCGCTGCGGCGTCCTCGTCATCTTCCATCTCGGCATCGTCGGCCAGACCCGCCACGGCACGGCGCATCTTGAGATAGGCGGCCCGTTCGGCAGGATCGGCCTCGAAATGGCGGATCACGGCCATGCTGACCACGCGGTCGCCATTGTTGAGCCGGATACCCCGGACCCCGGTGGATTTGCGGCCCTTGAACACGCGCACGGCAGTTGTCGGGAACCGGATCGCACGGCCCGCATCGGTCACCAGCATGATGTCGTCATCCTCGGACGCGATCCGCGCATTCACCAGTTCCACACCTTCGGGCAGGTCCATCGCGATCTTGCCGTTGCGCATCACGTTGGTGAAATCCGACAGCGCGTTGCGGCGCACATCGCCCGCGCTTGTGGCAAAGATGATGTGCAGATCGTCCCAGTCTTTTTCATCCCGGTCCACCGGCATGATGGCGGCAATCGACACGCCCGTCGGAATGGGCAGGATGTTGACGATGGCCTTGCCCTTGGCGGTGCGGCCACCCTGCGGCAGACGCCACGTCTTGAGCTTGTAGACCATGCCTTCGGTGGTGAAGAACAGAAGCTGCGTATGGGTGTTGGCCACGAAAAGGGTCGTCACCACGTCGTCATCCTTGGTCGACATGCCGGACAGGCCCTTGCCGCCGCGCTTCTGGGCGCGGAAATCGGCCAGCGGCGTGCGCTTGATCCAGCCCGACTGGGTCACGGTGACCACCATGTCCTCGCGCTCGATCAGGTCTTCGTCTTCCATGTCGCCGGACCAGTCGACGATCTCGGTGCGGCGCGGAACGGCGAACAGATCGCGCACCTCGCGCAGCTCGTCGGCGATGATGCCCATGATCCGGTCGCGGCTGCCGAGGATTTCGAGATATTCCCGGATCTTGCCCGCCAGTTCTTCCAATTCGTCGGTGACTTCCTTGACCCCAAGCTGCGTCAGGCGTTGCAGGCGCAGGTCCAGAATGGCCCGCGCCTGGACCTCGGACAGGTTGTAGGAGCCGTCCTCGTTGGCCGTATGGGTCGGATCGTCGATCAGCTTGATATAGGGCAGGATATCAAACGCCGGCCACCGTCGCGTCATCAACCGTTCCCGTGCTTCCGCCGCATCGGCAGAGGACCGGATGGTGGCCACGATCTCATCGATATTGGTGACGGCCACGGCCAGACCGCAGAGGATGTGGCTGCGTTCGCGCGCCTTGCGCAGCAGATGTGCCGTGCGCCGCGCCACCACGTCTTCGCGGAAGTCGATGAACGCGGTCAGGAACCTGCGCAGGGTCAATTGTTCGGGGCGTCCGCCGTTCAGCGCCAGCATGTTGCAGCCGAAATAGACCTGCATGGGGGTAAAGCGGAACAGCTGGTTCAGCACCACCTCGGCGGTCGCGTCCCGCTTGAGTTCGACCACCACGCGCACGCCATTGCGGTCGGATTCGTCCTGCACATGGGCGATGCCCTCGATCCGCTTTTCGCGCGCGGCCTCGGCGATCCGTTCGATCATCGTGGCCTTGTTCACCTGGTAGGGAATCTCGTCGATGACGATGGCCCAGCGATCCTTGCGGATCTCCTCGACCCGCGTCTTGGACCGGATGATCACCGACCCGCGCCCCTCAAGATAGGCTTTGCGCGCACCGGAGCGGCCCAGCATGATGCCGCCGGTCGGGAAATCGGGGCCAGGCACGTACTCGATCAACTGTTCCGACGACAGGTCGGGCTCCGCGATGAGCGCAAGCGTGGCGTCGATCACCTCACCCAGATTGTGCGGCGGGATGTTGGTCGCCATGCCGACGGCAATGCCACCCGCACCATTGACCAGCATGTTGGGAAAGCGCGCGGGCAGAACCGTGGGTTCGCGGTCCTTGCCGTCATAATTGTCCTGAAAATCGACGGTTTCCTTGTCGATGTCGGCCAGCAGATAGGCTGCGGGCTTGTCCATCCGCACTTCGGTATAGCGCATGGCCGCCGCGTTATCGCCGTCCATCGACCCGAAATTGCCCTGTCCGTCCAGCAGCGGCAGCGACATCGAGAAATCCTGCGCCATCCGCACCAGCGCGTCATAGATCGCCGAGTCGCCATGCGGGTGGTATTTGCCCATCACGTCGCCCACAGGCCGCGCCGATTTGCGGTAGGGCTTGTCGTGCCCGTTGTTGCTTTCGTGCATCGCGTAGAGAATCCGCCGGTGCACCGGCTTCAGACCGTCCCGCAGGTCGGGGATCGCCCGACTCACGATCACGCTCATCGCGTAATCGAGATACGAGGTTTTCATCTCGTCGGTGATCGACACCTGCGGCCCCGTGTATTTCGGGCGCTCTGGCGGCATATCTTCCATGTTTTCAGGCGTTTCTGGCGTATCGCTCACGTGGATGACCTGCTGACTGTATATCTATATTTTGTTGACCGTCTGTATATCAGAGACAGGATGTAGCCTGCAATGCGCTTGGCCAAATTAGTGGCGGCACGGCCTTGGCACTCAACCATGTGAATGGCTAACATACTGTTTTTATTGAAAAGCAACAAATTCGTGACACACTCATTGGTACAATAAAAAACGAAGAGGTTCGTATGACCGAGATACGTGAAACCGAGTTGATGCTGCGGGGCTACGGGCTGACCACGGCGCAATTGTTCTACCGCATGCCCGATTACCGCAACGTGCTGAACACCTTTGTCTGGCAGGAATACGATCTTGCGCCGGATCATCCCAAGCTGTTCGAATTCATCGAATTCTGGCAGGACAGCATCGAGGGCCCGCTGCATTCGGTGCAGTTCACCCACCGCAAGCTGCTGTCATCGGGCGAATGGCAGCAGGTGGTGGGCGAGTTCACGATCCATTGATGACGCGTCACCCCGGGGTCTGCCCCGAGGGTGACGCCCAACAGCGCTACAGCCCGTAGATCGCGCCGAACTTCGCTTCGAGATAGGCGAGGAGCGGCGCCTCACTGGGCGCAAACCCGCAGGCCCGCTCGATCACCTCGCGCGGCTCGTAAAGGCCGCCATGCCGTTGCAGATTGTCCCGCAGCCAGCCTGTCGCCGCTGACGTGTCTCCCGCGGCAAGCTGCGCATCCAGATCCGGCACCGCCTTGCGCAGCGCCTCGTGCAGGCAACCCGCATAGACGTTGCCCAGCGTGTAGGTGGCGAAATAGCCGAACAGGCCCACCGACCAGTGTACATCCTGCAAGACGCCGTTGGACGGCCTGTCCACCGGATAGCCAAAATCCGCCTCGAACCGTGTGTTCCACGCCTCCTCGAGGTCCGCCACATCCAGCGATCCGTCGATCATCCTGCGCTCCAGGTCGAAGCGCAGAAGCACGTGCAGGTTATACTGCACCTCATCGGATTCCGTACGGATGAACCCGCGATGCACCCGGTTCACCGTCGCAAAGAACGCGTCCGGGTCATTGATCCCGAAATCGCCGAACGCCTCGACCATCTGCCCGTGCAGCCAGCCGGTAAAGGCGCGCGAGCGGCCCAGCTGGTTCTCGTAAATCCGCGACTGGCTTTCATGCACCCCCATCGACACACCGCTGCCCAGCGGCGTCAGCAGGTAGGCCTGGTCAATGTTCTGCTCATAGGCCGCATGACCCACCTCGTGGATCGTCGAGTAGATGCAGTTGAACGGATCAAGCGGGTTGGTCCGCGTGGTGATCCGCACGTCGTTGCCCGATCCGGAACTGAACGGGTGCACCGCCTTGTCGACGCGCCCCCGGCTCATGTCATAGCCAAAGGTCTTGGCGATATGGCGCGACAGCTTCATCTGTGCGCTCTCGTCGAAACTGCCGGTCAGTTGCGCCGGGGCAGGCGCCCCCAGAACGGTGTCGCGCAGATCGACCAGACGCGGCCGCAGCGCGCCGAACATCGCGTCGAGTTCCGCCGCCGTCGCACCGGGCTCGTAATCCTGCAACAGCGCGTCATAGGGATCGCCGCCATCCGCAAGTGCCGCACCTTCCTGTCGCCGCAGGTCCAGCACCCGCTCCAGAGTCGGCGCAAAGGCCGCGAAATCGTCGTTTGCCCGCGCCTCGGCCCAGATACCCTGTGCAACGGACGTGGTGCGCGCCAGCTCCGCCGCCAGATCGCCGGGCACCTTCGACGCCCGCTCGAAACTGCGGCGGATATGGCGCAGATGCGCCTTGGCCTCGTCACTGGTGGCCTCGGCCTCTGCCAGCCAATCCGCCACGCGCGGATCCATGCGGCGCGCGTGCAACACCGATTCCAGCGCGCCGATCTCTTCGCTGCGCTGTGCGGCGGCCCCGCGCGGCATCGTGGTTTCCTGATCCCAGCCCAGACGCCCTGCGATCTGGCCCAGCGCCTCGGTGTCGCGCGTGTAGGCCATCAATGCGTCATAGGCCGTGGTCATGTGGTCGCTCCTCGAATGGATTGCTGCACGGGATACTGCGCGCCGAACCGCGCCCGCAGGATCAGCACCCACAGGATCACGGCACCGATCTGGTGCGCAATGGCAATCTGCCACGGCGCCATGTAGAGCACGGTCACGACGCCCAGCGCCATCTGCACCCAGAGCATGGCAAAGACCGCGTTGAACCGGAACCGGTTGTCGGCATTGGGCGATTTGCGCGCCCGCAGCCAGACCACGATGCCGAAGGCCAACAGCAGGTACCCCGCGATGCGGTGCATGAACTGCACAAGGCCCGCGTTCTCGAAGAAGTTGCGCCAGACCGGGTCCAGGTCGAACGGGTAGGGCGGAAGGAACGCGCCCGCCATCAGCGGCCAGTCGTTATAGGTGCGCCCCGCGTCGATCCCCGCCACCAGCGCACCCAGCAGGATTTGCAGGAAGGTGAAGTGCAACAGTCCCGTGCCAAGCCCATAGAGCTTGCCCTCCCGCGCGCGGCGCGCCTGCATCAGGTCGCGGTCCTCGCGGCCCAGTTCGAAAACATACCACGCAATGAAGCCAAGGATGACAAAGGCCAACCCCAGATGCGTCGCCAGCCGGTAGGAGGCCACATCCAGACGCTCGCCCGTCAGACCGGATGCCACCATCCACCAGCCAATCGCCCCCTGAAGTCCGCCCAGAGCGCCAAGGAACAACAGCCGCCCGGTCCATCCCGTGGGGATCCTGCGCGCCAGCAGGAAGCCGAAAAAGCCCAGCGCCCAGACCAGACCGATCACCCGGCCCAGCTGACGATGCCCCCATTCCCACCAGTAGATCACCTTGAACTCGGCCAAGCTCATGCCGCGGTTCTGCAACTGGTATTCCGGGATCGCGCGGTACAGATCGAACTCGGCCTGCCACTGCTCGGCATTCATCGGCGGCAGCGCCCCGGTCAGGGGTTTCCACTCGGTGATCGACAACCCGCTGTCGGTCAATCGCGTGAGGCCGCCCACCGCGATCATCACCATGACCAGCGCAAAGAGCACCATCAGCCAGATGCGGATCGCGCCCCGCGCGCCGCGCTTGCCCGCGTCGATCATGCCGCCCTTGGGTGTGTCCTTGACCGGGGCTCCGGCATCGACCTCTTCAAAGATACTGCGTTTGGTGCTCATTCACGGGGTCTCCTTCTGGGGCGAAAGATTAGGCCTGGGGCCGGGGTGCTTCAAGGCACGGGCCTAGCCCTTGTCCTTCCAGCGCACCATTTGCCGCAGCATACCGTGCAGCATCGACACATCCGTGCGGGTCAGCGGCATGCGGGACCACATGTTGCGCAGGTTGCGCTTCATGCTCTCGGCCTTGAGGTCGGGAAAGAAAAACCCGGCCCTGTCCAGCGTGTCCTCGTAATGTTCAGCCAGCTTGTCCATCTCGATGGCGCTGGCCCACTCGGACCCCGCCATCTCGGTGATCTCGGGGGGCACGGCGACCGAGTGCCGCTGCCATTCATACCCGGTGAGCAACACGCATTGCGCGAGGTTCAGCGACGGAAAGTCCGGGTTCACCGGCACCGAGATGATCGCATTGGCCAGCGCGATATCGTCATTCTCCAACCCCGCGCGTTCCGGTCCGAACAGCACCGCGACCTTTTCGCCGGCCGCGATCCTGTCGCGCGCGACCTCCATC
Organism: Marivita lacus; assembly: GCF_014637725.1. GTDB lineage: Bacteria > Pseudomonadota > Alphaproteobacteria > Rhodobacterales > Rhodobacteraceae > Marivita > Marivita lacus. The sequence continues at coordinate 513,086 of NZ_BMFC01000002.1, read as the reverse complement.
GCCCGCTCTGGCGTCATCACCGGCTTGGTCATACCGCGCTGCCGGGCGGTGGTGGCAAAGACATAGGAACACTCGGCCACCGCATCCACCGTGCGCGCGACCAGAACAGCGTCATCCAGCACGCGCCCCGCGCCTGAGGCCATGGCCACCGCCTTCTGGTTGGGCCAGCCATCCCGCGGCGCGACAAGCGCCATCCGGTCCAGCCCGAAATTCAGCATCGCACGCGCGGCGGCGCCGATGTTTTCGCCCATCTGCGGGCGCACCAGCACGAAACTGGGCTGCGGAATGTCGCTTGGCATGGCAGGAACCTCGAAGCAGCAAAGGATCGCGTCTGACTATTGCGCCGGCGATCAAAGGGCAAGCCGCGCAAGCCCTTGGCGCAGGGCGCGAAATCGCTGTATAGGGGGGCGACCACAAGGAAGGGGCCGAAGATGTCCGACGCAGAGCAGCCGCAGATCTACCTGATCACACCACCCGAGATCGAACTCAGCCATTTCCCGACCGATCTGGCCCGCGTGCTGGACACGACCGCGATCGCCTGCCTGCGCCTGTCGCTGGCCAGCCGCGACGAGGACCTGATCCTGCGCGCCGCCGATGCCGTGCGCGAGGTGGCGCACCGGTTCGACGTGGCGCTGGTGATCGACACCCACGTGGTTCTGGCCCAGCGGCTGGGCCTTGACGGCGTGCACCTGACCGACGGCGCGCGATCGGTGCGCGTGGCGCGCAAGGAACTGGGCGAGGACGCCATCGTCGGTGCGTTCTGCGGCCAGTTGCGCCATGACGGGATAAGCGCGGGTGAGGCGGGCGCCGATTACGTCAGCTTCGGTCCCGTGGGCACAACCGCGCTGGGTGACGGGTCGCGCGCCGAACAAGAGCTGTTCGAATGGTGGTCCGAGATGATCGAGATCCCCGTGGTCGCCGAAGGCGGGCTCGATGCCGAGATCATCCGCCGCCTTGCGCCGATGACCGATTTCTTCGGCATCGGCGAAGAGATCTGGCGCAGCGAGGACCCGGTGGCCGCTCTGAAAGGGCTGACGGCCGCGATGGCTGGCTGACGGGTAAAAGGGGGCTGTCTGCCCCCTCGGCGCATGCGCGCCTCACCCCCGAAGGGTATTTTTGAACCAGAGAAGCAAGGGTTTGTTAACCTTTTGGGTCTATTCCGGGTGCTGCGGTACAGGCGGAGGCGCCGATGACCGTAACCGGAGAAGCCCCCTGCAAACGCAGGGGGTGGACCTGCGGCATGATCTTCTCTGGTTTACAAATACCCTCGGGGGTTTGGGGGCAGAGCCCCCAATTGGCGGATCAGGGAATGATCCGCGTGTATTTCACGCCTTCCAGCGTTGCGCCAATGCGCAATCCCGCCTGACCGAAGATCACCGCGATCACCGGCGACAGCGACGTGGTGGTTTCGGCCGCGATGGTCTCGCCGCCTTCGGGGATCGCGTACTCGATGTTGGCGCCCGCAGCCCAGCCCGGTGAGCGGCGGAAATTCATCAGCGCGTCCTCGGTCATGAAGAACAGCACATGGGCGTATTGCTGCGCACCGATCTGCAGCCCCGCGCTGGCCTTGGTGGTGGAGTAGTAATCCACCGTCACGCCGTTGACCCGCAGCGCGCCGCGCCCGAAGGCACCGCCGATGCCAAGTCCCGCTTCGGTCACCAGCGGCATGACGAGCAGGCCATTGGCGTTGCCCGCAAGGTTTTGCGTGCCCGGAAAGCGGCGGTACATTTCAGCCAGCGTCGCATCGACCCGCGCGTCGATCCGCGCGCCGCCATTGCCGCCCACAGCGTTGTTGCAGGCACCCAGTAAAAATGTGCCGCCAAGGCCAAGGGCCAGTTCGCGTCGTGTCAGGGATGTCATTGTCTCTGCTCTTTCTTTGCCGATGCCTCTGGAATTCCGGCTGTTCCGCCGATTGTGCGTCAGTATAGCCGCAGAGCGCGCTTCTGTCACCAAGGATAGATCACGATAAGCGGCGCATCGCTATCCGTTGACGCAAGGTCGGGCAGAGGCCCGGCCTGTGATCCGACCGCGTAGGCGGGGCATTAGCCCGGAGCGCCCGTTACCCGTTTAGCAACCGCGCCGCGGCAGGGGCGAAATAGGTGAGCACCCCGTCACAGCCCGCGCGTTTGAACGCCATCAGGCTTTCCAGCATCACCCGGTCATGATCCAGCCAGCCGCGCTCGGCGGCACCGGCCAGCATCGCGTATTCGCCCGACACCTGGTAGGCAAAGGTTGGCACGCCGAACATGTCCTTGGTGCGGCGGCAAATGTCGAGGTAGGGCATGCCGGGCTTGATCATCACCATGTCCGCACCTTCGGCGAGATCGCGCGCCACCAGCCGCATCGCCTCGTCTGAATTGCCGGGGTCCATCTGGTAGCCCTTCTTGTCGCCCTTGAACGCACCCGAGGCCCCCACCGCATCGCGGAACGGCCCGTAAAAGGCGCTGGCGTATTTTGCGGCATAGCTGAGGATCGCGACGTTCGAGAATCCTTCGCCTTCGAGTGCGCCGCGCATCGCGGCGATGCGGCTGTCCATCATGTCCGACGGGCCGATGATGTCGGACCCGGCGCGCGCCTGGCTCAGCGTCTGCTTGACCAGCGCCTCGACCGTGCGGTCATTCTCGATATAGCCATCCGCGTCCATGTAGCCGTCATGGCCGGTGATGTTGTAGGGGTCGAGCGCCACATCGGTCATCACCACCATGTCGGGCACGGCATCCTTGATTGCGCGGGTGGCGCGGTTGGACAGGTTCTCGGGGTTCCACGCCTCGGCGCAATCCTCGGTCTTGAGCTTTGGATCGGTGAAGGGAAAGAGACAGATCGCCGGGATGCCAAGACTGTGTGCCTCGCGCGCGGCCTCGACCACCTTGTCGACCGAGCGGCGCACCACACCCGGCATCGAGGCCACCGGCTCTTCGATCCCTTCGCCGTCGCGCACGAAGACCGGCCAGATGAAGTCATCCGGGGTCAGGGTGGTCTCGCGCACCATCGCGCGCAGGCCTTCGCTGCGGCGCAGACGGCGCAAACGTGTGGCGGGAAAGGAGGGGGTGATGGGCTGCATCTGTCTTACCTGTCTGACTTCGATCAGGAAGGGATGCACGTCAACCGCGCGCGTGTCCAGACCCGGGCAGGCGCGCGGTGAGGATGTCTGCGTCAGACCAGCGCGCCGGTCCGCAGCTTGATCGGTGACGGCGTGCCGCGATGGGCAAGGTGATCGGGGCGCGGTTCTTCGGCGGCGAAGGGATCCGCCAGCGCGTTCGACACCGCGTTGTAGACAAAGAACGCGTTGGAGCGCGGATCGGGCGTGATGTTGCCGTTCGATCCATGGATCGTGTTGCAGTCGAACAGCACCAGAGTGCCTGCCGGACCTTCGGCATCGGTGATCCCGTGCATCTGCGCCAGATCGCGCAGGCTCTCCTGCGACGGTGTGCCGATCTTCTGCGTCTTGAGCGACGTCTCGTAATTCGCATCCGGCGTCTCGCCCTGGCAGGACACGAAGGTCTTGTGCGATCCGGGCATGAGCATCAGCGCGCCATTATGCGCCCGGTTGTCGGTCAGCAGCAGCGAGGCCGACACCGCCCGCATCCGGGGCATCCCGTCCTCGGCGTGCCAGGTCTCGAAATCCGAGTGCCAGTAGAATTCCTTGCCGGTGAAGCCGGGTTTGTAGTTCAGGCGGCTCTGGTGGATGTAGACCTCGTCATTCAGAAGGAACTGCGCAATCCCGGCCAGCCGCACATCCCGCGACAGCCGCGCCATCAGGTCGTGACGGGTTTCGAGATTGAAGACCGTCCGCACCGCGTCCGACCCCGGTTCGGTCACCACCTCTGCCGCGTCGCTGCCTTCGAGCGCGCTGCGCAGCTCTGCTGCCTGGCTGACAAGAGCCGCGATCTCGTCCGTCGAAAAGAGGTCCTCGAGCACGAGGAACCCGTCGCGATCAAAGGCATCGGCCTGCCCCCTGCTGATCGGGGCCTGATCGGTCCAGTCCTGCCAGACCGTCGGGTCCACGCGCTCGCGCCAGGTTTCCTTTTCGGGATCACGGGTCGGGTAAGCATCTGTTTGCGCTGAGCTTTCGAGAACATCGTATTCGAGTGGCATTTTTTTGCTCCTTATCTTGCTCGATCTGAAATCGATCTGTCGGGAGAATGTCCAACGCCGCTGCGGGGTTCCAAACGCGCTGCGATACCTCTGCGCATTTGCGCGGGTTGTGCCTCTGGGCAAAGCCGTCCTTGCAGGCTAGAGAGAGCGGGGCGACGAACGGGGACGACGGCTTGGACTGGTACAGCACTGTTTTTGAACTGATCGACATGCGGTCCTTTTCCAATCTGTGGTTCTGGATCGCACTTGCGGTGGTGTGGTCCTCGGCCAGCCATTGGGTGCTGGGTGTGCCGTTCGACATGGTCAGCCGCGCGCGGCGCAAGGGCGGATCGGCGGTCGAGGATCTGACCGATCTGCTGCGCATCAACACCACGCGGCTGTTGTATATCGCGGATGAGGCGGGGCTCTGGGTGATCGGTACCGGGACGTTCTTTCTGACCGGGTTCGCGGTGCTGGGCTGGGTCTACTGGATTGAGATCGCGCAGGCGCTGTTCCTGCTTTTCTTTCCGATGTCGCTGGTCAGCTTGTTGAGCGTGCACACGGCCCGGGCGCTGCATGAAAGGGATCACGACCTCGATGCGGTCTACAAGCGGCTTGGGCGGCACCGGCTGATCGTGCAGGCCATCGGCATGGTGTCGATCTTTGTCACCGCGATGTGGGGAATGTATGTAAACCTCAGCATCGGCGTGCTTGGCGGTTGACGCGGCCTGCGCGGCGCGCCACATGACCGCGCTATGAAGACATCCCAGCACATCACGATGGGCGGTGCGCCCGAAGGTTTCGACGCCCGTCTGGTTCTGGCCGAGGCCGAGTCGTCCGGCAGCGCGGTCTGCCACATCGCCCGCGACGATCGCCGTCTTGCACAGATGCGCGACGCGCTGCGGCTGTTCGCGCCTGCCATGCCGGTTTTCGTCTTTCCCGGCTGGGATTGCCTGCCCTATGACCGGGTGTCCCCGAACCCCGAGATCTCCGCCACCCGCATGGCGACTTTGGCGGCGCTGACCCACGGGATGCCCAAGCAATACGTGCTGCTGACCACCATGAGTGCCGCGACACAGCGCGTGCCCGCCCGGGATGTGCTGCGCGAGGCGGCCTTCACCGCCCGTGTCGGGAATCGTGTGAATGAAGACGCGCTGCGCAACTTCCTTGTGCGCATGGGTTTTTCGCAGGCGCCCACGGTGCTGGAGCCGGGCGACTATGCCATTCGCGGCGGCATCATCGACATCTTTCCGCCCGGCGATGGCGGGCCGGTGCGGCTTGACCTGTTCGGCGATGTTCTGGACGGCGCGCGGCGCTTCGATCCCGCCACACAGCGCACAACGGAAAAGCTCGATCTGGTGGAGCTGGCCCCGGTCTCCGAGGTCATTCTGGACGAAGCGGCGATCACGCGGTTCCGGCAGAATTACCGCATCGAATTCGGTGCGGCCGGCAGCGACGATCCTCTGTACGAGGCGGTCAGTGCCGGGCGCAAGCAGGCAGGGATGGAGCATTGGCTGCCGTTCTTCCATGCGCGTCTGGAAACGCTGTTCGATTACCTGCCCGGAGTGCCGATCACGCAGGACGATCAGGTCACGCCCGCGCGCCTGTCGCGCTGGGACGGGATCGTGGATCAGTACGAGACCCGCAAGGCAGCGCTGGCGCAGAAAGCGCGGCTGGACACCGTCTACAAACCCGTGTCGCCCGAACAGCTTTACCTCGACGATGCGGCTTGGGTGGCGGCGCTTGGCGATCGCCGCGTGGTGCAGTTTCACTCCTTGGCGCAGGCCTCCGGTCCAGGCGTCGTGGATGCAGGCGGGCGGATCGGGCGCAATTTCGCCCCCGAGCGCCAACAGGAAAGCATAAGTCTTTTCAGCGCATTGGCGGATCATGTTCGCAAGAAGATGGAAGGCGGCCCGGTGGTCATCGCGTCCTATTCAGAGGGCGCGCGCGAACGTCTGTCGGGCCTGATCGAGGACGAAGGGCTGTCCGAGACCATCCCCGTCACCGACCTGACCCGCGTGGGCAAGCGTGGGCTGCACCTGGTGGTCTGGCCGCTGGAGCAGGGGTTCGAGGCGCCATGGGGGGCTCTGGCCTCAAGTAGCGAAGCGGTAGGCCAAAAAAACAAAGACAATCGCATTACGGTCATCTCGGAGCAGGACGTTCTGGGCGACCGCCTGATCCGGTCTCCAAAGAAGCGCCGCAAGGCCGAGAATTTCCTGACCGAAACCCAATCCCTGTCGCCGGGCGATCTCGTGGTGCATGTGGATCACGGCATCGGGCGCTATCTGGGCATGGAGGTGATCTCCGCCGCCGGTGCTGCGCATGAGTGCCTGCTGCTGGAATATGCCGAAAGCTCAAGGCTTTACCTGCCGGTCGAGAATATCGAACTGCTGTCCCGCTACGGCCACGAGGAAGGGTTCCTCGACAAGCTGGGTGGCGGCGCGTGGCAGGCCAAGAAGGCGCGGCTCAAGGAGCGCATCCGCGAGATGGCGGACAGGCTCATTCGCGTGGCCGCCGAACGGGCGCTGCGCAAGGCGCCGATCATGGACCCGCCCCCGGGCGCGTGGGACAGTTTCTCCGCGCGTTTTCCCTATCAGGAAACCGACGATCAGCTGCGCGCCATCGAGGACGTGATGGCCGACATGCAGTCGGGTCAGCCGATGGACCGTCTGATCTGCGGCGATGTGGGCTTCGGCAAGACCGAGGTCGCGATGCGCGCGGCCTTTGTCGCCGCCATGTCCGGTGTGCAGGTCGCCGTAATCGCGCCGACCACGTTGCTGGCCCGCCAGCACTACAAGAGCTTTGCCGAACGGTTCCGCGGATTTCCGTTGGAAGTCAGAGCCTTGTCGCGCTTTGTTTCCGCAAAGGACGCAACCGAGACCAAGGACGGGATGGGGCGGGGCACGGTCGATATCGTGGTCGGCACGCACGCATTGCTCGCCAAGGGCATCCGGTTCCAGAACCTCGGGCTTCTGATCATCGACGAGGAACAGCATTTCGGCGTCGGTCACAAGGAGCGGCTCAAGCAGTTGCGCACGGACATCCATGTGCTGACCCTGACCGCGACACCGATCCCGCGCACGCTGCAATTGTCCCTGTCGGGCGTGCGGGATCTGAGCATCATCGGCACGCCCCCCGTGGACCGTCTGGCGATCCGCACCTATGTCAGCGAATTCGACGCGGTGACGATCCGCGAAGGCCTGCTGCGCGAGCATTATCGCGGCGGGCAGAGTTTCTTTGTCGTGCCGCGCATCAGCGACCTGCCCGAGATCGAGGAGTTCCTGCGCGAGCAGGTGCCCGAAGTGTCCCATATCGTCGCCCATGGCCAGATGGCGGCGGGGGAGTTGGACACGCGGATGAACGCGTTTTACGACGGCAAGTACGACGTGCTGCTGGCGACCACCATCGTGGAATCGGGTCTCGACATTCCCACCGCCAACACGATGGTCATTCACCGCGCCGACATGTTCGGGCTCAGCCAGCTTTACCAGATCCGGGGCCGGGTGGGGCGGTCGAAAACCCGTGCCTATGCCTATCTCACCACCAAGCCGCGCGCCAAGCTGACGCCTGCCGCCGAAAAGCGCCTGCGCGTTCTGGGCTCGCTCGACTCGCTGGGGGCCGGGTTCACGCTGGCCAGCCAGGACCTCGACATTCGCGGCGCGGGCAACCTGCTGGGCGAGGAACAGTCCGGCCAGATGCGCGATGTGGGCTACGAGTTGTACCAGCAGATGCTGGAAGAGGCGATCGCCAAGATCCGCTCGGGCGAGATGGAAGGGCTGTCGGAAACCGACGACCAATGGGCGCCGCAGATCAACCTCGGCGTGCCTGTCCTGATCCCCGAGGCCTATGTGCCCGACCTCGACGTGCGGCTGGGCCTCTACCGCCGTCTGTCGTCGCTTTCAACCAAGGTGGAGCTGGAAGGCTTTGCCGCCGAGCTGATCGACCGCTTCGGCAAACTGCCGCGCGAGGTCAACACGCTCATGCTCGTGGTGCGGATCAAGGCGATGTGCAAACGCGCCGGGATCGCCAAGCTTGACGGCGGGCCAAAGGGCGCGACGATCCAGTTCCACAAGGACAAGTTCGTGTCCCCCGAAGGACTGGTGGATTTCATTCGCGACCAGAACGGTCTGGCCAAGGTGAAGGACAACAAGATCGTCATCCGCCGCGACTGGGCCCGCGACAGCGACAAGATCAAGGGCGCCTTTGCCATCGCGCAGGATCTGGCGAAGAAGGTCAAAGAGGCGCAGACCGCCGGGGCCTGAGGCTTTCCGTCAACGCAAAGCTGCGATGCGTCAACGCATCCTGCGCACGGAGGTGGAGAGGTCTGGAGCGGGTAGCGGGAATCGAACCCGCAACGTAAGCTTGGGAAGCTCGCGTGATACCTTTTCACCATACCCGCGCTCTGGCGGTCTGGATACGCTTGGGTGTGTGGGGCGTCAAGAGGGGGGCGTGTGGGGTGGTGCGTGGGATCATGCATCCTGCGGTGTGTCATACCGTTTGATCGAAGCACAAGCGTCCGACCGGGTGGGCGCGGGAGGCCGAGACCTTTGCGCTTGCGCAGGCGGTGGATGACCCGGCGTGGTTGGGCAATACGCTGCTGATGCCCTCGGAGTGAATTAACCCGTAGGGTACGTGCTTCGGTGCGCACTTAGTTAAACTGCTGTTGCCGCTGACAGGCGATCAATTGCACGTCTTAAGCTTACACTATTATCTGCCGCTTCCAATGGATTCCAATCATTGGCCGCAAAATTGGAAAGTAAATAATTATAATTTATCCCTGTGGTTGCTTTACTTTTGGAACCGGGAGTGTAGTCCTTCCGGACGGAAGCGCTACGTGACTTCTTGGCCAAACCAACTAAGTGCTCTTTTGCGTCTAGAACAATGTCTTCGATATCTCGACTAATAAGTGCAGCGCTTATCTCAAGAAGTCTTGCTATGCCGTTAACATCCGCCATGAGCCATGATTCAATCTCAGTCTTCGCAACGCAAAAAACAAAGCCTTTTGGAAGAGCTTTGTGCAAACCAGCAGATTGCAGCCATTCAGATCGCAATGAGGGTGCGCACGCAGCGCGATCCAAATCCGTAATTACTAGAACTGGCGATCTTTGTGATAGATCAACAAACTTACGCAAGTTGGCTTTGATATATCCATAGCCACCATATGCCTTTCCTAATTCCTGAAAATGCGTTCCACTTGGGCAAAACTCAAGTATAAGTCGTTCTGCAACAGACCTGCTTACCTCGTCTTCTATACAATAGAAAACTGTCATAGCGCAAATTTTAACTGCCCAGTCTTGCGTGCATTTGGCAACACAGCCTCAGCAGCGGTTAAACCTGCGTCCAAGGCCATTTGCTCACTTGAAGAAACACTGCGGATGATTGAGCCATCATCTGACGGCTTCAACACCGTTATTCCCCTTGGGTCAATGCCTGTGTTGGATAGAAGAGCTTGGCTGTGAGTCGTTACAAAGTATTGCCGGTCACTTCTTGATTTTGACTTTATTGAGGCCATGACCCGAGGAAGTTGAGCTACAATCTCTTCATTAAGCGAAAGTTCAGGTTCTTCCAGAAGCAATGGCGATGTACCACGCTCTTGCAACAACCAAAGAATCGACATCAGGCGCAATGTACCATCAGAGAATTGATCCTCTCTTTGCCTAGCACCTCGCGGTCGATGATGCTTAAAGCGTATTTCCAGATGAGGATGACCGGTAACCTCATCTTTAACAAACTTCAGGTCCTCTAGCTGCGGAACAATAGTCTTCAAAGCCGATTCAATTCGCTTTAACCGTGCATCTCTCGTCCGTGGAGTTGTTCTCGAGATCCGTGACATAAACTCTTGACCGAAAGGATCATCTTCTATCACCCTCCCTCCAATTTGGTCTCCAAACTTAAGCAATTGCGGAACAAGGTGTACGTAAGTCGTATCGGCGAAGAAATTAACTAGGTCGCGGAAACCTGCATTTGCACTAATCTGCTCAATATGTGTTTCTCTCAGTAATAACTCATCTTTCTGCTCAGCGGGGCCTGGTCGGTCAATCAATGCCTTTAATGGCTTCCCCTTAGAAAAGGGCGTTACTCGTTCCTTGGTAACGAGGGGAATTCGATTTCCTTTAGGCGGGATATTGAAACCTAGCTCATACCTCCACAAAACATCTTGCTCATCATTCGAAACATCAACCTCAATTAGAATTTCAGTATCATTTCTCGCGTGCAAGCAACGTAGTTTTCCAATTCCCCCGCGACGTTCTATTGCATCCTGAAGTCCTCCACCTCGCGGTTTTGCAACATCCCTCAGGAAACGTATCGCATCCAAGAAGTTTGATTTTCCAGATGCGTTTGGACCAAGAATGAAAACCGAGTCCGGGAGATCGGAAATCTCTCCAGATTTGAAGTTGCGCCAGTTTTTAAGTTTGAAACGGCTAATGTGCACTAATTCACCCTTGCTATTTTGCTTTAACAATAGCTCTTAGATGAATTTTTCACAAGCGAAGCAACTCTAGATGCGTGATGTGGTCGATTTTCTTCACAGGCTTTCACCCTAGGTCAGCGATCACCCCCGCTTCCGCCGCCGCACGCGACCGCCATCACTCCCGTCCCCCTGCGTGTTGAACCCGACCACGGGCAGCTCCACCACCTTGCCCAGTTCCGGGAAGGGGTCGGTGGCGTGGGGGATGGCGTTGGCGGCGACGAAATGTTCCTGAAAGCGCGGCTCGATGGCGGTTTCGACCTTGGTGATCTGGAGCACGGTGCGTTCGATCTCGGCCCGCGCTGCCAGGTTGCAGAGCGCGATGCGCGCCCCGGTGCCGGCGGCGTTGCCGGCGCTTGACACCTTGTCGAGCGGCACGTCCGGGATCATCCCCAGCACCATCGCGTGTTTTGCGCTGATATGCGCGCCGAACGCGCCTGCCAGCACCACGCGGTCCACCACCTCCACACCCATCTCGTCCATGAGCAGCCGCGCCCCCGCGTAGAGCGCGGATTTGGCCAGCTGGATCGCGCGGATATCGCCCTGGGTGACGGTGATGCGCGGGCCGCCTTGGTCCGTGGCATCAAAGATCAGGTAGGCGTTGGTGCGCCCTTCGGCAAAGCACCGCTCGGTCCCTGTCTGCGCCGTCGATCCGATCAGGCCAGAGGGGTCGAGCAGCCCCGCGATGCGCAGTTCGGCCACCGCCTCGATGATGCCCGATCCACAGATGCCGGTGATGCCGGAGGCGGCGGTCTCATCCCAGAAGCCGTCCTCGCCCGACCACTTGTCACAACCGATGACCCGGAAGCGCGGTTCCTTGCTGACGGGGTCGATGCGGATCGCTTCGATGGCTCCCGGGGCGGCACGCTGGCCACTTGAGATTTGCGCGCCTTCAAAGGCGGGGCCGGTGGGCGAGGAACAGGCCAGCACGCGGGTGGTGTTGCCGAGCAGGATTTCCGCGTTGGTGCCCACATCGACGATCAGCACGAGGTCTTCGGATTTGCCCGGCTGTTCCGACAGCGCGACGGCGGCGGCATCGGCCCCCACATGACCCGCGATGCAGGGCAGGATGTAGATCTGGGCGCTGGCGGGCAGGGCGGTGAGATCGAGATCACGGGCGGTCAGGTTGAGGTGGTTCGACGTGGCCAGCGCGAAGGGGGCCTGGCCCAGTTCCACCGGGTCTATCCCGAGGAGCAGGTGGTGCATCACTGGGTTGCAGACAAACACCGTCTCCAGAATGAGGCTGGTCGAAATGCCCGCTTCCTTGGCAATCTCCTCGGCCAGCGCGTTGATCGCGTCACGCACCGCGCCGGTCATCTCGACGTCGCCGCCGGGGTTCATCATGACATAGCTGACGCGGCTCATCAGGTCTTCGCCAAAGCGGATCTGCGGATTCATGATACCGGAAGAGGCCACCACCTCGCCGGTGTCGAGATTGGTCAGATGCGCCGCGATGGTGGTGGAGCCAAGGTCGATGGCCAGCCCGTAAAGCCCGCCCTCGTGCAAGCCGGGCCATGCGGCGATGATGCTGGGTGTGGCGGTGGCGCTCGTCTTGTGCAGCGCCACGGTGATCGCCCATTTGCCTTTGCGCAGAACGGGTTGCAGTTTGGTCAGGACCGGGAATTCGCAGGTGATTTCAGCGATTTCCCACTGGTCCTTGAGTGCCCTCGCGACGCGTTCCAGATCGCCTGTGGGCGTGTGCATGTCGGGTTCGTCCACCACGATGTAGTAAAGGCGCGTGGCCGGGTCCATCTCGATCACGCGGGCGCTGGCGGCCTTGCGCACGACCTGCCGGTGGACCTGCGATTCGGGTGGAACGTCGATCACGATGTCGCCCTGCACCTTGGCCTGACAGCCCAGACGGCGGCCCTGTTTCAGCCCGCGCTTTTCGTCGTACCGCGCCTCGACCGCGTTCCAGTCGGACAGCGCACCGTCGCGTGCTGTGACGCCGTGTTTGGAGAACTCGCCGTAACCGGGCGTGATCTGGCATTTCGAACAGATGCCGCGCCCACCGCAGACGCTGTCGAGATCCACACCCAGTTGCCGTGCGGCGGTCAGCACCGGGGTGCCGACAGGAAACCGGCCACGTTTGCCGGAGGGGGTGAAGACGACGAGCGGGTCTTGGTGGGACATGGGATTCTCTCTGATCACGGTTGTCGGGGACCATAGCGTTCCGCGCGTCGGGAAAAAGGTGAATTGCGTCATAATGTTTATGCAGAGCGGCATGGCTTGACCAAACGCCGGACATGCCTGCGCACCGGTGCGGATGTCTCCGCCCGGTGTGCAAGTGCTGAGGTAGACATGGAAGCGGCGCCGCCCCTTGGGCCTGACACTGCTCTCTTGCTGCAAAGCCGTTGGCTTTGGACCTGTACCCCCGGTGTGGGGGCCTTGTGAGACCGGTCTCTCATGGTCGGCCTCGGTTGGGGCGTCAGAGAGCGTTGTCAGTTCACGTGTCGCGGCATGGGAGTGACCCTTCCCGCTCAAAAGCTTTTGTGCGGCGGACCCTGCGGCAGAGACGTTAAGGATTTCGAAAGGCTGCGCGCGATGGCGCGGGCACGCCCGGTCAAACGGGCTTAGCCCTTGCCCTCCAACCAGCGCAGAATTTCGCCGCGGTCGCCGTCCAGATCGGGGGCGGCGGGGCGCACGGTCGGGTCACCCAGACCGCTCATCTTGATCGGGTTGCCCGCCGCCTTGAAGGCCGGGCGTCCGTTGCGGTCAAGCACATCCACCACCATGTTGCGCGCCACGATCTGCGGATCGCGCATCACCTGCGCCACGTCCTGAATCGGACCGCTGGGGATACCGGCCGCGCCCAGTCGCGCGATCCAATACGCGCGGGTCTTGTCGAGGGTCACCGCTTCGATCAACCGCTTGAGCAGGCGGGTGTTCTCGACCCGCGCGGGGTTGGTGGCAAAGCGCGGATCGTCCGACAGCGGAAGGTTCAGCGCCACACACAGCTTTTCGAACAGCACGTCGTTGCCCGCAGCGATCACGAAAAGGCCATCCGAGGCGTGGAAGGTCTCGAACGGGGCAATCGACGGGTGCCGCGCGCCGGTGGGCACGGGCGGTGTGCCGGTCACCGAGGTGATCGCGATGGCGTGTTCAAGGATCGCCAGCTGCGCGTCGAGCATCGCCACATCCACCTTGCGGCCCTTGCCATTGCGTTCGCGGTCCATCAGCGCCGCCAGCACGCCCTGTGACAGGTACATGCCCGCCACGATGTCACCGATCGACGCGCCGACGCGCACCGGTTCGCGACCCTTTTCGCCGGTGATCGACATGACGCCGCCGCGCCCCTGCACCACCATGTCATAGGCCGGGCGTTTCGCATCCGGGCCAGTGTGGCCAAAGCCGGACACCGCGCCGTAGATCAGGCGCGGATACATCGCGTGCAGATCCTCCCAGCCATAACCCAGCCGCTCCATCACGCCGGGGCGGTAATTTTCGAGGATCACGTCGGCGTGCGGCAGGAGCCGTTCAAAGACGGCGCGGTCGGTGTCGGATTTGAGGTCCAGCGCGATGGATTTCTTGCCGTGGTTGATGGCGGCGAAATAGGCGGATTTGCCCTTGGAAAAGGGCGGAAAGGCGCGGGTGTCGTCGCCGCTGCCGGGGCGTTCGACCTTGATCACTCGCGCTCCCAGATCGGCCAGCGTCATGGAGCAGAACGGCCCGGCCAGCACATGGGTGAGATCGAGGATCGTGATGCCTGCAAGAGGTTTTGTCATGTAGCCCTGCCGAGTCGGATTTTCTGTTCAGTGAACGCAGCCCACCGCCCGAGTGCAACACGCGCGTGACAGGCCGGCGGAAATCGGCAGGGCGCGGGGTGCGCCGCTATCTGCCCTGCTGGTCCTTGGCGTGAAAGATGAAGCCCAGAAGGTTCATCAGAACCTGCGCCGCGAGGATCGAGGTCGATCCGGTCGGGTCGTAATCCGGTGCCACCTCGACAAGGTCGATGCCCACGATCTTGTGGCGCCGCGCCACGTGCTGCAGCAGTTCGAGCACATCGTAATAAAGAAACCCGCCATGGCTCGGCGTGCCGGTGCCCGGCGCGATGGAGGGGCAGAAGGCGTCGATGTCGATGGTGATGTAGACGGGCGCGCCCAGTGGAAGGCGGTGCGCCACAGCTTCGGGGCCCAGCGCGCGGGCCTGCCGCACCGACAGGATGTCGGAGCCGCGCGCCCGTGCATCCTCATAGCCTTCGCGGGCGGTGGAGCTGACATTCCGGATGCCGACCTGTGTCATCCCGCTGACCCAGGGTTTCTCGGAGGCGCGGCGCATCGGGTTGCCGTGACCGTTGCGCACGCCGTGGCGTTCATCGACAAAATCGAGATGCGCGTCGATCTGCAGGATGTGAAACGGATCCGCGCCCTCGAACGCGTCGATGCAGGGAATGTTGATCGAATGATCCCCGCCGATCACCACCGGCAGCGCCCCGGCCTCGCGGATCGCGCGCACGCCGGATGCGATATTGGCGTGACTTTGCGCGGTGTCTGTGTGGATGATGTCGGCATCTCCCAGATCGACGATGCGCGTGTTGAACAGGTATGTCACGTCGTCTTCGTGGTCATAGGCGCCTGCATGGCCGAAGCTGAACAGCGTCGAGGCCTCGCGCACGCCGCGCGGGCCGAACCGTGCACCCGCGCGCCATTGCGTGCCCGCATCGAACGGTGCGCCGAGAATGGCCACATCGGCGTCGATGGTGCTCCAGTCCGGTTGATAGGGGCTGCGGGCAAAGGTGCAGATGCCGGTGAAGGGCAGGTTCAGGCGGCCTGCATCGTATCCGTGGGACATGGGAGTCGCTCCTGTTTGGTCGCGGCCAGACTGCGGCAGCGCCGCGCAGGGGTAAAGGGCGGATTGGGGCTTTCCCCCAAGGGCAACCCATGCAATAGGGACGTGCCTAACGATGCTGTCCGTGGAAAGGGATTCCGATGGAGATTCGCGAGGCTCTCACCTTTGATGATGTTCTGCTTGTGCCGGGGGCGTCCTCGGTCCTGCCGTCGACCGCAGACACCCGGACATGGGTCACGAAACGCATCGCGTTGAACATTCCCTTGCTCAGCTCGGCGATGGACACGGTCACCGAAGGGCGCATGGCGATCACAATGGCACAGGCTGGCGGCATCGGGGTCATCCACAAGAACCTGACGGTCGAACAACAGGCCCGCGAGGTGCGCCGCGTCAAACGTTTTGAAAGCGGGATCGTCTACAGCCCAGTCACGCTGCGCCCCAACCAGACGCTGGCTGATGCCAAGGCCCTGATTGAACGCTATAATTTCACGGGCTTCCCTGTGGTGGACGATCAGGGCCGCGTTGTCGGCATCGTCACCAACCGCGACATGCGCTTTGCCACTTCGGACGACACGCCGGTCAGCGTCATGATGACGTCGAACAACCTCGCCATCCTGCGCGAACCTGCCGACCGCGACGAGGCGATCAGCCTGATGAAATCGCGCCGCATCGAAAAGCTGCTGGTGGTGGATGGCGAGAACAAGCTGACGGGTCTGCTGACGCTCAAGGACACGCAGCAGGCGGTTCTGAACCCCACAGCCTGCAAGGACGAGCTGGGCCGGTTGCGCGTCGCCGCCGCCACGTCGGTGGGCGATGCCGGGTTCGAGCGCACGCGGGAGCTGGTCGCGGCCGGGGTGGATATCGTGGTGATCGACACAGCGCATGGTCACAGCCGGGGTGTGATCGAGGCGGTGACCCGCGCCAAGACCCTGTCGAACGAGGTGCAGGTGATCGCAGGCAACGTCGCCACGGCCGAAGCCACCCGCGCGCTGATCGACGCGGGCGCGGATGCGGTCAAGGTCGGCATCGGGCCGGGGTCGATCTGCACCACGCGCATGGTCGCGGGTGTTGGCGTGCCGCAGCTCACCGCCATCATGGACTGCGCCAAGGCGGCGGGTGACATCCCGGTCATCGCGGACGGGGGCATCAAGTTCTCGGGCGATTTCGCCAAGGCCATCGCGGCGGGCGCGTCCTGTGCCATGGTCGGCAGCATGATCGCCGGAACCGACGAATCCCCGGGCGAGGTGATCCTGTACCAGGGCCGCAGCTTCAAGGCCTATCGCGGCATGGGGTCGATCGGAGCGATGGCGCGCGGATCGGCGGACCGCTATTTCCAGAAGGACGCGGCCAGCGACAAGCTGGTGCCCGAAGGCATCGAAGGGCAGGTGCCCTACAAGGGCTCGGCGGGTGCGGTGCTCCACCAGCTGGTCGGCGGCTTGCGTGCGGCCATGGGCTACACAGGCTGTGCAACCGTCGAGGAGATGCGCAACAACTGCCAGTTCGTGAAGATCACCGGCGCAGGCCTCAAGGAAAGCCACGTGCACGATGTTCAGATCACGCGCGAGTCGCCGAACTACCGATTGGCATAAGTGTCTCATAACATGCCGAAAAATCACCGAATTGGCGAGTTTTTGGTCCCCGATGTGCATGAGAACATGGGCGGGCTTGATAGACATACCCAGAACTGGGCATCGCATTGGTAAAGGGGCAATCTCGCGCATGCACCACGCGAGAAGCAGAACCGTCAGCGATGCGGCGCGGTCAGCCCCTGCCGCATCTCGTGACGCACCGCGAGGATTGACGCCCCCACCACGAGGGAGGCGCCGATCAGAAGTGCGGCCCCCGGAGTTTCGCCGAAAAAGACCATGCCCACCACCGCGGCAACGACGAAGCGGATATAGGGCACCGGGGCCAGCGCGCTGGCCTCTCCAACCCGGTAGGCCTCGATTGTCAGCAGCATCCCGAAGGCGCCCAGCAAACCCGTGAGACAGACCAGCGCCGCATCCCGCAGGGCAAGCGGCTCCCACAGAAGCCATGCAACCGGGGTCGAGCCGATGGTCGTGACCACGCCGATCCAGGTCATGATCGTCATGGTGTTCTCGGTCCGGCCCAGCAGGCGGTTCAGGATGACGATGGCCGCACCGCCCGCGGCGGCCAGCAGACCGATGCCCACCCCGTGGATCGAGACATCCGCTGCGGGCCCGACCGCTACGGCAATGCCGACAAATCCGATGATCGTCGCGGCCCAGCGGACCCGACCCACGTGTTCGCCCAGCAGCGGGGCCGCGAGGGCCACGACGAAAAGCGAGGTCGTGAAGGTCAAGGTCGTCGCAAGCGCCAAGTCCAGAAGACGAAAACTGGCATAATACAGCCACCACATCGACAGGCTGGTCAGCCCTCGGATGATGTGAAGTCCCGGCCGCGATGTCGCAAGGCGGCCCCAGTCCCCGATCCGCCAGAGGATCACGAGCGACAGCGCAAGCTGCGCGGCGGAGCGGAAGAACACGATCTGCGCCTCGTTGGCCAAAGGCGCCGTGGCCCGCACCAGTGTCGCCTCGAGCGTGAACAGGACAGCGGCAATCGCCAACAGGATTGCGCCGCGCAGATTGTCCGCGCCCGTGACACCCGCGTGGGGTTTCAGTAAGTCCATTGACATGTCAGGCGCTGGACGATGCCAGCGCCGGAGCGAATTTCCCCGAGAGGTAGTCGAGATAGGCTGTCGGATCGTTCGGGGTTGCACCGATCGACGTCAGGATTTCACCCCTGCTGCGTGATCTGCCGTGTCGCCAGACAAGATCCCCGAGTGCCGCGCGGATGGAGGCCGTTTCGGCCATTTCCAGATCGGCCCGGATATCCGGCCGCGTGGTGTCGAGATGCGCCATGATCTGGGCCGCCGTGACATTGCCGATCGTGTAGGTTGGGAACGACCCGATATATCCGGACGACCAATGCACATCCTGAAGACAACCCAGATCGTCGCCGGGCACTGTCAGGCCAAGATCGCGCTGGATCGCGGCATTCCAGACCTCAGGGATGTCAGCCACCTTCAGCGATCCGTCCATCAGCGCCATTTCGATCTCGACACGCAGCATGATGTGGATGTCATAGCTCAGCTCGTCTGCCTCGACCCGGATGAGACCGGGTTCGACCCGGTTCACCGCGGCGATGAAGTCACCCTCGGTCACATCGGAAAGCTGGTCGGGAAAGGTATCGCGCAGCCGCGCAAAGTTCTGCGCCCAGAAGGCCGGGCTTCGGCCGACGTGGTTTTCCAGCAGGCGCGACTGGCTTTCATGCATGCCGAAACTCGTTCCGGCCACGGCATAAAGCCCGATCATGTCGGTGGCATGCGCGGTTCTGGTGATCGACGGGTCAGCCCCCAGTTCATAAAGCGCGTGACCGGTTTCGTGGATCGAGCCGAAGATCGACATCGGCAGGTAGTTGCGGACCCAGCGCGAGGTGATCCTGACGTCATTTCGGGTAAAACTGATCTCGAACGGGTGCACCGTGGTGTCAAGCCGGCTGCGGCTGTCATCCAGCCCCAGCAGGCGCGCCGTTTCCTGAGCAAACGCCTTCTGACCCGCCTCGGGATAGTCGCGATACAGGAAGTCGGTGCGCAGCTTGGGCCGGCCCCTTGCGGCATCGAGGATGGGCAGGATCCCTGCGCGAAGGGTCTTGAAGAAGGCGTCGAGCGATGCGGCGGTCTCGCGCGGTTCGAAGATTGCGACCATCGGGTCGTAGGGATGATCCTTGTACCCAAGCGCCTCGGCCTGTTCGCGCGCCAGCGCAACCGTCCGTTCCAGATAAGGTCGGAAAATCGCGAAATCGGCAGCCGCGCGGGCTTCGGCCCAGGCCGCGCCGGCCAGCGTGCTCTGTTCTGCCTGAGCGCGCAACAGGTCGGCTGGAATACGTTCATGGTGCAGGATCGCTGCCTGCACCGCCTCGGCGGCGCGACGCTCGGGATCGAACGCATCGCGCCCGGATGTCTGCTCCAGCGCGGCGGCACCCGCGTCGCGCATCTCGGCGGAAAGGATCATGGTCCGCGCGATGCCCTTGAGCGTTGCGATCTGGTGACCCCGCGTTTCGGCGCCGCCTTTCGGCATCATGGTGCGCGAATCCCACACCAGTGTATTCACGGCACAGAGCACGTCGTTCAGACGGGCCACAAGATTGTTCAGATCGTTCATGCTGCCGCTTCCTGACCCACGCCACCATCGTTCAGGTGACACGCCACGGTGCGCCCTGATCCTGCTTCGGTCAGGCGCGGAATTTCTGCGCGGCATCGCGGACCGGCGAATGGACAGCGCGGGTGGAACGCACAGCCCGGCGGCGGGTCGATGGGCGACGGGATCTCGCCCTTGATCGGGCGAAAATCCTGCCGCCCCGTGCCCAGCGTCGGCACCGAGGCAAAGAGCGCCTGAGTATAGGGGTGTTTGGGGTCGGCATAGAGCCGCTCCGCGCTGGCCAGCTCGACCACGCGGCCAAGATACATGATCGCGACCCGGTCGCAGACATGACGCACCACGGACAGGTCGTGGCTGATGAAAAGCGCCGTCAGGCCAAGATCGCGGCGCAGATCGAGGAACAGGTTCAGGACCTGCGCCTGGATCGACACGTCCAGCGAGGCCACCGCCTCGTCGAGAACCAGCAGATCGGGCTGCATGGCGAGCGCGCGCGCGATGGCGATCCGCTGCCTCTGGCCACCGGAAAACTGGTGCGGCAGGCGGTCGGCATAGTCGCCCCTGAGTCCCACCTGTTCAAGCAGCGCGCGTGTCCGGTCGGTGACTTCAGAGGCGGACACGATGCCGTGGGTGCGCGGACCTTCCGAGATGGTTTCGCCCACTTTCATCCGGGGATTGAGGCTTGCGAAGGGATCCTGGTGGATCATCTGCACCCGTGTTGTCAGCTTGTTGACGTGGTCTTCCCGTCCCGTGGCAATCGGCTTGCCATCAAGCAGCACCGTGCCCTCGGTGGGCGCGTAGATGCCCGATACGATACGGCCCAAGGTCGACTTTCCACATCCCGATTCGCCCACAATGCCAACCACTTCACCGCGATCCACGGTCAGAGACACGTCCGTCACGGCATGGACCGCCCCGCCAGCGCGACGCCCGGCCAGACGCGCGGCGACCTTGTCGGCCAGCGTGGCCTTCAGCGGGAACCGCTTGGAGACGGTATCGATTTCAAGAAGCGGCGCGGTCATGTGGTCTCCATCGGATGGTGGCAAAGTGCGGTGTGGTCGCCGAACCGGGCGAGCGGTGGGGTCGTGGCGCAAACGTCGGTCGCGCGGGGACAGCGGTTGCGGAACGGGCAGCCCGACGGCAGGTGCGACAATTGCGGTGTGGAGCCGGGAATTTGCGGCAGATGCGAGCCGGGCGCGTGTTGACCCGGCACGGAGTCAAGAAGGCCGCGCGTATAGGGATGACGCGGCCGGCCGATCACCTCCTCGGCGGTGCCGCGTTCGACGATCTTGCCCGCATACATCACGCAGATGTCGTCAGCGAGCGAAGAGACCACCGCAAGATCATGCGTGATCCAGACAATCGCGGTATGCGTCTCGTCCGCCAGACGGCGCACCTCTGCGAGGATCTGGCCCTGGATCGACACGTCGAGCGCGGTTGTCGGCTCGTCCGCGATGATGACGGCAGGCCGGTGCAGCAAGGCCGTTGCGATGGCCACGCGTTGACGCATCCCGCCGGACAATTGGTGCGGATAGGCGGCGAGCCGTTCCTCGGGCGACGGGATACCCACCGTACCAAGCGCATCGCGTGCCCGCTCGAGCGCCCTGGTCTTGGACATCGGCTCATGCACACGCACGGCCATCGCCATCTGGTCGCCGATCCGCAACACCGGGTTGAGGGTCATCATCGGGTCCTGGAACACCATCGACACCTTGCGTCCCCGCATGGAACGCAGATGATCCGGTGACAGGCTGCGCAGATCCGTATCCTCGACCATCACCCGGCCATCCGTCACGCGGCCCGGTTCGTCGATCAGGCCCAGAATGGAAAAGCCGGTGACGGATTTGCCGGACCCGCTTTCCCCGACAAGGCCCATGATGCGGCCCCGGTCGACGGAAAAGCTCACATTGTCGACAGCCGTGACTGAGCCGCCGCGCGTGTCAAAGCGCGTCGTCAGTCCTTGTATGTCAAGCGCCGCACTCATCGCGCATGCCTCGGATCAAGCACGGTGCGGACCTGGTCTCCGACAAGATTGATGGCGACGACAGTGATCATCAGGAAGATCCCCGGATAGATGGACAGCCAGTAGCGGTCGGAATGGATGTATTTGAACCCGTTCGAGATGAGCGATCCGAGCGAAGGTTCGGTCAGGGGAAGGCCGACACCGAGAAAGGACAGTGTCGCCTCGAGCGCGATCGCCGCCGCCACCTGCACCGTCGCCACGACGATCAGCGGCGGCAGCACGTTGGGCAGAAGATGCTTGAACAGCACACGCCAGGTCGGCAGGGGTGTCGCGCGCGCGGCTTCGATATAGTCCTTGCCGCGTTCGACCGTGGCCGCACCATGGGTGGTACGTGCGAAATAGGCATATTGCGCAACAACAAGGGCTAGGATGATCTGGATGACGCCTTGCCCCAGGACCGCGACCAGAACCAATGCCAGCAGGATCGCGGGCATGGACAACTGAAGGTCAATGATCCGCATCAGCAGGGATTCCACACGCCCGCCGAAATAGGCCGCCGTCAGGCCAACCGAAATCCCGATGACCAGCGCCAGCGCGCCAGCGGACAGGCCAATGGTGAAGCTGGTGCGCAGCCCGTAGAAGATCGCCGACAACATGTCGCGACCCGCATTGTCGGTGCCCAGAACATGCACATAACCGCCGGTTCCCACCTCTCCGGGACGCAGGAACGCATCAAGCCAGTCCAGCATCGCCATGTCATAAGGGTCTTGCGGCGCGACGAGCGGCGCACCGAACGCCAGCAGAAGCAGCGTGACGATCACGACCAGCGCGGCCACGGCCACTTTTGAAGCCCGGAAATCGGACCAGAAGTTCTTCAGCCGCATCGCGCGGGTTTCGATCGGCGCGGCAGCGGGTTCGGCGAGTGTTTCGCCCGTGGTCGTGGCAACGTCGCTCATTTCGATCCTCCCAGCCGCACGCGCGGGTCAAGCCGGGCGTAGACGATATCGACGGTGAAATTGATGATGACGAACAGGATCACGACAAGGATCAGGTAGGTGACCATCACCGGACGGTCGAGTTGCAGGATCGAGTCGATGATCAGCTTGCCGACCCCCGGCCAGTTGAAGACGCTTTCGGTGACGACGGCAAAGGCCAGCGTCGAGCCAAGCTCGAGCCCGAACACCGTAACAATCGGGATCGAGATGTTGCGCAAGACATGGCTGAAGACGATCTGCCGGTCGGGCAGACCCTGCGCGCGGGCGAACTTGACGTAATCGGTCTGCATCGCCTCGACCATTCCGGCGCGCGCAAGTCGGATCATCAGACCCATCTTGAACAGTGACAGGTTGATCGCGGGCAGGATGACGTGGCTCCAGCCATTCGCGGTGGCAAGCGAGGTCGAAATCCCGAAGATCGTCCCCTCGTCGCCGCGACCGCCCGAGGGCAGCCAGCCAAGTTCGACCGCGAAGGCCATGATGAGCAACATGCCGATCCAGAAGGTCGGCACCGAGAAACCGAGGATCGACAGGGCCATGATCGCCTTCGACGCGACGCTGTTCGGACGGTAGCCGGCATAGATACCGGCGGGGATGCCGATCACGGTCGCGATCGTGATCGCGACCAGCACCAGTTCAAGCGTCGCGGGAAGCCTCGAGAACACCAGCCCGGTAACGGACGTGTTGTAGACCATGGAGCGGCCCAGATCGCCCTGCGCGACATTGGCAAGGAACGTGATGTATTGCCGCCAAAGCGGCTGGTCGAGACCGTATTGCCGGATCAGGTTTTCACGGATCTCTGCCGTGGCGCCCGGGTCGATCATCACGTCGATCGGGTTGCCGATCGCATAGACGCCCACGAAGACGATGATCGACATCGCAAAGACAACGACAATCGCCTGCAAGAGCCGACTGATGACAAATCCGAGCATGAGGCCTCGCTGTGTGTGGAAAAGGGCGCCCCGGTCAGGGACGCCCGGTTTGATTTACTGATTGACGGGCCGGATCTCGTAGGCGCGGGTTTCCTGATCGACACGCGGGGTGAAGGTCAGCGTACCCGCATCAGCCGCCCAGACGGATTGCAGGATGACCGTCGGGATCAGCGCCCGGTCTTCCATCGCGATCAAGGACGCTTCTTCATAAAGCTTCCGTCGCTCTTCGGCATCCAGCGTCTGGGTTCCGCGGACGAAAACCTCGTCGAACTCGGGGTTCGAATAGCCGGTGCGGTTGAAGTTGCCGAAGCCCTTTTCCGGGTCCTTGCTGTGGATCATCGCGCCATAGGTATAGGCGGCTTCACCGGTCAGCGTGCCCCAGGCGGACATCGCCATCGTGTATTCCTCGTTGGCCGCAGCCGGGAAGAACACGGTGCCGTTCAGTGCCTGCGCGTTCACCGTCAGACCCAGACGCGACCACATCTGTGCCAAAGCCTCGCAGACGACGGCATCGCCGGGCACGCGGTTGTTGGTGCAGGTGAAATCGACCTCGAACCCGTCCGGATACCCGGCCTCGGCCAGCAGCGCCTTGGCCTGCTCGATGTCGTACTCTTTCGCTCCCAGCGCGTCGGTATAGCCGAAAAAGCCTTCGGGCATCAGCTGGTTCGCCGGAGTGCCCAGCCCTTCGAGCACGACATTAACAAGCACGTCGCGATTGATGGCCAGATCAAGGGCTTTGCGTACACGCAGATCCTGAAGCGGGTTGCCTTCGACCTCTTCGCCGTTCACGCGGATCGGCTGCGGCTCTTCGTCCTTGACCGAGGGCTGGACGTTCAGGATGTAGACCGAATCCGAAATGAAGGTCTCGAGTTCGGAATTGTTCTGCATCGACAGGTAGTCGGTCGCAGGCACGTAGTTGATCAGGTCCACCTGGCCCGAACGCAGGGCTGCGACGCGTGCGGCGTCATCCGGGATTTCCTTGCGCACGACACGTTCCCACGGCGTTTCACCGCGCCAGTGATCCTCGTAGCGATCCAGCACAAGGTCGCCCTTGGGTTCCCAGGACACGAAACGGTAGGGGCCGGTGCCGATTGCGGCATCGCCCGAGTTGAACTCCTCGTTGCCCACGCCTGCACCGGTTTCCGACGGCACGACAAACAGGCGGGTGAAATCGTTCGGCAGCGCCGGAGCAATGCCTTTGGTGTTCACGCGCAGCGTGTAGTCGTCGATCACTTCGACAGATTCCACGTATTTCGTGTAAAGCGTCATCGACATCGGGCCGGTCACTTCCGGAATCCGGTCGATCGAGAACTTTGCGTCCTCAGCGGTAAAGGGCGTGCCGTCATGGAACGTGACGCCTTCGCGCAGTTTGAAATCCCAGGTGGTGTCGTCGACGGCTTCCCAGCTTTCGGCAAGACCGGGCTGGAGCTGGAGCGTGTCATCGACATCGACAAGCGTATCATAGATGTGGCGCAGGGCTTCGGCCTGGCTGCCAAGCGTCGACCAGTGCGGATCGATCGAATCAGGACCTGCGCGCAATCCGATGACCAACTCCTGCGCGAACGCGGCAGGTGTCAAAGACAGCAAGAGCGCCGTGGCAGCCCCCATCTTGAGTGTATGTCTGACCATGTTTCCTCTCCGTTGGATTGTTATAGTGGCGTGATACACTACGGGATCATATGGCGCGCTCCGTCAACCAATTTATTTTTCTTTCGACGTAAAACGCGTAATTTAAAAGCTAAATGCTCATAATTTTGCTTGAGCGGCCAACTGTTATCCGTCATTGATACAGTATGGATCAAGACCAGACACATATCGGAAACACTTTCGAACGGCTGGCGCTCGCGCTCGACAGGACGTCTTCGGTCTCGGTCTCGGTTCAGCTGCGTGGCGCTTTGGAATACGGGATCGCGTCAGGAGATATCCCGCCCGGCACGCGCCTGCCGTCCGTGCGGCGTTTGGCGAGTCACCTTGGACTGTCACCCGTCACGGTAAGCAACGTCTACGCCGCCTTGCAAGAGGCAGGTCACCTGCATGGACGCGTCGGAACTGGCACCTTCGTCGCCGATGGGGGTGTATCGCACCACCATGCGAAATCCCTTCGTGACATCGAGCGCCGGATCGGCGAGCTGGTCCGGCTCGGCGCGGAGGTGGGCCTGTCGCGGGCAGAGCTTGCCTACCGTGTTTCCACCGCACCGGAGCGTCCGGGCCATGTCCGGCTTCTGATGTTGGGGACGTTTCAGGACGCAACCGAAGCCTATGCAGAGGTCATTCGACCCTACCTGCGCGCCGGCGACGAAATCATCGCGCGCACGACCGAGCAACTGGCCCGGAACCGCCCCGAAGGGATCGGGCTTGTCGTCGCGCCGAAGACGCTGCGCGTCGAGGCGCAGTCCTATTTTCCGGGCCTGCCGGTTGTGGGAATCACCCTCATTCCCAAAGAGGCAACGCGGATCGCGCTTGCGGCGATATCGCCACAGGCGCAGGTCGCGATCGTCTCGTATTTCCCGGAATTCCTGCCGGTCATGCGGGCCGGCATCCTGCGCTTTGCGCCCCATGTCACCCGCGTCACCGCGGCGGTCTGGGAAGACGACACCCTGTCCGAGGTCACGTCTCGCGCGGACGTGGTCATCCACTCGACCGGGGCCGAGGATCTGCGTCGCGACATGCGTCCCGATCAGACCGCCATCGAATACCGGCACACACCCGACAGCCATGCCATAGAAACAGACCTTCTGCCGGCAATCGATGCCTGCCGCAGCCGGTCTCCAGACCATAAGGGGCAGAATTCTTGAAAATTTCCGAAAGCAACTGGTTCGAGGTTGAACGCTATCTCGAAACGGACGACCGCTGCGTCCTGCCCTTGGGATCGACAGAGCAGCATGCCTACCTGTCCCTGTCGGTGGATTCCATCCTCTCCGAGAAAGTCGCCGCTGATGCCGCAGAGCCACTTGGCGTGCCGGTCTTTCCTGCGGTCGCCTACGGCCTGACGCCCTATTTCATGGCCTTCCCAGGAAGTGTGTCGCTCAAGCTTGCGACATATGCTGCGCTGCTGCGCGACATCCTCGACAGTCTGTATGCCACCGGGTTTCGCCGCATTCTCATCGTCAACGGCCATGGCGGCAACAGCCCGGTGCAACCCGTCACCATGGAATGGATGGAAGCCAACGAGGGCGCCCGCTGCCGGTTCCACGACTGGTGGCGCGCGCCGCAGACATGGGCCTGCGTGCAGGAAATCGACCCCGTCGCCTCGCATGCATCCTGGATGGAAAACTTTCCCTGGACCCGGCTTCCGGGCCGCGAACTGCCCGATGCGCAAAAACCCTTCGTACCCTTCGACCGCCTGCGGGATCGCAACGCAGCCGGAGTGCGCGCGCTGATCGGAGACGGCAATTACGGCGGGGTATACCAGAAACCCGAGGCCGACACCGACAAACTCTGGTCGGTTGCCGTGGAAGAGACACGCAGCCTGCTCGAAGGCGACTGGGCATGAGCGAGCCGATCCTGATCTGGGGCGCCGGAGCCATAGGGGGCATCCTCGGCGCCTATCTCGCCCGTGCCGGACATGCGGTGCACATGGTCGATATCGTCGAAGCCCATGTCGATGCCATGCGCAGCGACGGCTTGCATGTCGAAGGCCCTGTCGAAACCTTCACGCAGGTATTGCCGGCCAGCACTCCGACTGAATTGCAAGGTCAGTTTTCGCGCATCTTCCTTGCGGTGAAAGCGCATCACACCGAAGCCGCTCTGGACATGCTGATCCCGCATCTGGCACCGGGCGGATACATTGTTTCGGCCCAGAATGGTCTGAACGAGATCATCATCGCCGACCGGATCGGCGCGGAAAACACGGTGGGCTGTTTTGTCAATTACGGGGCCGATTGGCTGGAGCCGGGGCGCATCCTCTATGGCAATCGGGCTGCCGTGGCCGTGGGCGAACTCGATGGGCGTATGACCGACCGGGTTCGCGAGATCCACGCGCTTTTGTGCATTATCGAACCTGAGGCGGTTCTGACCGACAACATCTGGGGCTATCTGTGGGGCAAGCTGGGCTATGGTGCGTTGCTTTTTGCAACAGCCCTCACGCCGCTGTCGATGTCTGACGCGATGGCTGAACCGGATCATCGGGCCGTTTATCAGGCGCTTGGACATGAGGTCATGCGCCTCGCGAACGCCCAGAACATCCGCCCGCTTGGATTCAACGGGTTTGATCCTCATGCGTTTCTGAAAGCGGACAAGGCCGGGATGAATGCCTCGCTGGCCGCGATGGTCGAGCACAACCGACACACCGCCAAGACGCATTCCGGGATCTGGCGCGATCTCGCTGTCCGCAAGCGGCGCACCGAGGTCGATGCGCAGGTGGGTCTTCTGGTCGCGCTTGGTGAAAAGCACGGTGTGAAGACACCGACGCTGTCCCGGCTTGTCGAATTGATCCATGACATCGAGGATGGCCGCCGCGCGCAATCCGCCGACCTTGTCGATCTGATGGTGCCGCTATGCAACTGAGCTTCAAAAACCGCGTCTTTGCGGTCACCGGGGCATCCCAGGGGATCGGGCGCGCCATCGTCGCCACGCTGGCCGAGGCCGGAGCGACCGTTGCCGCCATCGACATCGACGCAGACGGACTGTCCCGCGTTGCCGATCATGCCTCCACTCATGCCGCCGATCTGGGCAGCCGCGAGGGCGCGCATGCCGTCATTGCGGATATCGAAGCGCGCCATGGGCGCATCGACGGGCTTGTAACCGCGGCAGGCGGTGTGCGGGGCCAGGCTGGTCGCCCGATCGAGGAAATCTCGGAAGACGACTGGCGTGCGATCTTCGCCGCCAATGTCGATGCCGCGATGTGGTGCGCGCAAGCCGCGGCACCGGGCATGAAGGCGCGCGGCTGGGGGCGTATCCTGACGATCTCGTCGGGGGCAGGTCTGCGGTCAAGCCTGACCGGGATTCAGGCCTATGCCTCGGCAAAGCACGCGCTGGTCGGGTTGACACGCCAGCTTGCGCTGGAGCTTGGCCCGCACGGGGTGACGGTGAATTCCGTGGCGCCGGGCTTTGTCCTGTCCAATCCCTCAACCGAGCGTCAATGGGATGCGTTCGGTCGGGACCGGCAGAAACAGATCGTCGAGGGCATCCACATGCGCCGTCTTGGCCGCGCCGAGGATATCGCCGATGCCGTTGCCTTTCTGGCATCGGACCGGGCCGGGTGGATCACCGGGCAGATCCTGTCGGTCGACGGGGGCCACGCATGACCGAGCCGCATGAATGGGACGAAGCCACCTGGCGCGCGACGGTCGGACAGGTTCGTGCCGGACGCAACCTGAAACCCGCGACATGGCCCGGCGGCGCGCGCTGCGCCGTCGCGCTGTCCTTTGACAGCGATCACGAAACCAACGAATTGCGCGATGGTGGCCTGTCTCCGGCGCGCCTGTCCTGGGGCGAGTATGGTACGCGCCGCGGCATCCCGCGCATCCGCGCAGCCCTTGATCGGCATGGCGTCAAGGCCAGCTTTTTCGTCCCGGCCGTGTCGGCGCTGCTGCACCCCGAAGAGCAGCAGGAGCTGGTGCAGGACGGACACGAGATCGGGTTGCATGGCTGGATTCACGAGGTCAATTCGCGTCTCGACGCCACCACAGAGCGCGACCTGATGCTGCGCGCCGCCGACACGCTGGAAGCCATCACCGGCACCCGTCCGGTGGGCATGCGCACGCCCTCCTGGGATTACAGCCCCAACACATTGGCCATCGCCCGCGAGATGGGGTTGCTCTATGACAGTTCGCTTTTCGCCGATGACGACCCCTACGAAATCGTGGCGGATGGCGACCCTACCGGCATCGTCGAATTGCCGGTGGAATGGATTCGCGACGACGCGGTCTATTTCATGATGAACCGCTTCGGGGCGCAGCGACCCTACACGCCACCCGAGGCCGTTCTCGACATCTTCACCCGCGAATTCGAAGGCGCCTATGCCGAGGGCGGGTTGTTCCTGTTGACCATGCATCCGCATGTCATCGGCTACCGCAGCCGGATGTTCATCCTCGAAACCCTACTCGACCGTATCGCCGCCAAGGGCGATTGCTGGGTCGCAACTCATGCCGACATCGCGCGCCACTGTGCCCGCACGGCAGGACTGAAAGGACACTCATGACCTATGCTCTTGCCGTTCATGGCGGTGCCGGAACCATCCTGAAATCCAGGATGACCCCCGAACTGGAAACCGCCTACCATGCCGGGCTTGCCCGTGCGCTCGAAGCTGGTGAGGCCGTGCTGAAGCAGGGCGGAGCCGCACTGGACGCCGTCACCGAGGCGGTGTGCGCGCTGGAGGATGAGCCTTTGTTCAACGCAGCGCGCGGCGCGGTGTTCACCGCCGAAGGCAAGCAGGAAATGGATGCCGCCATCATGGACGGGGCGAACCGGCGGGCCGGGGCTGTTGCCGGTCTGTTCGGGCCGCGCAACCCCATCCGCGCCGCCCGCGCCATAATGGAGCGGACCGAGCATGTCATGCTCATCGGCGACAACGCCCTAAGGATCGCGCGCGATGCGGGGCTGCCCTTTGAAGAGGCACCCTATTTCTTCACGCAAGCCCGCTGGGATGCGTTGCAAGAGACACTGGAGATGCGCGCAAAAGGCGCGGAAAACGACGACCCCGCCCGCCGTCATGGCACGGTTGGTGCGGTTGCCTGCGACAGTCACGGCCATGTGGCGGCAGCGACCTCGACCGGAGGGATGACCGCCAAGGCACCGGGCCGCGTCGGGGATACGCCCTGCATCGGCGCGGGGTCATTCGCTGATGACGCAAGCTGTGCCGTATCCGGGACGGGGCATGGCGAGATCTTCACCCGCTGGACCGCAGCCGCCGAAATCAGCGCCCGGATGCGCCATCTCGGGGAAACCGTGGAGCAGGCGGCGGACTTTGTCGTCATGAACGATCTTGCTCCGAATGACGGATCGGGCGGGGTGATCGCGGTCGACGCGGCAGGCCGGATCGCGATGCCGTTCAACTGTGAAGGCATGTACCGTGGGTCGGTTGGAAGTGACCTGCCCCTGAGCACGTTGATCTACCGCTGACTTGGCTTTGGGCCCGCCGAACCTGAGCATGGAAAACACCATGATCGAAACCGAGCGTCTTGTGTTGCTGCGCCCCCAGCTACACCATCTTGCAGCCTACACCGCCTATTGCGCCAGTGACCGGAGCGCGTTCGTGGGTGGCCCATATGATGCTGTGGGCGCATTCGAAAAGTTCGCGATCATGGTTGGCCATTGGACGCTGCGCGACAGTGGCCGCTTTGTCATGATCGACAAGGCGTCCGACGCACCGATCGGGCATGTGGGGGCGCTCAGGCTGACCTTGGAAGAACCCCCTGACCTGACATGGGCGATATGGAACGGAACCTACGAAGCGCGAGGATATGCATATGAAGCAGCAACAGCCTATTTGCACCATATCCTCCGGGACCCGGGTTTCGACCGTATGTTGATCCGGATCGCTGAAAACAATCATCGGTCACAAAGGTTGGCGAAAAGGCTGGGGGCCCGGCGGGATCTCTTTGCACCTGCGCCAAGCTGGGCACCTGACATGGTGACATACGACCTTCGCTTGCGCGGTATCGGCTGAGGACGCAGAGGCATTCGAGATGTTTCACCGCAAGCGCTGAAAATTGGCACCGGTGCCTGAGGTCGCGTCGCTTCCTGAACAGGAAGGCAGCCTTCCATCCAGCCTTTTTCGCGCGTAGATGCACGATCTGATGGTCCGTGACTGAATCAGATTGATCCAGGGAAAGTGGAATATCGAATGAAAACAAGAGATAATGGATAAATGAATATCAGATGCATGACGTGCAGATCACCTGCGAAGCTCCGAACCACTGCCTTGGCTGATCGCTTGAGCCTGCCCGCATGACACCCGCCGCAAGATGGGCCGCCGCCGCCGCCGTACTGGACCAGATCGAGGCCGGGGAACCGGCGGAAAAGGCGCTGACCACCTGGGCGCGCAAATCGCGCTTTGCCGGATCCAAGGACCGAGCGGCGATCCGCGACCATGTCTATGACATCCTGCGCTGCTGGCGCAGCACGGCCGCGCTTGGTGGCGGAACCTCGGGGCGCGCGCGTGTGCTGGGCCGGTTGCGTCAAACCGGGCAGGACCCTGCGACCGTGTTCATCGGTGAAGGCTACGCGCTGGACCCCTTGTCGGACGAGGAACTTGCAGCAGGCCATGCGCCAGACGGGGCCGAGGCGCTGGACCTTCCAGATTGGATACAGGGCATATTTGTCAATGACTTGGCGGACAAAGCTGAGGCAACCGCCGAGGCCTTGCGCCACCGTGCGCAGGTGTTCCTGCGGGTCAATCTGCTGACCACAGACCGCAACAGCGCGCAGACCGCGTTGCAGGCCGAAGGCGTGGAGACCGCGCCGCATCCTCTGTCGGACACCGCGCTGGAAGTCACGGAAGGCGCGCGGCGCGTGTCCCAGACCGAGGCGTTCCGCACCGGTCTGGTCGAGTTGCAGGACGTGGCAAGCCAGGCCGTGGTCGATGCGCTTCCCCTGAAAGACGGGATGCGCTGCCTTGACTATTGCGCGGGCGGTGGCGGCAAGACCCTCGCGCTGGCCGCCAGATTGCGTGGCCCGGTCGAGGCGCATGATGCCGATCCGCGCCGCATGTCCGATCTGCCCGACCGCGCCCTGCGCGCCGGGGCGTCGGTGAGGCTCGTGGATCGCCCGAAAGGCCCGTATGATCTGGTGCTTTGCGACGTACCCTGTTCCGGCAGCGGGTCGTGGCGTCGCGCGCCCGAGGGCAAATGGCGGCTGACCCCGGATCGGCTTGCGGCGCTGACCCAGACGCAAGCGGGTATCCTCGATCGCGTGGCTGGTCTCGTCGGGCTGGGCGGTGCGCTGGCCTATGCGACCTGTTCGGTGCTGAATTGCGAGAACGAGGCCCAGATCGACGGGTTCCTGTCGCGCCACCCCGGTTGGGTCTGCACGAAGCAAACGCGGTTCGGTCTGGATCAGGGCGGGGATGGCTTCTTCGTGGCGGTCTTGACACGAACATGAATGCAAAATACAACTTCAGGATGTGTCCTTGTTAAGCCTCGCTTAAGTGTCATGCGGTCTTATGCCGGGACTGTTTCGTTCCAGGGGCCGCCTTTATGACCTTTCCCGACCGCGCCGCGCTGCACTCCCGACCCATCCTGTCCGCGACCACACTGCTGGTGGTCTGCGCGCTGGTGGCCGCGGGGCTGGCTTTGGCGGCTCCGGATGACAGGATGCGCAAGGGCCTTGCAGCGGTTGCGACTGCCCTGACACTGGCCTGTGTCGGTCGGATCATCCTCGTTGGTCTGCGTGGTCATCTCCAACGAAAGGCATTTAAAAACATGGCGCTGCTGGTCGAACATGATGTGGCGCCCTGTCTCTTGTCTGACCTGCAAGGGCAGGTGGTCAGCGCCAATCGCGCGGCGGCAAAGGCGTTTGGTGCAGGCAATGGCAGGATGCTGCGCGATATCATGGGCGGACAGGTGGCTGATGCTGCCGGGCTGATCCACCGGGTGCAATCCGCAGCACTGGCCGAGGGAATCGCGAGCGAAAGGATCGTGCTGCCGGACCGGCACCTGCGGGTCGTCGCCCACCAGGTGGGGCGCTCTGCGTTGCTCTGGCGGCTTGATCTGTTCCTCGCGCGGGATGATCCCGCATCGCAGGCCAAGGTGGCTTACCCCACGCTGACGGTCGGGCGCGGGGGCACCGTGCTCTGGATGAATGCCGCCGCGCGGGAACTGGCCGGGGGTCGCGTGCGCGTTGTCGAAGACCTGATCACCGACCCGCCGCTGCGATCCGGGCAAACCCACCGCGTCCGGTCCGAGGGCGAGGTGATGGATTTCACCATCAACGTGCATCCCGCCGGGATGGGCCGCGAAGAGGTGGTGTTTGTGCCAAGGCCCGATCCCGGCGCGTTGCCGACCGATGACATGGGGTTCGAGGCCTTGCCTGTGCCCTTGCTCAAGGTCACGCCGCGCGGCGAAATCGCACAGGCCAATCGCTGCGCCCGTGTCCTGCTGATTGCCGATATCGAAACCGACCGCAGCCTTGGCGACCTGATGGAGGGGTTGGGCCGGTCGATCCCGGACTGGCTGACCGATGCGGCGGCGGGAAAGGGGCTGGGACGGTCGGAATTCCTGCGCCTGATCCGCCCCGAACAGGAGACCTTCGTACAGGTCACGCTCACCCGCGTGGTCGAAGAAGGCAAGGTGCTTCTGGTGGCGGTGCTGAACGATGCCACCGAACTCAAGAGCCTCGAGGCGCAATTCGTGCAAAGCCAGAAGATGCAGGCGATCGGCCAGCTTGCAGGCGGTGTCGCGCATGATTTCAACAATCTTTTGACGGCGATTTCAGGGCATTGCGACCTGTTGCTCTTGCGCCATGACAAGGGTGATCCCGAATACGGCGACCTTGTGCAGATCCATCAGAACGCCAATCGCGCGGCGGCGCTTGTCGGCCAGTTGCTGGCCTTCTCGCGCAAGCAGACCCTGCGCCCAGAACGTCTGGACCTTCGCGACATCCTGTCGGACCTGACACATCTGCTCAACCGGCTGGTGGGCGAGAAAGTCGCGCTCGACCTACGCCAGAACCCCGGATTGCCACCCATTCGCGCCGACAAGCGGCAGCTGGAACAGGTGATGATGAACCTCGTCGTCAATGCGCGTGACGCGATGACCAAGGGGGGCACGATCCTGATCGAAACCGATGAACGCGTGCTGCACAAGCCTTTGGTACACGGGCGCGCCCGCGTTCCGGCGGGCGCCTATGTTGTGGTGCGGGTGCAGGATTCCGGGATCGGGATCGCGGCGGACAAGCTCGAAAAGATATTCGAGCCGTTCTACACCACCAAGCGCACCGGCGAAGGCACCGGTCTGGGTCTGTCGACGGTCTATGGAATCGTCAAGCAGACCGGCGGGTTCATCTTCGTGGACAGCACGCCGGGCAAGGGCAGCGTCTTTACCCTGATGTTTCCGGTCTGCGACGATCCGGTGATCGAACGCCCGGTCATTCCCGACCCGCCACGGATGTCGCCTGTGCGATTCGGCGATGGCGTTGTGCTTCTGGTCGAGGACGAGGCACCGGTGCGCGCCTTTGCGTCCCGCGCACTGGCGCATCGCGGCTTCCGGGTGATCGAGGCCAGCACAGCCGAGGACGCGCTGGAGCTCTTGAAGGACGCGGATCTCAAGGTGGACGTGTTCGTCACGGATGTGGTGATGCCCGGTCTGGATGGGCCAAGCTGGGTGCGCCAAGCACGTCAGATGCGGCCCGACGTGCCGGTGGTGTTCATGTCGGGCTATGCCGAGGACGTGTTCAAATCCGAAGGCACGCGGATCGAGGCGTCGGCCTTTCTGGCCAAGCCATTCTCGCTGACAGAACTGACGTCGATCGTCAATCAGCAATTGGCGACGGCCACACCGACAAATTTGCAATAGGGCCGCGCAGATCAACCGCCCCGCACCGGGATCGATTCCCACAACGCAAACTCGGCTGCCCGCGCCTTGCGCACCCGTACCTTGACTTCGGGAGAGGCCTCAAGCGACAGCCGAGGCGAAACATTCGCGTTGGGGATTTCGGGCAGATCGCCCAGCCGGTCAGTCAGAAAAGCACGCAACCCGGCCTGATCCTCGTAGCGAAAGAAATGCGTGACGACGGTGCCATTCGGCCGCGCCTCCACGAATTTTGCCTGGTTGCCGACATTGGCAAAGGCAGAAGGGGTGTCTTCGCAGGCAGCTGTAAGAAACGCATCAAAACTGAGTCCCCGTGTCGAAGTCGCACGGCCCTGCAGCGCCGGGCGCTGGCGGTAGCGATACCAGCTTCCCAGCCAGTCCAGCGGTTCGCGGATCACCGCGACCAATTCCATGTCGGGTGCGCCCATTTTCTCGAACATCGGGCGGAAGAAGCGGTTGTAGCGATAGACCGGCGCGTGTTTAAGTTCGGGGGGATCGGTTACCACCATCGACGCAAGTGGACCCAGCGCCTGCGTATAGGCATGCGTTCCGGTTTTGGGCACCGACAAGAGCACCAGCCGTGCGTTCCAAAACACCATCATGCGCGCCGCTCCGATCCCATTTTCGGTTTCATAAACCACTCCTTAACCAAAGCGCGCAACAGTGCTTGTGAAAATAAACGTTGAAATGTTCGCGTTTTGGTCTCATAAGACATGAGAACAAGAGGCGAACAAAAGCAGTAATTGCCGCCCCGGACGGGGTGTGGAATAAGGATCGAAAGCAATGGCAACGGCAGATCTTCTCACCATGGACAGCAAGCGGGACGCGAACAAACAAAAAGCCCTCGATTCGGCGCTTGCGCAGATCGAACGCCAGTTCGGCAAGGGCTCGATCATGAAGCTGGGTGGCGACAACTTCATGCGCGACATTGAATCGACGTCGACCGGATCGTTGGGTCTGGATATCGCGCTTGGCATTGGTGGCCTGCCCAAGGGCCGGATCATCGAGATTTATGGCCCCGAAAGCTCGGGCAAGACCACCCTCACGCTGCATTCGGTGGCCGAGGAACAGAAAAAGGGCGGCGTCTGCGCCTTTGTGGACGCCGAACATGCGCTTGACCCGCAATACGCCAAGAAACTGGGCGTCGATCTGAACGAATTGCTGATCTCGCAGCCCGACACCGGCGAACAGGCGCTTGAGATCGTCGACACTCTGGTGCGCTCTGGCGCGGTCAGCCTTGTGGTTATCGACTCGGTTGCGGCGCTGACGCCGAAATCCGAGCTTGAAGGCGACATGGGTGACAGCAGCGTCGGCGTACACGCCCGCCTGATGAGCCAGGCGATGCGCAAGCTGACCAGCTCGATCTCGCGGTCGAACTGCATGGTGATCTTCATCAACCAGATCCGCATGAAGATCGGCGTGATGTTCGGCAGCCCTGAAACCACGACGGGTGGCAATGCTCTCAAGTTCTACAGCTCTGTGCGCCTCGACATCCGCCGCATCGGCGCGATCAAGGACCGCGACGAGGTGGTCGGCAACGCAACCCGCGTCAAGGTGGTCAAGAACAAGGTCGCGCCGCCGTTCAAGCAGGTGGAATTCGACATCATGTATGGCGAAGGCATATCGAAGACAGGCGAATTGATCGATCTTGGCGTCAAGGCGGGCGTGGTCGAGAAATCCGGTGCCTGGTATTCCTACGGAGATGAACGGATCGGGCAGGGGCGTGAAAACGCCAAGACCTTCCTCAAGGAAAACACTGCGATGGCGCTCGAGATCGAAGACAAGATCCGCGCAGCACATGGGTTGGAATTCGACATGTCGTCTTCGGATGACGACGCGAGCGATAACATCATCGACTCGTAAGGCACGCCGACGGCGACT
Source organism: Marivita lacus (assembly GCF_014637725.1). GTDB lineage: Bacteria > Pseudomonadota > Alphaproteobacteria > Rhodobacterales > Rhodobacteraceae > Marivita > Marivita lacus. The sequence continues at coordinate 476,338 of NZ_BMFC01000002.1, read as the reverse complement.
GACGAAACGGCCCGGGTTCAGACATGACGCCCAAAATACCTCGGACAGGGTGGCGAATGCGCCACCCTGTTTCCGTTTCCGGGTGACCTCTGCTGTGGACAGCCCCTCTGGCAAGGGCTATTTCAGGCCGAACCGGAAATGCCCGGACCCCGAATACCTTGCAGGTCAGGTCACACATGCCCACGCTGAACGATATCCGCTCCACCTTTCTGAGCTACTTTGAGAAACAGGGACATGAGGTCGTCGCCTCGAGCCCGCTTGTGCCGCGCAACGATCCGACACTGATGTTCGCCAACTCGGGCATGGTGCAGTTCAAGAACCTGTTCACGGGCGTCGAACACCGCGATTACAAGCGCGCGACCACGGCGCAGAAATGCGTGCGCGCCGGCGGCAAGCACAATGACCTCGACAATGTGGGCTATACCGCGCGCCACCACACGTTCTTTGAAATGCTGGGCAATTTCAGTTTTGGCGATTATTTCAAAGAAGAGGCGATCCCGTTTGCCTGGGAATTGATCACCAAGCAGTTCGGCATTCCCGCGGAGCGTCTCTACGTCACGATCTACCACACCGACGACGAGGCGTTCGAGATCTGGAAAAAGGTCGGCGTGCCGGAAAGCCGGATCATCCGCATCGCGACCTCCGACAATTTCTGGCAGATGGGGCCGACCGGTCCCTGTGGCCCCTGCACCGAGATTTTCTACGATCACGGGGATCACATCTGGGGTGGCCCTCCGGGCAGCCCAGATGAAGACGGCGACCGATTCATCGAGATCTGGAACATCGTCTTCATGCAGAACGAACAGTTCGAGGACGGCTCCATGCGGGCGCTGGACATGCAGTCGATCGACACCGGCATGGGGCTGGAGCGGATCGGCGCACTGTTGCAGGGAAGCCACGACAATTATGCAACGGACACGATGCGCGCTTTGATCGAAGCGTCGGCGGATGTGACCTCGTCCGATCCCGATGGGCCGGGCAAGACGCATCACCGGGTGATCGCGGATCACTTGCGCTCGACCTCGTTCCTGATCGCGGATGGTGTGATGCCGAGCAATGACGGGCGCGGCTACGTGCTGCGCCGCATCATGCGCCGGGCGATGCGGCATGCGCATCTGCTGGGCTCGCAGGATCCGGTCATGCACCGTCTGGTGCCTGCGCTGGTGCGCCAGATGGGTGCGGCCTATCCGGAATTGTCGCGCGCGCAGGCGCTGATCGAAGAGACACTGCGGCTCGAGGAGACGCGCTTCAAGCAGACGCTGGATCGCGGGCTCAAGCTGCTGGACGAGGAACTGTCCGGGCTGGCCGAAAACACGCCTCTGCCGGGGGAAGCGGCGTTCAAGCTGTATGACACCTATGGCTTCCCGCTCGACCTGACGCAGGACGCGCTGCGCGAAAAGGGCCGGACGGTGGACACTGACGGGTTCAATGCGGCGATGGCGGAACAGAAGGCCAAGGCGCGTGCGGCATGGTCGGGCACGGGGGAGTCGGCGGATCTGGCGATCTGGTTCGATCTGGCCGAAAGCCACGGCGCCACGGATTTCCTGGGTTATGACACCGAAACTGCCGAGGGCCAGATGCTCGGGCTGATCAAGGATGGCGCTGTGGTCGACGCGCTGGCGGCTGGTGAGTCTGGCTGGATCGTGCTGAACCAGACGCCGTTCTATGGCGAATCCGGCGGTCAGGTGGGCGACACCGGCTGGTTGCGGCGGCTGGAGAACGAGGACGATCAAGCCAAGGTGACCGACACCCAGCGCATGGCGGGCGGCAAGGTTTTCGCGCATCACGTCACGATCACGCAGGGCACGTTCAAAAAAGGCGAGGCGGTTCAGCTTGAGGTGAATCACTCGCGTCGGACGTCGATCCGGGCGAACCATTCTGCCACGCACCTTCTGCACGAAGCGTTGCGCCGCGCGCTTGGCGATCACGTCGCACAGCGCGGGTCGCTCAATGCACCGGATCGGCTGCGGTTCGATTTCAGCCATGGCAAGGCGCTGTCGCGGGACGAATTGCGGCAGGTCGAGGCCGAGGTGAACGCCTATATCCGCCAGAACGCACCCGTCGAGACTCGGATCATGACGCCGGATGACGCCCGCGACCTTGGCGCGCAGGCTCTGTTCGGCGAGAAATACGGCGACGAGGTGCGGGTGGTGTCGATGGGCACGCAATCCGGCTCGGGCAAGGGCACGGATGGCACCACCTATTCGCTCGAACTGTGCGGTGGCACCCATGTGCGGCGCACCGGCGATATCGGCGTCTTCGTCACGCTGGGTGATTCCGCGTCCAGCGCGGGTGTGCGACGGATCGAGGCGCTGACCGGGGCGGAGGCGTTCCGTTACCTGTCAGAGCAGGATCACCGTCTGGCCGAGGTGGCGCTGGAGCTCAAGGCGCAGGCCACGGATGTGCCGTCGCGGGTGCGCGCACTGCTCGACGAACGCAAGGCACTGTCGAACGAAGTGGCGCAGTTGCGCCGCGAGTTGGCCATGGCTGGTGGATCGGGCCAAGGCGGCGGTGCCGAGGCGCGCGAGATCAATGGCGTGAAGTTCATCGCACAGGTGCTCACGGGCGTGTCGGGCAAGGACCTGCCGCCGCTGATCGACGAGCACAAGCAGCGCATCGGTTCGGGCGCGGTTCTGTTGATAGCGGATACGGGCGACAAGGCGGCTGTGGCGGCGGGTGTGACATCGGATCTGACGGGCACCATTTCCGCAGTTGATCTGGTCAAAGCTGCTGTGACAGAATTGGGTGGCAAGGGCGGCGGTGGTCGTCCGGACATGGCGCAGGGCGGGGGGGCTTCGGCAAGCAATGCCGAGGCCGCGATCAAGGCCGCCGAAGCCGTTTTGGGAGGATAGACCATGCCTGCACTCTGGATCGCCCATGTCACGGTGACCGACCCCGACGCCTATGCCAAATATGCCGAACTTGCGGGACCGGCGATTTCCAAACATGGCGGGCAGTTCATTGCCCGTGGCGGCCGTTACGTGCAGCTTGAGGGGCAGGAACGGCCGCGCAATGTGGTGGCGAGGTTCCCGTCGATCGAGGACGCCGAGGCCTGCTACAACAGCCCCGAATACCAGCGCGCGCTGGACCATGCGCGCGGCGCGTCCGAGCGCGAATTGCTGATCGTCGAAACGACCGAATAACGAAAAGCGGCGCAGACCTTTCGGTATGCGCCGCTCATCAAGTCCGTGCAGGCTTTCTTCGCGATGAAGCCCGTGAGGGCTGAAAAGCGTCAGAGCGTCTTTGACATCCGCTTGCGTTCATGCGGATCGAGGTAACGCTTGCGCAGACGGATCGAGTTCGGCGTCACCTCGACCAGTTCGTCATCGTTGATATAGGCAATCGCCTCTTCCAGCGAGAGCGTGATCGGGGTGGTCAGGCGCACCGCGTCATCGGTGCCCGAGGCGCGCACGTTTGTCAGTTTCTTGCCCTTGAGCGGATTCACCTCGAGATCGTTTTCGCGGCTGTGTTCGCCGATGATCATGCCGGTATAGATCGCCTCCTGGGCACCGATGAACATGCGGCCCCGCTCTTCGAGGTTCCAGAGCGCGTAGGCCACGGACACACCGTTTTCCATCGAGATCAGCACACCGGCGCGGCGACCAGGAATCGGCCCCTTGTGGGGTGTCCAGCCGTGGAACACGCGGTTCAGAACGCCCGTTCCGCGCGTGTCGGTCAGGAATTCACCATGGTAGCCGATCAGGCCGCGCGACGGGACATGGGCGATGATGCGGGTCTTGCCGACACCGGCGGGACGCATTTCGACCAGTTCACCCTTGCGCGCGCCAGTCAGCTTTTCGATCACGGCGCCGGAATATTCGTCATCCACGTCGATCGTGGCTTCCTCGACGGGCTCCAGCATCTTGCCGTTCTCGTCTTCCTTCAGGATGACACGGGGGCGCGAGATCGACAGCTCGAAACCTTCGCGGCGCATGTTCTCGATCAGGACGCCCATCTGGAGTTCGCCGCGACCCGACACCTCGAAAGCCTCGCCGCCGGGGGTGTCCTTGATCTTGATGGCGACGTTGGATTCCGCCTCTTTCATCAAGCGGTCACGGATCACGCGGGATTGCACCTTCTTGCCGTCACGACCTGCCAGCGGGCTGTCGTTGATGCCGAAGGTCACGGTGATGGTGGGCGGGTCGATGGGTTGCGCCTTGAGCGGCACGTCAACCGCCAGCGCGCAGATCGTGTCGGCCACCGTGGCCTTGGACATGCCCGCGATGCTGACGATGTCGCCGGCCAACGCTTCGTCGATGTCCTGCGGACCAAGGCCGCGGAAGGCCTGGATCTTGGAGACGCGGAACTGTTCGATCTTCTGACCGACGCGGCTCAGAGCCTGCACGGTGGCGCCGACCTTGAGACGACCGGTCTCGACGCGGCCCGTCAGGATGCGGCCCACAAAGGGATCCGCGCCCAGCGTGGTGGCCAGCATGCTGAAATCTTCGTCCTGGTGCTTGATCTGCCTGGGGGCAGGGACGTGGTCGACAATCAGCTTGAACAGCGCGTCAAGGTTCTTGCGCGGCCCTTCCAGCGTGGTGTCCGCCCAGCCAGACCGGCCCGAGGCGTACATGTGCGGGAAATCGAGCTGGTCCTCGTTGGCACCGAGATTGGCGAAGAGGTCAAAACATTCGTCCAGCGCGCGGTCCGGTTCCGCGTCGGACTTGTCGACCTTGTTGAGCACGACGATGGGGCGCAGACCGAGGGCCAGCGCCTTGGAGGTCACGAACTTGGTCTGCGGCATCGGGCCTTCGGCGGCGTCCACCAGCAGGACAACACCGTCCACCATCGACAGGATGCGCTCCACCTCGCCGCCGAAATCGGCGTGGCCGGGCGTGTCGACGATGTTGATGCGCGTGCCTTTCCATTCCACCGACGTGGCCTTGGCCAGGATGGTGATGCCGCGTTCGCGTTCAAGGTCGTTGCTGTCCATCGCGCGTTCCGCGACGGCCTGGTTGGCACGGAACGCGCCGGATTGTTTCAGAAGTTCGTCCACGAGCGTCGTCTTGCCGTGGTCGACGTGGGCGATGATCGCAATGTTGCGAAGGTCCATGAATCTTTGTCTCGTACAGGGAAGAGTTGGCCGGGGGTTACTAGGCCCGGTCCCGGAACGCCAGCAAAAAAGCCCGGGTACTAGGGTGTGGCGGATAGGACACCACATCCACCTCACGCGCGCGTGACAGGGAACCGGCGATAAAGCACTGATGCCACGTGGCCTTTTGGGCGGGCTTCGGCCTGAAATCGGTCGGACTGATCAGTGTTAGGACATTTGCATTGAAACCGGTGCATGGGTTCCGACGTTCCTCATACAGGATGCAGGGTGCAGGTGTGCCCTGATGTCCCGAGGCAAGAACAACTTGAGAGAAAGGAAATCTTCTCATGAAAAACGTACTTCTTGGAGCAGCACTTCTTGGTGTCGGTGCCACCGCAACATTTGCGGGCAGCGCAGATCCGGCCCCATCGGAACCGGTGATCATGCAACCGGTCAGCGTCGCTCCGACCGGAATGGATGGCGACTGGACCGGTGCCTATGGCGGCCTGAGCTTTGGCAACCTGTCGGCAGACGCAGGCAATTTCGACGACAGCGAAGGCATCTACGGCGTCTATGGCGGCTACGACTATGACTTCGGTTCGTTCGTCCTGGGTGGCGAGCTTGACTACCAGACGGGTGAAGACATCAACCTGGGCGGGATCGAAGTCGATGACATCTTCCGCGCCAAGCTGCGCGGTGGCTACGACCTCGGTCGGACCCTGGTCTACGGCACCGTCGGTGCGGCACAGTTGGGCACCAATATCGGAGACGACACCGGCATCGTCGGTGGTGTGGGCATCGAATACAAGGTGACCGAACAGTTCACCGTGGGTGGCGAATACCTCGCGCACCAGTTCAATGACTTCGACGACACGGGCGTGGACGTCTATGCCGACACAGTGTCGCTGCGCGGCAGCTTCCGGTTCTGACCTCCTGAACCTTTCGTAAGGCACGAAACGCGCATCGGTCCCTCTGGTGCGCGTTTTTTTGTGCGCGGCGTTCAGTGTGTTGCGGTGTTCGAGAAGAGGTTGATCACCAAGATGCCCGCCATGATCATGCCGATGCCGAGGATTGCCGGCCAGTCGAGCCGCTGACCGAAGACCGCAAAGCCGATGATGGCGATGAAGACGATCCCCATGCCCGACCACATCGCATAGGCGATGCCCACCGGGAACGTCTTGAGCGCGATCGCGAGCAGGTAGAACGCCGCACCATAGGCCACCACCACGATGATCGAGGGCAGGGGGCGGCTGAATTGCTGGCTGGCCTGAAGCGCGGTCGTGCCGATGGTTTCCGCCAGAACGGCGAACATGAGGACAAGATAGGGCATGGCGATCTCCTTGAGAATGCGGGCTTGATGGCGCATCCCGGCGCGCGGGACCAGACCCGTCGTCCTTTTGAGCGTGTCTGCGACGTTTTGGGGGGCCAGCCCCCCAAACCCCCCGGAGGTATTTGGAACAAGAAGAAGATCAGGTGTGGCGTCAGTGCAGGTGAATGTTGAACCGGCTTCGGATCGCCGCGTCGACATCCGGCGCAAAGCGGGCGCGTGCGGGTTTCGACAGGATCATCTCCTTGCGCTGCGTCGCTGTGTCGACAAGGATCGGCTTGCCCTGTTCGACCCATTCCTTGGGCGAGGCGCGGTTGCCCACCACCGGGTAGACGTAATCCCGCTGCATCCGGTTCAGCGTGTCGTCGCTGCCCAGATAATGCCCCGGCCCGCCGATACAGGTGGCGCGCATGACCTCGAGGCTCAGATCGTCGTCGGTGACCTCGATGCCGCGCACGCAGCGCAGCGCCTGACCGATCAGGTCGTCGCCAAGGATCAGGCTCTCGTGGCAGAACCCCAGAAGCGAGGCATGCATGCCCGCCGCCTCATAGACCATGTTCAGACCGGACAGCCCCGCCATGACGTTGGAGCACATCTGTTCCCAGCCCGCCTGCATGTCCGGCAGTTTGGCGTCGGCAATGCCTGCCGCAGCACCGCCGCAGAGGCCATAGTACCGGTGCATCTGCGCGCAGCCTGCCGTAAGCAGCGCCTGTTCGCCCGAACCGCCGGACATGGCACCGGTGCGCAGGTCAGACACGAAGGGCCATGTGCCGAAGATGCAGGGGTGGCCCGGCGCCATCGCGTTGACATAAACCACACCCGCCAGACATTCCGCCACGGCCTGAACGATGGCGCCTGCGATCGACGCAGGCGCGGTTGCCCCGGCCTGACCCGCGCTGAGCAGCAGCACGGGCATGCCGCCACGCACGCAGGCTTCCATGACCTCGCAGGATTCGGTGGCGAATTTCATCGGCGGGACGACAAAGCAGTTCGAGTTCGACACGAAGGGGCGCGCGCGCCATGCGTCCTCTCCGCCCGCGATCAGGTGCAACAGCTCGAACGCGTCAGGCACGAACGAGGGTTCCGTGAAGGACACGCCCACATGTTTGAAGGTGCCGGCGCAGCAGGCGTAGATCGTGTTCAGGTCCATCTCGCGGTTGTCGAGAATGTCGCGCGCCACCATCGGGCGCTGCAGGAAATGGATGTTCTCGAGCTGGTCCGCGATGCGCGCGGCATCGTGCAGATCCTGCACCGTGCTTTCGCGGTAATGGCCGGTATCCACATCGACCATGTGCACCGCCGCACCTGCCGTGCCGTAATGCACACGGGTGCCCGACAGGTCGAGGTCATAGAGCGGATCGCGGCCACAAAGCGTGACGGACCTATTGGCGAGGACCAGCATGTCCTCGACCAGCGCGCGGGGAAAGCGGATGCGGCCGTCGTCGCCAAGAATGGCGCCCGCGTCGGTCATGATCCTGATGCCCGAGGCAGGGGCTTCGGAGAGGCCGATCTCTTCGAGCGCGGTGAGTGCCGCGTTGTGGATGCGGTCGAGATCCGCCACGTCCAGAGGTTGATAGCGCCCACCGGACATGCCGGGGCGGATCGGGCGGAGGTTGTCGGCCAGAGGATTGGCACGCGCTTCACGGCGGGCGGCACGGCCACCGGCACGACGGGGGGAGAGATCGGTCATCGGGATACTCTTTGACAAAAAGGGGGGATGTGAAGGCTTGGGTCAGGCCCGATCAGGGCCGCCCGCGCGCCGCGCGTCCCCGCCGCGCGCCTATGGTGCGCAGCACCAGTGCCAAGGCGGATCTGTCACCGCGCATCTACATCTCCGTATTGCTACGATGACGCTGCCTTCAACGATGCGGGCAATCTGCGCCAATTGCGACAATGTGTCGTTTTTGGCAATTTGTTCGGAAAAGCGGGGTCAGGAGCGCGCGACGTAGCGGTCGCGGCGGTGATTGATCGTTATGATCATGTTCAGGATCACCGCGCCCAATAGCGACCAGATCACGACGTCGATCGGCAAGACCCAGAAGGCCAGAGCAAAGACCACAAGGTCGAAGGCAAGCTGCGTGTTGCCCGCCTTGATGCCGCGCGCGTCCTGCAGCCAGAGCGCCACGACACCCACGCCGCCCAGCGTCGCCCCGTGCCGGAAGAGCGAGATCAACCCGACCCCGGCAAGGATGCCACCCAGCACTGCGCCAAGCGCCGGATGCACCATCTCGACATTCAGGATCAGGGGGAGTGTGTCCGAAATCAGTGACATAAGCGCCACGGCGGCAAAGGTCTTGAGGGTGAACACCCAGCCGAGTTGCCGAACCGCCACAATGTAGAAGGGCAGGTTGAGCACGAAGAAGATCGCGCCGAACGACCAGTCGGACATGTAACTGCCGAGCAACGCCAGACCGGCGATCTGCCCCGTCATCAGGTTTGCCGAGGACAGGACATGCACCGCCAACGCGACCAGAGTTGCGCCGACCAAGATGCCCTGGGCGTCCTCGAACGGAGTGTGGCGGTCGGATTGGGGTGTGCTGAGCAGAAACATAGGTCAGCAACTATGACATATAGCGACCATGTCAAGTCGTCACCCGCGACGAGCGATCCGGCTTTACCCCGTCAAGGCCGCATTCAACCGCTCATCCAGCTTTTCGAGAAAGCCCATGGTGGTGAGCCAGCTTTGCTGCGGCCCGACCAAGAGCGCGAGATCCTTGGTCATGAAACCGGCCTCAACCGTTTCCACCACGACCCGTTCCAAGGTTTCGGCAAAGGCGCGCAGGCTGATGTTCTGGTCCAGCTTGGCCCGGTGCTTGAGCGCGCCGGTCCAGGCGTAGATCGACGCGATGGAGTTTGTGGAGGTTTCCTCACCCGCCTGATGCTGGCGGTAATGCCGCGTGACGGTGCCGTGGGCGGCCTCGGCCTCGACGATCTTGCCATCCGGCGTCATCAGGATCGACGACATCATGCCCAGCGACCCGAACCCCTGCGCCACGGTGTCGGACTGGACGTCGCCATCGTAGTTCTTGCAGGCCCAGACAAACCCGCCCGACCATTTGAGCGCGGAGGCGACCATGTCGTCGATCAGGCGGTGCTGGTATTCGATGCCCTTGGCCTCGAAGGCCTCGCGGAATTCGGTGTCGTAGATGTGTTGGAAGATCTCCATGAACCGGCCGTCATATTGCTTGAGGATCGTGTTCTTGGTGGACAGGTAGACCGGCCAGCCGATGTTGAGCCCGTAGTTGAACGAGGCCCGCGCGAAATCGGTGATCGAATCGTCGAGGTTGTACATCCCCATGAACACGCCGGAAGACGGCGCGTCGTAGACATCGCGTGCGATCACCGTGCCGTCTTGGCCCACGAATTTCATCGTCAGCTTGCCCGCGCCGGGGAATTTGAAATCGGTGGCCTTGTACTGGTCCCCGAATGCATGTCGGCCCACCACGATGGGTTTGGTCCAGCCGGGCACGAGGCGCGGCACGTTGCGACACAGGATCGGCTGGCGGAAGATCACGCCGCCCAGGATGTTGCGGATCGTGCCGTTCGGGCTGCGCCACATCTGCTTCAGGCCGAATTCCTTTACCCGGCCTTCGTCGGGAGTGATGGTCGCGCATTTGACGGCGACGCCGACTTCCTTGGTCTTTTCGGCAGCGTCGATGGTGATCTGGTCGTCGGTGCGGTCCCGCTCCTCGATCCCCAGATCGTAGTAGAGCAGGTCTATGTCGAGATAGGGCAAGATCAGCTTTTTCTTGATGAAATCCCAGATGATCCGGGTCATTTCATCACCGTCCATTTCGACAATGGGGTTATCGACTTTGATCTTCGACATTGGAGGGGTCCTTTACCTTTGTCGGGTCAATTCATTGGGCGGGCGAAAGTTGCGCATCTGCCTGCATCATCAGCCGCATCAGCCAGAGCGCAAGCGTGGCTTCGAGGAAAATCGCGGCAGCCAGCGGGATCGGCGTGCCATCGAACATCAGCCCGACCGGGATCGCAAGGGTGACACCGACAACCGTGGCCACCGACCCGATCACGCTCGCCGCCATGCCCGCGATATGGCCCATCGGTTCCTGCGCAATGGCCGCCAGATTGCCCAGCGTCATGCCGGCCTGGAAAAACACCGTGATCTGCCAGACCACGAAACAGCCAAAAAAGACCGTGTCCGAGAGATGACCGGCCATCGCGGCATAGCCGGCCAGGATCATCAGCGCGGAAAAGCCGACCTGCGCGATCAGCATGGCGCGCACGAGGAACATCATGCCCAGCCGCATCACGAGGTTGGCGTTCAGAAAGCCGGAACTGCCCGCAACCACAGCCACGACGCCGAACCAGATCGCGAAGGTGTCGGCGCGACCGAAGGTGATGTCGTAGATCTGCTGCACGCTCGACAGCATGGAAAAGAGCATGGCGAAACACAGCCCCTGCACGGCAATGGACAGGCGCACCACCGGATGTACGAACATCTCGGCCACCGCCGCGCGCAGTGCGTGCAGGCGGAACGGGCGGCGGCGTTCGGGGGGAAGGGTTTCGGGCAGGCGCAGACCCAGCCAGAGCGCGGAGATCACCGAGAACCCCATGAAGCCGTAGAACACCGCGCGCCAGCTGTAGGCGTCGATCACGAAGGACCCCAGAAGCGGTGCGATGGCGGGCACCAGCGTGAAGATGATCATGATGAAGGACACGATCTGCGCCATGCCACGCCCCATGTAAAGGTCGCGCACCACCGCCATCGCCACCACGCGCGGCCCGGCTGCACCGACCCCCTGGAACACCCGCGCGATCAGCAGCACTTCGAGCGATTGCGCCTTGGACGCGATGAAGGCGCAGATGGTATAGAGCACGGCACCCCAGAGCATGACCGGCTTGCGCCCGAACGTGTCCGACAGCGGCCCGGTCAGGAACGTGCCGAGCCCCATCCCCAGCACGAAACTTGTCAGGATCAGCTGTGCCTTGTTGATGTCATCGGGGGTCAGTTCCTGCGCGATTTGCGGCAGGGCAGGCAGCATCGCATCGATCGACAGTGCAACGGTTGCAGCCAGCATGGCCATCAAAGCAATGAATTCGGTGCGCGGCATCGCGTTCGGCATGAAGATGTCCCGGATTTATACGCCTAGCCCTTAGCAGCAACGACATGCAGAGAACAGACCTCGTCTCCCTCAGGGGGTGCCGGACCCGGGGTGAGAGGAGTCCGCCGGATCCTCGTCCGCATTGGCGCTTTTGCCGTGTGAGCCCAATCGACCGATGAGCCATTCGGTGTGCTCGGCGCGTTTGCCCATCGCGAACAGGCCGAATTGCTGGATCGCCACGACGAAGACCCCCAGCCCCACGAAGATGAAGATCGTGGTGCCGATCTTGCCCATCGCGGTTGCGGGCACGAGGTTGCCATATCCCACGGTGGACAGGGTCACGACGGTGAAGAAATAGGCATCCAGCCAGCTCCAGCCCTCGGCCCAGCGAAAGAACACCGTGCCCGATGCGATGATCAGGACCAGAGTGAGGACCAGCGTCGCGAGTCGGAGCGCCGTGCTCATGCGTCTTGCGCGGCACCTTGCCGGGCAAGGTCGTCCATCACCTGCAGCCAAAGCTCGGTCGGTTGCGCGCCGGGCACGGCATGCTGACTGGCGACGATGAAGGTGGGCACGGAGCTCACCCCCATGCCGCGCGCCGCCGCATCACGGTCGACGATGTCGCGCCGGTCTTCGTCGGTGGCCAGCAAGCGCAGCACGACGCTGGCATCCATGCCACAGCTGTCGGCGATATCGGCCAGAACATCGGCATCCCCGATATCGCGCCCTTCGACGAAATAGGCGGTGAACATCGCGTCCACGACCGCGTTCTGGTGACCTTCGATCCCGGCCCAGTGGATCAGCCGGTGTGCGTCCAGCGTATTCGGTGTCTTTTCAATGCCTTCAAAGTTGATCTTCAACCCGGCCTTTTCCGCATTCTCGACCACGGGCGCATAGGCCTTGACCGCTGCATCCTTGCCACCGAACTTGGTTTCAAGATAGCCGCGCCGGTCCATGCCGCCTTTGGGCATGTCGGGATTGAGCTGGAACGGATGCCAGGTGATCAGGAACGGATGATCGGGGCGCTGTTCAAGCGCGCGATCCAGATGCGTCTTGCCGATATAGCACCAGGGGCAGATCGGGTCGGACATGATGTCGAGCTTGACCATGTGTCACTCCTTTCAAGTCATTTCCTTGCCGTTTACCAGATCCGGCGCACAATGATAAGGCAGCTAGACCGGGGTTTGGTCTGGCAGGGCGCGTCGCAACAGCTTGTTGTTGGCGTTGCGCGGCAGCGACGCGATGCGTCGGTACAGGCGCGGTTGCTTGTAGCGGGCAAGGCGGGTGGCGGCAAAGGCGTTCAGCAAGTCCTCGTCGAGCGGGTGATCCGCGACGTAATAGGCGGCGATGATGCGTGTGTCGGGTTTGATCTCGATATCCGTGACACCGACCTCGTGAATGTCGGGATACTGCATCAGCGCGGCTTCGACTTCGAGAGGGCTGACGCGGAACCCGCCTGCATTCATCATGTCATCCGCGCGGCCGTGGTAGAGAATGCCTTTGCTTTCCGTCATTTCTCCCATGTCGCCGGTCAGGAACCAGTCGCCTTGATAGCGCGCTTCGGTCGCTTCGGGTTGGTTCAGGTAGCCGAGCATCAGGCCGGGGTCGCTGCGGTGCACGGCGATGATGCCGGGAGTGCCGATTGGAACGGGGGTGGTGTCGCCGACGATGGCGATGTGCCGACCGGGTTGCGGCCAGCCGAGGCTTTCCGGCGGCAGGTCTGGCGCGCCGGGAGCGCTTGAGATGAAGGTGGAGCATTCGGACATGCCGAAGGCTTCGTAAACGCGGGTGCCGGTGGCCGTTTGCCATGCGTCGCGGACCGATGCGGGCAGTTTCTCGCCCGCAGACAGGCCGTGACGCAGCTTGGGCAGGTTCAGCCCAGCTGACTTGAGGATGTTTCGGTAAACCCCGGGTGCTGCGGCAAAAATCGTCGCCTCATGCCGTTTGAGCAGAAGCGGAATCTGCGCGTGTTCGACGCCTTGTGCAGGGATCAACGCGGTGGCACCCCGCGTCCACGGATCAAGCAGCCCGGTGCCCAGCGTATAGGTCCAGTTGAACGCGCCCGCATGCATCAGGCGGTCCTGTTCGGTCAGCCCGTACCAGCCCTCCATCATCATGCCCCGCGCCCAGATGGCGCGGTGGGCATGGCAGACGGCGCGCGGCGTGCCGGATGTGCCGGAGGTGAAGATGATATAGGCCAGCCGGTCGGGGTCACCCAGATCATAGGCTGCGGCGGGCAGAGCGTACCAATCGGACATCCGGTTCGTACGGATCACACGCCGCGTGTCGGGGCAGGCGGTGATGCCGTCATGCAGCATCGCCGCCGGGTCGGTCATGTCGATCAACACCTGAACCTCGGGCAGGGTCAGTTGCGAGGATGTGGGAATGGGCACGATGCCGACGGCGATGGCGGCCAGATAGGCCACGGGAAATTCGACCGAATTGCCAACACGCATCAGCAGTCGGTCACCCGGTTTCAGCCCGCTGTCCAGCAGCCCGGTGGCACAGCCAAGGATGGCGCTGCGCAGGCGGTCATAGCTCCAGCGTTGGGCGCCTGTGGGTTTGACCACGGCCAGCGCGATCTTGTCCGGCACGCGGTCGGCGGCGGCCAGAACATGGGCGGCAAGGTTGAAATCCTGCGGGCAGGGCGGCCACGGGCCAGCATCGAAGACAGAGCTCATGGCACAGCCCTAGGGCGCAATCGGCAGCACCGCAAGCGCAGGTTGCCGGTGGATCGGGCTGCGACTATAGAGGCGTTCATGACCGATGATCCAAAGAACCTGATCCGCATCGCGCGCGACGGCGGCACCCATGACCAGCCCGAGCCGCTGAACCTTGGCGAGCGCGTGCGCGACCTGCGCAAGGCGCGCAACTGGACGCTGGAACAGGCGGCCCAGCAGGCGGGTCTGGCGCGGTCCACCCTGTCGAAAATCGAGAACGGGCAGATGTCGCCCACATATGATGCGCTGAAAAAGCTGGCGACCGGGTTGCAGATCAGCGTGCCGCAATTGTTCACTCCGCCGCAGCGCGAAAAGGTGAACGGGCGGATGGTGGTGACCGTCAACGGGCAGGGTCAGCATCATGCCACAACCACCTATGAACACGAGCTTTTGGCCGAAACCCTGACCAAGAAGCAGATGTTGCCGTACCGCGCACGGGTGCGGGCGCGCTCTGCCGAGGAGTTCGACGGCTGGGTGCGCCATGACGGCGAGGAATTCCTGTATGTGCTGACCGGGGTGATCCGGCTCTATACCGAGTTCTATGAACCGGTCGAGATGCGGCGCGGCGACAGCGCCTATTACGATGCCACGATGGGGCATAACGTGATTTCAATCTCGGATGACGATGCAAGCATCCTGTGGGTCACGTCGCTGAACTGAGCAACGCGGGTCAATGCAGGCGGATCGGTTCGGTCTGACGGGCCAGCGTTGCGATGAACAGCCAATCCGCCAGTTCTTCGCGGGCTTCGAGCGGCGTCAGGTCGTGTTTGGCGGCCAGGCGGCGTGCAAGGCTCGTGATGCTGTCGGGCGGAAACGGCAGGGCATCACAATCCAGCAGTGGAAAGCGGGTTTCCAGACGCGCCTGCGCCACGGGCCAGTTCTGGGCAATGTCGATCCATGTCATCCGACGCTCCTCCAAACGTCCCTCGCGGACCGGAGGATGACACAGGATCTCGGAATCGCCAAGCGAAGACGTTCGGCCCGGTCTGCCCGCCGCAATGCACCTGTGCCGTGTCAGAACCAGCCTTGCACGGTGCGCGACGTGGTCGAGATGTCCTGACCGATCCCGTCAACGGTGGCGCAGGCGCTGAGCGCGCCTGCAACCATGATCATCAGAGCCCATGTGCGCATGGATCACTCCTCGTCCCACCACCAGACATCAGGCTGCCAGCCGATCCAGTCCCCATAGATCGGGATTGCTTCGGGATATTTCAGCTGTTTCGCGTGGGCGATCCGGCTGATGTTCCACTGGTAGATCGGGATCACGTAGCGTCCGGTGGTCAGCACCCGGTCCAGCGCGCGGGTGGCGGCGATGAAGTCATCGCGGGATTGCGAATTCAGGATCTCGTCGATCATCGCCTCGGCGGCAGGCGAACACATGCCCATCCAGTTGCGCGTGCCGGGCGCCTCGACGCCCTCACACCCCCAATAGAGCTTTTGTTCGTTGCCGGGGCTCAGCGACATGCCCCAGCGGTTGAAGCTCATGTCGAAATCGTAATTGGTGGTGCGTTCCTTGAACTGCGCGCTGTCGGTCGTCGTGATCGTCGGCGTGATGCCGACCCGTTCCAGCGACTGGGTGTAGAGGTCGATGATGGACTGCTCTTCGCTGCTGCCCTGTTGCAGCAGGATCTCGAAGGTGAAGGGTGCGCCATCTGGGCCAACCATCTTGCCGTCGGCGATGGTGTAGCCCGCCTCCTCCATCAGGTCGATGGCGGCGCGGATGTTGCCGCGGTTGCGTTCGGTCCCGTCCGACACGGGCAGGGCATAGCCGTCCAGCGCGCCGGGCAGCAGCTCTGACGCGAAGGGTTCCAGCAGATCACGCACGCGGCCCTCTGCCGGGCCGTCCGCCATGCCCAGAACCGAGTTCGAGAAGTACGAGCTGATGCGCGGCTGCTTCGAGCCGGTCATGGTTTCGTTGATGAATTCAAAATTGAACGCATGCATCATGGCATCACGCACGCGCCAGTCCTTGAACACGTCGCGGCGGGTGTTCATCACGAAGCCGGTCATGCCCGACGGGCGTTCATGCGGGATCACCGATTTGACGACATCGCCGCTGTCGATGGCCGGGAAATCATACTGCGTGTCCCATTTCTCGACGTTGAATTCACGGCTGGAATTCAGCGCGCCGGCCTTGAACGCCTCGAACATGGCGGTGCCGTCGCCGTAGAATTCCATGCGGATTTCATCCAGGTTGGCCTGACCGCGCATGAAGTTGACGTTCTGGCCCCAGTAATCGGGGTTGCGCTTGAGGCTGACAAAACGGCCCGCCTCGTAATCGTCGATCATGTACGGAGCCGTGGTGATCGGCACCTCGTCGATGCCGGAGGCGGCGAAATCCTTGCCCTCCCACTGGGCCTTTTTCAGGATCGGGCGCATGCCGATCAGCAGCGCCATTTCCGGGTCCACCTCGTTGAAGGTGAAGCGGATGGAACGCGGGCCGGTCTGTTCCATCGACGCGATCTTGTTCCAAGCGCCGTGGTAGCGCGGGTGCCCGATGGTGCCGAGGGTTTCGTAGGACCACATCACGTCCTCGACGGTGAGCGGCGTGCCATCCGAGAACGCGGCCTCTTCGCGCAGGACGAATTCGACCCAGTCGCGATTCTCTCCAACCTCGATTGATTCGGCCAGAAGCCCGTAAAGCGAGAACGGCTCGTCCCAATTCCGGCCCATCAGGCTTTCATAGGCGAGGAACCGAAGTTGCCAGGGCGTGGAGCCTTTGGCGATATGCGGGTTGAGGCTGTCGAAGCCACCAACCTCGCCGGTGACGATGCGCCCGCCCTTGGGGGCGTCGGGATTGGCATAGGGCAGGGACACAAAATCAGGTGGAAGTGCGGGGTCACCATACATAGCTATGCCGTGTTGCGGGTCCGCAGCGCCCGGATGCGCGCCAAGCGCGAGCGCCAGTGCAGCAATGCCGATCCCGCGTTTCAGGAATAAAACCGTTCTCATTTTAGCAACATACCCTGTCTGCTCTTGTTTTGTTGACCACAAACCTAATGGGGCTTTCGTGGCTTTTCAAACTTTTAGCTTGGATCACGGTGAAAGAATGCCTATAAAGGGATCACTGCTCGATAGGTTTCTTGCCTGTATGAAACCTGCCTCAATAACTTAACCCCGGCTTCGTGCCGGGGTTTTTTTGTGCGCAGAAACTCGGCAAGACTGGCCCATACCCGTGTGAATCAAGGCCATGACGCGGGTTCCTGTCGGGGTGGCGCGGGGCCTGTCGCATCGGAATTGTGGGTCAGGCGACTCGATTCGTCCGGCGACCGATTCTTGCGAACCTGCTCCCTCTTCTTCTTTGTATTATGCACGCGCAGCATGTAGCATTCTGCGCAAGCGAAAAGACCATAAAGAGGAGCGATCATGTCGCTGAAGGGAAAAACCGCCGTCATCACCGGATCGAACTCGGGCATCGGCCTAGGCGTGGCGCACGAATTGGCGCGCGCCGGTGCGGATGTGGTGATCAACTCGTTCACCGACCGGGACGAGGATCACGCGCTGGCCAGAGAGATCGCCAAGGAACATGGAGTCACGGTGCGCTACATCCAGGCGGACATGTCCAAGCCCGACCAGTGCCGTGCGCTGATCGAACAGGCGGGCGCCTGCGACATCCTCGTGAACAACGCGGGCATCCAGCATGTTGCGCCAGTGGATGAATTCCCGATCGAAAAATGGGACGCGATCATCGCGATCAACATGTCGTCTTCGTTTCACACCATCGCCGCTGCATTGCCGATGATGCGCAAGGCCGGGTGGGGCCGGATCGTGAATATCGCCTCCGGGCACGGGCTGCGCGCATCCCCATTCAAGGCGGCCTATGTCACGGCCAAGCACGGCGTTCTGGGGCTGACCAAGACCGTGGGTCTTGAAACCGCCAAGGAACCGATCACCTGTAACGCCGTCTGTCCGGGATATGTGCTGACCCCGCTGGTGGAGGCGCAGATTCCCGATACGGCCAAGCAATACGGGATTTCCGAAGACGAAGCTGTCGAAAAGGTCATCCTGGCCAAGCAACCGTCCAAGGAATTCGTGACGGTGAAACAGCTTGCCGGAACGGTGTTGTTCCTGTGCAGCGACGCGGCGGATCAGATCACCGGGACATCCCTGGCCGTGGATGGCGGCTGGACGGCTGCCTGAGCGCTGACTCTTGGCTGAATTCGGGAACGAGGGGCCAGCCCCTCGCGCTCCCCGAGATATTGTTGAACCAGAGAAGCAGGAAACCGGCATGATCAGGATTAATCTTGCGCTACAGGGCGGCGGGGCGCATGGCGCGTTCACCTGGGGTGTGCTGGACCGGCTGCTTCAGGAAGACGACATCGAGATCGCGGCGATTTCCGGCACCTCGGCCGGGGCGCTGAACGGGGCGGCGCTCAAGGCGGGTTGGCTCTTGGGCGGGCGCGACGGGGCGCGGGAAAACCTCGACTGGCTCTGGACACAGGTGGCGCGGCTCGATGACATGGCGGTGCCGCTCTGGATGCAGGCCTGGTTGCCGACGCCCGCTGCCATCAGCAAAAGCATCGAGTATTCGCCGCTGTTCCAACTCAGCGATACGGTCAGCCGGATGATGTCGCCCTATGCCTGGGGGCCGCTTTACGAGAACCCGCTGGAAAAGATCGTCGACCAGTTCGATTTCGGCCGGGTCTGCGCCAATGAAGGGCCGCAGCTTTTTGTCTGCGCCACGCAGGTGCGCGACGGCAAGGTGCGGATCTTCGAAGGCGACGCGATCACCACGCAAAGCATCCTCGCCTCGGCCTGCCTGCCCACGCTGTTTCAGGCGGTCAAGGTCACGGATCCGGAGACTGGCATCGTAGAGGCGTTCTGGGATGGCGGCTATACCGGCAACCCGGCGCTGTTTCCTCTGTTCCATGCGGAGCTGCCGGATGACGTGGTGATCGTGAACATCAACCCGCTCGTGCGCGACACGATCCCCGTGATGCCGAACGAGATCCAGAACCGGATCAACGAGATCAGCTTCAACTCGTCCTTGCTGCGGGAATTGCGGGCCATCGAATTCGTGCAGCGTCTCATTTCGGCAGGCAAGATGCAGGAGGGCGTGATGAAAAACGTCCTCGTGCACATGATCGCCGATGATGCGCTGATGAACGATCTGTCTGTGGCGACGAAGCTGGTGCCGGTGCCCTCGGTAATCGCCACGCTGAAAGAGGCTGGCCGCCGCGCCACAGGGGAGTTCCTTGCCCATCACAAGGCAGACCTGGGGAAACGGCAGACGGCCGATCTTGTCAGAATGTTTGGCTGAGCCAGACCATGTACCCGGCATAGACCAGCAGGAACGCGGCCCCGGTGGCGCGGCTGATCTGCGCGCGCCGTTGGGTTGAGTTGTCCGGCGGAAAGAGCCGCTTCAAGAGCGGCCCGCCGGATAATTTACGCGGCCTTGGCAGGCTGGGTCGGGTCCTTGGCATTGGGATAGACAAGCCCCGCCGAGATCACCAGTTTCGCCGCATCCTCGATGTTCATGTCGAGTTCGATCACGTCTTCCTCGGGGAAATACAGCAGGAATCCCGAGGTCGGGTTGGGCGTGGTCGGCACGAAGACCGACATCAGCCGGCCCATGGTTTCCGCCTTATCCGCAATCTCGCCCCGCGCCTCGGTCGAGATGAAGCCGATGGCCCAGATTCCCTTGCGTGGGTACTGGATCAGGCAGGCCTTTTCGAAGTTCCGTTCGGACTGGGCAAAGATCGTTTCGGCGATCTGTTTCACGCCGCTGTAGATCGACCGGACCACCGGCATGCGTTCGACAAGGCTTTCGGCGAACCGGATCAGCGAGCGCCCGATCAGCCCCTTGGCGACCCAGCCGACAAAGATCGTGAACACCAGAAAGATCATGACCCCGATGCCGCGCAGATTGATGCCGATATATTGCTCGGGATTGAAGCGTGTGGGCACGAGCGGCAGCACGAACCCGTCGATCCAGCCCATGATCGTCCAGATCAGCCAGATCGTCAGGGCGACGGGGGCGATCACCACGATCCCCGTCAGGAAGCTTGATCGCAGACCGGTGATGAAACCGGGTTTGCGCCGCTCTGGCTCGAATGGGGTGGTCATGCTGTGTCCGTCGCTTGTTCCGCGAAAATCTAGGCGGTCCGGCGCGGGTCTACAATGGGGCTGCGGCGCAAGAGACTGAATTTCAACGCAGCAACGTCATTTCCTGTGCGATTTGCGCGCCCAGCAGGGCATTGTTGAGCACAAGCGCGATATTGGCGTCCAGTGACCGGCCCTCGGTCAGCTCAAAAATGCGCTGCAGCAGGTAGGGCGTCAGCGCCTTGCCGGTGATGCCATGTGCCTCGGCATCCTGCGTGGCGCGGGCGATGATGGGGTGAATCTCGGCATGGGGGATCTCGGCCTCGGCGGGAATCGGGTTGGCGATCAGCTGACCGCCGGGCAGGCCAAGCGCGGCCCGCATCTGGTGGGCGCGGGCGATCTCTGCGGGGCTGTCGGCACGCAGCGGGGCCTTGAGCGTCGATCCGCGCGACCAGAAGGCGGGCAGGGTGTCCTGGCCATAGGCGATGACCGGCACGCCAAGGGTTTCAAGCACTTCCAGCGTCTTGGGCAGATCGAGAATGGCCTTGGCCCCGGCAGCCACAACCGTGACGGGGGTCTGTGACAATTCCTGAAGATCGGCGGAGATGTCAAAGCTCTGGTCCGCGCCACGATGCACGCCGCCGATGCCGCCGGTGGCAAAGACCTCGATCCCTGCAAGATGCGCGGCGATCATTGTCGCCGCCACGGTGGTCGCGCCAGTGCCGCCTCGTGCCATGCAGACCGCCATGTCGGCGCGGCTGAGCTTGGCGACATGCTTGGCCTGAGCCAATGCCTCCAACTGGTCCGCGCCCAGGCCGACGCAGAGGCGCCCGTCGATCACCGCGATGGTGGCGGGCTCCGCACCTGCGTCGCGCACCGTCGCCTCGATCGCGCGGGCGGTTTCGAGGTTCTGCGGCCATGGCATGCCGTGCGTGATGATCGTCGATTCCAGCGCGACGACGGGCCTGCCCGCCTTGAGCGCGGATTGAACGGCGGGGGAGATATCGAGGGGCAGGGTGGTCATGTCAGGTTCCTCCGGCGACATAGGCGGCAGCTGTGGCAAGGGCGCGGTGCAGGGCGGTGGGCCTGTCTGCGCCGCGCAGTTCGGACGCGATATGGGCGGCCATGAACGTATCGCCCGCGCCTGTCACGCGGGTGACCATCACCTCGGGCGGGCGTTCGGCCAGAATGCCCTCGGGCGTGGCGTCGCAGGTGACATTGCCGCCATCGGTGACCAATGCGCGGGCGGCCCCCCGTTCGACCAGAGCAGCCCCGGCCTGAGGTGCGCTCGCGAATTCGGTCTGGCAGAGCAGCCCGGCCTCTTCGAGATTGACGTAAAGCACGCCCTTGCCGGCGCGGATGAAGGGCAGCAGGCGTTCTGCCTTGCCCGGCGAGGCAGGCGCGATGCGCAGGTCCGCGGCGGCAAAGGCCGGGTGGTGCACGATCTGGTCGAGCAGCGATTCCGTCAGGTTGCCATCCAGCGCGATGAGACCGAGGAAGGGGGCTTCGACAAAGCCGACGGGGCCGGTGATCAGCGGGCGCAGGATCTTGTCGCCTGCCTGTTCCAGCGAATGGGCATCCGCAATGGCGGCGATCAGACCGTTCTTGCCTTCGACCGCCATGTATTGATCCGTGGGAAGATCATCCGAGCGGTAGAGATGATCGGTGATCAGGCCCAGCCGGTCACAGGCTGCCACCAGTTCAACGCCCTCGGGGTCGCGCCCGACAACGCTCAGCAGCGCGGGCAGAAGGTCGAACCGCGCCAGTGTCATCGCGATGTTGAGCGCCACGCCGCCGGGCAGGCGGGTGATGTGGCCGGGCACATCGGCACCCTGCTTCATGTGGCGGTCGGATCGGCCGATCACGTCCCAGAGGACAGAGCCGATGCAGAGGATGTCGGGGCGCTGTGTCATGTGACTGTCTTCGCCCGAGTGCAGCGCCAGCACAAGGGTGCGGATGACGCGCGCCGCCCATTGTTGCCGCCCACGCTTTGTGGCAGGCCTGCGCACAAGAACTGAACGGAGACTTGCGACAATGATGAAACCCACCCTGATGCGTCCCGGCGGTCTGCCGTATTCCGCGTCCACCCCCGTGGTGACTCCGCTGATGCCCTCGGTGGTCTATGCCAGCGACACTCCGGATCAGCTCGATGACCAGTACGAGGGTCGCACCGAAGGCTACACCTATGCGCGCGAAGGTCATCCCAACGCGGATGTGCTGGCGCGCCGGATCGACGCGATGGAAGGTGCTCCGCAACCGGGGCTGGTGCTCGGGTCCGGCATGGCGGCAGTGACGGCGGTACTTCTGGGCCTGTGCAAGGCCGGGGATCACGTGGTGGGCGGTGACCAGCTGTATGGGCGCAGCTTGCGGATGATGCGGGACGATCTGCCCCGGCTGGGGATCGAGACCTCGCTCGCCGATCCAACCGACGCAGCGGCAATGGCCGCAGCGTTGCGTCCCAACACCCGGCTGGTGCTGATCGAGGTGGTGTCGAACCCGACGCTGCGGATCGCGGATGTGCAGGGCATCGCGGATCTGTGCCGCGACAAGGGCGTGCTGCTGGTGGTGGACAACACCTTCACCACGCCGCGCGCGGTCCAGCCGTTCGAGCTGGGCGCGGATGTGGTGCTGCATTCCGTAACCAAGCTGCTGGCCGGGCATTCGGACGTGACACTGGGCTGGGTTGCCGCGCGCGAAGCAGCCGATACCAAGGCGATCTATGATTTCGCCGTCACCACCGGCATGACGCCCAGCCCGTTCGATTGCTGGCTGGCCGAGCGCGGGCTGATGTCCTTCGACCTGCGGTTCGACCGCGCCGAATCCAACGCCGCGCGGCTGGCCGATCATCTGGCCGGGCAACCTTTGATCAAGCGGGTGCTGTATCCGACACGGCCCGACCACCCGGACCGCGCCCGCGCGCAGGGGCTGCTGCAGGGGCGCGGTTGCAACATGGTGAGTTTCGAGCTGAACGGGGGCAGGGCCGAGGCCAATGCCTTTACCCAGGGCGCGCACCAGATCGCCTTTGCGCCAACGCTGGGCGATGTGGGCACCACCCTGTCGCATCCCGCATCCTCGTCGCACCGGGGGCTGACACCCGAGGGCCGCGCCAAGCTGGGCATGACCGAAGGGTTCTTTCGGGTGTCTGTAGGGCTCGAAGACCCGGACGCGCTGATCGCGGCCTTTGACGCGGGGCTTGCCGCGGTGGCCAACGCAAAATGACCGCCACGCCCAGCGATATCCTGAGGGTGCTGGGCATTCCGGCGGTGCTGATCGCGCCGGATGACCGGATCTTTGCCGTCAACGCGGCAGCCGAATCGCTGCTTGGCAAGAATATCGAGGGGCGGCACTACATCACCGCTTTGCGCCAGCCGACCCTGCTGGACATGATCGAGCAGGTACGGCGCGACGGCACGCAGCGCGACACCCGCTACATGACCAATGACGGGCAGCACGACATCACCTATCGCGTCACGGCGGGCGCGGTTCCGATGCAGGGTCAGACGGGCATCCTCGTGTCCTTCGAGGATATCACCCCGATGGAGCAGGCGGGCCAGATGCGGCGCGATTTCGTCGCGAATGTGAGCCACGAGCTGCGCACGCCGCTCACCGCTCTGCTGGGGTTCATCGAAACCCTGCAAGGCCCGGCACGCAACGACGTGAAGGCACAGGAGCGTTTTCTCGGTATCATGGGCGCCGAGGCCGAGCGGATGAACCGGCTTGTGTCGGACCTGCTGTCCCTGAGCCGCGTCGAGGCCGAGGAGCGCGTGCGCCCGGCCGACAGCGTCGATCTGGGCACGGTGATCCAGCAGACCCGCCACAGCCTCGCCCAGCTGGCCGAAGAGGCCGGGATCGAGATGTCGCTGCATCTGCCACCCGAGCCGGTGGTCGTGCCGGGCGATCCCGACCAGTTGCGGCAGGTCCTGACCAACCTTGTCGAAAACGCGCTCAAATACTCAGGCAAGGGCACATTCGTGCGCATGAGCCTTGGCATTCCGGATTACGAAACCCGGCTGCGCGGGCTGGGGGTGCGCATTGAGGTCAGCGACACCGGGCCGGGCATCGACGCGGTGCACCTTCCGCGGCTGACCGAACGGTTCTACCGGGTCGACAGCCACCGGTCCCGCGAACTGGGCGGCACCGGGCTGGGACTGGCCATCGTAAAGCACATCGTCAATCGCCATCGCGGACGTTTGCAGGTGGACAGCCAGATCGGCAAGGGCACAACCTTTACCGTGATCCTGCCGATGGATCGACGGCCAGAGTGAACATATCCGTACAGCGGACTGCTTTCGTGCATATCTTTCTGCTTGGGATTCTGGATAAAGATAGCCTCACAAGACATTGTAATGATTTGTGTAACGCTAAAAAGTGGGCCACCAATTAGTCGCATAATCAGTATTATGTATTAAGAAGATCACCAAGACCACGCCGTGCCTCCATACCCAATCAGTTTCCAGAGACCTGTAAGTGCGTGAAAAAACTGTGAGATACTGAAAACTGGACTTCCTTGACCCTGCGTAAATTGGCACAGTGGTGAGGTTCCGTGAGTGGTGGCAATTTCGGCCAAGGAACACGGGGCCCGCACCCTCGATATTACCAAGGCTCTGCGGGTCTCATCAGAAAGACGCTTGGCTGTGTCGTGCCACGGACCTGTCCCGGTCATTGTGTCCGACCCGGCCAAGGGACCGGTCGTCCCCAACATGACCGATGTCCATTGCTCCCGCAAAAAAGCGGCGCTGTTCATTTCAACAGCGCCGCTTCCTTTACTCAGATCTGGGCCTTGGACTTAGCCCTGGGCGGCCTTTGCAACCTCGGCTGCAAAATCCTCGACCTTCTTCTCGATGCCTTCGCCGACTTCAAGACGGACATAGCCCGTGATCTCGACACCGGCTTCCTTGGCCGCGTCTTCGACGGTCAGGTCCGGGTTGATCACGAAGGACTGGCCCAGCAACGTCACGTCGCTGAGGAACTTCTTCATGCGGCCTTCGATCATCTTTTCGATGACCTGCTCGGGCTTGCCGGATTCGCGTGCGATCTCGATCTGGATCTGGCGTTCCTTTTCGATAACCGCCGGATCGAGGTCCGCCGAGGACAGCGAGGCCGGGTTCACAGCCGCGATGTGCATCGCGACTTGCTTGCCGAAGGCTTCGTTTTCACCCGACAGCGCAACCAGAACGCCGATCTTGCCCATGCCGTCGGTCGCGGCATTGTGGACATAGGACACGACCTGCGTGCCTTCGATCTTTGCCATGCGGCGCAGCGACATGTTTTCGCCGATGGTGGCGATCTTGTCGGTGATCAGATCCTGCACGGTCTTGCCGCCGACGTCCTTGGACTTGAGGCCCTCGACATCGCTTGCGGTCAGCGCCGCAGATGCGATGACATCAACCATCGACTGGAATTCGGAGTTCTTGCCAACGAAGTCGGTTTCCGAGTTCACTTCGACCGCGACACCCTTGCCGCCATCTACCTTGACGGCAACAAGACCCTCGGCCGCGGTGCGGTCGGATTTCTTGGCCGCCTTTGCGAGACCCTTGGTGCGCAGCCAATCTGCTGCGGCTTCCATGTCGCCGCCGGTTTCGACAAGCGCCTTCTTGGCGTCCATCATACCTGCGCTGGTCAATTCGCGCAGTTCTTTCACGAGTGCTGCTGTGATCGCCATCTTGGCTCTCCTCATTTCAAATTCGGGCGTGCTGGGCCGCTGTGTTCAACGGCCCTGCCCTGTCATATCGATGTAACGACGCGGTAAAGTTTAGCTTGCGGTTGCGTCTTCGGCGAGAACCTCTTCGACCGGCGCTTCTTCGAGCGCGCCGAGATCGACACCGGCTGCACCCATCTGGGCGGTCATGCCGTCGAGTGCCGCGCGGGACACGAGGTCACAATACAGGCTGATGGCGCGCGCCGCGTCATCGTTGCCCGGGATGATGTAATCCACGCCGGAGGGCGAACAGTTCGTATCGACGATGGCCACAACCGGGATACCCAGCTTGTTGGCTTCGGCGACGGCCAGCGCTTCTTTCTTGACGTCGATGACGAACAGAAGGTCCGGCACGCCGCCCATCTCACGGATACCGCCCAGCGACGCCTGCAGTTTGCCCTGCTCGCGCTCCATGCCCAGACGCTCTTTCTTGGTCAGACCCTCGGCACCGGTCGCCATCAGTTCGTCGATCTGCTTGAGACGCTGGATCGACTTTGACACGGTCTGCCAGTTGGTGAGCGTGCCGCCCAGCCAACGGTGGTTCATGTAATACTGCGCGCATTTGTCAGCGGCTTCGGCGATCGGCTGCTGTGCCTGGCGCTTCGTGCCGACGAACAGGATGCGGCCGTTCTTGGCGACTGTTTCGCGGATCACTTTCAATGCTGCGTCGAGCATCGGAACGGTCTGCGTGAGGTCCATGATGTGGATGCCATTGCGCGCGCCGTAGATGAACTCGCCCATGCGGGGGTTCCAACGCTGCGTCTGGTGGCCGAAGTGTACGCCTGCTTCAAGCAGTTGGCGCAATGTGAACTCTGGAAGAGCCATTGTCGGTATCCTTTCCGGTTTCAATCCTTGGGCGGGGGTATCAGCCATGTGGCCAACCGGTGGACATTTGGGGATGTCTCCCCCAAAGGCCCGACCCCGCCTGTGGTGTCAGTGGCGCGCGTATAGCGGGTGATCACTCAACGCGCAAGAGCCGCATCACAAGCTTTCCGCCCGCGACATCAACCACCCGGAGCCTTGGCCACCGCCCCCTTTGTCTTGATTGCGGCACCGCTTCCCGTGTTACCTTGGGGTATTGGTAACCCTCGTTTCGATCAAAAGGTATTTTTCATGGGACATGAAACCGAATTGTACGGCATCCGAAAGCTGTCAAACCAAATCGAAGCCGAGCGCGTGAAGCTCATCGGCGACACTCCGACGAAACATACGGCCTCCTATGATGCCTTGGAACAGAAGATCACGGATTGGGAACGGCGGTTTGTCGACCTGAAACAGATTTGGGAACGCACCCTGAAGTCACGATCCCATTTCAATCACATGATGTACCGAAACCAACGCTTTGACGCCAATGCCTATGCGGCGCGGCAAAGATTGGAAAGCCGTGAAGCCAATGTTGCGGAAGTCTCGAAAGCCGTGGCCGAACTGGAACGGAGATTGCGGGACTTGCTGCATGCGTTCTTGTCTGGAAATGCTTCGAAAACCGCGCTTGATGCGATCGGCGGGGTTATCGAGAACCATATGAAGACGTGTCACGAGTCCGACGGCCTGACCAGCATTCCCACGATGCCGTTGCAAAATGCAGTTGCCGAAATTCGTGCCGATACCGGACACCAGCCTGCTGCGGGCGGTGGGCCCGCATTTCCCGTCATCGACATATTCACCTTGATCCTCGCCTATTTCGCTCTGCTGAAAAAGCTGTCCAAATGACATTTGCGGAGAATTACTGACCTTCCCCGGCCGGTGAGCCACCGGGTGCCGCGTACGTTCTGGAATCGGAAGGTCGGGCAAGACCGCAGACACATGAAGTACGGTCTTGCCCTTCGAAATTTATGCAGCAAAACCCAGCTTGGCGACATGGATCTCGAAGGTCGGGTGCATGTCCGCTCCCACGACGTTGGGGGCGTAGTGGCGGTAGATCGAACGCCAGTAGGGCTGAACCACCACCCCTTCCTCCTGCATGATCGTCTGCAACCGGACCATCACCTCGCGGCGGGTGTCGGCGTCGGCGATCGACATGGCCTCTGCCAGCAGTTCGTCGAATTCAGCATTCGAGAACGCGCTTTCGTTCCACGTCCCGCCGGACCGGTACGCGAGGGCCAGAACCTGCACGCCCAGCGGGCGCTGCGCCCAGTCGGTGGCCGAGTATGGGTACTTCGCCCAGTCGTTCCAGAAGGTCGATCCGGGCAGCACCGTGCGTTTGATCGGGATGCCCGCGTCGCGCAGCATCGCCGCTGCCGCATCACAGGTGTTCTTGCGCCAGGTGTCGTCGATCGAGATCAGGTCATGCTCGAAATCGGCCATGCCAGCCTCTTCCATCAGCGCCGCTGCGCCCGCCGGATCGTAAACGGGCGGTGGCAGCTCTGCGTATTCCGGGTGAAGCGGCGAGACATGGTGGTTCTCGGCCACCAGCCCGTTACCGGAAAAGCCAAGCTCCAGAAGCACGTTGTTGTCGATGGCCATGGCCAGCGCGCGGCGCACGCGGACGTCGGCATAGGGCTTCATGCCATCGATCTCGGCCTCCTGGTTGGGGCGGATGACAACGGTGTTGGCGGTGATCGCCTCGGATTTGGTCCAGCCCACGCTGTCCATCAGCAGGATGAAATCACCGATGGACTCGTAGACCATGTCGACCTCACCGGAATCGACCGCGGCGAAGATCCCGACCTGTTCGGTGCCGAAGTCGATATATTCGATCCGGTCCAGATACGCGCCCTCGCCCCACCATTGATGGTCGGGGTTCCTGAGCAGAACCGCCTTCACGCCAACCGTGTACTCACCCGGCATGTAAGGACCGGTACCGATGGGATTGTCGAGCGGATCGCCGTTGAAGCTTTGATGCACGATGGCCGCCGGGTAATCCGAGAAGCCCGCGATGATCGTGATGTCCGGCTGTTCCAGCGTCAGGCGCACGGTGGTGGCGTCGACCGCAGTGATCGCGCCCTCGCGGGCCATCTTGGTGTCCGGATCGATCAGCGATTCCATGCGCGACGCCATGGAATTGCCCTCGACCTCGCTTTCGCACCAGCGGGCGATGTTGAAGGCCACGTCTTCGGCGGTGAAGGGGTCGCCATTGCTCCAGGTGACGCCGGGGCGCACATTGAGCGTGTATTCCGTGGCATCCTCGTTGACGGACCAGCTTTCCAGCAGCGCGGGCGCAATCGAACCGTCGATCTGGTACTCGACAAGGTATTCAAGATAGCCGCGCGTGTAGTTCGACAGCTGCGGCCAGTCGAAGGTGCGCGGGTCCTTCATCGCCTTGACGGTAGACTCGATCCGGAGCGTGCCACCCGATTGCGCATGGGCCGCGGCGCGTGCCGGTTGCGAAAGACCCAGCAGGCCATAAGCGGTGGCGGCTGACACGCCAAGTGTGGTGGCGCGGGTCATGAAGTCACGCCGGGACAGCGTACCGGCGGCGACTTCGTCGGCATAGGCGCGGGCGGCGGGATGGATGTGTCTGGATATGGGCATCTTGATCTCGTCGATTTTGGGAGATGAAGGGAAAGGCAGCGGCATAGGCAAGCTGTCCGCGTGCCCCGAGCACGGTCATCGCGCTCCGTTGTTCTTCATCAGATAGCCCGTTTGCGACATGATCAACCAAAAACGACACTTCAAATGCAATCGCGCCCTTGGTTGCGAGGGCGCGATCCTTGAGTGATCCCGTCGTGCTACAGGAACACCCGCTCCACGAACCAATAGGCACCGACCAGGGCAATGACGGCGGAAGCCGGAACCGCGACGTAGCGGCGGTAGGCGTCGAGCTGGTCCACCAACGTCGCCGAAATCGCGCAAAGCACAGACAGCGCAGCCAGCGGCCAGAAGAACACCATCGCCGAGGCGCCCATGATCTCCTGGAAGCCGGGGGTGTTCATGGCAAAGCCCAGACCCGCGAAAATCACGGCCAGCACGCCGTAGAGGCCTTGCGCCGGGGCCACATCGGCCTCACCCCGGTCCACACGGATGGCGTACCAGACAAGAATGAAGGCAATCGCGATCACCGTCAGTTGCCCCAGTTCCACGCCGATATTGAACCCGATCAGCGCCGGGATCACCTGACCTTCGGGCAATCCGAAGTCACCCAGCACGGATGCAAACCCCAGACCGTGCAAGAGGCCAAACCCGAAGATCACGAAGGGCCGCCAGCGGTGCAGTTTGCCGGAGATCACGTTTTCCACCGCGACATAGACGATGGAGGCTGCGATCAGTGGCTCCACGATGCTGGCGGGCACCGACACGATGCCCAGCACCGCCATGGCCAGCGTCACCGTGTGCGCCAGCGTAAAGGATGTCACCTGCCACAACAGCGGGGTGAACCGGGTGGACAGGAAGAAGAGCCCCAGAACGAACAGGATGTGATCCAGACCCTTGGGCAGGATATGGTCGAACCCGACCGGGATATAGGTGCCGAAGGTCGCCCAGCCGCTGGCCTCGTCGCCGCCACCAAGCTGGATGTCGCCGCTGCTCTGTCCACCTTCGAGATAGCCGGTATAGGGCTCTTCAACCCCCTGCTGGCGAAGCACCAGCGCGCCATAGGCGGCGGGCCATGTCAGGCTGATCGTCTCGGCCCCATCCGGCAAGGCACCAGTGAGGCTCACCACCGTGTCGCGTGGCAGGTCGGGATTGGCCACCTCACCCACGTCAATCTGAGCGACGGTCAGGTCAACGGGCATACCGCCTGCGGTGACGTTCAGGCTCTGGATGAACTCGGCCATGCGCGGCTCAAGCTCGGCGCGCAGAGCGTCCGGCTCAAGGGAGCGCAGCCGGTCCACCTCGTTCGAGGCGTCGAGCGCGTCCGTGTTCTCGACACCTTCGAGGCTGACATCCGCGACCAGCGCTTCTCCATTGAGGGTGATCGATATGTCCACCTGTCCTTCGGCCACCTCGAGATCACCGATGGCCGGGCGCACCTCGTGGGCCGTTGCCACCGTTGCAGACAACATCAGGCAGAGACTGAACCAGATCGCTTTCATCACAATTGTTCCTTTGACCGATTGCACCAAGACTGATGCAGACACGCGGCAGTTCAAGTAAAGGTTTCAAGAAATCCGCAGGTTGCGATCCGTCAGAGTGCGGTCAGGCCATCCCGGAAGCGGCGCATGTTGGCCTGGTAGCCAAGAGCGCTTTTGCGCAGGCCCTCGATGGCCGCCTCATCCAGTGCGCGCACCACCTTGCCGGGCACACCCATCACAAGTGATCCGTCCGGGATTTCCTTGCCTTCGGTGATCAAGGCCCCTGCCCCGATCAGGCAGTTGTTGCCGATCTTCGCGCCATTGAGCACAGTCGCCCCCATCCCGATCAGGGAGTTTTCGCCGATGGTGCAGCCGTGCAGCATCACCTTGTGGCCGATGGTGCAACCCTGCCCGATGGTCAGCGGATAACCCATATCGGTGTGCAACACGCAGTTTTCCTGGATGTTGCTGCCCGCGCCCACGGTGATGACCTCGTTGTCGCCGCGCAGGGTGGCGCAGAACCAGACGCTGGCTGCCGCTTCGACAACCACCCGCCCGATCAGGTTGGCGTCAGGCGCGACCCAAGTGTCCTCATGCAATTCCGGCGCGATGCCGTCCAGAGCGTAGAGCGTCATGTCAAATCCTCGAATTCCTGTTGCAGCTTGCGGACATGCTCCACCAATCCCGGTTGCTGCAAGCGGCGCAAGCGGGTGGCGGTGACGATGGTTTTCAGTTTCTCGAAGGTCTGGTCGAGGTCGTCATTGACCAGCACGTAATCATAGCTGCCCCAATGGCTGATCTCGTCCCAGCTTTTGAGCATGCGCTTGCCGATGGTTTCGACGCTGTCCTGCCCACGGCTTTCCAGGCGGCGGCGCAGTTCGGCGATCGAGGGCGGGAGGATGAAGATCGACAGCGTGTGCTGCCCGAGAGCCGAGTTCACGATCTGTTGAGCGCCCTGCCAGTCGATGTCGAAGAGCACATCGTTGCCCGCGTCGATGGCGGTCTGTACCGGCGCGCGGGGACTGCCGTAGAAATTGCCGAAGACATGCGCATGTTCCAGCATCTCGCCATTGTTCACGTCGCGCTTGAACGCGTCTTCGCTCAGGAAATGGTAGTGTTCGGCCGCCACTTCACCGGGACGCGCCGCGCGTGTGGTGGCCGAGACCGAAAAGCGGAGGCTGGTGTCCCAATCCAGCAGCCGCCGCGACAGCGTGCTTTTGCCCGCACCCGAGGGTGAGGACAGGATGATCAGCAATCCACGCCGCTGGATCATGTCTCACTCCACATTCTGAACCTGTTCGCGCATCTGTTCGATCACGGTTTTCAACTCCAGCCCCAGCGCCGTCAACGGGGCGGATTGCGCCTTGGAACACAGCGTGTTGGCCTCGCGGTTGAATTCCTGCATCAGGAAATCCAGCTTGCGCCCCACCGCACCATCGGTCGTGAGCAGGGTCCGTGCAGCCTCGACATGAGTGCGCAGGCGGTCGAGTTCCTCGGTCACGTCGGCCTTGACCGCGATCAGCGCCAGTTCCTGAGCCACGCGCTGCTCGTCGACGCCGTCGGTCGCCTCGGCAACCCGCGCCATCGCGGCGCGCATCTTTTCGGCCTGTTCGTCCTTGCGCGCCTCGGCCACGACATCGGCCTGACGGGTCAGATCCGCGATATGATCCACCTGCCCGGCCAGCACATCCACCAGTGCTGCCCCTTCGGCCTGTCGCGAGGCGGTGAAACTGTCGAGCACCGGACCGAAATCGGTCACCAGTGCGGCGCGCACCTCGGCGGGGTCGGATTGCTGTTGCGGCGCATCCATCACGCCACGCACGGTGATGAGATCGGCGGCAGAGGAGGCGGTCAGCGACAGGCCCCGCGTCATCGCCTCGGCCTCGATCCGCAGCATCGCGGTCAGCACACGGTCAAGCTGCGCCTCGTTCAGTTCCTGAGCGGTGTCGGCCCCGTTGGAATGCAACCGCAGCGACACGGTCACGCTGCCCCGCGCCAGCCGCTTGGAGATCAGGCCCCGCAACGCCTGTTCCAGCCCGTCGATCCAGTCGGGCACCCGCACGCGGATATCGAGACCCCGCGCATTGACGCTGCGCAGATCCCAGGACCAGGTCAGGCCCATGGCCTCTCCCTGCCCCGACGCAAAGCCCGTCATGGATTGGCGCATGATGTTCCCCCGCTCCCCGTCATCAGGGCTTTGGGTTACGCTGTGCGCAGGTTTGATGCAAGCGATTGCACCCGTTGCAGAAGTTAACCATTTGTTAAGATCTCGGACCAAATTGCGGCAGGAATGTGATAGTGCCGGGTTCAGGGAACGGATGGGACCACCGGCGATGATCATCACCTCATTGACACCGCACGTGCTGAACCGCCACGCGGCGCGGGCGCTTGGGATACTGGACGCCTGTTGGCGGGGGCTTGCCGCGCAGGGCGATGTGCCACTGTGGTCACGGGTCGATCCTGCGGACATCCAGGACGCGCTGGATCATGCGTTTCTGGCCGAACGGTACGGTCAATCCCATGCGCGCATTCGCGTTGCAGGTGGATCAGTGGCTGAAATGACGGGCGGCGATTGCGCCGGTCTGCCGCTGAGCCTGATGTTCCGGCCAGAGGATCGCCCGGCCTTCAACGAGGCACTGCGCACCGCCTGTGACAGCCGCTGCCCCATCGAGTTGGACCTGTCCGTGGCGAAGCAGGATGTGGCGGCCCGCATGGTGCTCTACCCGTTGCGCGCCGAGTCAGGGCGCATCACGCAGCTTCTGGGCGGGCTGGCCCCCATCGGTGAGACTGTCGCGGCACCCTGCCGGTTCGGGCTGGTCGCAATCCGTGCCACAACCCCGCCCGTCATGGCCCCTGCCCGCAGGTCGCATCTGCGCCTCGTGGTCAACAACGCATGAAAAAGGGCGGCCCCGCAGAGCCGCCCCTTTCCGAAGTCATTAAACGCGATCAGCCTGCCTTGGCGGCGACCTGTGCTTCGCGGCGCGATGTCAGTTCCTCGGCCACGAGGAAGGCCAGTTCCAGCGATTGGGACGCATTGAGGCGCGGGTCGCAGGCCGTGTGGTAGCGGTCGCTCAGATTTTCCTCGCTCACCGCCCGGACACCGCCGGTGCATTCGGTCACATCCTGACCGGTCATCTCGAAATGCACACCGCCGGGAACGGTGCCTTCGGCGTTGTGGACGCTGAAGAACTCGCGCACTTCGCGCAGGACCAGTTCAAACGGACGGGTCTTGTAGCCGGTGGACGACTTGATCGTGTTGCCGTGCATCGGGTCGCAGACCCATGTGACGTTGGCGCCCTCCTCGGCCACGGTCTTGATCAGGCGCGGCAGATGTTCGCCCACCTTGCCAGCCCCGAACCGTGCGATCAGCGTCAGCTTGCCCGCCTCGTTTTCCGGGTTCAGCTTGGCCATCAGCACCTTGAGGTCTTCGGCCGTCGTGGTCGGGCCGCATTTGAGACCAACCGGGTTCAGCACGCCGCGCGCGAATTCGACATGCGCGCCATCGGGCTGACGGGTGCGGTCGCCGATCCAGATCATGTGGCCTGAGCCTGCAAGCCACTTGCCGGAGGTGCTGTCCTGACGGGTCAGCGCCTCTTCGTACTCAAGCAGCAGCGATTCATGGCTGGTGTAGAAATCCACCGTCTGCAGCGTATGGGCGCGGTCGCTGTCGATACCGGCGGCCTTCATGAAATCAAGCGTGTCACTGATGCGGTTCGCCAGATCGCGGTACTTGGCGGCTTTCTCGCTTTCGGTGAATCCGAGCGTCCACTGGTGGACCTGGTGCACATCGGCATAACCACCGGTCGAGAAGGCGCGCAGCAGGTTCAGCGTCGCCGCAGCCTGCGTGTAGGCCTGCAACATCCGGGCCGGATCGGGCATGCGCGCCTCGGGCGTGAAGGCCAGTTCGTTGATGATGTCACCGCGGTAGCTTGGCAGCTCCAGACCATCGACGGTCTCGGTCGGGGCCGAGCGCGGCTTGGCAAACTGGCCTGCCATGCGGCCCACCTTGACCACGGGCACCTTTGCCCCGAAGGTCAGGACCATCGCCATCTGCAGCATCACCTTGAACGTGTCGCGAATTCCGTTGGCGCTGAACTGGTCGAACGCCTCGGCACAATCGCCGCCCTGCAGCAGGAACGCCTCGCCACGCGATGCCGCCCCCAGTGCCTTTTTCAGCTTGCGCGCCTCGCCTGCAAAGACCAGCGGCGGATATTTCGACAGCTGGGCTTCGACAGCTTCCAGCTTTGCCGCATCCGTATAGTCAGGCATCTGAATCCGCGGTTTTGCGCGCCAGCCTGATTTTTTCCACTCGGTCATTGTTTCTACTCCGGTCAATGCTCGTAATTTAGCGTTAGCGGCCCCGCTATACAGAAACAGCCCCTGTCTGACCAGCAAGGAATCGCCCTCGAACGCTTGACCCCGGGCGTCTCTTCTGACCATGTGGCGCGCACCGTGCCGCAGCTTAGAGCCAAGGGCCCCGATATCCATGTTACCGACCCGCCAGAATGTAGAACTTGACCGCGTCCCCAGCAAACCGCGCAAATTCGCCTTTGTCCTGCTGCCCGAATTCACGATGCTGTGTTTCTCGGCGGCGGTGGAATCCTTGCGGATCGCGAACCGCATGGCGAACCGCAAGCTCTATGACTGGACCATCATCGGCGAGGGTGGCGTCGAGATCAGCTGTTCAGCGGGCGTGTCCTTTCGGCTGGATTCGGACCTGATCGAGTTGAACCGCGACGATGTGGTGCTTGTCTGCGGCGGCATCGACGTGCAATCGGCCACGACCAAGCGCGTCGTCAACTGGCTGCGCCGCGAGGCACGGCGCGGGTTGAAGGTCGGCGGGCTGTGCACCGCGGCCTATTCGCTGGCCTGTGCAGGATTGCTGGACGGCAAACGCGCGACGATCCATTGGGAAAACCAGGACAGCTTTACCGAGGAATTTCCCGAGGTGACGCTGACCAAGTCGATCTTTGTCGTCGATGGCAACCGCATCACGACGGCAGGCGGCACCGCGTCGGTCGATCTGATGCTCAAGATCATCGCCGACGATCACGGCGAGGAACTGGCCGGCGCGGTGGCCGACCAGTTGATCTACAACTCGATCCGCACCGATCAGGACACGCAGCGCCTGTCCGTGCCGACCCGCATCGGCGTGCGGCACCCCAAGCTGTCCAAGGTCATCCAGATGATGGAGCAGAACATCGAAGAGCCGATCAGCCCCTCGGTTCTGGCCCATCAGGTGGGCATGTCCACGCGCCAGCTCGAACGGCTGTTCCGCCGCTACCTGAGCCGCAGCCCAAAGCGGTATTACATGGAACTGCGCCTGCAAAAGGCGCGCAACCTGCTGATGCAGACCGACATGAGCGTGATCAACGTGGCGCTGGCCTGCGGCTTTGCCTCACCGTCGCATTTCTCGAAATGCTACCGCGCGCATTACGAAACAACGCCCTACCGCGAACGCGGGGCGCACGCGTCGCGGCTGTCGGTGTAACGCAGTTCACCCAAGCGCGTTTGGTGAACACATTGCTCTGAACTTCGGGCGCGATGCGGCGTGAGCGCCGTACTCACACCCTTCTCACTCTCGCGCCACTTCTCAAACTTGTAGCGTTGTCCTTGGCGGTCGAGCGGTCAATCACCTCGCCCAAGGCTCTGCCGCCCCCTGCGCCTGTATATTTGACGGCATATTTGACGGCGCACGGCATTTTGATCTCACAATTTCAGGAGTTACCGATATGGAAGTCTCTTCTTTTGAATTGATTTACAAACCCCAATCCCCGGTCGGCGCGGCAGACCGGGTGCTTCAGGGATATTTCCTCAACATCACGAACCTCGAAGACGTGGAACTGCGGTTCTCGCTGAGTTTCGTAACCTCCTCGGTCAGCGACCCGGACCGCAGCCTGTTCAACAATACCGTGGCCTTCGTGGACACTGCGAATTCCAACAACACTTCGGCCAGCCTGTCGGGTGGTCTGACCTCTTCGGTTTTCACTCTGAACCCGACGATCACCATCGCGCCGAACGAAACCGCCAAGGTCGCGCTTTTGCCAAGCGATCCGTTTCCGGTCGCAGTCTTGCCCGCCAATTTCGAGGCCCGCGGCTATGTTCGCCTGCGCCTGCCTGCCAACATCCGGTTTTCGTTCCCCGGTGGGATCACCTTCGAGCCGCAGCTTGACCGCCCTGCCCGCGTCCTGCTGACCCCGCAGAACCGGGCGACGTATCTGGATGCAAACGGCGTCATAAACGACCAGACCCAATCCAGCCTGCCCACGGCATCTGGAGGAGCATTGGCCGAGATCACGCCTGAAACCGGCTTTGTGTTCAGGCCGCCTCTGATCGCAGAGAGCCTCAGAGAGATCCCGAACCTCGACTCGCTGGACCTCAGCGAACGCGACATTGCAACGATGCTTGCGGTGCTGCCCGCCTCCGGTGTCGATTTCAAGGACATCAACGCCGCCCTCAAGGAAGCAGGCATCGGAATGGCGCTGGAAAGCCGCAAGACCTGAGTGACCCATGGCAGAGAGGTGGCTGCTCCAAACAGGTGGCCACCTCCACCGCCACGGCGAACCAAATGGTCCGGGCCTGCATTTGAAAGTCAGTATCAATCGCAGATTCAGAGGGTTGAGCGCTCCGCCCCCGCCCTGTAAAGCGCCCCCATCCAAAGGGGAACGCCATGTCCGCCGCGCTCAAACTCGCTCTAGGAAGCCTGCTGGTGGGGATCGTGGTGCTGGGCCTCAAGGCGCTCGCATGGTGGATCACCGGGTCGGTGGCGCTTTTGTCGGATGCGCTGGAAAGCACGGTGAACCTGACCACCGCCTTTGCCGCGCTGATCGCCATTCGGGTGGCGCAGCGCCCCGCCGATGCGAACCACCCTTTCGGCCATCACAAGGCGGAGTTTTTCAGCGCGGTGCTGGAGGGCGTGATGATCATCATCGCGGCGCTCTTCATCCTGCGCGAAGCCTATGCGGGATTCCTGTCGCCCCGCGCGCTGGATGCGCCCATAGAAGGGCTGCTGGTCAACGGCGCAGCCACGGCGCTCAACGCGGCCTGGGCGATGGTGCTGCTGCGGCAGGGACGCCGGTTGAAATCGCCTGCACTGGTAGCCGATGGAAGGCATCTGTGGACCGATGTGCTGACCTCGGTTGGCGTGGCGGCAGGCGTGCTTCTGGCCTTTGTCACCGGCTGGTGGCTGTTCGATCCGATCATGGCGGCGCTGGTGGCGGTGCATATCCTGTGGTCGGGGTCACGGGTGATCAAGGACTCGCTCAGCGGTTTGATGGACGAGGCGGTGCCCGAAACCACGCTGGCCCGGATCCGCGACGTGATCTCGGAACAGGCCGACGGCGCGGTCGAGGCGCATGACCTGCGCACCCGCCACGCCGGTGCCGTGACCTTTGTGGAGTTTCACCTCGTTGTGCCCGGAGACATGACGGTGTTCGATGCCCACGAGATCTGCGACCGGATCGAGGCTGCCATCGGAAAGGCCGTGCCGGACAGCCGCGTGACGATCCATGTGGAGCCGGAACACAAGCAGAAACACACCGGGATTGTCGTGCTCGACTGACGGCGCGCCTTCGTCTACGACCCCACGCCTGCCATCCGGTAGAGCGCGCCGTTGCCGACACTCAGGAACCACAGCGCGCCATCCGGGCCTTGGCGCAGATCGCGCACGCGCTGGGTGCTGTCACCCTTGATCTGTTCCACTTCGCGCAGCGGCGCGCCGTTCAAACGCGAGATGTAGTCGAACTTGAGCGAGCCGACGAACATGTCACCGTTCCAGCCGCCCACCGGGCCGCCTTTGTAGAAGCTCATCCCTGAAGGCGCGATGGAGGGATCCCAATAGGTTTCAGGCTGTTCCATCCCGGCCTTGGCCGTACCCTCACCGATGCTGCGGCCCGAATAATGCCGACCATATGAAATCACCGGCCAACCGAAATTGGCACCTTTCCGGATGCGGTTCACCTCGTCGCCGCCTCGTGCGCCATGTTCGTTGACCCAAAGCTGGCCGGAGGCATCAAGTGCGGCACCCTGCGGGTTGCGGTGACCGTAAGACCAGATCTCGGGCTGTACGCCACTGACGTTCAAGAACGGGTTGTCGGATGGCACAGCGCCGGTCTTGGTGATGCGCAGCACCGAGCCGTTGTGAAGGCTGCGGTCCTGCGCGGTATCATCCGAGCCCCGGTCGCCCACGGTCACGAAAAGCGTGCCGTCGCGGGCCTCGACAATGCGAGACCCGAAATGCCGCCCGCCGCTGGATCCGGGCGCGATTTCAAAGATCGTCTCGTGATTGGTCAGTGCCGTGCCCTCCGCGTTCAGCACCGCCTTGGTGACCGCTGTTCCGCTGCCACGCCCCTGACGCTTGGCATGGGTGAAGAAGAGCGTCCGGCTTTGCGCAAAGTCGCGCGGCACCAGAACGTCCAGCAGACCGCCCTGCCCGTCGGAATGGGACTCGGGCGGGGTGCGCAGTGCCACGGCAGCACCACCGGGCGTGACCAGCAGCACGCGGCCATCCCGCTCTGTCACCACGATTTTACCATCCGGTAAAAATCCGAACGCCCAGGGCTCGTCCAGCCCCGTCACCACTGCCGAGACCTGCATCGCCCCGGCGCTGGTCTGGATCGTTTCGGACATCGTCTGTGCGGCCACGGGTGCAAGTACAGCAGAGGACAGCAGGAGCGACAGCGACAGGGTGAGGCGGCGCAGGTGTGACATGGGGCGCATCTCCGGATTGACTGGATTTGTCAGGAATATGGGCCCGCCTGCCGTTGGGGCAACGGCCCTTACGAAGTCGTGAGCCACCAAGGCCAGGCGCAAAATGCTTCGAAGCACCTCAAGCCCTGCCCCTAAGTCCTTGAAACCATACCCCACGGCACAACAGCCGCGATGCGAGGGGTCTTTTCTTTTCCACTGCATCTGAATATCGTCTTGAGCCAGAACACAGCGATGTTCCAACATGGGAGTACAGATATGAAAAAGTTTCTGGCGGCCACGGCAGCTGGCGCACTGATGGCGGGTTCCGCCTTTGCGGCCAACCATTCCAACGAAATCAAGATGGGTGTCATCCTGGGCTTCACCGGCCCGATCGAATCCCTGACGCCTGCGATGGCGGCGGGTGCCGAGATGGCGATGGCGGAAGTCACCGAAAGCGGCAAGCTGCTTGGCGGCGCGACCATCACCCCCGTTCGCGCGGATTCGACCTGCGTGGACAGCGCCGCAGCGACCGCCGCAGCCGAGCGCCTGATCACCAGCGACGGCATCAGCGCGATGGTTGGCCCCGATTGTTCCGGCGTGACCGGTGCGGTTCTTGCCAACGTCTCCGTGCCGAACGGCATGGTCATGATCTCTCCGTCCGCCACATCGCCTGCACTGTCGGCTGCCGAGGACAATGGCCTCTTCTTCCGCACCGCACCGTCGGATGCGCGTCAGGGTGAAGTGCTGGCGAACATCTTGGTCGAAAAAGGCATCACCAGTGCCGCAGTGACCTACACCAACAACGATTACGGCAAGGGCTTTGCCGACGCGTTCGAAGCGGCCTACGAGGCAGCTGGCGGATCGGTGACCCTGTCGGCACCGCATGAAGACGGCAAGGCGGACTACTCGGCTGAAGTCGGCGCTCTGGCCTCGGCTGGCGGCGATGCGCTTGTCGTGCTGGGCTATGTCGATCAGGGTGGCGCGGGCGTCATTCAGGGCGCGCTGGACACCGGCGCGTTCGACATGTTCGCCATGGGTGATGGCATGATCGGCGACTCGCTGGTCGAGCGGTTCGGCGACGACATCGCCGGCATGATCGGCACCGCACCGGGATCGGACAACGAAGGCTCCGCCCTTTTCGCCGAAATGGCAACCGCTGCCGGCATTGACGGCACATCGGTTTATGCCGGTGAATCCTATGACGCCGCAGCACTGATGCTGCTGGCGATGGCCGTTGCCGGATCGAAAGAGCCGGGTGACTACCAGTCACACATCTTTGCCGTGGCCAACGCTCCGGGCGAGCAGATCCTGCCGGGCGAGCTGGACAAGGCGCTGGAGATCATCGCCGCTGGCGGTGACGTGGACTACCAGGGTGCGACAGGCGTCGAACTGGTCGAGCCGGGCGAAGCTGCGGGTTCCTACGCCGAGTTCACCGTCGAGGACGGCGCTCTCAAGGTTGTCGGCTACCGCTAAGCCGGTTCCTGCACGCAACACCAAGCGGCGCGAGAGTTTTCTCGCGCCGTTTCACTATGCAAGGCGGGCCGGACAACACCGCCACAGGGATTGAACGATGATCGAGGTGAAAAACCTTCACCGCCATTTCGGCGGTTTCCACGCTGTTGATGGCGCCACTCTCGAGATCGAGACAGGCTCCATCACTGGGCTTGTTGGCCCTAACGGCGCAGGAAAGACAACTCTTTTCAACGTTGTGGCGGGCGTTCTTCCACCAACTTCGGGGCAGGTCTTCATGGCGGGCGAAGACATCACCGGCCTGCCGCCGCACCAGCTGTTTCACAAGGGGCTGCTGCGTACCTTCCAGATCGCGCACGAGTTTGCGTCCATGACCTGCCGCGAGAACCTGATGATGGTGCCCGGCGACCAGACCGGCGAAATGCTCTGGAACACGTGGTTCGGGCGCAAGCGCATCGCAGACGAGGAACGCGCACTACGCGCCAAGGCGGACGAGGTGCTGGAATTCCTGACCATCGAACATCTGGCCGACCACAAGGCGGGACAGGTCTCGGGTGGTCAGAAAAAGCTTTTGGAGCTGGGACGCACCATGATGGTGGATGCGCGGATCGTGTTTCTGGACGAGGTCGGCGCGGGTGTGAACCGCACGCTTCTGAACACCATCGGCGACGCGATCATCCGGCTCAACACCGAACGCGGCTACACGTTCTGCATGATCGAGCATGACATGGATTTCATCGGGCGGCTGTGCGATCCGGTCATCGTCATGGCCGAGGGCAAGGTGCTTTCAAAAGGCACGATCGACGAGATCAAGGCCGATGAGCGCGTGATCGAAGCCTATCTGGGCACCGGGCTCAAGAACAAGGACGCTGTGTTATGAGCGGGAACCCCTATCAGGACGACCGGGGCAACACCGACGCCTCGATCACCAACCCGCACGGGCAAGGCAGTTTGACCGCCTCGGGAACGCAGGAGCGTCCGATGCCGGGCCATGAAGGACCGTTCCTGATCGGTGAGAACATGACCGGCGGCTATGGCAAGTCCGGCCCGGACATCCTGCATGGTTGCACCATCGCGGTTGAACGTGGCGAGATCGCGGTGATCGTCGGACCCAACGGCGCGGGCAAATCGACGGCGATGAAGGCGGTATTCGGCATGCTCGACCTGCGCGAAGGCCGCGTGTTGCTCGACGGTCAGGACATCAGCGCACTGACACCGCAGGCGCGCGTGCGTCACGGCATGGGGTTCGTGCCGCAGACGTCGAACATCTTCACGTCGATGACGGTCGAGGAGAACCTCGAGATGGGCGCGTTCATCCGCAACGACGATTTCCGCACCACGATGGAGCAGGTCTACGACCTCTTCCCGATCCTGCGCGAAAAGCGCCATCAGCCGGCGGGCGAATTGTCGGGTGGGCAGCGCCAGCAGGTCGCCGTGGGCCGTGCACTGATGACCCAGCCGAAGGTGCTGATGCTGGACGAGCCCACGGCGGGCGTGTCGCCCATCGTCATGGACGAGCTGTTCGACCGCATCATCGAAGTGGCGCGGACCGGCATCTCGATCCTGATGGTGGAGCAGAACGCGCGACAAGCGCTTGAAATTGCAGACAAAGGATATGTTCTGGTGCAGGGTGCCAATGGCTATTCCGGCACCGGGAAAGACCTTTTGGCGAACCCGGATGTGCGCCGGTCGTTCCTCGGTGGGTGACGGGGGTGCCGGGCAGATGCCCGGCCTACGCCTTTGCCAAGCGGCGCGCGGGAGGGAGATGATGGATTTGCATATTTGTAAAAAGAAGAAGCAGGGGACGCTTCGGATGATCAAGGAAGGCACCGCCTGATGGACCTGTTGAACGGATTTGTGGCGCTGGCCAATTTCGTGCTGATCCCGGCGATTGCCTATGGCAGCCAGTTGGCGCTTGGCGCGCTTGGGGTCACGCTGATCTACGGCATCCTGCGGTTTTCCAACTTTGCCCATGGCGACACGATGGCGGTGGGGACCATGTTCGCGGTGCTGACCACCTGGGGGCTGCAGGCGATGGGCGTCAGCCTGGGGCCGCTGCCCACCGCGTTGCTGGCAATCCCGATCGGCATTCTGGGCGCAACGGCACTGGTGCTCTTGACCGACCGCTATGTCTACAAGTTCTACCGGGCGCAAAAGGCCAAGCCTGTGATCCTGGTGATCGTGTCGATGGGGGTGATGTTCATCTATAACGGCCTCACGCGCATCATCATCGGGCCGGACGATTACCGCTTTGCCGATGGCGAGCGGTTTGTGATCTCGGCGCGCACGTTCCGGGACATGACGGGGCTCGAGGAAGGATTGGCGCTGCGCACGACGCAGGTGATCACGGTGGTGACGGCGGTGATCGTGGTGGCGGCGCTGTTCTGGTTCCTGAACAAGACGCGCACCGGCAAATCCATGCGCGCCTTTTCCGACAACGAGGATCTGGCGCTCTTGTCGGGCATCAACCCCGAACGCGTGGTGCTGGTGACATGGCTGATCGTGGCGTCCCTGGCGACCGTCGCCGGGGTGCTTTACGGGTTGGACAAGTCGTTCAAGGCGTTCACCTATTTCCAGCTTCTGCTGCCGATCTTCGCGGCCGCCATTGTCGGAGGTCTTGGCAATCCGCTGGGCGCCATCGCGGGCGGGTTCGTGATCGCGTTTTCCGAGGTCGGGATCACCTATGCCTGGAAAAAGGTGCTGGTCTACCTGATGCCCCCTGCCCTTGAACCCGAGGGTTTGGTGCAGATCCTGAGCACGGAATACAAGTTTGCGGTCAGCTTCGTGATCCTCGTGATCGTGCTCCTGTTCCGACCAACCGGCCTTTTCCGAGGGAAATCGATATGAGAACCGTTCTTATGTTTGCCGCAGTGGCCGGGCTGATCATCGGGACCGGGTTTCTGCAAAGCTGGAACTCGGCGCTGCTCATTCTGAACATGGGGCTGATCTCTGCGGTGATGGCACTGGGCGTGAACCTGCAATGGGGTCTCGCGGGGCTGTTCAATGTGGGCGTGATGGGCTTCGTCGCGCTGGGCGGGTTGGCGGTCGTGCTGATTTCGATGCCGCCGGTGGGCGCGGCCTGGCAGGCCGGGGGCGGCAACATCCTGTTGGGGTTGGTGCTGGGGGCCGCGACCATCGTGGCGGCGGTTCTGGTCTGGTCACGCGTGTCGGGCAAGCTGCGGGGTTGGGCCACAGCGGCGGTGCTGCTGATCGGGATGGTGATCTACCGCATGGTCCTGGACCCGGCCGTCGAGGCCGTCGAGGCGGTTGATCCGGCGCTGGCAGGCTACCTGGGTGGATTGGGCCTGCCGGTGCTGCTGGCCTGGCCCGTGGGCGGCGTGCTGGCGGCAGGGGCGGCCTATGTGATCGGCAAGACGGCACTGGGCCTGCGGTCGGACTACCTGGCCATCGCCACGCTGGGCATTGCCGAGATCATCATTGCCATCCTCAAGAACGAGGACTGGATGGCGCGGGGCGTGAAAAACGTCATCGGTCTGCCCCGTCCCGTACCTTACGAGGTCGATCTGCAGAACGATCCCGCCTTTGTCGAACGGGCAGCAGGCTTCGGGCTGGATGCGACCACCGCGTCGACGATCTATGTCAAGATCGAATACGGGCTGCTGTTCGCCGCTGTCCTGATCGTGCTTCTGGTGCTGTCGCAGCTTGCGCTGAAC
Organism: Marivita lacus; assembly: GCF_014637725.1. GTDB lineage: Bacteria > Pseudomonadota > Alphaproteobacteria > Rhodobacterales > Rhodobacteraceae > Marivita > Marivita lacus. The sequence goes on along the minus strand of NZ_BMFC01000002.1, from coordinate 431,672 downwards.
AGCCCCTGGGGCCGGATGATGCGGGCGATCCGCGACAACGAGACGGCGGCGCGGGCCATGGGCAAGGACGTCACCGGGCGGCATCTGCAGGTCTTCGTGCTTGGTTCGGCCATCTGCGGAGTGGCGGGTGCCATGATGACAACACTGGACGGCCAGTTGACGCCGGGCAGTTACCAGCCGCTGCGGTATACGTTCCTGATCTGGGTGATGGTGATCGTCGGCGGGTCTGGCAACAACCTTGGCGCGGTGCTGGGCGGGTTCCTGATATGGTTCCTTTGGGTGCAGGTCGAACCGATGGGACAGTTGCTGATGACCGGGATCACGGCGGGCATGGCGGATGGCTCTTGGCTCAAGGATCATCTTATGGACAGCGTGCAGCACATGCGGCTGCTGACCATGGGGCTGATCCTGCTGCTGGTGCTGCGTCTGAACCCGAGGGGGCTCTTGCCCGAGCGATAACAGGCTTCCGCGCCGTATGAGACCTTTCGGCAAGTGACGGCGCGGATTTAGCCTCCTAGTCTGGAGGGACAGGCAGACGGTCGCCGCGTCTGCCGCACAGGCGACAGAAATGAGCAGAGCAATGCGAGACATTCCAACAACAGAACTGACCGCGCTGGTGGTGGATGACCATCCCTTGTTCTGCGACGCGCTGATGCTCACACTCCGCTCCATTGCCAATTTTGCCGAGATCCAGACGGTGGGCACCATGGATGCCGCGCTGGACACGGTGGGTACGAATACGGAGTTCGACCTGATCCTGCTCGATCTGAACCTGCCGGACGTCAATGGCCTCGACGGGCTGGTGCGGCTGCGCACGGCGGCACCGAAAACGACCATCCTGATCGTGTCGTCGATGGCCGACAACCGGATGATCTGTCACGCGCTCAAGGCCGGGGCCAATGGCTTTGTGCCCAAGCATTCGCAGCGCGCGGTGTTCCGCAAGGCGTTCGACACGGTGCGAGAGGGACAGTCCTTCGTGCCCGATGGCTACATTGACCCGCATGGGCAGGACAGCACCCGCGACGCACCCGAAGACGCGCTGTCCCGGCTGGCGCTGTTGACCAACCAGCAGGCGCGCATCCTGAACCTGATCTGCGAGGGCAAGCTGAACAAGCAGATCGCCTTTGACCTGTCGATCGCGGAAACCACGGTCAAGGCGCATGTCACGGCGATCATGCGCAAGCTGGGCGTCCACAGCCGGACGCAGGCTGTGCTGATCGCCCAGGAGGCCCGCTTCAACCGTGTCTTGCCAAGCGACCTCTGATCCTCGTATCATCGGGGATAGCCAACGCTTGGGAACCAGAGAGTGGAAGGATGCAGGGTTTTTCCTGAGGCCGTACGTTCCGAGACCGCCATGGAGGTGATAGCAGTTGCGCAGGTGCGCTGTGATGACCCCAACTCTGCAGACCAGATAGTCAGACAGCTCGGACCGGGACCTTTCGAGCTTGTCTGCCTGTTTGTGTCGCCGGAGGCGGATTTCGCAGGACTGGTGGCCGAAACGTCCCACCTGTTTGGTGGCTCGGATGTTCTGGCGTGTACCACGGCAGGCGAGATCGGTCGCGCGGGCTACGAGGAAGACCAGATCATCGCCGTTGGCTTTCGCAGAGATCACTTCAAGATCCTCACCTATGCCATTGAAGATCTTGACAAGATCGAGGAACAACCGATCGCCGACACGTTGATCGAGGCGCGGTTGTCCCTGACCCAGAAAACACCCGGGTGGAATTCGGAATTTGCTTTCCTGATGGTCGACGGGCTGAGCCTGCGCGAGGAACAACTGACCGCCTTCCTGTCCGCCGGGCTTGGGCCGACTCCGCTCTTCGGGGGCTCGTCCGGTGACGGCACGCGGTTCGGCCAGACATGGCTCGCGCGCAACGGCACGGTCATGCAGAACGCCGCCATCGTCGTGGTGGTGCGGTGCGACCGCCCTGTGCGGGTGTTCAGCCTTGACCACCTTGTGCCCACGGAGCAGCGGATGGTCGTCACCGCCGCCTCTCCCGAGGACCGGATCGTGCACGAGATCAACGCAGAACCCGCAGCGCTGGAATATGCGCGGCTGCTGGGGCTGGACCCGGAACAGTTGGACCAGTTCACCTTTGCCGAACATCCGGTGGTGGTGCGGCTGGGCGACGTACATCACGTGCGCGCCATTCGGCAGGTCAGGGAAAACCACGATCTGGTGTTCTTTTCCGCCATCAACGAGGGCATGGTTCTGACGCTGGCCGACCATGACGACATCGTGGCGCATCTGGATGCCGGGCTGCGCGACCTTGCGCGGCACGAAAAGCCCGAGTTCATCCTTGGCTGCGATTGCATCCTGCGCCGGATCGAGGCCGGACGCCTGCAGAAATCCCGCGCAGTGTCCGACGTGCTGAGCGCGCATCACGTCGTGGGGTTTTCCACCTATGGCGAACAGATCGGCGGGCTGCACGTGAACCAGACCCTGACGGGTGTGGCCATCTATCCCCCTTCCAACGACGAGGCGACCCGTGTCCCTGATTGATCCCAGCGACAGCCTGGAACGGCAAAACGAGAAGCTGCTCAAGATCGCCGACAGCCTGATGCGCCGCGTCGAATACGGCACCACCCACTCTGGAGCGGCCTATGCCCAGTTCGAACGCGCGGCGCTTCTGGAAAAGAGGGTGCGCGAACGTACGCTGGAACTGGAAAGCACACTGGACCTGCTGCATGACGCCAATACACAACTGGCCCGCGCCAATCAGGAGACCGAAGCGGCGCGGCGCAACCTTGCCGATGCAATCGAGACCATTTCCGAGGGCTTCGCGCTGTTCGATCCCAATGATGACCTCGTCATGTGCAATTCGCGCTTTTGCCGCGACTTCCGGGATACGGCGGATGACCTGAAACCCGGTCTGGCCTTTGACAGCTACGTGGACCGGGTCAGCCGGTCGGCCTATCTGCACCTGCCCGACCATCAGGACCGCAACACATGGGCCAAGATGCGTCGCCAGCGTCACAAGGATCGGCGGGTGATGTTCAACGTGCAGCTGATCCATGACCGTTGGCTGCAGGTGTCCGAACACCGCACCGCGAATGGTGGCACCGTGGTGTTGCAGACCGACATCACCGACATCATGCGCGTCGAGCGGCAGGAACAGGCCAAGCTGCGGGACAAGCAGACGCGGATGATCCGTGCGACGCTGGACCACCTGAACCAGGGTGTGTGCATTTTTGACGAAAACGCGCGGCTGGTGGGCTGGAACCAGAAGCTGGGCAGCCTGCTGTCCATGCCCGCACGGCGCTTGCGGATCGGCGCGTCCTTTACCGGGTTGCTGGACGATCTGGATGACACATTCCAGTTCACCCGCGGCATCGACCGCGCGTCGTTCCGGCGCTGGGCCACGTCCGACGGGCTGCGCCAGCCGGTGTCGTTCGAGGTGCAACGCGGCGACAGCATCGTGCTGCACATCTTCGGGCGGGCAATGCCGGACCGGGGCTTCGTGATCTCCTGCACCGATGTGACGGCGGAACGCGAAGCCGCGCAAAAGCTGTATGAATTGAACGAGATCCTCGAACAGCGGGTGATGGAGCGCACGCTTGAACTCGAAGACGCGCTGAGCGCCGCGGAACGGGCAAACGCGTCGAAATCACGCTTTGTCGCGGCGGCGAGCCATGACCTGTTGCAGCCTTTGTCGGCAGCCAAGCTGTTCATGGCGTCACTTTCGGACAAGATCGACACCCCCAACGAACAGGCGGTGCTCGCCAAGGCGGAGACCGCATTGGGCGCAGCGGAACAGATCATTGACGCGCTGCTGAACATCTCCAAGCTGGAAACCGACGGGCTGAGTTTCGACATCCGCGCGGTGGCCCTGCGCGAAATCTTCGATCCGCTGCGTGACGAGATGGAGATGCTGGCCGCCCGCAAGGGGTTGGTGCTGCGGATCATCGACAGTTCGCTTGCGGTGGACTCTGACCCTTCCTACCTGCGCCGCATCGTGCAGAACCTGCTGACCAATGCCATCCGCTATACCGATACGGGCCGCGTCGTTGTGGGTGCGCGGCGCAATGGCGATTCGGTTCGGATCGAGGTCTGGGACACCGGGCCGGGGATTGCCGAAGAGAACCAGAACCTGATCTTCGAGGAATTCCGCCGTCTCGACACCAAAGCCAGCAACAATGACGGGCTGGGCCTCGGCCTTGCCATCGTAGAACGCGCCTGTGCGCGGCTGGGCCATCCGCTGGGCCTGTGGTCCGAACTTGGGCGCGGATCGTGTTTCATGCTGAACGTGCCCCTCGCGCGGCAGGCGCAGCCGAACCTGCCGGTGAAATCGCGCAACGCTTCGGCGATGAGCCTGCTCAAGTCCGGGCTGATCATATTGCTGGTGGAAAACGATCCGCAATTGCGCCGCGCCATGTCGATCCTGATCGAAAGCTGGGGCGTCAGCGTGATCGAAAGCGAAACCGCCGAAAGCGCGCTGGAGCTGATGGAGGATCTGCAGATCACGCCGGATGCGCTGTTGCTGGATTACCAACTGGGCGAAGGCCTGTCTGGCACCGAGCTTTACGAAGAATTGATGCGCCGGTTGGGCCGCCTGCCCTGCGCCATCGTGTCCGCGGAACGGTCGGTGCAATTGCGGCAGGAAACCAAGCGGCTCGAGATCGACCTGTTGCTCAAACCGCTGGACCGCACCAAGCTCATCGAATTCCTGCACGCCGCCGCGCGCAGGATCGCGGTCTAGACGCTATTCCGCGACTTGCTTGCCGGATTTCGCCTCGGCCGCGACAAGGTACTCCTTGATCCGCTCGGCTATCGGGTCAGGCCAGCGCCGGGTGCGCAGGGCGATCGCCTCGGACAGCACAAGCGTGCCTGTGATGGTAACCCGGCGTTCCGCACCCGTTGTGGCGGACAACTCGATCCACAGGCTGCTGCGCCGCAATTCGCGCACCGACAGCCGCCATGTCAGTCGATCCCCAAGACGGCTGGGTGCCGGAAACTCCGCATTGATGTTCACGAAGGGCATGGTCAGCCCGTCGCTGCCAAGGATCTGGCTGATCGGCCAGTCCAACGCCTCGTCGAGCCAATTCTCGATGACGGTGTGCACCATGTCGAAATATCGGGGCAGGAAAACAATGCCTGATGGTTCGCAATCGCGCAGCATGACATCGTGAACATATTGGTATGCCGGCATTCCGGGTCGTCCTGTGCTCGTCTCGTCAGGGCTTGGCACATGCCAAGAGCGTTTCGGTATTCCATTGTATTCCAGAAGAAGGGCACCCTTTTCAACTTTTTTTGTGCGGATTGCCCAAACTTTACGCGCTACCAAAGTCGTAGACAGGTGCAATGACGCCATTCAGCGGGCCACGACGATATCCGCGCGCAGGCCTCCCATCGTGTCACTTTCGCCCAGACGCAACACTCCGCCATGCGCCCGCGCGATGTCGGCTGCGATGGCCAGCCCCAGCCCGACACCGGACCCCTTGTCCTGATTGCGCGCCGGATCAAGCCGCACAAACGGGCGCAGGGCCGCATCGCGCTGGTCGGTGGCGATGCCGGGGCCGTCATCCTCGATCCGGATGCGCAGGGATTTATCGGTCAGAACCACTGACACCTCGCAGCGCGACCCGTAGCGTTCCGCATTGCCGATCAGGTTCTCGATCGCCCGGCGCATCGCAGTCTGGCGCAGCATGACCTTCCCTGCCCCGGCACTCTCGACAAGCCGCACGGGTGTGCCGCCCCGCGCGCAGTCATCGACGACGGTCTGCACGAAATCGGGAATCTCGGTCGGTTCGGGCTGACCGCTGTCGGCATTGCCGCGCGCGAAATCGAGGAAGGCGTCGATCAGCTTTTGCATGTCGTCGATATCGCGTTCAAGCGCGTCTCGGTCGTCATCGGTCAGCATCGACACCGCCAGCCGCAACCGGGTCAGCGGCGTGCGCAGGTCATGGCTGATTCCCGACAGCATCATCGTGCGCTGTTCGATCTGCCGTTCGATCCGCGCGCGCATGTCCAGAAACGCATGCCCGGCGGCCCGTACCTCGACCGCGCCCGAGGGCGAATAGGGCACGTTGCGCCCTCGGCCAAACGCCTCGGCGGCGCGGGCCAGACGGGTGATCGGCCGCAACTGGTTGCGCAGGTAGAAATAGGCGATCACCGTCAGCAGCGCGCCGAACACCACCATGTTGACCAGCAATTGGTGCGGGTTCGACGCAGAGGCGCGTTCGCGGGTAAATTCGATCAGTGTCAGGGGTTGGCCTTCGGGTTGCACCCAGATCAGCACCGTCCAGTCATCGACCAGATGCGCCCGCTCGAATCCGCTCACATGGTCCCGCAGGGTGCGGATCACCGCGAGACCCGAAAAATCGTACCAGCGCCGCAGGTCGCGATCGGGCATCATGCCGGCAGATGTGGGCAGGAAATCAAGACTCAGCGCGTCGGCCAGACCCGGATCATCCGCCGCTTCGGGAGCAAGCGTCGCATTGATCTGGCGCGCGACCTCGCGGCTCATCTGTTGGGTCACGCCCTCGAAATGGCGCTGAACAAACACGACAGACACCACAAGTTGCAGCGCCACCACCGGCAAAAGCAGGATCAGGGCGGCACGCCCGTATAGTCCGCGCGGCATGTAGCGTTTGAGCCAGTCGAATGTCATGCACCCACGCTACTCCAGCGCGGCAGGAAACGGAACGTCCCCGCGCGTCGGGGATTGCAATTTTGCGTCCGCGCTGATGCTGTTGCCCGCATGATGCAGGACCCGCAACGCGATTTCCACCCCATCCCCGGACACGCCGAGACACTGGCCCCCGGTCTGCGTCGCGTGCTGGCCCCGAACCCGTCGCCGATGACGTTTCGCGGCACCAACACCTATCTTCTGGGGGACGGGGATCTGGCCGTGATCGACCCCGGCCCGGAAAAGGCAGAGCACCTGAACGCCCTCCTGCAAGCCATTGGCGCAGATCGGGTATCCGCGATCCTTGTCACCCATGCCCATGTCGATCATTCGCCGCTGGCCCGTGCCTTGTCAGAGCGTGTCGACGCGCCGGTCTACGCGTTCTCGGATGCCTTTGGCGGGCGCAGCGCCGTGATGCAGCAGCTTGCCGCAAGTGGTCTGATGGGTGGCGGCGAAGGTGTGGATGCCGCGTTCATGCCGGACATCCGGCTGGCTGACGGCGATACGGTCAGCGGCACAGGCTGGAGCCTGCGGGCGATTCACACCCCCGGCCATTTCGGCAATCACCTGAGCTTTGCGTGGAACGATGCCCTTTTCTGCGGTGACCTGGTGATGGGCTGGGCCAGTTCGCTGGTGTCACCCCCGGATGGCGACTTGACCGACTTCATGGCCTCCTGCGCGCGGCTGCGCAGCACGGAGTGGTCGGTGCTCCATTCCGGCCACGGTGCACCGATCCCCAACCCTGCCGCACGGCTCGACTGGCTGATCACGCACCGCTTGTCCCGCGAAGCCGCGGTGCTCGATGCGCTGCAGTCCGGCCCTGCCACCAGCGCCACCCTCGCCGCGCGCATCTACACCGACACACCACCCGCGCTCCTGCCCGCCGCCACCCGCAATGTGCTTGCCCATCTCATTGATCTAAATGGAAAAATTCGCGTCGCACCGATGGGTCCGCTTGGCGCGGATGTACAATTCGCCCTGACATGACGACCTTTGCATTTTTTTCACAAAAGCCTCTGGACGCGGTGCACCACTGTTGCTAAACCCCGCCTCGTGTTCCGGCGTAGCTCAGCGGTAGAGCAGTTGACTGTTAATCAATTGGTCGTAGGTTCGATCCCTACCGCCGGAGCCAAAAATCCCTGGTTGATAGGGAAAAGAAAGGCCTCGCAATTTGCGGGGCCTTCTTTTTTTGGAGGCAATTTAGCGAAGTACAGGGTCAAAGCGGCGTGCCGAAGCTGCGGCTTTCGCGGCCCTCTGCGATGCGGCGGTCATCAGCTTCGCGTATTTCTCGGTCGATGCTGCCCCGTTCGAGCCAGCCATGCGGGTTCTGAAGCGTTGGCAGCGCCTTGGCGACAATGGAAAAGCGCTCGTGGGCGACATCATGGAGCCTGCGCAGTTCGGCCAGCGGATCGGGGTGATCGTCGGCGCGCAGGTCGAGCCAGGGGTAGGGCTGGTCACGATGCACGATCAGGGTCGCCGATTGCGTGCCGCGCTTGTCTCCGCCTGCCGCCTCGCCCGCCTCCATCGCGGTCATCAGCCGCTCGGCCAAGGGCAGGTCGGCGCGGTCGAGATAGCAGGCCAGCGTGTCGGCAATCACCGCTTCGCCAGCCAGCATGTTGCCAGCCACCGAGACGCCCTGTGCCGCCAAATGCCCGCACCAGTCGACGCACTCCGCGCCAGTGTGTGCGGCGGCGCGGCCCTGCGCGTCCACCATGTGAAGCTGCCGGTTCGCGTGCCCCTTGTCGGCGGCAACGAGCGCTGCAACCACATCCTCGGGCGCATATCCGGCGGCAAGGCGGTCGGCGGCCTCGATCCCCCAGAGCGGGTTGACGAAAGCCTGCGTGGCGACGGCGCCTCGCCCTGCGCGGATATGCGGGACCAGCATCCCCACCGCGAAGAAGCGGCTGGCGACGGCGACGCCCATCTCTCCGGTGGTCTCGTCATGGGCGCAGATCGAATAGGTCATGGTCTCTCCTCAGCGTCCGACAGCGTAGGCCTGCATCAGGCGCGGAGTCGCCGCGGCCTTGAGCATCCCGTCCGGTGTGCGGCAGGCGGCGGTCAGACGGCCCACGGTCCACGGCTCGGCGACCTCGAGGTCATGACCGCGCGCGCGCAGGTCGGCGATCACCGCCTCGCCAAAGGCCGGTTCCACCATGAGGTGGCCCGGGCGCACGGGGCGCGGGTCGAACGAGCCCTGGAAATGCGCGGTGTTGAAAAGTGGCGCGTCAATCGCCTCCTGCAGGTTCAGGCCGGAATGCACGAACCGCAGGAACAGCATCAGCTGCCACTGGTCCTGCTGGTCGCCGCCCGGCGTGCCGAAGGCGTGGCGCGTGCCGTCGGGGGCCTGCGCCATCGAGGGTGACAGCGTCGTACGCGGACGGCGCCCCGGAGCCAGCGATGTGGGCAAGCCCTCGTCCAGCCAGAACATCTGCGCCCGCGAATTGAGCGGCATGCCAAGGCCGGGAACCACCGGAGAGCTTTGCAACCAGCCGCCCGAGGGCGTGGCCGAGACGGAATTGCCCCATTGGTCGATAACGTCGATATGCACCGTATCGCCGCGTTTTTCGGACAGGTGCGCCATTGTCGGCTCCCCTGCCCCGACACCGCCGCCGGATGCTTCCTGGCTTGCCCTGGCGCGGGCGATGGCGGCGTCAGCCTGATGGGCGAACCCGTCGATCCGGCCCGGCCGCTGGTCGAGCGACGCGTTCGGACCCAGCAAGGCGCGGCGCGTGTCGGCATAGGCCCGCGACAGCAGCGTGTCGGTCGGGACCGCGTTGTGCAGCGGATCGCCGTAATAGGCCTCGCGGTCGGCAAAGGCGAGCTTCATCGCCTCGGTCACGGTATGGACGAAATCGGCGCCACGGCTGTCCATATCGGCGATGCCCGACCCGTCCAGAAGGCGCAGCGCCTGCAAGAGGCTCGGCCCCTGGCTCCACATGCCCGCCTTCCAGACGGTCCAGCCCTCGTAATCGACCGACAGCGGTGTTTCCCATGTGGCGTGCCAGCCTGCCATGTCTTGCCCGGTCAGCACACCTTTGTGGCGCGCGCCCGAGGCATCCATGACGCAGGCCTCGCGCATCCATGTGTCGATGGCCTCGGCAATGAAGCCTTCATAAAACACATGGCGCGCCGCCTCGATCTGCGCAGCGCGGCCTGTTGCGGCCTCGGCCTCGGAGAGCAAACGCTCCCAGGTGTCGGCCAGTTCGGGATTGCGCATCAGCGACCACGCCTTGGGCGCGCGGTCACCCGGCATCCATGTGGCGGCGGAGGTCGGCCATTCGTCGCGGAAAAAGTCCGACAGCCCGTCGATCGTCGCCGCAACCCGCGGCAGCACCGGATGACCATTGCGGGCGTAGTAGATCGCAGGTTCAAGGATCGCGCGCAGCGGCAGGCGGCCATGATCCCGCAGCAGCGCCATCCAGGCCCCGAAGGCACCGGGAATGACGGTGGCCAGCAGGCCCGAGCCCGGCACGGAGTCCAGCCCCTCGGCGCGGTAATGCGCGATGGTCGCCCCCGCCGGTGCCGGCGCCTGCCCGCAAAGAACCTGCGGCGTGTCATCGCCGGAGCCGCGCCACAAGAGCGGCATGTCACCCAGCGGACCGTTCAGGTGCGGCTCGACCACGTGCAGGGCAAAGCCCATGGCGGCGGCGGCATCCGCAGCACTGCCCCCCGCTTCGAGGATCTTCATCCCCACGGCGGAGGCGATCCAGTGGGTCGAGGCGACGACGCCGAAGGTGCCCTTGATCTCGGGTCTGGTGGTAAACTGCATCGTTGTCCCTTTGTCTTATGTATCGCGCGGGTCGAGCGCATCGCGCAGCCCGTCGCCCAGCAGGTTGAAGCCAAGCACCACGAGAAAGATCGCGATGCCGGGATAAAGCGCCATCCAGGGCGCCTGTTCGAGAAAATTCTTGGCGATGTTCAGCATCGCGCCCCAGCTTGGCGCGGGCGGTTGCTGACCGAGACCGAGAAAGCTCAGCGATGCCTCCGCGATGATCGCGGTGGCGATGGTCAGCGTCGATTGCACGATGATCGGCGGCAGGATGTTGGGCAGGATGTAGCGCCCGATCAGGCCAAGATGCCCGATGCCCACGGCGCGGGCGCTTTCCACGTAATCCTCGGTCATCACGCTCAGCGTCTGCGCGCGGGCCAGCCGGATGAAGATCGGCATGGCCGAGAGGCCGATCGCGATCATCGCGTTCTGCAGCGATGGCCCGAGAAAGGCAGCCAGGGCAATGGCGAGGATCAGGAAGGGTGCAGCCAGCAGCGCCTCGGTGAAGCGCGAGATCACGGCATCGGTCCAGCCCCGCAGGTAGCCCGCGAGCATCCCCAGCGGCACACCCAGCAGCACCGCGATCGCCACCGAAACCACGCCGGCAAGCAACGACGCCTGCGCGCCCCAGATCATGCGCGACAGCACATCGCGGCCGATCTCGTCGGTGCCGAACGGATGCGCGGCCGACGGCGCCTTGCGCACGGCGGACCAATCCGTATCGGCGGGTCCGGGCACCGGCAGAACCGGTGCCAGCAGCGCCACGATGAGGAAGAAGGCCACGACAGCTCCGCCCAACAGCGCCGAGGGATTGCGGCGGAACTTTTCCCAGGCGCGGTTGCTTCGGCGGGGTGGCAGCGGGTCGGCCACCACCTTGGGATCGACGACAGCGGTCATTGGTCGGACATCCTCGGGTTCAGGACGCGGTAGGCGGCGTCGGCCAGAATGTTCATCGCGATAAAGGCGATCCCGGTGCACAGGACGATGCCCTGCACCACCGCGTAATCACGGTTGAAAACGGCATCCACAACCAGCTTGCCAAAGCCCGGAATTGTGAAAATCTGTTCGGTCAGGACCGCTCCGGCCAGCAATTCGCCGAAAAGCAGCGTGATGACGGTCACCACCGGCACCAGCGCGTTGCGCAGCGCGTGCTTGACCAGCACCACGCGTTCCCGCAACCCCTTGGCGCGGGCGGTGCGCACGTAATCGGATTTCAGGACCGACAGCATGGCGGACCGGGTGTGCCGCATCAACGTGGCGGCGATGCCCGTGCCCAGCACGAAGGCGGGCATCAGCATGACCTTGATCGACTGGATCGGATCCTCGGACAGTGGCTGATACCCCGAGGCTGGCAGCCAGCCGAGTTTGACCGACACCAGCAGGATCAGCATGATGCCAAGCCAGAAATTCGGCACCGAGAGGCCCGACAACGCAACGATATTGGCCAGCCAGTCGATCCAGGTGCCCTTCTTGTAGGCCGACAGCACCCCGGCGGGAATGCCGATCAGGATGGCGATGATCAGCGCCATCACGGCAAGCTGAATGGTCACCGGCAGCTTCTGCCCGATCAGCTCCAGAACGGGCTGCTGCGTGCGCAGGGAGATCCCCAGATCGCCCTGCAGCGCGGCACCCGCCCATGCAAGATACTGCACCGGGATCGGATCGTTCATGCGGTACTTCTCGCGCAGCGCCTCGATCACGGCAGGATCGCGTTCTTCCCCGGCCATCACGAGGATGGGGTCGCCCGGCAGCATGTGCTGGAGGGCGAAAACGAAGATCGAGATGATGATGACGGTCGGGATCGCGATGAGGATCCGGCGTCCGATGAAAGCGAGCATGGCGTTCCCCCAAGGCAGGCGCCGCCCCGGGAATGTCCCGGGACGGCGGAAGGCGTCACTCGGTCTTGGACACGCCGAACAGGCGGATCATGCCGTCGGGATAGGGCACGAAGCCCTGCACCGAGTCGTCCAGCGCCCAGATCCACACCTGGTGGTAGAGATAGACGATGGGGCTGTCCTCCTGAAGGATGGCCAGCGCGGCGTCATACTTTGCCTTGCGATCAGCGGTGTCGTTGGACAGACGCGCCTCGTTCAGCAGCGTATCGACCTCGGGGTTGGAATACTTGGAGTCGTTGATTCCGCCATCCGTTGTCATGAACTGGTGAATGTTGCCGTCTGGGTCGACGCGGCCCGACCAGCCGACCTGGCTTGCCGTGTAGTTGCCCGCCGTCTGCTCTTCGAGGAGCGTTGCAAACTCCTTGGCGGTCAGCGAGATGTTGATCCCCGCCTCGGCGGCCATGGCCTGCACGACCTGCATCACCTGGGTCTGCACCGGGTTGTTGGCGACCTGCACCTCGATATCGACGCCATCCGCAAGACCGGCCTCGGCCAGCAGCGCCTTGGCGGCATCGACATCGCGCTCGGGCACCGGGAAGGCGCTGTTGAACCACGGCGAATCCGGCGGATAGGGCTGGCTGCCCGCGGCAAAGGCACCTTCGAACACCACCTGGTTCAGTGCTGCGCGGTCAATGGAAAGCGACAGGGCCCGACGAACGCGGCTGTCCTGCCCGAGGGGCGTGTTCGCGCGGTCGCCATTGCCCACGTTGATCGTGATGCCCTGATAGCCAAGCGAGGTGGCCTTTTCCATCGTCAGCCCGTCATCAGCCATGACCGAAGGCGCGTCCGTCGCGGCCAGACGTTCCAGCATGTCCAGATCACCCGCACGCAGGTTGGCAAGCCGCACGGTGGTGTCGGGGATGGGAAGGAAGGTCACGCTGTCGACCAAGATCTCGTCCGCACGGTAATAGTCGGCAAACTTCTCAAGCACGATGCGGTCCTGCTGGATGCGCTCCTTGAACGTGAAAGGACCGGCGCAGACCGGGTTCAGGCCGAACGCCTCGCCCGCTTCGGTGGCGGCCTTGGGCGACACCATCATGCCGGCGCGGTCGGCCAACTGCGCCATGAGCGTCGCATCGGGCGCGGCCAGCTTGATGCGGATCGTGCTGTCGTCCACGACCTCCCAGCTTTCGACCGAGGAGACTTCGGACTTGCGGCGGCTCAGTTCGAAATTCTTGGAGCGGTCGAGGTTGTAGGCCACGGCGTCGGCGTTGAACGGCTCGCCGTCGTGGAACACCACATCATCCCGCAGGGTCATGGTCAGCTCGGTTCCGTCCGCGCTCCACTCCCAGCCGGTCGCAAGCATCGGGATGATCTCGAGCTGCGGGGTGATGTCCACCAGCTTGTCGCAGAGCGAGGCGTAGACGATGCGCCCCACGAAGGTCCGCGACTGGTCCGGGTCCAGAACGTCGGGGTCTTCCTGAAGCCCGATGCGCAGGTCCTGCGCGTGGACCAGACCACTTGTGGCGGCGAGGATCGCCGCAAGGCCCAGTGTCTTGAAGATGTTCATTGGATTACTCCTCTGTTGGTTGTCGTATCTTTTATTATGGGTCGGCATGTCGTTCATCGTTCGGCCTCGGCGTCCATGGCAGCGCGGGCCTGACTGTAACGGGCAAAGCGCGCCTGCGTGGCGGCAGAGCGGGGCTTTTCGGTGGTCTCGATCCCCGGCAAGGACAGCGTGTCGGCGAAATGGCAGGCAACGCCGTGTTGCGCCGCTACATCGCGCAAAACCGGGCGTTCCGTGCGGCACCGGTCCTGCGCATGCGGGCAACGGGTGTGGAATCGGCAGCCGGGCGGCGGCGCGATGGGGTTGGGCGGATCCCCCTCCAGCGTCGTGCGCAAGCGCCGTGCACCGGTCGCCGGAATCGGGATCGCGGAAAGCAGCGCCTCTGTGTAGGGGTGCTTGGGTGCTGCAAAAAGCTCGGCCGCCGGGGCAAGTTCGACAATTTCGCCCAGATACATCACCGCCACCCGATCCGCGATATGGCGGATCACGGCCAGATCATGCGCGATGATGATGAGCGTCAGGCCGAACTCGGCCTTGAGGTCTTCGAGGATGTTGACCACCTGCGCCTGAATGGACACGTCGAGGGCGGAAACCGGTTCGTCCCCGATGATGATCTTCGGTTTCGTGGCCAGAGCACGGGCAATGCCGATGCGCTGGCGCTGACCGCCGGAAAACTCGTGCGGATAGCGGTCGGCATGTTCGGGCCGCAGCCCCACCTTGCGCAGGAGCTCTGCCACAGCCGCGCGCTGTTCTGCCGCCGTGCCGATGCGGTGGATGCGCAACGGCTCACCGATGAGAGCCCCCACGGTCATGCGCGGATTGAGCGACGAGAACGGATCCTGAAAGATGAATTGCATGTGCTGGCGCAGCGCCCGCAGCTCGGCCCCGCTCAATGCTGAAATGTCACGCCCGTCATAGGTGACGGTGCCTTCGGAGGGCGCGATCAGGTGCGACAGCAGCCGCGCCAATGTGGACTTGCCGCAACCGCTCTCTCCGACGATGGCAAAGGTCTCGCCCTCTTCGATATCAAGATCAATGCCGCTGACCGCCTGCACCACCGTCGCCGCGCCGAACAGCGGCTTGCGCATGGTGAAGCGGCGCGTCAGGCCCCGTGCGGTGAGGATCGCGCTCATGCCGTCACCCGCGCTGGCACGGGTTCCGCCGCCTCGAGAGGTGCGTGCCAGCAGGCGACGCGGTGCCCGCCGCCCAGATCCGTCAGTGGTGGTGCCTTGGCGCAATCTGCCGTGGCAAAAGGGCAACGTGCGGCAAATCTGCACCCCACCGGCATGTCGAGCGCACTGGGAACCGTTCCGGGAATGGTGACCAGCCGTTCGGATCGACCGGTGAGCGACGGCATGGAAGACATCAGGCCAAGCGTGTAGGGGTGCTGCGGGTCGTCGAAAATCTGCGCCGTACTGCCCGCCTCGACGATGCGCCCGGCATACATGACGGCGACGGCATCGGCCATTTCGGCCACAACGCCCAAATCATGCGTGATCATGATCATCGCAGCGCCCGTCTCCTGCCCGAGATTTCGCATCAGGTCGAGGATCTGCGCCTGTATCGTCACATCCAGCGCGGTGGTCGGCTCGTCCGCAACCAGCAGCGCCGGGTCATTGGCCAGCGCCATGGCGATCATCACCCGCTGCCGCATCCCGCCGGAAAGCTGGTGCGGAAACTCGTCCAGCCGCTTGGCCGCTGCCGGAATGCGCACCCGTTCCAGCATCTCGAGCGCGCGTGCCCGGCCCGCCTCGCGCGACACGCCACGATGTTCGCAGACGGCCTCGGCGATCTGGTCACCGATCCGCAGCGCCGGGTTGAGCGAGGTCATCGGCTCCTGGAAGATCATCGCGATCCTGTCGCCGCGCAGGGCACGCAGCGTTTCGCGCGGAGCAGACAGCAGGTCGGTGTCCTGAAACTGTGCCGTGCCGCCTTCGATCCGCAAAGGCGTGCCCTCCAGCAGCCCCATCAGCGCCAGCGCGGTGAGGCTCTTGCCGCAGCCCGACTCGCCCACGATGCAGAGCGTTTCGCCGGGGTTCAGCGCAAAGCTCACGTCATCGACCAGCGGTTGCGGCGCATTGGCGACACGGATCGTCAGCCCTTCGACCTGCAAAAGCGGACCCTGCCCGCTCATGTCCTGCGCTCCATGGATTTGCGCAGGTTGTCGAACAGCGTTTCAAGATGCTCGCGCATGGCGCGTGCCGCTGCAGCACCATCGCGGGCGTCTATGGCGTCGATGATTTTCTGGTGCTGCGCGTCGTAAAAGGCGCGGGTTTGCGGCGTGCGGGCGCGGTGGCGCTTTTCCTGCCAGTCCTCGCCCATGCGCACCTCGTCGATCAGGGTGAACGCGGTCAGCATCAGCCGGTTGCCCGCGATCCGCGCGATGGCGCGGTGCAGCGCACCGTCCCAAAGCTCGGCCGAATCCGAATCGTCCGCATCGTGCGTGCGCTCGGCCAGTTTCCGCAGGCGCACGACATCCTCACCCGTCGCACGGCGAGCGCAAAGATCGGCCAACGCCGGTTCGATGCAAAGCCGTGCCTCCATTGCCGACAGCGGATCGACATCCGAGGCGATCTGCGCGGCCAGTTCCTCGGTCGGATCGGGCGGCTGGCCGGCAAAGGTGCCCTTGCCCTGCCTGCGCCAGATCAGCCCTTCGGCCTCGAGCCGGTCGAGCGCGCGCCGAACCGAAGCGCGCCCCGCACCCAGTTCGGCGGCAAGATGGCGCTCGGTCGGCAGTCGCCCGTCAGACGGCAGACGCCCTTCGCTCACGATCTGACGGATCGCCTGAAGCACGCGGTCGGCCTCGGGTGTTTCCTGCGTGTCTTTGGGACGGTCCTGTATCATGCGGCTCCAAGAGGAATTCAGGATTGGCTGAAACCAATCGTGCTTTGGTTTCAGCTAATCTGTCAACCTCCATGCGGACCCGAGGTGAAACGAGATCGCTTTACACAGCGAAACCACGTCAAGATCGCGCCATAACCTACTGTCTTTGATAGGTTATTCTTCGTGCACAAAAAATTGGCGTGAAGGACGAAGGTGAAACCATCTCCGATCAAATCGCCACAGCCAAGACTCCTCAGGACTGCGGTTGCCGGGCCTTGCCACCATCGCGCAGCCTGGAAAGCCTGGCCGGAAGACCCGCCTTTTCCGTCAATGCGACTTACGCAGCACCCACGACGCGTGCGTGAAACCTGTCGAGCTCGCGGACGCTTGCGCTTTGGCCGGTAAAGGTCTTGACGTAGTTGGGAATCCGCGTCAGCCGCAGCGACAGGTCTTCCTGCACCTGCATCGAGATATAGCCGATCTGCACGAGGTACATCGTGCGTGCCCGGACATCACCTTCGTCGGCGGGATAGCCGAAGCGTTCGAACATCGCCCGTATCGCGGACAGTCGCAGGTCGTCGGCGGCGTTGACCGTTGCGGCGACCGCGTCGGACTGATGCGCCCAGCCGCGGATCGCAAGGTCGAGCTTGGGTTCAAACCCGCCACCGGGCAGGAACACCCCGATCACGTTCAGCGCCGCCTCGGTGATTGTTTCCGCAAACGCCTCGGACGCCTGAACCAGCCGCTTCGTGTTGGTCTCGTCCCAATCGTCCAGTAGCGCCTGCAGCACCGCGTCGCGATCCGCGAAGAACCAGTAGAAGCTGGTGCGCGACAGGCCCAGACGGCTGGCGAGCGGCTGGATCTTCACGGCCTCGATGCCCGAGTCCAGAAATGCCTCGCGGGCCGCAGCCAGCCAGACCTCGCGCGAACCGCGCCAGCCCCTTGTCTTGCCGTCGATGTCCACTGCCTCTGCCATGAGGCCTGCATAGGCAGGAAATCCTGACCCGACAAGGAAAATGGTCAGGGCTGAACACAAACTTGACAGGTGTGAACATTTACGTCAACGCTGCGTCAAACCTCGCGGAGCCCCCCATGTCCAACGATCCCCTACTGCAGCCCTATCAGCTCAAGCACCTGACGCTGCGCAACCGCATCATGACCACCAGCCACGAGCCTGCCTATCCCGAAGACGGGATGCCCAAGGCGCGTTATGCCGCCTATCACGCCGAACGCGCCAAGGCCGGTGTCGCGCTGGCGATGACGGCGGGATCGGCTGCGGTGTCCAAGGACAGCCCGCCGGTGTTCAACAACATCCTCGCCTACACCGACGAGGTGGTGCCGTTCATCCGTCAATTGACCGATGCCTGCCACGATCATGGCTGCGCGGTGATGATCCAGCTGACGCATCTGGGCCGCCGCACGACGTGGAACAAGGGCAACTGGCTGCCCTCGGTGTCGTCGTCCAAACACCGCGAACCCGCGCACCGCGCCTTTCCCAAACTCGCTGAGGATTGGGACATCGAACGCATCATCACCGATTTCGCCGATGCCACCGAGCGGATGAAGGAAGGCGGCATGGACGGGATCGAATTGCAGGTCTACGGCCACCTGCTTGATCAGTTCTGGTCACCGCTGACCAATGATCTGCACGGGCCTTATGGCGGTCAGACGCTGGAGAGCCGGATGCAGCTTCTGATGGATGTGCTGGCAGGCATCCGCAAACGTGTGGGGAACGATTTCATCGTCGGCCTGCGCTACACCGCCGACGAGGCCGAGGCGGGCGGGATCACCCCCGACGAAGGGATCGAGATCTCGAAACGTCTGGCGGCAACCGGGATGGTGGATTTCCTCAACGTGATCCGGGGCCGCATCCACACCGATCCGGCGATGACCGACGTGATCCCGGTGCAGGGCATGAAAAGCGCGCCGCATCTGGATTTCGCGGGCGCGGTGCGTGCCGCGACCGGCATGCCCACGTTCCACGCAGCACGCATCCCCGATGTCGCCACCGCGCGCCACGCGGTGCAGGCGGGACTGCTGGACATGGTGGGCATGACCCGCGCCCACATGGCCGACCCGCATATAGTGAAAAAGATCATCGAGGGGCGCGAGGATGACATCCGCCCCTGCGTCGGCGCGACCTACTGCCTTGATCGCATCTATGCCGCCGGAGAGGCGCTGTGCATCCACAACGCCGCCACGGGCCGCGAACTGACCATGCCGCACGAGATCACGCCCGCCGAAACGCGCCGGAAGGTGGTGATCGTGGGGGCCGGTCCTGCCGGGCTGGAGGCGGCGCGCGTTGCGGCAGAGCGCGGCCATGATGTGACGGTGTTCGAGGCGCAGCCCGATCCCGGCGGGCAAATCCGGCTGACATCGCAGAACCCCCGCCGCCGCGAGATGATCGGGATCATCGACTGGCGCATGGCCCAATGTGCCGCGCGCGACGTGGATTTCCGCTTCAACACCTGGGCCGAGGCCGCGGACGTGACCGCTCTTGATCCGGATGTGGTGATCGTCGCCACCGGCGGTCTGCCCAATACCGAACTCTTCGAGCAGGGCCGCGAAAACCCGCTGGTCGTGTCGTCTTGGGACATGATCGCGGGCGACGTGAAACCGGCGCAAAGCATCCTGATCTACGATGAAAGCGGCGATCACCCTGCCCTCATGGCCGCCGAAGTGGCCGCCAGCGCGGGCAGCAGCGTCGAGGTGATGACCCCCGACCGGACCTTTGCGCCCGATGTCATGGCGATGAACCTCGTGCCCTACATGCGCGCGCTGCAGGACAAGGATGTCACCTTCACCGTCACCCGCCGCCTCAAGGACGTGCAGCGCGACGGCAATCGGCTCAGGGCGACCATCGGCACCGATTACAGCGATCACACGAGCGAAAAGACCTATGATCAGATCGTGGTGAACTACGGCACCATGCCGCTGGATGATCTCTATTTCGAGCTGAGGCCGCTGTCGTCGAATGGCGGCGCGGTCGATCACGACGCGCTGATCGCGGGCCAGCCGCAGGACGTGACGCGCAATGAAAGCGGCACCTTCCAGCTGTTCCGCATCGGCGACGCGGTCAGTGCCCGCAACACCCACGCCGCGATCTACGACGCGCTGCGATTGGTCAAGGACATCTGAGATGGCCGCGGATGCCCAGTTTCGAGGCAAATTCGAACGGTGGAGGCGGACCATTTCCGCCCTCTTTTCCGGCGAAACCGACACCGGCAGGGCTGCATCGAAACGCGAGTCGCAAACCGGTTTCGCTGCGTCGCAAATCATGACGTGATCGCGCGTGTTGCATGCGATTGCGCGTCCAGAGGTCCCGCCCTCGCCCCATATCGTTTCACCCCATCGCCCTGCGGCGAAAGACCAATCATAGGTGCCCCATGCTTCGTGAAGCCGATGTCCTGTCCACGTTGATGCGTCGCAAACCCGCGTATTCGCTCGCGCAGGACTTGTATTGCGACCCAGGTGTCTTTCAGGCCGACATGGAGCGGATCTGGTACCGCGAATGGCTGTTCATCCTGCCCTCCTGCGAGATCCCGAAACCCGGCAACTACGTCGTCCACGACATCGGCGCCTATTCGGTGATCCTCGTGCGTGGTCACGATGGAGAGATCCGCGCCTTCCACAATTCCTGCCGCCATCGCGGATCGGTGCTGTGCAAGTCGAAATCCGGGTCGAACCCCAAGCTGGTCTGCCCCTATCATCAATGGACCTACGAACTGGACGGCAAGCTGCTCTGGGCCCGCGATATGGGGCCGGATTTCGATGCCTCGAAACATGGGCTGAAGCAGGTGCACTGCCGCAACCTGTCGGGCATGGTCTATATCTGCCTGGCCGATGACGCCCCCGACATCACCGAATTCGCGGAACAGACCGCGCGCTATCTTGCGCTGCATGATCTGGAAAACTCCAAGGTCGCGTTCGAAAGCACCATTGTCGAGCATGGCAACTGGAAGCTGGTCTGGGAAAACAACCGCGAATGCTACCATTGTTCGGGCAATCACCCATCGCTCTGTCGCACCTTCCCCGAGGACCCCAGCTATATCGGAACCGACAACACCGGCGTGTTTTCCAAAGTGGCGTCGGACCATGTGACGCGCTGCGAAGCCGTGGGCGCCGCCTCGGCTTTCCTTGAATCGTCGCACGGTGATTGGCGCTATGTCCGCACGCCGCTGCTGGACAAGGGCGAAAGCTACACGATGGACGGCAAGGTCGCGGTGACCAAGCCGAATTCGTCGATCCCGTTCAAGGATGCCGGATCGCTGCTCAAGTACAAATACCCCGGCTGCTGGAACCATTTCCTGTCCGATCACGCGCTTGTCTTCCGCGTCACACCCATCAGCGCAACGGAAACCGAGGTCTGCACCAAGTGGCTGGTCCACAAGGATGCGGTCGAGGGGCAGGACTATGATCTCAAGCGCCTGACCGAAGTGTGGCTGGCCACCAATGACGAGGACCGCGAGGTGGTCGAGAACAACCAGCGCGGCATCCTGTCCCCGGCCTATACCCCCGGCCCCTATTCGACCAAGCATGAGGGCGGCAACATCCAGTTCACCCAGTGGTACGCCACGGCGATGATCCACGCGATCACCGGCGGTGCTACTCCGATGGCGGCGGAGTAGACCGATGGCCTTCGACATTGATCTCACCGCCACCGCCGATGCCGGCATCTGGACCGATTCCGAACCGCTGGTCTGCTGCGCCGTGGTGCCCGAAGCGCCGAACACCGCGACCTTCAGCTTTGTCTCACCCTCGGGGCGACAGTTCCGCTACGAGCCGGGGCAGTTCCTGACGCTGGAGCTTCCGGTGCCCGGCGGCACGGTCTGGAAGACCTACACGATCTCGTCCTCACCCTCGCGCCCGCTGACCATCGCGGTCACGGTCAAGGCGCAGCCGAACAGCATCGGCACCCGCTGGATGCTGGATCACCTGCAGCCCGGCATGCAGATCAAGGCGACGGGTCCGGCGGGGATCTTCACCCTGCCCCGCGCCGAGCGGAAAAAGTACCTGTTCATCTCGGCCGGATCCGGGATCACGCCGTCACTGGCGATGACCACCTATCTGTATGATCGCGGCACCGATATCGACGTGACCTTCGTGCATTGCGCGCAGCGCCCGCAGGACATCATCTGCCGTCAGCGGCTCGAGCAGATGGCAAGCCGCGTGCCGTCGATCAAGCTGTTCTTCATCGTCGAGGAAGACGACCCTTACCGCGTCTGGACCGGGCTGCGCGGGCGGCTCAACCAGTTGATGATCGGCCTCATCGCCGGCGATTACCTTGAACGCGAGGTCTATTGCTGCGGTCCCGAGCCGTTCATGGACGCGGTGCGCGAAATGCTCATCGGTCTGGGCTACGACATGGAGCGCTACCACCAGGAAAGCTTTGTCGCCCCCGTCAAGAAAGAGGAACAGCTGCCCGAGCATGACGACGTCGTGCCCGACGAGGACGCGACCGCCAGCATCGCCTTTGCCCGGTCGGACGTGACGGCGGAGTGCCTCGAGACAGACACCGTGCTTGCCGTGGCGCGCAGCGCGGGCATCGTGATCCCGTCCGGCTGCACCTTCGGCGTGTGCGGCACCTGCAAGATCCGCAAGACTGCAGGCCATGTGCACATGGTCCACAATGGCGGGATTTCAGAAGAGGATATCGAGAACGGATATATCCTTGCCTGCTGTTCCAAACCCATCGGCGCGGTCGCGGTCGATTTCTGACCCGACCGTCCCGCACGGGTCTATCCCGCTAGGAGCGCACCAAGCGCCATGGCGACGGCAGCCTGTGTCGGGTCGATCACCGGGATGCCAAGCGCCGCTTCGAGCGGCGCGCGATGCCGGGCCATGCCTGCGCAGCCCAGGATCACCGCGCCAGCGCCCTGCTCTTTGAGCGTGGTGCCCACGTCGACCAGCTGGTCGAAGGTGCCCGCACCACGCGCAGTTTCATCGACGCTCATGTTCAGCGCGATCTCGCAGGCCAGACGGTCCAGCACCTGCATCCGCGCCATGGTGCGCCGGTGACGCGGGATCGACCCGTCGGCAATGGCGATCACGCCGAAGCGGTCGGCGCGCGCCATCGCGGTCAGCACGCCGCTTTCCTGAATGCCGAACACCGGATGCGGCACCACGGACCGGCAGGTGTCGAGGCCGGGATCGGAATAACAGGCGATCACGAAGGCCCCCGCATCGAGGCGCGATTGCATCAGCTTGGCCAGCGGCAGAACGACACTGTCGGAATCGAACTGGCTTTCGATGCCGAACGGGCCTTCTTCCAGCGTCAGGCATTCGATCTTTGGGCCACCGGTCAGGTTGAACGCGGCCAGCGCATCCTTCAACCCATCCGTCACCGCTTGGTTGGAGTTCGGATTGATGACCACGATCGGTCCGGTCATGTCAGGATCTCCGCGCCAAAATTGGTCGCCGGATCGGTTTCCGGCAGGCGCGTTCCCGTGAGGCCCGACAGGTCGGTGCGCCCGCGCTTCACGAACGCTCCGTCCCCCGGCTTGGCGATCAGCGCACCTTGGTCCACCACCCGTCGCCCGCGGGTCAGAACGGTCACTGGCCAACCCGTGACCTCCATGCCCTCGAACGGGTTGTAATCCATCGCGTCGTGCATCTCGCCTGCAACCCGCGTCTCGGACGGATCCCAGATCGCGATATCCGCATCCGCGCCGATGGCCAGTGTGCCCTTGGTCGGATGCATGCCGTAGAGCCGCGCCGCGTTGGTCGAGGACAGGGCAACGAACTGGTTGAGGTTGATCCGACCCTTCACCACACCTTCCGAGAACAGCATCGGCAGGCGCATCTCGATCCCCGGCATCCCGTTGGCGATCTTGCGGAAATCCACGTCGCGGCCATTGGCGAACTTGCCTGAGTCGTCAAAGCGATAGGGCGCATGATCCGAGGACACGACGTTGAACGTGCCCCGCGCGATGTGCCGCCAGAGCACGTCCTGCGTATGCGTGTCGCGCAAAGGCGGCGAACAGATATACTTGGCCCCCTCCTTGCCCGGACGGTCCAGATCGTCGCGGGTGAGGAACAGGTATTGCGGGCAGGTTTCGCTGAACACATAAGCGCCCTCGGCCCGCGCCTGCGCCACCAGATCGGCCCCCTTTGGGGTCGAGACATGCACGATCATCAGCGGCGCGTTGGTCAGCTTCGACAGGCTGATCGCGCGGTTGATCGCCTCTTCCTCGGCCAGCGCGGGGCGCGCGGGGGCATGGAATTTCGGATCGGTGTAGCCGTTCTCGGCAAATGCGCTCGCCATCCAAGTCAGCATGTCGTGGTTTTCCGCATGCACCATGGTCAGCCCGCCATGCCGCCGCGCGACGGTCAGGATGTCCAGAAACTGCGCATCGCTGACGCGGGTGGCGTAGGTCATGAAGACCTTGAACGACGTGATCCCGCGGTCAAAGGCGTCGGGCAGTTCGGCCAGTACATCCGCGTTCGGGTCGGTCAGGATCAGGTGGTAGGAATAGTCGATCACCGACTTGGGTGCCGCGCGCCCGTCATAGGTGGCCAGCGTGTCGGCCACGCTTTGCCCCATCTTCTGCGCGGCAAAGGGCACGAAACACGAATTGCCCCCGAACGCCGTCGAGATAGAACCGGTTTCATAATCATCCGCCGTCATCAGGCCCATGCCGCTTTCCTGCGCGATATGGCAATGCGCCTCGATCCCGCCGGGCAGCACGAGCTTGCCCGTGGCGTCGATCACGTCATCGCCGCGCAGGTCATGGCCCAGCGTGGCGATCTTGCCATCCCGAATGCCGATATCGGCGCGAAAGGTCTCGGACGCGGTGGCCAGCGTGCCGCCCTTGATCACCAGATCATGCTGCATGGTTCGGTCCCCTCTCTATGCTTACCCGAGATCGGCCAGCTTGCGGTCGAGCCGGTCCATCAGCCGTGTCAGCTCTGCATGATCCGCCTTGGTCATCGACGGCCCCGGCGCACGGACGGCCGGAGCGGCGAGCACGCCCCGCCGGTGCAGGATCTCCTTGCGAATGGCGAGCCCGATGCCAAGCTGCTGCTCGTAGCGCACCATCGGCAGGTAGGCATCGAACAGGTCTTCCGCGCCGTCCACATCCCCCGCCTTGTGCCGCGCCACCACCCGCACCAGCATCTCGGGGTATGCAAAGCCGGTCATCGCGCCATCGGCCCCGCGCTGCAATTCCTGCGGCAGGAACAGCGCGGCATTGCCCACGAGGATCGACAGGCGCGGCGTGTCGGCGGTGCCGCTTTCGTCCCGCACGCGCGACAGCTTGTTCAGCCCCGGCCAATCCTCGTGCTTGAGCATGACGATCTGGTCATGATCGCGGGTCAGTTGCAGGATGGTTTCCACACTGAACTGCACGCCAGTGGTTTGCGGGTAGTCCTGCACGCAGACCGGCACATCCGGTCCGAGCGCTGAACACACTTGCGCGAAATAGCCCCGCAGCTTGGCTTCGGTTCCCAGCCCCGGCATGGGTGCCACCATGACACCGGCAGCCCCCGCATCCATCACGCTGTGCGACAGCCGCGCCATGTTGTCGAGCCCCGCGCCCGACACGCCGACCACCACCGGCACCCGGCCGGCCACACGGTCCAGCACATGCTGGGCAAAGCGCGCCGATTCCTCGCCCGACAGCTTCGGGGCCTCCCCCATGATGCCAAGGATCGTCATGCCGGACACACCGCAGTCGAGGTAGAAGTCCACCATCCGGTCGGTGCTGTCGAGATCAAGCGCGCCATCGCTGGCAAAGGGCGTGGCGGCGATGATGAAAACGCCTTCGGATTGTCTGTCGATCCGCTGTGTCACAATACTGTCCTCCGTCGGGGTCTCGGGACGATACGGGCCTGAAACACCCGGTTCTCCCTCTTGTTCAGCCGAGCATATCCATCCGCGTCACACCGCGCGACCGGATAATCCGGGTGCCACTGAAAACAGGAACGCCCGGCTCCAGCACTCCGGACCCGGGCATTTCTTGTTCGTCATGCGCCGTGTCAGCCGACGGTGACCGTCAGGCTGCCCAGACCGTCGATGGTCAGTTCCATCGTGTCACCTTTGACAACCGGACCCACACCCGACGGTGTGCCGGACAGAATCACGTCGCCGGGGGCCAGTTCGAAATATTCGGACAGGTAGGAGATCATTTCCGGCACTTTCCAGATCATCTGGTTCAGGTCGCCCTCCTGCTTGACCTCGCCATTGACCTTGAGCACCAGATGCCCCTGATCAGGGTGACCCACTTCGGAGACCGGATGGATCGGGCCACAGGGTGCCGAATCCTCGAACGCCTTGCCGATTTCCCACGGACGGCCCGCCTTCTTGGCGATGCCCTGCAGGTCGCGCCGCGTCATGTCGAGCGCCAGACCGTAACCGAACACGTGATCCAACGCGGTATCGACGGGGATATTGGTGCCACCGGTCTTCAACGCGACCAGCATTTCCGCCTCGTGGTGCACATCCGTGGTGTGCGGCGGGTACGGAAAAATCTCGGACGTGGTCAGGTTGTTGGGGTTTTTCTGAAAGAAGAACGGATCTTCGCGGTCAGGATCATGACCCATCTCGATGGCATGAGCGGCGTAATTGCGCCCGATGCAGTAAATCCGGCGAACAGGAAACAGCGTGTCCTGTCCGGCCACGGGAAGTGCCACGACAGGCGGCGTTTCGATTGCGTATTGGGTCATTCAGGTCTCCGGATTTGTGAGGTCTTGGTGTCGATTAGCGCAGGGTTCCGATGAAATCAATTCAAGACCACCTGAAGAAATGCAAGAAAAAACATTGATTGATCGACCAATTTAGGCAAAGCTTGGCCTCAATCCGCCCAACTGGGCGCAAATTGGTTGACCAATACAAGGGCCAATCCATGCTCATGAACTCAGTCCCGATCGACACCGATGACGTGGTGGAAAAGCTGCGATCCTACATCGCCGAAGGCGGATACAAGCCCGGCGACCGGCTGGAATCGGAACGTGACCTGATCGTGCGGCTGGACGTGACCCGTGCCCGGCTGCGCAAGGCGCTGGACATGCTGGAACATGAAGGCGCGATCTGGCGGCATGTCGGCAAGGGCACGTTCATCGCCTCGCCCAGCGTGTCCTCCGGCCCCAGCAATCTCAAGATGCTCAGCCAGCAGGTGACGCCCGTGCAACTGATGCGCGCCCGCCTGTCGCTGGAGCCTGCCATTGCCCGCGAGGCTGCGCTGCACGCATCCGAAGAGGCCGTGCGCAAGCTCAAGCAGTCCCGCGACCGCGCGTCCGAGGCCCCGAACTGGGACGAGTACGAGGCACAGGACGACAATTTCCACCGCGATCTGGCCGAAGCGACTGACAACGTGCTGCTCCTGTCGCTCTTCGATCATCTGAACGCGGTGCGCCGCGCGGTGGCGTGGAACATGGTGGTGCGCAGTTCGGACCGCCCACCCCGCACCCATTCGAGCTTCGCCGAACATGACGCCATCGTCGCCGCCATCGAAGCGCGCGACCCCAAGGCGGCACAGGATGCCATGCGCGCGCATCTTGGTTCGGTCTCCGCGCGCCTGTTCGGGGAGACATGAAGAAAGCGCCATATCCTGCGGGAAAGAAACGATAAAAACCCGCACAGAAAACGAAAATCATGTTCTCGGGGAGGAGACAGATGTTCAAGATCGCACCATCCGCCACGCGCATCGCAGGCCGTGCCCTCTGCCGGGCGGCATTGTTCCAGTGAGTCCGCTGAGCCTGACATTGGCCACATGGGACCATGACCGCGTCATGGCGCTGCATGACGGGCGGGTGACGGTGCCCGGCGTGACGCTGGACAGCCACATCCACCCCACGTCCAAGCTGTTCCCCTGGGCCGTGCAGGACGCGAAGTTCGACATCACCGAAATGTCGGTGTCGAGCTACGTGCTGCAATTGTCGCGCGGCGGGTCGGACTACACCGCGATCCCCGCCTTTGTCAGCCGGGCGTTCCGGCACAGCGGATTCTTTGCCCGCGCCGGATCGGGGATCAAAAGCCCCGCCGATTTTGCCGGTCGCCGGATCGGCGTGCCGGAATACCAGATGACGGCGGCGCTCTGGATGCGCGGCATTCTCGCCGATGAATACGGCGTGGCCTGCGACGACATCCACTGGCGCACCGGTGCGCTGGACGAAGGCGTACGCCGCGAACGGCTGGAACTGGCGCTGCCCGAAGGCATGGTGGTCGAACCGATCACCGAGGGCGACACGCTTCAGGACATGCTCCTGCGCGGCGAGATCGACGGACTGCTGGCACCCAAACCGCCGCAGGCGTTTCTGGACGGCAATCCCGACCTCGTGCGCCTGATCCCCGATTTCGAAGCCGCCGAGCAGGCCTATCACCGCTCCACCGGGTTCTTTCCGATCATGCACCTGATCGGCATCCGCAAATCCGTGGCCGAGGACCATCCCGACCTGCCCCGCGCGCTCTACGACGGGTTTGTCGCGGCGCGCGATATCGCGATGGCGCGGCTGCGGTCGGTCTGGCTGGGCAACGCCAACCGCATGACCCTGCCCTGGCTGAATGCCGCGATGGAGCGGACGCTTGACAGCATGGGCCCGGATTACTGGAGCTATGGCTGCACCGCCAACATGGCCGAGATCGCCGCGATCTGCCGCTATTCGCTGGATCAACACCTGTCCGCCGGTCCGGTCGCCCCCGAGACGCTGTTTCACCCGTCGGTTCTGGACACCTGAGATGATGGAAATGTGGCACGCAGGATTGGGATGGCCGACCGCGACAACGCTGCTGGCGTTCAGTTTTGCCAGCTCCTTCATCACCATCGCCTTCGGCATCGGGGGCGGTGCGGTGATGCTCGCCGTGCTCGCCACGCTGCTGCCCGCGCCCGCCATCATCCCGGTACACGGGCTGGTGCAGCTTGGCTCCAACGCGGGACGCGCCGCGATCATGACCCGCTACATGCGGTTCGATCTGCTGGGCCCGTTTGCGGCGGGCGCGCTGATCGGCATCCTGATCGGCGGCTCGCTGGTTGTCCAACTCGAACCCGGCTGGATCCAGATGGGTGTCGGGCTGTTCATCCTGTGGTCGGTTCTGGCCAAGCCACCTGCATTCCTGCGCCGCTCGGGGGCGGTCACGGGCACCGTGTCCAGTTTCCTGACGATGTTCTTTGGCGGCACCGGGCCTTTCGTGGCCACCTACGTGAAAGCGCAAGAACTCGATCGGCACGCGCATGTCGCCACGCACGCGATGTTCATGACGCTGCAGCATCTGCTCAAGACGATCATGTTCGGCATCCTCGGCTTTGCCTTCAGCATCTGGGCCGGGCTGATCGCCCTGCTGATCGCCGCAGGTGTTCTTGGCACGCTGGCCGGGCGGCTCATGCTGGCCAAAATCGACGACCGCCGCTTCGGCATCGTGCTGACCGTGGTGCTGTCGCTGCTGGCCATGCGCCTGATCTACGCCGGGGCCAGCGACGTGTTCTTTTCCACTGCCGCAGAGGCTCCGACAGGAGGAAGCAACTGACCCGCCGGGCACGTGCGCAACCCCGGCGGTAGACCATCATCCGCGCAAATGAATTTGAACATGTAACTGGGAGGAAACCATGTCCATGAAACAGACCATCAACCGCCGCACCCTGCTTGGCACCGGTGCCGCAGCCGCAGCCCTGACCCTTGCCACACCGGGACTGGTCCGGGCCAACACGTTCCCCGACCGCAATTTCAGCGTCTATATCCCCACAGCCGAAGGCGGCGGGGCCGACCGCAACTTCCGCGCCTTCTCGAGCGTCTGGAAAACCCGTCTGGGCGTCGATTTCGAACCCGGCTTTTATCCCGGCGCGTCGGGCCGTGTGGGCTACGAGATCTACATGGGCAAGGCCGAGCCTGATTGCTACAACCTGCTCTTCGGCAATGTTGGGCCTGAAGTGCTCAACTGGGCGCTGCAGCCACCAACCTTTGGCATCGACGATTACATCTATTTCGGGCAGGTCGACAAAGACCCGTGCTGCCTCTTCGTCGGTGCAGAAAGCCCGCTGCAGACGATGGACGACATCTTCGCCGCGTCCAAGACCCGCAAGCTCAATGTCGGCACCAGCCGCATGGCGCACCCGGCCTCGATCGGGCTGCTGGCGCTGGGCGACAAGCTGGGGGTCGACTTCAACCTGATCCCGCTTCAGGGCGGCAAGGGCACCGTGGCTGGCGCCGTGACCGGCGAGGTCGATTTCTCGGTTCTCACATCCGGGTCGGTGATTGCGGCGGGTGACAGCGTCAAGACGCTGCTGGTCTTCGGCAATAACATCGCCGGAGAGGCTCTCGACAACGCGCCTAGCATCAACGACGCCTACGGCATGGACCTGCCTGAAATGCTGTCCACACGCGCGTTCGGCATCCACCAGAAGGCCATTGACGATTTCCCCGACCGGTTCGAAGTGCTGACCCGCACTTTCAAGGAATCCCACGAGGACCCGGCCCTGATGGAAGCCTATATCGCCACTAAGGGTCAGCCCGAATACCTCGTCTATGCCGGGGTCGAGGAACTTGCCGTGGAAAAACAGGCGATGCTCGACCTTGGTGCAGAGTACAAGGCGCTTTTGACCGGCGCGTAACCGCGTCCCCGACCGGCAGCGCAGCAATCGCTGCCGGTCATACCCCACCCAATTCGCACACAGGACGGCTTGCCCATGCCCTCGGACCACCACAAACCGCCGCGCCAGATCGGTGGAGAGCTTGTCATCCCCATCCTCGCGGTGGGCTTCACGATCTATTTCTTTTCGACGATCTGGAACTCGCCCTGGACCGCACAGGTCAGCACCTTCATGGTCGGAGGCATCCTGCTTCTGGTCTGCGCGATCTTTTTCGTGCGCGCCGGGATCTGGCTTGTCCGCGGTGAAGGCACGCTCGGGGTCGGCAACCTGTTCACGATGGACGACATCCGCACCGGGCGCATCGGACTGCTGCTGACCACCATCGCCTACGTGATGTTCATCGACACGCTGGGCTTCACGCTCATGACCTTCCTGTTCCTTGCGGTCAGCATGCTGATCCTCGCCAAGGGCAAGAACGCAGGCTTCATCACGATGGTCTCGGCGGCGATGGCCCTCACAGGCTGGGCGGTGTTCATCTGGGCCTTCGACACGCGGTTTCCGCGCGGCTGGTTCGAAACGACCATGAAAGCGGTACTTGCAAATGGATAGCAGCACAGCCTCCATCCTGGTCGAGGTGTTCTTTGAAACCATCGGCTATTGGTACATCATCATCCCGACGATCCTGCTGGGCCTGATCGTCGGCGGCATCCCCGGCTTTTCTGCCGCCAACACCATCATCATCCTGATGCCACTGACACTGGCGCTCGATCTTCAATCGGGTCTGGTGTTCATGATCTCGCTCTATTGCGCGGCGCGCATGGGGGCGGGCATTCCGGCCATCCTCGTGAACATCCCCGGTACGGCGGGGGCTGCGGCCACACCGCTGGACGGCTACCCGATGGCCAAGCAAGGCAAGGGCCAACAGGCGCTGGCGATCTCGTTTGTCGCGTCGTGCATCGGCGGCTTGCTGACGACAATCATCGCGCTGGCCACCATGCCGATCCTCGCCCGCGTCGGCTTTTACATGCACTCGGTCGAGATGATCGTGGTCATGCTGTTCGGCATTTCCCTGATCGCGTCGATTGCCGCGCAGGACATGGTCAAGGGACTGATCGCGGGCTTTCTAGGCCTGATGATCGGCTCCATCGGCACGGATGTGGTCTATGCCACCCCACGCGGCACCTTCGGCATTCTCGAGCTGTACGACGGTGTGCCGCTGATCCCGGCGCTGGTCGGCCTTTTCGCGGTGTCCGAGGCGTTTGTCATCATCGAGAAACGCGTGATCGTGACCCACGAGGGCGAGCCCAAGGCCCCCAACTGGAGTGACACGTTCGAAGGCGTCAACATCGCGCTGAAACGTTGGGTGCACATCGTCTGGACCTCGATCATCGGTCTGGTGATCGGCGTGATCCCCGGCGCAGGCGCGTCCATCGCCAGCTTCGTCGCCTATCAACAATCCCGCAGCTTCTCGGAAACGCCCGAGCTTTACGGCACCGGCCACCCCGAAGGTCTGATCGCGCCGGAAGCCGCGAACAACGGCGTCACCTCGGGCACGCTCGTGCCGCTTCTGGTGCTGGGCATTCCCGGCGGGGCGACGGCCGCGATCATGCTGGTGGTGATGCAGTTCCATGGCGTCAGCTTTGGTCCATCGCTGTTCGAGGATCAGCCCAAGGTCGGCTATGGCATGTTCATGGCGATGGCGGTCAGCTACGTCATCATGTTCCTGACCATCCTGCCGCTCAGCCGCTACATGAGCCGCGTCACCACGATCCCGACGATCTACCTTGCCCCCATGATCATCGCCTTCACGCTGGTCGGCGGGTTCGTCCCGCGCGAATACATGTTCGACATGTACCTTGCGCTGGGCTTCGGCGTTCTGGGCTATATCGCGCGGCGCACCGGCTACCACGTGGCCGCGATCCTGATCGGGGTCATCCTTGGCCCGTTGCTGGAAAAGTACTTCCTGTGGTCGCTCAAGAAATCGGACGGCGACATCATGGTCCTGTTCTCGTCCACGCTGGGCAACATCCTCTGGGTGGCCTTCGCAATGTCCATCATCCTGCCCATCGTTCTTGGCATGCGGCGTAAACGCAAACTCGAGGTACCTGCCGAATGAAAAAGACCGTGGAATACGAACTGGCGCGCAACATCCGCCGTCTGGGCCATCTGGATATCGAAGGTGGCGGCGAAGTGACCCTTCAGGGCAGCTATGCCTATGTCGGCCACATGAAGCCGCCGATGGGCACGTCGATCATCGACGTGTCCGACCCGGCAAACCCCAAGGTGGTGTCGCATGTCGCCCCGCCGGACGAGTGGTCTCACACCCACAAGGTCAAGGTGGCGGGCGATCTGATGATCACCAATGTCGAAATGGACAAGCGGCATTTCCTGCGCAAGGGCGACAAGATCGCGGGTCTGCGCGCCGAAGGTCTGACGGACGACCAGATCGCCGCGCGCCTGTCGGTCAAAGCATCCGACATCGCCGTTCTCGAAAAGGCGCTGCAGCGCGGCTACCACAGCGGCGGCTTCCGCGTCTGGGACATCTCGGACAAGACCGCGCCCAAGCTTCTGTCCTACGTCAAGACCCATGGCTTTGGCGTGCACCGTTTCGACATGGACGCCAACTACGCCTATATCTCGACCGAGATGGAGGGCTATGTCGGCAACATCCTTGTCATCTACGACCTGTCCGATCCTTCCAACCCGACCGAGGTGTCGCGCTGGCACATGCCGGGGCAGCACGTGGCCAATGGCGAAACCCCCACCGGTGTCGGTTACAGCCACCGTCTGCACCACGCGATGCGCTGCGGCGACGAGCTTTGGGCGGCGGTCTGGCATGCCGGGTTCCGGGTTCTGGACGCCAGCGACATCACCAATCCGACGGTCAAGGGCAGCTACCGCTTTCCCAAGGCGATCCCAGAGCCGACACATACCGTGATGCCGCTGGAACAGACGATCAACGGCAAGCGCTATGCCGTCGTCATCGACGAGGAACACGACCACAAGCCCGGCCGCCTGCACGGCTTCATCTGGATCATGGATGTCACCGACCTGAACAACATGGAACCCGTCGCGGCATGGGACCTGTCTGAACGGTTCTGTCCCTGGGTCGGCGAAGAGGGTGTCCGGTTCGGCGGGCACCAGTTCCGCGAAAAGCTGGACAGCACGCTGATCTTTGCCACGTGGTTCGCCGGTGGCTTGCGCGTGCTTGACGTGGCCGATCCGCACCTGCCCGTCGAAGTGGCGCATTTCATGGAACCCGGACCCACCGGGGCCGCGCCCCAATCCAACGATGTGGATGTGGATGACAATGGCTTGATCTACGTGCTCGACCGCAACCGGGGCCTCGACATTCTGGAGATGTCCCTATGAGCGATCCTGACCTCCTGCCCCCCAGCGTCGATCCCAACACAAAGGCGCTGGGCATCCGCCGCGTGAGCGCCCGCAACGAGGCCTCGACCCGGTCGGTCATGATGGTGCGCGATCACATCGTCATCACCGACGAGAAGGAAAGCAACACCGGGCCGACGCCTCTGGAAATGACGCTGTCGTCGCTGCTGGGCTGCGAAGGCGTCATCATCAACCGCTGCGCCGAGGCGATGCAGTTCGTCTACACCGCCGTCGACATGGAGGCCGATGGCGAGGTCGACCAGCGCGGCAGCCGCGGCGTGCAGGGCGTGCGGCCCTATTTCAACTGGGTCAAGCTGCGCATCCGTGTCCATACCGAGGAAACGCAGGAGAGGTTCGACCGGCTGACCCGCAACGTGGAATACCGCTGCCCGGTGATGAACCTGTTCAAATCGGCGGATGTGGATGTGCAGATCACATGGGAGCGCGTCGCCCCGTGAGCCTGAGACTGACGATCAACGGAACCGCGCATGACATCACGTCCGACCCGGACACGCCGCTGGTCTATGTCCTGCGCGACGAGTTGAAACTCAAAGGCACCAAGCTGGGTTGCGGGTTGGAACAATGCGGAGCCTGTGCGGTCATGGTGGACGGCAAACTGGTGCTGTCCTGCGTCACCCCGGTCGAGGCGTTCGCCGGCAAAAATGTCACGACCATCGAAGGCATCGCCGAGACCGAGATCGGCCAGCGCGTGCAACAGGCCTTTGTCGAAGAGACCGCCGCACAATGTGGCTATTGCACATCAGGTCTCGTGGTGGCGGCAACCGCCTTGCTGGTGGACAACCCGGCACCGGATCGCGCCACCACCAAGGCGGCGTTGACGCCACATCTGTGCCGCTGCGGATCACACCCGCGCGTGCTCAGGGCGATTGAGAAGGCGGCCAAGGCATGAGCCTCAAGAACTATCCGCGCGTTGCCGACTG
The DNA here is from genome assembly GCF_014637725.1 of Marivita lacus. GTDB lineage: Bacteria > Pseudomonadota > Alphaproteobacteria > Rhodobacterales > Rhodobacteraceae > Marivita > Marivita lacus. The sequence continues at coordinate 397,198 of NZ_BMFC01000002.1, read as the reverse complement.
GCTGACCACCGACGGTGACAGCCTGCTGATCCACACCGGCAAGGTCGATATCGGCCAGCGCATCTCGACCGCGCTGGTGCGGATCGTGCAGGAGGAACTGGCGCTGCCGCTGTTGCAGATCGGCATCGCCCCCGTCCGCACCGGACACGCGCCGGATGAAGGCATCACCTCGGGCAGCAATTCCATCGAACACTCGGGTCGCGCCGTCGCCTCTGCCGCCGCGACCCTGCGCAAGCATGTCCTCGACATGGCAATCGCGCAACATGGTGGCGACCGCGCCGATTGGGTGCTGGAGGATGGCCACGTGCAGCGCGCGGGCACCAATCTGCGCCTTGGCCTTGTCGAACTGGCCCGCGACCTTCCGCCCGACCTGCCCGTCGATCCCGATCTGCCCCGGCATGTGCCCGGCGCCGCTCCGGCCCCGGATATGCGTGGCATTTCGGCCATGGTGCAGGGACGCTACACCTTTCTGCACGACCTCGACCTGCCCGGCATGTGGCACGCCCGCCGCGTCAGCCCGCCCCACGCCCGCGCCACCTTGCGCGAGATCGACCAGACCGCGCTGGACAAGGCACAGGTCAGGGGCCTGCACGTCCTGCGCGACGGCAGTTTCATCGCCGTTGCGGGACCGCGCGAATGGGACGTGGTCAAGACGGCGACCAGCCTCGGGCTGGCCTGCACTTGGGATCTGCACGGCGGTTTGCCGGAAGCGGACGTGCTGGCGCAACTGACCGCCGCCACCGCCCAACGCTTCCCGGTGGTGAACGGCACCCCGCAACAGGCCCCCGTGCCCGACCCGCTGCCCGCGCCAGACCTCAGCGCACGGTTCGAACGGCCCTACCAGATGCACGGCGCGTTGGCACCCTCGGCGGCGATGGCGGAATGGACAGGCGAGCGGTTGATCCTACACAGCCACAGCCAGGGCATCTACCCGCTGCGCGAAGCGATTGCCGACAGCCTTGGCCTGATGCCGGATCAGGTCGACATCACCCATGTCCCCGGTTCCGGCTGCTACGGCCATAACGGTGCCGACGATGCGACTTACGAGACCGCGCTGGTGGCGATGGCCCTGCCCGGCACGCCGATCCTGCTGAAATGGTCGCGCGAGGACGAACATGCGTGGGAGCCTTTCGCCCCCGCGATGGCGGTGCAGGTGGATGCGTCCCTGACAGACGGAAGGATCACCGCACTCTCCGCCGAAGCCTTCAGCGACACACATCGTGGTCGGCCCCGCCCCGGCCCCAACCGCGCGGGTCCGGCAAAGCTGCTGGCCAACCGGTTCCGCGCCGATCCGTTGCCGCCCTTTGTCGCCCCGCCCAACATGGGCACTCATGCGGGGATGCACCGGAACCTTGATCCGATCTACGGCTTCGCCGAGATCCGTCTGGTCAAGAATCTTGTCCAGAACCTGCCGCACCGCACATCCGCCATGCGCTGTCTGGGGGCTGTCGCCAATGTGTTCGCGCTGGAAAGCCTGATGGACGAGGCCGCGCAAACGGCAGGCACCGATCCGATCGCGTTCCGCATCGCACACCTCACCGATCCGCGCGCCATCGCCGTGCTGCGCGACCTCGACCGCCGTCTTGCTGCCCTGCCCCCCGTGGCCGAGGGCATGGGCCGGGGCATCGCCTATGCGCAGTACAAGAACGCCATGACCCGCGTCGGCATGGCCGTGGATCTGAGCGTGACCGACACCGCCGAGGTGCGGCTTGACCGGGTGACCATCGTGGCCGATGCGGGCCGCGTGATCGACCCTGACGGGCTTATTGCACAGCTCGAAGGCGGGGTCATGCAGGCGGCAAGCTGGGCGCTGCACGAAGAGGTCACATGGGACCGCAATGGCATCACCTCGCGCGACTGGGACAGCTATCCGGTGCTCCGCTTCGACAATGTTCCGGACTTCGACATATCGCTGCTCGAAGACAACGCTCTGCCCTCTGTCGGTGCGGGAGAGGCGTCGCCCGGCCCCACCGTGGCCGCCATCGCCAACGCGATCTTTGCAGCCACCGGGTTGCGCCTGCGGCGGATGCCCTTCACCGCCGATGCCATCACGCAGGCCGCGCTGGCGCTGTGAGCCACGACACGCGCCGGGTTGCGCGACCGGCGGCAAGCTGGCACAGCTAGGGCAATCAAACCGGAGCACCCCATGTCCAAGACCGTCTTCCTGATCCACGGGCCCAACCTGAACCTTCTGGGCAAGCGGGAACCCACGATCTATGGATCTGACACGCTGGACGACGTCGCGGCCCGCTGCGCGGCGCTGGCCAAACCGGCGAAGCTCGATCTGAAATCCATGCAGTCGAACCACGAAGGCCAGATCATCGACTGGATTCACGAGGCCCGCGATGCGGCGGCCGCCATCATCATCAACCCCGGTGCCTTCACCCACACCTCCGTGGCGATCTACGACGCGCTTCAGGCTTACGAGGGGCTGGTGTTCGAAGTGCACATCTCGAACGTCCACAAACGCGAGGCGTTCCGGCACCATTCCTACGTCTCGGCCCGCGCCGAGGGCGTGATCGCGGGGTTCGGTGTCGAAGGCTATGAACTGGCGCTGCGGCGGGTGATCAGCCTGCTGGGCTGATCGTCAGAACGGCGCATCCTCCAGCACGCCATCCGCCGACATCTGCGCATAAAGCAGACCTTCGCGCAGGCCGCGATCCGCAACCGACAGCCGGTCCGTCGGCCAGCAGCGCAGCAAGGCTTGCAGGATCGCGGCACCCGACATGATCAGCGCCTGACGGTCCAAACCGATCCGGGGATCGGCACGCCGTCCTTCGGGGCCAAGTTCGAGATAGTTGGAAATCACCTTCTCGATCTGGTCCGAGGTCATGCGCAACCCGTCCACCTTGGTCCGGTCATAGCGTTTGAGGCCCAGATGGCTGGCCGCCACGGTTGTGACCGTGCCGCTTGTGCCGACGATCTGGAACCCCTCGCGCGCCTGCACATCCTTGTAGGGTGCAAATTCGGCCAGGTTTTCCTCGAAATACCAGCTCATCAGCGCATAGCGTGCGCTGTCGCTTTCCACGTCCGAGAACTGGTCCCGCAGCGTGGCCACACCCAAAGGCACGCTGATCCAGTCCACCACGCGGGCGGCGGGAAACGGGCTGTCCTTGGTGTGGAATCCGGCATGCAGCCGCATGATCGCGCGGGGGCGGTCAAAGGCGGGCACGGCTGTCAGGTCGATCCAGACCAGTTCGGTCGACCCGCCGCCGATATCGACCACCAGCAATTGCTCGGTCTTGGTGCTGACCAGCGGCGCGCAGGAAATCACTGCCAGCCGCGCCTCTTCTTCGGGCTGGATGATCTCGAGCGTCAGCCCGGTCTCGCGTTTCACCTGACGGATGAACTCGCGCGCGTTGTGCGCCCGGCGGCACGCCTCGGTCGCCACCAGCCGCATCTGCGTCACTTCGTGGCGGCGGATCTTCTGCTGGCACACCCGCAGCGCCGAAATCGTCCGGTTCATCGACGCACGGCTGAGCCTGCCGGACTTTTCAAGCCCGGCCCCCAGTTGCACCGACTTGGAAAAGCTGTCGACCACGTGAAATTGGTTGCCCTTGGGTTGGGCAATCAACATGCGACAACTGTTTGTGCCCAGATCCAGCGCGGCATAAAGCTCTGATGGATCGGGCCGTGACGGCGCGGGGCTTTCTACCGGTTTCGGGAATGCGCCCGCACCTCTGGGACGCTTTGGCGCCATGACTTCGCGCCTTCCGAATATGTAAGTTATCCCAACCCTATGCGGGCTTGCGATCCATCGCAAGTTTCGTGATGCGTGCTGGCGCAGTTATGAGCCCGTCTCATGCAAAGCCTGAGAATTTTGGCGCAGCAGGAGCATCGCCATTGACAGCGTCATGCCCTATTGTGACCCCGGGTCGCAGACGGGATCGGACACGTCGAAATTCGCACTTGGGTCGCGGATGCGCTCAATTACGAAGGCGCAAGCACATCGAAGGAATCACGACATGCCGGATGTCACTATTGTCTACTGGCGAGATATCCCGGCGCAGGTGATCGTGGGCAAGGGCCGGCGCGGTGCCAAGGCGCCTTTGCCAGAACGGTTCGAACAGGCCATCGACCGCGCCGCGATGAAGATCGGGGCATCGGACACCGACAGTTACCTTGCGGAATGGCGCAAGGCCGCCCCATATACGGTGGACGGAGAGCCCGAAGAGGTCTGCGCCGCCGAAACCGCGCGCATCGACGCGGAATATGACAAGGCGCGCCTCAAGGCGCTGATTGATAACGAAGGCTGGGCGTAACCCCGCATGACCCTGAGGGAGGCCATTATGGCATTGTTGTATTTCCGCAAGCGCGAAACCGTCGAGAACGGCACAACACCCGAGATGGAAGCCTTCCTGAAGGGCTACTCCATCGAGGTCATGCCGCGCACCGCCGAAAAGGTCGAGGATTTCCGCGCCCTGCTGGCCCCCGGCACCCGCGTCTACATCGCCCATATCGAAGGCACGCCCATCGAGGACATGGTCGCGACAGCCAAGCGCCTTGCCGATGCCGGCTATCCCGTCATGCCGCACTTCCCGGCCCGCATCATCAAGGACAAGGCCATGCTGGCTGACTGGATCGCGCGCTACCAGGGCGAAGCGGGCGTCGATCAGGCGCTGCTTCTGGCAGGTGGCGTGTCCAAGCCGCATGGCGATTTCGACAGCTCGATGCAGCTGATGGAAAGCGGGCTGTTCGACAAGGCGGGTTTCAAGCGCCTTCATGTCGCCGGTCACCCCGAGGGCAACAAGGACATCGACCCCAACGGCGGCATGAAGAATGTCGAAGACGCACTGCGCTGGAAACAGGCGTTTTCGGAACGCACCGATGCCAAGATGGCGCTGGCGACGCAATTCGCCTTTGACGCTGACCCGATCATCAAATGGGTCGATGACTTGTCTGCGGCTGGTATCAAACTGCCGGTGCATATCGGCATAGCCGGTCCTGCAAAGCTGCAAACCCTGATCAAGTTCGCCATCGCCTGCGGTGTCGGCCCGTCGCTCAAGGTGCTGCAGAAACGCGCGATGGACGTGTCCAAGCTGCTGCTGCCCTACGAGCCGACAGAGGCGCTGACCAAACTGGCCGCGCACAAGGCAAAGAACCCCGATTTCAACATCGAACAGGTGCATTTCTTCCCGCTGGGCGGGATCACGTCCAACGCCACCTGGGCGATCGAAAACGGCGGTGCCGGAACCGCGCCCGCTGCCGCGAGCTGATCGTCACACATGCCAGCCCTGCTTTTTGATCTAGACGGCACCATGCTGAACTCGGACCCGATCCACGAGGCCGTCTTTACGGAACTCTGGACCGACCGGGGCCTGCCGGTGCCCGAAGGGTTCTACATGGAGCAGGTGCATGGCCGTCTGAATGTCGATGTCTTTGCCGATTACCTGCCCAACGAGCCCGATCCGCAAGCCCTGAGCGAATGGAAAGAGGCGCAGTTTCGCGACCGCCTGCCTGCGCCCTACCCGGCCACCGCAGGCCTGCCCGACTTCATCGACGCCGCACAGGCGCAGGGCTGGCAACTGGCGGTGGTGACCAATGCCATGCGCCTCAACGCCGAGGCCATGCTGGGTGCGATCGGGCTGCGCGACCGGTTCGAGGTGATCGTGATCGGCGAGGAATGCGCCTTTGGCAAGCCGCACCCGATGCCCTACCTGACCGCGATGGCGGCACTCGGAGAGTTCCCCGAAGACTGCATCGCCTTCGAGGACAGCCCCTCGGGCATGCGCGCCGCTGCCGCCTCCGGCGCCTACAGCATCGGCATCCGCTCCGCACTGGATGACGCGAAACTGCGTGCCGCCGGTGCCGACATGACCGTCCAGGATTTCACAGACCCCGCGCTGCCAGGCATTCTGGCCCGCATTCTAGGAGTAGCCGCATGACCCGCACGATTGTCGAGTCCAAGACCAAAACCGCCATCATCGGGTTCGACCAGCCGTTCTGCGTCATCGGTGAACGGATCAACCCGACGGGCCGCAAGATCCTGAACGAGGAACTGGAACGCGGCGATTTCAGCCGGGTCGAAGCCGACGCGCTGGCACAGGTTGCAGCAGGCGCCAATATCCTCGACATCAACTCGGGTGCCGTCTTCTCGAACAAGATGGCCGAAGACCCGCGCTACGCCGACAACAACTTTGTCGAACCGACGCTGATGCGCGAACTGGTCCAGCGGGTGCAGGCCATCACCGATTGCCCGCTCTGCATCGACAGTTCGGTGCCCGGCGCCCTCGAGAACGGGTTGGCGGCTGCCGAAGGCCGTCCGCTGCTGAACTCGGTCACCGGTGAAGAAGAGCGGATGGAACTGGTTCTGCCGCTGGTCAAGAAATACAATGTGCCGGTCGTGGCCATTTCCAACGACGACACCGGCATCTCCGAGGACCCCGATGTGCGTTTTGCCGTCGCGAAAAAGATCGTCGAACGCGCTGCCGATTTCGGCATCCCGGCGCATGACATCGTGGTCGACCCGCTGGTCATGCCGATCGGTGCGATGGGCACTGCGGGGCTTCAGGTCTTTACGCTGGTCCGCCGCCTGCGCGAGGAACTGGGTGTGAACACCACCTGCGGCGCGTCGAACATCAGCTTTGGCCTGCCGAACCGTCACGGCATCAACAACGCCTTTCTGCCGATGGCGATGGCCGCCGGCATGACATCGGCGATCATGAACCCGGTCGCCCTGCCCGTTGGCCCGATCCGGATCGCCGAGAAACGCGCCGAGGTCGAAGCGGCGGGCATCGTGCTGCCCGAGGACATCGACGACGAAACCTTTTGCATCCTGTTCGGTCTGGGTTCGACCAAGCCGAAGCCCGGCAAGGAGATGGAGGCGATCCGTGCCGCCAACTTCCTCACCAACAATGACGAGGGTGGCGGTGCGTGGATCGCGTTCAACCGGCAGCCTCCGAAAGCCGGTCATGAAGGCCGGGGCCGCGACGCCCGCACCGGGGGTCGCCGCCGCCGCGCGTGATCTGACGGCTTGGAAATGACAGCGCCGCGCTCGGACAGAGCGCGGCGTTTCCGTTATCAGCGGTTGGACGGTGATGTACGGTTCCGGTCAGATTGAGGCGTCCCCGTACCCAATTCTGGCCAAGACAGCAGTCCTTCATCTTTTCTTGACGTCCGGGCCTCAGAATCTTCGTACGAAGATTCTAGAGCGTGCCCATAAAATTCTGGGGACAGCACACGCGCCGGCCAAGATCCGATCCTCAGCTTCGCCCGCCGCAACAGCCGTTGTGCCTAGATCGCAACGCCCCGGCGTCCCGCAAGATCGGTAAAGTATTGCCACGCCACCCGGCCCGACCGCGATCCGCGTGTGGCCTGCCATTCGATCGCCTCTGCGCGCAGCGTCGCATCGTCGATCTCGACCCCGTGAGCATCGCAATAGCCCCGGATCATCGCAAGGTAATCGTCCTGGTTGCACGGGTGAAAGCCCAGCCACAGCCCGAAGCGATCCGACAGCGACACTTTCTCCTCGACCGCTTCGGATGGGTTGATCCCAGACGATCTCTCGTTCTCGATCATGTCGCGCGGCATCAGGTGGCGCCGGTTTGACGTGGCATAAAACACCACGTTGTCGGGCCGCCCCTCGACGCCGCCATCCAGCACCGCCTTCAGCGATTTGTAATGCTGGTCATCATGGCTGAAGCTCAGATCGTCGCAGAACAGCAGGAATCGGTGGTCCGACGCCCGCAACAGGTTGAGCAGGCGCGCCACGCTGGGCAAATCCTCGCGCTGCAGCTCCACCAGCTTGACACGCAGCCCCTCGGCCAGCACCGCGGCATGCACTGCCTTGACGAGGCTCGACTTGCCCATTCCCCGCGCGCCCCACAAGAGCGCGTTGTTCGCAGGCAGGCCGCGTGCGAATTGCCGCGTGTTGGCCAGCAGCGTGTCGCGGCTGCGATCCACCCCGATCAGCAGGTCCACCGCCACGCGGCTGACCTTGGGCACGGGTTGCAGGTGATCGGGGTTCACATGCCAGACAAAGGCATCTGCCACATCGAAATCCGGCGCAGGTTGCGGCGCAGGCGCCAGGCGTTCCAGCGCCGCTGCAATCCGCTCCATCGGGTCGGTCACTTCTTCGCGTCCTCGTCGAATTCACGCATCAGGGGATCGTCGTCCATGCCGTCGGCAGGATCATCTTCGAACCAGAGGCCTTGCGCCCGCAGTTCCTTTTCGCGCTTCTTTTCCACGCTGCGCACAAGGATGATCGAGATCTCGTACAGCCCGTAGACCACCGTGAAGAGGATCAGTTGCGTCACCACGTCGGGCGGCGTCACAAGGGCCGCAAGTATCAGGATGGCGACCATCGCGTATTTGCGCACGGCTCCCAGACCCGCCGCCGACACCAGCCCCGCCTTGCCCATCAGCGTCAGCAGAACCGGAAGCTGGAAGCACAGGCCAAAGGCCATGATGAACACCAGCGAGGTTTGCAGGCTTTCGTTCACCTTACCAAAGAATGTGATCTGTAGCCCCTGGCTCGCAGCAGGTGCCACGGCGGTCGCCTCAACATCCACTGCACCCGACAGGGCATTCGCAAAGAGCGACGGCGCATCGGTGAAGCCCAGGAAAAACGCCATCGCCAGCGGTGTCACGACGAAATGCGCAAAACTCGCACCAAGCATGAACATCACCGGCGACGCGATGACGAACGGCAGAAAGGCGGATTTTTCGGACCGGTACAGCCCCGGCGCAATGAAGCGCCACATCTGGTGCGCGATCACCGGGAAGGCCAGCGCAAAGCCGAACACCATGCCGATGCGGAACAGAACGAACAGGTATTCCTGCGGGCTGGTGTATTGCAGCGTGGGCGACGGATCGCCAAGCGCGCGCAGCGTGTCCTCGATCGGCACAAGCAGGAAGCGCAGCACGTGTTCTGCGAGAAAATCCCCCTGCACCGGGATGAACAGCACGCAGATGCCAACCAGAAGCGCCAGCACCGACCGGATCAGCCGTGTGCGCAATTCGGCCAGATGCTCGATCAACGGCGCGCTGCTGTCCTCGATGTCTTCGTCGCGGGCACTCATTTCAGGCGTCCTTTTCCGGAGCGGCGTCCGATTTCAGCGCCGCTTCCATGTCTTCGGCCTTTTTCAGCGCCTCGTCCGCCTCGCGTTTCTTGCGGTCCGCTGCGGCGCGCGCCGCGCTGGCCTCGATCTTTTTCTTTGCCGCCTCGCGTTCGGCGGACAGCTTGCCGGTATTGCTCGCCGGATCAACATTCGTCATCGACTTGGCCGCATCCTTGACCCCGTCCATCGCGCTGCTCATCGGGTTGGTGGCCGACTTGAACGTCTTCTGCATATCCCGGACCCCGGATTCGTCGGCGGCATCGTTCATCGCCCGCGAAAACTCGCGCGCCATGCCACGGGCCTTGCCCATGAAATTGCCAACCTTTCGAAAGAGCACCGGGAGATCCTTGGGACCGACGACGATCAACGCCACGATCCCAATCACCAACAGCTCGGCAAAGCCAAGATCGAACATTGCGTTTAGACCTTGTCCTTGTCTTTCTGATCCGCGGGCGTCACGTCCTTGGCGCTCTCGGCTTTCTGCTCTTCAAGCTCGCTCTTGCCCTCGTCGACGCCCTTCTTGAAGGCGGTGATGCCCTTGCCAACTTCGCCCATCAACGCCGAAATCTTGCCACGGCCAAACAGCACCAGCACCACGACGGCGATGAGCAGAAGGCCCGGCAGACCGATATTTCCGATACCCATGAAATCTCTCCTAACCGGCAGGCGACGGCCTGCAATCAATTCCCTGCGGTTATGTAATGACTCGCGCCGCCTTCCGAAAGCACGAAAACACGCCAATTTCATGCGTTTTTGTCAAGAGCTTGTCAGTTGACAGGTTTTTGTCAGTATCACCGCAGTGCAGCAGAGCGACTCAACGGAGAATCACATGAAACGCAGCGACCGGCTTTACGCCCTGATGCAGCGTCTGAAGGACGGTCATCTGCACACCGCCGAAGCGATGGCGCAGGATCTGGGCGTGTCTGTGCGCACCATCTACCGCGACATGGACACGCTGGCGTCCTCGGGTGTGCCGGTCGAGGGCGCGCGCGGATCGGGCTACACCGCGCAGGCGATGATCACCCTGCCACCGCTGAACCTGACCCAGACCGAGCTTGAAGCGCTGCATATCGGTCTCGCCGCCGTCGGTGCCACCGATACCGAAGACCTCGCCAGCGCCGCCCGCGCCCTTGCCGACAAGATCGACGCGGTGCTGCCAGAGGACGTGGGCACCCCCGTGGGAAAGTTCGGCTTTGCCACCTACCCCTTTGCCGAAGCCGCACAGGGGTTTCGCCACATGCCCGCCTTCCGCAAGGCGATCCGCGCACGGCAGAAACTGCGCCTGCGGCTTGAACGGGACGGCAAGGTCCACACCGTGCGTCCGCTGCATCTTGATTACTGGGGTCGGATCTGGACCTGCGTGGTCTGGGACGAAACCGACGAAGGCTTCGCCACTTTCCGCATGGACCGGGTGATCGACCTCACACCGCTTCCGGGCTTGTTTGTCGACGAGGCAGGCAAGACGCTCAAGGATTTTCACGCCTTGCAGTCCTGAGCAGGAATGCGGCACTCTCTGCGAGCGCGTGCATCGCGCGATGGGAGGGCTTCATGGGACTTCGGTTCTTTTCCGACAAAAACCGGCCGGTGCATCTGGGCCCTTTCCCGCTGGAGCGCGCGGCGCGCGGCGCGATGCCGGACCCCGCGACGATCCCGCCCCATCCCGGTCTGAGCTTCGTGCGTCCCGAAGACCCGGCCTCCATCGTCAACGCGATGGCCGACTACCAGGCGATGATGGACGCGATCCGCGACGGGTTCGTGAACAAGGCCCGGTCACGCTTTACCGATGACGTAACAGAGCGCGCCAACCATCTGAAAGCGTTCGGATATTTCTCCGACGCCACGATGGTCGGAATCGGCGCCCTGCTGCCCGAGGCGCATATGGACACGCCGCGGCAGAACCCCGATATCGACCGCTTGTCCAATGATCTGAAGACCCGCCAGACCAAGACGCTCGCTTCGGGCATCGACATGATCATGGCGGATCTGAAAGAATCGATGGAGGCACCGCCCAGCACGATCGTCGGCCATCACACCGCGCTGGTGTTCCTCTACGAGATCCCGCGCGACCCGAAACCGGGCGAGACCGGAACCGAATGGATCACCGGCGCGCAAGCCCACCGCGCCTGTCTGCGGGCCACGGAAACCGCCGTTGTGATCGCCAATTACATCCGCCTTCTGGGGTGGGACGCCAAGGCGCACACTGCCACCAGCACCGATGTGGATCTCAACATCTGCACGGTCGCTGGCGGGCTGGCGGTCGCGAAGAACGGACGCTTGGTCAATCCCTGGCTGGGTGACCGGTTCGGCGTGGCCGTCGTGACCACGACGCTCGATCTGGCGCAGGACGCACCGCTGGCCAACGCGCAGCCGAAATCGCTGACCAAAGGACTGGCGTGGAAGCTGGGCACCGTTTCGGCGCGCTCCGGACTCAACCCCAACCCGTTCGACAGCCGCCGCTATGTCGATGGACCGCACCCGTTCGAAACGCTCAAGCGGGTCGACACACCGACCACCTATATCGACGAACCCAACGTGCCCCGCGTGCCCAAACGCGCCGACCTGTTCGCCCGCGCGCAGTTCGGGGACATGGGCAAGAAACTGCAGGACGGCGCGAAAGGCGGCTACTATGCGCGCAAGGCGGCACCATCCTCGGCGCAGCGTCGGATGTTGGGGGCCTTTGTGTTATTGCAAGATGGACCGCCAGAAAACGGGTCCCGTCCTGCAAATTTGCAAAACAACGCCGACGCCATCAAGGCCACCGCCTATTGGCTGGGGGTCGATGCGCTGGGGATCAGCCGTTGCCCCGACTGGACATGGTACAGCCACGACGCGCGCGGCGACCCCATCGACCCGCCGCATGACCAGGCGATCAGCATCATCATCGACCAGGGCTACGAGACGATGGACGGCGCATCTGGCGACGACTGGATCAGCGTCGCGCAATCCATGCGCGCCTATCTGCGCTTCTCGCTGCTGGGCGGCGTGCTGGCAAAGCAGATCCGCAATCTGGGCTATAGTGCAAAGGCGCATACCGTGCTGGACGGCGAGGTGCTGCAACCGCCGCTGCTGCTTCTGGCCGGTCTCGGCGAGGTCAGCCGCATCGGCGAGGTGATCCTCAACCCGTTCCTCGGACCGCGCCTCAAGTCCGGTGTCGTCACCACCGACATGCCGCTGGCTCATGACAAGCCCATCGACTTCGGTCTGCAAACCTTCTGCGAAAGCTGCAACAAATGCGCCCGCGAATGCCCGTCTGGGGCGATCACCGCCGGGCCGAAGCGGATGTTCAACGGCTACGAGATCTGGAAATCCGACAGCCAGAAATGCGCCACCTACCGCATCACAACCGAAGGCGGCGCGATGTGCGGGCGCTGCATGAAGACCTGCCCGTGGAACCTCGAAGGGCTGTTTGCCGAAAAGCCGTTCCGCAAGATTGCGATGACCCTGCCGCAGGCGGCACCGCTTCTGGCCAAGCTGGACGATGCCGCGGGCCGTGGCGGTTTGAACCCGGTCAAGAAATGGTGGTGGGATCTGGAGTTGCAGGAGAACGGCAGCTACGCGCCGACCCATCACCCGGTCAATGCGCGCGATTTGCAAAAGGGTCTGACCCTGCGCCAAGAGGACCAGACGCTGGCCGTCTATCCCGCACCGCTGGCCGCGCATCCCTATCCCTATCCTGATCCGATGGACCGCGAGGCCGGCATCGCCGCCTATGCCGCGATGGTCAGCGCGGAAGAGCACAAGGCGCGGCTGGCGCGCGGCGACACGTCCCATCTGCACCGCCCAAGGGATGCCACCGAAAGCCCGGTTGTGCCTGTGGTGGTCAGCAAGGTCGAAAAGATGTCGCCCTCGGTCACCAAGTACGAGTTCCGCCATGTCGATGGGCATGACCTGCCGGAATGGAGCGCGGGCGGCCATCTTGATCTGGTGGTGGCCCCCGAATTCCTGCGGCAATATTCGATGTCGGGCAACCCGGCGGACCGGTCGGTCTACCAGATCGGCGTGCTGCGCGAGGACACGGGGCGTGGTGGATCGGCGCTGTTGCACCGCATCTTTGCCGAAGGGCGGCGGGTGTTCGTTTCCAAACCCATCAACCATTTCCCACTGGTCGAGGATGCGAGTTTCACATGGCTGATGGGCGGCGGCATCGGGGTCACTCCGATGATCGCCATGGCGCACAGGTTGCATGCCTTGGGGCGGCCCTTTGCGCTGCACTATTCGCTGAAAACCCGTGCCGAGGCCGGGTATCTGGACGATCTGGCCAAAATGCCATGGGCCGACAAGGTGCAGCTCCATGTCAGCGACGAAGGCACCCGCGCCGATCTTGATGCGCTGTTGCCGGATTACCAGCAGGGCCAGCACATCTATACCTGTGGGCCAGATATTTACATGAAGTCCGTCATGGAAGCCGCTGAACGCAAAGGCTTTCCGGACGACGCGAAACATCTGGAATATTTCGCCGTGCCCGAGGTGCCGGAGTATGAAAACCACGCTTTCACACTGAACCTGACCGACGGGCGCAGCTTTGCCGTTCCCGCCGACAAGACTGCGACGGATGTGCTGACTGCAAACGGGGTCACCGTGGATGTGAAATGTTCCGACGGGATCTGCGGTGTCTGCAAGGCGCGGATCGTCAGCGGCGCGGTGGAGCACCGCGATTTCGTGCTGTCGAACGCGCAGCGCAAGGACCAGATCATCCTGTGCCAGTCCCGAGCGGCAGAACCCGATGGCGAGATCACGATCGAGCTGTAACCCCTTGAAATCCATACAGAGCAGACAAAAAAGTGGGGGCCATTTGGGCCCCCGCTCAGTTTCGCTCGTCAAGCTCTCAAGTTGTACACCGCTCTGAATAATCTTGCCTGCGGCCCGACGCGCGTCAGAGGCGGGCGCACCCGCCTCGTGACTGGTTGGGGCTCAGCTGCACCCGCTTGTCGCACCGCAGGTGTTGCACTTCATGCAGGTGCCGTTGCGCACCAGCGTGTAGTTGCCGCAATCGCCGCAGGCTTCGCCTTCATAACCCTGCATCTTGGCCCGTGTCACCGCTGCCATGGCCGGGGCCGAGGTGCTGGTGGTGGACGCTGACGCCACTGCGGTTGCAAACCCGCCGGTTTGCGGCACAAAAGTGTTGAGTGTCGCCACGGCGTCAATCCCGCCGGCAAAGGCGACAGCCCCGTTCTGACCGCCCTGAAGCACGATCAGTTCCTGCGGCAGACGCTTGCGCAGATAACCCGTGGAGCTGATCTGCTTGAGCACTTCGAGCGAGCGGGACGCAGCGGTGTCCGACAGTTCGCGGACATTCGACACGCCCTCTTCCTCGCCACGGCCCAGATCGTCGAAGCTTGCGCCTTCGGGCTTCACATGGGCCAGATCGGTCCGGTCAAGATAGGACACGGCCAGTTCGCGGAAGATGTAGTCGAGGATCGAGGTCGCGTTCTTGATGCTGTCATTGCCCTGCACCATGCCCGCCGGTTCGAACTTGGTGAAGGTGAAGGCATCGACGAATTCCTCGAGCGGCACACCGTATTGAAGACCAACCGACACCGCGATGGCGAAGTTGTTCATCATGGCGCGGAAGCCCGCACCTTCCTTGTGCATGTCGATGAAGATCTCGCCAAGGCTGCCATCCTGGTATTCGCCCGTGCGCAGGTAAACCTTGTGGCCACCGACAACCGCCTTCTGGGTATAGCCCTTGCGGCGCTCGGGCATCTTTTCGCGGTGCGACTTCTGGATTTCCTTGATGATGATCTTCTCGACGATCTTCTCGGCCAGCACTTGCGCCTTTTCGGGCATGGATCCGGATTCGAGGATCTCTGCGGCTTCCTCGTCATCCTCGACCAGCGCGGCCGCGAGCGGCTGCGACAGCTTGGAGCCGTCCCGGTACAGCGCGTTGGCCTTGGTGCCGAGCGACCAGCTCAGCTCATACGCCTTCTGGCAATCCTCGATGGTGGCATCGTTGGGCATGTTGATCGTCTTGGAGATCGCGCCCGAGATGAAGGATTGCGCCGCCGCCATCATGGTGATGTGCGACTGCACCGACAGGAAGCGCTTGCCCTTCTTGCCGCAGGGGTTGGCGCAATCGAAGATCGGGTAGTGTTCGACCTTCAGGTAAGGCGCACCCTCGAGCGTCATCGTTCCGCAGACATGGTCGTTCGCCGCGTCGATTTCGGCCTTGGTGTAGCCGAGGTGGCGCAGCAGGTCGAAGGTCGGGTCGTTGAGTTTTTCCGTCGGGATGCCCAGCACTTCGCGGCAGAACTCTTCGCCCAGCGTCCACTGGTTGAACACGAACCGGATGTCGAAGGCTGCGGCCAGCGACTTGTCCACCTTCTGAAGCTGCGCCGGGCCAAAGCCGTGACCGGCGAGCGAGGTGTGGTTGATGCCGGGCGCGTTGCCGATGGTGCCGTGGCCGACAGCGTAGGACACGATCTCTTCGATCTGCGCGCTACCATACCCGAGCTTTTCAAGCGCTGCCGGCACCGACTGGTTGATGATCTTGAAGTAGCCACCACCGGCCAGTTTCTTGAACTTCACCAGAGCGAAGTCCGGCTCGATGCCCGTGGTGTCGCAATCCATGACCAGACCGATGGTGCCCGTGGGGGCGATCACGGTGGCCTGCGCGTTGCGGTAGCCGTGTTTCTGGCCAAGGCGCAGCGCCTCGTCCCAGCTTGCCTGTGCCAGATCGACCAGCTTGCGGTCGGGGCAGTTTGCGTGATCGAGGGGCACCGGCTTGACCGACAGCGCCTCGTAGCCATCGGTTGCGCCGTAAGCGGCGTTGCGGTGGTTGCGGATGACGCGCAGCATGTGATCGGCGTTCTTCTTGTAGCCGGGGAACGGGCCCAGCTCTCCGGCGATCTCGGCCGAGGTGGCGTAGGACACGCCGGTCATCAGCGCGGTCAGCGCACCGCACAGCGCGCGGCCCTCGTCGCTGTCATAGGAGAAGCCGAGGTTCATCAGCAGGCCGCCGATATTGGCATAGCCCAGACCGAGCGTGCGGAAGTCATAAGAGCGCTGCGCGATTTCCTTGGACGGGAACTGCGCCATCATCACCGAGATTTCCAGCGTCAGCGTCCAGAGGCGGGTAGCATGCATGTAGTCATCCGACTGGAACGCGCCATCCTTGAGGAAGGTCAGCAGGTTCATCGACGCGAGGTTACAGGCCGTGTCGTCAAGGAACATGTATTCCGAGCACGGGTTCGAACCGCGAATCTCGCCATCCGCCGGGCAGGTGTGCCATTCGTTGACGGTGTCGTGGAACTGGATGCCCGGATCGGCACAGGCCCAGGCCGCGTGGCCCACGTCTTCCCAGAGGTCGCGCGCCTTGATCGTCTTGGCGACCGCGCCGTCCGTGCGGCGGATCAGCTCCCAATCGGCATCTTCACGCACCGCCTTGAGGAAGGCGTTCGTCACGCGGATCGAGTTGTTCGAGTTCTGGCCCGACACCGACGCGTAGGCTTCGCTGTCCCAATCGGTGTCATAGGTCGGGAATTCGATGCTGGTGTATCCCTGGCGCGCGTAATCCAACACGCGTTTGACATAGGTCTCGGGGATCATCATCTTCTTGGCTGCGCGAATTGCATCCTTCAAGCCATTGTTTTTCTTGGGATCATAGGCGTCTTCTTCCAGCCCGTCCCAGCTTGCAATGGCTGCGAAGATCGCATTGAGCATCTTCTCGTGCATCTTCGATCCAGCGACGATGCTCGCGACCTTCTGCTCTTCCTTGACCTTCCAGTTGATGAATTCCTCGATATCGGGGTGGTCGGCATCGCAGATCACCATCTTGGCCGCGCGGCGCGTTGTGCCGCCCGACTTGATCGCGCCCGCCGCGCGGTCACCGATCTTGAGAAAGCCCATCAGGCCCGAAGACTTGCCACCACCCGACAGCGGCTCATTCGCTGCGCGCAGCGAGCTGAAATTGGTGCCGGTGCCGGAGCCGTACTTGAACAGGCGCGCCTCGCGCACCCAGAGATCCATGATGCCGCCTTCGCCGACCAGATCATCTGCCACCGACTGGATGAAGCACGCATGGGGCTGCGGGTGCTCATAGGCCGAGGTGGATTTGGTCAACTCGCCCGACTTGTAGTCGACGTAGTAGTGACCCTGGCTCGGGCCGTCGATTCCATAAGCCCAGTGCAGGCCGGTGTTGAACCACTGCGGGCTGTTCGGTGCGGCCTTCTGCGTGGCCAGCATGAAGCGCATCTCGTCGAAATAGGCCTGCGCGTCTTCTTCGGTGGTGAAGTAGCCACCCTTCCAGCCCCAATAGGCCCAGGCGCCGGCCAGACGGTCGAACACCTGCTTGGAGGACATTTCGCCGGTGCGCGGCGTGTCCGCGCTTTCGGGAACCGAACGCCACAGGAAGCTGGGCACGCCCTTTTCCTTGACCTTCTTCACAGAGACCGGAACGCCCGCCTTGCGGAAATATTTCTGTGCAATGACGTCGCTTGCCACCTGGCTCCAGCTGGACGGAACTTCGACATCGTCGAGCTTGAAAACCACGGACCCGTCAGGATTCCGAATTTCGGACGTGGTCGACACGAATTCGACCCCTGCATATGCACCCTGGCCAGATTTGGTAAATTTTCTTTCGATTTTCATCGCACCGGTCTCTTTTTTTCTGTGTGTACCCCATGGCCCTACCGAGGCCGCGACAGGCACGAGTTTTCCGGTCCCGCGCGCATGGCGTGCAGGTAAAGCGCCTCAAAAGCCTTGTCCGGTAGTCTCGTCCCTGTTGTCAGCCCAACCACTATATGTTGTGGTTTATCGAACCGACCCGCACAAATTGGCGGATAAACGCCGGACTCGTCAACACGTATTTTCGCTTTTTCGTAATAGATTTTGGGTTGACCGCCGCCAAGGATACTACTGGTGGTGATTCAACTGTGCATCACCCGTGTATAGACCTGTGGATAAGCCAGCGTCCGAAAAGCCAACGCTGCCAGAAAGTTATCCACAGGCTTTGAGAGGCTGCTTCAACCGGTCTGGAAAGCGGCGCGGCGAATCTGCAACACGGGGTTCTGTGGCAGAGATCCCACGACCAAGATGAACTGCGCCAAAAACGGCACACCGCCCGCCGGCGGCCTGTCATCTGTCGATGAGAATACTGGTGAGATGGTCGGGACGGCAAGATTCGAACTTGCGACCTACGGTACCCAAAACCGTCGCGCTACCAGGCTGCGCTACGCCCCGACTGAGGGGTCGTTTATCGACGCCCACCCGATTTGGAAAGCGGTTTTTTCCGCGACAGGCTCAGGAGCCACAAGCCCAGCTTGCCGTCTCGTCGGCAATCGCCGGATGGCGCATTTCCGTGCCCACGTCGATGCCCAGCCGGTCCGCCATGCCGCCATTGATCTCGAGCACGAACTGGATGTTCGACCCTCCGGGAATGCTTGTCGTATCGCCGGGAATGGCGTTGTCATGCACGCGCTGCACCACGCCGTTGGAATCGGCAAAGATCATGTCCAGGGGGATCAGGGTGTTCTGCATCCAGAACGACACGGTCTGCTCGTATTCGTAGACAAAGAGCATGCCGGTCATCGTCGGCATGTCTTCCACGAACATCAGGCCACGACTGCGCAATTCAGGCGTGTCGGCCACGTCGACGGCGAAGCGGGCATTGCCCCAGTCGCCGCGCAGAAATATGACATCGTCGCGGCAAGGTGCGTCAGCGGCAAAGACCGGCGACGCGCCAAGCGCAACGACAAGACTTAGGACAGACCACTTTCCCACGGAAGCACCTCGACGGCCATGCGCCCACGGCTGCTCTCGATCGAACGCAGCGCAAGCGCTTCGCCGGGCAGCAAATCCGAAAGCCCGGAACGGCGCAAGACCTCCACATGGATAAAGATATCCTCGGAGCGGCCAAAGACATTGGCAAAGCCAAACCCCTTGGACTTGTCGAACCATTTGACCCGCGCCGGTTCCAGCTCGGCTGCCGCGATATCCTCGGCTGACACTCCGCTGAAGTCTTCCAGCGGGGCGACCCCGGATTGCACCGGCGGCGTGATGCTCAGGACTTCGACCGCCTGCAGGCCACGGGTGGTGGTCTGAACAAGCACCTCGATCCGCGCCCCGTCCGCGACGGACCCCTGTCCATAGTTACGAAGTACATTTGCGTGCAGCAGGATATCGGGCCCACCCTCGTCAGAGACCAGAAAACCGAAACCTTTGGCTGGGTCAAACCACTTCACATGACCAGCGATGCGCGAGTCAGGCTGTTGTGACTGTTCCACGATTTTTTCCAACATCAAATTCCCACCGCATTTTGCGGTGCCCCAACCACAGTTGCAAGTATAAGAAAAAAGTAGGAATTTCACCCTGCATTTCACGTGACGTGAATGTCACGGATTTAAGCGGTTGATATCCCATTCAATTTTCCCGTCTCCCTTCACCCACCTGAACCGATCATGCAACCGGAACGCGCCATCGGCCCAGAACTCGATCTCGGTCGGATGGATCCGAAATCCTCCCCAAAACGCAGGGCGCGGAGGATTGGTTCCAAGCTTGGGAGTAAGTTTTGCAACTTCGGTCATCAGCTCGGTCCGGGACCCGAGCGGTTGCGACTGTTTTGACGCCCAGGCGCCAAGACGGCTCTTGAGCGACCGGGACGCGTAGTAGGCATCCGCCTTCTCGCCCTCTTCGCGGGTTACGGTGCCCCGGACGCGCAACTGGCGGTGCAGTGATTTCCAATGCATCACGAACGCCGCCTTGCCGGCAGCTTCGATCTCCTGCCCCTTGCGGCTCTCGTAGTTGGTATAGAAGACAAAGGCGTCTGCCTCGATCTCCTTGAGCAGCACCATGCGCACATTGGGCATGCCAGATGCATCCACCGTCGACAGCGCAATGGCGTTCGGGTCGTTGATTTCCGTTGCTTCGGCTTCGGCGAGCCAGCGGCGCGCGATCTCGAACGGATCGTCTCCCGCAAAAATTCCCGTGCGATCACTCATCGTAACCTCCAACTGAAAAGCGCGCCCTAGCGGAATGCGCGGGGGATTGTCCACCGTGACCTTGTGTCACAAAATGTGCATATGCGCACAGAGCATTCACAGCCTTGCCGCGCAAGCCCGGTTCGCCTAAACGTCTCGCACACCGAACAGCAAAGGGCGCGGCTCCATGAAAAGCGAAATTATGGCTGGAAAGCGCGGGCTTATCATGGGCCTTGCCAACGACAAATCAATCGCCTGGGGGATCGCGCGGGCGCTGGCTGATGCAGGCGCACAGCTTGCCTTCTCGTACCAGGGCGACGCACTCAAGAAACGCGTTGATCCACTGGCGGCGCAACTGGGGTCCGACATCGTGCTGCCCTGCGATGTCGCCGACAGCGCGTCGATCGATTCCCTGTTCGAGAGTCTCAAGACCCGCTGGGACAGCCTTGATTTCGTGGTGCATGCCATCGGCTTTTCCGACAAGTCCGAACTGCGTGGCCGCTATGTCGACACCAGCCGCGACAATTTCATGATGACCATGGACATCTCGGTCTATTCCTTCACTGCGGTGATGCAGCGCGCGGAAAAGATGATGACCAATGGCGGTGCCGCGCTCACCATGACCTATTACGGTGCTGAACGGATCATGCCGCATTATAACGTGATGGGCGTTGCCAAGGCGGCGCTGGAATCCTCGGTCCGCTACCTGGCCGAAGATCTTGGCAAGGACGGCATCCGCGTCAACGCGATCTCGGCCGGTCCGATCAAGACATTAGCCGCCTCGGGCATCGGCGATTTCCGCTACATCATGAAGTGGAACGAATACAACTCGCCGCTGCGCCGCAACGTGACCATCGACGATGTGGGCAAATCCGCGCTCTACCTTCTGTCCGATCTCGGCTCGGGCGTGACCGGTGAGACCCACCATGTCGATGCGGGCTATCACGTCGTCGGCATGAAGGCGGTCGATGCGCCGGACATGAGCAAAGAGTAACGGATGACCACGGCCCAGCTCATCGCGTTCAACCTGACGCTGCTGGCCGCGATGGCCGCCCCCGGCCCGGCGCTGCTCTATGCGCTGCGTCAATCTGTGGCCGGCGGGTTTCGCGCGGGTGTCGCGACGGGCGCGGGGCTTGGCCTGATGGCAGCCCTCTGGACCGGCGCGGCGCTTGTGGGTCTCAACGCCGTGTTCGCGCTGGTCCCCTGGGCCTATCTGGTGCTCAAGACCGCAGGCGCGATCTACCTCCTCTGGATCGCCTTCCAACTGTGGCGCAACGCCCGCGATCCTGTCTCGGACAGCGCGCGCCCCGGTGCGCGGGCCTTTTTCGGCGGGCTTCTGGTCAACCTCGCCAATCCCAAATCAGTGCTTTTCGCCGGTGCGGTTCTGGTGGTGATCTTCCCGCCTGACCTGAGCCTGGGTGCCAAAGCGCTGATCGTTGCCAATCATTTCGTTGTCGAACTCATCGTCTACACCCTCTTCGCCGCCTTCCTCTCCAGCGCACCCGCCCGCGCCGGATACCTGCGGCTGAAACCCGTCATCGACCGCACCGCCGCCGCCATTCTCGGCGCGCTCGGCCTGCGCCTGCTGTTCGGCCGCTGAGCCCAAAAGGAGCCATCCCATGACCGACCGCCTGCCCCACGAAAAAGGATTCCACGTCAGCTGGGACCAGTTGCACCGCGACGCCCGAGCGCTTGCCTGGCGGCTGCAGGGCGAAGGCCCGGATGAAGGCGGATGGCGCGCCGTGGTTGCCATCACCCGTGGCGGCATGGCCCCGGCCATGATCGTCGCCCGCGAGTTGGACATCCGCATGGTCGATACGATCAGCGTCAAAAGCTACAACCATCAGACCCAGACCGAGCCCAAGGTGATCAAGTCGCCCGACATGGACGTGGTGGGCGATGGCACCGGAATCCTGGTGGTCGATGACCTCGTGGACACCGGCAAAACGCTCGAAGTGGTGCGCAGGCACATGCCCAAGGCACATATCGCCACCGTCTATGCCAAGCCGAAGGGTCGCCCGCAGGTCGACACCTTCATCACCGAAGTGAGCCAGGACACGTGGATCTTCTTTCCCTGGGACATGGCGCTGCAATATGTGGAACCCTATCGCGGCAAGGACTGACGGCCTGATCTTCTTTGGTTTCCAAATACCTCGGGGTGAGGCCGAAGGCCGAGGGGCAGAGCCCCTGAATACAGACAAACAGCGCGCCGCAGGCGCCCAATCGGATCAGCTGCCATGACCTCACGCACCCAGACCACCTTTGCTCCCCCGGTGATGGAAGCCCGCCGCTGGCTTGGCGGGGTGACCTTTCCCGACAACCAGCCGCTGATCAATGTGAGCCAGGCCGCCCCGGTGGAGCCGCCTCCCGCGCCCCTGCGTGCCGCGATGGCCGAGGCGCTGGAGTTGCCCGAGACCCATCTCTACGGCCCGGTGCTGGGCCTGCCCGCCCTGCGCGCCGAACTTGCCGCGCAATGGTCCGCGCATTACCACGGCAGCGTGACCGCTGATCAGGTCGCGATCACCTCGGGCTGCAATCAGGCCTTTGCCGCCACCATCGCCGCGCTCTGCACCGAAGGGGATGAGGTTATCCTGCCAACCCCATGGTACTTCAATCATAAAATGTGGCTCGACATGTCCGGCGTCAGTGCCGTGGCGCTGCCCACCGGGTCGGATCTCATTCCCGAGGCCAGTGCCGCCCGCGCGCACATCACGCCCAAGACCCGCGCGATTGCACTGGTCACACCGAACAACCCCGGCGGCGTCGAATACCCCGCCGAAACGCTCCGGGCGTTCTTCGCTCTTGCCCGCGAGACCGGGCTCAAACTCATCGTCGACGAGACCTATCGCGATTTCGACAGCCGCCCCAACCCGCCGCACGATCTGCTGTCCGACGCTGAATGGGACGACACGCTGATCCAGCTTTACTCGTTTTCCAAGGCCTACCGCCTCACAGGCCACCGCGTCGGCGCGGTGCTTGCGCATCCAGCACTTCTGGCCGAGATCGAGAAATTCCTCGACACCGTCGCCATCTGCCCCTCGCAACTGGGCCAGCGCGCGGCCCTCTGGGGATTGCAGAACCTCGGCGACTGGCTGGCCGGGGAACGCCACGAGATCCTCGACAGGCGTGCAGCCATCCAAGACCACATGCCGCTCATCGAAGCCAAGGGCTGGCGGCTCATGGGCTGTGGCGCCTATTTCGCCTATCTTGAACATCCCTTCGCCGAAAGCAGCGCCACGCTGGCCCCGAAACTGGTGCAGGAGGCGGGTATCCTCGCCCTGCCCGGCACCATGTTCACGCCCGCTTCGGACCCGTCCGGCGCACGTCAGTTCCGTGTCGCCTTTGCCAATGTCGACCGAACCGGGATCGAGGCGCTGTTCAGCCGTCTGGCCAGCCTCGACTGGCCCCTTGCGACCCCTGTCCCCGCCGCGTAGACACGTCGCACGAAAACACAACCAAGCAAGGGGCGCACCCGCATGGCCATGGGCAAAGGCAAGCTGTCAAAGACCTTCATCTGGATTCTGCTGGGGCTTCTCATCATTGGCCTCGCAGGCTTTGGCGCGACCAGTCTGACCGGCACCGCGCGCAGCGTGGCGACAGTGGGCGAAAAGGAGGTCTCGACCGAGGCCTACCTGCGCAACCTGCGCACCGAGATCAACGCATTTGCCGCACAGGCAGGACGCGCCGTGCCGATGTCCGAGGCGCAGTTGCTGGGGCTTGACCGGCAGGTGCTGGCCCAGTTGATCACCGCCCGCGGTCTGGATCACGAAGCGGCGCGCATCGGCATTTCGGTCGGCGACGAAGTGGTCGCGGAACAGCTGTTGCAGGTGCCGTCCTTCCAGAGCGCCGATGGCAGCTTCAACCGCGAGGCCTACAGCTTTGCCCTGCGCAACCAGGGCCTGTCCGAATCCGAATTCGAGGAACAGCTGCGCGACGACACCGCGCGCACCATCCTGCAAAGCGCGCTGATCGCCGGCAACACCCTGCCCGACACCTATATCGACACGCTGCTGTCCTATACCGGCGAAACCCGCGATTTCACCTGGGCGCGGCTGACCGGATCGAACCTGCAAACCGGCCTGCCGGAGCCATCCGAGGCGGATCTGGAAGCCTATTACGAAGACAATATCGACCGCTACACCCTGCCCGAACAGCGCGACATCACCTATGCATGGATCACGCCCGAGATGATCGTGGACACGGTCGAGGTGGATGACGCCACGCTGCGCGCCTCCTACGAGGAACGGTTCGACGAGTTCAACCTGCCCGAGCGTCGGCTGGTCGAACGTCTTGTCTTCAACAGCGAAGACGCCGCCGCCGAGGCGCTGGCTCGTCTGGGCGATGACTTCAGCTTCGAGGACTTGGTTGCAGAGCGCGGTCTGACCCTGCCGGACGTTGACATGGGCGATGTCACCCGCGATGACGTGGGCGCCGCCGCTGAGGGTGTCTTTGCCGCAGGCACCGGCGACACTGTCGGCCCGCTGCCCTCGAACCTCGGACCGGCGCTCTACCGCGTCAACGCGGTGCTGGACGCGCAGACCACGTCTTTTGAGGACGCGCGCCCCGACCTGCGCGGCGAACTGGCACTCGACCGTGCCCGTCGGGTGATCGAAACGCTGGCGCAAACGATCGACGATGAACTGGCCGCAGGGGCCACTCTCGAAGAGATCGCAAACTCCACCGAGGCGCAGCTGGGCCAGATCGACTGGTTCCCCGGTGCCGACGGCGAGATCGCCGCCTATGACGCCTTCCGCGAAGCCGCAGGAATGCTGAACGAAGGCGACTTCCCCGAAGTGATGCAGCTTGGCGATGGCGGTGTGTTTGCCATGCGCCTCAACCGCATCCAGCCCCCCGCGCCACAGCCCATTGAAGACGTGATCGACCGCGTCCGTCAGGGCTGGGACACCCGCGAACAGACCGCGCAGCTCATGGCACAGGCCGAAGATCTCGCCGCATCGCTCGCGGGCGGCGCCAGCTTCGAGGACCTGTCCCTGTCCCCGCGCACCGAAACCGGACTTGGCCGCAACGCCCAGATCGCCGAGCTTGGCCCCGACCTGCTGACGGCGGTGTTCGAAATGGGCGTCGGAGACACCCGTGCCGTGGCCGGAACCGGGACCGTGATCCTGCTGCGCCTTGACGGCATCACGGCGGTGGACCGCAGCGATGGCGATATCGAGATGCTGGCCGAGGCCCTGCGCAATCAGGCCGCCAACAGCGTCGCCGAAGACCTGTTCCGCGCCTTTGCAAGCGACGTGCAACGCCGCGCCGGGGTCGACATCAACCAACCCGCGATCAACGCGGTTCATGCGCTGATCCAGTAACGCAAATGGCCACACTGACCCCAGATTTCGACAGCTTTGCCCGCGCTTTTGACGCGGGTCAGAACCAGGTCGTCTATGCCCGCCTTGCCGCCGATCTCGACACGCCGGTGTCGCTGATGCTCAAGCTCACCGGTGCCGCCAAGGACGCCTTCGTGCTCGAAAGCGTCACTGGCGGCGAAGTGCGCGGTCGCTATTCGATCATCGGCATGAAGCCTGACGTGATCTGGCAGTGCCACGGCCACAAAAGCCGCATCAACCGTGCCGCCCGCTATGATTCCGACGCGTTCGAGGACCAGTCGGGCGATCCTCTGACGACGCTGCGCGCCTTGATCGCGGAATCAAAGATCGACCTGCCCGATACCCTGCCACAGGCCGCCGCCGGGCTTTTCGGCTATCTGGGCTATGACATGATCCGGCTGGTGGAACACCTGCCCAACATCAATCCCGACCCGCTCGGCCTGCCCGATGCTGTGATGCTGCGCCCCTCGGTGGTTGCGGTGCTGGACGGGGTCAAGGGCGAGGTCACCGTGGTGTCCCCCGCCTGGGTCGCTGACGGTCTGACCGCCCGCGCCGCCTATGCACAGGCCGCCGAACGGGTGATGGACGCAGTGCGCGACCTGGAGCGCGCGCTGCCGCAGCAGGCCCGCGAAATGGGCGATGCCGCCGAGATCGCAGCACCCGTGTCGAACTTTACCCACGAGGGCTACAAGCAAGCCGTCGAAAAGGCCAAGGACTACATCCGCGCCGGCGACATCTTCCAGGTGGTTCCAGCACAGCGCTGGACGCAGGATTTCCCCCTTCCACCCTTTGCACTTTATCGTTCCTTGCGAAGGACCAACCCCTCGCCCTTCATGTTCTACTTCAACTTCGGTGGCTTCCAGGTGATCGGTGCGAGTCCCGAGATCCTCGTGCGGGTTTTCGGCAACGAGGTCACCATCCGCCCCATTGCAGGCACCCGCCCGCGCGGCGCGACCCCAGCCGAGGATGACGCCTTCGAGGCCGACCTTCTGGGTGATCCCAAGGAATGCGCCGAACACCTGATGCTTCTCGACCTCGGCCGCAACGACGTGGGCCGCGTGGCCAGGATTGGAACCGTGCGCCCGACCGAGAAATTCATCATCGAACGCTACAGCCACGTAATGCACATCGTGTCGAACGTCGTAGGCGAGCTTGATCCCCAACACGACGCGTTGTCGGCACTGCTGGCCGGTCTGCCCGCAGGCACCGTGTCCGGTGCCCCCAAGGTCCGCGCCATGGAAATCATCGACGAGCTGGAGCCCGAAAAGCGCGGCATCTATGGCGGCGGCGTCGGCTATTTCAGCGCGGGCGGCGACATGGATATGTGCATCGCCCTGCGCACCGCGCTGGTGAAGGACCAAAAGCTCTATATCCAGGCGGGCGGCGGCGTCGTCTATGACAGCGACCCTGAAGCCGAGTACCAGGAAACGGTGCACAAATCGAACGCGATCCGCCGTGCTGCTGCGGACGCCGCGCGGTTTACAGGCAACGGCAACGCGTAATCCGGCTGTTGATCGGGGGCGCTGCCCCCGCCGCGCTGCGCGCGTCTCCCCCGAGGTATTTGTCAACCAGAGAAGCCGGGGCGCGGTTCTTCATTCTCTGGTTCGGAAATATCTCGGGGGTTTGGGGGCAGAGCCCCCAACACGGCGTGGCGTTCCTTCAAGGTGACGACGCGTGCGCAAAACCTTGCAAACGTTCAATCATGGCGCGCAGCCCGTTGGAGCGTTGGGCCGAGAGGTGATCATTCAGTCCCAACCGTCCCAGTTCGGCCCGCGCGTCGATGGCGGTCACTTCGGAAGGCGGCACTCCGTCATAGAGCTTGCGCAGCACCGCGATCAGCCCGTTGACGATCATCGCATCCGACTCGCCCTCGAACCGCAACACACCCCCTTCGATCTGGGGGTGCAACCAGACCTGACTGGCACAGCCATCGACCTTGGTGGCCGGCACTTTCAACGCGTCCGGCAAGGGCTCCATCGCACGGCCAAGCTCGATCACCATGCGGTAGCGGTCTTCCCAATCGTCCAGGAACTCGAAATCCTCGACTATCTCTTCAAAAGCGGCGCTCGCCATGGCGGCCTCCGGGTCCAGGTTGCGTGTTCCCCGAACACCTAGGCAGGCGCGGGGCAAACGTCCAGCCCGGGCTTGACGCTTTTCAACCGCGGCGCAATCGGTTACGTCGAAGAAACACTGGCAGAGGGACCGACCATGCGCAAACCCGTGACGCTCTTGATCCTTGCAACCGCGATGCTCACGGGCTGCGTCGCCATCGGCGAGTCGCGTCTGAACCCGTTCAACTGGTTCGGATCGAGCCAGCCTGATCCGGCAGCGCTCGACGTGGCCAATGCCCCCGTGAACCCGCTGATCCCGGCGCGGCGGATCTCGATCATCAGCAACAATGCGCCCGAGGTCTTTGCCGGTCGTCCGATTGCAGAGGTTACCGAGCTTCTGGTCGAACGCCGCCCCGGCGGAGCGATCATCCGTGCCACCGGTCAGGCCGACCGCGTGGGGCCGTTCGATGTGCGGCTTGTCCCGGATGCATCCGCCAGTACCGACGGCACATTGGTGTTCGATCTCAAGGCGTTGCAACAGCCCGGCCCGCGCAGCACCAACCCGCGCGCCCGTCAGGTCACCGTTGGGCTCTGGATCACCGATCAGGATCTGCAGGGCATCCGCACCATCACCGTGCGCGGTGCCAATGATGCGCGCAGCGTCCGCCGCTAGGCGTCAGAGTTCGATGATCTGAACCTGCTTGCCCTTGGCAGCCAGCCCGACGCGCCCATCGCAGAGGCGCAGCGCATCATCGCCGAAGACTTCGCGGCGCCAGCCGTGCAGCGCGGGCACATCGCGGTCACCCGAGGCCAGCGCGTCAAGCTCTGCAGAGGTGGCGATCAGCTTGGATGCCACGCCAGAGCTTTCCGTCTTGGCCTTCAGCAGCACGCGCAGCAAATCCGCCAGCGCCGGGTTCACCTGCGGCGACGGGCGCGCGTCATCCAGTGAGGGCAATTGTTCCTTGGGCATGCTCTGGGCGCGGTGCACCGCCTCGAGGATGCCATTGGCGATCTCGCCCCTGCGCGCTTCGCGCAACAGCAGACGGGACCGGCCCAGATCGGCCATGTCCTTGGGTTTGGTCGATGCCAGTTCGACCAACGCATCATCCTTGTACACCCGACTGCGCGGCACGTTGCGTTCCTGCGCATAGGTCTCGCGGAAGCGGGCGAGTTCCTTGACCAGCGCAAGGAAGCGCGGCGCGTTCGACCGCGTCTTGACGCGCATCCACGCGTCTTCGGGATGGGTGACATAGGTTTCGGGATCAAGCAGCACGCCGATTTCTTCCTCGACCCAGCGGTCGCGCCCGGTCTCGGCCAGTTTCTTGCGCAGGTATTCATAGATCACCCGCAGATGGGTCACATCGGCCAGTGCATAGGCGGTCTGGCTGTCCGACAATGGCCGCAGCGACCAGTCGGTGAAGCGCGAGGATTTGTCGAGCGCCTGTTTGGCGATCTTTCGCACCAGCGTCTCATAGCCCACCTGTTCGCCGAACCCCGCCACCATCGCCGCCACCTGAGTGTCGAACAGCGGCCTGGGAATGACCCCATGGTCGATGTGGAAAATCTCGATATCCTGCCGTGCCGCATGGAACACCTTGACCACATCCGGGTTGCGGAACAGATCCATCAGCGGCTCGAGCGACAATCCTTCGACCAGCGGATCAACCAGAACGGCGTCGTCCTTGCCATCCCCGCGATAGGCCAGCTGGATCAGGCACAGCTTGGAATAATAGGTCCGTTCCCGCAGGAATTCGGTATCGACGGTCACATAGGGTGTCTGTGCAGCGCGTTCGCAGAATGCGGCAAGCTCGGTCGTGGTTGTGATGATGTGCATGTCTCGGGTCGTTCGTTATTCTTGTGTTTTCGGTCCCCGTCCCGCGTATAGACCAAAAGCCAGGCTTTGCCTAGCGTCCGGGCCTCAATCGTCAGGGCAGATCGATACGGGCCGTGTCGCCTTGGGCAAAGCGCCGAAGGATCAACGGATAGAGCATATGTTCCTGCACCAGCACCTTGGCAGCCAGGGTCGCGGCGGTGTCGTCGGGCGCGATCGGCACCCGCACCTGTCCCAGCACCTGCCCGCCATCGAGTTCGGCGGTGACCTCGTGCACGGAACAGCCGGCCTCGGTATCGCCCGCGTCGATGGCGCGCTGATGGGTGTGCAGACCCTTGTATTTTGGTAACAGCGACGGGTGGATGTTGAGCATCTTGCCCTGCCAGCGCGTCACGAAGCCTTCGGTCAGCACCCGCATGAAGCCCGCAAGGCAGATGATGTCCGGCCGCGCCTGATCCAGCACGTGGTTCAACGCATCTTCAAACGCCGGACGGTCGCCGCCAAAGGGCCGGTGATCCACGACAGCTGTGGGAATGCCGCGCGCCTTGGCTTTCTCCAGACCACCCGCATCGGCGCGGTTGGACAGCACCAGCACAGGCTGCGCCGGGTGATCGCCGGTCATGTCATCGGCCAGCGACACCATGTTCGAGCCTCCACCCGAAATCAGGATCGCCACCCGTTTTCTCAACGCAGCGCGCCCGTGTAAGCCACGCCCGGAGCGCCGGTGACGGTACCGATCCGGAACACGGTCTCGCCCGCCTCTTCCAGCACCGCCGTCAGCGCATCCGCTTGGTCCGGGGCCACGACGGCGATCATGCCGATGCCGCAGTTGAAGGTCTTGAGAAGTTCGGACTCGGCCATGCCACCGGTCTGCGCCAGCCATTTGAACACCGGCGGCAAATCCCATGCCGTCAGGTCGATCTGCGCGCCCAGACCCTCGGGCAGGACGCGCGGCAGGTTCTCGGTCAGACCGCCGCCGGTGATGTGGGCCAGTGCGTGCACGCCGCCGGCTTTTACCGCCGCCAGCGCCTGCGTCACGTAAAGCCGTGTCGGAGTGAGAAGCGCTTCGCCCAGCGATCCGTCGGCCCAGGGGCAATCGGCATCCCAGCCAAGGCCGGAAACCTCCACCAGCTTGCGCACAAGGGAGTAGCCGTTGGAGTGCACGCCGTTCGACGCCAGCCCCAAAAGCACATCACCCTCACCCACGCCACTGGGCAGGTCCGTGCCCCGCTCCATTGCGCCTACGGCAAAGCCCGCGAGGTCGAAATCACCCGCCGGGTACATGCCCGGCATTTCCGCCGTCTCGCCGCCGATCAGAGCACAGCCCGACTGCGCGCAGCCTGTCGCGATGCCCTCGATCACCCGTGCGGCGGTGTCGGTGTCCAGCTTGCCCGTCGCGAAATAATCGAGGAAAAACAGAGGCTCCGCGCCCTGACAGACCAGATCGTTGACGCACATCGCAACAAGGTCGATGCCCACGCCATCCACATGGCCGGTGTCTATCGCGATGCGCAGCTTGGTGCCCACACCGTCCGTGGCCGCCACCAGCACCGGATCGACAAAGCCCGCGCCCTTGAGATCGAACAGCGCGCCGAACCCGCCGAGCCCCGACATCACACCCGGCCGCGCCGTGCGCTTGGCCGCGGGTTTGATCCGTTCCACAAGGGCGTTCCCTGCGTCGATATCCACACCCGCATCCGCGTAGGTGATGCCGTTCTTGCCGTCTGTCATGCTGCACCCTCCGAAGGTCGCGGCTGCCTTAGCGCAGCCTTCGGCACGAGTCCATCATCCGCGTGCCGCGCCTCTTGACGCGCCCCGGCGGTCTGGTACTGAAATACACATGGCGGGCCTGTAGCTCAATTGGTTAGAGCAGAGCGCTCATAACGCTTTGGTTGCGGGTTCAAGTCCTGCCGGGCCTACCAACACACCGCCAAAACACCCCTGAACCCCAATCGAATATGGCGCATCCTGCCCCCGAGAGGATGAGACCGGTGCGCCGTTTCGGACGTTTCGTTTTCAGCATGCCTTCGCGGACGCAACCGGCTTCATAAGATTTCAGCGCCAAATCTCGACCCCACTTGCCTTTGGATATGAACCGGTCAATATCGCCAGTGCGTTGCTGCAAATTTTAAGCATTTCACCGCAGAGGCGCTGACGAGGCGGTGTGATCGACCGCCCCGGTCTCGACAAGATTGAAGCGTCACCCCTTACAACGAGACAAACATGAAATACGCACATGTCGCGGTTCTGTCCGCGGCCCTTTTCGCTCTGCCCCTCGCCGCTGCCGCCGCAGGGTTCGATCTTGTCAACAAAAGCGGCTACACGATCACCGAAGTCTATGCAGGGCCCTCCAACGAGAGCAACTGGGGCGACAACATCCTGGACGGTCAAATCCGCAACGGAGAAGAACTCGAAGTCACGCTCGACACAAGCGGCTATGGCTGCTTCTGGGATGTGATGTACGTCTTCTCGGACGGAGACACGTTCGAGGAGTTCGATGTCGATATCTGCATGATCGACGGAGACAGCTTCGTTATCGAGTGACCTGCCGAAACGGTGCCTTGGCGGGCTTTATACGCATCTCGACACATCAGATGTTGTCGCCCGCCAGCGCAGCGCACCCGCGATCATCCTGGGCACCTCCGGGTGCAGGCCGATCGGGTCGAGCATGATCCCCTTGAAGCCCGAAGCGTCCACCGCTTCGGGCAGATCCTCCAGCACATGCCCGCGCCGTGCGGCAAAGAACGGCAGGCAGATGGCGTTGGACCCCAAGCCTGACAGTGCATCTGTCAGCGACGGGTCTTCCTCGACAAAGCCGCAGCGGACCGACTGGGGGCCAAAGCCCTCGGCCACGCGGTCGGCAAAGGCGCGGGTCGCCTCGGACACGCGGCGGGATTTGCCCGATCCGTGACCGGCGACGACCAGATCGGTTTTGTCCGGTTCAAGCCCGTGATCCGTACAGACCTGCCGCAGCCAATCGGCGGCCAGCATCGGCAAGGTGCAATCCAGACCAAAGCTGACCAGTTGCGGACCCGCGCCCTCGGCCAGTCGTTTGGGCAATTGCACCTGCGTGAACCAGCCATCCGCCATGAACATCGGGTAGATCAGCGCGCCGGGACGGTTGGCCGACAGCGCCTCGATCCGGCCTTGCGCGGCCAGCGTCACGCCGTCGATACGGGCCTCGGGCAGATGTGCTGCCACGGCAGCGGCAAGCGCCGCGATCTCGGCCTCGCCCACATCGGGGTCAGAGGGTTGGCCGTGACTGACGATCAGCGCATCAAAGGACATGGGGCGGCTCCGCGTTACCTGCCGCAGACTTAGCGCGGGGCCATGCGGATGGCACCATCCAATCGGATCACTTCGCCGTTGAGCATCTGATTCTCGACGATATGGCGTACAAGCTGGGCATATTCGGACGGACCACCCAGACGCGACGGGAAGGGAACCTGAGCACCCAGAGAGTCCTGCACCTCTTGCGGCAGGCCTTCGAGCATCGGCGTCTTGAACAGCCCCGGCGCAATTGCACAGACGCGGATGCCAAGCTGCGCCAGATCTCGCGCCATCGGCAGGGTCATGCCCACCACGCCGCCCTTGGACGCGGCATAGGCCACCTGCCCCACCTGCCCTTCGAAGGCTGCGACAGAGGCGGTGTTGACGATCACGCCGCGCGCGCCGTCCTGGTCCAGCGGGTCGTTTGCTGCCATCAGCTCCGCCGCCTGCGAGGCCACGTTGAATGTGCCGATCAGGTTGACGCTGATCGTGTTGGCAAAGGTCTGCGCGTCATGCGCCGCCCCTTTGGACACCGTCTTGGCGGCAGGCGCGATGCCTGCGCAGTTCACCGCGACGTGCAGCGCGCCATGGGCCTGCCGGACCTGCTCCATCGCCGCTGCAACACTGTCCGGATCGCTCACATCGGTCTTGATGAAAATGCCGCCAAGCGCCTCTGCCCGCGCCCGCCCCACCGCCTCGTTCATGTCCAGCAGCACCAGCTTTGCCCCGGCCTCGGCCAGCGCGGTGGCGGCAGCGGCCCCGAGGCCGGATGCGCCCCCCGAAATGACGGCAACGGTGTCTTGCGTGATGATCATGCGCTCTCTCCCTGCTGGTTCTGGCTGTCACGAATGGTGATGCACCGCGATCCTTTCTGAAGTGTTTCGGGGTGGGAAAACAACCCGGCTGCACCTTTCGGGGACAGAGCACGACAAGCCCGGTGCAACGGGCTTTGACACG
Source organism: Marivita lacus (assembly GCF_014637725.1). Lineage (GTDB taxonomy): Bacteria > Pseudomonadota > Alphaproteobacteria > Rhodobacterales > Rhodobacteraceae > Marivita > Marivita lacus. Next base: position 363,778 of record NZ_BMFC01000002.1, on the reverse strand, counting down.
CGATTTGCAAATCGCGTATCAAGCGCCCTCGAAGGCGCTTCTCCGCCGCCACCAATCGCAGGTTTCCTTTTGCCCCAGACCAAGACGCGCAAACACATCCCCGGTGGCTGGGAGGACTGGGCGACCGACCGCGTGCTGCGTGCAGCGATCTGGTGCGCGCTGCGCCTTCCGCTGCGGGCGCGGCTGTGGCTGATGGGGCGGTTGATCCGCCATGTGGTGGCGCCCCTTGCAGGCTACCGGCAACGCGCCATGAACAACCTTGCGCATGTCTGGCCCGACATGGGCGTGCTCGACCGCCGACACCTTGCCGACCGGGTGGCCGACAATGCCGGGCGCACGATGATCGACAATTACGACGTGCACGGCCTGATGCGGCGCATGGCCAAGGCCGAGATTCGCGGCGAGGGGCTGGTCGAAGTCGAACAGGCCCGCGCCGAGGGGCGCCCCGTGCTGTTCGTCACAGGCCATTTCGGCAATTTCGAAGCCCCGCGCGCGGCATTGGTGGCACGGGGATACCGGATCGGCGGGCTCTACCGACCCATGTCGAATCCGTATTTCAACGCGCATTACGCCGCCAACATGCACGCCCTGTCGGACCCCGTGTTCGAACAGGGGCGGCGCGGCACGATCGGGCTGATCCGCCACATCCGCGAGGGCGGGATGGGTGTGCTTTTGTTCGATGTCTATGACAGCGCAGGCGAAGTGATCGACTTCATGGGCCAACCCGCGCCAACCCTGACCTCAGCCGCCGATATCGCACTGAAAACCGGCGCGCTTCTGGTCCCGTTCTTCGGCATTCGCAAAGCGGACGGGATCAGTTTCGACGCGGTGTTCGAAGCCCCCGTGCCGCATGGCGATCCCGTCGAGATGATGCGCGAGGTCACACGGCGGCTCGAGGCACGGATCCAAGCGCATCCCGAACAGTGGTTCTGGATTCACCGGCGTTGGAAGCCGAAACGTCAGCGCAAGCGGGCTGCGGCCAATATGGCGCCCTGACCCTTGGCCTGCACCAGGACCACGATCGGGTTCTGACCGGACACCGCTACGGTCTGAAACAGCGGCGACATGCCGTCCCAATCACCGATGTCGATCCACTCGGTCACGATAAAGCTGTGCGACAGGGTCTTGCCCGCGTTCTCGCCGCGCGCGATCTGAACCGTGGCCGCGGGCTGGTAACGGATCAGGATCACGTCGGCACGGCGCAGCGTATTCACTTCTTTGCCTCGGATCGTCAGCGTATCGCCTGAGCGGTTGATGTCGATGCGGGCCGGCATTCCCTTGGCCTTGTGCGCCTGAACGAGGTCGGACACGTCCATAGTGCGGTTGCCCGCCACCTGGTCACTGCCGTTGATGACCATCTGCGGGGTGTAGATCACATTGGTGCCAAGATTGTGGGCGTAGGCTTTCTGGCGCTTGGTGAAAGCAGGCTGGGCGAACTTGTCCTTCCAGCCGATATAATCCCAGTAGTCGACATGCAGCGCGAGAGGGATCACGTTGTCATACTCGCCCAGCCGGGTCAGCAACGCGTCTGCGGGCGGACAGGAGGAACAGCCCTGCGATGTGAACAGCTCGACCACCACGGGCGCGTCCTCGGCCTGCGAGGCCGTCGCGGTCACACCAAGCAGCAGTGCTGTCATCAACGCAAAAAGCCTGTTCATGCCGCCTGTTTCCCGTCCTTGCATTTGCATCAAGACACTTAGCCATAGCGAAGTGAAATAACCAATCAAGGTTTTGCGATAGGCCGCGATCGGAGCGGCATCGCCTTATTGTGCACAATAGTATACCAAAATCGTCGCACCCCCCTTGATCGAGTCGGAGCCATCAGGCAAACAGCGGCTCAGAGATCCGAATTCCCCTTTGAGGAGCCATGTCATGTCCATCATCGTTGGTCAGGATACAGCCAAGACGCGTAAGACCCTTACGGTCAATGGCCAGTCCATCGCCTATTACTCGATCCCCGCAGCCGAAGCGGCTGGGCTCGGGACGTTTTCGAACCTTCCCGCCTGTCTGAAGGTGGTGCTTGAAAACATGCTGCGTTTCGAGGACGGCAAGACCGTCAGCGTGGATGACATCAAGGCCTTCGGCACATGGGGCGAAAACGGCGGCCAGAACCCGCGCGAGATCGCCTACCGCCCGGCCCGCGTCCTGATGCAGGATTTCACCGGCGTGCCTGCCGTGGTCGATCTGGCCGCGATGCGCGACGGGATCGTGGCGCTTGGCGGCGATCCGGAAAAGATCAACCCGCTGAACCCTGTGGATCTGGTCATCGACCACTCGGTGATGATCGACGAGTTCGGCAATCCGCGTGCGTTCCAGATGAACGTGGACCGCGAATACGAACGCAACATGGAGCGCTACACCTTCCTCAAATGGGGTCAGAACGCGTTCAACAACTTCCGCGTCGTGCCGCCGGGCACCGGCATCTGCCATCAGGTGAACCTTGAATATCTCGCCCAGACTGTCTGGACCGATGCGGACCAGAACGGCGTTGAGGTTGCCTACCCAGACACGCTTGTGGGCACCGACAGCCACACCACCATGGTCAACGGCGCTGCCGTTCTGGGCTGGGGTGTTGGCGGGATCGAAGCCGAGGCCGCGATGCTGGGTCAGCCGATCTCCATGCTCATCCCCGAAGTTGTCGGCTTCGAGCTGACCGGCGCGATGATGGAAGGCACAACCGGCACCGACCTCGTTCTCAAGGTTGTCGAAATGCTGCGCGAAAAGGGCGTGGTCGGCAAGTTCGTCGAATTCTACGGCAAGGGTCTTGATACCCTGCCGCTGGCGGACCGCGCGACGATTGCCAACATGGCGCCCGAATATGGCGCCACCTGCGGCTTCTTCCCGATCGACGACGAAACCCTGCGCTATCTCAAGACCACCGGCCGCGACATGGACCGGATCGCGCTGGTCGAAGCCTATGCCAAGGAAAACGGCTTCTGGCGCGATGCGGATTACGCGCCGATCTACACCGACACGCTGCATCTCGACATGGGAACCATCGTGCCCGCCATCTCGGGCCCCAAGCGCCCGCAGGATTACATCGCCCTGACCTCGGCGGCGACCGCGTTCGGCAAATACGTCAAGGGTCTGCGCGAGGGCAAGGACGCCGCGCCGAAAGAGGAAAGCCGCTGGGAAGGTGAAGGCGGCGCGCCGGAGCCGACCGACATTCCGGGCGACGAAGGCCACCACCGGCGCGGCTACGTGACGACCAAGGATGGAAATTACCAGTTGCATGACGGCTCGGTCGTGATCGCGTCGATCACCTCCTGCACCAACACGTCGAACCCCTACGTGATGATCGGTGCGGGCCTTGTCGCCCGCAAGGCGCGCGAAAAGGGTCTGACCCGCAAACCTTGGGTCAAGACATCGCTGGCCCCCGGTTCGCAGGTCGTGTCGGCCTATCTCGAGGCGGCAGAGCTTCAGGAAGACCTTGACGCCATCGGCTTCAACCTTGTCGGCTATGGCTGCACCACCTGCATCGGCAATTCCGGCCCGCTGGCCGAAGAGATCAGCAAGTGTATCAGCGACCACGATCTTGTCGCCACATCTGTCCTGTCGGGCAACCGCAACTTCGAAGGCCGGATCAGCCCGGACGTGCGCGCCAACTACCTTGCCTCCCCGCCCCTCGTGGTGGCCTATGCGCTGGTCGGTGACATGAACGTGGACATTTCGCGCGACCCGCTGGGCCAGGACCAGGACGGCAACGATGTCTATCTCAAGGACATCTGGCCGACCCAGGCCGAGATCGCGGAACTCGTCGAGCGGACCGTCACGCGCGAAGCGTTCCAGTCGAAATATGCCGACGTCTTCAAGGGAGACGACAAGTGGCAGGGTGTCGAGACCACCGACGCCAAGACCTATGACTGGCCGCCCAGCTCGACCTATGTCCAGAACCCGCCCTATTTCCAGGGCATCACCATGGACACCAAGAAGATCGAGAACATCGAGGGCGCCAAGGTTCTGGCGCTTCTGGGCGACATGATCACCACCGACCACATCAGCCCGGCCGGATCGTTCAAGGACACCACCCCCGCGGGCAAGTACCTGATCGAACGCCAGGTGCCGCAGCGCGAATTCAACTCCTACGGCTCGCGCCGGGGCAACCACGAGATCATGATGCGCGGCACCTTCGCCAACATCCGCATCAAGAACGAGATGCTGGACGGGGTCGAAGGCGGCTACACCAAGGGTCCGGACGGCGACCAGACGTCGATCTTCGACGCGGCGATGGCCTATCAGGAAGCGGGCATTCCGTTGGTGATCTTCGGCGGCGAACAATACGGCGCGGGATCAAGCCGCGACTGGGCGGCCAAGGGCACAGCGCTTCTGGGCGTCAAGGCCGTGGTCGCCGAAAGCTTCGAGCGTATCCACCGCTCCAACCTCGTTGGCATGGGTGTGATTCCGTTCGAGTTCACCGGCGGCGACACCCGCAAGTCGTTGAACCTGACCGGCGAGGAAACCGTGTCGATCCACGGGCTGGACACGATCAGCCCGCTGGCCGAAGTGCCCTGTACCATCACCTACGCAGACGGCACCGAGAAGACGATCACGCTCAAGTGCCGGATCGATACCGCCATCGAGATCGAATACATCGAACATGGCGGCGTGCTGCACTACGTGCTGCGCGATCTGGCCAGCCGCGACACCGTGGCGGCAGAATAAAGCCGGTCGTCAATCGTTGGAGACTTGGAACAGGCGGGCTTTGGCCCGCCTGTTTCGTTCAGCGCATCTGGTCCCTGTCTGATCGGGCTTGGAGCGAGGAAATCCGTTCACGGCCTGCCGCAAAATCGGGCGATCCCGGCAAGATCCCGCACAAAAATGAAAAAGATATTCAGAATTTGGTTCAAGTTGTCGCATGTGACAGCTTGGCCCCTACAAAAGCCGCGCGGATACACCAATTAGTCGTCCAACAGGCGCAAACATCGACGAGTCATATCATGAAGCTTTTAACGATCATCCAGACCGCAGCCTTGCTGTTTATCGCAGGCGCGAGTGTGTTCGCCGGCATCCCTGACGCCGGCACGACACTCTTTCCGTAAAATCTGATTTTAATCCACCAGCGCGTTTTCCAGCGCTGGCACAAACCTTTGTTCGTAGTCGGACCCGACAAGAGGTCCGGCGAACCGGAACAGCACCGTTCCGTCCCCATCCACGATAAACGTCTCGGGTGGCGCGGTCACGCCCCAATCGATCGACGTACGCCCTGCCGGGTCGAACGGTACGGCGGCGAACGGGTTGCCGTCCTCTTCCAGGTAGCGGGTGGCATTGCGTTCCTGATCGCGGATGTTGACACCGATGATCTGCATGCCTTCGGCCTGCATTTCCAACAGCTTGGGATGCTCGACCCGGCAGGGCGGGCACCAGCTCGCCCAGAAATTCACCAGCGTGACCTCGCCAGAGGTCAACATCGCCGGATCAAAGGCCTCGTACCCCGCAAGCGCCACCTCGGTGATCGGTGGGGCCGGTTGACCCACGCGAGTCGAGGGCAGACCCTGCGGGTCGTCACGGAACATGCCGACATAGGCCAGCACCGCAAAGGCACCGAAAATCACCGGCGGCAGAACCATCAAGGGGGAAATCTTCGCCATCAGCTGCCCCGCCGGTTTTCGATCTCGTCAAGCGCGGTCTTGACCTTGCGCGCGCGCCAGACGCTGACCAGCACGATCACCGCCAGAAGCACGATTGTCACCCCATAGGAACTGAGCACCGCAAAGGCGTATTTTCCAAGATCCGGCATCATGCCTGCCCCTCCCGCGCCAAGAGCGCCCGTGTGCGGCGGGCGCGGATCTCGGTCTGGGTGCGCAGGAACACCAACGCGATGAACAGCAGCACGAACCCGGCGATACAGACCAAGAGCGGGAACCAGAACACGTCCGAGATGTTCTCTTCCTTGTCGAGGCTGAGCGTCGCGCCCTGATGCAGCCCCTGATTCCAGAAATTGACGGCATAGCGGCTGAGAATCGCGAACACCGACCCCACCAAACAAAGAATCGACGTCAGGTCTGCCGCCGTGTCGTCATTCTCGATCGCTTCCCACAGGGCCATGTAGCCAAGGTAGAACAGGAACAGGATCAGGAACGAGGTCAGGCGCGGATCCCATGCCCACCATGTGCCCCACATCGGCTGGCCCCAGAACGCACCCGTTGCCAGCGCAATCAGCGTCATCACCGCCCCCACCGGCGCTGCCGCCCGTGCGGCAAGAGCCGAGACGTGATGCCGCCGCACGATCCAGATCAGTGACGCCACCAGCATCATCAGCCACGCGTTGATCGCCATCAGCGCCGAGGGCACGTGGATGTAGATGATCTTGACGGTTGAACCCTGCCGGAAATCATCCGGCGTAAAGAAAAAGCCCCAGACCAGTCCGGTCACGAGGCTGATACCCGTCAAAGCCCATACCCATGGCAACACCTTGTCGGTGGTGCGGATGAACTTCACAGGATTTGCATATTCCCAGAATGACATGAAAATCAGGTAGGCGGTTTTTGGGGCATCTTCAATTCAAAAAACCGCATGGGACGCGTTACCGCAGATTGATCCGCAGAACGGCCGCGCTGGCAAAGGGCAAGAGCGCGATCACGCCAAAGCTGATCCCGGCCAGCAACAGCAGCGGCGCCTGAACTGTCAACCCTTCGGCCCCGCGTCGGGCCACCTCGGCCCCGAAGATCAGCGTGGGCACGTAGAGCGGCAGAACCAAGAGCGACATCAGCAGTCCACCGCGCTTGATCCCCACGGTCAACGCCGCGCCAAAGGTGCCGATCACGCTGAGCGCGGGTGTGCCGACCGCCAGGCTGATCACCACCCATTGGTAAGCCGGGATCGGCAGGCTGAGCAGAACGCCCAGAACCGGTGCCGCCAGCACCAGCGGCAGGCCCGTGGTGATCCAATGCGCCAGCGCCTTGATGCTGACGATGCCCTCCATCGGGAGCGGTGCCGTGGCCAGCAGGTCGAGCGAGCCATCCTCCCAGTCGAGCGCAAGGATGCGGTCGAGCGACAGCAGGCAGGCCAGCAGCGCGCCGATCCACAGGATACCCGGCGCAATGCGCGACAAAAGCTCGGTCTGCGGGCCAACGCCAAAGGGCACCAGAACCGTGACGATCAGAAAGAACGACAGGCCAAGGCCAAAGCCGCCGCCAGCCCGGATCGCCAGCATCAGGTCACGGACAAGCAGCGCCTTCACAGGAACGCCTCGTCCATCTGGCGGGTGCGGGGTTTGGCCCTGAACGGCGTCAGGTCAAGCACCCGCGCCTCGGTCAGGCCAAGGTCGATATGGGTCGCCATCAGCGCGCTGCCACCCGATTTCAGATGCCCGCGCACCGCTTCGGCAAAAAGCGCCACCGACGCCACGTCCAGCGACACGGTCGGCTCGTCCAGCACCCAGATCGGGCGTCCCGTGACGACCAACCGGGCAAGACCCAGACGGCGCTTCTGCCCCGCCGACAGGGTGCCCGCCATGCGGTTGCGCAGGGAGGTCAGGTCAAAGGCGACAAGGGCCGCGTCGATCTCGGACAGGCCGAACACCGACGCCCAAAAGCGCAGGTTCTCGGTCACGCTGAGCATCGCCTTGAGCCCGTCGGAATGCGCAGCATAGGCGATCTGGTCTTCGGCACCGGTCACGCTGCCGGTTTCAGGCGGCTGCAACCCTGCCACGCTGCGCAAAAGCGTTGTCTTGCCGATTCCATTGGGGCCGCGCAGCACAAGCGCCTCGCCAGGCGCGAGGTCGAACGACACGCCTTCGAGGATCGCAAGGCCGCCGCGGGTCACGGCCAGATCGCGGACTGACAATTTCATGCGCTTGGCTTAGACCAAGCCCGGCGCGGGCAAAAGCGCGAAAATTCCGAATTTTGGGATCGGGTGCAAGAGCATGGCGCGCGCAAACATATCAGCCGGGGGCGGCTTTGCGTCAACGGAAAGCCATGATGCGTCGATGCATCATGTGGCGTCCCCGACAGGCAACAGCGCAGCCGCAACCCTGCGTCCCTCGGACAAAAGCACGTTGTAGGTGCGACAGGCCGCGGGCGAACTCATCGCCTCGACTCCAATCCCGCGCGCCTCGAGCCTGTCGCGCAAAGCGGCCGGAATATGCGCGATATCCCCACCCGTGCCGACGAACAGCACATCCACCGCACCCTCGTAGGCCAGCAGCGTGTCGGCATCGTCATACCCACCCCAGGGCTTGGTGCCCGTGGGACCGGTCACAACTGGCCCCTCGTGTTTCGTGCCGCCAATGCGGAAAAAGCCGGGGCCATACCCCTCGATCGGCTGCGCGTCGGTAAAGACCACTTCGTTCAATCGCATGTTCGTCCCTTCCCGTTACATCCTGTCCCAGAGCGGCACCCCGGCCAGCGTCGCCAGCCCGATGATGGCATAAGCCACGGTGCGGTAAAACCGTTCCCTCTCGGGGCGGAACAGCGCCTGCCCGATCAACGATCCGACACCGTAGGGCACCAGCAAGAGCACCCCGAGCGCCACCGCCTGAGCCGTCAGCACACCCTGCGCCGCCATCAGCGGCAGCATCAGCAGGCTAGTCATCGTCAGGAACACCACAGTGGTGGCCCGCGTGGTGGTGATGGTGTCGCGCCCGGCCAGTTGGAACAGCACCATGATCGGCCCGGTCAAGCCGCTCAGCCCGCCGACAAAGCCAGCCGCCGCACCGACCCCCATCCGCGTGCCCAGCGTCGGTTCGACCCTGTAGCGCCAGCCCGCGATCAGGGCGATCAGCGTCACGGCGCAGACCGTCACAACAACCCAGCGGATCACGGTCACATCCGCCACCCGCAGCACGCAGATACCGAACGAGGCCGCAACCGTGGCCGACAGGATCAGCACCAGCACCGCCTTGCGGTTCACCAGGGGCAACGCGCGCGGAAACACCGTCACCAGGGACGACATGGCAGATACGGAAAAAGCGGCAATCGCCACGACGGGCGCCACGTAGATCACCGTGACCGGCATGTAGATCAACGCCGCACCAAACCCCGCAAAGCCATAGACGATGCCGGCAACGATGGTGACCAGACCGATCCAGACAAGGCCCGGTGTCGCCAAGGCTCCCAGCAGCGCGTCAGGCATCCACGTTGGCGAACTGGTTGCCGGTGGTGTCGGTCGGCTTGGTCCAGTCGCGCTTGACCCCGAGCCAGAGCAGGATCGCCGAGGCGACAAAGATCGACGAATAGGTGCCGACGATCACACCCCAGATCATCGCGAACACAAAGCCCCGGATCACGTCGCCGCCCAGCACAAACAGCGCAACCAGCGCCAGCAGCGTGGTGGCCGAGGTCATGAAGGTCCGGCTCAGGGTCTCGTTGATCGAGATGTTCAGAACCTCCTTGAGGTCCTTCTTCTTGTATTTCACGAGGTTCTCGCGCACCCGGTCGAACACCACCACCGTGTCGTTGAGCGAGTAGCCCACGATCGTCAGCAGCGCCGCGATGATGGCGAGGTCGAACTTGATCTGCAGCTCGGAAAAGATGCCGATGGTCAGGATCACGTCATGCACCAGCGCGATCACGGCACCGACGGCGAATTGCCATTCGAACCGCAGCCAGATGTAGATGAGCACAGCCCCGATGGCGAGTACAACTGCGATGATCGCCGTCTGGATCAGTTCGCCCGACACCTTCGGACCAACCGATTCCACCGACACGAACTGGATGTCCGGCACCACGGTTTGAAGCGCGGCCTCGACCTGTTCGATCACCGTCGTGCTGACCGCCTCTTCGCCGTCCTGCGCCTGAATGCGCACCATGGCGACGTTTTCATCGGGGCCGAAACTCGGATCGAACACCTCGGAAATGGTGATATCGCCCAGGTCCAGCGCGCCGATGGCATCGCGGTACTGGCCCACATCCACCGGCTGCGCGCTTTCAGTACGGATTGTCGTGCCGCCCCGGAAGTCGATGCCGTAATTCAGCCCCTGCAGCAGGAACGATCCGAAGGACAGCACCATCAGGAAGGCGGAGATGCCGAACCACAGCTTCCAGCGGCTGAAGAAATCGAAATTCGTGTTCTCTCTGACCAGTCGCAAACGCATATCAGACCTCTATCGTCTTGGGGCGACGGCGTTCGAACCAGATCACGATCAGAAGCCGGGTGACAAAGATGGCAGTGAAGACCGAGGTCATGATACCCAGACCCAGCGTGATCGCAAAGCCGCGCACCGGGCCCGAGCCCATGACGAACAGGATCACCGCCGTGATGAACGTCGTGATGTTGGCGTCCACGATGGCCGACAACGCCTTTTCATAGCCCAGCTCGATGGCACGCGCCGGGCCTTTGGCAGTCTTCAGTTCTTCGCGAATCCGCTCGAAGACCAGCACGTTGGCGTCCACCGCCATACCCACGGTCAACACGATCCCTGCAATGCCGGGCAAGGTCAGCGTGGCGCCGATCAGGCTCAAAAGGCCGAAAAGCAGGCCGATGTTGATGATCAGCGCGATATTGGCGAACATCCCGAACAGACCGTAGCTCAGCGCCATGAAGACCAGAACGCCGACAAAGGCCACAAGCGTGGCAATGCGCCCGGCTTCGATGCTGTCCTGTCCCAATTCGGGACCGATGGTGCGCTCCTCGAGGAATTCCAGCCCGGCAGGCAAGGCACCTGCCCTCAGCAGAACCGCAAGCTGCGTGCTTTCCTCGACCGAGAAATTGCCGGTGATGATGCCCGATCCGCCGGGAATGTGGCTCTGGATCACCGGAGCGCTGATCACCTCTTCGTCCAGCACGATGGCAAAGGGATTGCCGATATTGGCCGCCGTGTAATCGCCGAACTTGCGCGCACCGGACGGGTTGAAGCGGAAATTGACAGCCGGGCGACCGTTCTGGTCAAAGGCGGGCTGCGCATCGACGAGCTCTTCGCCGGACACCACCGGGGCCTGTTCGAGGATGTAGAACACGCCGCTTTCGTCCAGCGACGGCAACACCTCGTTGCCCACGCCGGGCGCGCTGTTCGAGTCGTCGGTCCGGCCAACCACCGGCTGAAAGGTCAGCTGCGCAGTGGTGCCGATGATCTCTTTCAACTCGGCCGCCGATCCGATGCCCGGCACCTGGATCAGGATGCGGTCGCTGCCCTGCCGCTGGATTGTCGGTTCGCGGGTGCCGACCTCGTCGATGCGGCGGCGGATGATCTCGAGGCTCTGCTGCATCGTCCGTTCGTCGGTGGCGGTCTGTTCCGCTTCCGACAAGGTGACGACGATATCCGCGCCCTCGGCCCGGACATCCAGATCATTGCTCAGCGAACCGGTGACCGACACCACGGGTTGGGCCAGACCGCGCACCAGTTCCAGCGCACGCGCCATGCCTTCGGGCTGCGAGATGCGGACCCGCAAGGCGCCGTCTTCCGAAGGCTGCAGCCGGATCGTGCCCACGGCCTCCCGCTCCGGGCGCAACACGTCGCGCACTTCGGGCCAGAGCGCCTCGAGCCGGGACGCGTACACGTCCTCGACCTGAACTTCGGCCAGAAGATGCGCGCCACCGCGCAGATCAAGGCCAAGGTTCACGAGCCCCGATGGCAGGAAATCCGGCCATCCCGCGCTTCGCGCCACCAGTTCCGGGGTTTCGCCCGACATCTCGATCGCGGCAACGGCGTCGTTGTGTTGCTCCACCCGCGGGTAGAACAGGTTGGGCAGCGCCAGAAACAGTCCCACCGCAACGGTGGTCCAGATCAGAAGGCGCTTCCAGAGGTCGATCTGAAGCATGAGCGAACGGTCCGATGCGGGTGGGGAAAAGGATCAGGTCAGGTGATCAGGTGTTGGCGGGTTCGGTCTTGGACACGACCTGCGCGACGGTGCTCTGCACCACGCGAACCTTGACGCCTTCGGCAATCTCGACATCCAGCTCGTTGTTTTCCTTGACCTTCACGACCTTGCCGATCAACCCGCCCTGGGTGATGACGACATCGCCGCGACGCAGACCCTCGACCATTTTCTGATGATCCTTCATCTTTTTCTGCTGCGGACGGATCAGCAGGAAATACATGATCGCGAAGATCAGAATTAGCGGGACGAACTGGGCAATGGCGTTGCCTTCCATGGGCGTGCTCCTTCAAGACGGCGGGGAATGCCCACCGATACTGGCCATAAATTTGGCCGTTACCTATGTCGCCATGCGCGGCTTTGCAAGGCGGGTGTGCCACCGGGAGAGCCGTGCGGTGCGACGCGACAAAAGCGGTCGACCGCTTTTGCAAAACCGTCGGCGGTTTTGTCCGCCACCTTGTGACACGCTGCGAAATAGGGCTTACATCGCGCCATGATCCGAGCCGCCCTTGCCTCTGTGGTCCTGTTTCTTGCTTCAACGGCGCAGGCCGCGGACCTGCCGGTCCTGCCCGCATCCGACCATCCGGCATGGCAGGCGGTCGGTCGCGTCAATGCCGCGGGCTACCGAACACGCGAGATGTGCACCGGCACGCTCATCGCTCCCGACATGGTGCTGACCGCCGCACATTGCGTGGCCGGCACCGACGGCGTGGGCCCACGCGCCGACGAGATCACCTTTGTCGCCGGATGGCTGCGCGGCACCGCCGCAGACACTGTGTCGGGCGCGTCCATCTGGGTGCATCCTCAAGCCTATGCCGAAGGCGCACTCGACATGCGCTATGACGTGGCGCTGCTGACGCTCGAACGGCCCTCGACCGTGGCCCCTTTGGGACTGTCCGACACAGAGCCCGAGGCACCGTTTGGCCTCGTCGCCTATTCCAGCCGCCGCCCCCACATGCTGGGTGCCGACTTTGCCTGCGGCGGGCAGCGACTCGCGGGCATCCTGCGTCTGGACTGCGCCGTCACGCCGGGCAATTCCGGCGGGCCGGTGCTGGTCCGGGCGGATGAGGGCTGGGCGGTTGCGGCGGTGATCAGCGCGATGGGACAGGGCGGTGCGCTGGCGGTCCCCGTCTCGGGCGTGGTATCGCGCCTGAACGCGCTCTGACCCCTACCAAAGCGCCGCATTCCGGTGCATAAGGCCGCGCATCACAGTTGCGAGTCAGAAGGACAAGACCCATGCATGACATCCGAGCCATCCGCGAGAACCCTGCCGCCTTTGACGCGGCATTGTCGCGCCGTGGGTTGGAGCCGGTCTCGTCCGAGGTGCTGCGCATCGACGAAGCCCGCCGCGCCGCCATCCTTGCTGCCGAAACCGCACAGGCCGACCAGAACAAGGCGGCCAAGGAAATCGGCAAGGTCAAGGCATCGGGTGACGAGGCCGCGTTCCAGACGCTGCGCGAAGAGGTGGCTGCCAAGAAAGCCGCCGTCGCCGACATGCAGACCCGCGCCAAGGACCTGGACGACACGCTGCAGACGCTGCTGATGGGCCTGCCCAACCTGCCCCATGACGACGTGCCCGATGGCGCGGACGAGGCCGACAACGTCGAGGCCCGCCGCTGGGGCACGCCGCGCGACTTCGATTTCCAGCCGAAAGAGCATTACGAGATCGCCGCAGCACAGCCCGGCATGGATTTCGAGACCGCGGCCAAACTCTCGGGCTCGCGCTTTGTCGTTCTCTCCGGCGCCGTGGCGCGCGTCCACCGGGCGCTGGCGCAGTTCATGCTGGACACGCACATCACCGAAAACGGCCTGCAGGAGACATGGACTCCCGTGCTGGTGCGCGACGACATGATGTACGGCACCGGCCAGTTGCCGAAATTCGGCGAGGACAGCTACCAGACCACGAATGGCTGGTGGCTGGTGCCCACCGCCGAGGTAACGCTGACCAACATCGTCAACGGCGAAACCGTGGACGAAGACACCCTGCCCCGCCGCTACGTCGCCCACACGCAATGCTTCCGCTCCGAGGCGGGCAGCGCCGGGCGCGACACGGCAGGCATGCTGCGCCAACACCAGTTCGAAAAGGTCGAGATGGTGTCGATCACCCATCCCGATCACAGCCGTGCCGAGCTGGACCGCATGACAAGCTGCGCGCAGGGCATCCTCGAAAAGCTGGACCTGCCCTACCGCACAATGGTGCTCTGCACGGGCGACATGGGGTTCGGCGCACGCCGCACCCATGACATCGAGGTCTGGCTGCCCGGACAGAACACCTACCGCGAGATCAGCTCGGTCTCGGTTTGCGGTGATTTCCAGGCCCGCCGCATGAACGCGCGCTTCAAGCCCGCGGGTGGCGGCAAGCCCGATTTCGTGCATACCCTGAACGGGTCCGGCCTTGCCGTCGGGCGCTGCCTGATCGCGGTGCTGGAAAACGGACAGGAGGCGGATGGATCCGTCACCCTTCCCGAGGCGTTGCACCCGTGGTTGGGCGGCAAGACACGGATCACCGCAGACGGAGCGATGGAATAGGCATGCAACGGGTCTGGGCAGCACTGGTTCTTCTGGCGGCACTCGTCTTTGCCGCCTCTCCGTGGTTCACGGACGGGTTCAACGGGTTCGAGCCTGACCAATTCCCCGTGCCGCAGGACAACCCGCCCGTGCAGCCTGCGGGCTATGCCTTTGCGATCTGGGGGCTGATCTATCTCTGGCTCATCATCGGCGCGGGGTTCGGCCTGATCAAACGCAGCGACGACCCCGACTGGGACGCCATGCGCCCGCCGCTGGTGGCGAGCCTGGCCGTCGGCGCGACCTGGCTGCCGGTGGCGACCCTGTCGCCGGTTATTGCCACGATCCTGATCTGGATCATGCTTGGCACAGCGCTGCTCAGCCTGTTCCGCGTCGGCGACACGGACCGCTGGCTGCAACAGACGCCGGTGGCCATCTATGCGGGCTGGCTGACTGCCGCCTCGTCGGTGTCTATCGGGTTGCTGCTGGGCGGTTACGGACTGCTGAACGGCACATGGGCCGCCATAGTCGCACTGAGCATCGGGCTGGTGATCGCCATGGTAGCGCAGTACCGGCTGCACCGCGCGCCGGAATACGGCGTGACGGTGATCTGGGCTTTGGTCGCGGTGATCGTGGCCAATGGAACACCGCTCAATATCGCGGTGGTCGGGCTGTGCGTGATCGGGATCATGGCGATCCTGGCGCTGCGCGGAACGGACACGGAATAGACGGTCCTCATAAAACAAAAGGGCTTCGGTTTCCCGAAGCCCCACCTGAGATCGTGATCGCCGATCAGTTGGCGACGAGGATCTGCGCGTCCTGAGCAGCGGTCAGCTCTTCGACACTGACAGACCCGTCGCTGTCGGCATCGACTTCCGCGAACACGTCTGCTGTCAGGTCCGGATAGGCGACCATCAGCTCTTCCATCGAATAGCTGCCATTGCCATCCGTGTCTTCCACCGCAACCTGCGCATGCGCCAAACCGGCCGACAGAGCGACGATGGTTCCAAAGGTTACAAATGCGTTCTTCATGATGTCTTCATTCTCCACTACGGGCGCGCCCGCACACAACGGCTTCATGCCGTCGACGCTTGAGATATCATGCCCATAACGCGCCACAAGGTACTGAAATAAAACCGTGACCGCGGATCGGCGTCTAATCGCCAGTGGCCGTTTCCGTCAACGGAAACACCCGGATGCGTCGACGCATCCGGGCCCTGTTTTCACCCCATAGCGCGCAGGCGTTTGACCAGGCTCGACGTGTCCCAACGCCCGCCACCCAGCTTCTGCACATCCTTGTAGAACTGGTCGACCAGCGCAGTCACCGGCAGCGACGCGCCGACCTCATCCGCCGTATCAAGGCAGATGCCCAGATCCTTGCGCATCCAGTCGACCGCGAAGCCATGCTCGAACTTGTCGTCGATCATGGTCTCGTAACGGTTCGACATCTGCCACGATCCGGCAGCGCCCTGGCTGATCACCTCGACCACGGCGCGGCCATCGAGACCCGCCTTCTCGGCAAAATGCAGCGCCTCGCTGAGACCCTGCACCAGACCCGCGATGGCGATCTGGTTGCACATCTTGGTCATCTGGCCCGCGCCGCTCTCGCCGATGCGGCGGCAGATGCGCGCATAGGCATCGATCACCGGTTGTGCCGCGTCATAGGCGGCTTCGTCGCCGCCGCACATCACCGACAGCGCGCCGTTCTCGGCCCCTGCCTGCCCACCCGAGATCGGCGCATCGACAAAGGCGATGCCACCCGCCGCTGCCGCGTCATGAAGCTCGCGCGTGACCTTTGCGGACACCGTGGTGTGATCGACGAACACCGCGCCTTTTTCCATTCCGGCGAAGGCGCCGTCTTCGCCCAGGCACACGCTGCGCAGATCGTCGTCATTGCCGACGCAGGACATCACGAAGTCGCAGCCTGCCGCCGCCTCGCGCGGGGTGGCCGCATGGCCGCCGCCATGTTCCTTGGCCCAGGCCTCTGCCTTGGCGGTTGTGCGGTTGTAGACCGTCACCTCGTGCCCGGCCTTCGCCAGATGCCCCGCCATCGGGTAGCCCATGACCCCCAAACCCAAGAATGCCACTTTCGCCATGCCGCGTGCTCCCTATATTCCGTGGTAATTTTCCGCAGTATTTACCTGACGCTGCACCGCCCTCTTGGCAAGGGCCTGCGTGTTCGGTAGGGCATCGCGGGTGTCTGTACCGGGTCCTGATGCGGGCCCATTCCCCGTTTGAAAGGGTAAACTCGCGTGGCGCTGATCTTCAGAACCCTGGTCTGGCTGACGACGGCTTTTCTCGTTCTGGCGACAATCGGTGTCGTGACGGTCTATTACCTCGCCTCGCGGTCCCTTCCCGAATACGACAAGACGGTCCCGGTCGGCGGGTTGACCGCCGAGGTCGAGATCGTGCGCGACAATTCGGGCGTGCCCCATATCTTTGCCATGTCCGACCGCGACGCGTTCTATGCGCTGGGTTATACCCATGCACAGGACCGGCTCTGGCAGATGACGCTGATGCGGCGCACCGCGCAGGGCCGGTTGTCCGAGCTTTTCGGGAGCCGCACGCTGGAAACCGACAAGCTGTTGCGCCGGCTTGATCTCTATCCCCGCGCGCTTCAGTCGGTCGAGGTGCAGGACGCCCGCACCCGCGATGCGCTCGAGGCCTATTCCGCCGGGGTGAATGCGCGCATCGGCGAGATCAACCTCGACAGCCTTGGCCGCGGCGCGCCCGAGTTCTTCGTGTTCTCCGCACCGCTGGCCCCATGGCAGCCGGTGGATTCGCTGGCACTGATCAAGCTGATGGCGCTGCAACTCTCCAGCCACCTCACCGAAGAGGTGCTGCGCGCCCGCACCTCGTTGCTCCTGCCGGACGAGAACCGTCTGGCCGACATCCTGCCCGACGTGCCCGGTTCAGGCATTGCCGCCCTGCCCGAATACGCGCAGCTTGTCCCCGGCCTGCATCCCCTGCCCGACCGAACGCAATTCGCCCAATCCGGCCCCGATCCCCTGTTCTGGCCCGTCGCACCGCGCGGATTGGCGGGGGCGTCGAACGCCTGGGCCGCCGATCAAACCCGGTCGGCCACCGGATCTTCGCTGATGGCGAACGATCCACACCTGCAATTCACCGCACCCGCGACATGGTACCTGGCGCGGATGCAACTGTCCTCGGGTGGCGTGATCGGCGCCACCATTCCCGGCATCCCGGCGATCATGGCGGGCCGGTCAGACGCCATCGCCTGGGGACTGACATCCTCCTACCTCGACGATCAGGACCTGTTCATCGAAGAGCTGAACCCCGACAACCGCGAGCAGTACCGCACGCCCGACGGTTTCAAGGATTTCGTCACCCGACGGTCGATCATCGAGATCAGGGATTCCGACCCCGTCACCCTGACCCTGCGCTGGACCGACAATGGACCGGTGCTGCCTGCCACCCACTTTGATCTGGGCACGATCACCCCTCCGGATCACGTTGCCGCCCTGTCCTGGACCGCGCTCAGCGCGCGCGACACGTCGATGTCCGCCGCCATTGGCCTGATGCACGCACAATCCGTCGACGAGGCGCTCGAGGTCTCCAAGGGCTATGTCGCGCCCTCGCAGAACCTGACGGTGATCGACGGCGACGGCATCGCGATGAAAATGATCGGCGCGATGCCCCGCCGCGATGCGGCGCACCAGAGCCAGGGACGCTTGCCGTCGCTGGGCTGGCGGCAGGAGAACCGCTGGCAGGGTGTGTTCCCCAACGACGCGAACCCGGTGTTCCGCGATCCTGTCGGCGGCATCGTGGGCAACACCAACAACAAGATCGTGGACCGCCCCTTCCCGCTGCATGTCAGCTTCGACTGGGGCGACAGCCAGCGGGTGATGCGCTGGCAGGGGCTGATGCAGGGCCGCGAGGTGCACACCCGCGACAGCTTTATCGAAGCGCAGCTCGACACCGTGTCGGTCACCGCGCGCGCGTTGCTGCCGCTGATCGGCGCCGACCTGTGGTTCACGGGCGAGGCGGCGCCCGAAGGCACACCCGAACGGCTGCGTCAGCGCGCGCTCGACCTGCTGGCCAACTGGAACGGCGAGATGAACGAGCATCTGCCCGAACCGCTGATCTACTCGGCCTGGCTGCGCGCGCTGCAGGACCGCCTGATCCGCGACGACCTCGGCACGCTCGCCTCGGAATTCACCCGCGTGGAGCCGCTCTTCATCGAACGGGTCTACCGCGACGTAGACGGGGCCAGCGCGTGGTGCGACGTGATCCGCTCGGCGGTCGAGGAAACCTGCAGCGACATCTCGCGTCTGGCGCTGGACGACGCGTTGGTCTGGATCTCCGAGAACTGGGGCACCGCGCTGGAATCCCTGCGCTGGGGCGACGCGCACCAGGCCACCCATGACCACCCGGTTCTGGGAGAGGTGCCCGTGCTGCGGTATTTCGTGAACATCCGCCAAAGCACCTCGGGCGGCGATCACACGCTTATGCGCGGACGCGGGACGGGTATGGGCCCCAACCCGTTTCTGAACGTGCACGGTGCGGCTTATCGCGGGGTCTATGATTTCGCCGATCCCGACAGTTCGGTCTTTATCCTGTCCACCGGCCAGTCGGGCCATTTCCTTTCGAGACACTATGACGACCTCGGCACACTCTGGCGGCGCGGCGAATACATCCCGATGTCGCTGGATGTCGATCTGGCACGCGCGGCATCGGTAGGCGTCACTCGGCTGGTGCGGGAATAGGCAGATGTCGAATGGCCGCTGGCCATCCGACAGGGGCGCGCTGCGCGCGCCGTTGGGGGCTCTGCCCCCGTCGCCTTGCGGCGCCTCCCCCGAGGTAATTTGGAACCAGAGAAGCCTGAAGCCCTGCGCCTATTTCAACGCTTCGAACTGCCGTGCCTCTTGTGCGGACCAGCGCACGCGCAGGCTGTAGCCGGTCTCGCCTTGGGTCTCTTCCTCGACCAGCTCTTTTTGGAAGAGCCATGCCCGCTTGCGGCCCTCGTCGAAGCCCAGGTGAATCACCTCGACGCGACGGTCGCCTTCCAGGATCTGCGACACCGCCTCAAGCAGTGCCTCCAGCCCGTCACCGGTCAGGGCGGATGTGGCATAGACCGCGTCATCGCGATCCGCGCGGGTTTGGGCGGCTTCGCGGGCCTCGATGTCCATCGCGTCGATCTTGTTCCAGACCTCGAGCAAGGGCGTGGTGTTGGTCACCCCCAGCGAGTTCAGGATATCGCGCACATCCTTCGCCTGTTCCTCGGTCGCGGAATGGCTGATGTCGCGCACATGCAGGATCAGATCGGCCGCCAGCACCTCTTCGAGCGTGGCGCGGAACGCGGCGACCAGTTCAGTCGGAAGGTCGCTGATGAAGCCCACCGTGTCCGACAGGATCACCTCGGGACCGTCCGGCAGCTTGACCGCGCGCATCGTGGGATCGAGCGTGGCGAACAGCATGTCCTTGACCATCACATCGGCCCCGGTCAAGCGGTTGAACAGCGTCGATTTTCCGGCGTTGGTATAACCCACCAGCGCCACGATCGGGTACGGTACCTTGGCGCGCGCGGCGCGGTGCAGGCCGCGTGTCTTGACCACCTTGTCCAGCTGTCTGCGCAGGCGCACCAACTGGTCGTCGATGGCACGGCGGTCGGCCTCGATCTGGGTCTCGCCGGGACCACCGACAAAGCCCAATCCGCCACGCTGCCGTTCGAGGTGGGTCCAGGCGCGCACCAGCCGGGTGCGCTGGTAGCTGAGCGCGGCCATCTCGACCTGCAGCACACCTTCGCGGGTGGCGGCGCGGTCGCTGAAAATCTCGAGGATCAGCCCGGTGCGGTCCAGCACCTTGACGCCCCAGGCCTTTTCCAGATTGCGCTGCTGCACCGGCGTGACCGGCCCGTCGACCAGCACAAGTTCCACGTCCTGCGCCTTGAAGAGCGCGTCAAGCTCCGCGATCTTGCCCGTTCCGAACAAGGCGCGGGGCTGCGGTTTCGGCAGGCGCACAACTGTGCTGCCGACGACCTCGAGCCCGGGCAAGGCAGCGGCAAGCGCCACGGCCTCTGCCAAAGCGGGTTGGGCCGCCCGCCGCGAGCGGTCGCTGGTGATGTCGGGATGCAGAACCCAAGCCGGGGTTACATGCGCTTCAGTTTCTTTCAATTGTCACTTTCGCCGTCATACAGGTTGATCGGCTGTGCTGGCATGATGGTCGAGATGGCATGCTTGTAAACAAGCTGTGACTGCCCATCCCGGCGCAAAAGCACACAGAAGTTGTCGAACCAGGTGATCACGCCCTGCAATTTGACGCCGTTGATCAGGAAAACGGTTACGGGCACCTTTGTCTTGCGGACGTGGTTGAGAAACGCGTCCTGAAGGTTCTGCTTGTCAGATGCCATAAATTTTTGCCTTTATTCTTGCTTTTGTCGCGCCGACAGTCGTGATTTCACGCCACTATGTATTGGCAGTCGCGCGAATTCCAGTGGAAAAACAAGGAATTTCGGCAAGTGTGCCGCCAAGGCTCAGTCGCGCCAGAGATCTGGTGTCAAAATAACCACAAGTGCCAGCATTTCCAGACGGCCCATGATCATGGCGATCGCCGCCACGATCTTGGGGCCGGGGCCCAACTCGATCAGCACCAGCCGTCCGGCTTGTACCACCTCGACCAGAGGGCCGCAATTGGTGAGGCTGGCCACTGCCAGAACCAGAGCCTGTTCGAACGGCACACCGAAGCCCGCAAGCGCTGCCGTGGTCGCCGCCAGCGTGATCGAGAAGATCATGAAGAACACCCACGCGATGAACGCCCCTTCGCGCCGTGTGCGCCGCGACACCAGCCCGGCGCGTCCCACCGAGGAGGGGTGCACCAATCGGTCGACCTCGCGGATGCCGTTCATGCTGAGCGCGAACACCCGCATCAGCTTGACCCCGCCCGCCGTCGTCGCCACGCCGCCCCCGATCAGCGCCAGCCCCATCAGGATCAGCCCCGGCGTCGCCAGCCCGGACCAGGCCCGCGCATCGGCCCAGTCGACGCTGGAATAGCCATGGGTGGTCAGGAAGGAGAGCACCGTGAAGGCCGCCCCCCAGAAGGCGCGCGCGGCGGCGACGATGTTGTTCTGGTCCCCGACATCCAGCGCCGCCACGAAATGCCGCAGCACCAGCAGCGTGGGCACGATCAGCACGATGGCCAGCCCGAGCCGGAATTCCGGATCGTAGAACAGCCCCGCCTTCTGCGCCGTGCTGGTGTCCTGCGAGAAGGTCACCCGCGACAGCGCAAAGAGCAGGAACACCGCCATGATCGCCTCGCCCGCGATGCCGCTGTCGCTTCCTGCGGGTCCGCCCACAGGCGAGATGCCCGAGGTGGACATCACGCTCATCGCATGGGTGAGCGCCACGAAAGGCGTGTCCCCCGCCACCAGCAGCAACACCCAGAGCGCCAGCGTCAGCAGCCCGTAGGCCGGCACCAGCACCGCGGCACTGCGCGCCAGGCGCGTTGCGGGATTGGCAGTGTCGCGCCGCGCGGCCCCGGCCACCACATCCTGTCCCGGCTCACCCAGAGAGGTCACCTCGAACCCGCCAAGGTTCAACGGCGCAAGGATCGCCGCCGCCGCGACCCACATCAGCAGCCCGCCCATCCACGCCACCTGCGCACGCCACAGGTGCTCGGCCATCGACAACCGTTCGGCACTGAAGAGCGGCAGGCCCGTCGTGGTCAGGCTCGACACCATGTCCAGGTAGGCATTGAGAAACGACGTGGTCTGGATCGCCTCGTAGAACGGCACCGCCAACACCACGGGCAGGATCATGAAACTGCCCAGCAGCGCGATCAGCTGGCGGATGGCATTGCGATTGTGCGTCCGGTTGGCCACCGCCAGCCCGGTCAGCGCGCAGAAGATCAGCCCCACAAGCCCCGAATAGAAGAACGACCGCGCGTCGTGATAGGCCTCGGCCCAGAGCGCCACGCTGGCCGGCACGATCATCGACGCCGACGCCAACCCGGTCAGCAGCAACAACAGCGGCAGGCGATACAGCAGCGCCATCGGATCAGAAGAAGTCGATCGACACCTGGAGCAGGCGTTCGACCTCCGGCACGTCCTTGGCCAACGTGAAGATGACCACCTGGTCGCCTTCCTCGATCACCATCGCCCCGGTCGGGCGCTTGACCTTGCCCGCCTTGCGGACCGCGCCCAGGATCACACCTTCCGGGAAATCGATGTCGCGCAGCCTCTGCCCGGCCATGGGTGAGGTCGACAGCACCTCCGCCTCGATCACCTCGGCCTCGGCATCGCCGATGGAATAGACCGCGCGCACCCGGCCGTGGCGGAAATGGCGCAGGATCGAACTGACCGTGACCGAGCGCGGGTTGATATAGGCGTCGATCCCCAGCGGTTCCATCAGCGGCTCCAGCGTGGGGTCGTTGATCAGCGCGATCGCCATGCGGCAGCCCTCGGACTTGGCGCGCACCGCGGCCAGCATGTTGGTCTTGTCGTCATCGGTCACGCACAGCACCGCATCCGCGCGCTCGATATTGGCCTCGGCCAGCAGCGCCACGTCCAGCCCGTCGCCATTCAGAACAATCGTCCGCTCCAGCGCCTCGGCGGCGCGTTCGGCGTTCTTGCGGTTGCGCTCGATCACCTTGACCCGCACCCGGTCGGTGCGCTGTTCAAGCTCCTTGGCCACCATCAGCCCGACATTGCCGCCACCGATGATCACCACCCGCTCCTGCTTGTGATGGGTCTTGCCGAAGATCTCGAGCGTCCGGCGCACGTCCTCGCTGTGGGACATCACGTAGCACGAATCGCCCGCGAAGATCTGATCGTTCGATTCCGGCGCAAACAGCGTGCCCTCGCGGCGGATGCCCACCACGATGCTCCGCAGCGTCGAGAAGAGATCCGTCAGCTGCTTGAGCGGCGTGTTGATGATCGGGCAATCGGCGTCGATGGTCAGCCCCATCAGCGACGCATCCCCCCCGAGGAACTTTTCCGTGTCGAACGCCGCCGGGGCGTTCAGCCGCTGCAACGCCGCCTCGGCCACCTCCATCTCGGGGCTGATCACCACGTCGATGGGCATGTGATCGCGCCGGTAGAGATCGGAATAGATCGCCGTCAGGTAGGATTTCGCCCGCAGCCGCGCGATCTTGCGCGGGATCGAGAACACCGAATGCGCCACCTGGCAGGTCACCATGTTGACCTCGTCCGAATGGGTCGCCGCGATGATCATGTCGGCATCCCGCGCCCCCGCCTGTTCGAGCACATCCGGGTAGGACGCGAACCCCGCGATCCCCTGCACGTCCAGCGCATCCGTCGCCCGGCGCACCAGTTCGGCATTGTTGTCGACAACCGTGACGTCATTGCGTTCGCCCGCGAGGTGACGCGCAATCTGCCAGCCGACCTGACCCGCTCCGCAGATGATGACTTTCATGACACACGCCCGCGGACGGGCCCCTTGGCTGTGACGCAGGCTTCTGTGTGGCAGAGGTCCGGGGTGGGGTCAATTGGGGAGGGTGTTGGCGCTGCGCTTGCCTCCCTTACCTTTCCGTTGACTACGCAAAAGAGAAAAGAAAAAAGGCCCCTTTTGGGAGCCTTCAAGTTATTTGCTCTTTCCACCACCGGAAGAGCCATTGGAGCGGCCACCGCCAGAAGGATTCCCGGTTGTGCTGGGCCAACCGCCACCGTTTCCTTGTCCTTTACCCATGAAAAATCTCCTAATTTTCAAAATCTCGAAATCGAGACAAACCATTGTTCGCGCTCAAAAAGGTTGAGAATTGGGCGGCAACGTGGAGTTTTCGCCAAAATGGTTAACGTCAAACTCGACTTTCATCATAGGTGCATTCATCCCGTAGGGTGCGTGCTCGCACGCACCGAACTCCCAAGAATCCGCGCAACGCTCACCCGCCGCGCATCTCCGACGCGCGCGGTGGCGTTCCAACTGTCGAATCCCTCGATTTATCTCGGTCACATCCAAAGAAGATCAAAGCGGAGCACTGGTCCCACCAAATCGCCGCCGTGTGGGCGCGCGAATACTTACAAGCTAATTGATTATTCGACCTCACAATAGGCTTGGCTGTGTCGAATGATCTACTCTGATTACACCAGATAACAACCACTTATTGAACTTCGTTACTCTATGCGTGCCCATAGCGAAAGCTATTCCCCTCGATGGCATGTCGTGTCCCCACTTTTCGCCCATGTGACGCAAAGTCGCTTCTTCGCCATATTGGCTACGCCATTTAAAAAACGTTCGCTCCGTTTCCCAATCAATACACGTGTGGGTTAGAGTCTTACCTTCATGCACGAACCGGTAGTGAAATGAATACGGAGCTACGTCGGGCGTAAGCACCGTACTATCCCCCGAGAACATATCTGTTTGATTAAGAAGGAAATCACGACGCCTTTGGTTCTTTTTCATTTCAGGTTCAGTCAAACGTCGAATGATAAATTCGGGGTTTTCTGGTCGAATTAGAGCAAAAGAGCGACCCTTTGCTTTTTCCTCTGACAAGCTCTCCACGATAGCGCGCCTCGCAAATTCATGGCGCTCTGATACTTTAACCTCGCGGACCTTCTCAAGTGATCCATGATCGACTCGCTTGCTTTCAGGACGCAAATCTTTTGGAGCAGCGCTTCGCCATCTTGTACGAATTATATCCCAGCGATTGAATTTTTGTTTACTGCTAAGTAGCTTGAAAGGCATTGGATATAGCCGATGCCATTGACCGTAAACATCGATCCCCGCCACGCACACCGTCTCACCGTGCGTTTGACCTGTCTCAGGCGCAGCTTTTACGATTACGCATACTTCGACAGGAGGTTGCCAATCACTCAAGGTCAGCTCACACGGCGATATGCTCAATACGTGCCCCAACCATTTTTGATAGTCGCTCAGCAACTATCTTGCGATGGCAGCCGTCGTGATGGCGTTCAAAACATGTAAGACAAATTCGCTTTCCCTTCACAGTAGCGGCAAGGTCGGCTAGCGCCGATTGCGCTTCCTCACCATCTATGTGACGAGTGAATATCTCGACAAATAGATCATGGTCCCCAGCTCGCGCTGCTTCCCTGCCAAGCTTGGGGTCACCAAGCGCCTTGACATGAACGTAGTCGATACCTGCCTCTCGGACAGCAGCGTTGAGACCGTTTTTTGAAAAACCCTTTTTGCGAGACAATGGAAGCTCACGGACGTCTACTAAAACATCAATTTCCGCGTCCGAAAGTCTATTCACAAAGTCATCGATTGTGGACTTTTCATAACCGATTGTGAATATTGGTTCATCCGTCTGAATGCTCTCTGCCATTTGGCACCTCCTTTTTTTCCATAGTACCTACGAAGCTACTACTGTCCATATCTTTGAAATAAGCGCGTGAAAAAAGCGTTAAGATGGGACAACAATGCTACGTGAACGGACTTCGGCTCAGGTGCGCCTCCAAAAGAAACGATTTTCCAATCCAGACCTTCCCCAACGTTACCAAACCCTTAATAGGTCCACTCCGGACCCAATGTTTCGCGCGCGAAACAAAAGGGCCAGAACGGACCTATCCGCTCAGGTTGCCTCTTCCACCTCGTCCTCGAGATAGGCGACCCGCCCCCCCGCCTTGGAGCTTGTCACCACCCCCAGCGATTTCAGCTTGCGGTGCAGCGCGCTGCGCTCCATGCCGACGAAACTTGCCGTCCGGCTGATATTGCCGCCAAAGCGGTTGATCTGGGTCAGCAGGTATTCGCGTTCGAACGCCTCGCGCGCCTCGCGCAGCGGCATCGTGGCCAGCGTGCCCGACAGCACCACCCGGCCCTCTTCATCCTCGGCGGGCGTCGTGTCCTGCGGCAGTTCTCGCGCCGCAATGTCGCCCGTGCCGTCGCCCAGGATCAGCACCCGTTCGATCAGGTTCTTGAGCTGCCGCACGTTGCCCGGCCACACCATCGTCTGCAACAGCGCCACCGCATCGGGGCTCAGCCCGCGTTTGGGCAGGCCCTGCGACTGGTGGAACAGGTCGATGAAATGCCCCGCCAGCATCGGGATGTCCTCGCGCCGGTCCTCGAGGCTGGGCACCGAGATCGGCACCACGTTGAGCCGGTGATACAGCTCCTCGCGGAACGTCCCCCCCGCGATCTCGGTCTTGAGGTCGCGGTTGGTGCTGGAGATCACCCGCAGGTCCACCCGCACCTTGTCCGCCCCGCCGACGCGCTGGAACTGCTGGTCCACCAGCACCCGCAGGATCTTGGACTGGGTGCCCAGCGGCATGTCCGCCACCTCGTCGAAATAGACCACCCCGCCATGCGCCTGCTCGAGCAAGCCCGGCTCGACCCCGCGTTCCGGTGTTTCGCGGCCGAACAGCACCTCCTCCATCGTCTCTGGCGCCACGCCGGCACAGTTCACCGTGATGAACGGCGCGCTGGCGCGGTTGGAATGCGCATGGATGTACCGCGCCGCCACTTCCTTGCCGCTGCCCGCAGGCCCGGACAAAAGCACCCGGCCGTTGGATTTCGTCACCTTGTCGAGGTTCGACACCAGCCCGCGATAGGCCGCGCATTCACCCACCATCTGCGCCACGTCGCTGTCGCGCCGCTTGAGCTTGTGGTTCTCGCGCCGCAAGCGGCTCGTTTCCATCGCGCGTCGAATGACGACCAGCAACTGGTCGATATTGAACGGTTTTTCGATGAAGTCATAGGCACCCTGCTTGATCGCGGCGACCGCGATCTCGATGTTGCCATGCCCCGAGATGATGACCACCGGCACATCCGGATTGTCGCGCTTGACGGTCTTGAGAATGTCGATCCCGTCCATCTTGCTGTCTTTCAGCCAGATATCGAGGATCAGCAGTGACGGCTCCTCTGCATTGATCTCGGCCATCGCCTCGGACGAGTTGCCCGCGAGCCGGGTCGTGTAGCCTTCGTCCTTCAGGATGTCACCGATCAGTTCGCGGATGTCGCGCTCATCGTCCACTATCAGAATATCGCTCATAACCTCACCCTTGTCCTTCTGAACTCACGTCTCGTGTTCCGGTTCAGCCAGCGCCATGTCGGCCTCCAGCCCATTGATTTCGCTTGCAGTTTTCGGAACGATCAGCACCGGCAGCCGGATCACCGCCATCGCCCCGCAGCGGCCCGTGTCATCGAACGGCTCGGCCTGCTCGAGCGTCAGCGTCCCGCCATGTTCCTCGATGATCTTCTTGACGATCGGCAGGCCCAGCCCGGTGCCTTTCTCGCGCGTCGTCACGTAGGGCTCGAACAGCCGCGACGGGTCTTCCGGCAGGCCGATGCCATTGTCCGAGATGCGGATTTCGGCCATGTCGTCCTTCATCTCGCAGGTGACGCGCACCTGCGGTGACACAGGCTGATCTGGCCCCGTTTCGATATAACTTTCAATGGCTTCCCCGGCGTTCTTGATCAGGTTCGTGAACGCCTGGCCGATCATCGTCGCGTCGATCTCCGCAGGAATGCCGGTCTGTGGCATCTCCGCAACAAACCGCACGCTGGGCTGTCCCGCTTCCTGCAGCAGGACCACGCTGCGCAGGATATCTACGATGTCTTCAGGCTTGCGGTCCGGTTCCGGCATCCGGGCGAATTTGGAAAATTCATCAACAATGCGCCGCAAGTCATTGGTTTGACGCACAATGACTTCGGTCAACTGCTCGAGGCTCTCGGCGTCTTCCGTCCCCAGATGACGGTGGAACTTGCGGCGGATACGTTCGGCAGAAAGCTGGATCGGCGTCAGCGGGTTCTTGATCTCATGCGCGATGCGCCGGGCCACGTCGCCCCATGCGGCCATGCGCTGCGCGCTGACAAGGTCGGTCACGTCGTCAAAGGCGATCACGTAGCCTTCGAGCCCGCCATCCTCGCGCCGCCGTGTCGACAGGCGGACCAGCAGGTTTTCGAGGCGACCCGCGCGGCTGACCTTGATCTCCTCCTGCGCGGTCTCGATCCCCTGCTCGCGCAGCCGGTCGAACAGAGGCCCGAACTCGGGCACCGCCATGGTGATCTCGACGCTGCGCTGGTTCTCCTGCCATGCCAGCAGCCGTTCACCCGAGCGGTTCACAAATGTCACGCGGCCACCGGCATCCAGCCCGACAACCCCCGAGGTCACCGAGGTCAGAACGGAATCGAACAGCCGCTGCCGCCGTTCGATCTGGCGGGTGTTGTCCAGCAGCGTTTCGCGCTGGCCCTTGAGCTGCCGGGTCATCTGGTTGAAATAGCGCCCCAACATGGCGATTTCGTCGTCGCCGTCTTCTTCGAGCACCTTCACGTCCAGATCCCCCGCGCCCACACGTTGGGCGGCACCGGTCAGACGGCCCACCGGGCGGCTGAGCCGTTCTGCGAACCACAGGCCCAGCCAGATGGCAGCAAGGATCAGCAGAAACGCAAAGCCAAGGTAGAGCAGCGCGAAATCGAACAGGACGCGGCCCCGGTCGTTTTCCTGCTGCTGGTAGAAACGCGCCGTTTCCTGCGTCTCGTCGAGCAAGTTGAGGATCTGGCCATCCACCTCGCGGGTGATGTACAGATACCGGTCGGTGAAGGCGCGCAGCGGAACAAGCGCGCGCAATTCGTTATTGTCCCAATCCTGCACCAGCGCGAGGCCGATCTCGTCGGCCTCTGCGATCACCTCGGGGCCGGGGCGTTCAAAATCGAACAGGTACGACCCTTCGCCACGCGCGCGGATTTCTCCCGTGCCATCAATGACATAGGCTTCGCGCAGCCCGCGCTGGATCTGCGATTGCCCCTGGCTGAGCGCCTGGCGCAATTCGCCATCATCCATGATGAAGGTCGCGCGGCGGTTGGCGTCCAGAAACGCTCCCAGTGCCTCGGCATCCTGCGTCAGCCCTTCGCGGTGTTCCTGCTCATACGCTTCGGCAGCAGAAAGCGACGCGCCGACCACGTTGCGGACGCGGTCGGAAAACCATGTCTCGAGCCCGATATTGATCGTCAGCACGGCAAACACCGCCACGGTGATCGTCGGCAGCAACGCCATCAGCGCAAACGCGCCGGTGAGCCTGAGGTGAAGCCGCGACCCGGCGGATTTGGCGCGGCGCGCAGCGATCAGGTTGGCGACGCGGCGCAGAACCATCGCTGCGAGCAAGAGCACGTAGATCAGGTCGGCCAGCAGGACGAGTCGCAGGTTGAACTGCGCGCCGGTCCCGGCGTCGAGCGGGCCGAGCACGAGAATCGTGGCAATGGCCAGAATGGGGCCAAGCAGCACCAGACCGAGGGTCATGGCGTTCTGATAGCGCCGACGACGACGCACCCGGTCCAACCGGGCCCAATTCAAGGAGCGTGTCCAGGTGGCCACAGCCAACCCCCCGCCGTGATGTGCCGCGCAGCCCGGCTACCGCTATATTTTGTGTCTCCGATCAACTGCGTCACCGCCGGAGCACTATTATGTGGCAGTTTTACATCAATTTACGGCGGCGTGTCACCTGAATATCGAGTTCGGTGATCTTCTTTCTGAGGGTATTTCGGTTAATTCCCAGCAAATCGGCACATTTCGCCTGATTTCCGCCCGTTGCCTCCAGCGCGATTTCGATCAGCGGCGCTTCGATTTCGCGCAGGATTCGCGGATACAGGCCCGGCGGCGGCAACATGGTGCCGTGCAGGTCGAAATAGCGGCGCAGATGACGCGCGACCGAGGTGCTGAGTTTCTCGCTGTCGCCACCGCGCAGGACGGGGCCGGTCTCGGGCTGGTTGCCCAGAACATTCTCCACCTCGGCGCGGGTGATCTCGTCGGCGCGCGAGGTCAGGCTGAGGCGGCGCACCACGTTTTCCAACTGGCGCACGTTGCCGGGCCAGCTGTAGGCGCGGAAGAGATCGGCTGCGTCGTTCGACAGCCAGCGTTTTGCCCCGCCATCGCGTTCGGCGCGGGTCAGGAAATGTTCGCAGAGCAGCGCGATGTCGTCGACGCGTTCGCGCAAGGACGGCACGGAAATGGTCGCGCCGCTGATGCGATAATAGAGGTCTTCGCGCACGCCGCTGTCGGAAATGCCCTGCCCCGGATCGGACTGGCTGGTGGCGATGAAGCGGGGCACGTTGTCGCCCGGCCCGTCCATCATGCGCACGATGCGGGCCTGCACCTCGTCGGGGACATCGGACAGCTCGTCGATCAGAAGCGTTCCGCCGCGAACCCGCGCCAGAATGCGCGCCGGGCCTTCGATGTCGGACAGGTCGCTGGCAGTGACGGTGACGAAGGGCAAGGATCGCCGGTCCGAGAAATCATGCAGCGCGCGGGCGATGAGCGATTTTCCGGTGCCGGATTCGCCGCAGATCAGCACCGGCAGATCGGTGTTCATCACCTTGGCCACGAGCCGGTAGAGCGCCTGCATGGCGGGGGTCTTGCCGATCAGCGGCAGGTCGTCGGGCGCGTCGTCAATCACCCGGCTGGGTGCCGGGCGCGCCACACGACTGCGGGAATCAAGCGCCTTGGCCGTGCGCTTCATCAGGTCGGGCAGATCGAAGGGTTTGGGCAGGTAATCATAGGCCTCGGCCTCGGCCGCCTGAATGGCGGTCATGATCGTGTTCTGCGCCGAGATGACGATCACCGGAAGATCGGGGCGATCCTGGCTGATCTTGGGCAGCATCTCGAGCCCGTTGCCATCGGGCATGATGACATCCGAGATCACCACGTCGCCCTTGCCCTCGGCCACCCAGCGCATCAGCGTGGTCAGCGACGAGGTCGCGTGCACCTTGCACCCAGCCCGCGTCAGCGCCTGTGTCAGAACCGTGCGGATCGTGCGATCATCATCCGCGACAAGTACCGTACCATCCATCAGTTTGACTCCTTTTGTTTGCGCGGCGCTTGCGGCAACGAGATGCGAAAGCGGGTTTTGCCGGGCACGCTGTCGACAGCGACCCAACCGTCGTGATCCGAGATGATCTTGCTCACCAGTGCGAGGCCAAGGCCGGTGCCGTTTTCACGACCCGACACGAAGGGATCGAACACGTCGCCCCTGATGTCGGGCGGCAGACCTGGGCCGTCGTCGATCACCTCGACCTGAAGCGGCAGCGACTGGCCCGAGCCATCGGCGCGGCGCAGGCTGTAGCTGTGTTCGTAATAGGTGTGCAGGCGGATCGTGCCACCTTTCGAGGAATCCGCCGCTTCGGACGCGTTCTTGATGAGGTTCAGGACGACCTGCAGCAACTGGTCGGAATCGCCAAGCGCGAGCGGCAGCGAAGGGTCATAATCCTCGATGATCTTCATGTGTGCGCCAAAGCCCAGCAGCGCCGAGCGGCGGGCGCGGTCCAGCACGTCATGCAGGTTGACCGGCTTGCGTTCGGGAGCGGACAGGTTGCCGAACTGTTCCACCTGTTCCAGCAGCTTGACGATGCGGCGGGTCTCTTCGACGATCAGATCGGTAAGCTCCAGATCGTCATTGGTGAGGTTCATGCTCAGCAACTGGGCGGCACCGGTGATGCCCGCCAGCGGGTTCTTGATCTCGTGGGCCAGCATCTCGGCCATGCCGATGGCGGATTTCGCGGCGGATTTGACCGACTGGCTCTGGTTGACGCGGCTTGCCAGTTCGCGCGGGCTGATCAGCAGGATCATGCAACCGGGCTTGCCCTGCACCGGGGCGAGTTGCAGGTTGCAGACCAGCGGCGGACGGTTGCCGGTGCCCACATCCACGTCGTTCACGAAAAGCAGCGTTCCGTGTTCCCGTGCGCGGGCAAGGCTGTTTTCCATCGGCGCATCGACGGTCAGCCGGTCCCAGATCGGTTGACCGCGCAGCCACTTGGCCGAGTTGTTCATGAAACCCTCGGCAGCGGGGTTCATGTCGAGGATGTTTTCATCCTCGTCGATGATGATCGCGGGCACCGGCAGCGAGGACCAGATCAGCCGTTCATCCACCATCTTGGGTTCGTCGGTGCTGTCGGTCATGCAGCCTGCCTCACATCGGTCACCAGGGCATCGGGGAGTGCCGACAGGACGGCGGCCGGTGTCTTGGCCGTCAGGATCGCCTTGCGCAGGATCGCGTCCGTTTGCGCGACATCCATGTACCAGCCAAGGTGCTTGCGCGCGACGCGAAGGCCAAGATCGGGGCCGTAGAAATCGAGCATCGCCTCGTAATGACCTGCGACCATATCGACAAGCGCGTGGCCCTTTGGAATCGCGGGTCTGGCGGTGCCGTAGATGTCAGCGGCGATCTGGGCCAGCACCCAAGGGCGGCCTTGCGCGCCGCGTCCGACCATCACGCCATCGGCACCGCTTTGCGCCAATGCGGTGCGGGCGGACGCCGTGTCGATGATGTCGCCGTTGGCGATCACCGGGATCGACACCGCGTCCTTGATCCGGCGGATGGCGGCCCAATCAGCGCGGCCCTTGTAGAACTGGCAGCGGGTGCGGCCGTGAATGACGATCATCGCGATGCCCCCAGCTTCGGCCCGTTGCGCAAGGTCTGCGGCATTGTGCGAGGCATCGTCCCAGCCCAACCGGGTCTTGAGCGTGACCGGCACAGTCACCGCGCCGACAACCGCGTCGATCAACCGGCAGGCGTGGTCGAGATCGCGCAGCAACGCCGAGCCGGAATAGCCGCCCACCACCTTTTTCGCGGGACAGCCCATGTTGATGTCGATGACCCGCGCGCCCATGCCTTCGACCATGCGCGCGGCTTCGGCCATCGCGTCGGGGGTGCGGCCCGCCAGCTGCACCGAGGTGTTGGCGATGCCAGCCCCCAGTTCCGCCTTTTCACGTGTTCCGGGCCGCGCGGTCAGGAATTCGCCGCTGGCGATCATCTCGGACACGACGCGCCCCGCGCCAAAGCGGGACACCAGCGTGCGGAACGGCAGATCCGTGATGCCTGCGAGTGGGGCCAGCAGCACGGGTGGAGAAATTAAGTTGTGTGGAACCGACGGTGTCACCGTTGCAATCCTTGATTGATGAGTTTGAGCTACGCTGTGCCCGCGCGCCGTTCAATGAAAATAGCCTGAAAAACAGACCAACAAAACGCATCTGCCTAATAATTAGGCAGGTACGCCGGAGCGATTGCACAACCACCGGACAAACCTTAGACAAGCCGCATCACTTCAAGGGATGTGCATATGAAAGTGCGGCTGGGCAATGGGTATGATGTTCACAAGTTCGGGCCGGGCGACCATGTCGTGCTGTGTGGCGTGAAAGTGCCGCATGATCAGGGGCTTGTGGGCCATTCCGATGCGGATGTCGGCATGCACGCGATCACCGACGCGCTTTACGGCGCTTTGGCGGCAGGAGACATCGGACGCCATTTCCCGCCCTCCGATCCGCAGTGGAAGGGTGCTGCCAGCGAAATCTTCCTGCGACACGCGGTGCAGATGGCGCGCGACCGGGGATTCGTCATCAGCAATGTCGACTGCACCCTGGTCTGCGAATACCCCAAGATCGGGCCGCATGCCGAGGCGATGCGCGCGGCCCTCGCGCATATCATGGACCTGCCGGTCGAGGACGTGTCGGTCAAGGCGACCACCTCGGAAAAGCTGGGCTTTACCGGGCGCGGCGAGGGCATCGCGGCGCTGGCCACGGCGGCATTGGTGGCGTCATGATGTACCGGCTGATCGCTACCTTCTTCGGCGTCGGCTACCTGCGGCCTGCGCCGGGCACATGGGGGTCATTGGCCGCCCTGCCCGTCGCTTATGCGGTGCTGTCCTTTGGCGGGTTCTGGCTGCTGTTGAACCTGACCTTCTTTGTCTTCATGTCGGGCTGGATCGCCACCCGAGAGATGACGCGCGGACAGGCCGACCCCGATCCCTCGCATATCGTGGTGGACGAAGTTGTGGGCCAGTGGATTGCCCTGTTTCCAGTGGCTTACGGCGCGATGATGATGTCGGCGGACCTGCTGGCGCTTTACCCTGGCTGGATCGCGGCCTTTGTGCTGTTCCGGCTGTTCGACATCTGGAAACCGTGGCTCGTGGGCCGCGCGGACGCGCGCGGTGACGCGCTGGGGGTGATGCTGGACGACGTGATCGCGGGCGTGTTCGCCGCACTTGGCGTCATCGCGTTGGCGGCGCTGTTTCATCTGGTGCTGATGTGAGCGGGTTGCGCGCGGAAACCCTGCTGGAGCTGGCGCGCGCGTCCGGGGCGACGGTGACAACCGCCGAAAGCTGCACCGGCGGGATGGTGGCAGCGGCGATCACCGATGTGGCAGGGTCGTCAGAGATATTCGAGCGGGGCTTCGTCACCTATTCGAACGCGGCCAAGACCGACCTGCTGGGCGTGTCGCCCGTCACGCTGGAGGTGCATGGCGCGGTGTCCGAAGAGGTCACGCGCGAGATGGCAGTGGGTGCCCTGCAGGCGGCACATGCGACGGTCGCGGTGTCGATCAGCGGCATCGCCGGGCCGGGCGGGTCAGAGTTCAAGCCCGAGGGACGTGTCTGCTTCGGACTGGCCACGCGCGATTCTGTCCAGACCAAAACCGTGGAGTTCGGTGCGATTGGCCGGGCAGAGGTGCGGGCAGCCGCGCGGGATGAAGCGCTGGACCTGTTGGTGTCCGCGCTGCGAGACCGTCAGGTGTAAAGCTGTGCCGCGCGCCGCTCGAAGGCACGCACGATCCGCTGCATGGCCTCGTAAAAGAACATGCCCGCCGCTCCTTGCAGGATGCGGTTCTTGAATTCGAAATCCACGAAGAACGTCACTTCGACCCCGTCTTCCACATCGCGGAAAGCCCAGTTGGAATGCATGTGACGGAACGGGCCGTCCAGGTATTCGGTGTCGATCTTCATCTGTTCCGGCCACAGCACCACCCGGCTGCCAAACCGTTCGCGGAACACCTTGAAGCTGATCACGAGATCGGCCAGCATTTCCTCGTGATCGCCCCGATCCTCGCGCGAGCGGATGCGCGCGGCGGCTGTCCAGGGCAGGAACTTGGGGTAATTCGCCACATCCGCCACCAGATCATACATCTGTTGCGCCGTGTATGGCAGGGTGCGGGTTTCTGAATGTATGGGCATCTGCTCTTTTGTTTTGACCGTGACAGTGGCGGGGGATGTCGTATTGTGCGCGCGAAAAATCAAGGGAAACCTATGTCAGAGCGTCCTTATGTCATCGATGAAATGATCTCGGCCAAGGCGATTGCCGCCCGGATCGAGGAATTGTCGAATGCCATCACCGAAGAATTCCGCGACACCAACAAGCTGATCGTGGTTGGCCTGCTGCGCGGCAGTTTCGTGTTCATCGCCGATCTGGTGCGCGAACTGGACCTGCCGGTCGAGGTCGATTTCCTTGAGGCGTCTTCCTATGGGAACGCGATGGAATCAAGCCGAGAGGTGCGGATTCTCAAGGACCTGCGCGGCCAGATCGAAGGCCGGGATGTGCTGGTGGTCGAAGACATCGTCGACACCGGGCATACGCTCAAACACGTGGTGGGGTTGCTCGAATCGCGCAATCCGGGGCGGTTGCGGACCATTGCGCTGCTGGACAAACCGTCGCGGCGCGAAACCGATGTGGCGGCGGATTGGATCGGGTTCTCGATCCCCGACGAGTTCGTGGTCGGCTACGGCATCGATTACGCGCAACGCAACCGCAACCTGCCCTATATCGGCAAGGTGCGGTTTCCCGAGGCGTGAACTGGTTCCTTCTTGTCCGGATGGCGCATGCGGTGCGCTGAGACGGCAGGATTGTCCTATTCCGACACAAGGTCTCCGGCGAGGGCCGCCAGATGCGGCTGCAGCAGTTTTTCCACCGCCCCCATCACGCCCTGCAACCGGTCGCTGCCCGCCAGATCGCGGTGACAGGCCACCCAGACCGGCACGACGAAATCCGGCGCGGCGGAGGGCACCCGCACGAGGTCCGGCGCGGCGTCGCCAAGGATACAAGGCAGAATCGCATTGCAATTGCCCCGGACCACCATCTGGGTCAGCACGCAGAAACTGTCTGCACCGGCAGTGATCTGAAGCGGATCGATCTCGCGCGCCATCCATTGCGCCGGGCCGGAGCGTTCAAGCGCGCCGGTCAGGGCCAGCCATGTCGCGCTTTCGGTGGCCGATGCGCGCCGATAGACCGCAAAGCGCATGTCGGCAATGTGTCTGCCTGTCAGATCATCCGGCAGGCTGATCGTCGGGCGCAACGCGATGTCGGCGCGCAGCCGCGCCATGTCGAGATGCGCGTTGGATGACAGGAACACCAGCCGGTCCGGTTGAATCCGCCGCGCCAAGGCGGGCGAGATCCACGCAAGCACGGTCTGGCAAAACGTGTCGGTCGAGGTCAGCCGCACGGTTTTGCCCGAATGACCGGCGCGGTCCTGCATCAATGTCTCTGCGGATTGCACATGTTGGGCCGCAAGACGCGCCGCTTCGATCACAGGTGCGCGATTGGGGCGCAGCCGGTAGCCGCTGCGATCGCGTTCGAACACCGGTCCGCCGCAGGTCTCTTCGAAGGAGGCGATGCGGCGCAAAACCGTTGCATGGTTGACGCCAAGCACCTTTGCCGCCGCGTTGACAGAGCCGGTTTCCGCCACCGCGAGCACGAAGCGCAGGTCGTCCCAGTTGAGCTTGTGCATGGATGTGGACCCTCTTTGCATTATCTAACAATTAAATTGTCAAACGCGCGTTGCATACTCACGCTTAAGTCATAAAGGTCTCAGGGAGTTCACATTCATGAAAAAGCATCTCACGTTCGCAATCGCCTTTGCAGCCCTTGGTTGCGGAACAGCGGCATATGCCCAAGACGATTTCACCGCACAATTGAAGGCCCGTCAGGGTCAGTTCCGCATCATGGCGATCAACCTCGGCATTCTGGGCGGCATGGCGCAGGGCAAGACCGAGTACAACGCCGAGGAAGCGCAGGCCGCAGCCGATACGCTGGTCGCGGTTTCGATGATCCAGCAAGCGCCGATGTGGCCCGCCGGTTCCGACGACATGGCGATCGAGGGCACACGCGCGCAGCCGTCGATCTGGGAACAGAACGACGACTTTCTTGCCAAATGGGGCGATTTCGGCACCGCGGCGTTGGCCCTTCAAGCGGCAGCCGCGGGCGGCGTTGAAGGTCTCGGCCCGGTGATGGGCCAGGTCGGTAACGCCTGCTCGGCGTGCCACGACAATCACCGCGCTCCGGCGAACTAGGCTGAACGATGCGGCGTGGTCTGATTCTTGGTGTTGTCGTCCTTGCTGCCGGAGCGGCGGCCGGATCGGCAGTCACCCGGGCCACGCCCATCGATACAACATCCCTTGCCGGGCGCGAGGGCGATGCGGCGAAGGGTGAAACGGTGTTCATCGCGGCGGGCTGTGCGTCGTGCCATTACGCCCCTGACGCCGAAGACGATGCCAAACTGATCCTTGCAGGCGGTCAGAAATTCGCATCCGATTTCGGCACCTTCATTGCGCCCAACATCTCGATGCATCCCGAAGCGGGGATCGGCGACTGGACGCTTGAAGGATTTGCGAGCGCGGTCAAGAAAGGCGTGTCGCCCGAGGGGCAGCACTATTACCCGGCCTTTCCCTATTCATCCTATGTGAACATGACCGATCAGGACGTGGTCGATCTTTGGGCCTATTGGCAGACCTTGCCCTTAGATGCGACGCCAAGCCAGCCGCACGAAATCGGATTTCCGTTCAACATCCGCCGGTCGGTCGGCGTGTGGAAACAGCTTTACGTCACAGAGGACTGGGTGCTGGCCTCGGCTGACACGCCCGAGATCGAACGCGGGCGGTATCTGGTCGAGGCGCTGGCCCATTGCGGCGAATGTCATACACCCCGCGATGCGCTGGGTGGCCTGGACCGCGACGACTGGCTGGGCGGCGCACCGAACCCGACCGGGCAAGGCACCATCCCGTCGCTCAGGCCGGATGATCTGAGCTGGGGGCCTATCGAGATCGCCTATTACCTCGAGACCGGCTTTACTCCTGAATTCGACAGCGTCGGCGGCCACATGGTCGCGGTGGTCGAGAATTTCGCCAAGCTGCCCGAAACCGACCGGGCCGCCGTGGCTGCCTATCTCAAGGCGCTGCCCTGACCAAAGCGCGAGGCGGCAATCGCCGCCTCAGACCTTGGCCAGCTTCGCCTCGCGATTGGCGCGCAGACGGGCGAAATCATCCCCCGCATGATAGGACGACCGGGTGAGCGGCGTGGCCGACACCATCAGGAAGCCCTTGCCATATGCCGCTTTTTCGTAGCCCGCGAATTCCTCGGGCGTGACAAAGCGGTCAACCGCATGGTGCTTCGGGGTCGGCTGCAAATATTGTCCGATGGTCAGGAAATCCACATCCGCCGCGCGCATGTCGTCCATGACCTGCATCACGGATTGCCGGTTTTCGCCCAAGCCCACCATGATGCCCGATTTGGTAAAGATCGACGGGTCGATTTCCTTGACTCGCTGCAAGAGGCGCAGCGAATGGAAGTACCGCGCACCGGGGCGCACTTCGGGATAAAGCCCCGGCACGGTTTCGAGGTTGTGGTTGAACACGTCGGGGCGTGCCGCGACCACGGCCTCAAGCGCATCGGGCGCGCATTTCAGGAAATCGGGTGTCAGGATCTCGATGGTGGTCTCGGGCGAGCGGTGCCGCACGGCGCGGATCGTCTGGGCGAAATGCTCGGCCCCGCCATCGTCCAGATCGTCGCGATCCACAGAGGTGATGACAACGTGGTTCAGCCCGAGTTTCTGCACGGCATCCGCCACGCGGCCCGGCTCGAACGCATCCAGCGTGCTGGGCCGTCCGGTGGCGATGTTGCAGAAGGTACAGCCGCGCGTGCAGATGTCGCCCATGATCATCATGGTCGCGTGACCCTGGCTCCAGCATTCACCGGCATTGGGGCAGCCCGCCTCTTCGCAGACGGTGACCAGCTTGTGTTCGCGGATGATGCGGCGGGTCTCGTTATAGCCTTCGCCCCCCGGCGCCTTGACCCTTATCCAGCTGGGTTTCTTCGGCTGGGCGTTGTCCGGGCGATGCGCCTTTTCGGGATGACGCTGTTCTGGGATCTTGAGGTCGCGCAACGGTTTTTCCCCGCTCTTTCAGGTTTCGCTCCGTTTAACATAGAAGGCAGCAGGAGGTAGTACCAGTGTTGCATAGCTGCAATGCAGCTTTCAAATTCCCAAATGTAACGAGTACCTCCTGCACCTTATCCAACCCAGAGCGGCATTCCGGCCACACCCCGCCGCGTCACCCTGCCCTGCGGTGGATCGTCCCTACCCGATCAGAACGCGGTCGCGCGCACGGGTTCTGGCGTAAAACAGGCTCAGCCGTTGAAGCGCGATGCGCAGCACCACCTTGCCTGACCGCGCAGACCAGCCCAGCCGCTTTTCCGTGGCCTCTAGCCCTTCGCGCAGGCAGCAGCACCGCAGCACGACCTCGCTCAGCCCCGGACCCAGATCCCGCACCGCGTCGAGCGTGCGGTCCACCGCTTCGCAGCGCCGGATATCGGTGATCTGTTCGGTCCGCGCATACAGATGCTGCAGAGCCTCGGGCCGGTCCCATCCCAGAAGATCGGATTTGGCAAAGCCCGCGATGGCGAAATCCTCGTGCAGCCGGTCGCCCGCGGCAACGAAATCGGCAGGCAGGAACGGCTTGCCGTCCGGACCACGCCGCCGGGCCAGAACCGAAAGCGGGCTTTCGAAACCGGGACCGTTTGACAGGGACCGGTCGCGCGAGCGGCGATCCGGTTCGGACATGGGAAAGAGGCTCTGGCCCTCGTCCTGCGGACGGGCCGCGCGGGCGTCGCGGGCCGCGACCAGCCTTGGCAGGATGCCGCGCCCCTCATCGGTGATCCGGTAGCGCTTCAGCGCGGTGCCACCCTCGGGTGCGATCCAGTTGCGCAGGACAAGGGCTGCCGCGACATCCAGATCGACCGCCCCCAGCACAATCGTGTCGCCTTCGCCCAGCGTCTTGACGATCGCCGCCTGTCGGACCCCGTCGCGGTAGAGCATCATCGCCCGAGACTGGCACAGAAGGCGCATCGCCTCGGTCACGGCATCCATCCCCGCAGATCTGGCCGCGGGGTTCTCCGGATCGGCGGGACACCCGCCCAGAACGCGGTCGACCAACGGGTCGTCCCGCAAGGTTTCGAGCTTGCGCACCTGCCGCAGGATGGTCGACGGGTGGCACCCGGCTTCGCGTGCGATCTCGCGCAGCGGCCGCCCGTCAGCGGTGTGTGCAAGATAGCGGCGCGCCTCTTCGGGCCACAATGCGGTCAGTCCAGGATGGCTTTTGACATGTTGCAGGTCAGTCATTGAAATCCCCCAAATTCAGACGGTCCCGTGAAGAAATCCACAGATTTATCCACAAACAGCAATCAACCTATAAGTGTATTTGTTTCTGATTTGTTAACGTTTGCCGGTTTTCAAGCTTTTGTTTCCAAATGGTAAACAAATTGGAGCGGCACCGTTCGCAACTCAACCTGCGACGCAACACATCTTTGGGTTGTGTCATGGTCCTGCCACGAGAACGCACTTCGCCAGCCAGGAAAAGGACCAGACC
The DNA here is from genome assembly GCF_014637725.1 of Marivita lacus. Lineage (GTDB taxonomy): Bacteria > Pseudomonadota > Alphaproteobacteria > Rhodobacterales > Rhodobacteraceae > Marivita > Marivita lacus. The sequence continues at coordinate 323,199 of NZ_BMFC01000002.1, read as the reverse complement.
ATGCAAGATCTGCTGACCCAAATCGCTGCCCTGCGCCGCCCGCGCCTGTTGATCCGTGCGGCCCGGATCGGAGCGCAAACCTACCGGCGCGAGGCCAGGCTTCCGCGGCTTCTGGGATACGGTGTCACGCTGCGGCTTGGACCGACGCTGATGCGGTTGATGGCGCTGGAGGCCGAGATGAACGACAGACGTGAAAACGGCGATGCCGGGTACAGCATCGCCGTGCATGTCGATCTTCTGATCGCGATCATGGGCGAATCCCAGCTTCTGCGCGCTCAGACGCAGATCGCCGGGCCCGCCGCGATCACATGAAGGCGTCGGGCATCGACGCTTTCTTCTTGGCCACGTATTCGGTCAGGGCGTCGTGAATGCCCGGATCGAGATGCGGCTGCTGATAGGTGTCGATCATCCGCTGCACCCGTTCGGTCGCCAGCGCCATGGTGTCGCGCGCACCCTCTTCGGACCATGTCTCGTATGGTTTGAAGTCGAAGATCTCGGACCGCCAGAAGGCGGATTTGAAATTCGCCTGCGTGTGTTCGCACCCAAGGTAATGCCCACCCGGCCCCACCTCGGCAATCGCGCCCATCGCCTGCGCCTCTTCGTCTGTGGCAATGCCCTGCGCCATCTTGTGCAGTGCACCAAGCTGGTCGGCATCCATGACGAATTTCTCGAAGGAAGACACCAGACCGCCTTCGAGCCAGCCGCACGCATGCAGCATGAAGTTCACACCCGACAGAAGACCCATGTTCAGGCTGTTGGCGGTTTCATAGGCGGCTTGCGCATCGGGCAGTTTCGATCCCGTAAAGCTGCCTGCGGACCGGAACGGCAGACCCATGCGGCGGGCCAGCTGACCGGCACCGTAGGTGATCTGGCTGGCCTCGGGGGTGCCAAACGTCGGTGCGCCGGAGTTCATGTCGATCGAGGTCACGAAGGCACCGAAGATCACCGGCGCGCCGGGGCGCACCAGCTGGCTGTAGGCGATGCCGGCCATGACCTCGGCCAGAACCTGTGTGAGCGTGCCCATGACCGAGACCGGTGCCATCGCGCCGCCGACGATGAACGGGCTGATGATGCAGGCCTGGTTGTTCTTCGCGTAGACTTCCAGAGCGCCCATCATCACGTCGTCAAAGGTCATCGGCGAGTTGATGTTGATGAGCGAGGTCATCACGGCGTTGTTCTGAACGAATTCCCGACCGAAAAGGATCTCGCACATGTCCACGCTGTCCTGTGCGCGGCTGGGCTCGGTCACCGACCCCATGAACGGTTTGTCCGAAAGTATCATATGCGCCATCAGCATGTCGAGGTGACGCTTGTTCACCGGAATGTCTGTCGGCTCGCACACGGTGCCGCCCGAGTGGTGCAGCCACTTGGACATGTAGCCCAGCTTCACGAATTTCTCGAAATCGGCCATGGTCGCATAGCGACGGCCGCCTTTGGCGTCATGCACGAAGGGCGGGCCGTAGACCGGGGCCAGAACGAGGTTCCGCCCGCCGATCTCCACAGCGCGGTCCGGGTTGCGGGCATGCTGCGTGAAGGTCGAGGGCGCGGTGCTGCACAGCTTGCGGGCCAATCCGCGGGGGATTCGCACGCGTTCGCCAATCACTTCGGCCCCGGCGTCGCGCCAGAGATCCAGCGCAGCAGGGTTGTTGACGAAGTTCACGCCGATCTCGGCCAGCACCGTATCCGCATTCGCCTCGATGATCTCGAGCGCTTCTTCGTTCAGGATCTCGAAATTCGGGATGTTGCGCTGGATGTACTTTGCTGTTTCGACTGAAACCGCCGTGCGTTCTGCGCGTCGCGCCGCACCGCCGCCGCCACGTGACCGTTTGCGTGTCTCTGCCTCTGCCATGATTCAACTCCGTGCGGATTCAATTGGGCCCGGTCCAGCGTCCGGTGGACACCTCATAGTATGAGACAGGAAGCCTCCAACGACGGTAAACGTCCTGTGCGTGGCGAAAGCGACATTTGACACCGCACCGCGCGACGGCACGGCGCGGGAACCAAGCGAGAGTCCGGACAGTTTGACACTGGTAGTTGCCGAGGAGTGCCGCCATGCGTTTTGCCCCCAAGAAAACCGCAGCCATGCTGGCGGTTCTGTGTGCCGGGTTGGGAATCATCCTGCTGGGCTTTGCCGGTCAGGTCATTCCATTCGGGCTGTCGATCGTCCTGTGTTTCCTTGTCTGGATCGTCGGTGCGCGGATCGTGCACATGGCGTTTCGCGCGGAGTGACAGCCCCCTTGCCGGAATTGACCCAGGCGGCATCGGGAATATTGCCATTTTCCATGGCTCTGCCTATCAGGAGCCATGAGCACACCAGAACATGACCGACTTCTCATCATCGACTTCGGCAGCCAGGTCACGCAGCTGATTGCGCGCCGCCTGCGCGAACTGAATGTCTATTGCGAAATTCATCCGTTCCAGAACGTGACGGATGACTTTCTGACGGATTTCGCCCCCAAGGCGATCATCTTTTCCGGTGGTCCGGACAGCGTGATGCGCGACGGCTCACCCCGTCCGCCGCAAAAGGCTTACGCGATGGGCGTGCCGATCCTTGGCATCTGCTACGGCCAGCAGGTGATGATGCACGATCTGGGCGGCAAGGTCGAAGCGGGCGAACACGCCACGGCCGAATTTGGCCGCGCCTGGGTCAAGCCGTCGGAGACCCGTGACGAGGTGTTGCAGGGCTGGTTCATGGACGGGTCGGGCCGCGAACAGGTCTGGATGAGCCACGGCGACCATGTGTCTGAAATCGCTCCGGGTTTCGAAGTTCTGGGCACATCCCCCGGCGCGCCTTTCGCGATCACCGCGGACCGGTCGCGCCATTTCTACGCGGTGCAGTTCCACCCCGAGGTGCACCACACCCCGAACGGCAAGACGCTGTATCAGAATTTCGTGAAACTGGCAGGCTTTACCGGCGACTGGACCATGGACGCCTACCGCGAGGAAGCGATCCGCAAGATCAACGATCAGGTGGGCGACAAAAAGGTCATCTGCGCCCTGTCAGGCGGCGTCGACTCTTCGGTCGCGGCAGCGCTGTTGCACGAGGCGATTGGCGATCAGCTGACCTGCGTTTTCGTCGACCACGGTCTGCTGCGGATGAACGAGGCGGACGAGGTCGTCGCGATGTTCCGCGACCACATGAACCTTTCGGTGATCCATGCGCAGGAACAGGAACTGTTTCTGGGTGAGCTTGACGGAGTAAGTGACCCGGAAACCAAGAGAAAGATCATTGGCCGCCTGTTCATCGACGTGTTCCAGAAATACGCCAACCAGATCGAAGGCGCGGAATTCCTCGCGCAAGGCACGCTCTATCCTGACGTGATCGAATCCGTGTCCTTCAGCGGCGGTCCTTCGGTGACGATCAAGAGCCACCACAACGTGGGCGGTCTGCCGGAAAAGATGGGCCTCAAGCTGGTCGAACCGCTGCGCGAATTGTTCAAGGACGAGGTGCGCGCACTGGGCCGAGAACTGGGCCTGCCCGACAGCTTTATTGGGCGTCATCCGTTCCCCGGCCCCGGCCTTGCGATCCGTTGCCCCGGCGAGATCACCCGCGAAAAGCTGGAGATCCTGCGCAAGGCGGACGCGGTCTATATCGACCAGATTCGCAAGCACGGCCTTTATGACGAGATCTGGCAGGCCTTTGTCGCGATCCTCCCGGTCCGCACCGTGGGTGTGATGGGCGACGGGCGCACCTATGATTTCGCCTGTGCCTTGCGCGCGGTCACCTCGGTCGATGGCATGACGGCGGATTATTACCCGTTCAGCCATGAGTTCCTTGGCGAGACGGCAACCCGCATCATCAACGAGGTCAAGGGCATCAACCGCGTGACCTATGACATCACCTCCAAACCGCCGGGCACGATCGAATGGGAGTGATGCGGGCAAGCCTTCTGGCCCTGTCGCTGGCCCTTCCCGGTCTGGCGATGGCCGAGCCCAGCTATCACCGCGTGATCGATGTGGCCGCGAATGACACGCTGAACGTGCGCGCCGAGCCGTCGGCCAGCAGCGCCGATATCGGCGATCTGGCGCATGATGCGCGGCAGGTCGAGGTGTTCGAGTTCGACTCTACCGGCAATTGGGCGCGCATCGCGCTCAACGAACGTGACGGCTGGGTCGCGACGCGCTTTCTGACCCGCGACGAGGTCGCCACGTTGGGCATCTCCACGATCCCACAAGGCCTGACCTGCGGCGGCACCGAACCGTTCTGGGCCTTGGGCCTTTACGGCGAGGACGCGCGCTATTCGCACCCCACCGATGGCGACACGGATTTCGCGTACGAGACCATCATGGTTGCCGAAGGACGGTTGGGCAGCCCTGCCCTTGTCATGCTGGCCACCGAAGACGACACGGTGATCGAAGCAACACTCTCGGGTGCGTCCTGCAATGACGGAATGAGCGACCGGTCCTATGGCTGGACCGTCACGTTGCAACGCATCGCGCTTGGGGAGCGGCGGTTCCTGTCCGGCTGCTGCCACTTGCCGCGGGACTAGGCAACATGTCCCAACAGCCAAACACCGGGGGTGCCTTGGTCCCCCTGTCACCGACAATCCGCGCCTGCCTCTGGATGATCGGGGCCATCGTGTCCTTCACGTCCATGGCGATCGCGGGCCGTGCGGTCAGCCTCGATCTCGATACGTTCGAGATCATGATGTATCGCAGCCTGATCGGCGTCGTGATCGTGATCAGCATCGCAACCGCCGCAGGGACGTTGCAGCAGGTGCGCGCGCAAAAGCTGGGGCTGCATTTCATCCGCAATATCAGCCACTTTGCGGGCCAGAACCTGTGGTTCTATTCGATCACGGTGATCCCGCTGGCGCAGGTCTTTGCGCTGGAATTCACATCGCCGCTCTGGGTGATGCTGCTGGCGCCGTTCGTGCTGGGCGAACGGCTGACCAAGACGCAGGTGATCGCGGCGGTGATCGGCTTTGTCGGCATCCTGATCGTCACCCGCCCGAGCCCCGAGACCTTTCACATCGGACTGGTGACCGCGGCGCTGGCCGCAATAGGCTTTGCCGGATCGGCGGTGTTCACCCGCAAGCTGACCCGGACCGAAACGATCACCTGCATCCTCTTCTACCTGACGGTCATGCAGGCCCTCATGGGCATCGCCTTTGCCGGGTTCGACGGCGACATCGCGCTGCCAACAGCGGCGAACGTGCCGTGGGTGGTGGTGATCGCCGTGGCCGGTCTGGTGGCGCATTTCTGCCTGACCACAGCGCTGTCGCTGGCGCCTGCGACCATCGTGATGCCCATCGACTTTGCCCGATTGCCGGTCATCGCCATCGTCGGAATGCTGATCTACGCCGAAGCGCTGGATCCGTTTGTCCTGCTCGGAGCGGTCCTGATCTTTGGTGCGAATTACTTCAATATCTGGTCATCCACCCGTAAGTAACGGGAATGTGACGCTACGGCACAAGCCCTATGCTGACGTATGGTCAAAATTGACCAGTCCGTCGTCAGATGGGTACGCCATTTGCAGAGGAGCACCAGACTTATCCAAGGGAAGAGGGACACATGACACGATTGATGACAAGCGCAATGGCGCTTGCCGTTGCAACAGGCACGGCACAGGCAGGGGGCATCGAGCGCTCCAACAATGATTACGGATTTCTGTTCACTCAGAACGATCAGCTTCAGCTCAGCTTTTCGCACGTGATGCCCGAACTTTCCGGCACCTATACTCCGGAACTCACCGCTGCCGGCGGCGGTGAAAGCAGCACCGGCAACATGCTGACAGATTACAACAACTACAGCATCGCCTACAAAAACGACTTTACCGAAAAACTGACCTTCGGGATGTATGTGAACAACCCGTACGGCGCTGGTGCAGAATACACCCAAGGCATCTATGCAGGTCTCACCGCCGATTGGGACAGCGACCAGATCGCGCTGGTCGGCAAGTACCGCGTCGGCGACCGCGTGTCGGTCTTTGGCGGCGCGCGCTATGTCGAAAGCCAGGCGGATATCACCATCCCCGACCTTCTGGTGCGCAGCGCGGTGGGCCGCAACGCCCAAGGCATCGGCGCACAGGCGCAGGCACTGGGTGCCGAGGCACAGGCGCTTGGCGCGCAGGCACAGGCGGCAGGTGCAGCAGGTGATCTTGCCACGGCTCAGGAACTGGGCGCACAGGCACAGGCTCTCGGGGCGCAGGCACAGGCGCTTGGCGCCCGCGCGCAGACATTGGGTGCTGCGGCTCAGGATTTCGGCACCTCGATGGAATACAACGCAAGCGGTCGCCGCGTCGGTGACTGGGGCGCGATCCTTGGCGTGGCCTACGAAATTCCCGATATCGCGCTGCGCGTCGCGCTCTCGTGGCAAAGCGAGATCACCCATACGTTCAGCACGGGCGAAACCCTCGCGGGTCTTGGCATCGACGCGACGGGCGGCGACACCAAGGTGACCATGCCGCAAGCCGTGGCGCTGGATTTCCAGACCGGTATCGCTCAGGGCACGCTGCTGTTCGGTCAGGTCAAATGGGTCGAATGGTCGAAATGGGAGGTCCGCACCCCGGAATACGAAGGTGTGACAGGCGGCAACGTCACCAGCTTTGAAAACGACCGCACCACATGGAAACTCGGCGTTGGCCGTGCGTTCACCGAAGACCTGTCGGGCTTTGTGCAGGTCTCCTACGAGGCCCAGAACGGCGATGTCGTGTCCCGCCTTGCCCCGCGCGACGGCTTTGTCAGCCTTGGTGTCGGCGGCCAGTACAAGATGGACAACATGACCCTGCGCGGCGGGCTCGAATACGCGTGGATCGGCGAAGCCGAAGACGCATCGGGTGTCAAGTTCGACGACAACACGGCACTTGGCGTCGGCCTGTCCCTGACCGTCGATTTCTGATCGACCCCTTTCACACACGTACCCCGCCGGATCACCTTCGGCGGGGTTTGCCGTTGCCCATCCACAACCGTTTGACGCCCCCGCACGGCACCGTTACTTCCAAGCGACGGGTTTTGTGACATGGAACAGCGCAAATGATCTACACCTCTGCACGGGACTGGCTGGACGCGCCGCACAAGCGGGTTGTGCTCTTTGCGATGTCCGGCCTCGGCAAGACCCATCTCTCGACCCTGCTGCGCGACACCGGCGACTGGTTTCACTATTCCATCGATTACCGCATCGGCACCCGCTACATGGGGGAATACATCGCAGACAACGCCAAGCGCGAGGCGATGAAAGTGCCGTTCCTGCGCGATCTGCTGATGTCGGATTCGATCTATATCGGATCGAACCTCACCTTCGACAATCTTGCCCCCGTCTCGGCCTATCTTGGCAAACCGGGCGATCCGGCGCGCGGCGGCATGCCCATCGACGAGTACCGCAAACGACAGGACCAGTTCCGCCGCGCCGAGATGGCGGCGCTGCTTGACACCGGCTACTTCATCGACCGCGCCATCGACCTCTATGGCTATCCGCATTTTATCTGTGACACTGGCGGGTCGATCTGCGAATGGGTCGATCCCGCGGATCCGCATGATCCGATCATGACCGAGCTTTCGAAACATGCGCTTCTGGTGTGGATCAAGGGAGATGCCGCCCACACCCAGGACCTGATCCGCCGCTTCGACAAGGCTCCCAAGCCGATGGCCTACCAGCCCGAGTTCCTGACCCGTGTCTGGACCCAATATCTGAGCGAAAACAACGTGAAGACGGACGATGTTGATCCTGACACCTTCATCCGCTGGACCTATGCGCAGGCGCTTGCGCACCGCCAGCCCCGCTACCAGATGATGGCGGATCAATGGGGCGTCACCATCGACGCCCATGACCTGATGGCCGACGCCACGCCGCAGAATTTCGACGCGCTGATCGCAACCGCGCTAGAGCAGAAAAGACCGTAAGACATGCCGATCAAACTGCCCAACAACCTGCCCGCCTATGACGTGCTCAAGCGCGAAGGCGTCATGGTCATCCCCGACGAACTGGCCAGCCAGCAGGACATCCGCCCGCTGCGCATCGCGCTGCTCAACCTGATGCCCAAGAAGATCCAGACAGAGAACCAGTTTGCCCGGCTCATCGGCGCCACACCCCTGCAGATCGAATTCAACCTGATCCGCATGACCGAGCATCAGACCAAGAACACCGCCGCCGAACACATGGAAAGCTTCTACCGCCCCTTCGCCGAGGTGGCCCAGAGCGGAGAGAAATTCGACGGGCTCATCATCACCGGCGCGCCGATTGAACATTTGCCCTTTCAGGAGGTGACTTACTGGGATGAGCTCATCCAAGTGATGAACTGGACCCAGACCCATGTGCATTCCACCTTCGGCGTGTGCTGGGGCGGGATGGCGATGATCAACCACTTCCACGGCGTGCCCAAGATCGCGCTGCCGCATAAGGCGTTCGGCTGTATCCGGCACCGCAACCTCGCACCAGCCTCGCCCTATCTGCGCGGATTTTCCGACGACATGGTGATCCCGGTCAGCCGCTGGACAGAGATTCGCCGCGAGGATGTTGAACAGGCAGGCCTGCCGATCCTGATCGACAGCACCGAGACCGGTCCCTGCATTGTCGAGGATCCCGCCCACCGCGCGCTCTACGTGTTCAACCATTTCGAGTATGACAGCAACACGCTGAAAGACGAATATGACCGCGATGTCGAGGCAGGCACACCGATCAACGTGCCCGCCAATTACTACCCCGACAACGATCCCGGCCAGCCACCGCAGAACCGTTGGCGCAGTCATGCACATCTTCTCTATGGCAACTGGGTGTCAGAGATCTACCTGACAACTCCGTTCGATATAGAGCAGATCGGCGCATCAAGCACGGATCTGCGCAACAGTTAGGAGGCCGTTTTGTCGCTAAAGGGATTGGGTGTGCTGCTGGGATGCGCGGCCGCACTGGTGCTGACGACGGCCTGCACGGCCTCCTACCGCGAAGACCTTGCCGAACAGCGGTTCCCGCCCGAGGGGGACTTCCTTACCGTCAACGGCACGCAGGTGCATTACGTCACCAAGGGCACGGGGCCGGACATTGTCCTGATCCACGGTGCCAGCGGCAACCTTCGCGATTTCACCTTCTCGCTGGTCGACAAGCTGGCCAACCGCTACCGCGTCACCGCATTCGATCGCCCCGGGCTCGGCTATACGGAGCGGGTCAATCCCGAAGGCACGACACTGATCGAACAGGCGATCCTGCTCGCGGACGCGTCTGAGCAACTTGGCCTGCAAAAACCGATGGTTCTGGGTCAAAGCTACGGTGGTGCCGTTGCACTGGCCTGGGCGGTGGAACGCCCCGACAGCCTGTCGGCGTTGATCCTGCTCGCCGCCGCCTCAAACCCCTGGAGCAGCGATCTCGACCTCTTCTACAAGGTCACCGCCAGCGAGTTGGGCGCTGCCACGGTTGTGCCCATGCTCACGGCCTTCGTTCCGACCCCCGTTGTCGACGCGGCCATCGAAGGCGTCTTTGCACCGCAGGAGGAACCCGAAGGCTACGCTGCCCATATCGGGGCGCCCCTGACCCTGCGCCGCCAGACCCTGCGCGCCAACGCCAAACAGCGCGCGAACCTTCTGGACGAGATCAAGCGACTGCACACCCGCTACGGCGTCATCGACGTGCCGACGGAGATCGTGCATGGCGATGCCGACACCACCGTGGGCCTGTCGATCCACTCGATCCCCCTGTCCAAGCAGATCAAGGGTGCCAACCTGACCGTTCTCGAAGGCATCGGCCACATGCCGCACCACGCCGCCGAACCCGAAGTCATCGATGCCATCGACCGCGCGGCACAACGTGCGGGTTTGCGTTAATCGCATTAACATCCCATATTCAGATCAACAGATGACAGAAAGGGCCCGGTATGGACCTTCCCTTTGATGGTGCGATCAGCGCCTTTTTCGAAAACGATGCACCCGAAGACATTCGCAACGCGATCAAGCGCGCGGACAAGGACGACATCATCAACCCGGATTTCCCTTATTCCGAACGCATGCCCGGCAAGGCCTATGACAAGGAACTGGCAGCACTGCAGATCGAACTGGTCAAGATGAAGACATGGGCGCGCGAAACTGGCGCGCGCATCGCCATCGTGTTCGAAGGTCGCGACGCTGCCGGAAAAGGTGGCACGATCAAACGCTTCCGGGAAAATCTTAATCCCCGAGGAGCGCGCGTCGTCGCACTTCCCAAACCGTCGGACGTCGAAGCGACGCAATGGTATTTCCAGCGCTATATCGATCACTTGCCCGCCGCTGGCGAAATCGCGTTCTATGACCGAAGCTGGTACAATCGCGGCGTGGTCGAGCATGTTTTCGGGTTTTGCACCCCCGATCAGCGCATGCACTTCTTCCGCCAAACTCCTGATTTTGAAAGAATGTTGGTCGATGATGGCATCCACCTCTTCAAGATCTGGCTCAATGTGGGGCGCGCCGAACAGCTGCGCCGCTTTCTGGACCGTGAAAAAGACCCGCTAAAGCAATGGAAACTCAGCTGGATCGACGTTGAGGGCCTCAAGAAATGGGAGACCTACAGCGATGCCATTCAGGAAACCCTGACCAAGACCCACAGCGATCACGCCCCCTGGACCATCGTGCGCTCCGACGACAAGCGCCGCGCCCGGATCAACGCCATCCGCAGCGTCCTGACGCAGCTCGACTATTCCCGCAAGGATACCAAGGGCTTGGGACAGGTCGATCCCAAGGTGTGCGGCGGTCCGGACATCTGGGATGCCTAAACGGGGCTACCATCACGGCAATCTGCGGCAGGCCCTTGTCGATGCAGCGCTCGAGTTGATCACCGAAAAGGGCCCGACAGGGTTCACCCTGTCCGAGGCCGCGAAACAGGCGGGTGTCACACCTGCCGCCGTGTACCGCCATTTCGAAGGCCGCGAAGACCTGATCGCCGAAGCGGCACTTCAGGGTTACGAGGTGTTCGCCGACGTGATGCAATACGCCTATGACAGCGGCCAACCCTCGGCGCTCGCCGCGTTCGAGGCAACGGGCCGCGCTTACCTGGCCTTTGCACGCAAATATCCCGGCCACTACATCGCAATGTTCGAAAGCGGCATCTCGGTGAACCGCACGCCCGATCTGGCCGCTGTCTCTGCCCGCGCCCGCGCCGTGCTGGAACGCGCCGCAGAGGACCTGTCGCAACATATTCCGCCTGAAAAACGCCCGCCTGCCTCGATGTTCTCGGCCCATATCTGGGCAATGAGCCATGGTGTGGTGGAGCTTTTTGCCCGCAACTCCCCCGGCACCGCATCGCCTTTTCCGCCGGAACAGCTTTTGGAAACCGGCATCGGCATCTACCTGCGCGGACTTGGCCTGCTTCCGGCGGATCAGTGACGTGACAAACGCCGTGCGACGGATTACATGCCTCCCATGACACAGGAACTTCATATCGTCGGCGGCGGCATGGCCGGATCCGAGGCCGCTTGGCAGGCCGCAAACCGGGGCATTTCCGTGGTGATCCACGAGATGCGCCCCAAGGTCGAAACCTTCGCGCACAAGACCGGCGATCTGGGCGAGATGGTGTGCTCCAACTCGTTCCGCTCGGACGATCATGAACAGAACGCCGTAGGGCTGCTGCATTGGGAAATGCGCGAAGCGGGCGGACTGATCATCACCACCGCGCACCAGCACCGCCTGCCCGCAGGTGGCGCTCTGGCTGTCGACCGTGACGCCTTCAGCGCGGCGATCACCGCCCGGCTGCATGCACATCCAAATGTCCGTGTAAGCCACGAGGAAGTCACGGAATTGCCGGATGACGGGTACTGGATCTTCGCCACCGGTCCGCTGACCAGCGCGGCCCTTGGTCAGGCGATCCAGAGGGAAACCGGGACCGACAGGCTCGCCTTTTTCGACGCCATCGCGCCCATCGTCTATTTCGACAGCATCGACATGTCCAAGGCGTGGCTGCAATCGCGCTACGACAAGGGCGAGACCGAGGAAGAACAGCGCGCCTATATCAACTGCCCGATGGACAAGGCCCAGTATGACGCGTTCATCGACGCGCTGCTGGCCGCCGACAAGACCGAATTCCACGAGGGCGAGACCGCGGGTTACTTCGACGGCTGCCTGCCCATTGAGGTGATGTCCGAACGCGGCCGCGAAACCCTGCGCCACGGCCCGATGAAGCCCGTGGGCCTGACCAATCCGCACGCACCCGATGTCAAACCCTGGGCGGTGGTCCAGCTGCGCCGTGACAACGCGCTTGGCACTCTCTACAACATCGTCGGCTTCCAGACCAAGATGAAGTACGGCGCACAAGCCGATGTATTCCGGACGATTCCCGGACTGGAGAATGCCAGCTTTGCCCGCCTTGGCGGCATCCACCGCAACACCTTCCTCAACAGCCCGACGCTGCTCGATGACCAGATGCGCCTGCGCTCGAAACCCAATATCCGCTTTGCCGGTCAGGTCACCGGTGTCGAAGGCTATGTCGAATCCTCTGCGATGGGCCTTCTTTCCGGGCGCATGGCCGCAGCCGAAATGACCGGCGCGTCGCTGCCCACCGTGCCGCAGGACAGCGCCCATGGCGCGCTGATCTATCACATCACGGGCGGAGCCGAGGCCAAGACCTTCCAGCCGATGAACGTCAATTTCGGCCTGTTCCGCCCCGTCGACGGGCTCAAGGGCGGCAGGCGGGGCCGCAAGGACCGCTACAAGGCCTATACCGACCGCGCCAAGGACGCATGGTCCGACTGGCTCGCCGCACAGGAGCCCATCCAATCCGCAGCGGAATAGTGGGCTTCGTCACGCGATTCGCACCCAGCCCGACAGGGCCGTTGCACCTGGGCCACGCCTATTCCGCGCTGCTGGCGCATGACACGGCACGGGCAGCAGGCGGGCGGTTCCTGCTCAGGATCGAAGACACCGATACCGCGCGCTGCACGTCGGCGTTCGAGGCACAGGTCCATGACGATCTGGCCTGGCTCGGCCTGACATGGGAAACCCCCGTGTTGCGGCAATCCGACAACACCAAAGCCTATGAGGCCGCCCTCACGCGCCTTGGCGAAATGGGGCTGCTCTACCCGTGCTCCTGCACCCGTGGCGACATCCGCCGCGCCGCGTCTGCCCCGCAGGAAGGCGCGCCGCTGCTTTGCCCGGACGGGCTGATCTATCCCGGCACCTGTCGCCACCGACCATGGGAAGATCGCACGAACACAGACGCCGTGCGCCTCGACATGGCCCGCGCTGTCGATCACCTGACCGACCTGCCGCAATATACCGAGACCGGCCGTCACCCTGCGTTAAGGTTAACGCGCGCCCATCTGGTCGAGGAGGTCGGCGACATCGTCCTTGCCCGCCGCGACACCAAGACCGCCGCCTATCACCTCAGCGTCGTCGTCGATGACGCGGCACAGGCCATCACCCATGTGATCCGGGGCGAGGACCTTGCCACCGCCACACCGATCCATGTGCTTCTGCAAGCGCTGCTGGACCTGCCCATACCGACCTACCACCACCACCGGCTGATCCGCGACGAGGACGGCAAACGCCTTGCAAAACGCGACGACGCCCGTGCCATCGCGCTCTACCGCGACGAAGGGGCAACCCCCCAAGACATCAGGATGATGGTCGGGCTCTAGGCAATGCCCCCCTGCTTCTTCTTTTTCCAAATATGCAAAATCTACGCCTCCACAGGCGCCATGATCTCCACTTCCGCGCCGTCCTGCACTTCGGTGTAGAAACAGGACCGCCGGTTGGTGTGACAGGCAGGTCCGGTCTGGTTCACGCTCACCAACAGGCAATCGCGGTCACAATCGACCCGCATCGCAACCAGTTCCTGCACATGGCCCGAGCTTTCACCCTTGATCCAGAAGTCCTGACGCGACCGTGACCAATAGGTCACGCGCCCCGTCTCAAGCGTGCGGGCCACCGCGTCGGCGTTCATCCAGGCCATCATCAGCACTTCGCCGGACGCCGCATCCTGTGCAATCGCCGGGATCAGGCCTGCCTCGTTATAGACCAAAGTCGCAGGATCAAAGCGCATGGAGAAAAACCTTTTTGCATCTGTCGCATCGCCGCCTATTTATGAGGTGAACCGCAAAAGGGAAAGCCATGTCCGGCGACACCGACCTGATCAAGCTCTATTCCGGCCGCATCCTCGAACTGGCGGCGGACATACCGTATCACGCACGGCTCGACGCGCCCGGGGCCACGGTCAAGAAACGCTCGCCGCTCTGCGGATCGACTGTGACGGTGGATTTGACACTCGAGAATGGCAAGGTCGCGGCCTTCGGGCAGGACGTCAAAGCCTGCGCGCTGGGTCAGGCGGCGGCGTCTGTTGTGGGCAGTGCGATCCTTGGCTGTACGCAAGACCAGATCACCCATGCCAGGGACGAATTGCGCACCATGCTGAAGGAAGATGGCCCCACACCGGCGGCACCGTTTGACGGGCTTGAGGTCTTGCGCCCTGCGGTCGCGTTCAAGAACCGCCACGCATCGATCCTGCTGACACTCGAGGCGGCATCGGATGCTGTCACACAGCTTGCCCAGACCCAATCTGCGTGATGCCGACCGCCTGATACCGCCCACCCGATCGCAAAATTTTACCAGATGATAAAAAAACCGCCGCGCTTCGAAAGAAGGCGGCGGTGAAGTGACGTGTTCTTTGGGGCCATCATCGCTCGGAAGGCAGGCTACCTTCTGGGACAGGTGCATCTTTTGGGACAGGATGCGGATGAGCGTTCAGGCGAAACACGCAGGCAGAAAACAAAGTCAGACAAGCACCGGAAGATGCAGCGCCGCAACCAGCATGACAACCAGCGACACAGCCCCCAGCGCGTCTTCGAGAAGCGCTGTATTGGTCTGGGCTTTGGCCGCATGAAGAGAGGTTTTGATCCGTTGCATCATGGTAATGTCCTCCTTGTTGCTCTTTTGTTCTCATAACCAGATCGCTCTGTAAAGAACTTTTTGAGAACATTTGAGAACAAAAGGGGTCAGCCCACCGAAATCAGCTGAATCGCCTGATCCTGCTTCATCAGGTACAACAGCGCCCGCGCCGCCTTTCCCCGGTCCGATGTCAGCGTTGGATCGTCCAGCAGGAGTTTGCGCGCATCGTCCTGCGCCGTCGCCATCAAACCGGCCTGCCGCTCCAGATCGGCAATTCGAAAGCGCGGCAAGCCGGACTGTGCGGTGCCCAGAACATCGCCTGCCCCGCGCATCTCGAGATCGACCTCGGAAATGCGAAACCCGTCCTCGGTCTCGCGCAGCGTCGTCAGGCGTTTCATCCCGGTCTCTGACAGGGGCGGCTGGTAGAGCAGCAGACAGGTCGAGGCCGCAGCCCCGCGCCCGACTCGACCCCGCAACTGGTGCAACTGCGCCAGCCCGAAGGTTTCCGCCCGTTCGACCACCATGATCGACGCGTTGGGCACGTTGACCCCCACCTCGATCACCGTGGTCGCCACCAACACGCCGGTCTGGCCAGACTCGAAGCGCGCCATGGCCGCGTCTTTCTCGGCGGGTGGCATCTGGCCATGCACCAGCCCCACAACGCCTTCACCCAAGATGGCGCGCAGACGCTTGAACCGC
Source organism: Marivita lacus (assembly GCF_014637725.1). Classification (GTDB taxonomy): domain Bacteria; phylum Pseudomonadota; class Alphaproteobacteria; order Rhodobacterales; family Rhodobacteraceae; genus Marivita; species Marivita lacus. The sequence continues at coordinate 307,726 of NZ_BMFC01000002.1, read as the reverse complement.
TCTTCCGCCGCCGTCAGGTCGGACAGCTCGCTTTCGTCCACCAGCGGACAGACCCAATAGGCCTGCCGCCCCTCGGCCACTGCTTGGCGTAAACGATCCACCACGCCGTCCATCTGTTCGTTGGACAGAAGGGCCGTTTTCACCGGCGTCCGACCGGGCGGTTTTTCGTCCAGGATCGACACGTCCATGTCACCGTATTGCGCCAGCGCAAGCGAGCGCGGGATCGGCGTTGCCGTCATCACCAACACGTCCACGGCCATGCCCTTGCGCCCCAGTTCGAGCCGCTGGCGCACGCCGAACCGGTGCTGTTCATCGATGATCGCCAGCCGCAGGTCGGAAAATTCGACGTCCTTCTGAAACACCGCATGGGTGCCCACGAGAATCCGGATATCACCGCGTTGAAGCGCCGCCAGCTTGGCCGCGCGATCGGCCCCCTTGTCGCGCCCCGTGAGCAGTTCCAGCGCGACGCCCGCATCCTCGGCCAGCGGTTGCAACCCTTCGAGATGCTGCCGCGCAAGGATTTCCGTGGGCGCCATCATGACGCCCTGCCCGCCCGCCTCGACCGCCGTGAGCAGCGCCATGAAGGCCACGAGCGTTTTACCCGAGCCGACATCACCTTGCAGCAGACGGTTCATCCGGTGCGGGCTGGCCATGTCATCGGTGATCTCGTCCACAGCCCGCATCTGCGCGCCGGTGGGGCGATACGGCAACGCGGTCAGCACCTTGTGGCGCAATTGGCCGTTGCCCGAGGTTTCGATCCCCGGTTTCGCCCGCTTCTGCGCCCGTGCGAGCGCCAGCGTCAACTGGTGCGCCATCAACTCGTCATAGGCCAGACGCCGCCGCGCCGGGCTGTCGAGCGACAGCGCACCGGTGCCTTGCGGCGCATGTGCGGCATGCATCGCCTCGTGCCAGCTGGGCCAGCCATCGCGCTCCATCAGGCGGGGATCGACCCATTCCGCCAGATCAGGTGCACGGGTCAAAGCATCGGTCGCGGCCTTGACCATGGTCTTTTGCGTGACGCCCGCAGTCAGGGGATAGACCGGCTCGAACTCGGGCAGCGTATCCGCCTCGTCGGGCATCAGCACGTGATCCGGATGCACCATCTGGGCCATTCCGTCGAAGAACTCGACCTTGCCCGACACGATGCGGCGCGCGCCGAACGGCAGGATGCGCGACACATAATCGCCGCGCGCGTGGAAGAACACGATCTGGAAGGCAATCTGCGCATCCTCAACCTGAACGCGGTAGGCGCCGCCCTTGGTGCGTGGCGGGCGGTGTTGGCCGATCTGCACCTCGACGGTGAGCGTTGCGGGCAGGTCCGCCCCCTGCACCGTGTCGCGCAAGCGGCGGTCGACAACGGAATGCGGCAGCGTGTAAAGCAGGTCACGCGGCGCCTCGATGCCCATCTGGCCCAAGGTTTCGGCGGTTTTCGGGCCAACTCCCTTGAGACCGGCCAGATCGCCGAAAAGCGGAAACAGGATTTCCGGCCTGCCGCTCATGCGCCCTCGATCAGGTCGAACCAGCCGTCTTCGTCGATGATCTGCACCCCCAGATCGCGCGCCTTGGTCTCTTTCGATCCGGCCCCCGGCCCGGCGACCAGCAGGTCGGTCTTGGCCGACACCGACCCCGACACCTTGGCCCCCAGCGATTCCGCCCGCGCCTTGGCCTCGGCGCGGGACATGCGTTCGAGCGTGCCGGTGAACACGACCGTCTTGCCCGCGACCGGGCTGCCTTCGGTGCGGGGGCGTTCGGCCTCCTGCACCTCCAGATGCGCCACCAGCCGGTTGATCGACGCGCGTTCGGCCTCCTGCGCGAAACTGTTCACCAATGATTTGGCGACAACCGTGCCGATGCCGTCGATGCCGATCAGCCCTGCCCATGCGTCGCCGTCGGTGTCCTGCGCGGCGTCGATGGCGTCTTGGAACGCGACCCAAGTGCCGTAGGAGCGCGCGAGCAGGTTCGCGACCACCTCGCCCACATGGCGGATGCCCAGCGAAAAGATCAGCCTTCCCAAGGGGATGGCGCGTTTTTCGTCGATGGCATCGAACAGGTTCTGTGCCGATTTCTCGCCCCAGCCTTCGCGGTTCTTGAGCTGCTGGAGGCCGCTGCCATAGCGGTCGCGCAGGGTGAAAATGTCGGCGGGTTCAGTGATCCAGCCGTCGGTGTAGAATTGTTCCACCTGTTTCGCGCCCAGACCTTCGATGTCGAAGGCGGCGCGCGAGACAAAATGCTTGAGCTTTTCCACCGCCTGCGCCGGGCAGATCAGGCCGCCAGAGCAGCGCCGGACCGCGTCGCCCTCCTCGCGGATCGCCTCGGACCCACATTCGGGGCACAGTTTTGAAAACTCATAGGGCTGCGCATCGTCGGGGCGTTTGTCGAGGTCCACATCCGCCACTTTCGGGATCACGTCGCCCGCGCGGTAGACCTGCACCCAGTCACCGACGCGAATGTCCTTGCCCCCCCGGATCGGCACGCCATTGGCGTCGCGCCCTGCGATGTAATCCTCGTTGTGGAGCGTGGCGTTCGACACCACGACACCGCCCACTGTGACCGGCGTCAACCGCGCCACGGGGCTGAGCGCGCCGGTGCGGCCGACCTGAATGTCGATGGATTCAAGCCGGGTCCAGGCCAGTTCGGCGGGGAATTTATGCGCAATGGCCCAGCGGGGTGTGGTGGAGCGGAAACCGAGACGCGACTGGTAGCCAAGGTCGTCGACCTTGTAGACGACGCCGTCGATGTCGTAGCCCAATGTCGCGCGCTGCCCTTCGATGTTTTTGTAATGCGCGATCATGTCGTCCGGGCCGTCGCAGCGTTGCGTCAGCGGGTTGGTCTGGAAGCCCAGTTCTTGAAGGCGCGCTATCGCGCCGGTCTGTGTGTCCGCGAGCGGTGCACTGAGCGCACCCCATGAGTACGCAAAGAACCGCAGCGGGCGGTCCTTCGTGATGTTGGCATCCAGTTGCCGCAGCGATCCGGCGGCAGCGTTGCGCGGATTGGCGAAGGTTTTTGCACCCCTGCTTTGCTGCCGTGCATTGAGGTCCGCGAAATCGGCGTGGCTCATGTAGACCTCGCCGCGCACTTCGAGGATGTCGGGCGCACCGGTGAGCGTTTCGGGAATGTCGTTGATGGTGCGGGCATTGGCGGTGACGTTTTCGCCCATAGCACCATCGCCCCGCGTGGCAGCCTGCACCAGTTTGCCCTGCTCATAGCGCAGGGAAAGCGACAGCCCGTCGATCTTGGGTTCTGCCGTGTAGGCCAGCGGGTCGGTGTCCGACAGGCCCAGATAGCGCCGGATGCTCTGGTCAAAGCTGGTGATGTCCGCATCTTCGAACGCATTCGACAGCGACATCATCCGCACCTCGTGGCGGACCTTGGTAAAGCCGTCGGCCACCGGTGCGCCAACCTGGTCACTGGGACTGTCGGCGCGTTTCAGGGTTGGAAAGCGCGCCTCGATCTCGGCATTGCGGCGCTTCAGCAGGTCATAGTCGGCATCCGACAACTCCGGCGCGTCATCGGTATGATAGGCCGTGTTCGCCTCTGCCAGAAGGGTGGCCAGACGTTCCAGTTCGACGCGGGCATCCGCCTCGGACAGGTCTTTGACCGCGATCTCCTGCTCTGCCATGTGATCCCCTTGGCCTCGTGTCCTGGACAGAGTGATAGGCCCGGGGTCGGACAGCGTCCAGATTTGAAACGACATGCACCGGCAGAACTTGCGGCTTTGGGATTGGCACTTCGGGAACAGGGCACAGCCGCCTGCATCAGACGGAGGACTGCCCTGTCAGTGTCACCCGGCGTCACCCGGGCGTCACGCCCCTATGGCGATGCGCCCGTTTTCCTCAACCTCGGGGTCGCGCAGCACATAGCCACGGCCCCAGACGGTTTCGATATGGCTGCCATCACCCGTCGCTTCGGAGAGTTTCTTGCGCAGTTTGCAGATGAACACGTCGATGATCTTCAACTCGGGTTCATCCATGCCGCCGTAGAGATGGTTGAGAAACATCTCCTTCGTCAGGGTGGTTCCCTTGCGCAGGCTCAGCAGTTCGAGCATCTGGTATTCCTTGCCCGTCAGGTGCACCGTGTTGCCCTCGACCTGCACCGTCTTGGCGTCGAGATTGACCTCGACCTTGCCGGTGCGGATGATCGACTGGGAATGCCCCTTGGACCGGCGGATGATGGCGTGAATCCGTGCGATCAGTTCCTCGCGGTGAAACGGTTTGGTGAGGTAGTCATCGGCCCCGAAACCGAATCCCTTGATCTTGTCCTCGCTGGCATCGTTGCCCGACAGGATCAGGATCGGCGTTTCGATACGTGCAAGGCGCAATTGTCGCAGCACATCAAAGCCGTTCATGTCGGGCAGGTTCAGATCAAGCAGGATCAAATCATAGTCATACAGCTTGGCCAGATCGATGCCTTCTTCCCCCAGATCGGTGGAATAGACGTTCAGATTGGCATTACCCAGCATCAATTCGATGCTTTTCGACGTCGTCGGGTCGTCTTCGACCAAGAGTACGCGCATCCAGTTTCTCCGCAATGTCAACGTCCGGCACCAGTCACTCTGGACGCAAAAGGTTAACCTTAGGTTAGCATGCACACCAGAAGAAAAACAACTTAAGATTGTCTAAACACGCAGCGCTCACCTGAACCTCTGCACCGCTGTCGCCTTGAGCGCATCGCGTCCGTGCAAGAGCGATGCGGCGATCCACGCATCGAGTTCCTCGTCACTGAGATCGTAGCGCGCCATTGCTTCCTTGCGGGACAGCAACTGGTGCACCACCGCATCGACGACAATCGCCTTGCGCGATGCCACCCAGCGATAGGTGTTGGGCGGCGGCAGATCAGCGCGCGACAGGATCGTGCCATCGGCAAGCGTGACCGTGCGGGGGCCGTTTGCTTTCTTGAGATACATGTTCCGGCCCTTTCCAAGCCCTGAATTTCAGCTTTCGGGAACTTTTGCGGGGTCAGCCTTAATGTGACGTGAAGCCAAGGGTTGAGAGTATGTCGGATTTGCCTATATTTCGCGCGATCAGCCTCACCGACCGGAGACTCCCCAATGGCCCTCGATGTGCCGACCCTCAATTCGCTTGGATTCGCCAAGCCGCCTGCGGAAACCCGCGTGGTCGTGGCCATGTCGGGCGGCGTGGACAGTTCGGTTGTCGCAGCGCAACTGGCCGAGGAAGGCTATGATGTCGTCGGCGTGACGTTGCAGCTTTACGATCACGGCGCGGCGCTGGCCAAGAAGGGCGCGTGTTGCGCCGGCCTCGACATCCACGATGCGCGCCGCGTGGCCGAGGATATGGGCTTTCCGCATTACGTGCTGGATTACGAGAATATCTTCAAGGATGCGGTGATCGACGAATTCGCCGACAGCTATCTGGCGGGCGCGACACCTGTGCCCTGCATCCGCTGCAACGAGCGCGTGAAGTTCAAGGACCTGCTGGAGACCGCCAAGGACCTTGAAGCAGACTGCATGGCGACCGGGCATTACATCCAGCGCAAGATGGGCGAACACGGCCCCGAGCTGCACAGCGCCGAGGATGCGAACCGCGACCAGAGCTATTTCCTGTTCTCGACCACGCCGGAACAGCTTGATTACCTGCGCTTTCCGCTGGGCCACCTGCCCTCCAAGGACGCGACCCGCGAACTGGCGGCGCGATATGGCCTGCAGGTGGCCGACAAGCCCGACAGCCAGGACATCTGCTTTGTGCCGAACGGCAACTACGCGCAGGTGATCGAGAAACTTCGCCCCGGTGCGGCGGAACCCGGCGAAATCGTACATGCCGATGGTCGCGTTCTGGGCACGCATAACGGCGTGATCCACTATACGATCGGCCAGCGCCGGGGGCTTGGCATCGGCGGGCTGGACGAGCCGCTTTACGTGGTCAGGCTGGATGTGGACGCCAAGCAGGTGATCGTCGGGCCGAAAGACTTGCTGTCCACCCGCACGATCCCGGTGCGCGAGATCAACTGGCTGGGCGACACCCCCTTTGACAGCCGGCCCGAGTGGCATGTGTCGGTCAAGGTCCGCTCGACCCGCCCGCCGCGCGAGGCGATCATACGGCCCCTGTCTGCGACCGAAGCCGAGGTGGAACTGCTGACCCCCGAGGAAGGGGTGTCGCCGGGTCAGGCCTGCGTGTTCTACCAGACCGACGGCAGCCGCATTTTGGGCGGTGGATGGATCTGGCGCGGCTGACAGGACGCCGCTGACCGAAAATCATTGCGTCCGGGCCGCGCTTGATCGACGCTGAGGGCGAGCAGCACAAAGACCCGTCCCCGATGCCTGACCCCGCCAGCGCCCATGTCATCTGTATCTTGCCCAAGTTGGGCGCCAATGTGGGTGGCGGCAAGATCAACGCGGTCTTCACCCGGATGAACCTGCTGGCGGATCGCGACGGAACGCGGGTGACGCTGCTCAACCTGCAACATGGCTGCAACCAGAAGATCGCCTTTGCCGAACTGGTCGCGGCGGGGCGATTGGACCCGCGGATCACCCAGCAGTCGATCTACGAGATCTGCGCGCCGGAAGGCCTGCCACTGCAAGACGCGCCTGCCCTGCCCGAATGGGACGACAGCAAGATCAAGACAGGCCGGAAGGAGCGCATCACCTACCTCAAGGACGGCGCGCCCGTGATGCGCGACAGCCTAGAGCAGACCGCCGCCGGAGTGATGACCACGCGGCATATCCTGACGGACCCGACCCGCGACATCCGGCTGAAATACATTGACGACCATCTGATCGAAAGCCGCGACGCCCATGGCGACGGGTGCGTCGACCGGACGGCCTTTGTCGGTGGAAGGCCCCGCTGCCGGGCATTGCGCGAACACGGGGCGCTGGTCGAGATCGAGGATTTCTCGCTGGGCCGCACCTTCAGGGAGGATGTCGCCCATCACCGCGCCTTGGTGTTGCGGCATTTCCCGGAAGACGCGATCGTGTTCATCGACGGTGTGACATCGGCCTACCTGTCGCGGCCGATCCCGGCGCGCAAGGTGCTCTTCCTGCATGCCGATCACCGCAACCCCTCGGGAAAGATCGTGCCCCGGTCACGCGGGTTGATCGAAGCGTTCGATGGCGATGCGATCATCACGGCGACGACTGTGCACAAGGCGCGATTGGAGTCGGAGGTTGCGCACAAGGCCCCGATCCGCGTGATTCCACATTTCACCAACGCGCGCCTTACCGCCATCGGCCCTCGTGCCCATATCTGCACCGTGTCGCGGCTCGAGTTGACGGGCAAGCCGATCCACCAGTGCATCGAGGCCTTCGTGCGCGTGATGCACCGGATCCCGGACACCAACTACCTGATCTACGGCTCGGGGTTGGGCGAGGCGCGGTTGCAGCAATTGATCGACCATCATGAGTGCGGCGACCGGGTGCACCTGATGGGCCACACCGCGAACGCCGCTCAGGTGTTCAGCCAAAGCCTCTTCTCGCTTGCGCCGACCATGACCGAAGGCTTCGGCCTCGCGCTGCTCGAAGCGCTGAGCTGCGACTGCCCGGTCATCAGCTATGACGTGGATTACGGGCCGCGGGAATTGATCCGGCCGGGGCAAAATGGCGAGTTGGTGCAGCCCGGCGATATCGACGCCATCGCGGCGGCCATCCTCGAGCTGCATCACTCCCGTGACCGCTACGCAGCGGGCTGTGCCGCCTCGGTCGAGCACTATTCCTTCGACAGGTACCGCAACCGCTATCACCGTCTGATCGACGATCTGATCTCAAACCGATTCTTTTTCGACCTGTCTGCCCGCGACCTCAAGGCCGAGGCCCTGCGCGCGCTGGAAAAGGCTTCGGCGCAGCACAGGGACAGGCTGCTGGATGTCTATATCCACCAATGTCACCTGAGCCGCGATCTGGGCGGGATGTATCACGGGTTCCAGCAGAAGATCGCGCTGCACCCCCGCGACCAGCGCCCGATTGTGCGCTGCATCTGGCTGGCCCGCCGTCTGGGCCGCCCGGTGGAATGCCGCGCGCATCTGGATCTGTTCGCAGAGCGATTTCCCGACCAGCACGCGCAGTTCGTCACGCGGTATCCGGATTTCCTCGAACTGGTGGACGGTCTGGCCTGAGCCGCGTCAGAGGTTGCACTTGTCCCGCATGAAGGCCAGCGCCACCGACAGACCATCGGGCGCGATTCCATGCGCGGTGCCCTTCATGATATGGGCGAACACGTCTTCCCAACCCGCGTTCTGCAGCGCTTCTGCCGCGTCTGGCAGGGCTTGCGGCGGGACCACGTCATCCTGATCGCCATGCACCAGCAGGATCGGAAAGCGGCTCTCCACCTCGTCGGCCAGCAGTTCCGGTGCCAGCAACCGTCCGGAAAAGGCCACCATCCCGGCAATCGGGTCTTCGCGGCGCGGCGCGACATGCAGGCCCATCATCGTACCCTGGCTGAAGCCGAACAACACCACCTGTTCCGGCAACAGGTCCTCGTCCACCATCAGCGCATCGAGAAACGCGTTCAGATCGTTGACCGCGCTGGCCATGCCAGACATGGATTCCTCTTCCGACGACCCGTCGATCCACGGGATCGGGAACCATTGAAACCCGAACGGCGCACCTGCGCAGGCCTCGGGCGCATCGGGCGCCACGAACAGCGTGTCGGGCAGGTGTTCGCCCATCGGATCGGCCAGCCCCAGAAGGTCCGCGCCATTGGCCCCGTAGCCGTGCAGAAACACCACGGCAGAGCGGATTTCACCGGAAACCGGTTCCTTGCGACCTGCGTTCAACACCCGTGTCATGCGATCCCCTCTCGATCCTTTGCGACATGGTAGTAGGCCCAGAGCGCGCGCGCCGCAACCGATCTCCAAGGGCTCCATGCCTCGGCCATCTGGCGGAGCGGCTTTTCCTTTGGCCGTTCGGGCAGATCGAACAGCATGCGGGCGCTTTCCTGCAGGGCCAGATCTCCCGGCGCGAACACATCCGCCCGGCCAAGCGAGAACATGGCGTAGATCTCGGCGGTCCAGACGCCGACGCCGGTCACGGCGGTCAGTGTCTTGATGACCTCGTCATCGGGTTCATCGCGCAACGCGTCATAGTCGATCGATGCTTCGGCAAGCGCACAGGCATAGCGTGCTTTCTGACGGCTGAGGCCCAGATCGCGCAAGCCGTCCTGTCCACACGCCCATACCGCGTCGGGCGTCACAGCGCCCGCCTCCTCCAGCTTGCCCCAGATCGCGCGGGCCGAGGCGACGCTGACCTGCTGGCTGACGATGGCACTGAGCAATTGCGCAAACCCGTCCGGCTTGCGCCGCAGCGGCAGCGGACCGGTCTGTTCCAGCGCATGGGCAAAGCGCGGCTCGGTGCGCGCCAGCCAGTCGGCGCCTTCGGCCACGCAAGCCTCCGTTTCGATCAGCCGTCCAACCACAGGCGCTCTCCCATCCAATCCAGTGCCGCGTCGACCGAGGCCACCACAGGCCCGGAGGTGATGCGCGGCCGTGCCACCATATAGACCGGCAGGCCCAACGCACGGGCCGCGGCGATCTTCGGCCAGCCACCCGGCCCTCCTGCGTTGCGGGTCAGCACAGCGTCGATCCGGAACCTGCGCATCAGTCCGATCTCCTGCGCCACGGTAAAGGGGGCTGTCCCGTGCAGGTAGCGGCCATGCGCCAGCGGGAACGGATCGGAATGGGCCGTCAGTTGCCGAACGAAGAGATGCGCGTGGCGCAGCGCCCGCATCTCGCGCAGCGCAGGCCGGCCCAGGGTGACCAGCACGCGAGACCCTGCGGGAATCGCCCGCGCCGCGTCACGTGCAGAGCGCAGGATGATCCAGCGATCCCGCCGCGTGGCCCGCCATTCCGGACGCGCCAGCGTGACATGCGGCACGGCGCTCTGTGCGGCCACACGCGCACCCAATGTCAGACTGTCCACATCGCAAGGATGTGGCGCGATCACCAGCGCCTCTGCCGCGTGCACAAGCTCGGACAAGGTTGCGAGGTCAGATCCACCCTGCCCGGTCATCCGGTCCCGCGCAGGCAGCCAGAGCCGCGCCCGCGCACCCAGATGTGCTGCCAGATCACGTGCTTCAGCCGATCCGCCAAGGATCGTCACAGAGCCATAGTTCGCCGAATTTGAGCCGTCGAAAACCGTCATTCCAGCCGCTTACAAAACCGCCATTCGGGCGCAGGCACACTTGCAGGAATTTGAATTTGGGCATACGGCTTGCGACATGAGCACAATTGACCACGCCTCCCCCGACGACGCCACCGAAAACCGCCGCGCCAAGCGCAACGTGTTTGTCCTGGTTCTGGCCCAAGCCATCCTTGGCGCACAGATGCCGATGCTGTTCACGGTGGGCGGTCTGGCCGGGCAGTCGCTGGCGTCGAACATCTGTTTCGCCACGCTGCCGATCTCGCTGATCGTGCTGGGGTCGATGGTCACGGCCACGCCGATTTCCGCCTTCATGCAGAAATACGGCCGCCGCGCCGGGTTCGCCGTGGGTGCTCTGGGCGGCGCGCTGGGCGGGGCGATCGGGGCCTACGGGCTCTATATCGCGTCCTTCCCGGTCTTCCTGCTGGGCAGCTTCCTGACCGGCATCTACATGTCGGCACAGGGCTTTTACCGCTTCGCCGCAGCAGACACGGCCACGGACGAATTTCGCCCCAAGGCGATTTCCTATGTCATGGCCGGGGGGCTCGCCGCTGCGGTGATCGGGCCGCAACTGGTCAAGGGAACGGCGGATTGGTATGTCGTGCCGTTCCTCGGCACCTACCTTGCGGCGATTGCGCTGAACGTCATCGGCGCGACGTTGTTTCTCTTCCTCGACATCCCGAAACCCAAGGCGCCCCATGCCGACGACCCCAAGGGACGCACCCGGCTCGAGCTGCTCAAGACACCGCGCATCGCCGTGGCGATCATCTGCGCGATGGTGACCTATGCGCTGATGAACCTCGTCATGACCTCGACACCCTTGGCCGTGGTTGGCTGCGGCTATACCGCCGGGAACGCCGCCGACATCGTGTCGGCGCATGTGCTGGCAATGTTCGCGCCATCCTTCTTTACAGGCCATCTGATCGTGCGCTTCGGCGTGGAAAAGATCGTCGCCACCGGCTTGGTGATCCTTGCCGCTGCGGGGGCTGTCGCCCTGCAAGGCGTTGATATCGCGAACTTCTACATCGCGCTCATCCTGCTGGGCTTTGGCTGGAACTTCGGCTTCATCGGCGCCACCGCCATGCTGACCGCAGCACATGAACCGCACGAGCGAGGCCGTGTGCAGGGCATGAACGACGTTCTGGTCTTCGGCGGTGTGACCATCGCGTCATTGGCCTCTGGCGGGTTGCTGAACTGTTCGGGCGGCACCCCGGTCGAAGGCTGGAGTGCCGTGAACATGGCGATGGCGCCATTCCTGGTGCTGGCCGGTGGTGCCTTGATCTGGCTGATGTTCCAGCCCAGGGAACGGTCGATCTGATCGTTAAAATGCAACGGAGTTTGCTTGGGCGCAGGTAACGCGGCCTTCAGACCTGCGGCGCATGGTGAAGGCCTCTTTCACCAGAACGGTGCCTGCCATGTTTCGATGTCTGCTCTTCACCCTGCCCCTGCTTGCCGGATGCCAACATTACGACAAGGCCGCGCATTTCGCGGTTGGTGCGGCGGTGTCCCATGTCGTGACTAAGGAAACCGGCAACCCGGCGGCGGGCTGTCTGGCCGCGATCGGTGTCGGGGTTCTCAAGGAACTGGTCGATGATGTCGGCGATCCGGCGGATATCCTCGCCACCGGGTTGGGATGCAGCGTGGCGCTTGCGTTCTGAGTTACCAACGGCCGGTTGCGGCCTGCCACATAAGGCGCAGTTTTTTGTGCGCTTCGGGCATACCAAGCGTACCATCCGCCACGCGTCGCGGATCGGATCGCGCCTGTTTCAGGATCGGTCCGGCCTGCCATGCCGTCAGCGCGATGGGCCCGGCCTTGGCCGGGATCTGTGACCGGGCGCGTCGGGATTGTGCCAAACGCTCCAATCCTTCCGCCGCAAGCGCACGCACCGCGTCGGGCCGACCATCCACCAGGGGCCGCCGCCCCAAACGTTCCAGCTCGGGCACCGCGCGCAGGAACTGCGCGAGCCCCGTGGCATAGCCAAGATCGGTCAAGGCGTCAGGCATCTGATTGCCCAGGGCCTGCGACGCGGCCAGCAGAAGGGACGCGGATGTGTCTTCGATATATCTTGAAAATGCCGCCTGATCTTCAAACGGATCGCGATAAACATCCCAGAGCCGCGCCTGCGTCACACGCTGCAACTGCCGCGCGGAGTTCGCATCCAGCACATGCGCAAGCGAGGTCACAACCTCGTGCCGCCGCACCAGACCGCCCGAGGCAATCTCTTCCAGCGCGTCGGTCCACCATTGCAAGCGCATCTCGGCGATGATCGCTTCCTGCGTCAGCCACGGCGCGCGCGACACCTCGACGTTGAAGGCGTAGATCGGGAACAGCACCTTGCGCGCCTCGACCGAGGCCGCCATCGTTGCGGCAAACCGGTCCGGATCACCCCGTTCGACCAGCTGCGCGCAGGCGATGAGGTCGGCATCGAAACTCATTCCGGCTGCACATCCCGCACCAGTTTCCAGCGCACGGCATCCAAAAGCGCCTCGAAGGACGCGTCGATGATGTTGGCGCTCACCCCCACGGTGGACCAGCGCCGCCCCTGCCCGTCCTCGCTGTCGATGATGACGCGGGTCACGGCCTCGGTGCCACCTTGGGTGATGCGCACCTTGAAGTCGACCAGCCGCAGATCGTCGATCACCTCTTGATACGGCCCAAGATCCTTGGCCAGCGCCTTGGACAGCGCGTTCACCGGGCCGCGATCATTGCCCAGATCGTCCATCGATTCGCTGACCGACAGCTTCTTTTCGTCGCCAACCTTGACCACGACGACCGCTTCGGAATGCGAGATCATGGTGTTGTACTTGTTCTTCCGCCGCTCCACCGTCACGCGGTAGCGCTTGACCTCGAAGAACTCGGGCAATTGGCCCAGCTCGTCGCGGGCCAGAAGTTCGAAACTCGCCTGCGCGGTGTCGTAGGAATAGCCTTCGGCCTCGCGCGCCTTGATCCGGTCCAGAATACGCGCCAGTGCAGGGTCCTTGTCCGGCACCTCGATCCCCGCCTCGGCCAGACGGCGGCGCAGGTTCGACTGCCCCGCCTGATTCGACATCGGGATGATGCGGCGGTTGCCCACCAGACCGGGCTCGACATGTTCGTAAGTCGTCGGGTCCTTGAGGATCGCGCTGGCATGCAGCCCCGCCTTGTGGGCAAAGGCGGACGATCCGACGTAGGCCGATTGCTTGAGCGGCACGCGGTTCAGGATCTCGTCCAGCATCCGGCTGATCTGCGTCATGCCCTCCAGTGCCTCAAGCGTCACACCGGTCTCGTAGGTACTGGCGTAAGGTTCCTTGAGCAGCAGCGTCGGGATCAGCGCCGTCAGGTTGGCGTTGCCGCAGCGTTCGCCCAGCCCGTTCAGCGTGCCCTGGATCTGCCGAACGCCCGCATCGACGGCAGCGAGCGTCGCTGCGACGGCCATTTCGGTGTCGTTGTGGGTGTGGATGCCGACACGGTCGCCGGAGATGCCGGAGGCGATCACGGCTTGGGTGATCCGGCCCACCTCGGCAGGCAGTGTGCCGCCATTGGTGTCGCAGAGCACGACCCAGCGGGCGCCTGCCTCATAAGCGGCGTGCAGGCAGGTCAGAGCGTAATCCGGGTTGGCGGTGTAGCCGTCGAAGAAGTGTTCCGCATCGAACAGCGCCTCGCGCCCCTGCGCCACGACATGCGCCACCGAGGCGCGGATGTTCTCGACATTTTCGTCCAGCGTGATGCCAAGGGCGGTGGTGACGTGGAAATCATGCGTCTTGCCGACGAGGCAAACGGATTTGGTTCCCGCGTTCATGACCGCTGCCAGAACGTCGTCATTCTCTGCCGACCGACCCGCGCGCTTGGTCATGCCGAAGGCGGTGACGGTGGCTTTGGTGTGACCGACCTCGTCGAAAAAGGCGCTGTCGGTGGGGTTCGCACCGGGCCAGCCGCCCTCGATATAGTCGATGCCAAGCGCATCGAGCGCGGCGACGATGCGGTGTTTCTCGGGGGTCGAGAACTGCACGCCCTGCGTCTGCTGCCCGTCGCGCAGCGTTGTATCGTAGAGGGTGAGGCGAGTTTTGGTCATTGCAGGTTCTCGTGATCAGAGGGCAGTCCCCGACCGCGGGCGGGGGAGAAGCCCCCGCCCGTCAAACCGAAGGTTTGCCTTCGGCAAAACGGGGCGGTCGGGGGCTGCCCGGCGTGCCGCCGGGCGCAGTGGTTAGAACGGAGGGACATCAGATGTCTTCCAGTTTCGATGGGTCAAAGCCATACGGAACAACCGCCGTTGGACCAGAAGTCGAATTTGAAATCCTGAGACCTGTTTTTTCCAATTTCACTTTCAGTGCATCAGCAGCGACGTAGTCCTTTGCCAATCGCAGATCCTGCCACTTTCGCAAAAATGGAACGATTTCATTCAGGTAAAGCGGGGTAGAACCACTTGAAAATGTCCCGGGCAGAAAGACCGTTTCTGTCCGCCACCAATCAAGTTGTTCGGGATTGGTGAAGCCAAGCAGTTGCATACCCAGCTTAAGCTCTTTCGCGGAACCACTCCTTGCGATCTCATGGAGGATAGAAAGCGCGAGAGGTGTGTTTAGATCATCAGAAAGCGCGTCAATCAATTGAAAGCTAGCTTTTCCCGATGACTGCACTCCATCAGTCAAATTGTACCAGCTTTGCAAAGTGTCTTTAGCCTCTCGTGCCTTCTCAGCCGTCCAATCCATCGGCTTGCGATAATGCGTCGACAGGAACACGAACCGGATCACCTCGCCCGGCACGCCCTGATCCAGCAAATCCCGTACGGTAAAGAAATTGCCGAGCGACTTGGACATCTTCTTGCCCTCGACCTGCAACATCTCGTTGTGCAGCCAGAAGTTTGCCATCTTTTCGGTACCATTGGCGCAGCAGCTCTGGGCAATCTCGTTTTCGTGGTGCGGGAACATCAGGTCGTTGCCGCCGCCGTGGATGTCGAAGGTACTACCCAAGAGCGACTTAGCCATAGCAGAGCACTCGATATGCCAGCCGGGTCGTCCTCGTCCCCAGGGACTTTCCCAATCAGGTTGGTCGATTGTTGATGGCTTCCAGAGGACGAAATCCATTGGGCTTCTTTTGCCCTCTCCTCGTTCTGATCGAGCACCCGATATCATTTCATCAACGGTGCGCCCTGATAGCACTCCGTATCTGGAGTATTTTTCAACTTCGAAGAATGCATGTTCCGGAGCTTTCTCGGCATTGAAATAAACCGCTTTGGAATTATGCCCGAAGCTAATGGGTGCAGTGTAGGCAAAACCCTTGGCGATCAGGTCCTCGATCATCGCAATCATTTCGGCGATATAGGCGGTGGCGCGGGGCATGGCCTTGTCGTGGTTCGCCCCGCGAATGGAGGGTTCCAGCGCACCGACGGCGGCCATGTCCTCCAGATACCATTGCGTCGTCTCGTCGGTGATGTCGCCGATGCTGCGCCCGGACTCCGCCGCGCGCGCATTGATCTTGTCATCCACATCGGTGAAGTTGCGCACGTAAGTGACGTGATCCACGCCGTAGACATGGCGCAGCAGACGGTAGAGCACGTCGAACACGATGACGGGGCGCGCATTTCCAAGATGCGCGCGGTCATAGACGGTGGGCCCGCAGACATACATCCGCACGTTGTCCGGGTCGAGCGGGACAAACGGCTCTTTCTGGCGCGTGGCGGTGTTGGTCAGGTGGATCGTCATGGATGCTCCTCGCGGGCCGGGATTGCGGCGGGAGTAGCAACTTCACTTCGATATTGGAATAGAAGACCGGCCCGCCAGGTGGATTAGCGGATGATGCAGCAGAGGCATGTTGCGATACGGGTCATGCAGACGAGATAGCCAGATTTGGCGCGCGCCGTCAAGAATGGCAGCGCTTCGATCTGGACTTTGTGCCACCGGCTCTGGCAGGTGTTGACCGAACCGGTCGGAGGGCTCCATGCCAGCATTGTCGCAACGCATCACCACGCTCAACGGGGACGGATCGGACGGGTGGGACGTGTTCTACCGCGCCCGCGCCATGATCGCGGCCGGTGTGCCGGTGACCGAATTGACCATAGGCGAGCATGACATCGGCACCGATCCGTCGATCCTGCGCGCGATGTATGACAGTGCAAGGGGCGGCCATACCGGCTATGCGATCGTCCCCGGCGTCAGCGCCTTGCGCGACGCGGTTGCCGCAAGAATCGAGGCGCAATCGGGCGTGCCCACCTCGCGCGAGAACGTGCTGATCACGCCGGGGGGTCAGGCGGGGCTGTTCGCGGCGCACATGGCGGTGTGCAGCCCGGGCGATGTGGGGCTGATCGTCGATCCCTATTACGCAACCTATCCCGGCGTCGTGCGGTCGGCGGGGGCCGTGCCGCGCGTGGTGGCCACGCGCTCTTCGCAGGGGTTCCTGCCCGAAGGCGCCGCGCTGGAGCAAGCCAGCGAAGGGGCTGCATCGCTGCTGATCAACACGCCGAACAACCCCACCGGGGCGGTCTATCCGCGTCACACCTTGCAGGACATTGCGGACGTGGTGACGGTGCGGGACATGTGGCTGATCTCGGACGAGGTCTATGACAGCCAGGTCTGGGAGGGCGCCCATCTGAGCCCGCGCGCCCTGCCCCACATGGCCGAGCGCACTCTGGTGATCGGGTCAATGTCCAAAAGCCACGCCATGACCGGGAGCCGGATCGGCTGGATCGTCGGGCCGGAAGAGGTCATCACCTGCCTTGTCGATCTGGCGACCAACACCACCTACGGCGTGCCGGGCTATATCCAGGACGCCGCCCTCTTCGCCTTGCGGGCAGGTGCCGAGCTGGAGCTGCAGGTGGCCGAGCCGTTCCAGCGTCGGCGCGCCATCGCCGAACGGGTGCTGGCGAAACAGGACCTGGTTCGGATGATCCCGGCGCAGGGCGCGATGTATGTCATGCTGGATGTGCGGGCCACCGGGCTGAGCGGCGAGGGTTTCGCCAATGCGCTGCTGGATGCGCATCACATCGCGGTCATGCCGGGCGAGAGCTTTGGCACATCGGCGGCGGGGCATGTGCGGGTGGCGATGACGCTGGAGGACAGCCAGTTCGAGGCGGCGCTGCACAGGCTGTGCTCCTTTGCCGCCGGTTTGGCACAAGCCGCGTGATGTCCGAGCCGGTCTCTTCCATCCGCAACCTCGGGCCCGCGATGGAGGAGGCCTGCGCCAAGGCGGGGATCGGTTCGGCCGAAGCGCTGCGCGAAATGGGTGCGGACGAGGCGTACCGGCGACTGTTGCTCTCGGGGATGCGGCCGCATTTCATCGGCTACTACGTTCTGGTCATGGGATTGCAGGGACGGCCCTGGAACGATTGCAAGGGCGCCGAGAAGACCGCGCTTCGGGTGCGGTTCGATGCACTCAAGGCAGAAATGGCAGGTCGCAGCGATTCTGTGCCCACGGGGATCGAACGGTTTCTGGACCAGATCGGCGTGGTTGCAAAAAAATAAGCCGGGCAGAAGCCCGGCCTACGCAGTCATGTGACGTCGAAGAGGTGGCTCAGCCGACGAGCTCGAGGCCCGAGAAGAAGAACGCGATTTCTTCGGCCGCTGTTTCCGGCGCGTCGGAGCCATGGACGGAGTTTTCACCCACGGATTCTGCAAACTCGGCGCGGATGGTGCCGGGGGCCGCGTCTGCGGGGTTGGTGGCCCCCATGACTTCGCGGTTCTTGGCGATGGCGTTTTCACCTTCGAGAACCTGAACCACAACCGGCTCGGACGCCATGAATTCGCACAGCTCGTCGTAGAACGGGCGTTCGGAATGCACGGCGTAGAATGTGCCGGCCTGTGCCTTGGTCAGGTGGATGCGCTTTTGCGCCACGATGCGCAGACCCGCGTCTTCGAACTTGGCGTTGATCTTGCCAGTCAGGTTGCGGCGGGTGGCGTCGGGTTTGATGATCGAGAAGGTGCGTTCGAGGGCCATTTTGGTCGCTCCGTAAGTTGGGTGTGTGTTTGGAGCGCCGGTTAGCATGCAGGTCTGACGTTGGAAAGCCCTTGGACGGGCTTTCGATCCCTGCCATGCAGGGATTTGAGGGCTCTGCCCTCAAACTCCCGAGATATTTTTGAACCAGAGAAGACAAGGACGCTGGTCTGTCCTTTCGGGCGTTGATATGGGCGTGCCATG
Organism: Marivita lacus; assembly: GCF_014637725.1. GTDB lineage: Bacteria > Pseudomonadota > Alphaproteobacteria > Rhodobacterales > Rhodobacteraceae > Marivita > Marivita lacus. Next base: position 289,538 of record NZ_BMFC01000002.1, on the reverse strand, counting down.
TTGAAGATTGAAGATATCACCTACGCGGTTGACGGGCGTCCCTTGTTCGAGGGCGCAAGTGCGGTCATTCCCGATGGGCACAAGGTGGGCCTTGTCGGCCCCAATGGCGCGGGCAAGACAACCCTGTTCCGGTTGATCCGGGGCGAGCTGGCGCTGGAAGGCGGCGTGATTTCGGTGCCGCGCGGCGCGCGGGTTGGCGGGGTGAGCCAGGAAGTGCCGGGATCGTCGGTGTCGCTGATCGACACTGTGCTCGCCGCAGATACCGAGCGCGCGGCGCTGATGGCCGAGGCCGAGAGCGCCACGGACGGCGCGCGCATCGCCGAGGTGCAGACCCGTCTGGCCGATATCGACGCCTGGTCGGCAGAGGCGCGGGCGGCTGCGATCCTCAAGGGTCTGGGCTTCGACGATGCCGACCAGCGTATGCCATGCAGTGCCTTTTCCGGTGGCTGGCGGATGCGGGTGGCACTGGCCGGGGTGCTTTTTGCGCAGCCTGACCTGTTGCTGCTGGACGAGCCGACCAACTATCTTGACCTTGAAGGGGCGCTGTGGCTGGAAAGCTACCTCGCGAAATACCCCTATACGGTGATCGTGATCAGCCACGACCGGGGCCTTTTGAACCGTGCGGTGGGGGCGATCCTGCATCTGGAAGAGCGGCAACTGACCTTCTACCAGGGTCCCTATGACCAGTTCGCGCGGCAAAGGGCCGAGCGGCGCGCTCAGGCAACGGCGGTGGCCAAGAAGCAGCAGGCGCGGGTCGCGCATCTGCAAAGCTTTGTCGACCGGTTCCGCGCCAAGGCCAGCAAGGCCAAGCAGGCGCAATCGCGGCTCAAGATGATCGAGCGGATGGACATGGTCAGCGCGCCCGAAGAGATCGCCAAGCGGGTGTTCAGCTTCCCGCAACCCGACGAGCTGTCGCCGCCGATCATCCGGGTCGAGAACGGCGTGACCGGTTACGGCGAGACCGAGGTGTTGCGCAAGCTTGACCTGCGGATCGACCAGGACGACCGGATCGCGCTGCTGGGCAAGAACGGTCAGGGCAAATCCACTTTGGCCAAGCTGCTCTCGGACCGGCTCCCGCTGATGTCCGGTCGGATCACGCGGTCCTCCAAGCTGCGCATCGGGTTCTTTGCCCAGCACCAGGTGGACGAGCTTCATATCGACGAGACACCGCTGGAACACCTGCGGCGCGCGCGTCCGAACGAGATGCCGACGCGTCACCGGGCGCGGCTGGCGGGTTTTGGCCTGATGGCGGCGCAGGCGGACACGGTCGTGGGCAAGCTGTCGGGCGGACAGAAGGCGCGGCTGTCACTGCTGCTGGCGACCATCGACGCGCCGCATCTGCTGATCCTCGACGAGCCGACCAACCACCTTGACATTGAAAGCCGCGAGGCGCTGGTCGAGGCGCTGACCGCCTATTCCGGCGCGGTGATCCTGGTGAGCCACGACATGCATCTCTTGTCGATGGTCGCGGACCGCCTGTGGCTTGTGAAGGATGGCAACGTCACGCCTTACGAGGACGATCTGGACGATTACCGCGCCATGCTGCTGGCCTCGGACAAACCCGCAAAGGCCGAGAAGCCCAAGCCCGCGCGCCCTGCCCGGCCCGACCGTGACACGATGCTGGCCCTCAAGGCCGAAGTGCGCAAATGCGAGGCGCGGGTCGAGAAGATCGAACAGATGCGCGAGACATTGGCGAAAAAGCTGGCCGATCCGGCGCTGTATGAACCCGGGCGCAAGGGTGAGCTTGAGACCTGGAACAAGAAATACGGCGAGGTGATGGACGGGCTGCACCGCGCAGAGGCGCTGTGGGAAGCGGCGTTGCAGAAACTGGAAGTGGCAGAGACCGCGTGACGCGAAGTGCCGGGCAGATGCCCGGCCTACGGGTTGTCCCTTGCACGTGGTCGGTGTAGCGATCTGTCATGGATCCTGCCTTTCTCATCTCGGCCTTCGTCACGCTGTTTGTGGTCATCGACCCGATCGGGCTGACGCCGGTGTTCATCGCTTTGACTCTTGGCATGACGGTGCAGCAGCGGCGCGCCATTGCCATTCGTGCCACGGTGATCGCGGCGGGGCTGCTGTTTCTCTTCGCCTTTCTGGGTGAGCAGGTTCTTGGATTCATCGGCATCTCCATGCCTGCCTTTCGCATCGCCGGGGGTATCCTGCTGTTCCTGACGGCGCTGGACATGCTGTTCGAACGGCGCACCAAGCGGCGCGAGGACAAGGCGGATGTCGAAGACGACCTGCCCGACCCGTCGGTCTTTCCCATCGCCATCCCGCTGATTGCCGGGCCGGGTGCCATCGCGTCGATCATCCTGCTGGTTGGTCAGGCAGACGGGCCCGTCGGCATGGCCTCTGTGCTGGGTGTGATGGTGGGTGTTCTGGCCATCGTCTTCCTGCTGTTCCTGAGCGCGTCACCAATCGAGCGGGCGCTTGGGAAGACCGGGATCGTGGTGGTCACACGGCTATTGGGCATGTTGCTGGCGGCGCTGTCGGTGCAATTCGTTCTGGACGGGATTCGCGGCTTCGGCCTGGTTCTTGGCGGGTGATCCCTGACCGGCAAACGACACTACAAAACGCACCTGCGCCGACCTACATACCCGTCATGTCGAATTTAAGGAGTGACGATGTCGGGGATGGAGTATGGCAACCTGGCCTACCTGGTGCTGCTTGCGGTGGTGCTCGTGTTCTGGTTCTTCATCCAGAACCGGCAAAGCCTGAACAAGACGATGCAACAGGGTGCTGTGTGGGGATTGATCTTTCTGGGTGTGATCGCCGCCGTCGGGCTTTGGGGTGACATCCGCCAGACGGTGCAGCCGCAACAGCTGGTCATGTCAGACACCGGGCGCGTCGAGGTGCCACGCGCGCCGGACGGGCATTATTACCTCACGCTGGCCATCAACGATGCGCCCGTGCGGTTCGTCGTCGATACCGGTGCCACCAGCATGGTGCTGACACAGGCAGACGCCGCGCGTGTCGGTCTGGGTGAGCAAGACGTGATCTTCTATTCCGAGGCGATGACCGCGAACGGCGTTGTGCGCACCGCACCTGTCCGTCTGGACGATGTGGCGCTCGGACCGTTCCATGATCGCAATGTCCGGGCCTTCGTGAACGAGGGCGAGATGACGAAATCGCTTTTGGGGATGGACTATCTCAGCCGGTTTGCCCGGCTCGAGATCAACAATGGCCGCCTGATCCTCGAACGCTGACCCCACCGGTTCTGGGGGGTTGGCGGACGTGAAGCCTTGGGTTACGGTCTGCGAATATCGACGAAGAGTACACGATGCGCCACTCGCTGCCACTTGCGCCGCAGTTTTACGTAACTGCGCCCCAACCCTGTCCGTACCTTCCTGGTCGGATGGAACGCAAGCTGTTCACGGCGTTGCAGGGCGATGCCGCGGACAAGCTGAACAACAGCCTGTCGAAACAGGGCTTCCGCCGGTCGCAGAACGTGCTCTATCGCCCGTCCTGTTCGGATTGTTCGGCCTGCCTCTCGGCGCGAATCTCGATCAAGGATTTTCGCCCCTCCCGAAGCCAGAAGCGCACGATCAAGCGCAACGCGACTCTGCGGCGGCATGCCACCAGCGCCTGGGCCACAGAGGACCAGTACGAGCTGTTCCGCACCTATCTCGACGCGCGGCATGCGGATGGCGGCATGGCGGATATGGACGTGTTCGATTTCGCCGCAATGGTCGAGGAAACGCCGATCCGGTCGCGCGTCATCGAATATACCGATCATGAAACCCGCAAGCTGAAAGCGGTTTGCCTGACGGATGTGCTCGATGACGGGCTGAGCATGGTCTATTCCTTCTACAGTCCCCACGTGCCCGCGCAGAGCCTTGGCACCTACATGGTCCTCGACCATGTCGAGATCGCGCGCGAGGCGGGATTGCCCTATGTCTACCTTGGCTACTGGGTGCCGGGCAGCGCCAAGATGGGGTACAAATCGGCCTTTTCGGGCCTCGAGCTGTACCGTCACGGCGCTTGGGAGAAATTCCGCAAGCCCGACAGCTATTCGGCGGACACACACCCGATGTCGACCGACCCGATTGCCGAACAGGTCGCCAATATCTCGCTTCCCGATCTGCGCAGCTGACAGCCGGACGGTCCCGACCTCTGCCCTTTGGAACGGATCGCGTCTCGACACGTTCCCTTGTCGCAAGGACAAAGGAGCACCCCGACATGTCGGAACATGAAACATTGGTCATGCCCATCGCAAAGATGGCGCGCAGCAACGACAAATTCCGCGACGTGGTCTGGACCGGCGACAAGACGCAGCTGGTGCTGATGGCCATTCCCGAAGGCGGCGAGATCGGTGGCGAGGTCCACGAGGGCCATGAACAGCTGTTGTATTTCGTCGACGGCATGGGCCATGGCCGGATCGGCGATGCCGAGATGCAGATCTCGGCGGGCGACGTGGCGATCGTGCCCGCGGGCCAGTATCATAATTTCAAGAACACCGGCACCGGCATGATGCGCCTCTACACCACCTATTCCCCACCCGAGCACGCTCCGGGGACGGAACATGACGACAAGGCAGAGGCCGAAGCCGACCCCAACGAAGACTGACGCCCTGCCCCCAACCAACGAGAAAGGCCGCCCCGAAACAGGGCGGCCTTTGTTGGTTCGGATATAGATCCGGTCAGTTCTGGATCAGGTCCGGCAGGATCGTCACGATCCCCGGGAATATCCAGAGCAGCGCAAGCGCCAGAACCTGGATGCCGACGAAGGGAATGACACCGCGATAGATATGCCCCGTCGTGACCTCTTTCGGGGCAACACCCCGCAAGTAGAACAGCGCAAATCCGAAAGGTGGCGTCAGGAACGACGTCTGCAGGTTGATCGCGATCATGATCGTCACCCATGCCGGATCGAGCGTTCCGCCATAGATCACTGGCCCGACGATGGGCACGACGATGTAGATGATCTCGAGGAAGTCCAACACGAAGCCCAGGACGAATAGGATCAGCATCACGACAAGGAACACGATGGTTTCATTGTCGAAGGACCGCAGGAACTGCTGGATGTAATGTTCCCCGCCGAACGAAATCAGCACGAGGTTCAGCAATTGCGAGCCGATGAGGATGGTGAACACCATCGACGTGACCTTGGCGGTTTCACGCACCACCGGCCCGAGGATGTTGGTCCGGAACAGCACCCAGCAGCTGTAGAGCAGGCCGAAGAACGCGAAGTGGTAGGCGATCTGCGCCAGAACATAGGCGATCCAGTCTTCGACCGGGATGCTTTCGCGGGTGATCCGCAAATCGAAATTCACGCCCAGCAGGATCATGATGATCAGCGCGAGCGAGGCCCAGATGATGATCTTGGCTGCGCCCTGCTCTTCTTTCAGCTTGCGATAGGCCGCCAGCATGATCGCGCCCGCCGCCCCAAGTGCCGCCGCCGGGGTCGGGTTGGTGATGCCGCCAAGAATGGAGCCAAGCACCGCAACGATCAGAACGAGCGGCGGGAACACCACGCGCAGAAGTTCGTTTTGCGACAATCGTCCCATGGCGATCCAGACGCCGAACATGGTGAGCACCATCGGGATTGCCATGATCAGGAAGGTCGCTCCCGATCCTGTGCGCGGAAAGATGAAGACCACATCCGCAAGGAAGGCGAGCACCACACCGATCCCGCCGATGATCAACGGCAACGGGTTCGACGACGGCGACACGCCGCGCGCAAGGATCAGCACCAGACCCAGCAGAGTGAAGATCGTGGCAACGCCCGTGCCGATCGGTGCCGCGTTCTCGCGTGCCTGCACAAGAGCTTCAGCGCGTTCTTCCTCGGTCAGTTCGACAACGGCCCCGGTATCACCGGCAGCGGTCATCGCGGCGCGCTGGGCAACGGATTCGTCCCACGCCTCTTGACCGTGCAGGTCGATCATCGCTGCCTGGCACTGTTCGGAAACGTTTGTCCGCAGGGTCGGCCCGTCAGCCCGTTCGGCGTAATCCGACACGGAGATGGTCTGCGAGCCGATGACACCCGCGCTGAAACCGATCACGATTGCCGCAATGAACCCCAAAGGTGCTGCAAGGTACCAGGTCAGCGCCTCGTTGCGCGTGACCACTTCACCCGTGGAGCCTGCCATTTCCACCGGCGGTGCGCTGGCCGGACGCAGAAGGGCAAAGCCGAACGCATAGATACCGTAAAGCAGCGCAAGGAAGAGACCCGGCAGCAGGGCCGCCTGGAACAGCGTGCCGACCGACAGAACCGCAGGTTCGCCCAGGAAGGTCAGCGCGTCACCACACCCGGCAAGCTGAGCGCGGGTTTCCTGACCGGTGGCATAGAGGTCGCCCACCAGCGTGCCCAGAAGGACTATCACGATCGAAGGCGGGATGATCTGACCCAGCGTGCCGGACGCCGCGATGACCCCGGTTGCCAGCTCCGGCGAATAGTTGTTGCGCAGCATGGTCGGCAGGGCCAGCAGACCCATGGTCACCACGGTCGCGCCGACGATGCCGGTCGATGCGGCAAGGAACGCACCCACGATCACGATGGACACGGCCAGACCACCCGGCAGCGGGCCGAACACCCGCGCCATCGAGGTCAGCAGGTCTTCGGCAATCCGCGAACGCTCCAGCGTGATGCCCATCATCACGAACATCAGAACTGCCAGAAGCGTTTCGATCGACTGACCCGCGATCACCCGTTCGTTGATGCGGTTCACGATGAAGGAGATGTTGCGCTCCATCGCCTGTTCCCAGCCACCGGGGAACAGCGCCTCTTCGACACGCGGCAAGTCCGGGTATCGGAACACGGATATTGCGTCGCGGGCGATGCCTTCGGCGACCAGCGCGGAATACTCGGCTGTCGACGTGTCGATCGCCTGATGGATCAGCAACCCTGCCGAATCCAGCGCCGCGATGATGGCAAAGGAAATCACGCCGGCGCCGGCGATGGCGAATGCCACCGGGAACCCCGTCATGATCCCGGCAAAAAGCGTCAGGAAGACAATGAGGATACCAACCTCGACTCCGTCCAATCCGAAAGGCATGTTATGCGGCCCCCCCGCTACGTGCCGTTGCCGGCATCATTGTCTGTTGTTGCGTCATTGTCTTGTGCTTCATCATCGGTTCAGGTCGATCCGGTGTGGATCGCGTGTTCGATCTCTTCGGCCTCGCTCGAGAACCCATCCCGATCAAGGTACTTGCCGTCACTTTCCTCGCCCTCGATGTATTCCAGAAGCGACCGCCAGAAGAAGGCCATCGCGTGCACGAAGGTCAGCACGCAGAACAGAACGATGAGGATCTTGAAGAGGAAATACGCGTTGAAGCCGTTTGGGCTGAAGCCGATGGTTTCCACGTTCCAGCGGAAAATGCGCGACTGCATCAGCATCCGGTCCAGATCGCTGGTCGCGGTCACGGAAGGCGTCATCAGGTGACGCCACATGAAGAACCACGCATAGAGATAGGTGATGGTTGCGGCAGGCAGCATGAAGAACATGCATCCGAACATGTCCATAAGGCGCTTGGTGCCGTATTTCATGTTGGAATAGAACAGGTCCACGCGGACATGGCCGCCCTGGACGAAGGTGTAGGTGACGCAGAGCGCGACCACGGCGGCGTTGTAGAGCTTGAGCTCTTCGGCCCACCAGCTCAGGTCTTGCGCAAACGCGGTGCCCATCGGTCCCATCTGGATTTCAGCCACGCGAAAGATGCGCTGCAGGAACACGATCATGACCTGCTGCAGCACCATCAGCAGACCCGCCCAAGCGGCGACGCGTCCGATCCCGTTTGCCATGGTTTCCAGCCCAAGGACCGATCCCCAGAGGATTTCCCGCTTCCAGACAAGGCCGAGCACCGTGATGACAAGAAAGGTCGTGAAGGCCACGAAGAACAGTTCGACGGATGCGCCGTAGTAGATGAAGCGCATCACGGCTTCGGGGTTGGACCAGTTCAGCCAAGCGCCCGGGTTGATAAGCGCCACCAGTAAATTATACGGGGCCAAGACAATGTTCTGTAGCACCCAAAGGATGAAGTCGATCATGCAAAGCCCCCTGAATGCCCCTTCCCGGGGCGGCATATTTGGTTATTGAGCAGTCAAAAACCCCGCCCGGACAAATGATCCGAACGGGGTTCCTGTAGGTTAAACGCTTAGCCTGCGTTCACGCGGTTACGCTGGCGCATGAACTCGCCATCGGCGATCTCGTACCAGTCGGACGATTCCTTCATCGACGCGGCCACGCTGTTGGCGATCTCGGCATAGATCGGATCGCCCATGCTTTCCTCGCGAACTTCCAACGAGGCACGCCCAAAGGCATCCCAGACGTCATTGGGGAACTGACGGACCTGAACGCCGCCAGCCTGAAGACGGGCCAGAGCCGCGCCGTTCTCGGCCAGCGACAGCGCAGTGTTTTGCGCGTGCGCAGCTTCGCAGGCGACCTTGCAGATCGTCTGCTGCTGAGGCGTCAGGGATTCCCAGATCTCGAGGTTGAACACCATGGACAGGGTCGAGCCCGGCTCATGGAAACCAGCTGCGTAGTAGGTCTTGGTGACTTCCTGGAAGCCCATGCGCTCGTCCGCATACGGCCCGATCCATTCTGCGCCGTCGATCTGACCGGACGCCAGCGCCTGGTAGATTTCACCGCCGGGGATGTTCTGCACGGAGGCGCCGAGACGACCCAGAACCTGACCACCCTGGCCCGGCATACGGAAGCGCAGACCCTGAAGGTCGTCCGCCGAATTGATTTCCTTGTTGAACCAACCGCCGGGCTGCATCGCCGTCTGGCCGCACATCAGCGGCTTGAGGTTGAACAGGCTCGACAGGTTGTCGTGCAGTTCCTGACCGCCGCGACGGTAGTACCAGTTCGCCATTTCCTGCGCCGTCATGCCGAAGGGCACGGCGGTGAAGAAGGCAAACGCGGGGTGCTGGTTAAGGAAGTAGTATTCAGCCGAGTGATACACGTCCGCCTGTCCCGAGGACACGGCGTCGAACACTTCGAACGCGCCAACAAGCGAACCTGCGGGCATCTTGTTGAACGAAATCTGGCCATCGGTCATGGCGGTGATGTAGTCGATGGCAAGCTGGGCCGCATCGTCGAACACGGCAAAGCCGTCCGGCACCGATGTGACCATGGTCAGTGTACGATTGCCCTGCGCGTATGCCGGTGCCGCAAGTGTTGTAGCGGCAGCAGCGCCTGCACCTACAGCAGACGTCCGCAAGAATGAACGACGATCCATGTATTTCCTCCCCTGGAATTGGATGCACAAAAACAGCCAGTCCGCTGTTTGCGCGGATCATTTAGTGGAGCGGACGGTAATCAGAAAAAAAACTGAATGCAAATAATTAACGTCGCTTACAGACGTATAAATTTTAGGCAAAAACCTCAGAATTTCCGAGGTTTCCACCCTGACGAGATGATAGCGCTAGCAAAGGTTGATGCGCAGCGAAAATGGTTTATCTCGAAGCGGTCTTGAGGGTACGCAACACGCCGATACCCCTCGCAAACCTGCGCGCTTGTCGCTGTGCCTCAGAGACGCAGACCGAAGCGGAGTGGTACAAGGCGGTCAGCCTCGTCCTGCGTGGTCTTCAGAAGAACCACACAGCCCTCAGTCGATACCGACTCCGAGGTCTGCTCACACGGAACTGCGTTTGCCGGATGGACCGGCACATTGACGTTCTGATCGGACGCCTGCAGCCGCGCGCCTGGCGACACGAGCGAAAGCAAATGCGCGAGCACGATGAAGACCGCCAGCACAGCCGCATGGCATGTCGAGAAAGCCCGCATGCGATGATTACGTTTTCCAAACATCTGAGCCTCCGTTTGTCTGCACGTGAACTGTTCGGTTCAACCTAGGCGGGCAGAGGCACATCGCGCAACTCACATCTTCGCGCGTTTGTGCACATGGCATGTGTCCAGCACCCCGCGACTCGGCTCGAAAGCACAGCAAGAGCACCCTGATTTTAGCAAAATTTCGCCACGACCGCCCTCTTGGGTAATAAATGACAAAATTTTCTTGCTTCCGGATACTTTTTTCTTGGCTTTCGATGTTGACGCCCCCGAAGGCTGCACATAATGTCCCGCCACGTGAAGGAGAGCCAAGATGGCACGAGTACTAGTCATTGTAGAGAAAGCGCGCATGGGCCGGTAACGGAACCAGACCAGATCCCCATGCGCCCCCGACTGAACATCGGGGGTTTTTTTTCGCGTAATGAACAGAAGTGTCTGTAAACGGAGCAAAGCGATGACACGTCAAATGACCGGAGCGAAAATGGTGGTTCAGGCCCTGAAGGATCAGGGTGTGGACACAGTATTCGGGTATCCCGGTGGCGCTGTGCTACCGATTTACGACGAGATTTTTCAGCAGAATGGCATCCGCCACTACCTTGTTCGCCACGAACAGGCCGCGGTTCACGCCGCCGAAGGCTATGCACGCTCGACCGGCAAGCCGGGTGTGGTTCTCGTGACATCGGGTCCGGGGGCGACCAACGCGGTCACCGGCCTGACCGATGCGCTGATGGACTCCATCCCGATTGTGGTTCTGACCGGACAGGTCCCGACCTTCATGATCGGTTCGGATGCCTTTCAGGAGGCCGACACCGTGGGCATCACCCGCCCCTGCACCAAGCACAACTGGCTGGTCAAGGACACCGACAAGCTGTCCGGCGTCCTCCACGAGGCGTTCCACGTCGCCACAACGGGCCGCCCCGGCCCGGTTCTTGTGGACATCCCCAAGGACGTTCAGTTCGCCACCGGCACCTATACCGAAAAAGCCAAGGCCAAGGTCAGCCATTACCAGCCGCAGGTCAAAGGCGACATGGAAACCATCACCCAACTGGTCGAGGCGCTGGAAACCGCAGAACGCCCGGTGTTCTACACCGGCGGCGGCGTCATAAATTCGGGCCCGGCAGCCAGCCAGCTTCTGCGCGAACTGGTCGAAGCGACAGGCTTTCCGATCACCTCGACCCTGATGGGTCTGGGCTGCTACCCTGCATCAGGCAAGAACTGGCTGGGCATGTTGGGCATGCACGGTCTCTACGAGGCCAACCTTGCCATGCATGGCTGTGACCTGATGATCAATGTGGGCGCGCGCTTTGATGACCGGATCACAGGGCGGCTTGATGCGTTCAGCCCCAAGTCGAAAAAGGCCCATATCGACATCGACCCGTCGTCGATCAACAAGGTGATCCGCGTCGACATGCCGATCATCGGCGATGTGGGTCATGTGCTCGAGGATATCCTCAAGGTCTGGAAAGCGCGCGGGCGCAAGGTCAACAAGGAAGGCCTGCAGAAGTGGTGGCACCAGATCGAACAATGGCGCGCCGTGGATTGCCTCAAGTACAAGCCGTCGGAAAAGTCGATCCGCCCGCAATACGCGATCGACCGGCTGGAACAGCTGACCAAGGGCTATGACCGCTACATCACCACCGAAGTCGGCCAGCACCAGATGTGGGCCGCGCAATACCTTGGTTTCGAAGACCCCAACCGCTGGATGACCAGCGGCGGTCTGGGCACGATGGGCTACGGCACACCGGCCTCGATCGGTGTGCAGGTGGCGCACCCGGATGCCCTCGTGATCAACGTGGCGGGCGAAGCGTCCTGGCTGATGAACATGCAGGAAATGAGCACCGCGGTGCAGTACCGTCTGCCCGTCAAGCAGTTCATCATGAACAATGAACGTCTGGGCATGGTGCGCCAGTGGCAGGAATTGCTGCATGGCGAGCGCTATTCGCACAGCTGGTCCGAAGCCCTGCCCGATTTCGTCAAGCTGGCCGAAGCCTTCGGCTGCAAGGGCATCCTGTGCAAGGACCCCGACGATCTCGACGATGCGATCATGGAGATGCTGGCCTATGACGGTCCGGTGATCTTTGACTGCCTGGTCGAAAAGCACGAGAACTGCTTCCCGATGATCCCGTCGGGCGAGCCGCACAACAAGATGCTTCTGGGCGAGGCAAAGACCAAGGACGCCATCGGCTCCAAGGGCGCGGTGATGGTCTAGGCTTTCGGACCGGCTGACGCCGGTCCGATCCGTTCCGGGCTATTGCCCACACCGCCCTTTCAGTGGGGGGCCAGCCCCCCACACCCCCCGGCATATTTGGAAAAAGAAGAAGATCATGTCTCCGCTGAACATCAAAAAAGGCTCGACCAAGCATTCCGCGTATAACCTGCGGTCGAATTTCTCCGACGTGCAGGAAACCCACACTCTCGCGGTTCTTGTGGCGAACGAACCCGGTGTGCTGGCCCGCGTGATCGGGCTGTTTTCCGGGCGCGGCTACAACATCGACAGCCTGACCGTCGCCGAAGTGGATCACGAGGGCCACACCAGCCGCATCACCATCGTGACCACCGGAACACCCCAGGTGATCGAACAGATCAAGGCACAACTGGGCCGGATCGTGCCGGTCCACGAGGTGCACGATCTTACTGTCGAAGGGGCGTCGGTCGAACGAGAGCTTGCGCTGATCAAGGTCGAGGGAACAGGCGACAAGCGCGTCGAGGCGCTGCGCCTTGCCGACATCTTCCGGGCCCAGGTCGTGGACAGCACGCTGCACAGCTTCGTGTTCCAGATCACCGGCACACCCGAAAAGGTCGACGCCTTTGTCGATCTCATGCGCCCGCTTGGCCTTGTAGAAGTGGCCCGCACAGGCGTTGCCGCGTTGTCACGCGGCGCCTGAGCGCTTATGGCGTCCCTGTCGGGGAGGGACTGCTCCCCGACAGGATATTGGTCCGAACTTACCCCGAACAGGCGATTTTGACGGGCGTGTCCATGTCGAAATACTGCGCAAGGTGCACAACCTTCTGGGACTCGCGCGGTGCTGCCTTGTTGGCAGTCTCCCGGGTTCCCGCACGGAGCTTGCCCGGCAGATCAGGCGAATGCGACGGCATGAGCACCTGTGGATTGCGCGCTGTGCGGACGTTCTCCTCGACAATCACATCAAATCGGATGAGATCACCTGCATCCAGCACCGGCGCATCATGGATGCTCCCGTCTGCCGGCGTGTAGAATGCAAGTTCGCCTTGGTCTTCGCACCAGATCACAGCTTTTTGCGCGGCTGCGTCTGACCACAGCACAACACCAAACATATTCTGCGGTTTCATAGTAAGGTTCCCCATCTTAGGCGTCCACTGTGTTAATTTTTTTCACGTCAGGACATCCCGAACTCTGCGTCGGGCATCAAAAATTTGTGTCAGCGGTGATTGACCCTGACGCGGTCTCGCGTCACCATTGATACTGGTTAGCATCACATATGACCGGATTGCACTTCGAAAGACAGCCCGGACCCGTTGCCAGCCTTTGTGTGTTACGTGTGAATTTGTTAACAAGGTGACTGGCATTTAGACGTTTTCTGGATCTGAAAGCATTTCGACGTGACACGCCCCAGCCCCTCCGAATTGCGCAACACTCTTGGGGCCAACCTCCGCGCATTGACCAAATCGACCGACTCGATCTCGGCCCTGTGCCGCGATCTCGGGATCAACCGAACACAGTTCAACAGGTACCTGTCGGGCGAAAGCTTCCCACGACCGGATGTGCTGTTTCGGATCTGCCAATATTTCAAAGTGGATGCCCGGATCATTCTGGAGCCCCTGTCTGACATCGGTTTGGGATCGAAATCGTTACTGAGCCATCCCGAAATAAGCGAGTTTCTTTCGGGAGGCGTGGCACAATTGCAGGACACTTTCTTTCCCGCCGGCTTCTACAAGTTCGTACGACGCAGTTTCCTCGATGACACGATGTTCGTACAAGGTTTGGTGTATGTCTATCGGGTTGACGGCGCAACCTTTCTGCGTGGCTACGAAACAAAGCAGGTGATGATGCAACAAGGGCTGCCCGACGATGCGATCAGCCGGGAATTCCGCGGCGTGCTTCTGGCGCAGGAGGGCGGTGTCGCCGGGCTGGTCAGTCGGCGCAACACGCTGACGACCTCGTTCAACTTTCTCACGCAGGTGCCATCTTTCCGGAACGATTACTGGGTCGGCTACACCGCGCGCACGGTCCGCGAGAACATCGCCGGATCGCGCATCACGCGGTTGGTCTACCAGTATCTCGGGCAGGACGGATCACGCGTGCGCGCGGTTGCGCGCGGCGCGGGGCTGTGTCGGGCCGACGACCTTATGCCTTACGAACGCAACCAGTTGCGGATCGACGCGCCGTTCTTCTAGGCCGCGGATCGGCAGGAGGCGACAGCGGATGTCGCAATCTGACGCGACCGTGCAGAGCCGCACGCCCAGCATCGCAGACACCCCGATGGTCTGGAGGTTGCGATGACGGCACTTGATCCCTGGCTGGCTGACGTGCAGAAACCGACGGCGCAGGCGCGAGGACTGCCCAACGCGCATTACACCGACCCGCAGTTCTTTGCAGAAGAGCGTGACGCGCTGTTCGGGTCGGGCTGGGCCGGGCTTGCCGTGGCCTCGGATGTGGCCGAGATCGGTGACGCGGTGCCGATCACCTTTCTGGACATTCCGCTGCTGCTCATCCGGGGGCGCGATGACGTGGTGCGCGTGTTCCAGAACATCTGTCGTCATCGCGGCATGATCCTTGTCGATGCGCCGCGCAGGATCGAAGGCGCGATCCGGTGCCCCTATCATTCCTGGTGCTACAGCACGCAGGGCCAACTTGTGGCGACGCCGCATGTCGGGGGTCCGGGTTTCAACACGCACAAGGACATCGACCGACCATCGCTGGGCCTGATCGAAACGCGCAGCCATGTCTGGCGCGACGTGGTCTGGATCAACCTGTCGGGCACCGCCCCACCCTTCGAAGACGCGATGGCGGACGTGATCGCCCGCTGGGCGGATTTCGAACAGCCCATGTATCACGGCGGCGACGACAGCCGCTTTACCCTGACGGTCGAGAGCAACTGGAAACTGGCAGTCGAGAATTACTGCGAAAGCTATCACTTGCCCTGGGTGCATCCCGGCCTGAACAGCTATTCGCGGCTGGAGGATCACTACAACATCGAACAGGACGGCGTGACTTCGGGACAGGGCACGCTGGTCTATCGGCAACTGACCGGAGAGACCGGCGCGGTGTTTCCGGATTTTGCGGGGCTTGATCCGAAATGGGACGCCGGGGCGGAATATCTTGCGATCTACCCCAACGTTCTGCTGGGGGTGCACCGCGACCACGCCTTTGCGATCATCTTGCGCCCTGATGGTCCGAACCGGACCGAAGAATACGTACATCTGTACTATGCCACGCCGGACAGCGACGCAGACCTGCGTGCGCGAAATGCAGAACAATGGAAACTGGTCTTCGAAGAAGACATTTTTGTCGTCGAAGGCATGCAGCTCGGACGCCGTGCGCCGGGCTTTGATGGCGGGCGGTTTTCTCCGGCGATGGACGGGCCGACGCATTGCTTTCACAAATGGGCGGCGGGCCGGATCGCGCGGCATCGTTCGCCAGCATGACCAATCCGCTGGATCAGGCCTTGCTTGATGCACATGCACGGGGCGACACAAGTGCCCTGATCCGTCTGTATCATGAGGCGGCAGAGACCGCGCAGGACGAACAGGCGACCGGGTTCTTCCTGACCCATGCCTATGTCTTCGCGCTGGAAGCGGGCGATGATCGCGCGTCGTTCCTGAAGGACGCGCTGGTCCGATTGGGGCGCGACATCCCTGCCCCACCCGATCTCTGACCCGGCGATGCAATCAGGCGGGATCGGCTGTCATGGGTGGTTGCCGCAACTGGTCATACAGGTGCCATGTCGCGTGTCCCAAGACCGGCAAGGCGATGAACAATCCCAGGAATCCCGGCACAAGCGCCAGAAATGTCACAAGCGCGATGAACGCGCCCCAGCCCAGCATCAGCACCGGATAGGCCATGACATATTGGAACGAGGTGATCATCGCGGTCACGAAATCCACCTCGCGGTCCAGGAGCAGCGGCAGCGCGATCACCGTGATGTTGAACAGCAGGATGGCAAACAGAGCCCCGACGATTGTGCCCACGGTCAGCATCATCAACCCATTGGCGGAGAGGTAGACATCGAGCGAACTTGACACATTGGTCATCGTACTGAGGCCGAGGAACAGGGCAAAGATCATGTGCGCCAGAAAGAACCAGAACAGGAACACCATGATGATGATGACGCAGATCGACGGCAACTGGCGGCGCGACTGGTGCAGCACCACGCCCAGAATCTCGGAGGCGACCATCGGATCGCCGCTCTCCAACCTGCGGCTGACTTCGTAGAAGCCCACGGCGGCGAAAGGTCCGATCAGCGGAAACCCGATCGCAGCCAGCACGAGCCAGTAGGTTGTCCCGGTCCAGAGCGTGACCGCCGAAATCCCCCACCCGGCCAGCACGTAGACCCCGGCGAAGAACAGCGCGTAGCCCGGCGCGCGGGTCAGGTCGCGCCAGCCCCGCCGCAAAGCAGTGCGCAGCGTATCCACCGTCACCGGCTCAAGATCCGGCACGCCAAGTTCAGGGGTATCCCGCATGCCATCCTCCGCGGATTGATATTCACAGTTTTGCATGAAAGCGGCTGACAGACGGTTTGGCAACATATTCGTTGCGCCGAGTCAGAGGCCGCGATGCGTCGACGCATCGCCGGTTTTCCGTCAACGGAAAACGGCCTGCATTTTGGCAGGCCGCGTGCCTTAATCGGCGCGGGCGTCGGCGCGGGATTTGCCGGACACGTTCATCGCCAGTGTCGCCGCCATGAACGGATCGAGATCGCCATCCAGCACCCCCTTGGTGTCCGAGGTCTCGTGCCCGGTGCGCAGATCCTTGACCATCTGGTAGGGTTGCAGGACGTAAGACCGGATCTGATTGCCCCAGCCCGCATCGCCCTTGGCCTCGTGCGCGGCGTTGATCGCCGCATTCCGGCGGTCCAGTTCCATCTGGTAGAGCCGCGATTTCAGCGCCTTCATCGCGATGTCGCGGTTCTGGTGCTGCGACTTTTCCGAACTGGTCACGACGATCCCTGTGGGCATGTGCGTGATCCGCACCGCCGAGTCGGTGGTGTTGACGTGCTGACCGCCGGCACCGGAGGACCGGTAGGTGTCGATGCGGATTTCGGACGGGTTCACTTCGATTTCGATATTGTCGTCGACCACCGGGTAGACCCAGACCGAACAGAACGAGGTGTGACGCTTGGCGGCACTGTCGAAGGGCGAGATCCGCACAAGCCGGTGCACGCCCGATTCCGATTTCAGCCAGCCATAGGCATTGGGGCCGGAGATCTTGTAGGCGGCGGACTTGATCCCCGCCTCTTCACCCGGCGTTTCCGATTGCAGCTCGACCTCGTAGCCGTGCTGTTCAGCCCAGCGGACATACATCCGCGCCAGCATGTTGGCCCAGTCGCAGCTTTCGGTGCCACCTGCCCCGGAGTTGATTTCAAGGAACGTGTCGTTGCCGTCGGCCTCTTCGTCCAGCAGCGCCTCGAGTTCTTTCTTGGCGGCCTTCTCGGCCAGTGCCTTGATCGCGGTTTCGGCGTCGGTGATGACTTCCTTGTCGCCCTCCATCTCGCCCAGTTCGATCATCTCGACATTGTCGCTGAGGTCCTGCTTGATCGAGCTGTAGGTTTCGATCGCGTCCACCAGCAATTGCCGGTCGCGCATCAGCTTCTGGGCGGCGGCGGGATCGTCCCACAGGTTCGGGTCCTCGACACGCGCGTTGAATTCCTCCAGCCGGTGCTGGGCGGTGTCCCAATTCAATCTCTGGGCCAGCAGCTTGAGGGATTTCTCGATCTGCTCAACGGTGTTCTGGATTTCTGCGCGCATTGGCGGTCCTGTATGCTCGGGCCTTGGTCAGACGTGGTGATAGACCAGCCACGCCGCCCCTTCAAGGCGGCGCAACCGGTGCGAAACGGGCGTGATGGTCAGTAAAGCCCACCCGAGCTGAGCGTGCCGAAGGACGCTTTGGGCCCGACGATAGCGGTACCCCCGCTGGAGGTGGTGACCTGCTTGGAGGGTTGGTCGCTTGAGCTGTAGAGTTCGAAATTCGAACCCATTGCAAAGCCGCCGTCGAACTGGATGCCGAAGATCGGCTCTTCGCCTTCGCGGAAACACTCGGCCACGACGTTGTCGCCGCTAGCATCATCCGACAGGCGCGCGCCCGTGTTTCGGTCGATCTTGATGAACTGGCAGTTTTCGGGCGGACGGAATGCGGTGCCACCGTATTTCGCCACGGCTTTTTGCATGAACGAGTTAAACACCGGCCCGCACATGCCGCCACCCGACGCACCACGACCAAGGCTGCGGGGCTGGTCATGACCGATATAGCAGCCCGCGACGATGTTCGAGGTGAAGCCCACAAACCAGACATCCTTGGCATCGTTGGTGGTGCCGGTCTTGCCCGCCGTCGGCACCGGCAGGTTGACCGAACTGCGTGCTGTGCCGCGTTCGACCACGCCTTCCAGCATGGAGGTCAGCTGATAGGCTGTGACGGCATTCATCACGCGCTCGCGGTCGCTGGTCACGGTGGGGCCGCGCCCGGGTTGCAGGTTTGGCAGCGTGCAATCCTCGCAGACGCGCTGGTCGTGGCGGTAGACGGTGTTCCCATAGCGGTCCTGAACGCGGTCGACCAATGTGGGTTCGACCCGTTCACCGCCATTGGCGAACATCGCATACGCCGCGACCATCTTGTAAAGTGTGGTTTCATCCGCCCCGAGCGAGTTGGCCAGAACGCGTCCCATGTTGTCATAGACGCCGAACTTCTCGGCGTAACGCGCGACCACATCCATGCCGACTTCCTGCGCAAGGCGGATCGTCATGAGGTTCCGCGACTGTTCGATCCCGGTGCGCAGCGGTGTCGGGCCATAGAACTTGTTCGACGCGTTCTGCGGCCGCCAGACGCCCTGCGGCGTGTCGATCTCGATCGGCGCGTCGACAACGATCGTGGCGGGCGAATAGCCGCTGTCCAGAGCGGCGGCAAAGACGAAGGGCTTGAAGCTCGACCCCGGCTGACGCTGCGCCTGCGTTGCGCGGTTGAACACCGAATGCTGGTAGCTGAATCCGCCCTGCATCGCGATGACGCGGCCGGTGTTCACGTCCATCGCCATGAACGCGCCCTGCACCTCTGGCGCCTGCCGCAACGTCCAACGGATAAAGCTGCCATCGCTGTCCGAAGTCATGCGGCGCACATGCACGACGTCACCGACGGCAAGCAGATCTCCGGCCACCTCGCCTTTGCGGCCCAGCGATCCGTCCGCATTGAGTTTGCGCGCCCATTGCACATCACTTGCCGGTATCCAGTGACCGTCCTCGTCCTCCGGGACCCCTTCGATACCGATGCGCGCGTCATTCTGCCCGACTTCGAGCACCACGGCGGGATACCACGGGCTTTCAAGCTGAACGTCGCGCGCGATATCCATTGACAAGAGCGCCTCGCGCCAGGTTGCGGTGTCGGTCAACTGCTCTGGCGGGAGTGTCAGACCGGTCCCCCGCCAGACGCCTTGCGACCGGTCATAGGTTTCGAGAGCGCGCTGCAGCGCAACCTCGGCCTCGACCTGCAATTCGGGATCGAGCGTGGCGCGCACGCTGAATCCGCCCGAGAAAAATTCGCCCTCGCCGAAATCCTCGCTCAGTTGGCGTCGGATTTCATCGGTGAAATAGTTGCGGGGCGGCAGCGCATCGCGGAAGTGATCATAGTCGCCGTTCTGGACCGAGCGAAGCGGCATCGCCACCTCGGTCTCGTACGTCTGGCGATCAATGTAGCCATTTTCGTACATCTCTTCCAACACGAAGTCGCGCCGTGCGAGCAGACGCTCCTTGCGACGGACGGGATGGAAATCGGACGGTGCCTTGGGCATCGACGCAAGTGTTGCGGCCTCGTGTGGAGCCAGTTCCACAAGCGATTTGTTGAAATAGGTCTGTGCCGCAGCCGTCACACCATAGGAATTCTGGCCGAGGAAAATCTCGTTCATGTAGAGTTCGAGGATCTTCTCCTTGGACAGCGTTTCCTCGATCCGCGAGGCAAGGATGATTTCCTTGATCTTGCGTTCCACCTGCCGGTCACCGGACAGAAGGAAATTCTTCATCACCTGCTGGGTGATCGTGGACGCACCGCGCACATCCTGCCCGCGCGACGCGACCGCGTCGAACGCGGCGGCACCGATGCCGCGCAGATCATACCCGCTGTGGGTATAGAAGTTCTTGTCTTCCGCCGAAATGAACGCCTGCTTGACCAGATCGGGAATTTCATTGGCGGGTGTGAACAGGCGGCGTTCCTGCGCGAATTCGTCGATGATCCGTCCCTCGCCCGAATAAATCCGGCTGATGGTCGGCGGCGTGTATTGCGCAAGACTTTCGTGGCTGGGCAGATCGCGGCTGTACATCCAGAGCACGCCGCCCACGCCAAGCGCGACCATCATCATGCCCATGGTGATGAGGGTGAAGATGCCTCCGAAGAATGACAGGATGAATCTGAGCACGGCGTGTCCCTTTACAGTTCCATACCCCTACAAAATCAGGGGCACTTCGTCAAAACACATTGCCGTTCGAACCGGCAGTCAGTTGCCTATGACGCAGGGTCACGGGCGAGGATCAGTTCCGCCTGAGCGGCGCAAGCGCGCGATCCTCGTCGCGCCACGCGATGATGCCATCGCGGATGCCTGCCGCCATGCCTTGCCGCCAGATCGGATCGCTCAGGTTGCGCAGGTCTTCATCGGTGGACAGGAACCCCACCTCCAGCAACACGGACGGAATGTCCGCCGCCTTGAGCACCGAAAATCCGGCGCTGCGCAGCGGGCGTTTGTGGACCCGGCCTACCGCATTGCGGATGCCGTCCACCATATGTTTGGCCAGCGCCTCGCTGCGGGGCGCATTGTCCAGCCGCGCAAGGCTCATCAGCACATTGGCGACCCGATCATCGGACTGGCTCAGGTCCAGACCCGCCAGCAGGTCGTCGCGGTTGTGGCGCTCTGCCAGCGCCGCAGAGGCCGCATCGGACGCGTCGTCCGACAGTACATAGACGGCCGCGCCGCGTGCCTCTCCCTCGGCCAGCGCATCGGCATGGAGCGACACGAAGAGGTCCGCGCCCGCATCGCGCGCCAGCGCCACCCGCGCCTCGAGCGAGACGAAATAATCGCCATCGCGGGTCAGGATCACGTCGAACCCGCCTGCCCGTCGCAGCACGTCCTGCAATTCGCGCCCGAAGGTCAGCATCAGGTTCGCCTCGGTGATGCCGTCGCGTTCGGCCCCCGGATCAATGCCACCATGGCCCGGATCAAGCACGATCCGCACCCGGTTCGGATCGCGCGGCGGCACGGCAGCGACCTGTGCAGGGGCTGGCAAATCCCAGCGCGGATCGCGCGGCGCACCTGACACCAAGTCAAACTCCGTCTGCTCCCCGCTGGCAAGCTGCACGGTGATAGTCGCGCCGCCGTCCAGCGTGTCAGTCACAAGCTCTGCGCTTTTCACCACCATCGGCTCGGCCAGATCGGCCACCAGCCGCGACCATCCTGGCCGATAGGCCCCCATCCGCACACCTGCGATCCGGTCAGTCCCGGCAAAGGCACCGGCGGCGGCATCGCCCCACTGGACCTCGCGGAAATCCATGACCAGCCGGTTGGGCTCGGTCAGGGTGAACAGCCGCCACGGCACGCCCTGGCTGATCTCGAGCCGCAGCTCTGCCCCGCGCCGCGTGTCCTGCACCGTGCCGGTTTCAAAACGCGCCAAGGCTCCAAGGTCCTGCGCCAAGGCAGGACCGGCCAGCACAGCCGACAGCAGAACCGCCAAAATCGAATTCAGGACACCACTCATTCGCTCACCCCGGCCTCTGATCGGGCCTTTGCGGCAACAGTACCGGATTTTGCTCTTCAGGGACAGTCCGGATGCGCTCAGGCGATATGGCCCTGCGCCCGCATGAAGCGTTCCAGCCGGACCAGCCCTTCGAGAATGTCCGCAGTTGCCCGCGCGTAGGAAAAGCGTAGCGTGCCGCCCCCCCGCTCAGGGTCGAAATCCAGCCCCGGCGTCACCGCCACCCCGGCCTCGTCGAGGATGGCACGGGCAAAGGCGCGGCTGTCCTCGGTCAGATGAGAGATGTCTGCATAGACATAGAACGCCCCGTCCGGCGGCGCGATCCTGTCGAACCCGGCCTTGGGCAAACCTTCGATCATCAGGCGGCGGTTTTCGCGGTAGACGGCCATGTTCGCCTCAAGCTCCTCCGGCGCATCCATCGCAGCCAGCGCCGCGATCTGTGCCGCATGAGGCGCGCAAATGAACATGTTCTGCGCCAGCCGTTCGACCTGCCGCACATTGCCCGGCGGCAACACCAGCCAGCCGACCCGCCAGCCGGTCATGCTGAAATACTTGGAAAACGAGTTGATCACGCAAACATCGTCGCTGATCTGAAGCGCGGTCACGGCTTTGTGGTCGTACTCGATCCCGTGGTAAATCTCGTCCGACAGGAACGCGGCCCCCTTGTCCTGCGCCGCGCCGATCAGCGCACCAAGCGCGTCCCGGCCCAGCATCGTGCCCGTGGGATTGGCCGGAGAGGCGACCATCATGCCCTGATAATCGAGCCCCTCCAGATCGGAGGGCTCCAGCTGGTACCGGGCCTCGGCGCGGGTCTGCACCTCGACCGGCACAAGATCGAGCGACTTCATGATCTGGCGGTAGGACGGGTAGCCGGGCGCCCCGAGCGCGATCCTGTCACCCGCATCGAACAGCGCGGTGAAGGCAAGGATGAACCCGCCCGACGATCCGGGCGTCACAACCACGCGCGCCGGGTCCAGATCGACATCGTACCAGTCGCCATAAAGCTGCGCGATCCGCTGGCGCAAAGCGGGCAGACCCAGCGCGACGGTATAGCCCAGCGGATTGTCGCCCATCTCGCGGACCAGTGCATTGCGCGCCAAAACGGGGGCCGGAGTGCCCGGCTGACCCACTTCCATATGGATGATGTGCCGACCCGCGTCCTCGGCCTGCCGCGCCGCTTCCATCACATCCATCACGATAAAGGGATCAACCGCCCCACGGCTTGAGTTCCGCATCATTCTCTCCGTACACTGCTGGGGGCAGACCTAGGGGCGAACACGGGGCAAGGTCAATGTATCACGCGACGCTGCACCTTTTCAGGGCCATCGGACTTGTCCTGTGCCTGACCGCGCTCATCGCCGCTGCTCCTGCGCGGGCGGCAACGCTGTTGCGCGACGCCGATATCGAGCACGCGCTCAAAGAGCTTGGCGCGCCGGTTCTGCGCGCAGCGGGTCTCAGCCCAAACCAGGTGCGCATCCTTTTGATCGACGACAGCACGCTCAACGCGTTCATCATCGACACGCAGCATATCTTCATCCATTCCGGCCTCGTGACCAAACTGGAAACGGCCGCACAGTTGCAGGCCGTGATCGCACATGAGGCGGCGCACATCGCCAACGGCCATATCTCGCGCCGCCTGGGCAACATGCAAAGCGCCCGCACCACCGCGGGTCTGGGCATGGCGCTGGCCGTGGCGGCTGCAGCTTCGGGCGCGGGACGCGCCGCTGTGGGCCTCGGGATCGGTCTGCAATCCTCGAACCTGCGCAGTTTCCTCGCCCATACCCGCGCCGAGGAAGCCTCGGCCGATATCAGTTCGATCCGCTACCTCGTCAGTGCCGGGATCGACCCTCAGGGCGCGATCGAGGTGCAGGAACTGTTCCGGGGGCAGGAAGCCCTGGCCGAAACCCGTCAGGATCCCTACATGCGGTCGCACCCGCTGTCGCGCGACCGTCTGCGCGCGCTCCAGGGGCTCGTCGCAGGTGCCTCGGCAAGAACGGCGCCCGACCCCACTGGTGATTACTGGTTCGACCGCGCCAAGGGCAAGCTGACCGCCTTCACCCGCGCACCGAGCTGGACGCTGCGCCGTGCCGATGACAGCCTGTCGCCGGATATCGCGGAGATGCGCAGGGCCGTGGCCTATCACCGCCAGAGCGACCTTGGCCGCGCGATCCGCCATATTGACGCCGCGATCACCGCGCGCCCGAACGATCCGTACCTGCGCGACCTCAAGGGCCAGATCCTGCTGGAATCGCGCCGTGCCTCGGATGCGGTCCAGGTCTATTCCGCCGCCGCCCGGCTCGCGCCGCGCGAGCCTCTGATCCTTGGCGGGCTGGGTCGGGCACAGCTTGCCGATGGCAAGCCGCAGGACGCACTGCGCACGCTGGAGGCCGCACGCGGGCGCGACTTCAGCGACACCCGCATCCTGCGCGACCTTGCCACGGCCTATGCCAAGACCGGCCAGAACGCGATGGCGTCGCTGGCAACGGCAGAACGCTATGCCGTTCAGGGCCAGTTGAAGGATGCCGCGATCCACGCCACGCGAGCCGAAGGCGCATTGCCGCGCGGATCCGGCCCATGGCAACGGGCGCAGGATGTGTTAAGTGCAGCGCAACGCGCCTTGCAGCGATGAAATCGATGACTGGAGACCCATGATGTCCAAACCCCGCCTTCTTGCCTCATCCGTTCTTGCCCTTCTGATGGCCACCGGTGTGCAGGCTGCCGATCTTGACCTGGACAACATGTCCGACGCCGACCGCGCTGCCTTCGGGGCGCAGGTGCGCGCCTACCTGCTGGAAAACCCGCAGGTCATCATGGAGGCCGTGCAGGTTCTCGAAGAGCGGCAGGCCGCCGAACAGGCGCAGGGCGATGTCGCGCTGATCGAGAACAACGCCGAGGCCATCTTCAACGACGGCTACAGCTGGGTCGGCGGCAACCCCGACGGGGACGTGACCATCGTGGAGTTCTTCGACTATCGCTGCGGCTTCTGCCGTCGCGCCCATCCCGAGGTGGCGCAACTGCTCGAACTGGATGGCAACATCCGCTACGTCGCCAAGGAACTGCCGATCCTCGGTGAAAACTCGGTGATCTCGTCCCGCTTCGCCCTCGCCGCGCGCGAGGTTGGCGGGGATGCGGCTTACGAGGCCGCGAAAGAGGCGCTGATCGTGCTGAACGGCGATCTTGACGACACCGTGCTGCGGCGGTTGGCCGAGACGCTGGAACTGGATGCCGACGCGGTGATCGCGGCGATGGACAGCGACAGCGTGTCAGAGCAACTGGCTTCGACCCGCGCCCTGGCGCAGGCGCTCCAGATCAACGGCACACCGTCTTTCGTGATGGGCGATCAGCTGATCCGGGGCTATGTGCCGCTGGACGCGATGCAGGAGATCATCGCCGAGGCGCGCTGAACCGGGCACAAGGCGGTTTGCAAACTTGCAAAATGCGGTTTGCAAACCGAATGACAGCACGTTGTAACGTGTTGTCACCAAACCGTTTCAAAGCATCTTGCGCTATTCCGCCGCTTCCTGAGCCGTTTCGGCGTCCAGTTCCGCGGCTTTCTTTTCCACTTCCTCGACGATGTGCTCGATCATCTGGTCGTTCGACATCTTGTGGCTCTGCTTGCCCGCAAGATAGACCATCCCGGCCCCGTTGCCGCCGCCGGTAAAACCGACATCGGTCATCAACGCCTCGCCCGGCCCGTTCACCACGCAGCCGATGATCGACAGGCTCATCGGGGTCTTGATGTGCTCCAGCCGTTTTTCCAGCGCCTCGACCGTCTTGATCACATCAAAGCCTTGCCGCGCACAGCTTGGGCAGGAGATGATGTTCACGCCGCGATGGCGCAGGCCCAGGGATTTCAGGATCTCGTAGCCGACCTTGACCTCTTCCACCGGGTCCGCCGACAGCGACACCCGGATCGTGTCGCCGATCCCCATCCAGAGCAGGTTGCCAAGACCGATTGCGGATTTGATGGTGCCCGTCATCAGGCCGCCCGCCTCGGTGATGCCCAGATGGATCGGCGCATCTGTCGCATCCGCCAATTGCTGATAGGCGGCGGCGGCCATGAAGACGTCCGACGCCTTGCAGCTGATCTTGAACTCGTGGAAATCGTTGTCCTGCAGGATCTTGATGTGATCCAGACCCGACTCGACCATCGCATCGGGGCACGGCTCGCCATATTTTTCGAGCAGGTGCTTTTCCAGCGATCCGGCGTTCACGCCAATGCGGATCGAACAATTGTGGTCGCGGGCCGCCTTGATGACTTCCTTCACCCGCGCCTCGGACCCGATATTGCCGGGGTTGATGCGCAGACAGGCGGCACCTGCCTCGGCGGCCTCGATGCCGCGCTTGTAGTGGAAATGGATGTCCGCCACGATCGGTACCGGGCTTTCGCGCACGATCTCCTTGAGCGCGCGGGAACTGTCCTCGTCAGGGATCGAGATCCGCACGATGTCGGCCCCGGCATCCGCCGCCGCCTGCACCTGTGCCAGTGTCGCCTTCACATCCGGCGTCAGCGTGTTGGTCATCGTCTGCACTGTGATCGGCGCATCCCCCCCGACCGGCACATTGCCCACCATGATCTGGCGCGACTTGCGGCGGTAGATGTTGCGCCACGGGCGTATGTGATTGAGGCTCATGCAGCCCTCCTGTCGCGGAAAGTGTCAACCAAACGGTACAGATTATTCATGCCTATAGCTAGGCCCGCTGAGGCGGGTCTGCAAGCCTTCTGCACGAGGTGCGAGGATCAGTCCGCGGGTTGCTGGATTTCCAGTTCGGCAACGATGCGGGCCAGATCGCTGTCCGCTTCGAACGACGCGACCGAGTAGGTCTGGCTCAGCTGGTCCACAGACAGCGCGAGGTTCGACGTGACTGATCCGCGTGCCCCTGCCGGGCCGTAGGTCTGGCCGTTCATCGCGAAATAGACCGCACCGGATTCGCCCACACGCAGGGTCGGCGGCTCCTCGGTGATCGGCACTTCGTAGGTGTCGCCCGCGTTCATGATGGTCTCGTAGATCACCGTGCCATCCGCCGCGCGCACCCGAATCCAGGCCGGACGCACAGCCACGAGTGTCACACCCGGCGCGCTGTCCTCGAGAATCTTCGGCTGCCCGATGGTCGGCTGCGATTGGTCGGTGCCGAGTTCAGCCAGCACGCGGGACAAATCCTGATCGTTTTGCAGGTCCGCAGGCTCCAGCGCCGCGGCAAGCGTCGGGCCGTCCAGCGGCAGGTCCGAGGTCACGGTGCCCGAAGGCCCCACGGGACCGATCGTCTGCCCATTGACGGCAAGATAGACAGCACCGCTTTCCCCGACATTGAGCAATGCGTCGGGCTCCGATGCGGGCACGGTCCAAGTCTCCCCGGCGGCCATGACCCGTTCGAAAATCACCGACCGGTCGGCACCGCGAATCCGCACCCAGGCGGGCCGCGCTGCAATCACCGTCACCCCATCCTGAGGCAAGGTGGACGGCCCTGTGGGGCTGAATGCGGCCGGCTCAAGATCGACGTTCGGAAGATTCTGCGTGGCCACCTGCGCAAAAGCCCCGACGCTGTTCGGATCGAGCGATGAAATCGGAGCATCGCGTGCGATCAGGACCGGCACGTCCAACGCTTGCGGGCGGTAAAGGCGATCAAACGCCTCGACGGTCGCGGGCGGTGTGAACACACCCGCAGCAGCGCCGCCGGTATCCGCTCTGGTCGCGGAAGAGTCGGCTGTCTCAATCGAGGTCTGCAACGGGTCGAGATCGCTCAGGACAACCGGCGTCTGGTCGACCGGGGCCATCTGCACGCGCTGCACCTCTTGCAGGACCGCATATCCGCCATAGCCCAGCCCGCCGAGCAACAGTGCCAGCACAAGCGTCGAGCCAATCGCTCCGGGTTCGATCCGGGACAGGAGCGAATCGTCTCCGGGTGCAAACGGCAGGGCCGGCTGCGAGAACGGATCGCGGGGCGACACCTTGGCCGCGACAGGCGCAATCTCGGATTTCTTGCGCGAGGACGCCGCGTCAGACATTCCATGCGCTGTCTCGAAGCCGCTTTCGGCGCAGAATACGGCATAGGTGTCGTCCGGGTCCATGCCAAGGTAACGCGCATAGGATCGCACGTAGCCCGCGATGAAACCGGGTGTGTCAAAGGCTGTCGGGTCGCAATTTTCTATTGCGGCGATATAGCTGGCCTTGATGCGCAATTCGCGCTGCACGTCCAGCAAGGACTTGCCCAATGTTGCGCGTTCCCCGCGCATGACATCCCCGAGACGGAGTTCGAAATCATCGAAGCTCCTTGGTTTAGGTTCGGATATGTCCTGCGAAAGCTTTGGGGATTTCCGCCCAATCATACTCGCTGCCCCTTGCCGTACCAACCGTCTACACGCTGCCTGCGTCGCGCGTACCAGGTGAGTCGGGTCGCGCATTTTATTACTCGTTAATTACCATACGACAAGGTTTAATGCACTGATTCCAAGTGTTACGCGCTGAGCTCGGCGCGATTCAGCGCACAATGTGCCCAAAGTTCATCCATCGCTTGCACGAGTTTGTCGATCTCTTGCGGACCGTGTACCGGAGAGGGCGTGAACCGCAGGCGTTCCGTGCCACGCGGCACGGTCGGATAATTGATCGGCTGCACATAGATTCCGAACCGGTCGAGCATCATGTCGGACATCTGCTTGGTGTGAACCGGATCGCCCACGATGACCGGGATGATATGACTTCCGTGATCGACGATCGGCAGACCCAGACCCTTGAGGCGCATCTTGAGGATACGGGCTTGCAACTGATGCTGGTCGCGCAAGGTCTGGTCGGTCTTGAGATGCGCGACGGATGCCGCCGCCCCCGCCGCCACCGCAGGCGGCAGCGACGTGGTAAAGATGAAGCCCGGCGCATAGGACCGGATCGCGTCGCACATTTTTGCCGATGCCGCGATATAGCCGCCCATCACGCCGTAAGCTTTGGCCAATGTGCCATTGATGATGTCGATGCGGTCCATCAGGCCATCGCGTTCCGCAACACCAGCGCCGCGCGGGCCGTACATGCCGACCGCGTGCACCTCGTCAATATAGGTCAGCGCGCCGAATTCGTCGGCCAGATCGCAGATCGCCTTGATCGGGCCGAAATCGCCATCCATCGAATAGATCGATTCGAACGCGATCAGCTTGGGTGCCTCGGGATCGTCCGCCGCCAGCAATTCGCGCAGATGCGCCACGTCATTGTGTCGGAAGATGCGCTTGGCCCCGCCATTGCGGCGCACGCCTTCGATCATCGACGCGTGGTTCAGCGCGTCGGAATAGATGATCAGGCCGGGAAAGAGCTTGGGCAGCGTCGAGAGCGTCGCGTCATTCGCGATATAGGCCGAGGTGAACAGCAGCGCCGCTTCCTTCTGGTGCAGGTCAGCCAGTTCCGCCTCAAGGCGCTTGTGATAAACGGTTGTGCCGGAAATGTTGCGTGTGCCGCCGGAACCCGCGCCAGTGGCGTCCAATGCCTCGTGCATCGCGGCCAGAACGACGGGGTGCTGGCCCATGCCAAGATAATCATTGCCGCACCACACGGTGATGTCCTGCTCGGTCCCATCGGGCTTGCGCCAGACAGCATGGGGGAATTGACCGTTCTGACGCTCGATATCGATAAATGTCCGATAGCGTCCCTCTTCGTGCAAACGATTCAGGGCTTCGTCGAGTTTGTCTGAGTAGTGCACCGGCGTCTCCTTCAGTCTGCGATCTTCGGGGGAGTTCCGGCGCCCCGCGTCGCATTCACATTTTAGAATGGATATAGATCGCATATCCCCATGACAATGTGCTTAAGGAACGACCAACCGTCGCAGCCTTGATCTAGGTCAAATTCGCCGGGCCCACCGCGGCTTTGTCCGGAAAATCTGTATTTTCCCCACATCATTGGCGGGGGTTTCCTTCCGATTTGCGGCTCTGGACAGTGTGTCGCGCGGTGGTAGGCTTCGGTAAAACATGCAGAGGAAGCTGAAAATGTCCGTAGGTCCCGTACTCGATCGCATTGATTCCAACCTGTCGGACAGCCTGGAGCGTCTGAAGGAATTCCTGCGCATCCCGTCGATCTCCACAGACCCCGCCTACAAATCCGAGTGTGACCGCGCCGCCGACTGGCTGGTCGCCGATCTGCGCTCGATGGGGGTGCAGGCCGAAAAGCGCCCGACCCCCGGTCATCCGATGGTGGTCGGCACGATTGACGGCCCCGGTCCGCATCTGCTGTTCTACGGTCACTATGATGTGCAGCCGGTTGATCCGCTGGACCTGTGGGACAACGATCCGTTCGATCCGCAGATCGAGGACACGCCAAAGGGCAAGGTGATCCGCGGACGCGGCACCTCTGACGACAAGGGCCAGTTGATGACCTTTGTCGAAGCCTGCCGGGCGTGGATCGCGGAACATGGCAGCCTGCCCTGCAAGGTCACGTTCTTCTTCGAGGGTGAAGAGGAATCAGGCTCACCATCGCTTGTGCCGTTTCTCGAAGAAAACGCCGAAGAGTTGAAAGCGGACATCGCGCTGATCTGCGACACAGGCCTGTTCGACAGCCGGGTTCCTGCAATCACCACGATGCTGCGCGGCATGCTGCAGGAGGAAATCACCATCACCGGCCCGACCCGCGACCTGCATTCAGGGATGTATGGCGGCGCCGCGATGAACCCGATCCGCGTCCTGAGCCGCATCATCGCGTTGCTTCATGATGACCAGGGGCGTGTCACCATTCCGGGCTTTTATGAGGGCGTGCCCGACATCCCGGCCGATGTCATGCAGCAATGGGAGGCGCTTGAGTTCGATCACAAGGCGTTCCTCGGCGATGTCGGCCTCGCCGATCTGGCGGGTGAAGCCGGGCGCAGCGCGCTGGAAATGATTTGGTCGCGTCCCACCTGCGAGGTCAACGGCATCGGTGGCGGCTACCAGGGCGAAGGCTTCAAGACCGTGCTGCCGTCAAAGGCCAGCGCCAAGATCAGCTTCAGGCTCGTCGGCCAGCAAGACCCCCACGCCATCCGTGACAGCCTGCGCACCATGATCGCCGATCTGACCCCGAAGGATTGCAAGGTGTCGTTCAAGGGGCACGGCGCTTCGAAAGCCTCGGTCATGTCGATCGACAACCCGGCCTTCGAACAGGCCCGCGTCGCGCTGAGCGAGGAATGGCCGGATGAGGCGGCATTCATCGGCAGCGGCGGGTCGATTCCCGTGGCCGGATATTTCCAAACCCTGCTGGGCACCGAATCCATGCTGATCGGCTATGGCAAGGATGACGACCAGATCCACAGCCCGAACGAGAAATACGACATCGAAAGCTTTCACAAGGGCACAAGAAGCTGGGCACGGATCTTGCAGGCCTTGACCAAGGAATAGGAACGACGACAAAACCGAGGAATGCTGGATTTCTAAAATTCAAGCGAACTTTCTCAAGTTGGCCACGCGCGGTTCCAAATCTCGACACATTTTTTGGCCAATGGTTAACGCATGAAACGAGTTCTGAAAAAACAAGATCGTAACGATTTCAACGCCCGCATCCAGCGGCTGGACCCGGCGTTTGCAGCAACACCCGCCAGTGTCCGCGACACGCGACAGCCTTGGGAAATGGGCGCAGCGTCTTCGCGCAAGTCGAGCAGTCCCGTCATGATGACGGGTCTGGGCTTCGCGCTTGCCCTCGCGGCCCTGTTCTCGGCCAACAATCCCGAAACGGTTCAGGCGCTTCTGGTCCGCTTCGGCTGGCCGCTGCAATTCGTGGGCTATGCCATGCACGGCGTCACGGCGCTGATCATCGGGGTGATCCTGTTCTACCTCGCCAATGTCATCCGCATCGTGAAGCCGGGTGTGATGGGTCGCGGCAATGCGGTGGGCCTTGTCACCGGTGCGATCGCGGCCATCGCGTTCAGTCAAATGGACGAGCGCCATCTGCAGACTGGCCTGCAATATGCGGGCTTCGACAGCCCGGCGGATGTTCTGACCTTTGCACAGGCCAAGACCTCGGATTTCGCGAATATCGACTGGACAAGCGTGGTGGCGGTGTCATCCTCGCCAAAATGAGCCAGGCAGACACATTTACGAACAATGACCAGATCATAGCGTACGAGGTGGCCGGAAACGGACCGCCTCTTTTGCTGTTGCACGGCTTTCCGCAGACCCGCGCCATGTGGCGTCCCCTTGTGCCCGCGCTTGCCGACCAATTCACCGTCGTCACCGCTGACCTGAGGGGCTACGGCGACAGCAGCAAACCCGCAACCATGCCCGAAATGAGCTTTCGCCTGATGGCGCAGGACATGGGCGCGCTGATGGGCTCAATGGGGTTCGACAGCTTCCATGCCGTTGGTCACGACCGTGGCGCGCGCACGGCGCACCGCTTGGCGCTGGATCACCCGCAGGCGGTCCGCAGCCTCACGGTCATGGACATTGTGCCCACAGAGCACCTGCTGACCAACATGACCACCGAGATCGCCAAGTCCTATTACCACTGGCTGTTCCTTGCGCAGCCCTACCCCTTCCCGGAAACCATGATCGGTCATGACCCGGATGCCTATTTCGAACGGTGCCTTCTGGGATTCGGCAAAGCCAGCCTGAGCGATTTCGATGCCGACCTGCTCGGGATCTACCGCGCGGCATGGCGCGACCCCGACTGCATCCGCGCCATGTGCCACGACTACCGCGCCGCCATAGAGGTGGACTGGGAACATGACCGTGCCGACCTGAGCCGCAGCGTCACCTGCCCTGCGCTGGTCCTCTACGGTGCAGACGGGGCGATGGCGCATTTGCTGGATGTGCCTGCCACGTGGCGGGACAGGCTGTCGCACATGCGCCACGCCACCATCGAGGGCGGGCATTTCTTTCCGGATCAATCGCCAAAAGCCACAACAGACGCGCTGCTGGGCTTCATCAACTCTTTGTGAAGAAGAAGGAGAAATGGCGCGGTTGACGGGGCTCGAACCCGCGACCCCCGGCGTGACAGGCCGGTACTCTAACCAACTGAGCTACAACCGCGCATTTCACGCAGATGCTAAGGGCAGTGATGGCGCGGTTGACGGGGCTCGAACCCGCGACCCCCGGCGTGACAGGCCGGTACTCTAACCAACTGAGCTACAACCGCTCACTGCCGCCCGCATCTGGGCGTGACGCGGGTTCTATGGTCAGCGCCCTGCCCCGTCAAGCGCTTTCGCGCGGTTTTCTGAAGCAAAAATTCTGCGCCGGAATCGATGCAAGCAATGCCCTCGTGCGGTGCCTGATCACAGACACCGACAAAGGATGAGACAGGTGGTCCAAGCATCGCAGTTGCACCGCCCTGCATGGCTTTCGGGATGTTCTGAAAGTGCTGGACCGCACCGGCCACGCGGTTTCGACCACGGCACGGAGACAGAAAGAAAAAATTACCCTTACGCCAGAATCCGCAAAATTGATACAAAAGTGATGCTATATAGCGTCAATCGGTAGGTGATTGTTCAGACCACGACCAAGTTCCAATTGCTCGGTCCGCAAACGTTCATATTCTCCGATGCAAAACGAGTTGGGGTTGTCACGTTTATGCAGAGGCTTTTGAACACAGAGTTGACTCTGTGGGACCTGCTGGGTGGGCGCGTATCTATCGACACGGCGCATTATTTTCGGGTGCTGACGCATCAACGTACCTTGTTGTTCGTCTTCCTGGCCCTGCTGACCTTTGTTGCGGCTGACCCGTCGGGATCGCGGAATTTCGTACCGATGTGGTTCGCCATCATCCTCTGGCCCGTTGCGTTTTCCTTCTACCTCATCGTGTACCACGCACAATTGCTGTCACTCGCCGCGCTGACCCGGCGTTTCAGCTGGCTCAGCATGCCGACGCCCCTTGTCGGATTCGTGGCTTTGCTGCCCACGGTCTATGTTTGCAGAAGCGCGGTCATCTACATGAGCGACGGGGAATTTCCCTATGACGTGTCCGACCAGCTGATCTTTTATTTCCTGTCGGTTCAGGGGCTCGAAACGGTGTTCTACCGGTTCATCCTGCCGGGGGTCCGCGCTGAGATCGAAGCCGAGAAACCAAGCCGTCACCTCGTGATCGGCGGTGAGCAGGTCGATCTTTCGCAGCTTCTTCATATCGAGGCGCGCGAACATCACGTGCACCTGACCTTCGAGAACGCCAAATCGCTCGCCCGCGCCCGTCTGGGCGACATCGTCGCGCAAACCAGCGCGGAGGACGGGATGCAACCGCACCGGTCCTGGTGGGTCGCCCGCGATCCGGCAATCCGCACCGAGCGCCGGAATGGCCGCCTGATCCTGCGCCTGCGCGACGACACCGAAGTCCCTGTCGCCCGGACACGCGTCGAAGACGTGCTGGAATGGCTGGAAAACCATGCCAATCCTGGCCGGTGAGGCGTCATTCAGAACGATTTATCTGGCTGGATGGTGGGTGATGAGAGACTCGAACTCCCGACATCTTCGGTGTAAACGAAGCGCTCTACCAACTGAGCTAATCACCCGCTGGCGTGTCGTTTAGACAAGGCCACTGACCGGCGCAAGCGCTTTTTGCTGCCGTTTTCCCCCGCCCCAAACGCAAGACACGCAGCCCGTTCAAGGCCGCGTGTCTGGAAGAATGGTGGGTGATAAGGGATTTGAACCCCTGACATCTTCGATGTGAACGAAGCGCTCTACCACTGAGCTAATCACCCGTTGGGCGTGGTCTTAGCGTCACTCGGCAGCCTGTGCAAGAGGGTCCGGCGCATCCGTGGGCTGCGGGTCGGTGCGGCGCAGGCGCGTCGTGATGATATGCGCCTTGGTCGTCTTTTTCATGCGCGTGATCTTGAGCTTGCCCAGCGGGGCGAGGTTCATTTCGCGCCCGTCGGAGATCGTTTCCCCAAGCACGGCCAGCATGGCATCGACCACCGGCTTCACGTCGCGTTTCTTCACGCCGCTCCGCGCCACGATGATGTCGATCAATTCCTTTTTCTTCAGCTCCGGCCCGACGATCGTCGGGGATTCGGTCACCACCACTTCGGGTTCGGCGCCCGCTGCCGTCCCTTTCGGTGCCATCGCGGGTGCCGTTTCAGGCACCTTGAGAGTCTTGGCTTGGGTCGGTGTCTTCTTGGTCGTCGCCATCGTTTTCATCCTTTGTCTGCTCTGACATTTACCGGCGAATTTTGGCTCACCATAGCAAGGACGGACACTTTATCCAGTGTTTTGATCCGAAATCGCCACCAGATAGGCGTTCGGGTGGCGTTTTGAACTCAGGGCAACAAAAAACGCCGCCCCGAACCGGGACGGCGTCGCATTGTAGAAATCGGCTGGATCAGTGTGCGATGGCCGAGGTGCCGCTGCTGTCCTTGCTCAGGGTCTGGGCTGCGGCCTCTTCCGCGGCCTCGTCCCATTCGATCGGCTCGGGTTTCGACACCAGCGCCAGTCTGAGCACTTCCGAGACGTGTGAAACCGGGATGATCTCGAGCCCGTTCTTCACGTTGTCGGGCAGTTCGGCCAGATCCTTTTCGTTTTCCTGCGGGATCAACACCGTCTTGATGCCACCGCGCAGGGCCGCGAGCAGTTTCTCCTTCAGGCCGCCGATGGGCATCGCATTGCCGCGCAGCGACACTTCACCGGTCATCGCGATGTCACGCCGCACGGGAATACCCGTGAGCACCGACACGATGGAGGTCACCATCGCCAGACCTGCAGAGGGGCCATCCTTGGGCGTCGCCCCATCCGGCACGTGGACGTGAATGTCCATCTTGTCGAACTTCGGCGGTTTCACCCCGATCGCAGGCGCGATGGAGCGGACATAGCTGGCCGCCGCGTCGATGGATTCCTTCATCACGTCACCCAGTTTGCCCGTGGTCTTCATCCGACCCTTGCCCGGCAGTTTGAGCGCCTCGATGTGCAACAGATCGCCGCCCACGCTGGTATAGGCCAGCCCGGTCACGACACCGACCTGGTTCTCTTCTTCGACCAGACCGTAGCGATGTTTCCGAACGCCAAGGAAATCGGACAGGTTGTCGGGTGTGATGACCACCTTGTCTTCCTGCTTCCTCACGATCTTGGTCACCGCCTTGCGCGCCAGCTTGGAAATCTCGCGCTCAAGGTTCCGAACCCCGGCTTCGCGGGTGTAGTAGCGGATCATGTTCGTCAGCGCCTCGTCCGTCAGCTCGAACTCGCCCTTCTTGAGGCCGTGGTTCTTGACCTGCTTGGAGGTCAGGTGACGCTTCGCGATCTCGGCCTTTTCATCCTCGGTGTAGCCCGACAGCGGGATGATCTCCATCCGGTCCAGCAGCGGTCCCGGCATGTTGTAGGAGTTCGCCGTGGTCAGGAACATCACGTTCGACAGGTCGTATTCCACTTCGAGATAGTGGTCCACGAAGGTGCTGTTCTGTTCCGGATCAAGCACTTCGAGCATAGCCGACGCCGGGTCACCCCGGAAATCCTGACCCATCTTGTCGATCTCGTCGAGCAGGATGAGCGGGTTCGTCGTCTTGGCCTTTTTCAGCGCCTGGATGATCTTGCCCGGCATTGAGCCGATATAGGTCCGGCGGTGGCCACGGATCTCGGATTCGTCGCGCACGCCGCCCAGCGAGATGCGGATGAATTCGCGCCCCGTGGCCTTGGCGACCGACTTGCCCAACGACGTCTTGCCGACACCCGGAGGGCCGACAAGGCACATGATCGGGCCTTTCAGCTTCTTGCTGCGCTGCTGCACGGCCAGATATTCGACGATCCGTTCCTTGACCTTTTCAAGGCTGTAGTGATCCTCGTCCAGAATGCGCTCGGCCCGGCCAAGATCCTTCTTGACGCGGGATTTCACGCCCCACGGGATCGACAGCATCCAGTCAAGATAGTTGCGCACAACCGTTGCCTCGGCGCTCATCGGGCTCATGTTCTTGAGCTTCTTGATCTCGGCATCGGCCTTTTCGCGCGCTTCCTTGGACAGCTTGGTGGCACTTACCCTGGCTTCCAGTTCGGCAACCTCGTTCTGGCCGTCCTCGCCATCACCCAGTTCGCGCTGAATGGCTTTCATCTGCTCATTCAGGTAATATTCGCGCTGCGTGCGCTCCATCTGGCTCTTGACACGTGTCTTGATCTTTTTCTCGACTTGCAGCACGGACATTTCGCCCTGCATCAGGCCATAGACCTTTTCCAGACGCTCGCTCACCGAAAGGGTCTCCAGAAGCTCCTGCTTCTGGTTGACCTCGATGCCCAGATGACCCGCGACAAGGTCGGCCAGTTTGGCCGGTGCATCGGCATCCGACACAGCGCCCATCGCTTCTTCGGGGATGTTCTTCTTGACCTTGGCGTAGCGTTCAAACTCTTCGCCCACGGTGCGCACCAGCGCCGTGATCGCCGCCGGATCGCCCGGCATCTCGGTCAGGTATTCTGCACGCGCCTCGAAAAAGCTGTCATTCTCAAGATATTCGGTGATGCGCACACGCTTCTGGCCTTCGACCAGCACCTTGACGGTGCCGTCGGGCAGCTTGAGAAGTTGCAGCACATTGGCCAGCACCCCGGCTCGGTAGATCCCGTCGGTCTGCGGATCGTCCTCGGAGGGGTCCATCTGGCTGGCAAGCAGGATCTGCTTGTCGTCCGCCATCACTTCTTCCAGTGCGCGCACCGATTTGTCACGGCCCACGAACAGCGGGACGATCATGTGCGGGAAGACAACGATGTCCCGCAGCGGCAACACTGGGTAGGAGGCGTTAAGAGGCTCTTGCATGCTCGTATCCTTATCATTGGCAAGATGGTACCGGCCCCGCTCGGCGGCAGCGCTGACCATCTCCGGTCATGGAGCTATAAGGTGGGTCTGACCCCCGCAGGTTTCAACCTTGCTCCGGCTTTCCCACCATATCCCGATGCGTCATGCCTGCAAGGTCGCTTTTCGAACCAAAGTAAACCGTATCGGGGTCGTGGGCGCCAAGGCCGTGGCCTTGCGCGCATCTTCAGGGGCGACGGTCAGTCGTCCTTGTTCTTCTCGGCCGCCGCCTTCATCCGTGCGACAAGCGCCGCCTTGGCGTCATCGGCTTTGCCCTTGGGCGTCGTCTTGTGCCGGTCGAATTTCGGCGCGTCCTTGCTGGGCTTCGAGGCACCGGTCTTTCCGTAATCCATGTCAGGCTCCTGCGCCCGTCGCGGGCGATTGTGCAGCTTTGCCCCAAGCCGCGCATGGCCGCAAGGTTCAGTTCGCCGCGCGCTGCATCATCATCGTGTGAACCGCATGCATCCCCTGCTCGACCATTGCGGTCACTTCGGCGGCATGCACCTGCAGCGCGGTCACCAGTTCGGGGTCGTCCGAGGTCTGGATGACGACGATACCGTCTTCGGTCACGTCGATCTGGGACAGGATGCGGTCCCCGCGCAGAAAGAACAGATCGAGCGTCGGGCTCTGGATGCGGATCTTCGGATCGTCCTTGCGCCCCACCCGGTCGATCATGCCCACCGTATGGCTGATCAGCGCGTCCATCACCTGCGGGTCGCTTGAGCGGGTGACCGTGCGGATGCCGTTGGGCAGGTTTTCAACTTCGCGGGTCATCGTCTGGAAACCGCGAAACATAAGCGCCAGCTCGGTGCTTTCCTCGGGAGTGGCGTTTTCGCCCTGCAAACCCGGCATGCGCGACATGTCATGGCCCATGCCACCCTGCCCGTGCATGTGCCCGCCGCCCATCATCTGCGCCGCAGCAGGGACACCTGCCAGCGCGATCATCAATGCTGCGGTTGCGATCCACGATCTCATGACAGGCTCCCGGTCAGTGTCCGCCTCATCATATGCACATTCGAATATGTTTGCATCAACAGAATGCGGACCCTAGAGCGGCGGAATGTCCCCCTCGGCGCGCTGCGCGTGGAACCGCGCCTCGAACGCTGCAAATTGCCCGGCGGCGATGGCGTCGCGCATCCCCTGCATCAGTTCCTGGTAGTAATGAAGGTTGTGCCAGGTCAGCAGCATCCCCGAGATCATTTCCTGCGCGCGGAACACGTGATGCAGATAGGCGCGGCTGTAGGTGCGGCAGGCCGGACAGCTGCAGGTCTCGTCCAGCGGGCGCGGATCATCCTGATGGCGCGCGTTCTTGATGTTGACCTGACCGCGGCGCGTCCACGCCTGCCCGGTGCGCCCTGACCGCGATGGCAGCACGCAGTCCATCATGTCCACCCCGCGCTTGACCGCGCCCACGATATCGTCGGGCTTGCCCACCCCCATCAGGTAGCGCGGCTTGTCCTCGGGAAGTTGGCCGGGCGCGAAATCCAGACAGGTGAACATCGCCTCCTGCCCCTCGCCCACCGCCAGACCCCCAATGGCATAGCCGTCGAAGCCGATGGCCCGCAGCGCCTTGGCCGATTCCTCGCGGAAATCCTGCTCCAGCCCGCCCTGTTGGATACCAAAGAGCATGTGGCCGGGCCGGTCCCCGAACGCATCTTTCGACCGCTCGGCCCACCGCATCGACAGGCGCATCGAGTCCGCGATCCGATCGCGGTCAGCGGGAAGTGCCGGGCATTCGTCAAAGCACATCACGATGTCCGACCCCAGCAAGCGCTGGATCTCCATCGACCGTTCCGGCGTCAACTCGTGGCGCGACCCGTCGATGTGCGATTTGAAGGTCACACCCTTTTCTGTCAATTTGCGCAGATCAGCGAGGCTCATCACCTGGAACCCGCCGGAATCCGTGAGGATCGGCTTGTTCCAGTTCATGAACCTGTGCAGCCCGCCCAGCCGGTCGATGCGCTCCGCCGTCGGCCGCAGCATCAGGTGGTAGGTGTTGCCCAGCAGGATATCCGCCCCCGTGGCGGCCACCGACTCGGGCATCATGGCCTTGACGGTCGCCGCCGTCCCCACCGGCATGAAGGCGGGTGTGCGAATTGTCCCGCGCGGCGTGGTGATGGCCCCGGTCCGGGCCGTGCCATCGGTGGCGTGCAGGGCGAAGGAAGAAGAAACTGTCATATTCGGGCCTTACTTGCAGAGCGCGCCCTTGTGCGCCAAATCACCCGAATTGCCAAGGAGGCGCGATTCCATGTCCGACACACCATCTGATCCTCCCGCGCCCAAGGGCACGGGTCCGGACACCTTGCTGACCTTCGGATGGGAGGAGTGGGTCAGCCTGCCTGACCTCGGCCTGCCCGCGATCCGCGCCAAGATCGACACCGGCGCGCGCACCTCGGCGCTGCATGCCGCCGATATCGAGGTGTTCGGCTCGACCAACAAACCCCGTGTGCGTTTTGCCGTGCATCCCATTCCCGGTCGCGAAGACCTGATCATCCCCTGCTCGGCCCCGATCATCGACCGGCGCGATGTCACCTCGTCCAATGGCGAGACCGAAAGCCGCTATGTGATCGCAACCCAGATGACCGTTGGCGGCCAGTCCTGGGAAATCGAGGTCACGCTGACCGACCGCGGAACAATGAGCAATCGCATGCTGCTGGGCCGTCAGGCGCTCAAGGATCACGTCAACATCGTGCCCAGCGAACGCTTCCATCAGCCCGAACTGGATTTCGAGGTCTACCACACCCGCAGGGTGCGCAGCATCGCGCCGAACCGGGCTTTGCGTGTTGCGGTGCTCAGCCGGGAAAACAACTATTCCACCAACCGTCTTGTCGAAGAAGGCGAAAAGCGCGGTCACTCGGTCGAGGTGATCGACACCACCCGCTGCTACATGGCGATCAACGCGATGGCCCCCGACGTTTATTACGATGGCAAGCGCCTGCCCCGCTATGACGCGGTCATCCCCCGGATCGGAACGTCGATCACGCCCTATGGCACAGCCGTGGTGCGACAGTTCGAATCGATCGGCACCTACGTGGTCAATGGCAGCGCAGGCATCACCTCGAGCCGGGACAAGCTGCACGCGCATCAGCTTCTGGCCCGCCACCGCATCGGCATGCCGCCCACCGCGTTTGCCAATTCGCCCAAGGACACGTCGAACCTCATAGGGCTTGTGGGCACTGCACCGCTGATCGTCAAACTGCTGGAATCGACACAAGGCAAAGGCGTCGTGCTGGCGGAGACCAAGAAAGCCGCGGAATCGGTGATCGACGCGTTCCGGGGCCTCAAGGCCAACTTTCTCGTGCAGGATTTCATCAAGGAAGCCGCAGGTGAGGACATTCGCTGTCTTGTGGTCAACGGCAAGGTGGTGGCCTCGATGAAGCGCACCGGGTCCGAGGGCGATTTCCGCTCCAACCTTCACCGGGGCGGCACCGCGCAGAAGGTCCGCATCACCAAGGAAGAACGCGACACCGCCGTCCGCGCCGCCCGCGTCTTCGGACTGGGCTTTGCCGGAGTGGACATCCTGCGCTCGCATTCCGGCCCCAAGGTGCTCGAGGTGAATTCCTCACCCGGTCTCGAAGGCATCGAACTGGCCAGCGAAAAAAACATCGCCGGTCTGCTCTATGACGCGATCGAGGAAAAGGTCCGCCCCACCCCGGTCCCGCGCCGCAAGAAACCGCTCTGAAAAGGTTGGCCTGGACCCGGAATTCACCGGTTTCAAAAAGGTTGGGGAAAAAGGCTTAAAGTTCTGCGGGACCCGTCGTTGTGACAAGCATGTGATCAACGTCAAGGACCAGACATGCTGACCTCCCCCCAAGTCGACCTCATCCAGACCTCGTTTGCGACAGCGCTGTCCACCCGCCAGACCCTTGTCCTCGAGTTCTACGAGAGGCTCTTTACCAAGGCACCGTCGGTGCGCAGCATGTTCGCCGATGACATGTCGGCACAATCCGGCAAACTGGCCGCCATCCTGCAATTGGCCGTGCAGAAACTCGACACTCTTGAAACCTTGGTCGAGCCGCTGCGCGCGCTCGGGGTCAAACACGCCGAGTACGGTGCGATAACCGCGCATTACACGGCTGTTGCGGAGACGCTGGTCGAATGTCTCGAAGATGCCGTCGGACCGACATGGACCCAGGATCACGCACAGGCCTGGTCCGATGCCCTGACCTTCATCGCGCAGACAATGCTGGACGGTGCAGCGGCGACTTCGGACAAGACCGTCCTGACGCAATGACTTTGCTTGTCGAAACGACCGATACCCAGCCCAACGAGGAAGCCGTTCTTGGCGTTCTCATCAACCGCTGCGGCAAGATGCGCATGCTGTCCCACAGGGTCGTCGTGACCCTGTTGCTGCAGAGCCGCAAGGAAACGCCCTGCAGCAAGGGACTGGAGGGCCTTGAGAAGAACCTGCTCGAATTCTCGCAGATCGCGGCAGACGTGTTGCCCGGTTCGGCCACATCGACCTTGCCCAGGGATTTGAAGCGCGTTCTGGATCAGGTGAACGCCGTCAGCCCGTCCCAGGCCGAAGACCTCACACGCTTCGTCTCGACCGCCCGGTCCATACAGCACCGCCTGACCGCACCGGGCAGCGCGACCCTGACCCAGCCCATCGAGGCGCTTGCCGATTTCGTCACGACCACCCTGCTGGACACGCTCAACGCCATCGTCGACGGCATTGGCCGGGCGTTGGATCACGTCGTGTCCCACCGTCAGTCCCAGTCGGGCAAGCAGACGAGGATGATCCAGTCGTCCATCACGGAGCTCGAAAAGATCAGCCGGATGATCATGATCATCTCGGTCAACGCCTCCATCGAAGCGTCCCGTGTCGGCGAGGCCGGTCGCG
This sequence comes from Marivita lacus, assembly GCF_014637725.1. Classification (GTDB taxonomy): domain Bacteria; phylum Pseudomonadota; class Alphaproteobacteria; order Rhodobacterales; family Rhodobacteraceae; genus Marivita; species Marivita lacus. The sequence continues at coordinate 247,360 of NZ_BMFC01000002.1, read as the reverse complement.
GATTTTCCGCCGTGGCAACGGAAATCCGCGGGCTCAGCCAGGCCGCGAACAAGGTCATTTCGTCGCTGCGGGCGGATTACGAGGGTACCCGATAGACCCGAGGGGTGGGCAGGAGCGAGGACCAAAAGCATCTCACACACAGGTTCGGCATTTCCGCCCCTTTACCCCTCTTGCGGTGTTCCCTATATATTTGGTCAGGAACTGACGGGAAGGACCGACATGAACGACGCCAGCCCCAAAATCGAAGGCGCACCGCTGATTGCCCCCTCCAGCACCGATCATCCCTTGTATGATCAGGTGGTCGAGGCCTGCCGCTCTGTCTACGACCCCGAGATCCCGGTCAACATCTATGACCTCGGGCTTGTCTACACGCTCGAGATCAGTGACGAAAACGACGTCCGCGTGATCATGACCCTGACCGCACCGGGCTGCCCCGTGGCCGGTGAAATGCCCGGCTGGGTGGCCGAGGCCATCGAACCGCTGGCCGGTGTGAAGCATGTCGATGTCGAACTCACCTGGGAACCGCCCTGGGGCATGGACATGATGTCCGACGAGGCGCGTCTCGAACTCGGCTTCATGTAAATTTTTCGCCGTATCCGGCGAACAAATCGCTTTTGTCAGCGATCTGTTCGCCGGACTGCATGCCATCATGACACGCAAGATGTTTGGTGGTCTCGGCATCTATTCCGAGGGCTCTACCTTTGCCGTGATCGGCCCTCATGAGGCGCTGTTGATCAAGTCGCGCGGACAATTGTCCTAAGACTTGGCCACAGACGCCTGCGAGCACTGGTCCCATAAGGGCAATTCGGGCAAACCGTCCGTCACGCCTATTGGACATTCCCCGGCGCCGCTCTCGACGACCCCGAGGAAGCCTTCGCTTGGGCGCGGCGCGCTTTTGGAAAGCGCCTGATCAACATGTAAATTGAAATCAATTTCTTTTACGCAAAGAAAGTGATATTGATTTCCCCATGATACCGCTTTGCGTCCTCACCGGCGATCTTGTCGCCTCCTCTGACCTCACTCCCGAGGCTGTGGACGCGGCTCTTGTCACAATCGACACCGCTGCGACCGAAATATCCGACTGGCACAGCCCCAAACGGATCACCCGCTTCGCGCGACGCGGCGGAGATGGCTGGCAAGTCGCGATCGACGCCCCATCCCTCGCGCTCCGCGCAGCCCTGTACATTCAGGCCTGCCTCAAACGTGAAAATGCAGCGACCGTCACCCGCATTGCATTGGCAGCGGGCACCGGTTCCTTGCCTGAAACGGCGGATTTGAACGCGGCGCATGGCCCGGTATTCGTAGCATCCGGTCGGCTGCTCACGACCTTGTCAGGACATGCTTTGATGGCCCATGCAGACGGCGGCGCGACCCACGCCGCAACCCGCCTTGCCGACCATATCGCATCCGGTTGGACGCAGGCACAGGCGCGCGCGGTCGCATCGCAATTGGCGCCGAACGCTCCACCACGAATTGAGGTCGCAAAAGCCTTTGGCATCACACGACAGGCCGTGAACCAATCGCTCTGGTCCGCAGGTTACCCGGCACTTGATGACGCGTTGCAAGCCATTGAACGGGAAATGGGAAAGTGAAACCGCTTTCTTCAAGTCAAAGCAAGCCCCAAGACTTGCGGTATGTGACATGATCGATGTGTTCATTGCGCTCCTGCTGGCCCATGTGGTCGCGGATTTCCTCGCCCAACCGGATGCGATGATCCGACGCAAGACCGAACCCGCGATCCTGCTCCTGCACATCGCGATGGTCTGCGTGCTGAGTTGGATCGCGCTGGGTGGCAATTGGGAACTCGCATTGTGGGTGGCAGCAGCACATCTGGTCATTGACGCGATCAAGACATGGGCGTTGCCGGAAAACTGGCGTGACAGCCTGCCCGCTTTCATGGGCGACCAGATCGCGCATTTTGCCACGCTGGCCGCAGCAGCGTTCCTGATGCCGGATGCCGTCTCCACGGGGATATGGGCCGATCACATCGCTGACCTGCGCAGCCCGGCGATCCTTATCTCCGGCGCGATCGTGTCGGTCTGGGCGGGTGGCTATGCCGTTGGTCTTCTGATGAAACCCTACACCGACCAGTTCAGCAACGATGATCCCGGTCCAAGCCTCGAAGGACTCGAAAATGCAGGCCGCATGATCGGAAAACTGGAACGGGGATTGATCTTTCTCTTTCTCTGCGTCGGCGAGACAACTGCAACAGGCTTCCTGATCGCTGCAAAGTCCGTCTTGCGTTTTGATACCGCATCCAAGGGCCAAAAGGCGGGCGAATATGTCATCATCGGCACGCTGGCCTCGTTCGGCTGGGGGCTGGCGTCGGGATACGCGACGCTTTCCCTTCTTGAGATCGCAGCCGCAAGCCCCTAGGTTAGGCATAACAGAGAAAGCGAGACACCCCATGTTCGGCATTCCCGGCAAGCAAGCCGTCACCCTCACCCCCAAAGCCGCCGCACAGGTGCGCAAGCTCATGGACTCCAAGGGCCATGCAGGCCTGCGTATCGGCGTCAAGAAGGGCGGCTGCGCGGGTATGGAATACACGATGGACTTCGTCGACCAGCCCGATCCCAATGACGAAGTTGTAGAACAGGACGGCGCCACCGTGATGATCGCGCCCATGGCGCAGATGTTCCTCTTCGGGACCGAGATCGACTACCAGACATCGCTTCTGGAATCCGGTTTCCACTTCAACAACCCGAACGTCGTCGACGCCTGCGGATGCGGAGAGTCGATCAAGTTCAAGGACGTCGAAGAACTGGCCACCGAACACGCGAACGGCGCGCCGAACCTCAAGGCGTAGGGTGCGTGTTCACGCGCACCGCCTATCCTATCCCCTGCAAGTGCACATAGGTTTCGGCATATCGCTTGGTCAGATGATCCCCCGCCCGGATCAGCTTGCTTGACCCAAGCGGCGCGACGTTGGTCTCCACATTCGGGTTGAAGAACAACGGCACGGAAATCCGTTCCTCCGCACCGCCCTTGACCCGGTGAAGCGTCGCCACGACACGGCCCTCGGTCCACATCTCGAGCATCTCGCCGAAGTTGATGATGAACTCCCCCGGCGGGGCCTGCACAGGCAACCAGTCGCCGCAATCGCGCGCCTGTACTTCCAGTCCCGGCTGACCATCCGTCGCCAAAAGCGTCAGGCATCCGTAGTCGGTATGTGCGCCGATGCCGAAATCCTTGTCCCCCGCCCAGTCCGGGCGCGGCGGGTAGTAATTGCCCCGCAGCAAAGCCATCGGGCAGTCGAACTTGTCCTCGAAGAAATCCGCGTCCGACCCGATGGACATCGCGATCCCGCGCAGGATGCCCCGCGCCACCTCCAGCGCCTGCGTATAGTAGGCCCGGATCACCGTCTCGAATCCCGCCGGCTCCTTCGGCCAATGGTTCGATGCATAGACCGACAGGGCTGCGCGCGCATCGCCTTCGGGCAGGGTGAAACCGCAGTCGAAGACTTCCTTGTAATCCGGGTTCGCATCCGGATCGACCTGTTCCGACTGCGGCGCGCCCCAGCCCCGGTTCGACCCGGTCCGCGCCATGTTCACCCGGTCCTTGACCTCGTTCGGCAGATCGAAGAACGCGCGATAGGCCGCCAGCACGAACCGCATCCGCGCCGAGGTGAACTTGGTGTTGTACACCGTGGCGAACCCCACCTCTTCGACCGCGATCCGCATCTGCGCCAGCGCATCCGCATCGCCCGCCACCAAGGCCTGCGCATCCAGTCTCGGGATCATGACCTGTCCTCCTGTCCTGACGGGCGGCCTTGTGCCACTTGGTCCTCCGACCCGCAACCACCCTTGACGCCGCCCCCATGGACGCGATGATGCCCGCCAACAGACAGACCCCCAGCAGGAGCCACCCCATGCGCCGCAAACTCGCCGCCGGAAACTGGAAGATGAACGGGACCGCCGCCACCCTGAGTGAACTGGACGCGCTGCAGGACGCAGCCACAGGCGCGGCTGAGGTTCTGATCTGCCCGCCAGCCACGTTGATCGCACAAGCCGTCGCCAGAGCCGGGCGCATCGCCATCGGCGCACAGGACTGCCACAGCGACGCCTCCGGCGCCCACACGGGCGACGTGTCTGCGGACATGCTCAAGGATGCAGGCGCGACCTGCGTGATCCTCGGCCATTCCGAACGCCGCGCCGACCATGGCGAGACCAACGCACAGGTCGCCGACAAGACCCGCGCCGCGTGGGGCGCCGGCCTGACCGCCATCGTCTGCGTCGGCGAAACGCTGGCCGAGCGCGAAGCCGGCCAGACGATCGACCTTGTCCGAACGCAGCTTGCAGGCTCCCTGCCCGACGCCGTGAGCGGCGCGAACACCGTGATCGCCTATGAACCCGTCTGGGCCATAGGCACCGGCAAAGTGCCCACCACCGACCAGATCGCCGAGGTGCACGGCTTCCTGCGCGAGGCCCTGACAGCCCGCTTCGGCAAGGACACCGCAGGCGCGATCCGCCTGCTCTATGGCGGCAGCGTCAAGGCGTCCAACGCCGCCGAGATTTTCGCCGTCGCAGATGTGGATGGAGCCTTGGTGGGAGGCGCCAGCCTCACCGCGGCCGATTTCGCCCCCATCGTCAATGCGCTCAACGGCTGACGGACGCGCCCCCAGACAATGCAGCGATTTTCGCACCCCCCGACCGACCTCGCCTTTGTGCAAGATCCCTACCCGTTCTACGACAGCCTGCGCTCGGCGGGCGATCTGGCGTGGTGGGACGAGTACGCCATGCCCTGCGCCACCAGCCACCGCGCCGTGCACGCCATTTTGCGCGACCGCCGCTTTGGCCGAGAAGTGCCGCCGGAACTGGCACCGACGATCCCCGACCACCTCGCCCGCTTCTACAAGGTCGAGGCCCATTCGATGCTGGAGCTGGAACCACCGCGTCACACCCGTCTGCGCGGGCTTGTCCTGCGCGCCTTCACCTCGCGCCGGATCAAGGCGCTGGAGCCTGAGATCACCGCGCTGACCCACGAAAAGATCGACGCCTTCCCGCGCGGCACGCCGTTCGACATCCTGACCGCCTTCTGTCAGCCGATCCCGGTGGTTGTCATCGCCCGGCTTCTGGGTGTCCCCGACGACATGGCGCCGCAATTGCTGCGCTGGTCCAACGCCATGGTCGCCATGTACCAGGCCAGCCGCACCCGCAGGACCGAGGACGCCGCCGCCGAAGCCGCCGCCGACTTCTCCGACTTTCTGCGGCACTATATCGACACCCGCCGCGCCGATCCCCGCGACGATCTGATCACCCACCTGATCGCCGCCGAGGAGGAAGGCGAAAAACTGTCGACCGACGAGCTGATCACCACCTGCATCCTGCTTCTGAACGCCGGTCACGAGGCAACGGTGCACACGCTGGGCAACGGCATAAAGACGCTGCTGGAGACCGGCACGCGGCAGATCGACGAGGGCACAGTCGAGGAAATCCTTCGCTACGACCCGCCGCTGCACATGTTTACGCGCCATGCCTACGAAGAGATCACGCTGTACGGTCACACCTTCCGACGCGGCGATCAGGTCGCGCTGCTGCTGGCCTCAGCCAACCACGACCCAGACCAATGGCCTGAACCTGACCGGTTCGAGCCGACACGCGCGGTCACGCAGAACACCAGCTTCGGCGGCGGGCTGCATTTCTGCGTCGGCGCACCGCTCGCCCGGCTCGAGTTGCAGATCGCCCTGCCGATCCTGTGGGACCGCTGCCCAACGCTGCGTATCGCGGAGACGCCCCGCTATGCCAACACCTACCATTTTCACGGGCTGGAGCGCTTGATGGTGCAACCCCCCTGACGGTGTCACGGGACGGCACCCGCGTGTTTGCATATTTGGAAAAAGAAGAAGAACAGGCGCGCGCTCCTGCTTCTTCTTGTTCCAAATACTCCTGCACATCAGCAGCCAAAGGCGCACCGCCGCTCAGGTGCGCCCCTACAAGGGCAGCGCCGTGGTCGACTTGATCTCTTCCATCGACAAGAGAGCGGTCACGTTGTGCACCCGCACCTCCGCGATCAGCGCCTGGTAAAAGGCGTCATAGGCGCGGGCGTTCTTGACGCGCACTTTCAGGATGTAGTCGATATCCCCCGCCAGCCGGTGCGCCTCCTGCACCTCGGGGCGGTCCTGCAGCGCCTTGAGAAACGCGCGCTGCCATTCCGCCTCGTGCTCGCTGGTGCGGATGAGCACGAAGAAACACGCCTCGTATCCCAGCGCCTCGGCATCGAGCTGCACCGTCTGCGCGCCGATGATCCCGGCCTCCTTCATCTTGCGAATCCGGTTCCACACGGGCGTCTTCGAAGAGCCAACCTTGCGGGCGATATCATCGAGCGATTGCGCCGCGTCGGTCTGCAACTCGACAAGAATTTTCCGGTCCGTGTCGTCTATTTTCATCACTGTTCCGCTTTCTGCCGATTTCGAGGATCATCTGTCCCTCGTCACGCCCCACATAGAACAATTTTCCTTATTTCCGCAAGGTACTGGCAAAATACCGGAATAAAATTCTATCTATAGACCAAGAAACGCGGCGAAAAGGACATCCCGATGCCACGCGACCTGCACCAGATCACGCCTTCGCCCGTCGCCTTCGTGGGTGCGGGACCGGGCGACCCCGACCTTCTGACGCTCAAGGCGCTGCGCGCGCTGCAAACCGCCGACGTGGTGATCCATGACCGTCTGGTCAGCACCGAGATCCTCGCGCTGGTCGGACCGCAGACGCGGCTGCGCAACGCCGGCAAGGAAGGGTTCGGCCCGTCGCTGACCCAGGGTGCGATCAACGACATGATCGTAGACGAGGCGCTGAGCGGCGCGCGGGTTGTGCGGCTCAAATCCGGCGATCCCACCGTGTTCGGCCGTCTGGACGAAGAACTCGATGCGATCCTCGAGGCAGGTCTCGACTACAGCATCATCCCCGGTCTCACCTCTGCCTCTGCCGCGGTTGCGGCCCTTGGTCAATCGCTCACCAAGCGCGGGCGCAACACCGCCGTGCGGCTGATCACCGGGCACGACATGCAGGGTTATGCCGACCACGACTGGCGCGCGCTTGCCCGCGACGGCGAAGTGGCCGCGATCTACATGGCCAAGAAGGCGGCGCGCTTTATCCAGGGGCGTCTGCTCATGCATGGCGCGGCACCCGGCACGCCCGTGACCATCGTGGAAAACGCCTCGCGCCCCGATCAGCGCATCGTCGCCGCCACGCTCGCCACCCTGCCCGCCATTCTGGCAGAGGCCGACATGACCGGCCCCGCGCTGTTGATGTATGGCCTTGCCCCGCGCGACGCCGCCCGTGCCGCCCTGCCCCAAATCCAGGAGATGATCTGATGCCCGCATCCTTCACCCCAAAGGTCGTCACCGCCAACGCGCTGCTGGAAGGCGACGTGGTTTATCTGACCGAAGCCGACACATGGTCCCGGCATCTTGCCGAAGCCGATGTCCTGACAGATGAGGCCGACGCGCAGATCCGCCTGATCGACGCCAGTTCCCGCAGCGGGGAGGTGGTTGGCGTCTACCTCGCAGATGTGACCCCCGACCAGAACGGCCCAAAGCCCGCCCATTTTCGCGAGGCGTTCCGCATGCGCGGCCCATCGAACTACGCACACGGCAAACAGGCCGAACCCGCAACTCCGCCCCGGACCTGATCCCAAACGCGCAGGAGACACATGATGTACCGCTATACCGATTTCGACGCCGCTTTCGTGGCCGAGCGTAATGCCCAGTTCCGCGCACAGGTCGAGCGCCGCATTGACGGCAGCCTGACCGAAGACGAGTTCAAGCCGCTGCGCCTGATGAACGGGCTCTACCTGCAACTGCACGCCTATATGCTGCGCGTGGCCGTGCCCTATGGCACGCTCAGCAGCGCCCAGATGCGGCAATTGGCGTTCATCGCGGACAAATGGGACAAGGGGTATGGCCATTTCACCACGCGCCAGAACATCCAGTTCAACTGGCCCACGCTGCGCGACGTGCCCGACATGCTCGACGCGCTGGCCGAGGTGCAAATGCACGCCATCCAGACCTCTGGCAACACGATCCGCAACGTGACCGCCGACCATTTCGCAGGCGCTGCCGCAGACGAGATCGCCGATCCGCGCCCGGTGGCCGAGCTGATCCGCCAATGGTCCACCGACCACCCGGAGTTCCAGTTCCTGCCGCGCAAGTTCAAGATCGCTGTCACAGGCTCACCCAATGACCGCGCCGTGACAAAGGCGCATGACATCGGGCTGCGCATGGTGCGCAACGATGCGGGCGAACCGGGGTTCGAGGTCATCATCGGCGGTGGCCTTGGCCGTACCCCGATGATCGGCAAGGTCGTGCGCGACTTCCTGCCCGAGGCGGATTTGCTGCCCTATCTCGAAGCCGTGGTCAGCGTCTGGAACCTGCTGGGCCGCCGCGACAACAAGTACAAGAGCCGCATCAAGATCACCGTGCACGAGCATGGGATCGACGACATCCGCGCGCGGGTCGAAGAACGGTTCGATTTCCTGCGTCCCGCCTTTAGCGGCGTCGATCAACAGCTGTTTGCGCAAATCAAATCCGACTTTGAAGCGCCCGCCTTCAAGGACCGCGACACTGCGCCCTTCGATCAGGCTTACGCGAACGACCCCGTATTCCGGTCCTGGGCCGACACCAACCTCAGCGCCCACCGCGCGCCGGGTCATGCCATCGCGCAGATCAGCCTCAAGGCGCATGGCGCGACACCGGGCGACGCCACATCCGACCAGATGCGGGTGATGGCCGATCTTGCTGCGCGCTATGGCCATGACGAATTGCGCGTGAGCCATGAGCAGAACATCGTGCTGCCGCATGTTCACAAGGCTGACCTGCCCGCGATCCACGCGGCGCTGAACGACGCTGGCCTCGCCACCGCCAATATCGGCAGGATCAGCGACATCATCGCCTGCCCCGGCATGGATTACTGCGCGCTGGCCACCGCCCGGTCGATCCCGATCGCGCAAGAAATCGCAACCCGGTTCGACCAGCTGAAGCTGGAACACGAGGTGGGCGACCTCAAGATCAAGATCTCGGGCTGCATCAACGCCTGCGGGCATCACCATGTCGGCCATATCGGCATCCTTGGCCTCGACCGTGCAGGCGTGGAGAACTACCAGATCACGCTTGGCGGCAATCACACCGAAAACGCCGCCATCGGTCAGCGCACCGGGCCGGGCTTTTCCGCGGGCGAGATCGTGCCTGCGATTGAACGGATCGTCGACACCTACCTGTCGGAACGCGAAAGCGCCGACGAGGCATTCATCGACACCTTCGCCCGCGTCGGCATGGCCCCGTTCAAGACCGCGCTTTACGGCGAGAGCGAGAAAAAGCAGCAGGCCGCGTGATGCTTCACCTGTCGCACCAAAATAGCGAAGACAGCGCGCCCGCGCTTGATGAGCGTATGGCCGCGCGGGACCATGTGGGTGAGTTGAACACGCGGTATCGCCATTTCGGCACGTCCTCCCTGCTGGAGGCCGTTCTGACGCGCGGGATTTTCGACCGGGTCGCCATGGTGTCCAGCTTTGGCGCAGATTCGGCTGTGCTGTTGCATCTGATCGCGCAGATCGACCGGACCCTGCCCGTGCTCTTCATCGACACAAGGCTGCTCTTCGAGGAAACGCTAAGCTACCAGCAAGACCTCGCAGAGCATCTTGGCCTGACCAATGTGCAGGTGATCCGCGCCACGGACCGCACGGTTGAGGCGGTCGATCCGTACGGTGCCCTGCGCTTCAGCGATCCCGACGCCTGCTGCACCCTGCGCAAGACCCAACCGCTTGATGATGCGCTGCACGGCTACGACGGCTGGATCACCGGGCGCAAACGCCATCAGGCCGACACGCGAAAGACCCTTGGCTATTTCGACCTCGACCAAGGCTCCACCCGGATCAAGATCAACCCGCTGATCGACTGGAAACCGGCGCGCCTCAAAGCGCATCTCGACACGCACGACCTGCCCCGCCACCCGCTTGTGGCACGCGGCTACCCGTCCATCGGCTGCGCCCCCTGCACGACCCGTGTGACGCAGGGCGAAGACCCCCGCGCCGGACGCTGGCGCGGATTAGGCAAAACGGAATGCGGCCTTCACACGCCCACACCCACACCCACAGGAGACGCGATATGACCGTTCTCATCAACGACACCGGCTTTCTGACCATTGACCCCACCCGCTGGATCGACCCCGAAGCGCGGATCGACCTGCCCTCTGACACCGATCCGGCGCGGCTCCGCTGCCTGCTCATCGGCAAGGAACTGGTGCGCATCGCGTTTCCCGCCTTTTCCGACGGGCGTGGCTTCACGCTGGCCCGGCTGATCCGTCAGCAGGGCTACAAGGGATGGCTGCGGGCACAAGGCCATGTCATCGCCGACCAATACGCCATGGCGCGCAGGTCAGGCTTTGACGATGTCGAAATCAGCGACGATCTGGCCGCGCGTCAGCCCGAGGACCAATGGCTGGCCCGCGCGAACTGGCAGGCGCATGACTACCAGGCGCGCCTGCGCGGCCTCGCCGCCTGATCCAAAACTGCGACCCAAAGACCACCCGCCCGGTCCCTGCGACCATGGGCGGGTTTCGTCTGATGTAAATCAAAGATAGATGTAAGGGACCGGTTTACTGAAACCGGGATGGACACCATGACAGAGATGACGCCCGTGACAGACGCCACAGCCACCAAGGCCCCCGCCGCCAGGACCCTTGCAGTCCCCGATGCGCAGACCGTGACATCGGTCACCCACTGGACCGACCGGCTGTTTTCCTTCCGGGTCACGCGGCCCGCCTCCCTGCGGTTCCGGTCGGGTGAGTTCGTGATGATCGGCCTGATGCAGACGGATGAAAAGACCGGCCGCGAAAAGCCCCTGCTGCGCGCCTATTCCATCGCGTCGCCGTCCTGGGACGAAGAACTGGAATTCTACTCGATCAAGGTGCAGGACGGCCCGCTGACCAGCCGGTTGCAGCATATCCAGCCGGGTGATGAAATCATCCTGCGCCCCAAACCCGTGGGCACATTGGTGCATGACGCGCTGCTGCCGGGCAAACGGCTTTGGCTGTTTGCCACCGGCACCGGCATCGCGCCGTTTGCATCGCTCCTGCGCGATCCGCAGACCTATGAGGATTACGACGAGGTCATCCTGACCCACACCTGCCGCGAGGTCGGAGAGCTGCAATACGGCAAGGACCTGATCGAGACGATCCGGTCGGACGACTTGCTGGCCGAACTGATCGGCGAAGGCTTTGCCGACAAGCTGCGCTACTATCCGACCACCACCCGCGAAGAGAGCCCCAAGATGGGCCGCATCACCGACCTGATGCGATCGGGTGAATGTTTTGCTGATCTGAACGTACCGGTCATTTCGCCCGAAGCCGACCGCGCGATGGTCTGCGGCAACCTCGCCTTCAACCTCGAGATCAAGGAGATGCTCGAAGGCTTCGGGCTCGAGGAAGGCGCCAATTCCGACCCAAAGACCTACGTGGTCGAAAAGGCGTTTCTCGATTAAGGCAAAATATCAGGTACGACGCATAAGGCATTGCTGGAAAAGCCGCGCAGGGGATTTTCTGCGCGACTTTTTCCGTCTCAAGGTGCCGGCACTCCAAGCCGATCGCGCAGCCTGTCCAGCACGACGCGCAGCTGGTCGGGCTCATTGCGTGCCCCATCCAGCGCAGCCTTGGTCGAGGTCTTGTTGAACGCGGACAGGTCAGACCCGTTGATATAGGCAACCATCCGGTCATGATCGAACCCGTGGACGATCAGCGCTTCGGCGGCCTCTTTCGCGTCGCCCAGTGCCGCCCGCGCCGTGACGGATGCGGTGTCGACCGCCGTCCCGAGCACCTCGGCGGTTTTGGACAGCGCGTCAGGCGCGCGATCGCGCTGCGCCCCCAGCCAAAGGCCCGTACAGACAGCGGTCAACACCACCAGAATGACCAGATATTTCACTGCTTCAGAATCCCTTGGATATGGTTTTTCCGACCCGTTTCCGATCAGTGCCGCGCTGCGCTTGCACAATTGCGTCGATACATGGGGAAAACCCCTGCCAAATGGCCCGGTTCCGCCGAAAAGCCGCTTGAAAGAAAACGGCATGCCGTCTACTTTACATCCCTGATTTGAACTGCACCAAAGGAGTGACACCATAGCCCGCAGACCTCATAACGCGCCCCCAACGCGCGAAACCGGCCCCCGCATAAATGAACGCATTCGGGGCTCTGAAATCCGCCTGATCGGCGCGGACGGCGAAAACGTCGGCGTTGTCACGCCAGAGCGTGGCATGCAGCTTGCCGAGGAAGCCGGTCTGGATCTGGTCGAGATTTCGCCCAACGCGACACCGCCGGTCGTCAAGATCATGGATTTCGGCAAGTTCAAATACGAACAGCAGAAGCGCGAATCCGAGGCGCGCAAGAAGCAGAAGATCATCGAGATCAAAGAGGTCAAGTTCCGCCCGAACACGGACACGAACGATTACGACGTCAAGATGCGCAACGTGTTCAAGTTTCTCGAGAATGGCGACAAGGTCAAGGTGACGCTGCGGTTCCGTGGTCGCGAGATGGCGCACCAGAACCTGGGACGCGAATTGCTGGAGCGGGTGGCCGAGGACACCAAGGAGCATGGCAAGGTCGAAAACATGCCCAAGATGGAAGGCCGTCAGATGGTCATGATGATCGGCCCGATTTCGAAATAATCGCGCCGCATTCATTTGAAGATTTTGAAAGCGACCTCCGGGTCGCTTTTTTCATGCCCGCGTCACGCCGTGTCGCGCGGCACCGGGCGCGAGGGCGGTTCCTTGAGCAGCCCGCCGACCCCCATTCCCATGATGTCCTGTGGCATCACCGGCACATCGCAGAGCAACCGCTCCAGCACCCAGTCCGCACCATTCAACGCGGGTGAGCGCGCACAGCCCGGCAGGCCGATCACCGGCACTTCGCCCAGGTGGCCCCAGAAAAGCAGATTGCCGGGATCGACCGGCATCCCATAATGCGCCACGGTGCCCCCTGCGGCGCGGACTGCCTCGGGCGCGACATCATGGAGGTCCGACGTGGCCGACCCGGTCAGGACGCAGATGATGTCATAGTCTGGCCCGGCCTCAGTCAGCGCGCGGCGCAGCGCCTCGGTTTCATGCGGCACGACCGTCTTGGGCCCCATCGCAACACCCATCCGGTCAAAGCGCTGGCCCATCGCACGTTGCCCCTTGGCGCTGTCATCGCGCCCGCCCACGCTGGTCTGGATCAGGAGCCCGCGTGTGCGGGCCACCGGGCGCACAGCCAGCGCGTCCTGACCCGCGGCACAGGCAGACTCCACAGCGGCACTCGGGGCGGCGTAGGAGATGATCTTGACCGTGGCCACCATGCCACGTGCCGCCATGCGGTGCCATTCGGGCACGGTGGCCACGGTCACCATCGGGTGCACCGCATTGACCGCGTTGATCCGGGCGGCGTCGATGGCGGCCACGCCCGTCGTGGTGGCGTAAATGTTCACACGCCCGGTGCTGGCCGGTGCCACCCGCAGGTTCACCGCCGCCGGATCGGGCACCAGCGCCTGCGCAAGCCGTTCGGCGGCGCTGTCCTCGTGCATGTCACCCGGCTCCATCCGGGCCACGGTCACCTGCGTCACCCCTGCCGCTGTCAGCTTGGCAAGCGCGGGCGGGTCCAGCACAACACCCTTGCGCAACCGTCCCTTGGTCAAAGCCACCGAATGCGCAAGGATCGCGCCCTCGGCTTCGGCCAGCGGAACCGCGCCGAACTTCATGCGCCCTTCCGAAGGACGCGGGTCATCTCGGCAAGGATCGACACCGCGATTTCCGCCGGGCCGGATGCGCCGATATCCAAGCCGATGGGACCGTGGATCTGCCCGATCTCGGCCTCGGAAAAGCCACCCGCCGTCAGCCGCTCCACCCGCTTGGCATGGGTGCGGGTCGATCCCAGCGCGCCGATGTAAAAGCAGTTCGCCCTCAGCGCCTGTTCGAGTGCCGGATCGTCAAGCTTGGGATCATGGGTCAGCAGCACCAGTGCGGTGCGGGCATCGAGCCCCAGCTGGGCGATCGCCTCGTCCGGCCAGTCGTGCAGGATGGTTTCGCCGGGAAAGCGGCTGTCCGATCCGAACGCTTCGCGCGGGTCGATCAGCGTGGGGTCATACCCCGCGATCCGCGCCATCGGCACCAGCGCCTGCGCGATATGCACGGCCCCCACGACGATCAGCCGCAAGGGCGGGTTGTGGATGGCCACAAAGGTCCGGCTGTCCGGGACAAAGCCCGAGCGGTCCATCCGGAACGCGTGATCCTGGCCGTCCAGGGTCAGGCTGCGGGATCCTGCATCAAGATCAACGACATAGGCCACCGGCTGCCGCGCGGCGCGATATTTTACCAATTGGTCAAGAATGTCCTCGGGCAGCACGGCGCCCACCGGTTCGACCAGCACGCGGATGGTGCCGCCACAGGCCAGACCCACGGCAAAGGCATCCTGATCGCTGACCCCGAATTCCAATTCGCGCGGTTTGCCATCGGCCAGCGCATCCATCGCCTCGACGACCACCGCACCCTCGACACAGCCACCGGAGACCGATCCTTCGATCTCGCCCTCGCCCGAGATTGCCAGTTGCGAGCCCACGCGGCGCGGCGCGCTGCCCCATGTCTCGATCACCGTGGCCAGAACCGCGCCCTTGCCTGCGCGGTGCCAGTCGAGGGCCGTCTCCGGGCATTTGTCGAACCGGTCCATTGTCGTGGCCTCCTTGCCTGCTTGCGGCGACACTATCACGCCGCGTGGCGCTGTCTCCCCCTGCGATGGTGGTACGTCTCAGCCTGCGGATGTCATCCTTGTCACGTCATGCCCGTAAAGCCAGTCGAACCGCCCCAGCATCCGCCCAGGCGACACCCGGCTGAGCAGACCCAGCGCGGTATGGGCGGCAAAGCGGAACGGCCCCGGCGACAGGTGGTAGTTGCGGGCGTTCTTGCTGGCCGCGTCGATCACCCGGCTGACCCGCGCGCGGCGGCGCTGCTGATAGGCGGACAGCCCGCTGTCCATGTCGGGCGCTTGCGCCAGCGCATCTGCCAGCACCCAGGCATCCTCCATCGCCATGTTCGCACCCTGCGCCAGGAACGGCAGCGTCGGATGCGCGGCATCCCCCAGAAGCGCGGTGCCCTGCCCGTGCCAGCTTGCCGCGACGGGATGGCGGAACAGCCCCCAGATACCCGGCGCCTCGGCCTGTGACAGGATCTGGTGCACCTCGGCATCGAACCCGGCAAAGGCGCGGAGCAGATTGTCGGCATCGTCCTGCTTTGACCAGCTTTCAGCGGCCCATTGCGCGCGTTCCTCGACCGCCACCACGTTCAGCACCGACCCGTCACGCAGCGGATAGGTCACCATGTGCCGCCCCGGTCCCATATGGACCCGCGCATGGGCGGGATGCCCGATGGTGTTGGGCACGATGCAGCGCCATGCGACCTGCCCGGTAAAGAATGGCTTCTGCGCCGCGTTGAGCACCGGGCGCACGGCAGAATGGATGCCATCGGCCCCGATCACCAGATCGGTCTCGCGCGTGTCGCCAGTGGCCAGCACGATGCGCGGGCGGTCGTCGCCCTGCGTGACGGTGTCGACCCGTTGCAAGAGCCGTACCGCCACGCCCTGATCGCGGGCGGCAGCGGACAGCAGATCCACAAGATCGGCGCGGTGGACGAAAAAGTAGCGCTGGTCGGGCGGCAGGCGCGTCAGGTCGAGCCGTGCCACTTCGGCGCCGGTGCCCCCATTGCGCAGCGACACCGCCTGCCCCTGTACCGACCGTTCGGCCAGTGCCGCGCCCAGACCCAACGCCTCGATGACCCGCAGCCCGTTGGGGGACACCTGGATGCCCGCGCCGACCTCGGTGATCGCTTGCGCCTGTTCGAGAACGGTGACGGACGCACCACGCTTGCGCAGCGCAAGCGCGCAGCTGAGCCCGCCGATGCCGCCGCCGATCACGGTGATGTCCAAAGCGTTCAGATCCACAAACCCAGTCCCTCAAAGCAAACGCGCCAGAGCATGTGCCCCGGCGCGCCAATCTTGATCTCAAAAGCCGCGCGTCAATCGTCGCGGTGCACCCTCTCGCGGCGCTCATGGCGTTCCTGCGCCTCGAGGCTCAGGGTGGTGGTCGGGCGGGCCACAAGACGCTTCAGCGAAATCGGCTCTCCGGTGGCTTGGCAAAACCCGAATTCACCCTCGTCGATCCGGCGCAGCGCCGCGTCGATCTTGGACACCAGCTTGCGCTGACGGTCGCGGATTCGCAGCTCCAATGCGCGGTCGGTTTCCTCAGAGGCGCGGTCGGCCACATCCGGGATGTTGCGTGTGCCGTCCTGCAGACCTGCGATGGTGGATTTGCTGTCGCTCAGAAGCTCGCTGCGCTGTTCCAGCAGTTCCCGACGGAACCACTCCAACTGGCGATCATTCATGAAGGGCTCATCCTCAGCGGGTCTGTAATCGTCGGGCAGGAAAGTTTCGGCTTTCATCTTGGTCCCCTTGTCTACGCCAGTATCTGTCATAGAAATTCCCCTAGATATCTGGCACCCCTGAGGGCAGCACTTAACCGAAGGCCCAGTGGTTGTCACTACCGAATAGCAGCACAAACCGGTGATTTCATTGAGTTGGTACAAAGAAACAAGAAGGCAGAACAGACATGAGATTTGAAGGCACCGACAGCTATGTGGCGACCGACGACCTGACCATCGCGGTGAACGCCGCCGTGACCCTGGAACGCCCGCTTCTGGTCAAGGGCGAACCGGGAACCGGCAAGACCGAACTGGCGCGGCAGGTGGCGGCGGGGCTGGGGTTGCGCATGATCGAGTGGAACGTCAAGTCCACCACCAAGGCGCAGCAGGGCTTGTATGAATACGACGCGGTGAGCCGGTTGCGGGACAGCCAGCTGGGCGACGAAAGGGTCAACGACGTGCGGAACTACATCCGCAAGGGCAAGCTGTGGCAGGCGTTCGACGCGGATGAAAAGGTGGTGCTGTTGATCGACGAGATCGACAAGGCGGATATCGAGTTCCCGAACGACCTGCTTCAGGAGCTCGACAAGATGGAGTTCCATGTCTACGAGACCGGCGAGACCGTGCGCGCGCGCCAGCGGCCCATCGTCATCATCACCTCGAACAACGAAAAGGAACTGCCGGACGCGTTCCTGCGGCGGTGTTTCTTTCACTACATCCGCTTTCCCGATCCCGACACGCTGCGCCGCATCGTCGAAGTGCACCATCCGGGTCTGAAAGAGGCGCTGCTGACCACCGCGCTGACCCAGTTTTACGAGCTGCGCGAACAGCCGGGGTTGAAGAAAAAGCCATCGACCTCGGAAGTGCTGGACTGGCTGAAGCTGCTGCTGGCCGAGGACATGACCGCCGATGACCTCAAGCGCGACGGCGTGAACGCGCTGCCCAAGCTGCATGGCGCGCTGCTCAAGAACGAGCAGGATGTGCACCTGTTCGAACGGCTGGCCTTCATGGCCAGGCGCGAGCGGCGGTAAGAGGCGGCAGATGCGGTGACGCATCTGGATGTTTCCGCCCGCGGAAACAGTGGGGGCTCTGCCCCCGCCCGCCTGCGGCGGACTCCCCCGAGGTATTTTTGAACCAGAGAAGCCTGGGGGCCGCGCCTATTTCAGCGGGCCCGTCTGGAAGAGTTGTATTTTCAGTCCGCCATGCGGGATCGGCGCGCTGACATTGCGGAAATTCAGCCCCGTGGCCCGCGCCAGCCCTTTGTCCGACGTGACGATGCCGACGCGCCAGCCCTTGAACCGCTCTTTCATCACCGTGCCGAAACTGCCGTAGAGCGCGAAGAGCAGGTTGCGGTTGCCGATCCGCGCGCCATAGGGCGGGTTGACGATCACGAGACCCGGCGGGCCTGCGGGCGGGATGAGATCGGTCACCGCCTGGTGGATGAACCCGGTGATGTCGTTGACGCCAGCCCGTTCGGCATTGGCTGTGGCGTTGGCAACGGCACCCGCGTCGCGGTCAAAGCCGTGAAAGCGCAGAGCGGTGGAGGTCGGAGACGGCATCGCCGCGCGCAACTCGTCCCAGCGGGCAGCATCGAAGGAGGCAAGATCCTCGAAGCCGAAGCGGCGCGCACGACCTGGCGCAAGGCCCATCGCCCTCTCGGCGGCTTCGATCACGAAGGTGCCCGAGCCGCACATCGGATCGATCACCGGCTCGGTTCCATCATACCCGCAGCCGCGCAGAAAGAGCGCAGCCAGCGTTTCGCGCATAGGAGCCTTGCCGGTGGCCAGCTTGTGGCCGCGCTTGTGCAGACCCTCGCCCGAGGTGTCGAGGCTGATCTCGCACAGGTCGTCCTCGATCCGCACGCGTACGGTCAGCAACGCCTTTTCGGCGGGTTTCACCCCCAGCGCATCGGCGATGGCGTTCTCGACACGTTCGGTGGCGGCCCCGGCATGGTAGATGCGGGATTTGCGGCAGGTCGCCTCCACCCGGTAGGGGATGTCGGCGCGCAGCAGCGCCGCCCATTCGAGCTTGCGCGCCCGCTTGTCGAGCTGCGCAAGATGCATCGCCCGGAACCGCGCGACCCGCGCCAGCACGCGCCCTGCCCCGCGCAGCATGAGATTGGCGCGCCAGACCTCGGGCCAGTCGCCGTCGCAGGTGACCCCGCCGGGTACGGTCTGCGGGTTGGCGAATCCCAGTTCCGCCGCCTCGTCGCGCAGCAGGTGTTCCAGCCCCGGCGTGCCGGAGAGGAAGATTTCAAGCGGTGCATCCTGTGTCATGGCCGCGACTTACCGCGATTTGGCGCGCTCCGGTAGCCACCGCCTGCACGAGACGCGCTGTGACGCCGCCACACTTGGCGTCCCGCACCTGCCTGTTGCCGGTTTGCACAGATCAAGACTTTGTAATCGCTCATTTTTCCGAATTCGATTCGCAGACTGGAAAAAAGTGATTCGTCCCGATTCGTTCGGCCTAGGCAAAAACCACCTTTTCGCCGTAAGCTGTCCCCACAGAGGACAAAAAAACCGCGGATCACAAAGCATCCGCAACGAGCAGGCAGGCTTCATACGTGTCCCAAACCGAACTGAACGTGCGCGTCTTGCGTGCGGACGACTACGCTTCGTGGTGTGCCTTGTGGCGCGGGTACCTGACGTTCTATGAAACGTCGGTGCCGCAGGACGTGTACGAGACGACCTTTACCCGCCTGTTGGGGGATGACCCGCAGGATTATTCCGGGCTGTTGGCCGAACGAGACGGAACGCCGGTCGGGCTGGCGCATTACCTGTTTCACCGTCATTGCTGGAAGATCGAGAATGTCTGTTACCTGCAGGATTTGTATGCCGACCCCGCCGCCCGTGGCACAGGCGTGGGTCGCGCGCTGATCGAGGCGGTTTATGCCGCGGCGGATGCCGCCGGGGCGCCCTCGGTCTACTGGACCACGCAGGACTACAATCACACCGCGCGCCAGCTGTATGACCGGATCGGTCGGCTGACACCGTTCATCAAGTACCAGCGGAGCTGAGGATGCGCCGGTTCCTGTTGCCGCTTTACCTGTTGCTTGGTGCCTGTATGCCGGTGTCGCAATCAGAACCCGCCACCCGCGCGGCCTTTGTCGACTCCAGTCTGCCCGCGATGAAGGTGTTTTCCGTGCCGCGCCCGCAGCCGGTGCGCAGCTCGAATGCCGATTTGTCCCGCGATTTCATGGAACTGGCCATGGCACTTGAATCCGGGCGCGAACTTGAGGTGTTCACCCGTTTCGAAGGGCCGATCACCGTGCGCCTCACCGGCAGCGTGCAGCCCAGCGTGCCCAGCGATCTGGACCGGTTGCTGCACCGCCTGCGCACCGAGGCGGGGATCGACATTCGCTCCACCGCCGCCCCTGATGCCAACATCACGATCAACGCGGTCAGCCGCGCCGATATTCAGCGCTTCCTGCCGCAGGCCGCCTGTTTCGTCGTGCCCAACGTCTCGACGCTGTCCGAGTACCGGCAGGCCCGGCGCTCGGCCCGCGTGAACTGGGCGCGGATCACCACCCGCACCCGGCTCGCCATCTTCCTGCCCAATGATTCCAGCCCGCAAGAGGCCCGCGATTGCATGCACGAGGAACTGGCACAGGCGATTGGGCCGCTCAATGACCTCTATCGCCTGCCGGATTCAGTGTTCAACGACGACAATGTGCACACGGTTCTGACCGGCTATGACATGCTGATCCTGCGGGCTTATTACGACCCGGCCCTGCGCAACGGCATGTCGCGCTCCGAGGTGATGGGTCGCATCCCCGGCATCCTTGCGCGGCTCAACCCCGAGGGCGAGTTCCTGCCCGCCCGCCGCGCTGCGCGCACGCCGCGCCCGTGGATCGACGCCATCCAGACGGCGCTTGGGCCCGGTGCCTCGCCGATCGCGCGCCGCGCCGCGGCGACCGAGGCCCTGAGCATCGCCTCCGCCATGGGATGGGAGGACCACCGCCGCGGTTTCACCCATTACGCCATGGGCCGCATCCTGCAGGGCACCGATCCCGAGGCCGCGCGCGCGCAGTTCCTTGAGGCCGACCTCTATTTCGCCCGCACGCCGCATGCCGAGCTGCACCGCGCCTACGTGGCCTCGCAGCTGGCGGCCTATGCGCTGACCGAGAACGACCCCGAGGCGGCGATCCACCTGACGGGTGTGTCCATCGACCTTGCGGCGCGACATGAGAACGCAGCCCTGCTGTCGACCCTGCTGATGCTGCGCGCCGAAGCGCTGGATCTCGCGGGCCGGGTCTCCGCCGGGACCGATGTGCGTCTGGACAGTCTGGGATGGGCGCGCTACGGGTTCGGCTCGGATTGGTCGGTGCGGGCAAAGCTGCGCGAGATCAGTTCGCTGAACCCGCTCAAAAGGGCCAGAGGCAGCTTATGATCGTTCTTGCAGGGGCTCTTCTCGGGGCCATCATCGGGGCCATGACGGCGAAGAAACGCAAAGGCAACCGGGCCGATATGTGGCAATACGGGACCGCCTACGCGATCGCCTTTGCACTTGGCGGGCTGGTCCTGACCATCGCCATCGAAAAACTGGTGTTCTGACAGGCACGACGACGCATCGTCCGTTTCCGGTGACGGAACCGATTGGCGTCTGGTCAGGCCGCGGCGCGCTTGCTAGATCAGGGGCATGTTTGTTCCCTTCTTCGACACCCTGCGATCCACCGGCGTTCCCGTGTCCCTGCGGGAGTACCTGAGCTTTCTCGAAGCCATGCGCGCGGGTCTCGTGACCTATGACCCCGAAGGCTTCTATTACCTCGCCCGCACGGCGATGGTGAAGGACGAGCGTCATATCGACCGCTTCGACCGCGCCTTTGCCCAGGCCTTCAAGGGGCTTGAGAGCCTGAGCAGTGACGACGTGCTGAACGCGCTCGACCTCCCCGAGGACTGGCTGCGCAAGATGGCCGAAAAGCACCTCAGCGACGAGGAAAAGGCCGAGATCGCGGCGCTTGGCGGGTTCGACAAGCTCATGGAGACTCTCAAGGAGCGCCTCAAGGAGCAGCAGGGACGCCACCAGGGCGGCAGCAAATGGATCGGCACGGCAGGCACGTCGCCCTTTGGTGCCTATGGCTACAACCCAGAAGGCGTGCGCATCGGGCAGGACGAAAGCCGCCACCAGCGCGCGGTCAAGGTCTGGGACAAGCGCGAGTTCCGCAACCTCGATGACAGCGTCGAGTTGGGCACGCGCAACATCAAGGTGGCGCTCAAACGCCTGCGCCGCTGGGCGCGCGACGGTGCCACCGAAGAACTGGACCTCGACGGCACGATCCGCGCCACCGCCGAGCACGGCTATCTCGATGTGCAGACCCGCCCCGAGCGCCGCAACGCGGTCAAGGTGATCCTGTTTCTCGATGTGGGCGGGTCGATGGATCCGCATGTGAAAGTGGTGGAAGAGCTGTTCTCGGCCGCGCGCGCCGAGTTCAAGCATCTCGAACACTATTATTTCCACAACTGCCTCTACGAAGGCGTCTGGAAAGACAACCGCCGCCGCTGGGACGCGCAGATCTCGACGATGGATGTGCTCAACACCTACGGGGCGGATTACAAATGCATCTTTGTCGGGGATGCCAGCATGTCACCCTACGAGATCGCCTATGCCGGGGGCGCCAATGAGCACTGGAATGCCGAGGCCGGCCAGGTCTGGCTTCAGCGCGCGCGACAGCACTGGACGCATCACCTCTGGATCAACCCGACGCCAGAACACCATTGGCAGTACACCCAGTCGATCCAGATGATCCGCGAGATCTTCGAGGAGGCAATGGTGCCAATGACCCTCGAGGGCATCAGCCGCGGGATCAAGGCGCTGGCCAAGTGATCGGGACGATCCGCCATCTCTGGGCGCATCACCGGCTGTTGGTGATCGCCTTCGGGCTGGCGGTTCTGCTGACACTGTTCTTCGCGCTGCGTCTGGCGCTGGCCACGCTCTACTGGTCGGACCCCGCGCATCTGCAACAGCCACCGGAGCGCTGGATGACACCGGGTTATGTCGCGCGCTCGTGGCAGGTGTCACCGCAGGCGCTGGCAACGGCGCTTGGCCTTGACCCCGACGCGGCACCGCGCGGGCAGACGCTTGACGATATCGCCGCCGCCCAGGGCAAGCCTGTCGAGACCCTGATTGCCGAGCTTACCCTGTTTCTGAACGCACAGCAGCCATGACGGATTGGCTGCTCGCAGGGCTGGTCAGCACCGGTGTGCCGCTGCTTTTCGTGACCACCTTCCTGAGCTGCCTGATGGTGCCTGTCCCCTCCTCGCTGATGATGCTGGCGGCGGGTGCCTTTGCAGCCGGAGGCGACTTGCCGATCATCTCGGTTGTGCTGGCTTCCTATCTCGGGGCGGTGCTGGGCGATCAGACCGGGTATGCCGCAGCGCGCCTTGCACAACAGCCGATCACCCGGATGATGGCGCACAAGGCCGGGGCCGCGCGCATGATGACCGCCGCCACCTTGCGGCTGTCGCGCAACGGCAGTGTGACGGTATTCCTGACGCGCTGGCTCATGAGCCCGCTTGGACCCTATGTGAACCTCGCGGCCGGGGCCACCGGGTTTTCCTGGTCGCGGTTTTCCCTCGCAAGTGCGGCGGGTGAATTGGTCTGGGTGACGATCTATGCCGGGCTGGGCTGGGCCTTCGCCAGCAATATCGAGATGGTCGCAGAGCTTTCGGGCAACATCACCGCAGCGCTGGCCGCGGCCTTTGTGGCTGTCCTGCTCGGGCGCATGCTGCTGCGCGCCGCACGACACCGACACTGACCGATACGTCGTGGAACAAAGCAATGGCGCGGATCGTTTCCGCCATGACGAAATGCAACTGCAGGAGCTTTCCCATGATCAAGAAAACCGCAAGCGCCCATTGGGCCGGCAGCCTCAAGGACGGGAAAGGCCGCATGTCGACCCAGTCCGGCGCGCTGGACGCGCAGCCCTACGGCTTCAACACCCGCTTCGAAGGCCTCCCCGGCACCAACCCCGAGGAACTGATCGGCGCGGCCCATGCCGGCTGCTTCTCCATGGCCTTCTCGATGATCCTCGGAGATTACGATGCCGTGCCTGATGCGATCGACACCAAGGCCACGGTGAGTCTCGAAAAGCAGGGCGACGGCTTTGCCATCACCCATGTGCGCCTCGACATGACGGCGAGAATCCCCGGCATCAGCGAAGAGAATTTCCAGGAGGCCGCCAAGAAGGCCAAGGAAAACTGCCCCGTCTCCAAGGTGCTGGCCGGGGCGGAGATCACGATGGAGGCCAGTCTCGAAAGCTGACCCCAGTCATTATGGCACGGCGCGCCGGAAACCCCCGCGCCGTGCTTGCCGTGGCGGCCCGGACGCCCCATATCTTGGGCATGTTGAAACTCACCCCGATCATACTCGCCATTCTCTATGCGCTGGCCATGTACCATTTCTCGGTCTGGCGCACGAAACGCGAGCTTGACTCGCGCTCGACCGAACTCGCCGATCCGCGCCTCAAGCGCCTGACCGACCGACTGGCCGCAGCGCTCGATCTGGACCGCATCCGCGTTCATATCTACGAGATCGACCCGGTGAACGGGCTTGCCGCACCGGACGGGCGGATCTTCATCACCCGCGGGTTCTATCGCAAGTACCAGAACGGCGAAGTCACCGGCGAAGAGATGGCCAGCGTCATCGCGCACGAACTGGGCCATGTGGCCTTGGGTCACACGCGCCGCCGGATGATCGACTTTTCCGGCCAGAACGCGTTGCGAACAGCACTTGCGATGGTGCTGTCGCGCTTCCTTCCGGGCATCGGTGTGTGGATCGCCAACGCGGTGGCGACCCTTCTGGCAGCCCGCCTGTCGCGCGGCGATGAGTACGAGGCCGACGCCTATGCGGCGGCCCTCCTGCACAAGGCCGGTATCGGCATCGGGCCGCAGAAATCCCTGTTTCACAAGCTTGATGCGCTGACCCGGTCGCGCTCGGGGGTGATGCCGGCATGGCTGATGTCTCACCCCAAGACAGAAGAACGCATCGCTGCGCTGGAAAAGCTGGAATCCCGCTGGACCAACCTGCCGACCTGATCTTCTTCTGTTTCCAAATATGCCAAGGCGACAACTGCCACAGGCCGAAGGCTGACCATAGGCCCAGCCTAGGCTGTCCCCGCAGGCCGGGCTTCAGCCCGGCACCCCTTAAACGAACTCCACCAAAGCCTCTGCCCGGTCCTGTCCGTTGACCTGCACAACCACCTGATGCGGCCCTCGATGCAGCGTGAAGGTCGACGCGCCGTCTTTCAACAGATGCGATTTACTGACGCTCAAAGGCACACCCGCGGCAAGCTTTGCCGCCTTCAGCTTGTAGACCTTTTCGCCTACGCGACCGTTCGGGCGGTGGAACCGGATGCGGTAATCCACCATCACCCGAAGCGCCTCGGGCGAGGTCAATGTCACGTCGATCCGCAGCGCGTCGCCGATCGCCACCGGGTTCGGGGCCACCTTCAGTGACACCGCGATGTCGCGGTCCTGCGCGTAGCCCAGCAGCGCCAGCGCGCCTGCCTCGCCACGCTTGACGGCGGTGCGCAACGCATGGCGGGTCATCCAGTCCAGTTCCCTCGGCGTCTGCCGGTTCGCCCCCTGCCAGTCCTGCAGCAGACCGGTCACCCGGTCCGGCGCGATCCTGCTCAGGTCGTTCATGTGATTGGCCACCGACCGCGTGACATAGCGCGTGGGATCGGCGTGGAGAGCATCGAGGAACCGCAGCGGCACCAGCGGATCAAGCGTGATGTTGGCAGCCCAGGGCAATCGCGGGCGGGTGCCTTCGCTGACAAGCCGCCGGACGTGGTAATTGTCATGCGCGCACCAGTGCTCAAGCCGCGCCAGAGTCTCGTCCGGCCAGCGGTTGAGGAAGGGGCGGATGTAGAACTCCATCGAGAACCGCTGTGTCGCGAGCTCCAGCAGGTCCAGCGCGCGGTCGCGGTGCTCGTCCAGCCCGTGCCGCACCGCAAGGATGCCGGGCACGGCATGGATGAAGCGGCCGAAATCATCATCAGTTTTGGCCGGGTCCAGAGGCAGCGGCATCGCCGCCTCCAGCGCGTCGGCCATTGCAGGAAACGAGCCAGGCAATTGCGCGGCGACGCAATCGGCCAGCCAGTCAAGCCGTTCAAGAAGCCCCCGCGAGGCCAACCCCGCGAGAGCCTCCGATGTAAAGCGCGCGGCATCAAAGCCCGGCAGTGCGGCGTATTCGGCTGCCAGATCGCCAATCGTGTTGGCGTTGAACAGCTGGTCCTTCAGGGAAAACCCCTGCGTCTTCCCTGCCCCGTCGGGACCGCGCGCCATTGCTCAGATCGTTGCGTTGGTGCCACCGCCGTCGATCAGCACGTTCTGACCGACGATGAACCCCGAATGCTGCGAACACAGGAACGCGCAGGTCGCGCCGAATTCCTGCCGCGTGCCGTAGCGCCGCGCGGGAATGGTGGCCTGACGGTTCTTGCGCGCCTCTTCAACCGAGATGTTCTGCGCCTTGGACACACCACCATCCAGCTGGTCGGCGCGG
Organism: Marivita lacus; assembly: GCF_014637725.1. GTDB lineage: Bacteria > Pseudomonadota > Alphaproteobacteria > Rhodobacterales > Rhodobacteraceae > Marivita > Marivita lacus. The sequence continues at coordinate 221,439 of NZ_BMFC01000002.1, read as the reverse complement.
TCAGTGGCATGGATGCCCGGCAAGAGGTTGTTGACGATCACGCCATGTTCGGCCACCTGCCGCGCGGTGCCTGCCACATACCCGGTCAGGCCGGTGCGTGCCGCGTTGGACAGACCCAACGCCGGGATCGGCGCCTTGACCGATTGCGACGTGATGTTGACCACCCGGCCCCAGCCCCGGTCGATCATCCCCGGCATGAGAGCCGTCATCAGCGCGATCGGTGTCAGCATGTTGGCGTCCAGCGCCTTGATGAAATCCTCACGGCCCCAGTCGGCCCACGAGCCCGGGGGCGGACCACCCGCATTGGTCACGAGGATGTCCACGTCACCGGCGGCCTCGAGCACTTTTGCGCGGCCCTCTTCGCTGACGATATCCGCGGCAACGGTCACAACCTCGACCCCGTAGGTGCTGCGGATCTCTGCTGCGGTGGCTTCCAGCGCCTCGGCGCCCCGCGCATTCATCACGAGGTTGACCCCTGCCTCTGCAAGCGCCTCCGCACAGCCACGCCCCAAACCCTTGCTCGACGCGCAGACAAGCGCCCTCTTTCCGCTGATCCCGAGATCCATTCAAACACTCCCTAATTTGGTCAAAATCGTCCGTGAAAAGCCACGACCTGCCCACAGAGGTGCCACATTTCCAAACGATCTTAAAGCCATGCCGGTGCGTGTATGTTCAATTCCGGTCTGCGAAAGAGTAAACGGTCATGTCTGCTGCTATGTTTCAACTGCCCTCCACCTTCAAAGCCTGTCCCGCCGACGGGGTGCGCGCCGAATTCGGAGTCTGCCGGGGCGACCCGATCCGCCATATCCAGGACCTGATCCTCGGGGACACGTTTCTGCCGAAACGCGACGCCAAATGGGTCTCGGTGAGCCGCGACGACCGGACCCAGGACATGTTCATCCTCGACCGCGCGGCGAATCTGCCAAACCAGACCCTGTCGATCATCGCCGAACTGGTCTTCATGACCACCACCGGCCAGCGGCTTGACGTGTTCGCGGCGATCAGCGACGGCGATCTCTATTTCGTGTCGGACACGGTGTTCCAGGTGACGGTCGAATATGTCCTGATCGACATCCGCAATCGCACCGAGACCGTGGCACCGCAAATCACCCCGGTGCAAGAGGTCCAGACCGTGCATCCCGCCTTTGCAGCCTCCACACGACGCCCGATTGCGACACTGCGTCTGATCGGCTGAGCACACCGCCCGCCGCAAGCGTCATATGGACAAGCCGCGCCGCGCCGCCTATACGCGCGGCCATGCTGGACACGCCCTCAAATCGCCCTGACCTGCCTGCCGAAATCGCCCGGCGGCGCACCTTTGCCATCATCTCGCACCCCGATGCGGGCAAGACAACGCTGACCGAAAAATTCCTGCTCTACGGCGGTGCGATCCAGATGGCCGGACAGGTGCGTGCCAAGGGCGAGGCACGGCGCACGCGGTCGGACTTCATGCAGATGGAAAAGGATCGCGGCATCTCGGTTTCGGCATCGGCCATGTCCTTCGATTTCAAGGCCTTCCGCTTCAATCTTGTCGACACACCCGGCCACTCTGACTTTTCCGAAGACACCTATCGCACCCTGACGGCGGTGGATGCGGCGGTCATGGTGATCGACGGCGCGAAAGGCGTGGAAAGCCAGACGCAAAAGCTGTTCGAAGTGTGTCGCCTGCGCGACCTGCCGATCCTGACCTTCTGCAACAAGATGGACCGCGAAAGCCGCGATACCTTTGATATCATCGACGAGATTCAGGAACATCTTGCCATCGACGTGACCCCGGCCAGCTGGCCCATCGGTGTCGGACGCGATTTTGTGGGCTGCTATGACCTGATCCGCGACCGGCTGGAGCTGATGGACCGCGCCGACCGCAACAAGGTTGCGGAAAGCATTGAAATCAATGGGCTTGATGACCCCAAGCTGGCGCAACACGTGCCCGCACAGCTGCTGACCAAGCTGCGAGAAGAGATCGAGATGGCGCGCGAATTGCTGCCCACGCTGAACCCGCAATCGGTGCTCGAAGGGCATATGACACCGATCTGGTTCGGCTCTGCGATCAACAGCTTCGGCGTCAAGGAACTGATGGACGGGATCGGCACCTACGGGCCGGAACCGCAGCCGCAGAAAGCCACTCCGCGCGAAATTCTTCCTGAAGAAACAAAAGTTTCCGGCTTTGTCTTCAAGGTGCAGGCGAACATGGATCCCAAGCATCGCGACCGCGTGGCCTTTGTCCGGCTGGCCTCGGGGCATTTCAACCGCGGCATGAAACTGACCCATGTGCGGTCGAAAAAGCCGATGTCGATCACCAACCCGGTGCTGTTTCTGGCCGCGGACCGTGAACTGGCCGAAGAGGCCTGGGCCGGCGACATCATCGGCATCCCGAACCACGGCCAGTTGCGCATCGGTGACACGCTGACCGAGGGCGAGGCGCTCAAGGTGACGGGCATCCCCTCCTTTGCCCCCGAACTGCTGCAAACCGTGCGCGCGGGCGATCCGCTGAAATCCAAGCATCTGGAAAAGGCGTTGATGCAGTTTGCCGAAGAAGGTGCCGCCAAGGTGTTCAAGCCGATGATCGGCTCGGGCTTTATCGTCGGCGTCGTGGGCGCGCTGCAATTCGAAGTGCTGGGCAGCCGGATCGAGCTGGAATACGGCCTGCCCGTCCGGTTCGAGCCGTCGCAATTCACCTCGGCCCGCTGGGTGCATGGCGACAAACCGGCGGTGGAAAAGCTGGTCAACGCCAACAAGCAGCACATGGCCGAGGACAATGACGGCGACGTCGTCTACCTCACCCGCCTGCAATGGGACATCGACCGGATCGGGCGCGACTATCCCGACGTGACCCTGTCGGCGACCAAGGAAATGATGGTGTGATCCAAGGCCCGCCAAACAAGGCTTTGGCACGGGACTTGCGGCAGGCTTGAACCACGGCATTTCACAATGCCTTTTTCGTTGATCGAACCGCAGCGACACGGCACTCTGGTCCCATGAGCAGTCAAAAATCGCCGCCGAACCCGGCCTATCCAACCGGGCTGGCGGGCATCCTGAAACAGATGAATGCACGGCGGACGCCCTTGAGCTTTGCCAAGGGCGAAGCACTGCCGCCACTTGACTGCGATCTGGACAAACTGGCCAAAACGCGGGTCGAGCTGCCGGAGGACGACACGCGCAAGCTGTCAGAACATGCCCGCAAAAGCCGCGACATCGCGCGGGAACTGACCGGGCAGAACGCGCTGCTGCATCTCAACGCGCTGCTGATCGCGCATTTGCGCAAGCGCAGCCAACCGGCCCACACCGCGGACCTGTTCCTGCGGCTCTGGACCGAACAGTCTGATCTGCTGCTGCGCGAGATGGACCTGCGCTGGAAGGTCTCGAGCCTGACCACCTTCGGCGATCACGGCAGGACACCCGCGCAACGCAGCACCGGGCTGGCGCTGTCGACGTTGTTCGGCGCGATGAAGCTGTATGAAAGCGAGCGGTTGTATTCCAGCCGCGAAGCCGTCCGTCCCTTTACCCTCGACGGGCGGGCCAGCGGCCCCTTGCCGCTGGAGATGAACGCCTACACTCTGGCCGATGGCGGGCTGGACGTGAACATGATCGGACGCCTTTGGGAGGAAGCCGAGGCTGACGCGGTGATCAAACCGCTCGCGCAGGACATGCTGCACCGGTTGATCGACGATCCGCGCACGGTGTTCCGCCGCCTGCACCGCATGCGCGTGCGCAAGCAGCGCCGCAACGAACAGAACGCCGCCAGCACTGCCGAAACCGGCGTCACCGTACCCGTGCCCGCCGTTCCCGCAAAAACCCCGACATGGGGGCTGGTCTGCACCACAAACGCGCCGCTGCTCGACGTGGCACGATTTGTGGCGCATCACCTCGATATTGGCGCGCACCATATCCACCTCTATCTCGACGCGCCCGATCCGGATGTCACCGGGCTGCTGCAAAACCATCCGCAGGTCACGCTGACGGTCTGCGACGACGCCTATTGGAAGGGAATGGGAAAGAACCGCCCCGACGCGCACCAGCTGCGCCAGACCTTCAACGCCACGCGCGCGCTGCGGCTGGCCAGAGATCAGGTGGATTGGCTGGGCCATATCGACACCGACGAATTCATCCTGAGCCCGAAAAAGCTGTCCACGCTTCTCAAGGCGGTGCCCGACGACATGGCAGGCGCGCGCCTTTACCCAGCCGAGGCACTCGCCAGCCCTGTCGCAGGCGAAATGCCCAGGCATTTCAAGCTTCGCACCACGGGTGACGGGGTTTCGGCATCAGCGGCCACCGATATCTATCCGACCTTCGGCAGCTACCTGCGGGGTGGCTTTCTGAGCCACCTGGCGGGCAAGGTCTTTGCCCGGACCGGTCTGGGCGAAATTCGGTTGGCGATCCACCGCCTCAGGCTCAAGGGGGAGGATGTTCTCAACACCGCGACGGTCGAAGGGGCCTATGTCGGACACCTGCACGCGCCCGATTGGGACAGCTTTCTGACCAAGCTCGAATTCCGCCAGTCCAAAGGGTCGTACCGTGTGAAATCGGACGACGCTCTCAAGAATGTCGGTCATCTCCTGCAATTTCTGCACGACGAGGAAGGCGAGGACGGGCTGCGCCACTTCTTCACCGAAATGTGCGAGGACAGCGCGGATCTGCGGGCGCGGCTCAAAAAGCACAAGCTGCTGCTGGTGCCAAAGTTTGACCCCGATGCGGCAATCGAAAATGTGTTCGGCGTGTCACTGTCCGGTTGACCGGATTGCAACACTGTGGCGCGAAACCGGCGATTGTTGCCGCACCGCCACCAAAGCCTGTTGCAAAATGCCACTTCCGCGCAGGTGTGTCGCGCCGCATTGACCCGCGACCATTCCGCCATTACATAGCACCCAGATCTTAATTGTGGAAAAACACAGGGCCAAACGGGTCGGATCACAACAGACGCACGGGCGCAGTCAGTCCGTGAACAACGGATACACATGACAAAATTCTCTGAGTTGAACCTCAACCCGAAAGTTCTGAAAGCCGTCGAAGAGGCGGGTTACGATACGCCGACCCCCATTCAGGCAGGCGCCATTCCCCCGGCTCTCGAAGGACGCGACGTGCTGGGCATCGCCCAGACCGGCACCGGCAAGACTGCCGGTTTCACCTTGCCGATGATCACGCTGCTGGCCCGTGGACGTGCCCGCGCGCGCATGCCGCGCAGCCTCGTGCTCTGCCCGACGCGCGAACTGGCCGCCCAGGTCGCGGAAAACTTCGACACCTATTCCAAATATGTGAAGCTCACCAAGGCGCTGCTCATCGGTGGTGTCAGCTTCAAGGAACAGGACATGCTCATCGACAAGGGTGTCGATGTGCTGATCGCCACGCCGGGCCGCCTGCTCGATCATTTCGAACGCGGCAAGCTGCTGCTGACCGGCGTGCAGATCATGGTGGTGGACGAGGCCGACCGCATGCTCGACATGGGGTTCATTCCCGATATCGAACGCATCTTCTCGCTGACGCCCTTCACCCGGCAGACGCTGTTCTTCTCGGCCACCATGGCACCCGAGATCGAACGCATCACCAACACCTTCCTGTCGGCGCCCGCGCGGATCGAGGTGGCGCGGCAGTCCAGCGCATCCGAGACCATCGAACAGGGTGTCGTGATGTTCAAGGCCTCCAAGCGCGACCGCGAAGGCACCGAAAAGCGCGCGCTGCTGCGCAAGATGATCGAGGGCGAAGGCGATGCCTGCTCGAACGCGATCATCTTCTGCAACCGCAAGTCCGACGTGGATATCGTATCGCAATCGCTCAAGAAATACGGGCTGGACGCGGCACCGATCCATGGTGATCTGGACCAGTCCCAACGCACGAAAACCCTCGACGGGTTCCGTGAAGGCACGTTGCGTTTCCTCATAGCCTCCGACGTGGCGGCACGCGGGCTGGACGTTCCGGCGGTCAGCCACGTGTTCAACTTCGACGTGCCCAGCCATGCCGAGGATTACGTCCACCGCATCGGTCGCACCGGTCGCGCCGGCCGCAAGGGCAAGGCGATGATGATCTGCGCGCCGAAGGATGAAAAGAACTTCGATGCCATCGAACGACTGTTGCAGAAACCGATCCCCCGCCTGGAAAACCCGCTGGGCCAGACCGATTTCGAGGCGCCGTCCGAAACCGCTGACGACAAGTCGGACACCAAGTCCCGCCGCTCGCGGAGTGGTCGTGGCCGCTCCAAGCCGTCGGACACCGCTCAGGACCGCCGCGCCGAGGCCCCGGTAGAGCCGCCGGTAGAGGCACCCGTGGTCGAGGCTGTGAAGGAAAGCGCCCCAACCCGCGCGCCGCGCGAGGAAGCACCGAAGACCGAACAGGACACGTCGCGCAACACCAATGCCCCGCGCAATAACAACCGCCGCAATGATCGTGGCGGCGGCGGACGTGACAACAATGTTGTGGGCATGGGCGACCACATGCCGTCCTTCATCGCCAAAAGCTTTGACGAACGGCGCGCGGGCTAAGTTCCTGCGCGTCTGTTTCCGTCAACGGAAACAGGCGATGCGGTGACGCATCGCCCTCCTAGATCGGACGGATCAAGACCCGGCAGAGGTCGGGCAAATCCGTGAACCGCTCGAACGCCCGGTCATGCGGGATTGCGTCGATCGGCTTGGTCCGGATGCCTTCGGTGAACAGCGCAAAAGGCACCCCTGCCCGCTGCGCCGTTTCCGCGTCCACATCGCTGTCCCCGACATAGACCCCTTCTGTCACAGCCATCCGCTCGAACGCGAGGCGCAAGGGTGCCGGGTCCGGCTTGCGCACTGGCAAGCTGTCACCGGCGATGATCACGTCAAACCATTTCCCCAGATCGACCGCTTCGAGCACCGCCTCAAGCGGGCCACCCGGCTTGTTGGTGCAGATGCCCAGTTTGAAGCCCTCGACCTTCAAACGCATCACCGCGTCCACAACACCGGGAAACACGGTCGTCAACCCGGTGCTCGCTTTGTAAAGCGTCATGAACTGGTCCATCAGCGGGTCATATTGATCCGCGTCCAGCGCCGTCGCCGCGATGAGGCGATCCAGAAACACCCGTTCGCCCATCCCGACAAAACTGCCGATCTGCGCCGTTGGCAGCGGGTCCAGCCCGTGATCTGCCAAAAGCGCATTCGCCGCCGCCGCGATGTCGGGCAGGCTGTCGATCAGCGTGCCGTCCAGATCGAAGACGACACCGCGTGTCATGCAAGCCTGCTGATGACGACCGTCACTTCGGGTTTCTTGCCGATCTCGTTCTGCGTCGTCTGACGCGTGATCCGGCGCAGCCCGTCTTCCAGCTTGTCGTCATCGGTTAGCGTCTTGGCCCCGGCCCGCCCGATGAATTGCGACAGGTCTTCCTCCAGCACATCCACCAGCGGCGCATTGCTGCGGCCCAGTTCCGACAGCCCCATGACCTCGCACCACGGCTCGCCCAGCATCTCGTCATCCTCATCCAGAATGACGGTCACGATCACATGGCCGTTCAGCGCCATGCGAATGCGGTCCCGGACGATCCCGTCCAGCGCGCCGATCTTGACCGATCCATCAAGATAGGTGCGCCCGGTTTCCACGTATTCGACCACTTTCGGGTCATTGCCCGACAGGTCCATCATCATGCCGTTGACCGCCACAACGCCCTTGCGCCCCAACGAGGCCGCAACCTTGACATGCTCGCGCAGATGCCGGTGTTCGCCATGCATCGGGATCACAAGCTGCGGGTTCACCAGCGTGTGCATGGTTTCAAGATCGGGCCGGTTCGCGTGGCCCGACACGTGATACTTGCCCGAACTGTCATCGACCACGTCAACACCCTGTTCGGAAAACGCGTTCATGATGCTGATCACGCCGCGCTCATTGCCGGGGATCGTCTTGGACGAGAAGAGGAACAGATCGCCCTCGGCCATGGTCAGGCCCTGAAACTTGCCGCGGGCAAGCTGCGCCGACGCGGCGCGCCGTTCACCCTGCGACCCGGTCACGATCAGCATCAGGTTCTCGCGCGGGATCTGCGTCGCCTCTTCCGGGCTGACCACGGTTGGAAAATCCGCCAGAACACCGGTCTTGATCGACGCCTCGATCATCCGCCGCATTGCACGACCCAAGAGACAGACGGACCGCCCGGCCCGTACAGCCGCTTCTGCCAGCGTCTTCACCCGTGCCACGTTCGACGCAAAGGTGGTCGCCACGACCATGCCCTTGGCGTCACGCACCAGCGTTTCGATCTCGGGACCCACGGTCGCCTCGGAGCGCCCCTCATGAAGCGAAAAGACGTTGGTCGAATCGCAGACCAGCGCCTTGACGCCCGGCTTGCCGATCTCCTCCCACAGTGCCCGGTCAAAGGCCTCGCCCACCATCGGTGTCTCGTCGATCTTGAAATCGCCCGAATGCACCAGCCGTCCCTGCGGCGTGTCGATCACCAGCCCCGAGCTTTCGGGGATCGAGTGAGAGATGGGCACGAAACCCACCTTGAACGGTCCGGCCTCGACGGTTTCCGGCCAGGGCGACACGGTGCGCACGGTTTCCGGCGACTGCCCCGCATCCTCCATCTTGAGCCGCGCGATATGCGCCGTGAAGGCCCGCGCATAGATCGGCGCACCAAGGTCTTCCCAGAAATGCCCGACAGCCCCCACATGGTCCTCGTGGGCATGGGTGATAAAGATCGCCTCGAGCCGGTTGCGACGTTCCTTGAGCCAGCTGATGTCGGGCAGGATCAGGTCAACGCCCGGCGTGCCGTCCATGTCCGGAAAGGTCACGCCAAGATCCACGAGGATCAGCCTTTCCTGACCCGGCTTGCCGTAGCCATAGACATAGGCATTCATGCCAATTTCGCCGGCCCCGCCAAGAGGCAGGTAGATGATCCGTTCACCGCTCATGTTTTATCCGTTTTCTGTGTTATATGCATGTATGACCGTCAGACCGTGCATGGTCAGGTCATCTTCGATTGTGTCAAATAGCAGTTCCCCTTGAGCGAACAAGGGAGCAAGGCCGCCGGTTCCAATCACCTTCATGGATCGGCCATATTCAGCCTTTATGCGCGTCGTGATCCCCTGGATCAGCCCGACATACCCCCAGAAGACGCCCGACTGGATACAGGCCACCGTGTTGGTGCCGATCACGCGCTCGGGCTGCGAGATGTCCACATGCGGCAGCGCCGCCGCGCCTTGGTGCAGCGCCTCGAGCGACAGGTTCACGCCGGGCGCGATCACGCCGCCGACATAGGCACCGTCCTCGGCCACCACATCGAAATTCGTCGCCGTGCCGAAATCCACCACCACAACGTCGCCGCCATGCCGGTCGAAGGCGCCAGCGGCATTGGCCAGACGGTCCGGCCCCACCCCCGTGCCCGCATCGACGCGCGGCGGATGCGGCAAGAGGCATTCGGGCTTGCCCACCACGATGGGCCGCACGCCAAAGAACCGGTCCGAGAACACCCGCAGGTTCCACACCACGCGCGGCACGGTGGAGGCGACAATCACATCGGTGATGTCGGGCTCGATCCCGTAATGGGTGATCAGCGTCGAGAACCACGTGAAATAGGCATCCGCGGTGCGCCCGTGATGGGTCGAGGTGCGCAGCGTGCACAGGAACCGCTCCCCGTTCCAGATGGAGAACACGGTGTTGGTGTTGCCGCAGTCGATACACAGAAGCATGGCCCTGCCCCTCAAAAGAAAATATCTGCAGCCGCGATGGCTTGGCGGCCTGACGCGGTGTTTAGGACGATCCGCCCATCGGCGTCTACAGTCTCGAAGGTCCCCGTGACGTCATGGTCACCCATCCGCGCCGTCACCACCTCGCCCAGCCGTGCCGCGCGCGACAGCCACGCCTCACGGGTCGGCGCGAAGCCGTAGGTCACGAACTGCGCCTCGTGGCGGGCAAAGGCGGCGGCCAGCATGTCGAGGAACACCTCCTGCCCCACTTCGACCCCCAGCGCCGACACGACCGAAACCGGCGGCACCGCGCCCGCCTCGACCTCCGCTGCATCCGGTGCCGTGACAAGATTCACGCCGATGCCGATGGCCAGATGCGATCCAAGGCTTTCGAGCAGAATACCCGCCACCTTGCCTCCGGTCAAAAGCACGTCATTGGGCCATTTCAGCGCCAACCCGTCGACGCGACCCGACACCGCCACCAGAGCATCGAACAGCGCCAGTGCAGCCACAAAACTGCGCAGCGCGCGCCGGTCGGGTGCATCGGCGGTCGGTATCACCAGCGTCGCCGCGAAATTGCCCTTGGGATTGACCCAGACCCGCCCGCGCCGCCCCCGCGCCGCCGTCTGGTGCAGCGCACAGATCCAGGTCGGTCCCGACAGGTCCACCGCCTGTCGCGCCGCCTCGAGCATGGTGCTGTCCACTTCGGTCAGAACCTGCCGCCCATATCCCAAAGGCCAGTCAGCCATGCGCGACCCCGGCTTCTTCTTGTTCTGAATACTCCCGCCGGAGGCACCGCGTCCCGCGCAGCGGGGCGCAAAAAACAAAGCGACGCGCCAAGGGCGCGTCACGATGTGTCACGGAACAAGACTGCCTAGTTGACAAGGGTGGCCGCCGCCGCTGCCGCAGCACCTTCGATCCCGAAAAGGTTCACGACACCAACCACCATGATCACCGCGCTCGCCATCAACATGCCCCAGAGCATGGGGGACTTGCTGCGATCCAGCGCGTCGTCGCGTTCCTCGCCGAAATACATGTAGAAGACGATGCGCAGGTAGTAGAACGCCCCGATCACCGACGCGACCACACCGGCAATCGCCAGCCATGCCAGCCCAGCATCATAAGCCGCGCGCAGCACGTAGAGCTTGCCGAAAAAGCCGACCAGCGGCGGCACGCCGGCCAATGAGAACAGCAGCACCAGCATCGCCAGCGCCTTGCCCGGCTCGCGTTTGGAATACATGTTCAGCGACGCGATGTTCGACACCGGCTGGCCGTCGCGGCTCATCGACAGGATGAAGGCGAATGTGCCCACGTTCATCGTCACGTAGATCGCCATGTAGATCAGCATCGCCTGCACGCCGAACGCGGTGCCCGCCGCCAGACCCATCAGTGCGTAGCCCATATGGGCAATGGACGAGAACGCCATCAGCCGCTTGATGTCGGTCTGGCCGATGGCGGCAATCGCGCCAAGGAACATCGACAGGACCGACAAGAGCGCGATCACCTGGCTCCAGTCGCTGACTGCACCGCCAAAGGCGTCATGCATCACGCGGGCGAAAAGCGCCATCGCCGCCACCTTGGGGGCCGTGGCAAAGAACGCCGTGACTGGCGTGGGTGAGCCTTCGTAGACATCCGGCGTCCACATGTGGAACGGCACCGCCGAGACCTTGAACGCAAGGCCCGAGATCAGGAACACCAGACCGAACAGCAGGCCAAGCGACACCTCGCCCTCGGTTGCCGTCTGGATGATGCCCGAGAACAGCGTCGTGCCTGAATAGCCGTAGACTAGCGATGCACCGTAAAGCAGCAGACCCGAGGACAGCGCACCCAACACGAAATACTTGAGACCCGCTTCGGTGGATTTCAGGCTGTCCCGGCGCAGGGAGGCCACGACATACAAAGCCAGCGATTGCAGCTCGAGCCCCATGTAAAGCGACATCAAATCGCCTGCCGACACCATCATCATCATGCCCACAACCGCCAGCGCGATCAGCAGCGGATATTCGAACCGCAAGAGCCCGCGGCGGGTCATGTAGGCTTCGGACATCAGCAGAACCGCCGCCGCCGAGACAAGGATCACCACCTTGGCGAAGCGGGCGAAGCCGTCGTCGATGAACATGCCGTTGAAGGCCACGTTGGTCCCCGACCCGTTCAGCCCGATCCACACCGCAAGCGACAGGAAGAGGCCGCTGGTCGTCCAGACCAGCAACGATGCCGCGCCGTCCTTGACGGTGTAGACCGCGCCCAGAAGTGCGACCATCGCATAGACCGCCAGCACGATTTCCGGCAGGATGATACCCAGATCAGCCGAGAGCATAGCCTCGCCCCCTTATTGGTTCGCCGCGACTTGGACAGCGGCATCCGCCGCCGCAAGCGCGACTTGATAATTGGAAACAAGCGCCTCGACCGACGGCCCGATCGTGTCGAGGATCGGGGCCGGGTAGACACCAAAGAGGATCGTCACCACCACCAGCGGCGCAAAGATCGCGCGTTCGCGGCGGGTCATGTCCTTGATGGTCTTCAGGCTTTCCTTGATCAGATCGCCCATCACCACCCGGCGGTAAAGCCAGAGCGCATAGGCTGCCGACAGGATCACACCAGATGTGGCGATGGCCGCGATCCATGTGTTGACCTGGAAGATGCCCACCAGCGTCAGGAATTCCCCGACAAAGCCCGATGTGCCCGGCAGGCCGACATTGGCCATTGTGAACAGCATGAAGATCAGCGCATAGGCCGGCATCCGGTTCACAAGGCCGCCATAGGCGTCAATCTCGCGGGTGTGCATCCGGTCATAGATCACGCCGACACACAGGAAGAGTGCGCCAGAGATGAAGCCGTGGCTGATCATCTGGAAGATCGCACCGTCGATCCCCTGCTGGTTGGCTGCGAAAATACCCATGGTCACGTAACCCATATGGGCGACCGACGAATAGGCGATGAGCTTTTTCATGTCTTCCTGCACCAGCGCCACCAGCGAGGTATAGACGATGGCGATGGCCGACATCCACAGCACCAGCGGCGTCAGCAGATCCGCGCCCACGGGGAACATCGGAAGGCTGAACCGCAGGAAACCGTAGCCCCCCATCTTGAGCAGGATCGCCGCCAGAACCACCGACCCTGCGGTCGGTGCCTGCACGTGCGCGTCCGGCAACCAGGTGTGGACCGGCCACATCGGCATCTTGACCGCGAAGGAGGCGAAGAACGCGATGAACATCAGGGTCTGCAGACCGCCGACGATTTGCACCCCGAGGATCGAGAAGGTCTCGGACCCGAACTGGTGCACCAGCAATTGCTCGATATCGGTGGTGCCCGCATCCGAGAACATCGCCACCATCGCCACCAGCATCAGCACCGACCCGAGGAAGGTGTAGAGGAAGAACTTGAACGACGCGTAGATGCGGTTCTTGCCGCCCCAGATGCCGATGATCAGGAACATCGGGATCAGGCCCGCTTCGAAGAACAGGTAGAACAGTACGAGATCCAACGCCATGAACACGCCCAGCATGAGCGTCTCCAGCACCAGGAAGGCGATCATGTATTCCTTGACGCGGTGGCTCACATCCCAGCTTGCCGCGATGACAAGCGGCATCATGAAGGTGGTTAGCATGACGAACAGCACCGAAATCCCGTCGACACCCATCTTGTATTGCAGGCCCAGCAGCCACTCGGTCTCTTCGACCATCTGGAAGCCGGTGTTCTGCGGATCGAACTGGAACAGGATGAACAGCGAGATCAGGAAGGTCGCGCTGGTCGCGATCAGCGACAGCCACCTGGCGTTGCGGTTCGCCGCCTCGTCATCGCCGCGCAGGAAGACCAGCAGGATCAGTGCCGCCAGTGCAGGCAGGAACGTGACAATGGAAAGCAGGTTATCCATCAGTTTGCTCCTCCGCTCAGCGTCATCCAGGTGACAAGCGCGGCGATGCCGATCACCATGTAGAAGGCATAGGTAAATATGTAACCTGACTGCGCCTTGCCGGCGAGCCGCGTCAGCATCGGGATAAAGCCCATGGCCACGCCATTGAGCGACCCGTCGATGACATTGCCATCACCGCGCTTCCACAGCAGACGGCCCAGACCCTTGGCAGGCTGCACGAACAGGAAGTTGTAGATCTCGTCGAAATACCACTTGTTCAGCAGGAACTCGTAAAGCGGGCGCTGGTTTTCGGCCAGCCGCTTGGGCAGCGACCGATCGCGGATATAAAACATCCACGCCGTGCCAAACCCGATCAGCATCGCGATGAACGGGCTGAGTTTCACCCATGTCGGCACATAATGCGCCTCGTGTAGGATGGTGTTCTCGGGCGCCATGTAGATCGCTGCCTCACCGGGAGCGCTTTCCATCACGTAATTCAACTCGGACGCGTTCGGGCTGCGCTCGGCCACCTGTTCGACCAGTTCGGCCGTCGGTTCGCCATAGGCACCGCCAAAGAACGATACGACCTCGTTCACCTTGCCAAAGAAGCTCGAATACCAGATCGCACCGGCAAAGATCGACCCGATGCTCAGCACACCCAGCGGGATCAGCATGATCATCGGCGACTCGTGCGCGTGCTCATGCGTGTGCTTGTCGCCGCGCGGCTTGCCGTAGAAGGTCAGGAACATGAGCCGCCAGCTATAGAAGCTGGTGAACAGCGCCGCGATGACCAGCATCCAGAAGGCGTAGCCCATCGGGCCAGCGGCATAGGCCGACTCAATGACCGCATCCTTTGAGGCGAATCCGGCAAAACCGATCCAGCCCGTCAGCGGGATACCCACACCGGTGATGGCCAGTGTTCCGATCATCATCGCCCAGAACGTATAGGGGATTTTCTTGCGCAGACCGCCATAGTTCCGCATGTCCTGCTCGTGATGCATGGCGTGGATCACCGATCCGGCACCAAGGAACAGCATCGCTTTGAAGAAAGCGTGGGTGAGCAGGTGGAACATCGCCACCGAATAGACGCCGACGCCCGCGGCGACGAACATGTAACCCAACTGTGACATGGTCGAATAGGCGATCACGCGCTTGATGTCGTTCTGAACCAGACCGATGGTCGCCGCGACAAAGGCCGTGCTGGCCCCGAGGAAAGTGACGAAGGCCATCGCTTCGGGCGCAAATTCCATCACCGGCGACATGCGGCAGATCAGGAACACACCCGCCGTCACCATGGTCGCCGCGTGGATCAGCGCCGACACCGGCGTCGGGCCTTCCATCGCGTCAGGCAACCATGTGTGCAGGAACAATTGCGCCGATTTCCCCATTGCGCCAATGAAAAGCAGAAATGCGATCAAATTGGCCGCGTTCCATTCAGTCCAGAGGAAGGTCAGCTGCGTTTCCGCCAGCGTGGGTGCGGCGGCAAAGATGTCGTCGAAACGCACGCTGTCCACAAGGAAGAACAGAGCGAAAATGCCAAGTGCAAAGCCGAAGTCGCCAACCCGGTTGACGACGAACGCCTTGATCGCGGCAGCATTGGCCGAGGGCTTGCGGTAGTAGAACCCGATCAGCAGGTAGGACGCGACGCCCACGCCTTCCCAGCCAAAGAACATCTGAACAAGGTTGTCGGACGTCACCAGCATCAGCATGGCGAAGGTGAAAAACGACAGGTAGGCAAAGAACCGCGGCTTGTAGACCTCGCCCTCGCGCCACTGCGGGTCGTGATCCATGTAGCCGAAGCTATACAGATGCACGAGCGCCGACACGGTCGTGACAACGATCAGCATGATCGCGGTCAGACGGTCCAGACGAATGGCCCATTCGGTGCTGAGAGTGCCAGACTCGATCCAGCGCAGGATGTCGATGGTCTCGGTCACGCCATCATGGGTCAGGAAGACGATCCACGAGAGCACGCAGGCAAAGAACAAAAGGCCCGTGGCCACCCATTGCGCAGCGGTCTCGCCGATGAATTTCCAGCCAAACCCACAAAGGATCGAGCCGACAAGCGGGGAAAACAGGATGAGCGTTTCCATGATCGTCAGCCCTTCATCACGTTGACGTCTTCAACCGCGATGGACCCACGGTTGCGGAAGAAACAGACGAGGATAGCAAGCCCGATGGCTGCTTCGGCCGCCGCGACGGTCAGTACGAACAGGGTGAACACCTGCCCCACCAGATCGCCAAGGAAGCTCGAGAACGCGACCAAGTTGATGTTCACCGCCAAGAGCATCAGTTCGATGCTCATCAGCAGGATGATCACGTTCTTGCGGTTCAGGAACAGCCCGAAAATCCCGATCACGAACAGCACCGCTGCCACTGTCAGGTAATGCTCAAGTCCTATCATCACGTCCCTCCGGGGTGTGCCCCGTCGTTTGTCTTTTTCACAGCGTCCCGAACCATGTCCGGAGCGTATCTCTTACAAGCCCTGTCCCGGCTTCACATCTTTCAGTTCCATCGCCTTGGCCGGATCGCGGTACATCTGCGCCAGCACGTTCTGGCGTTTGATGTCGGTTCTCTGGCGCAGCGTCAGAACAATCGCGCCGATCATCGCCACGAGCAGGATCAGGCCGGCAAGCTGGAACAGCAGGAAATACTGGTCATAAAGGATCATGCCCAGGGCTTCGGTGTTGTGCCGGTCCACCGGAATCACCTGCGCGCGCAGACCTTCGGCCGCCGCGTTGCTTTCCCACGCGCCAAAGGCAATCGCGAACTGCATCAGGATGATGACGCCAAAAAGCAGGGCCAGCGGCATGTAGCGCGCCATTTCGGCCTTCAATTCCGAGAAGTCGACGTCGAGCATCATCACGACGAACAGGAACAGCACCGCCACCGCGCCCACGTAGACGATGATGAGAAGCATCGCCACGAATTCGGCCCCCAGAAGCACGAACAACCCGGCAGACGACAGGAAGGCAAGGATCAGCCACAGCACCGAATGAACCGGGCTCCGGCTGATCACCGTCAAGAGCCCGCCGGCAATCGTCGAAATCGCGAAGAGATAGAAGGCAAAGACACTCATGTCTCGTCATCCTTTTTGTCGTCTTCCATGACATCGCGCGCCAATTCCATCGCGCGGGTCATGGCTGGAATACCGGCGAACATCGACATCTGGGCGATGGTTTCGGCAATCTCGTCCTTCGTGGCGCCCGCTTCGATGCCGTGGCGCACTGTCATGCGCAGTTGCGTGTCTGCCTGCGCGCCCTGCATCGTCAGGCCCGCCAGTGTCAAAAGAAGCCGAGTCTTGGCATCCAGACCGTTCTTGCTGATCCCCTTGCCGAACCACATCTCCATGGCGTCTTTCGGCATGGTCGGCCACATCTTTTCGAAGCCCTTGGGATCGAATGACGACAGCGACGGGTTGAAGGCCTTGGCCATCTCCTGGGCTTGCTGCATCATCAGCTCGAAGGGGGTTTTCGCATCGCTCATCGGTACGGCGCGTCCAGCTCGAGGTTGCGCGCGATCTCGGCTTCCCAGCGGTCGCCGTTGTCCAAGAGCTTGGCCTTGTCGTAATACAGCTCTTCGCGCGTTTCTGTCGAAAACTCGAAATTCGGGCCTTCGACAATCGCATCGACCGGGCACGCCTCCTGGCAGAAGCCGCAATAGATGCACTTTGTCATGTCGATGTCATAGCGCGTGGTGCGGCGCGATCCGTCATCGCGGGGTTCCGCATCGATCGTGATCGCCTGCGCCGGGCAGATCGCCTCGCAGAGCTTGCACGCGATGCAGCGTTCCTCGCCATTGGGATAGCGGCGCAGCGCGTGTTCACCGCGGAACCGCGGGGACAGTGGGCCTTTTTCATGCGGGTAGTTGATCGTCGCCTTGGGGGCAAAGAAATACTTCAGGCCAAGCTTCATGCCTTGGTAAAAGTCCTGCAAAAGGAAGTACTTGGCGGCGCGTGCATAGTCGATCTGCGTCATCGTTGCTCTCCTTATACCCAGCGCGCAAATGCGCCCCAGAACCAGTCGAATTTCGCCGCAAAGGCCACGAAGACCACCCAGACGAGGCTGAACGGCAGGAACACCTTCCAGCCGAGACGCATCAACTGGTCGTAGCGGTAGCGGGGCGTGATCGCCTTAACCATGGCAAACAGGAAGAAGAAGAACGCCATCTTGCCGACCATCCACAGCGCGCCATCGGGCAGACCCGGAATGGGCGACAGCCAGCCGCCGAAGAACAGCAGCGACATCAGCGCACACATCAGGAAGATCGCGATATATTCCCCTGCCATGAACAGCAGGAACGGCGTGGACGAGTATTCAACCTGGTAGCCCGCCACCAGTTCGGATTCCGCTTCGGGAAGATCAAAAGGCGGACGGTTGGTTTCGGCCAGCGCCGAGATGAAGAACAGGAACACCATCGGGAAATGCGGCAGCCAGTACCAGTTGAAGAACCCGAAATCGCCATCCTGCGCCCGCACGATATCGCCGAAATTCAGCGATCCCGTCGAGATGATGATGCCGATGATAACCAGACCCAGCGACACCTCGTAGGAAATCATCTGCGCCGCCGACCGCAGCGAGCCGAGGAACGGGTATTTCGAGTTCGACGCCCATCCGCCCATGATGACGCCGTACACCTCGAGCGACGAGATCGCGAAGACGTACAGGATGGCCACGTTGATGTCTGCAAGCACCCAGGTATCGTTGAACGGGATCACCGCCCAGAGCATCATCGCCAGCACAAACGACGTCAGCGGCGCCAGCATGAACACCGGCTTGTCGGCACCCGCAGGCACCACCACTTCCTTGACGACATATTTCAACGCGTCGGCCACCGTCTGCAGCAGGCCGTAGGCCCCCACGACGTTGGGTCCGCGCCGCATCTGGACAGCCGCCCAGATTTTCCGGTCGCCATAGACGAGGAAGAGAAGGCTGATCATCACGAAACCCAGTACGGCAAGGCACTGTGCCACGATGATCACGCCGATCCCGGCAGTTGTGGTAAAGAAGTCAGCCATCACGTCCTCAAACCATCGGTATTCCGTTTTCAACGCAGGAGGCGGTCACGACTTCGGCGTCGATGGTCCGCACCCCACGGGGCAGCGCCGGCGAGATGGTGTAAACCGCATCTCCTCGCCAGAGGCCAGCCTCTTCGTCGACATTCGTGCGCAAATGCCGCGCAAATCCATAGCCCCGGATCAGGGCATATTGCGCCGCTGCACATTCGGCATAATCTTCAACATCCGTGGCCGCGCGCGCCCCGCGCATCGTCACATCGAACTTGACCAGGTCCCCGTCCAGAAGCGTGGTTTCGACGCCCTGATACTCAGGTGCGAACCGCGTGACCTCGGGTTCCGCGGCATCACAGCCGGACAAGCCGCCCAGCATCACCACCAGCGCAACAGGTGTTATCACCGCCATGTGGCGCACCCTGCTCACTCCGCCGCGATCTTGGTGTCCTTGCGGGCGCGGGCGCCCGCTGACAGTTCCGCCATCAGGACACTGGCCCGTGCGATCGGGTTGGTCAGGTAGAAATCCTGCAGGGCGTTGCGGAAATCCGCATCCCCCAGCTCGCCGGTCGGCTCTGCCCGCCACTCGTTTTCCGGCACCGTGTCGATCTGCGCGAGATGCGGCACGTCCTTGACCAGCGCCTGACGCAGCTGCGCCAGGCTGTCAAAGGGCAGTGTCGCACCAAGCTCCGCCGAAAGCGCCCGCAGGATCGCCCAGTTTTCCTTGGCCTCACCCGGCGCAAAGCTGGCGCGCAGCGCCACTTGCGGACGGCCTTCGGTGTTGACGAACAGGCCCTGCTCCTCGGTATAGGCGGCGCCCGGCAGGATGATGTCGGCACGATGTGCGCCCCGGTCGCCATGGCTGCCCTGATAGATCACAAAGGCACCCTTCGCGATCTCGACCTCGTCGGACCCCAGATTGTAGATCACCTCGGCCCCGTCGATGGCGCTGTCCATGCCGCCTTCGGTGGTGCAACCCGCATCCATCGCGCCAACGCGGGCAGCGGCGGTGTGCAGCACCATGAACCCTGCGCCCGAAATCTCGGCCATCTTCTGCGCCGCCGCCAGAACTGCCGCGCCATCGGACTCACGCAGGGCACCCTGCCCGACGATCACGATGGTGTTCTTTTCATCACGTGTCTCTTCCGACACACCCTTGTCGATCATCGCCTGCAATGCAGAGCGCCCTTTGCCAGCGTGGTGATACTCATACGTCAGGTCAACCGGCTCCCCGATCACGGCAACCTGTGCTCCCGCAGCCCAGGCCTTGCGGATGCGCGCATTCAGCACCGGTGCCTCATCGCGCGGGTTGGTGCCGATCAGCAGGATCATGTCCGCCGCGTCGATATCCTCGATCGCCGCGGTGCCGACATAGCCCGACCGGTTGCCCGCAGGCAGTTTCGCGCCATCGGTGCGACA
This sequence comes from Marivita lacus, assembly GCF_014637725.1. Lineage (GTDB taxonomy): Bacteria > Pseudomonadota > Alphaproteobacteria > Rhodobacterales > Rhodobacteraceae > Marivita > Marivita lacus. Next base: position 201,533 of record NZ_BMFC01000002.1, on the reverse strand, counting down.
TTCGACATGGCCACCCTGACCTTCGATCAACGTTTTCAGCGCATAGGCCGCCTCGGTCGGGACGAGATCGCCCACGAGACCGGCCAGCTTCTTGCCCTTCATCGCCTCGGCGGCCTTGGTCAGCGCTTCGGGCCAGTTGGCCGGGCGCAGCTTGCCGTTTTCGCGCACATAGGGCCGGTCCAGACGCTGACGACGCAGCCCGTCCCAGACAAAGCGCGTCTTGTCGGAAATCCATTCCTCGTTCACGCCGTCATGGTTGCGCGGCAGGAACCGCATGACTTCACGACCCTTGGTGTCGACGCGGATGTTGCTGCCCAAAGCGTCCATCACGTCGATGGATTCGGTCTTGGTCAGCTCCCACGGACGGGCGGTAAAGGCATAGGGTTTCGAGACCAGCGCGCCCACCGGGCACAGGTCGATGATGTTGCCCTGCAGGTTGCTGTCCAGCGTTTCGCCCAGATAGGACGTGATCTCGCTGTCCTCGCCCCGGCCGGTCTGGCCCATCTGGCTGATGCCCGCCACCTCGGTGGTGAAGCGCACGCAGCGGGTGCAGGAAATGCAGCGCGTCATGTGGGTTTCGACCAGCGGGCCAAGGTCCAGATCCTCGACCGCGCGCTTGGGTTCGCGGAAGCGGCTGAAATCGACGCCGTAAGCCATCGCCTGGTCCTGCAGGTCGCATTCACCGCCCTGATCGCAGATCGGGCAATCGAGCGGGTGGTTGATGAGCAGGAACTCCATCACCCCCTCGCGGGCCTTCTTGACCATCGGAGAGTTGGTCTTGACCACGGGCGGTTCGCCATCCTTGCCGGGACGCAGATCCTTGACCTGCATCGCGCAGCTTGCGGCGGGCTTGGGCGGGCCACCGACCACTTCGACAAGACACATCCGGCAATTGCCCGCGATGGACAAACGTTCGTGGTAGCAGAAACGCGGCACTTCGATCCCGGCTTGTTCACAAGCCTGAATCAGCGTCATCGCGCCTTCTACCTCAACTTCGTTTCCATCAATGATGATCTTGCGCAAGTCAGACATGCCCGAGCCCTTTGTTCCCATTCGGCTGGCGCAGTCGATGCCGTGGCAATCCGGCGATCGGCTGACGTCGCCCGCCTTCTAACGTGGCTCAAACCAATAGGCCAGATGTTCAGGCAAAAAGATGCGGGAAATATCGACGCGGCATGCTGAATGCTGCACCTGCACAAAAACCCTGATTTTCCGTGCCGCACGCCGCTTATCTGAGCAATTGGCCGATCTGGCTTTGCGACTGGATCTGCGACTGGCCAAAGCGGCAGAGCGCAGGAATGTCGTTCGGCGGCACGCCGTTGGCCTGCAGGAATTGTTCGGCCTTGTCCTTCATCCGGTCTTTTTCCGACTTCGACGTGACATAGGCCTCGACCTCTTCCGCGGTATAGCCGCGGTCACGCGCGACCGCTTTCAGCCGGTTCAGTTCCGTATAGGCGCGGATCAGGCGTGCATCGATGGCGTCACAGGATTTGCGGATCGCATCGGCGATGGCCACGGCCATCAAGCCGTTGTCGATCTCGGCCACCTCGCGCAAGGGGGGCTTGGCAGAGGCCGCCCCTGCAAAGGACAGCGTCATGATCAACAGGGCCGTCAGAATCCGCATGGTCTCACCTGGTTGGGTCTGGAGTGAATATGGGGGCGACGACCAGGGCTATTCAATAACGTGGCGCAAGTCTTTGGCAAATTCGTCGCGTTTTCGGCGCTTTACGGCTCGACGCAGCGCCCGGTCAGAACCACCCTGTTGTCGGTCACGACCAGCTCTGCATCCGGCACATCGGGGCCATTGACCCATGCCGCATCCGAGGTGCCCAGATAGGCGATGCAATGCTGAACCACCTGGTATTGCGCGGCCTGCTTGGCTCCTTCGAGGCTGACAGAGGCCGGGCCGCCGGATGCGACAAACGCGGCGCGATCCCCGCGCTCGGACCGCAGGTCACCCTCAAAGCGCGCACCTTCGAAAGTCACGATATCACGCTCGTTCTGGCCACAGGCAGCCAGCAGGCACAGACCCGACGCAAAGACCCAACCTGATTTCATGGAGACACCTCATGGAATTTCTTGGCCGCACCATGCGCTTGGATGCGTCGCGCATGCAAGCCCCGAGACCGGTTTCCGCCCGCTTGAAACGGAAAAAGGCGCGTCATCGCGCCTCGATCCAATGCCGTTCGACCGGCCTCCCCTGCGGCTCGCAAGCCACGCGGGCAAGCCGCCTATTCCGCCGCCACCGCGCTCACACGACCCGTCTTCTGCGCCTTGATCCGGTCCTCGATCTCGTCGCGGAAGTTCTTGATCAGACCCTGGATCGGCCATGCCGCGGCATCGCCAAGCGCGCAGATGGTGTGCCCCTCGACCTGCTTGGTGACATCGAACAGCATGTCGATCTCCTCGACCTCGGCCTCGCCGCGCACCAGACGGTCCATGACGCGCATCATCCAGCCTGTGCCTTCGCGGCACGGCGTGCACTGGCCGCAGCTTTCATGCTTGTAGAATTTCGACAGCCGCCAGATCGCCTTGATGATGTCCGTGTCCTTGTCCATCACGATCACCGCCGCAGTGCCAAGGCCAGACCCCAGCTCACCGCGCAGGTAATCGAAATCCATGATGGCGTCTTTCATGTTCTCGCCGCGCACGCAGGGCACGGACGAGCCGCCGGGGATCACCGCCTTGAGGTTGTCCCAGCCGCCGCGAATGCCGCCACAATGCTTTTCGATCAGCTCTTCGAACGAGATCGACATCGCCTCTTCAACGACACACGGGTTGTTCACATGGCCCGAGATCGCAAACAGCTTGGTGCCCGCGTTGTTCTGACGTCCAAAGCTGGAAAACCATTCACCGCCCCGGCGCAGGATCGTCGGCACCACGGCAATGGATTCCACGTTGTTCACCGTGGTCGGGCAGCCATAAAGCCCCGCTCCCGCCGGGAACGGCGGCTTCATGCGCGGCATGCCCTTCTTGCCCTCGAGGCTTTCCAGAAGCGCGGTTTCCTCGCCGCAAATATAGGCACCGGCACCGTGATGCAGGTAGATGTCGAAATCCCAGCCTGACCCTGCCGCGTTCTTGCCCACCAGCCCGGCGTCATACGCCTCGTCGATGGCGCGCTGCAACGCCTCTTTCTCGCGGATGTATTCGCCACGGATGTAGATGTAGCAGGCATGCGCCTGCATCGCGAAGCTGGCGATCAGGCAACCTTCGACCAGCGTGTGCGGATCATGGCGCATGATCTCGCGGTCCTTGCAGGTGCCCGGCTCGGATTCGTCGGCATTCACCACAAGATAGCTGGGCCGCCCGTCGCTTTCCTTGGGCATGAACGACCACTTGAGACCCGTGGGAAAGCCCGCACCGCCCCGGCCCCGAAGACCAGACGCCTTCATCTCGTCGATGATCCAGTCGCGGCCCTTTTCGATAAGCTTGGCCGTGCCATCCCAATGGCCGCGCGCCTGCGCCCCCTTGAGGGTCCGGTCATGCATCCCGTAGATATTGGTAAAGATCCGGTCCTGATCGCTCAGCATTGCTCAATCCTTGTCAGCCTGGCGCGCACGCCAGAGTTGGTATGTCATCCAAAGTCCTGCTCCGAACCCCACCATGGCGGCGAGGTCGAACAGCGCCCGGATCCGCTGGCTCCAGCCATATTGGGATCCGATGGCGGTCACCAGAATCCAGAAAAGGCCAACGCCTGCGATGAACAGCGCGATGCGCCGCCCCTTGCGGGCCTCGTCTGAATCCCGGCTCATGGTCTGGTCTCAACCCCCGTCAGTACACGTCACCTTCGTCAACGCGCTTGGAGAATTCCGTTTCCCCGCCGGAGGCGAGAATTTTCGCCTGCTCGACCCAGTTGTCGCGGCTCACACGGCCCTTGAACCCCACAAGATTGGCATTCACCCATGCCACCTCGTCCGCGCTCCAGTTGGCGATCTGGTCGAAATGGTAAAAGCCCATCGAATGCAGGAGCTGTTCCAGCTTTGGACCCACACCCTTGATTTCCTTGAGGTTGTCGGGACCACCCTCGCGGGCTGCGGTCAGCGTCGCGGGCTTGGAGCCTTCCTCGGTGTCTTCTGCCTTGCCGTCGCCATCATAGTCGGGCGTCGCCTCGACTGCCGACGGGCCGGGCACGGTGGCTTTGCCGGGCTTGGGATCGTCCCCGCCCTCGTATTTCCATTCGCCCTTGCGCGCAGCCAACTCTTCCTGACCGGCCAGACGCGCCGAGGGCTTCACCTGCGCGCCCGCTTCGGCATCGGCGGTGGCAGTTGCGGTCTGCACATCGGGCAGAGAATCCGACCCGGGCGTGGTTGTGGCCGCTGCATCCTCGGCGGGCGTGGACCTTGTGGTCGTCGCCGTCGCGTTGGGAGCGGTTGCAGCAGAAACCGGCGCAGCGTTCGGTGCCTCGGCCTTGGGCGCCGAAGCCTTGGGTGCGGGCACGGACGTGCTGCGAGCACCCGATGTGTCGATGTTGCCCGGACCGCGCGCCTCGGGCATCTCACGGCAGAACAGCCAGCTGAATGCGAGGCCAAGCACCAGGAATGCGACGCCAGCCACGAAGATGGCCCCGAGGAGACCCCAGTCGCCGATGACAAGCAGCAGGACAAAGACAAGAAGCCCAGCCCCCGCAGCCATTGCCCATGATCCCAGCTGGCAGCCTATGCCAGTATTCTGTTGTTGCATGCGTATTCTCCCCGTCCGTGTTCAGATGTCATTCGTTATCGACATCACCCTTTTTGACACGTGCAGAAAACTCTGTCTCGCCGCCTGAGGCAAGTGTCTTGGCCTGTTCGACCCAATTATCGCGGGAAACGCGGCCCTTGAACCCTTCGAGGTTCTGATCGACCCAGGCCACTTCTTCGTCGGTCCAGCTTGCGATCTGGTCGAAATGGAAAAAGCCCAGCTTGTTGCAGACCTTCTCCAGTTTCGGACCGATGCCCTTGATCTGCTTGAGGTCGTCGCCCTTGCCATCTTTCGGCGCATCCATCGTGACAGGCTTCAGACCGGGCGCAGCATCCGAACCAGACCACTCAGCGACGTCTGCGGTCTTGGCCGCTGTCACGTCAGCCTTGGGCTTTGCCATCGCTTCCACATCGGGTGCCTGCCCCGGCGCTTCGGAGCGCTTGTCGGAGGCGTCGCCAATGTTGCGCGGTGCCGGTGCCTCGCCCTTGCCACGTCCGCCCTGCGCGCCATCGGGGCCTTCGGGCGGCATCATCGCATCGGGTCCCGGCTTGGGCGGGTTTGCAGCATTCGCCGCCTTTCCCTTCCACGGCGTGATCAGGGGCACTTCGGTGCCGTCGATCCGCTTGACCGTGTCGCCGAGATCGGTCGCCAACTGAACCGACGCATTGTACCGGTGCCTGTCGGAGGCGAACTCGGCCAGGCTGGTCAGGCCGGATTTCGGCTCTGCCGCGTAGCGCCCGTTCTGCGGACCCGGCACAGGCACCTTTCCCGCGACCAGTTCGTCAATAATTTCGGCGAAACGCTCGGTGGTCAGGTCCTCGTAGTAATCCTTGCCGATCTGCGCCATCGGTGCGTTGGCACAGGCGCCGAGGCATTCGACCTCTTCCCAGCTCAGCTTGCCGTCAGCCGAAAGGGTGTGCGGCTTGGCGGCGATCTTTTCGCGGCACACCGCCACCAGATCCTCGGCCCCGCAGATCATGCAGGACGTTGTGCCGCAAATCTGGATATTCGCAACGCTGCCAACCGGTTGCAACTGGAACATGAAGTAGAACGACGCCACTTCGAGCGCCCGCATATAGGCCATGCCCAGCATGTCCGCGATCGCCTCGATCGCCGGACGGGTCAGCCAGCCTTCCTGTTCCTGCGCCCGCCAGAGCAGCGGGATGATCGCGCTGGCCTGACGCCCTTCGGGATACTTGGTGATCTGCGCATCGGCCCAGGCCTGATTGGCCGAGGTGAAGGCAAAGCTTTGCGGTTGTTCGGAATGAAGGCGTCGTAGCATATCGGATCCTATTGCGTCATCACACAGACAACATTGGTATCGGGCATGGTGCGGATCATGCCGGCGCGCATGCCCCAGTGATGAGGCGGACACCCCCGCCTTCGAGCTGGACGGCCTCTTCGGCCGCAACGCGATACGCGGCGGTCTGGATCACCTGCTCGCGCGTCAGACCGGTCTGCAGCTCTACCGGGAGGTAATCGCTTTCGCCGACAAGCGCGCACCCAACCGAAGCCACCGCCTCGTCGAAAGCGGCGAGGTCCTGCGGCGTCACGCCTTCGGGCGGCATGGCGCAGGCGGCCACGAGGGCCAGTCCCGCCAAGGGCAGCACAAGGCGCAGGCTCATCGGTCGATTTCTCCGAACACCACGTCCATCGTCCCGATGATCGCGGCCACGTCGGCCAACTGGTGCCCACGGGCGACATGATCCATCGCCTGCAAATGCAGGAACCCCGGCGCGCGCAGCTTGGCGCGGTACGGCTTGTTCGATCCGTCAGCCACCAGATACACGCCGAACTCGCCCTTGGGCGCCTCGACCGCGCAATAGACCTCGCCCTCGGGCACGTGAAAGCCTTCGGTATAAAGCTTGAAGTGGTGAATGAGCGCTTCCATCGAGGTCTTCATCTCCGAGCGTTTCGGCGGCGTGATCTTGCCACGGGCAAGAATTTCGCCCTGGCCCTCGGGCGCGCGCAGTTTTTCGATGGCCTGTTTCATGATCTTCAGGCTTTCGCGCATCTCGGCCATGCGAACAAGGTAGCGGTCATAGCAATCGCCGTTCTTGCCCACGGGGATCTGAAACTCGAACTCGTTGTAGCATTCATAGGGCTGCGCACGACGCAAATCCCACGCAAGACCCGAGCCGCGCACCATCACACCGGAAAAACCCCAATCAAGGATTTCCTCCTCGGTCACGACACCGATATCGGCATTGCGCTGCTTGAAGATACGGTTTTCCGTCAGCAGTCCGTCGATATCGTCCAGAACGCCGGGGAAGCTGTCACACCACGCGTCGATATCGTCAATCAGATCGGCAGACAGGTCCTGATGCACCCCACCGGGCCGAAAATAGGCCGCGTGCAGACGCGCGCCACAAGCCCGTTCGTAGAAGATCATCAGCTTTTCGCGCTCTTCGAACCCCCAGAGCGGCGGCGTCAGTGCTCCCACGTCCATCGCCTGCGTCGTCACGTTCAGCAGGTGCGACAGGATGCGGCCGATCTCGGAATAAAGCACCCGGATCAGCGACGCGCGGCGCGGCACCTCGACCCCGGTCAGCTTTTCGATCACCAGACACCACGCATGTTCCTGGTTCATCGGAGCCACGTAGTCCAACCGGTCGAAATACGGCAGGTTCTGCAGGTACGTCCTGCTTTCCATCAACTTTTCGGTGCCACGGTGCAAAAGACCGATATGCGGATCGCAGCGCTCCACGATCTCGCCGTCCAGTTCAAGCACGAGGCGCAACACCCCATGCGCCGCCGGGTGTTGCGGGCCGAAGTTGATGTTGAAGTTGCGGATGCTCTGTTCGCCAGAGACCGCGTCGATGCTGCCATCGTCGAATTTGGAGCCGTCCATCATTTCGCCTCCTGCTTTTCGTCACCCGGAAGCACGTATTGCGCGCCTTCCCAGGGCGACATGAAATCGAACTGCCGGTATTCCTGAACAAGGCTCACCGGCTCGTAGACCACGCGCTTTTTCTCTTCGTCATAGCGCACTTCGGTATAGCCCGTGGTCGGGAAATCCTTGCGCAGCGGATAGCCGCGGAAACCGTAATCCGTGAGGATACGGCGCAGGTCCGGGTGACCCGAGAACAGGATGCCGAACATGTCGAACACCTCACGCTCGAACCAGTTGGCGCTGGAATGCACCGACGTGATCGACGGCACCATCTCGTCTTCGCGGATGCTGACGCGCAGACGGATGCGGTGGTTCTGGTACATCGACAGGAAGTGGTAGACCACGTCGAACCGTTTGGGCCGCGCAGGGTAATCTACCGCCGTGATGTCCACCAGCGACGAGAACTTGCAGGTCTGGTCGGTCTTGAGGAACTCGACAAAGGCCGCAATGCTCGATGGGGCCACATCGACATTCAACTCGCCATGGGTCACGTCCCACGCGATGACGCAGCCTGAGCGGCGCGCCTCGAGATGTTGCCCCAGTTCGTTCAGCGCATCGCTCATCGTACAATCGTCCCTGTCCGGCGAATCTTGCGTTGCAGCGCCATGATGCCATACAGCAGCGCCTCTGCGGTCGGCGGGCAGCCCGGCACGTAGACATCGACCGGCACGATCCGGTCACAGCCGCGCACAACGCTGTAGCTGTAGTGATAATAGCCCCCGCCATTGGCACAGGACCCCATCGAGATCACGTAACGCGGTTCCGGCATCTGGTCGTAGACCTTGCGCAAGGCAGGCGCCATCTTGTTGGTCAGCGTGCCCGCGACGATCATCAGGTCCGACTGGCGCGGGCTTGCGCGCGGCGCGGTGCCGAAGCGTTCGAGGTCATAACGCGGCATCGAGGTGTGCATCATCTCGACCGCACAGCAGGCCAGGCCGAAGGTCATCCAGTGCAGCGACCCTGTGCGCGCCCAGTTGATGATGTCCTCGGTCGAGGTCAGCAGAAAGCCCTTGTCCGCAAGCTGTGCGTTCAACGCCTGAGTCGCGTGCTCCTTGTCCGCCCCTGCGGTATTCGCGCCAGCCATCACTCCCATTCCAGCGCTCCTTTTTTCCACTCATAGGCAAAGCCGATGGTCAGGACGCCAAGGAACACCATCATCGACCAGAAGGCCGTCATGCTGATGTCCTGAAACGCGACTGCCCACGGGAACAGGAACGCAATCTCCAGATCGAAGATGATGAACAGGATCGACACGAGGTAGAACCGCACATCGAACTTCATGCGCGCGTCGTCGAACGCGTTAAAGCCGCATTCATAGGCCGAAACCTTTTCAGGATCCGGGTTGCGCACCGCGATCACCACCGCGGCAAGGATCAGCACAAGGCCCAACCCGATGGCAATGGCCAGAAACACGAGGATCGGCAGGTATTCCCGCAGCATGTCTTCCAAGACGAGGCTCCTTTTCCCGTCGCGCACCTGAACGCGTCGTCAAGTGGCGAGGTTGACTTGTGGGGTGATGTACTCCCGTACCCCGGAAGGGTCAACCGCGCGACGACATCTTGTGACCCTTGGATATCTGGTGAAAATCACTGGAAATGCCCCGATTTCATACATGATTAGAAGGACATGCGGCATTCCGGCGGCTCCCGACCCGTCCCCGCACCGCGCCGTTGCGTCGCGGCATCTGCCACGCGGCTGCGCAAAGAGCGGGATCCCCGGTCAGAGGTTCGGTGTCAGAGGTCACTCCTCGCCCGGCATCGCGCCGCTGCGATCAACGCCAGTCTCAGGCAAACGCGATCAGATCAAATGGATCAGGCCGTCATGACCACCACTGCCATGGCCGACATGACCAACGTCACCGGCCCCCAGACCGCACGTTCCAGTTTCGACGGTGTGATCCAGTTGAAAACCGTGCTTGCCACTTGCGCCGCAAACGCCGCCCAGCCGGTCCAGCGCGGCCAACCAAGCCCGGGAAACCCCGCCGCCGACAGGATCGCCAGCGCCTGGAACAGAAAACCGGGATCGACACCGCCGCAACGATGCGCCCCGACAGGGGCAAGGCGCCACGATACCTGCCGCCCTGCGTGTAATCGCCCAAGCGCACACCCGCGATCAGCGCGATCTGGAAGAACACGATGGCGAGGCACGCCGTGGCGTAAAGATGCGCGATCTGGACCGTCACTGCCAACCGGGCGCGCGCTTGTCGAAGAACGCGCCCACGCCTTCTCGCGCCTCGTCCGATTGCCACCGCGCGGCCAGCGCGTCGATGGCCCTGTCGACCTGGGCCGCAGTCACCCGCCCCGACAAGTCGCGCATCAGCGCCTTGGCCTCGGCCACGGCCCCCGGCGCACAGGACAGGTAGGGCTGAACCTCGGCCTCGATCGCTGCGTCCAGTCCGTCCGCCTCGACCGTGCGGCTCAGCAGGTTCAACCGTACGGCCTCATCCGCATCGAACACCCGCGCCGACATGAACACCTCGGAGGCGCGCGTGCCACCCATGCGCGCCAGAACGTAAGGCCCGATATTGGCCGGGATCAGCCCAAGCCGCGTTTCGGTAAAGCCCAGCTTGGCGCCCGTCACGCCAATCGCCACGTCACAGACCGACACGAGGCCCACACCGCCCCCCAGCGCGTTGCCCTGCACACGCCCGATCAGGGGCTGCGGCAGATCGTAGAGCGCGCCCAGAACGGTGGCGATCCGGCGGCTTTCGACCCGGCGCGTGTCCACATCCATGTCGAACTGCGCGCGCATCCAGGCCAGATCGCCACCTGCGCAAAAGCTCCTGCCCTCGGCGGCCAGCACAACCACCCGCACCGCGCGATCCATCGCCAGATCCCGCGCCGCCGCTTCAAGCTCCGTCATCATCTCGGCCGACAGCGCATTGTGCTTTTCGGACCGCGCCAGCGTCAGCGTTGCAACACCGCGCGCATCGACCTCGACATTGATCACACTCATCCCCGCATCCTCCGCGCCATTTTGGCCGCTTCGGCCACCACATCCATGTCCAGCCCGTGCGCATACCCCAGCGACGCAACCCGTGCGGCCACCGCTTCGGTTGCCACATTGCCCGCCGCTCCCGGCGCATAGGGGCACCCCCCAAGACCACCGACCGCCGCGTCGAACACCCGCAGCCCAAGGCCCAGCGACGCCTCGATGTTGTCGCAGGCCAATCCGCCGGTGTTATGATAATGCCCGGCCAGCCGCTCCGCTGGCATCTCGCCCAGCACCGCGTCCAGCATGGCAACGATCCCCTCGGGTGTCGCGCGCCCGATCGTGTCGCCCAGCGAGACCTCGTAGCACCCCATGTCCCGCAGCGCCGCGACCACCCGCGCCACATCCGCGGGCGCAACCGCCCCGTCATAGGGACATTCCACCACGCAGGACACGTAGCCCCGCACCGGCAGGCCTTTTTCCCGCGCCGCCGCCGCCACCGGCGCAAACCGCTCGAGGCTTTCGGCAATCGTCGCGTTGATGTTGGCGCGGGAAAACCCCTCCGAGGCCGAGCCAAAAATCGCCACCTCGTCGGCCCCCGCCGCCACCGCATCCTCGAAACCCCGCATGTTCGGGGTCAATGCCGCATAGGACACGCCCGGCTCCCGCGTGATGCCTGCCAGCACGGCGCCCGAACCCGCCATCTGCGGCACCCATTTCGGGCTGACGAAACTGGCGCATTCGATCCGCCGGAAACCCGCGCGGCTCAGGCAATCGACCAGCGCCACCTTTTCCGACACCGGGATCAGCCGCGCCTCGTTCTGCAAGCCGTCGCGCGGCCCCACCTCGAAAATCTCGACCCGTTCGACCAACGCGTCATCCCCCTGCTTCTTCTTGTTCCAAATACTCCGGCACAGCGCTCAGGTGCCCGTCTCCCAGGCCGGGTAGAAGTCCTGACGGTAAAGCCGCGCCTCCCGACCATCGGGCAGGGATTTTTCGAACTCCGGCCGCTCGGTGATGCGCTCGTACCAGTCGGCCACCGCCGGATGATCGTCCAGCCGCCGGAAATGCCGCGCCATGTAGACCGCCTGACCGACAGACACATCCGCCGCCGAAAACCCGCTGGTCAGCAGATAATCGCGGTTCTCCACCGGGGTCGACAACCGGGCCTCCAGCGCGTCATAGCATTTGCCCAGCCGCGCCGCCTCGAGCTTCATCACGACAGGCGACCGCATCGTGTCCTCATAAAGTATGATATGCTGCTGGGTCAGCGCCGCTGCGTGCTGGCTGATGGTTTCTGCAAAATGCACCCAGACCAGCCAGGCCATGCGATCCGGATCATTCGGGCCCCGGCCCATGTTGGCTTCGGGAAAGCGTTCGCACAGGTATTCCGTGATGGCGCCCGTTTCGAACATGCGCTCGCCGTCGATCTCGAGCGCGGGCACGCGGCCCGCAGGCGACAGCGACAGGTATTCCGGATCGCGCAGCGACTTGTCGAACGCGTGCAGCACCACTTCGAACGGCACCTCCAGCTCGTACAAGAGCCAGAGCGTCCGCATCGACCGGGTCTGCGGGCAATGATGCAACCGGATCATGTCTCGTCCTCTTCCTCCAGCCGGATCAGCACCGCGCCTGCCTCGACCTGCGATCCCGCCTCGGCCATCACTTCGGCCACGATGCCATCGCGGGCGGCCAGCAGGCTGTGTTCCATCTTCATCGCCTCCAGGACGGCCAGCCTGTCCCCCTTGGAGACCGCGTCCCCGGCGCTGACAAAGACCTGCCGGACAAGGCCGGGCATCGGCGCTTCGACCAGATCGCTTGACGCCCCGGCCCCGGCTTCGACGTCGAGCGGATCAATCCACGTGACCACGAGTGTCGGATCGCCAAAGATCGTGGCGCGGGCTCCCTCGACACGCGCAGCACGGGCGGGCTGCCCGTCAAAGCGCCAGCCATTCGCCCCGAACCGCGCGGCGACGGGTGTCTCGCCCACAACCACGTCGATCTTGCCCGGTCCATACGACACGACCCGGCAGACATGGCTCTCGTCCCCAATCGCGACGGTCACATCCTGCGCCAAAGCCTGCCAAAGCGCAAACCCGTCCAGCGGCGCAGGTGCCCGGTCCAGTCCGGTCAGCACCATCACCGCTTGCGCGATCGCGGCAGGCGCAGGGTCCGGCACCGCCGTCAACGCCTCGAGGTCACGCCCGATCAGCCAGGTATCGACCTCACCGTTCGAGAAGCCTTCGTGCCGCGCCAATGCCCCGAGAAAGGCCAGGTTCGTCACCGTGCCCGCCACCTGCGTGCCTGCCAGGGCCCGCCGCAGCTTGCGCAGGGCAACCGCCCGCGACGACCCGTGCACGATCACCTTGGCAATCATCGGATCGTAATGCGGGCTGATCACATCTCCCGTCCGCACACCGGTATCCGCGCGCGCCCCTGCCGGGAAGGCCAGATGCGACAGACGGCCCGTGGCGGGCAGGAACCCCGCCGGCACATCCTCGGCGTAGAGCCGCGCCTCGAAACTGTGCCCGGTGATCGAAAGATCTTCCTGCGCGCAAGGCAAGGGCTCGCCCGACGCCACACGCAACTGCCATTCCACAAGGTCGACGCCGGTGATCGCCTCGGTCACCGGATGCTCCACCTGCAACCGCGTGTTCATCTCCATGAACCAGAACCCGTCGGGGCGCAGCCCGTCCGACCCATCGACGATGAACTCGACAGTCCCCGCCCCGGAATACCCGATGGCCTCGGCCGCGCGCACCGCCGCCTGCCCCATCGCGGCACGCATCTCGAACGTCATGCCGGGTGCCGGCGCTTCCTCGATCACCTTCTGATGACGGCGCTGAAGCGAACAATCCCGCTCGAACAGATGCACCGCGCGCGTGCCGTCGCCGAACACCTGCACCTCGATATGGCGCGGGCTGGTGATGTATTTCTCGATCAGCACATGGGGATTTCCAAAGGCGGTCTTCGCCTCGGACTGGGCCGAGGCCAGCGCATCGGCAAAGGCCCTTGGCTGCTCCACCAGCCGCATCCCCTTGCCGCCACCGCCCGCGACCGCCTTGATGAGCACCGGATAGCCGATCGCCTCGGCCTCCGCCGCCAGCAACTCCGGCGCCTGTTCGGCCCCCTGATACCCGGGGACGACCGGCACGCCCGCCTCTGCCATCAGCGCCTTGGCCGCGTCCTTGAGCCCCATTGCGCGGATCGCCGATGCCGATGGGCCGATGAACACCAGCCCCGCCGCCTCGACCGCATCGACGAAACCGGGGTTTTCCGACAAGAACCCGTAGCCCGGATGGATCGCCTGCGCGCCCGTGGCCCGCGCTGCCGCGATGATCGCATCGCCGCGCAGGTAACTCTCGACAGGCGAGGCCCCACCGAGAGACACCGCAACATCGGCCATCTGCACATGGCGCGCATCCGCGTCCACATCCGAGTGCACCGCCACGCTGCGCACCCCCAGACGACGGCAGGTATCGATCACCCGGCAGGCGATCTCGCCCCGGTTGGCTATCAGGATCGTGTCAAACATCGCAGTCCCTTACCAAGCTCATCTCTTCTTCTTGTCCCAAATACTCCGGGGGAGTCCGCCGCAGGCGGACGGGGGCAGCGCCCCCGTCACATGCGGAACACGCCAAAGCGCGTCTCCTCGATGGGCGCGTTCAACGCTGCCTCCAGCGACAACGACAGCACCGCGCGTGTCTTGCGCGGGTCGATGATCCCGTCATCCCAAAGCCGGGCCGAGGCATAGAGCGGATGCGCCTGCTCTTCGAACATCTCGACCGTGGGCCGCTTGAAGGCCGCTTCATCCTCGGCTGACCATGTCTCGCCGCGCTGTTCCATCGCGTCACGCTTCACGGTCGCCAGCACGCCTGCCGCCTGTTCACCGCCCATGACGCTGATGCGCGAATTCGGCCAGGTCCACAGGAAACGCGGCTGGTAGGCCCGCCCCGACATGCCGTAGTTGCCCGCGCCGAACGACCCGCCGACCAGCATGGTGATCTTGGGCACGCTCGTGCAAGCCACAGCCGTCACCATCTTGGCCCCGTGCCGTGCAATGCCCTCATTCTCGTAGCGCCTGCCCACCATGAAGCCGGTGATGTTCTGGAGGAACACCAGCGGGATCTTGCGCTGCGAACACAGCTCGACGAAATGCGCGCCCTTCTGTGCGGCCTCGGAAAACAGCACGCCATTATTGGCGACGATCCCCACCGGCCAGCCATCGACATGGGCAAAGCCGGTCACCAGCGTTTCACCGAAACGCGGCTTGAACTCGTCGAAATACGATCCGTCCACCACCCGCGCGATCACCTCTCGGATGTCATAGGGCGTGCGCAGATCGCCCGGCACAACGCCGAAGAGCTCGTCCGGATCATAGGCCGGAGCCTCCGCCGCCTGCCGTAGGGTGTGTGCTCCGCACGCACCGCCCAACGACCCGACGGCGCGACGCGCCAGCGCCAGTGCATGCCCGTCATCCTCGGCCAGGTAATCCGCCACACCGGACAGGCGCGTGTGCACATCGCCGCCGCCCAGATCCTCGGCCGTCACCACCTCGCCGGTTGCCGCCTTGACCAGAGGAGGTCCGGCCAGAAAGATCGTGCCCTGTTCCTTGACGATGATCGTCACGTCCGACATGGCGGGCACATAGGCGCCACCCGCCGTGCACGACCCCATGACCACGGCGATCTGCGCGATGCCCTTGGCCGACATGCGCGCCTGATTGTAGAAGATGCGCCCGAAATGGTCGCGATCCGGGAACACCTCGTCCTGATTGGGCAGGTTCGCGCCGCCACTATCCACAAGGTAGATGCAGGGCAGATGGTTTTCCTCGGCGATCTCCTGCGCGCGCAGGTGTTTCTTGACGGTCATCGGGTAATAGGTTCCGCCCTTCACCGTGGCGTCGTTGCACACCACCATGACCTGACGGCCCATGACGCGGCCCACCCCGGCGATCACCCCGGCGCAGGGGGCGGCCCCGTCGTAAAGCCCATGCGCCGCCGTCGCACCGACCTCGAGAAAGGGCGATCCGGGGTCGAGCAGGTTGGCCACACGGTCGCGGGGCAGCATCTTGCCGCGCGAGACATGCCGCTCACGAGACCGCGCGCCGCCGCCAGCCGCAGCCATCTCAGCCGCGTCGCGCACCACCCGCAACGCCGCTTCATGCGCGGCGATGTTGGTCTTGAACTGCTCCGAAGACGCAATGACCTGCGATCGTAGTCTCATCTCAATTTCCCCGCATGTCGCGCAGATCTATGGCGCGCTGTGCTGTCATCGTCAGAGTGCAATTGGCACCCACGATGGTCCGGATAGTGCCGTCCTGCCACATCGCATAGCGCGCCCCGCAATCTGCATCTCGAAAGGCGATCCACGCCCGTTGCGCATCGCGCAGCGCGTCCGAGCGGTCCATGACCGGCGATTGCCCGCCCGTGTCCGCCGCCTCGTTGGCCTGCTGCGTTGCCCTGTATTCCTCGTTCAGGATCGCATCCCACTCGGCGGTTTCCGCCAGAATGCACTCCGTGATCCCGATGGTGGTCGATCCGCCCGGCTGGTCCTGACATTGCCCCGAAGCCTGCCCCAGACAGGGCGGGTAAAGCGCGCCGATCTCCGTGTTTTCAAAGCATTGGCGGACGATCTGCCTGTCAACCGACAGCTCTTGCGCCGCAGCGACCTGCGCCGTGCAGACCAAAACAGCAACCATCATTCCCTGCCTCATGGCTGGCCCTCCTTGCCGGCACGCGCCTTCAGTTCCTTGCGGATCACCTTGCCGGTGACAGTCATCGGCAATTCGTCCAGAAACTCGATTTCCCTTGGATACGAATAGCTTGCCAGACGATCCTTCACCCAAGACTGAAGATCCGTTGCCGAGGCGTTGACACCTTCCCTGAGCACCACATACGCCTTCACGATCTCGGTGCGCAGCGCGTCGGGCTTGCCGACCACGCCGCACGTCGCGACGGCGGGATGGGTCAGCAGGCAATCCTCGATTTCCGCCGGGCCAATCCGGTAGCCCGCCGAGGTGATCACGTCATCCTCTCGTCCCAGAAAGGTGAGCGTATCGCCCTTTTGCACGCCGCGATCACCGGTCAACATCCAGTCGCCGCGATACTTTGCAGCGGTGTCCTCGGGTTTGCGCCAGTATTCCAGCATCATGGACGCCGATCCGCGCCGCACGGCGATGTCGCCTTCACCCTCGCAAGGCAACCCGTCCGGCCCGATCACCGCCACCTGATGCCCCGGCACTGCACGGCCCATCGACCCGGGCACCGCGTCAAAGGATGCGCCACAGGACGACACGATCATGTTGCACTCGGTCTGGCCGTAGAATTCGTTGATCGTCACACCAAACGCGCTGCGCCCCCAATCCAGCATCTCCGCCCCAAGCGGCTCACCGCCCGACGCGACCGAGCGCAACCCGTCGATCCGGCCTTCTGCCGCGCGCATCATCCGCAGCGCGGTGGGCGGGAAAAACACATTGCGCACAGTGCCTTCCCGGACAATCCTCACACATTCCTCCACCGAGAACTTGGGCATGCGGGCGGCGACCACCGGCACGCCGAGGGCCAAACCCGGCATCAGCACATCGAACAGCCCACCGATCCACGCCCAGTCCGCAGGCGTCCAGAT
This sequence comes from Marivita lacus, assembly GCF_014637725.1. Lineage (GTDB taxonomy): Bacteria > Pseudomonadota > Alphaproteobacteria > Rhodobacterales > Rhodobacteraceae > Marivita > Marivita lacus. The sequence continues at coordinate 184,402 of NZ_BMFC01000002.1, read as the reverse complement.
CACATCGCCGTCCTGACCGAGGAAGTCGTGGCTCATCTCGACCCCCGGCAGATGGCCGGTCAGCACGCGGTGCCCGTGCAGCGCGCCCTTGGGTGTGCCCGTTGTGCCACTGGTGTAAATCAGCACCGCCGCGTCATCCGGCCCGGTTTCCACCATCGCGCGGGTGCCTGCAGAGGCCCCCAGATCGCTGCGTGTGATTGTCGCCACACCCAGCCCCGCGACCTGCACCATGCCTTCGAGGTCGGTCACCACGACCCCCAGTCCCGCATCCTCGATCCGGGCCCGAAGCGCATCGGCGCGGAACAGCTTGAACAGCGGAACGGATATCGCCCCCAGCCGCCACGCCGCGATATGAGCGGCAGCACAGAGCGGCGATTGCGACAGCAATACGCCCACCCGGTCGCCACGCATCACACCACGTTCGATCAGCGCGGTCTCCACCTGACGCGACCGGTACCACAGATCGCCATAGGTCACCGGGCGCACCCGCTCGGGCGTCACCTCGATGATCGCGATGCGGTCCGGGTCCGTCGCCGCCCAGCCATCGCAGACCTGATGCGCCATGTTCAGCGATCCGGGCAGATCCCAGTCGAACCGTTTGCACAGCGTGTCATAAGGCGCGGGGCGCAGCATCGGACGTGTCGTCATGTCGATGGCCTTTCAAATCCCACGGCGTCCCCAATCGAGATCAGCCTGCCGAAACGGTTCACGTGATAGGAAAACGCGCCGCAGCGCACGGTGATCCAAGCGCCGTCAATCTGCCCGGCCAGCCCAAAGCAATCCGTGACCTGCGCCTCCGCGCCGCCATCCTGGGTCATGTAACGATTGGCCATCGCGTTGATCACATCGGTCTCCGTTATCGTCGCGGCGATCCAGCCATAGCGGAACGCCAGCAAAGCGCCGATCAGCGTGGCAACCCCCAACGGCACCCACCAGACCCAGCGCGGCATCGGATTAACCCATCGCCGCCATCATCTCGCGCCCGACAAGCATCCGCCGGATTTCGGAGGTGCCCGCCCCGATCTCCATCAGCTTGGCATCGCGGAAGATCCGCGCGACCGGCGCATCGGCAAGGAAGCCCGCGCCACCCATCGCCTGCACCGCCTGATGCGCCTGCACCATCGCCTGTTCGCTGGCATAAAGGCAGCAGGCGGCGGCATCCTGACGGGTCACGTCGCCCCGGTCGCAGGCCTTTGCCACTTCGTAGACATAGGCGCGGGCCGAGTTCATTGCCGTGTACATATCCGCCATCTTGCCCTGCATCAGCTGGAAGCTGCCAATGGGTTGTCCGAACTGCTTGCGCTCGGCCATGTAGGGCATGATTTCGTCTAGACAGGCGGCCATGATGCCAAGGCCGATGCCCGCCAGCACCACACGTTCGTAATCGAGGCCCGACATCAAAACACGTACGCCCCGTCCCTCTTCGCCCAACACGTTCTCGAACGGCACTTCCACATCGTCGAAGATCAGCTCGGCGGTGTTCGATCCGCGCATCCCCAGCTTGTCGAAATGCGGGGAGGTGCTGAAGCCTTTCATCGTCTTTTCGATCAGGAAGGCGGTGATCCCCTTGGACCCGGCATCGGGGTCGGTCTTGGCATAGACCACCAGCGTGTCCGCGTCCGGCCCGTTTGTGATCCAGTACTTGTTGCCGGTCAGACGGTAGTGATCGTTCCGCTTTTCCGCGCGCAGCTTCATCGACACCACGTCCGACCCGGAGCCCGCCTCCGACATGGCAAGCGCGCCCACATGTTCGCCTGAAATCAGCCCCGGCAGGTATTTCGTCTTTTGATCCTCGGTGCCGTTCAGCTTGATCTGGTTGACGCAAAGGTTTGAATGCGCGCCATAGGACAAGGACACCGACGCCGAGGCGCGGGCGATCTCTTCGATGGCGACGGTGTGCGCGAGGTATCCCATTCCCGCACCGCCATGATCTTCGTCTACGGTGATGCCCAGAAGCCCAAGTTCTCCCATCTCGGTCCAGAGCTCGGGCGGGAACGTGTTTGATCGGTCGATCTCGGCCGCCATCGGCTTGACGCGCTCCTGCGCCCAGCGATGCACCATCTCGCGCAAGGAATTGACGTCTTCACCAAGATCGAACTGCATGGTCGCGTTGAACATTCGCCTCTCCCCAAAGCGGATTTATTGAACACTTGTTCAAATCCTAGAGGAAACCCCCATGACAGGTCAAGCGCAAGGAACCGTCAGGTGCATCGGACGTTGGGGTCGCGAAGCACATTTATGGTGAAAGGACATGCCATGAGCACGAATCTGAAAGAGACATTCTGGAACAAGATGAGCAAGGTGCAGGTCGTTTTGCTGGGTGCGGGTGGCGGAACACCGGTACCGATGGTGCCGCTCACCCGACAGGACGACGGCGCGATCTGGTTCATCACGGCCGCCGATCACGACACGTTCAAGGCCGCGAAGTCCAGCCAGACGGCCGAAATCTTCCTCTGCGATTCGGGTGCGAGCCTGTACGGTACGATCAAGGGCACGTTGTCGGCTTCGTCCGACAGCAACAAGCTGGACGAGTTGTGGACCCCGATGGCCGCCGCCTGGTTCGAGAAAGGCCGCGACGACGAGGCGGTGCGGCTGATGAAATACACCCCGACCAAGGCCGAGATCTGGGCCAGCGACGGCACCGCCAGGTATCTCTATGAAACGATCAAGGCGAACTTCACCGATGACACGCCCGACACCGGCGACTACGGTACATTGGATTTCTGAGGGCAGTGGCGGCAACACGGCGCCACAACGTCATCCGAAACCCCAGACCTACCCCAGAAGCCGCACAGCGACATCCGGCAATTCGTCGAAATGCTGGATGATCGCATCCGGCTCAAGCGCGGCCATATCCTCGCCCGACGGGCCGAACCCCACCAGCACGCAGGCCACCTTGGCCGCACGTGCGGTGTCGCGGTCGGTCACCGTGTCCCCGATCAGGCAGCTTTGCGCCACCGCGCCGCCTGCCCGTTCGACCGCCGCGATGTAGGGCGCGGCATCCGGTTTGCGCGTCGGCAGCGTGTCCGCCCCCACCAGTGACCCGAACACATCCCGCACCCCCAGCCGCGTCATCAGCGTTTCGGCCAGGGCGGCGGGCTTGTTCGTGCAGATGCCCACTTTCATCCCGTTTGATCTCAATGCCTCGACCGCCTCGATCGCACCGGGGTAGAGCACGGTGTGCGTGTCGATCGCATCGCCGTAAGCCAGCAAAAGCTCGGCATAATACTGATTGACCAGATCGGCGGAATACTGCCCAGCCCGTTCCAGACCCAGCGTCAGCATCGCGCGCCCGCCACGCAGCGCCGTGCCCGCATCCGCCTGCCGATCAAGACGTGTCTCGATCCCCATCATGCCAAAGCAATGGTTTGCCGCCGCGATCAGGTCGCCGCTGGTATCGGCCAAGGTGCCGTCGAGGTCGAAAATCACTGTCCGCACTGCGTTTCTCCTGTCACATCCCGCAACCATGTGTGAAATCACGCGACTTGCGGCATTCAACCAGACCGATAAAAGGACCGCAGGCAAAAGACAAAGAGAAACCGGATGAGCACAGCACTGATCATACTTGCAGCAGGCAAGGGCACCCGCATGGAATCGGACCTTCCCAAGGTGCTGCACAAGATCGGTGGCGCGCCTCTGTTGCACCACGCGATGCTGTCGGCCTCGGCCTTGGAGCCGGACCGCACCATTGTCGTGACCGGGCATGGCGCGGAACTGGTCGAAGCGGCGGCGCAGGACTTCGACCCTGACGTGATCGCGGTCCGCCAGCCCGAGCAATTGGGCACGGCCCACGCGGTCAGGCAGGCGCGCTCCGCGCTCGACGGCTTCGACGGTGACGTGATCGTCCTCTACGGCGACACGCCCTTCATCACCACCGACACGCTGGACCAGATGATCGCCGCCCGCGCCGCGCATGACGTTGTCGTACTGGGCTTCGAGGCGGCAGTTGCCGGGCGCTATGGCCGGTTGATCATGGACGGCAAATCGCTCAAGCGGATTGTGGAATTCAAGGATGCGACCGATGAGGAACGCGCGGTAACGCTTTGCAATTCCGGCGTGATCTGTGCTGATTCAGCAACGCTGTTCGATCTGTTGGACGCGGTCGACAACAACAACGCAGCACGCGAATACTACCTGCCCGACATCGTGGGCATCGCGAACACACGTGGCCTGAAAACCACAGCCGTCACCTGCGCCGAGGCCGAAACTCTGGGCATCAATTCGCGTGTCGAACTTGCCACAGCCGAAGCCCTGTTCCAGCAGGCCAAGCGCCGCGAGATGATCGAGGACGGTGTGATGATGCAGGCCCCCGACACGGTGTTCCTGTCCTTCGACACGATCATCGGCCGCGATGCCGAAATCGAACCCAATGTGGTCTTCGCCCCCGGCGTCACCGTCGAATCCGGTGCACGCATCCGGGCGTTCACCCACCTCGAAGGCGCCCATGTCAGCCGGGGTGCCATCGTTGGCCCCTTCGCGCGCCTGCGCCCCGGCGCGGAACTGGCCGAACATGTGCATATCGGCAACTTCGTCGAGATCAAGAACGCCACGATCGACGAGGGTGCCAAGGTCAACCACCTCACCTATATCGGCGATGCCGAGATCGGCGCGCGCAGCAATATCGGCGCGGGCACCATCACGTGCAATTACGACGGCGTGATGAAGCACCGCACCACCATCGGACGCGACACGTTCATCGGATCGAACACGATGCTTGTCGCACCCGTGACAGTCGGCAACGAGGCGATGACGGCAACCGCGACAACCGTGACCAAGGACGTGCCGGACGGCGCAATGGCCATCAGCCGCGCCGAGCAAAACAACAAACCGGGATTCGCGCGCAAGCTCTTCAGCATGCTGCGCGCCAAGAAAGCCAAGCAGGCAAAAGGTTAAGTCACATGTGTGGAATCGTTGGTGTTCTGGGGCAACACGAGGCTGCCCCGCTTCTGGTCGAGGCGCTCAAGCGGCTGGAATATCGCGGCTATGACAGCGCCGGGATCGCCACCGTCAACAACGGCACGCTCGACCGGCGCCGCGCCGTGGGCAAGTTGGTGAACCTGTCCGACCTGCTGGTGCACGACCCGTTGCCCGGCAAATCCGGCATCGGCCATACCCGCTGGGCGACCCATGGCGCACCCAATGCCAACAACGCCCACCCGCACCAATCCGGGCCGGTGGCGGTGGTGCACAATGGCATCATCGAGAACTACAAGGATCTGCGCGCCGAATTGGCCAGTCACCAGATCACCCCGAAAACCGACACGGACACAGAGACCGTGGCGCTTTTGACACATCACTACATGCAGCAGGGCATGACCCATGTCGACGCCTCCCGCGCCTGTCTGGCCCGGCTCGAGGGTGCGTTTGCGCTGGCCTTCCTGTTCGATGGCGAAGACGATCTGATCGTCGCCGCGCGCCGCGGCAGCCCTCTGGCCATCGGCCACGGGGACGGCGAAATGTTCGTCGGATCGGACGCCATCGCGCTCGCGCCGATGACCGACACGATCACCTATCTCGAAGAGGGCGATTGCGCGATCCTGACCCGGCAAACGCTTGATGTCTTTGACGAAAGCGGTGCAAAGGTGACCCGCCCCAGCCGCACCATCAACACCGACGCCAGCCGTGTCGACAAGGCGGGCTACAAGCATTTCATGGCCAAGGAAATCGCCGAACAGCCCACCGTCCTTGCCGATGCCCTGCGCGCCTATCTGGATGGCAACACCATCGTGTTCCCCGGCACGCTGCCCGATTTCACCAAGGTCGACCGCCTGACCATGGTCGCCTGCGGCACTGCGTTCTATGCCTGCCTGACCGCGAAATACTGGTTCGAACAGCTCGCACAGCTCCCGGTCGAGGTCGATATCGCGTCCGAATTCCGCTACCGAGAACCGCCGATCACCCCGCGCACCGTGGCTTTGTTCGTGTCCCAGTCCGGCGAAACCGCCGACACGCTGGCCGCGCTGCGCTATTGCAAGGGCCGCGCGGACAGCATCGTTTCGGCGGTCAATGTCGCCGAAAGCTCCATTGCGCGGGAAAGCGACGTGGCCCTGCCGATCCATGCCGGTGTCGAGGTCGGCGTGGCCTCGACCAAGGCCTTCACCTGCCAGCTCAACACGCTTCTCCTGATGGCCCTGCATGCCGCCGTGGCGCGGGGGGTGATGACGCAGGATCAACTGGCGGAAAAGCTGGCGCATTTGCGCGGCCTGCCCGGTCTGTTCAACATCGCGCTGGAGCGGGACGCGGCCATGGCAGACGCCGCCCACAAGATTGCCGAGGCACGGGATGTGCTCTTCCTCGGGCGCGGGCTGATGTATCCGCTTGCGCTGGAAGGCGCTCTGAAACTGAAGGAAATCAGCTACATCCATGCTGAAGCTTATGCATCAGGTGAACTGAAGCACGGCCCCATTGCGCTGATCGACAAGAACGTGCCGGTGATCGTCATGGCCCCACGCGACGCGCTTTTTGAAAAGACCGTATCCAACATGCAGGAAGTCATGGCGCGCGGCGGCAAGGTCTGCCTTGTCACAGATGCCAAGGGCGCCGCAGAGGCCGGTGAGGATGTCTGGCGCACGATCATCCTGCCCACCGTGGACCCGGTCCTGTCGCCGCTGCTCTACGCGCTGCCTGCGCAGTTGATCGCGTATCACGCCGCCATCGCCAAGGGCACGGATGTGGATCAGCCGCGCAACCTTGCCAAATCCGTCACCGTCGAATGACGCGCGACGACGCACTTGAGCAGTTGCGCGCAAAGGCCGACCCGGCCCGTGCGGAACAGATGGCGGCCTATCACAAGGTCGACCGCCCCTATCTGGGCGTCGCCAATCCCGACACGGATATCCTCGTGCGCGACTGGCGGCAGGCGCTGGACCTCGAAACACGCCTGACGCTGGCTCGTGACCTGTGGCAGACCAATATCTTCGAGGCCCGCGTCGCGGCGGCCAAACTGCTGACTCAGGCAAGGATCAAACCGTCGGACGCAGGGGCCTGGCACCTCATCACGTCCTGGGTGCCCGAATTCGACAGCTGGGCCATCGCCGACCACGCCTGCATGGCCGGGCAACGCCGCCTGACCGCCGATCCGTCCCGCCTCGACTCTGTCGAGGGCTGGACCACGAGCGAACACATGTGGACACGGCGCGCGGCGCTCGTCATCACCCTGCCCTGGACCAAGCAGAACCACCCCAGCGCCCAGGAAACCGCCGCCCGCGAGCGCATCCTTGGCTGGGCGGCGGGCTACGTGACCGACCCCGACTGGTTCATCCAGAAATCCGTCGCATGGTGGCTGCGCGAGCTTTCCAAGCATGATCCCGACCGCACCCGCGGCTTTCTGGCCGCCCATGGCGACCAGATGAAGCCCTTTGCCCGCAAGGAAGCCGCGCGGCAGTTACCCGGCTGAGAACACCTCCACCTCGGCCAACCCGGTCAGAGGCACGCCGATCAACCGCATTGCCGGCAAGGACAGGCGGCTGCCACCATCCGCAACCGGGATCAGATCGACCTGCACGGATTTGCCGGTCTCGGGATAGACGACCCGACCCGACCCGGGCGTGGTCACAAGCGGCGTCTCGAGCCAGAAGCCCGGCTGCGCCGCATTGCCCAGCGAGACGATCGTGCTGCCAAGGGCGCGCTCTGCGCTCTCTGGTGCCGCGGCCGCAGCCACCGCGCGCTGTTCGGATGAGGTTGTGTCGAATTCGTCCGCCGTGCGCGCCGTGCTGGGCGGGCGCTGCACCTCTGTCTGCACCCCGTCGGGTCGCGATTGCGGGCGGGTTTGCCCCTCGCTGTCCGCGGGAACGGCGGCAGGCGTGACCTGCAATGCTCCACACCCCGCCAGCACACCGCAAATGCCCAGAACTCCAACCGTCTTTCGCATCTGCATCTCCGACCTTCGTCTTGAATTTCATTGCCCCGCCATACTTGCCCAGTCCGACCCGAAAGGCTAGGCTCCCCGGCATGACACCGCTTATTGACCCATTTCAGCGCGCGATCACCTATCTGCGCGTCTCCGTCACCGACCGCTGCGATTTCCGCTGCGTCTACTGCATGTCGGAGAACATGACCTTCCTGCCCAAGAAGGAACTCCTGACGCTGGAAGAGCTCGACCGCATGTGTTCGACGTTCATCGGGCTGGGCGTGGAAAAGCTGCGCATCACCGGTGGTGAGCCGCTGGTGCGCCGCGATATCATGACCTTCTTCCGGTCGATGACGCGCCACCTCGAGGCAGGCACGCTCAAGGAACTGACGCTGACGACCAATGGCTCGCAGCTGGATCGCTTCGCGGATGATCTCTACGCCGCAGGGGTGCGCCGCATCAACATCTCGCTCGACACGCTGGACGAGCAGAAATTCGCCGACATCACCCGCTGGGGCCGCCTGCCGCAGGTGATCAAGGGCATCGACGCGGCGCAAAAGGCTGGCATGCGGGTCAAGATCAACACCGTGGCGCTCAAGGGCTTCAACGAGGACGAACTCTTCACCCTCGCCGAATGGTGCAGGAGCCGCGACATGGACCTGACCTTCATCGAGGTCATGCCCATGGGCGATATCGGCAACGAGGACCGTCTGGGCCAATACTGGAAACTCAGCGACCTGCGGGACGCGCTGAGGAAAGAGTATACCTTGACCGACCTGCCCGAACGCACCGGCGGCCCCGCCCGCTACGTCCGGGTCGAGGAAACGGGCCAGAAAATCGGATTCATCACGCCGCTGACGCATAATTTCTGCGAAAGCTGCAACCGCGTGCGCCTGACCTGCACCGGCGAATTGTTCATGTGTCTCGGACAGGAAGACAATGCCGACCTGCGCTCTGCCCTGCGCAACCACCCGAGCAGCGACGCCCCGCTGGAACAGGCAATCCGCAATGCGATCACGCTGAAACCCAAGGGCCACGATTTCGACTATTCGCGCCAGACCGTGGATGGACGCGTCTCGCGCCACATGAGCCACACCGGCGGCTGAAATGTCACGCAGCGAGGGGCCAGCCCCTCGCGCTCCCCGCGGTATTTTGAAACCAGAGAAGCAGGGACCCTGCGCTCATGACAGGCGCTGACCGGCAGGGTGCTGCGTCCTGGTATTCTCCGGTTGTCAAATACCGCGGGGTTTGGGGCAGAGCCCCAACCGCTTGCTGCGCCGCAGGCGTGGCAAGCCAAATAAGCGCGACGAAGGCACTCATCATCCTCAAACCCGCGAAATCCGGCCGCCGCCCACAGGCGCGGGAACACCTGTGGTTTCCGGGGCCGACGTCGGCAAGCCGCGCATCACCCGCACCGCCAGATAGGCAAAGGCCTGCGCTTCCAGCATGTCGCCATCGAGCCCCACCGCTTCGACCGGCTGGACCGCGCAGTCCAGCGCCGAGCCCAGCATCGCCATCATCACCGGATTGTGCCGTCCGCCACCCGTCACCAGCAGCCGCTGCGGAACCACCGGGCAATGCTCCATGCCCTGCATCACCGCCGCCGCAGCCATCGCGGTCATCGTTGCCGCCGCATCGGCATCGTCCAATTCCCGCACCAGATCGAGCATCAGGGAAAAGTCGTTCCGGTCCAGAGACTTGGGTGGCATCTTGCGGAAATACCCTTCCTCGAGGAACAGCTCAAGCGCCCCGTCCACCACCTGCCCCTGCGCCGCCAAGGCACCGCCCTTGTCATAGGCCAGCCCGCGCCGTTCCATCATCAGGTCATTGATCGGCGCATTGGCCGGCCCGGTATCAAAAGCCAGCAAAGCGCCTGGCGCATCCGGCTTGTCGGACGCGGGATCGACCCATGTCAGGTTGCCCACCCCCCCAAGGTTCAGAAACGCCACCGGCGCATCCGCCCCGATCCACTTGGCACAGGCCCAGTGATAGAACGGCGCCAGTGGCGCGCCCTGGCCTCCCAGTTCCACATCCGTGGACCGGAAATCCCAGACGACCGTGCGCCCCAGCGCCTCGGCCAAGGCCGCGCCATCGCCCAGTTGATGCGTGCCGCGCCCCTGAGGTTCATGCGCCAGCGTCTGGCCGTGAAACCCGACCACATCCGCGTCGAAGCCCCGCAGCGTCGCGATATGCGCCTCCAGCACCACCGCCGCCGCGTCCTCGAGATCGTCGCCTGGCCACTTGCCCAAGGCCGCGCGCAGCACCGCCTGCTCCGCGTCCGAATAGCCCCGGTAGCCCGACGCGCCGAACTCGGAAATCGTCACCCCGTCCGTCAGCACCAGGGCTGCATCGACCCCGTCCAGCGACGTGCCCGACATCGCGCCCAAGGCCCAGACCGGATCTGCCAACTTGCCCTTCACCTTTTGCCCTGCCCTGCGTATAGCTGCCCATACTTATCTATAACGAGGCAACCCAATGACCTACCATCCCAAATCGGACTTCATGCGCGTCATGATGGAGCGTGGCTTTCTGGCCGATTGCACCGATTATCAGGGCCTTGACGACGCGCTGATCGACGGGGTGGTGCCCACCTATATCGGCTATGATGCCACCGCAAAATCGCTGCATGTGGGTCATCTGCTGAACATCATGATGCTGCGCTGGTTGCAAAAGACCGGGCACAAGCCGATCACCCTGATGGGTGGCGGCACCACGAAAGTGGGTGATCCCAGCTTTCGCGCCGATGAGCGCCCGCTGCTGACGCCTGCCCAGATCGACGACAATATCGACGGCATGAAGCAGGTCTTTGCCAAGTACCTGACCTATGGCGACGGTGCGACCGATGCCATCATGCTCAACAATGCCGAATGGCTGGATCAGCTGAATTACCTCGATTTCCTGCGCGACATCGGGCGGCATTTCAGCGTCAACCGCATGCTGTCTTTTGAGTCCGTGAAATCGCGCCTCGACCGCGAGCAGTCGCTGAGCTTTCTCGAATTCAACTACATGATCCTTCAGGCCTACGACTTCCTCGAACTGAACCGCCGCTACGAATGCCTGTTGCAGATGGGCGGATCGGACCAGTGGGGCAATATCGTCAACGGCATCGACCTCACCCGCCGTGTGCTCGATCACGAGATCTACGGTCTGACCTCGCCCTTGCTGACCACCAGCGACGGCAAGAAGATGGGCAAAAGCCAGGGCGGGGCGATGTGGCTCAATGCCGATATGCTGAGCCCTTACGAGTTCTGGCAGTTCTGGCGCAACACCACCGACGCCGATGTGGGTCGGTTCCTCAAGCTCTATACCGAACTGCCGGTCGAGGAATGCATGCGCCTTGGTGCGCTCGAAGGATCCGAGATCAACGACGCCAAGATCGTGCTCGCCAACGAGGTGACAACGCTGTGCCACGGGGCCGAGGCTGCCGCTGCGGCTGAGGCGACCGCGCGCGAAGTGTTCGAAAAGGGCGGTGTGGGGGATGACCTGCCGACTGTGGCGCTGAGCCATGACGAGGTTGGCGAGGGCATTTCCATCGTGCAACTGATCGTGCGCACGGGCCTCGCCAAGACCGGCAAGGAAGCCAAGCGCCTGATCGCGGAAAACGGCGCGCGGATCGACGATGCACCGCTCACCGATGCAGGTCTGATGATCGACGCCGCAGCGCTTGCCCAACCGATCAAGCTCAGCGCGGGCAAGAAACGCCACGCGCTCGTCAAACTCGGCTGAGACCGGACCGGCGCCGCGCGCGCCGGTCTAGTTCCCCAGCATCCAGGCCCCGTCCGGCCAGAAGGCGTGATAGGCAAAGGCGAACATCAGGTCATGCGGCAGATCCCGCCCCTGCCCGTCGCGCACCCGGATCGAGCCCACATCACGTCCCGCGCCGATCCGTGCCGTATCCAGTGCTGACGCCTGACCGGCTCGCCACGAAATCACCACGCCCGCCTCGCGCACTTCGCCTTCGCGGGCCAGACGCTCCATCGGCCAGGCCCGGTCACCAACCCGCACCACGCGGGCCAGCGCGTCGATGCCATGCGGCGGCAATTCGCCGGAATAGAGGAACGGCCGCCCCGACGTGTCGTAGCCCTGATACGGATTGCGCCCGTAATCGCGATTGAACGCAGGTTCCGCCATCACCAGCCCGTCAGGATGGCGTTGGGTGAACTCGGCCCAGCTTTCCATCCAGCTGGGCAAGGTGGTCAATTCCGCCCCGGTCAACTCCCCGACGACAGCCTCGCCAATGGCCTGCTGCCACCAGCTTTCGGTTTCACGGTCATACATGATCATGTCCGAATGGCGCAGCTTGCCAGAGACACCGAAACTGAGCACCCTGCCATCCACCCGCCGGTCAAAACTCAGCGCCGAATTGCACAAGGGGCAGAACGTCACCGCCACCGGCACGCCCGCGACGACATCGTTCACGATCTCATGCCATGTCAGGTAGCGAATGGGATAAGCGCGCGCCGCGCCGCCCATCTCGAGGGTGATCACCGGCTCGGTCGGATCGATCCCCGTTTTGCCCGAGGCACGCACAAAAGACGGATCGCTGATCGCGGGAATGCCGTCCTTGGGCGGACCACCCGAGATGATCTCGATCCAGTTTGGCACGGTCGTTTTCTCGAAATTCGTCTGCGGCCATTCATGCCGCCAGAACTCGGGACTGGCCAGCGCCGACGTGGACAGGATCACTGCAAAAAGAAACGACAAGGCAACACGCATCGGAAATCCTCCCCTGTTGCGCGTATTGTGCCGCAAAGCGTCACGTGTGCACAGCCCGGCACACGCAGCTGTGACAGCGCGCGACCGCTGCTTCTTCTTTTTGCAAATATGCAAACGCAGCGCTGCAAAGCTGCAAATTGCCGGATCAGGGGCAACGCCGTTCGAAAAGCGCACTGTCGCTGCCGCCAAGGGCGGCGGCGGCGCGACCCTGCGCGAGGCCCCGAAGGGCCGCGCACATTTTTCTTACTCGATGACGCTCACATCCGACATGACATCGGGCTGGCCGACCACCGCGCCGTTGCGACCGTCGCCGCGCTTGATGGCGTCGACCACATCCATGCCGTCGGTCACCGTGCCGACAACGGTGTATTCCCCGTTCAGGAAATAGCCCGCGTCGAACATGATGAAGAACTGCGAATTGGCCGAGTTCGGGTTCTGCGACCGCGCCATGCCGACGACACCCCGGTCGAACGGCAGGTCAGAGAACTCGGCCGGCAGGTCGGAGCGATCCGATCCACCACGTCCGGCCATCGCCATGTCGCCACCATCGAGCTTGCCGAATTCCACATCGCCGGTCTGCGCCATGAAGCCGTCGATCACGCGGTGAAAGACCACGCCGTCATAGGCACCCTCTTCCGCCAGCGCGGTGATCTGCGCCACATGCTGCGGTGCCACGTCCTCGAACAGGTCGATGGTCACGGTGCCATTGGCCTCGCCTGCGACCTCGATCTGCAAACCCGTCGCCAATGCTGGGGACGCCAGCAGGGAAAAGGCAATCGCCAGCTTACGCATCTGCGGCCACCTTGACGGAAATCATCCGGTCCGGGCTCGCGGGCGGCTCACCACGGGTGATCGCGTCGACATGCTCCATGCCGGAAATCACGCGGCCATAGACCGTGTACTGACCGTTGAGGAAATGGTTGTCCGAGAAGTTGATGAAGAACTGCGAATTGGCGGAATTCGGATTCTGCGACCGGGCCGCACCCAGCGTGCCACGGTCATGCGGCAGCTTGGAGAATTCGGCCGGCAGGTCCGGCAAGTCAGACCCACCCGTACCCGCACGGCGGATATTGAAGCTGTTTTCCATGTCGCCATGTTCGACATCGCCGGTCTGCGCCATGAAGCCGTCAATCACCCGGTGAAAGCAGACATTGTCATAGGCACCCGAGCGTGCCAACTCCTTCATCCGTTCCGCGTGTTTGGGCGCGACGTCGGACAGCAGTTCGATGGTGACGGTTCCGTCCTTGAGCTCCATCAGGATCGTGTTCTCGGGGTCTTTGATCTCGGCCATGCCGTGCTCCTTGAATTGAAAAGTCGTCGCAAGACTTAAAGCGCGGCTCGCCGATTGCCAAGGACCGCATTGACCTCGGCGTCGCACCCCGCCATCACGGTGGGCAGACCAAACAGGAGGGGCACATGACCTGGAAAACGCTCGACGACATGGACCTTGCGGGCAAGCGCGTGCTGACGCGGGTCGATATCAACGTACCGCTGGAAAACGGCGTGGTCACCGATGACACCCGGATCACCCGCATCGTGCCGACGATCACGGATATCCTTGACCAAGGCGGCACGCCGATCCTGCTGGCGCATTTCGGGCGGCCCAAGGGCAAGCCCGATCCCGAAATGAGCCTGCGTCTGGTGCAGCCCGCGCTGGAAGAGGCACTGGGCCGCGAGGTGGTTTTCATGGAAAGCCCGTCGCGCGCCGATATCGACGCTTTGCCGAAAAATTCCGTGGTGCTGGTGGAGAACACCCGCTTTTCCCCGATGGAAGAGGCGAATGACCCCAAGATGGCCGAGGCGCTGGCCGGGCTTGGCGATGTGTTCTGCAATGACGCGTTTTCCGCCGCACACCGCGCCCATGCCTCGACGACCGGCGTGGCGCATCTTTTGCCGTCCTGCGCAGGGCGTTTGATGGAGGCGGAGCTGCGCGCGCTCGAAGCGGCGCTGAGCAATCCGGAGCGTCCCGTGGTGGCTGTGGTCGGCGGCGCGAAGGTCTCGACCAAGCTCGACCTGTTGTCGAACCTCGTGGAAAAGGTCGACATCCTTGTGATCGGCGGCGGCATGGCAAACACATTTCTGGCGGCGCAGGGCGTGGATGTGGGCAAGTCGCTGTGTGAACACGATCTGGCCGACACTGCCCGCGCCATTGCCGAAAAAGCCATGACCACCGGCTGCGAACTGCTCTTGCCGCGCGACGTGGTGGTGGCGCGCGAGTTCAAGGCGGGTGCCGCGTCGGAGGTGGTCAAGACCGAGAACTGCCCACCGGACGCGATGATCCTCGACGCAGGACCGGACAGCGTCGCGCATATCTGCCAGGCCTTCGATCGGGCGAAAACGCTGATCTGGAACGGGCCTTTGGGGGCGTTCGAAATCGCGCCCTTCGATGCTGCGACCAATGCAGCGGCGGCCTATGCGGCTGGGTTGAGCCGGTCCGGAAAGCTGGTCTCGGTCGCGGGGGGCGGAGATACGGTTGCGGCGCTGAACAAGGCGGATGCGGCGGCGGGTTTCACATACATCTCAACCGCTGGCGGCGCGTTCCTCGAGTGGATGGAAGGCAAGACCCTGCCGGGTGTCGCGGCACTCGGCTGACCTGCCCCAAAGGCGAGTCCGCGCGGCAACAGCTGCGCGGTTTCCTGCGGGTTTTGCAGAAAAATGAAAACAGGGGATTCCCTTGGCAAATCCCCTGTGACAGGGTGGAGACACGTGCCCGACAAGAGGCACGATCAGAGGCAGATGATGACCCAAAACAGCACACGACCGGCCCTTGGAGGGCTTGTGTTCTTCGCAGGATCGTTCTGCGTCGGTGCCTATTTCATCTTTGCCGCCGTGCAGGGTGATTACGGTGTGTTCCGTCGCGCCGAAATCGTCGTCGAGACCCGCACGCTCGAAGCCGAGCTTGCGGAGTTGCAGGTCGAACTGGTGCGGATGGAGAACCTCACCCGCCGCCTGTCGGACACCTATCTGGACCTCGATCTGCTGGATGAACGCGCCCGCGACATGCTGGGGATGATCCGCACCGATGAAATCGTCGTGCGCTGAGATTTACCCTGACGTGGGAACCGGGGCCGCGCCATTACGGCCCCCACCCGGTCACATGAACATCGCCAGAATGCCGAGGAATGGAAGGAACATCATGAGGTCGGCCATGCCGCCGGCATCATCATCCTCTTCTTCGGCCTCCGTATCCGCGACAGCCTGCGCCTCTTCGAAGGCAAGGGTTTCCGCAGCACCCGCAGTTGCGGCGACGGTGGGAAAGTCGATGCCGGCAGGAGCAGGCGCAGGGTCCATCGCTTCTGTCTCGTCCGCGAAATCGTCGATCAGCGGATCGGGCAGCGACTCGGGAGACTCGTTCGAGATCACGTCCTGAAAGCCCTGCGAGGGGATGAAGTCGAACATGCGGACCTGCATGATTTCGCCCAGATCCATCTGCACGGACAGGTCAGTGCCCGACAGAACCAACGCGGGATCAATGGCTTCGACCACAGCATCCGAGTTGTTGGACCCGATGGGAGCACCATCCGCCACACCGAGGATCGAAATCTCGACCCGGCCCGCGTCGGTCACCAGACCCGAGAAATCCACAACCGTGTCCGCGCCGCCTTCCTGGGTTGCGGCGACGTAGAACAGCAGTTCGTTCGGTTCCCAGAAGCCGTGCAGGGAAATCCCGTCTTCCTCGACCTCGGTATCGGCGCCGGAGTCAGGTGTCAGATCAAGCGCGACCTTTCCCGGCAGCGCCTCTTGCATCATGTTGAACATCGCGCCGCCCGGCGTGAGGGTCGCCTGACCGTCATCGACGCTGAGCGTGTTGGGGGTGTTCTGGATCAACGGCCAGACATGCGCGGATTGCACATCATAGCGGAGGAATTCCTCCATGATGTTGATCATCTCGTGTGACTGGAACAGGCCAAAATCACTGGAGCGATCCAGAGACCCGCTGTTCCCGGCGGTGTTCCATTCGGTCACCGCGATGCGGGCATCGGGGATCACGTCAGCCCATGCCTCGTCGGTGTTGTTGAGGAAAAAACTGCGCTGGCTTTCGTTGACCTGCCCGCGCGAATAGACGTGCACGGAAATTTGGTCGACCGCCTCGCGCTCTGCCTCGGTGTCGAATTCGGACAGGATCATTTCATTGGCGACATTGGTCCAGTTGACCGCGCCAGAGCTGAACAGGCTGTCTTCGCCAAGGCTCAGGTCATAGGTGGCGTTCAGGTCGGCAAGGATATCGGTGCCCGCCATGTCGGCCGCATATTGATCCGACAGGCGCGCGAAATCGAAATTGGTGCCGGATTGCACGATGATGTCGGCATCCGAGTTCTGCAGGCTGAGTTCGTCATTGACGATGACGGCCATTTCGCTGGCAAGACGGCCATATTCGACCGACGACATCTGGCCGCTGCCCCAGTATTCATTGCCCAGCTCGAAGGCTTCGATCTCGGCATCGCCGTGCACACCGCTGACCACATCGCGGACGAAGCCGCGCAATGCGTCTTCGTCGATGGCGGCAAAGCGGTCACCATTGGCGTCTGTTGTCTCGGACAAGAGGTTGCGCGTCGGGATCACGATGGTGACGGACAGCCCTTCGTCGGTTGCATACCCCAAAGCTTCGTCCAATGGGATGAAATTGCGCAATTCGCCGGTGTCCCGGTCTGCAACGACCGAGGCATTGGGATCGGTGATGTCGAAGTAGCGTTCGGTGAGCGACCCGCCCGGATAGCGGAACGATCCCACACCCAGCTCTTCGATCAGGCGGTCATAATCCCCGCCCTGTTCCAATGTGGACCGCGTGGCAAGCACGTTGGCGCCGAACAGCCCTTGCGAGGCTTGCGATCCCATGAATCCAAAAGATGTAATTTCAGGCATAAATGCGGCATCCGAATGAGCAGGTAGTCATAATCTCTCCTCATTTTTGCCCAGATGTCTCTAGGCTTGTTAAAATGCGCCTCATTTCAGCCGTTATTGTTGGGTTGGCCTGAACAGTGCGTACGTCTTCCCTGCAATTGTCTTGCCAGTTGGGGTGTCCCGATTTGCAAAATTGTCGAATCGGCCTTATTCGTCCTGCGCATGGCCAAGATCGCCCCTTGCCTTTGACGGAACGTTGATCGTAGGCTTTCGGAAAAGGTTTAACGCTAAACTTCTTCCAGGGAGGCGCCCATGGCGGCACGGAAAACATCGGCCAAGGCAGACAGCCTGCCGAATGTCTCGGCAGAGGACCTGACCGCCTATTACCGCGACATGCTGCTGATCCGCCGGTTCGAGGAAAAGGCGGGCCAATTGTACGGCATGGGCCTCATCGGCGGGTTCTGTCACCTGTATATCGGTCAGGAAGCCGTGGTTGTCGGGTTGGAAGCCGCCGCAGAGGAAGGCGACAAGCGCATCACATCCTACCGCGATCACGGTCACATGCTGGCCTGCGGGATGGATCCGAACGGAGTGATGGCCGAACTCACCGGGCGCGAGGGGGGGTATTCCAAGGGCAAGGGTGGCTCCATGCACATGTTCTCCAAAGAGAAACATTTCTACGGCGGGCACGGCATCGTCGGGGCGCAGGTGCCGCTGGGTGCCGGTCTGGCCTTTGCCGACAAGTACAAGGGCACTGATCGCGTGACCTTCACCTATTTCGGCGATGGCGCGGCGAACCAGGGTCAGGTCTACGAGACCTTCAACATGGCCGCCCTCTGGCAGCTTCCAGTGATCTTTGTCATCGAGAACAACCAATACGCCATGGGCACCGCGCAGCGCCGATCGACCTCGACCCCCGATCTGCACACACGCGGCGCAGCCTTCGGCATCCCCGGCGAAGCGGTCGACGGCATGGATGTGCTGGCCGTGAAGGCGGCGGGGGACAAGGCGGTCAAGCACTGCCGATCCGGCAAGGGGCCGTATATCCTTGAAATAAAAACATACCGCTATCGCGGCCATTCCATGTCCGACCCGGCCAAGTACCGCACCCGCGAGGAGGTGCAGAAGATGCGCGAGGAACGCGACTGCATCGAACATGTGCGCGAGATGCTGCTTCAGGGCGGCCATGCGACCGAGGAGGATCTCAAGTCCATCGACAAGGAGATCAAGGCCGTCGTCAACGCCAGCGCCGATTTCGCCCGCGAAAGCCCGGAACCCAGCCTGGAGGAACTCTGGACCGATATCTATGCCGAGGAGACCGTGTGATGGCAGATATTGACCAGACCTTGCTTTGGAACCTGCTCAAGGAAATCCGCGATGACCAGAAAGCGATACGGAGCGATATTCACGTCATGGCAAATGACATGCGCAGTGTGAAAGGCCATATGGCAAGTTTCATGGCAAACGAGGTGGTGCAAGACACGCGCATCGCGGAATTGATGGAACGGCTGGAGCGGATCGAACGCCGCCTCGATCTGACGGAGGCAGAGTGATGGCGACCGAAGTCCTCATGCCCGCCCTCTCACCCACGATGGAAGAGGGCACGCTGGCCAAATGGCTGGTCAAGGAAGGCGACACCGTCAGAGCCGGTGACATCATGGCCGAGATCGAAACCGACAAGGCGACTATGGAATTCGAAGCCGTGGACGAAGGGATCGTCGGCAAGATCCTGATCCCCGAAGGCACCGAAGGCGTGCGGGTGAACACCCCCATCGCCGTCTTGATCGAAGACGGCGAAAGCGTCGACGACGCGGCACCCACGGCCCCGGCGCAAGCACTCGCGCCAGCGGACAAGGCGCAAAACTCGGAAGATCAGCCCAGTGCAGGCATGTCCCATCCCGAACCCGCCCGCGCCATCGCCAAGGCCGAAGCGCCCTGGCCCGAAGGCACCAAGACCCGGCAGATGACCGTCCGCGAAGCCTTGCGGGATGCCATGGCCGAGGAAATGCGCCGCGACGGCGACGTGTTCCTGATGGGTGAAGAGGTCGGCGAATACCAAGGCGCCTACAAGATCAGCCAGGGCCTGCTGGACGAATTCGGGGAGCGCCGCGTGATGGACACGCCGATCACCGAACACGGTTTTGCCGGGATCGCGGTGGGCGCCGCCTTTGGTGGGCTGCGTCCCATCGTCGAATTCATGACGTTCAACTTCGCCATGCAAGCCATTGACCAGATTATCAATTCGGCTGCCAAGACGCTCTACATGTCCGGTGGCCAGATGGGTGCACCGATGGTGTTCCGTGGCCCGAACGGCGCGGCCGCGCGTGTCGGCGCGCAGCATAGCCAGGATTACGCGGCATGGTACGCGCATATCCCGGGGCTCAAGGTGGCGATGCCCTATTCGGCCTCGGATGCCAAGGGATTGCTCAAGACCGCGATCCGTGATCCGAACCCGGTGATCTTTCTCGAAAACGAGATCCTCTATGGCAAAAGCTTCGAGGTGCCGGAAGGCGACGCCTACACCGTCCCGTTCGGCAAGGCCCGTGTCTGGCGCGAGGGGTCTGACCTCACCATCGTCAGCTTTGGCATCGGCATGACCTACGCCCTTGACGCCGCTGAAAAGCTTGCGAAAGACGGGATCGAGGCCGAGGTGATCGACCTGCGCACCCTGCGCCCCATCGACTATGACACGGTGATCGCAAGCGTTCAGAAAACCAACCGCTGCATCACCGTCGAAGAAGGCTTCCCGGTGGGCGCCATCGGCAACCACCTGTCGGCGGTGATCATGGAACGCGCCTTCGACTACCTGGATGCACCGGTGCTGAACCTGACGGGCAAGGACGTGCCCATGCCCTACGCGGCCAACCTCGAAAAGCTTGCGCTTGTGACCACCGCCGAGGTGATCGAAGCGGCGAAAAAGGTCTGCTACCGATGACCGACACGCTCAAGCCGTGGAAGAAGCCGCGCGCGCCCCATGACCTCATCACCCTGATCGAGGAGACCTGACATGCCCATCGAAATCCTCATGCCCGCCCTCTCGCCCACGATGGAAGAGGGCACGCTGGCGAAATGGCTGGTCAAGGAAGGCGACGTGGTGTCCTCGGGCGACATCGTGGCCGAGATCGAAACCGACAAGGCGACGATGGAATTCGAAGCGGTGGATGACGGCGTGATCGGCAAGCTGTTGGTCGCCGAAGGCACCGAGGGCGTCAAAGTGAACACCCCCATCGCGATGCTGCTCGAAGATGGCGAAAGCGCCGATGATCTGGGCACGCCCTCCGCGCCAAAAGAGGCCCCGGCCTCATCGAACATCGGCCCGGCCGAGGCCTCGGAGGCAACCACCCCCGCAAAGGGCTATGGCCGCGGTGAGGCCCCGCAGACCAAGACCGCATCCGGCGATCGCATTTTCGCTTCACCGCTTGCGCGCAGGATCGCCAACGACAAGGGTCTGGACCTGAGCCAGATCACGGGCTCCGGCCCCCGTGGGCGCATCGTCAAGGCCGATGTCGAAAGCGCGTCGTCCCAGAGCGCCACTGCCCCGACCAAGGACGAAGTCCCCGCGTCCGCCCCGGCCCCGAAGCCCGTCGATGCCAGCGCAGTGGCCCGCATGTATGAAGGCCGCGCCTATACCGAAGTGCCGCTGGACGGCATGCGCAAGACCATCGCTGCGCGCCTCACCGAGGCCAAACAGACAATCCCGCATTTCTACCTGCGCCGGTCCGTGACCCTCGACCCGCTCATGGCGTTCCGCGCGCAACTCAACGCCCAACTCGAAAAGCGCGGCGTGAAACTCAGCGTCAACGACTTCATCATCAAGGCCTGTGCTCTGGCCCTGCAACAGGTGCCTGCCGCCAATGCCGTCTGGGCGGGCGATCGCATCCTGCAACTGGAACCGTCAGATGTGGCCGTGGCCGTGGCCATCGAGGGTGGGCTGTTCACGCCGGTGCTCAAGGACGCGCACCAGAAATCCCTGTCGGCGCTGTCCGCCGAGATGAAGGATCTGGCCACCAGCGCCCGCGACCGCAAGCTGGCCCCGCATGAGTATCAGGGCGGCAGCTTTGCCATCTCCAACCTCGGCATGTTCGGGATCGAGAATTTCGACGCTGTCATCAACCCGCCGCATGGGGCGATCCTCGCCGTCGGCGCGGGGATGAAAAAACCGGTGGTGGGAGGGGATGGCACGCTCACCGTTGCAACAATGATGTCCATGACACTGTCGGTGGATCATCGCGTGATCGACGGCGCACTGGGCGCCGAACTCCTCCAAGCGATCGTGGACAACCTGGAAAACCCGATGGCAATGCTCGCCTGACCCGGTCTTCTCTGGTTCCGAAATACCTCGGGGGAGTCGCCCTTGGGCGACGGGGGCAGCGCCCCCGTGTTTCCGTCACCGGAAACAGGCGATGCGTCACCGCATCGCCACCCTCACCTCACGCACCCGAACGCAGGATTTGGTCCATGCTGATCGACGGCTGCGCACAGCCCGCCTCGCCCACGATCCGCGCCGGAACCCCGGCCACGGTCTTGCAGGGCGGCACCTCATCCAGCACCACGGACCCGGCAGCCACGCGCGAACAATTGCCCACGCGGATATTGCCCAGCACCTTGGCACCCGCCCCGATCAGCACACCATCACCGATCTTGGGATGACGATCTTCCTCTTCCTTGCCGGTTCCGCCCAGCGTCACGGAATGCAGCATTGACACGTTGTCGCCCACAACCGCCGTTTCCCCGATCACGATGGAATGGGCGTGGTCGATCATGATGCCCTGCCCGATCTTCGCCGCCGGGTGAATGTCGACGCCGAACGCCTCGGAACAGCGCATCTGGACGAAATAGGCCAGATCGGTCCGCCCCTGCCGCCAAAGCCAGTTTCCAAGCCGGTAGCACTGGATCGCCTGGAACCCCTTGAAGAACAGCAGCGGCTGCAAAAACCGGTGGCAGGCGGGATCGCGTTCATAGACCGCCACGATATCGGCGCGCGCCGCCATGGCAAGCTGCGGGTCAGAGGCAAAGGCCTCGTCACAAATCTCGCGCAGGATCTGCTCGGTCATCTCGCCATTGGCGAGCTTCAGCGAAATCCGGTAGCTCAGCGCCCGTTCGAGGCTCGGATGGTGCAGCACCGAGTAATGGATCATACCACCCAGCAGCGGTTCCTTGGCCACAGCCTCGTCCGCTTCCCTGACGATCCGGGCCCAGACCGGATCTACCGAAGCAAGTTTTGCGCGCGTTTCAGCCATGCCATATCTCCTTTACAGTACGAGTTTAGCAGATAGGCGCAAAGATCGAAAACGCAAAGCTGTGATCGCAAAGATCACCGCAAAGAATGGCGCTCCTGCGCGTGTCCTGAGGCCTTGGTTTCGGACAACCGCGCCAAAAGTGCGCTCAGAACGCACAGCCAGGCGGTCAAACCCTCCATGTTCTGAAACGAACAACGGTCGTGCCGGTCATGGCGCAGCGCTGCCGCGATCAGGCTGCCATCGCCAAACACCGGATGCGCGGCGCGATACTTCAGACGGTAAGCCTCGGCCAGATCGGCGTCATGGATCAGTTCCGCAATGACCTCTGCCTGCCGGTCAGGCGGCACGGCGGCCACGACCGACACCGCCGCCAGCACATCGTTGTAGATCACGGGCGTCACGGCAGCACCGCGATCCGCACAGCCGGTCCTGCGCCAAAGCGGTCAGACACCTGCGCGACCTCGATCTCCACCGCCCCATTGGCCCCGTCCTCAGCTTGCATCACCGCGCTGTATGTCCAAGCCGCGGCACCCAGATCAACGTGGCGCAGGACGCTGCCCCCGACCAGAACGCGCAGCACATAGGCCTCCCGGTCCTCACCCAGCGGGATTTCTGGCAGGTCCCAGCCATCCGCCTCGATCCGCGCACGGCGAATCCAGGACACCACCAGATCGCCCGCAACGGATCGTGCCGTCAGATGCACCGGGCTGTAAGGCCGCAGCCCGATCCCGGCAAACGCCTGCACCTCGTGTCTGTAGGCGGCATGATCATGGGGTTTGTCCGCCGGACCGATCCGGTAGTGCCGCACCTGCCCACGCTGCGCCGTTGCCAAAGCGATCTGGCGCGGCGTGCCGTCCAGTCGCACGAAATACGCGCCCGCCTCCAGAATGTCGGGCATCAGCGCATCGGTCCCGAACTGTCCGCGCAATAGTTCGCTGATCCGCCAGACCCCCGGTCCGATCAGCTCGGCGGTCCGGAACTGGATCACCTCCCACGTGCCCGGATCACCCGTCCCGATGGCCGCAAGGTTCGCCCCGCCCAGCAGTCCGGCCTCACTCACCGACGACAGGCTGCCCGAGGTCAGGGCCACGTCGATCCGCGTCGCGTGATCCACCAGCCCGGACGCAGCCCGCAACACGGCCGTGCGCGTGACACCGACAGTTGCGGCCACGCCCACCAGCCCGTTCAGCGCATAGCCGGCATCCTCTGCCGCGTCATACACAGCCACATCCCCCGGCCAAGGATCCGCCGTCACCGCCAGATGTGGCGCATGCGGCACCTCGTCGCCTCGCATCAAGGGCAGATCAAGAAAGAGCGGCAGGACCGGCCCGCTCGACACATGGCGCTGTGACGGTGTCGGATCATCCGGGAAATCCGCCGGAAGATACACACCGGGCTCGACCCGCACCGCGTCGATCAAAAGGTGCGTGGTCTGCTCCACCCTGTCGATGCGCACCGTCATCGCACCTGCCTCACTGGGCAGCCGAACCAGATCGCCCGCGCCCAGCGCCTGTTGCGACAAGGGCAACGCAAAGCGCACCCCGTCCCGCGACACCCGCGCCTCGCTCAGCCAGCGCTCGACCGCTTGGCGCCCCTCGGGCCGCGTCAGCAAAAGCGGGACCTCGCTTTCCGCCACAGCATGGGTGCCTTCGTCGGGCAGCACCGATTCCTCGGAAATATTGCGGTAGTCGCCATCCGCCTCCACAAAGTTCAGCCGCACGCGCCCCGACATCTCGGCCTCGGAGCTGCGGCTCTGCACAACCTCGACCCCCAGATCGTCATGCGCCGCGAACTGGTCGAACCCAAGCGACACCGCCCTCGCGCCACTGCGATTGCGAAACACCACCACCCCGTCGCGTTCGATCGCGTCGAACCCGTAAGCCATCATCAAAGGCTGCAAGGCCCGCCGCGCATCCGCCACATCCGGCGCAAGATACCCGCGCACAAAGCCGTAAAGCCCGCTCACGTCATAGTCGCGCAGCCCCGATCGCTCACAGATCTCGGCCACCACCGAGGCCAATGTGCGCCCCGACACCCGCCCGTTGATCCAGTGCCCGCGCCGGTAGTTTGGCCCGTCCGACCACATCTCGTCCACATTGGGAAACCACGGATAGGGCCGCGCATCCCAGGCCCAGACAAAGACCCGCCCCATGTCGATCATCGGCTCGCCATAAAGCCCCGACACCGGGTTATGCGCCGGATCTCCCCAGTATGACAGCATCGCGCGCAGGTATTGATGCTGGATCAATTCGTCCCGCAACCCGTTGGAATAAGACGGTAATGTGCTTTCGGAACTCTTGGGATCAAGAAACTTGTTCGGCTCGTTCGTGGACTTGTTGACCGCGGCACAGCCGATTTCCGTAAACCAGATCGGCTTGCTTTCCGGCACCCATTCCGTTGGAACCACCTGACGCACCCCGCCGATCCGGTTGTGATGCGGCTGCGACCACCAGTTGCGGATGTCCTTGTAGCGGTACACCCAGGGCTCGTCATTCGCCCCATCGGTGATCAGCGCGCGCTGTTGGAGATCGCGCGCCTCTTGCGACGGATAGTACCAGTCATACCCCTCGCCCCCGGCGACATTCGCCCGCAGGTAATCAAGGTTGTAGATCGCGCCCCAGCCCGCATCGGCATGGTCTTCGCCATCCCGCCAATCCGACAGGCGCATGTAGTTGTCGATGCCGATGAAATCGACATGCCGATCGGCCCAAAGCGGATCGAGGTGAAAATACACGTCCCCGCTGCCATCCTGAGGGTGGTAGCCGAAATATTCAGACCAATCCGCCGCATAGCCGATCTTCACGCCCGGCCCGAGGATCGCGCGACACTCCGCCGCCAGCACCCGCATGGCCTCAACCGCCGGAAATCCCGACGCGCCCCGCAATTGCGTCAGGCTGCGCATTTCAGACCCTATGCAGAACGCGGTCACACCTCCGGCCACGGCGCAAAGATGGGCCTGATGCAGGATGAACCGGCGATAGCCCCAATCCTGCGCCTCGGGAGTGTAGGTGACAGAGCCGTCTTCGACCACGAAATCCCCTACCGACGCCGACCCAAAGAACGCCGCCACCTCGTCATCGATCACGCTGGTCCCGGTCGGATCACCCGCTTGCCCCGGAGCCACGCTCGCCGTGATTCGCCCCCGCCATGGCAGCTTCGGTTGACCCACCCCTCCGGTCCACGGATCGGGCAATCCGTTGCCGGGCATCTGCTCCATCAGGATGAACGGGTAATACAGAACCTCCAGCCCCTTGACCGTCATGTCGCGGATCGACTGGATCACCGATGCATCACAGGGCGTCCCGCCATAAACCGGGCGCCCCTCCTCGACAGGCACCAAACCGGCATCGGCGCGCACCAGCCCGCTGACCACCCAAGGCATCCCGGTGCTGTCCACCTCATTCTGCTCGACCTTCGGTTCGATCACGCAATCCCCACAGCGCAGGTCACTGCCGAACCAGCTCACAACCAGCGACACCGCCCCGCAATCGGGCACCTCGTCCTGCAAATGCCTGAGGGATGTGACGAAATCCGGTCGGTCAGACGGACTGTTGACATTTATGGTGGTCGATTTGCCAGCACCTCCATCGAGCACAACAGGCTCGGTGGCCAACGAATACTCCCCCGTCCCCGGAATCATCGCCACAGCGCGGATGTTGAAGGGCACATCCTCGGGATCGTCCTGCACGGGGCGCGTCACCTCAAAGGAAAACTGCGGCACCCGGTTGCCAAAGCGCTCCAGGTCCAGGTCCTCGAACACCACGTAAGCCGTGCCGCGATAGGCCGGCACCGCACCCACGCCCTCGACCGCTTCCATCTTCGGATCGGGCATCTGGTCCCGCGAACCCGGATAGACAACCATGTTCAGATCAAAGACCGACACTTCGTCCCCGTCGGCCCAGATGCGGTTCACGCTGGTGATCTCGCCTTCGCACAGCGCCACGGCAAGGCTCACCGAATAGCTGTATTCCCGGATCGTCGGCTGTGCGGACAAGCCCTTTCCACCGCCGGATTTCGACACGTGTTCCTTGAACTGCGTCGCCCAGATGATGTGCCCGCCGACCCGCATCCGCCCGTAAATCTGCGGGATTGGCTGGCCTTCCCCCGCCGTGCTCAGCCGCAAACGGTCCAACCGCCCGGTCTCGATGCTGCGCGCTCCGCCGCCCAGAACCCGCTGGTCGATGGCCCGGCCAAGCGTCGCCCCCGCGAACCGACCCACCGCCGACATGGACAGGCCCAGCACCGATCCGCCAAGGCTGCTGCCCAGCGCAGCACCTGCCGCCGAAAGAACCAGTGTCGCCATCCGTCTATCCTTCCTGAATGTCGGGAAACCCGAACCGCGCCACGATGCGCCGCTGCCAGGGCGCGCTGAGCGCGGTTTCCAGAACCCCGTGCCCGGAATAGGCATGCACGAACCGCGCGCCCGCGCCGATCCGGGTCTGAATGCCCAGATGTTTTGCAACGCCACGGTCGCGCATCCGGAACAGGATCAAATCACCCGCCGCCTCATCGTCCAACGCCCGGCCCGGCATCCGCGCCGCAAGCGCGCGCCACAGCACCTCGTCCCCCTGCGGTTCGGACCAGTCGGGCGTATAGGCCGGCACATCGCCCGGCTCGGCCCCGTAAAGCGTCCGCCAGACCCCGCGCAACAGCCCGAGACAATCCGCACCCGCACCGATCAGACTGGCCTGATGCACATAGGGCGTCCCGATCCAGCGCCGCGCCTCGGTCACAACCTCGCCGCGCGTCATCGCAGGCTCCCGCCGCCGCGCGACCGTGCAGAGCTTGGCGGGATCAAGACCCACTCCTCCTGCGGAATGTCCGGAAACCCTTGGAAATTCACCACATTGTCGAACTTGGCGCGACAGGTCTCGAACCGCTTGTCACAGCCAACGATCAACCTGACCCGGTCGCCCACGGCCACCACAGCCCGCAATGGCTCCCAAAGCTCGATCTGCCGCGCACCATCCTCGAACAGAACATCGCGCTTGACCGCAGCCCACAAGCCTTCGGCAGAGCCATCGAGGACCGTCAAACGCCCCCGCTGGAACCACGCAGCTTCGAACCCCGACGCTCCGGCCAATACCAGCGCACCCTGATCGCTGACGCCGGTCACCGTCGCCTCAGCCGACATCGTCACCGCGTCAGTGTTCACCCCGCAGGTCGCATCGCCCAGAACTGCCAGACAGGGCGCCTGGTACACCCGCCCGACAGGCCGGTTGAGCCATTCCGTCAGCCCGCGCAACTCTGCCGTAAACGCGCCGCCGCTGCGGGTGATCTCACCAAGCGATCCACGAAACAGCACCTTGCGCGCCGCCACATCGGCCCAGTTGACCAGCCATGCCGTCACCTCGGCCCCATCAAAGCGCCCTGCGGCGATATCGGCCTCGGACACGCTGGCATCCGACAGCGCCCCGATGGCTTCGGAATTGTCCACCGACAGTCCCGTGCCCTGCTGCACCGCCGCGGCACTCATACCCGTATCGGCCCGGTACACCACACCGCCGAAACTCAGGTCGCGGTCATGATCCGTAAACCCGAACCGCCGCCCGTCCTTGCGCCGGACCTCCCAGGCCCGCGCGACAGTCGTGACACCAATGGCCAGATGCGCCGCCAGCGCGTCCGCGCCACTCATACGCGCAACTCCACAACCGGCACATCCGGCACCTCGCCTGCCTGAAACGTCGCGGCAGAGGTCTGGATGCGATCCGTGTCGAACCGCACCGGCACGTCAAACTCGAAGCCCGCCGTCACCGGAACACCCAAAGCCGGCGCCGCAAGAAACGACACAACTCCGGTCGCCGCATCGACGGTAAAATCCACCCCCTCGACCTGCGCCACGCCGTCCAAGGCAACGACAACGCTCCCCGCAGCCGGCTTGGCCACCGGGCGCAGATAAACCGCATCCCCCGACGCATACGCCTTGCGCAACGCAAATGCGGTCGCAACGCCGTCCCCTGACCCGATGACCTGATCCGCGGCCGACACCTGCGCCGAGGGCTTGCACGATTTGAAATCCGCCCAATCCTTCCAGCGAAAGCCGTACATCTGCCCACGCCGCGCCTCGAAAAACGCGATCAACGTGTCGATATCGTCCATCGACCGCAGCCCGATCCCGGCATCATACCGCCTGCGCGAGTGCGCCCAGGGCGTGTTGCGCTCCTCGAACCCGCTCGCCAGCGTGACCACATCCGTTCGCCGCTCTGGCCCGCCGATGGAGCCGAAACTCAGCGCTGTTGGAAACCGCACCTCATGAAACCGCATGCTCGTCCCTCCTCACAGGTTCCGCTGACCTGCACCCAGCACCCGGCCCATCTGCGCCGCGATCTGGCTTTGCGACCGCCGGAACCCCTGTACATCCGGGGTCGAGATGTTCATGACCACATTGACCGCACGCCCTCCGCCGCCAGCCCGCACTCCCAGCTTGCCATCGGCCCCCCGCGCCAACGGCATGATCGCCTCCGGCCCGGCCTCGCCCATCAATCCGACACCGCCCCGCATCGGAAACGTCGTCGGCCCGCTGATCACGCCGCCATCGGCAAAGGGCATCACGCGGCCTTGCGCAAAGCTCGCTCCATTGGCAAAGGGCAGCAGGTTGCTGATCCCCTGCATCACCAACCCGCTCAGATGCTCTTTCACCGGGTTAACGGCAGCACGGTATGTCGCGCCGATCATCGACTGCGCAATGGTGCCCAGCGCGTCCGACAGCTTCATTCCATCAAAGACAATCCCATCAATCGCCCGGCTCAAACCGCTGTTCAGCGCACCTTCCAGCTTGGACGCGCCCTTGCCAGTCTCCGCCAGAGACTCCCGCACCTTCGCCATCTCGGCCTGAAACCCGCCCGCCATGCTCGACGCCCCGGCCAATGCCTCTTCCAAGGCGCTCACCTGCGCCTCGAACCCATCCATGCTGTCCAACTCAATCATCCTGATCCCCCCGCTTGTCCGGATAGGCCGCCATCAGCGCGTCCAATCCGCTCCGCCCCAAAGGGGCTGACCCGCCCCCCAGCAGCAGATGCAACTCCGCCGGGGTCAGCGCCCAGAACTCCGCCGGGCGCAGCCCCAGCCCGCGCACTCCGGCACGCAACAGCCCGGGCCAGTCGAACCGGCTCATCCCTCGCCCACCGGCACGAACGCCCGCGCGAGCAATTCCGCCGCCACCCGCGCCGCCGCCAATGGCCCGCCGTCGATCTCCGCCGCCAGCAAATCCGCCGACGTCCCGCGCCAGCCCCCGCCGCGCAATCCGGCCACGATCAACGCCAGCACATCGCGGCTCGAACACCCGCCGCCTTCGAACCGCGCCACCAGATCAACCAACGTGTCTGCCTTGAGACCCGCCTCCAGTTCCGCCAATGCCCCCAGCGTCAACCGCAGCACATGCGGCTCCCCGTCGATCACCAGCGTCACCTCTCCGCGCCAGGGGTTCGCCATGCTCAGACCGCCGCCGTGAAGGCCACAACACCCGCCGAGGCCAGCGACAACTCATAAGTCGCCTCGCCATTATGCGACCCGGCATAGTCCAGCCCCGTCACCTGGAACGGCGCCTGCACCACGCCGAAATCCGGGATGATCACCTGGAACGCTGGCGTCTGGCTGTCGAAAAAGATCTGCCGCGCCCGCTCATCCGTGCTGGCATCCTTGAAAACCCCGGCACCGGATATCGCGACACTGCGCACACCCGCACCCGCCAGCAACTCGCGCCACCCGCCGTCGCTCTCAAGCGAGGTCACATCCACCGCTTCGGCGTTGAAACTGATCCGCGTCGCCCGCAGCCCCGCCAGCGTTTCGAACGTGCCGCTGCCATCCAAATCGACCTTGATCAAAAGGTCTTTCCCGTTCTGAGCACCCATCGCCCACACTCCCTGTCTGGAAATTTCCTGGAAATCCGAAACGCCCTCAGGCGTCATCCTCGACCCGCGCGCGAAAGGTCAGGTCAACCCTCCGCCGCCCTGCCTTTTCCCGCTGCGCCACCGCCCGCTTGAAGTTGAGCGCCACCAAGCGGCCCCGGTCCAACACCAACCCGGCGTCGATCAGCGCGTCACACACCGCCGCCGACACCTCCTTGGCTGTCTGAAACCCCGCATCGTCCGAGATCACCGACACCGCGAATTCGTGCCACGCGCCGCGCCCGGTCTTGTCGCTGGCATCCACCGCCCGCTCCGGGCCCAGCGCCACGTAGAGCTCCGGCAACCGCCCCTTGGGCACCGCGTCATAAACCCGGCTTCCCACCAGCGCAGTCAACGCCGCATCGCCCTGCAAACGCTGGTACACAGCCCCCTGCAACGCCGCCGCCACCGCATAGCTCATGTCGCCACCTCCTCGTCACAGAGGCAGGTCAGAAACCGACCACCCGGATCGGCCTCGGTCACCGAATTGATCCGAAACACCCGCGCACCGTCCCGAAACCGCTGCTCCGGCAAAGGCCGCGCAGACTGCCCCTGCGGCACACCCCGCACCAAGACCCGAAACCCGGTCACCGAAACCTGCCCGGCCTCGCCAACGCCCTCGCGTCCGGACCGAGGTTTCACCTCACCCCACAACACGCCCAGCGCGACCCAGCTTTCATGCATCCCACCCGCGCCATCGGGCACCGACTCCAGCCGCTCCAGAACCAGCTTCGATGTGAGCCGCGGCCCGCTCATGTCCCGAACCCCAGCCGTACAGGGCGATAGCGCGCGATGAGGCTGGTGACGCCAAACGGCATGCAGCCCTGCCCCAGCGCGGTCTCGTCGCGATATTCGTAGTAATGCGCCGCCAGCAGCATCACCGCCTGCGCCAGATCGGCGGGCAGATCGCCAAACGCCTCCGCCATACCCGCACGAAACCGAACCTCAACGCTCCCATGCTCGGGGATGGACGGCAGACAGGCCCCCATCGGCACCAGCTTGGGCGCGTCACCATCCGCCACCAACGCATAGCGCGCCGCGTCCACCACAGCGCCCGCCCCGAACGCATCGACCAGTGTGACCTGCGTCACCGCCCGCACCGGCGCAATCGGAAGCCCCTGGCCGGTCACGTCCCGCCAACGATGCAGACTGCACAGGAAATCGCGCACCAGAAGCGCCTTGCCCGTCCGCGCCTCGACCGCAGCCATCGCCGCCCGCAAAAACCCGCCCAGCAAGCCATCCTGAAGCCCGTCCTCGACAAACCCGCTGCCTAGCCTCAGATGGTCGCGCAACCGCGCCACCGGCAGGGCCGCGTCATCAATCTGGCTCTCTTCAATCAAGTACATCTCGTGTTCCCCGCAAACCTGTCCCTCATTCAGAGGCCGGTAAGTTGTCGGACGCGCGCCGCCGCCGCTGCTCGGACGGAGGGAGCGGCTAGACAACGCCGGCACACCGGCGCGCGCCCCATGAGGAAGACGGCCCGCACCGCCTTCCCCATGTCCGCCATCACCGCTCAGGCGGTGGCGAAGCGCAGCAACTTGATCGCGGCGAAATCGCTCACGTTCCCGCCCACTCGCTTGGTCGCGTAGAACAGCACATGCGGCTTGGCGCTGAACGGATCGCGCAGCACGCGCAGGTCAGGGCGTTCGGCAATCGTGTAGCCCGCGCGGAAATCACCAAAGGCAATCGCATTTGCCCCCGACGCGATGTCCGGCATGTCCTCGGCCACCAGCACCGGATAGCCCAGCAGACGCGCAGGCTCTCCGCTGGTGAAACCGTCCGACCACAGGTGACGCCCGTCCGCATCCTTCAGCTTGCGCAGCGTCCCGGCAGTCTTCGAGTTCATCACGAACACCGCATTGGCGCGGTATTCCGCCCCCAGCGCATAGACCAGCTCGATCAGCGCGTCGCCATTGCCGATGGACCCGTCAATACCTGTCGGCACATAGCCGATATTGGTCCACTCCCAGACGTCGTTGTCCACCGCCGGATGGGTCAGAAACCCTTTGGGCTTGTCATTGCCGTCACCGTTGATGAACGCGCCTGCCTCGGCCCGTGCAAACGTGTCAGCGATCTTGCCCGCCAGCCAAGTCTCGATGTCGAACGCCGTGTCGTCCAGCAACCGCTGGCTCGCCTTGGGCATCGCGCTCAGCTCGTGCAGCTTGATCGAGATGCGGTCGATGGTCGGTGTCCCGGTCTCGGACCGCGACGCAGCCTCGTCGGCCCAACCCGCCCCCGCATTGCCCTGGTCGATCAGCACGTCATAGCTCGACGCCTCGACATTCACGACCGACGCCACCGCGCGCAGCGACGCGCTGCTTTTCAGCACGCCCTGAATGGTCTCCGATGTCACCGGGTCGATCAGGAACCCGCCATCGCCGTTCACCATTGTGGACATGGATTTCACATCCATTTCCAGCCCGCGCAGCGCATCGTCATCGCCAGTACGCAGATAGGCGTCGAACGCCTGGTAATGGACGTCCTCGGTCTTCACACCACCGGCCAGCGCCGGACGCCCCACAAGGGCGGTCTTTCGATCAATCCTGGTCATTCGCTCTTCCTGTTCCTGTAGCTTTCTGTCGAAATCGTCGCGCTGTCGGCGCATGTCGCCGACCAGCCCCGCAAGGGCCGCACCCACCTGGGTGAACGGAGACACATCTTCCCCGCTCCGCGACGTTGTCCCGGTCTCACTCATCCCGATTTTCCCATCTCTGAAGGGTGGCCCTAGCCCCAGCCGTCCACCAATGTCCGGCGCGCCTCTTCGATCAGGCGTGCCATCTCCCGCAGGTCAGCCTCAACCGGGGTCTCCCCCTTGGCCGCAACCCGCGCACTGGGCAGCATCGGGAACGTCACCAGCGACACCTCCCACAGCTCCAGTTCCATCAGGACCCTGCGGCCCTGCTTGTCCTTCGTGGCGGCCTTGGTGCGATAGCCGATCGACAGCCCGTCAATCGCACCCGCGGCCACCAGCGCCGCCGCCTCCCGGCCCCGTGCCACGGTCTCCAGCAACCGACCTTTCACGTAAAGCCCAATGGCGTCCTCGCGCACCTCGTCCCAGATTCCGATGGGCTGCGCCGGATCATGCTGCCACAGCATCTTGACCGCCCGGCCAGCTTCGGCCAACCGCGTCAACGACGCCGCATAAGCCCCCGATGCCACGACATCATTGCCTTGATCGCAATCCCCGAACCGCGATGCATAGCCTTCGATCACGCAGCCGTCCGTAACCGTCACATCCGCATCGAACCGGCAGAATTTCCGTTCCAAATCCATCTCAATCCCCCTCATGGCGTCACCTGAACGAACTTCAGGAACACATCCGCCAACACCGCCGCCGCGACGCCGTACACCGCCAGCCACACCCGCCGCTCCAGCCGCTCGATCAGCCCCTCGATCCGGTCCAGCCGCGCCGAGATCCCCTCGATCCGCAGCTGCGTCACCCGTTCATGCGCCTCCAGCCGCAAGGCCGGCGCACAATCGAACGGCTCATACCCCCCGCGCGTGTCACTCATCGGCCAGCACCGGCAGGCCGAGCAGCGCGCGCTTCTCCGCCGCAGTCAGGAACTCCGCCCGCGCCACCCGCGCCCATTGTGCATCGCGCTCCGCCGCCAGCGCGGGCACCTGATCAAGGTCAGGCTTGAGCACCAGATCCGCGCCCGCATGCTCCGACAGCCACGCCGACAGCGCAGCCGTCACCCGCGTCACCAGCGGCAAAACCGTGAGGCGATAGAACGCCCGATGCGCCTCGGCGTAATTGGCAAAGGTCGCCTCGCCGGGAATGCCCAGCAGCATCGGAGGCACCCCGAACGCCACCGCGATCTCGCGCGCCGCCGCTTCCTTGGTTTTCTGGAACTCCATGTCAGAGGGCGAAAATCCCATCGGTTTCCAATCCAGCCCACCCTCCAGCAACATCGGCCGCCCGGCATTGCGCGCGCCCATGTGATGGCTCTCGATCTCCTCGACCAAACGATCGTATTGCTCCGTCCCCATGCCCGAAACGCCATCAACGCCGTGATAGACAATCGCCCCCGAAGGCCGCGCCGCATTGTCCAGCAATCCCTTCGACCAGCGCGACGCCGCGTTGTGCACGTCCAGCGCCTGCGCCGCTGCAACCATCGGGCTCAACCCGTAATGGTCGTCCTGCGGGTGAAATGCCTTTACATGACAGACAGGCCGCGCGCCGTCCCCCATCTCGAACCGGTGCGACTTGCCGCCGACCCCGTATTCATAGGCCACAGGCCACCCGTCCGGCCCCGGCACCAGCTTCATCCGGTCCGACCGCAACACATGCAGCTCGCCCGGCACACCACCGGCGCCCACCGCTTCGAAATACCCGTCCCCGGACAGCAAGAGCTGACCGTAGAACGCCTCGAAAAGCTCCGCCTGCCCCTGCGCCGGGTTCGGGCGGCGCAACAGGTCCAGCACCGGATGCACCTCGTAGCGCTGTGCGGCATCCTGCAACACCAAAGGCATCGCCGCCGACGCCTCCGCGATCAGCTTGACCGCACGAAACCCCACCGGGTTGCCGGTGAACCCCGTCCGCGTCAGCGACGCCGTATCCCGCGCCGACCAGGCCACGCGCCCCATGTTCTGCCAGGCCACGACCGGCCCGGTTGCACTGGCCTTGGCCTCTACCTCGGCCACATCCTTGCGTCCCCGCCGAAAGACATCCCACACCATGCTGCCCATGCTCCTCGCAAATCCGTTTCGGTTTCGGCGCGGCCGGGACAGGCTCTCCACCCGTCCCGACCACCCCCAGACGCACCCGTCTCTCGATGAAACCAACCTACCGGCCAAAGGTTAACGGCTGGAAACCATACCGTGCGCTCAGCGGCGCAACGTCCGAACACGTGGAACACGCCATTCCGCCGCCCGAGCGATCACCAGATCGGTCAGCGCCCAGACCAACGCATCCAGACGGTCCGGCGATCCCGATCCCTGGTAGCCCAGCCGGGTCATCCGGCACATCTCGTCCTCCAGCGCGTCGAACACACCGAAATGCGCCACGCGCCCCTGCTCGTACAAGGCAGCCACCGGCTCGGCCCGCGCGCCTTTGGATTTCGACGCATGCACCCGCACCACCGGCACCATCGGATCGACCTGCCGCAACACCGCCTCCACCATGTCACCGCCCTGATTGACCTCGGCCACCAGCGCATGCGCGCCCCAGCGCTCCATCGCCGTGATCGCCCGCCGCGCCCAGACAAGCGGCGACACCCCCTGCACCGTGCAATCCTCCAGCACCACAGCGCGCCAATCCTGCGGCGGCCCGTCCGTGACCACCCCGGCCACGACGATCCCACAGGCATCCGATCCCTTGCCACTGCTCGCCGTCGGATCAACCGCCACCACGATCCGGTCAAACACCGGCACCTCCGCAC
This sequence comes from Marivita lacus, assembly GCF_014637725.1. GTDB lineage: Bacteria > Pseudomonadota > Alphaproteobacteria > Rhodobacterales > Rhodobacteraceae > Marivita > Marivita lacus. Next base: position 148,488 of record NZ_BMFC01000002.1, on the reverse strand, counting down.
AACGTGCCGCCTCCAGCGCCTCCATCGACCACAGCGCCCCCTCGGCCTGATCCAGCAGATCCCCGTCCAGTTCCTGCCGCCCAAGCCGAGTGCCCGCATAGCGCGCCCGCACCTCGTCAAGGAACGACGACGCCAGATAGGCCCGGTTCGCCTCGGTCGGCGCCCGCGTCACCACTGTGGACGGCGCCGCCAGCAAATCCTTCAAGACACCCACATTTCTGGGCGTCGTCGTCACGCAAACCCGAGGATGCGATCCCAGCCGCAGCGTGAACTGCAACATGTCCCACGCCTCCTGCGCCCGCCGCCACTTGGCCAATTCGTCCACCCACGCGCCGTCAAACTGCGGCCCGCGCAACGATTCCGGGTCATGCGCCGAACACGCCACCGCCTCGGCCCCGTTGGGCCAGCGCAGCATCCGCCGCGTCGCCAGCCATTCCGGCCTGCGGTCTGGCGGCGAACAGGCCATGATCCCGCTGTCGCCAAAGATCATCACCTCGCGCACCTGGTCCAAAGTCTCGCCCACCAGCGCCACGCGTCGGGCCAGCCCCTTGTCCTTTGGCCGCGATCCCTCGACCATGGACCGCACCCATTCGGCACCGGCGCGGGTTTTCCCCGCGCCGCGCCCACCAAGGATCACCCAAGCGCGCCAATCGCCCTCGGGTGGCAACTGATGCGGATGCGCCCAGAACTCGAACAGGTAGGGCAGCGCCAAAAGCGCCCCCTTCACCTCGTCAAGACTGTCCAGGAACGCCTCCCTCTCGGCAACAGGTGCGGAGGCGATCAAGTCTGCACCTGACCGCAGCCCGCGCCGCGTCGAGGTCAAGCCCGTAAGCTCCGTCGATGGCGGCATGTTCTCGGCGATGTCTTTCAATCTGTACCTCCGTTTCCTTGGCGTGTTTCAGCCAGACACGCAGTTCGGCCAGCACCTTGGCCGCCTCACCCGCCGTGCCCGTTTCTCCGGCTTCCACCTTGCTGCGCAGCGCCGCCACCGTCTCGCGGATGGTCCGCAATTCCTGCGCAATGGCATCGCGCTCGGTCTCGAGCGCGCTGCCCGTTTCTTCTGCAGTGATCAGAACCATGCGATCCCTGCCTCCTGTGCTGAATGGATCTCCGTCCATCGACGCACCGGCAGGCCACGGAACACACCGCAACCTGTTGATGCCTAGCAGGCACCGACCAAAAGGCATCAAGACAGGAAAGAACCGCCTAACGCGGCGCGCGATGGGTTAACGCCTCGACAAGCATTGCCCGCCAAAGCCCCAAAACCCATGATCGGGACACAAATTAAAGTGATTCAGGTTTTGTTAAGCACAAGCCGCAAGCCTCAGAAAAGCCCGCGCCTCAACAGGTTCAGCCCCAGCAGAAGGAACACGTAAAGCACCAGCTTGCGGAATTTCTCGTTCGACAGCCGCGACCGCAACCGCGCGCCCAGCGAAAACCCCAGCAGGGTCGGCAGGATCAGCAGCAGCGACACCATACCCGTCTCGGGCGTCACGAGCCCTTGCTGCACGTAAGCCACGGCAAAGGGCACACCACCGACGAACAGCAACAGACCCGTCGCCCGGACAAACTCGTCCTTGGGCACCTGTCGCGCGCTCATATACATGATGACCGGCGCGATCCAGACGCCAGACAGCCCGCCCAGAATACCCGCAAGATTGCCAAAGACAAACTGCGCAAGCATATCGAACCGGTTCGGAATGCGCGGCATGACAAAGCGCAGGTTCAACACTGCGAAAGACACGATGGACAGGCCAAGCGCAAGAAAGATCACCCGGTCCGACACGTCAGCAGATAGCAAGACCGTAAGAAACACGCTCACACCCAGCGAAATCGCGAACACCCAATAGCGCGAAATCGCGCCGCGCAGGTCGCCCATCGTCCAGATCTGCCAAGCGTTCGACGCGATGATCGGTCCCAACCCCAGCGCAATCGCCAAGCGCGGGTCGATCACCATGGTCAGCATGCTGATCGCCGCCGTCGGCAAGCCGATGCCCACCATCCCCTTGACCGACCCGGCGATGACGAACACCACCGCACCGATCGCAAGAAGCTCGATCAGGTCCATGCGCCGCTCCTGGGATCACGCACGGACAGGCTCAATTCTCCCGCTGTGCTTCAAGCACCCGGTAGGCCGCCACGTTCGCGTTATGCTCGGCCAGCGTGACCGCGAAATTATGCCCGTCCGAGGGATCAAGCGTTTTCGCCACGAAAAACACGTACTCGGTATCTGCTGGATCCAGCGCCGCCTCGATGCTGGCGCGCCCCGGATTTGCGATCGGTGTCGGCGGCAACCCGTCGATCACATAGGTGTTCCACGGCGTGTCCGCCCGCAGCTCGCTCTGCCGGATGCCACGTCCCAAGACGCCTTGCCCGCGCGTGATGCCATAGATCACCGTCGGGTCGGTCTGCAGGCGCATGCCCTGCTCCAGACGGTTCACAAAGACGCTCGACACAAGGAACCGCTCATCCGGCGTGCCGGTTTCCTTCTCGATGATCGACGCCATGATCAACGCCTCTTCCGGGCTGTCATACGGCAACCCGTCCTGCCGGTTCGCCCAGGCTTCGGCCAGGATACGCTCCTGCGCCGACGCCATCTGCGCCAGCAGGTCCGTGCGGCTGTCACCGGGGCTGACTTCATAGCTGTCCGGCGCCAGAGTCCCTTCGGCGGGGATCTCCTCGATCTCGCCCTCCAGAATGTCGATCTGCCCCAGCTCCTGCACGATCTGCCAGCTGGTCACACCCTCGGCCAGAGCCACGCGATAGCGCGTATCCGCCTCGGCCTTGACGGCGGTATATTCCGCAGGCTCGGCCTCTTCCGCCGGGTTGAACTCGGCCACCTCGACAAAGCGTCCCGTCGCCGGATCAAGCTCGCGCACCTGCACCGTCGCGCGGGCAATGCTGACCCGGTAGACCACTTCGGTGCCGCAGGTGCTCGCCCCGCCGCGCGTGACGATGTCGACGATCTGCTCCATCGACGCGCCCTCGGGCACAAGGAAAGACCCCGCCTTCAGCTCGGCCGTCTTGCCCGCGTAATCCGCCCCGATCCGCAAAAGCGCAGCGCTCGACACCGCACCATCCGCCGCCAAATCCTCGGACACGTTGCGAAAATTGGTGCCGCGATCCACCTGAACGCAGATCGGCTGCTCCAGCGGGCCTTCCGAGACATAGGTATTCTGCGCCCAGATGAGCGCTCCGCCGAAAAGAAAAAACAGCACAACCAGAAAGGTCAGCGCGTTGGAGGCAAGATTTCGCCACATGACCTAGCGATCCACCTTTCCGAAAACGACGCTGGCATTGGTGCCGCCAAACCCGAACGAGTTCGACAGCGCATAGGTGATGCTCCGCTCGCGCTTGACCTTGGGTGCCAGATCCACCGCTGTCTCCACTGCGGGCGTGTCGAGGTTCAGCGTCGGCGGTACCACCTGGTCGCGGATCGCCAGGATCGAGAAGATCGCCTCGATCGCGCCCGCGGCGCCCAGCAAATGCCCCGTCGCCGACTTGGTCGAGGACATGGTGACCTTGCCCGCCGCATCGCCCATCATCCGCTCAACAGCACCCAGCTCGATCACATCCGCCATGGTCGAGGTGCCATGCGCATTGATGTAATCAATGTCCGCCGGTTCGATCCCGGCATGTTTCAGCGCCGCGCGCATCGACCGCTCACCGCCTTCACCGTCCTCGGACGGCGCGGTGATGTGATAGGCGTCGCCCGACAGGCCGTAACCGCAGACCTCGGCATAGATCTTGGCACCACGCGCCTTGGCATGCTCGTATTCTTCCAGCACGACCACACCGGCACCCTCGCCCATCACGAACCCGTCGCGATCGGCATCATAGGGACGGCTCGCCGCCTTGGGATCGTCCCCGCGCTTGGTCGACAGGGCCTTGCACGCGTTGAAACCGGCGATGCCGATCTCGCAGATCGCGGCCTCTGCCCCACCTGCGACCATCACATCCGCATCCCCGAACATGATCAGCCGCGCCGCATCGCCAATGGCATGCGCACCGGTGGAGCAGGCGGTCACAACCGCGTGGTTCGGCCCCTTGAAGCCATACTTGATCGACACATTCCCCGAGATCAGGTTGATGAGCGCGCCGGGGATAAAGAAAGGCGACACCCGCCGTGGCCCCTTGTCCCGGATCAGCAGCGCGGTTTCGGCAATCGAACTCAGCCCACCAATGCCCGACCCGATCATCACGCCGGTGCGCAGGCGGCTTTCCTCGTCCTCGGGCATCCAGCCCGCATCGGTCACCGCCTGCTGCGCGGCAGCCATGCCGAAGAGGATGAACTCGTCGACCTTGCGCTGCTCTTTCTTCTCCAGATAGGCATCCGGGTTGAACGTCCCGTCCGTGCCGTCGCCATACGGCACTTCGCAGGCATAGGTCGTGGCCAGATGGCTCGCATCGAACTTGCTTATTGTACCCGCACCGGACTGCCCGTCCAGCAGGCGCGACCAACTCGCCTCGACCCCGTCCGCAAGCGGTGTCACCAATCCCAAGCCTGTCACAACTACTCGACGCATGGTGTTGCCCTTCTCTCGATGCTCTTGCCCGCTCTTACCGCGTTCGCCTCGGCACCCGCAAGACTCGAGCCGCACCACGGTCCATTCTTCTCTGGTTTTCAAATATCTCGGGGTCTGGGGCGTCGTCCATTCGGCTTGAACCAGTGGCGCCCGATGGACGACCCCAGTGTTTCCGTCAACGGAAACATGAGGATGCGTCGACGCATCCTCCCCCTATCCCCAGCGCTCTCCCAGATCGACCTTTGCCCGGTCAATCCAATGCTCCTGCAACCACGGCGTCGGCTTGGCGAAGCGGATCAGCGATCCACGATAGCCGTCGATCGCCTCGGGCATCTTGGGACGACCATGAAAACACACGACCCGCGCCTCCTCGGGAAGACGCGCCGAGTGCAGGTAATTTCCCGGAAACGGATTGCAGTCATACTTGAAGCTCACCACCCAATCGCCCGGAATATATGTGAAAACCCTGTTCTCCATCGCCTTGTGCGAGGTATAGCGCTGCTCTGACCCCCGCGCGATCTCGACCTCTCGGTAGGCCTCCGCCGCCAGGTCGTCGTAGAGAAACCCGTGAAGCGCCGGATCATAGCGGAACACCGACCCGTGCCCGGTGGGCCGCCCCTTGCGCGCCTCGGTCCAGTCGTGGCGCATCACCACATGCCCCGGGGCCAGCGTCAGCAGATCGTCCAGCGCCCCGGTGATCACCACGTCCAGATCGAATCCCAGCACCGGCCCCTCCAGATCGGGGATCAGGCCGGGCCGAAACAGCGAGACCTTGCGCATCGCGCCCTGCCGGTTGGCGAGTTTCAGCGCGGCCGCCATCGGTTCGGCGAACGGCTCCACCGGCAGGTCCAGCACCTCGATCTCCGGATGCAGCCCCTCGGCATGTTCCGTCATGCAGATGAACCGCACAGGGCAGGACAGGTTGCGCCGCACGCCGGAATACAGCCGGTTGACATATTCCGGCCCGTACAGCGTGCCCCACTTGATGCAGGCGACAGTGGCATGTGATGGCATAGTCATGCGTCCGCTTAGCAACGGTTCGGTCAAATGACCAGATGTCGCTTGGCGCGGCCTGCGGGGGAAGCTATGGTGTTTCCGGCCCGATCCGGGATGCAGCCAAGGATGCAGGAGGACATGATGCAGATTGTGCGAACCCTGCGGGTGTCAGGCTGATCCCCGCGCCCCACCCGATCGCGCGCCCAATCCTGGCGGATCAAGCGACAGGGTATCTCCCGTGACCCGTCATTCCCTGTCCGACCTTGGATGGTCCGAGCACTTCGCCCGTCAAATTACCGATGACGACACCATTCTTCTTCCCGCCCGCATCTCCGAAGTGCACCGCAGCCAGCTTGTCGCCCTGTCCGAGGCGGGTGAACTTCGCCTGATCCCCGCCGAAAGCGCCGGCGCCTACGCAGTGGGCGACTGGGTGCTGACAGACGGCACCAGCGCCCTGCGACGGCTCGATCCGGTCAGCGACCTGCACCGCCGTGCCGCCGGCCATGCCGTGAGCGCGCAGCGCATGGCCGCCAACGTGGACACGGTGGGCCTTGTCACCTCGTGCAACGCCGATTTCAACATCGCGCGGCTCGAACGGTACCTTGCGCTGACGCTGGCCTCGAACGCGCTGCCGCTGGTGATCCTGACCAAGCCCGATCTCTGCGACGATCCCGACAGCTACAGACGGCAGGCCGAACGCCTGTCGCCCCTGCTCACCGCGATCACCGTCAACGCCAAGGATCCCGAGGACGTCAAACGCCTCAATGCGTGGTGCAGCACCGCGCAGACCCTTGCCCTGCTCGGTTCGTCGGGTGTCGGCAAGACCACGCTGCGCAACACGCTCACCGGCGAGACCGAGGCAACGCAGGGCGTGCGCGAAGACGATGCAAAGGGTCGTCACACGACAACCCACCGCGCGCTGCGCCCGACCCTCGCCGGAGGTTGGCTGATCGACACGCCGGGCATGCGCGAATTGCAGCTCTCGGGCACCAGCGACGGGCTGGAGGAACTGTTCGACGACATCGAAACCCTTGCCGCGCAATGCAAGTTCTCCAACTGCGCCCATGCCAGCGAACCCGGCTGCGCCGTCAAGGCCGCCCTCAAGGTGGGCGCGCTCGATCAGGCGCGTCTGGACCGCTGGCAGAAACTGCGCCGCGAGGATCAGCACAACTCGGAATCCATCGCCGCCGCCCGCGCCCGTCAGAAATCCTTTGGCCGCGTCGTCAAGGAGGCGGTCGCCAAGAGCAAGCACAAGCGCGGGTACGAGGAGTGAACAGGAGAACGGCGGGCCTTGAGGCTTATTTGCATTTTTGAAGTCCAACCGGGTGGTCTTTGAGTCGAAAGTCACTTCTGCCCTGATTGCCCGTGCAAAGCACGGGCAGCGCCCGAACCGCCCCCACGGGGCGGGCGCTTCTCGCCCACCCCTCGGTTCGGTCGCATTGCTTTGCTTGGCAGGCCGGAGAGCCGCTTCGTTCCGCGAGTCAGGACAAAAAAACGGCGGGCCATCACAGCCCGCCGCATCCCGAACCCGGTACAGCGCGTTACGCCGCAGGCATCCGCCGCTCGACGATCTCGGCCCACCAGGAACAGCCCGCCGGGATCGCGTCATCGTTGAAGTTGTACTCCGGGTGGTGCACCGCCGCGCTGTCGCCGTTGCCGACCAGGATATAGGCGCCCGGACGTTCCTCGAGCATGAAGGCGAAATCCTCGCCCCCCATCACCAGCGGCGCGTCTTCGCAGGCACCCGACACCGACTTGGCCACTTCGGCTGCGAACTCGGTCTGTGCGTCATGGTTCACCATGACCGGATAGCCCCGGTGGTATTTCACCTCGACCGACCCGCCAAAGGTCGCGGCAATGCCCGAACAGATCGCCTTGATCCGGGTTTCGGCCAGATCGCGCATCCCGGTGGACATGGTCCGCACGGTGCCCTTCAGGTGCACCCGCTGCGGGATCACATTGAACGCCTTGGACGAGGTCTCGAACGACGTGACCGACACCACCACCTGATCAATCGGGTCGGCATTGCGGCTGGCAATCGTCTGGAGCGCCAGAACGGCCTGCGAGGCCATCACGGTCGTATCCACGGTCTCCTGCGGTTTGGCCGCGTGGCCGCCCTTGCCCTCGAACGTGATGTCGAACTGGTCGGTCGCGGCAAAGAACGCGCCCGGCCGAATGGCAAAGCTGCCCACCGGACGGCCCGGCCAATTGTGCATGCCGTACACTTCCTGGATGCCGAAGCGGTCCATCATGCCGTCCTCGCACATCTCGCGCCCACCGCCGCCACCTTCTTCGGCGGGCTGGAAGATCACCACCACGGTGCCGTCGAAATTGCGCGTCTCGCTCAGGTACTTGGCCGCACCGAGCAGCATCGCGGTATGGCCGTCATGCCCGCAGGCATGCATCGCGCCATCGGTCTTGGACTTGTAGTCCAGTCCGGTCTGCTCGTGGATCGGCAGTGCATCCATGTCGGCGCGCAGCCCGATGACCTTGCCCGCAGTGTCGGTCTTGCCCTTGATCACGCCGACAACGCCCGTGCGCCCGATGCCGGTGACGATCTCGTCGCAGCCGAACTCCTTGAGCCGGTCCGCGACCAAAGCGCTGGTGCGGTGTGTTTCGAACAGGATCTCGGGGTTCTCGTGCAAATCCCGTCGCCACGCGGTGATTTCATCCTGCAATTCGGCAAAGCGGTTCTTGACCGGCATCTTGGTCATCCTTTGATCTGAGTGAATGGAGTCTCTGTCCCGGAACGTGGCGCAGACCGCGCCGGGCTTCAAGGGGGTGCAGAGGTCAGAGCGCTGGACCCAACGCCATCACGCTGCCATCGCTGAACCGAGACAGCCTGAACCGCCGCAGATCATGCCCCGGAGCATCGCCGCAGACCAGATCGGCCAGCACCCGGCCCATGCCCGGCCCGATGCCGAACCCGTGCCCGCTCATCCCCGTGCCGATGGTCAGGCCGGGAATCGCCTCCACCCGGTCCACCACCGGGACAACATCAGGCATCGTGTCGATCATCCCCGCCCACATGGCGCGGTAGCGGATCGGTCCGACCTCGGGGAACAGCGCCTCTACCTCGGAGGCCACCTTGCGCAGCTTGCCGGCATTGGGTTTCGGGTTCAGCACGCGGATGGCTTCAAAAGGCGTCACCTCGTCCTCGGCCCAGTGCCGTTTGGTGCCCCACGCATCGGGATAGCCCTTGGGCGCGGCGGGCAGGAACCGCGTGCCGAACGGATCGGCCATCAGTTGCGCGCGGAACTTGGGCAAGGCCCGCACCGCGTCCGGCCCCACGAAGAGCTCGTGAAAGCCTCCCGCAGCCAGTGACGCCCCGCCATCCGCCCGCGTGCGGAAGGCAAATTTGCCACCTGCCGCAGCGCCCTGATGCGGCAGGGCAACAGGGTCTGTCGCGCCCGCGCTGGCCCGCACCGACAGTTGCGGAATCGCCACGCCATGCGCCCGCAGGAACAGCGAGGACCACGCCCCACCGGCCACAACCACATCCGAACACGCGATGCGCCCAGCCTCGGTGAACACGCCGGTGACGCGCCCCGCCGCAAGGTCCAGCTTGCGCGCCGCACAGCCTTCGACGATCACGGCACCCTCGCGCAGTGCGATCCCCGCCAGCGCAGGCACCGCCACCCAAGGCTCGGCGCGCATGTCGGACGGCGTGGTCAACGCACCGGCGAAACCACCCTTGGCAAGCTCGGGAAACCGCGCCTTGAGACCGGCACGGTCCAGCACCTCGGTATCCACCCCCTGCGCCGTCGCATAGGGCAGCCAATCGGCAAAACCGGCCAGTTCGGTGTCGCTCTCGGCCAGATAGGTCACCCCCGACCGCTTGAGCCCGATATCCACATTTGTCTGGCTGGCAAGCTCGGTCCAGAGACGATTCGCCTCCACCATGATGGGCAGCTCATCCGGATCGCGCCCCTGCTGCCGAATCCAGCCCCAGTTGCGCGAGGATTGTTCCCCGGCGATGCGCCCCTTTTCCAGCAACACCACGCGCCGCCCCTTGCGCGCGAGAAAGAGCGCGGTGCAGACGCCGATCACGCCGCCGCCAATGACCACCACGTCGGTCTCGGAGGGCAACGGCCCGGCAAAGGCAATCGGGCTGGCGTCGGAAATCGGGAACGGAATCATGCCGACAGATGATCCAGAAGACGCTCCATGAAGGCCTGCCCTTCGATGAACTGTGCCACGGTGATGTATTCATCCGGCTGATGCGCCACGGCGATGTCACCGGGGCCGCACACCACCACCGAATAACCCGCGCTCTGGAAATGGCTGGCCTCGGTGCCGTAGGAGACATATTGCGTGCCGTTGTCGCCGGTCAGTTGCCGCACAAGTGTCTCGGCACTGCCTGCATCGTCAGACTTGAACGGAGGCAAGGCCGAGTTCGGCGTGATCTCGATCCATGTCTCCGGGCGCACGGCCTGCATCTGCGCCTCGACCTCGGCCACAGCGGAACGCAGCCTGTCGTCCCAATCCTCCAGCGATTCACCGGGAACGACGCGGATCGTCATGACAAGCTCGCAATCCTTCGCGGTGATGTTATGCGCCGTGCCGCCGTGGATCACACCCACATGCACATTTGTGTAAGGCGGATCGAACATGGCCGCGACCGGCGCGGGCGTTGCGGCGGCACTTTCGTCGTTCATGCGGTTGGCCCATTCGATCAGTTTGCCACCATACATGATCGCACTCACCCCAGTATGCAGGACCGAGGAATGAACCTCGAACCCGTGAACGTGAATGGTGTAGCTGACGCTGCCCTTATGCCCGGTCACCGCCTTGAGCATGGTCGGTTCACCCACGATCACCGTGTCAGCGCGGGGAACAACACCTTGCATCGCCTCAATCAAAGGCGGCGCGCCAGTGCAGCCGATTTCTTCGTCATAGCTCAGCGCGATCTGCACGGGGCGCGTCACACCGCGATGCTGCGCCTCGACCAGCGCCCAGATGGCGAGCGCGTCAAAGCCCTTCATATCGGTGGTGCCACGTCCGTAAAGCTTGCCGTCCTTCTCGGTCACCGTGAAGGGATCGGTGCTCCACGGCTGGCCATCGGTCGGCACGACATCCGTGTGACCCGAAAGCACCACGCCACCGGCGACATCCGGTCCGACATGCGCGAACAGCCCGGCTTTCAAAGGGTCATCGGATTTCACATGCCGGTGACTGCTCACACCGTGCTCGGTCAGATAGGTCTCGACCCAGTCGATCAGCGGCAGGTTGGTGTCGCGGCTGACGGTGGGGAATTTGACCAACTGGTCAAGAATGGCGCGCGGGGTCAGGCGGTTTTGCATGGGCTCACTTCATGGCTGGGGCAGCAGGTAATCGGCATAGACCGGATGATGGTCCGACGGCCATTCGCCGTCAAACCGCTCTTGCACGACAACCGGCCCGTTGCGCAGGTCAACATCCGGCGTGCGCGCCAAATGGTCAATGGCACCAAGCAGATGCACGCCCCTGTTCAGGTGGTAGGTGGCACCGGGCGTGCGGTCAAAGACCACGCCCGCCTCTTCGAGAATATCCATCGTCCGCGCCCCGTGCAGCGCGTTCAGGTCGCCCACCAGAAACACCATTTCGCCTGCTTGGGTCCATGGCGTGATCCGGTCCCGCACCAATGCAGCCGACAAACGCCGGTTCGACCGGCTGGAATATTCGAAATGCACATTCGCCACGCGGAACCGCGCGCCGGTCTCACGGTCCTCGAACTGCACCCAGGTGGCAAAGGCCGGGAACGACCCGTTGAAGGTGCGCGAGTAGATCACGTCTGGTGTGTCTGAAAAGAAAAACCAACCCTGATCAACGGGTTGCAACCCGTCTTTCCGATAGAAAAGCGGCTGCGTCGTCGGAAACTCCCGCCAATCACCTGTCGCGGCGACACCGTAATCCGGGTTCATCTCCAAAAGGTGATCGCGGGCGAGGTTCACCGACCCGTCGCTGCCACGCTGCCAGCTTTCCATCTCTTGGAACGCCACAACATCGGCCTGCAACGCCTTGAATGCGCTGTCCAAAGGCCCCTTGCGTCGCTCCCAGTCGCCGACCGACCACGCACCGGTCTCTTGGCTCAGAACGATGTAATGCACGTTGTAGCTGGCAATCCGAATCGCGTCGCCCTCTGGCGGCGCCGCGGTCACGTCGCCTTCGCTGTTGGTGACATGCAGCGCGCAGGCCACCAGCGTCACCAACGCGATGCCACCAACAAGCACACGGAAAACCCAGCGGAAAAATCGCCCCATGATGCTCCCTAGCAGCGCTGATCGAAAAGATCAGTAGCCACTGTCGGTGATCAGCACTTTGTGACCGGGTTCGACCTCGCGATAGATCGACGGTTCCGCCTCGTAATCCAGCCCATGAATCGGCGACGGAATCGGCTTGAAGTTCAAATCCTTCTCCGACTTGCGCTTGCGCGGATCGGCGATCGGCACCGCCTTCATCAGCGCCTGCGTATAGGGGTGCTGCGGGTTCTCGAACACCGCGCGGCGCGGGCCGATTTCCACGATCCGGCCCAGATACATCACGCCGACATGGTGGCTGACCCGTTCGACCACCGCCATGTCATGACTGATGAACAGGTACGAGATGCCCAGTTCCGCCTGCAATTCCAGCATCAGGTTCAGAACCTGCGCCTGCACCGACACGTCGAGCGCCGACACCGCCTCGTCCGACACGATCAGCTTGGGGTTCAGCGCAAGTGCGCGGGCAATCGCGATGCGCTGCCGCTGACCGCCGGACAGTTCGTGCGGATAGCGCTGCATGAAGCTGCGCGGCAATTCCACCCGGTCGAACAGCATCTCGACACGTTTCTGCATCTCGGCGCTCGATCCCATGCCGAAATTGCGCATCGGTTCCGACACCTGATCGGACAGCTGCATCTGCGGATTGAGCGACGCGAACGGGTCCTGAAACACCATTTGCATGTCGCGCCGCGCCTCGCGCAGTTCCGGCTGGGTCAGCGCCATGATGTTCTTGCCATCAAGGTAAACGCTGCCCTGCATCGGCTCGACCAGCCGAAGGATCGACCGGCCCGCAGTGGATTTGCCGCATCCGGATTCGCCCACAAGGCTCAGCGTCTGGCCCTTGTTGACCTTGAAGGACAGGTCCTCGACCGCGTGCACATTGGCCACGGTGCGGCGCAGGAACCCGCCCTTGACCGCAAAGCGCGTCGTCAGGTTCTTGACCTCGAGCAGCACCTCGTCCGACCCGGTGATCGGCGGCACCTCGGACCCGTCGCGCCCCAGAAGCCGCATCGGGCGCGGCAGATCGGTGCCCGTCATCTCGCCCAGCTTGGGAACCGCCGCCAACAGCGACTTCGTGTAAGGGTGCTGCGGATTCTCGAAGATTTCCTCGACAGTCCCTTCTTCCACCTTGTTGCCACGGAACATCACCACCACGCGGTCGGCCATCTGCGCCACCACCGCCATGTCATGGGTGATGAACATGACCGCCGTGCCGGTCTCGCGCTTGAGCCGGTCCATCAGGGCAAGAATTTCCGCCTGAATGGTCACGTCCAGCGCCGTCGTCGGCTCGTCCGCGATCAACAGGCGCGGCTCGCAGGCCAGCGCCATCGCGATCACCACGCGCTGCCGCATCCCGCCGGACAATTCGTGCGGATATTGTTTCAGCCGCCGCTCTGGTTCGGGAATGCGCACCTGCCGCATCAGGTCCAGCGCCCGCGCCTCGGCCTGCGCCTTGCTCATGTTCTTGTGCAGCCGCAACCCTTCGGTCAGCTGCTTGCCCACGGTGAAGACCGGGTTGAGCGCCGTCATCGGCTCCTGGAAGATCATCCCGATCTCGTTGCCGCGGATCGTGCGCATCAGGTCCTGATCGGTTTCCGACAGATTGATCGTGCCCGCGTCCTTGCGGTCAAACAGCAGCCGCCCGCCCGCGATGTCCCCGCCGCCGTATTCGATCAGCCGCATCAGCGCCAGCGACGACACCGACTTGCCGGACCCGGATTCGCCCACCACACAGACGGTTTCGCCGGGATTGATGTCGAAGGACACGTCCTCGACTCCAACCACCGTGCCGGCCTTCGTCTGGAACTCGACCCGCAGATTCTCGATTTTTACGATGCTGCCATCGGGCATGGGCGCGGTCCTTTTGCTGTCGTTGCTCAAACGCTAACCGACGCGGGGCCAGAGTCAAACGCTGTCTCCACGTCGCCCGTGGTAACGCTCCCACGGGACTTGCATTTTGCTCAAAAGCTGTTTCGATGCACAAACAGGGGGAAAAACCTGCGCGTTTTCAGAGCGGTCCCGGGGCTTTCGCACCGCAACCGGAACCGACATCGCGTCAGGATTTGCCACCAAGGAAAACGGCACGGGTAAACTGTGTCCAACAAGGAGAGACCGATGAGACTCAAATCCCTACTCTTGGGGGCTGCCGCGACCGTAGCCCTTGCGCCTGCGGCTTTCGCAGAGCGTGGCTCCGATGGCGAGGTCAAGATCATCTATTGGCAAGCGCCCTCGATCCTGACGCCGTTCCTGTCCGGCGGCACAAAGGACGTCGAAGCCGCGTCGATGATTCTCGAGCCGCTGGCGCGCTACAACGAACAGGGCGAACTGGTGCCGTGGCTGGTCGACGAGATTCCGACCGTGGCCAATGGCGGCGTCAGCGAAGACCTGACCACGATCACCTGGAAGATCACACCCGGCCTGCTGTGGTCGGATGGCACGCCCTTCACGTCGGCTGACGTGGCGTTCACGCATGAATACTGCACCCATCCCGAGGGCGGCTGCGCGCAGCTCACCAAATTCAACGGCGTGGCCAGCGTCGAGACACCGGACGACCTGACGGTCATCGTCAATTTCGATGGTCCGACCCCGAACCCCTATGGCCCGTTTGTCGGCGGTGAAAGCCCGATCCTGCAGAAGGCCCAGTTTGCTGGCTGCCTTGGGGCTGCCGCCTCGACCTGCACCGAACAGAACTTCAACCCGATCGGCACCGGCCCGTTCGTCGTGGATGAATTCAAGCCGAACGACGTGATCACCATGTCGGCCAACCCGAACTTCCGCGACCCGGCAAAGCCCGCCTTTGCGAGCGTGACCTTCAAGGGCGGCGGCGATGCCCGCGCGGCTGGTCAGGCCGTGATGGAAACCGGCGAATTCGACTACGCCTGGAACCTGCAGCTTGCGCCCGACGTGATCGCAGCGATGGAAGCCGGCGGCCAGGGTGTTGCCGTGGCGGGCTTTGGACCGCTGCTCGAGCGCATCCATTTGAACCAGACCGACGCAAGCCCGGACCTGCCCGAGGGCGAACGCTCCACCGCCATGCACCCGCACCCGTACCTGAAGGAACCAGCGGTCTACAAGGCGCTGTCGATGGCCATCGACCGTCCGCTGCTGGTGGAAATCGGCTATGGCCAGGCGGGCAAGGTCGGCTGTTCCTGGGTTCCGGCCCCCGAGGCCTTTGCCTCCACATTCGAAGGATGTGAAACGCAGGACATCGAAGGTGCTAAGGCGCTGCTGGACGAAGCGGGCATCGTCGACACGGACGGTGACGGCGTGCGCGAGCACAACGGCGTCCCGCTCTCGATGCTCTACCAAACATCGACCAACGCGGTCCGTCAGGACTTCCAAGCGTTGATCAAGGAATGGTGGGAACAGATCGGCTTTGAGGTCGAACTGCGCAACGTCGACTCGTCGGTCTTCTTCGGTGGTGACCCCGGCTCGCCGGACACGTTCCAGAAGTTCTATGCCGACGTGCAGATGTACGCCAACACCTTCAACGGCACCGACCCTCAATCCTATCTGGGCAACGGCCTGTGCGAAAACGCGCCGCGCCCCGAAACCCAGTGGCAGGGCGAGAACATCTCGCGCTTCTGCATGGAAGAGTATGACGCCCTGCACGCCGAGCTGACACAGACCGCCGACATGGCCGAGCGTCAGCGCATCGGTCGTGAGCTCAGCGCGATGGCTGTCAACAACGGCAGCATCATGCCGCTGGTGCACCGTGGCCGCCTCTCGGCACATTCCAACAGCCTTGGCGGCGTTGTCCTGAACGTCTGGGACAGCGAACTTTGGAACGTTGCGGATTGGTATCGCATCGACTGACCAGCAAGGGGTGCGTGACATCACGCACCCTACGCCCCTTCGGTAGAGTGCGTGCTTGCACGCACATTCCCATCCTTCAAAGACTCATGACCCGAGGCGCTACACGATGCTGACCTTCGCCGTCCGACGACTTGTCCTTGCCGTTCCGACGCTTCTGTTCATCAGTTTTGTCATCTTCATGCTGCTGCAACTCGCCCCCGGCGATCCGATGGCGCAGGTTCCCCTGACCGTCCCGCCCGAGGTGAAGGAATTGATGCGCCAGGCGCTTGGCGTCGGTGAACCACCGCTGGTGCAATACTGGAAATGGCTGGTTCAGGTGTTCTGGATCGAACCCAAGGTGTTCATCGACTGGCTCACCAGTTCAAGCAGCCTGCTCGGCTGGCTGCCCGACACGCAGCTGTACCAGGGCGAGTTGCGCGTGATCTCGTGGCAGACCCGCAGCCCGGTCATGGACATCGTCATCCAACGCATCCCGCAGACCCTCTGGGTGGTCGGCATGGCCTACATCGTCGGCATCCTGATCGCCCTGCCCATCGGCATCTATTCCGCCTACCGCCAGTATTCGGTCTTTGACCAATCGGGCACCTTCATCACCATGATCGGTTTTTCGATCCCGCCCTTCTTCACCGGGCCGCTGCTGATCGTGATCTTCTCGGTGCAACTGGGATGGTTCCCGTCGATCTATGACACCACGCTTGTGGTCGACAGCTGGGCCGCCTTCAAACTGCAACTGCAACAGATGATCCTGCCGGTGATGGTGCTGGCGCTGCAGACCACCGCGCAGATCAGCCGCTACATGCGCGCGTCGATGCTCGACAACCTTAACCAGGATTACGTCCGCACCGCCCGCGCCAAGGGGCTGAGCGAGGCGGTTGTGGTCACCGTCCATGTGCTGCGCAACTCGATGATCCCGGTGATCACCGTGATCGCGCTCAACGTGCCCTCGATCTTCGGTGGCGCGATCATCACGGAAAACGTGTTCAAGGTGAACGGCATCGGACAGCTTCTGATCACGGCGCTGTTTGCCAATGACCTGCCGATGGTGATGACGCTCACCTTCATCTTTGCCGTGCTGATCGTCCTCTTCAACCTGATTGCCGATATCCTCTACGGCCTTCTCGACCCGAGGATCCGTTATGACTGAGCCCCTCCAAGCCACCCCCACCCCGATCGAGGCGCTGGCCGACAAGGGCCCGCTGGCCCCGCCGCGCAGCCAGTGGCGGGATGTCTGGGACCAGTTGCGCAAGCACAAAGGCGCGATGTTCGGCGGCGGGTTCCTCGTGTTCATCACACTGGCGGTGATCCTGGGCCCCTATATCTGGCAGGTGGATGCGCAAAAGCTCGACATCCGCAACAAGGACATGCGCCCGATCTGGGTCGCCCTTTGGGACGGCACCGCCAAGGTCGCGTGGAACCGCCCCTTTGGCACCGATCAACTGGGCCGCGACCAGCTTGCGCAAATCCTGCAGGGGGGTCGCACGTCGATGGCCGTGGGTTGGGCCGCGATGGTTCTGAGCCTCATCATCGGCACGGTGGTGGGCGTCATGGCAGGCTTTGTGCGCAAGGCGGACGGGCTGCTGATGCGCCTGACGGATCTCTTCCTGTCGCTGCCGATCCTGCCGCTCTTGCTGGTGGCCGTAACGCTCTTCCGCCAACCCCTGCGCGAGGCCTTCGGACCCGAAGGCGGCATGTTCGTGCTGATCGTCGGTATCATCGCCATCACCAGCTGGATGCCCACCGCCCGCATCGTGCGCGGCGATATCCTTGCCCTCAAGGAACGCGAATTCATCCTCGCCGCGCGCTCCATCGGCACCAAGCCGTTCCGTATCGTGCAGCGCCACCTGCTGCCCAACGTGCTGTCACCGATCATGGTCTCGGCCACTTTGGGCCTTGCCACCGCGATCATCACCGAAAGCGCGCTCAGCTTCCTTGGCGTCGGATTCCCATCCGACTTCCCGACATGGGGCAAGATGCTCGCCGATGCGGTGCAACGGATGCAGCAATTCCCGGAACGGGTCTACCTGCCCGGCATCGCGATCTCGCTCACGGTGCTCAGCGTGAACTACCTTGGTGACGGCCTGCGCGATGCGCTTGATCCGCGCATCCGGGGACGGTGACCGCCGCGCCGAAATAAGATCAATCGGCACGGACAGACGGGCATCGCCTGAACACCCGTCATGGGTTCTGGCTGAAATCGGAATAGTGTTCCGGTTTCGGCCCATTACGAGCGATCACTTTCCCGAAAACCGCCGCATTCCGCACTGCTAGCATCTTGCCCCAGGGAAACTTTCCCGCCATCTGGCACATGACAGACGGAAGGAGCGCCCCATGTTCGAATCCCTTGGCTTTGAGAACTTCACCGCACCGCAAGTCGCGGTCGGTCTTGCGCTGATCCTTGGTGCCGCTTTTGGCCTCTTGGCCGAGCGCACGAAATTCTGCTTCCGTCGCAGCCTTGTCGGGGACGATCGCAAGCAGGCCATGGGTGTCTGGCTGACTGCGCTGGCCGTGGCCGTGCTGGGCACGCAAGCCGGGGTTCTGTCCGGTCTCATCACCTTTGACGATCACCGCTTCATGGATGCCGACCTGCCGATCCTCGCCATCGTTCTGGGCGGGCTGATGTTCGGCGCGGGCATGGTTCTGACACGCGGCTGCGTGTCCCGCCTGACCGTGCTGTCTGCCAGCGGCAACCTGCGCGGCGTGTTTGTCCTGCTGGTCTTTGCGATCACCGCACATGCCACGCTCAAGGGCGTGCTGGCCCCGGTTCGGACCACACTGGGCTCTTTCACTGTTCCGCTCGGTGACACCGTGTCCCTGACCGCGCTGCCCGATGGCGCGCTGGTCTGGTCGCTGGTGATCGCGCTGGCGGCATTGGCCGTGGCCCTGCGGTCGGGCAACCGCGCATCCGCCCTGCTGATGGCCGCCCTTCTGGGCGCGCTGGTACCCGCGGGCTGGATCGGCACGGGCTTCGTGCTCTATGACGATTTCGACCCGGTCGCGCTGCAAAGCCTGTCCTTCACCGCACCCTATGCCGACACCCTGTTCTGGACCATCGCCTTCACCTCGATCCCGGCGAATTTCGGCGTCGGCCTGATCGGCGGCACGGCACTCGGCGCGCTGGTGGCGTCGCTGGTGTTCGGAAGCTTCCAGTGGCAGTCCTTTACGGCGCCCTCTGAAACCGGACGCTATGCGGGCGGTGCGGTGCTCATGGGTGTGGGCGGCGTTCTGGCAGGCGGCTGCACTGTGGGCGCGGGTCTGGCCGGGGTGCCCACCCTATCCGTCGCGGCGCTGTTGGCCATCGCCTCCATCGCCGGTGGCGCGCTTGCGACCAACGCGGTACTCAAGCCCTCGCGCCAGACAGCATACGCCCAACCAGCGGAGTAAGCGTCAGATGTCGATCTCGCCCTCTTCGGGGGACCGGAGATCCTCAAGCGGTGGCGCATCCTGTTTGCGCCGCATCAGGATATCGCCGTTTGGCAGGATCTCGGGCGCCTCGTAGGCCGACCAATCCTCGACCTTGGTCATCAGATCGCGAAGGGCGGGGCCCATTTCCTCGGCAAAGCTGCGGATCGCGGGTTCGATTTCCTCGCCCAGTCGGTCCAGCTCCCGGAGCGCGGGTTCCATCTCTTCCATCAGTCCGCGAAAGAACAGCTTTGCGCCCTCTTCCATCAGGCTGCTGCCCTCATCCTCCTGCGCCATCGCGCCAAAAGGGGTCAGGGAAAAGGCCAATATCGCTGCGTATACCTGTTTCATAAGTGCAATATAGACATTCCGGCTGCGGATTTCACTATCACAAATCAAGATCCAGCGTGACGGGGAAATGATCCGACGCGGTCAGCAAAGCCTCCCGCAATTCCGGCGTGTTCCAGCAGACCGGATCGTCGAACGGATGCCAGACGCGCCAGCGCCGCGCCTTGGCCCGCAGATCCGGCGAGACCATGATGTAATCCAACAAAGCCTGCAGATAGCGGTCGTCTTTCGGGATGTAGAACCGCGCGGTGGTCGGCTGCGCCCCGATCCGCCGCAACAGGGCTTTCGAGGCATGCGGATCATAGAGTTCGGCCTCCCCGTCCCCGAGGATGATCTCGACCGAACTGCGCCCAAACAGATTTTCGTACTCGTCCAGCCCCGGCCCGTCATTGAGATCACCCAGCACGATCAGCGGATCCCCCGCCGACAGATGTTCCGAAACCCGCGCCCGCAACCAGATCGCCTGCGCCAATTGCTTGCGCCGGTTGGAGATCGACAGCCGCATCACCTCGTCGCTTGTCGTCGCACCGTGAGGCGCCTTGGATTTCAGATGCGCGCCGATCAGCCGGATCGCTTGCCCGGTCGCGTGCACTGTCATGTCCACCTCGAGCGGCGGTTTCGAAAACACCACCCTGTCCTCGGTCGCGTCGATATCAAGATCAATGCGGAACACCCCGTCAAAGCGCGGCGCGCCGTCGGAATGCGGCACACCGGGCAGCGGGGCCAGCCCTTTGGGATCATGCCGCGCCGACACCGCGTCTGGATCATACATCAGCGCGATTTCCTGCTGGGTGTCATTGCTGAACCCCATCACCGCCCGGCGCGCCCGCAGATCGAACGCGGTGGCGAAACTCTCCAGCGCCCGGATCGTGTCGCGCTGGCGGCTGGTGTCCGGTGCCTCGATGACCATGATCGCATCCGCATCCAGCGCGGTGAACACGATCCCCAACGCCTCGATTTGCATGAGCTTGGTCACATCATGCCGCGCCGACCATGATCCGTCCGAGACCAGCCCACCCAAATCGTCGAACAGCGCATCGAACCATTCGACGTTGTAGGTGGCGATCCTCACACGGGCCGCATCAGGCATGTGCCCGCGCCGAGATGTCCTCCCAGGCGCGGTTGATGTCGATGAGCCGCCGTTCCGACAGCTTTACCGCCTCTTCGGGAACCCCGCGTGCGATCATCCGGTCGGGATGGCTGTCGCGCACAAGCTGCCGCCACGCGGCACGAATCTCGCCCAGCGGCATGTCCGGCGTGACGCCCAGAACATCGAACGGATCAGGCTCTGCGTCGGGCACGAACCGCGATTTCAACCGGCGGAACGCGGTGTCCGGCAGATCAAAAATCTCGGCGACGCGCGCCAGGAACGCATCCTCGCCGGGGTGATAGCTGCCATCCGCCATGGCGATGTGGAACAGCCCCTCCATCAGATCGCAGAGCGTGCCCTGATCCGCGCCGAACATGACGCGGATGCGCTTGGCATATTCCTCGAACCCGGCCACGTCCTGCCGGGCCAGGTTGAACACCCGCGCCGCGCCCTCTTCGTCCTCGGGCGGAATGTGGAACACCTCGCGAAAGGCCATCACCTCCTCGCGGGTGACAAGCCCGTCCGCCTTGGCCATCTTGGCCGACAGGGCGATCACGGCTATGGTGAAAGCAATGGTCTTTTCCGGCGGCGTGCGCAGACGGTCGAACACGGCGGAAAGACCCTCGCCAGAAGCGAGGGCAGATAAAGCATCCGCAATGCGTGACCAGATCGACATGTGCACAAGTTAGGCCAAAACGCCGATTCTGTCAGTGCGGCATCAGAGCCGTTTCTGCATCAGCACAAGATCAATCCAGCGGTCGAACTTGAACCCGACTTCGGGCAGCACGGCGATCTCGGCAAAGCCGATGGCGGCATGGAATGCACGGCCTGCGGGGTTTTCTCCGCTCACGGCAGCGATCAGCGAATGCACCCCCTCACGGCGCGCCTCCGCCTCGAGTTCCGCCATCAGCGCCCGCCCTGCACCACGCCCCCGCACCTGAGGTCCAAGTGCGACGGAATGTTCCTTGGTCCGCGCATAACCGGGACCGCCGCGAAACGGAAAGTAACTGGCATAGCCCGCCGCAATGCCATCCACCTCGACAACAAGAAACGCACGCCCCCGCGCCGCAATGTCGTCCTGCACGGTCTGCAGGCTCTTGAGTTCGGTGGTGAAGGTGATCGTGGTGTTGGCAATGACATCATTCACCAGCGCCATCACCGCCTCTGCATCCTCGGGACGCGCGGGACGGATGATCATGTCAGGATGCGCCGCCCGCTGGTTGTCAGGAACACCGCCTGCATCATCCGCTCGGCAATGGTGCGATAGATCACGCGGTCATCGTCGAACACCGGGGCCAGCCGCGTTCTCAGGTCGTCTACATCCGGCCCGCAGATCGTCAACGCCTCGAGCCGCAGCCCCGCACTGGGCAGCGTCATCCCCGGCGGCGTATCGGTATGCCACTGGATGATCGCGGGAAATTGCCCGCCGTATGGCAAGCGGCCATCGGGCGGTACCAGCATCGTCCAGCTCAGGTCGCCCCGGCTCAGATGCACCGGTTCGCCCGCTTCTGGAAACATCCGCTGCGCCGCGTCGATATCGGGACAGCGCAAAATCCACTTGTCGAGCTGCGCCGGACCGTCGAACTCATCCAGACCGAACCAACGCGGATAGTCGGGTTTCGGCTGCGACGGATCGGGGGCGATGGCTTCGAAATAAAGGTCCTGCTCCAGACCCAACAGGCGGTTGTGAGTGGCGTAATGCGCGTGCTGCCCGCCCATGCCCAAGGGCAGGCCAAGCGCCTCTTCGCTGTGGCGCACAGCCTCGTCGAGGGTCTCCCCCGCAACCGCGATATGATCCAGTTCGAACATCATGCCACCATTCACACATGCGGGCGATTTTCCGTCAACGGAAAAGCGCGGGCGCGTCCGCCCACCTTCAACTCACTCGCGCGCCTCGCGGATCAGCCGCAGGATGTCTTGCGCCGCCTCGGGGATGTTGGTCCCCGGCCCGAAGATCGCCTTGACCCCGGCATCATAGAGGAACTGGTAATCCTGCTGCGGGATCACCCCCCCACAGATCACCAGAATGTCCCCCGCGCCCTGCGCCTTGAGCTCCTTGACCAGTTCGGGGGCCAGTGTCTTGTGTCCCGCGGCCTGGCTTGAGATCCCGATCACATGCACATCGTTGTCGATGGCATCCTGCGCCGCCTCGGCCGGCGTCTGGAACAGCGGGCCGACATCCACGTCGAACCCGATATCGGCAAAGGCCGTGGCGATCACCTTGGCGCCCCGGTCATGCCCGTCCTGCCCCATCTTGACCACCAGCATGCGCGGGCGGCGGCCTTCGTCCTCGGCGAAGGCCTCGACCGAGCGCTGGATGGCGGCAAAGCCTTCGTCGCCTTCATAGGCCGCGCCATAGACGCCCGCCAATGTCTTGACCTCGGCCCGGTGGCGGCCGAAAACCTTTTCCATCGCCATGCTGATCTCTCCGACTGTTGCGCGGGCGCGGCAGGCCTCGACCGCAGCGTCCAACAGGTTGCCGCCTTGTGCCGCGCGTTTCTCAAGTTCCGCAAGCGCAGCATCGCACGCGGCCTGATCGCGGGTGGCACGGATCGTCTCGATCCGCGCGATCTGCGACTTGCGCACCGCCACGTTGTCGACATCCAGAATGTCGATCTGGTCTTCGGTGTCGCGGCGGTACTTGTTGACCCCCACGATCACGTCCTGCCCACGGTCGATCAGCGCCTGCCGCATCGCAGCGGTTTCCTCGATCCGCAGCTTAGGCATTCCGCTCGCCACCGCCTTGGTCATGCCGCCCATCTCGTCGACCTCCTCGATCAGCTTCCATGCGGCTTCAGCCAGATCATGGGTCAGCTTTTCGACGTAATAGGACCCTGCCAGCGGATCGATCACCTTGGTCACGCCGGTTTCCTCCTGCAGGATCAACTGCGTGTTGCGCGCAATCCGCGCCGAAAACTCGGTCGGCAGCGCGATGGCTTCGTCCAGCGCATTGGTGTGCAGCGACTGCGTGCCGCCCAGAACCGCGCTCATCGCCTCGTAGGCGGTGCGGATCACGTTGTTATAGGGGTCCTGTTCGGCCAGCGACACACCCGAGGTCTGGCAATGGGTGCGCAGCATCTTGGAGCGGTCGTTCTTGGCCCCCAGATCATCCATGATCCGGTACCAGAGCATCCGCGCCGCGCGCAGCTTGGCCACTTCCATGAAGAAGTTCTTGCCGATGGCAAAGAAGAACGACAGCCTTCCTGCGAACTTGTCCACATCCATGCCGCGGGCCATCGCGGTCTGCACGTATTCCTTGCCATCCGCCAGCGTGTAGGCCAGCTCCTGCACAAGGTTCGCGCCCGCCTCCTGCATGTGGTAGCCGGAAATCGAGATCGAGTTGAACTTGGGCATCTCGGCGCTGGTATATTCGATGATGTCCGCGATGATCCGCATCGACGGCTCGGGCGGGTAGACATAGGTGTTGCGGACCATGAACTCCTTGAGGATGTCGTTCTGGATCGTGCCCGACAGAACCGCCTTGTCGTGCCCCTGCTCTTCGCCGGCGACGATGAAACTCGCGAGGATCGGAATGACCGCGCCGTTCATCGTCATCGACACCGACACCTGATCCAGCGGGATGCCGTCAAAGAGGATCTTCATGTCCTCGACGGAATCGATCGCCACACCGGCCTTGCCCACGTCGCCCGTGACCCGCTCGTGATCGCTGTCGTAACCCCGGTGCGTCGCCAGATCGAAGGCGACCGACACCCCCTGCTGACCGGCGGCCAGATTGCGGCGGTAAAAGGCGTTCGATTCCTCGGCCGTCGAAAACCCCGCATATTGCCGGATCGTCCAGGGACGGCCCGCATACATCGTCGCCTTCACCCCGCGCGTGAACGGCGCTTCGCCGGGGATGGTGCCCAGATGCGGCAGGTCCTTCACGTCGTCCTCGGTATAAAGCGGCTGCACCTCGATCCCTTCGAGCGTCTTCCAGGTGAGCGTGTCCAGCGGCTTGCCCCGCAATTCGGCTTCGGCAAGCGTGCGCCATGTGTCTTTCTTGGCAGTCATCGGTCTGGTTATCCTTTTGTCTTCGCGGCCGCGGCAGCCCTTGGGGCCACGGCGATCTGCGGTGAAAGTCCTTGGGGGCGGGCCGCGGGTCTGATCCGGTCCCGCGAATGGGCCTGCTGAAAGCCGGTCACTTTTTTGCCAGTCACACCGCTTCGAGCCTTCGCATTGTGATCTGCACGCCCTATGTTCCGAAGCATGAAGAAGCTTTTACCCGTGATGCTGGCTGCACTTTTGCTCTGCTCTCCCGTTTCGGGACAGGCACAGGACGACAGCCCGACCGTCGACGACCTATCCGTCGACATGATCCAGTTGGCCGAAAACGTGACGCTGGAGGATTTTCTGTGGATCAAGCGGCCCGTGGTGGTCTTTGCCGATAGCCCCGCCGATCCGCGATACGTCCAGCAGATGCAGTTCCTGATGAGCGAGCTGAACGCGCTCGATGTGCGGGACGTGGTGATCATCACAGACACCGATCCCTCCGCCCGCTCATCCTTCCGCCAAGCCTTGCGTCCGCGCGGCTTCATGCTGGCCATCATCGACAAGGATGGCGGCGTCAAGCAGCGCAAGCCCCTGCCGTGGAGCGTCCGTGAAATCACCCGCGCCATCGACAAGATGCCGACCCGCCAGCAGGAAATCAAAGACAACACCGACGGGTTGCCGAGGGGATGGTGAGACCAACCCGGCCCGGAAGGACCGCAGCTGGTAAGCCCCCCATCTGCGATGGTCGCCGCCGCAAGTTTCATTGACCTACTCGAACTCCATGATCACATCGTCCACGGCAAGGCTGTCACCCGCCGCCGCGTTGATCTTGGACACGATGCCCTTGCGTTCGGCGCGCAGGATGTTTTCCATCTTCATCGCCTCGACGGTGCACAGCGCCTGCCCGTCCTGCACCTCGTCACCCTCTGCGACGTTGATCTTCACGATCAGGCCGGGCATCGGGCAGAGCAGCATCTTCGACGTGTCCGGCGGCACCTTTTCGGGCATCTTGCGGGCCAGTTCGGCCTGACGCGGGGTGCGGACATGCACCTTGAGCTCAGCCCCCCGGCTGCGGATGCGGAACCCGCCCGAGATCTTGCCGACCTTCATCACCAGCGGATCGCCATTGACCGTCATGCGAGCCAGCGGGTCACCCGGCGTCCAGTTGCCGCTCACCCGGATGTCGCTGCCATCGGCAAAGCGTACGGTCGATCCGTCATGATCGGCAGCGACCGTCACGTCGTAATCCTGCCCCTGCAGCGCGACGTTCCAGTCTTCGCCCACCCGGCGTTCGTGGTTGTCGAGCGTGCCGGAAATGCGCGCCCGGCGAATCTCGGCCACCCGGTTCATCGCGGCAGTGGCGGCGGCGACGCGCTTCAGCGCTTCTTCGCCCAGCGTCACACCCTCAAACCCCTCGGGATATTCCTCTTCGATGAAGGCGGTGGTCATGGTGCCCGCGATGAACTTGGGATGATCCATCACCGCCGCCACGAAGGGCAGGTTGTGACCGATGCCCTCGACCTCGAAACTGTCCAGCGCGTTGCGCATGGTTTCAATCGCTTCGAGCCGCGTCGGGGCCCATGTACACAGCTTGGCGATCATCGGGTCGTAATACATGCTGATCTCGCCACCCTCGAAGACGCCGGTGTCGTTGCGCACGATGCCGTTGCCCAAGGCACCCTCGGCGGGCGGACGGTAGCGGGTCAGACGCCCGATGGAAGGCAGGAACCCGCGATACGGGTCTTCGGCATAGAGCCGGTTCTCGATGGCCCAGCCGTTGATCTTGACGTCATCCTGCGTGATCGACAGCGGCTCGCCATTGGCGATGCGGATCATCTGTTCGACCAGATCGACCCCCGTGATCAACTCTGTCACCGGGTGCTCCACCTGCAAGCGGGTGTTCATTTCGAGGAAGTAGAAGTTCTTGTTGCCATCGACGATGAATTCGACAGTGCCCGCGCTGGTATAGCCCACCGCCTTGGCCAGCGCGACCGACTGTTCGCCCATCGCGCGGCGCGTCGCCTCGTCAAGGAACGGCGACGGGGCCTCTTCGACCACCTTCTGGTTGCGGCGCTGGATCGAACACTCGCGCTCGTTCAGGTAAATCCCGTTGCCATGCGCATCGCAGAGCACCTGGATCTCGATATGGCGCGGCTGGGTGACGAATTTTTCGATGAAGATCCGGTCATCGCCAAAGCTGTTGGCCGCCTCGTTCTTGGACGACTGGAAGCCCTCGCGCGCCTCTTCATCGGACCATGCGATCCGCATGCCCTTGCCACCACCGCCAGCGCTGGCCTTGATCATCACCGGATACCCGACCTCGTTCGAGATCTTCACCGCCTCGTCCGCGTCCTCGATCAGCCCCATGTAACCAGGGACCGTCGACACGCCCGCCTCCTGCGCGATCTTCTTCGAGGTGATCTTGTCCCCCATCGCCTCGATCGCCTTTACGGGTGGTCCGACGAACGCCACACCCGCCGACTCAAGCGCCTGTGCGAATTTCGGGTTCTCCGACAGGAAGCCGTAGCCCGGATGCACCGCCTGCGCGCCGGACGCGCGGATCGCCTCCATCACCTTGTCGATGACGATATAGGACTGGTTCGCGGGCGGCGGGCCGATATGCACCGCCTCGTCCGCCATCTCGACATGCAGCGCGTGCTTGTCGGCATCCGAATAGATCGCCACCGTCTTGATGCCCATCTTGCGGGCGGTCTTGATGACCCGGCAGGCGATCTCGCCGCGGTTGGCAATCAGGAGCTTGTCGAACATGTCTGTCCCTTTCCGTCAGTCTTTTCTTGGCCGGGGAACGATCCCGCGGCGATGGCATAAAAAAGACCGCCCGGACGCGTGGTCCGAACGGTCGAATTCCGTGAGAGATTTGGGCGCGCTGAAGCGTCAGCAGCGTTCCGGATAGGTCTGGCAATAGGCGACATTGGCCGCACCGCCGACTGCCGCACCGGTGATAGCATCACCGCCCGTTGCGACGGCTGTGCCGGCACCGGCCGCGCCGCCCAGAAGCGCCTGTTCACCCAGCGTGTCGCCACAGGCCGACAGGCCCAGCAGCGCAACAACGGCGAATGCGAATGCGGGTTTGATCTTGTGGATATGCATGTGTCTGCTCCCTTGCAGGTTATTGACCTCAGGGGAATAACAACTGGGATCACCGCATTGTTCCAACGCGAAGCGCCCGATAGCGGGAATTGGGCAGAACCTTGCCCATCCCTGTAACATTCTGATCCAAAACGTAAAAAGTCGGGCGCTTGGCATGGGGTGTGACCAAGACGCCCGACAGGGGAAGGGTAACGGTGAACAGATGGCGCGATCTGCAAACGCCATTTCACTAGGAACATGTCCACAGTGTCACAACCGCACGACGTGTCAATCGTTACGTCAACACAACCCAAGCGGTCGGCCTTTTCCCGCGCATTTCCGCAAAGGATCAGCGGCATCACGCCCAATCCTCGTTGTCGTCGAAGGCTTCGGGGAACGACGCCCGTGCCACCGGCTCGTTGATGATCAACAGCGCCTCGTAGCTTTCGGGATCGAACGGATCGTCATAGGGCAGCACCTCGCGCCCGAAGAGCCAGCTGAGCCGCCCCGCATCCAGATTGCCCCGCTCAAAGGGTTCGGTGCCGAAATGCGCCCAGAGCGCCGCCATGAAAGCCAGGTCCGCGCGCTTGTCGGGCGGACGGCGGTCGCGGTAACGCTCGCGCTTGATCAGCGGCGTGACCCCTTTGGGGTTCGACCGGCGGATGACGAATTGGTAATCTGACCCCGGCAGACGCCCCGGAAAGCCGCGATGCTTCAGCATGGGACACCCCCGCCAAGCAGCGCCGAAAAGGGGGCGGACGCCTCTGCCCGCCCCGTTTCAGGTTTACTTGTACTTGCCTGTGTGCACGGGCTCGTGGCTGATCGGCTCAGGGTCGATAACCACAAACTCTTCGTTGGTCTGTTTCTGACCGCACGCGGCCAGAATTGCAAAAAGACCGACTGCGGCAAGAAGCTTGATGCTCTTGGACATCTTGTTCTCCTGTCAGGTTCAAAGGAACCAACAAGACCGGATGGTCCTGCCTGTCCTCGTTTCGAGGTAACGACTGCTTGGGTGCAGTCGGTCCAAGAATATCCCGAAAGCAGGGGTGAAAGATATCCACGGTCCGCAACATCGCGGCCCTGTGACGCAAAAGACTCAACCCGAGCCCGATCTGAACGACGTCTCGCAACATGTTGTGGAAGCATCAAAAAAACTCCAAGATGCAGGTCTCGTCCTCGACGCGGTATGCCTCGAAAAACTGGGTGACGTCGTCATGGGCGACGCCGAATTCGGTCTCTTCCCGGCTCAGGGAAATCACGATCTGGCTGGGCTGTGGCCCGAGATCGGACAGCCGCGGAATCGCGTAGGTTTCGCACAGATGGTGCATGTCGATCTCCACATCCTCGTATTCCCGCCCCTCCTGACCGATTTCGGGCGCCACGAACCGGAACCGGTAGACCAGCCCGCTTCCCGGCCTGTCCCAAAGCATCTCCTGGAACGTGACCGGCTGGCCCGAGGGCACTTCGAGCGGCTCGCTCGCCAAGACCGGCACCGCAAGAAACAGCGCGAGAAGGGTGGATGTGTGCTTGCACGCACCGGCCCACCGAACCCACCGCGCGCGACAACGGCCATCCTCCAGCACATCCGCAATCTTGCGCTGCGCATCCGACCGCGCCTCAGCCGGAACACGCCCCCCTGCCGACACGCGCATCACATCGCCCAAACGCTCCACCCGCACAACCGGGGAAAACCCCCGCACCCGCTGCATCGCGCGCCACATGTCCTGCCGCACCTGCCGCGCCAGACGGCCCGCATCACAGAGCGGAACCTCAGCCTCCACCGACACGTCAAAGCGCGCAGGCAGATGCCGGGCCAAGGTCAGCCCGTCCTCATCGCGCAAAATATGCCAGCCATCCCGTGCCATCTCTGCCTAACTCGTAGGCCGGGCTACAGCCCGGCTCCCCTCACAACGGAATGTTGTCGTGCTTCTTCCACGGCATCTCTTGTTTCTTCGACCGCAGCGCGGCAAAGGCGCGGGCCACCCGTTTGCGCGTGCTGCGCGGCTGGATCACCTCGTCGATAAAGCCCCGCTCCGCCGCCACGAACGGATTGGCGAACCGGTCCTCGTATTGCGCCGCATGGGCCGCGATCTTGCCCGCATCGCCCAGATCGGCGCGGTGGATGATCTCGGTCGCGCCCTTCGCCCCCATCACCGCGATCTCGGCGGTGGGCCAGGCATAGTTCACATCCGCGCGCAGGTGCTTGGACGCCATCACCACATAGGCCCCGCCATAGCTCTTGCGGGTGATGACCGTCACCTTCGGCACCGTCGCCTCGCCGTAAGCAAAGAGCAGCTTGGCCCCGTGCTTGATCACGCCGTTATATTCCTGGCTTGTCCCCGGCAGGAACCCCGGCACATCCACAAACGTCAGCAGCGGAATGCCGAAACAGTCGCAGAACCGCACGAAGCGCGCCGCCTTGCGGGCAGAATCGATGTCCAGAACACCGGCCAGAACCATCGGCTGGTTCGCCACCACACCCACGGTCTGCCCTTCAAGGCGGATGAACCCGGTGATCATGTTCTTGGCGAACTCTTCCTGGATCTCGTAGAAATCCGCCTCGTCCGCGATCTTGTGGATCAGCTCCTTCATGTCATAGGGCGTGTTGGCGTTTTCCGGCACCAGCGTGTCGAGCGATTCCTCAAGACGGTCCACATCGTCAAAGAACGGCCGCGTCGGGCTGGGCTGGCGGTTGTTGAGCGGCAGGAAATCCACCAGCCTGCGCACTTCGGCCAAGGCTTCGACATCGTTTTCGAAGGCGCCATCCGCAACCG
Source organism: Marivita lacus (assembly GCF_014637725.1). Taxonomy (GTDB): domain Bacteria; phylum Pseudomonadota; class Alphaproteobacteria; order Rhodobacterales; family Rhodobacteraceae; genus Marivita; species Marivita lacus. The sequence goes on along the minus strand of NZ_BMFC01000002.1, from coordinate 118,217 downwards.
AGGATTTGCGCGTATGCGTCACGGCACCGCCCAGTTCCTCGGCGGTCACATGTTCGTTGGTCACGGTCTTGACCACGTCCGGGCCTGTGACGAACATGTAGGAGCTGTCTTTGACCATGAAGATGAAATCGGTCATCGCAGGGCTGTAGACCGCGCCACCCGCGCACGGGCCCATGATCATGCTGATCTGCGGCACCACACCCGAGGCCATGATGTTGCGCTGGAACACCTCGCCATAGCCGGCAAGGCTGTCGACACCTTCCTGGATACGCGCACCACCCGAGTCGTTGATCCCGATCACCGGCGCGCCGTTCTGCATCGCCATATCCATGATCTTGCAGATTTTCATCGCATGGGTCGCGCTGACCGAGCCGCCCAGAACCGTGAAGTCCTGGCTGAACACATAGACCATGCGGCCATTGATCGTGCCCCAGCCCGTGACCACGCCATCGCCTGCGGGGCGGTTCTTTTCCATCCCGAAATCGGTACAGCGATGGGTGACGAACATGTCGTATTCTTCAAAGCTGCCTTCATCGAGCAGCAGCTCCACCCGCTCGCGCGCCGTCAGCTTGCCACGGGCATGCTGCGCGTCGATGCGGTTCTGCCCACCCCCCATGCGCGCATCCGCGCGGCGGGTTTCCAACTCTTGCAGAATATCTTTCATGAACCGTCCCCTTGTCGCTGTGTGGCGAACATACCGACGCGCGGCCCCGCCTCAAGCGCTAATGAGCAAATTTGCAAACTCTGGAAAGAGCATGTTTTGCAAATTGCAAATTTGCAAATTGTATCGCTACGCCTGCGCATATGGACATTCCTCAACCGCAGGCATAGCGATACGTAATGAGTTACGCCTCCAAGGTTCGATTTCTCGACCGCTCCACACCGCCGCATATTGTCACACTGATCCTGCTCGCAGGGCTGTCGGCGTTGGTGATGAACATTTTCCTGCCCTCCCTGCCCAACATGACGGCCCATTTCCAGACCGAATACTGGATCATGCAGCTGTCGGTCGCGGTCTATCTTGGTGTGAACGCGGTGCTGCAAATCCTGATCGGGCCGATCTCGGACAAGATGGGCCGCCGCCCGGTGATCCTCTGGGGCATCGGCGGCTTCTGCGTGGCGACCTTGGGCTGCATCTATGCGCCCGACATCTACACCTTCCTCGGCTTCCGCATGGCGCAGGCGGTGATCGTCACCGCGATGGTGCTCAGCCGCGCCGTCGTGCGCGATTGCGTCCCGCAGGATCAGGCCGCATCGATGATCGGCTACGTGACCATGGGCATGGCCGTGGTGCCGATGATCGGCCCGGCCTTCGGCGGCGTGCTGGATCAGGTGTTCGGCTGGCAGGCGAATTTCTGGCTGCTGCTGATCCTCGGGCTTGGCCTTTACTGGCTGACATGGCGCGATCTGGGCGAAACCGCCACCGTCAGCGGCCTGTCGCTGGGCCAGCAATTCGCGCAATATCCCGAACTGCTGACCAGCCCGCGCTTCTGGGGCTATGCCGTCGCGGCGGCCATGTCGTCGGGCGCGTTCTTCGCCTATCTCGGCGGCGCGCCTTATGTGGGGACCGAGGTGTTCGGCATGTCCCCCGCCGTTCTGGGCTTTTTCTTCGGCGCGCCCGCAATCGGCTATTTCCTCGGCAATTTCATCTCGGGGCGGTTTTCGGCGCGGATCGGTGTCGATCGGATGGTGCTGGTGGGAACCTTCATCAATTGCACGGGCATCCTGCTGTCGATGGGCGTGTTCTGGCTGGGTCTCGGGTCGCAATGGACGTTCTTCGGCTTCATGACCTTCGTGGGCCTTGGCAACGGCATGACCATCCCCAACGCAACGGCGGGCATGCTGTCGGTGCGCCCGCACCTTGCGGGCACGGCGTCCGGGCTTGGCGGCGCGATCATGCTGGGCGGTGGGGCTGCGCTGTCGGCGCTGGCGGGCGCGTTGCTGGTGCAGGGCACCGGCGCATGGCCGCTCTTGTGGATCATGCTGGTCACGGCGGTCTGCGCCATTGTCGCGATCCAGCTTGTCATATGGCGGTCGCGGCAGCTGCGAGGTCTGGACAGCGCCGGGTGAATTTGCAAACTCGGGTCTGACCGACTGCAAAGCTGCAAACCCCGAGGATGCGATGCCCACCCAGAAACTCTATGCCGGTGCCAAGCTGCGCGAGATTCGCACCCGGCTGGGAATCACCCAGCGTGATTTTGCGGCCAAGCTGGGGGTGTCCCTGCCCTATCTGAACCAGATGGAGAACAACAAGCGCCCGCTGTCGACCACGGTGGTGCTGGCGCTGGCGCAGGAATTCGGCATCGACGTCACGGAACTGGGTCAGGGCGATGCGGAACGGATGATCTCGGACATGCGCGAGGCGCTGGCCGATCCGGTCTTTGCCGATGCAGCCCCCCCCATCGCCGATCTGCGCCTGACCGCCTCGAACGCGCCGGGGCTGGCGCGCGCCTTCCTCGAACTGCACCGCGCCTATCGCCAGACCCACGAACGGCTGGCGTCCCTGGACGAGGCGTTGGGCCGTGAAGGCGCGCAATTGCAGCCCTCTCCCTGGGAAGAGGTGCGCGATTTCTTCCACTATTGCGACAATTACATCGACGCGGTGGACAAGGCCGCCGAGCATGTTGCGACCAAGCTGACCGGCACCGACCGCGTGCGCGCCGCGATCCGGGGTCTGGAGAACGAAGGGCTGCAAGTGCGCTTTGCCAACGTACCCGACCTGCGCCGCTTTGACGAGCTGCGGCAGGAACTGACCCTCTCGTCACTTGCGGCACCCGAGACCCAGACCTTCCAGATGATGCTGCAACTGGCGCTGACGCGGCATGGCAAGCTGCTGGATGCGACGCTCGATCTGGGGCGGTTCCAGTCGGATTCCGCGCGCGACATCGCCCGGCTGGGGCTGGCGAACTACTTTGCCGGGGCGGCGGTCATGCCCTACCGCCAGTTCCTGCAGGCGGCGCATGACACGCGGCATGATCTGGAACTGATGGCGCGGCGGTTCGGCGCGTCCATCGAGCAGGTGGCCCACCGCCTGTCGACGCTGCAACGGCCCGGCGCGAAAGGCATCCCGTTCTTTTTCGTGCGCGTCGATCAGGCGGGTACGATCACCAAGCGCCATTCCGCCACGCGGTTGCAATTCGCGCGCTTCGGCGGGGCTTGCCCACTCTGGAACGTGCACCGGGCGTTCGAGACGCCGGGGCGGTTCCTGCGGCAGCTGGCCGAAACGCCGGACGGGGTGCGCTATATCTCGCTGGCCCGCGACGTGTCGAAAACCGGCGGGCATTTCGGCGCGCCTGTACGGCGCTACGCGATTGCGCTGGGATGCGAGGTCAAGCACGCGGGCGCGCTGGTCTATGCCGACGGGCTGGACCTGACCCGCGACGGCGCGTTCGAGCCGATCGGGATTTCCTGCCGCATCTGCGAGCGGTCGAATTGTCATCAACGCTCTGTGCCACCGCTGGAGCGCAAGCTGACGATCCAGACGCATCGGCGTGGAATTTTGCCCTATGAGTTGAATTGAGCGCGCGGCGATGCGTCGACGCATCGCCTGTTGAACCGCTTGGGGGCTCTGCCCCCAAACCCCCGAGATATTTGGAAACCAGAGAAGCTCAGGACGCGGCGACCGGCCAGCGGTCTGCGAGATTTGCCATGATCGCGCGGTCGGTGTCGTCGAGCGGGCCTGTCGCTGCGGGGCGAAAGCGCAGGCGGAAACTGTGCAGCAATGTGTCGAGGGGGACATCTGCGGTGTAGCCGAAACGGCGCGCGTTGGCGGTGAAATCGCCGGCGCCGTTTGCTTCTGGCCAGATCGACAGGCCCTGCCGTGCCAGCCGCCGCCAGTCGAACCGCGCGCCGGGGTCGATCTTGCGGCCCGGAGCCATGTCGGAATGGCCGATCACCCGTTCGGGCGGGATCGCGTGTCGCTCCATGATGCCCGCCACGAGGCTGTCGAGCGCGTCCATCTGCCTTGCCGCAAAGGGCGTGCTGCCAGTATTGGCGATCTCGATGCCGATGGAGCGCGAGTTCACATCCTCGATCGGGCCCCAGGCCCCTGCCCCCGCGTGCCAGGCACGGTCCGCCTCGTCCACCAGGTGCCAGGTCGTGCCATCGGGGGCGAGCACGTAATGGGCCGAGACTTGCGCGTCGTCGTGGCAGAGCCAGTCGCGCGCCTTTTGCGCGCAGCCCATCGCGGTGTAATGCAGGACGATCAGGTCAGGCCGCGCGCCGCCGCGGCGCGGGCCGCAATTCGGGGAGGGATGCCAGATCGGCGTCAGTTGCGCACCGCGCGGAACGGTGCCGGATCCCAGGTGCAGGCGAACCCGTCGCCATCGGGATCGAGGTTTTGACGGTCCCGATCAGGCCCGCCGCCCGCAAGAAACGCCTCTTGCGCGAGATCCGCCGAGGTAAATGCCGCGCAGTTGCGCAGGTGGCGATTTTCCGTGGCGAAGGACGACCGTCGATAGATCGGCGCGCCCTTGGGATTGGTGGTTTGCAGCGCGTAGGCCACGATATTGGGCGTGTTGGTGCCGGGGCGTGTCGGCAGTTCCTCGGGGGCAATGATTTCGTAGCGGGCGCGGTTCTGCGCGATCAGCGCTGCGTCACCTTCGATCGAGCGCGTGTTGGCGACCGCGTCGAAATCGTTCTCGCCCGAGATGCCCGAGGCGTTTTCGACGATCTGGGGTGCGGGGTTGCCGGGTGACGCCTGCACCGGCTCGACACCGGAATTGGTACGGCGCGCGTCAAGCGCCGCCGCATCAAGCGGGCCGGTCGCCGAAAGAGGTGCGCCGGTCACGGTGGGGGGCGCGCCGATGGTGGTCGGGGCCGCGCGCCCTTCGAGCACCGCGTCGCGTTGCTGGTTGTAACCGTCGATGCGGTCGAACCCGACGCCGCTGTCGGGAATGGTCGACGTGCACGCGGTGACCGCCAGAAGTGCGATGCCTCCGGCAAGTGCGCGGAAAGTGCAAAGTCTCGGGGTCATGTTCTGCCTCATTGGGTGAAAAATTACCACCATTGGGTTGGCTTTGCCACAAAGCCCGCTGCCTGCTCGAGCGCGTAGGCGGTATTCAGCAGATCACCCTCTTCCCATGGGCGGCCGATCAGTTGCAGGCCGAGTGGCAGGCCGTTGCTGTCGACACCTGTCGGTACCGAGATGCCCGGAAGACCGGCGAGGTTCACGGTGACGGTGAAGACGTCGTTCAGATACATCTCGACCGGATCGACGTGCTTCTTGCCGAGCTCGAACGCGGCAGAGGGCGTGGCCGGGGTCAGGATCGCATCGACGCCTTGGGCGAACACGTCTTCGAAGTCGCGCTTGATCAGGGTGCGGACCTTTCGGGCGCGGTTGTAATAGGCGTCGTAGAAGCCTGCGGACAGCACGTAGGTGCCGACCATGACGCGGCGCTGCACCTCGGGGCCGAAGCCTTCGGCGCGGGTTTTCTCGTACATGTCGGTGATGCCGTCGCCCTGCGCCAGTTTCGCGCGGTGGCCGTAACGTACGCCGTCATAGCGCGCGAGGTTCGACGACGCTTCGGCGGGGGCGATGACGTAATAGGTGGGCAGCGCGTATTTGGTGTGCGGCAGGGAGATATCCTTGATCGCCGCGCCTGCATCTTCGAGCATGCAGCGCCCCTCGGACCAGAGCGTCTCGATCGCGTCGGGCATGCCGTCCATGCGGTATTCGCGCGGGATGCCGATGGTCTTGCCGCGGATGTCGCCGGTCAGCATCGCCTCGAAATTCGGCACGGGCAGATCGGCGCTGGTGCTGTCCTTGGGGTCGTGGCCGCACATCGCCTCGAGCATGATGGCGGCGTCGCGCACATCCTTGGTCATCGGGCCGGCCTGATCGAGGCTGGACGCGAAGGCGACGATGCCCCAGCGCGAGCAGCGCCCGTAGGTGGGCTTGATCCCGGTGATGCCTGTAAAGGCGGCGGGCTGGCGGATGGACCCGCCGGTGTCGGTGCCGGTGGCGGCGAGGCAGAGGTCGGCGGCGACGGCAGCGGCCGAGCCACCCGAGGAGCCACCCGGCGTCAGCGCGGTCGCGTCATTGCCGCGCCGCCATGGGTTGATCGCGTTGCCATAGGTCGAGGTCTCGTTCGACGACCCCATGGCAAACTCGTCCATGTTGAGCTTGCCCAGCATGACCGCGCCTGCATCGAACAGCTGGCTGGTGACGGTGCTTTCGTATTCCGGCTTGAAGCCGTTCAGGATGGCACTGGCGGCCTGGGACGGCACGCCCTTGGTGCAGAACAGATCCTTGATGCCCAGCGGGATGCCGCAGAGGTCGGGCGCGCCCCCGGCCTTGATCCGGTCATCGGCGGATTTCGCCTGGCCCATCGCCAGTTCGGGGGTCTTGTGGACAAAGGCACCCAGCGCGTCGGCGGTGTCGATGGCCTTGAGGCACGCGTCGGTCAGTTCCACGGATGTCACGTCGCCCTTGCGCAGCGCGTCGCGGGCCTCGGAGATTTTGAGCTTGGTCAGGTCGGACATCATTCCACCACCTTCGGCACGGCGAAAAATCCTTCGCGGGCATCGGGGGCATTGGCGAGGATCTTGTCCTGCATGCCGCCATCGGTGACACCGTCCGTGCGCCGCTTGAGCCGCATCGGGGTGACGCTGACCATCGGTTCCACACCGTCCACATCGACTTCGTTCAGTTGCTCGATGAATCCAAGGATGTTGCTGAATTCCTGCGCCAGTGCAGGCAGCGCCTCGGGCTCGACGCGGATGCGTGCAAGCTTGGCCACGCGGGCGGCTGTTTCGGTGTCGATGGACATGCGTGCTTTCCCCTTGGATCGCGGTGGCAGAGTGTTGGCCAGCGTTTAGCGATCCGGGGTGCCGGGTTCAAGTGGCAGGGTGGCGCGCGTCACCCGCTTGTTATGTCGAACCGGCAGATGCCCGCAGCGCTGCTGGCGCAACAGGCGGTCTCGACGCAGGTCGCTGCCGGATGCACCAGCACGCGGTAGAGCCGTTCAAACACCGCTGCGTGCCAGTGGCAGAGCGGGGTTGCGCTGGTCTCGCCCCGCACGATGGGGTTTTGCCCGATCTCGAAGCACCAGGGCGACACGACGCGGAATGTGCCCGATCCGGCAAAGGTCCAGGCGTGTTTGGCGATGGCCCCCGAGAGTGCACGGGCTGCGAGGGACGCAGGCAGCAGTTTGAGGAGTGTTTGCACCGGCTTGGGGATGCGGTGGGCGAGGATGTAATCGGCGGTGCCTCTTCCCGCCTCTGCGCTCAGGCACGCCGCGATCTCGGGTGCGTCACGGCGCAAGAACTGGTGCAGTCGTGCGGCGTCGGTTTCGGGGATCATGCGGGTGCCGTCGGGCATCGCCGTCACCCCCGCTTCGGCGAGCATCTGTGCGGTGCGTGCTGGACCAAACGCCCGGTCCAGCGGCGGCAGAAGTTGCAGGATCGCGTTGGGGCCGATCAGGGCATCTTGACCGGCCTCGTGGCGGACATCCTCAGACGTCCTCCATCTGTTGCGGTCCACCTCCACAGGCCTTGATCTCGGCCCCGTTGGGCAGCTTGAAATCCTGCGTGCGCGTGGCCGACCGTTCCTTCATCTGAGCCTTCACCGCCTCGCGCCGTTCCTTGGCAGCGGCGGCCTTGTCGGCCGAGGACACCCAATCGTCCATCTGCGCCTCGGCGATGGTGCGGGTCTCGTCGAAATGGAAATCCAGCTTGTTCTTCGATTGCGGCCCGGTATAGCCCACCTTGCCCAGATCGTAGAAGGTGCGGCCCACGCCCGCCTTGAGGAAGGCGTAGAGACAGCCCAGCAGATAGCGCCGCCGGAACCCGGTGCCGCGCCACGGATAATGGAACAGCGCCTTTTTCATGTAGAAGCGGCGGTAATTGTTCATCACCCCGTCCAGCAGTTCCCCGCGTTCCATCGCGGCGGGTTTCATGATGGGGGTGACAAAGTTATATCGACTGAAATCAAACACTTCGACCTGATCCTTCAACTCCTGGAACAAGGGTGTGAAAGGCCAAGGCGTGTACATCGACCAGTTCGCCAGATCAGGCTGCCAGTCCCAGGCCATCTGGTAGGTCTCTTCCAGCGTCTCTGGCGTCTCGTTGTCCAGCCCCACGATGAACTGCGCCTCGACCAGAATGTCGGCCTCGCGCAGCAGGCGAATGGCGGTCTTGTTCTCGTCGACGCGTGTTTCCTTGTTGAAAATATCGAGCTTCATCTGTGCCGCCGCTTCGGTGCCAAGCGACACATGCACCAGCCCCGCCTTGCGATAGAACTTGAGCAGATCGCGGTCGCGGTAGATGTCGGTCACGCGGGTGTTGATGCCCCACTTGACGCGGTCCGGCAGACCCCGGTCGATCAGTTCCTGACAGAAGGCGACAAACTTCTTCTTGTTGATGGTGGGTTCCTCGTCGGCAAGGATGAAGAAGCCGACGCCGTGGTTGTCCACCAGATCCTCGATCTCGTCCACAACGTCCTTGGGATCGCGCACGCGGTAGTCGCGCCAGAATTTCCATTGCGAACAGAAGGAACAGGTGAACGGACAGCCGCGCGCAAGGTTGGGGATCGCCACGCGCGTGTTCAGCGGGATGTAGATGTATTTCGACCATTCCAGAACGGTCCAGTCGGGCTTGATCTTGCTGAGGTCCTTGACCGTGCTTGCCGCCGGGGTCGCGACGATCTGGCCGTCGTCCAGAAAGGCCAGACCCTTGATCTTGTGCTTGTCGGCGGGCCAGCGCCCGTCCTCGATGGCCAGCATCAGTTCGGTGCAGATCTCCTCGCCCTCGCCGCGCACGATCACATCGACCCAAGGTGCCTCGGACAGGACCTGCTTGTACATGAAGGTCGCGTGCACGCCGCCCAGCATACGCACGGCATTCGGCACCACGTCGCTGGCGACCTTGAGCACATCCTCGGCGCGGTAGATCGACGGGGTGATCGCGGTCACTCCGACCACATCCGGTTTGATCTCTTCCATTTGACGCGCCAGTTCGGCATCGTCGACATTGTCGGTCATGGCGTCGATGAAATGGATGTCGTCGAACCCTGCCTGCCGCAGATGGCCGGACAGGTAGGCGACCCAGGCGGGCGGCCATGTGCCTGCAATCTCGGCACCGCCGGAGCGGTAGTTGGGATGGACAAATAAAATGCGCATTGCGACTCTCCCCGTATGTGTCAACTTATTCTGACACTTTGTTCGTCAGAAAAAATTGACACAGATCAAAACAGCATCAGACCTTTTCCACAGCCGTCGCTGTGCTAGCCTTCCCGAACCAACAGGGAGGGCATTCAGATGAACATCATATGGCTTGGACACGGATCGTTCCGCATCGAGATCGGCGATCAGGTGCTGCTGGTCGATCCGTGGCTGAACGGCAATCCGATGATGGAGGGTCAGGACAAGGACGCGGCCATCGCGGGGGCGACGCATATCCTCGTGACCCATGGACATGGCGATCACACGGCGGATGTGGTCGAGATCTCGGGCAAGACCGGCGCACCGGTCTCGGGCATGGTGGAACTCGCCAAACACCTGCACGGACTTGGCGCGAAAGAGGGCCATGCCTTCAACAAGGGCGGCACGATCACGCTGGGCAATGTGGCGGTGACGCTGGTGCCAGCCTCGCATTCCTCAACCATGCAGGTCGGCGATACCCCGCGCTACATGGGGATGGAAACCGGGTTCATCCTGCGCGGCGACGGCAAGACGCTCTATTTCTCGGGGGATACGTCGATCATGGCCGACATGGACTGGATCGGGGATTACTACAATCCCGACATCGGCATCCTGTCGGCGGGCGGCTATTACACGATGGACATGTCGGGCGTGGCCTATGCCGCGAAACGATATTTCGACTTCAAGACGCTGATCCCGTGCCACTACCGCACCTTCCCGGCGCTGGAGCAATCCGCCGAAGGGCTGGTGCGGGCGCTGCCGGATGTGGACGTGATCGAACCGCAGGTGATGGAGGCGATCAGCCTCTGAGGTGGGCGGCAAGCCCGTTCGAACGGGCTTGACCGCATTTTCGAAAATGCGGGAAGGCGTTTCGAAACGCCTTCCGGATCACTTCGACGCGTTCAGCGCCTGGTCCAGATCCGCGATCAGGTCCGTCGGGTCTTCGATGCCGATGGAAATGCGCACCACGCTGGGGCCCGCGCCCGCCGCTTCCTGCTGCTCGGGCGTCAGTTGCCGGTGCGTGGTCGAGGCAGAGTGGATCACGAGGCTGCGCGTGTCTCCAAGGTTGGCCACGTGGCTGAAGATTTGCAGCGCATCGACGAATTTGATGCAGGACTGGTAGCCGCCCTTGAGCTTGACCGTGAAGAGCCCACCTGCGCCATTCGGGCAAATGCTGGCCACCCGATGGTTGTAGGGCGAGGACGGCAGACCGGCATAGGTCACCGCTTCGACCGCGTCATGGGTTTCGAGCCAGCCCGCCACTTCCATGGCGTTCTCGACGTGCTTCTGCATCCGCAAGCTTAGGGTCTCGATCCCCATCAGCGTGTAATGCGCCGCCTGCGGGTTGAGCGTCATGCCCAGATCGCGCAGGCCGATGGCGATGCCGTGGAAGGTGAAGGCCAATGATCCGAAGGTCTCGTGGAACTTGAGCCCGTGATAGGCAGGCTCGGGCGCGCTGAGCGACGGGAACTTGTCATTGGCGGACCAGTCGAAGCGGCCTGAGTCCACCACGACGCCACCCGTGACCGTGCCGTTGCCGGTGAGGTACTTGGTCATCGAATGCACAACCAGAGTGGCACCGTGTTCAATGGGGCGGCAGAGATACGGCGTGGCGCTGGTGTTGTCGACGATGAGCGGGATGCCCGCCGCGTCGGAGATGGCCGAGATCGCGTCCAGATCGGTGATGTAGCCGCCCGGATTGGCGATGGATTCGCAGAACACCGCGCGGGTGTCGTCGTTGATCGCCGCTTTCACCGCGTCCAGATCGTCGAAATCGACGAATGTCGCGGACCAGCCGAAGCGTTTGATCGTCTGGCTGAACTGGGTGATCGTGCCACCATAAAGCCGCGTCGAGGCGACGATGTTCTTGCCCGGTCCCATCAGCGGGAACAGCGCCATGATCTGCGCTGCATGGCCCGAGGAACAGCAGACCGCGCCGACCCCGCCTTCCAGCGTCGCCATGCGTTCCTGCAACGCGGCCACGGTCGGGTTGGTCAGGCGCGAGTAGATGTAGCCCACTTCCTGCAGGTTGAAGAGCGCCGCCGCATGATCGGCATCGCGGAAGACATAAGCGGTGGTCTGGTAGATCGGCACCTGCCGCGCGCCTGTGGCCGGATCGGGCCGTGCGCCTGCGTGGATCTGAAGCGTGTCGAAGCCGTAATTTGGTCCGTCTGTCATGGTTCTCTCCCCTTGGAACTGTCTGGTTGCGCACAGGATTAGGGCATCACGTGAGGCCTCACAACTGTTGACCTGCGCGAAAGAACAGCCGCCCCCTGCCCGTCGGGTGCCTGAAGAACAGCGTTCCGAGTCAGGGACACCGGGCGAAACGACCGTACTGCGGGCTTGCAGCGCGGGCGCAATCTGCGACACAAGGGGCAGGATCGAGACAGGAGACCGCAGCGCCATGACCCTTCCCGCTACAATGACCGCCATCGAAATCACCACCCACGGCGGACCCGGGGTCCTGCAGCCCGTGACCGTGCCGGTGCCCGCGCCCAAGGCGGGCGAAATCCTGATCAAGGTCGCCTATGCCGGGGTCAACCGCCCCGACGCGCTGCAACGGGCCGGAGCCTACAACCCTCCGGCGGGTGCGTCCCCCCTGCCCGGGCTCGAAGCGTCTGGCACCGTGGCGGCTGTCGGTGCCGGTGTGTCGCGCTGGACCGTGGGCGATGCGGTGACAGCGCTTCTTCCCGGTGGCGGTTACGCGGAATACGTCACCACCCACGCCGATCATGCGTTGCCAGTGCCCGAGGGCATGCCGATGGATCAGGCGGCGGCGCTCTGCGAGACATTCTTTACCGTTTGGTCAAATGTGTTCCGGCGCGGTGACCTGCAGGCCGGGGAGCGATTCCTCGTGCATGGCGGGTCATCCGGCATCGGCACAACCGCGATCCAACTGGCGCATCTGCGCGGCGCGCGGGTGTTCACCACCGCCGGATCCGCCGACAAATGTGCGGCCTGCGTGGCGCTGGGGGCCGAGGCCGCGTGGAACTACCGCGATGTGGATTTCGTCGATCTGATGGGCGCGATGGGCGGCGCGGATGTGATCCTCGACATGGTGGGGGGCGACTACATCCAGCGCAACCTGCGGGCACTGGCCGATGACGGTCGGCTGGTGCAGATTGCGTTCCTGCAAGGCCCCAAGGCCGAGATCAATTTCGCGCCGCTGATGATGCGCCGTCAGACGATCACCGGATCGACCCTGCGGCCCCAGTCGGTCGCCGCCAAGGCCGCCATCGCCCGCGATCTCGAATCCGAGGTCTGGCCGCATCTGGCCTCGGGCCGGATCGCGCCGGTGATGGACAGCATCTGCGCGCTGGAGGATGCCGCACAGGCGCATGCGCGAATGGAAAGCTCGGTCCATATCGGGAAGATCGTGCTGAAGGTGGGGTAACGCGGGACAGGGCTTTCGAAAGCCCTTCAAGCCGCGTCGACGCGGCTTTTACCCCGCAAACCCGATCGTCGCCTCGATAGCCCGCTTCCAACCGCCGTATTTTCGGTCCCGCACCTCCGCCGCCATGTCCGGCTCGAACCGGCCATCGACTTCCCATTGCGCGGCAAACGCCTCCATGTCGGGCAGCACGCCCGCCTTGTAGCCCGCAAGCCACGCGGCCCCCATCGCGGTGGTCTCGAGCACCTTGGGCCGTTCGACCGGCGCATCGATGATGTCTGACAGGAATTGCATGGTCCAGTCCGAGGCACTCATTCCGCCGTCCACGCGAAGGGCGGTCTCCGATGTCCCGGACCAATCCGCCTTCATCGCGTCCAGCAGGTCGCGGGTCTGGTAGCCCACGCTTTCGAGGGCTGCGCGGGCGAACTCCTCTGGCCCGGAATTGCGCGTCAGGCCAAAAATTGCGCCGCGGCACTCGGCATTCCAGTAGGGTGCGCCGAGGCCCGTAAAGGCCGGCACAAGCACCACCTCCTGCATCGCGTCGGCCTTTTCCGCCAGCGGCTGGGTTTCCTTGGCCTCGCGGATGATCTTGAGCCCGTCACGCAGCCATTGCACCACGGCCCCCGCGATGAAGATCGAGCCCTCCAGCGCATAGGTCGGTTTGCCATCCAGCTGGTAGGCGATCGTCGTCAACAGACGGTTGGTCGAGGTCACGGGCGTGTCGCCGGTGTTGAGCAGCGCAAAGCACCCTGTGCCATAGGTGGATTTCATCATCCCTGGCTTGAAGCACGCCTGCCCCACGGTGGCTGCCTGCTGATCGCCCGCGATGCCGCAGATCGGGATGGCGCGGCCGAAAAGATCGGGGCGGGTTTCGCCGAAATCGGCGGCGCAATCCTTGACCTCGGGCAGCAGGGACATCGGAATGCCCAGCTTGTCGCAGATGGTCTGCGACCAGCGGCCCTTGCGGATGTCGTAAAGCATGGTGCGCGCGGCATTGGTGGCGTCGGTCACATGGACCTTACCCCCGGTCAGGTTCCAGACCAGCCAGGTGTCCACTGTGCCGAAGGCCAACTCTCCAGCCTCGGCGCGGGCGCGCACGCCGTCCACGTTGTCGAGAATCCACGCCAGTTTGGTGCCGCTGAAATAGGGATCAAGCAAAAGCCCGGTGCGGTCGGTCACCACCTCTTCGAACCCTTCGGCCTTGAGCGTCTTGCAGACCTCGGAGGTGCGCCGGTCCTGCCAGACGATGGCGTTGAACACAGGCTTGCCGGTTGTGCGGTCCCAGACCAGCGTGGTTTCGCGCTGGTTGGTGATGCCGATGGCGGCGATGTCGTCGGTGGTGCCGCCCGCCTTTTCGATGGCGGCGCGGCAGGTTGCGGCTGTGGTGGACCAGAGGTCCGAGGGGTCGTGTTCGACCCAGCCGCTCCTGGGGTAGTGCTGGTCGAATTCTTCCTGCGCCGACGCGATGACGGTCAGGGTTTCGTCAAACAGGATGGCGCGCGTCGAGGTCGTGCCCTGATCGATGGCAAGGATATGGGTCATGTGCGGCGGGCCTCCCGTGGTGACGTGTTTTATCGGTCCAGTTTTTCAGGACAGTTGGAAAGGATCAAACAGGAAAGGGAATAAAGGGGATCGGGGCGCGGAATGCGCGCCCCGATCAAAGGCAGCTTACTGCCAGGACTTGATCAGCTCATCATAGGCGATGGTCTGAGGCTCTTCGTCCTCGTTCTCCAGCTTGGGGAATGGTGCACCCGGCTGTTCGAGCCAGTACTGGGGATCGCGCTCTTCGTTCAGGACCGGACCCAGATCGCCCTGGACGCCTGCACGCTCGAGACGCGCCATCACGTCTTCCTGTGCTTCACAAAGCGCATCAAGCGCTTCCTGCGCGGTCTTCTGACCGGACATGGCATCGCCGATGTTCTGCCACCACAGCTGTGCCAGACGCGGATAGTCAGGCACGTTGGTGCCGGTGGGCGACCATGCCGTCCGTGCCGGCGAGCGGTAGAATTCGACCAGACCACCCAGACGCGGTGCGCGTTCGGTGAAGCTTTCATGATTGATCGAGCTGTCGCGGATGAAGGTCAGTCCCACATGGGATTTCTTCACGTCCACGGTCTTGGAGGTGACGAATTGTGCATAGAGCCACGCGGCCTGCGCACGATCCACCGGGGTGGATTTCATCAGCGTCCACGACCCCACGTCCTGGTAGCCGACCTTCTGGCCTTCTTTCCAATAGACGCCATGCGGGCTGGGAGCCATGCGCCACTTGGGTGTGCCGTCTTCGTTCATCACGGGAAGATCAGGCTTCACGGTGTCCGCGGTAAAGGCGGTGTACCAGAACATCTGCTGCGCGATGTTGCCCTGAGCGGGGATCGGGCCCGCTTCAGAGAAGGTCATGCCAGCCGCAGCGGGAGGCGTGTACTTTTCCAGCCATTCGATCGCCTTTTCGACGGCATAGACCGCTGCAGGCGCGTTGGTCGCACCGCCACGATCCATACAAGAACCGACGGGCTGCGAGTTCTCGTTCACGCGGATGCCCCATTCGTCGACCGGAAGGCCGTTGGGTTCACCCACGTCGCCCATGCCGGCCATCGACATCCACGCGTCGGTGTAGCGCCAACCAAGGCTCGGGTCTTTCTTGCCGTAGTCCATGTTGCCGAAGACTTCGCCTTCGACGCCCATACGGCTCAGGTCACGGCCGGTAAAGAATTCGGCGATGTCCTCGTAAGCTGACCAGTTGACCGGAACGCCAAGCTCATAGCCGTATTTCTCTTGGAAATCCGCCTTGTTCTGCTCGTCGTTGAACCAATCGTAGCGGAACCAGTACAGGTTCGCGAACTGCTGGGTCGGCAGCTGGTAGAGCTTGCCATCCGGTGCGGTTGTGAACTGCGTGCCGATGAAATCGTCGAGATCGAGCGTCGGCAATGTCACGTCCGCGCCCTCGCCGGCGATCCAGTCGGTCAGGTTGCGCACCTGCTGGTAGCGCCAATGGGTGCCGATCAGGTCGGAATCGTTGATATAGGCGTCATAGACGTTTTCGCCCGACTGCATTTGCGTCTGCAGCTTTTCAACGACGTCGCCTTCGCCGATCAGGTCATGGGTAACCTGAATGCCGGTGATCGCGGTGAAGGCGGGTGCCAGCACCTGGCTTTCGTACTCGTGTGTGGTGATGGTTTCCGACACCACCTTGATGTCCATCCCCTGGAAGGGCTGGGCCGCGTCGATGAAGAACTGCATCTCGGCTTCCTGGGCGGCGCGGTCGAGCGACGACATATCGCCGATCTCTGCATCCAGGAACGCACGCGCTGCGTCCATGTCGGCGAATGCCGGACCCGCAAGGATCAGCAGCGCCGCTGTTGAGGATTTCAGGTTCAAGTTCATTAGGTTCCTCCCCGGTATTGAGAACTTGGTTGAAGTTTGGCGCCGCCCCGTCATCGGGAGGGCGCCGGCGTGTTCGTCACACCCAGCGGAACACCGCGAGTGCATAGAGCGCGCAAACCCCGAGGGCCCAAGGCTGGTTTTCTCCGACCAGTCCAAGCCAGGCGAGGTTGATGAAGGCGCTGCCCAGAAGCGTGATGAACAAACGGTCACCCCGCGTCGTTTCGATCCGCAAGATGCCGGTGCGCGGCGTCTCGGGAAATTTGATGGCCAGGATCGTGAAGACGATCAGCAGGCTCGCGATGACCATGAAGAAGATCGCGGTAGGCCATGTCCATGCCATCCATGAGAGATCCATTATTTTAATCTCCTGTATTGCATACGGTTCGGCGTTCCGTTCACTACGGTTTGCTCAAAGACAGTTGGGTCGATGTCGGGGTGTTTTTCCAAGAAAGCCGCCGAAATCGCTCGTCCGATGTTCTGCCTTAGCGTTCCGTCGCCTAAGCCCTCCCAATCGGCAGCAAAAACGTCTTCCAACCGGTACTGTGGCCCAGTTCTCAATTTCTCCAAGCGTTCAAGGAAATCACCACCGTGAGCAGCCCACAGCTGTTTTTGTAGTTCCGTCATCACACCCTCCCCAGGGCAAAGCCCTTGGCGATGTAGTTGCGCACGAAGTAGATCACCAAGGCCCCCGGCACGATGGTCAGGATGCCCGCGGCGGCCAGCACGCCCCAGTCGATGCCCGATGCGCCCTGCGTGCGGGTCATGATCGCGGCGATGGGTTTTGCGTCGACGGTGGTCAAAGTGCGGGACAGCAGCAATTCCACCCATGAGAACATGAAGCAGAAGAACGCGGCGACCCCGATACCGCTCGAGATGAGCGGCATGAAGATGCGGGTGAAGAAACGACCAAAGCTGTAGCCGTCCAGATAGGCTGTCTCGTCGATCTCTTTCGGCACGCCGCGCATGAAGCCTTCAAGGATCCACACCGCGAGCGGCACGTTGAAGAGGCAATGCGCGAGGGCCACGGCGATATGCGTGTCGAAGAGGCCAACCGACGAATAGAGCTGGAAGAACGGCAGCGCGAAGACGGCGGGCGGCGCCATGCGGTTGGTCAGCAGCCAGAAGAACAGATGCTTGTCACCCATGAAGTGATAGCGGCTGAACGCGTAAGCTGCGGGCAAGGCCACGGCCAAGGAGATCACCGTGTTCATGACCACATAGATGAGCGAGTTCACGTAGCCCATGTACCAGCTCGGGTCGGTCAGGATCGTGCGGTAATTGTCCAGCGTGAAACTGCGCGGCCAGAGCGTGAAAGAGTTCACGATCTCCGTGTTCGTCTTAAGACTCATGTTCAGCAGCCAGTAGATCGGCAGCATGAGGAACAGCAGGTAGAGCCCCATCACGATGACCGAACCGTTGACGCGGACACGCTTCTTGGTGCCGCCAGCGGTCAGATCGCCGGGAATGCGGGTCGTGGTTGCATCGGTCATCGGCTCAGCCCTCCCGCTTGTCGAGATTGATCATGACTGTGTAGAACACCCACGAAATCAACAGGATAACAAGGAAATACATCAGCGAGAACGCGGCTGCCGGCCCAAGATCGAACTGTCCCAGGGCCATCTTCACCAGGTCGATGGACAAAAGCGTTGTGGTGCTGCCCGGTCCACCGCCAGTCACGACGAACGGCTCGGTGTAGATCATGAAACTGTCCATGAAGCGCAACAGGATTGCAATCATCAAAACACCCATCATCTTCGGCAATTCGATGAAGCGGAACACCTTCCAGCGCGACGCCTGGTCGATCTTGGCGGCCTGGTAATAGGCGTCCGGAATGGATTGCAGACCCGCATAAGCCAAGAGCGCGACCAGCGAGGTCCAGTGCCAGACATCCATGACGATGATCGTGACCCAGGCGTCAAACGGATCGTTGGTATAGTTGTAGTCGATTCCAAGTGCGGCCAGCGTGTGACCCAAGAGGCCGATATCGACGCGACCGAAGACCTGCCAGATGGTGCCGACCACGTTCCACGGGATCAAGAGCGGCAGCGACATGAAGACAAGGCAGAAGCTGGCCCAGAAGCCTTTTTTCGGCATGTTGAGCGCCACGAACACACCCAGCGGAATCTGGATCAGCAGGATGATGCCCGAGAACATCAATTGCCGCCCCAGCGCGCCCCACATGCGGTCGTCGTTGAGCATTTCCTCGAACCATTCGAGTCCCGTCCAGAAGAACTCGTTGTTGCCGAACGTGTCCTGTACCGAATAGTTGACGACCGTCATCAGCGGGATCACCGCCGAGAACGCCACGAGGATCAGCACCGGCAGGACGAGGAACCATGCCTTCTGGTTGACTGTCTTGTCCATTACGCGGCCTCCCCCACGGATTGCGAGCGATCGGGCGCGATGCGCCAGTCGTTGACATAGACATTCACATGCGCCGGATCGAAGCTGACGCGGTTCATGTCGGCGCTGACGGGGTCGTCTTCGCCTGCGATGATGTTGATGTCATGGCCTTCGAACTGCGCGCGAATGATCTTGTGACGGCCCACATCCTCGATCCGACGGATCGTCACGGGCAGACCTTCGGACTGGCTGAGGCGGGCAAACTCGGGGCGCACGCCGATCTCGACCTTGCCGCTGGCCGGTCGGTAGCCGCCCGCAAGCGGGATGGTCTGCGAGCCGACTTTCGCCATGGTGCCCTCGACCTCGGCGGGCAGAACATTCATGCCCGGAGAGCCGATGAAATAGCCGACAAACGTGTGTTCCGGCTGTTCGAACAGCTGTTCGGGTGTGCCGATCTGCACCACACGACCGTCATACATGACCACCACCTTGTCGGCAAAGGTCAGCGCCTCTGTCTGGTCATGGGTCACGTAGATCATGGTATGGCCGAAATCATGGTGCAGCTTTTTCAGCTGCGTGCGCAATTCCCACTTCATATGCGGGTCGATTACGGTCAGCGGTTCGTCGAACAGCAGGGCGTTCACGTCCTTGCGCACCATGCCCCGGCCAAGACTGATCTTCTGCTTGGCATCTGCGGTCAGCCCGCGCGCCTTTTTGCGCAGCGTGTCTTCCATGCCGATCATCCGGGCGATTTCCTGCACGCGCTGCGCCACATAGGTCTCGTCGCAGCCGCGATTGCGCAGCGGGAAGGCGAGGTTGTCGTAGACGCTCATCGTGTCGTAGACGACCGGGAACTGGAACACCTGCGCGATGTTGCGCTGGGCCGTGGGGGCATGCGTCACGTCCTGCCCGTCGAACAGGATGCGGCCTTGGCTGGGATGAAGAAGGCCGGATATGATGTTGAGAAGCGTGGATTTTCCGCATCCGGACGCCCCCAGAAGCGCATAGGCCGCGCCATCGTCCCAATCGTGATTCAGCTCCTTGAGAGCGAAATCATCCTCGGATTTCGGATTGGGCAGGTAGGAATGTGCCAGGTTATCGAGTGTGATCTTTGCCATTTCCGTTCCTTCAGGCCGCCAGCGCGTAAGATGCTGGCGCGATCATCCTGCCCTGTTCGTCAAAGACATAGACATGCCGCGGATCGAGCCACACGGTCAGATCCTCGCCCAGTTTCAGATCGTGCACGCCGTGGATCAGCCCGACCCAGCGCTGGCCGTGGTGATCGAGATGCACAAAGGTTTCCGACCCGGTGAGCTCGGTCACGGTCAGGCGCGTCGTAAAGAACATGGCGTCCCCCGCGTGCTGACCTATTTCAAGATGATTGGGGCGGAACCCGGCGGTGTAGGTGCCGTCCGGCAGATCAGCAAGGCGGCCCATGGCCTGCGTCGTCTTGTTGTCGCCAAAGCTGAGCTGGTCGCCCGATTTGGTGATTGGCAGGAAGTTCATCGGCGGATCGCTGAACACCCGCGCCGTGGTGGCATCGACCGGCTGGCGGTAGACCTCGGGCGTGGGACCGAACTGCGTGACCCGGCCCTCCCACAGCGTGGCAGTATTGCCACCCAGAAGCAGAGCCTCTTCGGGTTCGGTGGTCGCGTAGACGAAGATCGAGCCCGATTCCTCGAAAATCTTGGGGATCTCGATCCGCAATTCCTCGCGCAGCTTGTAGTCCAGGTTGGCGAGCGGTTCATCAAGCAGGACAAGCCCTGCATTCTTCACCAGCGCGCGGGCCAAGGCACAGCGCTGTTGCTGCCCGCCGGACAATTCCAGCGGCTTGCGGTCGAGCATCGGTGTCAGTTTCATCATCGCGGCGGTGTCCCGCACGCGGCGGTCGATCTCGGCGCGGTCGACGCCCATCAGCTTCATCGGGGACGCGATGTTCTCGTAGACGGTCATCGACGGATAGTTGATGAACTGCTGGTAGACCATCGCCACCTTGCGGTCCTGAACGCGCATGCCGGTGACATCCTTGCCCTGCCAGATGATCCGTCCGGTCGCAGGCACATCGAGCCCCGCCATCAGGCGCATGAGCGACGTCTTGCCAGACAGGGTTGGCCCCAGAAGCACGTTCATCGTGCCCTTTTCCAGTGTCAGGTCCGTGGGGTAGATATGGGTTTGCCCCTCGACCACCTTGGACACGCCTTTGAGTTCAAGCGTCATGTCCGGCCCCCTATTCTGCGGCTTTGGACCGGGATTGGCGCTGATCCGCCATCCAGTTGTCCAAACCCTTGATTTGATCCGCGCTCAGGCGCAGGCCCAGCTTGTTGCGCCGCCACACCACGTCTTCGGCGGTGTGGGCATATTCCTGTGACATCAGCCAGTTCACCTCGGCCTCGGTCAGGGTCGCGCCGAAATCGCGGCCCAGGTCGGCGGCTTCCCGTGCGGTCCCGAGGATCTCGGGCGCTTCGGTGCCATAGGCGCGCGCAAGGCGGCGCGCCCAGAAGGCATCGAGGAAGGGAAACTTGTCTTGCAGGTCCGCGACAAGCGCGTCGAACCCGTCGACCGGGAAATCCCCGCCGGGCAGCGTGACACCGGCTGTCCACGGACCTTTGACATTGGGCAGATGTTCGGAGACCTTGTCCAGCGCGCTTTCGGCAAGGCGGCGATAGGTTGTGATCTTGCCGCCAAAGATGTTGAGCACCGGTGCGCCGCCGGTGGCATCGACCTTGAGCGTGTAATCCCGCGTTGCCGCCGTCGCGCTGCTGGCCCCGTCGTCATAAAGCGGACGAACGCCGGAATAGGTCCAGACCACATCGGCATCGCCGAGGTCCTGCTTGAAATACTGGTTGGCGAAGTTCAGCAGGTAGGATTGTTCCTCCGGGGTGCATTCGGGCGTTTTGGACGGATCGTCGTGTTCGGCGTCGGTGGTGCCGATCAGGGTGAAATCGGTCTCGTAGGGAATGGCAAAGATGATCCGGCCATCCGTACCTTGAAAGAAATAGCACTTGTCGTGATCGTAAAGCTTGCGCGTTACGATATGCGAGCCGCGAACAAGACGCACACCTTCGGTGGAATTGAGCCGCACCTTGGTCTGGATGATGTCGCCCACCCACGGACCACCGGCATTCACCAGCATCCGGGCGTAATGCGTGTGGGTCTCGCCACTTTCGGTATTTTGCGTTTCTACGCGCCACAGGTCACCCTCGCGCGCTGCCGACAGCACCTTGGTGCGGGGAAGGATCGTGGCACCGCGCGCTTCGGCATCGCGGGCATTCAGCACGACAAGGCGCGAATCCTCGATCCAGCAGTCGGAATATTCATAAGCCTTGGAAAACCGGTCTTCCAGCGGCGCACCTTCCGGCGTTCCGTCCAGTGACAGGGTCCTGGTCCCCGGCAGGATCTTGCGGCCCCCGAGGTTGTCATAGAGAAACAGCCCCAACCGGATCAGCCAGGCGGGACGGCGTCCCTTCATCCACGGCATCACGAAATTCAGCAGGCGTGATGTGGGCGTGTCGGATTCGAACCGCATATCCTCATGATAAGGCAGGATAAAGCGCATCGGCCAGCTGATATGCGGCATTGCCTTGAGCAACACTTCACGTTCGACCAGCGCCTCGCGAACAAGACGGAATTCGAAATATTCCAGATAGCGCAACCCGCCGTGGAACAGCTTGGTCGAGGCCGAGGATGTGGCCGAGGCAAGGTCGTTCATCTCGGCCAGTGTCACCGACAATCCGCGGCCCGACGCGTCGCGTGCGATGCCACATCCGTTGATGCCACCACCGATGACGAAAAGATCTGCTGGTTTGATGGTTTGGTCGATCACCGCGTACCACCTCCCAAGGCCACGTAAATCCTCTGCGATTTATGCGGATTGAGCAGCCATCACGCAAGGCGAATTTGTTCGTTTATGTTCGTTTTTATCTATCCCCATGAATTCACACAAAATTTGGCATTAGGGTTTTGCGCGCTAAGACCGGTATCATGATCGAACGCGGTCTCTGGCCGGTCCTACTTTCCGGCGGAATCGCCTTCGCTGCACCCCTTGAACGACACAGCTCCGAGATCGCCCATGTCCCACGCCTTTCGCCACCGAGACATCCTTGAAATCGCGCGACAGGAAGGAAAGGTCACGGTCGAAGGCTTGGCGCAACATTTCGGCGTGACGCTGCAAACCATCCGCCGCGACCTGTCGGATCTGGCCGAGGATGGACGTCTCGAGCGGGTGCATGGCGGTGCGATGCTTCCGTCGAGCACGAGCAATATCGGCTATGAACAGCGCCAGACGCTGAACGCCAAGGCCAAGGCGGCGATGGCCAAGGCTTGCGCACAGCGCATCCCCAACAACATCTCGCTGTTCCTGAACATCGGCACCAGCACCGAGGCCGTGGCGCGCGAGCTGCGTGCGCACCAGAACCTGCTGGTTGTCACCAACAACATGAACGTGGCCAATATCCTGGCCGAAACGCAGGGCTGCGAAGTGGTCGTGACCGGCGGCAACCTGCGGCGCGCCGATGGCGGGCTGGTGGGCAAGCTGGCCATCGAGACCATCCTGCAGTTCAAGTTCGACCTTGCGATCATCGGCTGTTCGGCGCTGGACCGGGATGGCGACCTGCTGGATTTCGACATTCAGGAGGTGGGGGTCAGCCAGACGATCCTGCAGCAATCGCGCAAGACCTATCTCGTCGCCGATGCGTCCAAGATGAAGCGCAACGCGCCCGCGCGGATCGCGTCGCTGTCCGAGATCGACACCCTGTTCACCGATGCCCCCCTGCCCGCCGACCTGCCGGAGCGCTGCGCGGCATGGGACACCGAGGTGGTGGTGACGCAGGCCAGTTGACGCAGGCGGGTAATCAGCCGTTGAGATCACGCAGCGAGCCGCGGATCTTCAGCGTGCTTTTCAGCTCAACAACGTCTCCCGTACTGCGCTTTTCCACCATGTCGACAAGGGCGATGGCCGCCTTGCGCCCCATCTCGCGGTGCGGGACATGCACAGTGGTGATCTGCGGCGTGACGATGCGGGCCAGTTCGATATCGTCGAACCCGGTGACCGACACGTCCTGCGGCACCGACAGCCCCATGTCCTGCGCGCCGCGCAAGGCGCCCACGGCCAGCACGTCATTGCCGCACATCACGACCGTGGGCCGTGCATCGGCCTGCATCAGGGACCTGAGGGCGTCGGCCCCGTTTTCCACACCATACGGGGTTTCGATCACCGGCATCGCCTCGGGATCAAGCCCGTTGGCCTGCAACGCATCGCGCAGGCCCAGAACACGTCCCGCCGCGCGGTCATTGCCCTTGGTGATGCCCGAGATCATAGCGATGCGACGGTGCCCGAAGTCGATCACCTGCTGCGCCAGTGCGAACATGGAGCGGCGATTGTCGAACCCGACCGCAGGCTGGCCGGTGTCGGGCAGGTAGACCCAGGCCGACAGAACCGGGATCTCGCGGCTTTTGAGATAGTCGTAGACCGCCGGATCGCGGTCATGGCCGATCAGCAACAGCCCGTCCGCACCCCGCGCCACGAGTGACCGGATCTGCTCTTCCTCGATCTCGGGCTGGTAGGCAGAGCTCGCGACCAGCAGCGTGTAGCCGCGGGCGTGCAGTTCTTCCTGAAAGGCCTGAAGCGCACGAGCGAAAATGGCGTTTTCCATCGTCGGGATGATCGCGCCGATGGTGAACGTGCGCCTGGCCGCCATCACCCGCGCGCCGAAATTGGGCGTGTAGCCCAGGTGTTCCACCGCCGACATGACCCGCTTGCGGGTGTCCTCGACCACCCGTTCGGGCGAATTCAGGCAGCGCGAGACGGTCGCTGTCGACACGCCAGCCGCGCGTGCCACGTCATCCAGTGTGGGTACGGAGCGCAGTTGTGACATCGGTCTCCTTTTCCGTGCCAGTGCCCATCAAGTGCATCGCGGACGCGTCATAAACGATGCATGGTTAAGATGTAAGCGCTTGCATGATGCAAATGCAAGCGCTTACACTGATTTCAGAATCAACATGATATCCGGGGTTCGCCATGTTTCTTGCTGCATCCGCCATCGTCTTTGGGATCTACTTCGCCAATGTCGCGCTGGGTGCTTTTGCGGGGACCGCGTTCCTTTCGGATATCGGGGAGATGTTGGTTCTGTTCGCGGCGGCGATGCTGTTCGTCGTTGCCATTCTGAAAAAAGAAGCTGACCGAAAGAACAAAAACGGCAGCTGACGTCAATTGGGAGGAGACCATATGACTGATGACCACAACGAGCTCGCATCCGAAGAGCGCCGCAACTTCCTGAAGATCATGGGCACCGGCGGCTTCACGGCGGCCATCGTGGCCGGTGCTGCAGGTGTGCTGACCTCGTCCGAGGCGTCCGCCCAGACCGCCAACGAAGAGCGCGACCGCGAGGCTGCAGCCGACCACGTGATGACGCTGGCCACCGAGTACGTGATCGGAACGACGCGCAGCTACCCGATGATGCAGCTGGACGTGAAGGAAAACCTTCAGAACGCATCGAACGGCAAGATCTATGTCAAGCTGGCTCCGGGTGGGCAGCTCGGCACCGGGTCGGCACTGGCCCAGAAGGTTCAGGGCGGCACGATCAATGCCGGCCAGTTCTCGCTGTCCAACTTCGCGCCCTTTGCGCCTGCGGTCGACCTGATCAACATGCCGTATTTCTGCGGGGCCAACCAACGCTTCGTGAACCTTGTCACCTCGGACATCTGGAAGACCGAAGTGAACGCGGCGGTCGAACAGCGCGGGTTCAAGCCGATGTTCTATTTCTGCATCGACCCGCGCGTCATGGCCGTGCGTCAAGGTGGCAACGCGATCATCACCCCCGCAGACCTGCAAGGCGTCAAGTTCCGGGTGCCGGGATCGCAGATGCTGCAGCAGTTCTACCGGATGGGCGGCGCAAACCCGACGCCGGTGGCCTGGGGCGAAACACCGTCCGCGATCAAGCAGGGTGTTGCCGATGCTCTCGACCCGGCGGTTGGCGCGCTGTACGCGTTCGGCTTCAAGGACATCCTGAGCCATGTCACCTTCACCCAGGCGGTGCCGGACAGCCAGTGCTACGCCTGCAACCTCGAATGGTACAACACCCTGCCCGGCGACGTGCAGGAGGCCATCGAGTGGGCGTCGGAAATGAGCTTCCACCAGAACCTTGCCAAGGTGCCGTCGTCGCGAACCTTCGCAATGGCGGAGATGCGCAAGGCGGGTGTCGAATTCCATTCGCTGAGCGCCGATCAGTTGGCCGAATGGCAGGACACCGTCGGTTATCAGCGGTCCGAATGGGACAGCTTCAAGACCGAACTGGCCGGGTCGATGGAGACCTTCGACAAGCTGGTCGAAGCGGCTGGCACGATGGGCAGGCATTACGTCCACGACGCCTGATCCCCGACATGCGGGCGCTGTCCAGCAGCGCCCGCCCCTTCTCACAACGGTCTGTCCGCGCTCCGGTCCACCGGGATTGTATGGATGTGCCGTGACGCCCCGAGGGACCCATGAAAACTCTGCGTACCATCGACCGCAACGCCGAACGGTGGCTGCTTCTGACCTTTTACGTGATGCTGGTCATCACCATGGCGATCGAAGTGCTGCGGCGCGAAATCTTCTCCTATTCGTCGATCTGGGGCGAAGAGATCGTGCGCTATTCCTTCATCTACCTAGCGTGGATCGGGGCCGCAGCAGCCGTCAAGGAACGCGCCCACATTCGCATCGACGTGGTGATGCATTACCTCGGCCCGCGCGCCAAGGCGCTGCTTTATATCTTCGGCGATATCGTGATGTTCCTCGTGGCGCTGGTCGCGCTCTACTGGTCGCTGGAAACCGTGCATGTGTCGCTGAATTTCGGATCGGTCACAGCGGGTCTGCGGATTTCGCAGGCCTGGTTCCTGATGGCGGTCCCGGTCGGGTTCACCCTGATCGTGTGGCGACTGATCCAATCCTTCCTTCGTGATGTCAAATCCCTCCGGGATGGAACCGACGTCTACGAAGGCGACAAGCTGTTTGACTGAGGGACCCTGACCCATGTGGCAACAAATCAATCAGACAGTCGATCTTGGCTGGGATTTCTACGTTCCGGTGATCCTCTTCGTGTCACTGATCGCGCTGGCGGTGCCGGTCTGGGCCGCCATCGGCGCTGCGGCCATCATCATGCTGATGATGTCGGGCGACCTGCCGCTGAGCGCTGTGGGCGAGAGCCTGTTCACCGGGATCGACGCCTTTGCGCTGACCGCCGTGCCCTTGTTCATCCTCACGGGCGACGTGCTGGTGCGCACCGGGCTCAGTCGCAAGTTTCTGGACGTGGCAGAGGCGCTGACGCAATTCGCCAAGGGCGGGTTCGGATCGGCCACGGTGCTGGTCTGCGGCATGTTCGCCGCCATCTCGGGCTCTGATGCGGCAGGCGCTGCCGCCGTCGGGCGCATGACCATCGCGCGGCTGGTGGAGTCGGGCTATCCCCGCCCCTATGCCTGCGCGCTGGTCGCGGCGGGTGCCTGTACCGGCATCCTCATTCCGCCGTCGATTGCCTATATCATCATCGGCCTTGTGCTGGGCATTTCCGCCTCGACGCTGTTTCTGGCGGCGCTGATCCCCGGTCTGGCGATCCTGATCTCGATCCTCGTCACCAACGTGATCGTCAACCGAATCCACGGCTACGAAGGTGGCGGCAACATCTCGATGAGCGAATATCTGGCCCAGTTGGGACGTGCGCTGAAATCCGGCTGGTACGCCTTCATCGTGCCGGGGATCATCTTCTACGGCATCTTCTCGGGGCGGCTGACCCCGACCGAGGCCGGGGCGACGGCGGTGGTCGTGACCATCATCATGGGCTTCATCCTGCGCACGCTGTCATTCGCCGATTTCCCGGCAATGCTGCTCAGTTCCGCCAAGGTCAACGGGGTGATCCTGCCGATCATCGCCTTTTCCGCACCTCTGGCCGAAGCGCTGGCCATCATGGGTGTGCCGCAGGGCTTTGTCACATCGGTGACCGCGCTGACGGACGAGCCGTGGATCCTCATCCTGCTGATGATCGGCATCCTGATCGCGGCGGGCTGCGTGATGGAGACGACGCCGAACATCGTGATCCTTGCGCCCATTCTCAAGCCGCTTGCCGACAATATCGGCATGAACGAGATCCAGTTCTGCATCATGATGATCACCGCTCTGGGTGTCGGTTTCATCACGCCACCGCTTGGGCTTAACCTGTTCGTGGTTTCCGGCATCACCGGGGAATCCATCCTCAAGATTGCAGCCCGCGCCATTCCTTTCGTTCTGGGCATGCTCGTCGTGGTTCTGTTCATCGCCTATGTGCCGGCGATTTCCACAACGCTGCTGCCTGATATCTACAAGTAGGACTTAACGATTATGACACGAGAATACCTGAAAAAAGCGACCCTGACGGCGAAATCCGATGCCTCCGAAGTGCACGAGACCGTCAAGACCATCCTTGCCGATATCGAGGCGGGCGGCGATGCGACCGCGATGGACTATGCCCGCAAGTTCGACAAGTACGAAGGCAATGTCCTGCTGACACCCGAAGACATCGAAGCGGCCAGCGCGCTGGTGCCCGAAAAGCTCAAGCGCGATATCGAGTTTTCGCAGGACAATGTGCGCCGTTTCGCCGAGGCGCAAAAGGCCACCATGTCGGATGTCGAGGTCGAGATCGTGCCGGGCATGATCGCCGGGCAAAAGGCGATCCCCGTGGACGCGGCAGGCTGCTATGTGCCCGGTGGGCGCTACAGCCATATCGCGTCGGCCATCATGACCGTGACCACCGCCAAGGTGGCGGGCTGCCGTCATATCACCGCCTGTTCGCCCCCCCGCCCCGGTGTCGGCATCGCGCCCGCAATCGTCTATGCCGCGCATATCTCGGGTGCGCACCAGATCATGGCGATGGGCGGCGTGCAGGGTGTGGCCGCGATGACGTTTGGTCTCTTCGGTCTGCCCAAGGCCAATATCCTTGTCGGACCCGGCAACCAGTTCGTGGCCGAGGCCAAGCGCATCCTCTTTGGCCGTGTCGGGATCGACATGATCGCCGGACCGACCGACAGCCTGATCCTTGCCGACGAGACCGCCGATCCGCATATCGTGGCAACCGATCTGGTGAGCCAGGCCGAGCACGGCTACAATTCGCCCGTTTGGCTGGTCACGGATGACCGCGCACTGGCACAAAAGGTGATGGATATCGTCCCCGGCCTGATCGCCGATCTGCCCGAGGTGAACAGCCAGAACGCAGCCGCTGCGTGGCGCGACTATGCCGAGGTGATCCTGTGTTCAGACCGCGAGGACATGGCCGCCTGTTCCGATGAATACGCACCCGAACACCTGACGGTGCAGGCCGAGGATCTGGATTGGTGGCTGGACCGCCTGACCTGCTATGGCTCGCTGTTTCTGGGCGAGGAAACCACCGTGTCCTATGGCGACAAGGCGACGGGCACGAACCATGTCCTCCCGACCTCGGGCGCGGCCAGCTATACCGGCGGTCTGTCTGTCCACAAGTACATGAAGATCGTCACGTGGCAGCGCGCCACCCGAGAGGGATCAAAGGCGATCGCCGAAGCGACAGCCCGGATTTCCCGGCTCGAAGGCATGGAAGGCCACGCCCGTGCGGCCGATGTGCGTCTGGCCAAGTACTTTCCCGGCACCAATTTCGATCTGACCGCAGATGGCTGATCCCGCAAAGCTGTTCCACCTTGAGGGCAAGGTGGCTGTCATCACCGGCGCCAGTTCCGGCCTCGGACGGCGTGCCGCGATCACGCTGGCCGCAGCGGGGGCGCGCGTCGTGGGTGTGGCCCGGCGGCAGGACGCGCTGGCCAGCCTGTGCGCCGAGATCGGTGCGGCAGCCGCATATGTCGTGGGCGACGTGACCGACCGCGACGGACTGCCTGCGCTGGTCGAGGCTGTGTCGGCCCCGTTCGGTGCGCCTGACATCTTGATCCATGCGGCAGGCGTCAACACGCGCGAAGCGGCGGATGACGTGACGCCCGATGGCTGGGACATGACACTGGCGCTGAACCTGTCGGCACCGTTTTTCCTGTCGCAAGCGCTGGTGCCCGCGATGAAGGCCAAGGGCTGGGGCCGGATCGTCAACTTCGCCTCGCTCCAGACCACCCGCGCCTTTCCGGGCGGCATCGCCTATGGCGCCACCAAGGGCGGCATCGCGCAACTGACCCGCGCCATGGCCGAAGCCTGGTCACCCCACGGGATCACCGCCAACGCCATCGGGCCGGGGTTCTTTCCGACCGAACTCACACAGGCTGTGTTCTCCGACCCCGACCGCGCCGCCCGCAACGCGGCGCAGACGTGCATCGGGCGCAATGGCCGGATGGAGGATATCGACGGGCCGGTGTTGTTCCTGTGCTCGGATGCGTCGTCTTATGTCACGGGTCAGGTTCTCATGGTGGACGGAGGGTTTACCGCAAAATGAAGGCGCTGGTTTACGAAGACTTGGAAACGCTGGCCTATCGCGAGGTGCCGGACATCACCGCGCGCGAGGGCGAACACCTCATCCGCATCGAGGCGGTCGGGATTTGCGGGTCAGACATGCATGCCTATCTGGGCCATGACGCGCGCCGCCCTGCCCCGCTGATCCTTGGGCATGAAGCAGCGGGCGTGGTTCAGGGCGGGCCGATGGACGGCACCCGCGTGACGATCAATCCGCTGGTGACCTGCGGCACCTGTGCCGCCTGCCAAGCCGCGCGGGAAAACCTGTGTCCGACGCGCCAGATCATCTCGATGGAGCCGCGACCGGGCGCCTTTGCGCAATTCGTGTCGATGCCCGCATCGAACCTTGTGACCGTCCCGGACGCTGTACCGCTGGACAAGGCCGCGCTGGCGGAACCGCTGGCGGTCAGCTGGCACACGGTCAGGCTGGCGCTGGCCGCACTGCACCCGTCGATGGACCGTCGCGCGCTGGTTCTGGGAGGCGGTGCCATCGGCCTTGCGGCATCGCTGGCGCTCAAGGCGATGGGGGTCGCGGATGTCACGGTGGTCGAGCCGAACCCGGCCCGCCGCGCGTTTCTCAGCGATGAATGCGGCGAAACCGCCGTGGCGGAACCGACCGGGTTCTACCCCCTGATCATCGACGCGGTGGGCTATGCCGCCACCCGCGCCGCAGCGTCGGCCCATGCCCTGCCCGGTGGCGTGATCGGCCATGTGGGGCTGGGCGAAGACACCGGCGGGCTGGATGTGCGCCGCATGACGTTGCAGGAAATCACCTTCGTCGGCACCTATACCTACACCGCGCAGGATTTCCGCGACACCGCGCAGGCGATCTTTGACGGGCGTCTGGGGCCGCTGGACTGGTTTCGCACACGCCCTCTGAGCGATGGGGCCAGCGCCTTTCACGACCTGCGCCACGGCAAGATCGCGACACCGAAAATCGTTCTGCAGCCCTGGGGCTGAACCTGCCCCACACCCAAAGGAGATTTGAGATGTACAGCAAAATCCTTGTTCCCATGGCGCTGGATCACGGCGTATCACCGCAAACGCTCGAAGTGGCGCGGGTGCTGCGATCCGAGGGCGGCGAGATCGTCGCGCTGCATGTCTACGAAGCCCCGCAAGGCACGGTGAAGGCCTATCTGGACGACGAGGTGGTCAAGGCCGGATTCGACACGGCCCGCGAACGGCTGAACGAAAAGATCGCCGGGCTGGACGACGTGACACCCGCTCTGGTCACGGGTCATTCGGCGCGCACCATCATCGACTATGCGGCCCAGCACGGGTTCGACTGCATCGTGATCGGATCGCACAAACCGGGGCTGAGCGACTTTTTCCTCGGCTCGACCGCCGCCCGCGTGGTGCGCCACGCGCCCTGCGCGGTTCATGTGCATCGCAAGGGCGACTGACCTGACCTATTCGGCGGCCAGTCGTTCCGCGTCCTGTACCGATCCGTTGCCCTGCATCACAACCATGCGGGTCGGGAAAGGAATATCGACACCCGCCGCGTCCAGCGCTTCCTTGACCTTGCGCTTCATGTCGGCCTGATACTGAAAGTAATCCGACGCCGCGCACCACACGCGGACCAGGAAATCGACGCTACTGCTGTTGAGATTGTTGACCTGAATGAACGGTGCAGGCTCTGAGTGGGACCGGGGATCGGACATGATCGTGTCCCGGATCACCTCTTCGGCCTTGGCAAGATTGACCCCGTAGCCGACACCGAATTCCCATTCGGCGCGGCGGGTGCTGTAGCCGGAATAGTTCTTGATCGTCTTGCCCCAGACTTCGGAATTGGGCACCACGACCTTGACGTTGCCGATATCGGCGATCTCGGTGTAGTTCAGCGTGATCTCCTTGACCGTGCCCAGCACGTCGTTCACCTGCACGAAATCCCCGTTCTTGAGCGGGCGGAACAGGATCAGCATGACCCCCGCCGCGACATTGGACAGCGTGCCCTGCAGCGCCAGGCCGATGGCCAGACCGGCGGCACCGATGACGGCGATGATCGACGTGGTCTGCACCCCGAACGTGTTGAGCACGAACAGCGTGGTGAACCCGAGGATGATGTAACGGACGATGTTGCCGAAGAACACGAAGAGCGTGTCGTCGAGGCTCGCATGCATCGACCCGATCCGCGTGATCCGACGGCTCAGGACGCCCGAGACAACGAAGCCGAGCACGAGGATCAGCGTTGCCCCCAGCGCGCTGCCCAGCAGGGACAAAAGCGCCTCGAGAGTCAGCAGGTCCGCCAGCGACCGGCCATTGTAGATCTCCATCGTGAAGACCGCGTTGATCTGATCCCACAGGCCGTTGGCAACGGCTTCCACCTCTTCCATGCTCGTAATTCCTTGTTTCCACGCTTTAGAGGCGGCTCAAAGCCACCTTGCGGGTGGGTCAACTCCCACCGCGCGGAATGGTTCCGAAAAAAGTGCATTCAGGAGGCGGCTTTGTCGGATCGGGGTGGCAAGACCCCAAAGAAAAGGCCCCGCCGAAAGGCAGGGCCAATGTGCAGAACAAGAAGGTTTACGCCGCTTCCGGTGCATCCTTGGCCCCGGTCATGAAGGCCACCGCGTCGGACATGGTATAATCCTTGGGGTCGATCACGCAGAGCCGCTTGCCCAGACGGTGAACATGGATGCGGTCGGCCACCTCGAACACATGGGGCATGTTGTGGCTGATCAGGATGATCGGAATGCCGCGCGATTTCACGTCCTGGATCAGCTCCAGCACCTTGCGGCTTTCCTTGACGCCCAGGGCTGCGGTCGGCTCGTCCAGGATGATGACCTTCGATCCGAACGCGGCGGCACGGGCCACGGCCACGCCCTGACGCTGGCCCCCGGACAGGGTTTCCACCGCCTGATTGATGTTCTGGATCGTCATCAGCCCCAGCTCCGTCAGCTTGTCACGGGCCAGTTTCTCCATCATCGGGCGGTCCAGCTGGCGCAGCCACTTGCCCCGCCAGCCGGGCTTGCGGATCTCGCGGCCCATGAACATGTTGTCGGCAATCGACAGCGCGGGCGACATGGCCAGCGTCTGGTAGACGGTTTCGATGCCCGCCGCACGCGCCTCGATCGGCGTGGTGAACCGCACGTCCTTGCCTTCGAGCGTCACGGTGCCTTCGTCGGGAATGACCGCGCCCGACACCGCCTTGATGAGCGAGGATTTGCCCGCGCCATTGTCGCCGATCACGGCTAGGATCTCGCCGGGCATCAGGTCGAAATCACAGCGGTCCAGCGCAGTCACGCGGCCATAACGCTTGACCAGTCCACGGCCTTTCAAAATCGGTTCCATCAGGCTGCCACCTTTCTGATCCACTGGTCCACGGCCACGGCGGCGATGATCAGCACACCGATGAGAAGGAAGGTCCATTGCGCATCCGCCCCGGCAAGGCGCAGACCAAGGGTGAACACCCCGACGATCAGCGCGCCAAAGAAGGTGCCAAGGATCGACCCGCGCCCTCCGAACAGGGAGATGCCCCCGATCACCACGGCGGTGATGCTTTCGATGTTCAGCAATTGCCCGGAGGTCGGCGACACCGACCCGATGCGCCCGATCAGCGCCCAGCCCGCGAAGGCACAGATCAGACCGGCCAGCGCATAGACGGAAATCAGCGTCTGCTTGACGTTCACGCCCGCCAGCTCCGCCGCCTCGGGGTCATCGCCCACGGCATAGACATGCCGGCCCCAGGCGGTGTGTTTGAGCACGAAGGCCAGCACCGCCACCAGAAGGACAAGGAACACAACGCCCAACGTAAAGACCGCACCGCCGACTTCGAACTTGGCCCCCATGATCTGCAAAAGAGGGGCCTGCTCAGCGATCTCCTGCGACCGGATGGTTTCGTTCTTGGAATAAAGGAAATTCGCCGCCAGCACGATCTGCCACATGCCCAGCGTCACGATGAAGGGCGGCAGTTTCATCTGCGCCACCAGCCAGCCATTGACCGCGCCAATGGCCGTGCCGACCACCAGCCCGCAGATCACCGCAAGGCCCGGCGGCAAGCCGTAGCGGAACGCGAACTGCCCCATCACCACCGACGAGATCACGGCAATGGCACCAACGCTCAGGTCGATGCCCTTGGTCAGGATCACCAGCGATTGCGCGGCGGCGACGATGCCGACGATCTGCACCTGTTGCAGGATCAGCGTCAGCGCGAAGGGTGAAAAGAACCGCGATCCAAGCGCGAGGCCAAACACGATGATCGCGGAAACGAGCACGATGAGCGGCACCAAGGCAGGCGTGGTGTGCAAGGCGTGGTGAAACCGGTCGATCAGGGTTTTCTCGCGTCCACCGAAGGATGCGATTTCGGCATTCGCCTTGCCGACAACCGATTCATAATTGTCTGATGATGGCATGAGACTCCTCCCCCGAAGACACGGCCGTTCTTGTGACAAGGGCGGGTCGTTCCCCGCCCCTGTCCTGACTGTTCAGTCTGAGCTGAGTCGGATCAACCCCAGCAAAGCTCCATGCCTTCGTCGGTGTCGATGGAGTCCACCCCGTCGACCGGCTTGTCGGTGACAAGCGCCACGCCGGTGTCAAAGAAGTCCTTGCCATCACTTGCCGACGGCTTGGTACCATCCGCGGCCCATGCGGCAATCGCCTCGATGCCCTTGGAGGCCATCAGCAACGGGTATTGCTGCGAGGTTGCACCGATCACGCCGTCCTTGACGTTCTGGACGCCGGGGCAGCCACCATCGACCGACACGATCAGCACGTCGTTTTCACGACCGATGGCCTTGAGCGCCTCGTAGGCACCGGCAGCAGCGGGTTCGTTGATGGTGTGCACCACGTTGATGGTCGGGTCCTGCGCCAGCAGGTTCTCCATCGCGCGGCGACCGCCCTCTTCGTTGCCCTGCGTCACGTCGCTGCCGACGATGCGGGGATCGGTTTCGTCGCCGATCACGTTGGGATCGCCCAGATCGATGCCGAAGCCCTGAAGGAAGCCCTGGTTGCGCAGCACGTCCACGGTCGGCTGGCTGACCGCAAGGTCAAGCGTCGCGATGCGCGCATTGGCAGCGTCATCCCCCAAAGCGGCAGCGGCCCACTGACCGATCAGTTCGCCGGCAAGGAAGTTGTCGGTCGCGAAGGTCATGTCCGCCGCGTCGATCGGATCAAGCGGCGTGTCGAGGGCGATCACGAGGATGCCCGCATCGCGGGCCTGCTGAACGGCCGGAACGATGGAACCGGTGTCGGACGCGGTGAGCAGGATGCCCTTGGCACCATTGGCGATGCAGGTCTCGATGGCGGCGACCTGTGTTTCGTGGTCACCGTCGATCTTGCCTGCATAGCTGTTGAGCGTCATGCCCAGTTCGGCGGCCTTGGCCTCTGCGCCTTCGCGCATCTTGACGAAGAACGGGTTGGTGTCGGTTTTGGTGATCAGGCACGCGCTGACGCCGTGACCTGCGGCAAAGGCCGCACCGGACATGGACGCAAGGGCAACAGCCGAGCTCAGCAGAAGTTTCTTCATGATTTCCTCCCAGAAATAATCGCTTTTAAGTCCTTCGGGCCATGCAATGCCCGCTCCCCCTGCCTGCGATCCCGCAACAGGTTGGTATCGAAAAGGCCAGAGAAACGCAGTGCTGTCAATAAATAAATAAACTTTATTTATTAAATACACTCTGCCATCTTAAACAAAGGATTTTCCTGGATTAAGGTCATCACCATGGACGGTGGTAAGATCAGAGGGGCAAGTGGGGGCGTCAACCAGAGCGGTGTGCGCAACCATAATGAACGCTTGCTCCTGTCGATGTTGCAGCGCCGTGGCGGCATGGCCGGAATCGATCTTGCGCGCCTGACGGGGCTGTCTCCGCAGACCGTGTCGGTGATCTTTCGCAAGCTGGAACAGGACGGATTTCTGCGCCGAGGCGATCCGGTGCGCGGCAAGGTCGGCAAGCCCTCGATCCCGATGGAGCTGTCGCCCGACGGGGTGCTGTCGCTGGGCCTCAAGATCGGGCGGCGCAGCGCAGAGTTGCTGTTGCTGGATTTCACCGGCACCGTGCGCGCTCAGGTCTCGACGGCCTATCAGTACCCCCTGCCAGACGATGTGTTCGCCTTTCTAGAACAGGGCATCACCACCCTGCTGGGCGGTCTTGCGCCCGACGCGGTGGACCGTGTCTGTGGCATCGGGATCGCGGCCCCTTTCGAGCTTTGGAAATGGAACGACCTGATCGGCGCGCCGTCGCAGCGGTTCAGATCGTGGAAGGATCTGGATTTCGAGGAACAGGTCTCCCGGTTCAGCGACCTTCCGGTGTTCGTGGTGAATGACGCCACCGCCGCCTGCCGGGCCGAGCATCTTTACGGCCACAATCACGGGTTTCGCGACTACGCCTATTTCTTCATCGGCTCGTTCGTGGGTGGTGGCGTTGTTCTCAATAACACGGTGTTCGAAGGCAATCAGGGCAATGCGGGCGCGCTGGGGTCGCTGCGCAGCACAGGGCCGTTGGGCGAAAGCCAGCAATTGATCGACGTGGCCTCCATCCACCTGCTCGAAGGGCGGTTGGTGCAGGCCGGGGTCGATCCGCGCGTGCTCTGGCATCAGCCGCAGGACTGGACCGACCTGTCCCGTTATGTCGAGCCGTGGATCGGGGAAACCGCGCAGGAACTGGCCAAGGCGTCACTGTCGGTCTGCGCGGTGATCGACTTCGAGGCGGTGCTGATCGACGGGGCGTTCCCCGCCTCGGTGCGGACCGAACTGGTGGAACGGGTACGGCGCTATCTGGTCAACCAGGACACGCGCGGCCTGATCGCGCCGCAGATCGAACCCGGCAGCGTGGGCGGCAATGCCCGCGCCATCGGTGCGGCCAGCAGCCCGATCTTCACGCAGTTCCTGTTGAACACCAATGCGGGTCTGGCGGTTTTCTGACCATCCGGTCAAAAAATGCCTTTGCGGATCAACGCGTCTTTCAGCCCCGGCACCGGGTCCAGTCCAAAGGAATCCTGCAGGCAGGTGATCACCGCGTCCGGAGTTTGCAAAGTTTCCGCCTGCAACTCCCTGCCCTTTGCAAACTTGCGAAACAGGGCACCGTCCAGCACCAGTCGCGTGTCGCCGCTCTGGCGGGTGACGACCAGCGTCCGGGCAAACAGGGATCCCGGCATGGTGGCCGCCAGCCAGTTGCCCGCCTGCACATCCGACATCGTCGTCAGTTCGTCGGTGAAGGTGTAGAGATCGCGCCAATCATCCACATCGACCTGTCGGCTCAGCACGGTGCCCAGCCCGGCGCGGGTCCGGGTGCGCAGGTCGACATCACCTGCATCATTGTTCAACGCCACCGGCGCGATTGGCCCCGGCCCGCCGAAGCCCACATCGACAAGGTGCTCGACCCCGTCCAGCGTCACGATGCAGACGCAATGGCTGCGCGGCCCCGGCACATCGCGCTGCCAAATGACCCGCGCCATGCGAAGACGGGCGTCAAAACCCAGACCGCGCAAAGCGGCGCAGAGCAGCGGATTGACCTCGACACAATATCCTCCGCGCCGGTTATGGAGCATTTTGGCGGCAAGCGCCTCGAGCCCAAGCTCGGGAACATCGCCGCAAAAGACGGTCAGGTTTTCGAACGGGATACGGTCCAGATGCGCGCGGGTTATGGTGGTCAACCCGCCCAGTGTCACCGGCGGCGCAGCAGTCAGCCCCAGCCGGGACAGCCACGCATCCACCATGTCTGCGGGCGCTGCCTCCATCACTCAGCGGTGACGGGCGGCGTGCCATGGGTGTGGAAGGTCTCGATCGTCTTGAGCCCCCAGGCCTGCCCCTTCTTGCGCTCGTCCTCGGTCCAGGTGATCGTTTCCCAGTCGGGTTGCAGGATCAGGCGCGCGCCTGCGTTCGCCAGTTCCACCCGGTTGCCCGCCGGTTCCCAGACATACAGGAAAAACGTCCCCTGAATGGCATGCTTGTGCGGGCCGGTTTCGATATGGACGCCGTTTTCCAGAAAGATGTCGGCGGCGCGCAGGATGTCCTCGCGCTGGTCGGTGGCGTAGGTGACATGGTGCAGGCGGTTCTGGCCGCGCCCGTGTTCCTCGGTGCAGGCCAGATCATAGGTCTTGTTGTTGATGGTGAACCAGCAGCCGCCCAACCGCCCGTTGTTGAGCCGGATCTGTTCGGTCACGCGGCTGCCAAGGCAGGTGATCATGAAGTCGCGGAATTGGATCACGTCTTCGGCCAGCAGGTTCAAATGGTCGATCCGGCGCGGCGACACGCCTTGCGCGTGAAAGCGGCTGGACATGTTCTTGAGCGCCGGCTTGTCGTCCTCGGGCGGGTCATATTTCACAGTGTCCCAGTAAAGCTCGAACACATGGCCGAACGGATCCTCGAACCTGTAGGCGCGGCCATGCCCCAGATCGCCGTCGACCCAGCCATGAACCATATAGCCTGACGTCTCGATCACCTTCACACGCCGTTCCAGCGCCGCCTCGGACGACACGCGGTAGCCGATATGGGCCACGCCGGTGGTGTCGGATTTGGTCAACTTGAGCGTGTGGAATTCGTAATCGTCCCACGCCCGCAGGTAGGCACTGTCGCCGTCCATCGCCGAGAGTTTCAGACCATAGACCCGCGTGAAGAAATCAAGGCTCTCGTCGAAGGTGTTGGTCAGGACCTCCACATGGCCAAGATGTGCAACGTCAAAGCAGGGTTCGGTCATAAGCGCCTCAATTGAACATGGTGTTGGGCAGGAAAAGCGAGATTTGCGGGAAGGCCACGAGGATCGCCAGCGTGACCATCATCATGATCCAGAACGGGATGACGCCGATAAAGATGCGCCCAAGCGCCACGCCGGGGGCCACGGATTTCACGATGAACACGTTCAGCCCCACGGGGGGCGAAATCAGGCCCATTTCAAGTGAGAGAACCACCAGCACGCCGAACCAGATCGGGTCGATCCCCAGCTCGAGCACGATGGGAAAGAAGATCGGCAGGGTCAGCACGAGCATCGCGAAGCCTTCGAGGAAACAGCCCAGAACGAGGTAGATGCCGAGGATCAGCATGAGGCTGCCCATCGGCCCCAGTTCCAGCGCGACAAAGGCCTGTGCCACGAGGTCGGTCATGTGGCTGAGCGCGAGGAACGGGTTGATCATGTGCGCGGCAATCAGGATCAGCATGACGGTGGCAGTGGTCACCACGCTGTCCTTCGCCGCGACCCAGAGCATGGACAGGTCCAGAGTGCGGGTGATCCAGCCGATCAGGATGACCGACCCTGCCCCGACAGCCGCCGCCTCGACGGGTGAAAAGAACCCGCCATACATGCCGCCGATGGTGATGAAGATCACCAGAACGATAGGCCCGGCACCGCCCACGGCGCGGAGTTTCTCGGACAGGGCCGTGGTTGGACCGGCCGGTCCCAATTCGGGGCGCAGCCAGCACAGGATCGTGACGGCCAGCACGAACATCGCCAGCAAGAGCAGCCCCGGAAACACCCCGGCCAGAAACAGCCGGCCTATGGATTGCTCGGTCAGAATGGCGTAGATGACAAAGCCGGTCGAGGGCGGGATCAGGATGCCCAGCGTGCCACCAGCGGCAACAACGCCGGTCGACAGGCGATCATCGTATTTGAACCGCTCCATTTCAGCGAGCGCGACCTTGCCCATCGTGAGGGCCGAGGCAACGGATGATCCGGACAGCGCGGCAAAGCCGCCGCAGCCGATCACCGTGGCCGAGGCAAGACCACCCCGGACCGAGCCGATCACGGCATAGGCCGCGTCGAACAAGCGGCGGCTCATGCCGGTATGTGACGCGACATTGCCCATCAGGATGAAGAGCGGGATCACCACCAGTTCGGGTGAGGACGCGAGCGTGAACGCCTCGGACGCGAGAAGCGAGGTTGCGGCGTTGAGGCCGTTCAGGGCCCAGATGCCCACGAAGCCCACGACGAACATCGCAAAGGCCACCGGCATGCGCAGCACGAGCAAGGCAAAAAGCGCAAGGATACCGACAATACCCGTGATGGAGGCGGTCATGACTGCTGCTCCGCACGGACATCGCGTCCGGTCACGGCCAGTTCCAGCGCCCGGAGGGCAAGGCCCATTGCGGCAACGCCCATGAAGCCGATCGCGGCCCATTGGAAATATGCCTTGGGCAGATAGAGCAGGTTTGTGGACAGGTTGAGCATGACCGACAGCTTGGCACTGTCCCACGTGGCCCATGCCAGCGCGGCAAAGATCACGGCCCCTGACAGGGCAACGGTGATGTCGATGGCGCGGTTCATGGATGCGGGAAAATACCGTTCGAAAAGGTCGACCGAGATGTGACCACCCAGGCGGTCACAAAGCGCCATGGGCGCAAAGACGAGGATCACCGTGGCCATCGTGGTGATGTCCTGACTGCCGTAAAGGGGACTGCCAAGGGCACGCCCCACCACGTCGATCAGGATCACGACCACCACCACGATCAGCGCCGTGGCGCCGAGGGCAGCGGACAGGCCGATCAGCCTGTCCGCAAGGGTGCGTATCCGCTCCAAGGCTCAGTTCTGCATCGCTGCAAGAGCCGCTTCGCCACCAACGCTGGCCACGTAATCGGCCACGACGTTCGACACGGCATCCTCGAAGGCCTGTGCCTCTTCGGCGGTCAGATCGACAACGGTGTTGCCCGCATCCGCACGGGCGACTTCAAGCGCCTCGGCTGCGGTGGCATTCCATGCCGTTTCGGCATTGTTGCCAAGACCACAGCCACGCGCCTCATCCAGCGCCGCTTTCGCGTCGTCCGACAGGGCGTCATACGATCCCTGCCCCATCACCGCGAAGAACGCCAGCCGACCCAAGGGTGCACCCAGCGTGTAGGCATCCGCGACCTCGTCGAGTTTGAAGTCGCTGAGCGTCGAGGCGCCGGTGAACACACCGTCGATCAAGCCGGTCTGCATCGCGTTGTAGACCTGGTTGATCGGCATCTGCACCGGGGTTGCGCCCAGTGCTTCGGCCACCTTGCCAGCCGTGGCACCAGCGACACGGATCTTGAGCCCCGCCAGATCGGCAGGGGTGCGGACAACCTTGTCC
The DNA here is from genome assembly GCF_014637725.1 of Marivita lacus. Taxonomy (GTDB): domain Bacteria; phylum Pseudomonadota; class Alphaproteobacteria; order Rhodobacterales; family Rhodobacteraceae; genus Marivita; species Marivita lacus. Next base: position 77,566 of record NZ_BMFC01000002.1, on the reverse strand, counting down.
TTCATGATCATGATGTTCGGCTCGGACGTCCAAAGCGCGACCGGCACTGTGCCGGGAAACTCGCCCGAGATCTCGTCCATCGCGTCACACAGCGCGTCGGCTCCCGTCTTGCCTTCGGGCAGGACGCCCGGCAGTTCGACGATCATGGTTTTCTCGAACTGCTGCGAGGTATAGCCCGGCAAGCCCCAGACCATGTCGGCCACGCCCTGCACGGCGCGGATATATTGCTCGACCGGACCTGCGCCCAGTTCACCGCCGTGATAGCCGCGCACGGTCAGGCTGCCATTGGTGGCCGCCGTCAGATCGGCGTTCAGCTTTTCGATCACGCTGGCGTTGACCGTGTGGAACGGCGGCGTGAAATTGGCGAATTTCAACTCCTGCGCCGCAAGAGGTGCGGCAGCGGCCACGGCCAGTGCAGCGCCGATAAAGGTGGTTCTCAGTGTCATGATGTCCTCCCAAAAGCGGCCTGATCCATGTCAGGCCATGTGATAGGGCGCGGCGATCCTTCTGCGTGACCGCCGCCCCGAAACCCTGCTGATCAGACGGCTTTTGCCCGCCAACTGTCAGCAGCATAGCTTTCCCGTGCCTCGCTTGAGTACGGTGTTTCCGACACCCGCACCCGAATTTCGGCCTGCTTGTGCTTTTCGGCGGATGTTTTTGCCGTATCGTCGGATTCGCCCCAGCGCATGGTCAGGATGTCCCCGATCTCGACGCTCTGATCGACGACACCCAGCGACAGCACGCAGCGTTCGTTGTAGCTGTAGCCGTTGAACATGCTCATGCCGACCATCTTGTCGCCATGCATGACCATATCGGCCGAGCTTGACGCGTAGTTCGGTTGCGGGAAGTCGATCCACTTGTAGGGGATGCCGTCCTCGAAGGCCGATGCGATGACCTTGAGCACGTCTTCCTTGTTCCACTCGAAGGTGACCTTCTTGCGGTTGGTCTTGCTCTCTTTCATCTTGAGAAGCGCATCCTTGCCGATGAAATCGTCTTTCTTCCAGCCGATGTAGAAGTTGTAGCCCAGCTCGAACGGGTTGACGTAGTAATCCTCGATATTGTCCGACACAAAGCTGCCGCCGATGGCGCCTGCGGCTTCGTACATGTCGGTGCCCAGCCAGTCGCGGTAATCGGCCAGCATGCCGTCGCCGGTATAGATGCCGGGCAGCGGCGACGGAATCCAGCCGGATTCCAGCGTGTTGGTCGAATAGGCGCGGCTGCCGCACTGGACCAGATCAACGCCCGCGTCCTTGGCCGCCTGAAGGATGGTCGAATGGATGTAGTGCTTGTCCTCGTAGGGACCCCAGACCTCGAGACCCGGCGCGCCGGACATGCCGTGGCGCAGTGCCTGCACCTTCTTGGAACCGATGTTGATCCAGTCGACATGGAAGAACTTGATGTCCTGGATCGGGCCGCCGTTCATCTTTTCGAAAATCTTCGGCGCGTCCGGACCCTGGATCTGGTAGCGGTAATGGGTACGCAGCACGCGCTCGCCTTCGGGGCGGGATGTGGAGCGGGGATCGTGCTTGATCCGCACGTTCCACTTGCCCCAGGCCGCCGCGAACATCAGCCAGTTGGAGGTCGGCGCGCGACCCACGAGGATGAACTTGTCCTCGCGTTCACGGAAGATGATGTGGTCCCCGATCACGTGGCCGTTCGGCGTGACGGGTACGTAATGCTTGGCGCGGTTCAGGTCGAAATTCCCGAAGGCGTTGATGCCGTGATAGGCAAGGAACTCCTCGGCCTGCGGACCTTCGACGATCAGCTCGTCCATGTGGTGCGACTGGTCGAACAGCACGGCGCTGTGACGCCACGCTTCCTGTTCCACGCGCCAGTTGCGGAATTCCGGTGTCACGACCGGGTAGACATACATCCCGATCTGGGAATTGCGAAGCATTTCAACGGGATTTCCCCATTCTTTCATCTTGTCGGACAAGCTGGGCATAGGTGTGTTTTCCTCTAAAAGTGTTATTCTGCTGATAGTAGAGACAGGCCGGGCACGCGTGTCGCGACCCCCGGACCGGCATTGGCGAGGTGGTCGAGATTGCGCCGCGCAAGGCGGGCATGTTCGCGGGACAGGTGTTCGGCGCGCGCGCCTTCACGGGCGCGGATCGCCTCGACGATGGCGCGGTGCTGGTGCTGTGCGCGCAACAGGGATGCGCTGAAATCCGGGATCAGCTCCTGTTCGCGCAGAAACGCGCTGGGGGACGCCAGCGGCAGGCGGCTGACACGGTCCACCTCGCGCTGCATCAGCTGGCTGCCGGCAAGACGTGACAGGATTTGGTGAAAGGCCGCGTTTTCAATAATATACGCGTCGAAGTCGATGTGATCGGGACGCGCCAGCGCCGTGTCGATCCTGTCCAGCACGCGCTCCGCATCAAGCATGATCGCGGGATCGGCCCCCCGCTCTGCCGCCAACCGCGCCGCCGTTCCTTCGATCACGCCGCGCAGTTCGATGGCGTCGTTGATGTCATCGAGCGTGAACCGCGCCGCGCGGCAGCCGCCGGTTTCGATCCTCTCGAGCAGACCTTCTGAGACAAGCTGATCCATCGCCTGCCGCAGCGGCGTGCGCGACAGGCCCAGCCGGTCGGCCAGAGCGACCTCGGGCAAGCGTGTGCTGCCCGTGAATTCGCCGCTCATCACCAGCGACCGAAGCCCCAGCAACGCCTTTTCGAACTGCGTCTTGCGATCAGACATGCACTCTCCCCAGGCGCGCGCCGCTCTCCCCTGCGACGTCCCGAGAGCTTGGGTAAATTGTATACAGGAATCTGTCAATCTGGGAATTTCGTCATCAATATGAAAAATTCAGCCCGATCCTGTATACAGAGATGCGTTAGGGCCAATCGAATGGCCGGGCCGGATCCGATACGCCCTTCTCGATTCCGCGGAGGAAGGCGACCCGGTATGCCCCCGGTGGCTGACCAGCATGGCGCACGAAGAAACGGTTGAACTGCGCGGCTGATCCAAAGCCCAGAGCGCTGGCGATCTCGTTCACCGACCGGCCCGAGGTTTCCAGCAGCAGCCGCGATTCGATCATCACCCGCCGGTCGATGATGTCCTTGGGGCCAAGCCCCCGCACCCGCCGGCACATGTCGCCCAGCCGGTCGCGCGTCAGCCCCAGCGTTTGCGCATAAAGCGACACAGACCAGCGGTCACGGAAATGCCGTTCGACCAGGGTGCTGAACCGGGTGAAGGCGCGGTGCGACGGGCTGGCCCCTTGTGGACCCTCGGAATAGGACGGCGCGGCGCGCAGAAGCGCGATCAGGATGACCCGCAGATAGGCTTCGACCACGACGTGCGCCGCCACGGCGTCTTCCTCGAGCTCGCGTCGAATGCCTGCAAAGGCGGTGCGCAAGGCGAACCGGCGTTCGGTCGAAGCGGTCAGCGGCACGGTGAGCGCGTGATCGGCCACATCCCGCAGGTCGCGGGCTTCGGGCAGGTGTCCGATGGTATTGCCAAGAGCACTGGCGCTGAGCAGCACATAGGTGCCGACCGCCCCTGCATCGAACCGCAGGCGCGATGTCTCGTCCCATGGGCGCCATGCCAGCACCGGCGCCTCGATCCGGGCGTCTTCGCCCGACAGCACCGCACCCCCGTCCTCGAGCAGGATGGCGCACCACGAGGGGCCATGCAGGCTTTCGGCCAGACCGACGATGCGGCTGCGCAAATCCCCGGTCAAAGCCCCTGCGCGAACCGTGGCAGAATCGCGAAATCGTCGGTCTGGCATGAAGAATCCCACAGAATGTAAAATTATTGCCGCAGAATATCATTTACTCCGCGTAAGCCAGAGCCTTTTTATAGAGCAGCCGCGAGGAGTCGGCTGCGTTCAGTGAGCCTGGGGAGGAGCAACTGTACGAGACCCGCCTGATAATTGCAGGGCGACATGTCGCGCCTGACCCGGTTGTCGCGTTCGAACGACGAGACCCGGTGTCGGATGCAGTTGTCACCCGTGCCGCCGCCGGACGCGCCACCGAGGCGCGCGCTGCTGCAGTTGCCGCCGCCTGTGCCTTTGCCGATTGGGCGGCGACGCCGGTGCGCGAGCGCATTGCCCTGCTGATGAACGCCGCCGATGCGATGACCGCCCGCGCAGACGAGGTTGTCGAGATCGCCTGCGCCGAGGTCGGATCCTCGCCAGACTGGGTGCGCTTCAACGTGGGCATTGCGGCAGCGATGTTGCGCCAGACCGCCGATCTGGCAGAGGTTCTCGACAACACCGAAAGCCCGGTTGCGGGTCATATCCTGCGCCGTCGTCCTGCCGGTGTGGTGCTGGGCATCGCACCGTGGAACGCGGCAGTGACGCTCGCCACTCGTGCCGTGGCGGCCCCGCTGGCCTGTGGCAACACGATCGTGCTCAAGGGGTCTGAACTTTGCCCCAAGACGCATGAATGGGTGGCCGAGACGATCTGCAGCGCGGGGCTCCCGGACGGGGTTTTGAACTATATCACCAACGCGCCCGATCACGCCGAAGAGGTGGTGGAGGCACTGATTGCGCATCCTGCGGTGCGGCGGGTGAATTTCACCGGATCGACACGTGTGGGGCGCGAAATCGCGATGACGGCGGCGCAGCATCTCAAGCCCTGCCTGCTCGAGCTGTCGGGCAAGGGCACGGCGGTGGTTCTGGCGGATGCCGATCTCAACCATGCCGCACGCGCCATCGCGCATGGCAGTTTCTTCAATCAGGGGCAGGTCTGCATGTCGACCGAACGGGTCATCGTCGACACCTCCATCGCGGCGGAGTTTGTGGCGCGGCTGGCGGCAGAGGCCGAGACGCTGCGCTTTGCCCCCGGTCAGCCCAGCCCTCTGGGTGCCCTCATCAGCCCGGCGGCCGCGGTGCGGGTGCGCGCCATGATCGACGATGCAGTGTCCAAGGGCGCGGTGCTCGTCACTGGCGGAGAACTGTCGGGCGGAGGATTGCAGCCCGCGGTTCTGGATCGCGTCGCCCCCGGGATGATGCTTTATGACGATGAGGCGTTCGGCCCGGTCACCGGCGTGATCCGCGTGGCCGATGCCGAAGAGGCGCTGGCCATCGCCAATGATACGGAATTCGGCCTTGTCGCCTCGGTCTTCAGCCAAGACACCAAGGCGGCGCAGGACATGCTGTTCCAGATCGAGACCGGGATCGGCCATGTCAACGGATCGACCGTCTACGACGACCCCCGCCTGCCCTTTGGCGGCGTCAAGGCGTCGGGCCATGGCCGGTTCGGTGGGCGCGACGCGGTGGCGGAATTCACCGAATGCCAATGGATTGCCCTGCACGACCACCCATCGGCAAAACAAACCACAAAAAGTCAATAAGGGAGGACATCACATGAAACGCAGAGAACTCTTCGGCCTGGCAGCGGCGCTGTCGGTCGCAACAGCCCTGGCCGGTCCGGTCGCGGCACAGGACGTGCTCAAGATCGGCGCGGTCGGCCCGAAAACCGGCCCGCTTGCCGGGGGCGGCGCGGTCACGTTCTGGCCGAACGTGCAGCTTTGGGCGCATGACGTGAACGAAGCGGGCGGCATCGACGTCGGCGGCACAAAAATGATGGTCGAGATCATCGAGTACGATGACCAGACCAACCCCGGCGAAACCATCAAGGCGGTCCAGCGTCTGGCAACACAGGACGAGGCGGATTTCATCCTCGCGCCCTATGGCACGGGCCTGAACATCGCGTCGGCACCGATCTTTGAACGCTACGGCTATCCGATGATCACGCACACGGCCATCTCGGACCAGATCGAAGACCTGTCGGGCAAGTTCCCCAACATGTTCTTCCTGCTGGGCGGGGCCACCGGCCTGTCGGGCGGCGTCGTCGAGGTTCTGACCCAGATGCGCGAGGCCGGCGAGATCGGCAGCCGGGTCGCCATGGTCAACGTGGCCGACGCGTTCGGCATCGAACTGGCCGAGGCGGCACGTCCACAATTCGAGGCAGCCGGGTTCGAGATCGTCTACGATTCCTCCTATCCGCTGGGCACGCAGGACCTGTCGCCCGTCGTCAACGGGGCGCGCGATGCAAACCCTGACGCTTTTGTCGCGTGGTCCTACCCGCCCGACACGTTCGGCCTGACCGAACAGGCGCAGATCGCGGGGCTTGCGCCCAAGGCGTTCTACACCGCCGTGGCCACATCCTTCCCGTCTTATGGCGGACGGTTCGGAGCCGCTGCCGAAGGTGTGCTTGGGGCCGGTGGCGTCTTCGCCGATGGCGATGCGTTCAAGGACTACGCCGCCCGTCACGAAGCGGTGACCGGGGCCAAGCCTGATTTCTGGGCCTCTGCGGCGGTCTATGCGTCGTTCCAGATCCTTCAGCAAGCCATCGAAGGTGCGGGTACGACCGACCGCGCCGCCGTGTCCGAGTATCTTGCCAACAACGCGTTCGATACGATCGTCGGCCCGATCACATGGGACGAGAACAATTCGAACGCGCAGTACTGGACTGTCGGCCAGTGGCAGGACGGCGTGTTCAAGGGCGTCGCCTCCACCGGACGCGAGGGTGCCGTTCCCGCGCAGCCCAAGACCGGCTGGGAATAATCCCGTGACGGCCCCGGCATGTCCGGGGCCATCCAAACCAAACCCGGAGACCACATGGACATTCTGATCACAGGTCTGCTGCTGGGCGGCACCTACGCGCTGATCGCGATGGGGCTGAACCTGCAATACGGCATGGCAAGGATCATGAACCTCGCCAACGGGGAGTTCCTTGTGGCGGGTGGCTTTGCCGCCTTCTGGTTCTACACCGCCGGACAGGTCAGCCCGCTTCTGACGATCTTCATCGTGGCACCCTTGGCCTTTGCCGTGAACTGGCTGATCTATGTCGTCATGTTGCGCCCGCTGGTCAGACGCGCCAAGTCGCAGGGTCAGCTCGAGGTGGATGCAATCCTGACCACCTTCGGTCTGGCCTTCGTATCGGTCGGGATCATGCTGGCGCTCTTTGGCGGTGACTATTTTTCCTATTCCTACCTCGCGCGCCCCATCACTCTGATCGGCGACACCTACGCACTGAACCGTGTGACGGCAGCTTTGGCGGCGGTGATCATCTGCGGTGGCTTGTGGCTCTGGCTCAACCGGACCCGCGCGGGCATGTCGATCCGTGCGATTGCGGTCGATCCCAAAAGCGCGCGGCTGGTGGGCATCGACGTGCCCCGGCTGTCGGCGCTGGCCTTTGCTTTGGGAGGCGCCGTCACGGCAGTGGGTGGCGCGCTGATTTCCACCTTCCTGACGCTGGATGCCTCCACGGGTGTGATGTTCACGCTCAAGGCGCTGGTCATCGTCATCATGGGCGGTGTCGGTGACGTGCGCGGCACCATCGTTGCAGCACTGCTGCTGGGGATACTGGAGACCGTCGTGGCCACATTGATCGATCCCGGCCTGACGCTGGCCGCTGCCTATCTGCTTTTTGTCCTGATCCTGCTCTTCCGTCCGCAGGGCCTCTTCGGAAGGCGCACGTCATGACCAAGCGCGACTGGCAATCCCTCACGCTGTCGGCGGTTTTGCTGGCGGTGGCCGCCTGCCTGCCGCTGACCGGCGACGCCTACATGTTGTCCATCGGCATCACCATCGCGATGTATGCGGTTCTTGCCACAAGCTGGGCGCTGTTTTCGGGCCCGACGCATTACATCTCGCTCGCGACCGCCGCGTTTTTCGGCCTTGGCACCTACACCACTGCCATCGGGATCGAGAACGGGATGAATTACTGGCTGACCCTGCCCATCGCCGCCATTCTGGGCGCGGTGCTTGCGGCACTGGTGGGCTTTGCCACTCTGCGCCTGTCGGGGGTCTATTTCGTGATCTTCACGCTGGGCCTCGCCGAACTGGTGCGACAGGTGGTGACATGGGGGCAGAACGTGTCCGGCCAGAAAGGCCTTTATGTGCTGACCGACATCACCGAGGTGCATATCTACTGGCAGCTCGTGGCGCTGGCCGGGATCGTCTACCTGACCGGCTGGGCCATCGGACGGTCGCGGCTGGGGTTTGCCCTGCGCATCATCGGCGACGACGAAGAGGTCGCGCGCCACTCCGGCATCAACACCTCGCGCGCCAAGATCCTGCTGTTCATGGTATCGGGTGCGACCGCTGCGGTGGTCGGGTCGATGCTGGCACCGCGCTATATCTACATCGAACCGGCGCTGGCCTTTTCCCCGATGCTGTCCTTCCTGGTGGTCATCATGGCGCTTCTGGGCGGCACGGGCCGTCTTTGGGGACCGCTGGTGGGCGTGATCCCGTTCACCCTGCTGTTTGAAACCATTTCGGCCAGTTTCCCGAACCAGACGACGCTGTTGCTGGGTCTCAGCTTCCTGGTGATCGTCTACCTGCTGCCGCGCGGCTTTGTCGGGCTGATCGAAAGCGGCAAGCGCAGGCTGCGCGACCGGGAGGCGTTTGCATGACCACCGGACCCACGGTACTGTCACTGCGCGGGGCCACCAAACGCTTTGGCGGGCTGGTTGCCGTGAACGACATGGATTTCGACGTGACCGAGCATGAAGTGCTGGGTCTGATCGGCCCCAACGGGTCGGGCAAGTCCACGACGCTGAACCTGATCTCGGGCGCGCTGAAACCGACCGAGGGCACGATTTCCCTGCGCGGCACGCCAATCTCGCACCTGTCCGCCGCCGACATCGCCCGGCGCGGCATTGCCCGGACGTTCCAGCTTGTGCGCCTTTTGCCATCGATGACCGTGCTTGAAAACGTCCGCGCGGGCGCCGTGTTTGGCCATCGCCGCCGCTGGGGGGCCGAGGCGGATGCCCACGCGCTGCGGATGCTGGCGCTGGTCGGGCTGGACCGCCGGGCGAATGCCCATGTCGGAGAGCTGACCTATATCGACACCAAGCGCGTCGAACTGGCCCGCGTGCTGGCATCCGAACCCAAGGTTCTGCTGCTGGACGAATGGCTGGCCGGGCTGAACCCGACCGAGCTTGAGGAAGGCATCACGCTCATCAAGCGGCTGCGCGACGAGGGGCGGACGATCATTCTGGTCGAGCACGTGATGGACGCGATCCGGTCGCTCTGTGATCGCTGCGTGGTCATGTCAACGGGGCTCAAGATCGCCGAAGGCACGCCGGAACAGGTGCTGTCCGACCCCGAGGTGATCCGCGCCTATCTGGGGGATGACGATGCTTGAGGTTCGCAACCTGTCCGTCATCTATGGCAAGCACCGCGCGTTGCACGGCGCGTCCCTGCGCGTCGGCAAGGGCGAGATCGTGGTGATCCTTGGCGCGAACGGGGCCGGAAAATCGACGCTGCTCAAGGCGGTCTGCGGCATCTGCGAAGGCCACGTGACCGGCGAGGTCCTGCTCGAAAACACCGATCTGGTCGGTGAAAAGCCGCACCGGATCGTCGAGGCCGGGATCGCGCTGGTGCCCGAGGGGCGCGGCGTGTTCGGCGACCTGACGGTCGAGGAAAACCTGACCCTTGGCGCCTATGCCGAACGCGCCCGCGACGATGAGGCGGGCAACCTGCACCGCGTGCTGTCGCTGTTTCCCAAGCTGGGCGAACGCCGCAAGCAAACCGTGCGCACCATGTCGGGCGGCGAACAGCAGATGGTCGCCATCGGCCGCGCGATGATGTCGAACCCGTCGATCCTTGCTCTGGACGAGCCGTCCCTGGGTCTGTCGCCGCTCCTGTGCAAGGACCTGTTCCAGAGCCTGCGCGTGGTGAAACAGGCGGGGTTGGGCATTCTGCTGGTCGAACAGAACGCCAAGCAGAGCCTGCGCATCGCGGATCGCGGGTACCTGCTGGAGAACGGAGAGATCGTGCACGAGGATGATGCAGACCGGCTGGCCAATGACCCCGCGGTGCAAAAAGCCTATCTGGGTGGCGGCGGAGCCGCGACCGGGGCCAAGCGCCCTGCCCCGGCGGCGATGCCGAAAGCCACACCCCCGCGTCCTGCGGCAGGGCCAAAACCCAGCGATATCGCGGCGGCGGCGATGAAATCGGTCGGCGCACCGACACGCCCTGCGCCTACAGCCGCGCCCGCGCCCAAACCCGCACCGGTGACCAAAAGCGCAGCGCCCGCTCCAAAGCCCAATACACCGAACATCACCGATCTGGTCGCCAAGGCCAGCGCCTCGGCTTCGCGTCGCAACGGTGCCGCGCCACCGCCCCGCGCCCCTGCGCCGCTCCAGCCAAGCACACCCTCACGCCCGGCGCAGCCCTCCATTCCCGACTTCGCCTCATCCTCGGACCGGCTGCGCGCCATGATCGAAGAGATCGAAGCCGCCGCCCGCCGGGCCGAAACCTACAAGCCAAGGAGATAACGCCATGCTCGACTCCACCGCCTCCGCCCCGACGATCCGCGGCCTGTATATCGGGGGAAGCTGGGTGCCCGCCGCCCGCACCTTTGACGATCTCAACCCGTCGGACAATTCGCTCTATGCCCGCATCCCCGATGGCAGCGCCACTGACATGGACCGCGCCATTTCCGCCGCACAGGCCGCGTTTCCCGAATGGTCGGCGCGCAATTTCCAGGAGCGGGCCAAGATGCTGCTGCGCATTGCCGAGGTCTGGGAAAGCCGCAAGGACGATTTCATCCATGCGGTCATGCACGAAGGCGGCGGATGGTACGGCAAGGGCGTGTTCGAGGCCGGCTTCGTGGCCGAGATTTTCCGCACCTCCGCGTCGCTCTGTTATCAAGCCACCGGCGAGGTGCTGCCTTCTGCCGATGGCAAGGTGTCGATGGCAACGCGCTGGCCTCTGGGTGTCGTGGGCGTGATCTCGCCCTGGAACATGCCCGGCATCCTGACCTCGCGCGGCTATGCGGCGGCGCTGGCAGTAGGCAATTGCGTCGTGCTGAAGCCGTCCGAGGACACGCCCTACGCAGGCGGGTTGTTCCATGCCGAAGTGCTCGAGGAAGCCGGCGTTCCGCCAGGTGTGTTCAACGTCGTGACCTGTTCGCGCGACAGCGTGGCCGAGGTGGGCGATGCCCTGATCGAGGACCCGCGCGTCAAGGCGGTTTCCTTTACCGGCTCCACCGCGGTGGGTCGGCATATCGCGGCCAAATGCGGTGCGCATCTCAAGAAATGCTGCGTCGAACTGGGCGGCAAGGATTCGATGATCGTGCTCGAGGATGCAGATCTCGACAAGGCCGCCGAAGCCGCGAATTTCGGCAGCTTCATGCACCAGGGCCAGGTCTGCATGTCGACGGAAAAGCTGCTGATCCATGAAAGCATCTACGAGCCCTTCATGCAGAAATTCCTTGCCCGCGCGGCCAAGCTGAAGACCGGGCATGTCAACGACAAGTCCAACGTGATCGGACCGCTGGTCAACACCCGTCAGGCGCACCGGGTCAAGGCGCTGATCGACGATGCGGTCGCCAAGGGCGCGCATGTCGCACTCGGGGGCAACGCGTGGGAGAACTTCGTCGAACCCACCGTGCTGACCCATGTCGACCGGTCGATGGACATCTGGCATGACGAAACCTTCGGCCCCGTGGTGATCGTCAGCCCGTTCCGCACCGAGGACGAGGCGATCGAGATGAACAACGACACAGAATATGGGCTGACGGCCGCTGTCTGGACCGCGAACGAAGGCCGCGCGCTGCGCATGGCTGGGCGGCTCGAGACAGGGATGGTCCACGTCAACGATCAGAACATCAACGACGAGCCGCAAGTGCCGTTCGGCGGGGTCAAGGCCTCGGGCGTGGGCCGCTACGGCGGGCGCTGGTCGCTCGATGCGTTTACGGAACTCCGGTGGATCACGCTCGAACGCGGCGGCCGCCATTACCCGCCGGTCTTTTGATCAGCACACAGGGAGGATTACACATGACAGCCCTTGGATGGATCATCCTGCTTCTGGTCATCGCCGCCATCTTGGTGGTGCTGGCGGCATGGTTCTATGAACGCGCCACAAACGAGGTCAGCCTCGTGCGCACCGGCATCGGCGGGCGCAAGGTGGTGATTGACGGCGGCACGCTTGCCATTCCGTTCTTCCACGAGATCAGCCGCGTCAACATGCAGACGATCCGCATGGAGGTGACCCGCGCGGGCGACAGCGCGCTGATCACCAAGGACCGGATGCGCATCGACGTGGGCGCTGAATTCTATGCCTCCGTTCTGCCCGAAGACGCGGCCATCGTGCGCGCCGCGCAGACGCTGGGCAAGCGCACCTTCCAGCCCGATCAGCTCAAGTCGCTGATCGACGGGATGATGGTCGACGCCCTGCGCGCGGTCGCGGCCCAGATGACGATGGACGAACTGCACGAGAACCGCACCGAGTTCGTGCGCGAGGTGCACGAGGCTCTGGCGGACACGTTGGTGAAATACGGGTTGCAGCTTGACAGCGTGTCGCTGACCGCGCTGGATCAGACGCCGTTTTCGTCGCTGGACGAGAACAACGCCTTCAACGCGGTGGGCATGCGCAAGCTGGCCGAGGTGATCGCCAAGTCCAAAAAGGAACGCGCCGAGATCGAAGGCGAAACCGCCGTCGCCGTGCGCCGCGCCGAGGTTCAGGCGAACCAGCGCCGGCTCGAGATCGAACTGGAGGAACGCCGCGCCGAGATCGCGCAGACGCAGGAAATCGAAACCCTGCTGGCCGCGCAGCTGACCGAAGTGGCGCGCCGCAAGGCCGATGCGGAACGCGAGGCCGCACAGGCCCGCATCCGCATGGAGCAGGAGATTCAGGCCACCTCGATCCAGCGTGAATTGCAGATCCGCGAAGCCGAGATCGCGCAATTGCGGTCCTTGGAGATCGCAGAGCAGGAAAAGGTCATCCAGACCGCCGCCAAGAGTGAAGAGGAATCCAAGGCACGCGCAGAGGCGACCATGGCCCGCGCGCAATTGGTCAAGGCCGAAGAGGAAATCCAGACCCTGCGCGAAATGGCCGTGGCCGAACGGCGCAAGTCGCTGGCCCTGATCGCGGCCCAGCAGGACGCCGAGGCGAATGCCGAACGCGCCCGCATCACCTCGATTGCGGATCAGGAGGTCGCCAAGGCCAAGGGTGTCATTCGCCGCGAGGAGGCGGCGTCGATGAAGGTCTACAAGACCGCCGAGGCCGACGCCGAAGGTGAGCGCATCAAGGCCGAGAACACCCGGTCAGAGGCGCTGATGGCGATGGAGCTGGAAAAGGCACGGCTGGACGCGATGCCGAAGATTCTTGCCGAAATGGTGAAACCGGCCGAGAAGATCCGCGGCATCAACATCAACCATGTCACCGGGCTTGGCAAGACCGAAGGTGGCGGCAGCACGTCCCCCGTCAGCCAGACCATCGACTCGATCCTCGACATGGCCGTGGCCCTGCCCGCGATGAAGAAGATCGGCGATCAGATCGGCATCAACATGGACGGGGTTCTGCCCGCGAGCGACAAGAAGGGCTGAGCCCTGCCGAACTCACGCAAAGCGCCACCCCCGACCGGGGGTGGCGTTTGTCGTCTACATACCCGCCTGCACCGCGTCCCAGATCAGCTTGACCGCGATCACCGCGAGAAGCGACAGGATCAGCCGGTCGAAGGCCTGTTTCGACAGGAACCGCGCCGCGAATGATCCGATGGGAATGCCCAGGAACATCGGGATCAGCGCGAGAAACGCCAGCAGCAACCGGTCCCAGGTCAGAATGCCCAGTGCGGCAAGCGCAGGCACCTGCGTGACCGACATTGCCAGAAAGAAGATGGCGATGGTCGCGATGAACTCCTTGCGCGGCAGGTTCAGCGCGTTCAGGAAGGTGATCGAGACCGGCGCGGACAACCCGCCCGCCCCCTGCATCACGCCGCCGATCAAACCCACGTAAGGCCCCATCTGCCGTCCGCGCGCACGCGACAACACCCAGTTCGGCCGTGCCAGGCGCAGCCCGATATAGGCGAAGACCACCCCCGCCAGCGCCCCCATCAAAAGCGGCACCGGCAAGGACGCCAGCAGGATCGACCCCAGCACAGCCCCAACCGCGCCCGTCGCGGCAAAGGTCCAGACAAAGCGATGCTCTGTCACCTCGGCCCGAAAGGCCCAGCTTTGCCAGATATTGGTGCAGAGGTTGAGCACGGAAAAGATCGCCACCGCCATCGGCACGTCAAACACGATGGCCAGAACCGGCACGCCCACAACCGGCGCGCCCGCTCCGGTGGCCCCCTTGAGGAACCCGCCCAGCAGGATGCCGACAAAGGCAAAGGCCAAAGACACCGGATCCATCAATGATCGTCCGACGCCGCAACCGACAGGTCCAGAAGCACCTGACGGCGTTCGGTGCGGATCACCTCGACCGCGCGGCGCAGGGCGTCGGGCAGGTCTGCGCCCCGCTCGATCCGTTCGGCATGCGCGCGGCTGGCACGGGCCACCTGCGTGAAGTCCGGCAGCGGCTCGAGCGAGGTGAGCGGGATGCGGTTCTGCCGTACCGCCGCCCCGTCCGGATAGCCCTTGACCACAGACCGGCGCACCGCGTTCCACATCGCGTTGTTCTTGATGATGGTGAGGATCGGCAGACCCAGCGCTTCGGCGATCTGGTGACAGGCAACCGGATTGGCGAACATGTACGATCCATCCCCCACACAGGCGATCACCAGCCGGTCCCGGTCGGCCAGTTGCGCGCCAAGGGCTGCAGGCATGGCCCAACCAAGACCGCCCGCATGGACGTTGGAGAACACGCGGTTCGGACCTTTCAGTTTCATATGCGGCAAGAGCAGCCCCAGCTCGGAAAACGCCACCGCGCTATCGTCCATGATGTCCGAGATGCAGGCGCTCATCCATTCCGCCGACATCGGNTCATCCATTCCGCCGACATCGGCCCGTCGCCGCCTGCATCGGGTTTTGGGCTTGCCTCGCGACGCGATGCGACCTTGGCGTGAATCCTCTGCCGACGTGCCACGGCAGCAGCGTCGGGTTCGTGCGACAACAACGCCTCCAGCGCCATCACCGGATCGGCGGTGATCGCAAGATCGGTGCGATAGCCGCGCACAGGTTGACGGCGGAACAGCGGATCGGGTCCGATATGCACGACGCGGACACCGTTTTGCGGCGCGCTCACCGCCTCGATCCACGGCACGGCAGAGTCGAGCACGATCACCAGATCGGCCTCCGCCGTGGCGGGTTTGGGGTTGTAGCCCAGCAGCGCCGGATCCTCCGAGGCCAGCACGTTGCGAATGCTGAACGGTTCCGACACGGCAAGGCCAAACGCCTTGGCACAGTGTGACAGGACCGTCGAAAGCCGCCCCTGCGGATCGCCGCGCTGGCACAGCACAACGGGCATCGAGGCCTCTGCGATCCATGCCGCAAGCTGGGCCATAGCCACGGGATCCGGGGCGGCAGGACGGGCGCGCGCGGGAACCGCTGCGGGCTTGAACCCGTCCGGCAGCGCTTCGGTCAACGGCTCCTTGGGCAGGCTCATGTAGACCGGCCCCTCGGGCGCGCTGACCATCAGGGACGCCGCGCGCTTGGTCACGCTGTCGGCCTGTTCGGGGTAGCGCAATTCGTAGTCGAACTTGACCACGTCGCGCACGAGGCTGGTCTGGTCGTACATCTCCTGCCCGTACTGGATCGGTGTCATCCGCCCGCCCTTGCGCCCCGATTCCGTCAGCGGCGTGCGCCCGGACAGCACGAAGACCGGAATATTGTCCGAAGCGGCGTTGATCACACCCATCACGGCATTGGCCAGACCGACATTGACATGCACCATCACCGCCTGCGGGGCACCGGTGACAAGCCAGTAGCCATGCGCCATCGCCATGCCCGCGGTTTCGTGCGGCACCGTGACCGGTGTCGGCACATCGCTTTCAGGAAGCCGCGCAAGCCCTTCGATAATGGGCGGAAAATCTGTTCCGGCATTGGCGAACAGATAGTCGATCCCGCACTGTTTCAGGGCGGTCAAAAGCGCTTCGCCCCCGGTCTTCGGCCGGGCCGTTTCTTCAAACATACGTCCTCCGTGAATCTCAGGCTTGATATTCCGCTGCCGCTTCGTAAAGTCAACTTATTCTCAATAATTGGGATTCTAACCCAAACGAGAACCACATTAGGGAGGACAACCATGAAGACGCTACTCACCGCCGCGGCGGTATTCCTGAGCGCGACACTCGGCACATCGGCCAGTGCGCAGAATGTCGGCATCGCCACATCGAACCCCGGCTCGCTGTTCCACAACATCGGCACTGCCGTCGCGAACGCCGCCAATGCGGCTGGTCTGAACACCACGATCCAGCCCGCCACCAGCCCCAACCAGTTCATCCCGTTCATCGACCAGGGCGGCATCGAATTCGGCGTCGCGAACCTTCAGGAGGTCGATTATGCCGTGACCGGCGACGCCTGGTGGGAGGGCCGCACCAACCCGAACCTGCGCGTCGTCGCGCATCTGATGCCGCTGGTCGAGGCGATCTTTGTCCGCGCCGACAGCGACATCATGAAGGTGTCCGACCTCAAGGGACAGCCGATGACCGATGGCTACACCGCGCAAAACACCATCCTGCCGCAGCTTTCCGCCTTTTATGCCACCGCAGGCATGACCCGCGACGATGTCCAGAAAATCTCGGTCGCCAGCGTCGTTGCCGGTGCCGATGCCTTCATGGCGGGGGACACCGTTGGCTTTATCTTCGCGCATGGCGCCGGCAAGGTCCGCGAGGCCGATGCCGCCGTGGGTGGACTGCGCGCACTGGGTGTCGAGGATGACGGCGATGCAGCCCTTGCGGCCGCGCGCGAGCATTGGCCGACCGCGTTCTTCACCACCCTGCCCGCAGGTTCCATGCCCGGAGTGCTCGAGGACACGGTCTACATCGCCTTCCCGCAGGTGATCTTCACCCACGCGGGCGCATCGGATGACGTGGTCTATGCAATGACCAAGGCCATCCACGAGAACGCGCAGGTGATGATCGACACCTTCCCGCCGTTCCGCGCCTTCAAGCCCGCAGACATGAAGGGCGAACAGGGTGTCGCGGAATACCACCCCGGCGCGCTGCGCTTTTTCGAGGAAGCGGGCCTGAACTGAGCCCCGGCGCGCGCCCCGACATGCGGGCGCGCGGTCCATCTGCCTGACCTCGAACAATCACGGATATCATGACAGCCATGCCTGCCCTGCCCGCGCGTCTTGCGACCCCTTTGGCCGACCTCTTCGCGGCCTGCCTTGTCCTGCTGGCAGTCGGCTGGGCGCTGTCGGTGCGGCGCAAGCTGGGGCTGGACCTTTATCCGCAGCAATTCTTCGCAGGCGTGCTGTTCTTTGCCCTGCCGCTGGCGTTCCTGACCCTGCCCGCCCGGCGCGGAACCGAACGGGAGGGCGTGCCGGTTTACGATCTGATCCTTGCGGGCCTGTCGATGGCCGCCCTTGGGTATGTGGCGGTCAAATATCCCGACCTCGTGCTGATGATCTTTTCCCGCCCGCCCGAGCTGTGGATTCCCAGCTTCATCATCATCGTGCTGCTGTTGGAGTCGCTGCGCCGCGCCACCGGCTGGGCGCTGGTCATCATCATCGCGGCCTTTCTGCTCTATGCCCTGTTCGGTGACCTGATCCCCGGACGGCTTCAGGGCAGACCACAGAACTGGCAATTGCTGACCGGCTATCTTGCGGTGGATTCAAACGGCGTTCTGGGTCTGCCGATGTCGGTTGCCGCGACCGTGGTGATCGCCTTCATCCTGTTCGGCGTGCTTTTGGGCATCACTGGCGGGTCGCAGTTTTTCACCGACGCGGCGATGATCGGCATGGGCCGGTTCCGCGGCGGGTCCATGAAGATCTCGGTTCTGGCCTCCGGCCTTTTCGGGTCGATCTCGGGCTCGGCTGTCGCAAACGTGGTGGGCACCGGCGTGGTCACCATCCCGATGATCAAGCGCGATGGCTACCCCGCCCACAAGGCGGCCGCGATCGAGGCCGTGGCCTCCACCGGAGGCCAGCTCATGCCGCCGGTGATGGGCGCATCGGCCTTCCTGATGGCCGAGTTTCTGGCCATTCCCTACAGCCAGATCGTCATGGCGGCCCTGCTGCCTGCGATCCTCTACTACGTGGCGCTGTTCATTCAGGCCGATCTCGAAGCGGCCAAGATGGGCATTCAGCGCGTGCCCGAATCCGAGATCCCCGCCCGGCGCACCGTGCTGGTCGGCCTGCATTTTGCCTCTGCCTTTGCCGTGCTGATCTACCTGCTGTTCTGGCTGCGCTACCAGCCCGAACGCGCCGCCCTCTGGTCGGCGCTGGCTTTGTGCGGCACCGCGCTGATCTTCGGCTATCGCGGCGCACGTCCTACGCTTCGCGCGCTTTTTGGCAGCTTTGCCCGCACCGGGCACGGCGTGGTCGAGATCCTTCTCATCTCGGCCGCGTCCGGCATGGTGATCGGGGTGCTCAACATCACCGGCCTCAGCTTCAACCTGACCTATGCGCTGGTGCAGGTGGGTGGCGGCAGCGCGATCACTCTGCTGGCATTGTCGGCGGTGGTCTGCATCATCCTTGGCATGGGCCTGCCCACGCTGGGCGTTTATGTCTTGCTCGCCGCGCTTGTCGCCCCTGCGCTGATCGAAGTGGGGATCGAACCCATCGCAGCACATCTTTACGTGCTTTATTTCGGCATGATGTCGATGATCACGCCGCCCATCGCCATGGCCGCCTTTGCCGCCGCCGCCATCGCCAAGGCACCCGCAATGGCCACCGGCTGGGCCGCGATGCGGTTCGGTTGGGCGGCCTACGTGATCCCGGTGCTGTTCGTGTTCAGCCCGTCGCTGCTCCTGATCGGTGAAACCACCGAGATCGTCTTTGCCGTGATCACCGCAAGCCTTGGCGTCTGGCTTGTCTCGGCCGGGCTGGCCGGGTATTTCTCGGACCGGTTGTCGCCGCTCAAACGGCTCTTGTTCATCGTGGCCGGCCTGATGGCGCTGGTGCCTGCCGGAGCTTTCGAAGGCGCGATCCTGACCGACGCGGCGGGCGTCGTGCTGGGTCTGGCGCTGATCGGCAACGAGGTGTTCCGCCGCCGCGCGGCAGCACCGCTGGCGCAGGAGGAGGCGCCATGAGATCGGTCTCCGGTTCCGGCGAGCGGCTTCTGGCAATCCTTGGCCTGTTTTCCGAGGACACCCCCGAATGGACACCCGAGGACATGATGCGGGCGCTTGGGTTTTCGCGCCCGACGCTCTATCGCTACCTCAAGACGCTCAAGGATGCGGGCTATCTCGTGTCGCTGCCTCAGGCAGGCTACACGCTGGGCCCGCGCGTGACCGAGCTTGATTTCCTCATGCGCCGTTCCGATCCGCTGATCACCGCTGCAGATCCGCATCTGGCGGCTCTGGCCGAGGCATTCATCGGCTCAGCATTCGTGGTCCGGTTCTATGATCAGAAAATGCTCTGCGTGGCGTCCCGCGTGTCGGCACCGGAACCGCGCTCGTCCTATCCGCGCGGTCGGCCCATGCCCATCGGCAAGGGCGCTGTCAGCCGCGCCATCGTCGCCTTTCTGCCCCCAAAGGACCGTTCCGCGCTGGTCAGCGACTATCTCGACGCTTTCGTCACTTCGGGCATCGGATCGACCAAGGAGGCGGTTCTGACCGAGCTGAAACGCATCCGCCGCAACCGCGTGGCCATCGCACGGGGCGAAGTCACGCCGGGCCTTGTCGGCGTTGCGGCACCCATTCTTGCGGGCGACGGCACCCCAATCGGCGCACTGTGCCTGTCCACGGAACAAGCCGCCCTGACACAGGACAGGCTGGACGCGCTGCGCACGGCCATCCGCGACCGGGCCGAGGCGATCTCGGACGCGCTGACCCAGCCCGACGCCCGCGCCATTGCCTGACCCATGACTGACCGGAAAGAGAGCGACATGACCACTGACCCTGCACGGCATTACATCGGCGGCGACTGGATTGGCGACGGCCCGCTGGCCCAGAGCGTGAACCCCGCCACCCTTGCCCCGCTGGGCCAGTACCACAGCGGCAGCGCCGATCTGACCGACGCCGCCGCCGCCACGGCCCGCGCCGCCTTCTTCAACACCGACTGGGCCCATGCACCGCGCCTGCGGTCGCAGGCCCTGCTCGAGATCGCGGACCGACTTGAAGCCGCAAAGAACGAGATCGCTGATCTGGTGGTGGCCGAGAACGGCAAGATCCGCTCCGAAGCCTTGGGCGAGACCATGGCGGCCATTTCCGAGACCCGCTACTACGCCGGCCTTGCCCGCGACATTCGCGGCTCGATGCAGGAAATCACGCCGGGCAGCCTGTCGCTGTTTCATCGCGAGGCGGCGGGGGTCGCAGGCATCATCGTGCCGTGGAACGCGCCGGTGACACTGCTCATGCGGTCGCTTGCTCCTGCGCTGGCCGCTGGCTGCACCGCCGTGATCAAGCCCGCGCATCAGACCCCGCTGGTGCATGCGCGCATCATGCAGGCCATCGCGGAGGCCTCGTCCCTGCCCAAGGGCGTGGTCAATTCGGTCAACGAAAACGGCATCGAGGTGGGCCGCGCCATGACCGCCTCACCCGATATCGACGTGATCAGCTTTACCGGCAGCAGCCGCACCGGGCAGGCCATCATGGCCGCCGCCGCCCCGACCCTGAAACGGGTGGGACTGGAGCTTGGCGGCAAGGCGCCTGCGGTGATCTTTGCCGATGCCGACCTCGATCATGCGGTGCATGAACTGACCCACGGAGCCTTGGCGATGGCCGGTCAGATCTGCGTTGCCGCCGCGCGGTTCCTTGTGCACGAGGCTGTCGTCGCCGATTTCGAGTCCCGCATCACCGCCGCGTTCAAGGCGGTGCGCGTCGGCCCCGGTGACCGGCCCGACAGCCAGATGGGATCGCTGATCGACATGGACAACCGCGCGCGGATCGAACGGCTGATCGAACAGGCGGGCGACGAAGGCGAGATCATCCTGCGCGGCGCGCCCCTGTCGGATGCCGCGTTCCTGACGCCCACCCTGTTCCGCATCGACGATATTGCCTCACCCTTGGTGCAGGAGGAACTGTTCGGCCCCATCGTGTCGATCGAAACTTTCGCGGACGAACAAGAGGCCGTCGCCAAGGCCAATGCCACCGCCTACGGGCTGGCCGCGTCGGTCTTCACCGCCGACCACCACCG
The DNA here is from genome assembly GCF_014637725.1 of Marivita lacus. Taxonomy (GTDB): domain Bacteria; phylum Pseudomonadota; class Alphaproteobacteria; order Rhodobacterales; family Rhodobacteraceae; genus Marivita; species Marivita lacus. The sequence continues at coordinate 56,649 of NZ_BMFC01000002.1, read as the reverse complement.
CGCCCTGCGCATGGCACGTGCGATCCGGGCAGGCACGGTCTGGATCAACGCGCATCTGCGGCTCTTTGCCGAAGCCGAAACCGGCGGCTATGGCAAATCGGGGCTGGGGCGATTGCACGGACCAGAGGGACTGTATGACTTTCTCGAGACCAAACACATCTATTCCGAACCGGGCCGCATCGGAGGGACCGTATGAGCGACAGCTATGACGTGGTGATCAATGGCGGTGGACCTGTCGGTCTGGGCCTTGCCATCGAACTGGGCCAGCGCGGCATCCGTGTCTGCGTGGTCGAACGCTATCGCGAACCGCAGCCGATCCCGAAAGGGCAGAACCTCACCCAGCGCACCTCCGAGCATTTCCGCGCATGGGGTTGCGAGGAAGAATTGCACACCGCCCATCCCATTCCCAAGGGCGGCGGTATCGGGGGCATGACGGCTTACGGCAAACTGCTGTCGGATCACACCTATGACTGGCTGAACCGGTCACATGTGAAAGACTACTATTTCGCGCCCAATGCGCGGCTCCCGCAATACGCGACCGAACGTGTCCTGCGCGCGCGCGCAGCCGAGATTCCGGCGATCACGCTCCTGTACGGCTGGTCCGGGGACAGCCTCGAGATGACCGAAGGCGGCGTGCGCCTGACCATCGCGGAACGCAATGGCGACGGGCGGCAGGTGATCGAGGCGTCTTATGTCGTGGGCTGCGATGGCAGCCGGTCCTTCGTGCGCGAGCATGCCGGGATCAGCGAAACCCTGTCGGACCACAACCGTCTGATGGCACTGCTGGTGTTTCGGTCAGAGGAACTGCACGACCTGCTGACCCGCTATCCGGGCAAGGCGTTCTACAACGTGTTGCACCCGGATTACGAAGGCTACTGGCTGTTCTTTGGCCGGGTCGATCACGGGCTGTCGTGGTTCTTTCACGCCCCCGTGCCGCTTGGCACAACCGAGGACAATTTCGATTTCCGCGCGCTGCTGCACAAGGCGGTGGGTCAGGATTTCGCGCTTGATCTGGACTATGTCGGCTTCTGGGATCTGCGCGTGTCGCTGGCCGACAGCTACCGCGCCGGTCGCGCCTTCATCGCGGGGGATGCGGCGCACAGCCATCCGCCCTATGGCGGCTACGGGATCAACACCGGATTCGAGGACTCGCGCAACCTTGGCTGGAAACTGGCCGCTGTGATCGAGGGTTGGGGCAGCGATGCGCTGCTCGACAGCTACAGCGCTGAACGTCAGCCGGTCTTTGCCTCGACGGCAAGAGACTTCATCGAGAGCTTCATCCGCGAAGACCGCGAATTCCTCGAAAACCACGACCCCGCACGGGACGCCGCCAGCTTCGAGGCCGCGTGGAGAGCGCGTGCCGAAGGCGGATCGGGGGTCGAGGATTTCGAACCGAATTACGAAGGCTCCCCCATCGTGCCGGACAGCCAGGGCAAGCCCAGCGCCAAGGGATCGCACAGCTTTGTCGCGCGCGCCGGGCATCACCTGCCCCCCGCCGGCCCAGTGGGTCGGGACGTGGCGGATGTGCTTGGCCCGGATTTCACGGTGCTTTGTGCCGATCCGGGCGATGCAGCCGCGTTTCAACAGGCCGCGTCGGCATTGCAGGTGCCGTTGCTCACGCCGCCTTGCACTCCGGATTGGTTCGCCCCTTGGGAACAGCGCATCGTGCTGGTCCGCCCGGACGGGTTCGTCGCGTGGTCCGGCGATACGGTCACACCAGATACGGCGCAGAATGTTCTTGCTACCGCCATCGGCCGGACCAAAGCATAAACCATGGCAGAGCAACGGCATATTGTCCTGACCGGCGGCGCATCCGGCATCGGGGCGGCGGCTCTGGCCCTGTTCAAGGCGGATGGGCATCGGGTGACGGTCATCGACCGCAACGATCCCGGCAGCGCCGCCGACCGCTGGATCAGCGCCGATCTGTCCGACCTTTGGTCAATCCCGATGCTCGAACCGGTGTCGCGCATCGACGCGCTGGTCAACGCCGCAGGCCTGCCGCCAAGACCGGGGTTGGAAGCAACGATCCTGCGCGTCAACACGCAGGCCGTCATCGCGCTGACCGAACACCTGCTGCCGCATCTCACGCCGGGTGGGTCCATCGTCAACATGGCCTCAAAGGCGGGAGGCAGATGGCGCAGCAACTTTGCGCAGGTTCAGCGCTTTCTGGCGTTGCGCCCGTCCGAAGACCCGGAGGCGTTCATCAGGGCGGAAGCCATCGACCCGGTGCGCGCCTATGACCTGTCCAAGGAGGCGGTGATCGTATGGGGGCTGTCCAATGTCGCGCGGTTCCGCGATCTGGGCTTGCGGATCAACGCCGTCAGCCCCGCCGCCGTCGCAACGCCGATCCTCGACGATTTCATGACCGCCTTCGGCGAACGCGCCAGCCGCGGTGTCGATCTGACGGGCCGTGCAGGCCAGCCCGACGAGATCGCGCAGGTCATCCGCTTTCTGGCCTCGCCAGAGGCGTCCTGGGTCACTGGCTGCAACATCGAATGCGATGGCGGGCTGACAGCCCAGATCGAATACGCGGTCCTGACAGGCGGGGTCTAACCGCCGAACACATCCGCGTAGCGGTCGCGCAGCTGGTTCTTCTGCACCTTGCCCATCGTGTTGCGCGGCAGCGCCTCAACCACCTCGATCACGCGGGGGCGCTTGAACCCGGCAAGGCTTTCCCGAAGTGCCGCCTTGACCGCGTCGATGTCGATGGTCACGCCGGTCTCGGACACCAGCACCGCCACCACGCTTTCCCCGAAATCGGGATGCGGCGCGCCGATCACGGCGGATTCGCGTACACTTGGCAGCGTGTCGAGGAAGAGCTCAATCTCCTTTGGGTAGATGTTGTAGCCGCCCGAAATGATCAGGTCCTTGCCGCGCCCGACGATCTGCACATAGCCGTCCGCGTCGATCAGGGCCAGATCGCCGGTGATGAAGAACCCGTCCTCGCGCAATTCCTCGCGGGTCTTTTCGGGCATGTTCCAATAGCCTTTGAAGACGTTCGGGCCCCGCACTTCGAGCACGCCGATCTCGCCTTGTGGCAGCGTGACGCCGGTTTCGGGATCGCAGACCTTGACCTCGACACCCGGCAAGGCGAACCCCACGGTCCCGGCGCGCCGGTCGCCCTCGTAGGGATTGGAGGTGTTCATGTTGGTTTCCGTCATCCCGTAGCGTTCAAGGATGCGGTGCCCGGTGCGCTGTTCGAACTGCACATGAGTTTCCGCCAGAAGCGGCGCAGAGCCCGAGATGAAAAGCCGCATATGCGACGCCAACTCGGCGGTAAAGCGGGCGTCGTCCAGCAGCCGTGTGTAAAAGGTCGGCACTCCCATCATCGTCGTGGCCACGGGCAGGGCAGTCAGCACCGCCTCGATGTCGAATTTCGGCAAAAAGATCATCGCCCCGCCCGACAGCAGCAGCGTGTTGGTCGCCACGAACAGCCCATGGGTGTGAAAGATCGGCAGCGCGTGCAGCAGAACGTCGCGGTCGGTGAACTGCCACGCCGTCACCAGCGCCTCGGCATTCGAGAGCAGGTTGATCTGCGTCAGCATCGCGCCCTTGGAACGCCCGGTGGTGCCGGAGGTATAGAGCAGCGCCGCCAGATCATCGGGGTCACGCGGCACGATGTCGGACAGCGGGGATTGCGCGCGCACCGTCTCCATGAAGCTGCCCTCACCGTCCGGTCCAAGCGTCCGAAGCGTACAATCCGTGGCCCTTGCGATCGGCTCCACTGCTTGGGCCTCGCCCGGATCACACAGGAACAACGCAGCGCCACTGTCCTCGACGAAATAGGACAGCTCTGACGGGGTGTAGGCCGTGTTGAGCGGCAGGAACACCGCACCCGATTTCACGCAGGCCGCATAGAGCGCCAGCGCCTCGGCCGATTTCTCGACATGCACCGCAACGCGGTCGCCCGCCGCAACACCCAAGTGCGCCAGCGCGTTCGCCATCTGGCCCACAAGGTCGAGGAATGCAGCATGGGTGATGGTGCGCCCCTCGGTGAGGTGCAAAAACGGCGTCGCTTTGCCCTCATGCGGCGCAAAAAGCGCGTCATACAGCGGGTTGGCCATGGGACAGATCATCCTTTCGTCGTCACGGAACGGGTCAAGGCACCGGCCCGACCTTTCGCAGGATGCGTCTAGGCGACAGTATCGGGAAAATCAATCTGGGGCATGACGGGCAAAGCCCTACGTCAATGCACGCCCACCACGTGGCGTTTTCACCCCGCCCAGAGCGGTGCCAGCAGCAAGCCGCCCAACAGCCACGCATAGGCCAGCATCGCCACGACAAAGAGACCCTTCTCGGTCGCGTTCGACCCCCAATCCAGCCCGATCCCGAAGCAGCGGATTTTCCACGCCAATGCGCCCAGGGACAGCGTGAGGAACCCTGCGTTCAGGAACAGCGTGTAATCGACCTGAAAGAAATCCCGTTCGATCACGCTTTTCGCGCTCGACGGATCGGGAAGCATGCCCGCCAGCTTGAACCCGTAATGCATCGCGATGGTCGCCGCGACGAGGACGACAAGGAAAACACCCAGCACGTAAAGCGCGAACCTCCAGCCATAGTATTTCGCCTGAATGCGCAGCACAGGCAGCACCACCAGATCGCTGAAGATGAACGCCATCACCCCGGCAAAGCTGACTCCGTTGGAAAACAGCACCGCGGCCAAGGGGATGTTGCCCATCGAGCCGATGAAGGTGAAGAACGCCGCCAACGGCCCGACAAGCGCGTGCTGCACCAATTGGAGAAAGCCGATTTCCTCGGTGCCTGATCCGATGAACAGCCACTGGAAAAAGCGCTGCGGGACAAAGGCCGCGACGATCCCCGCCACGGTAAAGCCGATGGACACGTCTTTCCAGACCATCGCCCATTCCATGAAATAGCGGTTGGCGACCATGCGCCAGCCTTCGCGCCGACGGATCAGCTTGCGCCAGTCCGGCACCTCTTTGTCCCCCGACCCTTCCTGCTCGCGCGCGCGTTCGCGGGCCTGTTCGGTCAGCTTTTGCGGCGCGGTGAACCGGACGACCAGCCACATGAACAGGATCAGGAGCATACCGCCAAGATATTCGCCGACGACGAATTGCCATGACAGGAACACCCCGATGATGATGCCCAGCTCGATGACGAGGTTCGTGGAGGCCAGCAGAAAGGCCAGCGACGGCACCAGCCCTGCCCCCTTGGCAAAGAGCGACCGCGTTGTCGCCAGTGCCGCGAAGGAGCACGAACTTGACACGAAACCGAAGAACGTCCCAAGCGCCACACTTTTCGGACCGGCGTCCCCCATCGTGCGTTTCATGCGGGCTTCGGTGACGAACACCTGGATCATGCTCGAGATCAGGTAGCCAAGCCCGAAGGCCCAGAACGCCATCCAGAACAGCCCGGTCGTGGTGCGCGCCGCGTCATGCCATTGCGAAAAGAAGTCTTGTTCCATGAGGTTAAAGCGCCGATCCTGCCGGGAAAGTTCCAGCTTCGGCGATCCGTGTCGTGATACGTTAGGGTGCAACAGGCCAGACGTAGAGGATCATCGGCGTTGCAACCAACACGATCAGCACCTCAAGCGGCAGCCCGGCGCGCCAGTAATCGCCGAACCGGTAACCACCGCGTGTAAAGACCAGCGTGTTCGATTGGTGCCCGATGGGCGTCAGGAACGCCGAAGACGCGCCAACCGCCACCGCCATCAGGAACGGGTCCGCCGAGAAGGACAGGTTGTCCGCCATCCGTATGGCAATCGGTGCCATCACCAGCGCCGTCGCCGCGTTGTTGATCACATCCGACAAGAGCATGGTGATGGCCATCAGGATGGCGATCAGCGCCCAGACCGGAATATCCTGCCCATGCGCAACGATGGCTCCGGCCAGCACATTCGCAAGCTCTGTCGACACCATGGCATCGCCGACGGGAAACAAGGCCCCAAGCAGCACGATCAGCGGCCAGTCGATATGGCTATACAGCCCAAGCGGGCTGAGCGAACCGATGGCGACCATCCCCAGAACCGCCATCAGAAAGGCCATGGAAGAGCTCAAAACCCCGGTCGAGGTCAACGCAACCGCCGCGCCAAAGATCACCAAGCTGGCGATCAGACGCCTTGGCGCGCCAAGGTTGCGGTGCTTCTGACCCAGCGGGATCACCCCGAACCGGTCGGGCATTTCCCCGAGCGTCTCGGCGCTGCCTCCGACAAGAAAAACATCGCCCGCCGCAAGTTTCTGGGTCGCGATGCGCTGCTTCACCCGGCGGCCCTGTTGCGCCAAAGCGATGATCTCGGACTCGCGGCCGATCATCCGGTCGAGTTTCCCCAAGGTCTGCCCGATGGCCTGTGCATCGGCGGGCACAAGAAATTCCGACAATTCGTGATCGGTCCAATCATAGTCGTCCGGTGACTTTTCCGCGCCTTCACGGTGGATGCAAAAGAGGCCGTCGCTGATCAGCTTGTCCAGCGTGTCGTGGTCGATCCGGGCAAGGATCACATCCTCCGGTCCAACCTCCTGCACCCTGCGTGTCGGCGTGATGCCGTCCTCCGACAACACCCCGAGCATCTTGGCGTTTTCCGGCAGGCGGATCTGGATCTCGCGTGCGGTCAGGCCCTTGTAGTCGGACTCCTCGGTCAGCAAGAGCTCGACGATAAAATCCTGCCGCGAAAAGACGGTGTCGTTGTCGCTGTCCTGACTGCGGCGCTGCGGGACCAGCCGCCACCCCACAAGGATGAGGTAGATGAACCCGGTGACCGCCACGACAAGCCCGACAGGGGTGAAGTCGAACATGCCGAAAGGTTCGGCCCCGGTTGCCTTGTCGGTGCGCAGGTTCGCCACGATGATGTTCGGAGGCGTGCCGATCAGGGTGACCATCCCCCCCAGCATCGACCCGAACGCCAGCGGCATCAGGAACATCGACGGAGGCCGGTCCCGCGACCGCGCGCTCTGGATGGCGACCGGCATCATCAGCGCCAGCGCGCCCACATTGTTCATGAAGCTGGAGGCGAAGGTCACGCTGCCCACGAGATGGGTCAGATGCGTCAGCTTCTTTTTCGAGAACGCATCCACCTTCGCGGTGATCAGATCGACAACCCCGGAATTCTTCAGTGCGGTGCTGATGAGCAACACGCCGATCACGGTGATCACCGCAGGATGGCCAAAGCCGTCAAAGGCCTCGTCCGCGGGGGTCAGTCCCGTCACGACAGAGGCGATCAGCGCGCACAGGGCAACCACGTCGTGCCGCAGCTTCGTCAGGCCGAAGCCGATCAGCGCGCCCACGAGGATCGCGATCAGGATCATCTGATTCTGTGTCAGGGGTATCATCTCGATCGGTCTGTCTCCTTGTTGACTGGCAGCACTCCGCCCCGTGACAGGCCGTCATCCCTTTCGAATGACACAGCGCACGACGGGCGGTTGCGCGGCTTACCAGTACGGGCGGAAGCCGAAATGGGCGAACATGCTGTCTTCGTAATCGCGATCGACAGTCATGGTCGGATCGAATTCCGGGGCGTTCTTGACCTTGTCGCGGGTGACATCGACATAGATTTTCTGCTCGCTCCAGACGATTTCGCGCCGCCAGTCGGGCGAAATCAGCACCTTCTTGCCCGGCCACCAGTTCTTGGTATCGACCATGAGGTAACGGACCGCCCACTCGGTCTCATCGACCATGACATCCTCGATATGGCCGATGCTTCCGTCGGTGGCTTCGACGTTATAGCCGGTCACCTCGTTGGCGCTGCGGAGTTGGGGATCGCCAAGATCGCCGACCTGCACATTCTGGGGGTCTTCGGAGGACGCAGGCGGCGTGACCGGCATCGCCCCTGTCGGAAACATCCCGCCGGGTGCAGGATAGCCAAACCCGCCATACCAATAGGGCGTCCAGCCGTAATAGCCGTAGATGTCGGTCTCCATCTGGCGCGACACCGGCTTGTCACTGGCAAGGCCCGGCGCGTCCTTGATCTGCTCCTTGTCGAGATCGACCGGATATTCGCGCACATCCGTGTCAGGCTCACCAAGCGCGCTTGGCGGCAGCAGCACCTTGCGACCGGGAAGCCATGTCCCGGTGTCCACGACGACCCATCGCACGCCGAAATGGCTTTCGTCGAACAGCAGATCGTCAATGCTGCCGATCGTGCCATCCTTGGCGCGAAGCTGATATCCGGTGATGAGGGAACTGCGTTGCATGATCCTGTCTCCTTTCGTGGGTGGTCGTGTTGCGCCATCCGGCCAAGCCGCATGGCCGGCGGTCAGAGGCCGAACGGATAGGTGTCCGGCACGCCCTCGCGCGTCTTGTCGGTGTCCAGCGGCGTGATCGCGCGGGTCTCATCGAACCAGACCCATGCATCGAACTGCTGTGCCAGTGACGCCGCGGCGTAGTGACTCTGGAGTTCCGTTTCCGGGCGGTAGATCACGCCGATGAACCGTTCGAGCCTCTGCTCGGTCAAGCGACGGCGCACCGCTTCGTCGCGCTTCAGGTCGAGCAGGAACTGCGGCACGTCCGCATCGTGGCAAACCCGTTCAAAGCTGTCGTCCCGCGACGGGCGCACCTCTTTGACCTCCATGTCGCCACCCCAGTCCGTCGCGGCGGCGACCGTGCCCTTGTGGGTGCCGAACCCGATCAGCGCAGCGTCGTCGCCGAATGTCTCGCGGCACAGTTGGCCGATGTTGATCTCGTCCCGCACGGCACCCATTTCGGTCGCCCGCGCATCGCCGATATGGCTGTTATGCGCCCAGACCACGGCCTTGGCGTCCGGCCCCTTGGCCTCCAGAAGGTGTTCCAGCGTTTCGAACATGTGCGTGTCGCGCAGGTTCCAGCTTTCGGCACCGCCGTAATACATGATGCGGTAATACCGTTCGGCGGATTTCACCAACCGGGCATTCTGCGCGGCGTCAAGAAACTCGTTCCCGTCCTGCGCCTCGTAGTCCAGCCGCCGTTCCAGCAGGTCGCGCAGCTGTTGGACCACCTGATCCTCGCAATCCCGGTAGCCTTGGGTCAGCACCGCCCGGCCATAGGTGGCAGGGTCGTGCTGCCAAGGTGTCAGGCAGCCGTAGCGCTCGCGCGCAATCCGCGCCGCTTCCGGGTCGACATCGTCAAGATAGGCCAGCACCGCCTCGATCGAACTGCGCATGTTGTAGATGTCGAGACCGTAGAACCACACCTTGCGGTCCGCATCCGAGACAGTGGCATTGTGGCTGCGCATCCATTCGACCAGACCTGCGACAACCGTGTTTCGCCACATCCACGTGGGAAAGCGGGTAAAGGCGGGCTCTGCATCCTCGCGGGGCTTTTCGTGCCTGACATGGCGGTTGATCACAGCAGCATCCGGCCAGTCGGCCTCTGCGGCGACGATGGTGAAGCCGTGGTTTTCGATCAGGTGGCGGGTGATGGCCGCGCGGGCGCGGTAGAACTCGGACGTGCCGTGGCTGGCTTCGCCAAGAAGCACGACGCGCTTGTCGGCGTAGCGATCAAGGACCGCGCCGAATTCGGGATCGTCGATATCAGGCAGCGGGTCTGCCGCATCCGCAATCATCTGCGCAAGCGACCTGCCGCTGTTCTGCCCCGGCACGTGGTTGGATGCAGAGCGCCGTCCATCCTCGGTCCAGCCCTGCGCGCCGATCAGGGGCACGAACCGGACACCGCCGATATCGGCGTCATCCCAAGCGTCGGCCCCCATGCGCACCAGCTTGCGCAACCGCTGCGGACTGTCCTCTTCACCCACCGGAATGACCAGACGCCCGCCGGGTTTCAACTGACGCTTGAGCGAGGCCGGAACCGACGGTCCGCCCGCCGCGACGAGGATCGCATCGTAGGGCCCGGCATCGGGCCAGCCCAGCGTGCCGTCGCCGACATGGATGTCGACATTCTCGACGCCCGCCTTCGCCAGATTTTCGCGCGCCGTTTCGGCAAGCGGTTCATGGCGTTCGACCGTATGCACGCTGTCCGCGATATGGCCCAGCACGGCAGCGGCATAGCCCGAGCCCGCACCGATCTCCAGCACGCGATCACCGGGCCAAATTTCGGCCGCTTCGACCATCAGCGCGACGATATAAGGCTGCGAGATCGTCTGGTCGTGCCCGATCGGCAACGGTTTGTCCGCATAGGCGAATTCCTCGAACCCGTCGGCTACGAAGGCCTCGCGGGGAATGTGGCGCATCGCGTTCAGAACATGCGGATCGCGGATGCCACGACCGGCGATCTGGCGCGTCACCATCGCGTCGCGCTGGTTGGATCTGTCGATCAGTTTCACCATGTCCGGACTCCGTGGATGGATGCTGGATCAGCCGTGACACGGTCACGGCCCGCGCGGTCAATCGACCGCTTCGGCATTGATGGATTGCTTTGCCAACTCGGTCAGAAGGGTGTCGGCTGCCTTTTCCTGATCGCGGATCGCCAGCAGCGTGTTCATGTCGTCGTCATGGCCCAGCATCTTGGCCCAGCTGGCCAGCGTGCCGTAGACGGCGATTTCGTAATGTTCGATCCGTTGGATCGACGCGATCAGACCGGCATCGCGCAAGGCCCCTGCCTTCAGCATGTTGACCCATTTGTGGCTTTCGTCGATCAGGCGGGACATCGACTGGTCAACATGCTGACCGGGGTCGACATCGTGCCGCTTGAGAATGGCCTCGACATCATCACACTGTGCGCGGGTGTCGACCAGATGGCCTTCGAGCATCTCTTTCAGGGCGACAGCCGTGGCGTCGTCTCGCATCCGGGCCAGCGCGTCGGTCAGTTGCATCGCGACGGAACGCGCCTCCTGCAACTCCTGAAGGTAGATTTCGCGGAAAGTGGTGAGTGTCATCACGGTCTCCATGTCAGTTTCCTGGGTGTGCCGTCGCGCATCGCGAAAAGGTGCGTCAGCCTGCGACGGGCGGCGGCGGCGCGGCGGCCCACGGCCAGAGGATCGCGATATAGCCCAGCCAGAACAGCAGCAGGATCATCACGATACCAAGGCCCGCTCCTGCGACCGGATAGTACCGATACCGTCCGCCGTAACGATAGGGACGACGCTCGCGCGTGTAGTCCCAGCCGGGTGCTGCGGCGATTGCAAAGACAACAAGGAAAACCAGAAGCCAGAACCAGAAAAGGGCCATGACGGAACCTCCTTTCACGGACGGGCCACTGCTGCGGCCCGTGTCAGAAAATGCAGAGTTCAGAGCGCGTTACACCCTTTGACAAAGGCGAACGCAGAACAAACGGCGTTACATCCGACTAACATTCGGTGCGTCTGACAGTTCCGAGGTCCGGCAAGATTTCATTGTGCTGGTGTGTTGGGATGCGTTTGGCCAAGGGACGCCGGGAACGGTGTTTCACGGCAGCAGGGCGTTCAGAGATAGACGCGCGGGTTGCGTATGCCCCAGTCTGCAAAGAGGTCGGGCAGGATCGTGAGGAATTGCGCAACCGCGTCAGATGGCGCGACCCGCAAGGCGTCCTCACCGCCGAACACGGTTGCCTCGTCCCCGACCTGCACATCGGCAATCCCGGTCATGTCCGCGACGATGGAATTCATCGACACCTTGCCCAGCACAGGGGCAAGGTGCCCCCGGATCAGGACCGCGCCGCGATCCTGTGCGATGCGGCTGTACCCGGCGGCATAGCCGATGGAAATGCAGGCCAGACGGCGATCCCTGGACAGGAGGCACTCGCGATCATAGCCCACTGCCGCGCCCTTCGGATAATCGCCGATATGCACCACGCGCGACTTGAGCTCCATCGTCGGGCGAAACCCCTGCCCGTCATTCAGCACCCCGTAAAGAATGGCCCCGCAGCGATACATGTCGGTCTCGATCCGCTGCCCGGAAAGCAGCGTCAGGCTGCTGCCCGCATGGACCAGAAGGTCAGCCCGGTTCAGACCGCTGTTGGCGCAGACCCACGTGACCTGATCCGCGAAGAGATCGGCGCCGTGCCTGAGCGGGTGCGGATCATTGCTGGAAAAATGCGTGCAGATGCCGATGATGTGCGCCGCTAGCTCCGCAAGGATCGCGCGACACTCACGCCGGCCCTCGTCTGTCGCCAGATCCAGCCCGTCGCGCGACATGCTCCCGGCGTTCAGCGCAAGATGCACACCCACCTGCGCGCGCCCCCCTTCGATGAGCGCGCGCATCTGTCGGGCGGCAAGGATGGACCCCACCTGCTCTTCCACACGGTCCGCCAAGGCGGCTTCGGTTTCTTCGGGCGTCGCCGCGCGCAACCGGAACAGCCTGCCGGTGAACCCCGCGTCCCGCACGGCGCGCGCCTCGGCGTTCGAGGTGATGCCGATCCGCGTGACGCCACGATCCAGCAACACGGGAACCACCCGCGCGATTCCGTGCCCGTAGGCGTCGGCCTTCATGACCGCGCAGAAAGTGGTGCCTTCGGGCAGCAGCCCCAGCGCCAGGTCAAGGTTGTCGGAAATGCGGTCCAGGTGAATCTCGCACCATGAACTTGGGACAGGCTCGGACATGGTCAGGCCTGCGCGCGACCCAGAATGTGGTCGACGATCCCGAGGAACATGTCGGTCATGATCGGGATCAGCGCATCCGGGAAGTCATAGTCTGGATTGTGCAGTTGCGGATGGTTCTCGCCCGCGCCGACATAGAGCATGGCCGCCTGCGCGCCGTCCCCGCCGATGCGGCCGAAATCCTCGGACCAGCGCATGGGCGTCGGCATCTCGTGGACCGGGCGGTCCTGCGAAAGCGCGACCTTCCGCGCCATCTCGGTCGCCTCGGCGTCGTTGGTCACCGACAGGAAAATGTCGTGCCACGAAATATCCACGGACAGGTCCGCGCACTGCTGGTCCACCAGCGCCTGAGCGTCCGCGACCAGCGCCTCCATCCGGTCATCGGTCATGCAGCGCAGGGTTACGCGCACCTCTCCCAGTCCAGGGGCGATGCCGAAGGTCGGCTCTCCCAGCCGCGCATGGGTCAGGGTGCTGAGGGCAAAGTCCGGATCACCGATCTCCCCGGCGCCCAGCCCCGGCAGCGCCTGCATCAATGCCGCCATTGCCGGGCCCGGCGACAACCCATCCTCGGGAACCGCCGCATGCGAGCTTTTTCCCTCGAGCAGGATCTGCATGCCGCGCGATGCGCAATTGCCCGGTCCCGGCCGCAGCCCGATCTCGCCCAAGGGACGTCCCGGTACGTTGTGATAGGCAAAGGCGTAATCCGGTCGGATCTCCGGCCAACGCGGATCATCGATCACGGCCTTGGCCCCCGCGCCGGTTTCTTCGGCGGGTTGGAACAGCAGGATCACCCGGCCTTTCGCGGGACGTCTGGACAGACCCGTGGCCACCCCCAGCAGCGACACCATGTGCCCGTCATGTCCGCAGAGATGCCCCTTGCCTTCGACCTCGGACGCATGGGGCAGATCGGAGATTTCGAGGATCGGCAACCCGTCAAGTTCACAGCGCAAAAGCACTGTGGGACCGGGCTCAAGCGCCGCGAACTCTGCCGCAACGCCGTGACCGCCAAACCCGCGCCAAATGCGATCCGCCCCGAGCGCCTCAAGCTCCTGCGCGATACGGGCCGCAGTCAGAGCCTCTTCGCCCGAGATTTCCGGTCGACGGTGCAGCGCATGCCGCAGCGCGGTCAGGTCTTTGATTTGGGTCTTGGTCAGAACAGTCATGGCTTGGCTTTCAGAAGATTTCGAACAACCCGGCGGCGCCTTGTCCGCCCCCGACACACATCGACACCACACCCCATTTCGCGCCACGCCGTCGCCCTTCGAGCAGGAGGTGCCCCGCCATGCGCGCGCCGGACATGCCGTAGGGGTGACCAATCGCAATCGCCCCGCCGTTCACGTTCAGCCGGTCGTCGGGAATGCCAAGATGGTCGCGGCAATGTAGCAACTGGGCGGCAAAGGCCTCGTTGATTTCCCAGAGGTCGATGTCGTCAACGCCCAGCCCCGCACGGTCAAGCAGCCGTGGAATGGCGATGACCGGGCCGATGCCCATTTCCTCGGGTGCCACGCCGGCAACGGCAAACCCGCGCAGGGCACCCAGCGGGGTCAACGCGCGACGCGCGGCCTCGTCCGCTTCCATCACCACAAGGGCTGCGGCCCCGTCCGACAGCTGGCTGGCATTGCCTGCGGTCACGGTCCGGCCCTCGCCCATCACAGCCGCCAGCTTGGCCAGCCCCTCTGCCGTGGTCTCGGGCCGGTTGCACTCGTCCCGGTCTAGCCGCACCGGCTGTTCCGAGGTTTCCCCCGTCGCCTTGTCGGTGACGATCTTGACCGCATCGACCGGCACGATCTCGTCCTCGAACAGCCCCGTCTCCTGCGCGCGGGCGGTGCGGTGCTGGCTTTGCAGCGCGTAGGCGTCCTGCGCCGCACGGGTCACGCCATAACGGGCGGCCACCACCTCGGCGGTCTCCAGCATGGTGAGGTAATAGGCGTCCGGCGCGTTCGGATCACGGTAGCGATGGCCGTTCCAATGGGCGTTCTGCACCAGAGAGATACTTTCCAGCCCACCCGCCAGCGCAATATCCACCTGTTCGCCGCGTATCATGTGCGAGGCGATGGCGATGGCGTTGAGACCCGAAGCGCATTGCCGGTCCACCGTCGCCCCGGCCACGCTGTCGGGAAGTGCGGCCGCCTGCACGATATGCCGCGCCACGTTGACGCCCGACGTGCCTTGCGTAAGCGCTGATCCGAACACCGCCTCCTCGACCTCCGCACCGCTCAGCCCGGCGCGGTCCAGCGCGGCCTTGACCGCGTGCGCGGCAAGGCTTGGCGCTTCGAGATTGTTGAACGCCCCGCGATAGGCCTTGCCGATGGGCGTGCGGGCGGTGGACACGATGACGGCGTCGCGCATGGCTCAGACCTCCTCTGTGCCGCACCAGTCGGCGATGAACATTGCGGTGGCCTTCGTCACGCGGCGCAGGCTTTCCAGATCGACCCGCTCGTTGAATCCGTGGATCGCCTCGGCGCGCGGGCCGTAGACCAGTGCGGGAGTGTCGGCATACAGGCCAAAGAACCGCGCATCGGTTGTGGCGGTGATCGCAGCACGCTCCAGTGCCGTGCCGGTGACCGAATGATGCGCCGCCTCCAGCGCAATGATCGCCGACGCCGCGTGTTCGGAGCTGTCCTGCGACAGTGCATAACCTTCGGCGTGAAAGCCGTGGTAGACGATATCGGGCAATGAATTGCGCAGGAACGCGTTGCCCCGCGCGGCATCAAGGATCACCTGTTCGATCTCTGCTTTTGCGGCGTCTATGGACTGGCCCGGAAACAGGCCCATGCGCACGTCAAAGACACACCATGCGGGAACGGAGCTTGTCCAGTCGCCCCCCTGGATCCTGCCGATGTTGAGGTTCAGCGCGTGTTCCGCATGCGCGTAATCGTCGGAGCGGTGTTCGGCGGCGTTCCAGCGATGCTCCATCTCGTGCAACGCCTGGATCAGGGGGATCGCCGCCTCAATCGCGTTCGATCCGGTGCCGGCATAGGCGACATGTGTGGGCAGCCCCTTGAGATGCACCTGAAACCAGAGCACCCCCAGCTGCGCCGTGACCAGATGTTCGGCAAAGGGTTCGGGGATCAGCGCCGCGTCGGCTTTGTAACCCCGCGCCAGACAGGCCAGAGCGCCGTTGCCGGTGCATTCCTCTTCGACCACCGATTGGAAGAACACGTCGCCACCGGGGGCCAGTCCGCACGCGGTCAGCGCGTCCAGCGCAAAGAGGTTCGACGCCAGCCCTGCCTTCATGTCGCCGCCGCCGCGCCCGTAAAGCCAGCCATCCACCACACGCGGCTCGAAGGGTGGACTGTCCCACATGTCCAGCGGGCCAGCAGGCACCACATCGATATGACCGTTGAGGATCAGCGACCGGCCGCCGCCAGACCTTGCGCCGCCGGACCGGGCGCGATGGGTGCCGACCACATTGACCGCGTCCTCGTAGGGGCCGATCACCGGGGAAAAGCCCGGCAGGTGCTGAATGTCGGCAATGTCGATCTGCCAGCGGTCCACCTCGTAGCCCCGCGCGGTCAGTTCACCAGCCATGAAACCCTGTGCCGATTGTTCGTTGCCTCGGGTCGAGGGATGCGCGGTCAACTCCGACAGGAACGCCACCTGCCGGTCAAATCCGGCATCCACGGCATCACACAGGCGGGTTTTCAGGTCGTCTTGCATTTCGGGCCTCAGAATGTCGGCACGGCAGCGTCGGGCAGGATCAGCGGCGCGCCGGTCGCCCTGACCACTTCGGCGGTGCTGATCCCTTCGGCAGTCTCGATCAGAGCAAAGCCCCGAGGCGTCACGTCGATCACGGCCATGTCGGTGAAAATGCGCTCCACGCAGCCCCGCGCCGTCAAAGGCAGCGCGCAGGCCTGCTTCAGCTTGGGGTTTCCGGCCCGGTCCATGTGGCTGGTCAGAACCACCACGCGGCGGGCCTTTTGCGCCAGTTCGATCCCGCCACCCGCGCCGGGGCTGAACTTGCCGGGGATCTTCCAGTTGGCCAGATCGCCCGTGGCGCTGACCTCGAAGGCGCCCAGCATCGTCAGGTCCAGCCGCCCGGACCGTACGATGGCAAAGCTCGTGGCACTGTCGAAAAAGGCCGATCCCGGCACGGTCGAGACATAGGCACCACCTGCGTCGATCAGGTTACGGTCGGCGGTATCGTATCCCTTGGCGGGTCCGATCCCGGTCAGCCCGTTCTCGGTGTGCAGGCAAACCGGAAAATCGGACGCCAGATGATTGACCACCTGCGTCGGCAGGCCGATCCCCAGATTGACCACCATGCCCGGTGCGATCTCGCGCGCGGCGCGGGCGACCATGCGTTCCCTAGCGTTGGACAACGGCGTATTCCTTGGACAGGGTTTCGAGTTCGACCACGTGATCGACAAAGACACCGGGGGTATGCACGTCATTGGCGGCGATCCCGCCCAGCGGTAGAACCGCCTCGGCCTCGACAATCACCCGGCGGGCGGCCATCGCCATCAGCGGGTTGAAGTTCTGCGCCGTGCCGACATAGGCGAGGTTGCCGAACAGGTCCGCCCGGTCGGCATGGATCAGCGCCACATCGGCGCGCAAGGCTGGTTCGACCAGATACGGCGAGCCGTTCATCTCGACCACCTGCTTGCCCGCCGCCAATTCGGTGCCGATGCCGATATCGCTGAGCACGGCGCCCAGCCCCGCCCCACCGGCGCGGATGCGTTCGGCCAGAATGCCTTGGGCGTTGAACTCGACCTGGATCGCGCCGCTGTTCATCAACCCGATGGCATGGCTGTTCAGCCCCAGATGGGTGGTGATCAGCCGCGCGACCTGCCCGCTTTGCAGCAGATGGTCGATGCCCATGCCAGGTTCGTTGGCGTCGTTCTTGATCAGGGTCAGGTCGCGGGCACCGTGATCGACCAGCGCGCGGATCAGCGTCATCGGTGTGCCGGGCACGCCGAAACCGCCGATCATCACCGTATCGCCATCCCTGATCCCGAAGATTGCCTCTTCCATGGTGCAGGTCTTGTCGGGCAGTCTCACGCGGCATCCTCCACCGGCACACCGATCTCGAGCGCGAAGGCATCGAGCGCGTCGCGCAAGATCACCATCATCTCGGTGATCTGGTCCTTGGTGATGATCAGCGGCGGCGCAACGAGGAAGTGATCCCCCGATGTTCCGCCACGGGTGCGCCGCGAGTAGAGGATCAACCCCCGCTCATAGGCCAGTTCCACCAGCCGTGAATGCGCCTGAAGCGCCGGATCGAGCGGTTCCATCGTGCTGCGGTCCGAGACAAATTCGAACGCGGTGAGCAAGCCCTTGCCGCGCACATCCCCGATAAAGGGATAACGGTCCATCAAGGCGCGCAATTCGTCCATCAGAACGTCCCCCATGCGGGCGGCGTTCTCGATCAGGTTCTGGTCCTGCAATTCCTCGAGCACGGCCAGCCCTGCAGAACAGGCAAGCGGGTTGCCGGCATAGGTAAAGCCGTGCAGGAAACCGCCTGCGTCCAGCACAGGCTCGACCAGCCGCGCCCCGGCGACAATCGCGCCCAGCGGGGCGTAGCCCGCGCCGAACCCCTTGGACAGCGCAACGATGTCGGGCGTGATCCCCCAATGCTCGGCGGCAAGAAACTTGCCTGTGCGGCCCGCGCCGGTCATGACCTCGTCATAGATCAGCAGAACGCCGAATTCGTCGCAGATCTCGCGGACCCGGCCATAATAGCTGTCTGGTGCCACAAGCGCGCCGGTCGAGGCGCCTCCGACTGGCTCCATGATGAAGGCCAGCACGGTATCCGGCCCCTCCTCCAGGATCTTGTCGCGCAAAAGCTCTGCGTATTTCAGCCCGCGCGCCTCTTCGGTGAGGTTGTCGCGGTCGAGATAGGTCGCGGGAGACGCGACCTTGGGCATGCCAGGCATCATCGGAGCGAACGGTTCGCGTAGCGGAGCGTACCCGGTCAGGTCCAGCGCGCCGAACGTGCAGCCGTGGTAGGACGGGAACCGCGAGATCACCTTGTAGCGCGATCCCTGCCCCTGGGTGACGGCGTATTGCCGGGCCAGCTTGATGGCGCTTTCCACCGCCTCGGACCCGCCCGAGACAAAAAACACGCGGTCCAGACCGTCGGGCGTCATTTCAACCGTCTTGGTGGCCAGATCCTCGGACGGATGAGTGCGGAAATGCAGCCGGTAGCCAAAGGTCGCCTTGTCCATCTGCGCCTTGATCTTGGCCAGAACGCGCGGGTTGGAATGGCCTATGTTGGACACCATCGCGCCGGAGGACCCGTCGATATAGCGTTTGCCGGACTCGTCGAAGAGGTAGATCCCTTCGCCGCGATCCAGAAACGGCCGCGGATTTCGGGATTGGTAGAAAAGATATGAGGGCGTTTCGGTCACGCGGCACCTGCCAGATGTTTGCGAAGAAATTCGCGGGTTCGGTCCTTGGTTGGGTTCTTGAAGACGATCTCGGGCGGTCCTTCCTCGACAACCACACCCTGATCCATGAACAGAACGCGATCACAGACCGAGGCAGCGAAATCCATCTCGTGGGTGACGATGATCATCGTCATGTGTTCTTCGGCCAGCTTTTTCATCACCATGTTGACCTCGTCCACAAGTTCGGGATCAAGCGCCGAGGTCGCCTCGTCAAAGAGCATCAGCTTGGGCTTCATCGCCAAGGCGCGGGCAATTGCCACGCGTTGCTTTTGCCCGCCCGACAGGCGCGACGGGTAATAGTCGATCCGGTCCAGCATCCCGACCTTTTCAAGCTGTTCCTCGGCCAGTTTGTTGGCGTCTTCCTTGGACAGCCCCTTGAGCATCTTGGGGGCCATCACGACGTTCTCCCGCGCGGTCAGATGCGGGAACAGGTTGAAGTGCTGGAACACCATCCCGATGTCCTGCCGCATCGCGTTGATGTGCTTTTCATACTGCCGGTGCGGCAAGTCCTTGTTCACCTGCACCCCGTCCAGCCAGACCTCTCCGCCGGTCAGGGAATCCAGATCGTTGACCGCCCTGAGAAGCGTGGATTTGCCTGACCCGGACGGGCCGATGATGGCGACGATCTGGCCGCGCTCGACGTTCAGGCTGATATCCTTGAGCACTTCGAGCGTACCGTAGGATTTCTGCGCGTGGCGGATTTCGACGAAATGGCTTTGGTCGGTCATGTTCAGCCTCCAGGATCAGCGAGAGATGGAGATGCGGCGCTCGATCCGGCGCTGCGCCCATTCCATGCCAAGGTTGATGACGTAGTAGAACGCCGCGGCGACAAGGTAGAATTCGAACGGACGGTAGGTCGCGCCGATGGCGCGCTGCGCAGACAGGGTCAGTTCGCTGACACCGATCACCGACACCAGCGCACTGTCCTTGAGAAGGGCGATCATGTTGTTGCCGATGGGCGGGATCACGTCACGCACCGCCTGCGGGATCACCACCTTGCGCAGCGCCTGACCCCGGCTGAGGCCCACGGTGCGCGCGGCTTCCATCTGGCCCTTGTCCACCGACAGGATCGCGGTCTGGATCAGTTCCGAATTGTAGACGGCGAAATGCAGCCCCAACCCGATGATCCCGGCCACGAAGGCAGGCAGGTCAATGCCGATCTGAACCAGTCCGAAATAGATCAGGAACAACTGCAACAGCAGCGGCGTGCCCATGAACACCCATTCGATCAACCGGAACGGCAGGCGGATGAACCAAGGCCCGTAAAGCGCGATCACCGCAAAGACGATGCCGCCGAAAAAGCTCAGAACGGCGGCGGCAACGGCAATCGCAATCGTCCAGAGACAGCCCAGCAGGATGATGTCGAGGTGTGCGGGAACAACCGTAAAGTCCAGACCCATCTGTGTATCCCTTCCCGGTCAGGTGATCTGTACCTTGCGATCCAGCCAGGTCACGGCCCGTCCGGTCGCATAGATGATGATCATGTAAAGCAGGCCCGCCAGCAGAAACATTTCGAAGGGCTTGTAGGTCGATCCGATATAGCGCTGCGCGGTGTATGTCAGTTCGACCACGGAAATCGCGGCCACCAGCGCGGTCGCCTTGATGAGCATGTTCAAGTTCACCCCCAAGGGACGCACCATAAGCCGCGCGGCCTGCGGCAGGATCACGTTATAGGTCGCCTGCCACTGGCTCAGCCCGAGGGTTCGCGCCGCCTCGCGCTGGCCCTTGTCGATCGAGATGATGGCGCCGCGGATGGTTTCGGTCATGTAGGCGCCGGCATTGATGCCCAGCCCGATCACCCCCGCCTCGAAGGCATCAAGCTGAATGCCGATCTGCGGTCCGCCAAAGTAGAGGATGAACAGCTGGATCAGCGCGGGCGTGCCGCGAAACACGCTGACATAGGCCGCGCCCAGAAACCGCAGCAGCGCAAAGCGCGACAGCCGCGCCGAGGCACCCAGCGTGCCACAGGTCAGACCCAGAAGCGCGGTCAGAACCGACAGCTGGATCGTGACCCAGGCGGCATCCAGGAAAAACGGATAGACCCGCAGCATCAGGTCGAAGTCCATGTCACGCTCCCTAAGGTGGTGGGCAGGTTCGGGCGGATCGCGCCCGGTGTCCGTGCGAGGCCTGCTGCACGGTCACAGAGGCTTGGCACCGGCACCCGGCAGGCGCAAAACGCATCCCGTCTTGCGCATCGGATCACGGGGTTGCAAAGGCCCCCGCCCGATCGGGCGGGAGCCTTGAGGCATTCAGCGAATGTCGGCGCCGACCCATTCCTCGGCGATCTGCATATACGTGCCATCCGCCATCATCGCGTCCAGCGCCGCCTGCATTTCCGCCGCCAGTTCAGGCGAGCCTTCGCGGATGGCAATGCCTGCGCCGAACGGTTCGGTCGTCGGATCAGCAAACATCTCGTATTCCTGACCCTTGGCGTTCATCGCAAGGATCGCCGCGATGGAGTCGTTGACTATGGCATCGACACGACCGTTTTCCAGCTCAAGCAGAAGCTCGGGCAGACCCTTGTAGGTGTTGATGTCGTAGCCGCGTTCCCGCGCCCAGTCCTCGTGGGTTTCGCCCAATGTCAGGCCCACGCGCTTGCCTTCGAGATCTTCGAGGCTGTCGATACCCGACCCCGGCTGGGTGAAAATGGCCCGCTTGTCCGAATAGTAGGGACCGACGAAATCAACGACTTCGTCACGTTCATCGGTGATCGTCATGGAGCCTACGATGGCGTCGTACTTGTTGGCCAGCAGGCCACCGATGATGCCGTCCCATGCGGTTGTGATGATCTCGGCCTCGAGGCCCATACGCTTGGCGATCTCGGTGCCAATGGCGGCATCAAATCCCACCACCTCGTTCTGGTCGTTGACGAAATTGAACGGAGGGTAGGCACCGGACATCGCGATCCGGATGACACCCTCTTCCTTGAGCGTCTCGAGTTCTTCGGCCCCGGCAGCGGTCAGTCCGGTAACGGCAAAGCCTGCTGCGACAACGGCAGTCGTAAGGATGGTACGGCGAGAATTCATGTCGGTCTCCATGTTGGGTTGATCTGGCGGGCGCTGCGCCCAGAAATCGGCCGCGGATTTTCTCCGCTGTTCAAAAAGACTTACATGGCGGCATAGCATCGCGCAAATAAATATAACCTACGTTGATTATAGATAGAACCTATGAACCTTCCCCATCAGCAACGCTTTCCCTGGAACCTCGACTGGAATTTGCTGCGCACCTTCATGGTGGTCGTCGAACAGCGCGGCATTTCGAAAGCGGCGGATTTTCTGGGTCTCAAGCAGCCGACCGTGTCCGCAGCGCTCAAGCGGCTGGAGTACTCGGCGGGGATGCAATTGATCATCCGCAAACCCAATGAATTCACCATCACCCGCCCCGGTCAGGTGCTTTATACCGAATGCGCCAAGATCTTCGGGTCGATCTCGCAACTGCCCTCTCTGCTGGACATCGACGAGGCCGAATTGCGCGGCCATCTGTCGATCGCGATCACCAGTTCGGTGGTGTCCGAGCATTTCGACGACATCCTGAACCAGTTCTCGATCGTGCACCCCCATGTGACCTATTCGTTCTCGGTGAACGAAAGCGATGACGTGGCCACGATGATCTCGCAGAACCGGGCCAGCCTGGGCATCTGCCTGCTGTCGAAAATCCCGAAAAACCTCGATGCGATGGTGCTTTACCGCGAATATTTCGGCCTCTATTGCGGTGCGCGCCATCCGCTGTTCCACGCGCCCGAGATCACCCCGGACGATCTGAGGGGCGATCCCTTTGTCGCCTTTCAGACCGAAGCCGAAGGCAAGCCGCTGGAAGCGATATCACGGTTGCGCACCAAGCTGGGTCTGGCCAACACGTGGCGCGGCGTGTCGTCCAGCCTCAACGAAATCCGGCGCATGATCATGGCCAATATCGGAATCGGCGCGCTGCCGCTGCATGTCGCGCAGCGCGATGTCGAGGCCGGGCGCCTGCGCCAACTGCCGCCCTTTCATGATCTGCCGCAGGTCGATATCTACCTGCTCAGCAATCCGGGCCGACGCCAATCCGACGCGGAATCCACCTTTCTTGCCGCGTGCAGAAAATCCCTGTCGGCCACGGATCTGGCCGAACGGACCTACCGGGCTTGAATTCTCGGCACGATGCCTTGCGAACCGCCAATCCGCTTTCCAAAGGGCGCGTCTCGGAGTAGGTATCCCAATCCTAGAAATCCGGGGCACATCATGGCGCAGAATGCCACCATCTACAAAGTCGAGCTGTCTGTGTCCGACATGGACCGCCACTATTACGAGACCCACAAGCTGACCATTGCCAAGCATCCGTCGGAAACGGAAGAACGTCTGATGGTCCGCATCGTGGCGTTTGCCCTCAATGCCCACGAGCATCTGGAAATGACCAAGGGCCTGTCGACGGATGACGAGCCGGACATCTGGCAGAAAAGCCTGAGCGGCGAGCTCGATGTCTGGGTGGCCCTTGGCCTGCCAAGCGAAAAGGTCGTTCGCCAATCCTGCAGCAAGGCTGCGCAGGTGATTGTCTACCCCTATGGCGGCAAGACCGCCGAAATCTGGTGGGACAAGATCAAGAACAGCACAACGCGGTTCGACAACCTGCAGGTGATCCATTTTTCCGAGACCGACACCGACGCCCTGGCCAAACTGGCAAGTCGCGCGATGAAGATGCAGGTCAACATTCAGGACGGCGACGTGATGATCAGCGTCGATGACAACATCGCCTATGTCACGCCCGTAAAGTGGAAAAGCGCCGCGTAGGTCGCCGACGCCGGCCGCATGGACGGCGTCGGCTGTCACGGTGCCCCGCCGATTGGCTGACAGCGCATGCGCGTTTCTGGGACTGACGTTGCGGTTTCACGGTGTCATGACCGCGGCGCGGGGCGTCCGTACAGGAACCCCTGGATCGTCCGACAGCCATTCGAGCGCAACCAGAGCGCTTGGCACGCCAACTCGACGCCTTCCGCCACGAGGTGTAGCCCAAGATCATCGGCGAGATTGATCGTCGAGGTGACGATGGCAACATCCCGTTGACTATACGGAAGCTCGGATATGAAGCTCCGGTCCAACTTGACCTCGTGGATAGGCAGGTCTCTGAGTTGCGACAGCGACGAATAGCCTTTTCCGAAGTCGTCAAGCGCCAGTGAAATGCCCATCTCGTCCAGCGCGAAGATGTTGTCCAATGTCGCCTTCCCCCTGTCGAGCACCGCGCGTTCGGTGATTTCCAGTGTAAGGCATGTCGGGGCGACGCCGTGTTTGGTCAGGATATCACCAACGGCCTGCGCAAAGCGTGTTTGTCTGAACTGCTGCGGGCCAACATTTGCCGACATGCACAGACCCGGCGCAGCACCTGCAGCCTGCGTGCGCGCCAATTCGGCGGAAACCGTATCAATCACCCACATGTCGATCATGACCGCAAAGCCAGAATCCTCGGCCAGCGGGATGAACCTGTCGGGAGGGACAAACCGACCGTCCGGAAGCGGCCACCGCGCCAGAGCCTCGTAGCCGGTGATCTTTGGCCAATTGTGTGAGATATCCACCTGCGGCTGATAATGCAGCAACAGGTCGCCCCTCTCGAACGCACGTTTCAGATCCGTGATCTCGATCCGTGGTGCGGATGCAACAGCAAGCGCATTCGTCTCTCGAATGCTGAACTCGGGTATCGTCACGTCCACAGGTGGAGGTATCCGGAAATTGGAAGAGTCGTCCATGGATCAGGCTGCGACCACTCTGTTTCGGCCCTGCCGTTTGGCGGCAAAAAGGGCATTGTCGGCAAGGCGCGATATGGCGTCGAAAGGCGTTATCGTCCCGTCAAGCACAGCCAAACCTACACTGATCGTCACACGCACCGCATTTTCAGCGTCGAAACTGGCGTCGGCCACTTCCTGCCGCATGCGGTCTGCCCAGATGCGCGCAGTTTCGATTCTGGTGTCCGGCAAGAACACGGCAAATTCTTCCCCACCAAGCCGGGCGACAAGGTCGTTTGCACGGCAATTCTTGGCCAGGATGGTCGCGAATTCCCGCAAGACACGATCCCCGCTTGAGTGACCAAGCCTGTCGTTTACCTGTTTGAAGTGATCGATATCGATAACCGCCAGAGTCGCGGTTCCGTTGTTTTGGCTCAGACGACCAAGCTCTTGTTGCAACCCCGCCTCGAAATTGCGACGATTCGGAAGTTGTGTCAGGAAATCCCGGTCGGCCATGTTCCGCAGTTCGAATTGGTTCATGATCAAATCGGCAAATCTGGTGACGATGTTTGCTTCCTGTGCGGTGAACTTCCGCGGATATGTATCGAATGCACATACCGTGCCGATGTTGTATCCGTCGGTGGTCGTCAATGGTGCACCGATATAGCAGCGCACAAATGGCTCTCCAGTCACATAGGGATTGTCGCACAGCCGCGCGTCTTCATGAGTGTCTTCCACGACCAACGGATCATAACTTTGAATTGTTAGAGCGCAGAACGCGTTTGTCCGCGAACTTTCATTGAGCTCGAACCCCTGCCGGGCCTTGAGAACCTGCTTGTCTTTCGTGATCAGGCTGACGGAAACCATTTTCAACCCGAGGATCGTTTGCATCAACCCGGTGATTTGATCAAAGCTTGCCTCAGACGCGTAGCACAGAGCATTGTGTCGCTCGAGGGCGCAGAGGCGGCCCGTTTCGTCGCTGAGGTTGTTGGACAGCATATTCATATCCTTTCAATGCTCGAAACGGAAAATCAGCGTGCAAAAGTTGGTCATCGGGCTCACCACGCGTTCGCCTCCAAGTAGTCGAGGTTCATTTCGGGCAGGACGTCGATCATTTCGTAGACATCTTGCATCGAGAGAAGATCGATCTGCAAAATCCGCGACTTGTTCAACAGGATCGTCCTGTCGCGGAGCTTGAATGGAAGGAAAGGCCTGTCGTCGCAAAGAACATCGAGAATCCGTTGGTTCTGGACGACATGGAAACCGCCAAAATACTGATTGCCGTTTTCGAGGGTCGCTTTCGCCGGTACGCAATATTTCGGGTATTTCATCAAACATGCTCCTATGATGGTTGACAGGGGGCCAAGGCGACATCGAAGGAGACATCGTGGTTGATCGTGGGCACAGGGCGCAGGACGCAAGACCTCTGCACGATGCAAATATTTTTGGCGAAGCCCGGTCGGTGTTCGGAGAAGAAGGCGTACGCGCTCATCTTCATGCGCTGCAGACAGAGTTGATGCAGCTTCTGACCGCGCCTGAACCGGATTTCCAAGAGCCACAGACGCTTCGAGATACCGCACACAGGATCGCTGGCCGTTCCGGGTTTCTTGGGTTGTCGGCGCTTTCATATGAATCCGCCCTTCTCGAGCAGGCGATCCGGTTGGATCGCGAAATTGCGCCAATTTGGGACCGTTGGAAAACCGAGGCTTGGCGGGGGGTCGAGTTCATCGAAGCCGAAAGATCGAAACCGTAGCTGTACCCAGCGGCTCGCCGTTCAGTCGTCTCAAATGACGCGCATGTGAGGTGCACGTTTCTTGGGTGACGCGTTTGAGTCAAGAGTGCCACCATCACGACACTCCAAGCGCTTGAAGGACAGCAGGGGTCGCGATTACCGCAAACAGAACCGGCAGGAAGAACAGGATCATCGGAACCGTCAATTTGGGCGGCAACGACGCGGCCTTCTTCTCGGCTGCGGCCATCCGAAAGTCGCGGCTTTCCTTGGCGAGCACGCGAAGCATCTGTCCAAGAGATGTGCCGTATTTTTCCGACTGGATCAGGCCAAGCACGGCGGCTTTGATACTGTCCAAACCGGTTCTGGAACCAAGGTTCTCATACGCCTGCCGACGGTCCGACAGGTAGGCGAGTTCCGCGGTCGTCAGGGACATTTCGTCGGCGAGCTCTTTGGACTGCGACCCGATTTCCTCGGCCACTTTCCGAAACGCAGCCTCGCTGCTCATCCCGGATTCGACGCAGATCAACAAAAGGTCCAGCGCGTCCGGCCAGCTGCGCCGCAAACTGGAATGTCGCTTGGCGATCAGGTTGCCGACATAGAGCTTGGGCAGGTAGAACCCGATCACTGCACCAACACAGGCCATGACAGCCACCGTGACCGTCGGCAAATCCGGCCGCAGCACAAGCGTGACATAGGCAAAGGTCACTCCGGGCATGACGACGGCTGCAATCATCCGCGAGGCAAGATACGTCACCAGAGGAGCCCGACCGCGCATACCCGCCATGCGCAGGAATTTCGAGGTTTCACCCTCTTCACCCGGGCGGGCGAGACGCAGCTTGTGCACGATCCCGGCGAAGATGCGGTTCGGTTCCTTGGCGAACAACTTGGATCGAGTGACCGTTTTCACGCCACGCATTGGCTGAGTGGACCGGCGCACGACGCTGCGGTGGTTCCCGGCGAATTTCAGCCGCTCGCTGACACGGTCGCGGACAATCCAGGGCCACGCGACACAAAGAATGAAACCAAAGGTCGACATGGCGGACAACGCGATGATCAGCTGCTGGAGTTGTGTCGAGGTGAGGTCGATTGGCATTCAGCGTCTCCTTCACATGTCGAAGTTGATCATCTGGCGCATCACGAACACGCCGATGGACATCCAGACGGCACATGCGACGATCACGATGATGCCCGCGTTTGTCTGGTAGAGAATGGCGAGATATTCGGGACTCGTCAGTTGAACGAGTGCAGCGACGATCACCGGAAGAGATCCGATGATACCCGCCGAGGTCTTGGCCTCGGCGCTCATCGCTTTGACCTTTGCATGGAGTTGCCTCCGCCCTCTGAGCACCGTGGACAGGTTGCTCAGCGCCTCGGTCAGGTTGCCGCCCGCACGATTCTGGATGGCCACAACAATCGCGAGAAACCCGACCTCTTGCAGCGGAACGCGCTGTGCCAGTTTTTCGACGGCCTCGTGCATCGGCACCCCGACCGATTGATCTTCGACCACCTGTCTGAATTCGCTCCGGATCGGATCGGCGCTGTCGGCTGCAACAACGGCCACGCAATCGGCCAAGGGACGCCCGGCGCGGACCCCGCGGACGATCAGGTCAATCACATCCGGAAATCCCGCTGCAAACGCGGCAAGGCGCCGATGGCGGAGAAACATGACATAGAAACGCGGCATCAGAAGGCCGGCCGACACGGCGATCGCACCGGAAATCGGCAGCCCAAGCGATGAAGACGCAACGAATGCGCCCGTGGCGACCGATGCACTCACCAACCAGTAGGTGAACGGGCTCCAGGTCAGTCCGGCTTCACGCAGGCGCTTGTCCAGACCCGGGCGGCTGCGGCGACGTACCTTTTGCGACTGGCGCTCCTCGATCTCTTTCAGGGTTCTCTCGATGGCCTTTCGATGGGCCGCGGTCTGTCCACCGCCCGTGGCAGCAGCGTTTGCGCTGTGACCGCGTCCCAGAGCCAGGGTCATCCGTCGCTTGTTCAGCGCTCGCGCTTCGATCCACGGCATGATCAAGATCAGCAGCAGCGCGATTGTCGCCAGAACCAGCAGAGGGACAATCAGAAGAGTGAGGTCAAATTGGGACATCTCGGCACCAGCTTTCAGGTCAGGAGGAGTGCAGCGCCGCTTCAAGCGCGCGGGAGAGCCGGACTTCTTCGCCAAAATAGCGTGCTCGGTCCCAGAACGCCGGACGCCCGATACCTGTCGATTGATGTTGACCGATAATCCGACCCTGCGCGTCTTCACCAAGCAGCTTGTAGACGAAGATGTCCTGCAAAATCGGAACATCGCCTTCCATGCCCAACACCTCGGTCACATGGGTGATGCGACGCGATCCATCGCGCAACCGTGCCGCCTGAATGATCACGTCGATGGATGAAACCGCCATCTCCTGAATGGTCTGAGACGGCAGGTCATAGCCGCCCATCGTGATCATCGCCCCAAGCCGCGCCAGAGCCTCACGCGGGGTGTTGGCGTGCAGCGTGCCCATCGAACCGTCGTGACCGGTGTTCATTGCCTGCAAGAGATCGAAGGCTTCGGGACCCCGCACCTCGCCGACGATGATCCGCTCGGGACGCATGCGCAGGCAGTTCTTGACCAGATCCCGCATCGTGACCTCGCCCGTGCCCTCGACATTCGGCGGTCGGGTCTCAAGGCGCACGACATGTGGCTGCTGCAGCTGAAGTTCGGCAGAATCCTCGCATGTCACGATCCTTTCATCCGCATCCACATACCGTGTCAGGCAGTTCAGGAGCGTCGTCTTGCCCGACCCCGTGCCGCCCGAGATCAGGACATTGCACCGCACCCGGCCAATGATCTTGAGGATCTCGGCACCTTCCGGCGTGATCGATCCAAACTCGACCAATTCGTCCAGCGTCAGCTTGTCTTTCTTGAAACGGCGGATGGTCAGGCTGGGACCGTCGATCGCAAGCGGCGGCGCGATGACGTTGACACGGCTGCCATCGGGCAGGCGCGCGTCACAGATCGGGCTCGATTCATCAAGGCGGCGACCGACCTTGCTGACGATACGCTGGCAGATATTGAGAAGCTGTTCGTTGTCGCGAAAGCGGATGTTTGTTTGTTGAACCCTGCCTTTGACTTCGATGTAGATCAGGTTGGTGCCGTTCACCATGATGTCCGAGATGTCATCACGGGCGAGCAAGGGCTCCAATGGGCCATAACCCAGAACATCATTGCAGATCTCTTCGGTCAGTTCGGATTGTTCGCTGCTCGACAGCACCGCCCGCTTTACGGACAGGATTTCGCTGACGACTGCGCCCACTTCCAGTCGTGCCGCCGACAGGTCCAGCCGCCCGAGTTCGGTGATATTGATCGACTCGATCAGCGCGCCCAGGATCTCTTTCTTGAGCTCGATATAATCCACCCCATTCCGCGCCGAGACACTCTTGGCGACCACGCGGCTGGACACGGAAGGCTGTTCGGTCGCCTGTGTCACATTCAAAGGTTCGGTATTGGAAACAGAACCAGTGACCGCAGGCACCTCGGTCCCTTGCATCACGGGTGACGCAAGCTTCTGCGCGTTGCTCTGGGCCGTTCGTTTTCCGAAGGATTGAGACATGTTGCTATGCTCCAGGTTCAAGCAGACACGTTACGGGTCTTGTGTCAGCCAAGGCCGAGCGTCCTGAGAAGCCAATTGCGGGATCGGGTTCTGTCTTTGCCCAAAAGGACAGTGGCAAGTTCACGGACCGATTTTTGCGCTTTGCTGCGGGGTGATTGTTCGGACAGCGCACGCCCGGCAAACGCTGCGGAGCCAAAGGTCGCAGGATCAAACGCGATCGTGGAAAAGTTTTCGACACCCAGGCTTTTGGCAAATTTCTGCGCGCCGATTTCCTTGCGCTTGGGCATCTTGCACATATTGAGGATGACTTGCGGCGGAGCATCGTTCGGCCGCAGGGCGCGCAGTCTGTCCATCAATGCCATGGTGTTGTGAAGGTTCGGCAGATCGGGTGCTGCCACGACAATCACCTTGTCGGCGGCCGTCAGGGTGTCACGACTTGCAGGCGACCAATCATGCGGGAGGTCGAGCACAACGTTTGGGAATGATGCCCTCGCGATTTCGATCAGTCGGTCAACCGCGTCGGGTGCAGGCTCCATGTCACCCAGAGAGTCGTCAAATGCGGGAAGAACACTCAGATGCTCGCCACGCTGCACGATCAATTTATCCAGAAGGGCGGCGTCGAGCTTGTCCGGTTCGCTGAGGTATTTTTCCAGCCCCGTCACCAGTTTCAGGTCAAGATTGACCGCTGCCGATCCAAACCGAAAATCCAGATCGACCAGCAATGTCGGGGTTGCCTGCTCTTGAGCAATCGTCCAAGCCACGTTCTGGGCAAGGGTCGAGGTCCCTACCCCACCCTTGGCACCGACAAATGCGTATACTTTCCCAAGCTTGGCCTGGTTGTCCTGTCCGAACAGGTTCTGAACCATCGAGACATAGGTCAGCGGCGTAATTGTCCCGACAAGATAGTCTGCAACGCCGCGACCCAACAGGGTTCGATAGAGACCGATATCGTTGTCTGGGCCGATCACCACAACCTTGGTTGTGGGGTCACACACCTCGGCAAGGATTTCGAGCTCCTTCAAGAGCGCTGCGCCATGGCTCGCCACCTCCACAACCAGGAGAGACGGCGTTTGTCTGGTGGCGAAAACCTGACGCGCCCGTTCCACGCCGCCGTTGCTGATCTCGGTTTTGACGCGGGTCAGACGACGATCTTGGCTGGCGCTTTCGATCGCGCCCCGGACCGTGGGTGTCACGCAGAATGCCGCTGCGTTCAGGTGCGGAACGCGGGTGCTCGACATCGGATCTTCGGGTTCCGCGGAAACTCCGTCTTCCATCTTGATTGCAGAATGTTTCATCTTTTTTCCTTCGCCCGAGAGCTCCGACACCGTCTTGGTTCGGCGCGAATTCAACTTCAGTTGACCACGAAATCCTCGAGTACGATGCCGCGCCTGACGCGGATCGTCTTGGCCGGTTCCTCGACAACCATCATCGTTTCTGTCGGCAGCTCCTCCAGCGGTCTCAGGGCCAGCGACAGTGTTCCGGTCGATGCTGCAGCCGTGACGTATTCGACTTGCGCCTCTGTCAGTTCCAGAGTTGCCGTCTTGCCAAGAACCGTGCCGCTGTCCGTGTCTTCGGTGGTCTGGTCGATCGCCAGAACACGGACCCCTCTGAGGATGGTGCGGCTGCGGGTTTCACTGCCTTGAAGATCCCGCGTTTCCTGCATGGTATGCAGCACATCGACGCGGTCGTTCGGCAGAATGAAGCCACCGGCGGTGCTTTGTGCGTTTACATCGATCGCAACCGCCCGCATGCCGGGCGTAAGCGTTGCGGCCAAAAATCCGTTCGGACCATCGGTGAACGCCCAATCGGCAACAGGTTCGCCGGCAGAGATCGGTCGGTTGGCGAATTGTCCGGAAAACTCTTTCACGGCGTCGGGCCGCACTTTGAGATCGATGAAACTGGAAGCCAGGGCGTCGCTTGGCCATTGCTGCCATTTCATCGCGCTCGCTGTCATCTGCTGTCCGCGCGGAATATCTTCAGCCGCAACGAGGATCGACGTCATCTCGGGTGTCAGTTGTTCCGCGACCACGGCCAGAGGAGCCGATGCGGTTTTCTCTGACGCGATCCACGCTGCGCCACCGGCAGCACCCAATGCGATGATTAAAATAATGGTTCTCAGCATATCAATCCTCCGAGCAGCAGCAAAAGTCGTCTGTCAGCCCGAAACGAGGACATCGGGCCGAAGAAAGGCGACGGCGATAGCCGCCGTCGCAATTGCGATCCCGTAGGGCACGCGCCCATTGGGGTCGTGAAGACCGGTGATCCTGGTGCCACCGAGGCGGTGGGCGCCAAGGGTGCGGCAGGCCAGAATCACCAATGTCAACACTCCGCCCGCAATGGCCGTCAGAAGGAGCAACGCCGGAGTTGCGACCGGTCCAAGCCACAAGCCGGACACGGCCAACAGTTTGACGTCGCCCCCCCCCATCCAGCCACGCGCGAACAAGAGCATTCCGCCCATCAGGACCGCAAAACCGGTCGCGACGTTGCTGGCAACACTCGCCCACTCGGGACGCACCAGCATGACCGTGACCGCGTAGCCTGCGAGCAGAAACAGGATCAGCAGGTTTGGAATGCGCATCCGCATGGCGTCACTGGTTGCCGCGAGCAGCTGACAGCCAATGAACCAAAGGAGTGCGAAAACCAAAAAATCGTTCGGCATGGCCTGGTGTCTTCCGGGTCAGGCGCTCAGCACCAATTAACCACCGGAGGGGATCGCCGAGTTCAGCTTGGTCGAGACGTTCTCGAAGAGACCGCCTAGATCGGTACCAAGAGCAGTGAGAGCAGTGATCAGCGCGACGGCAACAAGAGCCGCGATCAAACCGTATTCGATGGCAGTTGCACCAGACTCGTTCTTGTTAAGCTTGAGAAACAAATGCAGCATGGGTGATTTCCTTGTTCCAGATTTTCCCGACAAAACCGGCTGTGAAGTGAACTCCGTCAGCCGGAGATTTGACGGCCCTGTACTTTGGTCCGTCTCGAAAAGGATCACCTTTTACCCGTGCACAAGCTAGCTGGCGTCGTGGCCTAGCCATCTGGACAGGCCGTTTTGCGGGGCTGGGTTCGGCAGAAAATGGGCGGCTTTATCTGCTTCAGGCCGACTGCGCCTTGAGCATGTCGCCGACCTTTCCAATCAACTCATTCGCCCGGAAGGGCTTGTAGAGCATCGGAATATTGTTGGGCAGGTGCCGATCCTTGCCAAGAGCATCCCGAGTGTACCCGGACGTAAGAAGCACTTTCAGCCCCGGGTATAATTCAAGCGCTTTTCCAGCCAGTTGGACACCGTTAACGCCCTTTGGCATGACGATGTCGGTAAAGACAAGATCGAAATCACCGTCCTTCTGGAGTATCGCCAACGCTTGCTCCCCGTCTTCGGCCTGGACGACTTGGTAGCCAATTCGGCCCAGTACAGTGCGCACAAACGTCCTGAGATCGGTGTCGTCTTCAACGACTAGAACCCGGTTCGATCTGCGTCGGGTCTGCGTCGCAGACACGGCGGAAACCGGTGCGGTCGTTTCCTGCTGTCGAGACATCGGCAGGCACAGGGTGACTGTTGTGCCTCTTCCGGGCTCCGACTCGATCATTGCATGTCCGCCAGACTGTTTCACAAAGCCGTAGACCGAACTGAGCCCCATGCCGGTCCCGACACCCGGCTCTTTCTTCGTGAAGAAGGGTTCAAAAGCCCGTTGGCTGATTTCCTTGATCATGCCTGTTCCGTCATCGACGATGTCGATCGTGACGTAGTCACCGGGATCGACATCGACCTGCGCCTCATTGCCCGTGATGGTCGTGGGCCTGGTTCTGACGGTGATGGTTCCTTTCTGAGGAATTGCCGCCCGTGCGTTGAGGATCAGGTTCATGAGAGCTGTCTGAAGCTTGTCGGGATCGACATTGGCCAACAAAGCTTCCCCGGCAAGATCATACCGGATTTCCGTGCTCACATCGACGTCGCGTTCAAACATGTTGGAGGACTGCCGAATCAAATCGTTGATGTCGGTTGCCCGCACGGCAAGCGGCTGGCGTCGCGAAAAGGCGAGCAAGTCGCGAGAGACACGAGCCCCGCGTTCGGCCGCATCGTCAATCGACTTGACCAAAGACCGCTGCGGAGCGTCGGACTGGAGATCCTCGAGCAGAATATCGCAATTGCCCAGAATGATGGTCAGCAGGTTATTGAAATCATGTGCGATCCCGCCAGTCAGGTCCCCAACTGTCTCCAGGTTCTTTGCGCGGTGCAGCTGCGCGTCGAGCAACCTCAGATCCGTGATGTCCGACATCGCCCCAACCATGCGCCGCGGTTCACCGTTTTTGTCGCGTACGACAAACGCGTTGTCATTGATCGTCCGCCAAGAGCCGTTTGCTGCCTTGAACCGATATTCACAACGCCATGCGTCGGACTGACCTGCCAGCACAGCATCCAGGCTTTCAGTGACCTTGAGCCGATCATCTTGATGGATGCGTTCCAGCTTGTCCTCGATCCGCGCGTTTTGAGGGATTTCAACCAGCATTTGTGATCTGGACCCGAGGACCGGTTCGGTTTCAGCGCTATTGGAGATGATGCCTTTCTGTATGTCCCAGTCCCAGATGATGTCTCGGCTTGCCTGCCCGACCAGACGGAACTGCTCTTCGCGAACCCGCAGGTTTTCTTCCACTTGCCGACGCTCGGTTGTGTCTCGACCAACAGAGACGAAATGCGTGCAGGTGCCATTCGCGTCGAACAAGGGACTGATATCCATTTCCACAATGAAACGGCTGCCGTCCTTGCGATAATTCGTCAGTTCGGTTCGGATTGATCGCTTGTCTGCAATGGCTTGTCGAATTTCGTCCAAACGATCGCGTTCTGTTTCGGGGCCTTGCAAGATAGAAGGCGTCTGGTTCAGAATCTCGTCTTTTGCATAACCGGTCATGCTTTCAAACGCGTCGTTGACATAGACCACGCGAGATCCCGGATGCTGAGTGCAGGTGGCGTCTGTGACCAGCACAACATCGCTGATTTGCGATACTGCAGCGTCCAGCAGCCGCAAGCGCATGCGGGAAGCGCGCTCTTCGGTCGTGTCCCTGAGATAGATCGCAACCCCGGCCGACGTCGGATGTACCGCTACCGAAATCCACTGTTCGTAGGCCCAGACCTCACCCTCGAAGGTCTGGCTTTCGCCGGTTTCCAGCGCCTCGTTGACCACCTGCTCGAACTGTGACCCGACCAGATTGGAAAAATTTTCCCAAATGTTGCCCCCAACAAGGTTGTGAGCGGGCGCGTCCATAATGCCATAGGCCCTGCAATTCATGTACTGGATCGTGCCGTCGTGATCGTGAATGACAAATCCATCGTCTAAAGAATCGAGTATTTTTTCCAGCAGCGTCCGGCTTTCTTCCCGAGCGTTCTGGGCCTCGATCAACTCGTTGACATCCTGCAGCGCGCCATGGATCGACACGACTGCGCCCGACGCATCGAACTGCGCCTCGCCGATCATCCGCAGCCAGGTTTCCTTGCCGTCGAACCGGAGAAATCTTGCGACCAGATCAAAGCGACTGCCCGTCCCAACGCATGTCCAAAAGCTCTGCTCGAAATGGGCGCGCTCTTTTTGATCAAGGAACCGGTGCGTGATAACGTCAATCGACTGTTTGTTTTCACTGTCAAGTGCAACCAGCTTCATCGTATCACGTGTTCCGCTGAATTCACGTGTTTCAAGGTCGAAACTCCACCCCCCTATGCGCGCCACATCGCCTGCCAGACGTTCAAGCTTTCGCGACTGCGCAAGTGCCGTTTCGTTTTGCCTGAGATCGGTGATGTCCTGAATGATGCCGGATATGCCACCCGCGTCCTTGTCATCCTCAGGCACCGCCCCATTCGGACCGGTGATTGCCCGGAAAAAACGTGTATCTCCGGAAGCATCGACTGCGCGGAATTCGACCTCTGCCATCCGATTTTCCGTCACGGCCCGATGAAAGGCCGCGTCGAAAACGGGCTGGTCCTCCGAAACGATCCGCGAACGCAGCGCATCGATCGTCACGACGTCTTCACTTTCGGAAAATCCGAGAATGCGCCTCATGTACTGCGAGGCCCGAACGGATCGGAGATCAGACAGGATCACCCACGTGCCCAGCCCGGCCAATTCATTGGTTTGCTCTACCACCGAGGCCTGCGCCTTCAGGCGTTGGTTCGCAAGCTGGAGGCGGCTTCGTTGACGCTGGAAAGCAATCAGACAGATGACAAGCGCCGACGCGAATATGGCGAAGGTCAACGCAAAATCCGTGGAAATGCCTGTCATCTCAGACTCCTTAGAGAGAATCGCCGCGCCATGTCCGGCGCATCAAAGCGATCAGAACATCTGACGGGCAGTGTTCGGGCACGTGCAATCAAGGGGGACATCATTGCGTCCCCTATGCAGGGTAGGTACGATGTTCGACCAGACGGCGTGGGATGTGTTTGGCGACATTTAATTTGGTATGAAACGCATTTGCGGCTTGGACAAGCGTGATTTGAGAGCTTAACACCCGGCAAATCTTTATTTTTGAAGGGTTTTTCGAATTCTGCGACTGAAGGCAGAGTCTGCTTGGTCCTGAAGTTTAAGCAGGTTCTCTTTTGCTCTTTTGG
This sequence comes from Marivita lacus, assembly GCF_014637725.1. Lineage (GTDB taxonomy): Bacteria > Pseudomonadota > Alphaproteobacteria > Rhodobacterales > Rhodobacteraceae > Marivita > Marivita lacus. The sequence goes on along the minus strand of NZ_BMFC01000002.1, from coordinate 20,254 downwards.
CGTATAAAAAGAACGTTGCGTAGAGTTTCGACGACGGGGTAAAGGATCGGCGGGAGCCGACGCGGCCAACACGCACCGCGCAGGTTGCATTCGAGCAGCGACAGGTTGCTTGGTCCCCATCCACAAATTGACGTTGTGTTTCCAGTATTTCGTAGCACCGTAGGTTGCCTTGTTACCCAACACAGCTACCCTGACGTGCCGAGGAGGCAGACAAATGAGTTTCGCAGGAAATCGGGACCCAAAAGCGTCGCAAGCGAACATGGCATCGATCGCTCCTGTTATCATCATTGATGATGATGAGTTTTTTCGCGTTGCGATCGAAACCGTGCTGAACAAACGGTTCGACGTCGAACACATTGTTGTCTGCAGCACAGCCCAGGAAGCGCTCCGGCATCTTTCAGATGGCACCACTTTTGGTCTGGGCCTTGTCGATCTGAATATGTCGGGCATAGACAACAAAGGCTTATTGGAAGCCATCAAATCCGCACAGCCAGCGATCCGGCTGGTGGTTCTGTCAGCATCCCGGTCCCGCAAGGATATTCTGATGGCCCTTTCGGCGGGGGCGCAGGGCTTCATCAACAAAGGTCTGGGCATCGGTGAGATGGAAGCCGCACTCCAGCAAATCGCTTCCGGCGGAGTGTATCTGCCGCCTTTCACACCTATGCTGAACGAAGGCCAGGACGATGCGGAACCTGTTCCGGACATCGAAAACCCGGCAGGCACCCTGGCTGTTCTGACGCCACGCCAATTGGAAGTCCTGCACCTTCTCGTGGCAGGGCAGCCGAACAAGGGGATTGCGCGCGCACTTGACATCAATCACAGCACCGTGAAATTTCATCTTTCATTCATTTTTCGCATTCTCGGAGCCTCGAACCGCGTTGAAGCCGCTATTCTGGGGGCCAAATTGCTCAAGACAGAGCAATAGAGATCTGCAAACCGGAAATACCGGGTTCGACGGCAAGGCGTCCGATCAGTCACGTGAACTGACTCAGCTTTTCCCGCAGCGTAGAGAGCCGATACGGTTTTGCCAGAATGTCGATATCGTAGCGAATGCCCTCCATAACGCGGTGCAATGCGTTGTGGTCCCCCGACGTCAGAATTATTCCAATATCCGGGCGCAGAGCATGCGCTTCGTCCGCCAATTCCATGCCGGTGAGCCCACGTCCTAAATTAATGTCGAAAATCCCCACGCGAATCTCGCTGTCCTGCTTCAAAACGAGCAACGCCGCTTCGGCATTCGTTGAGGCGACCGCCGCAAAACCAATTCTGGCCAGCGCCTGCACAGCGAAATCCAGCATCATTTGATCATCGTCCACGACCAGCAGTTTTGGAACGTTGCTCATATATTTACCTCTTTTCTGGGTAGGCTTTACGACGAACATACCGGACGCGCGACACCTCTAGTGTCACGCGAGAAACTGTTCTTTTTGGATTTCGGGAGCTACAATAAACATAATCACGACTCCGGCAAGAGGGGGAAACAGGCCTCTACCGAGATCCACGCAGCCGGCAGGACAGCAAGGACGCTGGTAACCTCGTGCCGGATGGCGATCTGGGCAAAGCCCGCAGTCCCATTGCAGATTGCACTCTCGGTCGGTGAAACTGTCGCGCCCGGAAGTCCGATGCCCCAACCCGTAGCCTGATCCTGTACGAAACCTGTCACCCCGCTTGTGCTTATGCTGCCATCGACAAAACAAGGGGGCAGTCGCAGTCCCAGACAGCGCGCCCCGGTCGTTGCGGCATCCTGCAAGGCAAGACGGGTCCAGACAAAGCGGCTGACCTCGATCGACCCGACAAGCATGATCATCAGCGGAATCGCGATTGCCGCGAACTCGACCGCAACGGCCCCACGACAGTCCCGGATTATGGCGCGAACCCTGGACATCCCGGTCACGGCAACCGCAAAACGGTGCTTGTCTTGACCGTGTCTTCTTCGATGAACGCATATCCCGGAAACATCGTAACATGGCGGGCGGCTGCGGAGACATGCAGAAATTGCCCGGCGGTCGCGCCGGAACTGCAGGCCGATCCGCATGCCATTGCTGATCCCCACAAGATCGTTCCGTCAGAAACAGCGGGGCAGTAGCACTCATTGGCGCTCCCGGAGCCTGCCATGGCAGTCACCGTGGAACCGGTCCATTGCGCGACAGCTGCATTGTTCACGACGACCTCGGCAGTCTCCGTCGCCCGGCCCTGAAGCAATCCGATCAGCTGTTCGGCGAGGTCCTGTGCCGCCGCCTGATCTCCCGGCGTTGGCTGGATCAGCGCGAATTCAGCTGCCGCGGTCACCCGCGCGTCCAATTCAAGCTTGGTATAAGCCGCACCGCCGATATCGACCACCCCGGCCAATATCAGCAATAGCAGCGGTGCAACCAAAGCAAACTCGACGGCGATACTGCCATCGTCGGTCCGCCTCAGCGATTGGCTCAGCCGTGTCAAAAGCCGGGTCACCTCAGGATCACCACTCGTCCGCTGCCACCGGATTGCGGGATCTCGCATTCGGACGCAAGGGAAGTGCCGCCTGACAGGGTGATTTCTGACCCGATCAGCTGAAGACACCCGCCGCTCCCGCCACTTGCGCTGGCACCGCCGGATGCGGTGATCGGACCATTCGGAAAGTAAAACGCACCGGACACAACAGCACCGCTGGCACCGGCTGTAAAAAGCGCGCCATCGGCTTGGGCCGGATCAAGAGGCCCGATCACTGCCATATCCGCGAAGGGCCCGCTTTCAGGCGCCGTCATCCGGATATTGCTGTAACCGGCAGACACACAATATGCCTGATCCCGACATTCCCAACCGCTGGGCGCGGTGCCATTGGCCGAAACAAGAAACGTGGTGTCGGGAGCATGGATGCTGATCGTCGCGCCCCCACAACTGGCGCTTCCGCCACCGTTGCCACCCATATGCATATATCCATCAACGACATAGAGGCCCGCCCCAAATCGAACGGCCCCGGAGGCCAGAAGCGATCCTTTGATTTCGTGCAAGGGCGCGCGCGGGACGACAAAGCAACTGCCACCGCCACCTCCGTTGATGCGCCCCGCCATCTCGAAAACGCCCGCACTGGCGTCCCCCATGAAGGTTTGGGATCCACCGCCAAGAGAGATCGCATCGCCACCGGATGACGGCCCGAACTGGAAACTGTTCATGTCCCCTGTACCCAGCGTCAAGGTCGACCCACCGGTATTCCGGAACCCTCCGGTAAGAACAAAGCTGCTGGGCCCCGCAAAGGTCAGCTGACTGGTGTTGCAGATACTGTAGCGCTGTCCCTCACAGCTGTGGGTCGAACGACCGATCCGGTACGTGCCTGCGCCGAATTCAGTGACCGACCCGCCGCCGGTAACGATGCCCAGTGCGATATTGTAGACGCCGCCTGGAAAGGTCATTTGCGTGCCCGTGTTCCGGATACTGCCGGACACGTTGTAGACAATCGCCGAGGACGCCCCCGGGTTGAAGCTCAGCCGCAGTCCGCCACCGATGGTGATATTCCCGATGTTAACGGTGGACAAACCAGGACAGGAAAAAATCCATTCATCGATGCTGTTGTTGAAACTGGCCGTACAGCCGATCGCTTGCGCCTGTGCTCTGGTCGCGTTGGCGTTCCAGCCGAATTCGATGTTCGGCCCTGCGCCAACAACCACAGCATCAGGCGCTGGAAGCAGCTCTGTCTCTGCCATCAGGCTTTGTGCCAGCAAGATTGCGCTGGTTCCCGCCAACGGATCAGTGGTCGGCCGTCGCACGATATCTGCTGCGCCGCCATTCGGGTCAGTGATCGTATTGCACCCGTCGGTCCGGGGCGCCGTGTCGGAATCGTAGCTGACCGCCTCGGCGACAATGCTGGTGCCACAGGGCGCAGCAACTCCGGAATTCGAGGCGATGCCACAGTCGTTGGACTGCAATGCCGTGCCACCTGACAGGGTGATGCCGGTGCCACCGGGATCAAGGGCCTGCACACAGGCGGGCGCGCCGCCCGTCGCCCCCGAGACCGCTGAAGCCACAACATCGACCGAGCCGTTGCTGCCGATAATGCGCGGAAGATAAAGCGATTTTGGTGTCGTGATGGTGGCGCGGACAGCGGCTCCGGACGCTGTCGGAACGGACGCATCAAGCGACACGACGATTTCGGCGGCGCTGAACCCGTTCAACTCGGCGACACCTCTGGCCGCATTGATCATCTGGGTTTCATCTCCCGATCGCGAATACGCGACGGCTCCGGCATGAGAGGCAAAATCCGCTGTGCGTTGCGCCTGAGCCCGAACCCCGAGAATGGTCCCGTATTCAAGTGCCAATCCGGCAAAGCCCAACAGAACCGGGATCGCCAGACCAGTGACGATCGCCACCGCGCCATCCTGACGTATCCCGAAAGCTGCAAGACAAGCCTTGCGCGAAAGACCTCGGAACGCCTGTGCGACATTCGGCACTCGCTTTCCGTTTGGGTTCCGCTTCATGTGATGGCCCTATCGTAGTCCTGAGTTCAGAATGGAAACCTTGCAGCATGGAATGAAGTCAGACCGTATTCAGTTTCGGCGCCCGACAATAGCTGGCCAAATGGCCGGGTCGGTTGACCAGTCCCACGCACGTTGACCTGCCGGATTGAGCTGAAGCCGCCATCAATCCGAGCCGGATCGCCTTAGACGTGAAAAGAGCCAAGTTATCAGCCGGCCACTCATGCCCGAGGGTCAAGGGTGATGTCTGAGCATGCAACCCGCAACAACAGACTCGCTGCAATCTGCCTTGCGCGGGTCACAAATGAATGCCGCTCAGCCACAAGAGCCGCGTGTGCAGTGCGGCGAGGATGGTTTCCCGTGGGGTGGGCAATTTCGTTTCCAAAATTGAAGGTTTAACCGACAGTCGCAAGGGAGCCTCTGCTGCCAACGCTAACAGGCTGAGATGCCGCTGGGTGCAGCTGATTGGTCGCAGCCCTTTTTGGACACTCGTCACTTGTCGCAAGCAGTCGCCTGTTGGGGCGGTGCCGCATTCTGTGATGCTGTGGGGCACACAGGCTTCGACAACGCTCAGGAAGCTGGGGACGACCCCTTGTTTGCCAAAGCTGCTGGTTGTGGTGTGAGGCCGTTTGAAAAGTTGCCGATCCCAAGATTGATTGCCCGCATGCGCATTATGCAATGAAATTTGCGTGAGTATGGGGTAAACGCCAAAGCCGATTTCAAAGCTTTCGGCGTGATGCGGAATTCCGCCATTTGATCATTGCGCAGGATGATTTTCACGCGCGTCCAACGTTTGGAGGGTGGGATCGATGGTGCGGCCGCTCAGGAAATTGCCAAAGGTCGCAAGACCGGGGACGTAATCGCAGATCACCTTTATCAGTGCGAGGATCGGGACCGCCATCAGCGCCCCCGGAAGCCCCCATAGCCAGGTCCAGAAGATGACCGTCAGAAATACCGCGACCGCGTTCAACTGCAGGCGAGCCCCCAACAGCACCGGTGTGAGAAACTGTCCCTCCAGCGCTGTGAGCGATTGATAGGCTATGGGCGCCAGCATCGCGTAGTAGATGTTGTCGAAGTGAACGATTGCAAAGGCGCCAACACCCAGCATGCCAACGATCGCGCCGATCAACGGAAGATAGTTCAGGCAAAACGCCGCAATGCCCCAGACAAACGGATAGGGCATGCCAAGCAGATACATAGTCGATCCAATGGCGAGCCCCAGCAGGGCGTTGATGACGGTGATCGCAACGATGTAACGCGACATGCGTTTCTCGATCTCGTAGATCGCGGTCAGGGCACGCTTCTTGTCGGCGAAACTCGGGAAGGATTCGACGACCTTGACGTAGAACAGGTTGCCGGAAGACAGCAGAAACAGCGCCAGGACGAGCCCCGCCACCAGCGACGTGAGAAAGCTGGCAAGGTTGCTGACGACAGTGGTCAACATGCCAGGCTGCTGCAGGACCACCGTTTCTGCAGTGTCATCGCCTCCCTTGGCGAGGTCTTCGACCTGTTCCGAGGCGTTCTGAACCGCTGCTACCGAGTCAGTGATCCCACGCAGCTTTTCACGCAATTCGAACGATATGCGGGGGATTTCGTCGAACCAGCTGGTCACCTTTCCGCCCAGCAGCAGGACCGCAATTCCCAGCAGCACCGCAAAGCCGAAGATCAGCACCGTTGCGGACAGCGCTGAGGGGATACCGCAGCGCGACAGCCACCGTACCCACGGTCCAAGCGTCAGCGCCAGCATGAACCCCAGCACTGTTGGAAGAACGATATCCTTGGCAAAATAAATCACCGCAAGGGTCATCAGGATCATGATCGCTGTTAGGAGCCTGTTGGTCGCGTTAGAGTTGTCCGGATTGCTCATGGGTATGCGCTCCACTAGGTCGACCGAGCATGGTCGATGATACAGGTCGACCAATGCTGCACAGCTGGGGTGGCGTGCAGTAGCGACATCGGTTCCGTGTCTGCAGGTGTCTTCGAAGCTCAACGCAGCCAAGCGGCGAACGTTACAAAGAAACGGGGAATATTTCGCGATCGTGCTTCAGACATTCGGGGTTGCCACCTGAGCGACGTGGCTGAAGCATCCTCGCAGGAATGACTGTTTCGTCCGCGGGGAAGACATCAGCTTCCTTTTCTCTCCAACCAATTCGCCACAATCAACCCCGGTACATCGTCCATCGCCCGTTCTGAACCCCGCGCCAGGTCAAGCCGCTTGCGCAGTTTTACCTGCGGGACCAGCAGGAAGATTGGAACGGTTGTCAGGCCGCGCCCGGTCTTTGACCGCGACACCACCGCCCGCCCTTTCAAATTCAACCGCCCCTCTGCCACCAGCAGGCTGGGTCCGCGGCGTCGGGAGATGAACCGAAGGCGCAACCCCGTGCGGCGTTCCCATTCGCCGGGGGTAATTCGCCCACCCTTTGTGGTCTTTCCTGCGGCCGGAGTGAGGATCGCCAGCCAGAACCCGTCTTTGGAGCGGATCAGCGGACCTGCATCGTGCGCGCCGTCAATTACTGGGGCGTTCGATCAGACCAGTGCCGCGGCATTCAGGCTCTCCCCCGACTTGGGGAAGTTCTGGCTCCGGATCGAGTTGGCCAGCCGTGTGCCGAGCCCCGCGCCGGTTATCTGCAGCCGCCAGGCCGACTTCAGCCCGGTCCCGGCCTCGCGCATGGCAGCCGACACGGCGCGTTCGCCAGCCGCGACATCGGCCGCCATCATCGCGACGATGTCGGGATCGATGTCGAGCCTGAGTTTCATTGGTCCGGCAATTCGCCTTCGGGGCGCATGTGTGATACTCTGTTTACAACATGAAGGAGAAAAAGATGGATCGCGACGCGTACGTGAAAAAAATGAAGGCGCAACTCGATGAGTGGAACGCCGAAATCGACAAGCTGCAGGCCAAGGCCAAGGTCGCTGAGGCCGAGAACGAGGCGAAATACGAGAAGCAGCTTGCTGAAATGCGCAAGCAGCGCGACGAGGCTCAGGCCAAGATGAAGGAAGCACAGGCAGCCAGCGAAGCCGCCTGGGACGACATGCGCAAAGGCATGGAAAGTGCCTGGGAGAATATCTCAAGCTCCTTCCAGAAGGCCTGGAGCCGGTTCTAGAAAACCGATCAGCGCCGGTTTCAGTATCACGCAGGCCTCAGATCGACGGTCCAGACCAGCCGGTCACGGTCACGGACAGGCTCGCTTTGGATGAGGAAGGCCTCGCCATCGATCTCAATCCGGTCGCCCGGGCGCGGGTTCGCCACTTCGGCCACGCGCAGGTCGAACCTCGTGGTTTCTGACCAGATGCGCGCATCGCCGAAACCCGCAATATCATCCGCGCGGCGCGTGACCACACGGACAAGAACGGGCGCACCGCCATCAGCAGTATAGACGGCATCGACCCCGATATTGCCATCGGCGAACAGCGCGTCCAGCGCCATGGCGACGGCCGTCATCAGGTCCGCCGTGCCGAGCGCAGCACCTGCGGCCGGGTGCAGATCGGCAGAGGGTTGCTTTCGATCTCGAGGCGCACCCATTCGTCGCGATCCCGATAGGGGATCATGCGCGCATAAAGCGGCAGGCCGACGGTGTTGACCGTCTCGAAGGTGTCGGCGGGAGCGTAGTAGATCTCGAACAGACCCTCGACGCCCTCGGGATAGAAATACGCCTTGTCCGTGGGCACGCCGAAGCCCAGCCCGCCCCGATAGCGGCGAAAGGTGATGCCACCGAAGCTGACTTCTTCCCCCACCCTGCCCCGCAGATCAGCGGCAGCTGCTGTGTTCAGGTACGTCTCACGCACCTCCTTGTGGGCAACCAGATCGGCAAAGAAGGCCGAGCCACATTCGGCGCGCAGCTGCACCTGCCCGGCGGCCAGCCCACCCAGCGTGCCGTCCACGCTTTCGATCATCACGGTGCGCGCCCGCACGCCGCGGCTGCCGAAGAGCGCCGCGCCCGACAGGATCGCGGGCTTGAAGGGGATGTTTTCGAGCGCGCGGGTCAGCTCGATGATGGAGAAGGCATCGCCTTCGAAGATGTCCATGGTGGCCACAGCGTGCCTCCTTCTGGTCTTGATGTGATGGGGGAACCGCGCCGTGGCTCAGCGCAGAATGATACCGAGGGCTGCCAGAGCCGTGGTGGCGGTGGTGATCTGCCCCTCGGTGGCATCCTCTGGAAAGCCGATCTCGTGACGGTTCACGATGGCCGGTCCGCGCAGGAGAACGACGCCTGGTGCATCGGCACTTGCCGCATCAACCTCGGCCCAGAGGATGCCGGCGGCAGTCTGGCTGCCGTTGGAGGCAGCCGGCGCAAGAGTGGTGTATTTGCCGCCCGTGGTGATCTTGCCCAGCACGGTGCCGGCCGGGAGCTTGCCAGCGCCAGACGCGAGCGTGACGGTTTCGCGGGTGTAGTCGCGCAGAACTTCCCAGACGAGGAAGCCGCCCGCGTGTTTGGGCTCGGATAGCGTGGTCATTCTGGTTTATCCTTTCAACTTGAAGGTACGGGCGATGACATCACCCCAGGGGCGCGTGGTCTCACTGGGCCCGGGTTGCGGGTGATGGGAGCTGATCTGAGGCGTGACTTCGGCCTTCGCTGCAAGGAGCTTCGCGCGCACCGCGTCCAGACTGGCGTCCTCCTCGAGGAACCGGCCTGCCATTTGCGGCTGGCCTGCAAGGCGGCAGAGGTCGATCACCGCACGCGCATGGGCGATGGCTTCCGCGCGGATCGCCCCGGCATCAGGCAGTGTGAAGGCATCTTCACCGAAGCTTTCCGCCCCGCTCGATTGGCTGTTCGCGTCCGGAACACCCGGAGCGCTCTCCAACTGCGGCGCTGCGTCCGCGACCGGGTGAACATCGTTGTCATCTCCAACGATGTCGGGCCCCGTCCCTGCGTCTGCTTCCGGCTCTATTGTCTCGACTGCCTCGACCAGTGCAGGCGGCGCATTCCGGAACCGTCCAATGTCGAAACTGGCGGCAATGCGCACGGGCTCCGCGAGGCGCGTGGCAAGCCCTGCCTCAAGAGCGTCCTTGGCGTCGAACCAGGTCTCGGCCGCCAGCAGCGCCGCGATGTCCTCCTCGGATTTACCAGACTTGGCCGCATATCCCCGGGTCATGCTGGCCGCGATCTTGTCAAGCGTTCCGGCCATGTCGCGCATGTCCGCCGCCGTGCCCATGACCAGCCCGGAGGGATCATGGATCATCAGGAAGGCATTCTCCGGCATGACGATCTCGTCGCCCGCCATGGCGATATAGCTTGCCGCCGAGGCGGCGATGCCGTCGATCCAGACCGTGATGGCACCGGCGTGACGGCTCAGCGCGTTGTAAATGGCGACGGCGTCAAAAACCGAGCCACCGGGACTGTTGAGCCGCAGATCGATGGGCGCATCATCCGGCAGCGCGCCCAGCTCGGCCAGAAAGCCCTTGGCCGAGACGCCATAGGCGCCGATTTCGTCATAGATCAGCACTTCCGCGCCCGTTGCCCGGGCGCGGATCGTGTACCAGCTGTTCATGGTCTTACTCCTGAGTGGTGGCGCGGTCGCTCATGGCCGCGTCGTCGTCCTTGTCGGCCTCGGCCCCGTCGCCGGGACCCGGCCGCGTTGCGGGCGTCGCGCGGGCACCCTGCGTCTCTCCGGGGCTGGTTCTGTACCTGAGCCCCAGCTGCTTTGTCCGTGCGGCATCGGCCGCATTCTCGCGATCCACTTCCTCGACATCGTAGCCCGTGGCCTCGACCACCTTGCGCCGCGAGGTGATGCCCGCCTCCATGGCAAGCACCTGCGCCTGAATGTCCTTCAATGGATCGACCCAGTCCCAACGGGGCGGGATCCATTGCACCATGCGCGCAGCCGCAGGATCAGACAGGTCAAGCCGACCCGCCAGTTGCGCCGTCTCCAGCCAGCGCGCCCAGACGGGGCGGCAGAGCTGATGCGCGATCACCCCGTGCTGGAGCTGCTGCACGCGTCTGCGGAACTCGACCAGTTCGGCCCGCAGGCTCGAATAGTTCGCCTGCCGAACATCGCCTGTGACCAGATGATACGGCAGACCCAACGAGGCCGAGACCGCCAGCAATGTGCGATACTGGAATGCCTCGTAGCCACCGCCGACATCGGCGGGGCTGGAGAACTTCACATCCTCACCCGGCAGCAGCACCTGCATCGTGCCGGGCTCGAGGCTGGCGATTGCTGCGCCGTCGAGGTCAGCCTCGCTCTCTCCCATCATCGGGTCTTCCGGCGCGGTCTTGATGATGAAGCCCGCGAACATCGCCGCGGTCTTCTTGCGGTCCAGTTCGGCGTCGTCGTATTGGTCCAGCAGGAACAACCGGACCATGGCCGGAGCCACATGCGGCAGGCCGCGAATTTGCCCCGCATCGATGGGGCGGTAGATGTGCAGCACGTCCTCGGCGGGCACGCGCACCGTCTCTGGCATTGCCACCCGCTGATCCGTGCTGTCACCGGGATGACTGCGGCGGAAATGATACGCCACGCGCCGACCGATCGGGTCGAACTCGATGCCGCAACGGATCGGGTTTCCATTTGCCGCCGTGCCCGTCTTCTCGAAGGGCAGCATCTCGGACTGGAGAAGCTGCAGCTGCAACGGCACCAGCAGACCATCTTCAGCCCGGCGCGGACGCATCCGTACGAAACATTCGCCCGTCACAAACATCTCGCGCGCCACCATGGCCTGCAAACCGTAGAAGTCGGTCAGCCCATCGGCGTCCGCCTCGTCGGTCCAGGCCAGCCAGAGCCGCTGGACGCGGTCGCGCAGGCTTGCATCCTCGATGAGCGAGGACGGCTTGATGCCATCGCCCACCATGTTTGACGCAAAGGCCTCGCAGGCATTCGCCGCATAGCCATTGGTGACCACCAGTTCCCGCGCACGGGCCAGCAGCTTTGGCCCGCCCGAAGCGACCAGCGAGTTGATGTTTTCCAGCGGTGGGTTCCAGCCACGTAGTCGGCGCTTCGACATCGCCCCCTCCAGGCGCGCACGCACGGCGGCAGGACCGCCCCTTTCGGAGCGGCGAAACCGGTCGAACAGCCCCATGAACTACAGCCCCTTGGATGTGGTGATGCGCACATGGCGGACAATGCGCCGTCCCTCCAGGGCTGCGATCTCGCGGTCCAGCGCCTCGATGGCACGGTCGATTTCGGCCACGCTGCGATAGTCCACCGTCTTTCCGTCGTAGCTGAAACGCGCCACGCCAGAGGAACGTTGTGCAGACAGGGCGTCTCGTCGGGCACGGAGTTCCGTCGATGTCGGCATCTGAATTGACCTGACCTGCAAATATGTTTCATTGCGCCAACAGCCGAACGAGTGAAGGCAGAGCCATGACCCCAGCAGACATCATGCGCGATCTCGCGCGCGACGACATTTTCCCGAAGGAAGCCATGGCCGAAGCAGGCGCCCGGCGCGAGGAAATGGCACCGGTCTTCGTCGATCTGGTCACCCGACTGACCCATCAACGTATCCCTGCGATGAAAGACGCTGACGTGATCGCGCTCATTCCAATCTTCCACCTGCTGGGCGAATGGCAGGACCCACGTGCCTATCGCCCATTGGTCCAGATGCTCCGTCAACCAACCAAGGTCATCGACCATCTTCTTGGGGACGCGGTGACCGAAACAAGCTTTCGCGTCATCGCCGGAACATTCGACGGGGACCTTCAGCCCGTGTTCGACGCGATCGAGGACAGGAAGGCCGATGAATTCGCGCGTCTGTCGTTGATGAATGCTCTCGTCCTGATCGCACTGTTGCATCCCGATCAACGTCCGGTGATCGAGGACTACTTCCAGACCTATCGCCAGCGCTGTTCCAGGGCACCCACGGAGCTCCTCACCGGCTGGATGGACGCCATCGCCGCCCTTGGGCTCGAGGACATGTCAGAGGCCGTGCGCGAGGCATTCGAGCAGGGCCTCATTCCTGAAGAGTATTGTGACTTCGGGCATTTTCTCGAGGATCTGGAGGCGACCCTCAACGAAGACGTTTCACCCGCCAACCGCTGGTATCAGAAATCCCCGATCACCGACGCCATTGACGAACTGTCGAAATGGCACTGCTATTCCGATGAGTTCCTGACCCGACAGAAACTCCGCAAAGTGGACAACGCCTTGCGTGTGGCGCCGTGGACCGAGGCCCTTGCAAAAGCCCCGGAAAAGCTTGGCCGCAACGACCCCTGCCCCTGCGGGAGCGGCAAGAAGTTCAAGAAGTGCTGCCTGTAGTGTTCAGCTGGCACAAACCGAGCAATCAGGCTTGGCGATCAAGAAGCCTGTAATGGGCCTCGGTCGGCTGACAGGCCGCGCCGTTGATAGGCAGGATATCCTGCGGGCACGCTGACATGGCGACAATGCAGTCCATCTGCGCCCGCAGAACGACATGATCACCTGCCTTGGACAGCGGTTCTCCCCAGCTGGTCACGCCATCTGCGGTGACCGGAATGTTCATCCACAGGTTCAACGGGCTGGGGCATTCCGGTGCCTCGAGCCCGATCCGCCGCATCGCGGCGTGCAGATTGTCGGTACAGTTGTCGTGATAGTCCGTACAGCCCAGCAAGCCGTAGCGATAATCGTCGCAGGCCGCGATCAGTGTGTCATGGCGCCCGGGTGACGTATCCTCCTCCATGATCATGATCGGCCGGCGCCGGTTGGTGATCAGCGCGTCGCCCTCGCCCGGCCACAGCTTGCCAAGCGTCGGACGCATGTGCTCGTTCGACAGGAATTCCGTCAAATCTTCAGCGTTGAACACCCATGTGTCCACGACTTGAGTGCCATGGGTGTTGACGATCTGGATCGCCTCGCCCTTGCTCAGACGGACTGCACGACCCCGCCGAGCCGGAAGGGTAAATGTTTCAGGTTCAGTGGACACTTTTCCGGCTCCGTTCTTGGGATTGAGCAACCAGAACAGAGTTTGAGGAGCGTCGCAAGCAGACCTGGCTCAGCCGTGTTGTCGTTTTACCCCATGTAAGTGGACCGCACGGACCTCCGCCGCGCCGAGGGACGTCGCGCGTGTGTCGCGCCGGGATCGCCGTCTGGTTTGTCCGGTTCCACCGCAAGCTGCCGCTCCAGCTCTTGCCACCGCACCTCGGACCATCGGTCAGCCCCGGCAATCCACGCAGCGGCCCGCGCATAGACCCGGCAATCCAGCGCCTCGTTGCGCTCGCGCAACTTCTGCCATTCCAGCTTTGCAAAGCCGCGGCGGGTCGCGACCGTGACCAGTTGTTCGGCCGTGAATTGCTTCAACCACTCTCCGTCCGCCCAGTTTGGCAGATGGATCGTTCCGGGCGGACAAGGGTGACCAGCCTCGATGTCCTCCCGCGTCGGCCTGGACTGACGCAAATAGGGATAGGTCTCGGTCTTGAAGGTCGACGTGGCGACCGTCCAGAGCCGGGCCCCGCGCCGGAGCCGTTTGCCCGCGATGGTCGCGTCCACATAGGTCGGGCCGGTCACAGGGCTCGAGCGGTTGAACCCCTCGACGCCCTTGACCGGCGCCACCTGCGCGAAGCCGACCTGACGCGACCAGGCATAGACGGCACTCGTCTCGTAGCCGGTGTCGATCGCCAGCTTGGCGATCGTCATCTTCTGACCGGAAACATGCTCCCATGTCTGGCCGAGCAAATTGCTCAGCTGCTGCCAGCACGCCGGATCGCCGGGTCCACCCTCGATGACCAGGTGATCGATCAGCCAGGACTCAAGTCCCCTGCCCCACGCCCAGACATCGACCTCGATCCGGTCCTTCTGCACGTCGGCGCCAGCTGTCAGGAACAAGCCGCGCTCTGGAACAGTCCCTCCATCCCAGGTCTCGCGCTGGTCGGCCAGCCGCTGCCAGTCGGGCGCTTCCCCGGTCTCGACCCATGTCTCGCCGAGGATGGTGTTGCGGAACGCCTTGATCGCCTCGTCCGAGCCTTGGGCCGCGTCCCATGCCCGCACGATCCGCTCCCAGCTCAGCCAGCCGATCGGCGAGTAGAGCGCCGAGAGGTGATACCCGACCGCGCCTCGGCCAGCGTCGCCGGGTCGCCTTCCTCGTCGGCCGAAGCCGGATAGGCGTCGACCTCGTCGAGGAAGATGTAGCGTGCGGGGGTGGACCGGAGCCCAACCGCCGAGTTCGCGCCCGTCATGATCAGGATGCCGCCCGCGAATTCCTTCGACAGCATCGTGTTGCCCGCGTCGCGGGATCGGGCCGGTTTGACACGCTCCCGCAGATCGGGGCTCTCGTCGATCAGCGGGTCGATGCGCTGGCGCGAGTTGCGCTTGGCCAGTTCCACCGTCGGCTGGACCGCCAGCATCGGACCCGGCGCCTGGTGGATGGCGAACCCGATCCAGTTGTTGCCCGCCTCGGTCGCGCCGACCTGCGCCGCCTTCATGCACACGATCCGCTGCGTGGGATCGCCGGGCGACAGACGGTCCATGATCTCGCGCATGTAGGGCGTGCGCACCGTGCGATACCGCCCCGGTTCGGCCGAGGCGCGGCCCGAGAGCATCCGGTGCCGGTCCGCCCATTCCGAGACCGTCAGGTCCGGGTCGGGCCGCAGCCCGTTGCCCCAGGCGCGCAGGATCTCGCCCGCGCCGTCGAAGTCCGTCAGTGCGCCATCATCACCTGAAGTCGGGCCGGACCTCGGCGAGCTCAATGAGGTGGGCGCGTACATGTTTTTCCAGGGCCTTCTGCATCGCGGCCGGTTCCACGCCCAGCTCCGCCGCCATCAGAGCCGCCGCGCGCGCAGGCCAGTTCACCCATGCGTCCCGCTCCTCCCGCGCCAGCCGGAACACCAGCGCCAGCGCACGGGCCCGCTCGATCAACTCCCCCTTCAGCTTCTGCAGCCGGATGCGCCGTTCCTGCGCCTTCAGCACCTCGTTCGCCGTCTTCGCCTGCAGGAACGTCGTGCCGCCGCCGACGGCCGGGACCGCCAGACCCTGTTCGCGGAGCGTGTCTCCGACCGCTGCCACCGCCGCCTCGGGGACGGGCTTCAGCTTCGGCGCAGGCGGCTTGCGGGTCTTGGACGGATCGGTGGTTTCCGCCCGCCGCGCGTCGCTGGCGGCCGCGTTGATGCTGCCGTCGGGATAGAGAACCAGCCGCTCGGCCGACTTCGCCTTCTGGATCGCGCCGCGCGACAGCCCGACATGGGCGGCGTACTGGCGCTCGCTCATGCCCTGCATCGACGGCTCCGATTATCATTCAAGATCATGTGCTTATCGAGTTGATAAGCCTCCGAGACGGAGCGAACGTCCATCCCACAAGGACGATGCAACTCACCCGGAGCAACCGAGATGACCACCCGCCTGAACCCGAT
The DNA here is from genome assembly GCF_014637725.1 of Marivita lacus. Lineage (GTDB taxonomy): Bacteria > Pseudomonadota > Alphaproteobacteria > Rhodobacterales > Rhodobacteraceae > Marivita > Marivita lacus. The sequence continues at coordinate 4,551 of NZ_BMFC01000002.1, read as the reverse complement.
CACCACCCCGCGCCACGAACTCCGCGCCGAGAAGGCGCGCCGAAACAAGGAAGCCGCGCTCGCCGCTTTTATCGGCAAGAAGGCCGAGATCGACGAGATGCTCGCGCGCCTGCAGGCGCTCAGCGACGACCATTTCAACTGCGCCCCCGACGAGGCGGGCTGGGCCATGGTCGGCACTCTCGAACACTACGCCAGCCTCCTGAAGCGCATCACCGACAGCGCTTTCGGCGAAGGCGAACACGCCCGCTGATCTCCGGCCCAGCCGGAACTCCTGCCGCGCGCCCTGCGCGGCTCGGGGTCGTAGAAGGCGCCGCATGACGCGGGCCCGAATACGGAGACGACCCCATGACCAAGCTTTCCGATACCCAAGCCCTGATCCTGAGCGCCGCCGCCCAGCGGCCCGAGCACATCGCCCTGCCGCTGCCCGAAAGCCTGCGCGGTGGCGCCGCCGCCAAGGTGGTCGGCGCGATGCTCGCCAAGGGCTTCCTCGAAGAGGTCGACGCCGACATGCGCAACGGCGAGCCCGTCTGGCGCGAGACCGGCGACGGCCACGGCGTCACGCTGGTCGCCACCGACGCGGGCCTCGCCGCCATCGGCATCGAGCCGGAGAACGCGAACCCCGCGCCTGCGGGCCCGACGGATGCACCGACCGAGCAGCCCGCGCCGGACACCCCCGCCGAGATCGAGTGCGCGCTCAAGACGCGCACACCGCGCGAGGGCACCAAGCAGGCCACGCTGATCGCCATGCTGCGCGCACCGGACGGCGCGACCATCGAGGAGATCATGGCCGCGACGGGCTGGCAGTCGCACACGGTGCGCGGCGCGATAGCCGGGGCGCTGAAGAAGAAGCTCGGGCTCGAGGTGACCTCGGAGAAGGTCGAGGATCGGGGGCGCGTGTACAAACTCCCCGCCGCCTGACGCGCCGGACCCCGACAAGCTGATGACCGCCGTCCCTACGGGGCGGCGGCAAGTCGTTGGGTGTGTTCGAATCCAGCTATTTCAAGAGCGAGATGACGCCAAGCAAGAAACCCAAGAGACCGAGAACCACTGACCAAGCTGCAAGCCAAGCAGGAATGTATATCCGGGGGTCCGGAGTCTTAAGGTACCAGCAAAGTTTGCCGAACCACCTAAGTTCCTCCAGTTCAAAACTCAAACGCTGGCCCTTATTGACGCCAAGGGATTGCCTAGCGTCGAAAGCCATGTAGATCGCGGTTTCGTCATCATGGCCCAGCAGCACCGCATCGCATGAGCGTGATGGATCGGCGGCATTGACTATTCTCGCAACGCCGTACCGTCCAATGCCACTTCTATGGGAGCGATGCAGGCGGATGATCGAGCTGCCCCATTCAGTGCGATCAAGCCCTTTGACTTCCAGCTCAGACATTTTTCTGATCCCTGCTCGTTTGTGGGCAGGCTATAAGCTATGTGCGGAAAACCAAAGACTGTTGTTCTCTGGGCATTACTTATTCCCGCGCATCGCTTCAAACACCCGCCGTATGGCGAATGAACGAGCGATGCTCACCACGGTGAACACCGCGCCCATCTTCAGGTTCTGCGCCAGCGTCGTGTGCAGCCCGAAGACCGGGAAGATCAGGATCTGCGTGACGACGGCAACGCCGTAGCCGACGGTCACGTTGGCGACGGACTCCACAAGCGACATGCGGCGGGACTGTTTCACGCGGCGGTCTTGCGCTTTCGCGCGGGTTCGGGGGCGGTGTCCGTTGCCGGCGTACCGGCCGGGGCGTCGGCATTGTTGCCCAGCCGTTCGGTCCTCACCTGCGCGAAGGAAAGACCGTCGCCGTCGAGGATCGCGTCGCGGCCGGTTTCGGCCTGCCAGCGTTCAACGGCGACATCGATGTAGGCCGGGCTGATTTCCATCGCGAAGATGCGGCGGCCGTTGGCCTCGCCCGCCATGATCTGCGAGCCGGAGCCCGAGAACGGCTCGTAGCAGAGGCCGCCCCGCGCCACATGCTGGCGCATCGGGATGCCGAAGGCGTCGAGCGGCTTCGGCGTGGGGTGGTCGGGCCGGTCGTCCTTGGCGAAGCTGGGCAACGCCCATGTCGATGGCAGCGTTTCCTCGGCGACCTTGGGCGGGCGGTTCGGGCGGCGCCAGCCCATGAAGCAGGGCTCGTGCTTCCAGAGGTAGTGCGACCGGGTCAGCACGCCCCGGTCCTTCACCCAGATGATCTGCTGGTGGACGAACGCGCCCACCTTTTCCCAGCAGGCTTCCAGCATTGCCTGACGGCGTGACGCGTGCCAGCAGTACCAGGCGGCGTCCTCGGTGATGGCCTCGGCCACGGCGGCCGCGATGAAACCATCGTAGAGCTCCGCACCCTGCGAACTGTCGTCCCATGTCGTGCCGTAGGACGCCGACCAGTCCTTGTTCCGGGTCGGGTGGTTCGAGCCGTCATAGTCGACGAGGTACGGCGGATCGGTCGCGAACAGGATCGCCCGCTCGCCATTCATCAGACGGCGCACATCGACCGCGCTGGTGCTGTCGCCGCAGAGCAGCCGGTGATCGCCGAGGATCCACAGGTCGCCCGTGCGCGATGCCGGATTGCGCGGCGGCTCGGGGATGGTCACCGGCGGCACGGAGCCCCCGGCGCCACCTTCGTCGCCGTCCCCCTCCGGCACGTAGGCCAGCAGCTTGTCCAATTCACCATCGGAAAAGCCGACCAGCGACAGGTCAAAATCCTCGGCCAGCAGGTCGGTCAGTTCCGCCGACAACAGCGCCTCGTCCCAGGTACCGAGTTCGGTCAGCTTGTTGTCCGCGATCCGGTAGGCCCGGCGCTGCGCCTCGGTCAGATGGCCAAGCACGATTACCGGCGCTTCGGTCAACCCCAGCTGCGTTGCCGCCAGCACGCGCCCGTGGCCTGCGATCAGTTCGCCATCCTCGGCGACGAGGCAGGGCACGGTCCAGCCGAACTCGGCCATGCTGGCGGCGATCTTTGCGACCTGGTCGGCTCCGTGCAGCTTCGCGTTTTTCGCGTAGGGCTGCAGGCGCGCAAGCGGCCAGTGCTCGATCCGCTCGGGGGCGAAGGCGAGGGTCATGCAGGAGCATCCTGAGTGAGAGTGGTAGTGATAGTCTGACGCGTTCCGACTTCGCGCTCACGGAGCAGAATGCTGGCCTCGGGCCCGGCCTGAACGATCGGCGTCCGCTTTGCCGGCGGAGGGGCATCTGACGGTTCTGGTCAGATGGCCAAGTCTGGCTCAGACTGAGAAGAGCGATCTCATAACAAAATAATCTCCAGCCAACGAACCTGTGCTACCTTGGCTCCGGCTACCGTTTGATCACGCGTACGGACATGAACAACAGGTTTGGCGAGGTGGATTGAGTTGACCGATGAAACAAACGCGGCGCAGCGGCAGTTCTGGAACTCCGATTTCGGAGCGAAATGGGTAGCTTTCGAGGCAGACCTCGAAACGCTGCACGCGCCCATGAATGATCCACTGCTCACCTGCGCGGCTATCGAACTGGGGATGAATGTGCTCGACGTCGGCTGCGGCAGCGGAGCGGTGACGCGTCGAGCGGCTGAATGGGTCGGAGTCGACGGCTCGGTAACCGGTGTGGATATCTCCGAGGTGCTGCTCGACAAGGCTCGTGCCACCGCGGCTGGAGAGGGTAGCGCCTCCGTCGATTATCTGCATGCCGATGCGCAGACATATGCCTTCGCGCCCGCCTCCTTCGACCGTGTCGTCTCCCGGATGGGAGTGATGTTTTTCGCCGATCCCACTGCCGCCTTCACAAACCTGCTTCGCGCAGTTCGGCCCGGTGGCTATTTGTCCGCAGTCGTATGGCGACGCGGTGAGGCCAACCCATGGTTTCGCATCCCGACTGAGGCTGCGATCCGGCACCTGGGACCGATCGACTCTGACCCCGACGCCCCAGGCCCTCTGGCATTTGCCAACACTGACCGTGCATTGGCCATCCTCATGGCAGCGGGATGGATGGATGCCAGCGCCAGTCCCCTCGAGGTGATCCTCGAGACGCGCGGGCCTGCGACGGAGGCTGCGGCGAGCATCGGCTCCATGGGTCCAGCGGCTCGCATCATGGATTTGAAGGGTGCCACCAAGACGCAGCTCACCGCCATCAAGGCAGATATCGCCGCCGGCTTCAGGCGATTTGAGACCGAGCATGGCCTGCGGGTGCCGGTGACAATGACGCTGCTTTCGGCCAGGGCGCCCGTCTGAGCGTTGGAGGCCAGCCTTCGCAAAAGCAGCCGAACGTTCGTTCCGAAAGATTGCCGACCTCAGACGCCTCTGAGCAGAAACATTACCCTCCGCTCACGAGCAAGAGCTTGGACTTCACGGCAGGGGGTCCAGTGAACTCCGGCTGGATTCCGGCATCCGCGGGGTATCCACCCTAGACGGCCAGTCATATATTTGAATTCACGAGGGTTTCAGGCGCTGCGGGTGGCATCTGGATTGTAAGCATTCGCTGGAGGCCGCGGTCAAGCGACCTTGACCAGGGGCGTGGCCCCGTCCCATTCCCACGGCAGCAACTCGTGCAGGCGCGAGACCGGCATATCGGAGATGCGGGCGATGATGTCG
>NZ_BMFC01000001.1 GCF_014637725.1 Marivita lacus | reverse complement strand
GACATCATCGCCCGCATCTCCGATATGCCGGTCTCGCGCCTGCACGAGTTGCTGCCGTGGGAATGGGACGGGGCCACGCCCCTGGTCAAGGTCGCTTGACCGCGGCCTCCAGCGAATGCTTACCATGCAGCGAACGGCGGGTTCGATGGGCCGCATCGCAGCGACCGAACATGGTGTTGAAGGTCCGCAACGGGCCGGGTGTGATTGCTGATGGCACCGGATAAGACTCCGAATACATGAAAAAAGTCCGCCCGTTTAATCAGTCAAAGTATCGCACCAGCGGGCTGGCAGAGCGGAAGATAGGAATCAACAGATCAATCATATCGTCGTTCAGAAGAAGCGCGTCTGGCAGGTCTTTGCGGCACCCCAGGCCAACCATTTTCAGATAGGGCGCTGCCGGATCGTTACGGTTAAAACCGTCTGGCACAGCCCCCAACGCCTTTCGTGTACCAAGCCCGTCTGGGAACACCTCGATGAACTCAGGTTCGGTCACGACGTCGTCCAGACCATGTGGGTCATCGACCAAACGTGAGCGTAACCTTGCAAGGGCTGTCTTGGAGGGTTGAAAAAGCCCCGCCCCAGCGTGGCAATTCCCGGGTTCGATATGAAGGTAATATCCGACGTCTTCGGCGGGGTGACCTGCGTTGGCGAACACATCAACATCCGTGCGGTACAGGCCAGGCCCGACGCGGTCGCGCGCCTCCTGAAAGAATTTTGAGTAGCTTTGCCTGGGATTGAATTTTGCGTCAGCCACGGAAGGATCAAAGCGATTAGCATAGTCGTGCAGTGTTATGGCGATGCCCGTGAAATTGCGCAGAGCGTCATCGCGTTCCTCGCGGTGTGCATCCATCCAGGCTTTGCGGTTGTTTTTTGCGAGATCTGCGAGGAATATAAATGTTTCTGGCTCTACCATGGGCGCTGCTCCTATTTCGCAGCTGACTCAATGCTTGCCTGCGTGCAGTTGTAGCCTTGTAGGGGCAATTTAAAGGGACAGCCATGGTCATGTGGGCAACTGCTATGCACCTGAAGATCCACTTCTGAGGCATCGGAACGTACCTTGTCGATCAAGCCCTATGTCTGCAAAGGGCCGATAACAGCACAATGAAGTCCGAATTTCGGACCATAAGGACTTCCGAAATCACGCTACAATTCAATTGCTGCTACGCTAAGCATCGCAAGGTAAACCTTCCGAGTACCTATAACTTTTCCTATCTCTGGTAGCAAGATACAGCAGAACGCGCTTACAAACCTTGGTGACTTGTCGGCTAAAGGCTGTACATGACCCCCATGCTTCCGCTTCGCGTCAAACCTACACCTCGTGAAACAATCCCATCGCTGCTGTCACGCTTGGCCGCGGTAAATGGGTACGGGCCAGGGCAGTTCGCCCACGAAATGGGCTTCTCGCTGAAGCGGATTGTCACACAAAAGCTATTGAACGCTCTTCTCACCGAGGCAGGCACATTTGAGCCACATGATCAGCGCTCGCCCAGACAAAAGATATTTGCCGCAGAGCTATATTCCGAGCTTCTGGAAGAAATCCCCTACTTGGTGGGAAAACAAGCCATGCAGCGCGCCATCGGCGCGACTGAGGCGGAACTGCAAACGCTCGAGGCCGACGGCGTCTTGGTGCCTCGTAGCAAACTGTCGTCCGTCAGATCCCCGTGGAGCACTCGGGATGGACAAAAATTGCTTGATCAGTTGAGCTTGAATGCAATTGAGATTCCGGCAGAAAGCGAGAGCTGGACGACGCTTCAGAGCGCCCGACTGCGGTCAGGATACTCCCTCGACCGACTGCTGGCAGAGGTTACGGCAGGAACGCTTTGCTTAGGAAAGCGGGAACACATATCTGGCTACCATTCCTTCGTGGTCAGTGTCTCCGATTTGGAAAAATTCTTACCAGTCGTCGAGCAAAAGGATCGTGACGACGGGTTAATCCCAGCGGCCACATTCGGTCGTTCAATCGGTCTCAGGGGCAAGGGCACATTCCTGGCATTTGTTGAGGACGGCCACACGCCATCGCAGTTGGCCGGCGATCCCAAAACGGGTCAAATCCGGCATTACCTTTCACCTGCGGACATTGCGGCGTTTCATGAGCGATTCCTGACGCTGACGACTTTGGTGTCCGAGACCGGGCAGCACCGGAATACTGCGCTGGCTGCCTTGAAACCCCACGTCGATGCGCGGTTTACTTCCAATGGCAGAGACTACGGTCCGATCTATCTGCGCGCGTGCCTACTCGACGTGTTGTTGTCCTTGAGGCAACAAGCCAAAGCCGCACGGAGATGATTTCTTCGTAAATTCATATACTTACATAAAAACTCGTCACAAGCAGGGCGCTGCTTTCCGTCAAGGACTTAGTTTTGCGCACGCTATTATCTTTTTTCTACGCACGCTTCTGCTTGGACTGGCTGCATCAGATGTTTTTGGTGACCCCGGCAGGATTCGAACCTGCAACCTGCCCCTTAGGAGGGGGCTGCTCTATCCAGTTGAGCCACGGGACCACGCGAAACAGGCATACTGATCCGATCGCCGTTTGTCATCAGTTCAGTCATTTTTTTCCAAGGACCGCAATCGCTTGCTGGAGCGCAAGAGATTGCGATAACAATGGGACAACAAAACAGGATGACGCTCTTGGCCAGTGACGATACCCGCCCTCTCACGCTGCGCGACGTTTCAGAGGCGTCCGGTGTTTCGGAGATGACAGTCAGCCGCGTGTTGCGAAATCGGGGCGATGTGTCGACAGCAACCCGCGAACGCGTGTTGACGGCCGCAAAATCGCTGGGTTACGTGCCCAACAAGATCGCAGGCGCCCTCGCCAGCCAGCGTGTCAACCTGGTTGCCGTGATCATCCCCAGCCTGCGCAACATGGTCTTTCCCGAAGTCATGTCGGGGATCAGCGCCGTTCTCGAAGAGACCGAACTGCAGCCCGTCGTGGGCGTCACGGATTACCTTCCTGAAAAGGAAGAGCGGGTCCTTTATGAAATGCTGTCATGGCGCCCGTCGGGTGTGATCATCGCCGGGCTGGAGCATACCGATGCCTCGCGTGCGATGCTCAAGGCAAGCGGCATTCCGGTGGTCGAGATCATGGACGTGGACGGCACCCCGATCGATGCCATGGTCGGCATTTCGCATCGACGCGCAGGCCGCAAGATCGCGGAGGCCATCCTGAAAGCCGGATATCAGCGAATTGGGTTCCTGGGCACCAAGATGCCGCTGGACCACCGTGCGCGCAAACGGTTCGAAGGCTTTACCGGCGCATTGGCGAAGGGTGGCGTCGAGGTGGCGGACCAGCAATTCTATTCGGGCGGATCGGCGCTCGCCAAGGGGCGTGAAATGACCGAAGCGATGCTGGCGCGCGACCCTGATCTGGATTTTCTCTATTATTCGAACGACATGATTGCGGCGGGCGGCCTGCTGACACTGCTTGAAAAAGGCATCGATATTCCCAACCAGATCGGGCTTGCAGGCTTCAACGGAGTAGAGCTGCTGGAAGGATTGCCCCGGCAACTGGCCACGATGGATGCCTGTCGTGAGGAAATCGGGCGCAAGGCGGCGGAAATCATTTCGGAGCGGGTCAACTCGCCCGATGCCGACACGCCCAAAGTCGTCGAATTGACGCCCAAGATCAGCTACGGCGATACGCTGAGGCGGTAAAAAAAGGGCCGCGAACGGCCCTTTTCCAAGACTATTTCAGATGCGACCTCAGTTCAGAGCGTCTGACACCGCATGGGTCCACGCGGCGTCACCCGGATGCGCGGTGATCACCGGGTCCGATCCACCGGCCAACAGCGTCTGCACCGTGCGTTCGAAATCGGCAGGATCAAGCGCGCCGTTCGATCCGGCGGTCAGCTTGGCCACTTCACCCATCATCCGCTTCTGGTGGGTTTCGGACTGTGCGCCTGTCTCGTCATAGTCCAGAACGATCATCGCCGCCTCTTCGGGGTTTTGCTCGGCCCATTTCCAACCTTGCATCGACGCGGCAACGAAGCGCTGCATCTTTTCGACAAAGGCGGGGTCTTGCAGATTCTCCTCAAGAACGTAGAGCCCGTCCTCGAGCGTCGCCACGCCCTGGTCCTCATACTTGAAATTCACCAGGTCATCCGGGCTGACGCCGGCATCAATCACCTGCCAATATTCGTTGTAGGTCATGGTCGAAATACAGTCCGCTTGACGCTGCAGCAGAGGATCGACGTTGAAGCCCTGCTTGAGGACCTCGACACCGTTCTCGCTCTTGCCATCGGTGGAAATGCCCATCGAGCTCATCCACGACATGAACGGGAACTCGTTGCCAAAGAACCAGACGCCCAGCGTGCGGTTCTTGAGATCCTCCGGCGACGCGATCCCCGCATCCTTCCAGCAGGTGAGCATCATGCCAGAGCTTTTGTAGGGCTGCGCAATATTGACCAGCGGCAGGCCCTTTTCGCGTGCGGCCAGGGCAGCGGGCATCCATTCGACGATCACATCCGCACCGCCGCCCGCGATCACCTGTGTCGGAGCAATGTCCGGGCCACCGGGTTTGATCGTGACGTTCAGGTCGGCCTCGTCGTAGTAGCCATTCTCGAGCGCAACGTAATAGCCCGCGAACTGGGCTTGCGTGACCCATTTCAACTGCAGCGTGACGTCGTCTGCCGCCCATGCGGGTGCTGCAAGACCAAACGCGGCCAATGCGCCAAGTAGTTTCGTATTCATGGTATTACCTCCTTGTTATGGTTCGTTTTTTAGCTTCGACGATGCGACGGATGCCAGAATGTCACGCGCTTTTCGGCCCATGCCACCAAGCCGTAAAATGCTGTGCCTGCCATCGCCGCAACCGCGATTTCGGCCCAGACGAGGTCGATCGACAGGCTGCCGACCCCGGTGGAGATCCGGAACCCCATGCCGCGTGTGGGGGATCCGAAATATTCAGCAACGATGGCACCAATCAATGCAAGCGTTGTTGCGATTTTCAGCCCGTTGAACACGAAAGGCAGCGCAGCGGGCAGGCGCAGCTTGAGCAAGGTGTCGAAATAAGTTGCAGCATAGGTGCGCATCAGGTCGCGCTGCATCGCGTCAGTTTCGCGCAACCCCTGCACCGTGTTCACGAGAACGGGAAAGAACACCATGACCACCACGACCGCGGCCTTGGATTGCCAGTCAAAGCCGAACCAGCTGACCAGGATGGGCGCGATCCCGACGATGGGCAACGCCGCCACGAAGTTGCCGATGGGCAACAGGCCTTGGGTCAGGAAGGCGGACCGGTCGATCAGGATCGCCGTGACAAAGGCCGCCAATACTCCGATCGCAAAGCCCGACAGCGCGCCTTTCAGCACGGTCTGGCGAAAATCCTCCCATAGGATGTCGGTCGACGCTGCAAAGGTCTGCGCCACAGTGGATGGCGCGGGCAGGATCACCGGCGACACGCCCAGCCCCCGAACGATGCCTTCCCACAGCACGATAAGCGTCACACCGAAAAGCATCGGAACGAGAACCCGCACGAACAGCGACCCGCGCCAGCGCGAGTTGGCCAGGTAGGTGTTCAGCGCCCAGGCACCGATCCAGAACGCCAAGGCAAAGACCAGCCAGCTCATGCCTGCATCCCCATCCGTTTGAGGGTCGCACGCTGCGTCAGGTCAAGCAAGGTCACCAGAACACCCGCAAGGATCGCCGCTGCAAACAAGGCGGCCCAGATCGCAAGAGGTGTGCCGAACTGGTCCCCGATCAGGATGCGCGCGCCCAGTCCCGAAATCGCCCCTGTCGGCAATTCGCCCACGATGGTCCCCACCAGTGCCGCCGCAATCCCGATCTTGAGCGAGGTGAACAGGTACGGCATCGACGCGGGCAGGCGCAGTTTCAGAAACGCCTGCAACCCTGACGCCGAATACGTCTGCAATAGGTCCAACTGCGCCGCACCCGGCGACCGCAAGCCCTTGACCATGCCAACGAGCACCGGGAAGTAACACAGGTAGGCCGATATGATCGCCTTCGGCACGGTGCGCCCTTCGATCCCGACCTGGCTGGACAGCACGATGATCATCGGTGCCAGCGCCACGATGGGCACCGTCTGGCTGATGATGGCCCAAGGCATCAGGCTCATGTCCACGACGCGGCTGTAAACGATGGCAATCGCGCCCGCCATGCCCAGAACAGTGCCAAGCGCAAAGCCCCAGAGCGTGGAATGCAGCGTAATCCAGCCGTGATAGATCAGCGACCGTTTCGAAAACGCCCGCCCGTTCAGCGCCATCTCTCCAGTGGTTTTCCAAAGCTCCGACCCGACCTGAACCGGCGTCGGAAGGCGCGGCCGGTCAAGGCTGTATCCCAACGCGATATACTGCGGATTGTCGACCATCAGCCGCCAGATCGGACGCTCGAACCGGGCAAGGGATTCCGTGGGCATCACCTCCGCCCCGGCCCGTTCCGCCACATCCAGCGCACCGCGAATATTCATCGGGGCCACAGCCGCATACCAAATCGCCACAATCGCGGCGAGCACGGTCAGGATCGGCAACAGGCCCCTCATGGCACCTCAATCCTCATATGCATGCCCCGCACGCAGCCCTTCGCGCACCCGGTGTGCAATGGCCAGAAACTCCGGCGTATCGCGAATGTCCAAGGGGCGTTCCCTGGGCAGTGGGCTGTCGATGACATCGGTGATCCGCCCGGGTCGCGGGCTCATCACGACGATCTTGGTCGACAGGTACACCGCCTCCGGGATCGAATGGGTGACAAAGGCAATCGTCTTTTCCGTCCGCGCCCAAAGCTCCAAAAGCTGTTCGTTCAGGTGATCGCGCACGATCTCGTCCAGCGCTCCGAACGGCTCGTCCATCAGCAGGATATCGGCGTCAAAGGCCAGCGCGCGCGCAATCGAGGCGCGCTGCTGCATCCCTCCAGACAATTGCCAGGGGTATTTCTTGCCGAAGCCCGACAGTTCCACGAGGTCCAGAACCCGCGCGATCCGGTCGGCCTGTTCGGCCTTGGAATACCCCATGATTTCAAGCGGCAGCGCGATGTTTTTCTCGATGCTGCGCCAAGGATACAGCCCCGCCGCCTGAAACACATACCCATAGGCCCGCGCCCGCCGCGCATCGTCGGCGCTCATGCCGTTGACCGTCAGCGTTCCGCCCGTCGGCATCTCCAGCGCCGCGATACAGCGCAGGAACGTGGTCTTGCCACAGCCCGATGGCCCGATGAAGCTGACGAACTCGCCCTTGGCGATGTTCAGATCGACGCCGGACAGGGCATGCACTGGCCCGTCATTGGTCTGAAAGGTCAGGTCCAGCGATGTGGCGGAAATGACCGGAGCCTCTGCCGTGTCTTGCATCAAACACCCGTCGCAGGGATACCGGTCCGCTCCACCGGGCGCGGCGCGGTCAGCTCTTTCCACGTCGACAGCGCCCGGTTCACCGTACCGTTGCCGGGGCGTTTCACGAACTTGCCATGGCCTTCCTGCGTCCGCACCTCGCCATCATGAATCGCCACATGCCCCCGGGTCAGCGTGAATCGCGGCAGGCCCTTGACGTGCTTGCCCTCGAACACGTTGTAGTCGATGGCCGATTGCTGCGTGCTGGCGGAAATGGTCTTTTCCTTCTCCGGATCCCACACCACCAGATCGGCATCCGCCCCCACCAGGACCGCGCCTTTCTTCGGATAGCAGTTCAGGATCTTGGCGATATTGGTCGAGGTGACGGCCACAAACTCGTTCAAGGTCAGCCGCCCGGTCGTCACACCATGTGTCCAGAGCATCGGCATCCGATCCTCGAGCCCGCCAGTCCCATTGGGAATCTTCGAGAAATCACCGACACCGAACCGCTTCTGCTCGGTCGTGAAGGCACAATGGTCCGTCGCCACAACAGAAAGAGATCCCGATTGCAGACCCGCCCAAAGGCTGTCCTGATGCTGCTTGTTGCGGAACGGAGGTGACATCACACGGCGCGCGGCATGGTCCCAATCCTGGTTGAAATACTCGCTTTCATCCAATGTCAGATGCTGGATCAACGGCTCGCCCCAGACGCGCTTGCCCTGCATCTTGGCCCGCCGGATCGCCTCGTGTGCCTCTTCGCAAGACGTATGCACGACGTACAATGGCACACCCGCCATGTCCGCGATCATGATGGCACGGTTGGTCGCTTCACCTTCCACCTGTGTCGGGCGCGAATAGGCGTGTCCCTCCGGCCCGGTGTTGCCCTCGGCCAGCAGCTTCGCGGTCAGTTCGGCAACCACATCGCCGTTCTCGGCATGAACCATCGCGATCCCGCCCAGTTCGGCCAGCCGGTTGAACGACGCGTAAAGCTCATCGTCATTGACCATGAGCGCGCCCTTGTAGGCCATGAAATGCTTGAACGTGTTGATGCCGCGATCCTTGATCACGCTCTCCATCTCGTTGAACACCTGCTCACCCCACCAGGTGACCGCCATGTGAAACGAGTAGTCGCAATTGGCGCGGGTCGACTTGTTGTCCCACATCTGCAACGCGTCATGCAGCCCCTGCCCCGGCGAGGGCAGGGCGAAATCCACCACCATCGTGGTCCCCCCCGACAGCGCCGCACGTGTGCCAGACTCAAAGTCATCAGACGAATAGGTGCCCATGAACGGCATTTCGAGATGGGTATGCGGGTCGATTCCGCCGGGCATGACGTAACACCCGGTCGCGTCCAGTTCGGTGTCGCCCTTCAGGTTCGGACCAATTGCGGTGATGACCCCGTTCTCGATCGCGACATCCGCCTCATAGGTCAGGTCCGCTGTGACAACCGTTCCGTTCTTGATCACTGTGGTCATGGTGTGCTCCGTGGTCCTGAGTTCTCTGGTTCAAAAATATCTCGGGGGAGTCGCGCTTTGCGCGACGGGGGCAGAGCCCCCAAATCAGCTGACGATTTCCGCCGTCTCGACAACCGCATGGAACAGAACATCCGTTCCTGCCGCCGCCCAGTCCTTGGAAATCTCCTCGGCCTCATTATGCGACAGCCCGCCAACGCAGGGGCACATCACCATCGCGGTCGGGGCCACGTCGTTGATCCAGCAGGCGTCATGCCCCGCGCCCGAGACGATATTCATATGGCTGTAACCCAGCCGTTCGGCCGCATCGCGGATCGCGGTCACGCAGGTCTCGTCAAACGCAGGCGGGTCGAACTGGCCAACGATATGCGCGTCGAAAGTGACGCCGATCTCTTCGCAAAGCTTGGGCGCACGGTCCATGAATTCGTCGACCATCGCATTCAGTTTGTCCAGAAGATGCGTCCGCAGATCGACGGTACAGACAACCTTGCCCGGAATGATGTTTCGGCTGTTGGGGTAGACGTCGATATGCCCGATGGCCCCCACCGCGTTGGGCTGGTTCTTCATCGCGATCTCGTGCACCAGTTCGGTGATCAAAGCGAGGCCCCGGCCCGCGTTCTTGCGCATATGCATCGGTGTCGATCCGGTATGGCTTTCCTTGCCGGTCACCGTACACTCGATCCAGCGCAGCCCCTGCCCGTGGGTAACCACACCGATATCCTTGCCCTCGGCTTCGAGGATCGGACCCTGTTCGATGTGCAGCTCGAAAAAGGCATGCATCTTGCGATCCCCGACCGGTTCACTGCCTTTCCAGCCAATTCTCTCCAGCTCGTCGCCAAAGCGTTTGCCCTTGGAATCCTCGCGGTCGTAAGCCCATTGCAGATCGTGCTTGCCCGCGAACACGCCGGAGGCCAACATCGCAGGCGCAAATCGCGTACCTTCTTCGTTGGTCCAGTTGGTCACGACAATCGGATGTTTTGTCTTGATCCCCAGATCATTCAACGACCGCAAAATTTCCAAACCGCCCAGCACGCCGAGAACGCCGTCGAATTTGCCGCCCGTCGGCTGTGTGTCGAGATGCGAGCCCACATAGACCGGCAGCGCGTCCGGGTCGGTGCCCTCGCGCCGCGCGAACATGTTGCCGATCTCGTCGACACCCATGGTGCAGCCCGCGTCCTCGCACCATTTCTGGAACAGCGCACGGCCTTCGGCATCTTCGTCGGTCAGGGTCTGACGATTGTTGCCGCCCGCGATGCCCGGTCCGATCTGCGCCATCTCCATGAGACTGTCCCAAAGGCGGTCGCCGTCGATCCTCAGGTTTTCTCCGGCTGCTGCCATGTCTTTCCCCTCGCCGCTGGTGCCTCCCGCGTGATGCCTGTGCGACACCCGCAAGTTTTTTACCATTTGGTAAAGTTACGATTGCAACGTGCCCCCAAGCTGTCAAGGTATGTTCTCGAATGAAGAGTTCCGTTGCGCCCCGTCAGCGCCGGTCGTGCCTGAAAATAAAGCATGAGAGACATCGCCAGTGACCAGTCCTGCCCGTAAGCTCAGCCGTATCCAGACCGAAAATCGCCAGCGAATCCGGGATGCCGCACTCGGGTTGTTTGCCACACACGGGTTCCGCGGCACCACGCTCGACCAGATCGCCGAAGCCTGCGGCATGCACAAGCCAAATCTGATCTACTACTTCGAAAGCAAGGAAGCGATCCATATCGACCTTCTGAACATGCTGATGGAGGAGTGGCTGAGCCCTCTGGACGCGATGAACCCCGACGGCGACCCGCTTGAGGAAATACTGGGCTATATCCGCCGAAAGATGGAAATGAGCCGTCTTTACCCACGCGAATCCCGTCTTTTCGCCAATGAGATTGTTCAGGGTGCCCCGCGTATGCTGCCACATCTGGAAAGCACGCTGAAACCGCTTTTCAACAGGCAGATCGGGATCATCACCCGCTGGATGGACGCGGGCAAACTGGCGCAGATGCACCCGGCGCATCTCATCTTTTCGATCTGGGCGGTCACCCAGCACTACGCCGATTTCGAGGCGCAGATCGCGGTCCTGTTGCCCGGCGACGACAAGCGCGCACGGGGCGCCGACGAATTCGTCGAGATGATGTTCCGGAAACTCCTGACGCCGTAGCGCTGTTTACGCGGACTTAACCATCTTCGTCAAAACTGTCGGCATGTTGATGTATCATCCCTTCGAGTCCCCAACTGCCTACAATCCGGGCTGGCGAGATCAGTTGTTCAGCGCGGATGCCGTGCGCCGTCAGGGCGTTGTCCGTCGCAAGAAAGGGGCGATCCACCGCGAGGTCGGGCTAACCCTTTTGCGGGCAGAGGTACAGGCGCGGGGTTTCCAGCTTTTTGATGTTGGCACGGACTACCTGATCGTGTGTCATTCCAGGCCAATCACCCGGATCGGTTGACCACGCCAAATGCGCTACGACTCTCCATATTCCTTAAATTGAGTCCACACGATGCTCTTGGCCTTTCGATGTCGAGTGGGCAGTTCCAATCAATCCCAGAATTTTATGGGCACAGCCGAGAATCTTCGTACGAAGATTCTCATGGCTCCCCATAAAATTTTGTTAAGCGCGTGCGGAAAAGTCGCCCCTTCCTTACTCCGCCGCCTGCGCCACCGCCGGGTTGTTCGGATGGGTCGTCCAATCCCCATGCTCCGCTGCAACAGGCCGACCTGTCCGCTCATCGACCACACCGGTATCCAGCTCTTCCATCGTGATGCAGGCCTCGACCGGGCACACGTTCACGCACAGGTTGCACGCCACACATTCGTCGTCCTTGACGGTAAACACACGATCCTCGGACATCGCGATCGCCTGGTGCGAGGTATCCTCGCAGGCTGCGAAACACCGTCCGCAGGAAATGCACAAATCCTGATTGATCCGCGCTTTTGTGACATAGTTCAGGTTCAGGTTCTGCCAGTCGCTGATATTTGGCACCGCCCGCCCAACCAGATCGGCGGTCGTCTCCATGCCCTTTTCGTCAAGATATTGCGACAGGCCCGAGATCATCTCCTGCACGATCTTGAACCCATAGGTCATGGCCGCCGTACAAACCTGCACATTGCCCGCGCCCAGCGCCATGAACTCTGCCGCATCTTTCCAAGTGGTCACACCACCGATGCCGGAAATCGGCAATCCCCGCATCTCGGGCGAACGCGCGATCTCGGCAACCATGTTGAGCGCGATCGGCTTGACCGCGGGCCCACAATAGCCGCCATGCGCCCCCTTGCCGTCGATAGTCGGCTCGGGAGCGAACAGATCCAGATTGACAGACGTGATCGAATTGATCGTGTTGATCAGGCTCACCGCATCGGCCCCACCGGCATGGGCTGCCATCGCAGGTTTGCGGATGTCGGTGATATTGGGCGTCAGCTTGACGATGCAGGGCATGCGCGTGTTCTGCTTCACCCAGCGTGTGACCATTTCGATATACTCGGGCACCTGCCCCACGGCCGATCCCATACCACGCTCGGACATGCCGTGCGGGCAGCCGAAATTGAGCTCGATGCCGTCCGCGCCTGTCTCTTCGACCAATGGCAGGATCGCCTTCCACGCCGCCTCCTCGCAGGGCACCATCAGGGACACCACCATCGCCCGGTCGGGGTAGTCGCGCTTGACCGCCTTGATCTCGCGCAGGTTCACCTCCAGCGGACGGTCGGTGATCAGCTCGATATTGTTCAGCCCCAAGAGCCGCCGATCCGCGCCCCAGATCGCGCCATAACGCGGACCATTGACGTTCACGATGGGCGGGCCGGCTTCACCAAGCGTTTTCCAGACAACACCGCCCCACCCGGCCTCAAAGGCGCGGCGGACGTTGTATTCCTTGTCCGTCGGCGGCGCAGAGGCAAGCCAGAACGGGTTTGGGCTCTTGATGCCCACGAAATCAGTCGTCAGATCAGCCATTCTCAATCCTCCCGGATCAGGCGCGCATCAGCGCGGCATGAATATCTTCGGCGGCATCGCGCCCCTCGGCCACTGCCGTCACTGTCAGGTCATCCCCGCCGGAAGCGCAATCCCCCCCGGCCCAGACACCCGCGACCGAGGTGCGTCCAGGACCGGTAACGGCAATCTTGCGTCCGTCCAGATCAGGTAGATCCTCGCCGCTCAGCGTCTGGCCGATGGCCTTGAACACCTGATCGGCAGCAAGCCGAAAGGTCTGGCCCGTCGGGTTCAGATCGTCATCTGTGAACTCGAACTCGATCTCACGCACGCTGCCATTGCCATGCACCGCGACAGGTGCGGCATTCGTGATGATCCGCACGCCTTTGGCTGAGGCCAGATCCTGTTCCCAGACCGAGGCATTCATCCGGTCACGTCCCCGCCGGTATACCATCGTGACGTTCAGCGCACCGAGCAGCTTCGACTGCACCGCCGCATCCACGGCTGTCATGCCGCCACCGATCACGACCACGTCGCGTCCCACGGGCAAGGTGCTCAGGTCGGTGGCCTGCCGCAGGTCGGCAATGAAGTCCACCGCGTCCAGAACACCATCCTTGTCGGCCCCCGGCGCGGTCAGGGCGTTCACACCTCCCAGACCCATCCCGAGGAACAGGGCGTCATACGCGCCTTGCAAGTCATCCATCGTCACATCGCGGCCCAGCGCCATGTCCGTGCGGATCTCGATCCCACCGATCTGCAACAACCACTCGACCTCGCGCGCGGCGAAATCCTCGGTGCTCTTGTAGGCGGCGATGCCATATTCGTTCAGGCCCCCCGGCTTGGGTCGCGCATCGAACACCACGACATCATGCCCGTACATCGCCAACCGGTGCGCACAGGCCAAGCCTGCCGGACCGGCCCCGACAACGGCAATGCGCTTGCCGGTCGGAGCCGCCCGGGAGAAAGGGTGCACCCCCTGCGCCATCAGCGTGTCAGTCGCATAGCGCTGCAGGCGCCCGATCCGCACCGGCTCACCTTCGGCAGCCTCGCGCACGCAGGCTTCCTCGCAGAGGGTTTCGGTCGGGCAGACGCGGGCGCACATGCCGCCCAGGATGTTCTGCGTCAGGATCGTCTTGGCCGCCGCTTCGGGTGTGCCGGTGGCGATCTGACGGATGAAAAGCGGAATGTCGATATCGGTGGGACAGGCGGTGATGCAGGGTGCGTCATGGCAGAAATAGCAACGATCCGTCGCCACCAACGCCTCGTGATCACCGAGTGGCGCGTGCAGGTCCGCGAAGCTCGCGTTCAGCGCGTCGGCATCCAATCGGCCCGAAACGATGCCTTCTTTCAACGTTCTGGCGTCCATCTTCATACTCCGAGGTCAGCTTGAACAGATGTCAAACGGTCTCACGGGTCCAAAATTTTATCAACTGGTAAAATTTTTGCAGGATGCTTTTTGTCCGATGCTGCACTGCGGCGTCATGCATTCAGAGCGTGGCGGGTATTCCAAACCAGAGCTACTCAGCGCGTTTTCAACGACTTAGATGATGATGTACAATTTTTGAGCAATGCAGAGGCATATCATGGCACTCACACAATCATACCACGACCATAAGCCCGGGATCCTGTCCAGTCTGTTCTCCGGCCTGGTTCGCAGCCTGGAGCAAGTCACGGAAGCAAATTCGCGGATCAGCGAAGTCGAGCGGTTTCAGGCGATGTCCGACGAGGCGCTTGCAGCCCGTGGCATCAAGCGCGAAGATATCGTGCGGCACGTCTTTCGGGATGTGTTCTGGTTGTGATCAGTCGTTTCACATACCTGATCGGGAAAAAAGGCTGCGCGGATCGCGCGGCCTTTTTCTTTTGACGGCATCCCAACACGAAAAAGCCGCCCCGATGGGACGGCTTTGAACCAGACGGATCGTACGGTCGCGGCGTACGGGTGACCCCACACGCCGAGGCCCGGATCAGTTCTGAGCGTAGTATTCGATAACCAGGTTCGGTTCCATCAGCACCGGGTAGGGCACATCGCTGAGCCCCGGAGTGCGCACGAAGGTCGCGGTCATCTTGGAGTGGTCGGCATCGATGTAATCGGGGACGTCGCGCTCGGACAGTTGCACCGCTTCGAGAACGACGGCGATCTGACGCGACTTTTCGCGGACCTCGATGATGTCGCCTTCCTTGACCCGGTAGGACGGGATGTTGACGCGCTGACCGTTGACCAGAACGTGGCCGTGGTTGACGAACTGGCGGGCGGCAAAGATCGTCGCCACGAACTTGGCGCGGTAGACGACCGCGTCCAGACGGCGCTCGAGCAGACCGATCAGCTGTTCGCCAGTGTCGCCGCGCAGACGCTCTGCCTCGGCATAGATGCGGCGGAACTGCTTTTCCGTCAGGTCGCCGTAATAACCCTTGAGCTTCTGCTTGGCGCGCAGCTGCAGACCGAAGTCGGACATCTTGCCCTTGCGGCGCTGACCGTGTTGACCAGGGCCGTATTCGCGACGGTTGACGGGGGATTTCGGACGTCCCCAGATGTTTTCACCCATCCGGCGGTCGAGTTTGTACTTGGCAGACGTGCGTTTTGTCACGGCTGATCTCCTTCTTGGAACAACGTCCTGACGGACGACTATGAAGGGCGTTGTCCTCTTGGGCTTGAGACCCATGACAGGCATCCCCTTGCGGGGGCCACCAACACCAACGAAGCCGCGCTTATACGGCGGTGTCCGACAGAGTCAACAAACGAAATGCGGCAAGGCGAGGCCCCAAGCGCCTTAAGCCTTGCTTAATGGCTTTGACGGACACTGCCCCCAGAGAGCAAGAGGGGATTCCATGCCGTACCGGGCCTTACGCAAGACACTTGGACCATCACCGCTGGATACGGCTGCGCAGAAACGCGATCAGGACATCCTGCGGATCGTCGAAGACGCCGTGAATCACCGGGAGGTCCGGCTGGCCTTTCAACCCGTGGTGCAGGCGCAACACCAAACACAGGTCGCCTTCTACGAAGGTCTGATCCGCGTCACCGATCCCACCGGGCGCATCATTCCCGCCGGGCAGTTCATCGAAAGCATCGAAGAACGGGAAAGCGGACGGATTCTGGACTGCCTTGCGCTGGAACACGGATTGCGGGTTCTGGCGCAGAATCCGGGAATCCGTCTTGCGATCAACCTGTCGGCGCGGTCCATCGGCTATCCGAAATGGCGCAAGGTGCTTGAACGCGGCACCTCGCGCGATCCGTCCGTCGCGCAACGGCTGATCCTCGAAATCACCGAAGCGTCGGCAATGCTGGTGCCGGAATTGGTGGTGCAGGCGATGCGCGACCTGCAACGGCAAGGCATCAGCTTTGCGCTGGATGATTTCGGCGCAGGCTATACGGCGCTCAGATATTTGCGGGAATTCCAGTTCGATATCCTCAAGATCGACGGGCAGTTCATTCGGGGCATCGCGACAGACCCCGACAACCAGGTCCTGACCCGCGCGATCCTCGCTATTGCGCAGCAATTCGACATGTTCACCGTGGCCGAATTTGTCGAATCCGCACCCGACGCGCATATGCTGGGTGATCTTGGGGTCGATTTCCTTCAGGGCTACTATTTCGGCGCGCCCAGCGTCGATCCACCTTGGCGGCCAATCACCCCGACACGCGTGGTCCATTGACCCAATGGCCCCGCCGCCATGCCGTAACGTCAATCCCGCCATGCGCAAAGACCCTGAGACACCCTGTCCGGTATGCGAATGTCTACCATTACGTTACGACACCGCCGGAATGGGTCTGGGGCCGCAAGCGCTTTTGCGCGATAATCCCTGCGGAATCACACTTGGACCATGACTTTGGTGGAGGGACATATGACCAACGTCGTTATCGCATCCGCCGCACGGACGGCCGTTGGCTCGTTCGGCGGCTCTTTCGCAAACACGCCCGCACATGATCTGGGCACAGCCGTTCTGAACGCGCTGGTCGAACGCGCGGGCATCGAAAAGGAAGCCGTTTCGGAAACGATCCTCGGACAGGTCCTGACCGCGGCTCAGGGCCAGAACCCGGCGCGCCAGGCGCATATCAATGCCGGTCTGCCGCAGGAAAGCGCGGCATGGGGCATCAACCAGGTCTGTGGCTCGGGCCTCCGCGCCGTCGCCCTTGGCGCACAGCACATCATGCTGGGCGATGCCGAGATCATCTGCGCCGGTGGTCAGGAAAACATGTCGATGTCGCCCCATGCCGCAAACCTGCGGCAGGGTCACAAGATGGGTGACATGCAATATATCGACACGATGATCCGTGACGGTTTGTGGGATGCGTTCAACGGCTACCACATGGGTCAGACCGCCGAGAACGTTGCGGAAAAGTGGCAGATCAGCCGCGAAATGCAGGACGCCTTTGCACTGGCCAGCCAGAACAAGGCCGAAGCGGCGCAAAAGGCGGGCAAGTTCGATGACGAAGTGATCGCCTTTACCATCAAGACCCGCAAGGGCGACATCGTGGTCGACAAGGACGAATACATCCGTCACGGCGCGACGCTTGAAAGCATGCAGAAACTGCGCCCCGCCTTCGCCAAGGACGGGTCAGTCACGGCCGCCAACGCCTCCGGTCTGAATGACGGGGCGGCGGGTGTTCTGCTGATGAGCGAAGAAAACGCATCCAAGCGCGGCATCACGCCGATGGCCCGCATCGCGTCCTACGCGACCGCTGGTCTGGACCCCGCGATCATGGGCGTCGGTCCGATCCACGCGTCACGCAAGGCGCTTGAGAAGGCGGGCTGGTCGGTCGGTGATCTCGACCTTGTCGAAGCCAACGAAGCCTTCGCCGCACAGGCCTGTGCCGTGAACAAGGACATGGGCTGGGATCCGGAGATCGTGAACGTGAACGGCGGCGCAATTGCCATCGGCCACCCGATCGGTGCTTCGGGCGCACGCGTTCTGAATACGCTGCTGTTCGAAATGCAGCGCCGCGATGCCAAGAAGGGCCTTGCCACGCTCTGCATCGGCGGCGGCATGGGTGTCGCGCTCTGCGTGGAGCGGGGCTGATTCCGATCGGATCGCAGGCATATCGGGGGCGCCTGAGTGCGCCCCTTTTCATATCCGGCCCAAAAAGATTTTCGCTCTTTTGTCACGCAACAATATTGCGCACGGAAAAGCAAAAATATAACAACCTTACTTGAACAGACCACCCGAGAGGAGAATCCCCATGGCACGTGTAGCACTCGTCACCGGCGGCAGCCGCGGCATCGGCGAAGCCATTTCCAAAGCGCTCAAGGCCGAAGGCTATGAAGTGGCCGCAACCTATGCCGGCAACGATGAGAAGGCGGCTGCCTTCACCGAAGCGACCGGCATCAAGACCTACAAGTGGAACGTGGCCGATTACGACGCGTCCAAGGCCGGGATCGAACAGGTCGAGGCCGATCTGGGCCCGATCGACGTGGTGGTCGCCAACGCGGGAATCACCCGCGACGCACCGTTCCACAAGATGACCCCCGAGGCCTGGAAAGAGGTGATCGACACCAACCTCACCGGCGTGTTCAACACCGTGCACCCTGTCTGGCCCGGCATGCGCGAGCGCAAGTTCGGCCGCGTGATCGTGATTTCGTCGATCAACGGTCAGAAAGGCCAGTTCGGCCAGGTGAACTATGCCGCGACCAAGGCGGGCGATCTTGGCATCGTCAAGTCACTGGCGCAGGAAGGCGCGCGCGCGGGCATCACCGCAAACGCGATCTGCCCCGGCTACATTGCGACGGAAATGGTCATGGCGATCCCCGAAGAGGTGCGCGGCAAGATCGTCGCCGGTATTCCGGCGGGCCGCTTGGGCGAACCCGAAGAGATCGCGCGCTGCGTGGTGTTTCTGGCGTCCGAGCAATCGGGCTTTATCAATGGCTCGACCATCTCGGCCAACGGGGCGCAGTTCTTCGTCTGAGCCGCAATTCCTTGCACATCGAAGGCCCGCCCGTTCGGCGGGTCTTTTCTTTTGCGGTGACCCGGATTAGCGGGGGATATGACCCGCAACACCGCCACCAGCATCGGATTTGTCGCCGTCCTGCTTTGGGCGCTGCTCGCGCTGTTCACGGCGGGGTCGGAGCCTGTCCCGCCATTCCTGCTCAACGCGATGACCTTTACCATCGCCAGCATCATCGGCGTGATCTGGGTGCTGGCGCGCGGGCGCGTTTCGGTGCTGCGCCCGGTGCCGTGGACGATCTACGCCTTCGGGACGGCGGGGCTGTTTGGCTATCACGCGCTTTACTATTCGGCGCTGCGGTTGGCCCCTCCGGCCGAGGCGGGGCTGATCGCTTATCTCTGGCCACTGCTCATCGTGCTGTTTTCCGGACTGTTGCCCGGCGAACGCCTGCGGACGGGCCATATCGTGGGCGCACTGGTGTCCTTTGGCGGTGCGGCTTTGATCGTGTCGCGCGGCGGATTGAGCCTCGAATCGGCAGCCACACCCGGCCTGATCCTTGCCGCGTTCTGCGCGCTGACCTGGAGCAGCTATTCGGTACTGTCGCGCCGAATGGACGACACACCGACCGAAGTGGTGACCGTGTATTGCATCGCAACGGCGATCCTGTCGGTGCCAGCGCATCTGGCGTTCGAAACCACGGTCTGGCCGGACAGCAACATCGCGTGGCTGTCGGTTCTTGCATTGGGGCTCGGGCCGGTCGGGCTTGCCTTTTACGTCTGGGACATCGGCGTGAAACGCGGCGATATCCAACTGCTGGGCGTGGCAAGCTATGCCGCGCCGCTCTTGTCGACGCTGGTTCTGATCGCGGCAGGCATTGCGCAGGTCTCGTGGCAATTACTCGTGGCGGCGGTGCTGATCAGTTTCGGCGCGGGGATCGCAGCGATGGCCTCTCGCGACAGTTAAGTGCGGATTTGCACAAAAACGGCGCGCTGACGGGGATTTATGTGCGCTGATTTGCAGCTAAATGAATTGTCGAAACGGACAATATGTATTTTGGGAGACCCGACATGATCAACCAGATCAACGGACTGCACCATGTAACCTCGATCGCCAGCGGTGCACAATCGAACAACGATTTCTTCACCAAGACGCTTGGGCTGCGCCGCATCAAGAAGACCGTCAATTTCGACGCTCCCGAAGTGTATCACCTTTATTATGGCGACGAGGCGGGCACGCCCGGCACTGTCATGACCTATTTCCCCTTTCCGAACGCGCGTCGGGGTCGGCCCGGCACGGGTGAGGTCGGGATCACCGGGTTTGCCGTGCCCAAGGGCAGCCTGCCCTACTGGCAGGACCGGCTTGCGACGTTCGACGTGAAGAATCTCAAGGCCGAGACCACATTCGGCGAAAACCGCCTGCGCTTTGACGGGCCGGATGGCGACGGCTTTGTCCTTGTGGAAACCGACGGTGATACCCGCGCGCCCTGGACCGAAAACGGCGTTCCCGCCGACGCCGCGATCAGGGGCTTTCACAGCGCCGACATGCGCCTGCGCGATGTTGCTGCCAGTGCGGAACTGCTGCGCTTCATGGGCTATGAAAAACTGGACCAGCAGGACAATGTCACCCGCTTTCAAGTACCCGGCGGCAATGAGGCGAACGTGATCGACATCACCGAGGTCAGTGGAACTGGCGCGGATCAAGGCGCGGGGTCGGTGCACCACATCGCCTTTTCCGTGGACAACCGCGAAAAACAGCTCGAGGTGCGCCGCGCGCTGATGGACACGGGGTATCAGGTCACGCCTGTGATCGACCGCGATTACTTCTACGCGATCTATTTCCGCACGCCGGGTGGCGTTCTGTTCGAAGTGGCGACCAACGAGCCCGGCTTTGACCGGGACGAGGACACGGCGCATCTTGGCGAAGCGCTCAAGCTGCCGTCGCAGCATGAACACCTCCGCAAGGTGCTTGAGGAAAAATACCTGGAGCCGATCGTTGACTGACTACATCCTGCGCGAAACCAAGGGCGTGCCGGGCGCGCCCTTGGTGTTTACATTTCACGGCACTGGCGGTGACGAACATCAGTTTCACGGACTGGCCGAACAGCTTTGGCCGGGCGCACATGTCGTGTCGCCGCGCGGGGACGTGTCGGAACATGGCATGGCACGCTATTTCCGGCGCACCGGCGAAGGCGTGTATGACATGGAAGATCTGGCCAAGCGTCGTGACGCAATGGCCGGTTTAATCCGGTCACGAATCACCGCCACCGGCGCGACGCGCGTGTTCGCCCTTGGCTATTCCAACGGCGCGAACATCGCGGCGGCGATAGCCTTTGACCAGCCGGACCTCTTCACCGATGTGATCGCAATGCATCCGTTGATTCCGTGGACACCAGCACCGCAACCGGGATTGGCGCAGACACGCTGGCTTATCACGGCCGGAGAACGCGATCCGATCTGCCCGGCGCCCTTGACGCAATCGCTGTTGGATTATCTGCGCGCGCAAAATGCCGAAGTGACCGAGCACTGGCATCCGGGCGGGCATGAATTGGTGCAATCCGAAGTGACTGCTGTTCAGGATTTCCGGACATGAAAAAGCCCGGGGGGAGACCCGGGCCAATGTTGATCAGGAGAGGCGTTCAATCTCTTCCTTGAGACGGAGTTTCTGCTTTTTCATCGAAGCAACGGTCAGGTCATCGATACCTGGCGCGCGTTGGGCCTGTTCGACCTCTTCAGACAGGGTTTTGTGCTTTCGCTTCAGTTCCTGTAGATGTGAAGTCAAGCTCATGAAGTCCTCCTGTGACTGCTTGGATCTTCAGTCGACCACAGTTTTACAATTCTGTCACGCTGCAGCCGCACGGTTGGTAAATTATCGCCGGGCAGGCCGGTTAACCTGAGGCATTCGCTCGGGAAACGGCAACGGCTTGGGCGTCCTGAGGACCTTTGACACCGTTTCGGTGTACGAATCACCATCCTTTTCGTGGGTTTCGCCGCAGTGCAGCACAAGTGGCGGATGAGCGATGAACGCCGCGCGCCGTTCCTTTCGCCCCCGCAACAGGACAAGGCGCGCCGGTCGCGCACTGCGCGGGTGGATCGGCCACAATTCCAGCGCGCCCAGACAAGCGAAAAATGCGCTCATCAATTCAGGTAACCGATCGGCGCGCTGAATGAAGGTGGCCACGCCTCCGGGCTTGAGCCGCCTGGACGCAACGCTGACCCATGTCTCCAACGGCAGTGCCCCGGAACGCGACACTGCGCGATCCTGCGACCGGGGGGCTACGGCTCGGAAGTCCTCGAAATATGGGGGATTCGCGATCACATGGTCAAAGCGCTGCGATTTGACGGCCTCGGGCAAGGCCGCAAGATCAGCGCAATGCACCACACCCGTCAGGCCGTTGTCATCAAGGTTGCGCTGCGCGAGATCGGCATAGGCGGGCTGTTTCTCGACCCCGGCGCAGGTGACGCCGCGCACCCGCGTTGCCAGACAGGCCAGCGCGGCCCCACCTCCACAACCCAGTTCGAGCACGGTTTGTCCGGGCTGTGCGGGGATCGAAGCGGCCAGCAGAACGGGATCGACCCCGGCGCGGTAGCCGTCTTTCGGTTGCCACAACCGCACTGCCCCGCCCAGGAAATCATTGCGGGTCAGGTCCTCTGCTGCAAACGGCTCAGCCCTCAAACTTGACACCGTATTCGCGCAGAACACGTCTTGCATCGTCAAGTTCATCGCTGCGCACCATCAGACGGCGCGGCAGAATTCCGATCGAGCCTTCGAGGACGCTCATGTTTACGTCCAATTCAAAGCTGTCTATACCCTCGTCCTCAAGCACGGCTCGGGCGAGCGGTATCAATGTGATGTCATTGGTGCGCAAAAGCTCTTCCATGACGATGATGTAGGAACACCCGGCCCGATTTGTCGAGCCTTCCTGAAGGAATGGTGATGATGTTGGATAAACCAAGTCAAAAACCGCATGACCGGCTGGCAGAAATCCTGTCGGAAGACATGGTAGAGGTGAACGCGCTGATCCACACGCGGATGGCGTCGAAACACGCACCGCGCATCCC
The DNA here is from genome assembly GCF_014637725.1 of Marivita lacus. GTDB lineage: Bacteria > Pseudomonadota > Alphaproteobacteria > Rhodobacterales > Rhodobacteraceae > Marivita > Marivita lacus. Next base: position 945,596 of record NZ_BMFC01000001.1, on the reverse strand, counting down.
CGAGGTGACCGCGCATCTGGTCGAAGCGGGAGGCAAGCGGTTGCGCCCGATGCTGACGCTGGCGGCAGCGCGGATGTGTGGCTACGAGGGTGACAACCACGTCAAGCTGGCCGCGACGGTCGAATTCATCCACACCGCGACGCTGCTGCATGACGATGTGGTCGATGAAAGCGAAAAGCGGCGCGGGCGGCCGACGGCGAACCTGCTCTGGGACAACAAGTCGAGCGTGCTGGTCGGCGATTATCTGTTCGCGCGGTCGTTCCAGTTGATGACCGAGACCAACAACATTCGCGTGCTGCGCATCCTGTCCGACGCGGCGGCGACGATTGCCGAGGGCGAAGTGTTGCAGATGACAGCCGCGCAGGATCTGCGCACGACCGAAGACATCTACCTGCAAGTGGTGCGCGGCAAGACAGCAGCTCTGTTTTCGGCGGCGACCGAGGTGGGCGGCGTGATTGCCGACATGGACGAGGCCAAGATCAAGGCGCTTTTCGACTATGGAGATGCTCTGGGGATCGCGTTCCAGATCGTTGATGACCTGCTGGATTACTGGGGTTCGGACGCCACGGGCAAGAACGTGGGCGACGATTTCCGCGAGCGCAAGCTGACCCTGCCGGTGATCAAGGCGGTGGCCAAGGGTGACGACGAGGAACGCGCGTTCTGGAAGCGCACGATCGAGAAGGGCCGTCAGGAAGACGGCGATCTCGAGCACGCGATCGGGCTTTTGAACAAGCACGGCACGCTCGAGGCGACACGGGCCGAGGCGAACGACTGGATCGCCAAGGCACGCGCCGCATTGGCCACCCTCCCCGAACATCCGATCCGCGGCATGCTGGACGATCTGGCCGATTACGTGGTGGCACGGGTCAACTAGGGTCTGCGCCACGTGTTCGGGTTGCAACGATCCACCAATCGGTGTGTGCGTTCGCTATGCGCGCCTCGGCAGCATGAGCGGCGTCGCGATCCGGATAAATCCCGAAACAGGTCGATCCTGACCCGGACATCCGCGTCAGCAGTGCATCGTCCAGCGCGCCAAGCGCCTCGGCGATCACCGGGGCATAGTGCATCGCAGCGCGCTGCAGATCGTTGCGCTGCGCGGCCAGCCAAGCCAGCCAGTCACCCTCCGACGGAAACGGCTCCATCGCGGGATTGACCTTGGTCGCCAGCGCCTTGAACACATCCACCGTCGGCACATGCGCCTTGGGGTTGACCAGCACCATCCAGAAGGACGGGCAGTCCGGCACATCGCTCAGGACATCGCCGATCCCCTGCATCCGCTGCGGACGGGAGTTCAGGCACACAGGCACATCAGCCCCGAGGCCCAAAGCCAGATCGGGGCGGGTGACCGCGCGCAAGGCAGCTGCGGCATCGGACGATCCACCGCCGATCCCCGCCCCATGGGGCAGGTTCTTGGTCAAGGTGATCCGCGCCGTGGTGCCAGACTGCTCGACCGCTTTCCAGACAAGGTTTCGCGCGTCCTCTGGAACACCCTTGGCGAAGGGGCCATCGACCGTCAGGGACATGCTGTCTGCCGCAGTGATCGACAGAGAATCCCCCACATCCGCAAAAACCACGAGCGAATCCAGCAGGTGATAGCCGTCTGCCTGCTGGCCGATGACATGCAGGGCCAGGTTGATCTTGGCCGGTGCGAATTCAGTCGCTGCTGTCATTTGCCACTTGCAACGGCGGTGCGCCTTCCTCGGCCAGCACCTGATCCAGACCAACCTCCAGCTTGGCGCGGATGCGGTCGGCATTCACATCTTCGGCGGTCGTGCCATAGACCGCAAAGGACAGCGCCCGACGCCATTGGAACCGCGCCTCGGTCTTGCGGCCGACTGCCCAATAGACGTCACCCAGATGGTCATTCACGATGGGATCGACCGGCATGAGTTCGGCGGCGCGTTCCATGTGACCCACCGCCTCGTCATAGCGGCCAAGCCGGTACAGAACCCAGCCAAGGCTGTCGATGATGTAGCCACTGTCGGGGCGGGCCGCGGCGGCGCGTTCGATCATGTCGAGCGCCTCGTCCAGCTTCATCTGCTTTTCGACCAGCGAGTAGCCTAGGTAGTTCAACACCTGCGGCTGCTCCGGGTTCAGCTCCAAAGCCGCGCGGAAATCAGCCTCCGCCTCGTCCCAGCGGTCAAGCCGTTCATAGCTGATGGCGCGCGCATAATGCAGGAACCACTGGCGCTGCGTCTCTACCTCGAACAGGCCGAGCGCCTGCGTGTAAGCGTCGATCGCCTCTTGGTAGCGTTCCAGCTGGCGCATCGTGTCGCCCAGCGTCGAATGCACGATGGGCTGGTCGCCATGGGTCGTGGCCAGACGTTGCAGCACCTCGACGGCGGCATCCACCTTGTCGCTGTCGCGCAACGCGGCGGCACGGCCAAGTTCGGCGGCGTGGAAGGCCGGATCGTCCTGCGGCACTTGGGCATAGGCTTTGACCGCCAGATCGGACTGGCCCATCTCGTCCAGAAGGCTGGCCGTCAGCAGAATCGCGTCGATGTGACCGGGGCGCAAATGTTCCGCGATGCGGGTGTAGAGCAGCGTGAACTCGTCGTTGGCCTCGCTCGCCAGCGCTGCGGCAAGTGTGTAGAACACCTCGGCCAGACCATCGCGCGGGCCGCGGATATGGGTAAAGGGGATCGCCTCGCCCGCCGTGAGCGCATCGCGCATCTGGGTCAGGCCGGGATCGAGATCGCTGCCGAAAGCGGTCTCGATCAGGGTCAGCGCATCGGCATTACGGTTCAGCTGGCTCAGGACCACGGCATGGGCCATCACGCCCCGTCGGGTCAGTTGCATCCCGCCTGTTCCCGCATCTTCGAGAATTCCGGCAGCGCCTTCGAAATCGCCCACCGACGCCAGCGCGAGTGCCTTGTGATAGAGCGCAAAGTTGCGCAGACCCTGCTCCGTGGCCAGTTCATCGAACTGCACAAGCGCCGCCGACATGTCACCCACGCCAAGTTGCGACCATGCGGTCAGCAGGCCGTCGACCAGCGGGCCAACGCCACGGTCATCGTCGATCCGGGCAATCAGGTCATCGTATTCCTCGGCTGCCGCCAGCTGTGCGACAATCGCCATATGCGCAACCTGACTGCGATGCCCGTCATTCACCAGCTTGGTCGCAAGGGCAGCAGCGCGGTCCACGTCGCCCAGCGAAATCTCGGCAAGAGCCGCGCGTTCGAGGATCGACGGGTTCTGCGGATCACGCATGACCGCCTGCCCGTAATAGGTCGCTGCAGCCTGAATGTCGCCGTCAAAGCTGGCTTGCCGCCCGGCAAGGTAATTGCCCGACAGGCTGCTCGCGATCGCACCGCCCGGTGACAGGAGGCAAAGCGCCAGCGCTGCCGATCCCAAAAGCCGCTTCATGCTCGACTGCGCCATTTTCTTCTCCTTGAAAAGGTGAATTTCGCAAAGCGTAGCGCGCCGCTTGACCGCACGCAACCAACGCAAAAGGCCGGGCACTGGCCCGGCCTTGACGCTTTACATATTGGGGTAGTTCGGACCGTCCCCGCCCTGCGGCACCGTCCAGTTGATATTCTGGCTCGGGTCCTTGATATCGCAGGTTTTGCAATGAACGCAGTTCTGGAAATTGATCACGAACTGGTCATCGCCGTTTTCATCCTTGATGAATTCATAGACACCCGCCGGGCAATACCGCGCCGATGGCCCGCCATATTTCGGCAGGTTGATCGCCACGGGAATCGACGGATCCTTCAACTTGAGATGCGGCGGCTGGCTTTCCTCGTGGTTGGTCGCGGAAAATGACACGTTGGTCAGACGGTCAAATGACAGCTTGCCATCAGGCCTGGGGTAGTCGATCGGCTTGAAGTTCTTCGCTTCGCCGGTTGCGGCCGCATCCGTCTTGCCATGTCCGATGGTGCCGAAGAGCGAGAATCCGATGCTGTTGGTCCACATGTCGAACCCGCCCAGCGTCAGCGACGCGGTCAGACCGTATTTCGACCAGAGCGGTTTGACGTTGCGCACCTTCTTGAGGTCAGCCCCGATTGCGCCCTCGCGCACATCGGTTTCATACGCAGACAGCTCGTCCGATGCGCGCCCGTCCTGAATGGCGGCATAGGCGGCTTCGGCCGCAGCCTTGCCCGACAGCATCGCGTTGTGGTTGCCCTTGATGCGCGGCACGTTGACCATGCCGACCGAACAGCCCAGCAGCGCCACTCCGGGTGCGACCATCTTGGGCATCGACTGGTATCCGCCTTCGGAAATCGCCCGCGCGCCATAGGCCACGCGCTTGCCGCCCTTGAGCAGCTCGGCCACCATCGGATGGTGCTTGAAGCGCTGGAATTCCATGTAGGGATACAGGTGCGGGTTCTCGTAGTTCAGGTGCACAACGAAGCCGACATAGACCTGGTTGTTGTCGAGGTGGTAAATGAACGACCCACCGCCCGCGTTGCTGCCAAGCGGCCAGCCCATCGTGTGGGTGACAGACCCGGCCTTGTGCTTCTCGGGGTCGATCTCCCAGATTTCCTTCATGCCAAGGCCGAATTTCTGCGGCTCCTTGCCTTTCGAGAGGTCAAATTTCTCGATGACTTCCTTGGCGAGATTTCCGCGCACGCCTTCACTCAGGAACACGTATTTTCCTAAAAGTTCCATCCCCGGCTCATAACCCGGGCCGGGCGTGCCATCGGATTGGCGGCCGAATTCGCCCGCGACCACGCCTTTGACCTCGCCGTTGTCGCCATAGACGATCTCGGAGCAGGACATGCCCGGAAAAACCTCGACGCCCAGTTCCTCGGCCTGTTCGGCCATCCAGCGGCAGACATTGCCCATCGACACGATATAATTGCCGTGGTTGTTCATCAGCGGCGGCATCGGCCAGTTGGGAATGCGGATCTTGCCCGCCTCGCCCAGCAGGTAGAACCGGTCCTCGGTCACCGGCACGTTGAGGGGCGCACCCTTTTGCTTCCAGTCGGGGATCAGCGCATCGAGACCGGAGGGATCAAGCACCGCGCCCGACAGGATATGCGCGCCGACTTCGGAGCCCTTTTCAAGAACCACGACGTTCAGGTCTGCGTCCAACTGTTTCAACCGGATCGCGGCGGACAGGCCTGCAGGGCCTGCGCCGACGATGACAACGTCGTATTCCATCGCTTCGCGCGTGTGTTCGCTCATGTCGGGCTCTTTCCTGAAAGTCACCTGTCGAAAATCTGCAGGGTGACGTAACCCGCCGCCCTGCCCCGGTCAATTGCGACACCGCGTTACACCCCGAGTGACACCGGAATTGCCGCCTTTTCATGCGCCAGCCCCTGCCGAGAAGATGCAAGGCCTCTTGCGTTTCTCCAACGGGTCGGGGCACTGTTGCACCAACGCTAGTGACATGTTTAGACCGCGCCAAAGTGAACAGGCGCCAGAGTTTTCACTCTGCCGACCAAGAGGGAACCGTCCCATGGAAAAGCTACCGATGACCCGCGCGGGACACGCCGCGCTGGAAGCCGAATTGAAAACGCTCAAATCCTCCGAGCGTCCCGCCGTGATCCAGGCAATCGCCGAGGCGCGCGAACTGGGCGACCTGAAGGAAAACGCGGAATATCACTCCGCGCGAGAAAAGCAGGGCTTTATCGAGGGTCGGATCAAGGAACTCGAAGGTGTCCTGAGCCTTGTCGAGGTGATCGACCCCACCAGGCTGTCCGGCCCGATCAAGTTCGGTGCCACGGTCACGCTGGTGGACGAAGACACTGACGAGGAAAAGACCTGGCAGATCGTGGGCGAACATGAGGCCAATATTGAAAAAGGCTTGCTTAACATAAAGTCACCCATCGCCCGCGCCCTGATCGGCAAGGACGAGGGCGACAGCGTCGAAGTACGCACGCCGGGCGGTGACAAATCCTATGAAGTGCTGAAAATCGCATACATCTGATGGGTCGGACCCCGCCATGACACAGCAAAAAGACGCCCGCCCGATCCCCAGCGCGATCCAGTCCCGGCCCGGCGACGCCTCGCGCGGGCTGAGCGGGATCGAACTGACCGCCGCAGGGCTCAGCGTGATCTGGCTGGTCATTTCGGCCGCGTTTTTCCTGTTTTCCGGCAATGATGGAGCGGATGGCCTGCGCTTCCTGCTGACGATGATGGTGATTTTCTTTCCCGTCGGCATGATCTGGGTCGCCGCCGTCGGCGCTCGGTCGTCCCGCATCATGCGCGAGGAAAGCGCCCGCCTGCAGACCGCCATCGACGCGATCCGTCACGCCTACATTGCCCAGAGCCAGGCGGGCGGACGCGATCAGCCGCCGCACCCGTCAATCGTCAAGAAGCTCGAGGAAATCGCCGACCTGCAGAAAAAGGCCGAGACCACGCTGGCGATGTTCACCTCGACCCGTGCCGCACAGATTGCCGTGCAGGCCGGTGCGCCGGATCTCGAAACCGGGGATCAACCCACGCTGGCCCTTGGCACTCCGGCCGAGGCGCTGCATCCGCCCCTGTCCAATCCCGATTTCATCCGCGCTCTGCATTTTCCTGAAACCGCCGACGATCAGGAAGGCTTCGCCGCCCTGCGCCGCGCGCTGAAGGATCGCCCTTCGGCGCAATTGGTGCAGGCAGCTCAGGACGTGCTGACCCTGCTGAGCCAGGACGGCATCTACATGGATGACCTGCGACCCGACATGGCACGGCCAGAGATGTGGCGGCGTTTTGCCAAGGGCGAACGCGGTCGCACCATTGCGGCGCTCGGCGGGGTGCGGGACCGCTCGTCGCTGGCGCTGACTGCGGGACGGATGAAGCAGGACCCGATCTTTCGCGATGCGGCGCACCATTTCCTGCGCCTGTTCGACAAGGGCTTTGCCCGGTTCGAAAACACGGCGACTGACGCCGAGATTTCCGATCTGGCCAGCACGCGCACGGCGCGGGCGTTCATGCTGCTCGGTCGCGTGACGGGAACGTTCGATTAAGAAGATTTGTTAACGATTTCCCAGTATTTACTGGGAAGGACCTTAGATTTTTCGTACGAAAAATCTCAACGCGGCATCTATCAGAAAGACGAAAACGGGATGTAGCGCACCGGGTCGCCCGGTTGGACATGCGCAGCACCGTCGGGCAATTCGACCAGACCTTCGGCCCAGCTCAGCCCGCTGATCCGGCCAGACCCTTCGGATTTGAACACCTCCGCCTGACCATTGCGGATGCGGGCGCGCAGATATTCGCGCCGCCCCGGTTTCTTGCGTTTCTCGAACGCGGCGGGCAGCGTAAATCCCTGCGGCTCGAACCACCCCGCACCCGACAGAGCGCCCATCGCGGGTCGTGCAAAGATCAGCGTGCAGACCAGCGCCGCCACCGGGTTGCCCGGCAGGCCAAAGACCGGCACGCCCTGCCACAGTGCCAGGGCCAATGGGCGTCCCGGTTTCAGCGCGATCCGCCATTCCTGCATCGCGCCGGTCTCGCGCAAAAGTGCCGAAATATGATCTTCGTCGCCCGCAGACGCGCCGCCCGAGGTCAGAATCACATCGGCCCGCGCCGCCGCGTCGTCGAGTGCACCGCGCACGGCATCCCGGTCATCTCGCGCACGGCCCATATCGACAATTTCGAAGCCAAAACCTGCGCAGAGGCTCAGCAACATGGGGCGGTTTGCGTCGTAAATCTGCCCTTCCGCGGCATCGCTTCCGGGCTCCACGATCTCGTCCCCGGTGGACAGGACCGCCACGCGAAGTCGCTTGCGCACCTCCAGCGTGCCGTGCCCGACCGCAGCCGCCAGCGCCAAATCCGCAGGTGTCAGAACCCTTCCGGCGCCGATCGCGACATCACCGACAGTCACATCCTCACCGGCCTTGCGCGTGTTCGCTCCGCGCTTCAGCGGACCGTGAAAGGCGACCTGCCCGTCGCCGACACGAACGTCTTCATCCAGAACCACGGTGTCCACGCCATTGGGCAGGTCGGCCCCGGTCAGAACGCGGATCGCGTGACCTTCGGGCACCGAGCCGGCAAAGGGCGCACCCGCAGCCGCACGGCCATCCACCAGCGGCAAGACCTGCGGCCCATCGCCTATCGCGGAACCGGCAAAACCGTAACCATCCACCGCCGTGTTCGGATGCGGCGGGTTCGATCGTGTCGCCACGATATCCACAGCCAGAACCCGCCCCGCCCCCTGCATCAGCGGTACGCGTTCAATACCGACCACAGGGGTCATCCGGTCGCGCAGCAAAGCGAGTGCGTCATCAACGGGCGTCCAGTCCACTCCGGCAGGCAAAGCGAAACAATCGTTGCGCAGGGGTGGCGGCTCCAGCGCGACCGGGCCCCGCGCCGCCGCGATCAGTTCGTCAGTGTGTCCCGCACCCAGTATCCACGCCTCGTCACGGGCCTCCGGCCCGATATCCTTCAGCATCATCTGCAGCGCATCCGGCGACAGCCCGGCCAAGGCTCGCGCCAAAAGCCGCACCTGCGCGGCATCTCTGATCTCGGTGCCCTGTACCTCCTTTACTGCCTGTTCAATCAACCCCGGCCAAATCTCAACAAGGACGGTCTGCGCGTCAGACCAGTCCTGAAAGGGCCAGACCGCCACACCCGCGCGCCGCCGCAACCGGGCGAGCATGGGAAGCCCCATCAAGGCCTGGCTTCCCACAGTCGGGTTAAAGAAGAGTTGAAAACAGGAAGACGACGCCTTCGCCGCCAGATCACAGGCGCGCCGTTCCGCGCAAATGTCATAACTTATCCCCGCCTTGCGATACGGCACATCGGGCCAGCCGGTCTCGCTTGGTTTGCCCCAGAACGGTCCCTGCCCGTCGAACAGGCAGTTGATCTCGGACGCCACATCAAAGCGGTTGTTCTCGCCCGCCTCGCTGTCGGTGATCCGCGCCTCGAGCCAGTCCCAGAAGGCCAGCGGATCATCCGAGCCCGTGACATGCCGGACAAAGCCGCGCGGATACCCAAAGGGAAAATCGAACCCGATCAGGACGCGCAGTCCCGCCTCCGCCTCTGCCTCGATGAACCCGTTCAACCAAACTTCGGCCTCGATCCGCGACCGGCAATACACTGGCGCAAGGTCTTCGCCGTTGCGTGTCACCCCGATCCAGATCGCGTCTTTTGTCGGGCGCGCGGGCGCTCGTTTGCCCGCCGACCAGTCGACAATCGCAATTGTGTCGAAGCCTCTCAAAGCCCCACCTCTGACAGGATGAAATCGGCAATCGCGGTGGTGTCGTTCAAATCGAAAACGGGCCGGTCGAGATCAATCTCGGTATCGCTGGCCACGGCACGGATGGTCGGATCACCGGGCGCAATCAAATCATTTCCAGTTTCGGCGCGAAACGCCTCGATCTTGGGATGGCGGTCGCGCTTGTAGCCTTCCACCAGCACCAGATCGACCGGCATCAACTTGGTCAGCAGCGTGTCCAGCGTCGGTTCCTCTTCGTTGCGCAATTCGTGCATCAGCGCGAACCGGTTGCGCGAAGCCAGAAGCACCTCGGTCGCACCCGCAACGCGGTGGCGGTGGCTGTCCTTGCCCGGGTGATCCACGTCGAAGGTATGATGCGCGTGCTTGACGGTCGACACGGTGATCCCGCGCTCCGTGATCTCGGTCACCAGCCGCTCCATCAGCCCGGTCTTTCCGGCGTTCTTCCAGCCTGTGACGCCGTAAATCCTCATGCAAGTGCCTCTGCTGTTTTCAGGTCGTCGGGGGTGTTCACGTTGAAGAACGGGTCTCCGTTGTGCGTGTCGAACACCGCCTCGCGCCCGTGGTGTTTTTCGGTCCAGATCACCACTTTCTTGATCCCGTCCTGCACGGCGGCGCGCAGATCATTGCGCAGAGCAACAGGCCAGAGGCCGAATGTGGGATGACGGATCAGTCCGGAGCGGCTCATGGACTTTGTCTGTTCCTCGCCCTTTGGCGTCGCGGCAAGCACCAGCGGATGGGTCATGCCTTGGGCCTTGTGTTGAAGCACCTCCACCAGATCGGCGGGAAAGAACGGCGTGTCGGCGGCGACGGTCACAATGGCCTCTGCCCCCTGATCCGCCGCCCAATCCAGACCCGCCAAAACTCCCGCCAAGGGACCGGGGAATCCCGCGATGCTGTCCGGCAGCACCGGCAACCCAAACGCGCCGAACCGCTCCGGATCGCCGTTCGCATTCAAGGCCATGCCCCCCACCTGCGGGTGCAAACGGTCGATCACCCGCTGCAACAGCGTCTTGCCACCGACCTGCAGCAACGCCTTGTCGCCACCTCCCATGCGCGTCGCCAACCCGCCGGCGAGGATCACACCCAGAGGCAAACTCATTCCGCGCTCTTCCGACTGCTTTTTCGGCTTTCCTCGGGCACGTCGTCCGGGTCCATGTCGCGCACGAGGCGGTCCTCTCCGGCAAGGCACACAAATCGCTTGCCACGCATCCGCCCGATGCAGGTCAGTCCGACCTGCCGCGCGATTTCGACCCCCCAGGCGGTAAAGCCGGATCGCGAGGCCAGAACCGGAATGCCCATCAGCGCGGTCTTGATCACCATTTCCGAGGTCAGCCGCCCGGTGGTGTAGAGGATCTTGTCCTTCGGCCCGACGCCTTCGCGGAACATCCAGCCCGCGATCTTGTCTACCGCATTGTGGCGCCCCACGTCCTCCATGTAGACCAGCGGACGATCCTCCTGACACAGCACCGTGCCGTGAATGGCCCCCGCCTCAAGGTACAACGACGGCGTCGTGTTGATCTTGTGCGCCAGCGCATAAAGCCACGAGGTCCGCAGCTCTGTCGCGGGCAGCACCACCTTGTCCAACCCTTCCATCATGTCACCAAAAACAGTGCCCACGGCGCAACCGCTGGTGCGGGTCTTTTTCTTGACCTTCTCTTCATAGCTTGTCTGCCGTTCGGTGCGCACCACGACAACCTCAAGGTCGTCGTCATACTCCACCCGCGTGACCACGTCATCGGCCAGAAGCATGCCCTGATTGCGCAGAAAACCAACGGCAAGATATTCGGGATAATCACCGATCGTCATCGCGGTGACGATTTCCTGCGCGTTCAGATAAATCGTCAAGGGGCGTTCCTCGACCACGCTGATCTCGGTCTTCGCCCCGGTGTGATCGGTGCCGACCACCCGCCGCGTCAGCCGAGGCGCGCTGGGATCGGGCGCGATGAGGTAGTCCCTGAACACGTCATCCGGCATTGATTGCATCTCCCCTCGTCCAAGGCTACGTCCGGTCCGAACACAGCAGACGAGGCACAGTGATGGCGGCAGGCACCGCAATGTCAAGCTACTGGCGGGGCGTCCGGGACGGCTTGCCCTTCCTGGCCGTTGTCGGTCCCTTTGCCATGCTTTTCGGCGTCTTGGCAACCGAGGCCGGGCTGGCCGTGCATGAAACCATGGGGTTTTCCATCGTCGTGATCGCAGGCGCCGCGCAGTTCACCGCGCTGCAATTGCTGAACGAAAACGCGCCTACATTGGTCGTCATCGCATCTGCGCTGGCGGTGAACCTGCGGATGGCGATGTATTCGGCGTCGATCACCCCGCATCTGGGGCCGCTACCGCTTTGGAAACGCGGGATCGCGGCGTATTTCCTCGTCGATCAGACCTATGCCCAATCGGTGCTCGACTACGAACGCAACCCGGATCAGACGACATCCGAGAAATTCGCCTATTTCCTCGGGGTGATGTCGCCGATCTGCCCGCCCTGGTATCTCTTCACCTTCATCGGCGCTGTGCTGGGCGAACGCATCCCCCCCAGCCTCGGCCTCGATTTCGCGCTGCCCATCGCGTTTCTGGCGATGATCGGACCGATGCTGCGCACGCCCGCGCACCGGATCGCCGCACTGGTGTCGGTGATCCTCGCGCTGGCCTTTGCATGGCTGCCCTTCAACATGGGCCTTCTGGTGGCGGGGCTGGGCGGCATGATTGCGGGCGCTCAAGCGGAAACCCGGCTGGGGATCAAGCCATGACCGACACGACAGAGCTCTGGACGGTCATCATCGCGCTGGGTCTGGGCAGTTTCGGGCTTCGCTTCGCGTTCCTTGGCCTCGTGGGCGATCGCGCGATGCCCGAATGGCTGCTTCGGCACCTGCGGTACACGGCGGTTGCAGTGATCCCTGCGCTGGTCGCGCCGCTGGTCCTTTGGCCCACCGTAACCGGGGGCGAGCCGGACGCGACGCGGCTTGCTGCTGCCGCAGCGACCTTTGCCGTCGGGTATCTGACGAAAAACGTCTTTGCCGCGATGGGCGTGGGCGCGACCGTTCTGGTCTCGCTCAGCCTGCTGCTCTGACGCGGATCACTGGGTCGCTAGCGCCCGTTCGAACTGCGCGACAGCAAGCGCCTTGTCGTCGTCGTCATCCTCGAAGATGCGCGTGGTCTGAACCCCCGGCAGTTTCTCGAAATCCTCCATCAGCCTTCTGGGAAACCAGGTCGATCCGATGGAGTCGAACCCCGGAAGCTGGCGCAGGATGCGCGTCGTGCTCAAAGTACATTGCGCCGACGCGACAGGGCCGTTCGCGATGGCAAGTTGCAGCGCACGCTCCGCGACCTCGGGCGACACCTCGATGCGCTGGACCACAACGTGAAATGTCTCCCGCGCATGCGCGCTGGCATAGAAATCGGCGACATTGGGCGTGATGCCATAGAGCACATCGTCCCGCTCCGGCACCGCGCTCAGCCGCACCGTGCCTGCTGGATCAAAGATCACCCGCTGCGATCCATTGATCATCAGGCTGGTATGCGCCCCCGCCCCGGTGCGGTTGTTGATCATCGTGTACAGCGTGAGCGCCGTCGGACCGGCATGGCGATACGACGCGCTGCTGATCACTTCGGGGGACGCATCCGGGCGCATGTCAGCGCCCGCGCCACACCCCACCAAGGCCAACATCGCCAGTCCGGCGAAAATGCGCGACAACAAGGTCATGTCAGCCTCTGGTCAAGTTCTGTTGAAATCTCAGGAATTGAAGATCGCGAGGAAAATCAGAACCCCGATCGAGAAGACCGCAACCCTGACAGACCAGCGGATGAACCCGTCAAAGGTCTTTTCCTGTTCGGTCGTTTGCATTGTACCGTGCTTGTGTTCAGCCATTTGAGACATCCCTTGCATATGTTTTTGAGTCGCTACCTGATTTGCCCGACACTGTCACCCATGCCAAGCGCGCAGTGTGTCGCGGCTCAGCTGTCCTGTTCCAATTCTGCCGCAAGTTGAAACCCCATGCGGCGCGGTGCGACGTCATTGCACAGCAGCGGCATTCCCCTCGACCGCTTCGGCATTGGTCTGACTGTCCTGGCTCATGGTCGCTCCCCCTCGGGTCGGCCTTTCAGATGGGCAAAGCCGTGGTTTCCTTGATCTCCTCCATAACGAAACTGGCCGAGATATCCGAGAGCGGAATCCGCGCGATCACGCGCTTGTAAAACGCGTCATAGGCTGGAACATCGGCCACCCGCACCCGCAGAAGGTAATCCAGGTCACCGGTCATCCGGTAGGCGCCGACCACTTCGGGCATAGTGCGCACCGCCTTGTGAAAACTCTCCAACCAATCCGCATCATGGCGCCCGGCGCGGATCATCACCATCACTTCGAGCGGACAGCCCAGCTTGACCGGATCAGCCAGCGCCACCCGCCCGGTGATGATGCCGGACTGTTCCATCATCTTGATCCGCCGCCAGCAGGCGTTGCGCGACAGCGCCACCTGATCGGCGATGACCTCCACGCTCAGGCTTGCATCCCGTTGCAGGATACGCAGGATTGCCTTGTCGAATTGATCAAGCTTGTCTTGGTCCACGAGAGAATTTCCCATAAATTCGTCATTAATTTAGGAAATCTTCCTTCGAGATACCAGCAACATACGACCCAACAAAGCCAAACGTTAACAAAAAGTTAAAGGGTCCGAACCGGACATATTGTTTCGCGCGCGAAACAGTTCGAGCCGGTTTCGCCTTTGGCGAACAAACCATACGGGGGATGGTTTGAGGCGAGAACGGGCCGAGCCCAAGGTGCGTATTCTGACCTATTCTCCCGGCGGCTTGGCCAGTCGCACCACCGGTGTCGGATCGACCTTGGCGAGTTCCTCGAAATCGAAATTGTCCAGCCGCCGCGCCCGGCGTCCTGCCTTGTCCGCGCTGATCTTGATGTCCGCGATGTCCTTGGCCGCCTGTCCGAAATGCCGGTCGAGGCTTTCCACCCGGCTGCCCAGCCGGTCCACATCGGCGTAAAGCAATCCCAGTTCCTTGCGGATCGCCCCGGCCTGTTCCTGCATCCGCGCATCCTTGAGGATCGCGCGCATCGTGTTCAGGGTCGCCATGCAGGTGGTCGGTGACACGATCCAGACCCGCGCCGCAAACCCGTCGCGCACCACTTCGGGGAAGTTCGCATGCAGTTCGGCATAGACCGCCTCGGAGGGCAGGAACATCAGCGCGCCATCGGCGGTCTCGCCTTCGATGATGTATTTCTCGGAAATGTCCTTGATGTGCTTTCGCAGCGAAAGCCGAAGCTGCTGTGCTGCGCGAGTCAGTTGCTCTTGCGTGTCGGCCCGGCGAAGCTGCTCGTAGGCTTCGAGCGGGAACTTGCTGTCGATGGCAATCGGCCCCGGCGGGTTCGGCAGGTGGATCAGGCAATCCGCGCGCTTGCCGTTCGAAAGTGTGGCTTGCAGCGTATAGCTGTCCTTGGGCAGCGCCTTGCCGACGATATCCGTCAACTGGATTTCCCCGAATGCGCCGCGCGTCTGCTTGTTCGACAGGATGTCCTGCAAGGACAGCACATCGCCCGACAGCTTGGTGATGTTCTCCTGCGCCTTGTCGATGCTCTGGAGTCTTTGCTGCAAGTCACCAAGCGATTGCGCCGTGCGCCGGGCCGAGCCGTGCAGGTTCTCGTTCATCTGGCTTTGCACCTGCGCCAGCCGCCGCTCCATCAGTTGCAGCATCGCGGTCTGGCTTTGCGCCTGTGCTTCGCTGACATGGTGCAGACCACCCGACAACCGTTCCTGCCCGTCGCTGAGGCTTTGAACCCGCTGCCCCACCTGCGCCAGTTGGTACACCAAGGGTTCGCTGAGTTTCGCAGCGCGACGGGCGGACATGAGCGACATGAAAAGCAGAAGGAACACCAGCCCGCCCAAGGCCAAAGCCAGAAGGATGACCGGATCGCTCAGGTCAAGAATGAGATCACCGATCTGGATCATGTGCGGCCAAACAGTCTTTCGATGTCGCTGAGTTTCAGTTCGACATAGGTGGGCCGGCCGTGGTTGCACTGGCCGGAATAGGGCGTCGCTTCCATTTCGCGCAGCAGCGCGTTCATTTCCTCGGCGCGCATCTGTCGACCGGAGCGAATCGACCCGTGACAGGCAACACGAGACAGGATCGCCTCGATCCGGTCCTGAACGGCGCGGGCTTCGCCCTGGTCGTTCAACTCGTCGAGGATATCGCGCAGAAGGGCGTCAGCGTTGACTTCACCCAGAATTGCCGGGGTCTCGCGGACCACAACGGCACCGTTTCCGAAGGGCTCGATGGTCAGGCCCATGCGGGTCAGGTCATCCGCGATGTCCAAAAGGCGGGCGCTGTCGCTTTCGCTCATCTCGACCACGTCCGGGATCAGCAGCGCCTGTGCGGGTACGCTGTTCTGCGCCATCTGGGTCTTGAGTTTCTCGTAGACCAGACGTTCATGTGCGGCGTGTTGATCGACGATCACGATGCCGTCTTGTGTCTGCGCGATGATGTAGTTCTCGTGCACCTGCCCCCGCGCCGCGCCAAGCGGAAGATGGGGGCGGGGGATCTCATCGGCCTCTTGCGAGCTCTCTTCGACCTCGACCACGCGACCCGAATAGCTTTGCGCCATATCCGCGAAACCGGGCGACTGCATCGCATAGGCTGTCTGTTTCGCGGCGAAACTCGGGCGGTCCATCTGGTAGATGCGGGGTTGGCCCTGGGGCGCCTCGGGACGCATGGCACCCAGCGTGGCACCCGCCACGGTGGTCGACGCGCGGTGCCCTGCCTCGGCCAGCGCATGGCGCAGGGCGGATACGACCAACCCGCGCACGAGTCCCGGTTCGCGGAAGCGAACCTCGGATTTTGCCGGATGCACGTTCACGTCCACCTTGTGCGGGTCGCAATCGATGAACAGCGCCACCGCCGGGTGACGGTCGCGGCTGAGGAAATCGGCATAAGCCCCGCGCAGCGCGCCAATCAGGAGCTTGTCGCGCACCGGGCGGCCGTTGACGAAGAGGAACTGCGCCACCGCCGCACCGCGCGAATAGGTCGGCAAGCCGGCAAGCCCGGTGAGGTGAATGCCCTCGCGTTCGGCATCTATGGGCACGGCATTGTCGATGAACTCCGCGCCCATCACCTGCCCCAAGCGACCGCGAAGGGCGTCGAAGAGATCGCCGGTCACCGCGTCGGCACGGAAGGTCACGCGGCCTTCGCCACCCCCCGACACGTCGCGCAGAGCAAAGCTGACCGAGGGTTCGGCCATGGCAAGACGCTTGAGCACATCCGAGATCGCCTGCATCTCTGCCCGGTCGGATCGGAGGAATTTCAGCCGTGCTGGTGTGGCGTAGAACAGGTTGCGCAGAGTGACGACGGTGCCGCGCGACAGGGCCGCCGGTTTCACCGGGTCGGATTTGCCGCCAGTGACCGACAGTTCGGCGGCGTCGTACCCTTCGGCCCGGCTGGTCAGGGTCAGGCGACCGACCGCCCCTAGCGAGGCCAGCGCTTCGCCACGAAACCCGAAGCTGTGGATGTTGAGCAAATCCGACCCGTCGATCTTGGACGTGGCGTGACGGGCAATCGCCAGCGGCAGCTCTTCGGGCGGGATGCCGCACCCGTCATCGGTGACGCGGATCAGGGTCTTGCCGCCATCGGCGATGGCCACCTCGATGCGAGTCGCGCCCGCGTCGATGGCGTTTTCCACCAGCTCCTTGACCGCGGAGGCCGGGCGTTCGACCACCTCGCCCGCGGCTATGCGGTTGATGGCGCCTTCCTCAAGTTGTTGAATTGAGGCGCGGATATTGGTGGCATGGGAGTTCATGCCACGAGATGTAGCATGGAGGATACGATTCTTCTACGGGGTTTCGGATTCCAAAAAGGTCAGAAAAACTTGAGCAAGATACCCATCGCACTGACGTAGGCCGCCATCAGAACCCAGAAGCGATACTTCATATTCTGATTGATTTCGGATGTTTCCGCGACAAGTTTCGCGATTTCCGCACGCATCTTGTCGTCGGCGATGGATTGTTCTTGCAGTGTCATCGAAGCGTCCCAAACAGATTCATGCTCCTACTCTAAATATAGGTGGTTAACAGAACCCTGTCGAGATTGACCCCGCCCACCCGCATGATAACAAAACACATATGCTGGCTATCTTCCTTCAGACCCTGCCTTTTTTCGCCTTGATCGCCGTCGGGTTCGGCGCGGGCAAGACTGGCTTCTTTACCGAGGAAGCAACCGCCTACCTGACCAAGTTCGTTTTCTACTTCGCGCTGTCGGCCATGTTGTTCCGGTTTTCGGCCAACCTGTCGATTGCCGAGATCTTCGATTGGCGGATCGCGGCAGGGTATCTGTGGGGTACAGCCTTTGTCTACGGCATCGGCATGGCGGTGGGGTTCCTGCGCGGCATGAACACCGAAACCGCCGCCTTTGAAGGACAGGTCGCAGCTATCGGGAACACCGGCTTTCTGGGTGTACCGATGCTGGCGCTCTTGATGGGGCAGGATGCGGTCGGGCCAATCATCCTTGTTCTGACCATCGACCTTGTGGTGTTTTCGTCGCTGATCGTGATCCTGGTTGTCGGGTCGCGCGAAGGCCGGATGTCGTTGCGCATTTTCAGAACGGTCGGGGTGGGCTTGCTCAAGAACCCGATGATCGTCGCGATCGTGGCGGGGTTCATGGTGTCGTCCACGGGTGTGCCGATCCCTGAGCCAGTCAATCAATTCCTGTCCATTCTGGGGGCCGCCGCCACACCCGGTGCCTTGTTCGCGATTGGTGCGTCCTTGGCCAGCAAATCTGCCGAGCGTTTGAACATCGCGGGCTGGCTTAGCTTTTGCAAGCTGGTGATTCATCCGGCGGCGGTGGCGCTGGGGGTTTTCATCCTGTTTCCGGCCGATCCCTACAAGGCGGGGGTCGTGGTAGCGGCTGCGTCCTTGCCAGTTGCGGGCAACGTGTTCATCCTTGCCCAGCATTACAACGTGGCCCCGCAACGGGTGTCCGCCGCCATCCTGATCTCGACGACGCTGAGCATCGTGACAGTGTCCTACGTGATCAGCCAAGTCTTGATCTAGGAAAGGAAGCGCCATGCAAACCGTATCGGAGAACGCCTGTTTCGGGGGTGTGCAAGGTGTCTATTCCCATGCGTCCGAGGCCTGTGGGTGTGACATGACCTTTGGCCTCTACCTGCCGCCCGCGGCCAAGGACGGCCCGGTGCCGGTGCTGTGGTATCTGTCCGGGCTGACCTGCACCCACGAGAACGCGATGACCAAGGCCGCTGCGCAGGGGTTTGCGGCAGAGGCGGGCATGGCGGTGGTATTCCCCGACACGTCACCGCGCGGCGCGGATGTGGCGGATGACGACGCCTATGATCTGGGCAAGGGAGCCGGGTTCTACGTGAACGCGACACAGGAGCCGTGGGCACCGCATTTCCGGATGTGGGACTATGTTTCGACGGAATTGCCCGCACTCTTGGGCACCGAATTTGCGGTCGATCTGGGTCGTCAGGCGATCACGGGTCATTCGATGGGTGGACATGGCGCGCTGACCCTTGCGATGGCGCATCCGGGGCGGTTTGCCTCTGTTTCGGCCTTTGCGCCGATTGCCAACCCGATGCAAAGCGATTGGGGCCGCAAACAGCTGTCCGCCTATCTGGGCGATGATGAGAGCACTTGGGCCAAGCATGACGCGACGGTGCAGATGGAGGCTGTGGGCTTTGACGGTCCGCTGCTGGTGGATCAAGGGGGATCGGACCAGTTTCTGTATCTGCTCAAGCCCGAAGCGCTGGCGCAGGCAATGGCAGCGCGGCGGCAGGACGGGGTGTTCCGGATGCAGAAGGGCTACGACCATTCGTATTTCTTTGTCGCGACCTTCATCCCCGATCACATCGCGTTCCATGCCAACGCGCTGGGGCTGTGACCCGGCTGTTCGTCGATGCCGATGCCTGCCCGGTGAAGGGTGAGGCCGAGCGCGTGGCGACACGGCACAAGGCGCAGATGTACCTCGTGTCGAATGGCGGGTTGCGGATGTCTGAAAATCCGTTTGTGGAGGTGGTCGTCGTGTCGGACGGGCCGGACGTGGCCGATATGTGGATCGCGGATCGGGCCGGGCCGGGGGATGTGGTGATCACCGGGGATATTCCGCTGGCCGCGCGCTGCGTCGAGAACGGCGCGCGCGTGCTCAAGCACAATGGCGAGCGTCTGGATGCGCGCAATATCGGACAGGTGCTTGCGACGCGCGACCTGATGACCGATCTGCGCGCGGCGGACCCGTTTCGGCAGGGCGGCGGCAAGGCGTTCTCCAAGGTCGACCGGTCGCGGTTTCTGGATGCGCTGGAGCGCGAAATGCGGGCGGCAGCGAGTGACACGCCACGCTGAGAGACCACGAGGGGAGAGAGCCATGACCACACCCGAGATCATTCCCTTTGCGGAAGGCGAAGCGCAACTTGACTGGGTCGGCCTGACCGATGCGATTGCGGCAGGGCATGATTTGCCGAAGGCCAAGATTGCGGACAGTTTCCTCTATCGCGGGGAAGATACGCTCTTGAACCGGGCGGCCTGGATCGACGGGCTGGGGCTGGCCGTGAAATCGGCGACGATCTTTCCGGGCAATGCCGGACTTGGAAAACCGGCGGTGAATGGCGGTGTGTCGGTCTATTCGGATATGGACGGGACGCTCGCGGCGATCATCGACTTTCACCTTGTGACCAAGTGGAAGACCGCCGGGGACAGTCTGCTCGCGGCACGTCGGCTGGCGCGACCGGACAGCGCGGTGATCCTGATCGTCGGTGCGGGGACCGTGGCGCGGTCCTTGATTGAGGCGTATTCGGCGGCGTTTCCGGGAGCGCGTTTTCTGATCTGGAACCGGACCGGCGCCAAGGCGCGCGCGTTGGCGGATGCGTTTGGTCACGTCACGGCGGTGGATGATCTGGCAGAGGCTGTGGGACAGGCGGATATCCTCAGTTGCGCCACCATGTCGACCACGCCGGTTCTGCAGGGCGCGTGGCTGCGGCCCGGAACCCATGTGGACCTGATCGGCGCGTACCGGCCCGACATGCGCGAGGCCGATGATGCGGCGCTGACGCGGGCGCGGGTGTTTGTCGACTCGCTGGACACCACGGTGGGGCATATCGGCGAGATCCGGGATCCGATTGCGCGAGGGGTGATCTCGGAGGCGGATATCGTGGCGGATTATTATGATCTGGGTGCGTTTGCGCGGCAGTCCGAGGACGAGATCACGCTATTCAAGAATGGCGGCGGGGCGCATCTGGACCTGATGGTCAGCCGCTACATTCTGGATCGGTGGCAGACCCGTTAGACCGGGTTCTCGATGCGTTGACGCATCGCCTGTTTGCGTTGACGCAAACAGGCTCCTGATCAGGCAGCAAGCGGGATCGGTTGACGTTTTTCACGGATCGGCAAATGCACGATTGCGCTGAACGCGCCGACACCGACGCCAATCCACCAGACCAGCGTGTAATCGCCGTGGATGTCGTACATCCGGCCCCCCAGCCATACTCCCAGGAAGCTGCCCAGCTGGTGGCTGAAGAACACGATGCCGTAGAGCGTGCCCATGTAGCGCAGCCCGTAGATATGCGCGATCAGCCCCGAAGTGAGCGGCACGGTGGCCAGCCAGAGCGACCCCATCGCGGCGGAAAACAGGATCACCGATGTGGGGGTAATCGGGAACATGATGAAGAGCGCCGCGATGATGGTGCGGCCCGTGTAGATGCCCGCCAGCAGGTATTTCTTGGACCAGCGGTTGCCGGCCCAACCCGCCGTCAGCGTGCCGACGACGTTCATCAACCCGATGAGCGAGATCGACACCGCGCCCAGCGCAGACGTTGTCGTGATGCCGAGGGAATGCAGGATGCCCCCCGGCTGGATCGGTCCGCACAGTTCGGTCACGAAGGCCGGGAAATGCGCGGTCACGAAAGCCAATTGGTAGCCGCAGCTGAAAAAACCCAGGAAGATCAGCGCATAGGATGGATCGCGGAAGGCGCGGACGAGGATGGTGCCCATGCTTTCCTCAAGCTCGGCACGGCTGGCCAGAGGTGTCGGCGACCGCATGAACGGCAGCACCAGCGTCACCGCGAGGATGACAGCCGCGAACCAGATGAACACCATCTGCCAGCTCATGAGCGTCAGCATCCATTCCGCGACCGGCGCGCCAAAGATCTGCCCCGCGCTGCCTGCGGCGGTGGCGATGGCGAGACTCATGGAGCGGTTGGCGTCCGAACTGGCACGGCCCACCACGGCGAGGATCACGCCGAAGCCGGTGCCCGCCACGCCGAAGCCCACGAGGATTTCGTAGAACTGATGCGCGCTGGGTGTGACTGCGAAGGACGACAGCACCAGACCTGCGGCATAGGTCAGCGCGCCAAGGATGATCGCCTTGCGGTCGCCGATCTTTTCGGCCAGCGCACCGAAGAGCGGTTGGCCAATGCCCCAGGCAAGGTTCTGGATCGCGATGGCCAGAGAGAATTCGGCCCGCAGCCAGCCGAATTCCTCGGCGATGGGGATCTGGAACACCCCGAAGCTGGCACGGATCGCGAAGGACACCATGATGATGAAACACCCGCCGACAAGGACGGGTGTGAAGATGGAGGCGCGGGCTTGCATAGGAGTGCTCCGGAAGGTGCCGCGATTAGACGTCTTTTCGACCCAGCGTCAAGCGGGCATGGCGCAGGACAGGATCACCCTGATCGGCAATCCTCTGGATCGCAGCATGGAGCGGTTCATAAGCCACCGACATGGAATGTGCATTCGCGTGCAAAAGCGTGTCCGGATCGGAGACCCAGCCGACATGGCCCTTCCAGAACAGAAGGTCGCCGCGTTGAGGCGGTGTATCGGGGTGGAGCGTTTCTCCAAGCTGCGCCCTCTGCTGATCGCTGTCACCCGGACAAGGAATGCCGCAGGCGTGACAGGCAATCTGCACCAGACCGGAGCAGTCGATCCCAAAGGCGGAATTGCCACCCCAGACATAGGGTGTGCCAAGCAGGCGTTCGGCAACCGTGACCTGATCGGGGTCTTTCGTGTCGATCGGGGTCAGGTGGGCAAGAGGAACGTAAAGATCGTGCGGGGCGCCGTTGATGGTTGCCCATTTGTCGGTGGTCGCCGTGAGGACGACCTCTGATCCAAGGGACAGCGGCACAAGGTCGGCCTTGGTCGCCTTGAAATCGGGGGAGGCCAGCGCCACGGTTTGCCGGGCGCAGACGCGATGCGTTGCGGGATCGTCAACCGGGGTCAGCATGCGCGCCTCGACATAACCGGTGTAGCCGTCGTGGACCGCGTAGCCAAAGGCCCAGCCCTGTTCGCAGGCAAGGACATTGAAGCCCTGCCCCCAGAGGAGTTCGCGGTCACGCTCTCCGAAAGGTGCCGCGCGAAGCGCCGCAACCGGGGGACACGTCACCCAGTGCAGTTGGCCATCAGTGAACCGCTCTGCCGCAACGCTGCCCATCAGTGAACTGTGCGCAACCGTGCCGTTGGACCAATGTGTCCGCCGATCCGTCACAGGTCGAGCATGTCCGGCAGGGCGGCAAAGAGCGCGCGTGCGCCTTGAAGCGCGCCGCCCTTGGGCCGACCGGGTGCAGCAACGGGTTGCCAGCCGTAGATGTCGAAATGCATGTAACGATCCTGTTCACTGACAAACCGGCGCAGGAACAGCGCAGCCGTGATAGACCCGGCAAAACCGCCGCTGGGCGCGTTGTCCAGATCGGCGATACCGGGTTCGATCATCGCCTCGTAGGGTTCGTGGAAAGGCAGCCGCCAGACCGGATCGGCCATGCGTCGCGCCGCAAGATCGAGCGAGGTTGCAGCGACATCGTCGTCGGTGAAATAGGGCGCAAGATCGGGACCCACTGCGACACGGGCAGCACCCGTCAGGGTGGCCATCGATACGATCAGGTCAGGTTCGCCTTCGGATGCGAGGGTCAGCGCATCGGCCAGCACCAGCCGGCCTTCGGCATCGGTGTTGTTGATCTCGACCGTGAGACCCTTGCGCGAGGTGAGGATGTCCTGCGGGCGAAAGCTGTTGGCGCTGACCGAGTTTTCAACCGCCGGGATCAGCACGCGCAGGCGCACCTGAAGGCCCGACGCCATGATCATGTGCGCAAGCCCCAGGACGTTGGCCGCTCCGCCCATGTCCTTTTTCATCAGGCCCATGGAGCTGCCCGGTTTGAGGTTGAGCCCGCCCGTGTCGAAACAGACCCCCTTGCCTACAAGCGTGATTTTCGGGCCACTGGTGCCCCAGTGCATGTCGATCAGCCGAGGCGCGCGGTCCGATGCGCGACCCACGGTGTGGATCATCGGCAGATTGTTCTTGAGCAGAGCCTCGCCGGTGATGGCGGTGATCTTGGCCTTGTGCGTCTCGGCCAGTCCGCGCGCTGCGGCTTCCAGCTCCGCCGGTCCCATGTCGGAGGCCGGAGTGTTGATCAGGTCGCGGGTCAGGAACTCGGCTTCGGCCAAGATCGACACGCGCTGTGCATCGACACCACCCGGCGTGACCAGCGTCGCGTGATCCACGCTGTTCTCGCGATACCGAGTGAAGCTGTAGCAGGCCAGCAGCCAGCCCAGCGCCTCTTGCTCGAGGTGATGCGGGTCGATGCCGCTGTCGATCCGGTACGTGCCGGGGGCGAGTTTCGGCAGGGCTGCCGCCACTGCAAAGCGGTCGCGCTTGCGCGCTGCTTGGGTGCCATAACCGATCAGCGCCGCCTCGGGATGACCCTCGGCATCGTGGATCATCAAGGCGGTCCCGATGGCGCCCTTGAACCCGCTGACGTCGACCCAAGTGCGGATGCGGTCGCTTTGCTGCCCCGCCCAGAGCGCGACATCCTCGCTGCCGAGAACGTGGATCGGCAAGGCCTTGGTGCCCGCGGGCGCGAGTGCAACGGTCATGGAATTCCCCTTTCAAGATGGGGAGAACGTACGCCCTTGCACACGCTCTGCAAGCGGAATCAGAGCGAAAGATCGGCCCCCATATCGGCAAAAGACATCGCCGTTTCGCCCCAGCGGAGGAACCGGCACAGGGTTGCGGCAAGCGCCACCGGATCACCCTGATCAATGCAGATCAGAACGTCGCGCCCGATATGAGCAAGACCCGGCAAGCCGATCTGTGACGCGATGGGGAGGACCGCGCGCACCGATTTTCGCAGGCCCTGATGGTTGCCCGTGCCGTAATCATCGCGGATCTGCGTGAACCGCACTGCGATATCCTCGAGCGCGCGGCAGAGGATGTTTTCGGCGACCGATTGCCCAAGATCGCGACTGAGGCTGTTCAGCGTGTCCTCGTCGAAATATGCCGTATCGCGTGGATGCAAAATCGAAATTGTCTGCATCTTTTTGATTCCTTTCTCACCCCGACCCGGCACCCTGTATCACAGAGCGGTCTTTCCGATTGGTAAGCCCTCCATGGTTTTTTCCCTCGAATTCCGATCAATTTCGACGTATCCCGCTTTGAACGACGACCCAGAAGGCGGAGGATTTCATGGACGCCGCGAAGCCGCTGCCCGCATATCTCATTCAACGGTACCAAGGCTGGAAGGCCACGACCTATTCCGACAACCGCGCGTGGTACAAGCGATTGGCGACCGAAGGCCAGCGCCCCCGTGCGATGGTGGTGTCTTGCTGTGACAGCCGGGTGCATGTCACATCGATCTTCGGCGCGGATCAGGGCGAGTTCTTCATCCACCGCAATGTCGCCAACCTGGTGCCGCCCTACGAACCCGATGGTGATCACCATGGCACATCGGCGGCGGTGGAATACGCGGTGACCGCGCTGAAGGTGGCGCATCTGATCGTGCTGGGGCATTCGCAATGCGGCGGCGTTCAGGGCTGTCTGGACATGTGTTCCGGCAATGCGCCGCATCTCGAGGAGCAATCGAGCTTTGTCGGGCGCTGGATGGATATCCTGCGCCCCGGATATGAGCGGGTCAAGGCGATGAACACACCCGAAGGGCAGGTGCGCGCGCTGGAGAAGGAATCGGTGATCGTGTCGCTCGAGAACCTGATGACGTTTCCGTTCATCCGCGAGGCGGTCGAACAGGATGTGCTGACGCTTCACGGCCTGTGGACCGATATCGGCGAAGGCGGGCTGGAATTTTTCGACCCGAAAACCCGGGCGTTCCAACCGGTCTGATCAGTGCTGCAGCGTTGCGCTGACGCCTGTGCAATCGGTGCGCAGCTTGGGGCGGCCAAGACGTTTCGCGAGCCGCGCCAACGGAGATCCAATCATCGACCCGGTGCAGACAGGCTTGCCTGTGTCGTCGGCCAAAACGAGATGTCCGCTTCGGAACGTGATCGCGTAGCCTTTGGATGCAAGACGCGTGCAGAGGTCACCCCAGCTGGTCGCCCGTTCGAAATGCGGCAGCAGGACGGTGCGCAGCAGCATGGCTGTTTCACTGTCGAGGGGGGACGGCATGCCGGGCGCAGCCTCGGCGGGGAAAGGGACAGACTGGACTGCCATGGGTGATACCTTTACTGTTTTTCAACCAGACTCCAAAAGGGTGTGAGCCAATTGCGGCAAGAATGGGGCAGTCGAAAGACCTGCCCTTATCTGTGAAGAACGCGCAACAGATCGCAAGGTTCAGTGACTGTTTTTCAGGCACGCGAAACAATCGCGCCGCTGTCGGGCGCGACGCGCACAGCACAGAGCGCTTTCGGGATCAGTGGATGGCCGCGAATTTCTGTTGGGCCGGACCGACCGGCGGCGCGTTGAAATGCAGTACCGGGATGCCATTCAGGTCTGCGACATTACGCCGGAACCGACGCGACTGACCGGCTATCAGGTTCTTGACCAAAGGCGCAAGGACACCGCGTTCGTGCAAGGACGCGGCGACACGGTGATCGGTCTCGGGCATGATGTAATGCGAGATACCGGGCGCCTTGGGAAAACGCAGCGCATGCGCAAGCTCGCGATGTTCATCGCCGTGAAAAATGTAATACTTGGTGGCGTCCGGACGCAGGGCTTCCACCCTGGGGAAAGGATACCTTTTGATCTGTTTGCGGAAGTAGAACCAGCGATCCTCTTCAGGGACTTCATCGGCCAGAACGGAATATTGCGGCGTGAAGGCAATCACCCGTTCGAAATCAAAGAACCGCGACAGGTGAAGCGCCATCGTGCCCCCCATCGAATTGCCAAGCGCAATCACGCGCTCGGCCCCGACATGCTCTGCCGTCGCCTTGATGCACCTCAGGATCTGGTCTGCCATGCCATCGCCATTCAGCCAGCTTCGGGATTTGTCGCTCACGAACAACACGTGGTTCTGGCCACCCGATGACGCGATACCGGGAAACTCCGGGGGCGGTTCGACGTTTCTTTGCGTGCCGACACCCGAGAGGCTGACAACCAGATCACGGCTCTCGCCTTCAAGATACCTGATCCTCAGCGGACCATTCTCGAGCAGCAAGGGTATTGGTTTTTCGGACATGGTACCGACCCGGTTGTTTTGACACGCAGCCAGAGAGGCATACGGGACGAACCGAGCTGATTTTAGGCAGCAATAAGAAGAATAAAGACAATTCCATGTAGTCCGGGAGGCCTTGTACGCCTGCGACGCGGGCTGCTTCCACTGGCGAAAGGCCACAAAAAAGGCGCCGCTGGCTGGCGGCGCCTTTTGAAAGCTCTGTCAGGCGATCAGCCTTTTTTCAGGACTTCCCGCCCCAGCACTTCGGCGATCTGCACCGCGTTCAGCGCAGCGCCCTTGCGCAGGTTGTCGGACACGCACCACAGGTTGATGCCATTGTCGATGGTCGAGTCCTGACGGATGCGGCTGATGAAGGTGGCGTAGTCACCGACGCATTCCTTGGGTGTGACGTAGCCACCGTCCTCGCGCTTGTCGATCACCATGATGCCCGGCGCTTCGCGCAGGATATCGCGGGCCTCGTCCTCGTCGAGGAAATCCTCGAACTCGATGTTGATCGCTTCGGAATGGCCGACGAAGACCGGCACGCGGACGCAGGTGGCGGTGACCTTGATCGACGGATCGATGATCTTCTTGGTCTCTGCGACCATCTTCCACTCTTCCTTGGTCGAGCCGTCTTCCATGAAGACGTCGATATGGGGAATGACGTTGAAGGCGATTTCCTTGGTGAACTTCTTCGGCGGCACGTCAGAGGTCGGGTTGTAGATCGACTTGGTCTGATCCCAGAGCTCGTCCATCCCGTCCTTGCCCGCACCGGACACCGACTGGTAGGTCGACACGACGACGCGCTTGATCCGCGCGCGGTCATGCAGCGGCTTGAGCGCGACAACCATCTGCGCGGTCGAGCAGTTGGGGTTGGCGATGATGTTCTTCTTGGAATAGCCGTGGATTGCCTGCGCGTTCACCTCGGGCACGATCAGCGGCACATCAGGGTCGTAGCGGTAGAGCGATGAGTTGTCGATCACCACGCAGCCCGCCTTGGCGGCGACCGGCGCATATTTCTTGGTGGCGTCCGACCCGATGGCGAACAGCGCGAAATCCCAGCCGGTGAAATCGAACGTGTCGAGATCCTTCGTCTTCAGCGTCTTGTCGCCAAAGCTGACCTCCGTGCCCAGCGACCGGCGCGATGCAAGCACGGCGATCTCGTCAACGGGGAACTGGCGCTCTGCCAGGATGTTCAGCATTTCGCGGCCCACGTTTCCGGTGGCACCTGCAACAACGACTCTGTAGCCCATTTGGCTCTCCTTTCGATTGCCAGCCCCGGCATCGGGTTGGGGGCTGGACTGAGCGTGGCTCATATCGCAAGTCCCGTACGGACGAAAGGGCTTCCCGCGCGTGACCGTTGGCCAGCGAGATCAGCGCCCCGGAATATCAGTTCGCGGCGGTGCGGGATCCCAGTTGTCGATGATATCCGCCGCCTCTTCGGCGGTCTCGACAAAGCGGAACAGATCAAGGTCCTGCGGGCTGATTGTGCCTGCATCGGCGAGGGCATCCCAGTTGATGATCTTTTCCCAGAACGCCCGCCCGAACAGCAGGAACGGCACGCGCTGCATGCGCCCGGTCTGGATCAGGGTCAGCGATTCGAACATTTCATCCAGCGTTCCGAAGCCACCGGGAAAGACGCAGATGGCGCGGGCGCGCATCAGGAAATGCATCTTGCGAATGGCGAAATAGTGGAAGTTGAAACATAGTTCGGGCGTGACGTATTCGTTCGGTGCCTGTTCATGCGGCAGGACGATGTTGAGTCCGATGGATTTGCCGCCCTCTTCCGCCGCACCGCGATTCCCCGCCTCCATGACACCCGGACCGCCGCCGGTGACGACGACGAACTCGCGGCCCTCACTTTCGATGGATTTGCGGGTCATCAACCGGGCAAAGCTGCGCGCCTCGTCGTAGAAATGCGACAGCTCCGCCAGCGTCTTGGTGCGCGCGGTGTCCTTGTTCGCGGGGCTGGGAATGCGGGCACCGCCGAACAGCACGATCGTGCTGTCGATCTGGTGTTCGTCCAGCATCATTTGCGGCTTGAGCAGTTCCAGCTGGAGACGCACCGGGCGCAGTTCTTCGCGGCACAGGAAATCGTCATCGGCAAAGGCCAGCCGATAGGACGTAGAGCGCGTCTGCGCGGTGTCCGGAACGTGGCTTGCCGTGCTCCGATCAAGGCCAGCATCGCGGAACGGGCTGTTTCGGTGGTCTGTCATGAGGATCGGTTCCTTGTTCGCCAGCGTCCAGACCTATAGCGTCAGGGGCAAAGTGACCAGATAGGCAACAGCATGCAGTGGCAGGATGACATCATCGCGGCGCAAGAGCGCATCATCGGGCATATCGTTCAAACCCCGGTGTTGCACAGCCGCGCCTTCGGGCGCGACATCGTGCTCAAGCTGGAGCAGATGCAACACACCGGAAGCTTCAAGACCCGCGGCGCGTTCAACACTCTGCTGGCCGCCGATGTGCCTGCTGCGGGGGTCGTTGCGGCGTCGGGCGGCAATCACGGGGCGGCGGTGGCGCATGCTGCACGGCAGCTTGGGCATCGGGCGAAGATCTTCGTTCCAGAGATTGCCGGACCGGCCAAGATCGGCCTGATCAAACGGACAGGGGCGGAGCTGACCGTGGTGCCGGGGGAATACGCCAACGCGTTGGAACTGGCCGAGCGCGAGGCTTCGGAAAGCGGCGCGATGCAGATCCACGCCTATGACGCGCCTTTGACCGTGACGGGTCAGGGCACGGTAATGCTGGAATGGGAACGTCAGGGGCTGGAGGCGGACACGGTGCTGATCGCGGTTGGTGGCGGGGGCCTGATCGCCGGGGCGCTGGCGTGGCTCGGCGAGCGGCGCAAGGTGGTTGCGGTCGAACCGATGACGTCCTGCGCGCTCCACTCCGCTCTCGAGGCGGACGCGCCAGTGGATGTGGCTGTGTCGGGCGTGGCGGCGAATGCGTTGGGTGCGCGGCGCATCGGTCGCATCTGTTTCGATCTGGCCAAAGGTGCCGGGATCGAAAGCGTGCTTGTCTCGGACGGTGCCATCATCCAGGCGCAACAGGCCTTGTGGCAGGCGCATCGGCAGTTGGTGGAACCTGCGGGCGCGACGGCGCTGGCCGCGCTCATGTGCGGTGCCTATGAGCCTGAGGCGGGGGAACGCGTGGCCATTCTGGTCTGCGGCGGAAATATCGCACCCGATCCGCAGATTGCGTGATGGCGGTACACTGAGCTGTCTTCGGTCACGCCCGAATGTTTTCGCCACTGGCAATTGACCACATGCGTTGCGCGATGGTGCATCGCAGCTTATAGCCAAGGCGATTTCCGGGATTACGACGTGAGGAGCGCATCCATGTCCAACGCACAGCTTGAAACCGCCATCGAAGCCGCGTGGGACGCGCGCGACACCATTACACCGTCCACCGGCGGGGAAACCCGCGAGGCGATCGAGGCCACGCTGAACGCGCTGGACAGCGGGTCGCTGCGGGTTGCCGAAAAGCAGGATGACGGCAGCTGGCACGTCAACCAGTGGGCCAAGAAAGCCGTGCTTCTGGGCTTCCGGATCAAGGACATGGAACAGCAGGCCGGGGGTCCGCAGGGCGCTGGCTGGTGGGACAAGGTGGACAGCAAGTTCAAGGGCTGGGGCGACAATCAATGGCGCGCGGCAGGGTTTCGCGCCGTTCCGAACTGCATCGTGCGCAAATCGGCCTATATCGCGCCGGGCGTTGTGCTGATGCCGTCCTTCGTCAACCTGGGCGCCTATGTCGATGAAGGCACGATGGTCGACACCTGGGCCACGGTCGGGTCCTGCGCGCAGATCGGCAAGAACGTGCATCTGTCCGGCGGCGTCGGTATCGGCGGCGTGCTGGAGCCGATGCAGGCCGGGCCGACCATCATCGAGGACAATTGCTTCATCGGGGCGCGGTCGGAAGTGGTCGAGGGCTGCATCATCCGCGAAGGCTCGGTTCTGGGCATGGGCGTGTTCATCGGCCAGTCGACCAAGATCGTGGACCGGGAAACCGGCACCGTGATGTATGGCGAAGTGCCGCCCTATTCGGTCGTGGTTGCAGGGTCGATGCCGTCGAAGAACGGCATCAACCTCTATTGTGCGGTGATCGTGAAGCGGGTGGACGAGCGGACCCGCTCCAAGACCGGCATCAACGAGTTGCTGCGGGATTGATTTGACGGGTGGGCTAAAAACCCACCCTACGCCTTCTTGGCGGGCTTCTCACCAACCGGGCCGCCCGCCTGCTTCCAGCCTCCGAACCCGTCGGTGATGTGGCTGACATGCTCCAGCCCCATCTCCTGCGCCACCTGTGCGGACAGGGCCGACCGCCAGCCCGAGGCGCAGTAGAACACGAACCGGTTGCCGGTCTGGAATTGCGGCTTGGCATAGGGGCTTTGCGGGTCGATCCAGAATTCCAGCATGCCGCGTGGGCAATGGAAGGCACCGGGGATCATGCCCTCGCGTTCCAGTTCACGTGGATCGCGCAGATCCACGAATGTCACGCCATCCTGACCATGCAGATGGAGCATTTCAATTGCGGGTGCGTGATCGACCACGTCATTCGCGGCAGCCACCATGTCCTTGACGGATTTCATATCGTTCCTCCCTGTTCGGGGCGCAGTATGCCCAGAGCGACGGTGGCAACAACCCTCGACCTGCGGCAAGTTTCATGGCAGATGCGGGGCGCACCCATGAAACAGGCCAAACCATGACCGAAACTCCCAAGAAGCCAAAGAAACCGCATTCGGTCTACACCCTCGTTGTCGAGGTTGGCCGCAAGTCCGGTGATGGCCTGCCCAAGGGGGCCACGGGGGCCGCGCTCATGTGCTACGCTTCGGGCGTTGATGAGGCCGAAGCGGTGCGCGAAACCGTTGCGATCCTGAAACAGGCGGATATGGCTCCGCTGGATGTCACGGGATATGGCACGCTGGACGAGCGCAAGGAACTGGGTCACGAGATCGAGGCAGACGAGATCGAGCTGATGCAGAAGGCGCTGGATGAGAACTCCGTCGTCGTGGCGCAGGTCACGCCATATTTTGGCGATGAGGATCGCGGCTAGGCTGCGCGGGCCTCGGCCAATGTGATCGCCTCGAAGGCGCGCAACACCTGATAACCCGCACGGTGATGTTCGGGCAGGAGCGCGCGGGGCAGATCGCTGAGCACCGAGGCATTCAGCAGTTCCGTGTCGCGCCTCATCCGTCCGATATAGAGCGTTTCCAGCGCGGCGTCGGGGATGCGCACCGCATCATGATGCGGCAGCAGCAACTGATGATAGGTCACAAAGCGCGGGGCCGGTTCGTAATGTCCGGCATAGCCGTTCACCAACGCCGAGGCCGGGATCAGCACCTCTTCGCGCCCGAACAGGTATTCGACCTCGGGTCCGCTGACCAGTAGCCGCTGATGGCGCGACACCACCACATCCTGCGTCAGGCCAAAATAGGGCGCGCGCAGACGCACCGGCCGAAAAGACCCGAGGCTGGGCACGTCGCGCGCGACGGCGTGCAGGACCGGATGTAGCTTGCCATTGGCCGATCGCACCACGTCACCCTGTTTCAGGGACATTGCCAACTGCAAGCCCTGCGCAGTCTCGATCTGGACAGACGGTGACAGCGTGGGCATCGGGCCAACCGGTTCGATCTCGGTCGAAAGGGCCACGAAGATCACGTCGGGGTCGATATCGGTCAGCCCCTTGGGAGATGCGAGCGCCACGAGATCTGACAGAAGCGGTGCGCTTTTCATCTGGAAATGCCGGATCAGGACATGTTCGGTTTCGGGCCGCGCCACGACCAGCCGGCCCAGCGTCTTGTGCACATCCCAACTTATGGTCACCTGCAAGGTGTCGGTTCGCGCCTCGCGTCCGCGTTCCACGACCTCATGAACCACATCGTCGCCTTGCGCGATCACCAACACCACGCTGCCATGCGGCGTCGACATCAGCGAGAAACTAAAGACAGCCGTGCCCTTTCGCGTATAGCTGACAAGCGTTTGCGGGTGCCCATCCGGCGAGAGGCGCGTCTCCAGCACGACGGAGCCGCGCGGCACGCAAGCGCGTGGGCGGCGGTCCAGTATCTCCTCGACCTCCTCGCGCACCCATGGCGTGCGGGTCTCGCAATCCAGCAGGGCGAACCAGCTCACGCAGCCGCTCCGAACAGCATTTGCGCTTCGTGCTTCTTGAGGATCTGGCGGGCCGCGGCCCCGTAACCCTGCCCGGTGCGAGGGTCGAGACCGGGAAAGAGACTGACGATCTCTTTGATGATGTCGTCTTCGAACGCGTCAAGTGTCTGGGGGCCGGGCAGGAAGCTTTCGGTGGCCAGACCGTTCGACAGGATGATCTCGTGCTGGTCAAACAGCAGGTGCACATAGGTGACGCTGCCACCTTCGACGGTCTGCACGCTGTTGCCGTTGACGAGGTGTTTGGCGGCAACCAGAACTTCAGGCGTGCCGAACACCAGATCAGCCAGCGGATCCCGCACAAGGATGCGGTGCTGCGGGGACAGCATCAGCGTCCTGTGGTCGCCAAAGGTGTTCGCCCTGACGCGCACCGGCGCAAACGCCCCGACCGCGGCAACGGTGCGCTGCCCGGACCATCGCAGCGGTTGCAGCCCCCGGTCGAGCGTCCAGACCAGATCGCCGGGACCGAGATCCTCCACAGATCTTTTGCCAGTGGCCGTTTCGATCAACGTGCCCGCCACGAAACACGGGACCGTGGCAATGGTGACAAAGCCCGTGTCGATTTCACCGTTCGTGCTTTCGATGCCATATGTGAAATTGACCGTCTCGAAATCGGAATCCGACGTGACCGACAAGGTTCCATCGGCATTCAAAGTCACGACCTGCCCTGTGCTCAGCGTGACACTGTCACCGACACTGACGGCGACGCCGTTGATATGGGTGATGACCATCACCCCGCCTGTCAGGTTGATGTCATTGTCCAGAACATCAAGAACCTTGGTCCGGTTCGTGTACATGTTGATGATGTCGGATCGGGCGACAAGCTCTGTCTGGACAGAGTCTCCTGCGATCAGCAGGTTCGAATCGTAACTGGAGTCAGCGACATCCGCGATGCCGATGCGGATGGAATTGAGCTCTCCAGCGTTGACCAGCATGGTCATGGTCAGGGTCACGGTGAACCCGTCCATCTCGGTGTTGTAATCGTCGCCGATGTTGTCCTTGAACAGGTTGACGTTCGCGGTGGTATTGAGGTTCGCCGGATCGACGTCGCCATCACCTGCAACGATCTGCACCTGTTGACCATTGATCCAGACGCCGACGAAATCCTGGTAGATCGAGTTCGTGAATTCTGGGTATTCCTCGGACGAGAACACGAAGCGCATCGTCATCACGTCATTGTCTGGAATGAAATCAATGTCGAGATAGCTGGCGTCGAATGTGCTCGTTCCCGCGGCGGCATTGAAATCGGGGTTGTTGTTCTGGCCGCCCGAGGCTGTGGTCGTTGCGGTGCTGCGGTTCGGATCTCCGCTGCTCTGGGTGAAGGCCCGGACCTGCCCGGTCGACAGGATGACGCCGGTGTCCCCCGGTGTCACATCCGGCGCCAGCGCATCGCCGTTGGAATAGATCGCCGAAGACCGGCTGTCCCCGGAATAGCTGGCGTTCACGACGCCAACACCAGAACCGAAAATCGCGTTCGCCATCGCAATCGCGCTGGCACCCGTGTTGTAACTAAGCTCCGCGCCTGTCGCCATCTTTGCCTCGATGAAGCCCATGGCGACCACCAGAAGCGACTTTTCACCCGACCGGTGTTTTCACCGTGTCGAACCCGCTCACTGATTTCTGCTCCGCCTCGAGCCGTTTTCATTTTTGTTAATCGAAAGTTAACATTTTATCTTTGGATGTCATCCCTCGGATGTTCCGGTCAGCCCCATGGGTCATCCCGATTGCGTTCTTTTCGCCACATTTGCCTCTGCCTGCGGTTGGCGTTAGCCATGGCGCAAGACCGACCAGAGGACCAAAGCCATGCCAAAGACCGATCCCGTTGACCTGACCGCGGCGCTTGTCCGATGCGCCTCCGTGACCCCCGAAGAAGGCGGTGCGCTGACGCTGTTGCACGGCGTTCTGGAAGAGGCGGGTTTTACCTGCACCCGCGTTGATCGCGGGGATGTGTCGAACCTCTTTGCCCGCTGGGGCGCCAAGGGGCACGACCGGACCTTCGGGTTCAACGGGCATACGGACGTGGTGCCTCTGGGCAATCCCGACGCGTGGTCGATGCCGCCCTTCGGAGCCGAGATCAAGGACGGCATGCTCTATGGGCGCGGGTCCACCGACATGAAATCGGCGGTGGCGGCCTTTGTTGCCGCGGCAGTGGATTTCGTGCAGGACACGCCCCCCGATGGCGCGGTGATCCTGACCATCACCGGCGACGAGGAAGGCGATGCGATCGATGGCACGATGGCGCTTCTGGACTGGATGGAGACTCACGGCGAACAGATGCGCGTCTGTCTTGTCGGCGAACCCACCTGCCCCAACACCATGGGCGAGATGATCAAGATCGGGCGGCGCGGGTCGATGAACGCGTGGTTCACGGTGAAAGGCCAGCAGGGCCATTCCGCCTATCCGCACCGCGCGCTGAACCCCATGCCCGCGATGGCGCGGCTGATGGACCGACTGGCGTCACACGAGCTTGATCAGGGCACAGACCATTTCGACGCGTCCACGCTGGCCGTCGTGACCATCGACACCGGCAATGCCGCGACCAACGTGATCCCCGCCGAAACCCGCGCCTGCATCAACATCCGGTTCAACGACATCCACACCGGCGAGGGCCTGTCCTACTGGCTGCGTGAAGAGGCGGCCAAGGTCGACACCGAGTTCGGCACCAGGACAGACATCAAGATCACGATCTCGGGTGAGTCATTCCTGACACCGCCCGGGCCGCTGTCCGACCTTGTCGCCAAGGCGGTCGAGGCAGAGACCGGTGTTGTGCCGGAATTGTCCACCTCGGGTGGCACGTCCGATGCGCGCTTCGTGAAGAACCACTGTCCGGTCGTGGAATTCGGTCTTGTGGGCAAGACGATGCACGCGGTCGATGAACGGGTCGAAGTGGACCAGATCGTGCAACTCAAGACGATCTACACCCGCATCCTGCAGGAGTATTTCGCGCAATGACCGTGACGATTGCCCGGGTCACGGACCCGACCGACTGCTATGCCGTGCGACACACCGTGTTCGTCGGCGAACAGAATGTACCTGTGGACCTCGAGCGCGACGCTTTGGACGCCACCGCGATCCATCTGTTGGCCACAGTTGCGGGGCAGCCGGTGGGCGCGGCGCGGATCGTGCTCACAAGGGACACCGGCAAGATTGGGCGCGTCTGTGTTTTGCGTGATCGGCGCCACAACGGGATTGGGTCAACCCTGATGTGCGAGACGCTGGAAATCCTGCACGACATGCCCGGCATCACCCGCGCTGCCCTTGGCGCGCAGATCGACGCGTTGGGGTTCTACGAAAAGCTCGGGTTCACCGCCTATGGCGACGTGTTCGACGACGCCGGGATCGACCACCGCATGATGGAGCGGCGCGTCACCCGCTGACGTGACTTTCGCCATGACGCGCGTCAAGACCCGTGCTACCTGATGCACATGAGCACATTGCCGACCAAGGCGGACATCCTGGACTGGATCGCCGCCAACCCGACCCTCACCGCGAAACGCGACATCGCCAAGGCCTTTGGCATCAAGGGTGCCGCGCGGATCGATCTGAAGCGCCTGCTGAAAGAGCTGGAGGCAGAAGGTCATCTTGAAAAACGCAAGAAAACCTATCGCGACCCCGACCGCCTGCCGCCGGTCAGCGTCTTGCAGGTCAAGGCCCCGACAGCTGATGGTGACCTGTTCGCCCGTGCTCTGGAATGGCATGGCGAAGGGGTCGAGCCGATCATCCTCTTGATCCCGCGTGCCTCTGACCCGGCCTTGGGCGAAGGTGACCGCATCCTCGCCCGACTTCAGGTGGTCCACGAAGAGGACCACAATTACGAGGCGCGCCTGATCCGCCGCATCGGATCGAACCCGCGCAAGGTGGTTGGCATCTTTGCCAAATCCTCCGAAGGCGGACGGATCAAGCCGATCGACAAGGGATCGGACAAGGAATGGATCGTCGCTGCCGACGCCACGGGTGGCGCCAAGGACGGAGAGCTGGTCGAGGCGGAACAGGCCGGACCGGCCGGGCGCATGGGCCTGCCGCGCGCGCGCATCGTCGAACGACTGGGCGACCCATCAGCGCCACGCGCCGTTTCGCTGATCGCGATCCACCAGCACGGCATTCCCGACAGCTTTCCCGACGACGTGATCGCGGAGGCGGACGCGATGAAACCTGCGGGGCTTTCTGGGCGCGAGGACCTGCGCGAGATGCCGCTCATCACCATCGACCCCAGCGATGCGCGCGACCACGATGATGCCTGCTATGCGCATCCCGACGAAGACCCCAAGAACGCAGGCGGTCACGTGATCTGGGTCGCGATTGCGGATGTGGCGTATTACGTGACGCCGGGTTCGGCACTGGACCACGAAGCCCGCAAACGCGGCAATTCCAGCTATTTCCCCGACCGGGTGGTGCCGATGCTGCCCGACCGGCTGTCGGGCGATCTGTGCTCATTGCACGAAGGGGTGCCGCGCGCCTGTATTGCGGTGCGCATGGTGATCGACGCCCATGGCGAAAAGATCGGACACCATTTCGTGCGCGGGTTGATGCGCTCGCCCGCATCGCTGAGCTACCAGGACGTCCAGGCGGGTATGGACGGTGCGCCGAACGATCAGGTCGCGCCACTGATGGACGACGTGATCCGCCCGCTTTACGCCGCCTACACTGCGCTGGTCGAGGCGCGCAACCGGCGACAGCCTCTCAACCTCGACCTGCCGGAACGCAAGATCATCCTGGCCGAAGATGGTACCGTTCACTCTGTGAACTTTGCCGACCGGCTGGATGCGCACAAGCTGATCGAGGAGTTCATGGTGCTGGCCAATGTCGCCGCAGCCGAGACCCTGATCGCCAAGCGCATGCCGCTGTTGTTCCGGGTGCACGAGGAACCGCCCCCCGAAAAGATGGAGAGCCTACGCGAAACCGCCGAAGCCGCCGGGTTGACACTGGCCAAGGGTCAGGTGTTGCAGACCGCGCAGCTGAACCGGTTGTTGAACGATGCCGCCGGGACGGAAGAGTCGGAGCTCATCAACATCGCCACGCTCCGGTCGATGACGCAGGCCTATTACAATCCCGAAAACTTCGGACATTTCGGCCTCGCGCTGAAGAACTACGCGCATTTCACATCACCCATCCGGCGCTATTCCGACCTGATCGTGCATCGCGCGCTAATCACAGCACATGGCTGGGGCAAGGACGGGCTGTCGCCGCAGGATATCGACAAGTTGGAAGCGACCGCGCAGCATATCAGCGACACGGAACGCCGGTCGATGATGGCCGAGCGCGACACCACCGACCGCTATCTGGCCGCCTTCCTGTCGGACCGCGTCGGCGCGGAATTCGCCGGGCGCATCAGCGGCATCGCGCGGTTCGGCGTGTTCGTGAAAC
The DNA here is from genome assembly GCF_014637725.1 of Marivita lacus. Taxonomy (GTDB): domain Bacteria; phylum Pseudomonadota; class Alphaproteobacteria; order Rhodobacterales; family Rhodobacteraceae; genus Marivita; species Marivita lacus. The sequence continues at coordinate 907,585 of NZ_BMFC01000001.1, read as the reverse complement.
TGGACGAGACCGGGGCGGACGGCCTCATTCCGATCCGGTCGCTGGGCAACGAGTATTTCCATTTCGATGCGGATGCGGGCACGCTGATGGGGTCCGACACCGGAGTGATGATCGGTCTGGGGCAACGTGTAACGGTCAAACTGATTGAGGCTGCCCCGGTGACAGGCGGTATCGGACTGGAGCTGCTGACGCTGGAGAACGAAGAACTGCCCAGTGGAACCGGCAAGGGCCGCATGGGGCGTGGCACGCGCCCGACCGGCAAGGGTGGACCAAAGCGCAAAGTGGCCAAGGCGAAAAAGAAGGACGCCAAGACCAAACGCAAGGTCACACGGCAGCGGCGGAACGGGTAGCACACGGCAGGAGATTGCCTGATCGCTTTTGATCGCTTCGCAAGACACCGCTTTCGCGCTAGTCTGCTGACAAGTTCGGGCAAACGGACACAGGCAGCAGGAAGCAGAGACATGCGTATTCGGGTGATCGCCTCGGTTCTGGCAATGATGAGCGGTCCGGCACTTGCCGAGACACCAGACGGCACGACCCGGCCTGTCAGCCGGTCCTTGCCGGAACCGGTGGTCAGCCGCAACGCGGTATCGCTGGTGTCGGTCGTGGCCCCGCAGATGTCCTTGCGCCCTGCCCTGCGGCCCGCCGTGTCCTCGATATCCGAAACCCGTGTTGCGGCAGCCACGCAATCGGGCTTCGCTGACTGGATCAACGACTTCCGCACCCGCGCGGTGCAACAAGGCATTTCCGGCGACGTGTTCGACCGTGCTTTTGTCGGCGCGACATACGATGCAGACGTGATCCGCCGCGACCGCAACCAGTCGGAGTTCACCAAGACGATCTGGGATTATCTCGACAGTGCCGCGTCTGATGCGCGGATCACCAACGGCAAGGCAGCGCTGGCCAGACATGATGCCCTTCTGGACCGGATCGAAGCGCGCTATGGCGTTGACAAGGATGTGGTGGTCGCGATCTGGGGGCTGGAAAGCGCCTATGGCACGTTCCGGGGCACCAACCCGGTGATCGGATCACTGGCGACGCTGGCCTATGACGCACGGCGCAGCGCGTTCTTTGAGGGTCAGTTGATCGAAGCACTGAAGATTCTGCAAAGCGGCGATGTCACCCTCGCCAATTTCACCGGAAGCTGGGCTGGCGCGATGGGGCATACTCAGTTCATCCCGACCTCGTATCAATCGCTGGCGGTCGATTTCGACGGCGATGGCAAACGCGACATCTGGTCTGAAGATCCCGCGGATGCCTTGGCCTCGACCGCCAACTACCTCGCAAGGAACGGGTGGATCAAGGGGATGCCCTGGGGTGTCGAAGTCACGATCCCCGAAGGCTTTGACTACACGCTGGCCGACCGCGACACCAAGCGCATGCCCTCCGACTGGGCGCGGATCGGTGTTCTGGGGCTGGATGGTGCGCCCGTGCAGGATCACGGTTCGGCCTCGGTTTTGTTGCCTGCAGGCGCGCGCGGGGCCGCGTTCCTCATCTTCAAGAATTTCGACGTGATCGAGAGCTACAACACTGCCGATGCCTATGTGATCGGGGTCGGCCATCTGAGCGACCGGATCACCGGCGCAGGGCCAATCCGGTCGGGCTGGCCGCGCGAGGACCGTGCGCTGAGCTTTGAAGAACGCAAGGAAATGCAGCGCCTGCTGACCGCCAAGGGCTTTGACACGCAAAAGATCGACGGTCGGATCGGGCCTCTCACGATCAACGCGGTCAGGGCGTTCCAGACGTCGATCGGAGATATCCCCGATGGCTACGCTTCGCTGAACATCCTCGACAAACTGCGCTAATTCGGTGCGTAGTGCGGCTGACTGAAAACCCGCCCTGCGCAATTGATCAAGGATAGGCATATGCCGACAACGCTGGTCGTGCTGGCACATCCCGAACGGCGGTCCTTCAACGGCGCATGGTCGGATGCGACCGAGACTGCGGCGCGCGCGCAGGGTGATCGGGTCTTGCGATCGGATCTGTGCCAGATGGGGTTCGACCCGGTCGAAGGCGTGCACCATTACACCGATTGGCCCGAAAAAACTGCATTTGATCCGCTCAAGGCGCAGGAACGCGCGGCAGGGACAGGCACAACGCCGAGCGATGTGCAGATCGAGGTCGACAAGATCAAGCAGGCCGACCGTCTGGTCCTGCACTTCCCCCTTTGGTGGTTCGCTCCGCCCGCGATCCTCAAGGGCTGGTTCGACCGCGCGTTCCAACATGGCGCACTGCACGATACCAACATGAGGTTTGACAGCGGCACGCGCCGGGGAAAACAAGCGCTGATGTGCGTGACAACCGGATCAAACGCATCCGAGAGCGCGCATGATGGCAAGGAAGGCGACATCAACCTTCTTCTTTGGCCCACCGCCTACACGCTGCGGTATCTGGGGTTCGATGTGCTGGAACCGGTGGTGGTGCATGGCGTGCATGGCTATCACCGCGGCGACCGCAAGGTGCACCTGACCGAACGGCTGAACGCTGCGCTACACGCGCAGGCAGGCGTGCTGGCGGCGTTAGGTACAAGGCCGCGACTGCGGTTCAACGCCGACACGGATTTCGATCAGAACGGTCAGTTGCGATGCGACAGGCCCAGTGTGACACCGTTTATTCGTCACCGTGCGGCGTTTGACCCATAGATTGTTTGTACCGGACGCAGCCGCAGCCTACATCGCCAGAAGACATACCGGAGTCGGCCCTTGATCCTGAACATAGACGTGCACCTTGCCTACCAATTGTCGCAACCGACCGACCTGTTGTTGCAGATCGAGGCGGCGGATCTGGACGACCAAACGCTGCTGGACTCGCAGATCGACTTCTTCGATGTGCCGGATTTCACCCGCGTTCCCGCCGACGAAGCCTTGGGAAACCGCATCTGGCTGAAGGCCGATGGGCTGTTCCGCTGCACGTACAGCGCGCGGGTGCAGATCGCACGGTCCGCGCCGGATGTCCGGACCTTGGAGGCGGTGCCGCTGCACCTGCTGCCGGGGGACACGGTGCGTTATCTCATGCCATCCCGCTACTGCCCGTCGGACGAGTTTCAGACCTTCGTGGCGGCCGAGTTCGGGCATCTGAGGGGCGGCGCGCAGATCGCGGCGATCCGAGACTGGATCTACGGTGCCTTCAGCTATGTGCCGGGCGTCAGCAATGCGCAGACGACCGCGCTGGACAGTTTTGTGCAACGGCAAGGCATCTGCCGCGATTTCGCGCATGTGCTGGTGACATTGGCCCGCGCCGCAACCATTCCCGCGCGGTTTGCCAGCGTCTACGCGCCGGGTGTGACCCCGCCTGACTTCCACGCGGTGGCCGAAGTGTATCTCGATGGCGGATGGCATCTTGTGGACGCGACGGGGATGTCGCCTGCCGAGACGATTGCGCGGATCGGTGTCGGTGCGGATGCGGCCAGCGTTGCCTTTCTCAACATCTTCGGTCAGGCGGATTTCGTCGCGCAAAGCGTGTCTGTTCGAGCGGAGTAAACAGGGTGGCGCGGCCTAACCGGCCGCGCAGCGGTCACCGCGAAAACAGGCCAGCGCCTTTTGTACCTGCTCGGCGGTCGGATTGGCATGGGTCATTCCGGGGCAAGGCGCGATCTGCATCACCCAGCGACGGTCCTCCAACCTGAGAAACGCGAGGTGATCACCCTTGGTTATGCCGCCACACCACGGGCCAAGGCAGGACACGCGCAGGATCACATCCCGCTCGAACCGCTTGGTGAACCCGTCCTTTGTCAGGGAATAGCCGGCCAGCCACCCCGTGATGTCCACCGAGCTGCGGGCCCTCGACGTGCCTTGGTCGGTCCGGTCGGGCAATTCCGTTTCGTCGAGAAAGAGATCGCCCTTGACGATGATATAGGTATCTTCGGATTGGGCGGCGCGTTCGAAGTCTCGGGCAATGTCCGGGGCCGCGCAACTGAGCGCAAAGGCCGGTTCCGCGAGTGCGATCAGCGCCGCAAGGACAACGCCAAGGCGCGTCACAAATGGCCTTTGAACGCGGTCAGGACGCGGTCGTAGACGTGGCGCTTGAACGGCACGATGTTGTTGATGAGCTGGTTCGGGTCCATCCACTGCCAGCGGCTGAACTCCTGATGCTCGGTGGCGATGTTCACTTGGTCATCGGTGCCCTTGAACCGCATCAGGAACCATTTCTGCTCCTGCCCCCGGTAGCGCCCCTTCCAGAGCTTGCCGACAAGGTCATGCGGCAGGTCGTAGGGAATCCAGTCCTTGGTTTCGGCCTCGATCTTGACGAGGCTCGACAGGACGCCAGTCTCTTCCCACAATTCGCGCAGGGCCGCGTCCCGCGGGCTTTCGCCCTTGTCGATACCGCCCTGCGGCATCTGCCAGGCCGGGCCGGGATTGTCGATGCGCTGGCCGACAAAGACATGCCCGTCGTGGTTCACCAGCATCACCCCGACACAGGGGCGATACGGCAGGCGGGCAATCTCTTCGGGAGTCATGATGGGGCCTTTGCAAAATCGCGGCACAGGGAATGCCCCCTGTGCCGCTCAGTGGTTCAGTTCGTTCAGTCGTTCGACGGTTGCAGCGCAGTCAAGCCCTTGAGGATGTCGATGGCGTAGGCCAACTGGTAATCCTCTTCGCGCAGCGCGGCAGCGGCTTCGGCCTTGGCGCGGTCGGCTTCGATCTGCTCAACCTCGTCCTCGCTCAGGCTGTCATTGCCGAGACTTCCGCGCAGATCGGCCTCCGAACGGCTGAAGGCGTTGGTGTCCTCTTCCTCTTCGGTGGCTTCGGGGCGGCGCGGCTGCGCCACGACGATGTCGGGCGACACGCCCAGCGACTGGATCGACCGGCCGGACGGGGTGTAGTATCGCGCCGTTGTCAGGCGCATCGCGCCGTCGCCCCGCAGCGGCATGACTGTCTGGACCGACCCCTTGCCGAACGACTTGGTGCCGACGACGATGGCGCGGCGGTGATCCTGAAGCGCACCGGCAACGATCTCGGACGCCGAAGCAGAGCCGCCGTTTATCAGCACGACAATCGGTTTGCCTTCGGCCAGGTCCCCCGGTGTCGCGTTGTAGCGGTCACCGTCTTCGGGATTGCGGCCACGGGTGCTGACGATCTCGCCTTTTTCGAGGAACGCATCGCTCACGCGGATCGCCTGGTTGAGCAGACCGCCGGGATTGTTGCGCAGGTCCAGAACGATGCCTTCGACATTGTCCATGCCGCCCGCAGCTTCGATCTGTTCGGCCAGCCCAGCTTCGAGGTTGGCGTAGGTCTGATCGTTGAAGGTGGTGACTCGCAGAACCACGGATTCGCCCTGCAGGCGCGTACGCACGGCGGTCAGCTTGATCGTGTCACGAATGATCGACACGTCGAACGGTTCGGCCTCGCCCTCGCGGACAACGGTGATGATGATTTCCGACCCGACCGGGCCGCGCATCAGGTCCACCGCATCGTCGAGTGTCAGGCCCAGAACCGACGTGCCGTCGACATGGGTGATGAAATCGCCCGCTTCGATCCCGGCTTCATCGGCGGGTGTGCCGTCGATCGGGGACACGACCTTGACGAACCCTTCCTCCTGCGTGACCTCGATGCCAAGACCACCGAACTCGCCCCGCGTCTGCACCCGCATGTCTGCCGCGTCGTCAGGCGACAGGTAGCTGGAATGCGGATCAAGCGAGGTGAGCATGCCGTCGATGGCCGCTTCGATCAGATCGCCTGCATCCACCTCTTCAACATATTGCGCGCGGATGCGTTCGAAAATGTCGCCGAACAGGTCGAGCTGTTCATACACGTTTGTGGTGCGGGCGCTTTCCTGCGCGACCAGCGGACCCACGAATTGCGTCGTGGCCACGATGCCTGCGAGTGTGCCGCCCATGGCCGCCATGACTACTTTTTTCATTCGGTCCTTCCCTTATCCTGTGTGAACCACCCGAGGGGGTCCTCTGGCCTGTCGCCCAATCTGACTTCTATATAGAGCGTTTCGGACAGCGCTTCGCCAGCCCTTTCACCGGATGGTGATTGAATATCGTCGGTTTCTCCTGCGGGACCGCCCATCAATCCGACAGGGCTGCCTTGGGGAAGCACCTGACCGGTCTCGCCGAACACGGTGTCGAGACCCGCAAACACGAACAGGATATCCGGTTCTGGTTCAAGAATGCTGACCAGCCCGTAATCGAGCAACGGCCCCCGGTAGCGGATTGTCGCCGCTGTCGGTGTCGTGACCAGCGCGCGAGGACGGGTCGCAATCAGCACGCCCGGTCGCGTCACACCTGCCGCGTCGATCTCTCCCGCGCGGCGCAAAATCTCTCCGACGACGGGCAGCGGCAATTGTCCCTTGCGGTCGCTTGCCGCGGGCAGGTCGAGATCCGCCTCGTTTTCGGAGATCTGGGTGAGGCCCGCCGCGAAACCGTCCAGCGTTTCGGTCGCGGCGATCAACAGCGCGGTCTTGACCGGATCTTCGGTGAACTTGCGCGGCAGATCGGTGCGGTCGGCCATCGCCTGGCTCAGCGCGGTGCGCGCGGTCTGGATGTTGGCAAGGCCGGTCTGCAGAGTGTTCGCCGCCTCCTGCTGAAGCTGGCGCAGCACGGTCGCCTCTTCGACATCGGAGCGCAGACCTGACGCCGCTGCAGACAGCGCAGGCGTGACGGACGCCATGAGCAACCCAGCCCGTGCCGCGCCGATCGGCCCGTCGGGATGGACGAAATTCTGAGGCCTGGCATCCGGCCCAAGCGACGACAGCGCCGCCAAAAGGCGCGTCACTTCGGCATCGCGGGCATCAAGGTCGCGGCGCAACTCGGTTTCCCGGATCGACGCCGCGCGCAGACCGTCGCGCATCGCGGCCAGCCCGGTCTCGAACGCCTGAACCGCATCGGTCAGCGCCCGCACCCGGTCGCGCGCAGTGTCCGCCGCATCCAGCTGAATTGTCGCCTCTTCCAGTTGCGCCATCGCGCTGCGCGCGGCCTCTGCCGGAGTCTGGGCCGAAAGCGATGAGCCAATCAGGCAGAGAAGAAGCGCCAGATATCTCATGTGCGGATCAGGCTTTGTCCTGTCATGTCATCAGGTTGCGGCAACCCCATGAGCGCCAACAGCGTCGGTGCGAGATCGGCCAGCCGCCCATTGGCCAAAGTTGCACCATCCGGCCCGCCATAAAGCACAACCGGAACAAGGTTTGTTGTATGCGCCGTGTGTGCCCCGCCGGTGTCGGGATCGACCATCATTTCGCAATTGCCATGATCCGCCGTGACGATCATCGCGCCACCTGCCTGTTCGACAGCGGCAAGAACCTTGCCCAGCCCGGCATCCACAGCCTCGCATGCCTTGATCGCTGCCTGCAGATCGCCGGTGTGGCCGACCATGTCGGGGTTCGCGTAATTGGTCACGATCAGGTCATACCCCGCCTCGACCGCCGCGACGAATTTCTGGGTCACTTCGTCAGCCGACATTTCGGGCTGAAGATCATAGGTCGCCACGTTCGGGCTTTTTGGCATGAAGCGGTCTTCGCCTTCCTCCGGCGTTTCCCGCCCACCGTTGAGGAAGAACGTCACATGCGGGTATTTCTCGGTCTCGGCCAGCCGGTACTGCGTGCGCCCATGTTTGGCGACCCACTCGCCCAGCGTGTTGCTGATCTCCTGCTTGGGGTAGGCGGTGGTCATGTAGGCATCATGCGCCCTCGAATAGTCCACCATGCCCAGCAACGCGGACAGGTCGGGCCTGCCGCGCTCGAACCCGTCGAAGGCGGGATCACCAATGGCGGCAAGGATTTCGCGCGCCCGGTCGGCGCGGAAGTTGAGGCAGAAAAGCCCGTCGCCTTTTCTCAGGCCTGCATAGCCACCGATCACGCAGGGCTCGATGAATTCGTCGGTCTGACCCTTGGCATAGGCCTGCTCGACCGCCTGCAATGCCGTATCCACTGGAACGCCTTGCCCCCGGATCATCGCGTCATAGGCGCGTTCGACGCGGTCCCAGCGCGTGTCACGGTCCATCGCGAAATAGCGCCCGATCACCGTACCGATTGTGGCGGACGCGGGCAGGCTGCCGACCATGTCCTGCATGAACCCCTTGGCCGAACTGGGCGCCACGTCGCGCCCGTCGGTGATCGCGTGCAGCACCACGTCGACACCCTGATCGGCAAGCATCTTCACTGCCGCCTTGATATGGCTGATATGCCCGTGCACGCCCCCGTCCGAGACCACACCCATCAGATGCGCCCGTCCCCCGGCATCCTTGACCGTCTTGGAAAAATCGAGGATCGCAGCGTTTTGAAAGAAACTGCCGTCTTCGATGGCCAGGTCGATCTGCCCCAGATCCATCGCCACAACGCGCCCTGCGCCGATATTGGTGTGCCCGACCTCGGAATTGCCCATCTGTCCGCTGGGCAGGCCCACATCGGGACCGTGCGTGATCAGCGTTGCATGGGGGCAGGTCGCCATCAGGTGGTCCATCGTCGGCGTGTTGGCCAGTTTCGGCGCGTTCGCGTTAGGATCGTCGCGCAGACCCCAGCCGTCGAGGATGGTCAAAACGACAGGTTTCGGTGTGGTCATGTGCGGTGTCCTCTGCGCGGCGCGGTCTTTCGCACGGTGTAGCAGAGGTGGCGTCGAATGTGGAGAGAAGAGGGCGCGCTAGTCAAACACCCGCCACCCCGCCCACCAGCGGGTCAGGGTGGTGATCGCGCAAAGACCTGCGTAACCGTAGGCCAGCCAGGGAAACACAGCCGGGACCAGGCACATTGCCACGAAAAGCGCGATGGTCTCTGTGCCTTCGGTCAAGCCGCCGAGGTAATAAATGCCCTTGGTGGGGTATTCCCGGGACGCCAGCCTGCGTTTTTCAGCGATGATCGAAAACGCGAGAAAGCTTGATCCCGTGCCGATGAAGCTGCAGATCAGGACAGCGGCGGGCAGAGCGTTCATGGCGGGGTCGTGCAGCGCAAATCCCAGCGGGAACAGGCCGTAGAACATGAAGTCCAGCGCAATATCCAGAAATGCGCCCCTATCGGTGGGCCGGGTCAGCCGCGCCACCGCACCGTCCAGACCGTCCGCCAGCCGGTTCAGCGCAAGGCAGAGCAGCGCCACCCAGAACAGTCCTCCCCACAGCGCCGGCACCCCCAAAAGCCCGATGCAGAAACCCACAAGCGTGATCTGGTCTGCACTGATCCCGCGCGCGACAAGCATCCGCGCAGGCCGGTCTATGGCGCGTTTGACATACGGCAGGAGTGCGGCGTCGATCATCGTTCGGCCTCGCGCGTCAGGGTCGGTGATCGCCATAGCGGGCCGGTCTCAGCGCGTACACTGAAATCTTGCACACCTGTTTGTCATTTGACCACAACCGGGTAACGCTGGTTTTAAGCTAGGAACTCAGGCGTTTGCCTCAAATACCAAGGACATGATGACATGCGGACACTTCTTGCTGCCACGCTGGCCACATTTGCCGCCATTTCGGCCCAAGCCGAACCCGATCCGTCGAACTGGGACGCAGTGACCGAAGAGGCGCGCGGTCAGACCGTCTATTGGAACGCCTGGGGCGGATCGGACACGATCAACAGCTTCATCGCGTGGATCGGCAACCGGGTTCAGGAAGACTACGGCGTGACGCTCGAGCATGTGAAACTGTCCGACACCGCCGATGCCGTATCCCGCGTGCTGGCGGAAAAGACCGCCGGCAAGGACGAGGGCGGTGCGGTCGATCTGATCTGGATCAACGGCGAAAACTTTGCCGCGATGAAACGGCAGAACCTGCTGTTCGGTCCCTGGGTCGAACAGACACCAAGCTGGGCCAATGTCGATGTTGCGGGCAAACCGGCGGTGATCTCGGATTTCACCGTTCCCACCGATGGGCTCGAGGCACCGTGGGGCATGGCGCAAGTGGTGTTCTACTATGACACCGCGCGGATTGAAAATCCGCCAACGACGATGGCAGAACTGGCCGATTATGCCGCAGCCAATCCGGGTCGCTTCACCTATCCGCAGCCGCCGAATTTCCTCGGGTCTACCTTTCTCAAGCAGGCGCTGATCGAATTCGTCCCCGACGCATCGGTGCTGCAAGCGCCGGTTGACGAGGCGGATTACGAGGCGGCGACCGCCGAATTCTGGACCTTCCTTGACGGACTGACGCCGAGCCTCTGGCGCTCGGGCCGCGCCTATCCACAGAACGAATCCCGCCAGATACAGCTCATGGCCGATGGCGAGATCGACCTTGCGATCAGCTTCAACCCGAACGAGGCCAGCAACGCGATTGCCAACGGGCAGCTTCAGAACACAGTGCGCAGCTTCGTCATGGACGCAGGCAGCATCGGCAATGCCAGCTTTGTCGCCATCCCCTACAACGCCAACGCCAAGGCCGGTGCGATGGTATTGGCGAATTTCATCATGGCCCCCGAAGCGCAGGCGATGATGCAGGACCCCGAAGTCTGGGGCCTTGGCACCGTTCTGGACATCGCAAAGCTGTCGGGCGAAGACCGTGCGCGGTTCGATGCGTTGGAGCTGGGCATCGCCACGCTGCCGCCCGAAGAGCTTGGTAACACCCTGTCCGAGCCGCATCCAAGCTGGATGGTCAAGCTCGAGGAAGACTGGACCGACCGGTACGGCGTCGCCCAGTAGACAGGGCGTGACCCCCCGCTGCGACACGACAACGGCGCGGGCCCGGCTGTTGCCCTGGGCTCCGTTTCTGACACTCGCCATCATGGTCGGCCCCGTGGTGGCGGGTGTCTTGGGCACGATTGGCCCCGCCTTCGGCTACATGCCGGCGCTTGGCGGTGACGCGATCACCCTCACCGCCTTTGTCATGCTGTTCGACTGGCCCGGCATCACCCGCGCCAGCGTTCTGAGCGTCACCACCGGTGTCGCGGCAACCTCCTTGTCCCTGCTGCTGGTGGCCCTCATCTGCGCCGCCTGGAGCGGATCGCGCGCCTTTCGCATCATCGAACGCATGCTGTCGCCGCTCTTGTCGGTGCCACACGCCGCTGCAGCCTTTGGGCTGGCCTTCCTGATCGCACCGTCAGGATGGATCGCGCGGGCCACATCGCCCTGGCTGACCGGATGGGACAGACCGCCGGACCTGCTGATCCTCCAAGACCCGCTTGGCCTGTCCCTGATCGCGGGGCTGGTGGTCAAGGAAGTGCCGTTCCTGCTCTTGATGACGCTCGCGGCACTCACCCAGATCCGCACGGTACAGGCCCGCGACACCGCTCTGGCCTTGGGATACGCCCCGGTTACGGCGTGGTTCAAAACCATCTTCCCCCGCGTCTATGCGCAGATCAGGCTGCCGGTCTACGCGGTGCTCGCGTTCTCCATGACAGTCGTGGACGTGTCCCTGATCCTCGGGCCGACAACGCCATCGACACTGTCGGTGCAGATCCTCAAATGGATGAACGACCCGGACCTGAGCCTGCGCTTTCTCGCCTCGGCTGCGGCTGTCTGGCAACTGGCTCTGGTCATCGGCACGTTGATCCTGTGGCGCTTGGCAGAATTCGCGGTTGCGCGTCTGGGGCGCATCTGGGTCACCACGGGCACACGCGGAGGCGCGACACGCAGCATCAAGGCCCTTTCCCTGACCGCCGCGATCCTGAGCGCCAGCGCCATCGCACTCGGCATCCTTGGCCTGCTGGTCTGGTCCTTTGCCGGGTTCTGGAGCTTTCCCGACCTGCTGCCCGGCACGTTCACGACACGGACATGGATGCGCCACACAACGAACCTTTGGCCTGTCATCACCGAAACCCTGATCATCGCGTCGGTCTCGACCTTTGTCGCCCTGCTGCTCACACTCGCCTGTCTGGAGGCAGAGGAACGCCACGGCCTGAAACCCGGCACCCGTGCGCTCTGGCTGCTCTACCTGCCACTCATCGTGCCGCAGATCGCCTTCCTGACCGGGTTGCAGACTCTGGCCATTTATACCGGCCTGGACGGCAACCGGACCGCGGTGATCGCGGTGCATATCGTCTTTGTCCTTCCTTATGTCTTCCTGTCGCTGGCAGACCCATTCCGCGCCTGGGATGCACGCTATGGCCGTGTCGCGCGGGCGTTGGGCGCGGGCTGTGACGGGGTGTTGTGGCGTGTCCGTCTGCCGATGCTGCTGCGTCCCATCCTGATCGCGTCTGCCGTGGGCTTTGCCGTGTCCATCGGGCAATTCCTGCCAACGCTTCTGGCAGGCGCAGGACGGGTGCAGACCCTCACCACCGAGGCGGTCGCGCTGGCCTCCGGGGGTGACCGGCGGGTCATTTCCGTCTATGCGCTCAGCCAGACGGCGCTGGCGCTCTTGCCCTTCGCGCTGGCGCTGTTCGTTCCCGCCATCCTCTGGCGCAACCGCAGGGGGCTGCGCCATGCCTGATCCCGGACTGACCCTTGACGGCGTGGTGATCCGCCGCGATGGGCGCACGCTGGTCGACATCTCGGACCATGTCGCACCCGGCGAGGTGCTGACCGTGATGGGCCCCAGCGGATCGGGCAAGTCAACGCTGCTGTCCTACATCATCGGCACGCTCGACGCGGGGTTCGCGGCGCAGGGACAGGTAAAGCTGAACGGCACCGACATCACCGATCTCGCCCCCGAGGCGCGGCATGTCGGCATCCTGTTTCAGGACGACCTGCTGTTTCCGCACCTGTCGGTGGGCGAAAACCTTGCCTTCGGGCTGCGCGCCAGCATCAAGGGCCGGGCAGAGCGCAAACGCAAGATCGACGCAGCGCTTGAAGACATCGGGCTTGCTGGCTTTGCCGCACGCGACCCCGACACGCTGTCCGGTGGGCAAAAGGCGCGGGTCTCATTGATGCGGATGCTGCTGTCAGGTCCAAAGGCGCTGCTTCTGGACGAACCGTTTTCCAGGCTCGACACGGAACGTCGCGACAAGATCCGCGAACTTGTTTTTGCGCAGGCACGCGCGAACGGGCTGCCTGTTCTGCTGGTCACCCATGATCACGCCGACGCAGACGCGGCGGGTGGGCGGGTGCACCGGCTGGACTGACACTGCGTTACTCGCCCTCGGGTGCCGTTCGCGTCGGCACCTGTGCACACCGCAACTTCAGCGCATGGGCCAGTTCGACTGGCAGGATGGCAAAGCACCTCGCATAGCGCGGGATCAGGCGCGCGGGCTGCGACAGCGCCCGCCACAGCCATTCCATCGCGATGGCGCGCACCCATCCCGGCGCCCGCACCTGTGCGCCCGAAAAGAAATCCAGACCCGCACCGATCGAGATAAACCCGACATGATCCAGCTTGCCACGCCCGTAGGCCGCGAACAGCTCTTGTTTGGGCGCGCCCAGCGCAAGGAAGGCGATATCGGCTCTTGAGGCGATCAGCGCCTCCAGAACCGCATCCGCCGAAGCGCCTGTCGGATCGAACCCCATCGGCGGGGCCAATGTGGCCACGATCCGCGTGCCGGGCACTTCGCGTTCAAGATAGGTCTTTGCAGCGGCGAGTGTGTCATCGGTGCTGCCAACCAGCGCCAGCGTCTTGCCATGTGCCGCCGCGATCCGCACCAGTGGCAAAATGGCATCAGAGCCGGGGATCAAAGACACCGGCCGCCCGGCCAGTTTCGACATCCAGACGATCGGGTTGCCATCGGCCACCACAAGGTCTTGTGCAGCGTAGGCGTCCCGAAACCGCTGGTCCTGACGCAATTTTACCAAATGGTCCAAATTGATCGTGGCCAGTGAAAACCCGTCCCCCGCACGCAGGCGCGACGAGATCTGCCGCTCGAGAGCGACCCAATCGGAGACGTTGACCGTCACATCGAAGTCTTGGCCCCAAAAGCGCATCGGTGCCTCCTGTATCGTGACTTTGGGGATTTCTGCCTGCGTCATGCGGCCAAATCGCGACCACGGCGCTGCAAAATCAAGACATTCCTGCAAAATTTATCCTAAGACACACGAGAAATCCGGCGTTTGTCGAATTATGACCATGATTGGATGGTCTACGCCCTGCGGAAAAGACGCACAAACCACATGAGCAGCCTGTGAAACGCATCCGAAACCGTATTGTCCGCCGTCCTGTGAGGGTCGCGGCATGAGCGGTGTTGTCTCGATCATCGGCTGCGGTTTCGTGGCCGATCTCTACATGCGGTCGCTGCGCGCGATGGACGGCATCACCGTGGCCGGGGTCTATGACAAGAATGCCACACGGCTTGCGCAGTTCTGTACCTTCTGGGATGTGCCCTCCGTCTCGTCGCTGGAGCAGCTTCTGGATCAGCACCCGCGCGATGGCGTCGTGCTCAACCTGACAAATCCCTCCGCGCATTTCGAGGTGAATTCTGCCTGCCTTGCCGCGGGCTGCCACACCTATTCGGAAAAGCCGCTGGCCATGAGCGTCGACGACGCCAAGGCGTTGCATGCACAGGCACAGGCGGCCAACCTGATGCTGGCCTCCGCACCCTGCAGCATGTTGGGCGAGGCGGCGCAAACCCTTGGTCACGCCATTCGCACTGGTGTTGCCGGCGTGCCACGTGCCATTTATGCCGAACTGGACGACGGGTTCGTGCCGCAGGCGGCGTATAAAAAGTGGCTCTCGGAATCCGGCGCGCCCTGGCCCTTTGAGGATGAGTTCCGCGTCGGCTGCACGCTGGAGCATGCGGGCTACTATCTGGGCTGGCTGATCTCGTGGTTCGGATCGGTGCGCACCGTGGTGGCCGCCTCAGCCGAAACCATCCCCGACAAGGAAGGCACCGGGCCGTTCGCACCGGACCTGTCTGTGGCGACGTTGTTTTTCGACAAGGGTCCGATGACCCGCCTGACCTGTTCGATCGTCGCGCCGCACGATCACCGGATCCGCATCATCGGCAACGATGGCGTGTTGTCCTGCAAGGCGGCTTGGGACAATTCCGCCAAGGTGAGTTTTGCCAAGCGCATGACGATCCGCCGCCGCCTGATGGAATCGCCCTTTCCCAAACGGCTGAAGCTGCCCCAGCCGACCCATCCCAAGGTCAAACGCTGGGGGGCTGCCGCGATGAACTTCATGCTTGGACCAACCGAGATGCTGGATGCGATCCGGCAAGGCCGTCCGTCCCGCCTGTCCAACGATTTCGCGCTGCACATGACAGAGGTGACCCTCGCGATCCAGAACGCGGGCGAAACCTCCGGCGCACAGGCGATGACCACGCGCTGCAATCCGATGGAGCCGATGCCATGGGCGATGTGACACGCGTCCTGATCACCGGGGCGTCCGGGTTCATCGGGCGCGCCACGGTCCAAGCCGCCCGTGATGCGGGGCTGGAGGTCGTCGCGGTGCAGCGTCGTGCGGGACCCGAGCGCGAAGGCATCACGTACGTTTCGACCGACCTGACCGTACAGGACAATGCGGAGATGCTGGTTGACGCGATGCAGGGATGTGACGCCGTCATTCATCTGGCCGCCGCCATGTCGGGCGATCCGCAGGACCACGCGCGCCTGACCATCGGTGGCACGCAGCGGATCATCGAGGCGATGCAGGAGGCCGGTGTCGGCCATCTGACGCTGGCCAGCTCTCTTGCCGTCTATGACACCCGTCACGTGCCCGTCGGCGGAGAATTGACGGATGGCACACCGCTGGTGACCCAAAGCACCGCGCGCGATCCCTATTCGGGTGCGAAGGCACAACAGGAATCCCTTGCCCGTGCTGCGCGAGTCAACAGCCTGACCGTGCTGCGCCCCGGCATTGTCCATGACGCGGATCACCTGTGGAACGCGCATCTGGGTGTTGCCGTGGGGCCACTACTGTTCGGCGCGCCACCCAACGATCCGTTGCCCATGTGCCACGTCACGCGCTGTGCCGCGGCCCTGGTGCTGGCCACGACTCAGCGGGTCAATGGCACTTTCACCCTTGTCGATCCGGCGCTTCCGACCCGCGGCGCGGTGATTTCGGCTCTGCAACAGACCGGCTGGCCCAAGGCAGTTGCGCCGCTGCCCTGGCGGGGTCTCTGGACTGTTGCCAATATGCTGCGCCCGGTTGCGTCAAAGCTGCCGGGCCTTTTGCGCGCGCCGGTCCTGCGTCAACGGCTGCTGCCAATGACATACCGGTTTCAGCCTCCGATCGGGCTTGATCTGCCCGAACCGCCCCCGCTCTGGGACACCGCAACATGAGCCTGCCCAAGATCGCATACCTGACGGGCGAATACCCCCGCGCCAGCGACACGTTCATCCAACGTGAGGTGGCGAACCTGCGCGCGCTGGGGCACGAGGTTCTGACCTGTTCGATCCGCACCACGGGGGCCGAACATCTGGTCGGGCCAGAACAGCGCGAGGAGCATGCGCGCACGTTCAAGGTGCTGGATGCCCTGCGCAATCCGGCTGTGACGCTCAAGGCCCATCTGCGCTGGATGAAGACCCCGGGACGTTACTTGTCGGCGCTGTCGCTGGCGTGGCGCAGCGCTCCCAAGG
This sequence comes from Marivita lacus, assembly GCF_014637725.1. Taxonomy (GTDB): domain Bacteria; phylum Pseudomonadota; class Alphaproteobacteria; order Rhodobacterales; family Rhodobacteraceae; genus Marivita; species Marivita lacus. The sequence goes on along the minus strand of NZ_BMFC01000001.1, from coordinate 891,291 downwards.
GCATCAAGGGACGGCTTTACAACCTGATCTATTTCGTCGAGGCGGGAGTTCTGGCCGCGAAACTGTCCGATGAGGGTGTGACCCATTTGCACAACCATATCGCCAAGGCATCTTGTACCGTGGCGATGCTCGTGGGCGCGCTGTCAGGGCTGCGCTGGAGCTTTACCATCCACGGGCCGGACATCTTTTTCGAGCCGCACCACTGGCGCATCGACGAAAAGGCGGTACGGGCCGCGTTTGTCGCCTGTATCAGCCATTTCTGCCGTTCGCAGCTCATGTGCTTTGCCGACGCGCAACATTGGCACAAGCTGCATATCGTTCATTGCGGTGTGGACCCGTCGCGGTATGCGCCCAAGCCGGTTCGAACCGGCTTGCGGGCGCTCTTTGTCGGACGGCTGGCGGGCGTCAAGGGTGTGCCGATCCTGATCGACGCCGTGGCGCGATTGGCCAGCACATACCCAGACCTCAGCCTGCGCCTTGTCGGTGACGGGCCTGACCGCAAGGCGCTTGAGGCCGAGGTCACCCGACGCGGCCTGCAGGACCGTGTGGTGTTTCTGGGCTACAAGTCACAGGCCGAAGTGGCCGAGGAATTGGCCCAGACGGATGTGTTTGTCCTGCCCAGCTTTGCCGAGGGTGTGCCTGTTGTGCTCATGGAAGCGATGGCATCGCAGGTGCCGGTGCTGACCACGCGGATTGCAGGGGTGCCGGAACTGGTCGAGGACGGCGTGAGTGGCAGGGTGGTGGCGCCCGGTGACGTGAGCGCCTTTGCGGACGCGCTGGACAGGCTGTTGTCGGATGCGGAGTTGCGCAAGGCTTACGGTGCTGCAGGCCGTGCCAAGGTGGTCGCGGAATACGATGCTGCGCGAGAAGCACGGTGGTTGTCGGAACTGATCACCACCTATACCGAGGGACGCGCCACACCCGGCTTGCGACCCGAGGCGGAGGCTGCATCATGAGCGTGGATGTCGTCCTGATCGGCCGCAATGAAGGCGACAAGCTGGTCGCGTCGCTGGCCTCTGTCGCGCCGCAGGCGCGGCGCATGGTCTATGTGGACAGCGGGTCAAGTGACCAGAGTGTTGCCAATGCTGAACAGGCCGGTGCCATCGTTGTCAGGCTGGACATGTCGGTTCCGTTTACCGCAGCCCGCGCCCGCAACGAGGGGTTCACGGCACTGATGGCGCAGGACACGCCGCCTGACGTGGTGCAGTTCCTCGATGGTGATTGCATCATGGCCGAGGGCTGGCTGGCACAAGCCGAGGCGCGGTTGCGCTCCGAGGACGGGCTGGCGCTGGTCACCGGGCAACAGCGCGAGATGCGGCGCGATGCGAGTGTGTTCAACCAGATGTTCGACGTGGAATGGTCGCGCCCGGCGGGCGAGATCCTGACCTGTCCGGGCAACATGATGGTGCGCGTCGGTGCCTTTGAAAAGGTGGGCGGGTTCAATCCAAAGGTGATCGCCGCCGAAGATGACGAGTTCTGCACACGGTTGCGCAAGGCCGGGTGGCGGCTGGTGCGGATCGCGGAACCAATGGCCGGGCATGACGCGAACATGACGCGGTTCGCGCAATGGTGGAAACGCGCCGAACGCACCGGGCACGGGTTTGCCCAGGTCGGGCACATGCATCCGGAGTATTTCGTGCGTGAACGTCAGCGCGGCTGGGTCTACGGTGTGATCCTGCCTGTGATCGCATTTGTCGGAGCGTTTGTGTCGCCGGTTGTGCCGGTCCTCGCGATAGGGCTTTATGCACTGTCCTACTGGAAAACGATGCGCGGGTTGAAGGCCGAAGGTCTGCCCGACCAAGAGGCGCGCGCGCACGCGGTTTTCCTCACACTGTCCAAGTTTCCGAATGTCCTTGGCATGATCCGCTTTCACTGGCGGCGTCTGAGCCACGCGCAAATGCGCATCATCGAATACAAGTAAAGGGTAGACACGAATGGCGTCTTCGAAAATCCGGGTTGGTCTGATCGGGGCCGGGTACATCGCAAGCTGGCATGCCGACGCGTTGCGGGCCACCGATGGGGTCGAGATCACTGCTGTCTGCGATCCATCCCTGGCGGCGGGCAAGGCGCTGGCCGATGCGCTGGGTGTGCGCGCTTTCGGGGATCTGGCTGACCTGATCGAGGCCGGGGTCTGCGACGCCGTGCATATCCTGACGCCGCCGCATCTGCATCACCCGCTGGCGATCCAGTGCCTGAAGGCGGGCCTGCATGTGCTGGTGGAAAAGCCGGTGGCGACTTCGGCCATCGAGACAGCCGAGATCGAGGCGGTCGCGCAGGAACATGGCGTGCGGTTTCATGCGGGCCACAACTTCATGGGTCTGCCGTCTTATGACCGTCTGAAGGGGATGCTGGCGAAAGGTGATCTGGGTCGCGTGTCGGTCGCCGAGGTGCATTGGTGCCTGCCGCTTGCGCCACTGCGGTCGGGGCCGTTCGGCATCTGGCTGCTGCGGGAACCGAAGAACCTGCTGCTCGAACTCGGCCCGCACCTGATGGGATTCATCGTCGATCTGTTCGGCGTGCCGGACATCCGGTCGGTGCAGCTGTCCAAACCCGTTGACCTGCCGGGTGACGACACCCGGTACCAGTCATGGCGCATTGTCGCGCAGGCAGGGGATGTTGACGTGACGCTGACCATTTCGATGGTCGAGACGATTGATGACCGATCCCTGACCTTGCGCGGGTCGTCCGGCCGGGCGCGGCTGGACTTTGCGGCGGACACGCTGGTGGTCGAGCGCGAGAATGCGTCCGATCTGGTGTTGAATCCGTTGCGCCGGCAGCTGGACCTGTCTTGGCAACATCTGCGCGAAGGTCTGGGCAACACCTTTACCCAGGTCAGATCGCTGAATCGCAAATCGCCTTACGCGCTGAGCTTTCAGGGGATGAACACGGCGATCTACACCGCGCTGCGAAAGGGCACAGAACCGGACGTGCGTTTCTCGGGGGCCAGTGCGGTGCAGGTGATGTCCGCGCTGGATCAGACCTTGGCATTGATCCCCGCGGACATGCTGAAACCGGCTGCACCCAAGGTGAAAACCCGCGATCCGAAGCCGACTGCCATGGTGATCGGTGGTACCGGCTTTATCGGACGCGCCCTCACGCGAGCACTGGTGGCCAAGGGGCAGGATGTGCGTGTGTTGAGCCGGGGGCGATCCGGGCCGTTCCCCGACCTGCCGGATCAGGTCGAGACCGTCGGTGTCTCGCTTTACGACAAGGACGCGCTTGTCGAGGCGATGCAGGGCATCGACGTGGTCTACAACCTTGCCCGATCGCTAGAGGGGACATGGGACGAGGCGCTGGAGCATGACGTGGGCGTGGCTGTGCGGATTGCCGACGCGTGCCAAGAGGCAGGTGTCAAACGGCTGGTCTATACCGGCACGATCGCAAGCTATGACATGTCCTCGCCGCTGCAGAAGATCACCGAAGACGTGCCCTTCGCCGCCGACATGAGCGACCGCAACATGTATGCGCGGTCCAAGGCGGAATGCGAGAAGCGGCTGATGGAGATGCATCGGCGCGACGGATTGCCATTGGTGATCGCACGACCGGGGATCGTGGTAGGGCATGGCGGGCCGCTCCAGCACTGGGGCATCGGGCGTTGGCATGGCGCGGGCGCGGTGCGGATCTGGGGGGATGGGTTGAACATCCTGCCCTTCGTGCTGATCGACGATGTGGCGGACGGCCTGATCCTGATGGCCGAACATCCCGATGCTGTGGGCCAGAGTTACAACCTGATCGGTGAGCCAATGTTGTCGGGCAAGGGCTATTTCGATGCGATCCAAAAATCCCTTGGCGCGCGGATCGGGGTCAGCACGGGCAACCTGACGGTGTTCTGGGCGGCGGATGCGATCAAGCATGTGCTCAAGGTCTACGCGCTGCGGCGGCACGGGCTGACCCGCCCGTCACTGGCGGATTGGAAAAGCCGGGCGCATCTGTCACCCTTCGTGAACACGAAACCCAAGGCGGAACTCGGCTGGTCACCGGAACAGGACAAGACGCGGTTCATCGAGAAAGCGATTGGCAAAGCCAATCTTTTCGGGTTCTGATCGGGGTCATTTGATAAACAATCCCCTCAAATCGGACGTATTCTTGACAGAATACGCTGACAAAGATCGACGACGCGGCATAGGTCGCGCTGATTCAGGACCGGAAAGCAGAGATGCCGCGCACAGAGGCTGAGACATGACCGAACAGCCCAAGTTCCAACGCCGCAAACGGCGCGTGGCAGAGGACGCTGTCGCGCAGACTCAGCGTGCGACGACAGCCACTCCGGACCAAACGATTGCAGACCTTGAAGCGCTGATCGCCGAGAAAGAGGCGTTGTTGCAGCGCAAGGCCGAGCTTGAGGCAGAGCGCATGCGGCAGGCCGCACGCGAGGCCAAGCGCGCCCGCGCCGCGAAAGCCGCTGAAGAGCAGGCGCATCAGGCCAGACTGGCGCGCGAGGCCGAATTGGAGGCGAGGCAGCGCGCGCGAAAGGCAGAAGAGGATGCGCAGCGCAAACGCGATGAAGATGCGCACGCCGAACAGGCCAAACGCGCTCAGTCAGTGAAGCCAAAGGCGCCGCTGGTGCTGGCCCGTGCGCCCGATCCCAAACCGCAAAGCGCAGCTGTCTTTGATCCCGAAGCATCGTGGAAAAGCATCGACCGGTTCCCGCTTGATGCGCAGCGCCTTGCAGAGAGAAACGTGATCACCGCATTGCGCACCGATCCGTCACACACGCGGTTCGATATCCTGCGCACGCGCATGTTGCAGGCCTTGTCCGAGAACGGGTGGACGCGCGTTGCAATCACCTCTCCGACCAAGGATTGCGGCAAGACCTTTACGGCGGCGAACCTTGCCATCAGCCTGTCGCGGCAGGAAAACTGTCGCACCGTGCTGCTTGATCTCGATATGCGCAGCCCGAGCCTGCACAAGGTTTTTGGTGTGTCCGACACCGGATCCATCGGGGACATGCTGCGCGGAGACATTGCGCCGGACGCGCATCTGCAGGGCTTTGCGCCGAATTCCATCGCGGCAGGGTCCCATGTCGCCATCGGATTCAACGGAATCGTCGAACCCTATGCAGCAGAGCTGTTGCAAGACCCGTCAACGCAGGCTGTGTTTGACGAAATCGAGACCCAGTTCCAGCCGAACGTCATGCTGTTCGATCTGCCGCCTGCCCTGCTCAATGATGACGTGATCGCAATGCGGCCGCATATCGACGCGTTGCTGATCGTGGCTGCTGGTGGTCTGACCAAGGCAAACGACATCAAGGAAACCGAGCGCCGCATCGGTGAGAACATCCCACTGCTCGGCGTGGTTCTGAACAAGTCCGAACACATCGAGGCGGGCGACTACTCGTATTGAACCTTACTGCGCGTTGCGCGGCGACAGGGTGAGGCCTGCCAAAGAGGCAAGGGGTTTGGCCACGAGGGCAATAACCCCCAGAAGCAGCGCGATCACCGCGCCCAACATGAGCTTCAGGCCCTTTCCCTTTTTTCGAGAGGGGGTTGCGTTGGCCGCTTCAAGGACGGGCACTGAAATCACCGGACGGATGCCCAGAACACGCTCCATCTGAGCGGCGTTGCGGATCGGTGGGTTCATCAGTTCAAGAACAAAGGCGACGCCGACCGCAAGCATGAGACTGGCCACGCCGCCCATCATCGCGATCGACCTCTTGCTGCGCGACACCGCGTAGACCGGGACAATCGCGGGCTCCAGCACTTCGAACCGCGCGAGTTGGCGCTGTTCTGCGAGGTTCTGGCTCATCTCGGCATCCGCCTTGCGACGCGAGATCACAGTGAACTGTTCGTTCAACTGCGTGAGTTCGCGTTGCAGCGATGCCAGTTCACGCTCCACTGTCGGCGCTCGGCCCAGAAGCTCGTTGATCCGGGCGGTCCGCGTTTCGATCAGGTTGATCTGGTCCTGCAACAGGCTGATCTGGCGCTGCAGCTCTTCGGGACGGACACGCGCGCTGTTGGATTCAAGGGTCAGGACCTGCTGGCGCAGCGTCAGAAGCGAGGCGTTCAGCGTGGTCAGTTCGCCCTGCAGAACCGAGATGTTGCCGGGCAACACCTCGGCATTGGCCGATTTGAACTGTGCGATCACGTCTTCGGCGGCTGCAATTTCGGCGCGGATGCGAGCCTCTTCGACATTGAAGAACTCAAGCTCGACCTGGGCACGATCCACGCTGCGGCTGCGGGCCTCTTCCATCACGCGAGCCAACACTTCGTTGGCCACGTCCGCTGCCTTTTGCGGATCGCTCAGGTTGACGGTGATGACCATGCCGGACACGGCTTGCACCGGCTGCCAGGGCTCACCGGTCCCGATGGCTTCGATTGAGACGGACTGGCGCATCGCATCCAGACGCTGCGCCGGGGTCAAGTTGGGAATATTGGTAAAGAGATCGTACTTTTCCATGATCTCGACCAGAGAGCCACGGGACATGACGCGCTGTTCGATCAACTGAACCGTGCGGCGCGTATCAAGGCTGGCGCGGGTGTCGACCATTGCACCCACACTGGTGTTGGTGCCTGTGACCTGCGCGTCTTCGATCTGGACGACTGCGATGGCGTTGTAGACCGGAATACGGGAGAGCGCGATGACAAGCGCAATGACACACCCGACAAAGGTGATCAGCATGATGAGACGCATACGCCGCTTGAGTGCGGAGAATACCTCTTCGAACGACTGAAAATACAGCACGCGTCCAACTCCAGTACCAAGGCCCCCGCCTTGCCCAATTCGGGTCAGATCGTGACCGTCTGCCTTGGACAAGTCATAATCTAGTGAAATCAAGGCGGAATTGCGACACCAAAAACCGAAAGAAATGGAAACAACGTGTTTCCGCACCGTGCTTCACTGAAAAGTCAAAACGCGTTCAGTTCTGTGGAATGCCGGTGATCGGCAAGGTCGAGACCACGTCCCAGACTGTTCGTTGCATCAGATCGGCCAGAGCCTGCCCCGGTGCGGTTGACGGGGTGCCATCGGCGCGATCCAGATGCCTTGGCAGACCAACGGGCGTGCGTTGGTACAGCACCGCGTAATGGGTCAGGGCGACCAGATAGGCACCCAGATCATTGATATGGATCGGATCCAGCGTGCCGTCATCCATCCGCGCAAAGAGGTCTTCGCGTGATGTGATGCCGTCGACCCCATCGCCGGATTCGATCCGACGGACGAATTCGGCGATCACCCGACCGGCCGGGATCACGTGGATCGGACCGGCTTCAGGCGCAGAGGCCATGGCCTGTGCCAAGAGAACACCCTCCCAATAGCGCACCGGGTCTTCATCGAGCCGCGTCAGCCAGCCTTGCGGATCGTTCAGGTCGTGCCACGACTCGTAGAGAAACACACGAATGTCGGGGTTGCCCTCGCGCGCGGCGGAAGCCCATTTCTCAAGGTAATCCGGCGCGTCGAAATAGTTGATAGCGGCTTCGATCTCGAGCATCTCGGTCAGCACGAAGGCGTCGAAATCACCACTGGCCAAGGCGTCTTTGGCATCACGGTAATGGTCATGTGCGTTTTCCACATCGAAGCCCTGGATCGGTTCGTCGGGTTCCCAATGGGCCTTGAGCGGTGTGCCCCACCCAAGCTGGGACGCGTGATCATGCTCGGCCAATTGCGCCAGCATCGCGGGCATGTCGCGCCCGACGAGCGAGTGGCCAAGATGAAACACCGTCAAAGGGCCATTCGGCGGCGGGAGGGGTGTGTCGTAGCGCGCCGCGAGTTGATCCGGCGACAAGGGCTTTGGACCGGACAGATAGGCCCATGCTGCGGCACCGCAGGCCATCGCGGCCAGTCCGGCCAAAACAAGGTGAGCACGTCGCATCATGATGCCTGTCGCCGCGCGCGCATGGCGCGACGGCGCGCCATGGCATCGTTCCGGATCGCGGCGCGATCAACCTGGGCAGGCTGCGACATCGGAGTGACGTCTGCTGATCCCTGACCGCCTTGTGTCGCGCCGCCCAGCTTGGCCACGCGATCGGCCAGCGCGGACAGTGTCGGGAACTGGAAGATGTCGGTGATCGACAGCTTTGCCAGGTCCAGCCTGTCCCGCAAGGCACGGTGGGTCTGCACCGCCAAAAGCGAATGCCCACCGAGATCGAAGAAATTGTCTTCGGGTTGGATCGTCGTGACCCCCAGCACTTCCGTCCAGATCGCGGCGATCCGCGAGCGCAACGCCTCGTCCGCCTGACCGGTCATATGGACCTGAGTCCGCTCTTTTGCCTTGGGCCGAACAGCGATGATACCGGGCGCAGGCAGGGCCTTGCGGTCGATCTTCTGGTTCGGCGTGACCGGGAAGGCCTCAAGCGTGATCACATGCGCCGGGACCATGTAGTCGGGCAACCGCGCCGACAGGATTGCGCGCAGATCCTTGCTGTCGATCTCGGTCGTGGCGGTGATATAGGCCACAAGGCGCACATCTCCGGGTGTATCTTCGCGGGCCAGAACGACTGCATTGGTGATCCCGGTACAGGCCTGGATCGCGCTTTCAATCTCGCCCAGTTCGATCCGGAAGCCGCGCAGTTTGACCTGAGTGTCCGCGCGCCCAAGGAAATTCAGACGGCCATCGGCGCGGCGCTGGACCAGATCGCCGGTTCGGTAGATCCGGCCCGGCGCAAACGGGTTGTCGCGGAACCGGTCGGCTGTCATCTCGTCGCGCTGCCAGTAGCCCCGGGTGACACCGGCACCGCCGATCCAAAGCTCGCCCTCCTGACCGATCCCGACCGGGTTCAGATCGTCATCCAGAACATAAAGCTGCGTGTTCGCGATCGGGCGCCCGATATTGACGGTGGCGTCCTGTGCAGTCGCGATTTCCGCCGACGACCAGATCGTCGTTTCGGTGGGCCCATACATGTTGGTGATGGTGGCATCTGTGGCGGTACTGAGATCGGCCACCAAGGCACCCGGCAAAGCCTCACCCCCGAGCAAGAGGTGCTTCAATCCGCGCAGGTTGGGGCGCGCATCGTCGTCCATCGCGATCATCCGCGCCATGGACGGGGTGCATTGCATATGCGTCACACTGTGGCGGGACAGCATCGCAGCGATGGAGAAGTCGGTGTCTTCGTGATTGGGCGACGGCGCAGAGTGGCGCACGACCTCTGCCAAAGGTCTGAGACCTGCCAGAACCTGATCCGTGGCAATGCCGTAGTCGATCAGGCAGGCAATTTCCGAGACGCCAATCGCCTGAAGCTGTTGCACACGCGTCAAGGCATCGTCGATTGTCCCGAACAGGCCGGACTCGTTGAAATACCGTTCGAACGCGAAATCGAGGATGCCTTCCAGGTCTTCCTCACTCAGGTCGCCAAGGTTCAGTTCGAACGCGCTTTTCACGCCTTGCGGTTTCTTGAAGGCCGGGAAGGTCCAAGCGTATTGCTTGATCAGCCCCGCTGCAGAGCGCAAGTACTCCTTCATCGGTTCGCGCGCAATCTCGCGGGCCTGATCGCGCGTGTCGGCCAGACAGGTGTGCAGCATCAGCGTGACTGTGAAGTCATCCGGGTTGTGCCCTGCGTCGCGCAGCGCATGACGGTAGATCGTGATCTTGTCGGCCACCTCGTCGATGGACTGGCCCAGAAGATGCGTCAGCACATTGGCCCCGTTCGCCCCGGCCTCGCGCCATGTGTCCGGATTGCCTGCGGTCGTGACCCAGATCGGCAGTTCCTTTGACACAGGGCGCGGTTGCGTGACTACCTCGTGCATCTGGCCGTCCTTGCGCGGGAAGGCGACGGCTTCACCCCGCCAGAGCTTGCGCACCTTGTCGATGGCTTCGAACATCGCGGGCTTGTTGTCGGGGGGCGTGTTTTCCGGGCGCAGGACAAAATCGTCGGGCTGCCAGCCGCTTGCGATGGCAATACCCGCGCGCCCGTTGGTCAGGTTGTCGATGACAGCCCATTCCTCGGCAATGCGGGCGGGATGGTGCAGCGGGGCAACACAGCTTCCGGCGCGAACACCGATGTTCCTCGTCACACCGGCAACGGCAGCCCCTGTGACCGACGGGTTCGGATAAGGGCCGCCAAACGCGTGGAAATGGCGTTCCGGCGTCCAGACGGCGCAAAAGCCGTTTTCATCGGCGAATTTCGCGCCCTCCAGCAAGAGGCGATACTTGTCCCGACCAACGCCGTCATCATTGCCCCAATAGTAGATCGAGAATTCCATGCCATCGCCACCCTTGCGGGCAGGACCACCCGAGATGATGCCTCGCTGGCTGGCACTGGGCAGCACAACCTTGATGCCGCGGGCCATGGTGTAGAAGAGTTCCAGCACCGAGATATCGAAACTGAGGCTGGTGACCGCAAGCCAAGCGGCGTTGTCGCGGTCCGGAACAACCGCATCCATGCCCGCATAGAAATTCATCACGTTGCGATGTTCGACCATGACGCCCTTGGGCAGTCCGGTCGACCCGGAGGTGTAGATCACGTAGGCCAGATGATCGGGCGATGCGACCGGATCGGGATTGTCGGTCTTGGCCACGGCCAGACGCGGATCGCGGTCGATGACAAGAAGGTCAGCCTCGGTCGCCGGCAATTCGGCATGCAGAGCGTGTTCGGTGATGACCACAGATGCGCCGCTGTCCGTGAGGTAATGCGCGAGTCTGTCGCGCGGATAGTCGGGGTCGAGCGGAACATAAGCGCCGCCTGCCTTGAGAATGCCCAGCGCCCCCGCGACCAGCTCGGGACCACGGCGGCAATGCAGACCGACCATCCTGTCGGGCTGCACGCCCATCGCGCGCAGGGTATGCGCGACACGGTTGGCGCGTTCGTTCAGGGCTGCAAAAGTGACCTCTTGGTTTTCGAACACGAGCGCGATCGCATCCGGGGTGCGGGCAACCTGCGCCTCAAAAGCGGCATGCATGGTCGTCGGTCCATCAAGGGGCACGTCGGTCGCATTAAATGTGCTCAGGACATGTTCGCGTTCCTGCGGGGGCAGCGCCGCGATGTCCGCGGGTGCAGTGCCTTTCGCCAGTTGTCCGGCGATCCAGTTCAGACGGTGGACCAAGACATCGGCAAAATCGGGTGCGATCTTTCCGTGATCCACATGCGCGGTCACGTTCGGACCCGTCACCGTGAAGGTGATCGCCGTCCCGGGAATATGTCCGGCACCCTGCGACACTCCGATTGCGGGGGTTTCAAGCCGCGACAGAGCCGCATCCCGCAGGGGCAGATCGGTTGCAAAGCCCGTTTCGACATGCGGAAGCGTTTGGCCAAGTGACCCGGCGAGGACCGGAACCCAAGGGCGGATCAGCCCGAAGCGGGCATTTTCAATCAGCTGCGGATTGGAAAATGCGAGAACTGATGCGTGTTCCGGTGACAGACGTTGGGCCAGACAGCCCAGTGCCTCGCCCAGATGCTCGGAATGGATGAGAGTATCGCGTGTGGTGAGTGCTGAATCATCGGACCGGGTGAAGGGCAGCGACAGGGGCACCACACGAGCGAGCATTCGACGCCAGTGCCCTTCCATCTTTGCCACGGGGCGCATTGCGTCTGTGATCGCCGCGCGGTTAGTGTCGGACAGGGACGGCAGGACATCACCCAAGGCGACTTGGCTAGACGGGTTGGCGGACTTGCCGTCGGTCCCGGTCAGGTTCTTCATCTGCAGGGCACCATCCGCGAAGGCGACTGTCAGGGACGCCTCATCAACGGCGATCACGGTGCCCGGTGCGGCGCTGCTTTCCGTCAGTGATGCTGCACCGATGTTCAGGATCAGGTCGCCAATGACCAGTTTCGGCGTACAAAGCGGATTCCAATACGTCCCGTGATCCAGCGCGCGGATCAATCTCACGGCATCGGATGCAGGCTGGTCGAAACGGAGAACGCCATTGGCCTCGGGCCTGTCGGTCAGCGCGTGGTAGCTGCGGTGAGACATGCCCTGAGCGCGGCGGTTCGGCAGGCCGTGGGTCATTTCGTGAAGGAGGTCGGTGAAGCTGGTCAGCCCGGCCTCATAGCACGTGGTGTTCAGCGTGAGCGCCGTGTCGTGGGGCGAGATGTCAATGCTGCGTTCAACGAGGATATCACCGGTGTCGACACCTTCGTCGATCAGGTGCCAGGTGATGCCATGTGTGGTCTCGCCCTCGATCAGCGCCCAGATCGGAGCATTCAGACCGGCGCGTCTGGGCAATGGTCCGTCGTGGAAATTCACCGCACCTGTCCGGCCAAGCGACAGGATTTGGGGCGGCAGGATCTTGAGGTTGGCGATGCTCAGCACCCAATCCACCGTGACAGTCCCAAGCCGCGTGGAGAGGTCGGCACCGTGACCTTCGCAGCGGATACCGTGTCCCTTGGCCCATTTCGCCACATCCGGATTGTCGGTCACGAGGGCAGCCAGACCATGTCCCTGAGACAGGAGCGTCTCGGCGCAATGCTGTGTGAGGCTTTCGTCTCCGATGATGATGCAGTCGAACTGGGTCATGGATCAATCCACGCTGGTCTGAAGGGAAGGTTCCTGCGGCAGGCCGACGGTGCGGATCGACGCGTCGGGTGTCGGACGCACAAGCGCGCGCAGATCATGTGTCACCATGTCCCTGAGGAAACGCTGCGCGCCCGGCGTCGGTTTGCCCTCGATCTTGCGCCGTAGCCGCCAGATCAAGGTGCCGATGACATTGAGAGCGGTCGCAGCGATGGCGTAGCCCCGGCCATGGTTCTTGCTGAAATAATACCAGCGGCTTTGGTACCAATAGGCGGGCGTGCGCGTCCATCTGCCCATGCCGGTCGAGACAGAGCCGATATGACAGACGCGGCTTTCACGCACGAAATGCACCTCGTGACCCGCGCGATGTGCGCGCAGACACAGATCCGTTTCTTCGAAATAGAGAAAGAACGTCTCGTCAAAAAGGCCGATCTCTTTGAAGGCACTTGTCCGGGCCAGCATCGACGCGCCGAGAATCCAGCCCACCGGGCCGGATGTTTCGGGAATATGCAGTGGCAGCATGTGTTTCTTGAGCAGCCGCGTGATCGGACCCAGCCGGATCGAGGCTTCGAATTCCGAGGCAAGGCCCGGAAAGCGGAAGGCGCTGCAATGATCCTCGCCGGTTTCTCCGTAGACCCAGCTACCGGCGATGGCCACCTTGGGATGCGCGTGCAGATGGTTCACAAGCGTGGTGATCGCATCGCGTTCGACCTGTGCATCCGGGTTGAGGATATAGATGAATTCGGCTGACGGACAGATCGCCAGTCCGGCGTGGATGCCGAAATTGTTGCCAGCCCCGAAGCCCGCATTCCGACCGGATTGCAACACCTGAACCTCAAGATGCGCAGGCCATTCGGCGGAACGCGTCAGGTCGGTCATGCGCTGGAAGGAGTCGTCGGGCGAGTCGTTGTCGACAAGGATGATCGCACCACCGAAATCGGCCATGGCTGCCGCGGCTGACTGTGCCGCAAGCACGGCCAGATCCGGTGTCTTGTAGTTGAGAACGACGACAACGATGTCCGTCATACAGGTCACTCCGCTGCCTCCGTGGCGGTGAAAGACAAGACGCGCCCCTTGCCGCCAACGGCAGCTTCGGTCGTGGTGATGACCCTGCGCAAATAGCTGGCAAGAACACGCACATTTGGCTCGAGAACCATGCTGTCATGATCTCCGGGCACTTCAAATACTTCGATCTGGGGCACGTGCTGCCCCCAGTCATTGTCATCGTACAGGTACGCGCGTTCGTGGTTCACCAGCTTGCCACCGGAGACTGACCAGGTTCCCATCAAAGGCGGTCTGAACAATGCGATGCGTCCGGACCAGGGTGCGACCTCATACGTGCCAACCGCTTGCAGGAACGCCTGTTCGATCTCGGCGTTGTGGAAACTGTGCGCGGTGCGGGTTTCCCTGGTCGTCTTGCGCTTTTCGATTTCCCACTGAACCCGGTTGCGCAGCCACACCAACGGGTATGACACACCTTTGCGCCGGGTTTCCTGCATCTGGATCAACAGGCGGTCTTTCCGGCTAAGCGGACGGCGTTGCGGTAAAGGCGTATCGAGCAGAACGACAAGCGCGACCTCTTCGCCCATCGCCTCGAGCTGGTGCGCGATCTCGTAGGCGGTGATCCCGCCGCCTGAAAAGCCACCGACATAATACGGCCCTTCGGGCTGTACCTGCTTCATTTCGGCAATATAGTCGCGCGCTGCATCCTTGATCGACAGGTGCGGGGTCTCATCCCCGTAAAGGCCCTTGGCCTGAAGCCCGTAGAACGGTCGGTCCGCACCCAGAAGCTGGGCGAGATGGCGCAGGTTCAACACGTTGCCGAACATTCCAGCAACAAGGAAGAATGGCGCTTTCGGCCCGCCCTCGCCGTCATGCATCGCAACGATATGCTTGAATCGCCTTGTCTGCGGCTTGGGTTTCTTTTCGGCGGGACCGGCGGCATCTTCGCTGATGCCAGTGCGGTCCTTGATCAGCGATGCGCAGGCCCGGATCGTCGGCGCTTCGAAAAGGATCGAAATCGGGAAATCGACGCTGTAGGTCTTGCGCACCTTGGCAAACAGGCGGACGGCAATCAGCGAATGACCCCCAAGGTCGAAAAAGCTGTCTTCGACGCCGACATTCTGCACGCCCAGCAGATCTTCCCAGATGCCGGCCAGCGTCCGTTCGATTTCGGTCTCGGGCGCGGCATAGTCGCCATCAAGCTGCGGGCGATCGAATTTCTGCGCCTCCGACTTGGCGTCGCCGGCGATCCCGGCCTGTTCGATCAGCGCGCCCATATCGAGCGAGGAGATGAAAATCTGCGGTTCTGTCCGACCGAGCGCGCGCAGAAAGGCATCGGTCCCATCCTCTGGTCGAATGCCCTGTGACAGGTTGTGCTGGAACCGCTCTTCAGCTGGGGACAGCGGGTGGGTCGCTTTGCTGAAATCCGAAGGTTCGAATTCAGAGGCGCTGACCTTGACCGGGGCTGAAAGCGCGGACATGTCGGAGAGTCGCTTGATCGAAAAATCCCCGATCTCCATGCAGACCGTGCCGTCGGGCATGGCAATGGTGATGTCGAAAGACGCGGTTTCGTCGGCATTGCGGTTGGGTCCGGACGATCGGACCCAACTGACGATGCGGTCCGGTAACGGGTGGTAGACATGCACCCGGTCATAGGACACGGGCACCCACAATTCGTCTCCGGTATAACCGTCGATCAGTTCCATCGCCCAGCCCGTGGCAATGTCCAGAAGACCGGGATGCAAATGCAAGCGCTCCTCATCCTGCATTGCGCTTGCAAGAGACAGATCCGCGATCCCCTCACGAGTGCCGTAGGCGCAAGCGTCCAGAACCTTCCAGCGCGGACCAAAGGCCATCTGCGTTTCCTGCGCCGCATCCAGTTTCTTGCCCGTGGTGACCCTTCGTGCAGCGCCACACCGTTTTCGAATGGCGGCGACGTCGATCGGTTTCGGCTGGATCTCGGGGATCAGCGACAGGTCCGCAGTGACGATCGGCACGAATCCGTTACGCCCGTTCAACATACAGCTGCCCAGTACATCCATATGATAGCCGTCATCCCGCCGGGACAGCCGCAAACGAATGTCGCGTGCGCCCGCTTCCGGGATGTGAAGCGGCCTGAGGAAGGTCATGTTGCGGATTGCGTAGCCGCTGGTTTCGCCCTGTCCGCGCAGCGCCTTGGACGCCAGCGTCAGGTAACCGGCCCCGGGGAACAGGGCATCACCCTGCCGGGTCCTGTGCTGGTCAATGAACCAATCGTCGGTGGTGTACCGCGCCTCGAAAAGGCGGTGGCCCGCCGGATCGAACCCTGTCTTGTCGAGCAGCGGCAGATCAACCGGGCTGAAGCTGATCGGATCGGTATCACCGATACGGTCTGCCAAGGCGGTCGCAGCCATGCCGACATCCGCCCAGATACCCCAGTTGATCGCGAGGACTTTGGTTTTGTCACCCCTGCGCGCATGTGCATATGCGTTCAGATATTCATTCGCCGCGACATAGTCGATCTGGCCTGCGGGCGCTGTCTGTGTCGATGACGACGCGAAGAGGGCAATGAAGTCCGTCGATCCGTCCGGGAAAAGCTGATCCAGAACCTTGGTCCCGTGGATCTTGGACGAGAAAACCTTTTCGATCGACCCTGTCGATTTTGCGAGGAGCGGCGCATCCTCCATCACACCGGCGGCATGGATCACGCCGTCGATGCGACCAAGGCGTGCGAGGGTGTCGTCCACGACATGCTTCATCTCTGGCAGGTTGCAGATATCGGCCGCAAAGGCACGAACATGTCCGCCCAATGCCTCGAGCTCCTGTACCGCACGGATGCGGCGGGAAAGTTTGTCCTGCGGGGCGTGCCGCTGCAGGTAACGATCCCAGACCTCGCGTTCTGGCAAGGCGTCACGTGCAGTCAGAATCAACGTGCAGCCTTGGGCAGCGAGTGCTTTGCCAACGGTCAGCCCGATACCACCGAATCCGCCAGTGATCAGATATGTGCCACCCGGCTGAACGGATGTCTCGGCTGTCGGTCTCAATGCTGTTTTCTGGAGCGATTGTTCATAGCGACGCCCAGACCGAAAGACCGCAACACCCGAAGAGGGATCGGCAATCATCTCTTCGATCACCTGATCGGTCAGATCCTCCCACGCCTGATGCGTGTCACTCCTTTTTGCGCGGCGCAGGACAGGTCGCCTGGCAGGTTCATCCGGAAGCCGCAGATCGACCGAGGATACAGTTAGCCCCGGAATTTCACGCGGAATGACGCGCACAGGTCCGGCAATGATCGACTTTTCGGGCGACATGAGCCGCTCTTGCCCGAAAGCAGCAGCGCCATTGGTGAACACGGTGATCTGGGTCGGTTTTGGCAACGTGTCATCCGCAATCGCCTGAGCGATGAACATCAGGGAATAGAACCCATGTTCCTGCATGCGCTGGAAAAAGCTGGAGCCCGGACGGTGGCTGTTGTCTTTGGTGATGCCCCAGAAATGGGCGATCCGGCTTGGCACCAATCCGCGGGACAGCATATCGCGGAACAGAAGGTCATAGCCTTCCCGACCGCGTTCGGGTGCAAGGACATACGTCGTGTCATTCAACCGTGCGAAACTGTCGCCCGGCCAAACCTCGACAATCGAATGTCCCGCGGCGCGCAAGCGTTTCGCCGCGGCAAGGGCCACTCCGGCATCGTCCATGAATACAAGCCAGCTTTGCAAATCGGCTTTGCCCAGTTCGGTGCGCACCTCCACGGGGGCAGAAGCGTATTTTGGCCTCCATGCAGTGGTCCAGCCCCAGTTCTCGACGCCGTCGATGCGGGTCAGGAAGCTTGAGACCTTCTCGGTCTGCGGCTGCCCCGGTTCGATGAAATAGCGGGATCGCTGAAACGCGTATGTAGGCAGCGGCACACGATTGCGCCGCGCGTTGCCCCAGATCTGATCCCAGTCGAAGTCGCCACCCAACGCCCAGATGCGCCCAAGCACCTCGAGCATGTGGCGATCGTCTTCGATCTCTTCCTCGGGATGGCGCAGGCTGGACAGGACCTGGGTGGCCTGAATGCCCTCACATTGCCGCGCCAGCGCGGACAGCGCCTTGCCGGGACCAACCTCGAGGTAGATGCGGTTCTGCCTGTCCGACAGCGTGTCGAGGCAGTGCGTGAACTGCACCGTGCCGCGCAGGTGCGAGACCCAGTAATCGGGGCTTGTCGCCTCTTCATCGGTCATCATCACACCGGTCCGGTTGGATGTGATCGGAATTGTTGGCGGGTTCAGAGTGATCTTCTGTAGGTAAGACCGGAACCTGTCGAGGATCGGGTCGAGCATCCGCGAATGAGCCGCAATGTCGATCGGGATGCGCTGGAACTCGATCTCTCGATGCCTGAGTTCGGTTTCCAGCGTCATCAGCGCAGCGCTTGGACCGGAGGCAACGCTGAGCCCTGGGCTGTTCACAGCACCAAGATCAAGCGCGTCACCCAGAAGCGGCCTCAGATCCTCGGCCGGGAGCGCGACTGAGAGCATGCCGCCTTTTTCCACGCTGTCAAACAGCGTGCCCCGCAGATGGACAAGACCGATGCAGTCTTCGAACGACATCACACCGGCAATGCAGGCGGCGGTATTTTCGCCCATCGAATGACCGGCGACAGCGGCTGGCTGAATGCCCCAGCTCATCCAGAGCTGCGCCAGCGCGTATTCGACGATCATGATCAGTGGCAGTTGCAGCGAGGGCTGCCGCAAGGCCTCGGTCGCCTGCGCTTCATTGCCCGGATCAGGACACCACAAGTCTCGAATGCTGCGGGAGTCGAGCGTTTCAAGGTGGCTCAGCCCACGGTCGATCCATTCGGCAAAGACCGGCTCGGTCTCGTACAGATCGCGGGCCATGCCGACATATTGCGCTCCGCCGCCGGGAAAGAGGAACACGATGTCGGGCCGGGACATGGCATCATGTGTATGAACGCGGCGCGAGCCGGATTGTTCGAGCAGCATCGCCGCATCAAGATGATCCCTTGCGACCACAAGGCGGCGCTTTTCAAAGGCGCGCCGGCCTGTCCGCAGCGTCCATGCGACATCCGCAAAAGGCTGATCGGTATTGGCCCGCAGATGCGCCGCCAGGCGCGCGGTGTTTGCATCAAGAGCCGCCTTGGTGCGACCGGAAACCGTGATGATTTGGAATGGCCAATCGCTTTCCTCGGACGGCGGGGCATTGGGTGCCTCTTCGAGCACGACATGCGCATTGGTGCCCCCGACGCCAAGCGAGTTCACACCCGCGCGGCGCGGATGGTCGCGGCGCGGCCAATCCGTCAGACGGTCATTGACGCGAAAGGGCGAATTTTCGAAATCAATGGCCGGGTTGGGTCTTTCGAAGCCGAGGCTCGGCGGCATCTGGTGATGGTGGAGCGCCATCGTGGCCTTGATCAGACTGGCCACACCCGCCGCGGTATCCAGATGACCGATATTGGTTTTTACGGAGCCGATCCGGCAATGACCGACCTTGTTGCTGGTTGCAGCGAAAGCTTGCGTCAATGCCGCAACCTCGATCGGGTCACCAAGATAAGTGCCCGTGCCGTGACACTCGACATAGTCGATGCTGTCGGCGGTCACACCAGCCATCGCATGCGCCTCGGCAATTGCGTCAGCCTGACCCTCGACCGATGGCGCAAGGTACCCGGCCTTGGCCGCGCCGTCATTGTTGACCGCGCTGCCCTTGATGACTGCCCAGATATGATCACCATCCGCCAAAGCATCCGCGAGGCGACGCAGGACCACGACGCCCGCTCCGGATCCGAAAACCGTGCCCTTGGCCCGATGATCAAATGCGTGACACTGACCATCGGGAGACAGGATCTCGTTTTCCTTGTAAAGATACCCCCGCCCATGTGGCAGCTCGATCGTCACACCGCCAGCAAGCGCCATGTCGCATTCGCCGTTCAACAGCGATTGGCAGGCATAGTGCGTGGCGACCAGGGATGTTGAACAGGCTGTCTGCACGTTCACAGACGGCCCATCCAGATCGAAAATGTGGCTGACACGGGTCACCAGGAAATCCTTGTCGTTCCCGGTGTGGCGCAGCAGGAACATGCCGGTGCCTTCCACCAGGTCGGGATTCGAACACAGGTTGAAATAGAAATAACTGCCCATCCCGCAACCACCGAACACACCGATCCGCCCGTCGTGGCGGTCGGGCATGTGACCAGCGTTTTCCAAAGCCTCCCATGCGCATTCGAGGAATTGCCGATGCTGCGGATCCATGATCGCGGCATCCTTGAGAGACAGGCCAAAGAATTCCGCATCGAAATGGTCGAACTGTTCAAGCCGCGCCGCATAGGGCACGTAGTCACGATGGCGCAACAGTCCCGGCGGCACACCTGCCTCGGTCAATTCCTCATCGGTCAGTCGGTGAATCGAAGACACACCGTCCCGCAAGTTTCGCCAATATTGCGCCAGCGATGCCGCCCCCGGCAGGTGGGCGGACATGCCGACGATGGCGATATCTGCATCCGCAACCGAATGCGGCGCGGTTGTCTCATTCGTCATAGCCGTACCCTATTCCCAACTTTGGGTCAGTATTGCACAAATATGATCAAAGTTGGGCGTTCAGCAGGGTCGCAGATGGTCTCTTTGGATAAAGAGTTAATCCCGCCTCACAGGGCCGCAAGCTCTGCAACTGCATCAAAATTGATCCACAAGGCCAAAACGATGATCGCGGCCCCAACGCAGCCATAAATGGCGTCATGCTTTGGATCCCAAGCCCGGGCATGACGGGCGAGCCACACCACAAAGGGATAGGCAGCAAGCCCGGCAATGCCCTGACCAACAAGAGCGCCGAACAGCCCGCCGTAGCTGAGCCCCATATAGAGAAAGCCCAGCGTCAACGCCGCCCGTGCCGCCGACAAAACGAAGAACCGCCGCGAGTCGCCTGCAGCAAGCGCCGCCTGTTCGTAGGTCAACACGAGGATCTGTGGCATCTGCATCGCGGCGATCATGACAACCACTGTGCCTGCCATAATGTAGCGCGAGTCGTACATCACCTCGATCAGCACAACACCGGCCATCGACACACCGCCGGTGATCGCCATCATCCCACCGGTCAACACAAGCCGCATCTTTTGCAACTTGCGGAAATTCTCGGTGCTTTCGGCAGGGGCGCGTTCGCGGTAGACCGGGATCAGGATTTTCCGGGTCATCATCCCTCCCATAAGCAGCGGGAAGCTCGCGAGGAAAAATCCGATATTGTAGATGCCGAACTGCTCCAATGTCAGGAACTTGCCGATCAACAGCTTGTCGCCCTGCATGTAAAGAAACCCACAAATCGTGCTGAGAAAGATCCATTTTCCAAAGCCGATCAACTCTGACGCCGCGGCGCGTTCCCACTGGAACCGATTGCGTTGACCTGGAAGGAAAACATTGTACGCCAAGAGTACCATCGCCGACGAGAGGATCCCGCTGACGACAAGCGCCCAGACCGATTGAAGGTACCATGCGAGCAGAACCGCGAGCAGCAAGGAGATCGCTTGTACGGCAAGGTCAATGCCGGTCAAACGCCCCAGCAAGAGGTGTCTGTTCGCGGAATCAAGGCGGGTCGGGTTGAACCCCGAAATAAAAAGGGTGACACCAGCAGCAGGCAGAATCCACGCCAGCAAAGGCTCTCCGTAGAGAGCCGCAACAGGGACTGCGAGACCGCAGGCGACGATCCACAAAAGCACACCCCGGACCACCTGAATGGTCCATGCAGTATCGAGGAATTTCTGATCGTCGCCGCGTTTCGACTGCATGATCGACGGGCTGACCCCGACATCCGAGAACATGGCCAAGCCCTGCATGATGACCGACACAAGTGCCATCATCCCGAACGCTTCGGGGAACAAAAGACGGGTGAGGATTAGATTGGAAGCCAGTCGCAGCACTTGACCCGTTGCGTAGCCGCCAAGGGCGAACACGGAGCTGCGCATGAAGCGCGCGTCCAGCGAGGTGCCGCGAAATTTTGCAACGAGGGCTTCCATTACCGTCCACGACTCCAGCCGCTTGACTTACCACCTGTCACGCGCACTGCCAGCGAGACACCTGAGTAAACGGCAAACCCGATCGGATCCTGAAGGGCAAGCCTCAACTTTTCGCGTATCGGGAAAGCTGGCTTGTCGTCATTGTGCAGCAAATCCGGGTGGTGTTCGCGGATTTCATCCACCCCGGCATTCTGACGGCGACGCACACGAACAAGGTTGTTCCATCCCTCGACCAGAGGCCAGGTATAGGTCGCAGGCACCCCGATCCGTTCCTCAGGTCGGAAACTGAGGCGCACATAGGTATCATCGGAAATGATGTCCGGGAACGTATCCCAGCGCATTCGGCCTGCCGCGTTAACGGCAAACACCCCCGCTCCGGGCACTCCATGCGTCATGAACGGAACCTTGGAATAGATGCGGGAATAGGCGCGGGTCGCCCAGCTTTGCGGGTTTGCAAGAACAAGCGTGCCACTGGCATAGCATGGCTCAGCCGTATCAAGCGCCTCGTAAAGCTGACCGATCAGGCCATCAGAAACCTCGACATCGGCATCCAGATACACCCGGATCGGTGCCCGCGCCACATGATCTCCGGCGTTCAGCGCCCCAAGCTTGCCGCCCTGCTCGCGGTCGAGGACTTTCAGGTCCAGCCCTTTTTCGGCAAAGCGGTCGCGCATTGCCAAGGCGATCTGCGCTGTGCGGTCGCGGCTTCCATTGGAAATGACAATCGTCTCGAAGGGCGCGCCATGATCCCACCTGCTTTGAAGGACGCACTCGAGGCAATGCCCGATCAGCGCCTCTTCGTTCGAGGCCGGGATCAGAACACTGAGAACCGGCATTGGCTCGGATTTGGGACCGCGTGTATTGAGCGGCATATCGAGGCACTTCCTATACTGTCAAGAACCTGCGGATCAGAGCGCACGGCTTGCATAGGATAATGTCAAATTTATGGATAGCGGGAAACTCTTGCCTTATTCTTCAGTTTCCGCAGTGGCACTGGATCGCAGGGTCCGCCAGCGCGGATTGTCGTCGCTGAGATGGCGCAAGGCACCCCAGCTTCCCCATTTGCTTGGTCCGGCAACGTCGACAAAGGCATTGAACGGGCTGTCGGTTAGGCCGGTCCAGGCATCCAATGCGTCCTCGTAGAGACCCGCCATATGGTCAGAGTAGCTGAACGCGATGAGAAATGAGACAAGCGTCTCATCTTCCACAGCATCGCCGAACGCGGCAGCGTGCGTGCCCCCTTCGTACATGATCAACTCCAAACCGTTGGTTGATGCAACCTCGGCGTGGTAGGGCCAGAGCGTTCCGGTCAATTCGCGCAAAGACCCGCGCCGCACAAGGTCTGCGGCAAGCGCGGCAAGCCCGTTGAATTGGTTCTGCGCGACGTATTCACGCAACGCCACACGCGACAGGCCCTTGGCACGGCCATCGGCTTCGGCCTTGGCGGCAGCGTCTTGCAGCGCCGCAGCCAGTGTTTCAGGCTCACCCAATTCATATCCGAAATAACCGGTTACCGCGTAGGCATCGAACATCTCGACAGGATGGGTGCCTAAAGCTTGCTTTGCGCGGTCCCCGAACAGGATCGATTGCTCCAATTCCGGCCAACCGGTATGCACAGCGACCACCCGTTTGAGCCGGGTCTCTGCCTCAGCGCCGAACACCTCGGTCCAGATGCTCAGAACCTTTGCCGACCGCAGCCCGTAATATTGCATCCACCCATCGTCGGTCTGCCCCCAGAGGCGTTCTGCCTGCTCGCCTGCCCAAAGCGCCTGTTCGAAAATGAAATTCCAGACTTCGTTCGAGTATTCGACATAGGCGACGCGGGCAGGATCAAGATCAGCTTGGACCGTTTCCGCAAATCGACGAACGAGATCATCATCGGCCATATGCGGTATGTTGAACCAGGCATCCGCCCCGATCCTGTTGGACAGGTTTATCATAACTGGCAACGGCACGCCGCGCCAAACATAGGTAAAGTCTGCTTTTTCCGGCAGGTCGTCCCATGTCACAATCGGCGATCCGTTCGTGAACATCCAGTCCATGAATCGCACGAGCGCGACATCACCCAATCTTTCCAGCCAATCGGGATTGAACACTTGGCCCGCCTCGAAAGCCCCAAGGTGTTTTTCTGGAATCACGCGGATATTTCGGATTGGATCCGAAGCATCCGTCGCACTGATCGAAATGCCCACCGCTCCTTCGCCGGGGGTATACTGAAAAATCCGCAATCCCGGTTCTCGCGTGATGACACGTGCACGGCCTGTCACCGACAAACTACCTGAACCCTCGTAGAAGAGCACATACCGACCAGTCAGGTGGTCAGCGTCTCTCGGTTGATCCGTCAGAATGAGGCTTTCCAGCGCTGTCGCCGCCTCCGGAACGATGAGCGGCCAGCCATTTTCGTCAAAAACGCCCGCAGCCTCCATGTCTTCGAAGTCCATCCCCCCCCATTGGCCCGGCAGATGACCAATCCAGGGCCTTGCGGATTTCATCACATCCAGAAAGGGATGCTGGGTCGACCAGTCCGAAATGCCGTTCAAACCGAAAGCGATCTCTCTACTTTGCGGAGAACCCTGCGCCAGGCTGTTTCCGCCTGCGAAGGCCAGCAAAATCACGACCAAGACTTTTAACAAAGATCTCAAGATCACGCTCCGCGGAATTTTTGCCAAGCCAGATAACGGAAAAAACAGTGCGGTTTTCCAGTCATTAAAGATGTTACCGCGAAAGTGTTTCGGCAAGTGCTTCGCGCAAAGTTTGGGCAGATTCAGCGCGCTCTCTGGCCAGAGCAACAGTCCAGTCATCGGTGCTGGGCAGTGCAGGTGAGTCTTGGAAAACGGAGGGCGCCGTAGCACTTTCATTTGCCTGGCTTCGGTCCACATCGGGATCAGTCGCGCGGCCGAGCACAGCGCCGCCCCCCGGCACCATGAGTTGATTAATGATATTTGCCTCATCAATGAATCCTTCGCGGACAAGCCGCTCTGCAACTCCTGCAAGCGCAGTTTGCGATGGTGAAGGTGTCAGTCCAGGGAGGGTGTTAAGCGCGATCTGAACAAAAGTGACGGTGTCGGCATTCAAAATGAGGTGATTGACCAGTTCTGTCACGGCTTCCGCATGCTCGGCCTCCGTCAGGGGCAACCTGTCATCGAGCGAATTCAATGCATCAAAATATCTGGCATGCTCAAGATACGATGCAAAAGAGGCAAACCAACTGTCCTTTTCCTGATCCGTGCCCCTGAGCTCGATAGAAAGTGCGGCAAGGCTGTCAGGGTCCTGTTCACGACTGTTGGCCATGTTTTCGATGGGCGCGCGTTCGGCCATCGCAAGTTCCGCCTCGAGGTGACGTGACAACTCGGGAAACAGTGCTTCTGACGAAGCCTCGACAAGCCAATTCAACCGTGGGTAAACGACGATCTGAAGCCCAATGGGCAACGCGGAAAAATTGTTGAGAAGCTCTATTTTTATGTCCTTTGGCACGTCCACCTCATGGCGCATCGCCGCGATAAAAACATCATCCAGCGGGTTGCAATCGCCGAACCTGAGCATGCCGGGGTCCGCGCTGCCCGATAGCATGCTTTCAAACTCGGAAATCTCGCGAAGCTGGACCTGTGAGCCATGCCCGATCTTGGCCGCCATCCGCGCTTCTTCGATTTGACCTTCGGACAAGTACCGGACAATCAACGCAGTCTGAAGCGCGGCTGAATCATCAAATCCCTCTTCAATCGGCACATCCGAAGGATCACTGATCTGCGACCATACCGCATCAGATAGGGCACATCTTTTGCCTGAAATTGCTCGACCCTCAGGCAACAAGGTCACTGTCAACGCCGCATCGGCACTTGACCAGTCCCGAAACGAAGGAGTCGCCAACTGGGAAAACCCGCTGATATGCGCAGTCTGGTCGATTTGGGACGCGATCATCTTGCCAAGACGCTCCACAACCGAAAAATCCAGCGCAAACAGATCGCTCTCGATTTGCCGAAGCGCAGGACTGCTCGGAAATGTGCCCGTTTCAATTGGCAGAACAGGCAGTAGCGACGCCTCCGATCTTGGACGGTCCCGAATATCAATGACGACCAGCCGCGGGGTTTCGCGTTTGACACGCACTTCGCAATCACAGTTCAGCTCGATTTCAAGGCCGGTTCGGGTTGCTATCACTGCGTTGATCCGGTCGGTATTGATCCGGTCGAATAATCTGCTGGTGTCCAGATCCGCGAGACCAGGCGAAAAACTCAGACCGAATTTCCCGGTTGAGAGTGGTTCTGATCGTATCTCGATAATGTCGAGCTCTGTTGCGATAGTCAGGCGAGTGAAATCGCCATGCTCGCCAGCGCGGACGATCCCGATATTGGCGAATGCAGCCTGCGGCAACACAAGACAAATGCCGAGAATGATGGCGCGAAACACCTCATGCATGGGATTTCAACGAACGGATGGCTTCATCCAATGCGGCAAAGCCCGGGCGGTGATGATGCGGTATACTTTGCCGTGCGACCTCAAGGCACATCTTGGGCGGATGCTGGTGGAAGTGCGAGACGAAAACCTCCTTGATGGTTTTGTAGAAATTGATGTCATCATCTGCGGCTGCTTTGACCTTGAGAGCGAAGGGCGCGACCAGGCAATACGCCAGAAAGACCCCGAGAAATGTTCCGACCAATGCGCCACCGATCAGTTTTCCCAGAACCTCGGGCGGCTGGTCGATCGACCCCATTGTCTTGATCACGCCAAGCACGGCCGCAACGATACCGAGCGCCGGAAGCCCGTCTGCAATGGATTGAAGCCCGTGCACGGAGTGTTCGAGATGGTGTTTGGTTTCGTCGATTTTCCGGTCCAGAAGCTCTTCGACCTGCATCGGATCATCGTAATTCATCGACGCTGACCGCAACGTGTCGCAGATGATGTCAAGCGCGGCATGATCTTTCAGAAGCTTCGGGAATTGCAAAAAGATTTCTGATTCCCGCGGGTTGTCGATATGCGCTTCGAGCCCGACGGGATTCTTTCGGGCAAGGTTGATCAGCTGGTACAGAACCTGCAAAAGCTGGTTGTAATCCTCGGCCTTCCACTGACTGCCCTTGAAGACTTTCATGGTGTCCCTGCCAGTCTGCTTGAGCGAAGCCAAGGTGTTGCCCACGGCAAACGCTCCGACAGCGGCACCCCCGATCATCATCATCTCGAACGGAAGCGCCTTGAGAATTATGGTCATCTTGCCACCAGCCAGAAGGTAACCTCCGAAGACCATGCAGAAGGTGAATGCGATGCCCGCAAATGCAATCATTCGCCCATGTCCTTTCCCTTGTTCGGGTCGTGTTCACATCACGACGAATTCTGCATGCAGCGCTCCAGCAGCCTTGATCGTTTTCAGAATGTCGATCAGGTCGTTCGGAGTAATGCCCAGAGCATTCAAGCCGGTGATGACGTCCGAAAGCGTTGTGCTTCCCGGCACCTCCGCAAGAGATACAGCCGGAGCGTTTTCGATCTGCGCGGCCGTGCGCGGAACAACCACCGTTTCGCCTTCTGCAAAGGGGTTTGGTTGCACCACGATGGGCTGTTCCTGAACCGTCAGGGTCAGGTTTCCCTTTGATACAGCCACCCGCGAGACGCGTACGTTTTCGCTGATAACAATCGTTCCCGAGCGCTGGTCGACCACGACGCGGGCCAATGTGTCGGGCTCGATCCGCAGATTTTCGATCTGCGCCAGAAGGTGGGACGGTGATCGCTGACCCGAACCACCAAGATCGACAGAGATGGTTCCGGAATCGCTCATGGTCGCAATGGACGCGCCAACCGCCAAGTTTATGGCCCTCTCAACCCGGAAGGCCGTCGAAAAATCAGGGCTCTTCAATGCCACTGTCAAATTCTGCATCTGGCTGAAATCAAAAGACACTTCGCGTTCGACGATCGCCCCAGAAGGAATGCTCCCGGCGGTCGGCACACCTTGAACAGTACGTGCCGCATCACCTTCGGCAGCAACACCTCCGGCGATGATCGATCCTTGTGCGACTGCATATATCTGCCCATCCGCAGCGTTCAGCGGCGTCATCACAAGCGTTCCGCCACGAAGGCTCGACGCGTCGCCGATCGCAGACACGGTGACATCGATCCTGCCACCGGCACGGGCGAAGGGTTGCAGTTGCCCGGTCACGATCACTGCAGCCACGTTTTTTGCGCGGAACTGTTCACCGGTGACGTTCACCCCGAGCCGTTCGAGGATGTTCGACATCATGTCTTCCGTGAAGGGTGAATTCCTGAGCCCATCCCCGGTGCCGTATAGCCCCACGACCAGACCGTACCCAACAAGGTCGTTGCCCCGGACACCTTCGAAGGTCGCGAGGTCTTTCAGGCGCACGCCCTGTGCCAATGCCAAACCTGGGAGCAGCACAAGGAGGATCGCGCCCAGAAACGCTTTCATCGCAGATACTCCGCCAACGAGACACGGCCTTGGCGTGCAGCTATGCGGTAAAACACCTCAAGCTGTTGTTGTGCCGCTTCGAATTCGGACGCGGCCTTGAACTGGTCCACCCCAGCCAGCGACATCCGGTCAAGGGCGATCCGGCTTAGATCGGACTCCGCCGCAAGGCGTGCCGTATCGATCCTTGCTTCGATCAACCCGAGCCCAGCGCGTTCTTCGGTTATGCTGCTGTCAACCTGCAACAAAGCGATGCGTCCCTCATCCAGCAAGGTTTTCTGATCGACCACGCCAAAGCCCAATGACGCATCAGAGGCCAGTGCAGCGATCCCGAGCGCCTTGAGCATGTCCCGCACCGTTTCGCCATCTGCGCGAAGCCCGAGTGTTACCGCTTGATCCGGACCGATTGGCAGTTGCGCAAACCCGGTTTCCGACCCGGAATAGGCCAAACTCTCGAACGGACCGCCCGGTGCGTCGAACCAGGCTTCGACCGCCGCAATCGCATCGCCCGGATTGGTCGCGCCAGCAATCTGCGATCTCAGCATGGCAAGTAGGGACTCACCGTTCGGCAATGGCCTTGCGCGTGTCCCGGACCCCGAAAAGAGGTACCGCCCTGCAATCTCGGAATTCAACGCGTTGACGGTGTCGATCATTGTTGCCGCAGCGGCATCGGAAAGGGTCTTCAGCTCTGACGGCTGCTGAAGCTGAGAGACAAGCGAGAGGCTTGTTCCGAGTTGCCCGGTCTGATCCTGTATCTTGCCCAGCACCGATTGCATCGCGCTTGCAAAGAGTCCTGCTTCGGCGATTCCGCGTTTGTGTTGCTCGAGCAATTCGGATTTCCGGTCAAGCAGCGAAACCGCCATGGGCGATCCGCCAAGATGGCGCGCCGTGTCTTTGGCCAGACCGGTCGTCGCCTCTTGTGCCGACGCATCAGCGGCGATGCGCAGACGGGCCTGAAACTGGCTGGAGAGCATGAATGTTGCAAGATCGCCGATAGAGCGCATGATAGTTTCCTTCAAATTCTGAGAAGTTCTGACAGCATGTCGTCCACGACCTGAACGACACGCGCATTGGCGGCATAGGATTTTTCAAGCTCGATCAGCTTTTGCAGTTCCTGGTCCGTATTGACCCCGTCGGCTGCACTTGCCTGGCGAACATCATTCAGATGCGCTGAAGCCGCAGTTTCGGAATCACTGAAACGCACTCGGTTTGCTGCGACATCATTGGAGAGCGCCTGGATGTGATCGACCAAAGAGCGCGGCCCAGATCCCAAAATAGAGGAACCGGGTGCCTGAGCGGCGGTCATTTGACTGCGCAGTCTCAAGAGCAGATCGGCCTGACCGGCGTCACCCTCTCCGAGGGCATTGATGCCATCCCGCCAGCGCCACGGATCGGTGGTCGAAATGCTCAGCATCGAGTTCAGAGTGATGCGGCCTGCAAGTCCGACCTCTGCAGTGGCAGAAAACGGCATGCCCCCATCCGTGAAGACACCAGAATCACCTGGGGCCAGCGTCGTGTCTGGCCCTCCCGGTCCGAACCGGTCAACGGCGTCGCGTGCAATCGCGTCAAGTCGGCGCTGCACCAACGGAGCGCTGACATCGCGCAGGTTAAAATGCGCTTCGAGCGATCCGCCGTTCATCATCCCCGATCCGGGAATATCGACACTTTTTCCATCCAGTCGGAGTGTGGACAGAAGACCGTTATCGGCCGTCATATGCGGCAGGATCGTTGATGTGGGGTCAAAGTTAAAGGTTGCCGCCTTTTCATCCAGAAGGGTGCGGCCCTGCGTTGTGAACACGGCAATGACGCCACTGTCACGTTCCACCACGTGGAGCGGAACGATTTCTGCAAGCGAATCGAGCGTTGCATCGCGCCGATCCATCAGCCCATGTGCGTCTTGTCCGAGATGTTTGGCACTCATGATCTGGGCATTGAGGCGTTCAAGCTGAGACAGTCCGGCGTTCAGTTGGTCAACGGTACTGGCGATGTTGGCGTCGGCCCGTGCGCGCAATCCGTCGACACCCGCACTGGCATCGCGCAGACCCGAGGCGAAATTCTCGGCTGCAAAGGAAATGTTTCGCAGACGCGTTTCCGAGGACGGGTCAGATGCGGCGGACAACAGCGCGGTTTCCAGGCGCGTCAGCTTTTCGGCGACCGACCCCTGTGTATCGACGCTGCCGACCAACTGTTCGAGATCCGAGTGGAATCTCGATTGTGCAGAGGTCGCGGACGCGTCCGCCAAGGCCATGCGCTTTTGATGGGCCCGGATCGGATCGGCGTGCCGCGTAACCTGGGCCACGATCACGCCACCAGACGACTGCGTCGCGTTGGTCGACAGAGATGTTTCACGTCGCCCGTAGGTTTCGTTCAGTGCATTGGCGATGTTCGAGGCAATGACGGTCGTACCGCGGGCGTTTGCGGAAAGACCGCTCAGGGCGTTTGAGAGAGCACCAGAGAGACTCATGGCTATGTCCTTAAATGTTCAGGGGATCAGCGTTTGATGTTCGTTGCTTCCTGCAGCATTTCATCAACGGTCTGGATCACCTTGGCATTGGAGGAATAGGCCCGCTGGGTCCGGATCAGCTCGGTCAGTTCATTGGCGATATCGGTCGCAGATTCCTCGAGTGCGAAGGACAGGATATCACCTGTCGATCCGTTGCCCGCATCCCAGAGAAAGAAACTCCCGCTTTCCGGTGTGGGCATATAAAGCTGGCTGCCCGCTGCAGCCATTCCGTTGGGATTGGGAATGTCCACCAACGGAACCTGGTACAAGGTTCGTGTCGTGCCGGTGTCGTAAAACGCATTGACGAGGCCAGTTTCATCCACTTCGACCGAGGTCACCTTGCCCACCGGGGCACCGTCCCGGCTGATGTTGAACGGGGCAAAGATATCGGAAAGCTGTGAAAGCCCCTCGTTCAATCCGAGGCGTCCGATATTGATGTCGATAGGTCCACTGGGTGCCGTGATGGTCAGAATGCCAGTTGCAGAATCATAGGGTCCGCCGGTCACGTCATCGACACTGAGCAACGTGCCACCAAGAGTACGCGCATCGTCGAACTCGAGGTCGTATTGACCGATGACCGTTGCGGGATCAGCACCGTCGACGATTTCAAGGCGCCATTGGTTGGAGGTTCCAGCGGTTGGCACAACCGGAGTGAAGGTAAACTCGAGCGTTTCGGCGCGACCGAGGTTGTCATAATATTCGATCGACTGAGTCAGCGGATCACCCAATGCGCCCGCTTCGGTCTCCGTTGCCGGCAGGTTGATTCCCAATTCGATACGAGTGGTCGGTTCGCCACTGAACTGGTTGACATTGATGCGCACGGGTTCCAGCGCCTCACTTGTCGCACGGGGATAGTTGGGGATCGTGCCATCTAGGTTTGCGGGCCATCCAAGAAGGATCTGACCCGATGCCGTGCGCAGGTACCCGTTTGCATCCGTACGGAATGAGCCGGTTGTCGTCAGGAACATTTGTGGCGTTTCCGACCCGGAAAGAACCTCTGTCGCCTGGGCAACCGGTAGGAAGCCGCGTCCGCTGACGGCGAGGTCAGTGGAGTTCGATGTCGTGGTGATCGCGCTGTCCTGATCAATGTAGCGCTGCGTGGTCGTGCGGACGCCCCCGGCAGTGTAGGTGCCGCCGCCCGAGGTCACGACCATCGAGTGAAAATTCGCCTCGACCCGTTTGTATCCGGGTGTTTGTGAATTGGCGATATTGTCGGAAATCGTCGCCAGACGTGTCGCATGGGACGCGAGACCAACAACGCCCGCGCTGAGAGAAGAAGAAATCGACATGAAACGCCTTTCTGGTGTGATGGCTTGTGCTCTTCACAGCAGTAAGGCGTGCGCTTTAACGCGGACCTAACGGATAAAACTTGATCTAGTTTCCCGTGCAGTCGTCAGTACCGCAGGAAGATCAGTTCGATCCTGTTGTTGCGCGCGGACATGAGGTTTTCGACGACGGGTTCACGATCGCCATAGGCGGTCAGGCGCTTCACCCGGTGCGCATCCATTCCGTAACCGATCAGGAGTTCGGAAAAGGCAAAGGCGCGATCGGCGGACCAATCCCATGCAGGATCGTTGATCTGGACAACCGGAACCTTGGCGACATGACCCTGTATCGCAATTTGGTTGTTCAGAAGCTTGCTGGCTTCCCGAACGGCAAAGGCGATCTCGTGCGTCAGTTTCGTCGGCTTGGCGCCATCGGTGAAGAGCGGATCGTCCTCGGCATCGAAGAATTCCAGAACCAGCCCTTCATCGGTGACCCGGGTGACCACGTGGCGCAGCCATTGGTCTTCCAGCATGCTTTCCCCGCTCAGGCCCAGAAGAACGTCCTGCACTTCCTTGAACGCGCTGTCTTGGGCATTGTCTTCGGAACCGTCGCTGGTGGTGTCCTGCAATGAACTTGCGCCCACGCCCATGCGGGGCAAAACGTCAGCGGCAAATACGCTGTCGCCCATG
This sequence comes from Marivita lacus, assembly GCF_014637725.1. GTDB lineage: Bacteria > Pseudomonadota > Alphaproteobacteria > Rhodobacterales > Rhodobacteraceae > Marivita > Marivita lacus. The sequence continues at coordinate 859,072 of NZ_BMFC01000001.1, read as the reverse complement.
AACAGCCCGTCCGATCCGCTTGACAAGCGGCTGATCGGAGCCGTTGGGCTGAAATAATCCGCGATGCCCTTGCGTTGTTTCTCGGTTGTCGCGTTCAACAGCCACATCAACATGAAGAAGGCCATCATCGCCGTGACAAAGTCTGCATAAGCGACTTTCCAGGCACCCCCATGGTGCCCGCCAGCAACGATTATCTTCTTTCTTTTGATGATGACTGGCGCGACATTTCTGTCGGTCGCCATACCCTACTCTCCTTACACCCAAGTCATGGCGTAGCAGGTGGATGTAAACCTTGGCTTAACACTTAAAAATCGAGGCGTTTCGATGCTGCCCCGTCAAGCACCGAAACGATGCGGAGAAAACGGTGTCAGGTTCAGGTTGCTTGGTTGATCCGCGATCAGACCAGCCACGAGGCGTCCGGTTTTCGGTCCGGCCGTAAGCCCGACATGCTGATGCCCGAACGCCGTGTAGACGCCGGTTTTGCGCACCTCTCCGATCAAGGGCAGACTGTCGGTCGTGGCTGGGCGGTGCCCCATCCATGTCTCTTCACGCTCGAACTCCAGCGCCGGGAACGCCTCTGAGATCTTGCGGTGCAGCAGGGCGAAAGGCGCATCGGACGGACCGGCCTCGAGCCCGCCAAGTTCGACGATACCCGCACACCGCAATCCTGCCCGCATCGGCGTTGCCACAAACTTGCCCGACGAAATCATTGAAGGCGCCCGCGGGCCACCGGACGCATTCGTCATGACGATGTGATACCCACGTTCGCTTTCCAGCGGGATATTCAGCCCAAGCCTGGTCATCAACGATTTGGACCATGCGCCAGAGGCAATGACCACCGCGTCGGCCTCAAGCGAACCCACGGACGTGATCAGCCGTGGCGCGGTACCGTCGATTGCCTCGATATCGTCGACCGTGGCCCTGATGATGCGACCACCTGTCTGTTCGAATTCCCGTGCAAGGGCCGCAACATAGCCACCCGGGTCGGTGACGAACCCGTGATCCTTGACGACGGCAAGACAGGTGATCCCGGTGCCGAAGCTTGGATCGAACTCCTGAACCGCAGCGCCTTCGATCAGGGTCGGTACGAACCCGTGCTCGCGGCGCAGGTCCCAGGAGTAACGGTCCTTTTCGAATTCGGCTCGCGTTCCGTATGCAAACACGTAGTCACTTTTGCACAGGTAGTCACGCGCGGCCAATCCTTCGGTCAGGGCATAGTGCTGGTCCACGGTATCGGCGGTGATATCGGTCAGATCAGACGCGATCCGTCGCGTGTCGCGGTCATTGGCGTGCTTGAGGTAGCGCACAAGCCACGGCGCGATCTTTGGCAGATAGGACCAGCGCAGAAAGAGAGGCGAGTCGGGATCAAGCAGCATCTTCGGGGCCTTGGTGATCAGCCCCGGGGTCGTCACCGGCACCATCGCGCAGGCTGCCAGAAGCCCTGCGTTTCCATAGGATGTGCCCTGCCCCGGCCCGTCCCGGTCGACAAGCGTCACCTCCTGCCCGAAACGCCGCAGCCAGATGGCGGTCGACACACCGACGATACCTGCACCGATCACGATGACATGCTTGGTCATGGAGAACACCCTGTTCACGCCGACGGGATTCATGCGGCGTCGGGGCAAGATGGCACGGGAGCAGAGTGTATTCCAGATGGATGTATTTCAAAAGGCGTCGCTTTGCAGCCCGAGACTGGAACGCTTTATGTCGGGTTCGACAGCGGCAATGCGCTGGCGATCTTTGACTGGATCCCGACAGAGATCACCATCGACACGCCCCTGAATCGCGGACCGGATTGCGCCTATTCCTGACGAAGCCGAATTTTTTCAGGCGGTTGCAGGTGCGGTTGTGACAGGCGGCGTCCTTCCGAACCGAATGTTGATGGCCAGTATCCCGAAGGCGGCGATTGCACCGGCGATGTTCACGAAAACCATTTCCGGCCACAACGTCGCGATCCCGGCAAGAAGACTCAGGGCACGCATGACAATTCCCAACGGCTTCTCCATGCATCCCTGCAACGCACCCGCCAATGCGTAGACCCCGACCACACCAAAGCAGAACACCTGGATCATGGCGGGCCAGTCCCCGGACAGGAACGGCGTGTAGGCGAACAGAACCGGGATGATGTAGAGACCTTTGGCCAGCTTCCAACTTGCGACACCCGTCGCCATCGCAGGTGCCTTGGCGATGGCCGCTGCAGTGAACGCGGCGAGGGCCACGGGCGGTGTCACATTGCTGTCCTGCGACAGCCAGAAGATGATCATATGCGCAGACAGCAGCGCGCTTGTGGCAACTGCCGGCGGCACAACAAGATCGCGCACAGGCGCCGCGATCTCAAGCGGCAGCGACCGGATCAGGCCGGACGCCTCATCGCGGGTCAGTTCGCGACTGAGCAGTTCGATCTGCTCTGGCACACCGAACATGAGCACGGCCTTCGCCGCTTCGGGCAATGTGCCCGCCGCCAGTTGCGTGATCACGAACTGGTCGCTGATCATGCCCGACAGCGCCGGAGCAGACAGAGTTGCCAGCACGATATAGGCAGCGGTCACAGGCAGGCCCATGCCCAGAACGAGGCTCGCAAGTGCAATCAGGATCAGCGCGATCAGGATATTCCCGCCAGCCCAGCTTGTGATCATCAGGCTGAAGGTGTTGCCGATACCTGCGGTTGCGATCACATTCACGACCAAACCAACCGAACACAGCAGGACTGCGGTCAAAACCATGCCCTTGGAGCCCATCACAAAGGCCTCGAAAACGGCTTTCGGTCCCATGGGATTCTTGGTCAGCCAGCTTGACGCGATCACCGCGAGGATTCCGAAAACCGCCGCATAGGTGGGCGTGTAGCCCACAACCAAAAGGCCGATCAGCGTGCAGATCGGGATGATGAAACTGGCACCTCCTTGCTTGAAGGCAGAGCCGAGTGTCTGGCCTTCGTCCGGGATCGGCTGCAGATTGTTGCGGCGCGCCTCGATGCGGACAAAGAATGCGACCGAAAGAAAGTACAAAAGCGCAGGCAAGGCTGCGACCGCGACGATGGTTTCGTAGGGAATCTGCGTAAAGCTCGCCATGACGAAGGCACCCGCGCCCATGATCGGCGGCATCAACTGCCCACCTGTAGAGGCAGCGGCCTCGACACCGCCCGCGAATTTCGGGGCAAATCCCGCGCGTTTCATCAGCGGGATGGTGATCACACCGGTCGACGCCGTATTGGCCACGGCAGAGCCTGAAATCGTGCCCGTCAAACCAGAGGCGATCACTGCAACGATGCCGGGGCCGCCGACCAGCTTGCCCGCAACAGCGCGGGCCATGTTGATCACGAACTCCCCAGCACCGGAGCGCAGCAGAAAGGCTCCGAATATGATGAACAGGAAGACATAGGTGGACGAGATGCGCGCGATTGTCCCGAACATGGCATCATCGCCATAGATCGACCGAAACGCCACGGTTTCAGGACTCAGGCCCGGGAAAGAGAATACGCCCCCGACGAAGCGGCCCCAATAGGCCACGTAGGTCAGAGACAGTATGATGAGGATGGGAATGACGATTCCGGCGACACGCCGCGTCAGTTCGATCGCGCCGATGATGCAGATGCTTGCCGCGATCCAATCCGTGGTCGCGAACTTGACGCCCCGGTCGTAGATCGCGTTTTCGGCCTGCGCCAGCCAGACTGCCGATACCGCCACCGCAAATCCAAGCGCGAAGTCAATCGCCAGCGGTGCTGCGTTGCCGGTCCCCCCACGCCACATCGGGTAAAGCAGGGCCGCGAGCATGGCGAAGCCCGCAAAGTGAAACGCGTTGCGTTGAAGTTCGGACAGAACCGGATCAAAGGCCACATAGATATGCGCGACCGCGATCGCAAAGCAGATGAAAGACAGAGCATTGTCTGCAATCCCATCAAACGAACGGAGGCGTCCTCCGTCTTCGTCTTCTTCATTTTTTGACATGGTCCCACCCAAACATCAGAGGACCAGCCCGCAAAAAGCGCGGGCTGGCTGAATCCGTGTGGATCAGTTGGCGATCAGGCGTTCGGGAACATCGAGGCCGACTTCCTGGTAATAGCGCAGCGCGCCGGGGTGCAACGGCAGCGGCAGACCCGCAATCGCGCTTTCGAGGCTCATCACCTTTGTCGCCGGGTGGATCGCCTGCAGGAACGGCAGGTTTTCATAGATCGCCTTGGTGATCTGGTAGACATGCTCCTCGGGGATATCCGCGTTTGTGGCAAGGAAGTTCGGCTGTGCGACTGTCTGCACATCCGTGTCCTGCCCCGGATAAGATCCCGCCGGAATGGTGTAGGGTGTCCACAGACCGCGATCCGAATCCGCCATGGCCACTTCTTCATCGGTCAGGCTCAAAAGCGTGACGCCGTCGCCAGCCGAGGCCATCAACTGGCTGATCGCACCGACAGGCACGCCGCCTGGGGCACCAAGACCCTTGACCTGACCGTTCTGCAACGCCTCTGCAGCCGGACCGTATCCGCCATAGACCAGTTCGTAATCGGTATCGATGTCAACGCCGAAGCCGGACAGGATCGTTCTGTTCGAATCGATCGTGCCGGAGTTCTGCGCACCCATTGCCATGCCTTCGCCCTTGAGCGCGACCATGTCGGCCAGAGTGCCGGTCGGGGCCACGTCAGACGACACGACGAAGTGTTCGACGTTCTGCCACAGCATGGACACGGAACGCAGGTTTTCCTGCGGACCAACCTCTGCAATCGGGCCTGTGCCTGTCGCGGCGTAGTAGCCAAACAGACCCTGCAGGATTGCGAACTGCGCTTCGTCTTCACGCAGCAGGCGGATGTTTTCGCCAGAGCCCGCAGAGCTGATCGCGGACATGCCGATCTTCTGGGTCGGTTCAAGCTTGACCTTCGCCAGCGTCGCCAGGGCCACACCGACCGGATAGTAGGTACCACCCGTCGAAGCTGTTGTGAGAATGTAGCTGCCGCCCTCGTCCTGCGCGTGAGCGGCAAGGCCGGATAGAGCGATGGTCGCCGCAAGAGCGGCGGTCTTGAAGTGTTTCATGAAGTCCTCCCGGTATGTGCACCTTAGTAGCGCTGAGGACACCTTAGGCACAGGAATGCAAAAAGGGGTAGGAAACAATCCGCAGGTTAGCGACATCGCCGCTTGCGGAAATCCGCAGGGATCATTCAAGCAGCTTGGATTTCTCGAGGCCCAGCTTGACGATCTTGTCGTTCAGCGTGCGCCGCCCGATGCCCAGCGCCTCGGCCACGGCATCCATACGCCCGCCATGGTTCGAGATCGCCTGCGAGATCAGAGTCTTTTCAAACCGCGCCACGGCCTCGCGCAGGGTTGCGGGAACATCGTCGATCAGATCGTCGGTCCGCAGCGCTTCGGCCACCGATCCACCGCCCCGGCGCGCGGCCAGAACCCGGCGTTCGGCGACATGGCGCAGCTCTCGGACATTGCCGGGCCAGCCATGGGCCAGCAGGGCCGCCGCGTCCTCGGACGTGATCTCGATGGGGCTGATCTCGTAGGTTTCGCAAAACTGGCTGACGAAATGCTCGTAAAGCATGACAATGTCGTCGCCTCGGTCGATCAAACGAGGCAGGCGAAGTTCAAACGCATTCAGGCGAAACAGGAAATCCGCGCGAAACAGACCGGCATCCACCAGAGGGGCCAGATCCTCGTTCGTGGCAGCCACGATGCGGACATCGGTCTGGATCTCTGCGTCAGTGCCCACAGGCTGGATCACACCCGTTTCCATCGCGCGCAGCAGCTTGATCTGCACCGGGATCGGACAGGCCGCGACCTCGTCCAGAAACAATGTCCCGCCATCTGCCTTGCGGAAACTGCCAAGCAGCGTTTCGGCTGTTCCAAACATCTGCTCTTCCACACGGTCAGGCGCCAGCGTCGCACAATTGAGCGCCACGAATTCCTTGTCGCGCCTCGGGCCCAGCCGGTGCAGCGCCCGCGCCACCAATTCCTTGCCCGTCCCGGTTTCCCCGGTGATCAGCACGGGTGCATCCGACAATGCCAGATCGACAGCTTCAGCCTTGAGTTCCGCGACCCGCAGATCGCTGCCCAATAACACGCGGTCCAGACCGGAGAGCGACACAAGCTGTTCGCGCATCCGCTTGGTCATGTCCGACAGACGGTGCTGTTCAGCTGCGTGTTTCAGAACGGTCAACAACCGTCGCGGCTCGAACGGTTTTTCGAGGAACGAATAGGCGCCGTTCTGGATGGCATCCACCGCCATCGGAATATCGCCATGCGCCGAGATCAGGACCAGCGGCGGAGCGGGCCGCCTTGACATTTCGTCCAGCAGTTCAAGACCGGACATGCCGGGCATGCGGACATCGGACAGGACCACGTCAGGTGCGGTCGCCACGATCCGTGACAATGCGACCTGCGCGCTGCCAACGGCATCGACCACCCAATCGGAGCGTTCCAGCAGAACCGCCAGAGACTGCCGCATTTCGGCATCGTCATCGACAATGAGGGCGCGGAAGTGCTCAGCCATTTGACGCAGCCTGCGTGGGAACCGTGATCATGAAAACGGCCCCGCGATCCGCTTTGTTTTCCGCATGCAGCGTTCCCCCCATCTCGTTGATGATCTGACCCGATATGGCAAGACCAAGCCCCATGCCCTTGCCGGAAGGCTTGGTGCTGAAGAACGGTTTGCTCAGATCGGCGATGTTCAAATCCCCCAGCCCGTGTCCGTTGTCCTCGATTCGCACAACCACTGTGTCGTCCCGTTCAGCCATCGAAAGATCGACCACGCCTTCGTCCATGCCTTCAGTCGCGTCGATCGCGTTGCGCAGGACATTAACGATCACCTGCTCGAACCGCTCGGGGCGTCCACGCACCATGACCGGCTCTTCGGGCATGTCAAAGGTCAATCGGGTGCCAACCTCACGCGCCGTGTGCTGCACCAGCTGGGCAGCGGCGATCACGGTCTCCTGCACCGGAAAGGCAGTTGCACCTGTGGCGGATGTGCGTCCGAACAACCGCAATTGATCGACGATACGCTGCATCCGGTCGAGCAACCCGGAGAGCTGCGGCCAGAGCGCGTTCGGTTCGGCATTGGCGGCAATCTCTTCCGCGACAAGGTAATTGCGCATCGCGGAAATCGGCTGTCCCAGTTCGTGGGTGATCGAGGCCGACAATTGTCCAAGGGCGGCAAGCTGCTCCTTCTGCGCCAGTTCGCTGCGCGCGGATTCCAGTTTCTTCTCGGTGTTGCGCCGTTCCTCGATCTCGCGGGTCAGACGTTTGCGATCCGCGTTCGAAAGCGCCAACGCACTGCGCAGCTGCGCCGCGCGATAGACCGACGCCGCCACTGTCAGCAGCAAAAGCGTCATCAAGCCGCCGGCGACGTATAACAGCGCTTGCCTGCGGGAATTGCGCACCTCGGACAAAAGGTGGAGCGACCAGTCCTCTTCTTCGAGATCGGCCTTGGTCCAGACATAAGCCGTCCCGTCAAGTCGCGCACGACGATCACTTTCAGGTGTCCAGTCTAATGGAAACAGGGTCTCGCCCCCGAATTGCTGCTGCTCTGCCAGTGTGCGGCGGTCCCCATCGGACAGCGGAGCCATGTAGCCGTAGATCAAATCGGGATCGGAACTGGCCAGCACGACCCCTTGTTCATCCGCCACCAGTACCAGCTCGCCATTGCCCGACAGCGCACGGTTCAGGTCGTTGAACCCGATCTTGACGGTCACGACCCCCTGGATCGTGCCTGTCTCATCTCGCACAGGTTCGGCAATAAAATAACCCGGCCTGCCGGTGGTGACGCCAACCGCGTAGAACCGACCGGCACCGCCCACGACGGCATCGCGGAAATACGGGCGAAAGGTGTAGTATTTCCCGACAAGGCTGTCGGTGTCGCGATAGTTCGAAGACGCAACCGTCTTGCCATTGAGGTCGAGCACAAAAACGAACTCGGCCCCGGCACGCGAAGCGATGTCGGCAAGTATTGGATTCAGTTCGGCGGTTTCGCCCGTCACCAAGGCGTTCACCGTACTTTCGTCGATCGACAGAACATATGGCAGATGTTCAAGCCGGGTGAGCGCGTCGTCGATGGACGAAGCAAAGAATTGCGCTCGTTCGGGCGTCTGCGCGGCTTCGGTTCTCAAGAAGTAGGACGCCAGCACTAGGTAGCTGCCAATGGCGATTACGCACAGACCAAGCACCGCTGCCAGCAGGAACAGCCCCCGCCGCGACGACGGGTCTCCGGTATGTGGGGACGGCTTTGTCAGCGTGTCGGTCATGCTGCAATCTATAGCGAATGACAGGGAGCAGAGTCAGCGATAAATCGCGGTGCTGTCCGGCCACAATCCGTTCCAGCCAGACCGCAGGCCCACAAGGCAATGCGGCAATGCCGTCAGTCGGCAAGAAACCCGACCAGCGCGTCCAGCAACGCGTGAGGCGCTTCCTCGGGGATGGCATGCCCACAGTCGAGCGCGCGGCCTTGCACCGAATGGGCCTTGTCCCGCCATGTCCGTGTCACGTCGTACAACTCCCCGACCACGCCCTTGTCACCCCAGATCGCCAGCACCGGGGCGTCGATTTTTCGCTCCCGGTCGGCTCGGTCATGGTCAAGGTCGATCGTTGCAGCGGCACGGTAGTCTTCGCAGATCGCATGGATGGTTGCCGGGTCGCGGTAGCTACGAAGGTATTCGCCCATCACCTCTTCGGTGATCGCGCCCGGTGTCTTGACCTGTCCGCCGATGTGACGCCGCAAGAAGTATTCCGGGTCAGACCCGATCATCCGTTCCGGCAGATCCTCGGGTTGGATGAGGAAAAACCACCAGAAATAGCGTGTGGCGAATGCCTGATCGGTCTGCTCGTACATGGTCAGTGTCGGTGCGATATCGAGAACCACCAACCTGTCGACAGCCTCTGGATGATCCAGCGCCATGCGATGCGCGACACGCCCGCCCCGGTCATGCCCGACCACGGCAAACCTGTCATGCCCAAGGGCACGCATCAGTGCGACCTGATCCTTCGCCATCTCGCGCTTGGCATAAGGATGATGCGGCGCATGGCTTGGCACCTTTTCGCTGTCGCCATAGCCGCGCAGGTCCGACGCAACGACGCTATAGCCCGCCTTCACAAGATCAGGCGCGATCTTGCGCCAGACGACATGGGTTTGCGGATGCCCGTGCAGCAGCAGCACCGGCGGACCGTCACCGGCGCTCGCATAGTGAATGCGAACGCCGTTCACCAGTTTCCAATCAAGCCTGAAGCCCGGCAGAAACCGCGACTCGGTCATGATGGCCAGAACCGAAGGTCAGGCATTGTCGCCACGGATCGCGTCACAGACCGCTTCGGTCACCTCCTTGGTGGTGGCGTTTCCACCGACATCCGGGGTAAGGATACCGTCCGCGCAGACCTTTTCGACTGCGCGCATCAGGCGGGCCGACGCGTCATGTTCACCAAGATGGTCGAGCATCTGGCTCGCTGTCCAGAATGTCGCCACGGGGTTGGCGATGCCCTTTCCGGTGATGTCGAAAGCCGAGCCGTGGATCGGTTCGAACATGGACGGAAACCGGCGTTCAGGGTCGATATTCGCGGTCGGTGCGACGCCAAGCGAGCCGGCCAGGGCTCCTGCCAGGTCCGAAAGGATATCGGCATGAAGGTTGGTCGCCACGATCGTGTCGAGCGACTGCGGATTCTTGACCATGCGCACGGTCATCGCATCGACCAGCATCTTGTCCCATGTCACGTCCGGGAATTCCTGCGCCACTTCTGCCGCGATCTCATCCCACATGACCATGCCGAAGCGCTGTGCGTTCGATTTGGTCACCACGGTCAGGAATTTGCGCGGACGCGACTGTGCGAGTTTGAACGCGTAGCGCATGATCCGAGTCACGCCAACCCGCGTGAAGATGGCCACCTCCGTCCCCACCTCTTCTGGCATGCCCCTGTGGGCACGTCCGCCATGCCCCGAATATTCGCCTTCGGAGTTTTCGCGCACGATCACCCAATCCAGATCGCCCACCCCGACATTCCGCAAGGGTGATGTGACACCCGGAATGATCTTGGTCGGGCGCACATTGGCATATTGGTCGAACCCCTGGCAGATCGGCAAACGCAAGCCCCAGAGCGTGATGTGATCCGGCACGTCGGGCGCACCTACAGCACCAAAATAGATCGCGTCGAACGGCTTGAGCTGCTCCAACCCGTCTTCGGGCATCATCACGCCGTTTTTCTTGTAATAGGCGGATCCCCAATCGAACCAGGTCATGTCAAAGCGCACATCCCCGGCGCGTTGCGCAAGCACGGACAGGACTTCGCTGCCCGCGTCGATCACCTCTGGGCCAATGCCATCGGCGGGAATGGCAGCAATTTTGTAGGTCCGCATCATATTCTCCTGATATCTCGTCCTCGCGTCAGGCACGGCTGCACCGGACGTTCGGCGCGACAATCGCAACTTGACCCGCCCAAGACAACGCGCCAAAGATCATATAAAAAAATCAAATAATGGACAGTAATGGAATTACGTCAACTCAGATGCCTTATCGCAGTGACCGACACGCTTCACTTCGGTCGGGCCGCGCAAAACCTGGACATGCTGCCCGCGTCATTGGGTCGTCATATCAAGTTGCTCGAAGACAGTCTTGGCACCCGACTGTTGATCAGAACGACCCGAAACGTGTCGTTGACGGAGGCGGGTCGCACCTTTGTCGAGGCGGCGCGCGACATCGTCGAACAGGCCGACAGGCTCGAGGCAAGCTTTCGCGAGAACCGTCAGGATCAGGCATCGATCCTGCGGATCGGAGCCATCGACAGCGCCGCAGCAGGCCTGATGCCGCAGCTTCTGCCGCATTTCCGCGAGCTTCACTCCGACATCGATGTCGAGCTGCTCGAACAGAAAACCATCCGCCTTGTCCCAAGGCTGTTGTCTGGCCGTCTCGACATCGCAATTGTGCGCCCACCCGAAGTGCGCGATGCGCGGCTTGTCTACCATCATCTATTCTATGAAACGGCAGTTGTTGCCGTGCCGGAGGACCATCCGCTGGCAACAAGAAAAACCGTGACGGTCGAAGACATGGCGGATGCGCCCTTGATCGTACCCGAACGCAATTCACGCCCCCACAGCCATGACCTGACGATGAAGCTGTTCCTCGAAGCGGGGCTCACCGCGCGGGTTGCGCAGATTGCAGAGGAAAAGCAGACCATTGTCAGCCTGGTCAGCACGGGTATCGGTCTTGCCATCGTCCCACGCTGGGCGTCGCGTCTGGCAGTCGGTGGCGTCAGCTTCGTTTCGCTTGAACTGCCCGAGTCTGCGCGCAACCGTCTCGCCCTGTCCGCCGTCTGGGTTCGGGATGCCCGTCACCCGGCCCGGGACGCGTTCCTGAACGTGCTCAAGAACCGGCTTTCTGCGCTTGCGCAGACGGCTTGAGGCAGTCAAAAAACTTACTATTCAAATTTATTGAATAATTAAACCCCGCCAAGTTGGGGTCTTTTACCTTGAATTGATGATTTGCTTGCCTGTAGCCTTACGCCACGCGTCGCGGACCAATCCGCTATGGGACGCAAAATCAAAAAAGCGCCCGAAGAACGCACATAGTGGAGGAAAACAATGAAATTTACTACTTTGACAGGGACCGTCGTGGTTGCTGCGTTTACCGCGACGATGTCCGTCGCCCAGGATCGTGCAGGCTGGCCTGACAGCTTTACCGTTGGCACAGGGTCGCAAGGCGGCACCTATTTCGGCTACGGCTCTGGTTGGGCCGGTATCGTCGCGGACGAACTTGGCGTATCTGGCGGTGCCGAAGTGACCGGCGGCCCGATGCAGAACATGGCGCTGGTGCACACCGGCGACCTGCCCTTCGGCATGACAACAATGGGTCCTGCAGCGGAATCCATTGCCGGTTCGAACCCGATTGCCCCCGGTCTTCCGATGACCAATGCCTGTGCGATGTTCCCGATGTACCAGACGCCGTTCTCGGTCACGGCACTGTCGTCGTCCGGCATCACATCGATCTCCGACATCCCGGACGGAGCGCGTATTGGCTTTGGCCCTGCAGGGTCGACATCCGACACGTATTTCCCGCGCATGATGGAAGAACTGGGCGTCAACTTTGATCGTCGCAATGGCGGCTGGTCCGACCTTGGGGGCCAGCTTCAGGACGGTCTTCTGGACGTGATCGCCTTTGCAGCCGGTGTTCCTGTGCCTGCCGTGTCGCAGCTCGAAGTGCAGACGGATATCAACATCATCGAGTTCACCGAAGAAGAGCAGGCGCAGATCACTGCAGCCTTCCCGGTCGCGAATTTCGACATCTCGGCGGATGCCTACACAACACTCGAAGCGCCTGCACGGTCCGTGTCGATGTGGAACTTCGCAATCGCGAACTGCGATCTGCCCGAAACCTTCGTCTATGAAGTGGTAAACGCGGTCATGTCCGACAACGAGCGGATGGTGAACACGCACCGCGCGGCACGCTCGACTCTCCCGGAGTTCTGGGATCGCAACACCGTCATGAAGTGGCACCCCGGCGCGGCCCGGTGGTTCACCGAAAATGCGGGCGCATCGATCGGTGCCGACATGATCCACGGTGGATGATGACACATGATTTTCGAACGATGGGCCTCTTTCGTTCGAAAATCCTGATCAATCAGAACCGCGCCCCACTTGCGGGCGCGGTTTTCTTTCAATGATGGTCTTGCAAAGGTAACGTTCAGATCACCGAGGCCATCACCCGGGGAGGACACGATGACCGATTCCAAGAACCAGCTGGCCGACGACCTCATCCTAGCCGAAGGCGTGGATGAGGAGCCGATCGAGAGCAACCGGCGAATCTTCTCGGGGCGCGCCTACCTCGTGATGGCCGCGCTTTCGACGATTTATGCCGCGTTCCACATGATTGCTTTGAACGGGGTGTCAATTTCAGACTGGACCGGCATCGAAATCCCGATGCTTCCGCAATTCCCGTTGGAGACATGGAATTTCCGTATCGTTCACATCTCAGGTGCGCTGGCTCTAGGTTTCCTTCTGTTCTCGGCGCATACCTTTGCCGATGATGACACCCCGCAAAAGCAAACCCGTCTGCTGTCGATCGTGGCCCTGGTCCTGGCCATTCCGGCGCTGATCTCAGGTTTTACGGCATCGGGCTATCACGCGATGATCAACTCGGGCACCCTGCCGCAAATGGGCGGGCTGACCACATGGGCCGCCTTTCCCGGAACCGAGATTTACGCAAGCGAAGTCTGGTGGTTCGGCACACCGCTGCTGATCGCCACCTTCGGCGCCATCGTGACCGGTTGGGTCGAACGCCGCGAGCGCGAGGTCTTTGCAGCCTCGGATATCGTACTTGCGATCTGTGCCATCGTCATCGCAATCTACCTGATCGCCATTTACGGCACCGCTGCGCGCAACTCGGTCGGCACGCCGTTTGTGCCGATTGGTGTTGCTTTCGCTGCCACCGCTGGCTCTGCGTTGATCCTTGAGTTGACGCGGCGCGTGGCCGGCTTGGCCCTCGTGATCATCACAGGTATTTTCCTGCTCTACACATTTGTGGCGCACCTGCTGCCGGGCATTCTTGCCGTGCAAAGCGCCTACAGCTGGCAGCGGTTCTTTGGCCATGTCTATTCGGATGCCGGTATTCTTGGCCCGACCACTGCCGTGTCCTCGACTTACATTATCCTGTTCATCATCTTCGCGGCCTTCCTGCAGGCGTCAAAGGTGGGCGACTACTTCGTGAACTTTGCCTTCGCCGCAGCCGGCCGGGCCCGCGGTGGCCCGGCAAAAGTGGCAATCTTCGCCTCGGGTCTCATGGGCATGATCAACGGCACATCGGCGGGCAACGTGGTGGCGACCGGATCGCTGACCATCCCGCTGATGAAGAAGGTCGGCTATCACAAGAAGACGGCAGGTGCGGTCGAGGCGGCCGCATCGACCGGTGGTCAGATCATGCCACCGATCATGGGGGCAGGCGCTTTCATCATGGCCGAGATCACCGGCATTCCGTATCAGGAGATCGCCATCGCGGCGATCATCCCGGCGATCCTCTACTTCGTGTCGGTCTATTTCATGGTCGATTTCGAAGCGGCAAAGCTCGGCATGCGCGGAATGCGCGAGGACGAGCTGCCGAAGTTCAACAAGCTTGTGCGGCAGGTTTATCTGTTCATTCCGATCGTAATCCTGATCGCCGCTCTCTTCATGGGCTACTCCGTGATTCGGGCTGGCACGTTGGCTACGGTCGCGGCAGCGGTCGTGTCATGGTTCACGCCGCACCGAATGGGACTTCGGTCCATCCTCAAGGCGTTCGAACTGGCGGGGATCATGTCGATCCAGATCATCGCGGTCTGCGCCTGTGCGGGCATCATCGTGGGTGTGATCTCACTCACCGGGGTCGGCGCTCGCTTTTCGGCGGTGCTGCTGGACCTTGCCGGTGTGAGCCAGCTTCTGGCGCTGTTCTTTGCCATGTGTATCGCCATTCTGCTGGGCATGGGGATGCCGACCACGGCGGCCTATGCCGTTGCTGCATCAGTTGTCGCACCGGGTCTTGTGCAGCTTGGCATCCCGACGCTGACCGCGCATTTCTTTGTGTTCTACTTTGCGGTTCTGTCGGCCATCACACCCCCCGTGGCGCTGGCCAGCTATGCGGCGGCGGGGATCTCGGGTGCGAACCCGATGGAAACATCGGTGGCCTCGTTCAAGATCGGCATAGCCGCGTTCATCGTGCCCTACATGTTCTTCTACAACAGTGCCATCCTGATGGACGGAACATGGTTGGAGGTGATCCGTGCTGGCGTTACCGCAACGATCGGGGTCTTCCTGCTCAGTTCGGGCGTACAGGGATGGTTCCTTGGCGGTCGGTCAGTCTGGTTCCTGAGGGTCGCGTTGATCCTGGCCGCGTTGTTCATGATCGAAGGCGGGCTGATCACCGACCTGATCGGCATCGGCATCGCGGTGGGCACCTATTTCATCCAGAAAGTGCTGCATCCGCGCCCCGATGCGGTCATCCCTGTCAGAGGCGCCGACTGACCACAGATGACATCAACGAGAAAGGCCGGGCAGTGTTGCCCGGCCTTTCTCCATTCCGCAGGCTGTGCGCATCAGCAATACCCTTCCGGCCCGTTCCATTGAGCCTCGGAGTAACGGTCTCCATGCGCCCAACCCGCGGGAAGAATGCCTTCGATCTCTCTCATCATCTCAGGCGTCAGAGTCACTTCAGATCCTGAAACACATTCCGCGAGATGCTCGGGGGAGCGCGTTCCCGGGATCGGTATGATGTGCTCTCCACGTGCCAGACACCATGACAGCGCAAGCGCGGTCGCCGTCGTTCCATGATCGCTGGCATAGGCCTGAAACGCCTTGGCATAGGGCAGGTTGAACCCGAAATTCGGCTCCAGGAAGCGCGGATTGTTCTTGCGAAAATCCTTGTCGAGGAAGGTTGCAGGATCGGGGAGCACGCTCGACACCATGCCACGCGCGAGCGGCGAATACGCCACAAGTGTCACGCCCAGCTCACGGCAGGTCTGCAGCATCCCGAGGTCGGGCTGACGCGACCAGAGGGAATATTCACTTTGCACCACGTCCACCGGCCCGACTGCCGCGGCACGACGCAGCGAGGCAGGCGCGATTTCGGAAAATCCGATGCCCCCGATCTTGCCCTCGGCCTTCAGGGCCAAAAGGGTTTCCATGACCTCTTCGATTTCAAGATCCCGGTCGCGACGATGGACATAAAAGAGATCGACATGATCGATACCCATGCGAGACAGCGATCCCTCCAATTCGGAGCGCAGGTAATCCGGCTTGTTGTTGAAGCCGCGATTCCCGTGTTCCTTGTCGCGCCAGATGCCCGCCTTGGTGGCAATCGTGAAGCTCGACGAATCCCCTTTGAGAAACGAGCCGATGACCGCTTCCGAGATGCCGAGCCCGTAGACATTTGCCGTATCCAGTAGGTCGATCCCGAAATCGCGCGCAGCGCTGAGCGTGGCGTGGGACTCCGCCTCTGTGGTAGCGCCGTAGAAGCCGCCAAAGCTCATGCAGCCCAGCCCGATTTCCGAGACCAGCTTTCCCGATTGCAGCAAGCGTCTTTTCTTCACTGACCCATCCCCATCGTGATACCTGCGGCACCTGTCCGCGCGCGGATATCATCACGACAGGACCGAAAGGGAAACCCCGATCAAGACCATTCAGGCGGGTCAGATGATGTTCGGGGAAAGTGGTGCCCAGGAGACGCAAGCCTCTGGACTACAAGGTTTTTCCGTCCGGGCACATAAGTTCCCAGATTCTCGGAACAAACCGCTCCTCCCTCTCACGGGCGGGGTTCCTGAGAAACGCTCCATTGTGGAGCACTTTGTGGGTCAGTCCAAATGCCAAAGAATAGCAAAACCCCAGGCCTCAAGCTTCGAGGCACCGTCTACTATATCCGGGTCCGCGTCCCGGTTGCCTATGCCGACATCGAGCCGCGAAAGGAGGTTTTTCGGTCGCTCGATACGAGTGATCCAGTCGTTGCCCAAGCTAAGTGCGCCAATGCTCGGCTTGCTCTGCGGCTCGAGTGGGATGCGGCACGCGCTGCCGAAAAGGCCGATGTGCGGGCAGTTTTCGATTCATCAACCGAACTTCTGCGTTCGTGGGGTATGACGTTCAGTCCGATGAAGGACCTGCTCCATGGCGAAATCGACCAGTTGCTGGAACGGATCGAGAAGATCGCCAATATCGATCCGTCCTGCGCAACAGTGCCGGCATTGCTCGGAGCCGTCGATCTTCCTGATCATACGTTGAGCGAGATGGCCGAACGTATGCCAGAATTGAAGAAGGCCGAGATACGCGCGAAAAACGCACGTCAGAGACGCGAGTGGTGCGGGAACTTCACCCGAGCGGCAAAGGATTTCGCCGCGGAGATCGGAGAGCGGACGATCATGACAATCTCAGAGCAGGATGCCACAAACTACTGGGAATTTTGGAAGAAGCGGGCGCGTGAAGACGTCACGCCCAATTACGCGAACAAGCAGATCCGCTATGTCAGACAGATGATCGCCGCCCACTTCGAGGACATCCGCATGCCGGTGAGTAAGCGAGTCAACCCCTTCAAGGGGATGAGCGTATCAAAGAACGCATATGATTCTGCTGACAACGAGCGCTCGAAGCTGTCGCTCCCAGAAAAATGGATCAGAAACCGTTTGGTCGGCGGGAGAATCTTGGAACCGTTCAACCAGGAGGCCTCCGATATTGCAATCGTTGCAGCTGTCTGTGGGTGCAGGGCATCGGAGATTTATGATCTGCCGGCGGAGGATATTCACCTCGACGACCCCATCCCGCATCTGAGCGTCCGCGTCGTCTTAGAAGGCCCTGATGTTCGCGAGATCAAGGGAGCGTCCTCGAAGCGAGATATTGTCCTCCTCGGACCGGCGCTCGATGCTATGCGTCGGCATCCGAAAGGCTTCCCGAGGTATCGTGGGAAGGCCAGCTACTCTGGGAATGTGAACAACTTCCTACGCGAGAATCGCCTCTTCCCGGAGCTCCCGGCGGACTCAGAGGGAAAGTTCGTGATCAGCGGCACCCGACATTCTTTTGAAGACCGCATGAAAGTTGCGAAGATCCTAAACGAGGAACGGGCATTTATGATGGGGCACTCTATCGGCAAGGTCCGTGGTCGCCCTGTTTACGGCAGCAAGCTGGCTTTGCCCCTAAGGGCCTTATATCAGGAAATGATTACGTTCCCGACGGAAAGCTGGGTGCCGCGTCCGCGGGCGTTCCTGCGGAAGGAGATTGATCGCCTGCTCGAAGAACAGGGACATCTCCTCGAGTAATTCAGCCGCGTCAATTGGCGTGTCGACTGGAGCAGCAGGGAGATGATGATCGACACGCCAGCCTCCGGTGATCCTCCCGGAGGCTGGGACCTTTCGGGTCCTCAAGGGGCGGCGCCCCAAGAAGGGGCGCCGCCTTGGATCAAATGTCCAGCAGCTCATCCGCGACGCGCAGGGCACGCACGCCGTAGAGAACCGCAATGATCGCTTCTCGAACGCTTTGCAGATCATTAGCGCACCGGATGAGCGCATGGGTTTCATCGTCCGCGTAGAGGACTTCGTAGCCGCCACGATTGTGGTTTTCGTCCGCCTCCCACCCGATATACATCTCGGACTTGATCTTCGCGGCGAGCGATCCAAGAAACGTGCCCAGATCATCGGCGAATGCGCCTTCGAAGATCTCGGCTTTCTCGAGTCGTCGAGCGATATCCTGCGGAAACGTCCGCCGCGCCGGTGGCCACGCCGGTATGACGGTATCGCGTAGCCCGGCGGCGGCAATCTCTGCTTCGGCAATGGCGGAAGCTACGAGGCCGATCAGCAGATTGTTCGTCATCTCGGTTCCACCGAAGAGATCGGCGTTGCGGGCGGCAGATACATTTCTCGCACTCATGCTGCCACCTGCTGTGCGAAGACTGGCTCCAGCGAGCGACAATAGGTAGCCCGCACGTCGTCGAGCCCGTCTGCGAGCAGGCAAATCTCCTCGACGATTGGACTTGCAGTATCGAGCATCGCAAAGCGCGCGGCTTCGATCCGATCGGGATCGTGCACGTTCTCGAGCATCAACAGATCGATCAGGTCGTCGAGAGCCCGCATCGTGCGCCGCGTCGGTGTGCCAGGCGTGTCGAAGTCGTCGAGGACAGACTGCGCCAATCGAACGCCAGGCTGGCCGCCCAGCAAAGCGGCTGCATTCAGGAGCGCCTCCCTGTGATCTGCTGCGAAAGCCCGCAAGGAATCGAGTGCAACTGCTTGTCCGTTGTTGTCGTTTTGGATGAAGTCGAACATGGTATTTCTCCCAGTTTTGGAGTTTCCGGCGCGTTGGCCGGGTCAAGCGTTCGTTCGACATCCTTTTCCGTCTTATACCGCGTCTCGGTCCTTCCCATCGCGTCGGCTCTCGCAATGAGGAGCCGACGCGATGGGAAGGGCCAGCCCTCCTTAATTTTCTTGCTGATCTCTCAGGGCATCCTGGTCCGGACCTTGGCGACACTGAGCTTCAGGTCGGCGATAGAACGTGTCTGCTGTTCACACGGCCCCGGATTGACCGGTCGGCGGCAACCGACGCGATCGGCCAACAAATCTCTCTTGGTAAGTTTTTTCTTCCGGGCCTCGGGCGCCGTTACAACATACCGATCACCAGTCATTCAATGGAGATCAAGATGATCCTAAGACCTTCCAAATCGCCTCGCCTGCTGTCCACCGCTGCATCTGTGGCAGCATACGAAATCCGCGATGCCATTCGCGATATGCCGCTGAAGGAGTTGGAGCAGTTTGTCTGCCCCCTTTCCGGTTTCTCGATCGGCGTGCTGACTCAGGTCAAGTTCAACGACGATGGCGACTTCCAGAGCGTAAGCTTCGAAATTTCAGCCAAACCGGAGGAAATTCACGCCGATGAATTTCACTGTTACGTTTCCATAATCCGAGGATACTGGAAAATCGAACATGAGCTCGGAGAGGCTGCGGAAGATTTCTGGTTTAAACGCGAGGCGAATCTCCGGGCCAGCCTATTCGGCCGGGAGTTGGTTGGAATGAAGACCGAAGAGCTGGCAGCCGTGTCCCGATATCACAATAAACTACCCCCGGGCTTTCACGCGAAAGACCTCAATGATGCACTGCTGATCGCGTTGGCAAGTCGTGAACGAGAAGCTCGAAAAAATGACTCCAATCACGAAGAAATTTCGGCTTGGGAGAAATTGGAGCCGACGAAAAAAATTCTGGCGGACGAAGCCAAAGATGCGATCATGTGGTGGGAAAGTCTAACAGAATCTGATCGAAAACACCTTCCCGCCTATGATTACCGAACTATCACATGCGAGGCGCGCGCGATCTTCACATATCGGGACTTCATGGAGCAGAGGCGAGAAGTGTTGAAACAAAAAAATGTTGAGCTGGCATTCATCAATTCCGCGTTCCCGTTGAAAACGAGCTATTCTTCTCGAGCGAAGGTAACGGCGTAGGATGAAGAGTTGGGGCGCAGGATATTTCAAACTAACCTGCGCCCTTGAGCCGAACCCTCATTTTCTCTTTCCTGCGAACCCTGATCCGCTGTCCAGTCGCTGCGACAGTGTCGGGGTTCTCATATTCCTCCGGATCGATGTCTTGTTCGAATTCGTCCTCCTGCTCTTGGTCACTTTCGGGTTTAACGGGCGGAGACGAGCCCTGGTGATCATGTGTGCCGACAGCGTCTTCAGACGGCGCCTTGGCAGTATTTGCCCACACAATTGCTGCGTCGTAGCCCTCGCTTGGCGACGTTGTAAGATCGATCGAACCCGCTTCGTCCACTGCCTGACGTTTGTCTTGCTCCGTCTGGGCGTGGACTATCCGCACGGTATCTGTGTCGCGTTGCTTCTTGCGCTCGGCCTCGCGCGCAGCCGCAATCTTCTCGGAGCGCCCTGAGAGACGCGCCTTCTTTCTTTCCAGCGCACGAAGTGTCAACCAGCACGCCCAACGTTCCTCATTGCGGGCCTGCGCCTGCTCACGCTTGATAGCGGCCATTGGCATCCGCTGCGTGACGTCGTCACCAGCAGCACGTGCCTTTTGCGTCGTTCGCGGGCCAAGGTGATCTTGCGACTCCAGGCCCTCTGGTGCATCGCCAGCCTCCGCCATTGCCTTGTAAGATCGAAGATCGATCCTGGCATGCGAGCCGTTCCGCGCAAGCGCCTGGTTCGTCCTTCGCTGCCACTCGGCACGAATCTTGAGAAGCATCTCAGGGCCGGTCTTCAGATCGTCGAGCTCACGCGTTTTTTCTCCAAAGGCTCCTGTGTCGCGGTCTACTTTTCGCGTCGTGAACCTGATGTGTGCGTGAAAATTGCGGTTCGTCATCGCCGGATCGAACAATGCGTTGTGGAGTTCCTGTAGACCTTCCGCTGAGTGGCGATCGCGCCAGAGGCGCTTGCCCTCGATCGCATTGTTAAAGTTCGGCGCGTGGACCACATAATGCACCGCGACATGAAATTCGTCCCGCAACCAGCACGAGAATCCTTTGACGAGCCTGTGCTGTTCGGCGAGCGGCAGCTCAGCGGGCAGTGCCGGGCGAAGTTCCCGCGCCACCCTTGCGTTCCTCTTGATCTCCGCTTTCTCAGCGGCATTCCAGAGGTCTTCCGCGCTTTTCTCCCATCCAACCAGCCCCTCGGAGATGAGGCCGACCGCTGAACGGTAGTTGTAGCGGCGGCCCGTGCGTTCGTCGGTCATGCTCGTCCGCGCGGCGTAGGCGGCAGCCGCGACCGAGGAGCGCCCATCGGCGCGAGAGATGACGAGTAGCGGGCAATGGCTCGCCGGGTGGATGCGTTTGGGTTTCATGCATCGGAAGATCGCGCCTTCGCGTGGTCTTCGCTACTCGAGGCTCGCTGCCCAAGCGCGCAGGCAATCGAAGATTGCGTAACTGCGCCCTTGCCTTGCGCCGCGGGCCTTGCGGGGTCGCCCGACAAGTCCGGAAATTTCTTCATCGAATGAGGTGCGACCCACCGGGGTAGACACGATTTCCTCTTCGTCAATCATGCAACCAAAGGAACGGACATGTCGAAAATCAATAATCAGATTGCGAAGATCGAGAATGAGATGGCGCAGCGACGCAATCGCCTGCGGGATCTAAAGGCTCAAGCGACCAAGCAGGATCGCAAAGACGATGCGAGGCGAAAAATACTCTACGGTGCGGCCTATCTGGCAGCGCTGCCATCGCTCAGCGAGGACGCCCAAAAGCGCAGCCTTGAGCGCATCGAGGCGTGCATCACGAGGCCGAAGGATCGTGAATTCTTGGGCTTGGAACCGCTGAAGAATACGAACAGTGATAGCAAAATCTCCGAGGGCTCAGACAAGGAAGTCACAGCGGACTTGCCCTTCGTCAATCCCACCGGCACCGAATGATGTCACGCGCGTCGGACGAGCTTTCCCTGATCGGCCCGACACTCATGGAGGTGTCGCACTTTCTCCTGAAGTAGCTTCGCAGCAGATGCTTGAGCATCGGGTTGCTCCATCAGCCCAAGTATTAGCGGGGACCAAATACAATCTTGTTTTCCTTGATAGAAGGCAAAAAATCTGATGCCGTACTTTTCACATTGCGCGTTTTCCGCTTATGTCACTCCACCCAAGCCGCAAGTGGAAGTTCATTCAACTCTTGTCGAACATTTCTCCAGCGGGGGAGTTCCCTGTCCATGACGTCAGTAAACTTGCGATCATGCTTGGGCGAAACCAGGTGAGCGAGTTCATGCACGATGACGTAGTCAATGGCCCGCTCCGGTTTTTTTGCAAGCTCAGAGTTCAGCCAGATAATCCGTTTGTCGGCATTGCAGCTTCCCCACTTGGTTTTCATAGGGCGGATGCCCCATTTTCGCGGCCGTGCATCTATACGCGCAGACCAGTATTCGACACGCGGCGCAGACCATCTTCGGAGTTCTGCTTTCATCCAAGCCTCCATCCAGCGGCGCAACTGTTCCGGATCGCTGCCTTCGGGAACATTCAGCCGCAGTCTGTCACTGCCCTGCCTCGCGAACCGATGAACCTTCTTGTCCCATTCCTGAACTTCCAGCCGGATCGGCCTGCCAAACAGGTAATGCGTTTCTCCGGAGACATGGCGACGTGGTGGCTGTCGCTCTTGCTTTTGGAACTGCGCCTGCTTCCGTTTGATCCAAGGCATCCGTGTTAGAACGGCAAGCCGGACCGCGTCGTCGCTCAAGTGCTCTGGGACAGCGACCCTAACGCGCCCCTGGGGCGGGTAGCACCCGATATGCAAGTTCTTTATCTTCTTGCGAACGATCTCGACGTCGATATCGCCAATTTGCGACACTTCAGTATTCACTCTGGTATTTCAGGATCTCGAAGATCCGCTCCACTGTCTCCGGGTCATCAAGAACCTGCTCAAGGCAGCGTCTGACCTTTCTTTCTTTCATCGCATGGTCGCGCCAACCGAAGGGTGCTGTCTCACGCACAGCGCGATCAACCGCAAGGGATGCAGCTTCATCCCTGTCGAGGTTGTCGAATAGGGCTTTCTGACCAGCGCTCTTGACGGACGTGGGATAATCATTGCCGTGTCCTGTTTTCACATCACGAACCAGCGCCGCAATTCGCTCGAGATATTCGGCATATTCAAGGGCGTCTTCCCGCCGCTGCCGGACAAGATCGGTCAACAGCTCAGACATCTTTTCATAGAAGCGAGGGTTAACCGGTGTTTCCTCGATGATCAGCTTTCGAACGTTGTTCTCTATCGCCTCGGCCACGTTTTCGCGCTTGCGTTTCGAAGCTGCCGGCAGATCATTCACAGCATCGGCACCCTTGCTCTCTACCAAGTCAATGAGGCTGATGTCGTCGAGATGTGAAATAATCTGCGAGTCGTCTGCACGGATGTAGTTGTCGATCAGGTGCCGCATTGCCGGCTCATAGAGCTTCATGTCCACAGCGTCGCCGCTGTGCAGCCGGACCGCATCCCTGATCCCGATGGCGCGCTCCACTTCGCGGCGATGTTCTCCCAACTCCAGATCGTTGAAACTGGAACCCTCCGGTTCGGCTGCGATATTGGCGTAGGCCCGGGCATAACGGCCAGCGATCTTGTAGAGTGCCTGACGCCGGCGAGCTTTCTCTTCGGCATCGGGATCGTTTTCAATGCCTTGCGGGCTTGAGTAGTAGGCAAAGATCTCGTCATCGGATTTGGGCTGTTCCACACTGTCCATGAGGCCCAGCCAAGCGTCGCGTGCAATCCGCAGATCCTCGTCTGCCTGCTCGGCGCGGTCAGTGATCAGCCCTTCCACATCCTCCTTGTCGAAGGCATCGAAGGCTTCCGATGTATAGTCGTCCACAGCGCTCTCGATGTTCCGGAACAGGTCCTTGTAGTCGACGATATAGCCGAAATCCTTGTCGTCCCCGTCGAGGCGGTTCACCCGGCAGATTGCCTGGAACAGCCCGTGGTCACGCATCTGCTTGTCGATGAAGATGTAGGTTGCGGTCGGCGCGTCGAAGCCGGTCAAGAGACGGCTGACGACGATCAACAGCTTCATACGCCCCGGCTCTTTCTTGAAAAGCCGAAGCGACTCCTCCTCGTAATCCTCCTCCGAGGTCTCGCCCAGGAGGTCTGTGTAGACGCGGTGCACATACTGCTTCTCGGTCTCGCCCATCCCGGTCTCTTCGCCGGTGATCTCGGGCGCCGCGCGCTTGTAGGAAGTCACGATCGCGCATTTGTCGGCCAGCACGGACCCGGACTTGCGGAAGATCTCGAAGAACTTGCAAGCCTCGGGGATCGACCCCGCCACCAGCATGGCGTTTCCCATGCCTGCATTCAGGCGCGGCTTCATCTCCATATCCATGATGATGTCGTTGGCGATCTGCTCCAGCCGGTCGCGGCTCGACAGCACCCGTTGGAGCGTTCCCCAGCGTTGTTTGAGTGTCGCCTTGGCGATCGGCGTCAGGCCCTTTGTCTTCGCCTCGAACCAGGCGTCGATCTTGCCCGGGGCGCTGATCCGCTGGTCGATGTCGCGCGCCTCGTAGCGCAGGTCCAGCACCACGCCATCCTCAACGGCCTCGTCGAACCGGTAGGGCTTGCCTATATAGGGGCCGAAGGTCTCCAATGACGTTTCCTTGTCGGATTTCAGCAGCGGCGTGCCGGTGAAGCCGATGAACATAGCCTCGGGCAGCACTTGCCGCATGGCGCGCGCCAGCTTGCCCGATTGCGTGCGGTGCGCCTCGTCGATGAAAACGTAGAAATCACCGACAGGCGCGCCGATCTTGGCGCTCTGGATGTCCGAGATCATCTCGGCCATCTCGGTTTCCTCGCGCTTGCCGAACTTGTGGACAAGCGAGCAGACCACGCGGTCGGTCGGATCGGCCAGTGCGGCCATCAGGTCGGTGCCTGAGCGCGCACGGCGCACCTTGTCGCCAGTGCCGCCGAAAACGTCCTCCGAGATCTGGCGGTCGAGTTCCTTGCGGTCGGTAACGATCAGAATGCGCGCATCCGGTTGCGCCTCCCTGATCCAGCGCGCCAGCATTACCATGATCAGGCTCTTGCCCGAGCCTTGGGTTTGCCAGATGATCCCGCCCTCATGCGCCCGCACACGCTCCTGCGCGGCCTTCACGGCGAAATACTGGTTCACGCGGGCGATCTTCTTGATGCCGCCATCGAACAGGGTGAAGTCGTGGATCAGTTCGAGAAACCGATCCGGCGCCATCATCTGCGTCACGTCCCGGTCGAGGCGGGCGGTGATCACGCTCTTTTCCTTCCAAGCCAGCCAGTAGGGCTGTGGTGTCAGGATCGGGGCGTAGCGCAGTCCCTCGCTGTCATTCCCGGCGAAGGTAATCTGCACGGTGGTAAAGAAGTTCCGAATGAACTCGGGCCGCTGGTTGTCGAGCGTCTGGCGGATGCCTTCGCCGACGCCGACGGTGGATTTCTTCAGCTCCACCGTGCCAAGGGCGATGCCGTTGACGTAGAGCACCAGGTCGGGGCGCTTGTTCCAGGCCTTGGCGTCCTTGCCCTTGATGGCGACTTCTTCGGCGATCCCCATGTCATTGGCGGCCGGGTCTGCCCAGTCGATGAAGCGGACGGTGACGGGGGCCTCGCCCGGGCCGGGGGCGACAGCCACGCCGTAGCGGAGCATCTCGTAGAAGCTCTGGTTGGCCTCGTAGAGCTTGGTGCCCTCCATCCGCGCCTCGCGCTTCAGCAGCGTGATGGCCTGGGTGACGATCTCGAGCGCGTAGCCACGGGAGAGGAGCCAGGGGCGCAGCAGGTCCTCCTCGATATTGGTATTGCCCTCGCGTGTCTGCCAGTCGCCGAGGTAGCGCCAGCCGAGGCCGCCCATGGTGCCGGACCTGTCCCCGCACAGCAGGTCGATGACCCGGTATTGCGCCTTGCGCTCCGCCTCGCCGATCTTGCTCATGGAAACCTCTCCGCCCCGAAAATCACTCGTTGAAAAATGCCATCAGACCAGCCTGATCCGTCCGGTCAAAAGATTCTGCATCATGCCCTCCTTCAACTGCCGAGCTTTTTCGAGCCGGGTTCCGAGGGCCTCGATCTCGGCGTCGATGTCGGCAAAGACTTCCGCAATGGCTCGCTGTTCGTCGAGGCTCGGAAGCTTGAAGGCATGCTCAAAGGTGCGCCGCACCAAGACGAAAGGCTGGCCTGTCCCGCCCTTCACCCAGAAGTCCTCTTCATTCAGAAACAGGAATGCGAAGTCAGGGTCCAGTGTCGGTTTGCAGCGGACTACATGGGTATTCGCGATTGCGGTCCAACGGCCGCAGGCGCGAAAGGATTTCCCGCAACGCGACCCAACGGCCGACACGATAATCGCGTCTCCATTTTGTTCGTAGAAGTCGAGCATGAGGTCAGGCCCAGACGCGGTAAATGCTGGAAAATTGCCCGTCCTCCCTGATGCTTGTAGGGTTCCCTTGATCAGTGAGGAGTTACCTGCGCCATGAGTTGTGTGCTCGCTTAGTTGAGTGGTAACCCACTCCCCCGAGAACCCCGGAAGGCGGCGTTTGGCGGTCAGGAGGTCCTGCATCGCGCCCTGTTTGATGAGCCGCTTCTTGGCGATCAGCCGCTCCAGCCCCTCGATCAGCGCATCCGCATCCGAAAGCGCCTCGGCGATGGCTTCCTGTTCTCTGACGTTTTCGGGAATGAGGATTTCATAACTGCCAGCCTGTGGCCCGGTGAGCTGCGGTACACCAGTCGATTCAACCGCGAACTCAACTTGGGAATTGAGATATTCGGCAAGGTAGCGACCGTCGAACTGCGCGTTGGGCCAAACCACAAGCAATCGTCCAATCGCCGTAAACGGCTTTGATCTGAACTGAGAGAACCCGAGGGTTCCCCTGGCTGTGATGGTCAGGGCGCCAGCGGGATGCTTGGAAGTGGATGAGTAGCTATGGAATGCCTTCCGCTCTATGGCATTCGCATAGACCGGAAATGGATGTCGATCGGTCTCAACTGGCGAAGCCGTTTCGACATCGTAGTCGCCACCTGCCGTTATCCTCGCAAGTTCTCTAAGCTGAATGACGCGCCAGCCGCTGGGCGCCTCAAGCTCTGCCAAACTACTCATTGCGCGTAGCCCATTGCTGCAAGGTGAGCTTGCACACGCCCTTCGGCGTCTTTCATCATATTGATAGCCTCCGGCAAGGTGTGCCCATACCGCTCCGTCAGCACCCGCACCCTTGCCGTCAGTTGTTCCGTCCGAGCCTCGATCTCGGCTTCGATAAGTTCGGCGATGTCGGTCAGCCATTTGTCATCCACGATCAGCGCGCGGATCTCTTCCTTGGTCAGCTCTGGGTATTTCTTCAGCGTGGCCTTGGTCAGCGCCTCCTCGGCCTCCTTCACCGTCTTCTTCGCTGCCGTCTCGGCCGTCATCAGCTTGGCCACCTGCTTCAGAAGCTTCGCTTCCTCGGGCTCGGCCTCACCGGATTTCTGCCGCGCCTTGACCGAGGCCGCGGTCAGCTTGCCCGCCTCGGTCAGCGTTTCGGCCAGCAGCCCACCCTCAACGTCATGTTCCTCGACCAGTTCCTCGATCTCCCGGCCCAGTTCTTCGGCCTTCGCCTGTGCATCGTCCAGCGCCTGCTGCATCTCGGGGAAGAACCGCGCGACGATCAGCCGGGGCGGGATGACATCGGCCACGAGACGGACCTTGTTCACGGTCAGGTCGGCCTCTTCCAGCCATTTGACCTTGTTACCATCGACCTCCTTGCGCGCCTCGCGCAGTTCCTTCGCAGCCTCCCATCCATCGTGGGCGATGATGAAGACATCGTCCTGCATGGTCTTGGCCCAGTAGGACATGAGCCGCTGATAGGCCTCATACTGGTCGATCAGTGGCGCCTCGGCGAAGCGGGTCAGCATGTCCTCGGCAATTGTGTGGATCAGGTCCTTGGGCTTGTCGCCGACCTGGATGCCATCCATGAGCGGCGCGTTCTGCCCGGCCCAGCCGTCGAGGATGACATTGACACCGTCGCGGAAGGCGCCGAACTCGGGGTGGTTGCGTATCGTGGTGCGGACCTCCTCCGGTTCGACCAGCGGATCGGAATAGCCCGGGCGCGGGTTCGGCCCGAACAGCGTGGCGCGGATGCCCGGCATGACCTCCCAGAAATCAGCCAAGAGGTCGATGTCCCGGTTCGGGACGCCGCCTTTCAAGTGCGCCTCGATATCCTGGAGATCCTCTGGGTCGGAGCCGTCGATGTAGCGCGGGATGTTCAGGTTGAAGTCATTGCGCGTGATCTCGGCGAAGGGAACGAGGCGGGAGTAGCCCTTGATCTCGGCCTGACGGGTGTAGGCATCGGTGATCTTGTGGATGTCGCGCTCGCGCAGGCGGTTCTTGTTGCCATCCTTGGTGAAGCCGCGCGAGGCGTCGATCATGAAGACGGGGCGCTCGGCCTGCGCCTGCGATTTGTCGAGCACGATGATCGAGGCGGGGATGCCGGTGCCGTAGAACAGGTTCGCCGGCAGGCCGATGATCGCCTTGATGTAGCCGCGCTTGAGGATCTTCTCGCGCAGCTCGGCCTCCTTGTTGCCGCGAAAGAGCACGCCATGGGGCAAGATGACCGCGCTGGAGCCAGTGGCCTTCATGGAGCCGAGGATGTGCAGCAGGAACGCGAAGTCGCCGTTCTTGTCGGGCGGCATGCCGAGGTCGAAGCGCCCGAAGCGGGCGTCGCTGGTCAGGCCCGAACCCCAGGCCTTGGCCGAGAAGGGCGGGTTGGCGACGACAAAGTCGAAGGTCTGGAGTTCGGTTTCGGAGGCCTTGAACTGCGGCTCGCCGATGACGTCGCCCTGGGCAATCTCGGCATCCTCGCGCCCGTGCATGATCATGTTCATCTTGGCGAGGCCGCGGGTGGTGATGTCCATTTCCTGACCGTAGATGGTCAGGGGGATGTCGGCGGCATCGGCTGCCTTCAGAAGCAGTGAACCCGACCCGCAGGTTGGGTCATAGACGGTCTGCTTTGGGCTGGTCGCACGGCTGACCCCAGCGACTGCGGCGACTACGCGTGAGACCTCAGCTGGCGTATAGAACTGACCTTTGCTTTTGCCGGACTCGGTGGCGAAGTTACGCATCAGGTATTCGTAGGCGTCGCCGAGGATGTCATCGCCATCCGCCCGGTTGCGGCTGAAGTTCAGTTCCTCGCGGCTGAAAATGTTGATCAACGCAGTGAGCGTGGTGATCATCTTGGTACCACGTCCGAACTTCTCGGTGTCGTTGAAGTACGCGCGGTCAATGACGTTCTTGAGGTCGTTGGCTTCGGCGATCCCGGCGATGGCCGTGTCGATGCCTTCGCCGATGTCCTTGGTGCCGCGCAATTTTCGGAGGTCATCGAAGGAGCAGCCATCGGGCACTTCGATCAGCGCGTCCGGCTTCCCTGCGCGGTCGGAGACGTATTTCACGAACAGCAGTGTGAGGATGTAGTCCTTGTAGAGCGAGGCATCCATCCCGCCCCGGAGCTGGTCGCAGCTGTCCCACAGTGATCGGTATATGTCGGATTTCTTGATTGCCATGCTCTGCCCCAGAATTTCATTGTGGCGAAGCCTCTACCACGCCCTTCTAATTTTTCCCCATATGATCGAGGAAATTGCAGCAATTCAAGTCACGTGGAAGATCGTAAGAACAGTTCTTTGCACATGGCAGCTCGAAACCGCCGCGCGAGATCCCCAACCGCAAACCTCACCGTCGAGGGGTCGGCCGAGGCAAGTTAACCTCGTCACGCCTGTTCTACCGTGATGGACGCTTTCTTGGGGGTTCTTGGGGTTCCTGAGGTTCCAAGAGGTTCTCGTTTTTTTTTACCTTACAATTTCATAGCTTTGCGTATCGCACCCCGACAGTCGTCCGGATTTCTTAGGCAATATTTCCGGTTTTTCCGGCACATTCACGAAAATTTCGTCCAGCGCGCCGGTATCGACGGACGGAAACCGGCGCGTTTCAGCCGAGGACACGCGCCGATCAGACAATTTTGCGGTGGTTCCAGACATTCCTGCGGGGTCGCGAGCACATTTTTTTCTTCCGACAGCCTGAACTCGGACCGATCTCCCTCCTGACAAACGGAGAGAGCACATGTCAAAGCCCACAGAATACCTCATGCCAGAGAAATTAGTCGCGCTGGTCGAGCAAGCCAAGCCATCGTTGGGTCTATTACGCTTGTTTCACGCTTGCTACGCATACGTTGATCGAAATCCTCTTCTCGCGATCAACCTGGTGGCACTGACCGGAAAGCCAGCTTGCAGAGCAAGATGTTCGGATCTCTCAGCTATTACAGGCTCGCCAGGGGCCAAAAGCAGCACCTGGGTCACTGAGGTCGTCGAAGATGATGGATGGAAAGCGCTTTTCTCAAGGCTTGAAATTGACCCCAGTGGAATGGAGTTGTCATTCAAGTTCACACCAAATGTCGGCCAAGCCGCTCATAGAGGATCAGACAAGATAATTTTTGCAATGGTCGATGGCGAAGAGATCAGGAAAATCAGTTCCGCAAATGAAGCCCTGTTTTATATTAGAGCCGTTATGGTGAATCAAGCCGATTGGCCTGCTTTTGACATTCCTGGGATCTGCCCAGACAGCGCCCCTTGGACTGACAACCGTAAAAAGGCATGGCTTCGAATTGCGGCTCGGGTCAGCGAAAGAACAGGTCAGCATTACGTGATCATACCTCTACGCCATCCCTTGACCCGGAAGATCGTCCGGGTGCGCGTGAAAGCTGTCACCGGCTGGTCCCGATGGTCCCCAGGCTACCTTTTCCCTCGTCTGCCGTGCCCGCCCGTGGCCATAGTCAAGGATGGGTCCTATGTTTCTTTGAAGAACGGCGAGCTACGAGAGATGGTCAAATGGACTCGAGTGGAAGGACCTTAGAAGAACATTCCCAAACTTGTAGCAAAAAGTCATATCGCTTTAAGAGCCGGAGCTGAACGCGTTTTGCGCCATCGACTTACCGTTGTCGCCATTGCTGAGCCTCACCTACAGGTTGGCCGCCATGCCAACGTGGAAAACCGTTACGACGCATCGCACTCCACGAAGGGCGGAGAGCCGACCTTCGCTGCGCTCCGCTTTAATGACTGCAATGCGAAAGCTTTCCCGACGCTCGCCCGCTGTTGGAGGTGATCATGCTTCCTTTTGTAAATAGGAGTCTGTTGAGGCGCAATTTTCCACATCAGTTTTAAACCATCGCATTAGCATGATTACATCATCGTAAGTTTCCAAAAAGGAATCTCTTTCCACAGGAAGAAATTGACCATGCGCGATCTCATTTCGTCTGGCAAGCAAGGCCTCATCTATGAGATTGAAATACGGTTCGTACTTGCTTTCTGAAACTCCTGTTGCGGACAAAATGCTCAGAAATCTCTTACCATTAAGATTTGAACCCGTATCAACCTCTGTGGAGAATAAAAGCGGCTCGTCAGAGATCATCTTCTTAATTATGTCGCGGTAAACCCTTAGACCGAATACGTGATCTCTCGTCTTAGACAGCTCATCAATATCCCGCTTCACTGCAAGATAGGCAAAAGTGTCCGCGGCAACGGAAAACTTTGCCTTTTTGAAATTGACGTACTCCAAATAGTAGCTTGCACTTTTTTTAATGAAGCCTTCCCAATGAGCGTACAGCATGGAGATTCCCGCCCTAATGTAGGCGGATTCGGCTATATCTTTAGCCCCCATGATCTGCCTTCTTAGAAAGGAAAGCTCATGTATTCTCCAACTCAATTCTCGGTCGAGCGATTCTTGGAGGATGGCCAGCGTTCTAATCTTCACCATTTAAGGGCACATGAAATCTTTTGCCATGGGAAGTAGGTTTGCAAGCCTGGTAGTACCGCGAGTGCCGCCTCCCGAATTTGTCTTGAATACTTCGTCTTGCCAAAGCTCCCGAGCTCTACGCTGAACAAATTGGTCGGCATTGTCGTCGCCAAGCAGTTCAATGGCTTCGATGTTCTGATATACTCCATGTCCGATCACCTCAAAGACAGACATTAGGAACTTACCTCGGAAGTTCTGACCATCCCACCTTCTAAAAGAGGAGTCCCCAAGTGCTCGGTTGAGGATCTTAAATGATCGATTGAAGCGATCCGCTACAGAATCCCGATCAAGCGTCTGGCTTTCGGCCAATTTCAGGAGCGCCCGATCGAGATACTCGTGCACGTCAAGCCGCTTATTATATGGGATTTCAGAGAATGAAATAATCCGTAAAGCCAGCTCGACGCTCATTTGAGATTCTACTGCTGTTTCGGTTTGCGCGGTTACTGTCGTGAAGTCAGGGTTAATGGATAGTGCCTTGATCCACGCAAAGAAAGATGGATCGATCATCACCGCTACGCAATTTCGTATTTCTTGTTCAGATAGGCTCGCACCGCCTGTGTTCAATCTCTGAAAGAGCTCGAATTTTGCTGTTGCGTCACTTTCGGGCTGAAGAATCTCGACACGAATTCGAGATCTCTTGATCTGAATCTGAAGGGAGCCGCCCAATCCGTCATCTGAATCTTCGCTGGTTGGCTCCCATTTTTTTCCCGAAAGTGAAGGTAAGTAGGTTGTCCCTTCCAGAACCAATTCTCCAAGCTCTTCTGCCCGTTCACCCTGTAGTATCCCCATCATCTGGAAAATCGTTGATAGTCTTTGAAGGCCGTCTATCAACTCCCATACATTGTCTTCGCCTTGATATACAAACACCGGTGGAATTGGGATTCCAAGGAGCAAAGATTCAACAAAACGAGTTTTTCGTGTTTCGTCCCATCGAAACAGCCGCTGGTACTCAGGGTCGATTCGAAGCTCGCCATCTCGATACAAATTCGCTATCTCGCCTACCGACATCTCATAGCCGTCAGCTCGGATTTCTTTTCGCGCGATTGCGACTTCGTCAGCTAAGCTCAATTTATTTCCTCAATCAGTTTGCAGTGCTTAAGTGTTTGGCCGAGTGGCGATTTTTCGACCGTCCCTCGGCCTTCAAGAAGCGAAGCACGCTTCCCGAAGTTACATTGTGCGTCCTTAGTAGCCGGTTTGAAGTTGAGAGCCAAGCAACAGTGAATGGGTTGAGTCCTGAGCGGCTTGACCGGCAGGTGACGACTATCAGTTGTGTTGTGACTGGATGATCCACGGTTTGCTCAGAACGGCATCGGACGTGGAACGCATGAATGCCAAGTCGATTGATGGCCGATTGTTGACGCCAGACACAACGACCGGGACGACCTTCTGTTGTGAGTTGGGTGGAACCGGAAGTTAGTTATGGACAGCTTGAATGACCGCTCAGGGCCGGGAGTGATTGCTGATGGCAACGATAAGACCGCGATTACATGAAAAAGTCTGCCCGTTTAATCAGTCAAAGTATCGTACCAGCGGGCTGGCAGAGCGGAAGATATTAATCAACAGATCAATCACATCGTCGTTCAGAAGAAGCGCGTCTGACAGGTCTTTGCGACACCCCAAGCCAACCATTTTCAGATAGGGCGCTGCCGGATCGCTACGGTCAAATCCGTCTGGCACAGCCCCCAACGCCTTTCGTGTGCCAACCCCGTCTGGGAACACCTCGACGAACTCAGGTTCGGTCACGACGTCGTTCAGGCCATGCGGGTCATCGACCAAACGTGAGCGTAACCTTGCAAGGGCTGTCTTGGAGGGTTGAAAAAGCCCCGCCCCAGCGTGGCAATTCCCGGGTTCGATATGAAGGTAATATCCAACGTCTTCGGCAGGGTGACCTGCGTTAACGAACACATCAACATCCGTGCGGTACAGGCCAGGCCCGACGCGATCGCGCGCCTCCTGAAAGAATTTTGAGTAGCTTTGCCTGGGATTGAACTTTGCGTCAGCCACGGAAGGATCAAAGCGATTAGCATAGTCGTGCAGTGTTATGGCGATGCCCGCGAAATTGCGCAGAGCGTCATCGCGTTCCTCGCGGTGTGCATCCATCCAGGCTTTGCGGTTGTTCTTTGCGAGATCTGCAAGGAACATAAACGTTTCTGGCTCTACCATGGGCGCTGCTCCTTTTTCGCAGCTACCTCAAGGCTTACCTGCGTTTCGATTGTATCCTTGTAGGGTCAATTTAAAAGAACAGCCATGGACATGTTGGGCAACCGCTATGCTCCTAAAGGTCCGCTTCTGAGGCTTCGGAACGTGCCTTGTCGATTAAGCCGTTTGCGTACAAAGGGCCGGTCATGTCACAAGTATCCATGCTGCCTCCGCGAGGCTCAGCGTCATCGCACGCGTCGACTATGCCGTGCCGACGACAAATTTGGTGCCGCGACTAACACGACTGACCACCCCCAGAACGACAAACCCCGCCGTTTCAGACGGAGTCTCATCGTTGGGGTCCGGTCCGCGTCAGAGACCGACATTGCCGTCGGCATTGGTGATCTCCTGCTGTTCTTGAGTGAAGTAGAGGACGCATATCTCAGCGGTGCTATGCCGCATCCGCGATGATGCGGGCATAGTCGTCATCCAAGTTTTTTCTGGCTGCGATTTCTGCCTCGAGCTTCAAGACGACCGGGACGTATTTTCGACCGTCCGTCCGTGCGCGGACAATTAGTTTCATAACATCACGAAGATGCTCCAGCTTTTCGATCGAGACCTGCATGGCCTGCTCCCATAGTTGTTGATGGGAGGGACTTCGGACCGTTTGAAAAATTACGGAAACTGACGCGGCTCTGCCGCCAGCCTCGGACAAATTTTCGAAACATGTCGGGTCAAGGACGTGCAAAGAACGCGTGTGGAGCGTTTTGTGTAGCAGTTTTCGGAAGAAAGTCTGCAAAACATCAAGAAATCGAAGTTTTTGTTGTTTTTCGCTTGACTTTGGTGCCCAGGAGAGGACTCGAACCTCCACGGCCTTGCGGCCACTGGCACCTGAAGCCAGCGCGTCTACCATTCCGCCACCTGGGCAGGTGTCGTGAAGCAGGCGTGTAATCCTGTCCCGAAAGGGTGTCAACGGGGTTTTGTCAGCTTTTGAGGGTTGCTTTGCGGCAATCCAACACCTTGCCCGTAAGTGGCGACGGGGATACAGGTCAGACAAGCTATGACCGGGAGCAATCACATGTCGAAACTCGTCACGATCTACGGCGGCTCGGGGTTTGTCGGGCGCTATATTGTACGTCGGATGGCCAAGCTAGGTTGGCGTGTTCGCGTTGCCGTGCGGCGACCAAACGAAGCGCTTTTCGTGAAGCCTTACGGCGCGGTTGGCCAGGTTGAACCGATCCTGTGCAACATCCGCGACGACGCCAGTGTCCGCTCCGCGATGCAGGGCGCCGATGCGGTGATCAACTGTGTCGGTATCCTTGCAAAAAACGGCAAGAACACCTTTAAGGCCGTGCAGGCCGAGGGTGGCGCACGCGTGGCCCGGCTTGCGGCAGAGGCTGGTATTTCGACCCTCGTTCACGTGTCGGCCATTGGTGCCGACATGAAAAGCGAAAGCGACTACCAGCGCACCAAGGGCGAAGGCGAGGCGGCGGTGCTGAAGCATATGCCGAACGCCGTGATTCTGCGCCCCTCGATCGTGTTCGGGCCGGAGGATGAGTTCTTCAACCGCTTTGCGGGCATGACCCGGCTCGGGCCAATTCTTCCCGTTGTCGGTGCCGAAACGAAATTCCAGCCGGTTTATGTGGACGATGTGGCGCAGGCTGCAAGCATGGCTGCCACAGGGCAGGCCGCTCCGGGCATCTACGAGCTTGGCGGGCCTGACGTGAACACGTTCCGCGAGCTGATGCAGGAGATGCTCAAGGTCATTCGTCGCCGTCGGCTGGTTGTGAACATCCCGTTCTTTGCCGCGACCATCATGGGAGCCCTGTTCGATTTCGCCAACACCCTCAGCGGGGGGTTGATCCCGGCCATGGTCACCCGCGATCAGGTCAAGAACCTGCGCAACGACAATGTCGTGTCCGATGGCGTGAAAACCTTTGCCGATCTGGGGATCAAGCCTGTCGCGTTGGAAGCCGTGCTCCCCGACTACCTGTGGCCGTTCCGCCCCTCGGGTCAATATGCCGAGATCAAGGAAAGCGCCAAGAACCTGCGGACCTGAATTGGGGCTCGCAGCACCGCTTTAGCGCCGAGGCGTTCAGGCTTCTTGGGTCAGTCGGAAGCCAATTGGTCGAACAGAGCCCCGTTTCTGCAGTAATCGGGCAGGTTTAGCTGTGGTCCCGCACTGTTCAGAAGGCATTTGCAGGCGGTCGGCTGGGTACAGCCGAGGCAAAGGTTCACCGCCTGTTCGAATTGATCTTCCGAGAAGTCAGCGCGCAGAATCATCTCTTGCAGGTCAAGACCCTGACGGTCGGCCATTCCAAGAACAAGTTGCGTGTGCGCATCGCGTTTCGACGTAAAGGACATGACAAGGCTCCCCATTGTACTGTCTCAAGGGTAACTTGTGCTGCCACCTTCAGCCTTGATTCAGGTCAAATGCGGCTGTCAGAGCCCCGCAGCCGTCCGTCGCACGATGTCCATGCGGGCCGCATTGGGTGGGTGGGTGCCAAGGAACCGATTGCCTGGATCGGGAATCCTGTTGAAGAACTGCGCGCCCCGGATGGGGTTGTAGCCGGCACGGGCAGTGATGATCGTGCCAAGTTGGTCAGCCTCGAGTTCGAAATCCTTGGAATAGGTCCTCGCTCCGAGCGATGCCCCGATCTCTTCTGCGGATTGCACCACGGTTGCATCCCCACCGCCCAGCGCGACCAGTCCCGACAGGATCACGGCTCCCACGGCAGCGTTCTGCTGTGTGCGACCCAAGTGACCCAGCACGTGATGCGCCGCTTCGTGCCCCATGACGAACGCCAGTTCATCGGCATTGTCCACCGACGCGATCAAGGCGAGGTTGAAGGCAAGAATCGGACGGCCGGTGCGATCGACGGTCTGGAACGCGTTTGGCGGCATCCCCGGGCGATCATCCACAACGATCTGGAAGTCGCAATTGGCCGCAGGCGCGCGTTGACGGCATTCGCGTTCGGCCACGGGTTCCACGGTTTGTACGACGGCCACGAACTGCCTCGCGGCGATGCTGGCCCGGTTGCGCGCATCCTGATCCGAAAGCTGTGCAGGGGCGCTTTGCGGACGCGGTTGAACCTGCGACGCCGGTGCCGGAACATCACATGCCGCAAGGGCAAAAAAGGCCAAGAGAACGAGCCGACGCATCAAGACACTCCCTGTCATCAAGACACTTGAACTAAGGTCATCCTGACTGTCCTGCCAGCCCTGAATTTTCACCGGTGGATTTCCGCAGATGCCCTTGGCTTTTGCCGAAGCGTCGCGTTAGGCTTTGGTCATGTTTAGCATCGAACACGAATTCGACTCGACCGTGGTGACCCTTGTTGACGAAGGCGAAAGCCCGTTGCAGGAGGACGTCATCGTGAACGGGTTCGAAGAATGCATCACCGTTGAACAGTACGATCCACGCACGGACCGGGTGAACAGGATCACCTTTTCGATGTCCCAGATGCGCGACCTCGCTGCGTCCTTGTCGCTTCCTGAAGGCGTCTATTCCCGCGCTGACACACAGGGTTAAAACAGCCCGAAGTTCTTGCAGGCACATGAATATGGCATCGCGATGATTGTGATCGTCGTGATCTCAGTTTCGAGCTTGGCAAGGCTGTTCTTTGACAGGCTTTCAACTTATCACCCTCAAAGATATTCTTGGTGCACAGGATTGCATGGGTGCGACCGACGATGAAGGAGACGTGATGCCTGACGTGAACAATGCCGTGATGGAGTTTTTGCACACGCGACGGTCCCGTCCGGCAAAGCTCCTGCAGGCGCCAGCACCGGACCGGGAGGCTCTCAAGCCAATTCTCACGGCGGCTGCGCGGACACCGGATCATGGCAAACTCGAACCCTGGCGTTTTATCGTGCTTGAAAAACCCGCGCTTGACCGTCTTGCCCGGGCGGTTGACCATTGTGGGGCAGAGACCGGTCGGTCCGAGGAAGACATCGCAAAGGCGCGACAGCAATTCGCAGACAGCCCGCTTTGCGTCGCGGTGATCGAGGTGCAAAAACCATCCGAAAAAATCCCCGCGATCGAACAGACCTATTCGGCGGGCGCGGTCTGCCTTGCCCTGCTCAATGCGGCACTGGCTTCGGGTTGGGGCGCAAATTGGCTCAGCGGCTGGCCCTCGCATGACTGCGACTTCTGCCAATCGGCCTTGGGCCTTGTCGACAATGAACGCGTCGCAGGATTCATCCACATAGGCACCGCCTCGGCCGTGCCGCCCGAACGGCCCCGCCCAGATATCGACGCCATCACGACATGGCTCGACACGTGATCCTGCGAAGCTTTCTGCTGACCCTCCGCCAGTTGGGCGACCCTCGCTTCCGCAAGGTGCTGTTCCTGGGCATCGGCCTTGGCTTTGCGCTTTTGGTGGCGTTTTTCGCCGCGTTGATGTGGCTCCTGAGCGCATCTCTCGGACCAGAGTCAACCTTGCCGTTCATCGGCAACGTGACTTGGCTCGACGACCTGCTCAGCTGGACCGCGTTCATCTCGATGCTCGTTCTGTCGGTGTTCCTGATGATCCCGGTCGCATCGGCCATCACGTCGATGTTCCTCGACGATGTCGCCGACGCGGTGGAGGAACGGCACTACCCGCATCTGCCCAAGGCAGATCGTGTGCCGTTCTGGGACGCCCTGCGTGACACGGTGAACTTTCTTGGTGTTCTGATCGCCGCAAATATCTTTGCCCTGATCCTCTACGTGATGTTCCCGCCCTTCGCGCTGTTCATCTTCTGGGGTCTGAACGGGTTCTTGCTGGGCCGGGAATATTTCACGCTTGCCGCGATGCGGCGTGAAGGGCGTGCTGGTGCCAAGGCCCTGCGCAAACGCCATGCGGGAAAGATCTGGATCGCGGGCACCCTGATGGCGATGCCGTTGTCGCTACCGCTTGTGAACCTCGTGATCCCGATCCTCGGCGCGGCAACCTTTACCCACCTGTACCACCAAATTCGGGCGCAGGCCCCATCCGGCCAAAGAAGTCCAGATCGCGCACGGTGATCCAGCCGGACAAGATGATCCCGGCGATGACGATCCACAGGCCAATGCTGACAAACGTGGTGATCCAAGCTTTTTTCCTGAGGTTGTGAACCTCGGGAGACCCGGCATGCGTACCCGGGACGACTTGACCTAGATCGCCTTGCGTCTGCAACCGGATCGGAATGACGATCAGAAAGACCATGAACCAGATCACGGCGAATAGAACGATGGCAGAGGTGATGGACATGGGCGCGCTCCTTTACTCCCCTATGTGGGGTCGAGTCAGACTTGTTCCAGTTCCACGAGGCATCCATTGAAATCTTTTGGATGCAGGAACAGCACAGGCTTGCCATGCGCACCGATCTTTGGAGTACCATCGCCCAGAACACGCGCGCCGGTCTCTTTGAGATGGTCGCGGGCCGCGATGATGTCATCGACTTCGTAACACACGTGGTGAATGCCGCCCGACGGGTTCTTTTCCAGGAAACCGGCAATGGGGCTGTTTTCACCGAGCGGGTAGAGCAGTTCGATCTTCGTGTTGGGCAACTCGATGAACACCACGGTCACACCGTGATCGGGTTCGTCCTGCGGCGCGCCAACTTTTGCGCCCAGCGCAGTGCTGTACTGGTTCGACGCCGCTTCGAGATCGGGCACGGCAATCGCCACATGGTTCAAACGTCCAATCATGTTGTCTCTCCGTCCTGAGTTTCGCGGCTTATCCCCCGAGCGATATAATCAGACAAGAGGGCCGGGCGCATTAACGCCCTGTTAGCCTCACCCGCGCCAAAGTGAAGCGACTCATGGAGGGCGAAATGATTGATGATGACGCATTGAACCACCTGCAGCGACCAACAACGACACGACCGCTGCTTGGGCTGACCGTCCTTGCGGTCGAAGACAGCCTGTATGCCTGTGACGCGCTTCGCCTGATGTGCCTGCACAGCGGCGCACGCCTCAGGCGAGCCGATTGCCTGAAATCTGCGCGGCGTCATCTGCAGGTCTATCGACCCTCAGTGGTAATCGTCGATATGGGCCTGCCGGATGGCAACGGTGCCGAACTGATAGACGAAATGCGCAATGCCGTGCCACGGGTCGGCGTGATCCTCGCCTGCAGTGGCGATCCCTTTGCCGAAGACCTCGCCTATGCCGCCGGCGCAGACGGGTTTCTGGCCAAGCCGGTGGCAAATCTCGGCACGTTTCAGAACGCGATCCTGCAGCAACTGCCACTTGGTGCCCGGCCAAGCGGCCTACGCCCCATACGCAGCGACACGATCCAACCCGATCTTGTCGCGTTCCGAGAGGACATGGCCTATGTCGCTGAAATCTTGGGCAAGCCAGTCGATGCGCGGGCCATCGGCTACGTCACATCCTTCGTACGGGGCGTTGCCCTGACGGCCGAAGATGCGGCACTCGAACACGCGGCTTCAGACCTTGCACTTGCGCATTCACAGGGCGCACCGACGATTGGCCCTGTGTCCCGGTTGGCAGGATTAGTTCAATTGCGGGTGCAGGATGCCATCGCGATGTAAGGAAAAAGGCCGCTCTGGTCAGAGCGGCCTTTTGCTTCGACGATCAATTTTCTTTTGGAAGCACACGCAGACCCAGCTCCATGAGCTGATCGCTGGTCGCATCCGACGGCGCGTTCATCATGAGGTCTTCGGCGCGCTGGTTCATCGGGAACATGATGACCTCACGGATATTCGCCGTATCGGCCAGCAACATGACCATCCGGTCGATGCCCGCTGCACATCCGCCGTGGGGCGGAGCGCCAAAACGGAACGCGTTGACCATGCCACCGAACCGCTTGCGCACTTCTTCTTCGCCATATCCGGCCAGTTCGAACGCCTTGAACATGATCTCGGGCTTGTGGTTCCGGATCGCACCCGAAACCAGCTCGTAGCCGTTGCAGGCAAGATCGTACTGATAGCCCAGAACATCAAGCGGATCGCCCTTGAGCACATCCATACCGCCTTGCGGCATGGAGAACGGGTTGTGGCTGAAATCGACCTTGCCGCTTTCCTCATCTGCTTCGTACATCGGGAAATCGACGATCCACGCAAAGGCGAACCGGTCCTGTTCAGTCAGACCAAGCTCATTGCCGATCACGACGCGGGCGCGACCCGCGACCGCTTCAAAGTTTGACGGCTTGCCACCAAGGAAGAACGCGGCATCCCCGACCCCAAGGCCAAGCTGCAGGCGGATCGCCTCGGTACGTTCCGGACCGATATTCTTGGCCAGCGGCCCGGCAGCCTCCATGCCATCATCGCCGTCGCGCCAGAAGATATACCCCATGCCGGGCAGACCATCTTTCTGGGCAAAGGCATTCATTCGGTCACAGAATTTCCGGCTGCCACCACCGGGGGCCGGGATCGCGCGGATTTCAGTGCCGTCCTGTTCCAGCAGTTTCGCGAAGATCGCAAAGCCGGAATCACGGAAATGATCGGACACGACTTCCATCTTGATCGGGTTACGAAGGTCAGGCTTGTCGGTGCCATACCAAAGCGCCGCATCGCGATACGAGATTTGCGGC
This sequence comes from Marivita lacus, assembly GCF_014637725.1. Taxonomy (GTDB): domain Bacteria; phylum Pseudomonadota; class Alphaproteobacteria; order Rhodobacterales; family Rhodobacteraceae; genus Marivita; species Marivita lacus. The sequence goes on along the minus strand of NZ_BMFC01000001.1, from coordinate 817,756 downwards.
CAGACGGAATCCACCTTGCGACCGCCGCCGAATTCTTCGAACACGCCCTGCATGACGGGCTGGATCGTGTCGAAAATGTCCTGCTGGCTGACAAAGGACATTTCCAGGTCCAGCTGGTAGAAATCCGTCGGCGACCGGTCGGCGCGCGGGTCTTCGTCGCGAAAGCAGGGCGCGATCTGGAAATACTTGTCAAAGCCACTGACCATGATGAGCTGCTTGAACTGCTGCGGCGCCTGCGGCAGCGCATAGAACTTGCCGGGATGCAGTCGGCTCGGAACAAGGAAATCGCGCGCGCCTTCCGGGCTTGAGGCGGTGATGATAGGCGTCTGAAACTCGCGGAAATTCTGCGCCCACATTCGTTTGCGGATCGACGACACCACATCCGAGCGCAGCGTCATGTTGCGCTGCATCGCCTCGCGGCGCAGGTCGAGGAAGCGGTAGCGCAGGCGTGTTTCCTCAGGGTATTCCTGATCGCCGAACACGATCAACGGCAATTCTTCCGCGGCACCCAGGACTTCCATGTCACGGATGAAGACCTCGACCTCACCTGTGGGCAGCTTCGGGTTCACAAGGCTCGCATCACGCGCCTTAACTTCACCGTCGATACGGATACACCATTCAGAGCGGAGTTTTTCCACATCCGAAAACACCGGGCTGTCCGAATCGCACAAAAGCTGTGTGACGCCGTAATGGTCACGCAGGTCGATGAACAGCACACCGCCATGGTCCCGGATGCGGTGCACCCAGCCAGACAGGCGGACGGTCTGGCCAACATCGGCCTTGGTCAGATCGGCGCAAGTGTGGCTGCGAAAGGCGTGCATGTCGGATTCCCAATTCTGTATAGGTTTCAAGTCGCCCGGCTCAATGATGCAGGTTGCCGCAAAAGTCCAGCCATAGCGTGGGAATCGGCACGTCATGCGTGGCTAATGTGAACTGGCCAGCAGAAGAATGGCGACCGCAAATCGTGATTGGGCGGAACACCACTGGTTCAAATGAACGCTGCGGAAAAAACAGGGCTTCAATAGGCTTGAACGTCACCCGCGCATGTCTATAACCCGCTGGAATTTGCCCGCCGGGACAGCACCCGGCACGGATCCGCGCGAAACGAGGTGACCCAATGCCCAAACGTACCGATATCAAGTCAATCATGATCATCGGAGCAGGGCCCATCGTTATCGGCCAGGCTTGCGAATTCGACTACTCTGGCGCACAGGCCTGCAAGGCTCTGCGCGAAGAAGGCTACCGTGTCATCCTCGTGAATTCCAATCCTGCGACGATCATGACCGATCCCGGACTGGCCGACGCCACCTATATCGAACCGATCACGCCCGAGATCGTCGCGAAGATCATCGAACAGGAACGCCCCGACGCGTTGCTTCCGACGATGGGCGGCCAGACCGGGCTGAACACGTCCCTCGCGCTTGAAGAGATGGGCGTCCTCAAAAAATTCGGCGTCGAGATGATCGGCGCCAAGCGGGAGGCCATCGAGATGGCCGAAGACCGCAAGCTGTTCCGTGAAGCGATGGATCGCATCGGGCTGGAAAACCCGAAGGCGACAATCATCACTGCACCGAAGAAGGCCAATGGCAAGCCCGATCTTGACGCAGGCGTTGCCATGGCCCTCGCAGAGTTGGAGCAAATCGGCCTGCCTGCCATCATCCGGCCTGCCTTCACCCTCGGTGGCACAGGCGGTGGCGTAGCGTATAACCGCGAGGATTTTGTCCATTTCTGCCGGTCCGGCATGGACGCCTCTCCGGTAAATCAGATCCTGATTGATGAATCACTGCTGGGTTGGAAAGAATTCGAGATGGAAGTCGTCCGCGACAGCGCCGACAACGCCATCATCGTCTGCGCCATCGAAAACGTCGATCCGATGGGCGTGCACACCGGCGATTCCATTACTGTCGCACCTGCCCTGACGCTGACCGACAAGGAATACCAGATCATGCGCAACGGTTCGATCGCCGTGCTGCGCGAGATCGGCGTCGAAACAGGCGGATCGAACGTCCAATGGGCCATCAACCCGCAGGACGGGCGCATGGTCGTGATCGAAATGAACCCGCGGGTCAGCCGGTCCTCCGCACTGGCGTCCAAGGCGACCGGTTTCCCGATTGCCAAGATCGCGGCCAAGCTGGCCGTTGGCTACACTCTCGACGAGCTGGACAATGACATCACCAAGGTGACGCCCGCGTCGTTTGAGCCGACCATCGACTACGTGGTCACCAAGATCCCCAAATTCGCCTTCGAGAAATTCCCTGGCTCCGAACCCCACCTGACGACGGCGATGAAATCGGTGGGCGAGGCGATGGCGATTGGCCGGACCATTCACGAGTCGCTGCAAAAGGCGTTGGCCTCGATGGAATCCGGCCTCACCGGGTTCGATGAGGTTCACATCGAAGGAGCTCCCGAGAAATCCGCCGTCATCAAGGCGATCAGCCAACAGACCCCGGACCGGATGCGCACGATCGCGCAGGCCATGCGTCACGGCCTGTCCGATGACGACATTCACGCGACAACCATGTACGATCCCTGGTTCCTCGCGCGCATCCGAGAGATCGTGGAAACCGAAGACGAGGTGCGCGCAAGCGGCCTGCCTGCCGACGAGGCGGGCATGCGCGCGCTCAAGATGCTGGGCTTTACCGATGCGCGGCTTGCAACACTGACCGGCACAACGGAAAAGCAGGTGCGTGCCCGTCGTCTGAACCTGAACGTGAAAGCCAGCTTCAAGCGCATCGACACATGTGCTGCGGAATTCGAAGCGCAGACGCCGTACATGTATTCGACCTACGAAGCCCCGATGATGGGCGAAGTAGAATGCGAGGCACGGCCCAGTGACAGAAAGAAGGTCGTCATTCTGGGCGGTGGCCCCAACCGGATCGGCCAAGGGATCGAGTTCGACTATTGCTGCTGCCACGCCTGCTTCGCCCTCACCGAGGTCGGCTACGAAACGATCATGGTCAACTGCAACCCGGAAACCGTTTCAACCGATTATGACACTTCCGACCGCCTGTATTTCGAACCCCTGACATTCGAGCATGTGCTCGAAATTCTGCGGGTCGAACAAGAGAACGGAACGCTGCATGGCGTGATCGTCCAGTTCGGTGGTCAGACCCCGCTCAAGCTTGCCCGCGCGCTTGAGGCCGAGGGAATTCCGATCCTCGGCACCACACCGGATGCAATCGATCTTGCAGAAGATCGCGAGCGTTTTCAGGCACTTGTGACGAAACTGGGGCTGAAACAGCCGCATAACGGCATTGCATCGACCGGCGCACAGGCCATGGCCATCGCCGAAGACATCGGTTTCCCACTGGTCATCCGTCCGTCCTACGTTCTTGGCGGTCGTGCGATGGAAATCGTCCGGGACATGGGGCATCTTGAACGCTATATCAACGAGGCTGTTGTGGTCTCGGGTGATAGTCCGGTCCTGCTCGACAGCTACCTGTCCGGCGCCATCGAACTTGACGTCGATGCGCTCTGTGATGGCACGCGTGTCCACGTGGCCGGCATCATGCAACATATCGAGGAAGCCGGCGTGCACTCCGGTGACAGCGCCTGTTCGCTTCCGCCTTATTCGCTGTCTGACGATATCCTTGAAGAGATCAACCGCCAGACCGAAGCTCTCGCGCTAGCGTTGAACGTCGTTGGCCTGATGAACGTCCAGTTCGCGATCAAGGATGGCGAGATTTACCTGATCGAAGTGAACCCGCGCGCATCTCGCACCGTGCCCTTTGTCGCCAAGGCGACGGACTCGGCCATTGCGTCTATCGCGGCGCGGGTGATGGCGGGCGAACCGCTGACCAACTTTCCGATCCGCGATCCTTATCCCGAGAACGCGGACTACGACACGGTTTTGCCGCTTGCGGACCCGATGACTCTCGCGGACCCGATGATGCCGTGGTTCTCGGTCAAGGAGGCCGTCCTTCCCTTCGCCCGCTTTCCAGGTGTGGATACGATCCTCGGGCCCGAAATGCGGTCCACCGGCGAAGTCATGGGCTGGGATCGCTCCTTCCCGCGCGCCTTCCTCAAGGCACAGATGGGTGCGGGAAACCACTTGCCGTCATCGGGTAATGTGTTCTTCTCGATCAAGAATTCCGACAAGACGGATCAGTTGGCCGAAACGGCCCGCATTCTGGTTGAACTGGGGTTCACCATCGTGGCAACTTCGGGAACCGCGAAATTCCTGTCTGAACATGGCATAGATTGTGAGATCACCAAGAAGGTCTATGAAGGCCGCCCGAACATTGTGGACGTGATGAAGGATGGCGGGATCGATCTGGTCATGAATACGACCGAAAGCGCTGCCGCAGTCGAAGACAGCCGGGAAATCCGCTCGGTCGCGCTCTATGACAAGATCCCGTACTTCACCACAGCAGCCGGCGCACATGCCGCCGCGCTTGCGATGAAAGCACGGGAAGAGGGCGAACTGGTGGTCAAACCGCTGCAATCGTAGCGAAGTTGATGCCCGGCCAATCCAGTCCAACAGAGGGGTAACGCCATGTCGCTGGATGGCCGCAGACCCTGTGACCCGCTGAATTTGCAACCACAGTGGACTAGCCCTGCTACGCGCCCGCCGGTACCCGCCCCCCATAGTCGAGGTAGACGCGACCGTTGACCTTGTTCCTGTGCAGCTCTTGGCAGAACGCGCCACGGCTCTCACGGAAGGTTTCATGTTCAATGCCGCTTTGGCATGGTTCATGAACCGCCAAGGCTGCACCGGATGATGGCATGTCCACTCCGAGCAGCGCAGCCACGGTTGGGGCGATATCTACCAGGCCCACAGGTTTGGTATCCATGCCTGTCCGTCCATCCGGTGTCCCGATCACAAGCGTCGTGTTCATCTCGTGTCGGTTCAGCCCGCCATGCATCCCACCCCCAACGTCCACGCCCGCGATCAGACCGCCCTGCCCCGGCAATCCCCACGGATCAGCGTCATCCGAGGACCGCATCAGGAAAAACAGGTCGGGGCTGCGCTGATGTCCGTGGTGGACCAGCGACATGGGAAACGTACCCGGCAAACTGCCTGCAAGGGTTTCTTTGGCGAAGACCATGCCGATGTCCTCGCGAGACATCAGCCAGTCACACGCCGCCGAGACCAAGCCCATATCCCCATCGAGGCTACGCAATTCGCCCATGTTGCCACGGGTCAGCGCAAGGCGGTGGGTGGCATCGGGTCGGTGACTGGCGGGCAATCCATCGGCTTGCATTTCGCCCGTGATATCGGTCTGGCTGGTTGTCGTGATCTGGCCATGATCGGACATGGCGATGACCGCCGTGCGGCCTTCCATACCGTCAATGGCATCCAGGATATCGCCGAAGACCCTGTCGGCGGCGAGCATGACAGCGAGCGATTGTTCCGACCCAAGCCCGTAGTGATGCCAGGTCGTGTCGGGCTCCGGCAACCACAGCAGCGCAACCTCAGGGCCATCCTTGGTCAGGGCCATGTCGAGAAACGCGCGCCGCGCATAGTCGATCGTGTCGAATTTCGGCACATCCTGCGCAGGCAGCGGGCCAAGGGACGCAATCGCACGGCGCGCCGCCTCAGGTGTCTTCGTCGAAGCTTCTCCGTGAATGGAAAACGTCCAGTGCCCATGTTCCGCGACATCATGGTTCACCAGGTAGGACGATCCTGCTGACCCGGCATGCACCGCCCCCATGCGCAAACCCTGTGCGGCAAGCGCGTGGCCGAGGCTGACGCTCGTCACAACTTGCCCCTCGGCTGCCTTCAACTGCGACAGGTGATCGAAATTCGACGTGTCCAGAGGCGCGCCCTGTACGACGTTCGGCATGTGAAAGGCGTTGTTGACGATCCCGTGCACGCCCGGCCATTGCCCTGTGGCAAACGAAGTTGTCGCCACGCGGGTCATCGATGGGAAGACCGATCGCGCCTCGCGGAACCACAGGCCCCGGTTCGCGAAGGCCTCGAGGTTGGGCATCCGGCCCGCGATCATGTCTGGTCGCAACCCGTCGAAGACGATGATGACGACCCGATCCACCTGTTTCATGACTGTGCTCCGTTCACCGCGTCCGCAAAGGCCTTGGCATCAGAAAGCGTCTGCGCTTCTGCATGCGCGATGAAGTTCGTCTTGATCTCGATGACAACACGGGTGCCGGGGCGCACGGGAAGGGCTGCGGCCAGTGCATCGAAATCGACACGCCCGTACCCTTTGGGAGCGTGCATATCGCCCGTTCCAAAGAAATGCTGCTCATTTCGGCTTCCGGTGGGAAAACTCGCGGGCAGCCCGGTGCTGTCGGAAAAATGGATATGCCCGATCCAGGGGCCAAGCGCGATGCAAGCCTCCAGCATGTCGAACCCCCAAAGCCCCGCGCCCTGTTGCGCGTGGCTGATGTCCAGACAGGCGATCACGGCGTCATGATCGAGCCGCGCAAGTTGTTCAGCCAAGAAGCGCGGATCGAGCGAATAGGACGTTTCCTGTCCCGCAATCACCCGCGGATTGGGCGAGATGTTCTCGTAGGCGATCTGCACACCCAGCGCTGCGGCGCGGTCAGCGACCGGGCCAAGTTGATCCAATTCAAAGGCATAAAGCGCGGATTTCCGATCAACCCAAGTCTGCGGGTGTACCCGACCGGGATGCAGAACGACAGCCTTGGCCCCGATCTCGGCGGCCAGTTCCATCGATACAGTCGCAGCAAGCGACATGATATCGGCATGGGCCTCGTCCATAAGGTTGATGGCGATGGGGGCATGCATCGAATAGGCCAGATCATAGCGGGACAGGATCTCGCGCACCTCTGCCACGCGTTCCGGGATCAGCCGACAATCCACCACCGCGTCCAGCCCGACAGCGGTGATCTCGGCGCCGGTGCAGCCGATATCGACCATATGCGCCAGCCGTCGGTCCAAACGGCTCAGGTCACCATCGGCCATGCCGGTATTGAACCCGGTCGAAATGATATGGGTCATGTCAGTCCTCCAAAGACGGATCGAGCTTGCCGCGCAGCCAATCGCCCAGGATCGACATGCTCAGCGTGATGAAAAAGATGGTCAGGCCGGGCACAACGGCCAGCCACCAGGCGTTGATCAGATAGTCACGCCCCTCGCCCAGCATCTGGCCCAGCGATGTCATCGGCGGACGGATACCAAGGCCGAGGAAGGACAGCGATGTCTCGAAAAGGATGGTCGACGGGAAATTGACCGTCAGCTGCACCAGCAAGGGACCTGCGATATTGGGCAGGATGTGACGCAGATAAATCCAGCTGGGTCGCGCGCCCAGGCCACGCACCGCAAGGGCGTAGCCCTGTTCGCGCGCAGACAGCACAAGACCACGCGTGATCCGGGCATAGGTCTCCCAGCCATACAGCGCCATGATGGCGATGAAGATCACCATCGAATTCCCCAGAAAGGCAAGGATGGCCAAGGCGATGATGAACCACGGCATGGCGGCCTGAAAATCAACCAGACCCATGATCCCTTCGTCCCAGATCCCCCCCTTGTGCGCCGCCAGAAAGCCAAGCGCCACGCCCAGCACAGCCCCAAGACATGTGCCCAAAAGCGCGAGAAGCATCGAGGTTTGCGTTCCGACCAGAAGCCGTGAGAACAGGTCGCGGCCCAGGGTGTCGGTGCCTGCCGGATGTATCCAGGTGCTGCCTTCCAGCGGCACGGGTGGGGCCATGCGGTTCAGCAGATCGATGTGGTCAAAGGCGTAGGGCTGCACAACCTGCGCAAAAACCATCACGAACAGCATCAGCGCCATGAACCCGCCAGCGAGCAGCACAGTAACCGGAGTGTTCGAAAGCCGCCGGATCAGGCTGAACCTGCGACCATGTACAAGGCTGGTCGCAGTCATCGGGCACCTGCCTTTGCGCCGACGCGCACTCTTGGATCAAGCCAGCCATAGGCCAGATCGGTCAGCATATTGGCCACAACCATCGTGAAGGCGAGCAGGATCATGATGCACTGAACCACCGCAAGATCGCGCGCCGCGACGCTGCTGGTCAAAAGCCGTCCGATGCCGGGCCACGCGAAAACTGTTTCGGTGATCACCGCTCCGCCCAGCAATTCACCAACCTTGAAGCCAAGGATGGTCACCACTGGAATCGCGGCATTGGGCAACGCATGCAGGTTCACCCGACGCAGTGGCCCCGCACCTTTGGAGCGGGCGGTGCGCATGTAGGATTTGTTCAGGACGTCGATCATCGAAGACCGCGTGTAGCGCGCAAATTGCGCAGCGAAGCTGATCCCGAGGGTCGCGGCAGGCATGATCAGATGCGCCCAAGTGCCGGACCCGGAGGACGGCAGCACCCGCAGGTTCAATGAAAAGACGAGGATCAGAAGGATGCCGAGAAAGAAGTTCGGCATGGAAAACCCAAAGACCGACACCGCCATCACGACCCGGTCGATCCAACTGTCCCGGTACAGGGCGGCAATGATGCCCAGCGGGATGCCGATGGCCAACGAGATCAAAAGCGCGGTCCCGGTCAGCAGCGCGGTTTTTGGCACCCGGTCCCAGACCAGTTGAAACGCGTCCAGATTGTTGCGGAACGAGATCCCGAAATCACCCTGAAGCAGCGCACCGAGATAGCTCCAGTATTGGACCATGATGGGCCGGTCGAGCCCCCAGAGCTGACGATAGAAGTCTCGCGTCGCCTCGTCGATATCGTCGGGCAGCAGAACCAGCGTCGGATCACCCGACAGGCGCAGTACGAAAAAGACAAACGTGACCACCAACCAAAGGGTGGTGATGGCCCGCAGCGTCTTGGTCAGGAGCCAGATCATCCGAACGGCTCCGAAACAAGGTGACAGGCCACACGACGTTCGGCGACGCGGCGAAGCTCCGGTGCCTCCTTGCGGCAGTGGTCAACAGCAAGGGGACACCGTGGATGAAACCCGCATCCAGCCGGTGGATCGGCAGGGTTGGGCGGATCGCCCACCTCCAGCCTTATCGCGCGGCGCGTGGACGGATCAGGCTTTGGCGCAGCGTCAATCAGCACGCGTGTGTAGGGATGCTTGGGATCGGCAAACAGCTGGTCGCGCGGGGCGTCTTCGACAATGCGCCCCAGATACATGACCGCGACCCGGTTGGAGATATGCCGAACCACGCTCAGGTCATGGCTGACGAACACATAGCTCAGGCCGAAATCGCGCTGCAAATCCATCAGCAGATTCACGATCTGCGCCTGAATGGACACATCGAGAGCCGAGACAGGTTCATCCAGCACGAGGATCTCAGGCTCAAGCGCAAGGGCACGGGCAATGACCACACGCTGCAACTGGCCACCGGACAGTTCATGCGGGTAGCGGTCGGCCATAGCACCGAACAAACCCACCGCCTGCAAGGCGCGTTCGGCGCCGTCAAGCGGCAGGCCGTGGATGTGCAAAGGTTCCTCGACTTGCGTCCGCACGCTCATACGCGGATCAAGCGCACCCGCCGCATCCTGGTAGACCAGCTGCATCCGCCGACGCAGCGCACGCCACTCGGTTTCGGATACGCCAAGTGTTTGTTGCCCCTGAAGAGTGAGAACGCCCCGGTCTGCCGGGATCAACCCCAACAGCAACCGCGCCAAGGTGGATTTGCCGCAACCGCTCTCACCGACGATGCCAAGGGTCTCACCCTTGTTCAGGGTAAGGGTCACGCCATCGACCGCAAAAAAGCTGCGCGGTTTGCGCAGAAAACCTGCGCGCCCAACCTGATAGCTGCGGGCAAGATCGGTCGCTTCGAGATAACTCATGCGAAAACCCTCTTGGTCTTGACGGGGGCGGGAAGAACGTGGTGACAGGCCACACCTGCGTGCACGGTCGGGTCCACATCTCGGCAGAGCGCGCTTGCCTTGCCACAGCGCGGCGCGAAGGCGCAGCCTTGCGGCAAGGCGTCGATCGGGGGAACCGTACCGTCGATGGTGGTGAGCCGTACGCTCTGCCCTGTGGCGCCGGGCAACGCGCTCAGCAGGCCCTGCGTGTAGGGATGACGCGGTGCCGCAAACAGGCGGGCGACAGGTGCGATTTCGGCCATGCGACCCGCATACATCACAGCGACATCGTCGGCGCTTTGGGCCACAAGGCCCAGATCATGAGTGACGAACAGCACCGCCATGCCGAGGCTGTCACGCAGGTCTGAAATCAGGTCGATGATCTGCGCCTGGAGCGTGACGTCGAGGGCGGTTGTCGCTTCATCGGCGATCAGAACGCGCGGGTTGCCTGCAACCGCCAGCGCAATCATGGCGCGCTGGTTCATGCCGCCGGAAAACTGGTGCGGGTATTCGCGGGCGCGGCGTTCCGGATCGGGCAGACCGACGCGGCCCAGAAGGCGGATCGCTTCCCGGTCGGCTTCGGCACGGGTGGCACCTTCACGCAGGCGCACCGCTTCGGCCACCTGCCAGCCGATGCTGCGCACGGGGTTAAGACCCCCGGTGGCATCCTGAAACACGCTCGCGACGTGACGGCGCCGCAACTTTTGCGCCTGTGCCTCTGGCATCGTTGCCAGATCGGCACCTTCGAATTCGATCGAGCCCGCGCTGATGCGGGCGCGCCGGGGCAGAAGACCGGCGATGGCCAGGCACGACATGGATTTCCCGCAACCCGACTCGCCGACAAGGGCCAGCGTTCGACCCGGTTCGACCCTTAGGGAGACCCCACGAACGGGGCGCACTGCAGTGCCGCGGCGCCGTTCGATGGTCACTTCCAAATTGTTGACGGTGAGACCCATGTGCATTCCCGAATGATTGAGGACGGCCCCAATGCGGGACCGTCCGGGGTCACATCATTCGCCAATGCGAAGATTGTACGGGCGCAGGTCCATGTAATAAAGGCCGTAGGGCTTCCACGTGATGTCCTTGCGCATGGCGTAGGTTTCCAGCGGGTTGTAGAGCATCGTGCCCGGCGCTTCGTCCATCCAGATGTCCAGCGCGCCGCGGTAAGCCTGTTTGCGTTCATCCCAATCGGTGGATGCCACGATCACGTCGTGCAGCTCGTTGAACTCTGCCGGCGCGTCCCAGGCGCGGTCCGGAGACTGCTTGTTGTTCTGCACCTCGGAATCCGCACCCCATTGCGGGACGAACGATCCGGTGGGATCAGGCATGCGGTGCGTGTTCGACCAAGGACGGATATGCACGGTGCCTTCGGGATCGGTCACCTGGCTGAAGTTCTCGACCGGGTCCAGCTTGACGTTCAGGCCAACAGCTTTCCACATCTGCTGCATGGCCTGCGCGGCTTCGGTGGACAGCAGGTAGTAATTCAGCGGGAACTTGTAGACGATTTCCTCGCCGTTATAGCCAGCCTCGGCGAGCAATGCCTTGGCCTTTTCCGGATTATATTCGAACTCCGGGTAGTCCTCGATCCACATGGTGTAGGCCGGAAGCTGGTGACCATTGGGCGTGTAGTTCTTGTCCGCCCAGAGCGCCTGACGCAGCAGCGCACGGTCGATCGAGAGCGACAGCGCCTGACGCACGCGTTTGTCCTCGAGCGGGCCAGCGGTGTAGAAAACCAGCATGTGGGTGTTGTCCAGAACGATCTGTTCAACCTTGAGATCCTCGTAGGATTCGATGGTTGGAATCTGGTCTGGCGGGATGTTGACCGAGATGTCGTATTCACCCGACACAAGACCGGCAATCCGTGCGGACACTTCGGGAACCTGAACAAAGGTCACCGACTTGGCCGCTGGCTTGCCACCGAAATAGTCATCATGCGACGCAAGGCGGATGTATTCGCCTTCGACCCATTCATCCATCTTGTAGGGGCCAGTACCGACGGGATTGCGGGCAAAGGCGTCCTTGCCAACGGTCATGTAGTTCTTGGCGTTCACGACCCAGAAGGCGTAACCTGCAAGGCGCTGTTCCAGAAGGATGTCCGGCTCTTTCGAGACGACACGCACCGTGTACTTGTCGACCGGTTCGATATGCGACACGCTCAGCATGAAGCGACGCGCGGCACCGATCAGCGGGCTGTTTCCGTGGCCGCGACCCGGATTGAGCGAAAACACGACGTCATCCGAGGTCAGTTCGGAACCGTCGTGGAATTTGACACCTTCGCGAAGCTTCAGCTCGAGTATGCGATCGTCGATACGCTCCCAGCTTTCGGCAAGACCCGGAACGAGCTTGGATGCTGTGCCCGACCCATCGGCCAGGAAATCGCGGCGAATGAGGCTGTCATACATCGAGTAGGTGATGCGGACGGCAACGTTGCCCATTTCCTCGATGCCTTCGAGGCTGCCGGGTAGATTGTTGACGGCAACGACCAGATCGGGCCGCGTGTCGTCCTGTGCCATGACGGGCGCGGCTGTCAGAGTGACAGCAGCAACCGCAACGGCCTTGATGATGCTTTTCAGCATGGTGGTTTCCCCCAGAGGTTCGGTTTGGTGGTGATGGTGGTGTGCGCGTGTTCCGTCCTGACCATCCCGCAGACGGTGGTCGAAGAGTTCAAAGCGAGCCTTGTTTGATGGATCCCGTGTCGGGACGTCACGGCAGGACATGCGCGGTCGACATCTTCGTACGGTCGTTCGGTCAATTCCAAAGACGCGGGGACAAAGAATGCCTCTTGGCAAGACGCAAGATCGTCAGCGTCACAGAGACGGAACCGCGTGCCTGAATTTTGCGATATCAAGTGCCCAGTCACGGTGATTCATCCGAATGAATGTGTCAGCCTCACTGTCCACCCTCTTCGGTAACGAGAGTTCGAAACACATATGAACCTTTGATGACATCGGTGCTGGGACCGTCGATTGGGCGGAACCGAAGTTCTGAAAGGTCGAACCACCGGCTGAGATGCGCGGGCGCTCTCGGCGCTCTCGCGGTCAACCGAACGCTGTCACCATCGTGTCACATGCGTTCACTAGGTCGAGAGTGAAACCGAGTCAGGCCCGCATGTCATGCACATCACGTCTTCGCCCACGCATTCTGCAGGCGGCATCACGCTGCGTGGGCTTCAACGCCGTTTCGAGACATCCACCGCGTTGGACGATGTGTCCGTAAACCTGCCATCGGGTCGATTTTCGGTTCTCCTTGGTCCATCCGGCTGCGGGAAATCAACACTTTTGCGGCTGATTGCCGGGCTGGACACGCCGACCGCCGGGCAGATTTACGTCGATCAAACCGAAATCACCGCGTTGCCCCCATCGCAGCGCAACCTGTCGATGGTATTCCAATCCTACGCGCTGTTTCCGCATCTGAGCGTGGCCGAAAATATCCTGTTCGGCCTGTCGGTGCGCCGCGTGGCCCGCGCAGAGCAGCAGGCGCGGCTCGACCGGGTCGCGTCGATGATGGGATTGACCGACCTTCTTGCGCGGCGTCCTGCGCAGCTTTCTGGCGGTCAGCAGCAGCGTGTCGCACTGGCGCGTGCCGTCATCTCGGATCGTCCGATTTGCCTGATGGACGAGCCTCTTTCGAACCTCGATGCCAAACTGCGCGCCGAGATGCGCGTCGAAATCAGGGCGCTGCAACAGAGGCTGGGCCTGACGATGGTCTATGTCACCCATGATCAGGTCGAGGCGATGACAATGGCGGATCATATCGTGGTCATGAATCAGGGTCGGGTGCAGCAAGTGGCAAGCCCGCGTGATCTCTATGAAAACCCCGCGAATACCTTTGTGGCCCGGTTCATCGGCACACCGCCCATGAACCTGATTCCGGTCGCCTGCCTCGCCGAACCCGGCGCGCTGCCAGAAGGTGGCATGGTGGGAATCCGTCCAGAGGACATCGTGCTTGATCCAAAGGGCCTGCCTGCCCGGCTGGTGGGCGTGGAATATCTTGGCGCCGATCAACTGGCCGCCTTCGAGATCGGACCCGACGATCACCGGGTGCGTGTTCTGGTGCGTGTTCCTGCGCGCCATGCCTTGCCGGCGGACGGCCATGCCTTGGCATGGCCAGACAGCGCCGAGCATGTCTTCGGGCCTGATGGCCTGCGCCTTTCAGCTCTTCTTTCCCCCCTCAAGGAGCCTTCCCATGCTTGAACGACTTCGACTTGCCGCATCGACCTGCGCGGTTGCCCTGACACTGGGCTCTGCTGCGCAGGCCGTTGAACTGGAGTTCTATTTCCCCGTTGCCGTTGGTGGTGGCGCGGCCGAGATCATCCAGAAAATGACCGATGACTACATGGCGCAAACGCCCGACGTCACGATCAACGCGGTCTATAGTGGCAGCTATGCCGACACGACCACACGCGCAATCACCGCGTCACGCGGTGGCAACGCGCCGCAGCTTGCGATCCTCCTGTCGGTCGACCTCTTCGCACTGCTCGACGAAGAAATGATCCTGCCATGGGACGATTTCATTCCCGAAGCCGAGCAGGACGCGTTCTTCGGCGGCTTTTTTGACTCGTTCATGCGCAACAGCCAGACCGACGGAAAGACCTGGGGCATCCCGTTCCAGCGCTCCACACCGGTGATGTATTACAACAAGGAAGCCTTTGCTGCGGCTGGCCTTGACCCCGAAGCTCCGCCCGCCACCTGGGACGAACTGGTCGAGATGGGCAAGACCCTGACGGTGACCGATGCCAGCGGAACCGTGACACAATGGGGCGTGCGGATCCCGTCCTCTGGTTTCCCGTCCTGGCTCTTTACGGGGCTGGTTGCGTCGAACGGTCAGGACGGTCTGGCGAATGATGCCGGCACCGAGGTCTACTTCGACACGCCCGCCGTTGTCGAAGCGCTCGATTACCTGGTGTCCCTGTCGCGCGATCACGGCATCATGGAGCCGGGTATCCTTGATTGGGGCGCAACCCCGCGCGCCTTCATGGACGGTCAGACCGCCATCGCTTGGACAACCACGGGCAACCTGACCAACATCCGCACGAATGCTCCGTTCGATTTCGGTGTCGCGATGTTGCCCGCCAAGGAACGCCGCGGTGCGCCGACAGGTGGCGGCAACTTCTACCTGTTCGATGGCTCCACCCCTGAACAGCTTCAGGCGGCTGTCGATTTCGTCCGTTGGGCCACAGAACCCGCACAGGCCGCGCAATGGTCGATCGACACAGGCTATGTCGCGCCTCGCGCAGACACTTGGGAGACCGAGATGATGCAGGCCTACGCACAAGAGGTTCCCGGTGCGCTGGTTGCGCGTGATCAGCTGGAATACGCGGTTCCGGAACTGTCGACCTACCAGGGTCCGCAGGTGACGCAGATCATCAACGACAATATCGCGGCAGCGATTGTTGGTGACAAGACACCGGCACAGGCAATGGCCGATGCGCAGGCAGCGGCAGACGCCATTCTGTCAGCCTATCGTTAACCCTCGTATCTTCACCAAAAAAAGGCGGCCCAGACTTGGGCCGTCTTTCGTTCAAGGACAAATAAATGCACCGAGACTGGGGTCATGCTGCACTTCTGCTTTTGCCAGCGATGGTGCTGCTGTTTGCCTTCACCCACATGCCCGCGATCCAGACCGTGATCGACAGCTTCTGGTCGACCCCGCGCGGTCGTCGCCCCTCGGTATTCGTGGGGGACGCGAATTATCGCCGGATGCTGGCCGATCCGATCTTTCTGAAGGCAATGAGCAACAACGCGGTTTACGCGGCTCTGACCATTCCGGCTTCCATCGCGCTTGCCCTTGCCATGGCGATCTTCGTGCAGGGACGCATTGCGGGCCGCGCGTTTCTGCGGATGTCCTATTTCACGCCCACGGTGCTGCCACTGATCGCGGTCGCCAACATCTGGGTGTTCTTTTTTCTGCCGGGCTTTGGCCTTTTCGAGCAAATTCGCGAGGCTCTCGGGCTGAGTCCGCAAAACTGGATCGGTCAGCCCGCAACGGCGCTTTATGCCGTCACGGTGGTGTCTGTCTGGAGCCAGGCAGGCTTTTTCATGATCTTCTACCTTGCCGCCCTTCAAAACATTCCCGACAGCCTGCGCGAAGCGGCGGCGCTGGAAGGTACGTCGCGCTGGACGTTCTTTCGCAGGGTGACATGGCCTTTGTTGATGCCGACCACATTGTTCCTGTCGGTCAATGCAACCATCAATGCCTTCCGGACGGTGGACCATATTTTTGTGATGACCCAAGGCGGGCCGAACAACGCGTCAATGCTGTTGCTTTACTACATCTACGAGATCGGTTTCCGGTTCTGGGACACGGCCTACGCGGCCACACTGACCGTGGTGATGGTGGCCATCTTGGCCATCGTGGGACTGGGCCAGTTCTTTCTCATGGACCGTCGGATCCATTACAAATGAGCGTCATGGTCACAGATACCTCGCGGGTCGACCGCGCTCTGTTCGTGACGGGCGCGTGGGTGCTGGCGCTTATCTGGGTGCTGCCGCTGGCATGGGCCATCTGGTCTGCGATCCACCCGCCCGCATTCGTCACGCGGTTCGATCCCTTGGCACCGCTGACGGTCGAGAATTTTGTGGGCGCGTGGAATGCCGCCCCGTTCGGTCGCTACCTGCTGAACACCGTCCTTCTGGTCAGCTTGGTTCTGGGCGCACAGCTTTTGCTGTGTATCCATGCGGCCTTTGCCTTTGCGCGGCTGGAGTTTCCGGGAAAGAGCATCCTGTTCGCGCTTGTGCTTTTGCAGCTGATGGTCACGCCCGATATCCTGCTGGTGCGCAATTACGCAACTGTTGCGAGTCTGGGTCTGCTCGACACAATCCTTGCGATTGGCTTGCCCTATTTCGCATCCGCCTTCGCGATTTTCCTGCTGCGCCAGACGTTCAAGACCATTCCCAAGGAGTTGGACGATGCAGCCCGTGTCGAAGGTGTCACGCTTTTGGGGTTGATCTGGCGGGTCTACGTGCCGCTCGCCAAACCCACGATCCTTGCCTTCGCGCTGGTCTCGGTCAGCCACCATTGGAACAACTTTGTCTGGCCGTTGATCGTGACCTCTTCGGTCGAGACACGGCCGCTGACCGTGGGTCTGTCGATCTTTGCGACCACAGATAGCGGCATCGAGTGGTCGACCATCACGGCGGCGACGCTCATCACCTCTGCTCCGCTTCTTGTAGGATTTCTTCTGTTTCAACGCCAATTCGTGCAAAGCTTCATGCGCGCGGGCATCAAATAAGGACCAAACATGACACTTCCCCTACTGGGCACTGCCGTTACGCTCACCACCTATCCTGAAATCCGCGACTGGATCTGTGGACCCGGCCGCGCGATCGAAATCCAGGATTTCTGTGGCATCGGCGTTTTTGAGCGCGATCATTCGGACATGATCTCTGCATGGCACGGCCTGCTTGACGGGCATACAGGTCCGCGCTCGATCCACGGGCCGTTCTTCGGGCTGGATATCGCATCTCCCGATACGGAAGTGCGCGCAATCGTCCAGAAGCGCATGATGCAAGGGCTGGACGTGGCCGAGGCGCTTGGCGCGGACCTGATGGTGATCCACAGCCCGTTCACCCATTGGCACCAGCTCAATCGCGCGAATTATCCCGAGGTCTATCCCAGCTTGATGAGCTGCTCCGCCGATTGTCTTGCGCCCGTGCTTGCCCGCGCGGCAGACACCGGCTGCACCCTTGTGCTGGAAAACTGCGACGACACCGATCCTTTTGCGCGGGTCGATCTGGTGCGCGAGATCGGACATGGGAATCTGAAGGTGTCGATCGACACCGGCCATGCCGATATCTGCCACGGGCGCTATGATGCGCCGCATGTCGTTGATTTTGTTGCCGCAGCAGCTGGGTATCTGGGGCATGTGCACCTTCAGGATGTCGATGGGTATGCCGACCGTCACTGGCATCCAGGTGAGGGTCGCATTGCGTGGGGTCCGGTCTTTGCAGCCTTCGCAGCCCTGGAGGACTCCCCGCGCCTGACGCTGGAAGTACGCCGCGACCTGCATCGCTTGCCCGAAACAGTTTCACGGCTTGAGGCGCTGGGCCTCGCTTGCTGAGAGAGCGTTTTCTCGCGCTGAAGCCATAGCCAGCATTGCCGCTCATTGCGCCGCGTTGAGTCACTCAATGCGGCGCTTCGGTATTCCACCATGACGTTTTTTGGATTTGAGCTTCGGTATTTTTGTGGCTAATTGCCGAATATGTAACAAAAAGCGACTTCTATGAAGACCGACAACATCCTTTACATCGCAGAAACTGACGAATCCGGCCAAGTGGTCTGCGTGTGGTGCACAGACGCAAACAGATCGCGCCCAAAGCCCTTGCGGCTGCCGCTGAAACACCGCCCCGAGATCAAACCTTCGCAGTGTTCCGGAACAACCCCGTCCAACCTGATCAAATGGATGCAGGACCACGCCACCTGATCGCAGGCGCGATGATCAAATAGCGCGTCCCGTTTCCGGGTTGAAGAAGCGCAGCGCATGGACGGCGGGTCAGTAGAAGAAGACCGCGATCACGACAAGCTGCGGCAAGAGCAGCAAGGTCGGAAGCCAACGGTTCACAAAACCTGCGCGTTTCATCGCGTTATCTCCAATTGCTTGATTCGAAAGCGGCCACGCAGAGGCGCGGCCGCACTCGACAGTCGGGTTGGCGATGTCGACCCGGGCTTGTTCCTGACCGGGTCATGTGAGCGTTACATGCAACCGCTAAGCGCGTGGTGCTGATCACCCAAGGATTTGCACTCCAACATCAGGGGAAAAGACATGTACCGCACACTTATCGCAACCGTCGCGGCACTCGCCGTTTCCGGACCCGCCTTTGCGCAGAACACTGACGTCTCCGGCCGTCTGGTTCTTTACACCTCGCAGCCCAACGAAGACGCACAGCGCACCGTTGATGCGTTCAACGAAGTGTACCCGAATGTCGAGGTCGACTGGATTCGCGACGGCACCACGCAGGTCATGGCACGTCTCGAAGCCGAGTTCGCAGCGGTCGCTCCGCAGCCGGACGTGCTCCTCATCGCCGACATGGTCACGATGGAAGGGCTGGAGGCGCAAGGCCGTCTGCTCGCCTACGAAGGCGCCGATGTATCTGCCTATGACCCAGCGATCATGAATCTCGAAGGCTACTACTTCTCGACCAAGCTGATCACCACCGGCATCGTCTACAACACATCCGCACCCTTCGTGCCCGAAAGCTGGGCTGACCTGTTGCGCCCCGAAGCGCAGGGCCAAATCGTCATGCCGTCACCGCTTACATCGGGTGCGGCCACCATCCACATGGTGTCGCTGACCTCGCATCCGGACCTTGGCTGGAACTTTTACGAAGGCCTGGCCGAGCAGGGTACCAACCCGCAGGGTGGCAATGGTGGCGTCTACCGCGCTGTCGCCGGAGGTGAGCAGTTGTTCGGCATGGTCGTCGATTTCCTGCCGATCCGCGAAATCCCCAACGGTGCGCCTGTGGGCTTCGTCTTCCCGAAAGAAGGCGTCTCGGCTGTGACCGAACCGGCAGCGATTCTGTCGACAGCCCAGAACGTGCCTGCAGCGCAAGCCTTTATCGATTTTCTGATCTCACCTGAAGGTCAGCAATTGGCTGCAGACATGGGCTACATGCCTGCACATCCGGCGATTACCCCGCCCGCAGGCTTCCCGGCGCTCGACACGATCAAGCTTCTGGAGTTCGATCCGGCAACCGCTTTGGACAGCGCAGAGCAGGACCGCCTGCGGTTTGTCGAAATCTTCGGCGGCTGAGCCCTTTTGAGACTGACGAGATTTTCAGGGGGCGGTGAAGGGGTGACCCTTGCCGCCCTCGTTGTTTTTGCCGGGGTGCTGATGTTGGCACCTATGGCGCTGCTTCTGCAGACCGGACTGATGGCCGACGGGGTGCCGACACTGGATCCGATCCGCAACGCGCTTGACAGCCGCTCGGTCACGCGCGCCTTGTGGAACTCGCTGGAAAGTGCCGCCATTTCCGCAGTATTATCGTTGATTGTGGGTGTTGGTGTGGCGTTGCTGGTTGGGCTGACGACACTGCGCGGCAAGGCGGTCTTTACCTTCCTCGTGCTGATCCCGATGATGGTGCCGCCACATGTGACAGCGATTGCTTGGACACAGGCTTTGGGACCGTCTTCGCCACTCCTTGGGGCCTTGGGCCTTGCCCCACCCCCCGGCACACCGCACCCGCTTTATGGCAAGGAGGGCGTTATTGCGCTTCTCGCCGTGCAGCACATGCCCTTGGTGTTCCTTGTCGTGCTCGCTGCGCTGCGCACTCTGCCCCGCGAGATGGCCGAGGCCGCTCGGGTTGCAGGCGCTGGTCCGATCCGATTGCTCGGCAGGGTCATTCTACCATTGCTGGCACCTAGCCTGCTGGCCGCTTACGCGCTGGCTTTTGTGTCGGCTCTGGGAAATTTCGGCATCCCGGCGCTGCTGGGCATTCCGGGGCGCTATACAACCCTGCCGGTGCTGATCTGGCAACGACTGTCGAGTTTCGGTCCCACGATGCTGGCAGATGTCGCGGTTCTCTCGGCCCTCATGGCGCTGATCGCCATTGTCGTGATTGCCGTGCAGATGATGCTGTCGGCGCGCAGCCGGTCCGCCCTGATCGGCCCACCGCAGCCGCCCTTGCATCTTGAACTTGGCCGCCTGCGATGGCTTGCCGAAGCGGGGATGGTCCTGTTGGTGGCGGTCACGCTGGCCCTGCCGATGGCTTCGCTGTTCGGCACCGCGCTGGTGATCACCTACGGCTTGCCCCTGACCTTCGAGACCATGACATTGGCCAATTTCGAACAGGTCCTGTTGCGCCAGTCCGTGACGCTGCGCGCCTTTGCCAACTCAACGATTGCCGCAGGTCTGGCGGCGCTGGTTTTGGCGGGGCTGGCAACGATCCTGGCGCGGCTGTCCGCCGTGTCGCACAATGCGCGCCGGCGGGTCGGGATCGGGCTGACCGCGCTGGCCGAGATCACATACGCAATCCCCAGCATCGTCATTTCCATTGCCTTTATCCTGACTTTCCTGAAGCCGCTACCGATCCTCGACGTGTCACTCTACAACACACTCTGGATCATCGTGCTGGCCTATCTGTGCGCCTTTTTTGCAGTGGCGCTGAAACCGGTTTCTGCCGCCTGCCTGCAACTCGATCCGGCGCTGGACGAGGCTGCGCGGGTCTCAGGCGCAAACTGGGGACTGCGTATGCGCCGGGTGTACCTGCCGCTTGTCGCCCCTGCTACGGCTTCGGGCGCGATTCTTGTCTTTCTAACGGCCTACAACGAGGTCACGGTGTCCGCCTTGCTGTGGTCTACCGGGACCGAAACCATCGGCACCGTGATCTACAACTACGAAAACGGCGGCTACACGACGCTGGCCGCAGCGATGGCCGGGGTCACGGTGCTGGCCACGGTGTGTCTCATGGTGCTGCTCGACCTCTTTGGCCGCCGCCTGCCGCCCGGCGTTGTGCCCTGGCGGCTGTGATCCGTCATTCGGGCAAGAGCCAGCCATCCGAAACACACAAAGCCAATTCATCGCCCACTTGCGCGCGCCGCGGCAGGTGCAGAAGGAAGGGTTCAGTGAGGCCATCGACCGCCAGTTTCGCCTCCCAATAGCCGCCGCGATAAAGCACCGCCGTAACACGCCCAGTCAGCGCGCCCCCCTCTCCGTGCGCCGTGACGACCAGATCCTTGGGCCGGAACAATGCCAGTCGCGGCCCGTCTGCCCCACCCTCCCCCTGCACAGGCACCGGTTGCCCGGCCAAAGACACAACACCATCTGTCACGGTGACAGGGTGCACCACGCCTTCGCCGATGAATCGCGCGACCTCGGCCGAGGCAGGTCGCGCATAGACCTCGTCGGGCGCACCCACTTGCAGGAACCGGCCCGCCGCCATCACCGCCATCCGGTCGGCGACCGCCATCGCCTCGCGCTGGTCATGGGTAATGTAGACCGTGGTGGCCGCCGCCGCGCGGTGAAAGGCGACAAGCTCTTCCTCCATCGTGGCGCGCAGATGCGGATCGAGATTGGCCAAGGGTTCGTCCATGAGGATGATCCCCGCATCTTGAGCGAGGCATCTCGCAAGGGCCACGCGCTGGCGTTGGCCGCCGGACAGCTCCGCCGGTTTGCGCGAAGCGTAGTGCTCCAGCGCAACGGTGGTCAGATGACGTTCGGCCCGACGTGCTGCCTCGACCGCCCGAAGCCCGGCCGCCTCCAGCGGAAAGGCCACGTTGCCCCGCACGTCAAGATGCGGCCAGAGCGCGTAGGACTGGAACACGAACCCCACGCCCCGCGCTTCTGACGGCAGATGCAGGCCCGGGCCGCTGACCTGCTTGCCACCCAGCGCAATCTCCCCCGCATCCGCAACCTCCAGACCTGCGATCAGGCGCAGAAGCGTGGATTTGCCACAACCCGACGCGCCGAC
Source organism: Marivita lacus (assembly GCF_014637725.1). GTDB lineage: Bacteria > Pseudomonadota > Alphaproteobacteria > Rhodobacterales > Rhodobacteraceae > Marivita > Marivita lacus. The sequence continues at coordinate 795,647 of NZ_BMFC01000001.1, read as the reverse complement.
AATGGCAAAGAACTCCCCTGGTGCGATGTCGATGTCGATCCCGTTCACCGCCGGCTTGCCTGAAAACGACTTTCTCAAATCAGTGAGCGTTATCGACATGTCAGTGCGGACCTTTCTCGGCTGAACTTTCTGGAACCGGTTTCCTTGCAAGACTAACCCTTGGCGCAACTTAGCAACTGAATTTCTCAAGCGCGATGAGGGGACCACTTTTTCCATGATTTGCATAGCGCGTTGGCGATGGTGACAAGCTTTCATGCGACGGCATCAAGACGGCAGACTCAAGGACTGGCAGCACGTGGCTACACGCTGTCCCCAAGTCTTCCATTCAGCCATCGCCCTCGCTTTTATCGTTTTCTACTGGTGATGAATCCTGACCCTCGGGATCTCACGCAGTGATCAGTGGGTCTAAACGCTTAGCGCAATTTAGATACTTCAGTCTCCAATATTGTTGTACCATCCGAGAGAAGGAGTTCCGCTTGCGCCTCGCCAAATCGCACTTCCTCGACAATATTTCCAGTAGAAACCGATACATCCATCCGAGTGTCATCAGTTGCCCTACGAAGCTCTGCCGTGTATGAACCAACCGGAACCAGTCGTCCAATATTATCGGTTCCATCCCAATTCACAATATCCTGGCCATGCAGCAATGAACGCTCAGCTATAACGAACCCATCCGAATTTAAAAAAGAAAGCTTAAGTTCCTCATCAATTTCAGCTAACTCCCCAACCTCTAGAGTGATGCTTGATCCTGAAAATAGAAACGGCTTTTCATGATATGCCATGCGTCCGATCACAGCCGAATATGTCGCTATATTTTTATTTACTAAAGCCACACCAAGAGAGTCTATTTTTTGATTTGTAAGAGACTGCTGCTCAACCATTGAGAATGATGCCAACTGGCTTGCGAACTGGTCAGCTGCCATAGGGCTAAGTGGATCCTGATTTTGAATTTGCGTTGTGAGCATTCTCAAAAATGTCTCAAAATCTCCTGAGACTGCCAGTGGAAGCTCAACAGCAGCATTAACAGTCCTTGCACTTACAATAGAAGTATCCATTTATATTAGATCCTTTTATCGATACCAGAAAATACTGAGAATTCAAATTCAACCTGATCCTTGCATAGGATAGAACACTTTTCCGATTGAATATTTTCATATACACGTCTTTGTCTATCTTGCATCTCATTGCCTCCAGCTTGAAACAAAAAGTCATACCCTTCAATACCGAAATTTTTAAACGTCATTCTCAGATAGCTCTGCTTCTGCGCCATCAGATCAATAAGCTCTTGGCTTGACGACATAAACTTAACATCTGGTGAATCATTTTTTTCCTCAATACTTATTACTAATATTGACTCGAACTTGTCAAAATCCGCCTTCAACGATATATTGGATGGAATATTTAAACTCGGCTGACTATAAACATTCACTGTTTCACCTTGCTTTGATTTGTACGGGGTCAAGCCTTCAGGAATTTGGCCCCCACAAACCTCTGGTGCGATAGACTTTAGTAAACTTAGGTCAGACAGGCCTGAAGAAATTAACGCGGTAGATAATTCCAGTGGAAGTATTTTGGTCTTCCGCCCTTCCGTCGTCAAAGAGTCGACGTTTTCTCGACGGATCCATTGAAGGTCAGATGACACTGGACCTCTATCCAAAAAATCTGACAGAGTTTCGTGGCCCGCTTGCATGGAAAACAAAGAATTCTTAAGAGTACTATCAGCATTAGATTTACTTCTCAACAATTGGCTCATTTGATTCACATCGATGGAAGTTTTGGCCATGTAATCTGATTTTACCACAACTGGAAGATCAGATATATATTGATGGTGCGACCCATTAAATTCTTGACTCCTTATTGTACTCGACTCGTCATTTCGAACTAACATGCGCTCATCAAAAGAAGAATTGCTATTGATAATCTGATAACTGTCATCCTTATTTTGCACTTTATCTCGAAACATGATATTTTTATTCCTTGCATCAGGCGGTAGATCACCAATCTCGAAATGCAAATATCCATCAATCACTTCAGAGGCCAACATCAGGAAGCTCCCATCTTCTCGCTCCTGCTCAGAGATTGATTCTATCTCAAAATCATCATTACGATCTTCTGATTGAGTAGGTGCGAACAAAACCTTTATGCTATGTGGAGATCTTGACTCCAGAAGCCGCAAATGAGAGATAACCTGGTCTCTATGTCTGTGTTTATTTTTGTATTCTCGTCCAAATATTTTTTTGGACTCGATTTCTTGTGGAACATTTTCTTTATTTGAAGTTATTGCTTCAAATACTGCACCCAAGCTGGAAATAACTTCATGAAAGTTGTTGTGTTGGGGACGGGAAAGATGTTCACTATTTTGAACCTTTGATTCAACAGAAACAAATGACAATCCGTCAGGATTTGCAATCAACAAACGACTGAGCATATTTTGACTTTCGAGGGTCATTGAGCACCTCAATTGGTTCCATCAAACTATGCACCAGTATGACTAAAATTCCCTTAAGACGTGCATCCATTTACGTAAAATTTGTGATATCTACTTATTTCTCTATCGGAACATTTATGATCCCTTCACATTTATAGGCAATGTTGAAGTGGCACGCAATTCGTGGCGCAGGGATATCCCGGTAGTTGTCAGAATGACATTCAATCGTAAACCAAGACATGGTTTGCCTAACCATGTGCAAAGCACAGTTGAAAGGAACACAATGTCCAGCATTCTGACAAACAATGGCGCAATGGTCGCACTTCAAACCCTTAAATCGATCAATTCTCGGTTGACCGAAACCCAAAATGCGATTTCAACCGGGAAATCAGTTGGTACAGCGCGTGACAATGCTGCAGTATGGGCAATCTCGAAAGTCATGGAATCCGACGTGAAGGGGTTCCAAGGGATATCTGACAGCCTCAATCTTGGGGAATCGACGGTTGCGGTGGCCCGCAACGGTGCAGAAACGGTTACAGACCTCCTCACCGAGATGAAGGGCAAGATCGTTTCTTCACAAGAGCAGAACGTCGATCGTGCAAAAATTCAAACCGATATCGTAGCTCTGAGAGATCAAATCAACGCAGTCGTTGGTGCAGCTCAGTTCAATGGACTGAACTTGCTCTCGAACCGGGAAACCACGGCTGGGTCGGGCACAGTCAATGTTCTTGCGTCGCTTGACCGTTCCTCCTCCGGTGTTTCAGCGAGCGATATCGGCGTTGCAAAGAAAGACCTTGGAACATCGGAAAGCACCGTGACCGGTGGAACCGTTGCAAATCTGACGACCGCGGTGACACTAAACGCAACGCAAAGTGCATCCTTGGCAATCACGGTGCCTACTGGCGCTGGTCAGATCTTCAGCCTCGGATTGACCGGTACCGATGCAAACGGCGATAATTTCACACCGGCTGACTACACGACCGGGGCAACAACTGCGGATGCGCAAAAAATAATGTACATCGCTCGGGACGGTGACACCGCTGGTGATGTCGCCAAAGGACTTGCACAGGCTTTTGCCTTATATGCCGCGGAAGAGGGCCTCGACACGGACGTTTTCAATGTTTCGGCATCTGGAAGCAGCCTGACCGTGTCTTCAACAGTGACTGACGCTACGGACACGATCGCAGCACGAATCGATACTCTGACCAGCCCGACCGCAGTGACAATCGGTGGAGGTTTGGAAAAACTCAACGATATCGACGTAACCACTGATACCGGTGCGGATGCGGCACTGGTCGCCATTGAGTTCATGATCCAGACTGCAGTGGATTCTGCAGCTTCCTTCGGTTCGGCTCAAGGCAGGATCGAAACCCAGGCCAATTTCATCTCGAGCTTGACCGATTCACTCAAGTCTGGAATTGGAACTCTGGTCGACGCGGACATGGAAGAAGCGTCAGCTCGGTTGCAGGCGCTTCAGGTCCAGCAACAGCTGGGCGTTCAGGCGCTTTCGATCGCCAATCAGGCTCCCCAATCCTTGCTGTCGTTGTTCCGATAACCCGCGTTCGGGCCGTCTCGACGGCCCGAAACACCGTCGTAATGATGACAAGAATAGGTTGAGGCAATGGCGTCATATATGCACGCGTACCAGAGCTACGCATCTACACCGACCAAATCAACGAAAGACACCGAGATCGAGATCATCCTTGAAACCACTCGGCGTCTCAAGCGCGCTGATGAGACCCGTGATAAGGATTTTCCAACCTTTGCAGCGGCACTGCATGAAAATCGAAAACTCTGGATCACGCTTGCGGCAGATGTGGCAGATTCGCAAAATGGACTCCCACGCGAATTGCGCGTAAAAATCTTTTATTTGTCCGAATTTGTTCAAATATACACACGAAAGACTCTTGCAGAAGCACTCAGCGTTGATCCCCTTCTCGACATCAACCTTGCGATTCTGCGGGGGCTTGCATCCAAAAGGAACATGGAATGAGCGGTCTTGTCCTGAAACTTGGCCCAAAGGAAAGAGTTTTGATCAATGGTGCCGTAGTCGAAAACGGCGAACGTCGATCTCGGATTACCGTGCTGACATCAAAAGCAAACATCCTGCGTCTAAAAGACGCCATTCATCCGGACGAAGCCAATACACCCGTTCGACGCGCGTGCTACCTCGCTCAATTGCTGCTTAGCGGCGAGGTCGACTCTCAATCTCTTTGGGAACGGCTTTTTGGACAAGTTCATATCCTGTCAGAAATCTTGGGCGACCAACACAGTGCGACTCTTCTCCAGCAGGCAAAAGACGCAATAGGTGACCGCAACGCCTACACCTGTCTGAAGCTACTCCGGCAGTTGCTTCCCCTGGAGGCGCAACTCCTGTTGCGACACAAGCAATGACCTTTCAGCCATTTGTGTTGGGAACCGGTCTGTCAGGTTGGAGCATCCTCAACGCGACCCTCGCGACCCAAAAAGCAGCATTCAATGGAGCTGGTCAGACATCTTCGGATTCCGTATATTTTCGAGATCGCTTTGCGGACATCAACACGCCGGAAGATATTGTATCGGATAGACGGCTGATGCGCGTTGTTCTTGGGGCGTATGGACTCTCCAACGACATCGAGAACCGATATTTTATCAAAACAGTCATGGCAGAAGGCGCGATTGATCCTGATGCCCTTGCAAACAGGCTATCAGATCGTAGGTACAAAACCTTGGCGCAGGACTTCGATTTCTCGGTTGCACCACCCATGCACAAGCAAATACCCGGCCTTTCCAACAAGACAATCGAGAATTTCCAGAACCAGTCCTTTGAAATCGAGATTGGAAAGGCTGATGGTGACATGAGATTGGCTCTTGGATTTTCCCGCGAACTTAAAAATCTCTGGCAGACATCCAGTTCGAACAATTCTGGCTGGTTCCAAATTCTTGCGACACCTCCATTGAGAGAGGTGTTTCAGACTTCCCTTGGGCTTCCAACCGCATTTTCGCAGCTCGACATCGACGTTCAACACGAACGGATCCAAGACAAGGCGCGGCGCGTTTTTGGTACAAGTGACCTTTCCGAAATGACGAGTGAACAGCTTGTAGACCAAATTATCCGCCGTTTTCTGGGCGTGCGGCAGTCAGATGCCCTGAACAGCAGCACCTCTCTGCAAAACGCACTCACCTTGCTGAATGCAATTCCGAAACGTCCCGGCGAACTGGGCCAATTCTGATTCCACTGAAGCGGTCAGTCTTTCATGCCACCACACCGCAAAAGGCAAAGCCGCAAGGCCTCGAAACTCTCGCCAGAACCGCTGACCACTCGAGACATGCAGAATTCCGAGAAAATCCGGTCGAAGGCTATAGCCTTATCAAGTTCCGGATCAGTACCTGACGTATACAGGCCTGCATCGACAAGCGCTGAGGAGTCTTGATATTTCGATACAAGACGTCGGGCGCGCGCAATCAAGTCGTTCTCGACGGCATTGGCTGCCTCGGGCAAAGACCTTGAGACTGATTGCAAGATGCTGACCGCTGGAAACTGGCCCCTCTCCGCAAGCCTGCGGTCGAGAATGACATGACCGTCCAGAACACCCCGCAACATATCTGCAACGGGCTCATTCATGTCCGAAGCAGCAACCAATACACTGAAAATACCTGTGATGTCACCTGTTCCAAACCTTCCAGGGCCAGCCCGTTCGGCGAGTTTGGTGATCTGGGCGGGTGTGGATGGCGGAAAGCCCCTCAAACTCGGAAACGCGCCGGCAGATATCGCAGCCTCTCGGTGCGCCTCTGCGAACCGCGTGATCGAGTCGATGAAAAGCAGGACATGCTGGCCCGCATCCCGGAAAAACTCTGCAAGCCGCATCGCCGTCATGGAGCACCGCACGCGTGCGTTCGGGGAGGTGTCTGCACTGGCAGCGACCACAATCGCGTGCTTCAGTCCGGACTGACCCAGAACCTTTTGCGTAAAATTGTTGATTTCTCGCCCGCGCTCTCCGACCAGAGCTAGGATTACGACATCGGCCTCGATGGATTGCATGAGGTCGGACAAAAGCGTTGACTTGCCCACGCCCGATCCAGCGAAAATCCCGACACGTTGACCACGTGTGATGGGCAACATCGTGTTGAACAGATGAAATCCCGTATCCAACCTTTCTCCCAGCGACTTTCGGGAGACAGCAGGCGGTGGTTCGTTTTCTATTTCCAAAGCCACAGGTCCGGGAACCAAGGGCTTGCCATCCAGAGGCGTGCCGTAAGGATCAATGATGCGACCAAGCCATGACGGATCCGGATGGATCAAGGGCCGGCCACTCAACATCACGCGATCCGCCAAGGCAATGCGCTGCGGCAACGCGTCCGGCAACATCGTCAGGCCGTCGCCCGACAAGCACAGAACATCACCCATCAAGATGGATCCGTCATTCCGCAAAAGCCTCAATCGATCCCCCAACCGTGCTTCATCTTCCAGCCCCGACACACAGATCGTGTGGCCGTCCGTGGAAACCACCCGACCCACCGCGCGTGCCCGGTCGATATCCGAAACTTTGCTTTTGAGTTGAATCAATGAGGGATTGTGCATCGCGCGTTCCATTCAGGTTCTGACAACCCTTTCTAAAGGAATCAGGGTTAAGCCTTCGTTGAACGAAACGAGGGAGAAGCCCTGCAATGTTCCAGAATTTGGATGTGTTCAAAACTGCCATGTCGATGGCACGCCATGCCGGCCTCAAACAGGCACTGACGTCACGCAACGTCGCCAATTCCGATACCCCCGGATATCACGCCAGGACGATCAGACCCTTCGCTGACATGGTCGCCGGCAGTGGGTCTGGGTTTGACCTGCGGACAACGCATTCGGCTCATCTGGGGCATCGGAACGATGTGCAGACCACGGCTGTTTCATCGCGAACCAATGGCGATCCCAATGGAAACAGTGTCGTTCTTGAATCGGAAATCCTGAATTCCGTGGATGCCAAGCGTCAGCATGATCGCGCCCTGGCCGTCTACCGGGCGTCTCTCGGCCTGCTCCGCAGCGCATTGAGCAAGCAATAGGAGGATCGGCATGTCGGAATTTTCCAAGGCAATTGGCGTCTCTTCAAGCGGTCTCAAGGCACAGGCACACAGACTTCGGATCGTCGCGGAAAACGTGGCGAATACAGATACGCCCGGATACCGCCGCAAGACCGTGGCATTTTCCGAAGAACTCGAACGCTCTGGCATGGCGAAGGTCGCGCTTGAAAAAGTCGCTCTCGATCGCCACGCCGGAGAACGCATCTACGATCCGGGCCACCCGATGGCTGATCAATCCGGGCACTACACTGGGTCGAATGTCGATCTGATCGTCGAAATCGCCGACGCGCGAGAAGCACAGCGCAGTTACCAGGCGAACCTCAAGATGTTCGACCAAGCCCGCCAAATGTCTTCAGGCCTCATGGACCTGTTGCGCAAGTAACCCTTTCCAGAATGGAGAACACCAATGGACGTCAAATCGCTTTTCGCATCCCAGCAATATGCAGCCCTGAAACCCGCAACAGAGCCCGATCCCCGCGCCGCGATTGCGCAGAGCTTTGCCCGGATCACCGAAGATTTCGCACAGACGCTGGCCACAACAGAATCCGTCGCGATGGGGTCAATGTACGGTAACGCCGATCCCCACGCCCTTGTCGAGGCCTTGTCGCAATCACAATTGGCTGTCGAAACGGCCGTGACTGTCCGCAACAGGGTGGTCGAGGCATATCAGGAAATCCTGCGTATGCCGGTCTGAAGACGGTGCTGGGTGATGGCTACATTTACGACGTTCTGCGTGAAGCGCTGCGTATCGCAGTTCTGATCTCGGCACCCGTTCTTTTGGCCGCACTTGTCACCGGCGTTTCGATCGGGCTGTTCCAGGCACTCACATCCATTCAGGAAATGACCCTGACGTTCGTGCCCAAGTTGGTCGCGATGCTGTCGGTGTTCTGGGCGTCAATGAACTTCATGACGCAAAGCCTGATCGATTTCTTCCAGACCATCATCATTCCCTCAATTGCAGGAGGCTGACATGGAATCCGCAGGATATGTCACACTGACGCGTCAGTCCGGGCTGATGCGCGAAATGGAAATCATCGCGCACAACATCGCGAACGCCGCGACGACCGGGTTCCGGCAACAAGGTCTGGTGTTTTCCGAATACGTTCAGGCGGTTGAAGGCGGTGACAGCCTTTCGATGGCCGCCGCGCGGGTCAAGAAGACATCGACCGCCCAGGGCATTCTGACCCAGACAGGCAATCCCCTCGATCTTGCCCTCGAAGGAAACGGCTTTTTCCAGATCGACACGCCAAACGGCGTCCGGCTAACCCGCGCCGGCGCATTCAATGTGAACGCAGTCGGCGACATCGTGTCATCAGACGGCAACCCTGTTCTCGACATCGGTGGCGCGCCGATCAACGTGCCGCCGGGCGAGGCCGATGTGAAAGTCGCATCCGACGGAACAATCAGCCTTGGCGATCAGCTGCTAGGGCAGATCGGAGTCGTCGAACCGGAACCAGGCGCCGACCTCAAACGGGAATCCGGCGTCCTGTTCCAGACCGATGCAGCGCTTTTACCGGCGACCTCGGGTCTGGTGCTGCAAGGCCATCTGGAGGGATCGAATGTCGATGCGATTTCGCAATTGACGCGAATGATCGAAGTCCAGCGCGCCTACGAAATGGGTCAAAAGCTGCTCGACATGGATGACGAGCGCTCAAAATCCGCCCTCCAGACACTCATAAAGTAAAGGATCCACCATGCGCGCTCTCAAGATCGCAGCAACCGGAATGACCGCCCAGCAGATGCGGGTCGAAACCATCGCGAACAACCTGTCGAACATGAACACCACTGGCTACAATGCACGGCGGGCCGAATTTTCGGACCTCCATTACCAACAGATCGCCCGCGCCGGAACCGTGAACGCCGCTGACGGAACGGTCTTGCCGACCGGCGTTCAGGTTGGCCTCGGCGTACGTCCTGCCGCCGTTTCTGTACATCTGGCCCAAGGCTCCTTGAGCCAGACCAATTCGGACCTCGATCTGGCGATTGACGGCAACGGCTATCTTGAGGTCACGATGCCTTCGGGACAGGCTGGCTATACCAGGGACGGATCTCTCAAGCGCAATGCCGAAGGCCTGATCGTCACCTCCGAAGGGTTTCCAGTCGCGCCAGAAATCGTCATCCCACAGGACGCGCGCAGCATTTCCATAAACCCGGAAGGCGAAGTTTACGCCTATTTTGCCGAAACTGCAGAGCCGCAACTGCTCGGACAACTGAACCTTGTCGGCTTTGCAAATGCCAAGGGCCTCGAAGCGCTTGGTGGAAATCTCTTCGCCGAAACCGAAGCCTCCGGCGGTCCACTGGTGGCAACACCGGGTGAAGACGGGCTTGGCACACTGAGGCAAGGGTATCTCGAGGACAGTTCCGTTGATCCGGTCCGAGAGTTGACGGAACTGATCGAAGCCCAGCGCGGCTATGAGCTCAATGCCAAGGTCATCTCGGCGGTCGACCAGATGCTTGGTGCCACGACGCAGGTGCGGTGATGCGGTGTTTCTTGCCCCTTTGCCTCGTCTTGAACGGCCTGCCCGCCGTCGCGGACACCGTCTTTGCGCAGACGACCATCCGACCCCGCGAGGTGATCACTGCAGACGCGGTGTTCGTCAAAGACGTCGATACGACTGGTGCCGTGCAATCGCTCGAACAGGTCATCGGTGCCGAGGCGAAACACGCGATCTATGCGGGGCGACCGGTTCTGATCGCCAACATAACCCAACCAGCGGTCATCGAAAGAAACCAGCTTGTCGCGGCGACATTCGTCCTGAACGGTCTGACCATCGCCACCGAGGCACGTGCGCTCGAGCGTGGGGCCGTCGGCGACGTGATCCGCGCCATGAACATCACGTCGCGCAGCACCATCCGCGCCGAGGTGCTCGAGGGCGGCACCCTGAGAGTGTTGCCGTGATATGACACATCGCTTCCTCATTGCATCGGCCCTTTTGGTGGTGCTGCCGAATTGCGGCAGGCTGGACCATGTCGGGCAGGCACCGACCTTTTCACCGCAAACCCAGAGCGTTGAGCGGCAGGCCATGATCTATTCCGGCCTGCCAACCAAAACCGCGGACACATCCAGCTATCGGCAAGCCTCGTTGTGGAGCGGCGATGAAACATCGCTCTTCGGGGATCGCAGGGCATACTCGACCGGCGATATCCTGACCGTGATGGTCGAGATCGACGATGAGGCCGAAATTTCGAACACGACATCCCGGTCCCGATCCGCGCAGGAAAATCTTGGTGTGCCGCAACTCCTAGGCATTCCGCAACGCAGGAACAGTGCACTTCCGGAAGGGGCCAGCCTCGACAACGCCGTGGAACTCGAGTCGTCCAGCGCAAGTCAGGGGAATGGCTCGGTCCGGCGGAACGAGAAGCTGACACTCCGGATCGCCGCAACTGTGGTCGACGTGCTGCCCAATGGCGTTCTGCGGATCGAAGGCACACAGGAAGTCCGGGTGAATTTCGAACTCCGGGAATTGTTCGTATCCGGCTTCGTTCGTCGCGCCGACATCACGCGGCAAAATGAAATCACTTACGACAAGATGGCGTCTGCACGGATTTCCTATGGCGGGCGAGGACAGATCAGCGACGTGCAACAACCCCGGATCGGACAGCAAGTGCTGGACGCCATCCTCCCGTTCTAAACGCGAAAGGCCAATTGATGCTCAAGAAAATCATGCCGCTACTCGCCCTGATCCTCGGTTTGGCTGGCGGAGGTGCGGCCGCAATCTTTCTCGCGCCCCCGCCCGACGACCAACCTATGTCCCAAAATGAAGCAACCACCCCTGATGCGCTGTCGGAAACATCATCGGATGACCTTCAGGACGGAGCATCGGACAGCTTTGAAATCGTGAAATTGCCCAGCCAGTTCGTGGTCCCGGTGATTCTGGACAACCGAGTTCGTGCGATGGTGATACTGACCGTGGCGCTCGAGGTCGAGGTCGGTCAAGGAGACCGGGTTCGCGCGCTCGAGCCGAAACTCCGCGATGAATTCCTGGCCGAACTTTTCAGTTTGGCCGCCCTTGACGGGTTCAAGGATGAAATGATCTCTCGCAAAACGCTTGAACTGGTGAAACGTGCGCTCAGCGTCCGCTCAAGTGAGGTTCTGGGCCTTCAGAATGTAAATGTGCTTGTCACCGACATGGCACGTCAGGACGCGCTCTAAAGACGTTTTTTCATCTCGAACTGCACAAGCAGCGGGTCATCCTCGGATGTGGCTGCATCATTGGCCAACTGCTCGAGCCGCAATGACAAAGCCAGTTTCTGCCGAAGTGCCATTTTCAACTGTTCCTGAACATGTCCGCGTTGGATCGCCGCCTTTGCGAGAACCGGTTGCAACCTGCGCTGATCGTCCATCAACTTGTGCAGCCGCAATTCTCCGAACCTGAACGCAGCAGGATCCGCAGCTGACCTTTCCTGCAACGATGCGCCAAGATCTTGTTCCTGCTCGGTAATCGCCACCTGCCTCGACCGCAGTTCCTGCTTCATCACCAACTCTGTCGCAAGCCGTGCCTCAAGCGACTGAACCCGCGACTCGAGCACCTTGAGAACCTTGGAAATGCCGTTATCTTTGACCATTTTTCACCATGGCGTGAATGCGGCGGGCATAACCGATGGCGATGGCAACCGCCTTGTAATGCTTTGGTTCGATCATCGTGCCCACCTTTACCTTGGCATACAGCTCGCGTGCGGTGGCCGGATCGCGGTAGAGCGGCACACCGGACTGGATCGCGATCTCGCGGATCTTGCGCGCGGTTTCATCCGTGCCCCGCGCCACGCATTTCGGCACCGTGTCCATTTCGCCACCCCACTGCAGAGCGACAGCGAAATGGGTTGGGTTGGTGATCACGACAGAGGCTTTCGGCACGTCCAGCAACATCCGGTTGGTCGCAATTTCTTCGGCCTTGACACGCCGCTGATGCCGGATGTTTTCGTCACCCTCTTCGGTCTTGTGTTCGTCCTTCATTTCCTTGTGCGACATGCGGTTCTTGCGTGCATGGTCATGGACCTGCCAAAGCACATCAATAACAGCAAAGACCAGAAATGCGGCCAGCGTGCACCAGAGCCACCTGAGCGCGACCTCGTAGATATTCGCAAGCACCGCGTGCTCTGCTCGCACAATCAAGATTTGAAACAGCTCAAAACCGTCCCGGACAAAGACCGTCAGGAGGGCCACAAAGATCAGAAATTTGACAAAATTCTTTGCAAACTCGAACAGCCCGGACCATCCGAATTTTTTCTTGGCATTCGACAGAGGCGACAGGCGGTTCAATTTCGGCTTTACCTTGTCGGCAGTGAACAGAACCTGTTTCGTGGCAACCATCCCTACGATGATAAGGACGAAAGGCGCGGCGAAGAAGATGAGCACAAAGGGCACCAGCCAAGTGGTGACCGCGGCAAAGACGGCAACACCGTCAAGCACGGCTCGCCCGGACGCGGATCGGGCGACAAAATCGCGGATATGCTGAACGATATCGGTCATGTAACCGCGAAACATCAACTCTGTCGCAAGGATCAGAATCGACAAGGCCACCAGAGCGACAACGTCCTGAGACCGTACGATTTCGCCCTTCTTGCGCGCCTCCTCGAGCTTGCGCCGGGTTGCTTCATAAGGTTTGTCGTTCTGGTCTTCACCTGTCTCGCTCACGGTCGTCCACCGTAAGGCAGCATGAGAATGATCTGCGCTTTTTGCTGCCAGACGTCCAGCAACAGCTCGTGATGCTGATAGAGAAAATGGATCGAAAACAGCGCCACGAACGGGATGCCGATGAAGGACACCATGAATTGTGGCATGGCTTTGTTCACGAAGCCGATAAACAGGTAATAGACGAACATCACGCTGAGGAACGCTGATGACAGAATCACGGCGTGGTTGAAGATGAAATTCATCAACTCGCTCACCTTCGACGCGAAATAGCCAGTGATCCTTTCGATCGACGGAAATTCCAGGCTGTAGCCCGCGACAAAGGAATAGAGCATCTGGTCGGCCAGGCTTGTCGAGAACAGGATCGCGATTGCGGTCGTGGTCAGAAGATGGCTGATGACGGGCATCGGGGCCGTCGCATTCCCCAGCATCTGGGCCAGCGAAATCGACTGACTGATGATCGCACCCGCCTTTTCAATCAAAAAGATCATCCCGCGCGACATCAAGCCAATGAAGAACCCGATGGTTGTTTCACGCAGAAGAAACGCGAACAGTTGCGAACCGGACGGCGCGGTCTCGGGAAGATAGGGCGCGAGGACCGGTGCAATGGCCACCGCGAACAGTCCAGCGAACGACAGGCGGACACGCGCAGAGACGTAGCTTTCGCCGAAACCCGGGGCTAGGTAGATGGCCGGACCGATCCGCAGGAACACCGCACCGACCAGCCACATCTGGCTGTTGATCTCGGCGAAGAACCCCTCGATCACGTCTAGACCGTTATCGTGCCGACCAGCGCGGGCTTTGCGTCCAGGCCGATCTCTTCGAAGGCCATGACAGGGTTGCTGATGCCTTTGGCCGTCAGGATGCTGCGCAGGAACCTTCGACGCCGACCCGGCGTGACAAGAGCGGGGAAAACGCCGTTCTTGCTGGCGCGCGCCAATTCCTCCGCGATGCGTCTGGACAGGTTTTCAAAGTCCTTTGGCGGCAGAGCCACATCCGGTGCGCCCCGGTCGCTGAGCACTTCGCATTCCGCGAACCGCTTTTCCCAATCGGATGCCAGATGCACAAGCGGGATGGTCCCGTCTTCCCGGCGCATGGCCGCGACCAACTGGAACCCAAGCCTCTGGCGCACGTGCTCACAAATGGAGTCTGCCGAATGTCCCTGACCGCGTGTCTCGGCAATACCTTCGAGAATGAGCTGGAAGTTGCGGACTGACACCTGCTCATCCAGCAGGAGCTTGAGAACCTGCAACAGCGTGTCCATCGGCACCTTGTCCGGGATGGTCTGCTCGATCAGCACCCGGTTCGCCTCGGCGCGACCGGGATTGGACAGCGTCCCTAGTTCATCCAGAAGCCGCTTGAGGGACTTCATCGTCAGAAGACGGCCAAGGTTGCGCTTGATCACTTCGAGCAGGTGCGTGGCAAGAACTTCGCTTGGGGACACGACGGTCAGCCCACTCAGCTGCGCGTCCTCGCGTTCGGAATGTTGAATCCATCGTGCCGGCGCGCCGTAAACCGGTTCTTCCACATCTGTCCCGCTTGGAATTGACTTCGTATCCTCCGGGATCAGGGCCAGCATCAGGTCGGGATGCAGAACTCCGCGCGCGACCTCGACACCATGCACGCGCAAGACATACGTGCCATCCCGGAGCATGGCATCGTCGGTCAACCGCACTTCGGGCATGATGATCCCAAAGCTTTTGGCAATATGGGTCCTCATGTTGGTGATGCGGGAATCCAGCCCGCTGGCGGGATCAAGCACCATGTCGACGAGGTCGGGGGCGAATTCGACGTGAATGTCGTCAAGATCCAGAACATCGCCGATCGGGCGCTCGCGTGGTGTGAGGCTCGGTTTTTCCTTGGTCTCATCGCTCTCGGCGGCGTCGTCCCGACGGCTGACCCAATAGGCCAGCCCCCCAAGGATCACCCCACCGGTCAGGAACGGCACAACCGGCAGGCCCGGGACGAGCGCGAAAAGCACCATGAGCACACCCACCGTAGCAAGCGCCGCCGGATGGCGTCCCAGTTGAGATGTGATGGCCAGATCGGTCGATCCGGTGGCGCCACCCCGCGCGAGAAGAAGTGCGGCGGCAATAGAGATGATGACAGCGGGGATCTGCGTGACCAGCCCGTCACCGACCGTCAGGATCGCATAGGTCTCGAACGCGGCGCCGATGGGCATACCGTGTACGACGGTCCCCATGATGAGCCCGACGACGATGTTGAGCAGAGTGATCAATAGGCCGGCAACGGCATCCCCCTTGACGAATTTCGAAGCCCCGTCGAGAGAGCCGAAAAAGGTGGTTTCCTGCAATTCGCGTTCACGCCGCGCGCGCGCCTCGGTGTGGGTGATGGCCCCGGCTGCCATGTCGCTGTCGATGGCCAATTGCTTGCCCGGCATCCCGTCAAGCGCGAACCTCGCGCCCACTTCGGCCATGCGCGTGGCACCTTTCGTGATGACCACGAAATTCACGATCAGCAGAACGCAAAAGACCACAAGCCCCAGAAAGACGCTGCCGCCCATGACGAAATCGGCAAAGCCTTGGATCACGTTCCCCGCCGCGTCGGTTCCGGTGTGACCTTCGCCGATGATCAGCTTGGTCGAACTGATGTTCAGCGACAACCGGAGCATCAGGGATGCCAGGAGAATGGTGGGGAATGCGGAAAAATCGAGCGGCTTTTCCACAAACAGCGTGACCGTGAAGATCAGGATCGCAAGCGCAAAAGATGCAGCCAAACCGATATCGAGGATGAAGGCAGGCACCGGCAGGATCATCATGACAATGATCGCCATCAGCGCAACGGCGAGGATAACCGTCGGCTTGGCGAAGAGTTTTTGGACGGTCGCACCCATCAGTTTGTCCTTGGCAAAGCGATGAAGGGTTGCGCCTTGGCCATGTCGGACAGGAACAGCGATCCGGGTCTCGCCGTCCCGCCATGCCCCCAAGGTGAGCCGCCGGTTTGCGGCAATGTCATGTGACCCGGCTCAAGTTCGGCGACCCGGGTCAGGATATCTTGAAACTTCGCCTTGTAGCGCTCTGCATGTACCGGAGTTCGGCTGTGATAGGCGCCCGCAGCTTCGGTCCAGGTGCCGAATTCACGGTACAGCTGGGTCAGAAAGCGCCCAGCATAGAGCGCGTTGAGATCAGGATTGAACATATCGTCGAGCGATCGGAACCCGTCCGCATGCCAGCGGTAATTGATCTGGAAACACCCGATGTCGATATTCGACACCCCGTTTTTCACCTTGGAAAACACGTAAGACCTTGCGTCATCCTCGGTTTGGAACCACGACCCGTCACCTGCATGATTGACCGTCCAGGGCCAGGGATCACCGGTGTTTCCGCGCCCGGTTTCCAGCCGCGTGATCGTCAGCATGACATCCAGCGGAACACCTGTTTCAGCAGAAGCCCGTTGCGCCGCGACATCGCATAGGCTGGCATAAGACGCTGTCGCCAGTGTCACTGAAGCCAGCAAACCAAACACCACCGGTTTCGCCCAAATTCCGTTCAAATCACGGCCCTCGCATTCTGCGGTTTGGCAGAACGTACGGTCCGGAGGGTTAGGATTTGGTTACGAAGCCCGCGTCAAGTTTAGAAAAAGACTTCGACAATTGCCACAAGCCCACCACCGATCACGGCACCGACCAAGGCCCACAGTACAGCCGCCCGCGCCGGGTTCTTTTTCGGTTCGGGCGTGCCCTGGGCCTGTTCGATCAGCAGTTGCTCCATCAGGCCGGGAAGCCGAGGCCCGAAGCGCGCAAGAACAAGCGCGGTTTTTCCGAGATCCTTGGCAAAGGCCCGAGGACCGATGCTGGTCTTGATGTAATCTTCGACGATCGGCTTGGCGACGTTCCAGATGTTCATCTTGGGATCAAGCGACCGCGCCACGCCTTCGACAACAACCATGGTGCGCTGCAGCAGGATCAGTTCGGTCCGGGTTTCCATGCCGAACCGTTCGGTCACCTCGAAGAGATAGCTGAGCAGCCGTCCCATGGAGATCCGCGTTGCATCCATGCCGAAGATCGGCTCACCCACAGCCCGCAAAGCGCGCGCGAATTCATCCACATCGCGATCATTGGGCACGTAGCCCGCTTCGAAATGCACCTCGGCCACGCGTTTGTAGTCGCGCCGGATAAACCCATAGAGGATCTCGGCATAGACCCGGCGGGTGTATTCGTCGATATGGCCCATGATGCCGAAATCGAGGGCAATGATATCACCATTGGGCGCGACCTTGAGGTTGCCCTGATGCATGTCTGCGTGGAAAAACCCGTCGCGCAGCGCGTGTTGCAGGAAAAGCTGCAAAACCCGTTCGCTCAGCGCGACCCGGTCGTGACCTGCGGCATCCAGCGCATCGTTGTCACCAAGCGGCAGACCGTCGGCCCAGCTCATGGTCATGACGCGACGGCTGGACAGATCCCATTTGATCTCAGGTAGCTGGAACCCGTCATCCTGTGCCGTGTTCGAAGCAAATTCAGAGGCAGCGGCTGATTCAAGCCGCAAATCCAGTTCACCCATCACGACGCCTTCGAAATGGGTGATCACGTCCATGGGCCGCAATCGGCGGGAGGATGGCGACAAAAGCTCGATGAGGCTGGCGGCAAAATAGAAGGCGTCGATGTCCTTGCGGAAATCCTTTTCGATGTTCGGTCTCAGCACCTTTACCGCGACCGTTTCACCGGTCAGGGCCAGCTTTGCCTTGTGAACCTGCGCAATCGAGGCCGCTGCAACGGGCTCGCTGAATTCCGAAAACACCGTATCGACAGGAACGCCCAGTTCAGATGCGACCATCTGTTTTGCCTCTGCAACCGAAAACGGTGGCAGCTTGTCCTGCAAAACGCGCAGTTGTGTCGCCATCTCGTCGCCGACGACATCAGGGCGTGTGCTGAGAACCTGCCCGAACTTGATATAGGCCGGACCAAGGGCAGTCAGGGCGCGCGGCGCGGGCGGCACGGCAGGATCGCCATTGTACCCGAGCCACTTGAAGGGCCAGCCCAGCAATCTTGCGGCGACACGCAAGGGTTTTGGCGCATCGAAAGCATCGAGAACGACACCCATCGCCCCGGTACGCTCCAGCGTCGCGCCCGTACGGATCAGGCGCAGTATGTTGTGCGGCCCTCTCACGTCAGATTTTCCACCCCGAATGCAGGCAGGCGATCCCCATGCTCAGGTTGCGGTACTTGGCATTCTCGAATCCTGCGTGCCGGACCATCCCAAGAAATGTGTCCTGATCAGGAAACTTGCGGATCGACTCGACAAGGTACTGATAGCTGTCGCGGTCATTCGCGATCATCTGCCCCATGCGCGGGATGATGTTGAAGGAGTAAAGGTCATAGACCTTTTGCATCATCTCGTTGGGAATCTGGCTGAACTCAAGCACCATCAATCGGCCACCCGGACGCAGGACACGAAACGCTTCGTTCAGTGCTTCCTGAGGACGGGTCACGTTCCGGATGCCGAAGGAAATCGTGTAGACGTCGAACGTATTGGCTTCAAAAGGCAGATGCATCGCGTCACCGACCACCCAGTCAAGGCTGTCGCTCATCGCGTTCGCCTCGGCGCGCTTGCGGCCTTCGATCAACATCGGTTCGGTCAGGTCAAGCACCGTCGCATGGCCACGGCCCGCGCGCTTGAGAAACCGAAAGGACACATCCCCGGTCCCACCAGCCACATCCAGCAGCCGTTGTCCCGCGCGCGGCGCGAGCCAATCCATCATCGCATCCTTCCAGATGCGGTGGATGCCAAAGGACATGGCATCATTCATGACGTCGTATTTCGAGGCGACAGAGCTGAACACACCCTGAACGCGGCCCGCCTTTTCGCTTTCAGGCACATCCTGAAACCCGAAATGCGTGGTTGTTTGATTTTCGTCTGCCATAAGCCTTGCCGTTTCCCGTGCCAGACTTTCTTATAGAGCGCCCACCCGGCGATACAATGCGACGACACGAGCAGGACACCCAGAATGCCCGAATTACCAGAGGTTGAGACGGTTCGACGCGGGCTGGCCCCCGCGATGGAGGGCTTTGTCATTTCCCGCGCGCAGGTCAATCGCCCCGATCTGCGCTGGCCCTTTCCCGAAAACATGGCCGCACGTCTGACCGGAAAGCGGGTTCTGAGGCTGCGACGCCGGTCAAAATACATCCTGGCCGATCTCGACAGCGGAGAAACCGCGCTGATCCATCTGGGCATGTCCGGGCGGATGCTCGTGTCCGGCGATCCCTTGGGGCAGTTCGTGCATGGCCACCCGGCACCCGAAAAGCACGACCACGTTGTGTTCGAGATGGAGAACGGCGCGCGCATCACCTTCAACGATCCCCGTCGCTTTGGCGCGATGGATCTTTTCCCGACTGCTGACGGAGATTCTCACCCGCTTCTGGCAGCGATCGGCCCAGAGCCTTTGGGCAACAGCTTTGACGAAAACTACCTCGTGACGGCTTTGTTCAACCGCAACACACCGATGAAATCGGCGCTTCTCGATCAGAAGACGGTCGCGGGCCTGGGCAACATCTATGTCTGCGAGGCGCTTTTTCGGTCAAAAATTCATCCCGCCCGCGCCGCGCGCCGAGTGTCGAAAGACCGCATCTCGGGGCTTGTTCCTGTCATCCGGGACGTGTTGTCCGACGCGATCCGGGCGGGTGGGTCATCGCTGCGCGACTTCCGGCAAGCCGATGGAGAACTTGGATATTTCCAGCACAGCTTTGACGTTTACGGGCGCGAGGGCGAGCCCTGCCGCTCCGCCGACTGCCAGTCGACCATCCGCAGGATCGTTCAATCAGGACGATCCACTTTCTATTGTCCGACCTGTCAAAGATAACTTGAACGCTGCCCGGCAGATGCGTAAGGCTGCATCCCTGAGATCACCGAATGGAGCCCTCACTCATGGCTTATGAGACGATCATCGTCGAAATCGAAGATCATGTTGCCACCATAAAACTGAATCGGCCGGACGCGTTGAACGCGCTCAACAGTCAATTGTTGTCAGAGTTGGCAAGCGCTCTTGAAGATGCAGACGGCAACGAAAAGGTGCGGTGCATCATCCTCACCGGATCATCCAAAGCCTTCGCGGCAGGTGCCGACATCAAGGAGATGTCCGAGAAAACCTTCGTCGAAATGTTTCTTTCCGACTTTTTCGGATCGGAATCGCAAGCCGTGTGCAAGGTCCGCAAGCCGATCATCGCAGCTGTGTCGGGCTACGCGCTTGGCGGTGGATGCGAACTGGCCATGATGTGCGATTTTATCATCGCCGCGGACAGCGCCAAGTTCGGGCAGCCCGAAATCAATCTGGGTGTCGTCGCGGGAATCGGCGGAACGCAGCGTCTGACGCGCTTTGTCGGCAAGTCCAAATCCATGGACATGCACCTCACGGGGCGTTTCATGGACGCGGAAGAGGCCGAACGCTCTGGTCTTGTCAGCCGTG
Source organism: Marivita lacus (assembly GCF_014637725.1). Lineage (GTDB taxonomy): Bacteria > Pseudomonadota > Alphaproteobacteria > Rhodobacterales > Rhodobacteraceae > Marivita > Marivita lacus. Next base: position 775,119 of record NZ_BMFC01000001.1, on the reverse strand, counting down.
TGGTTCCAGCAAAATCCCTGATGGAAGAAGCGCAATCCGCAGCGTCCAAGATCGCCGAGAAATCCATGCTGGCGACCTTTGCGGTCAAGGAAGCGGTCAACCGCGCCTATGAGACAACGCTGAGTGAAGGTCTGTTGGCGGAACGGCGTCTGTTCCACTCGCTCTTTGCGACCGAGGACCAGAAAGAGGGCATGGCGGCCTTCCTCGAGAAACGCACGGCTCAGTTCCGCGACAGATAGGCGCGAAAAGAGGCCTTTTCACGAAGATCATCTGGGGCTATACGCCCCCGATACATGCGTGTGATGCCCGCTCAGGCAAGATTCGATCCGGTCGTTGGTTCCGGGCGTGCTGTCATATGCAACCCGATTTGAACGTAACGAACCAGGATAGATCACATGGCAAATTCGCCTCAGGCAAAGAAGCGCGCGAACCAGAACGAAAAGCGTTTCGCCATCAACAAGGCGCGTCGTTCGCGCATCCGCACATTCCTGCGCAAAGTCGAAGAAGCGATCGCTTCGGGTGACAAGGAAGCTGCAACCGCAGCGCTTCGCGCGGCCCAGCCCGAAATCATGCGCGGCGTGACCAAGGGCGTCTACCACAAGAACACCGCGTCTCGCAAAGTGTCCCGTCTCGCGGCACGGGTCAAAGCGATCGCCTGAGAATCGTCGGCTGACAAAACAGCAGTTTGAAATCAAGACGCCGTCTCGTTCGAGGCGGCGTTTTTTTATGGCTCTTGCGCAGGCCTGCACCGCTCCGAGATTCTTTTCCGGCTTTGCCTGAGTCAACAACGAAGTTCAGTTGCCGCACCTCTGCCGACCCATATAAACCTTTAGTGCGAGTCACGTCGCGCTGGGGGGACAGGCACCATCAGTACAGTTTCGAGACCTAAGAATGTCTCGAGTTTGGCCTGATGGCATAATTGGTACAAAATCAACCGCCTCGTCCATATTGATGCAAGGGCTGTAGCGAACTCCGTCTGCCAGGTGTTCGTCACCCCGATCTTGGTCATCCGGGTCCGTCCCGGAGAGCCTCGTTCATCGTTTCCAGAACGTGAGTCGAGGACGCCATATCTTTGGCTTCCGAATAGGGGACAGTGTGCGGATGCACATACAGACAATGGAACAGGGAAAAATGACGCAAGACCAGTGGGGATCGATTCGGGATGAGCTGCATCAGTCAATGGGGGCAAACTGCTTTCAAAGCTGGATCGAACCACTGAAATATGTCGGCGCAGAGGAAGGCATTGCGCGCTTCAACGTGCCAACCAACTTCCTTGGCAACTACGTGTCGCAGAACTACGGCGACCTTCTCCTGTCCAAGATCACACGGCTGAATCCGACGGTGAGGCGTGTCGTTTTCGATACCGTAACTGCTGCCAAGACTGCAGCCGCTTGCGCGTCAGCCCAGGATCACCAGCCCGAACCACTTGCGGCGCCACAGGTACAGACACGGCCTGCCTCATCACCCGACGCGCTGAACGGATCACCGCTGGACAAGCGGTTTACTTTTGACACCTTCGTTGTCGGCAAACCGAACGAGCTGGCACACGCCGCCGCCCGTCGCGTCGCCGAGGGCGGACCCGTGACGTTCAATCCGCTCTTCCTTTATGGTGGCGTGGGTCTTGGTAAAACGCACCTCATGCACGCCATCGCGTGGGAATTGCGAACGCGCCATCCGCACCTCACCGTGCTCAACCTGTCGGCAGAGCAGTTCATGTACCGCTTCGTTCAGGCGCTGCGTGACCGCAAGATGATGGACTTCAAGGAATTGTTCCGCTCGGTCGACGTTCTGATGGTGGATGATGTGCAGTTCATCGCCGGCAAGGACAGCACGCAGGAAGAGTTCTTCCACACGTTCAACGCGCTGGTTGACCAGCACAAGCAGATCATCATTTCAGCCGATCGCGCTCCGGACGAGATCAAGGACCTCGAGAACCGCATCCGTTCGCGCCTGCAAAGCGGTCTGGTCGTCGATCTTCACCCGACGGATTACGAACTGCGGCTTGGCATTCTTCAGGCCAAATCCGAAATGTATGCGCGGATGTATCCCGGCCTTGAAGTCGAACGTGGCATTCTGGAGTTCCTTGCTGCCCGCATCGTCAGCAACGTCCGTATCCTCGAAGGCGCGCTGACCCGGCTGTTTGCCTTTGCGTCGCTGGTCGGAAAGCCGATCTCGATGGACCTGACACAGGAATGTCTGACCGACATCCTGCGCGTGTCCGAACGCAAGGTGTCGATCGAAGAGATCCAGCGCAAGGTGGCTGACCATTACCTGATCCGTCATTCCGACCTTGTCGGTCCCAAGCGTGTGCGCACCTTCGCCCGCCCCCGCCAGATCGCGATGTACCTGTGCAAGCAACTGACCACACGGTCGCTGCCTGAAATCGGCCGCCATTTCGGTGGCCGGGATCACACCACGGTCATGCACGGCGTCCGCCGCATCGAAGAGCTCAGAAAACAGGATGCACAGATCGCGGAAGACGTTGAATTGCTCCGTCGTTCGCTCGAAGCCTGAGTCCCAGACACCACAAACGCGGCTGTCGCGTGACTTGCGACACGCCCGCCCTTGACCCTGCGCCCAATCCGGCCAAGAAATTGCAAAACAAGGGCTTGGAGAGCAACCCTGATGCGGGTTACTGTCGTCGTCCGGTCAGTCGGGGGATAAACGCATGAAATTCAGCATGGAACGCGGAACGCTGCTCAAGGCGGTGTCGCAGGCGCAATCCGTTGTCGAACGGCGCAACACCATTCCGATCCTGGCCAACGTCCTGATCGAGGCCGAGGGCGACACTGTCCAGTTCCGGGCAACCGACCTCGATATCGAAGTGGTCGACCGGGCCATCGCAAAGGTCGAACGCGCAGGCGCGACCACGGTATCCGCCGTTACCCTGCACGAGATCGTGCGCAAGCTGCCCGACGGGGCGCTGGTATCGCTGTCGGAAGACGGCACCTCCGGTCGCCTGACTGTCGAAGCAGGCCGGTCGAATTTTTCCTTGGCGACCCTGCCGAAAGAAGATTTCCCCGTGATGGCGTCGTCGGAGTACAGCGCGAACTTCTCGGCCCCTGCTCCGGTCCTGCGCAGGTTGTTCGACAAGTCGAAATTTGCGATCTCCACCGAGGAAACCCGCTATTACCTGAACGGCGTCTACATGCACGTGGCCGATGGCGAAGACGGCAAGGTTCTGCGCTGTGTCGCCACGGATGGCCATCGCCTCGCCCGGATCGATGCACCTTTGCCAAATGGCGCATCGGACATGCCCGGCGTGATCGTTCCCCGCAAGACCGTCGGCGAGATGCGCAAGCTGCTCGATGATGACGACATGCAGATTGCTGTCTCTGTATCCGAAACCAAGGTGCGCTTTGCCACACCAGACATCACCCTGACGTCCAAGGTGATCGACGGCACCTTTCCAGATTACACCCGCGTCATTCCGCAGGGCAACACGCGGCGCCTCGAAGTCGATGCAGCCGAGTTCGCCAGGGCTGTTGACCGTGTCGCCACGGTCTCGTCCGAACGCTCCCGCGCGGTCAAGTTGCAGCTTGACGAAGATCGTCTGATCCTGTCGGTCAACGCCCCCGACAGCGGTGCCGCCGAGGAAGAACTGGCTGTGGCCTACTCAGATGACCGTCTCGAGATTGGGTTCAACGCAAAGTATCTGCTCGAGATCGCCAGCCAAGTGGACCGCGAAAACGCCGTCTTCATGTTCAATTCCTCAGGCGACCCAACCCTGATGCGCGAAGGCAACGACACCAGCGCGGTTTACGTTGTCATGCCGATGCGGGTGTGACCACGCTGCACCTGTAACAGGGGGCGCTGTTGCCGCTTTACATCAACCGCCTCACGCTGTCGCATTTCCGTTCGCACCTGCACGTGTCGCTTGAGCCCGATGCACGTCCCGTCGTGTTGTTCGGACCCAACGGCGCAGGAAAGACCAATCTGATCGAGGCGGTGTCCCTGTTTTCGCCCGGACGCGGGATGCGGCGCGCCTCGGCGCAGGAGATGACCCGGCGACCCGAAGGCCTGGGTTGGAAGGTCGGTGGCCTGGTGAACACGCCGGAAGGTGTGCAAGAGATCAGCTTCCAGTCAGAGCAAGGCGCACCGCGTCAGGTCAGGATCAACGACAAACCCGCAGCACAGGCCCGGCTGGGCGAACTGATCCGCCTCCTGTGGCTGCTGCCGTCCATGGACAGGCTGTGGATCGAGGGTGCAGAGGGGCGGAGACGCTTTCTGGACCGTATGACGCTCAGCTTTTTCCCGGATCACGGTGACCAGTCTCTGACCTATGAAAAGGCGATGCGCGAACGCAATCGGCTGCTCAAGGACCAGGTACGCGACCCGATGTGGTACAAGGCGCTTGAGGCGCAGATGGCGCAGTCAGGTGCGGCCATCCATGCAAACCGTGTGCGCGCCCTCGACCGGATCGCCAATGCACAGGATCAGGCCAGCACGGAGTTTCCGGCGGCCCAACTTGACCTGATCCAGACCGAAGGCGAGATGCCGGAAACCGAGGATGATCTGCGGCTGGCCTATCAGGAAAGCCGATTTCGCGATCTGGCTGCAGGGCGCAGCCTTGTCGGCCCCCATCGCGCCGATCTTTACGGTGTCTTTGCCGCCAAGGGTGTTCCGGCAGCCGACAGCTCGACCGGGGAACAGAAAGCGCTGCTGATCTCGCTGGTGCTGTCAAACGCTCGCGCCCTCATCAAGGACTTTGGTGCACCTCCGATCGTCCTGCTTGACGAGGTGGCTGCACATCTGGATGCCCGCAGGCGGGCTGCGCTTTATGACGAGATTTGCGCGCTGGGGGCACAGGCGTGGATGACCGGAACCGGACCCGAGCTGTTCAGCGAATTGGGAGACCGGGCACAGTATTACGAAGTGACCGAGACAGACCAGGGCACGTCGGTTTTCCCCGGCGCCGTGCCCTGACAAACTGTCGGCACGCCAAATTCGCGAACCGCTAAATCTTGTGTCAGTCGCGTGACAACCCCTTGGCTTTGGCGTATAAAATCATCAGAAAAACGAAGGGTGAATTCATGGCAGACCCCGCACAGGTTCCGGAAGAATACGGCGCAGATTCCATCAAGGTTCTCAAGGGCTTGGAAGCTGTCCGCAAACGTCCGGGCATGTATATCGGTGATACCGACGACGGCTCTGGCCTGCACCACATGGTGTACGAGGTCGTTGACAACGGCATCGACGAGGCCCTGGCAGGTCACGCCGACTTCGTGCAGGTGAAAATCCACGCCGACAACAGCGTTTCCGTTCGTGATAATGGACGCGGAATTCCGGTCGATATCCACGAGGGCGAAGGCGTTTCGGCCGCCGAGGTCATCATGACCCAGCTTCATGCAGGCGGCAAATTCGACCAGAACTCCTACAAGGTGTCCGGCGGTCTGCACGGTGTGGGTGTGTCCGTGGTCAACGCCCTGTCCGATTGGCTGGAACTGCGCGTCTGGCGCAAGGGCAAGGAGCACATTGCGCGGTTCGAACGCGGCGATACCGTCAAGCACCTCGAAGTGGTCGGTGATGCAAATGGCAACAAGGGCACCGAAGTCCGGTTTCTGGCCTCGCTGACCACCTTTTCGAACCTCGAATACGATTTCCACACGCTGGAAAAGCGGTTGCGCGAACTTGCCTTCCTGAACTCCGGCGTGCGGATCATCCTCGAAGACGAGCGGCCCGCAGAACCAGTCAAGTCGGAACTCTACTACGAAGGCGGCGTGCGGGAATTCGTGAAATATCTCGACCGCTCCAAGGCACCGGTGATGTCCGATCCGATCTTCATGGTCGGTGACCGCGATGGCATCGGCGTCGAGGTGGCGATGTGGTGGAACGACAGCTACCACGAAACCGTCCTGCCCTTCACCAACAACATTCCGCAGCGCGACGGCGGCACGCATATGGCGGGCTTTCGCGGCGCGCTGACGCGGACCATCAACAATTACGCTCAGTCGTCGGGTATCGCCAAGAAGGAGAAGGTCAATTTCACCGGCGACGACGCCCGTGAAGGGCTGACCTGTGTTCTGTCGGTCAAGGTGCCGGACCCCAAGTTCTCCAGCCAGACGAAAGACAAGCTGGTGTCCTCCGAAGTGCGTCCCGCGGTCGAAAGCCTCGTGAACGAAAAGCTGGCAGAATGGTTCGAGGAAAATCCCATCGATGCCAAGCGAATCGTCGGCAAGATCGTCGAAGCGGCGCTGGCGCGTGAAGCGGCCCGCAAGGCGCGGGAACTGACCCGTCGAAAGACGGCGATGGACGTGAATTTCCTTGCCGGCAAGCTCAAGGATTGTTCGGAAAAAGACCCGTCACAAACCGAACTCTTCCTCGTCGAGGGTGACTCCGCAGGGGGATCGGCCCAGACGGGGCGGGACCGCCGCACTCAGGCGATCCTGCCGCTCAAGGGCAAGATCCTGAACGTCGAGCGCGCCCGGTTCGACCGGATGCTGGGAAGCCAGGAAATCGGCAATCTCGTGATGGCCCTGGGCACCGGGATCGGCCGCGACGAATTCAACATCTCGAAACTGCGCTACCACAAGATCGTCATCATGACAGACGCCGACGTGGACGGGGCGCATATCCGGACATTGCTGCTGACCTTCTTCTACCGCCAGATGCCGCAACTGATCGAAGGCGGCTATCTGTATATCGCGCAGCCACCGCTTTACAAAGTCATGCGCGGCAAATCCGAGGTCTATCTCAAGGACCAGACCGCGATGGAGGAATACCTGATCCAGCAGGGCACGGACGGCGCGCAGCTTTTGCAGGGCAATGGCGAGACCATTCTGGGCCAGGACCTTGTGCGCGTGGTCGAAGAGGCGCGCCAGCTCAAGCGCGTGCTGGATGCCTTCCCGACGCATTATCCGCGCCACATCCTTGAACAATCCGCCATTGCAGGGGCGTTTGTGCCCGGCGCTGTGGATGCCGACCTTCAAGGCGTGGCCGACAAGGTTGCGGTACGTCTGGACCTGATCGCACTCGAATACGAACGCGGTTGGCAGGGCCGGATCACGCAGGATCGCGGCTTCCGTCTGGCCCGTATCCTGCGCGGCGTCGAAGAGGTCCGCACGTTGGACGGCTCGTTGCTGCGCTCTGGAGAAGCCCGCAAGACCGGCAGCTTTACCGAAAGCCTGCAAGCAGTTTACGACAAACCCGCACAGCTGGTCCGCAAGGATCGCAAGCAAATGATTCACGGCCCCCTCGACCTTTTGAACGCGATCCTCGAAGAAGGCGAAAAAGGCCTGACCTATCAGCGTTACAAGGGATTGGGCGAAATGAACCCCGATCAGCTTTGGGAAACCACGCTTGACCCGGATGCAAGGACGCTCTTGCAGGTCAAGGTCGATGACATCGCCGAAGCCGATGACCTTTTCACCAAGCTTATGGGCGACGTGGTCGAACCGAGGCGTGAATTCATCCAGCAGAACGCGCTGAGCGTGGAAAACCTGGATTTCTGATCCAGTATTTCGAATTGGCTGCGCCAATCCGACAGGCTGGGGGCTCTGCCCCCAGACCCCCGAGGTATTTCTCAACCAGAGAAGCACAGGCGATGGAGCGGTTCGGCTCTGGTCGTTCGCCGAATCTGCCCGTACGATCACCCCAACGAGCAGTCGAGGGAGGACACGGACTCATGGATTTGGGAATGTCGGATCGCGTGCGCGCGCTGGTCGAACAGGTGCGCGACATGGTCGAAACCGAAATTGCGCCGCTGGATGCGGAATTCCATGCCGAGGTCGGCAAACACCCCTCGGGCGACCGCTTTCAGCACACCGATCGGCAGATCGAGATCCTTGAAGGGCTGAAAGCCAAGGCCCGCGGGCGCGGGTTGTGGAATTTCTGGCTGACCGCCAGCGACAAGGGCCACGGCCTGAGCACCGTCGAATACGCCTATCTTGCCGAGGAAATGGGCAAGGTGCACCTCGCCGCCGAGGTGTTCAATTGCAACGCGCCCGACACCGGCAACATGGAAGTGCTTGAACGCTACGGCGCGGAGTGGATGAAGGATCGCTGGCTCACCCGGTTGCTGGAGGGTGAGATCCGCTCGGCCTATGTCATGACCGAACCCGACGTTGCTTCGTCCGACGCGGCACAGCTGGCGTTCGAAGCGAAGAAAGACGGTGATGACTGGGTTCTGAACGGCGAGAAATACTGGATTTCCGGCGCAGGCGATCCGCGATGTGCGCTCTATATCCTGATGGCGTGCTCTGATCCCGACGCCTTCAAGCACAGCCGTCACACGATGTTCGTCATGGATGCCGACACACCCGGCATCGACGTGCTGCGCCCGATGCATGTCTTTGGTCAGGACGACGCCCCGCATGGCCACATGCATATCCGCTTCACCAATGTCCGTATCCCTGCCCGGAATGTCGTGCTTGGCGAAGGGCGCGGCTTTGAAGTGGCGCAAGGGCGTCTTGGGCCGGGACGCATTCACCATTGCATGCGCTCTATCGGACTGGCCGAAAAGGCGCTTGAACTGATGTGCCTGCGCGGTCTGCATCGCGAGGCGTTCGGCAAGCCGCTGGTCGAGCTGGGCGCGAATTACGACATCATCGCCAACGCGCGGATGGAGATCGAACAGGCGCGTCTCTTGTGTCTCAAGGCCGCGTGGATGATGGACACGCAAGGCACACGGGCGGCACAGCCCTGGATCAGCCAGATCAAGGTCGTGGCGCCCCTCATGTCGCTCAAGATCGTGGACGAAGCCATGCAGCTATATGGCGGCACAGGGATCAGTCAGGACACGCCGCTCTGGCGGATGTGGACCCATCTGCGCACGTTGCGCTTTGCGGATGGTCCTGACGCCGTGCACCGCCGACAGGTCGCCCGCGCCGAGCTGCGCAAATACAGCAACGGATGAGCGCGGCTTTCGATCCCGCGGCTATCGAGGCTTGGATGGCCACGCATGTACCCGGCTTTCGCGGGCCGATCACGGTCGAGAAATTCGCCACCGGTCAGTCCAATCCGACCTTCAAGCTGACCGCTGCATCGGGTGCCTATGTCCTGCGGCGCAAACCTCCGGGGCAGCTTTTGAAATCAGCCCATGCGGTCGACCGTGAATTCCGGGTGCAGCGCGCGCTTGCGGGCACGGATGTGCCTGTTGCGCGAATGCACGCGCTTTGCGAGGACGATGCAGTGATCGGGTCGATGTTCTACGTGATGGATCATGTGCCAGGCCGCACCTTTGTCGATCCGCGCTTGCCAGGCCTCAGTCCCGAAGATCGCGGCGCAGTCTACGACAACATGAACCGCGTTCTGGCGGCGATCCATTCCGTTGACCTGACAACCACCGGGCTGAGCGGTTACGGCCCTCAGGGCAACTACTACAAACGCCAGATCGACCGCTGGACCAAGCAATACCGTGCCACCGAAACCGACCCGATCCCGGACATGGATGCGCTGATCGACTGGCTGCAGGGCAATCTACCCGAGGATGATGGCCGCGTGACGCTGGTGCATGGCGACTACCGCATCGACAACCTGATGTTTGCCCCGGATCGCCCAGCCTGCATTGCCGTTCTGGATTGGGAGCTTTCCACCCTCGGCCATCCCTTTGCCGATCTCGCTGCGGTCATCATGCAATGGGGGCTGCCCACGGGCGATGCGGCCCGTGGCCTTGCCGGTGTAAACCGCGCGCCGCTTGGCATTCCCGAGGATCAGGCCTTCATCGACGCCTATTGCCAGCGCATGGGCCTGCCCGGAATCGGCCGGTTCGGGTTCTACCTTGCCTTCACCTATTTCCGTATGGCGTCGATTCTGCAGGGCGTCAAACGCCGCGCGCTGGACGGCAATGCATCCAACCCTGAAAAAGCACTGGAACTAGGGGCGTTTGTGCCAGCCTTTGCGGCGGGCGGGCTCGAGGCGGCGAAAACCGTCTGAGCCGGAAATGTCCTGAATACTGGTCGGGCTGAGAGGATTCGAACCTCCGACCCCCTGCTCCCGAAGCAGGTGCGCTACCAGGCTGCGCTACAGCCCGACCGTGCACGGGGACCTACTGCCCATGCGCGGATTTGACAAGGGTTGATTTCATTCACAGCTCGCATTCTCGCGCAGATCACCGCGTCATTCCTCGGTATCACGTCCTGCGCCACGGTCGCCGTTTCTGGACGAGCCCATCCAGCCACTCAGACGCAGGGTGGAGGGGGTTGCGATCCGGCTGCGGGTGCGCAGAACAGGCATGTGCTTGGACGCTCCGGCGCGGCTTTCGCGGAACACGATGAAGAGGCCCGACGCGATGATGATGGTAGCCCCGACAGCGGTATAAAAGTCCGTTGTCTCGCCAAAGAACAAAAGCCCGAAGACCGTCGCCCAGAGGATTTGCGAATACTGCATCGGGGCGACAATGGCCGCCTCAGCCGTGCGATAGGCCGAGATGATGATACGCCCTGCGATCCACGCCATCACGGAAATGATCGCGAGCATGCCCAGATCCTCGATCGGCATGGGCTTGTAGACAAAGGCAAGCCCCGCCCCCATGACCACGAAATTGCCCACCATCGGGTAAAGCAACATCACAACGGTGCGCTCCTCAGCACCGATCTTGCGCACCACGATCGACGCGAACGCCCCACTGAACGACGCAAGGATCGCGGCCCCATGTCCAAGCGTCAGTTCGGTCGATCCTGGCCGCAGCACGACCAACACACCCAGCAGGCCGACGATCACCGCCATCCAGCGTTGCCAGCGCACCGTTTCGCCAAGGATGGGAATGGACAGAACCGTGATCAGCAACGGGGTCGCAAAAAGGATCGCGTAGGTTTGCGTCAAGGGCAGCGCCGAGAAGGCATAGAACGCCGAATACCCCGTGACCACCACGCCGATTGTCCGTACTGCCATCCACCAGGGATGCACCGGGACCAGGGTCGCCGGTTTGGCGTCCCGCATCAGCATGATCGTGGCCAGAGGAAAGCTCAGCAGAACACTGAAAAAGACGATCTGAATGGGCGAGTAGGTCGCGCCGAGTATCTTGATGAACACGTCATGTGTTGCAAAAAGACCGAAAGAAATCAGGGCCAGCACAGCGCCTTTGAGGTTCGAAGACATGGCTGGCCCCTTTCTGGCGTTTACAGGCTCGCGTCCAGTGCCGCGACGATGGCATCGCCCATTTGTGTGGTCGACATCGGCGTGCCGTCTTCCGGACCCATCAGGTCGGCTGTTCGGGCACCATTGGCCAGAACCGTCTCGATCGCCGCTTCCAGCCGCGCCGCTTCGTCGCCCTGATCGAAGGAGTACCGCAACGCCATGGCAAAGCTGAGGATACAGGCGATCGGGTTGGCCTTGCCCTGACCCGCGATGTCGGGGGCAGAGCCGTGAACCGGTTCGTAAAGCGCCTTGGGGCGACCGTTGGCCATCGGCTGACCCAGGCTGGCCGAGGGCAGCATTCCAAGGCTTCCGGTCAGCATCGCCGCTGCATCGGACAGAAGGTCACCGAACAGGTTGTCTGTCACGATCACGTCGAACTGCTTGGGCCAGCGGCACAGCTGCATCGCGCCCGCGTCGGCATACATGTGCGACAGCTCGACATCCGGGTAATCCTCGTCATGGACCTTTTGCACGACTTCGCGCCACAGGATGCCGGACTCCATCACGTTGGCCTTCTCCATCGAGCAGACCTTGTTGCCGCGACGGCGCGCCAGTTCAAACGCCGACCGCGCCACGCGGTCAATCTCGGATTCGGTGTAGCGCTGGGTGTTGATGCCCACGCGCTCGTTGCCTTCTTCGAAGATGCCGCGCGGTTCTCCGAAATAGATGCCCGAGGTCAGTTCGCGGACGATCATGATGTCGAGGCCCGCAACCACCTCTTTCTTGAGCGACGAGAAATCCGCGAGCGCATCGAAACACTGCGCGGGGCGCAAGTTGGCAAAGAGATCCATCTCCTTGCGCAAACGCAGCAGACCCCGTTCGGGTTTCACGCTGAAATCCAGACTGTCGTATTTGGGTCCGCCAACAGCACCCAGAAGCACTGCATCGACCTCCTGAGCCTTGGCCATGGTGTCATCGTGCAAGGGCGTGCCGTGCTTGTCATAGGCTGCACCGCCCACGAGGTCTTCGCTCACGTCAAACGTCAGGTCACGCTTGGCGCCGTACCAGTCAATGACCTTGCGCACCTCGGCCATAACTTCAGGGCCAATCCCGTCACCGGGCAGTATCAAAAGCGAAGCGTTGCTCATCATGGGTTCCTTTGATCAACAGGGTTGCTCTTCGCGTAGACCCGCAAGCGCAAAGGGTCAAGGCAACGCCGCATCCCGGAGCTTCAAGTCAACGGTAATCAGGCTGTGCTGCTGGTCATCGATCACGGGCCAGACCCGCGCCGCGCCAATTTCGAACTCGGGCGAGGGCAAAACATAGGACACCCGCATCGGACCGGGCCTGTCCCAATGCGCCGTGATCTGGTCGGGAAGTGGATCAACAAGGCGCTGGTTCAAAAGGAACTGCCCCATCGCATCGCGGTAGCCATCGCCGCGATCCGGATCGAGATTGGTATTGACCATGAACACGAATGGCCCGGTTTCGTCGTTGATGATCTGCGCCCACAGGCGCAGCTCATCGCGATTGCGCCGGCCATTGCGATCCTCAAGACCATCGAACACCGGTGGCCCCGCATGCCCGATCAGCAAGGAAACAAATGCGCCGGTCCCCGTGTCAGGCAGGATCACCGGCACGATCCAATGACCCCCGCTGGACAGACGTTGAACATCCAGGCCGATATCGGCCTCGGTCACCAGCGCATCTGGAAGGTCGCGCCACAGGATGTCGTTGAAGGATCGCAGCCCTTCGGTGTCGATAGGGAATCGAGACAGGACGGCCAACGCCTCCTGTCCGGGAAACCGGCCAAAGGCCTGCGCATCCTCGGCCTCGCCCAGACGACCATCGCCATCCATGTCGAACGCAGTGGGAATCCCGGCGTTGGACCTCAGCGGCTGAACAAACGCATGGTCGCCATCGACAAGATCTGCAAAGGCGCGAAGGGTTGCGCCCGTCGCGTCATAGTCGAACCGCGTCAGAACGATGATGTCGGCATCTGCATCGGACAGCGCCTTCGCCACAGAGACCACAACGGCGTCTTGCCTGACCAGATCCCGCAACAGCAGGCCCGGACCATCGCGCATCAGCGGCACATGCCACAAGGCGACACGCAGGTCTCGCGCCATCGCGCAAGCGGCTGACATCCACAACGCGAGACATGCGCAGATCAGACCAGTTGCAATTCGTCTTCCTGCGCATAGGCGCGACGACGTTTCTCTTCGATCAGCGCGGCCACCCGGAACAGGGCGATCCCCCGCATCATCAAGGTCAATGGCAAGAAGGCCCACGCGCACAACACCCAGATCAGGATCTCCGGCATTGCCAGCACGGAGGGGTCGAACGTGCCGATCCACATCCGCAGCAAAGCCGGGATCAGGAATGGCAGCAAAAACCCTAACGCGAGATTAACATGCGCGTCCCTTTTCAGCCTGAACAGAACGTCCCGCCCGGATGTCGGATCGAACAGGGGCAGGTTGATCCAGAAGTTGAACGCCATCTTGCGGATCGGCCAGAAAATGAACCGGGCATGAACCCAGAACAGGAACAGGGCGATCAAGGACACCAAAAGCAAAAGGCTGGCAATCTCGACGGCAGCACCGACGTCGAACAGATTGTGCAGATCGGAAAACGCGATCGCCATCAACCGCACCGGCGAAAACGGGAAATCCAGAAGCCAAGCCGCGTCTTGGGCCAAGTTCTCCAGCAGCGTCGGCGCCAGATCGACAGCGCGCATTTCAGAGGCCATCAGCAATGACGCGAACCACACGCAGAAGAACAGCGCGAGAAATCGCAACCGGTTGAACGGCGGCGCATTCCGGAACTCGAGAAAGGTCGGATACTCGCTCGCATATTCCGCGAACGTCACCACGGCAGCCACCAGCGCAACAAGCGCTGCCATCTGGGCCGCGTCGCTCGACGTTCCTGGCAAGACCAATGACGGTATCACCACAAGAAACGCCATAAACAGCGCACGCACAGCTGATCCGATGATCCGCTTGACCACTCTGGTTTCCCTTCAATCCGGACGGACGCGATACGATGCCGCGACCTTGTTCCAAATTTCTGCCGCCGGAGCGACGGCCTGCCTCATTCTTGCCCCAGTTTTGCCCAAGTTCACCGGTTCGCTCAACTCCAGTCAGCGGGTGTCCCCGGGAAATCATTGGACTTGGCAGGAAACTGGTGCGCGTTTACATCACGGCGTGCCTTGAAATATGGCACAAGGCGACAAGCCTACAACATCTGGTAGGGTCTCGCAGAACCGCCGAAAAGCGAAAGGCCGCCCAGAAGGACGGCCTTTGTTCAACATCATCAAAGTTAGTCAGACCCAGGGACGCGCCTGTGCAGCTTGCGATTCAAAACTGTCGATGGAGGCGGCCTTTTCCATGGTCAGGCCGATATCGTCCAGCCCGTTCATCAAGCAATGCTTTCGGAAGCTGTCGAGTTCGAAGGAAAAGCTGTCACCATCCGAGCTGGTCACGGTCTGGTTTTCCAGATCGACCGTCATGCGGGCATTTGACCCCTTTTCGGCATCCTTCATCAGGACATCGACCGCACCTCGCGGCAGGGTGATTGGCAGAATGCCGTTCTTGAAACAGTTGTTGTAGAAGATGTCGGCAAACGAGGTCGAAATGACCGACCGGATGCCAAAATCCTTCAGCGCCCAGGGCGCATGTTCGCGTGACGACCCGCAGCCGAAATTGTCACCGGCAACAAGGATTTCCGCATCGCGGTATTGCGGCTTGTTCAGCACGAATTCCGGGATTTCCTTGCCGTCATCGTCGTAGCGCATTTCGTCGAACAGGTTCACACCCAGACCGGACCGTTTGATCGTCTTCAGGAACTGCTTCGGGATGATCATGTCGGTGTCGATATTCACCAGCGGCATGGGAGCCGCGATCCCGGTGAGCTTTTCGAATTTGTCCATCACATCATCTCCCGAACGTCAGTCAGTTTGCCAGTGATCGCTGCTGCCGCAGCCATTGCGGGAGACATCAGGTGCGTGCGGCCGCCGCGACCCTGACGACCTTCGAAGTTGCGGTTCGACGTGGCCGCGCAACGCTCGCCCGGCGCCAGCTGATCGGGGTTCATGGCAAGACACATGGAACATCCCGCAAGACGCCATTCGAAACCGGCCTCGATGAAGATGTCCGCCAGACCTTCTTCTTCGGCCTGCGCGCGCACAAGACCCGATCCCGGCACGACCATCGCCCGCTTCACGGCGATCTTCTTGCCTTTCAGGATTTCGGCAGCTGCCCGCAAATCCTCGATCCGGCCATTTGTGCACGAGCCGATGAAGACGGTGTCGATCTCGATATCCGAAAGCTTCTGACCCGGTGTCAGGCCCATGTAGTCGAGCGAGCGTTGTGCCGCGCCAACCTTGCCGCCTTCGAAACTGTCGGCCGACGGCACGTCTGCGGTGATCGGCAAGACGTCTTCGGGCGACGTGCCCCATGTCACCACGGGCGCTATGTCTTCGCCCTTGAGGGTGACCACCTTGTCCCAGTGCGCGTCTTCGTCCGAGAACAAGGTCTTCCACCATGCCAAAGCGGCTTCCCACTGTGCACCTTTCGGGGCATGCGGGCGGCCTTTGACATACTCGAATGTCTTTTCGTCCGGCGCGATCAGGCCAGCGCGGGCGCCGCCTTCGATGGCCATGTTGCAGACGGTCATGCGGCCTTCCATCGACAGATCGCGGATCGCTTCGCCGCAATATTCGATGACATAGCCGGTGCCGCCAGCGGTGCCGGTCTTGCCGATCACCGACAGCGTGATGTCCTTGGCTGTCACACCCGGCGCAAGCTTGCCGGTGATCTCGACCTTCATGTTCTTGCCCTTGCGCTGGATCAGCGTTTGGGTGGCCAGAACGTGCTCGACCTCGGATGTGCCGATCCCGTGCGCCAGTGCGCCGAACGCGCCATGCGTCGCGGTGTGGCTGTCACCACAGACCACGGTCATGCCCGGCAGGGTCCAGCCCTGTTCCGGTCCAACGATATGGACGATGCCCTGACGGACATCCGACACCGGGTAATAGTGAATGCCGAAATCCTTGGCGTTCTTGTCGAGTGCGGCCACCTGAATGGCGCTGTCTTCGGTCATGTTCTTGGGGTCTTCACGACCGGGCGTCGTGGGCACGTTGTGATCCGGCACGGCAATCGTCTTGTCCGGCGCGCGCACCGTACGACCGGCCATGCGCAGACCTTCAAAGGCCTGCGGGCTGGTGACCTCGTGAACGAGGTGACGGTCGATATACAAAAGGCAGGTGCCATCGTCGGCTTCATGCGCGACATGAGCATCCCAGATTTTATCATAGAGCGTCTTGGGGGACATCGGTCCTCTCCCTTGCTTGGCGAAAATGTGGTGTTGGATGGTCCGGGTTCGAGCGCAGGCCTATAGCCGCGCGAGCACCGTATGCGTCGCCCCGAAAAACCGTTCGCGCAATCGCGCGCGTTCATCCAGATCGAAAACCATTTCCATACACGTTGCCATACATCATCGCCCGGTCCTGCCGCAAGGGCGGCGCACGTGGTGCCGGACAATCCGCTCCATATCCAACTGATCCAAACCCCACTGTGCCACGTATCCTGAAACAAAAGGGGCTACATGCTGACAAAATTGAACATCATCAACCTCGGCCTGATCGCCGTCCTGTGCGCCGGCCTGATCATGCACGCCGCCGGGGCGAACACGGATCTGGGGCCCGTTGCGATCGCACTTCCCTTCACGGGGTCCTAACCGGTTGCACTGACAGCGCCGGGATGCGACCTTTCTCGCGCGCAATCAGTCGGAAATGGAATGGATCCCGAAGTCGCCTTGCCTGACTCACTGACCGAGGTCACACTCGATCTTTTCAGTTGGGCGGAGACGTTCCTGTCCAGCCTGCTGCGCCCGTGGAATGCCTACCAAGTTCTGATCGTGATCGGCGTTTTTGGTTTTGCGCAGCTGTTCAGCATGGTCATCAAGCCCCGGATGCATGACTGGATGCGCGGTCTGGAAGGTTGGCCCAAATGGCGGATGCGCGCGCTTGTGGTGTTCCATCGACGCCTGCGGATGGTGCTGTTTGTCGTGCTGATCTGGCTGGTTGTAATGGTCATGCGCGAGATCACATGGCCGTCGCGGTCTTATCTTCTTGCCATCGTCGCCAATCTCGCGACCGCCTGGCTGCTTATCGCCTTCGCGACGCGGCTGATCAAGAACACACTGCTGCGCGGACTCGTGCGCTACGGTGCATGGATCTGGGTCACCCTGTCGATCACCGGGCTTGCCGAAGACACGCAGAGAGTCCTCGACAGTCTGGCCTTCACCGTCGGAGAAACCCGCCTGTCCCTCTGGCTGGTGATACAAGCCATCGTCATCCTCGCATTACTTCTGACCGGTGCCCGTCTGATCAGCAGCACGACGGCCGCCACGATCCGGCGCAACGAAGACATCTCGCCGTCGATGCAGGTGCTTGCCATCAAGTTCATGCAAGTGCTGCTTTTCGGCGCTGCTTTCTTTCTTGGGTTGCGCCTAGTCGGCGTAGACCTGACCGGGCTTGCGGTCCTGTCCGGTGCAATCGGCGTGGGGTTGGGTTTCGGCCTGCAAAAAGTCGTGTCGAACCTCGTGTCGGGCATCATCATCCTGCTCGACAAGTCGATCAAACCTGGCGACGTGATCTCGCTCGGGGACACGTTCGGATGGATCAACAGCCTTGGCGCGCGCTATGTCAGCGTCGTGACACGGGATGGCAAGGAATACCTGATCCCGAACGAAGACCTGATCACCGGGCAGGTGGTGAACTGGTCCCACTCCAACGAATTCGTCCGGTTGGACATCTATTTCGGCACGGCCTATTCCGACGATCCGCATAAAGTGCGCAAGATCGCGATCGACGCCGCGACATCCGTGGAGCGCGTTCTGAGCTTCAAGGCTCCGGTCTGTCACATCGTCGGCTTCGGCGACAGTTCGGTCGACTACATCCTGCGTTTCTGGATTCGCGATCCGTCGGGCGGGCTGACCAATATCCGGGGCAATGTGTATCTGGCCCTGTGGGATGCCTTTAACGAACACGGCATCTCGATCCCGTTCCCACAGCGCGAGGTCAAGGTCCTCGAAGGCTCCCAGCTTGCGACAACGCGGCAGCACGACTGACGGAACGTTGCGGCTGACATGGTTCATCCGCTGTCACATACTGCGGGCAACAAAATGAGGGAGTTTCACATGGCAGACGATATCGTACTTCTTGACGGTGCGCGCACCGCAATCGGCACTTTTGGCGGGTCACTTGCTGCAACACCGCCGATAGACCTGGGTACAGCGGTTGCCAAGGCCGCGATGGAGCGCTCCGGCGTCGAACCCGGCCAGATCGGCCATGTCGTCTTTGGTCACGTGATCAACACCGAACCCCGCGACATGTACCTGTCCCGTGTCGCTGCCATGCAGGCGGGGATTCCCGACACCACTCCTGCAATGAACGTGAACCGGCTCTGTGGCTCTGGTGCGCAGGCCATCGTGTCGGCGGTCCAGTCGCTGATGCTCGGTGATGCGGACTTCGCCCTGGCTGGCGGTGCCGAAAGCATGAGTCGTTCGCCGTTTATCGTCCCCGATCAGCGCTGGGGCGCCAAGATGGGAGATATCCGCACGCTCGACATGATGCTGGGCGCTCTGAACTGCCCCTTTGGCACCGGGCATATGGGTGTCACCGCCGAAAACGTCGCTGCAGAGCATGACATCAGCCGCGATGCGCAGGACGCGTTTGCAATGGAAAGCCAGCAGCGCGCGGCCAAAGCCATCGAGGAAGGACGGTTTGCGAGCCAGATCGTGCCCGTCGACGTCAAGGTCAAGCGCGAGATGGTGCCATTCGACACTGATGAGCACCCCAAGGCCACCACGATCGAGGCTTTGGGGGGTCTCAAGACCGTATTCCAAAAGGACGGCACCGTCACCGCAGGCAATGCATCGGGCATCAACGATGGGGCTGCCGCCATTGTCCTGTCCACCGCCTCTGCCGCTGACCGCGCTGGTCTCAAGCCAAAGGCGCGCATCCTGGGCTATGCCCATGCGGGCGTCCGTCCCGAGGTCATGGGCATCGGCCCGGTTCCGGCAGTCGAGAAGCTGCTGGCCCGCACCGGCCTGTCGATCGCGGATTTCGACGTGATCGAAAGCAACGAGGCCTTCGCGGCGCAGGCGCTCGCGGTGAACAAGGGGCTTGGCCTTGATCCGGCAAAGGTGAACCCGAACGGCGGAGCGATTGCGCTGGGTCATCCGGTTGGCGCAACGGGCGCGATCATCACCATCAAGGCGCTTTACGAACTCGAACGCATTGGCGGGTCCAAGGCGCTCATCACGATGTGCATCGGCGGCGGTCAGGGCATCGCTCTTGCCATCGAATGCCTCTGACGGGCATCTCGAGGAAAGGACCCGGCCGACCATCAAGGCCGGGTTAATGCATTCTTCACCATGATCCCGGAAAGTCCTGATGGACAATGACGGAGGTCTGGATGAGCCTTGCCAACAAGCTGGCAGAGGAGCGGCGCGCGCGGTTGGGCGCAGAGCGTCTTCTCGAACTCAAACAGGCCGAACTTTTCGCCGCCAATCGCAAACTGGGCAACCACGCCCAGCAACTGAGCAACGAGATCGTCGAGACCCGCGCAGAAGTCGCCATGGTGCGTGGTGAAAACCAGCGGGTGAAAACCGAACTTGGCGTTGCCAACGAAAAGATCCAGATCGCCGAACGCCGCCTGTGGCATTCCATCGAGACCATTCAGGACGGGTTCGCGTTCTTTGATTCCGACAACCGCATGATCGTCGCCAACCGCGCCTATCTCGCGGTGTTCGAGGATCTCGAAGAGGTACAACCCGGCATCACCTATCCGCGCATCCTTCAGCTTTTGACCGAGGAAGGCATCGTCAATATCGGCAATGAACGCCCACCAGACTGGCGCGCGCGGATGCAGAACCGCTGGCAGCAGGACGATCCGGAACCGATGGAGATCCAGCTCTGGAATGGCGAACATATCCGGATTTTCGACCGTCGCAGTCCCTCGGGTGACGTGGTGAGCCTTGCTCTGAACATCACCGCAAGCGTCCACTACGAAGAACAGCTGCACGAAGCGCGCGAACGTGCCGAAGCGGCGAACCGCGCCAAATCGGCCTTTCTGGCCAATATGAGCCACGAGATCCGAACTCCGATGAACGGTGTCGTGGGCATGGCCGACCTGTTGACGGAAACCAATCTCGACAGCGAACAACGCCTGTTTGTAGAAACGATCAAACATTCGGGTGAGGCGTTGCTGGTCATTATCAACGATGTGCTGGATTACTCCAAGATCGACGCGGACAAGCTCATCCTGCACCCCGAACCCTTCGATCTTGAGCAGACCTTGCACGAAGTTCTGCTGCTTTTGCAGCCCAGTGCGCGGGCCAAGGGTCTGAACCTCCGGATCGACTACGACATCCTGCAACCGACCCGTTTCGTCGCCGACCCCGGCCGCATCCGACAGATCGTGACGAACCTGATGGGAAATGCCGTCAAGTTCACGCTCGAAGGTCAGGTCCTGCTCCGCGTGGTCGGAGAAGCAGCAGAGAACAACCGGACGAAACTCAGCATCACGATCGAAGACACCGGAATCGGGATTGCGCCTGACAAGGTCGATCACGTGTTCGGCGAATTCAATCAGGTCGAAGATGACCGCAACCGCCAGTTCGAAGGCACCGGCCTTGGTCTGTCCATCACGAGGCGTCTTGTCGACCTGATGGGGGGCACGATCTGGGTCACGTCGGAAAAGGGCGTGGGAAGCTGTTTCGGCTTTTCGGTCACCCTGCCTGTCGATCGGCAGAGCGGGGACGCACCGCTGACGCTCGATCCACAGATCCAGCGCATTCTGGTGATCGAAGACGCGGACAAGACCGAAATGACGCCGCTCATCAACCAGATCAGCGCCTTGGGCGGCGCGTCCGAGCTTTGCACCGATCCGTCGCGATTGACCAAGGACATGCTGACCTCTGCCAGCCTGACGATACTCGGGCTGGAACCGGACAGTCGGTTGTTCGAACCGACCATTGTCGCTTTGCAGTCGCTTGGATCGGACACGCCTGTCCTATCCCTGTCGCATGACCCCAAGCGTGTGGCCGAAGCCGGGCTGCCACAGGTGGAAACGATCCAGCGCCCCTATGCCCGCGCGGCACTCTTCGATGCGATCATGTCCGTCGCGGCTCGGAAACCCCGAAACGATCCCCCCACACACAAGACCCCGTCGAACCTGCCCAAGATCCTTCTGGCCGAGGACAACCGAACCAACCAGCTTGTCTTTCGCAAGATGGTCAGCAAACTTCAGATCGACCTTCGCACGGCAAATGACGGGTTCGAAGCGGTCACTGCTTTCGAGGAATATCGCCCCGACGTGATCTTCATGGACATCTCGATGCCCGGTATGGATGGCAAGGAAGCAACCGCCCGCATCCGCGCAATGGAGGGCAACGGGCCGAATGTGCCCATCATCGCCGTCACCGCCCATGCCCTTGATGGCGACCGCGACATGATCCTTCATGCCGGGCTGACGGACTATCTGACCAAACCGCTGCGCAAGGATGCGTTGATCGAAACCCTCGGGCGCTATTGCCCGGCCCTTCAGCTCGCCTCGTAGGGGCGCACGAAAACCGGTTTGTCCGGTTCCGACAGGTCTTCGCGATAGCCATAACCCCCGAGGTCGAAATCAAGGATACCTTCTGCATCGGTCAACCGCCGTTGGATGACAAACCGGGCCATCGACCCGCGCGCCTTCTTGGCAAAGAAGCTGACGATCTTCGGGCCCTTGCCGTCACCCTTGTCCTCCATGAACGCGGGTGTGACGATCCGCAGGCCCAGCGGTTTGGGTGGCACTGCCCCGAAATATTCCTGACTCGCGCAATTGATGAGCGTGTCGGTGTGCAACTCCTCGGCCTGCGCCTTGAGTTCCTTGGAAATCTGGTCGCGCCAGTAGTCATAAAGATTACCGCCGCGCCTTGTTTTCAGCCGGCTACCCATCTCAAGGCGATAGGCTTGAATCCCGTCCAACGGACGCAGCACGCCATACAGACCGGACAGGATCCGCAGGTGATCCTGCGCCCAGCGCAGCTCGTCCGCGTCCAGCGTACTGGCTTCGAGCCCCTGATAGGTGTCCCCCGCAAAGGCCAGCGCGGCCGGACGCAGGTTGTCGTGCGTTGGCGCATCCTCGAAATCGCGGAACCTGTCGCGGTTCAGCTTGGCCAGATCGTCGCTCAGGTCCATCAGCGCCTTGAGATTGCCCAGCGTCAGATTGCGCGCCGATTTGGCAAGCCGGTTCGCGTCGTCCTGAAAGACCGGTTCGGTCATGGTCACGTCACGCTCGGACCAGTCAAGCCGTTTGGCCGGGGAAATCACGACGAGCATGGCAGCACCTTTTTTGAATTCGCAGTCTCGGTTGATTTAGTCCGCAGCCCGCAAAACGTCCAGAAAGGTCTCGGCAAAGCGGTCGGCATGTCGGTCGCCGATGATGCGGGCAATCCCGCTTTCGTCACGCGGCCTGCTTTGCGCCAGCTTGGCGAGTTGCCCTGCATTGCACGACATCGGCTTGAGCGTGCCACAGGCACCACGCACCAGATGCGACTGCGCGCTCAGCAGCGCGTCATAGACCCCACCCGCAGTACTGGTGGCCAGCTTGCGCCGCGCGGGATGCGTATCCGGCACCTCTCCGGCGATCACTTGCAGAAATGCGCGCCCGTAGCGTTCCAGCTTCTTCGCCCCCACACCGTTGATGCGCGCCATATCATCCAGCGTGGCGGGTCGCGTCTCGGCCATCTCGATCAGGGTCTTGTCGGGAAAGATCACGTAGGCGGGAACCGTTTGTTCCTCGGCCAGCGCGCGGCGTTTCGCCTTCAGCGCCGACAGGAGCGGCGCGTCTTCGTCGCTGACCAGCGTGTGCACCTGCGGGCGGCGTTCACTCGCCGCTTCGATGCTGTCGCGGCGCAGGCTGATCGACGCTTCACCACGCAGGATCGGGCGGGCGGCGTCGGTCATCACCAATGCGCCATGCCGTTCGGCATCGGGGCGCATCAGGTCATGCCCCATCATCTGACGGAACACCGCCTGCCATTCGCCCCGCTTAAGCTCTGTTCCCACACCAAATGTGGGCAGACTGTCATGGCTGCGCTGAATCACTTTTTCTGTCTTGGTGCCCAGCAAAATGTCGATCAGGTGCCCCGCGCCAAAGCTTTCTCCGGTGCGCAGCGCGGCCGAGAGCGCCTTGCGCACCGCTTCGGTGCCATCGAACACCTCGGCCGGTTTGTCGCACAGATCGCAATTCCCGCACGTGATTTCGCTTTCTTCAAAATACCCTAGCAGCGTCTTGCGACGACATTCCAGCGCCTCGGCCAACCCCAAGAGCGCGTTCAGGCGACCGTGATCCGCGTGGCGGCGTTCCGGCGGAGCCGTGCCCTCATCGATTTGGGACCGGCGCAAGCGGATGTCGTCGGCTCCATAGAGCGTCAGGGTTTCCGCGGGGGCACCGTCGCGTCCGGCACGACCGATTTCCTGGTAATACGCCTCGATGGATTTCGGCAGATCGGCATGGGCCACCCAGCGAATGTCAGGCTTGTCGACCCCCATGCCAAAAGCAACGGTGGCAACGACGATCAGCCCGTCTTCGGTGGCGAACCGCGCTTCGACGCTCCGGCGCGCGTCCGGGTCCATGCCGCCATGATAGAAACAGGCGCTGTGACCTTCGGCATTCAGCGCCTGCGACAGTGTTTCGGTCTTGGCCCGCGTGCCGCAATAGACGATGCCGGACTGATCCTTGCGCGCGGCTGCGAATTTCAGGATCTGGTCCCGCGGCTTGTTCTTGGGCGCGAACATCAGGTGGATGTTGGGGCGGTCGAACCCGCGCAGGAACGTTGTCGGGGGATGACCATCGAACAGGCGCATGACGATTTCGTCCTGCGTTTCCCCATCCGCCGTGGCGGTGAACGCGGCCAGCGGCACGTCGAGCGCCCGGCGCAATTCGCCGATGCGCAGATAATCGGGGCGGAAATCATGGCCCCACTGGCTGACACAATGGGCTTCGTCCACGGCGATCAGCGACACGCCCGCCTGTTGCAGCATCCGCTGCGTCCCGCTCGAGGCAAGGCGTTCGGGCGCGAGATACAGCAGCTTGAGCGCGCCGGAATGCAGCATGTCCCAGACGGCGTCGTTTTCCGCGTCGGTATTGGCCGAGGTCAGCGCGCCGGCATTGACGCCCGCTTCCCGCAATCCACGCACCTGATCGCGCATCAGGGCAATCAGCGGGGAAATGACAACCGTCACGCCATGGCGCACCAGAGCAGGCAATTGGAAACACAAGGACTTGCCGCCACCGGTCGGCATGATGGCCAACACGTTTTCGCCCTGTGCCACAGCCTCGACGATCTCGGACTGGCCGGGACGGAAGCTGTCGAAACCAAAGACGTCGCGCAGAATCAAATCTGCGTCGGACATATCGCGCGGCATGGGTGACCTGTCAGGTTCTTACTACATCTGCTCTTGTTCTGACAGTCTCATACTAAGGATGCGTGAACAAGCCTTAGAGACATCAGAAGCTGTAGAAGAACCCGGCATTGTTCTGCAGCAAAATCCGTAACACATAGACCCCGATCAACGCCACCAGAGGTGCAAGGTCGATGCCGGACATCGGCGGCAGGATACGGCGCAGGCGCGAATACATCGGCTCGAGCAGCCGGTTCAACCCGTCCCAGATCTGCGCGACAAAGGGCTGACGCAGGTTCAAGACCTGGAAATTGATCAACCAACTCATGATCACGTGGGCGATGATGAAGAACCACACGATATCGAGAAGCAGCATCAGGATCTGGTAGAGCGATTGCATCGAATGGATTTCCCTTGTCAGTGACTTGCCCAGAGGTAGGCGCAACGGCCCGGAAGAACAAGACAGGGCGGTTGCCGCGAGGTCGCGGTTGATGTGATCCGGCAGCAGGTCGACTAAGCCTGCAACAGGAGGACCCGATGTACCCGTTCATCCGCATGGCGCTTGGCATCTGGAAAGCGCGCAAATCCCCGAAGCTCGGACCATTCGCCACCTATGTGTCGCAACATCGGTGCTGGCCCTGGGACATCGACATGTGGATGGAGCTCAACAACGGCCGGACATTGACGCTTTATGATCTCGGGCGCATTCCGATGGCACAAGCCAATGGCCTGATCGACGTGATCAGACGCGAACGCTGGGGGCTGACGATGGCAGGGGTTGTCGTACGGTACAGGCGCCGCGTCCGTACGTTCGAAAAGTTCGAGATGCGCAGCCGGTTGCTGTGCTGGGACGACCGATTTCTCTACATCGAACAGTCGATGTGGAAAGGGCACGACGAGTGTGCAAACCACGCCGTCTACCGCTCGGCTGTGACAGACAGAAACGGGATCGTTCCGACCAGCCGCGTTATCGCCGCGATGGGTATGGAGGATACAGCCTCGCCCGAAATGCCCGATTGGGTGGCAGACTGGCTGCGCGCCGAGGACGCCCGGCCATGGCCGCCGATGCAAGACGCCGTTTCGCCCTGACGACGCTTGCCGCGCTGGGGTTTCGCACCCATAACCTCCGCAGGGGGATTTGGCATGGCGAACGCTTCATTGCGCAAACGGATTTGGGGCTGGTTCTTTTTCGACTGGGCCAGCCAGCCGTACAACACTCTTCTCATCACCTTTATATTTGCCCCCTACATCACCGAACTGTTGGGCGATGGCACCGCCGCGCAGTCCGCGTGGGGGTTCGGGATCGGCGCTGCCGGCATCGTGATTGCGCTGCTGGCCCCGGTGCTTGGCGCGCTGGCCGACACAGGTGGGAACCGCCTGCGCTGGATCTGGCTGTTTTCGGTCATGTATGTTGTCGGAGCCGCCGGGCTGTGGTCCGCCGCACCCGGCGACTACAACCTTGTCCTGATCCTGTCCTTCTTTGCCATCGGCATGATCGGGATGGAGTTCGCGACGACCTTCACCAACTCCATGTTGCCGGACCTTGGCCCACCCGAACAGATCGGGCGGATCTCTGGCAACGGCTGGGCGTTCGGCTATCTTGGCGGTCTGGTGGCACTGGTGATCATGTTGCTGTTCTTTGCCGAAAACTCCGCAACAGGACGCACACTGATCGGAATGGAACCGGTTCTGGGCCTCGATCCAGAGGCGCGCGAGGGCACACGGTTCGTGGGACCGCTGACGGCGATCTGGTTCATCGTGTTCATGATCCCGTTTTTCCTGTTCGTGCGCGATCCGAAGTCCGCAACAGCCCCAAAAGGCGCAGTCAAAAAGGCGCTGACCGACCTCAAGTCCACCTTGTGGCACCTGCCGCAGGACCGGTCGCTCTTTGCGTATCTCGGATCGGCGATGTTCTACCGGGACGCGTTGAACGGGATGTATGCATTCGGAGGCATCTATGCCGCCGGTGTCTTGGGCTGGAGCGTTCAGAACGTCGGCATCTTCGGCATCATCGCCATCATCACCGGGGCCATCGCTGCATGGCTGGGCGGCATGGCGGATTCCCGGTTCGGGCCCAAACCGGTGATCGTGTCCTGCATTCTTGCGCTGACAGCCATGGCCGTCGCCATCGTTCTGATTTCCCGGGACGCAATGTTCGGAGTTCCACTGCCAGAGGGATCGACCCTGCCCGATATCGCGTTCTACATCATCGGTGCGGTGATCGGTGCGGCCGGGGGCGTGATCCAGTCGGCCAGCCGCACGATGATGGTCAGGCAGGCCAATCCCGCACGCATGACCGAAGCGTTCGGATTATACGCACTATCTGGAAAAGCGACCAGTTTCCTGGCACCTTTGCTCATCGGGGTCACCACTTACGCCACCGGCTCGCAACAATTGGGCGTGAGTCCCGTGATAGGTCTTTTCCTGATCGGCCTTGTGTTGTTAGTCTGGGTCAACCCGAACGGGAGACGAGCAGCGTCATGAAACGATTTTCAATCATTCTCGGACTGGCCTTTCTGCTGACAGCCTGTGGCAACGACAGTGGTTCACCCAGCGCAGACGCGACATCGGTAAGCAGTCCGCGTGTCAGCAGCGTTCTCAGCACCCGGCAGGCCAAACAGCTGTTCGGCGGCATGGAAAACGGGTCAAGCCAGACACCCGCAGCTTATGGCAGCTATGCCAAGGGCTGTGCTGCTGGGCAGGTGCAATTGTCCGAAACCGGACCGACCTGGCAGGCGATGCGCCTGTCGCGGAACCGCAACTGGGGTCTTCCGATTACGGTCGATTTTCTTCAGGATCTGTCGCGCATCGCCGCGCAGGAACCGGGCTGGAACGGCATCTATGTCGGCGACATCAGCCAACCGCGCGGCGGACCGATGCTGACAGGGCACGCAAGCCACCAGATCGGACTGGATGCCGATATCTGGATGCTTCCGGCGGCCAATCTGAACCTGAGCCGCACGGATCGCGAAAACATTTCGTCCATCTCGATGCGCCGGTCCAATGGTGCCTTCATCAATGACCAATGGACCAAGTCACATCACAACATCATCAAGGCAGCCGCCAGCGATCCTAGGGTCTCGCGCATCTTCGTGTTCCCCGGAGCCAAGGTTGCCATGTGCAATGCCGAAACCGGAGACCGAAGCTACCTGAACAAAATCCGCCCCTGGTACGGGCACCACTACCATTTCCACGTGCGACTGGCCTGCCCCCGCGGCATGACAGGTTGCGTCGATCAAGATGCGCCGCCGCGCGGCGATGGGTGTGACGACGCGCAGCAATGGGTCAACAACATCCTCAATCCACCGCCGCCCGATCCGAACGCACCCAGACCGGTTCCGAAGCGCGAATTGACGCTTGCGGATTTGCCCGGACAATGTGCTGCCGTGCTGGCCTCAAACTGACATGTCTTGAGCACTGATCGCGGTTTGGGAAACAACAGCCACGCGGCCCGGTTCCTGTCGTCCTATCACTGGACAAAAGAGCGTGACGGCTTTGGCGGGTATTCCGGGATCACACTTGCCCCGGATGGCGCTGGATTTGTCATGCTCAGCGATCGCGGACACCTGATCGAGGGGACGATCTTTCGGCATGGGGACCGGATCATCGGCGTCCGCAGCGCCGAGATGACCCCGTTGGATTTTCCCGACAGCCTGTTCGCACATCCCTCGATCCGTGACACCGAAGGCTTGGCCCGTGATGCGGAGGGTCGTCTTTATGTGTCGTTGGAAAGCGACAACCGCGTCCTGCGCCGTGACCTCGACGGCACATGGTCCGCTTTGCCGACGCATCCCGATATCCAGTCACTGCCCAACAATCGCGGACTCGAAGCCTTGGCGATTGCTCCGGATGGCACGGTCTACGCGCTGCCTGAATATTCCCAAGACCTTCAATCGCCGTTTCCTGTGTTTCGCTTCCGAAGCGACAAAGGCTGGGATCAACCCATGTCGATTTCCCGCGATGACGGGCTGCTTCCGGTGGGCGCGGATATCGGTCCAGATGGCAGGCTCTATGTCCTTGAACGCGGCTTTACAGGGTTCGGGTTTTCCTCTCGGGTACGGCGATTCGACATATCACCGGGCGACGGGGTTCCGGGCGAAACCCTTTTGACGACAGAACCGCGCCAACACGACAACCTCGAAGGGCTGGCGGTATGGGCCGCGTCTGACGGGTCATTGCGGCTGACCATGGTGTCGGACGACAATTTCCTGTTCCTGCAGAAAACCGAGATCGTCGAATACGCAGTCTGCAAATAGCTTGTCTGTCCCGGAGCGGCGCTATATGCGTCCCGCCATTCCCGAATTTCGGGAATCAAGTCCCCGCAACCTTGGCAAAACGGGAGTCACAATGACCCGCACACATATTCCTGGCATCATTGCCATGGCCCTCATCGTGTTGGCCTCCAACATCCTTGTCCAGTTCCTGTTCGGAAACTGGCTGACATGGGGAGCCTTCACCTATCCTCTTGCCTTTCTCGTCACCGATGTGATGAACCGCCTCTACGGCCCCAGCGCCGCGCGCCGGGTGGTCTTTGCCGGATTCATCGTCGGCGTGATCTGTTCGCTGATCGGCACACAGATCCAGGGCGAATTCGGCCCGCTCGTCACCTTGCGGATCGCACTCGGCTCGGGCATCGCGTTTCTGACGGCGCAACTTCTGGACGTGTCGATCTTTGACAAGATGCGCGATGGCGCATGGTGGCGCGCGCCGCTTGCATCCACGCTGATCGGCGCGTCGGTCGATACTGCGCTGTTTTTCAGCATCGCGTTCTCGGCAAGTCTGAGCTTTATCGAACCGGCAAACGACGTTTCATGGGCGGGCGAAATGCTCCCGATGCTGGGCGTTGGCCCGGTGGCCCCGCTTTGGGTGTCTCTGGCGGTTGCCGACTGGATGGTCAAGATCGCGTTGGCCTTGCTGGCACTGATACCATTTCGACTCATCGTTTTGCGTTTTCGTGAAAAAGCGGCCTTTTCGTAAGAAAAGGGTTGCACCCCGCGCAAAGCCTGTCACGCTGAAGATGCGTTTTATCAACAGCTGAAAGGAGGTGATCCAGTGTCGAGAGAGGTATTGGAGAGAGGTGTCGGAACAGTTCGAGAGGCAAGCATCTAGGGCAGCCCCTGGGTGATGAACCCATCGAATTGGTGTGGAACCTAACCGAACCCCACCTCCGTAAGTCTCGAAGGGTCGCCCATGTGGCGGCCCTTTTTGTGTGATCCCCCGCGCATTATGGTACTGGCCATGCTTCAGATTTCAGACCGCATCACCATCGAAGACTGGGAACTGACGGAACAGTTCATCCGTGCGTCCGGCCCCGGCGGGCAGAACGTGAACAAGGTCTCATCAGCGGTGGAACTGCGCTTTGAGGCGGATCGCTCTCCCAACTTGCCGGGTCCGGTGAAAACCCGCCTGCGCCGGATCGCTGGGCGAAGATGGACCAAGGAGGGTGCGATTGTCCTTCAGGTCGACGAGACACGGTCTCAGGCGCGCAACCGTGATATTGCACGAGATCGATTGAAAGAGATGATCGTTGCTGCGCTGACCCCACCCAAACGGCGGGTCGCCACGAAACCGACACTGGGATCAAAGAAGCGACGGCTCAAGGAAAAGAAGGTGCGGGGTGAGGTGAAATCACTCCGTGGCAAGATTGACCCGGATACATGATCCGGGCCGCATGTTTGCCCAGGGCGCCCGATCAGAACCGGTCAAGCAACCGTTCGAGGTACTCAAGCTCTTCCTCTGGGCGTTCGCCCTCACCGGAGCGGCGCCGAATCTCATCCAGAAGCTCGCGGGCCCGACGATACACATCCTCACCCTGCAGCAAGTTCTCGTTCGACCCGATCTGACCATTGGACCCAGTGTTCCGACCCAGCGGATCGCGCTGCTGGCCCGGATCGGCGCCTTCCGCCATTCCCTGCTGACCTTGGCCCTGCTGTTGCTGTTGGGCCATAGCCTCGCCAAGATTGCGCATCCCCTCGCGCAGCGCTTCCATTGCCTCGGACTGGTTGTCGATGGCACCGGCAAGGTCATTCTCGCGCAGCGACTCTTCGGCACCTTCCATGGCTCCTTCGGCCCGATCCAGCGCCTCACGCGCCGCATCGCCCGACTCGGTCCCTGCTCCGGGCAGGTTTTGCGATTGACGGTTCAGTTCATCGCGCAGCGCGCGCTGCCGCTCGGCAAGACTGTCCTCAAGGCTTTGGCCTTCGCCATTCTGCCCTTGCCCCGGTTGCTGCCCCTGACCTTGGCCTTGACCCTGCTGTTGACCCTGACCCTGCTGGCCGGGTTCTTGCCCGGGCTGCTGACCCTGTTGCCCTTGCTCGCCCTGCTGGCCTTGTTGACCCTGCTGGCCCGGATTGAACTGTTCCTGCAAATCGCGGAACGCCTGATCTGACAACCCCTGCTGCTCGCGCAGGGTTTCCGCAAGACCTTCCATCGCCTGATCACCCGGAGACTGGCCCTGCTGGCCCTGACCCTGGGTGACCTGCATGTTCTCCATCATCTGGCGCAGTTGTTCGAGAGCTTCCTGAGCTTCGGCCATGCGGCCCTGCTCCATCAACTCCTGGATGCGGTCCATCATTTCCTGCAGGTCGTTCTGGCTCATCTCCATCATGTTCTGGTTCTGAGTCATTTCCTGATCAGGGTTGTCCTGCTGGTCTTGCTGCGCCTGACGGGACAATTGGCGCAGGTAATCGTCCGTTGCATCGCGCAATTCCTGCATCAGTTCGGCGATTTCCTGATCAGATGCCCCATTGCGCATCGCCTCGGACAGACGGTCCTGCGCGCGTTGCAGGCGCTCCAGCGCATCCTCAAGATCACCTTCTTCGAGCCGTATCGCCAAATCCCACATGGCCTGCGCAATCTCGGCTTGCTGATCGTCGCTCATTGTCACGCGGGACAAGGCCTCGACACGGCGCATGATGGTGCGCAGGCGCAGGAAATCAGTACTGGAGCGGAACACATCGTCCGGCCGATGCGAAATCGCGCGCATCAACATCGCCACATCGTCGGCATTCTCGCGGTTCCACAACAACGACCGGCGCAGGTCGATGATCGCGCTGGCCATCGGATCGAAGAACCGACGCCCCGGCAGGGCGATCACTTCGGGTGCCGCCTCACCGATCTGGTCCGCTTCGTCGGTCACGGTCAGGCTGATGGAGACCGGCAGATTGGCCCATGGATGTTCGGAAAAATTGTCGATCAACGTTTCGGTGAATTCGGACCGATCACCCGCAATCGGCATAGGAAGTGGCAGCTCGATGACCGCTCGCGGTTCAGGCTCGATCCGCAAGCCGTAGCGCCGATCAACGTCGTCCAGCGCAAGTTCGATCCGCGCGGTGCCAGCCGCAACGCCGTAATCATCTCGCGCTGTAAACGGGATCTGCGCTTCGCCCTCGTAACTGACCTCGATCTCGCCATCGCGGGCCACCTCGGGTGCACGGTCGGGAGTAGCAACAACTTCCCAAACCCGGCCGCCCGGCCCTTCGATCTCGAGTTGCCCAGACCGGGTGACCGTGAATTCTTGCGCTGTGCTTGTCGATACCGCGACAAGTTCTTCCGGTGTGGCGGTTGGTGATGCCCGGTTCGAGACGGTCTCTGTCACGCTTAGAACACCGACCTCGCCATAAAAGCGCAGAGTGACCCGGCTGCCTTGGGGCGTTTCCAGACGCGCATCCCGAATGTCGTTCAGGTAAATCGACGGCCGACCCGTGTAATGCGGCGGCTCCAGCCAGCCTTCCCACGTGGGACCGGACGCAAGGTCTGATCCGGTCGGGCCCATGGCCGAAACGGTTTGCACCTTTAGAAGCGAGCCGAATATGGCCGCGACCAGGAAGGCCAGCACCGCGACATAGCGCAGTGCGAACGGGTCGGCCCGTGAGACACGCAGATCAGGCTCCGCAGCCTTGGCGTCTTTCAAACGTGCAACCATTCGGGCCTGGTGTGCGTTCCAGACGGCGAGCGAGGCCGGATCACCCGCACCGATCGCCTGACTGTCCATCGCGGCAAGGATCGGGTTCCCGGGCAGCGTTGCGTCCAGCCGCGCCAAGGCCGAAGCCTCTGTCGGCACGTAAAATCGGCGCACACCGCGCGCCAGCGCCCAAACCGTCGACACGGCGGCCAAAGCCAGAAAACTCCAGACCGCTTCGGCCGGCAGATGATCCTGCAACCCCAGCATGAGGAAGGCCAGACCGGCGAACAGAACCGACCAGAATGGCCAGAATGCGCGCACGATGACCTCTGATCCCATCCCCAAACGGGTCAGGAACAGGGGCCTGCGCAAGGCCGTATTGATCTCGGTGGGCAGTTCATCCCGTGCGGTCATTCCGATCTCCCGGTTTGATGACCGCAGGTGAATGCCTCACAGCCATGGGGGGATGGTATCTCGGTTTATGATTTCGTCAAAGTCGGGACGCGCCCGGATGACAGCGAATTGATCACCCTTTGCCAAAACTTCGGGCACAAGGGGCCTTGTATTGTACTCACTGGCCATCACGGCACCATAGGCACCCGCAGATCTGAAGGCCACGAGATCCCCTGCCCGCAGCGGCGGCATCATGCGATTCTTGGCAAAGGTATCGCCGGATTCGCATACAGGACCAACAACATCGTAGGGCTGATGTTCAACACCGGGTGCCGGTTCGAGAATCGGCACAATATCATGATGGGCGTCATACATGGCCGGACGAATAAGGTCGTTCATCGCCCCGTCAAGGATCAGGAACTGCCGTCCTTCCCCCTGCTTGACGTAGATCACCCGGCTGACCAGAATCCCCGCATTCCCGGCAATCAGGCGGCCCGGTTCGATCTCGATCTCGCAGCCCAGATGGCCCACAGTCCGCTTGATCAGCGCGCCGTAATCCGACGGCAGGGGCGGTGCCTGGTTGGTACGGGTGTACGGGATACCAAGCCCCCCGCCCAGATCAAGCCGCCGAATGTTATGTCCATCCGCGCGCAACTGCTCGGTCAGTTCCGCAACTTTCTGATATGCCAGTTCATAAGGGTCCAGTTCGGTCAGCTGAGAGCCGATATGCACGTCGATCCCGATCACGTCGATCCCGGGCAGACTGGCCGCTTCGGCATAAACCGCACGCGCCTTCGAGATCGGGATCCCGAACTTGTTCTCGGATTTGCCGGTGGCGATCTTGGCGTGGGTCTTGGCATCAACATCGGGATTCACCCGGATCGTGATCGGCGCGATCTTGCCCAGACTGGCTGCAACTTCGGAAATAACCGCCAACTCGGGTTCGCTTTCGACGTTGAACTGGCGAATCCCACCTTCCAGCGCTGCCTTTATCTCCGGGCGCGTCTTGCCCACGCCGGAAAACACGATCCGATCACCGGGCACGCCCGCCGCCTTGGCCCGGGCGTATTCGCCGCCGGACACGACATCCATGCCTGCGCCCAGATCTGCCAGCGTCTTGAGAATCGCCTGGTTGGATGCCGCTTTCATCGCGTAGCACACCATGTGCTCCATGCCGTTCAACGCCTCATCGAAGAGCTGGTAATGGCGCGTCAAAGTTGCCGTCGAATAGAGGTAGAACGGCGTGCCGACCGCCGCCGCGATATCCGCAACAGGCACGTCTTCTGCATAAAGCTCGCCGTCACGATACAGGAAATGGTCCACACACGCCTCCAGAACAGACCGCGCTGCAGTAGCGCAGCATGGAGTATTGCGCCAGCCCTTGCGTTTTCACTCCGAGTATAAGCCGCGTCCGCTTGGCCGACGCCCCGAAAACCCGGCTCAGGTGATCGGCTTCGAGCGCAGGAACAGGTAAAGCGGCAATCCGCAGCTGACCCCGATGCAATAGGTGGCCGGGATCGCGATCAACGCCACCCAGTTCCGACGCACTGCGACCTCTGCGATGATCCAGATGGTCAGCGATATGGCGGCGATCGTCAGATCCCAGGTCAGGCCGGTTGTTGAATCGTTGACGTACCACGCATCAATCAGCGCCCCGAGACTCCAGTCATTGGCAGAAAGGTACGACATGAAGTAATACATCGGGTGAATGGTGCCCCATATGGCGAGGGCAAGATAGATCCAGCGCATGGGCGACATCAGAAGCGTGCTCCCAGTGTAACGGGCCCTGATCGCAAGGAAACACCTGTCGAGCTGTGCAGACCGTCCGACCCGACAGACAGTGTCGTGTTGAGCGACGGCGTAATGGGTGGGCCATCTGCGCCACAGGCCGCTAGCAGGGCCAAACCGGCAATCAGGGTGACGGTTTTCATTCAAGCACCTCTTTCCAGCGCGCGACCTGTTCCCGAACCCGAACCGGGGCGGTGCCGCCATAGCTGGTGCGGCTGGCCACCGAGTTATGGACGCCCAGCACGTCGAACACATCGGCGGTGATCGCTTCGTGCACCGACTGCATGTCCTCAAGGCTCAGATCAGGCAAATCGCATCCCTTCTGTTCCGCCATCGCCACCAGTGACCCGGTGACATGGTGCGCGTCCCGGAAAGGTAGGTCGAGCGTCCGCACAAGCCAGTCCGCCAGATCGGTCGCCGTTGAGAACCCGGCAGAGGCCGCCGCCTCGAGGTTGGTGCGATTGGCGGTCATGTCCTTGACCATGCCCTCCATCGCGGCGAGCGCGAGCATCCAGTTGTCGGCGGCATCAAAGACCTGTTCCTTGTCTTCCTGCATGTCCTTGGAATAGGCCAACGGCAGACCCTTCATCACCATCATCAGCGCGACATTCGCCCCGAAAATCCGCCCGACCTTGGCGCGGATCAGCTCGGCCGCGTCAGGGTTCTTTTTTTGCGGCATGATCGACGACCCGGTCGAAAAGCGGTCGGACAGCGTGACGAACCGGAACTGCACCGACGACCAGATCACCAACTCTTCCGCAAAGCGGCTGAGGTGCATCGCGCTGATGCTGGCGACACTCAGGAACTCCAGCGCGAAATCACGGTCGCTGACCGCATCCAGGCTGTTGGCCATCGGCCGGTCAAAGCCCAGCGCCAGAGCCGTCATGTCCCGGTCGATGGGAAAAGACGTGCCGGCCAAGGCTGCTGCGCCCAAGGGCGATTCGTTCATCCGCTTCCGCGCGTCCTGCACGCGGTTCAGGTCGCGGGCGAACATCTCGACATAGGCCAACATATGATGGCCCCATGTCACCGGCTGCGCGGTCTGCAAATGGGTAAATCCCGGCATCACCCAATCCGCGCCCATCTCGGCCTGTGCCACAAGCGCGCTGATAAGGGCCGTGAGGCCCGAAGAAGCGGCATCCAGTTGATCCCGCACCCAAAGCCGGAAATCCGTCGCCACCTGATCGTTGCGCGACCGGCCTGTGTGCAAACGGCCTGCGGGTGCGCCGATCACTTCTTTCAACCGCGCCTCCACGTTCATGTGGATGTCTTCCAAAGCGGTCGAGAACTGAAATACGCCTGTTTCAATCTCTGACAATACGGTGAGCAAGCCTTCCCGCATCGCCTCGGCATCGCTAGATGTTATGATGCCTTGCGCGGCAAGCATTGCGGCGTGAGCTCTCGAGCCGGCGATGTCCTGTGCTGCCATACGTTTGTCGAACCCGATCGAGGCGTTGATTGCCTCCATGATCGCATCGGGTCCAGCGGCAAAGCGGCCGCCCCACATCTGGTTCGAGGATTTGTCGGACATGGTCTTACCCCTTCGGAGGGAAAATGAAGAAAATTCTTGCCGCCATCCTCTATACGGGCCTCGTGTCGCTTGCAAATCCCGCGCTGGCCGATCTGGCCAAAGCCGAGGCCATGCGTGAAGGCGACATGAAGAAACTGACGTTCCACAGTGACGCGCAACCCGCCGGAACTGCGGAATTCACTACGTTTGACGAGGCACCCATGTCCTTGGAACAGTACAAGGGCAAGTGGGTGCTTCTGAACTTCTGGGCCACCTGGTGCGCGCCCTGTCGCAAGGAAATGCCGATGCTGTCAGAATTGCAGACCGAATTCGGCGGCGCGGATTTCGACGTGGTGACAATCGCCACCGGTCGCAATCCTCCTCCCGCGATGAAAGCGTTCTTTGACGAGATCGGCGTGGACAACCTGCCGCTCTACCGCGATCCGCAATCCGGACTGGCGCGGGAAATGGGGGTTCTGGGCTTGCCGATCACCGTGATCCTGAACCCCGAAGGCCAAGAGGTTGCCCGGATGCGCGGCGATGCCGACTGGGCTTCGGACAATGCAAAGGACATCCTGCGCACCATTCTCGGCAAAGACACGGCTGGCTGAAACCCCTCGAACAGTCAGCAGGAGCTTCGGACATCTCCCGGGCACACGGCGCTTCACCTCGTCGAATGGTTGTAGCTGCCATCCGCGCCCCCGCGCGTGCCTTGGAGTATGTTCAGGTCCGAAGCTCCTGAGCTGTTTCGGTGCAGTCACCATGCGCCACATATCCGCGCAACGCGCAGTCCGTGAGCAAAATGAGAGAGTGGACAGTGTCAGAGACCTGACGCATGGACACACCTTGGTTCGAGCCCCCGCCCGACAGGTCTGTTCTTGGCAGAAATGTGGCGGATGGCAAAGCGTTTCGCCTTATTCGGCTGCTTGCGCCCTGAAACCGCGAACAATTGGTCGAAGCACACAGCCTTTGTCCGAAAGCCGCGCTTTAATCCCGCCACATTTCCGACTCAATAACTTCGTTGCTCGGCAATCCCGAAAGAATCACATCGAGGCTTCTGCCCTCAGGAAAACCCGATCCGCCCAACGCTGTCATAGGCGACAAAACCCGCATCTCGCGCGACGGTCGCATTGTAGATGTTGCGAAGGTCGGCCATCGCAGGGCGCGTCATGCTCTCGGCGATCTTGCCCAGGTCGAGGGCACGGAACTCGTTCCACTCGGTCAGCAGCACGATGAGGTCAGCGCCCGTGGCGGCGTCATACGGATCGTCCTGCCATTGTACGCCCGGCAGCAACACTTCCCCCTCGTGCTGGCCCTGCGGGTCACACACGCGCACCTTCGCGCCGCCCCCGACAAGAGCAGGAACGATGGTCAGTGACGGTGCATCGCGCATGTCGTCGGTGTTGGGTTTGAACGTCACGCCCAGCACCGCGATCGTCTTGCCGTTGAACGATCCGTCACAGAGGTCCTGAAGCTTTTCGATCATGCGCCGCTTCATGTCCTCGTTCACCGCGATCACGGCTTCGGTGATATACATCGGGCTGGCGTGTTCCTGGCCGATCCGGGCCAGCGCCTTGGTGTCCTTGGGAAAACACGATCCGCCATAGCCCGGCCCCGCATGCAGGAACTTGTTGCCGATGCGGTTGTCCATCCCCATGCCTTTGGACACCTGTTTGACATCCGCACCGACCTTTTCGCACAGTGCTGCGATCTCGTTGATGAAGGTGATCTTGGTCGCGAGGAACGCATTGGCCGCGTATTTGATCATCTCGGCGGATTCGAGGTCCGTTGTCACGATGGGAAAATCGCGCAGGTAGAGCGGGCGGTAAATCTCGCTCATCACTTTTGACGCGCGGTCGCTTTCCACCCCGACCACAACCCGGTCAGGTTTCATGAAATCGTCGATTGCCGCACCTTCGCGCAGGAACTCCGGGTTGGAGGCCACGTCGAACTCAAGCTCCGGATTGGCCGCGGCAACCACCTCGCGCACCTTGCGGTTCGTGCCGACCGGCACCGTCGATTTCGTGACAATGACGACGTAGTCCTTGGCCGCCCTTGCGATCTCCTCTGCGGCCGCCATCACATAGGTCAGGTCGGCATGCCCATCGCCGCGGCGCGTCGGTGTGCCAACGGCGATGAACACCGCTTCGGCCCCCTCGATGGCAGACGCCAGATCAAGCGTGAAGGCCAGACGACCCGCCTCCACGTTCTTGGCCATGAGCGCATCGAGACCGGGCTCGTAGATCGGCACCTCGCCCCGCTCCAGCATGTCGATCTTGCGCTGGTCCTTGTCGACGCACACCACGTTGTGACCGAAATCGGAAAAACACACGCCCGACACCAGACCAACATACCCGGTCCCGATCATCGCAATTTTCATGGCACTGCCCCTGTTGTTCTTGGGCCGTGTTTTGCGCGAGTGGTCCGGAGTGGTCAACTGTGCTGCGTCGCTGCCTCAAAAGAAAAGGGCGCGCTGTGGCAGCGCGCCCCAATCTCCAGCTGTTTTTCAGACTTGTTAAGAGCCCGATCCTGTGCCTTCGTGTACCGTATCGGCATCTGGGCTGACCGTCACGAGATAAGCGTAGACATCTTCCATACCACTGCGCAGGCGGTACGACATCTTCGACCGTGCACCGCTGTCGTCAAGGTATTCCGCAAGGAAGCCCTTGGGGTCCTGCACGTAGGCGACAAAGGTCTCTTCGTTCCAGACGAGACCAGCCTCACCGGCTGCCACCAGGCTGTCACCATAGCGGAAATCTTCGACTGTCCCGGCCTTGCGACCGATGATGTTCCAAAGGTTCGGACCTGTGCGGCCGCCCTTTACGATTTCCGTGCCATCCTCCGCCACGATCATGTGGCAGGACTTGCACTTGTTGAATTCTTTTTCGCCGGCAGACGCATCCTGTGCAAAAGCAGCACCGGATCCGGCCAGCAGCATGGCCGCAGTAGCGATCATCAACTTCATTGTTGAACTCCTCTCTCGTGTTCGGCGCAACCTAACGC
This sequence comes from Marivita lacus, assembly GCF_014637725.1. Lineage (GTDB taxonomy): Bacteria > Pseudomonadota > Alphaproteobacteria > Rhodobacterales > Rhodobacteraceae > Marivita > Marivita lacus. The sequence continues at coordinate 736,050 of NZ_BMFC01000001.1, read as the reverse complement.
GCTCTTGCCATGTTAACCAATAGCAAACATCTGTTGTGCGGTAACACCTAACCGGAGGCCCGTTGAAGTCAAGCGACCTGATGGGCGATCGCGCACTGTTTCCAAAGGGTTGAGAGCGCCTGAACAAGGTGTTCGATATCTGCGTCCGAATGTAGCGGGCCTGGCGTGAAGCGCAGACGCTCGGTTCCCTTGGGCACCGTTGGATAGTTGATCGGCTGCACGTAGATTCCATATTCCTGCATCAGGATGTCCGCGAGCATGCGGCATTTGACCGGATCCTTGATCATCACCGGGATGATGTGGCTCGGATTGTCGAGATGCGGGATACCCATGTCATCGAGACGCAGACGCAGTTTGGCAACCTGGATCTGCTGGTTGCGCCGTTCAGTGTCGCTTGTCTTGAGGTGCTGGATCGATGTCCGTGCTGCCGCTGCGACTGCCGGGGGCAATGCGGTGGTAAAAATGAACCCGGACGAAAAGGACCGGATGAAATCACACATCGACTCGGACCCGGTGATGTAGCCGCCCATGACACCGAATGCCTTGCCCAGCGTTCCCTCGATCAGGGTGATCCGGTCGGCCAGACCTTCACGCTCGGAAACGCCACCTCCGCGCGGGCCGTACATGCCGACCGCATGCACTTCGTCAAGATAGGTCATCGCGCCGTGCTTTTCGGCCACTTCGACGATCTCTTTCATCGGGCAGATGTCGCCATCCATCGAATAGACAGATTCGAAGGCCACGATCTTGGTCGCGTTCGACGGCAACGCCGCCAGCTTGCGATCCAGGTCTTCGGGATCGTTGTGCTTCCAGATGACCTTGTTGCAGCGCGCGTGGCGGATGCCTTCGATCATCGACGCATGATTGAGCTCGTCCGACAGGATCACCGCATCGGGCAGGCGCGACCCGAGGGTCGACAACGCAGCCCAGTTCGACACGTAGCCCGAAGTGAAGAGCAGCGCTGCTTCCTTGCCATGCAGATCGGCAAGTTCGGTCTCCAGCAACTTGTGCTGATGGTTCGTCCCGCTGATGTTGCGCGTACCACCGGCACCGCAGCCGTTTTCGGCCACTGCATCCTGCATGGACTTGATAACCTTGGGATGCTGACCCATGCCGAGATAGTCATTCGAACACCACACGGTCACTTCGTCCGGGCAGTTGTCATCATGTGACTTCGCCTTGGGAAACGCGCCGCATTTGCGCTCCAGTTCTGCGAATATGCGGTAATTCCCCTCTTTTTTAAGGGCATTGAGCTGGGCATTGAACAGGCTGTCAAAGTCCATGGGCGTCCTCCGTTCGTATCGTCTTGTCTTGTTGTTTTGGTTTGGACGCCGGGATCATCCAGCGCCAGAGCTTCTCGTCGGGCAGCGGCAGAACCATGAACCAGTGCTCGAGCAGCGCGAGCGCGGTCATGGCCGCCAACAGGGCAAAGCCGATCGTGTCCCCAAGGGACTCGGCGAAATAAAGCCGTTCAAGCCAGCAGGCGACGGCAAAGGTCAGCGCGCTGACAGAAATCGGGAACAGCCAGTTCATCTTGGCATAGCGAAAATGGCTGGGAAGATGCGCAAGCGGCAGCGGCAGGAATTCGGTGTTGATCTTGGGCACACCGAGGAACAGGTTCAGCTTGGCCGAGACCCGCGCAAAAAACAGCACTGCAAACGTCCAGAACCCGAAGGTGTTGACCGCATCCTGGGTGAACAGCCAAAGCCCGATCAGCGTCGTCGCCAGAAGCATCTCGTGATAGGCGATGGTGCCCCAGGCACGAATGAACCGCTCCCACTCGGGAATATCCGGCTTGCATTCATGCACATTCGGCCCCGTGATCGTGCCGGTCAGAAAGGCCATCTCGATCCAGGCCCAAAGCGCAAGCGCAGCAAGAAATGCCTGATACGCCGCAACGGTGCTGTCCAGATGCGCCGTGCGCCAGATTCCGTAAGCCCCGAGAAAGAACACCGGCAACGCGATCCAGGTCAGTGCCTGTCCAAATCGCGCGCCATGCCGGTCCGAGTATTTGACCACCATCAGGATTGCACCGGTGGAAAACCACCAGACAAAAAGTGCCACGAGGGCTGCAATCCATGGATCAGTCAACACGCGGTCTTTTCCTTCTTCTTTTTCCAAATATGCCGGGGGTGTGGGGGGCTGGCCCCCACGCGGTCGCCGCCGACAGGCGGCGAAACCGCTTTAATATGCGGGCACGAGTCGTGTGATTTTCGGAACCTTGTGCTTGTTCGCAGGGATCGCATAGAGCGACACAAAGCACGATGCCGCCTTCGCCGATCCGAGCCATTCCTTGATCTTGCCGCCCAGACCACCTTGCTTCTTGCCATAGGCAATCTGCACATTGGCGCGCTGCAAACGTTCCAGCGTCGGCTGCCAACGAGGATGTTCGATATCCAGCGTGATCGGGAAGATCTGCTTGGTCAGCTCGGATGTCTTGGTGAAGACCTCATGCGCGTACCAATCCGGATCGACGCCAAGGGCCTTGTGGAACGCGGGGCGCTGGTGATCGCGGACATACATCGTGGCATAGACGGCGGTCAGGAAGAACTTGATCCACAGCACGTTCCTGCCGGAGGTCAGCTTGGGGTCGGTCTTCATCAGAAGCGCGAAGGCTTCGCCATGGCTGAACTCGTCGTTGCACCATTCTTCGAACCACTTGAAGATCGGGTGGAACCGATGCTCGGGATGCTCCTGAAGGTGACGGAAGATCGTGATGTAACGGGCGTAGCCGATCTTTTCCGACAGGTAGGTGGCGTAATAAATGAACTTGGGCCGGAAATAAGTGTATTTCTTCGATTGCGTCAGAAAACCGAGGTTCACCCGCAGGCCCGCTTCGCGCAGCGCGTCGTTGATGAACCCGGCATGCCGGGCCTCGTCGCGCGCCATCAACTGAAACAGCTGGGTGATGTCCTTGTTGTTGCCGCGCCGCTTCATTTCCTTGTAAAGCACGCAGCCCGAGAACTCGGCGGTACAGCTCGAGATCAGGAAATCAATGAACTCCTTCTTGAGCTGCGGCTCCATGTTCTCCCAATCGACATGGTCCCAGTCTTCGTTCTTCTTGAAGTGGCCCTTGTTCGGGTCCGCTTCCATCTGGGCGATCAACTCGTCCCATTCGGCGCGGATTCCATCGACATTGATCGCATCCAGCTCGTCGAAATCCGTGGTGTAGAAACGCGGCGTGAGCAGCGTGTTCGCCATCGCGGTTTCAGTCGCGAACTTGTCGTCGTACTTCGCCTGCTCTTCCTGGATCGCAAGGCTTTCCTCGACCGTGGTGGCGTCGGCGGTGTGCGTCGCACCAGAGGTGCGCGAATTTTGGGGCACTTGCATGTTCATAGCGTCACCTCTTCCGAGAACGAGAATTCACAAAGCTCCATCACTTCGAAATCGCCCGTAAGGCGCGTCCAAAGCTGTTCGAGCTTGGAGGCGCGGACGATGATCGCTTCACGATCCTCCGACACGACCTCACCGAAGGCCGCCATGATTTCCGGCCCCTGAACCTTTACCTCGTCGCCGGGATAAATCACCGCGCCGTTGTTGAAACGCACATGTGCGTGCAGGCTTTCGAAACAGTGACTGATTTCCACTGTGCACGGTGCCCGTTCGATTTCCTTTGTCAAAAGACCCATTGTCCGATTCCCTCTCGGTTATTTCAGCAGCCTGGCGAAGGCGGCCGAGTTGTCGGCGCCGAACCCCATGAGGTCGGCCCCCCATCCCGTGCTGGGATCAAAGATCTCAATACGGTTGTTTTCACGTGCCCGAACGATCACCGGACCGTTCAGGTCGACACGTGCCTTGGTGCGTTCCCGTTGCAGGACCCGCCAGATGCCAGAGAGGAACCCACCCTCTTCCGGCGTATATTCCGCGATCAGCGTGCCATCCTCGGCAAACACCGTTGCGGCGCCGCTCATCGCTCCTTCGAGAAACAGCGTTTTCTCGATCACGATGGGAGAGTCGGGCGGTGTGTACCGCACCGGCCCATCCATCCAGCGATACACACTTACCATGATCAGACAAGTCATGACCAAAGCAAACATCGCTCGCACCAGGAAGCGTGGAACAAGCTCGTGTTCGTTCGCGTGGATGCGAGCCTTGTCGGCAGTTGGAGTTTGCATCTTGAGCTCTCCTTACTCTGCGGCAACGGCAGTGGGTGCCGCGCCTGTGGTACGTTCAACCCGTGGGGTCGAGACACGGGCCTGCGCCGCCTCGGAAATCATCGCGGCGATCTTTTCGGCCTCATGGATACAGCGCAGTGCCGGTTGTGTCGGCGAAACGCGCCACGGGCGGACATGTGGCCAGCAGACCAGGTAGCTGATCTGCGTGTTCCCCAGCAGATCGAACGCGATGGTCCCGGTGCCCGACTTGCGCAGGTCCAGATTGGCCGCGCCGATCTGCGTGTAAGGCAGGTTGAGCGTCACGGTCAGCGCCGCGCCGATTCGCATGGCAACGCGGCGATTTGTGACGGTGTAGACGGTATAGAAGGCCTGCGCCCAGGCAATGCCGATCAGCAAGGCGCAAACGATGGCACCGAGGAACAGGAAGGGCACGGAGGCCCATATCGCCTGCCCCAAAGGCATCAGATCGACCACAGCCACGAACCGCCAGCCCGCAAGGAAGACGAAATATCCTGCGACCCAAAGAAGGTTCAGGGATTCCTTGGAAAGGGCCCACCAATCCGGCTTGCCCTGCCAGAGGATCACCTCTCCCTCGGGAGGTTTCTCTGGCAGACCTTTCACCGGCTCTATCTGGAAGTCGTCGTGCGTCATGGTGGGTTCCCTTTCCTAAAGCCGTGGCTGCGGCTGTTGGCACTTGGTTTCGATCAGAGCTGTGGGTCCAGACGGGCCTGACTCGCATAGAGCGTGCCGCCACCATAGTAGGCGCTGACCTTGTCTTCCTCGAGCTTTGTGATTTGCTGCGGTGATGCGATTTGCGGCACACCGGCGAAGTGTTCTCCAAAGATCGACCGGATCTTCACCCGATTGCCCCAGATGCGGGTGAACGTGATCGGCACAAGCCGCGATCCGCCGCCATATTCGGCATCGAGTTCCAGCTCGAGGTACCGCACAAGCTGTTCAGGCTCGTCGATCCACATGTCGGTGACCTTGCCAACGATTGCTCCGTCGCCCGCAACAACCGGCAAACCGCGCGGATCACGCCCGGCGGAGACGCGGAAATGCTCGCTGCCAGACATCGGGATGATTTTCGGATGGCCATGACCGTCAAGCTCCGGCTCATCGCGGCGCGGTGCCCAGCTGCCCGGTCCAACGCCATCTGCCATCGGATCACCCACCGGATCGAAGGGGAAGCCGCCGCTTTCGAACGCCTTGGTCAGCTTGCCGTCGATATCGCTGCGCTCGGGGGTCTGGCCCGACGGAACGGTGTATTCACCGCGGCCGTGCGGCAGCAGGAATGTCTTGTCAGCAGGGTTCGGAAAGACGCTGCCCGCATCGGCCTGGCTGCCGTCTTCGTCCAGCAGCGGATAGCCTTCACGCTGGTTTTCGCGCTGAATCCAGATCACGAGTCCGACAAAGAAAATGAAAAACAACCAGAGCGAGATGCTCGCGAGGTCGAGGTTTCCAAGGATATAGTCTTCGGTCATCTTTAGTACTCCTTGATGGGCCTTGGTCAGGTTGGGAAATCGGCAAGGCCCAGCCCTGTCGGTTTCTGGTTGATGGTGAAGGTGTTTCTGTTCTGGCTCACAAGACGGCCAAGGATGATGAGCGTCGCGAACAGAAGCCCGATTTCGATATGGTAAACGACGGAATAACCGGTCGTCGGCGTGGCAAGCGCCTCTCCCCAGCTTCCGGACATGGCAAACATGTTGACCCCGTCCCGAGTGGCGCCGCCGATCAGAGTGGACAGCCCGGCTGCAGTGGCCTGCGCAGCACCCCAGGCACCCAGCGCAAGCCCGCGTCCGGCCAGACCTTCGACAGGCAGGGTCATTGCAGCGGTCAGCGTCGAGATCGCGAAATATCCACTGCCGAACCCGATCAGCCCTGCACCGAGAAAGAAGAGGAAGGCCGAATTCATCGGCGCGGCAAAGATCACGATGCTGAACGCTGCAACGCCGGCCAGCAGACCCACGGAGGCCATCCGATACGTGTTGCCCCCCTTGGCGAGCACTCGCGCGGCCAATGCGAACCCAATCAGCGCGCCCAGCGCCCATGTCGCCGTCAGCAAGGTGGTGGAGGACACACTCAACCCAAGGATTTCACCGCCATACGGCTCCAGCAGAACGTCCTGCATGTTGAACGCCATTGTCCCGACGAACACCACGGCCAGCAGGCGCCCTGCGGTTCCGCCAGATGTCAGATCCGTCCACGCATCCTTGAACGAAGGTTGCGGCGCCTCGCGGTCCTCTTTCGACATCGGGCGCACGCGCTCTTGTTTCCAAAGCGCGATCACGTTCAACACCAGCGTGACGACCGCACATCCCTGAACGACGCTGATCAGCAACAGACCCGAGAAATCCCGCAGCAGCCAACCGATCACGATGGCAGAAACACCCATGCCCACAAGGTACATCACGTAGAGCAGCGCCACGACACGCGGCCGCGTTTCGTCCGTCGCCCGGTCCGCAGCAAGGGCAAGACCAGCGGTCTGCGTCATGTGCATGCCAAAGCCGGTCATGATGAAGGCCAGCGCTGCAAGGACTTCACCCGCAAAAGGCACGTCATGGGTGACATCGCCGCCAAGCACCAACAGGCAGGCCGGCATCACGGCAAGCCCGCCGAACTGCCAGAGCGTGCCGAACCAGAGGTAGGGAATGCGCTTCCAGCCGATGGCCGAGCGGTGATTGTCAGACTTGAACCCCAAGAGCGCCCGGAACGGAGCAATCAGGACAGGAAGCGCGACCATCACCGCCACAAGCGTGGCCGCAACCGACAGCTCAACGATCATGACACGGTTCAGCGTACCCAGAAGCATGACACCCGCCATGCCGACAGAAATCTGGAACAAGGCAAGCCGCAACAGCTGACCCAAGGGCAGATCATCAGAGGCCGCGTCCGAAAACGGCAGCATCCTCATGCCCAAGGATTTCACCTGAGAGCGGCTTACGATCATGGCCGGAACTCCAAAGCCTGGCTGATGTAGAATCCGGAATTCACACGACCCAGATCGCTGATCTGGCCAATGTCAGAGACTGTTTTTCCCAGCCGACGCGGCTCGTGCGGGATCATGACAGGCGACCTGTCAGACCGAGGAAAAGCCTTGCCCGCGTACCACATCGTCATGAGCAGCGGCGTGCGCGGTGCAACGGTGAACGCAATCGACCCGCGCGTCCGCTCTCCGAGCTTGGCCAGTGCGCCGCGAATATCGGTCTCGGTGTAATAGATCAGGCTGTCCATCGCGATCACATGGTCGAACCCACCGTGATCCGCCGACAGCATGTCGCCGCTCGCAAACCTGACCTTGTGCTTCAGATGCTCGGGCAGACGGTCCTGTGCGATCTTGACCAGCGTCGGCGAGATATCGACCGCAACCACGTCGGCACCCCGCAGCGCGAGTTCCTGCGTCATCTGCCCGGCGCCACAGCCCGCATCCAGAACACGCAGGCCTGTCAGGTCGGCCGGCAGGGACGACAGCAACTTGACGCGCATCTGGTCCCGGCCCTTGCGAACGGTTTCGCGAATACGGCTGACCGGCGCGTCAGACGTCAGACGCTCCCAGACCTTTGTGGCCGTACGGTCGAAATAATGCTCGACCCGATCGCGTGTGGCGTCGTAGCTCATCAATCGAACCCCAGAAGTTCAAAAATGTCCCGGTCCTCGAGCGGTTGAGGCGCCATCGACTCGGTGCTGTTGAACAGCGTCTCGGCAAGGCGGATGTATTCCTTGCGGGCCATGACGATGTCTTCCTCGTCCGGCATTTCGAACAGCGTCTTCTTCTTGAGCCGCGACCGGCGAATGGCGTCGTAATCGGGCATGTGCGCGATGCGCTTGAAGCCGATTTCATTGCAGTAGCGATCCACCTCGTCCGTGTCCTTGGAGCGGTTCGCAACGCAGCCCGCAAGCCGCACCTTGTAGTTGGCCGACTTGGCCTGCACGGCGGCAATGATCCGGTTCATCGCGTAGATGCTGTCGAAATCGTTTGCCGTCACGATCACGGCGCGGTCTGCATGCTGCAGCGGCGCGGCAAAGCCACCGCACACAACGTCTCCCAGCACGTCGAACAGAACGACGTCGGTGTCTTCCAGCAGGTGATGCTGCTTGAGCAGTTTCACGGTCTGGCCAACGACATAACCACCACAGCCGGTCCCGGCGGGCGGGCCGCCGGCCTCGATGCATTTCACACCGTTGAACCCATCGGCCATGAAATCCTCGGGGCGCAGTTCCTCGGCATGGAAATCGACCTCCTTGAGGATGTCGATGACGGTGGGCTGCAACTTGCCGGTCAGGGTAAAGGTGCTGTCATGCTTGGGGTCGCATCCGATCTGAAGCACGCGCTTTCCCAGCATCGAAAAGGCGGCAGACAGGTTCGACGAGGTGGTCGATTTGCCGATTCCGCCCTTGCCATAGACTGCGAACACCTTGGCGCCCTCGATCTTCATCGAGTTGTCCTGATGCACCTGCACCGATCCTTCGCCGTCCTGACCTCTCAGAACGGGCGGCGTGGACAGACCGCGCGCTTCCAGACCTGCGGCTTCGCGAAGTGCGGCGCGGGCAGCGGGCGGGCTTTTTGCGTCAAGTGGGCTCATGTGGGCCTCCGGTTATGCGTGTTGGCGCTCATTCTGCGGCGATCCCCTCAAGGCGATCTTCCAGAGCGTCGGCAGCGTCTTGCAACGCGGCCAGAGTTTCGGCGTCGGGATGCCAGTAGTTGCGGTCGTGCGCTTCGAGCAGGCGGTTCGCCATGCGGCTGGATGCGGTCGGGTTCAGGTCGGCGAGGCGTGCGCGCATGTCGGCGTCCAGAACAAAGGTCTCGCTCAGGCGCTGATAGACCCAAGGCTCGACCTTGCCGGTGGTGGCGGACCACCCCATCGTGTTGGTGACCTGAGCCTCGATCTGGCGGACACCTTCGGCCCCGTGCTTGAGCATGCCTTCGAACCATTTCGGGTTCAGGCTGCGCGCGCGGGTTTCCAGCGCGACCTGATCCTGAAGCGTCCGGATCTTGCCATTGCCACGGGTGGTGTCGGAAATGTAGATTGCCGCTTCCTGACCGCCCCGCGCCCGCTTTACTGCGCGGGAGATGCCGCCAAGCGTGTCGAAGTAGTGATCGACCGTGGTCACACCCAACTCGACGGATTCGAGGTTCTGATACGCCACATCGACGGTCTTGAGCGTCTCTTGCAAAAGCGCATGATTTGACACGGCCTTGCCGTTCACCCCGTAGGCGAACGATTTGCGCGCCTCGTAGGCGTCGGCCAGCTCATCTTCGTCACCAAACGCCGAGCTGTCGACCAGCGCGTTGACGTTCGACCCATAGGCACCTTCGGCATTCGAGAAGACGCGCAGCGCGGCGGTTTCCAGATCGACACCGTTTTCCTGCGCATAGACCCAAGCATGGGCGCGGATGAAGTTCATCTCAAGTGGTTCATCCGCCTCTGCCGCCTTCTTCGCCGCTTCGGCCAACATGCGGGTCTGCAAAGGCAGAAGATCGCGGAAAATGCCCGACAGCGTCATCACAACGTCAATGCGGGGACGACCCAGTTCTTCCAGCGGGATCAGGTCTGCACCGGACAACCGGCCAAAGCTGTCAAAGCGCGGTTTCGCACCGATCAGGGCCAGGGCCTGCGCCAAGGGCGCACCATCGGATTTGATGTTGTCCGACCCCCAAAGCACGAGCGCAACCGTGCGCGGCAGGGTCTTGTGCGTTGCCAGCAACAGTTCCGCCTGCTTCGCGCCATCACGGCAGGCGAATTCGGTGGGCATGCGGAACGGATCGAAGGCATGGATGTTGCGGCCCGTGGGCAGCACATCGGCGGACCGGATCAGATCGCCACCGGGCACCGGCGGTGTGAACCGACCGCCCAGCGCCCGCAGCAGCCCCGAGAGTTCGGTTTCCTGTTGCAGCAGATGATCGACCTTGGCCTTCGTCTCGGAATCCGCTGTCTCGATCAGCCTCAGGTATTCGGCGCGGGCATCGTCGCTGAAGATCTTGCCCACGATATGAAGCCCGTCCGGGATCAGCGCGTCTTCGGTTTCCAGCAGCTTGAGCCAGAGCGCACCGGGCGCAATGCCGTGCATGTCGACCGCTTCGGCCTGTTCGGCGATCAGTGTTTCCAATTCAAGCCGTTCGTGGTCGCTCGGGCCGATTGACCGCCAGCGAGTCAGGCTGTCCTTGAGTTCCTGCAAACCCTTGTAAAGACCCGATTGCGCCAGTGGCGGTGTCAGATGTGTCACTGTTACGGCGCCAGACCGACGTTTTGCCAAAGCGGCCTCGGACGGGTTGTTGGACGCATAGAGATAGACGTTGGGCATTTCACCGATCAGGCGATCCGGCCAGTCGCGCGCGCCAAGACCCGCCTGCTTGCCCGGCATGAATTCCAACGCGCCGTGCATGCCGAAATGCAGGACAACATCCGCTTTGAACGTGTTGCGCATCCACAGGTAGAAGGTTGCAAAGGCATGGGTGGGCGCAAAGCCCTTTTCGAACAGCAGGCGCATCGGATCGCCTTCGTAGCCGAAGGTGGGCTGCACGCCGACAAAGACCTTGCCGAATTGCGCGCCCAGAACGAACACACCGCGCCCATCAGACTGGATCTTGCCCGGCGCAGGTCCCCACACCGCTTCGATGGCTTTCAGGGGCGGCGTATTGCGGACGATGTCGTCGGCGCTCACATGGGCGGCGACATTGGCTTCTTGTCCGTATTGCTTGGAATTGCCTTCCAGAACCATGGCGCGCAGGGCGGCCACCGTTTCAGGGGGCTCGAGATCATAGCCATCGGCCTTCATCGCGTGCAGCGTGTTGAAGAGCGACTCGAACACGTTGAGATAGGCGGCGGTCCCGACAGCACCGGCATTGGGCGGAAACCCGAAAAGGACGATGCCGACATTCTTGTCCGCGTTCTGCTTGCGCCGCAGGGTCGCCTGCCGCAGCGTCTTTTCCGCAAGGCTCTCGATGCGTTCACGGCAGGGTGCCATCGCCTTGCTCTGGGCGTCGCACGGGCAAAGGTGATGGCAGCCGTTGCAACCGTCAGGGCCATGACGCCCGCCGAACACCGTCGGGCAGGTCGCGCCATCCAGTTCAGGCAGAGCGATCAGCATGGTGGTCTCGATCGGGCCAAGACCCTGATCGCCATTCGCCCACTGACCCAGCGTCTGGAATTCCAGCGGATGCGCGGCGATGTAAGGCACGTTGAGCTCTGTCAGAACACTGACGGCTGCAATGCTGTCATTATAGGCCGGACCGCCGACCAGGCTGAACCCGGTCAGAGACACCATTGCATCAATCGTCGTCTGCCCATCCTTGCGGAAGAACGACGCGATGGCCGGACGGCCATCAAGCCCACCTGCGAACGCCGGAACAACGGCCAGACCCTTGGCCTCGAAGGCGCGGATCACGGCGTCGTAATGCGCGGTATCGTTGGCCAGCACGTAGGAGCGCATCATCAACAGCCCGATGGTCGCCTTGACCTCGGCAGGACGCGGCAGATCGGCCATGTCGGTTGTGATCCGATTAGGCAGATCGGGGTGATACAGAGCCACATCCGGGTATTCGATCGGTGCTTCGGCCACAGCGCCAAGCCATTCTTCACGACCCTTGGCGTACTTGCCCAGCAGGTAGCGCACCATTGCTTCGATGTTGTCGTCAGAGCCGCCCAGCCAATACTGCATGACAAGGAACCAGGACCGCAGATCCTGCGCCTTGCCGGGGATCAGCTTGAGCATCTTGGGCAGGCGGCGCAGCTGCTGCATGCGCTTTTCGCCCTTCTCGACCTCGGAATCGCTTGACTTGGGCTTGAGCGACTTGAGAATCTTCATCAGGCCGGATGCAGGCTTGCTCATGTCGAGCTTGCCCAGCTTGGTTAGCTTGATGATCTGCGCATCCGCGATCACGCCAACGATCCCGTCGACACGGTCACGCGCGGCATGCAGATCGTCGATGATCGGCGAGATATGTTCTTCGAGGAACAGAAGGTTCGCCATGATCATGTCGGCATTGGCAATCGCGGCCTTAGCCTCGGCCAGCGCTTCGGGCGTTTCCGCCCATTCGGCGGCGGCGTGGACCGTGACGGTCAGACCGGGGAAATCCTGCGCCAGTTTCAGCGATGCCCGCGCCACGGGGCCAGCCGAATGACTGTCCAGCGTAATGATGGCGATGTTATACGCCCGGGTTTCGTTGAAACTATCGCGCATAATGGGCCTTCGCCTCGTAAAGGGTGTCGACGCTGATCTCGGCCACGCCGCGTTCGCTCGCGTAGGTTTCGGTATTGCGCTTGGCCTTGCCGCGCACGAAGAACGGGATTTTCTTGAGTTCCTTTTCGGCGGCGGGCAGCCAGACAATCTCGACCGGGCCGGTATTGGCCTGCATCGGTTGAGGTGTAACAGTCTCTGTTTCAGCGCTGTCAGCAGCACCGACCTCGCGCAGCTTGGCCTTGTGGCCGTGATGGCTGGCCCCGGCATCGTCGTGGAATTCGAAATCCTCGCGGAACATTGTCAGCAGATGTTCTTCCAGCCCCATGACCAGCGGGTGCACCCAGGTGTCGAAGATCACGTTCGCGCCTTCGATTCCCATTTGCGGGCTGTAGCGGGCCGGGAAGTCCTGTACATGCACTGGCGCGGAAATCACGGCGCAGGGGATGCCCAGGCGCTTGCCGATATGCCGCTCCATCTGGGTGCCGAGGATCATCTCGGGGGCCAACTCCTCGATCCGGCGTTCAACCTCGAGGTAATCGTCGGTGATCAGAGGCTCGACACCGAAATTCTTGGCGACACCGCGCAGCATCCGGGCCTGTTCGCGGTTGTAGCAACCCATGCCCACCACCTCGAAACCCATCTCGTCGCGGGCGACGCGGGCGCAGGCGGCGACATGCGTGCCGTCGCCGAACAGGAACACGCGCTTGCCGGTCAGGTAGGTGCTGTCGACGCTGGCCGAATACCACGGCAGACGCAGGCGGCTGTCGTCCAGAACAGGCTCTACACCGGCCAGTTTCGCCACTTCGGCCACGAAATCGCGGGTCGCGCCGACGCCGATGGGAACCACCTTGGTGTAGGGCTGGCCAAATTCGCGCTCCATGTAACGGGCGGCGGTTTCGGCCGTTTCGGGATACATCAACACGTTGAAATGCGCCTGTCCCAGCTTGGCGATGTCCGAGGGCGACGCGGGCATCGGGGCCGTGACATTCACTTCGATCCCCATGTCCATCAGCAGACCGGTCACTTCGACGATGTCGTCGCGGTGCCGGAAGCCAAGGCCGGTGGGGCCGATCAGGTTGGCGGTGACGCGCGCGGTTTTTTCCATCGGCCGGGCCAGGTGGCGGACGATCTGGAAGAACGTCTCGTCCGCGCCGAAATTTTCCTTGCGCTGGTAGCTGGGCAGTTCCAGCGGGATCGCCGGGATCGGCAGGCCAAGCGTTTCCGCAAGACCACCGGGATCGTCCTGGATCAGTTCGGCGGTGCAGGACGCGCCGACGATCATCGCTTCGGGCTTGAACCGCTCATAAGCGGCCATCGCGGCGTCCTTGAACAGGTATGCGGTGTCTGCGCCCAGATCACGCGCCTGAAACGTGGTGTAGGTGACCGGCGGGCGATGGTTGCGCCGTTCGATCATTGTAAAAAGGAGGTCCGCATACGTGTCGCCTTGGGGAGCATGCAACACGTAATGCAGACCAGTCATCCCCGTTGCGACGCGCATCGCGCCGACATGCGGGGGTCCCTCGTATGTCCAGACCGTAAGCTTCATTCCGCCGCCTCCAGCTTGAGGAGGTTGCGGCGGCGCACCGGCCGCGAGAAGAGGCCCGCCAGATCACCGGCCTGTTCGTAGAAATGCACCGGCGTGAAGACCAGTTCGATGGCCCATTTCGTCGTCAGGCCCTCGGCTTCGAGAGGATTGGCAAGGCCAAGACCGCAGACCGTCAGATCGGGACGTGCGGCGCGGCAGCGGTCAAGCTGCTTGTCCACGTCCTGCCCTTCGGCAATGACTGGACCTTCGCAGAGCAGGTCGAGGTCAGGCGCCATGACTGTCTTGTGGATGAACGGGGCACCAACCTCGACGGCGTCCATGCCGCATTCGCGGGTCAGGAACCGGGCAAGCGGAATTTCCAACTGGCTGTCCGGGAAGAAGAAGACCGATTTGCCGCGCAGGGCCTCGGACGCCTGAGCGACAGCCTTGCGGGCGCGGGCGCGGGGCGCGTCGGTGACCTCGGCAAACTTGGCATCTGACACACCGAACTGATCGGCAATCGCCCGCAGCCAGTGGGTTGTCCCCTCTTCGCCAAAGGGGAAAGGTGCTGCGATGTGATTTGCACCGCGACGCTGCAGCGCTTCGTGTGTGTCGGTCAGGAACGGCTGGGTCAGTGCGTAAAGCGTGTTGGGACCAATGCCGTATTCATTGTTGACGCGCGAGGCGGGCAGGACACGGATCGGGCCGATGCCCATTGCTTCCAACAGGCCAACGGCCTGCTCTTCGACAACGTCCGGCAATGCACCGACCAGCAGCAGTTCGCGCGCATCGGTTTGCGGCAGAACCGGCACCATTGCGGCCAGACACGCGTCTTCGCCTTGTGTGAATGTCGTCTCGATCCCCGACCCCGAATAGCTCAGCACACGCACGTTCGGCGCGAATTGCGCGCTCATGCGTTCGGCTGCCTTGGCGAGATCGAGCTTGATGACCTCGGACGGGCAAGAACCGACGAGGAACAGCTGCTTGATGTCGGGACGACGCTCCAACAGCTCCGACACGACACGGTCCAGCTCTTGCTGCGCGTCGGCCATTCCGGCTAGATCAGTCTCTTCCAGGATGGCCGTCGCAAAGCGTGGTTCGGCAAAGATCATCACGCCAGCGGCGGATTGCAGAAGGTGCGCACAGGTGCGCGAACCAACAACAAGGAAGAACGCATCCTGCATCTTGCGGTGCAGCCAGATGATGCCCGTCAGACCGCAGAACACCTCGTGCTGGCCCCGTTGCTTCAGAACCGGGGTGTTGGAACAGCCGCGCGAGGGTGGGGGTGTGAACTGCTCGGTCATGCCGTCGCCTCCTCGGTGATCGAGACACTGCTTGCCTGCAAACGGGCCACGCGCAGTTTCCAGAGGAACTGACCAGCATTGACGACGTAAGCGGCATAGGCAGCAAGGGCGAGCCACATCTCTTCGACCGGGCCAAGCGCGCCGGTGAACAGCGCCCAGACATAGGCGAGGTGCAGCGCGATCACGAGAAAGGAGAACACGTCTTCCCAGAAGAACGCGGGCGCAAAGAGGTACTGACCGAAGACAACCTTTTCCCAGATCGCGCCAGTGACCATGATGGTCAGCAGGAAGACCGTCTTGATAAGGATGGAAATCGTCGCGGCATCATACCCGGAGCCAGTCAGAAGATACCGGATCACAAGCGCCAAAGAAACAAGGAAAACAAGGAATTGGATTGGCGCGAGCACGCCCTGAATGGTGGTCCAGATGCTGGTGTCACGACGTGTGCGCTGTTCCTCTGTGTAGAGGAATACTGGCTTTCCAGTGGCGCGTTGCAGTCCTGGCATAATCTACGATTCCGTTCTTGTTCTCTAAAAAGTATCTACTGCCGGGGCCAAGTGTCAACTAAAACTTACACTCATGGACTGCGACTTTTCTCAGCCACGAATCTCGGAGATGATTCTCCAAAATTCGTGATAAGTCATGTTTTTTAGGGATTTTTTTCGTCGGTATGGCCTTGAAAGCAAAGCCGAACGGGTTTTAGTGTCAATTATCTTTGACATTCTGGGCCAAGAATCAGAGACTACTGCTGTCTGATATGTCTGACATGTGTCATGGGCTATCGGCTACGAGGGTTTGACAATGGTAAGCGACCATACCGAAGATCGCATCTCCCATGAGGACGGTCGGCTCGACATCTCTGCCTTGGCATCGACCGTACTGTCCGTTCTGAGCGACAAGGGCGAAGAGGGCGCACAGACGATCCGAAGCAGTGTCGTTCAGAAACTCGTGGAAGTCTCCCTCCAGACCGAGGCCTTCAACGGCGAAAGTCTCCTGGAAGACCTCAAGGACCGCAGGATCAGCGCAGACCAGATCGTCGACATCTATATCCCGCAAGCCGCGCGGGAACTGGGTCGGATGTGGTGCGAGGATATCATCGGTTTCGCCAAGGTGACGATTGCCACCGCGCGTCTGCAGGGGCTTTTGACCATGCTCGCGCCGCCCTGGGCCGCCAAGCCTTCCGAGATGGCGAACGGTGCCAACATCTTGTTGCTGCTTCAGGGCAATGACAGCCACACGCTTGGGCCGCATGTCGCCACCGCCCAGATGCGGCGGGCCGGTGCCTCGGTTCGCATTCTGTTCGGGGCCCGCGACGACACGATCATCACGGCCCTGTCCGAAGAAAGCTATGACTTGGTCCTGTTCTCAGGGTCACGTACCGACGCGCTTGCATCGATCGCAAAGTTGGTTAAACGCATTCGAACTGGTGTCCTGGCACCCCCACCCCTTGTTCTGGGAGGAATTGTTCTCAACCTCGCGGACGGAGTCAAAGAGAAGACGGATGTCGATCTGGTGACAAACGATGTGAAGGTTGCGCTGAAGCTGTGCGAAAAGAACAAGTCCAGAAACAGGTCTTTGACGCGCTAATGAACACAAGTGGGTCCAGTTTCTGGAGTAGCGGCTCCGTTCCACTTATCGACGCCGAAGTTCTGTCGAGCATCATCCGCGTTGCGTCCGATATCGCGCTTGTTGTGTCGCGGAACGGCAAGATACTGTCCGTCCTGATCAATCCGAACGAAACATCCTTTGGCAAGCTGAACCATTGGGAGGGCCGTCCTCTCGTGGATTTCCTGACACGCGAAAGCCGTCCCAAGATCGAAGCGGTCATGGACCGGATGGCGAAGGGCGAAATACCCTCCCGGTCCGTCGAGCTGAACCATACCGACAACGCGGTCTGGGAGTTTCCGGTCAGATACAGCTTTCACCCCTTCGGGTCTGACGGATCCTTCCTGATGCTGGGGCGCGATCTGCGGCCCATTGCCGAAACGCAGCAACAGCTTGTTCAGGCCCAGATGTCACTGGAGCAGGGCTACGAGGCCCGACGCGAATTTGACGCCCGCTATCGCCTTTTGCTCAGAACCGTTCGGGACAACATCGTTTTCGTGTCGGTCAGCGATGGCAAGATCAAGGACCTGAACGACCCGGCGGCAGCGCTTCTGCAATCCAGCCGCGACGACCTGATCGGAAGCACCTTTGCGCAGGAATTCCGAGACAAGCGTCCCGAGGAATTCACCGAAGCTCTGATCAACGCGTCGATCTCGGAAAGCAATGCCAGCATCGAGGTTCAGTCCCGGCGCGGGCGTCAGCGCGTCATGATCGCGCCGCAGGTGTTCCGTGCTGGAGGCGAGCGTATCCTGATCTGCCGTCTGACCACCGCCGATGAAACCACGGCGCGCTTCGACAACCTCAGCAACAATCTTGCCTCGGTTTTTGAAAAGGGGTCCGACGCTTTTGTCTTCACGACGGCAAATGGCACGATAGAAGCCTGCAATGATGCCTTTCTCGACCTCGTCGATGCTGCGCATGCGGGCGATGTGCGGGGTCGCAGCTTTGCCGATTTTCTTGGCCGTGGCCAGATTGACATGAGCGTGCTTCTCGAAAACGCGCGCCGTACCGGCCAGATGCGGATGTATTCCACCAAGCTTCTCAATGAATTCGGTGCCAAAACGCCGGTCGAGATGTCGGTGACCTTTTTTGAGGATCGCGGCGAACCGACGATGGGCTTTGTCATTCGGGACATCAGCCGCGTCGATGTCATGCGCAAGGCCCCGATGCAGACCAGCGAGGAATCCAGCCGCAACGTGATGGAGCTGGTTGGCTCTGCCACGCTCAAGGAAATCGTGTCCGAAACCACCGACGTGGTCGAAAAGATGTGTATCGAAACGGCTGTGAGCCTCACCCGGAACAATCGGGTCGCCGCCGCCGAGATGCTGGGCCTGTCTCGTCAGAGCCTCTATGTGAAGCTGCGCAAATACGGTCTGCTCAGCAAGGATGGAGACGGCGATTAACGCGCCGATAGCATCGGAACGTCCCACTCAAAACCTGATTTGACAGCTCTGTTTCGCTTGATGTGAATCGAATTGTCGTATTTAGTTGACACATGACTGTCAGCGTAAGTTTACACCGCGATCGCTACCCTGCCCCTTCGGCCATGCTGGAGCTGATCAAACCCGTCACATGGTTCCCGCCGATGTGGGCCTATGCCTGTGGCGCTGTCGCCTCGGGTGTGGCGATTGGCGAACATCTGGGGCTGTTGATCGTGGGCGTGATCCTCGCCGGTCCGGTTGTCTGCGGCATGAGTCAGGCCGCAAACGATTGGTGCGACCGGCATGTGGATGCGATCAACGAACCCAACCGTCCGATCCCCTCTGGACGCATTCCCGGACGATGGGGACTCTGGATCGCGCTTGCAATGTCGGTCTTTTCGCTTGCGCTCGGCGCCATGTTGGGAACCTGGGGCTTTATCGCCACGGTCGTCGGCGTCATCGCTGCTTGGGCCTATTCGGTCGAACCGATCAGATTGAAGCGATCCGGTTGGTTCGGACCTGGATTGGTCGGGTTGTCCTATGAATCGCTGCCATGGTTCACCGGCGCGGCTGTTCTCAGCCAGACGCTTCCCTCCGGCCCGATTATCCTGATCGCGCTTCTCTACGGGATCGGCGCGCATGGGATCATGACCTTGAATGATTTCAAGGCGCTCGAAGGAGACGCCCAGATGGGCGTGAACTCCCTTCCGGTGACGCTCGGTCCCGAGAAGGCCGCCAAGGTTGCCTGTGTCGTGATGCTCGTGCCACAGGTCTTCGTCATTCTTGCCCTGGCATCCTGGGAACAATCCACCCATGCCGCCATCGTTCTGGCGCTGCTCCTGGGTCAACTTTGGGCAATGTCCGTCATGCTCAAGGACCCCAAGGCCAAAGCGCCATGGTACAACGCGACGGGCGTTTTGATGTATGTGTCCGGCATGATGGTGTCGGCCTTTGCACTGCGCGCGGTCGAGGTGTTCTGATGGGCCTGAGCTGGTTCTCGATCGTCCGCCTCGGACTGGTGCAGATGGCGCTTGGCGCGATCATCGTCCTGATCACATCGACGCTCAATCGCCTGATGGTCGTTGAACTTGCGCTGCCCGCCGTTCTGCCGGGCCTGCTGGTCGCGCTGCACTACGGCATTCAAATCACGCGCCCGAACTGGGGGTTCCTGTCGGACAAGGGTGGCAACCGCACGCGGTGGATTCTGCGCGGAATGGCGATCCTTGCTGCGGGTGGCGTTCTTGCTGCCTTGGGCGTCGTCGAGATGGCAACGAGCTATGCGATTGGGCTGATCATGTCGATTGCCGCCTATGCGCTGATCGGACTTGGCGCTGGCGCGGCGGGGACATCTGTGCTCGCGCTGCTTGCAACCGCAACCGCACCCCACCGTCGGGCGGCTGCCGCAACGATCACATGGCTCATGATGATCTTCGGCATCGCGATGACCGCCGGTGTTGTCGGGCAATTGCTTGATCCATACTCACCTGCTGTCCTGATCGAAGTGGTGTCTTGCGTTGTCCTGACCGCCTTGGCGATCACGGTGCTTGCCACGTGGCACATCGAACGCGGTGTCGAGGTCGCATCCGAACCCGATCCCATCCCCTTCCGAGAAGGGCTGGCCGAAATCTGGGCCGAACCCAAGGCGCGGATGTTCACGATCTTCGTGTTCCTGTCGATGACCGCCTATTTCATGCAGGAACTGATCCTGGAGCCCTATGCCGGCCTCGTCTTCGGCTTCACACCGGGGGAAAGCACAACGCTCTCCGGCATTCAGAATGGTGGGGTCTTTCTGGGCATGCTCACCGTCGGCATCGCCGCCACCGCGCTGCGTTTTGGCTGCCTGCGCAACTGGGTCATTGGCGGCTGTCTTGGATCGGCAGCAAGCCTGTGCGTGATCGCCATTCTGGGTGGCTATGCCCTGCCCCAGACCTTGCTGCCCGCCGTGTTCGCCCTCGGGTTCTTCAACGGCACCTTCGCAGTTGCGGCCATCGGGTCGATGATGGCGCTTGCCGGCGAAGGTCGGGAGAAGCGCGAAGGCACCCGCATGGGTCTCTGGGGGGCGGCGCAGGCAATTGCCGCCGGGTTCGGTGGCCTGACTGGTGCCGCTGCTGCCGACATCATGCGAACGGTGACCACCGACGCACCGGCCTTCGGGGCCGTCTTTGTATTCGAAGCCGGGTTGTTCCTGTGCGCCGCCTTTATGGCCCTGCGCATCATGGAGAGCCGCCCCGCACAAGCCGAACTGATCGCAGGAGAGTGACCATGTATGATGTCGTTGTTGTGGGTGGCGGCCCGTCGGGTGCAACCGCCGCCGAAGACCTTGCCCGTTCCGGGCACAGCGTTGCGCTTCTGGACCGTGAAGGACGGATCAAGCCCTGTGGTGGGGCCATCCCGCCACGGCTGATGCAGGATTTCGACATCGGCGAAGAGCAATTGGTCGCCAAGGTGAACACCGCGAGGATGATCTCGCCCACGGGTCGCCATGTCGACATTCCCATCGAGAACGGTTTCGTCGGCATGGTCGATCGCAAGGATTTCGACCCCTTCCTGCGCGCCCGTGCCGAAGCGGCCGGTGCCGTACGCTACACGGGGACATTCGTACGGATCGACCGCGACAAGAAGGCGAAGAAGCGCTGGGTGGTCTACCGCGACAAGGAAACCGGCGAAGAGCGCAAGCTTGAAACCCGGCTGATCATCGGAGCCGACGGTGCCAATTCCCGCGTCGCCCGTGACGAAATTCCCGGCGGCGACAAGGTTCCGCTGGTATTCGCCTATCACGAGATCATCGCCGCACCGGAAAAGAACGACCGCTACGATCCGATGCGCTGCGACGTGATCTATGATGGCGCGATCAGCCCGGATTTCTATGGCTGGGTGTTCCCGCATGGCGGCACCACCTCGGTCGGCATGGGAACCTATATTCAAAGCGTGAACCTGAAAGAGGCTACCGCCGCCCTGCGCCAGGCCTCGGGTCTGGCCGATTGTGAAACCCTGCGCAGGGAAGGCGCGCCGATTCCGCTCAAGCCGCTGCGCTTCTGGGACAATGCGCGTGACGTGGTGCTGGCCGGTGATGCGGCTGGCGTCGTGGCGCCCTCCAGTGGCGAAGGCATCTATTATGCGATGGTCTGCGGACGGGTCGCGGCAACAGCCTGCGCCGCGACGCTGAAATCGGGACGGATCACCGATCTGGCGCTGGCCCGCCGCCTGTTCATGAAAGAGCACAAGACGGTGTTCCGCGTTCTTGGCCAGATGCAGGACGCCTATTACAAAAGCGACTCGCGCCGCGAACGGTTCGTGTCCCTGTGTCACGATGTCGATGTTCAGAAGCTGACCTTCGAGGCGTATATGAACAAGAAGCTCGTGAAGGCACGGCCCCTTGCGCATCTGAAGATCGGCTTCAAGAACGCGCGTCACCTGTTAGGGCTTGTGCGGGAGACCCATGTATGACCGAGACACTGATCCCTGCATGGCGTGGCGACACGCTTGAGCCCGTCGAAAAACTTGATGCGCATATACGCGGACTGAAACACAAGGCGATCTCGGTCTTCGTGCTGCGCGGCGACGAGATCCTGATCCAGAGACGTGCGATGGGCAAATACCATACGCCCGGTCTCTGGGCGAACACCTGCTGCACCCATCCGAACTGGAAGGAAAGCAGCCTTACCTGTGCGCATCGCCGGTTGAAGGAAGAGCTGGGTCTGACCGGCCTGACCCTCGACTACCGGGACTGTGTGGAATACCGGGCCGATGTCGGTGGCGGGCTGATCGAGCACGAGGTGGTCGATATCTTCGTGGCAGAAGTGGAAAAGACCCCGCAGATGTCTCTCAATCCGGACGAAGTCATGGCGACCCGGTGGGTGCGATATGGCGATTTGGTGCAGGAAGTGGTTAAGGAGCCAAGCCGCTTTACCCCCTGGCTGCGCATTTACCTTGACACATACGCGCCGCAAATCTTCGGCGACCTTGCAATTTCTTGCACAAACCCAGCATAAAATAGCAAATTTTAGACACATTAGCTCCTGTTTCTTGCCCTAGTCTGTCCTTAGACATTTATTCGGGGCTCGAACTGGGGAGTTTGAGATGTCTGCTGCCACCGCCAGTGATCTGGAACGGTACATGTTGGATCTCGTGAACGAGGAACGGACAAGCCGTGGCTTGAACGCTCTTGTTCTCGACAAGATCTTGAACGCGTCCGCTGATGAGCATTCCTTGTGGATGCTCGAAAACAATGTCTTCAGCCATGCCGGCTTGGGTGGGTCTACACCGACTCAACGCATGACCGCCGAGGGGTTCGACCTTTCGGGATCGTGGCGTACCGCTGAAAACATCGCCGCCCAGAGCGAACGGGGGGCCGAAGGTTTGTTTGACGACGTGTACGATCTGCACATCGCGTTGATGAACAGTCCGGGCCACCGCGAAAACATCCTCATGCCCGATCTAGAAGTCGTCGGCATCGGAATTCAGACCGGCACCTATACCTATGATTCCGGCACTTATTATTCGGTGATGGTGACGCAGAATTTCGCGATGACCGGCGGCCGGACGACGCCCGACATCATCACCCAAGCCACGCCTGTGCAGAACATCAGCGACCCACAGCCCTATAGCCCCGGTGTGCTTGTGGGAACCGCAACCGCCGAGAACCTTGTCGGGACGGATCAGGATGACCGGTTCACCGGATCGGGTGGCAATGACATCCTGTCCGGTGGCGGCGGCACAGACACAGCCGTCTACATGAACGACATGTCGAACTACGGCCTGACGATCAGCAACGGTTCCATCGTGATCGAAGACCGCAGCGGCGGTGACGGAACAGATACCCTCAACGGTGTCGAGATCCTGGAATTCAACGGTACAGCCTTTGAGCTCAGCCGGTTCACCAATGTCAGCACGCTGACAGATGCCGACATGCTGGCCTTCTGCGAGCTTTATGTGGCTTATTTCAACCGGGCACCGGATTCGACTGGTCTGCTGTTCTGGGGATCGGCGCTTGCCGACGGAATGTCGATGACCGAGATCGCACGTGAATTCTACGGTCAACCCGAAACGCAGGCGCTTTATGGCAGGTCAAGCAGCACTGGCGACTTTGTCAGCGCCGTCTACTCCAACATTCTCGGGCGCGACCCGGACGCCACAGGTTTCGCCTATTGGACTGACATTCTGGACAGAGGTGTCGTGGAACGCTCCGAATTCATCCTTGCGATGATCGACGGTGCAAAGGCGGCCACGGGGAGCGCTGCCGATGCGCAATACCTTGAGACCAAGGCCGAAATCGGTGCCTATTACGCGGTGGTCAACGGTTTGAACAACGTGTCCGTCGCCAATGCGGCAATGCAGAGCTTTGACGGCTCACTCGCATCCGTGGCCGAGGCGAAAAGCCTGATAGACGATCATGCAGCGCTTGCCGACTCGGCCCAAGGGTCGGAATTCACGATCAGCGTGACCGGCCTCGTGGATGACGCACTGGATTGGGTGTGACGCTCAGGCACCTTTGCTGAGCGGCACGATCTTTCCATCTTTGGACGCAAGCGACACCGCCATCTTGTAAAGATCAAAGCGGGTCATTCCGGCATCGGCGTACATCTCGTCCGGCGACGCCTGATCGATAAACCGGTCAGGCAGCGTCACCGTGCGGATCTTCAACCCGCGGTCCAAGGCTCCGCGATCTGCCAGCTCGTGCAGCACCATCGCACCAAACCCACCGCGGGCACCCTGTTCGACGGTGATCAGGGCGTCATGCGTTCTGGCCAGCCTGAGGATCAGATCGATGTCCAACGGCTTGGCAAAGCGGGCATCGGCGATCGTCACGCTCAGCCCGTCCTTTTCCAGCAGCCGCGTCGCGGCTTCGACCTCGGCCAGATGCGCTCCGAAACTCAGGAAGGCCACATCCGTGCCTTCCTGCAACACGCGCCCTTTCCCGATCTCGAGCACCTGTCCACGCTCCGGCATCTCGACCCCGTTGCCGGAACCTCGGGGATAGCGGAATGCGATCGGTCCGCTGTCATGCGCCACAGCAGTGGCGACCATGTGGATCAACTCGGCCTCGTCGGCGGCCGCCATCACGGTCATGTTCGGCAGCGCCGCCAGGTAACCGACATCAAACGCACCGGCATGGGTCGCGCCATCGGCACCCACCAGCCCCGCGCGGTCGATCGCGAACCGCACCGGCAGGTTTTGCAACGCCACATCATGCACGACCTGATCATAGCCGCGCTGCAGGAACGTCGAATAGATCGCACAGAATGGCTTGAGACCAGACGCCGCCATCGCCGCAGAGAACGTGACCGCGTGCTGTTCCGCGATGCCCACATCAAACACGCGCGAGGGAAAGCGCTTGGCCAGAATGTCGATCCCGGTCCCGCCGGGCATGGCGGCTGTGACCCCCACGATATTCGGATCGCGCGCCGCCTCATCGGTCAGCGCATCGCCGAACACCTTGGTATAACTCGGCGCATTGGGCTTGGATTTCGCCTGTGCGCCCGAGGCGACGTCAAATTTGGACACGCCATGATACTTGTCGGCGCTGTTTTCGGCATGGGCATAGCCCTTGCCCTTGACGGTGCAGCAATGGATCAGAACCGGACCTGTGGCACGGGCGCGGGCGGCACGCAGAACCGGCAAGAGCTGGCTCATGTCATGACCGTTGATCGGGCCAATATATTCGAAACCCAGTTCCTCGAACAATGTGCCCGAGCCTTGCAGGTTGCCGGTCACAAGCTGACGCGCACGTTTTGCGCTTTCGCGCATTGGCGCGGGCAATGCCGCCTCGAACCCTTCGGCAAGGGATTTCATCTTGGCCAGCGGATCGTTGGCATACATCCGGCTGAGGTAAGACGACATCGCACCCACGGGCGGAGCAATGCTCATCTCGTTGTCGTTCAGGATGACGAAAAGCCGACGGCCATCATGGCCTGCGTTGTTCATTGCCTCATAGGCCATGCCGGCGCTGATCGACCCGTCGCCTATCACGGCAATCGCATCACCGGTCGGACGGCCCATGTCGCGGCCAACGGCAAAGCCCAGAGCAGCGGAAATCGAGGTCGAGGAATGCGCGGCACCAAAGGGATCGTATTCCGACTCGCTGCGCTTGGTGAACCCCGACAATCCGTCTTTCTGGCGCAGGGTCTTCATGCGGTCGCGGCGACCTGTCAGGATCTTGTGCGGATAGCATTGATGCCCGACATCCCAGATCAGCTTGTCCATCGGCGTGTTGAACACGGCATGAATGGCCACGGCCAATTCAACAACACCCAAACTCGATCCCAGGTGACCACCGGTCTGGGACACGGCGGAAATCACTTCGTATCGGACTTCGTTCGCAACCTTGGTCAGCGTGGCATCGTCCATGCTGCGCAGATCCGCAGGTCCGGCGACCCGATCAAGATTGGGGGTAAGGGACTGTGTCATTTGGCGGTCTCCTCGGGGACAGAAGGAATAAAGGCGTCACGTTTGCCAGGGGTGCCTAGAAACGTGACGCCAGTTCCTGTAGCCAACAGGAAGGGAACCGGGGTGTTGAGCCCCGTATCCGGTTTTGCGTTTTGGGAACCTGTCAAAACCGGATCTGGCGGATGGTAAGGGCGGCGGACCGCCCGAACCCATCATTCGTAGACAGGCGCACCTGTCGTCGCGAGTTCGGGCCAGTCAGCGATGACATTGAGCCCTTGAAGCGGTTGTTGATAACCCTTGTGGCAGGTCTTGCAGGCGGCTTTCGGCGCGTCGGCAAAGACCGGACCAAGGCGTTCCGGCGGATACACATCCTCGAGCGGCACAAGGTACTCGTTGTTCATTTCCTGAACCATGCCGATGCCCAGCTGTTCGGTCGCCCATTGCGGGGTCACCTGCTCGGGATCATAGAACGCGCGGCTGTTGTGACAGAATACGCAGTTCACACCCAGCGAATTGGACACGTAGTTCATCAGGCTGAACGTGCGTTCCGTATCCTGCCAGGTTGGGTATCCTTCTTCCGAAGGGTAAGCCGCGACATGGGCTTCCAGATCGTGAACACCGATGCGGCCGTAATCCAGCAGGAACGTCTCCAGGGCATCAGACGGGAGAGACGTGTACTGGCTTTGCACCGTCACCCGGTTCTGAACCGCCGACCAACCTGCGGTTGCCTCGTTGACCGATCCCATCTTGAACCAGATATCCGATGGTACGTTTTCGCCACGGTGGCAGGTGTAACAGGTCACACCCACTTCCTTGTTGACGTTGACGTGCCCATCCCAATTCTCGTTGATGTTCTGGGTCATCTGGATCATGCGGCGCGAGACGACCTTGGTGTACAGGTCGTCAGCGCCGTATTCCTCGATCGCCACGTCACCATGGCAATAGGCACATCCCTGATCCGGGGCAACCCAATCGGTCATGGCCAGCATGACGCGATTGAAGTTGTCCTCGGTCAGATCACCCAGAACCTGAACGTTCTGGTAGATGTCCCGCGCCAGAGGTTCCCCACCTTCAGGGATGTACGGAGCTTCGGTGTACATCACCTCGATTGAGGGATCGGGTTTGGCAAGGTCAGAAACGAACTCTGTCCGTGACATCCCCGTTCCGCGTGGACCGGTCTGGATACTGTCGGTCTTGAAGGGCTGACCGACGACCACGAGGAATGCCGCAACTGTAACGGCCACCCCCGCAGTTCCCACCAGGATCGCCGGACCGTAGATGTTGGTCGGATTGTCCCGGTTCCATTTATTGAACCAATTCGGAAGCATGATCAGTTCTCCTGTCCAATAAAGGTTTCATAGGAACCGTATGCTTCGTAGCCGTAAGAGCCGTCATACATCGGAGCGAAGTGATGCTCCTGTGCCCAGATGAACCAGTTATCCACAACAGTGCCGGTCAGAAGGATGCCGATACCCCCGGTGATCGTGGTCAGAACCGCAAACCACCATGCCCAGCGGTGAATACCTTCCATCGTGGCATTGAAGCCCATGGTCCAGCGCCAGAAGAGTGCGGCGCGTTCCGTGGCCGTACCGCGGTCGACGATCTGCTCGAGTTCGCGGTCGCCGCCGTAGCGGGTGACGGCCATGATGGTCGCACCGTGCATCGCGAAAAGCAGGACCGAACCGTAAAGGAACACAATCGAAAGCGCGTGGAACGGGTTGTAGTAGAGGTTGCCGTACCGGATCGAGAAAGCCGTGGTCCAGTCGAGGTGCGGGAAGATCCCGTAGGGCACTGCTTCGGACCATGATCCCATGAGGATCGGGCGGAACAGGCCAAGCACGAGGAACAGCCAGATCGCGGCACCGAACGCCCAGAAGACGTGTTTGCCCATCTTGTGTTCCATGGCAAGAATATAGGTTCGCGCCCACCAGCTCATCACCGACACCAGCAAAAAGAAACTGGCGATGATGTACCATCCGCCATCGTTCAGCGGCGGCATGCGCAACCCGTATTCCGGGCTTGGCGGTTCAAGCGCCAGCCAGAACAGCTGACGGATGAATTCCGGGATCGACCAGCCGACCTGGGCCAGCATGTTCAGACCGATGATGTTGAACGCGAGGATACCCGTCGCAAGCGACACCATCCCGGTCCAGCCCAGCCATATCGGGCCAAGCTGTGCGTTGCCGATCCAGCCGATCAGCGTCGAGAACCGCGCATTGCGTGACCGTTCGTAGTCGGCGTTCTCGGTTGCCATGCCCCATTCGGGTTTCCCCTGGACCTGGACCTGTGTGAAAATGTTCTGATACTCAGCCATGATTACATCCCCACATTGGCGCCCCAGATGGGCAGTTCGAGCCACCAGTTCCACCACTCGGGCCAACCCTTCGTCCAGACGGGGCCAGAGATGATGATACAGATCGCGGACCAGAAACCGGCATTCAGCGCAAGCAGCAGACCAACCCGGTGAATACCAAGTGTGCCGACCGAGTAGCCGATGAAATCACGGAAGAACGTGTCTTCGTGATCCGGTGTCTTCATTTCTTCACCCTTTTCAGGGTTGGCTGCCGACAGGATCAGACCGCCATGCAACGCAAGCGCCAGCGTCGTGGTGAAGAAGAACGTCACCGCAAGCATGTGCGCAGGGTTGTAATGGAAGTGCAGGTAGGCGTAGCCGGTGTTCGACACCCAGTCGAGGTGACTGAAGATGCCATACGGGAAGCCGTGTCCCCACGCGCCCATCAGAAGCGGGCGGAAGATGACCAATGTCACATAAGCGAAAATCGCGACGCCAAAGGCAAAGGGCACGTGGTACCCGATACCCAGCTTTCGACAGATTTCCACTTCGCGCAAAGCCCAGCTGAGAAATGCGCCGGTCGCGCAGATCGTGATGATCTGCCACAAGCCGCCTTCCATCAGCGGCGCCATGCCCAAGCCGTAGCTCAGGTCAGGTGGCGCGATGTTGATAAGCCATGGATTGAATGTGCCTTGATCGGCCGCTCCCCACAGAATGAGGATCGTGCCGAGCAGAGCGAAAAAGGCGGTCGTGACTCCGAAGAAACCTACATAGAAAGGCCCTACCCAGAAGTCGAACAGATCGCCGCCGATCAGCGTCCCTCCGCGGACGCGATACTTTTTTTCGAAGCTGAGCAGCGCCATCTTCTTTATCTCCGCGTTTGCCGGCATGTCCCGGGAAGGAACGCAGCCGTCATGTTAATGTCAGTTTTGCCGCGGGCGGTCCGGAACCGGGTTCCGCCCGCAGCGATGTTTTGAGCTCTTCCGAGCTCGCAGGCATTTACATGCCGCCAGCGGCTGCTGCGGTTTCGAACCAGTTGATGCCGTTGGACAGCACCACGAGGTGAATCATTGCAGCCAGCAGGAAGAGGAAGACACCCTGCGCGACAAACACGCGACGGGGATCAAAGATGAGCCAGATCTTGTAGAACTTTGCCATTATGTTGATCCTTCCTTAGAACCAGGGGCGCCAGATGAAGGTTGCCAGGTGGGCAACCACTGCAACCGCCGAGAACAGCCAAAGGCCGCTCATGTAGACGGAATGCAGCTCCTGGGCCTGCTCGTCAGTAAGACCTGTGAATGACAGGTCGGTATTATCAGCCATGAACTTTCCTCCGGAATGTTATGCTGACGCCGCACACCCTGCGGCTGGGTCCATTGGGGCATTGGCCCCGCAGGTCCTGTCCACCCCGCCGGGTGGCCAGTCTTGGATTCCCGACCATCAGGCCGAGAAAATGAGGGGCGTGATCCGATCCGCTTCACACCATGCGCGCGCCAGAGGGCCCCGCATGTTGAGCGTCTGTTTCTGGAACACTTCGAGCAACCAGATCACGGTGGCGAAGGGGATCGCGACGATGAAGATGATGCTGAAATAAACCAGGAACTCGGTTCCGCGTTTCGTGTGACCGTGCCGGTGAGTGCGCGTGTCAGAAGAGGTGAAATCCGTCATGTGGTCGGTCCTCCTTGGGAATTGGAAAGGGCTTGAACAGTCTCGAAGACGACACGTTCAGCACCTTGTTTCAGGGCTGCTGCCTCTGCGGCGTCGCGCAGGTTCTTGGCAGCAGAAATTCGGGTGAGCACGGGGTGCTGCGACACGATCCGGTCAAGTTCGGATTGCGCATCGGCATCCCACGGGAAGTCACGGCGCAGCGGCGTCAGGGTCGACTCCGCCTTGTCCATCTCGGTGCCCAGCGGCAGGATGTGGAACAGCGCATCGAAAAGACCGTTGCACACTTCCTGCAGCAGGTAGGTCGCGCCGGAATAGCCCATCATCGGTGTACCGGTGTGCCGCCGGATGGCAGCGCCGGGAAAGCTGGCGGGAATGAATGTCGGCTGCGGGCCATGCCCGGCCTTCATCTCGGCGAGGTACATCTTCTCGTTGATGGACCCCATCAGCACCAAGGGTTTTTTGGTGTGGATCATCGACCGGACTTCTTCGTTGTTGGTCTTTTCCCCGGCAACCCGCGCCACGGCAAAGGCACAAGGCAGGCCAAGATCGCCTTCGAGGTAATGCCGGATGCCACGGGCGTAAGTTTCATTGGCGACGATCCCGAAGGAAGCCGTTGCAAAGAAATCCTGCGTGACCGAGCGCCACAGATCCCAGATCGGCTTCAGCGTCGAATGCTTTTCCTGTTCGATGAACGGTTCCGGGTCGAGGCCCAGCATATCACCCAGCTTGCGCAGGAATTTCGTCGTGCTGTCCATGCCGATCGGGGCTTGCAGGAAAGGCTTGCCCAGCACTTCGCAAAGACCGCGACCGAATTCGCGGTACATGCAAACGTTCACATCCGCATTCACAAGGTTGCGCATCTCGGCCACATGGCTGCCCAGCGGCATCACCATGTTGACCTCGGCTCCAATCCCTTCGATCAGACGCCGGATCTCGGCCAGATCGGAAGGCATGTTGAACGTGCCGTACATCGGGCCAAGGATGTTGACGCGCGGCTTGGCGTCTTCTTCGCGCTTCTTTTCCGGCGGCATCCGACCCTTGGTCATGCCGAATTCGGTGAAGATCCAGGTCATCGCGCGATCCGCGCTTTCCCACTGGTCTTCGTCGATGGTGCGCGGCAGGAACCGCTGCAGGTTCGTGCCCATCGGTGTCACGCCGCCGCCGATCATCTCGGCAATCGATCCGGTCACAACAACCGCAGGTAGAGCTGGGTCAAGCACACCCCAGGCGCGTTTCATCGCCCCCTCGGTCCCCTCTCGACCCAGCTCCTCCTCACCGAGGCCAGTCACCACGATAGGGAGCTCGTGCGGAGGAAGCGCGTCGGTGTAGTGCAGGACGGATGTGACAGGCAGGTTTTCACAGCCCACCGGGCCATCGATAACCACCTGCAGACCCTTCACTGCGGTAAAGGCGTAAACGGCACCCCAGTAGCCACCCGCGCGATCATGATCCTGAATAAGCATCAGATCATCTCCTGCGCTTTGGCGGCACGCGCCTGCTTGTCCAGCTTCTTCTGGTGCTGGGCACGGAAGTCAGGGCGCAGGTTCGGGGATTTTTCCCAGACACCGGCTGTGTCACCGGTGCCGACACCCTCAAAGAAGGCCTTCATGTCATCCATCCGCGACTTGCCCGCGATGGCAGCATTGATGACCTCTGCCAAGGATCCGGCGCCTGCAGGACCCATCAGCGGACGGGCGGAAATCAGGTTGGTGTAGTAGAGACCGGGAATACCCATCTCTTTTGCCTTCTGGACAACCGGAGTCGTGCCGATGGCAAGGTCGGGCTTGACAGCTTCCATCGCGGCGCAATCGTCTTCGAGCGACGCGCGATAGGTGACCTTGATGCCCTTGCTTTCCAGCCATTCACGATCCGGTTCGGACCATTTCGTGCGCGGGCAGGCCGTGCCGACATAACGCAGGTCAGCGCCACTTTCGACCAGCAGGCGGGCGACCAGCAGTTCAGAGCCTTCGTAACCGGACAGGGTGATGGTGCCCTTGATCGGTGTCGCAGCGAGTGCCGCCTTGATCGCGGGGAGGAATGCGTTTTGCGCAGCGGCGATCTGATCGGCCGGGATGTTGTAGGCATCACCAATACCTGCCAACCAGGCTGCCGTGCCGTCGTGACCCACCGGCGCAGAGCCTACGATCTTTCGGCCCGCAGCCTCGAATTCACGGATGGCAGCGGTGTAGAACGGATGGATCGCAGCAACGACACCGCAATCCAGCGCGGCATATAGTTCACGCCATTCGCGGCAGGGAACCACCGGACCGGCAGCAAGACCCATCGGGGCCAGCATCGCACCGATCATCATCGGATCTGCCGGGAACATCTCGCCCAAGAGCGCAACAGCCGGGCGATCCGACTTGCCACCTGCGGGGGCTTGGACCGGGCCGGACTTGATCTCTTCGCGGGCGTAATTCAGCATCGCACCGGCCAGAACGTCTTTCGCCTCGGCATGGGTCGGGATCCCGAAGCCCGGCACGTCGATGCCGACGATGCGAACGCCGTTGATCTCTTTTGGAAGCAACCGCAGGGGCACCCCGGATGCGGTGGGCACGCACAGGTTTGTCACCACGATGGCATCGAACCGCGCGGGATCGGCCATTTCATGGACGCTTTCGCGGATGTCTTCGAAAAGCTTACCGGTCACCAGGGTTTCGGAATTGAACGGCACATATCCGACCGACCGACGCGCACCGTAGAAATGCGACACGAACGTCAGGCCGTAGACACAGCAGGCGGATCCCGACAGGACCGTGGCAACCCGTTTCATCCGCAGACCGACCCGCAGCGACCCGAAGGCGGGACACATGCTTTGCGGCTGGTCGTGCGGGCCTTTCGGATAATCCTTGGCAAACTGGTCCAGCATTTCGGAATTGCCGGCCATACGCGCCGCCTTTTCCATTTCAGAGCCGGAGTGACACCCAAGCCCATCCGCCAGCACTGGCGCATCGGGGGCGTCGACCCGTGGTTCCCCACGGATGACTTCGACCTCTGCCGTCTCGTCGTATGTTGCTTCGTTTGTCACGTGCTCTTCTTCTTTCGTTCCCAAGGGCGTTCGGGTGGCTAGCCGTCACGCGTCGTCGTAAATCACTTCGAGAGATTCCTGCGGGGCAGCGTTCTTGCCGCGCATGTCGATGTCCGTCGCCGGAACAAGCGTGTATCCCGCGCCAGTTTCCGACCCGTCGAACAGATCAAGCAGTTCATCCTGGGTCAGAGGGGCAGGACGCACGGGCGGTGCTTCTCCCACGTTCATCCCCAGCTCGGCAAAGAGCGCGCCCCACGGCGACGCATCGGTGCCGACAATCTGGTAATTCGCGGATTTCTTGCGCAGGTCGTCGTCCTGCGGGATCGAGGCAAGAACCGGGATCTTGACCGCTTCGGCAAAGGCCTGCGCCTCGCCCGACCCATCGTCCTTGTTGATGACCAGACCGGCCACGCCGACATTGCCACCCAGCTTGCGGAAGTATTCCACTGCCGAGCAGACGTTGTTCGCAACGTAGAGCGATTGCAGGTCGTTCGACGCGACAAGGATCACCTTCTGCGCCATGTCGCGTGCAATCGGCAGGCCGAAGCCGCCACAGACCACATCGCCAAGGAAGTCGAGCAGGACGTAATCGAAATCCCAGTCGTGGAAGCCCAGCTTTTCAAGCAGCTCGAACCCGTGGATGATGCCACGTCCGCCACAGCCGCGACCCACTTCGGGTCCGCCCAGTTCCATCGCAAAGACACCGCCGCGCTTGAAGCAGACATCGCCGATCTTCACCTCTTCCCCGGCCAGTTTCTTCTTGGTCGAGGTTTCGATGATCGTCGGGCAGGCCTTGCCGCCGAACAGCAGGCTGGTCGTGTCGGATTTCGGGTCACAGCCGATCAGCAGAACGCGTTTGCCCTGCTCGGCCATCATGTGGCTGAGATTGGCCAGCGTGAAGGATTTGCCGATACCGCCTTTGCCATAGATCGCGATGATCTGAGTTTTCTTCGTCGCCTCTGTGGGCAGCACATCAGCGAGGTCTTCATGAGCCTCGTCGCGAAGGCGCTGGTCGAAGTCTTTAAGATTTGGAACTTCATCTTTCACGAAGGCGTCTCCCAATTGAGGATCATTTTGAGGCAGGTCGGTTCTTCGAACGCGGTGCGATAGGCACCCGGCGCATCCGTTGCCGCGGCTTGATGTGTGATAAGGCCGTCAAGGCTCAGCGCGCCGTTTTCAACGAGCGTGCGCGTCGCGGCGAGGTCGTCGCGCGCCCATTCGGCAGCAACCCGGAACCGCGCTTCTTTCATGAAGGCGGGCGGGAACGAGAATTGCAGCGGCTGTGTGTAGAACCCCGCCAGAACGATCTCGCCGCCTTTGGCGATACGTCCGACCAGATCGTTCAGAAGCCCGCCATTGCCGCTGGCATCGTAGATCGACCGGTAATCGCGGCGGGTGTCGGTATCGGGGTGAATGACCTCGTATCCATCCGCGCCGGATGTGCGGGCAGGATCGATTTCCCAGACGGTGGGCGCAGGCGCTCCAGCGGCAAGGGTCAGGCGCGCAAGCAAGCGACCCAGAACACCGTGACCGACAATCAAATCCGGCACAGCCTTGTCGAGACCCGCCATCGCGTGGCGTGCCGTTGCGGCAAGAGCCAGCAGAGCGCCCTGGGCACCCATGGCTGGGTCAATCCGTGTCACGCGATCCTGCGCCGTGACCAAACGACGGGTGGCGCCGCCAAACAGGCCGAACACACCGTTGTAGCAGTTGGCACCAGGAACAAAGACATGATCGCCGGGCTTGTAACCGGTGTTCGAACCAGCCTCGACAACCTCGCCAGAGGCTTCGTAACCGGGGATCAGCGGATAGCCCATTCCCGGAAACGGAGGCATGTCACCCGACCAGAAAAGCTTTTCCGTGCCGGTCGAAATACCTGAATGCGTGATGTCCACGACCAGATCATCAGATCCCGGATCGCAAAGCTGAACCGTCTCCAATGCAAGGGTTTTCGGTGCATTCAGCACAACGGCATTTGTTTGCATCCCAACCTCCTGCAAATCGGCGACCAGGGATTCACAGAACCGAATCCGATGTGTCGTCAGTGATAGTCTATACTGTCAGTTTATTCTTACACACGTATCTGTCAACTATAATAGACACTTTGACATGTAAACTTATGAAGTCGGCTTATTTTTTTTCTTCATTGCCATCAGGGTCGTGGTCACGAAGGGGCGGCGCGACGGATAGGTCGTGATCGATGCAAAGCCCGCATTCCTGCACAATTCGCCTATCCGAGCGGCGCTGCGCACCGTTCCGGTCTGCATGGCGAGACAGTAAAAGCTGAAATACACATCGCCGGACACCTCGGGCCGGGCACCGCCGGACATCGGTTCGGACACAAGCAACCGGCCGTCCTCTGGCAATGTGTCAACTATTTTAGACAGTAACGACTCGACTGTCTGATCCTCATGATCATAAAGAACGCGGATCAGTGAAACGGTATCTGCGCCATCCGGCAGCGGATCATCGCGGAACGACCCTGGCACGAACTGCAGCCGATCCTTGGCCTTCGATCGCTTCAACAGGGCTTGGGCGTTCTCTTCCACCGCCGGCAGATCGAACACCGTTGCGTGCAGCTTGGGATGCCGCAGCGCGGCAGCTTCGGCAAACACGCCGTAGCCGCCCCCGACATCCAAAAGCTGGTGGGTGTGTTTCAGCTCGGCAACCGCGAGAGTATCGGCAGCAACGATCTCCTGCGACCGTGCCATCAGGTCGGAATAGCGGTTTGACGCCTCGACATCCGTGGCGTTTGCAGCACCGAAGACATAAGGCCAGAAAGCGGCCAGTTCGGTATCGACCTCCCCCCGCAGCAAGGCGACCGGATCGTTCAGATCCCGGTAGAACGCCGCATGGTGCCGAATCATGTCCCCGAGCCCCGGCACACCGACCATCGCGGCGCCCAGTCGCGCCAGACCGTAACGTCCGGAACGATCTCGACGGGTGAGCTTCATCGCGGTGGCGGCCATCATCAACCGCTCCATGCGATCGACCGGCAGCCCGGACATCCGGGCCAGCGCTTCAGAAGTTTGCGGGCCGTCCATCAGGCGGTGCAGGACACGCAATTCGACAAGCGCAAACAAGACCTGTGATTTGACGAAGCCCTGAACGAGGTCGAACAATTCAGCGCCATCCTTGGCTGCTGTTCGGCGTGTCAGGGGAAAGGCCGAAGCCCAGCGCTGAAATCCCGGTCGCGCAATCACCCGCATCAAACGCGTCCGCAATCCAGACTTGGGGCGGCGTCCGATCGGCGGGCTATCCGACGCGAGCGTCATTTTACCCGGCTCGGGCCGTGCGTGTCAGCGGGACAGGCGTCAGCCGCTCGGCCTGCATCCGAACCATTTCGGCCAATTGCGCCTCGCCCGGGCATGACGGGATTGACGAAATTGCACCGCTCAGAATGTCGCGCAGACGCGATTGGGCGCCGTCGACACCCAGAACCGCAACCGCATTGGGACGCCCATGCAGATCATCCTGCCCGACCGGCTTGCCCAGCGTTTCACTGTCATAAAGCGCATCGCGCAGATCATCGGCAACCTGAAAGGCCTCTCCGATACGGGCGCCAAGTTCGAACCACGGCTCTTCGTCCTGTCCGGCGGCAATCGCGCCCATCTGGGTGGCGGCAATGAACAAGGCTCCGGTCTTGGACTGGTGATAGGCGGACAGGTCGATCTTGGCTTCGCTCTCCCAGCCCTGACCGGCACAGATGCCATAGGGCATGCCGGACTGGCGGGTCAGGATTCGGATCAGCCGAACCGCACGATCCGGGGAATGTTCAGCGGCCATCGCCAGCACTTCGAAGGCGAGGATGATCAGGGAATCGCCTGCCAGCACGGCGAGAGGTTCCGAATAGGCGCGATGCACCGACGGCTTGCCCCGCCGGATCGCAGCATCATCGAAACAGGGCAGGTCGTCATGAACGAGACTCGCGCAATGCATCAGTTCGAGGGCGGCGGCGGCGGCATCGGCCATCTTGGGCGAATCATCCCCGCAGGCCATTGCGACCGACATCAGGATCGTGGGTCGGATTCGCGCGCCGCCCGGCGTACAGGCATAATGCAACGCGTCCGAGAGTTTGGCAGGCGGTATCCCACCCTGTCCGATGCGAATTGCCGCCTCTACAGCAGAATTGATGCGGGTCTGAAGTCCCATCGAACACTCCTAAAACAATGTGTTGTCATGTTGAGCTGACACACTAGTGTAAATCATACTGGACACTTGGCAAATGCGAGTCAACAATTCGATGATGAAAAAACCACGGCACAGCTCTGGACGTGTCATCGTGATCGGTGCCGGCATCGGCGGTTTGGCGACCGCCCTGCCCTTGGCGCATCGCGGGTTCGACGTGACCATTCTGGAACGGCACGCCGTGCCGGGTGGGAAGATGCGACAGGTCAATGGCGTCGATGCCGGGCCGACCGTGCTGACGATGCTGGACGTGTTCGAAGCGTTGTTCGACGATGTCGGCGAAGCACTGACCGATCATGTCGACCTTGTTCCGCAGGATATC
Source organism: Marivita lacus (assembly GCF_014637725.1). Taxonomy (GTDB): domain Bacteria; phylum Pseudomonadota; class Alphaproteobacteria; order Rhodobacterales; family Rhodobacteraceae; genus Marivita; species Marivita lacus. The sequence goes on along the minus strand of NZ_BMFC01000001.1, from coordinate 699,014 downwards.
CTGGCCCGTCACTGGTGGCCGGACTCGGAACCGCTGGACCTGTTCCCGGACCGGACCCGAAGCGCCGAAGCGATCAAGGCGTTTGCCGGTCCAAAGGCCAGGAGCGAATTTCTGTCCTTTGCCCAGCGCGCCGCACGCTTGTTCGAAGGATTCAGTGATCCGATGATGCGGCAAGCCGAACCATCGCTGACCGCCTTGACCACACATGTGATGAAAAATCCGTCACTGATCCGTGACATGGGAGTGGGCCAAACGCTGAAACGGCTTCTCGCAACCTCGTTCACCGACCCCCGGTTACGCCAACTTTTCGGACGATACGCCACCTATGTCGGCGGATCGCCGGACCGGTCTCCAGCTCTTCTGGCCCTGGTCTGGGATGCAGAAGCGCGTGGCGTCTGGTGTGTCAAAGGCGGGATGAGTGCACTGGCCAAGGCCATCGCATCGCTGATCCAGACAAAGGGCGGCACGATCCGCACCAATGCGACGGTGAAAAAGATCAACACGGCCTTTGGTGGCGTGTCGGGTGTCACACTGACAACTGGCGAGACGCTTTATGCCGATCAGATCGTCTTCAACGGTGATCCGCGCGCGCTGGCACTTGGCCTGCTGGGGCAAGCAACCGCGCAGACCGCGACGATCACCGCCAAACGCCCGCGCAGCCATTCCGCCAATGTCTGGAGCTTTGCGTCCAAACCGTCCGATTTGCCCTTGGTGCATCACAACGTCTTTTTCAGCGACCCCGGCAAAAACGAATTCTCCGAGATCGAACGCGGCTACATCCCGTCCAGCCCGACGCTTTATGTCTGCGCCGAAGATCGGGGCCAAAACGCTCCAAACCCCCAGACCGAGCGCTTCGAGATCATCATGAACACACCGCCCTTGACCCAGCGCGCGGCACAGCCCGAGGATTACGAGATATGTCACACACGGACCTTTCCCCATCTTCGCCGCTTCGGTCTGAGCTTCTCGCCGGAGCCGGGACCGGACTCGCTGACAACGGCCAAGAGTTTCGAAACGCTCTTCCCGGGCAGCGCCGGTTCACTCTACGGGCAGAGCCCGCATGGAATGGCAGCCGCCTTGGAGCGTCCGACGGCGCGAACTTCGATCAAGGGTCTCTACCTGGCCGGGGGCGGGACACATCCGGGGGCGGGCGTCCCGATGGCGGCGCTCTCAGGCAGGCACGCGGCCGCGGCGATCATGACGGACCGAACTTCAATCTCGAAGTCCCGGAAAACGGTTACGCCTGGTGGTATGTCGATGGGATCAGCAGCGACGGAACCCGTGCCGTTTCGGTCATCGGCTTCATAGGGTCGGTTTTTTCGCCCTGGTATCGGTGGTCGGGCCGCAAGAACCCGGAAAACCATGTCTGCATCAACGTGGCAACTTATGGTCCCGGCGGACGCTTCACCATGACCGACCGCGGCACCCCTGCCCTGCGCCAGACGCAAGACACCTTCACCGTTGGACCCTCATCGATGCGATGGCAAAACGGCAAGCTGGTGATCGACATCAACGAAATCTCCGGCCCGCCGCTGATCAGCCGCGTGCGGGGAACGATCACCGTCACGCCCAGCGCGATCACGCAGGTGGAACTTCCCCTGACGGAAGACGGCGCGCATGTCTGGCGACCCTTTGGCCCGGTTTCCGACATTTCTGTCGATCTCGAAGCTCCGGGCTGGCAATGGAAGGGTCACGGCTATTTCGACGCCAATTTTGGCACCCGCTCGCTTGAAGAGGATTTCGCGTACTGGACCTGGGGGCGCTATCCCGCAGCAGGCGGCAGTACATGTTTTTACGACGCGATCCGGCTTGACGGATCCGAGCTGGGGTCCGGGTTTCATTTCGACGCAGACGGAACCGCATCGGAAATTGACCTGCCCCCACAGCTTGAGTTCAAACGGTCGCTCTGGGCGGTGCGTCGGGAAACGCGGGGAGATTCAGGCTTTCGTCCGCGCCAGGTGATGAACATGCTCGACGCACCGTTCTATTCCCGCTCGATGGTCGAGACACAGCTTGACGGGGAAAAAACGATTGGCGTCCACGAGGCATTGGACCTGACCCGGTTCCGATCACCCTTCCTGAAGCCGATGCTTGCCGTTCGCGTCCCGCGACGCCGCAACTGGTCGTTCGATTAAGTCGCAGCCTGCGCGCGCTTGTTCGCTTCGTCGGGATTCAGTCGCCAGACACTCAGGTTCAGCGCACCGGCAACGGTGACCCACACAAGATAGGGGCTGAACAGCAGCCCGGCGATCAGATCGACCTGGAACAACGCATAGATCGTGGCGGCAACCGACAGCCAGAGACCGGCCAGCACGAACATGCCCAGTTTGATCCGCTTCAATCCAAAGAACACCGGTGTCCACAACCCGTTCAATGCAATCTGCAAGGACCAGAGCGCCATCGCCAGTGCATTGTCAGGGCTCAGCGCCGCGCGGGCACCGGCGACCGACATGCAGACATAAAGGATTGTCCAAGCCACCGGAAACAGCCAGTCGGGTGGAGTCCACGACGGTTTGTTCAGATCACGATACCACGGCCCCGGCGGAAACAAACCGCCGGTTGCGCCTGCGGCAAAGCAGGCCAGTAGAAAAATGCTGAACAAAAGCCAGAACATGTAGGTCAGGTAAGCCGACCATGCACACCATTCAAGGCATCACGGTGGTCTCTGTCACGCTGCGCGACTTGCGACAGCGCCTCGAACACCGCATCTGACCGCGATCTGCCCTTGTTTTCATGCCCTGCTGCCTGCACCAGAAATTGAGTCTCCGGCAGGCTGCGGGCATAAAGCACAGCGGATTTCGGCATCACGACAGTCATTGCCGCGCGCATCGCGGAAACCGACAGCCAGCCCAGCTTTTGCGCTTTGGACGTATGGGCCCGCGTCGAGATGGAATCGTACCCGCTCCGCTGAACCTGTCCGCCGATACCGGCATAGATGAACCGCGCCGCATAAATCCCCGGACGCGACGCGACCGGCAGCGCGGCGACGCCCGCTTCGGACCGCATGTACAGACGGTTCGCCTGCATCACGAGCCGACGCGTCATCTGACGGATGGCCTTTGTTGGCTTGGGATTTTCAAGGAACCGATCCGCGCTCAGTCCGGCTTCGTCCAGCCATTCCAGCGGCAGATAAACCCGGCCTTCCAATGCATCCTCGCCGATATCGCGCGAGATATTGGTCAGCTGCATCGCCACACCCAGATCACAGGCGCGCGCCAAAGCGTTCGGATCACGCACCCGCATCAGGACACACATCATCACGCCAACGGCAGACGCCACCCGCGCGGAATAATCGAACAGTTCCGACAGGGTGTCGTACCGACGCCCCATTGCATCCCATGCCAGACCTTCCAGCAAGGCATCCGGTAGCGCGCGGGGCATCTCGAATTCCTCAACCACACGGGCAAACGCCCGGTCGGGTGCCGAATTGTCCGGACGGCCCTGATAAATCCGTTCCAGCCGGTCCTGAAGCCTCAAAACCGCAGCGGCCTTTTCCTGCTGCAGATCGACCGCGTCATCCGCCAGACGGCAGAACGCATACAACGCAAGCGACGGGTCTCTGACGGATGTTGGCAACAGACGTGATGCAGCGTGAAAGGACAGCGATCCATGCCGGATTGCTTCGCGGCACGCGTCCATATCGCTCTCGCGGCAGGTCATCCGCGCACCAAGGCGGGATCGGGCACAAGCTGCGCCAGAACCTCGGCCGATGAAATGACGCCCGGCAAACCCGCACCGGGATGCGTTCCTGCACCGGTCAGAAACAGCCCCTTCAGCTCCTCGCTCACGTTATGCGGACGGAACCACGCGCTTTGCAGGATCCGCGGTTCGATCGAGAACCCAGATCCGTATGGCGAAAGGTACCTGTCCTGGAACGTCTCGGGCGTGAACACCTCGCTTGCGGTCACACGGCTCGAGAAGCCGGGCAACAACTGCTCCTCCAACGCCTTGGTCAGACGCACGCGGTATTGCCGCTCGATATCGGCCCACTTCTCTGAATCCGAATGCCCCAGATGCGGGACAGGGCTCAGAACGTAGAATGTGTCGTCCCCCGCGGGGGCAGCGCTCGGGTCGGTGACGGTCGGACGGTGCACATAGAGTGAGAAATCGTCAGACACTTTCCCGCGCGAGAAGATGTCGCGCACCAGACCCTTGTAGCGCGGACCGTTCAGGATCGTGTGGTGCCCCACATCTTTCCACATGTCGCGCGTGCCCTTGGTGCCGAAATACCAGACATAAAGCCCCATCGACCAGCGCCGCGACTTGAGCTTTTTCGGCGTCCACCTTTTGCGCGGCTGGTTGCGCAGCAGACGGTCATAGGTATACCCGGCATCGGCATTCGACACGACGATGTCCGCGGTCAGCATGTCGCCCGACGCCAGCTTGACGCCCCGTGCGCGCCCGTTCTTGACGAGGATTTCGTCAACTTCGGTTTCCATACGCAAGGTGCCGCCCTGATCGGTGATGATCTTGGCCATGTTCTCGGCAATCGCGGCAACGCCACCCATCGCGTAATGCACCCCGAATTCCTTTTCGAGATGCGACACGAGGATATACATCGACGTCACGTTGAACGGATCGCCACCGATGAACAGCGGATGGAACGACAACGCCATCCGCAACCGCTCATCTTTTACGCGCCGGGACGCATGCGCATAGACCGACCGGTCGGCCCGCAGCATCGCAAAGCGTGGCAACACGCGAATCAGGTCGCTCAGCTTGTGCATCGACCGGCGGCCCAGATCCTCGAACCCGAACCAGTACCGTTCCTCGCTGTCTCGCAGGAACTTGTCGTAGCCCGCCACATCGCCGGGCGACAGGCGGCGCACCTCTTCGCGCATGGCCTCGGTGTCCTGTCGCGCAGTGAATTTCGACCCATCCGGCCAGCGGATTTCATAGAACGGATCAAGCGGTCTGAGATCGACTTCCTTGTGAAAGTCGCGTCCGCACGCCGCCCATAACTCTTTGAAAATCTGCGGGACTGTCACGATGGTCGGACCAAGGTCGAACCGGTGCCCGTCTTTCCAGATGCACGACCCGCGCCCACCCGGAACATCCAGTTTGTCGATTACGGTCACGCGGTAGCCCAGCGCACCCAATCGCATGGCCGAAGCCAATCCCCCAAGCCCGGCACCGATCACCACGGCATGTGCCGAACTCAGCTTGTCGGAATGTGCCGCGAGGGCCGTATCAAGTTTTGTCATCATTCGCTCATGATATACTGTCAACTTTACTTTACAATAAATTGCCGTCGCCTGCGTCAAATTATTTAATATCTTCCCTGCATCCTGAAATTATGTCAGACTAAGTTGACACTATGGGAACCGAAATGCAGACTGTGAGCCTGAGCTTTTACCGCTTTGCCACACCGCTATCGCGGCTGTGGGCGCTGACGATGATGGGCGCTGCACGGTTGTCGCTTCCGCGAATCGACGGGCTGCAATTCTGGAAGCTTTGCGGATCTGGCACAGGCGAAGGCTTCACGCCCATTCCAAACACCTCGGTCTACGCGATCCTGACGGTCTGGCCTGACCTTGATCGCGCGAAGCAGGCGGTTGCGCAGGAATCCATCTTCCAACGCTACAGCGCCAAGGCGTCGGAACACTGGACGCTTTTCCTGACACCGTATTCCGCACGGGGCGCGTGGTCTGGCCAGTCTCCGTTTGTCGAGGAAACCCCGGCACAGACAGGCCCGATCGCCGCCCTGACCCGCGCCACCGTGCGGCCTGTCGTGGCGGCGCAATTCTGGAAACACGTGCCTGACATCAGCGGTGTCATCGGCCGGGATCAGAACGTCCTGTTCAAGATCGGCATCGGAGAAGTTCCGCTCTTCCAGCAGATCACCTTTTCCATCTGGCCCGATTCCGGGTCCATGGCCGCATTCGCCCGCAACAATGGCCCCCACGCGCAGGCCATCCGCGCCGTGCGTGACGGCAACTGGTTCCGCGAAGAACTCTATGCCCGGTTCCGGGTTGCCGACGAGACCGGCAGCTGGGAAGGTCAATCTCCCCGCATTCTCAAGGATATCGCCGCATGAGACATCAGTTTCCCTTTTCCGCCATCGTCGGCCAGGACCAGATGAAGCTCGCCATGGTTCTCACCGCAATCGATCCGGGGATCGGCGGCGTTCTGGTCTTCGGTGATCGTGGCACGGGCAAATCCACCGCCGTTCGTGCGCTTGCTGCCCTGTTGCCACAGATCTCGAAACTCCAAGGAAGCGCGACAAACGCTGCGACCCTCGAAGACATGCCCGAATGGGCGGACCCCGTGTCCGGCAACATCATCGACGTGCCGACCCCGGTGATCGACCTGCCGCTTGGCACAACCGAAGACCGGCTGGTCGGCGCGCTGGATATCGAACGCGCGCTCAGTCGCGGGGAAAAAGCGTTTGAACCCGGTCTGCTGGCCAAGGCGAACCGCGGATACCTCTACATCGACGAAGTGAACCTGCTAGAGGATCACCTTGTCGATCTGCTGCTCGACGTGGCGCAATCCGGTGAAAACGTCATCGAACGCGAAGGCCTGTCGATCCGTCACGACGCGCGCTTCGTGCTTGTCGGTTCCGGTAACCCCGAAGAAGGCGAATTGCGCCCGCAGCTGCTTGACCGCTTTGGCCTGTCTGTCGAGGTCCGGTCACCCAAGGATATCGAGGAACGGGTCGAAGTGATCCGCCGCCGCGCCGCGTTCGACACCAACCCGGATGCTTTCGTTGAAAAATGGTCGGTCGAGGACACGAAGATCCGCAATGCCATTATGGCGGCGCGAGAGGCGCTCAAGACCGTCGATGCGCCGGACGACACGCTGCGCGATTGTGCCGGGCTGTGCGTTGCCATAGGGTCGGACGGGTTGCGCGGCGAACTGACGCTTTTGCGCGCCGCCCGCGCCTTGGCCGCGTACAAGGGCAGCCCGAGTGTCACCCGCGACCACCTGCGCGCCGTGGCCTCCATGGCGCTCAGCCACCGTTTGCGCCGCGATCCGCTCGATGATGCAGGGTCCTCCACCCGCGTCGACCGCACGGTCGAGGAAGTCTTTGCATGAAAGAAGACCCAACTGCCGTAAACGTCCAAGGCCAACTGGCCCTGACGCTTCTGGCGGTCGATCCGGCAGGGTTGGGGGGTCTGCACCTGCGCGCCCGCGCCGGACCCGTCCGAGACATGTTCTGCGCTCCGATCAAGACGATCTTTCCAAAGGCGCGCCGCATTGCGCCCTCGATCTCTGACCTGCAACTTTTTGGTGGCGTCGATATCGGCGAAACCCTCACTCGCGGTGAAATCATTCGCGCCAAGGGCATTCTCGAAACGCCGACCTCGCTGGTCTTTACCATGGCCGAACGCTGCGAACCCGGTCTGGCCGCCCGTCTGGCGCAGGCGCTGGATTCCGGCATCGGTCATGCGTTGATCCTTTTGGACGAAGGCGCCGAGGATGACGAGATCGCACCGACCACCCTGACTGAACGGCTTGCCTTCCGCGTCGATCTGGACGGGATGCGCCATGTCGATCTGGTGCACATGGTGATGGAAGAAGCCGACGTCACCGCCGCACAGGCGAGATTGACCTCGGTCGCTATTCCCGACGATGCTCCCGCGGCGCTTGCCGTAACTGCCGTTCGCTTCGGCATCGACTCCTTGCGCGCACCATTGATCGCCTTGGCGGCAGCCCGCGCAAATGCGGCTCTGAACAACCGCAAAACGGTGAATGAAGACGATCTTCAAATCGCCGTTCAACTGGTCTATGCCCACCGCGCCACGCAAATGCCGGTCGAGGACGAGGCGGAAGAGCCAGAGGACAACACCCAACCCGACGACTCCCCCGAGACGCAAAGCCCGGATCAGGACGAGTCAGACCTGAATCTGCCCGACGAATTGCTGATCGACGCGGTCAAGGCGGTTCTGCCCTTCGATATACTTGCCATGCTCGAAGGGTCCGGGCGGACAAAGACTGCGTCCGGCAGCAGCGGTGCAGGACAGAAAAAACGCGGCAATCGACGCGGGCGGCCCTTACCCTCGCGTCCGGGGCGGCTGGACGGCGGCAACCGGATTGATCTGGTTGCCACTCTGCGCGCCGCCGTGCCGTGGCAGACCATCCGCCGCAAGCAAAACCCGGACCGCACTGGCGTTCTGATCCGCCCGTCCGACATCCACGTGAAGGTGTTTCAGGAGGTGTCCGACCGGCTGGTCATCTTTGCCGTTGATGCCTCCGGCTCTGCTGCTGTCGCCCGTCTGTCCGAGGCGAAAGGCGCGGTTGAGCTGATGCTGGCCGACGCTTATGCCCGCCGCGATCACGTGGCGCTGATTGCGTTCCGGGGCGAGGGCGCTGAGCTCATTCTGCCACCAACGCGATCGCTCGTGCAGACCAAACGCCGCCTGGCTGGCCTGCCCGGTGGCGGCGGCACACCGCTTGCCGCTGGTCTGAAAGCTGCGGCCGACCTTGCCCAACGCGTGCGGGCCCAAGGGCTCTCGCCGTCCATAGCGGTTCTGACCGACGGTCGCGCAAACGTGCCGCTTCCCGGCAAGACAGGCCGCGCTGCCGCAAACGAGGATGCCACGGCAATGGCGCGACATGTCCGGTCGCTGAATATTCCCAGCGCGATGATCGATACATCCGTACGACCACACCGCGATCTCCGTACGCTCTGCGATGTGATGAACGCGAAATACATCCCGCTGCCCCGCGCGGATGCCAAAGGGCTGAGCCGCGCCATCGAAACTGCGCTTGGAGAGTGACATCATGGGCGCCGTCGAAACCCTGACAGCTTGGCCCCACGCCGACCATTCGCGCTTTGTGGATGTGCGCCCGCATCGCTGGCATGTGCAGGAGATGGGGCAGGGCGAGACCGTTCTCTTGCTGCACGGCGCCAGCGGATCGACCCATTCCTGGCGCGACGTGATGACGGATCTGGCCAAGGATCATCATGTCGTCGCAATTGACCTGCCGGGTCACGGCCAAACCAAACTCGGATCGCGCCACAGATCGTCATTGCCCCTGATGGCACAGGACGCGCAGGCTTTGATCGACCACGAAGGCTGGAATATCAAGGCGATCATCGCCCATTCCGCCGGTGCCGCTTTGGGTCTGCGCCTGTTGCAAACGTCAGGTGGCACGTCACCACTTGTCGCGGTCAACCCGGCCCTGTCGCCGTTCAAGGGGATGGCGGGCGTTCTTTTTCCGATCGCCGCCCGCGTTGTTGCGCTCAGCCCCATCGTGGCCAAGATGATAAAGCGCAGGATGTCCGGACCGGGGCAGGTGGTGTCGCTGATGGAAACCACGGGGTCAAAGATCTCTCCCGAAGGCCTGAACCTTTACGCCAAGCTGTTCCGAAGTGACGCACATCTGGATGGGACCCTGTTGATGATGGCGCAATGGAAACTCGATGGGCTGGTGGCGGATCTGCCCAGGATCACAGTCCCGTGCACCTTCCTGATCGGGGAAAACGACAAGGCTGTGCCACCTTCGTCTGTGAAGGAAAGCGCAAAACGGATGCCCGATGCAACGGTTCTGAGCTATCCGGGCTACGGCCATCTTCTGCATGAAGAGGCGCCCGGACTTGTCGCTGATCAGCTGCGCGCGGTTCTGCGCAAGTAAACGTAATACGCCCCGCCACCGCCATGGCGGATATGCGCCTCTGACACATCCAACACAGCGGTGTTCAACGGGGCCATGCGCAGCCACATCGGCACCTGACGTTTCAACACACCCCGTTGGCGGGGCATCGGATCATGCGGATCGTCGCGCTGCCCCTTGCCGGTGATCACCAGAACAAGACGGGATCCGCGCGAATAGGATGTGAGGATGAACCGTGTCAGCGCTGGATGCGCCTGATCGAGGGTCATGCCATGCAGATCGATGCGCCCTTCGGGCACCAGCTTGCCGCGGCGCATCTTGCCGTAGGTCTTGGTATCCATGACCGGCTTGGCCTGCGACGCGGTCTGCGGCTTGGACACCGATGGCCCATTGGTGTTCACTTTTGTCCCGATCCCGAACGCCTCGGGCAGATCCATCGTCTCTGGTTCCGCCTTGCGCCGGACAGTCGGCTTGACCGGCTCAGCAGCGCGGCGCAGGGCCTGGGGCAGGGGCGTCGCGGAATGCGCGACCTTCTGCCAAAGCTCCTTCTCCTCGGGACGAAGCTTGCGCCGGCTCATTGGTACGCCTCGGGCAGGAACGCATAGGCCCGCTGAATTGGCATAAGCACAACCATACGCCCCGGATCCTTGATCCGACCGGCCTGACGACCCGCGTCATCCCCCGTTCCATAAAACACATCGGCCCGCTGTGCGCCCTTGATCGCAGACCCTGTATCCTGCGCAATCATCAAACGGCGCAACGGATCCGCGCCCTCCTTTTCAATCCAGACAGGAGCACCCAAGGGCGTAAAGGCCGGATCAACCGCAATCGACCGCAGGGGCGTGATCGACCGGTTCATTGCACCAAGTGGACCCCTGTCCGCCGGAACCTGACTGACTTCGCGGAAAAACACGTAGGAGTCGTTGTGATACAGCAGGTCTTCGCCTTCGACCGGGTTGCGCCGCACCCAGTTCTTGATGACATCGGCCGACACCTGGTGCGGCTGGTAGACGCCACGACGCACCAGTTCTTGCCCGATGGATCGGTAATTGTGCCCGTTCGCGCCGCCATACCCGACCCGGATCATACGCCCATCGGGATAGCGAATGCGGCCCGATCCCTGCACCTGCAGGAAAAACAGCTCAACAGGGTCATCAACCCAGGCAATCTCGAGCCCACGCCCCTCCATCACACCACCGGTCAGGATGTCACGGCGACTGAGCCAAGGGCGACTGTCGTTCGCCTCGGGCGGCATCTTGTAGATCGGATGCCTGTACCGGGCGGTTCGTACGGGTGAGCCGGACAGTTCCGGTTCAAAATACCCGGTGAACAAAGGCTCCTTGTCGTCAGTGACCAACATGGGTCGAAAGAACAGCTCGAAAAACTGCCGTGCATCCGTGGCGTCGAAGGCCAACGCGCAAAGCGAGGCCCAATCGGGTTCGTCAAGATCGGCACAGGTGTTCTTGAACACGGTCAGGGCCGACGCATGATCATCGTCGGCCCAACCATTCAGATCCTCGAAACCAAGGATCGCATAATTCGTTATCGGCTCATTGGGCACAACAGGTCCTGCCATCAGAACACCAAGAGTTATGGCTGCGCCCAGCCGTCGGATCATTCGCCCGTGGCGACAAGCTGCCAGTTCGGATCATCCACACCCATACGGCGGGCATAGGTCCAAACGTCTTTTTGCCGCTTAACCTGGGTCGGCGACCCTTCAATGACCTCACCGGAACTGTCCCGCACGGTCGATGTCAGTTCACCGATATACTTGACGCTGATTTCCGCCATTGCGGTCTTTTCATCGAATGTCGCAGCGACCAGCGTCATTTCTCGAACTCCAACGAATTCGGCGTCGATGGTCAGACCCTGCTCTTTTCGCGCCTCGACCACCTCGGCAAAGGTTTCGTATACATCATCCGCAAGGAACGGCTTGATCTCTGCCAGGTCCCCGCGTTCAAAACCCATCAGGATCATCTCGTAGGCACCGCGCGCGCCGCCAAGGAAATCGCCAACGCCAAAGGATGGTTCGGCCCGCTTCATGCGGGCAAGCGCATCAGCGGCATCGCTGCCTGCATCGACATGGTCGATGATGTCATGGTCTGGCCCCCCTTCGATCACTTCAAAATCGCGGCGGGACGAAGAATGAGGCTCCTGCTGCCGCGGGACCGGCTGCTTTTCGAAACCTTCCCGTGTGCCAAGAACGCTTTTCAAGCGCAGGATCAGAAACACGGCGATGCCGGCAAGCACCAAAAGCTGTATCAGCGGAGAATTCATCAGGACCTCGCCCAGACCAAAGTGGAAACGTCGTTGTTGAATTCTTATGTAGGTGTTGGGCGTTGCATAGTCCACCGCACGTCCGGCGAAAGGAGTCCCCCGCTATGTGGCTATTTGTGGCTTTTTTGCTCGTTCCGCTGATCGAGATCGGTTTGTTCATCCAGATCGGGGGTCTGATCGGGCTTTGGCCGACCCTCGGCGTTGTCGTTCTAACCGCGATCATCGGCACGTATTTGGTGCGCTCACAGGGTCTGATGGCGATGAACAACCTGCGCGGTTCCTTCTCGCGCCTCGAGGACCCGTCCCAGGCGCTTGCGCATGGTGCGATGATCCTGCTTGCAGGCGCTTTGCTGCTCACACCGGGGTTTTTCACCGATGCGGTCGGGTTCGCCCTGCTCGCCCCACCGATCCGGTCGGCGCTCATCACTTACATGCGCAAGCGGATCAAGGTTCAGCGCTTTGACATGGGTCCGCAATCCGACCCATACGCCGATCAGGCGCGCCCTAGGCCGCGCGATACCGTGATTGACGGCGAGTATCACGAGATCTCCGATCCGAAAAAACCCACACATCAGGGTTCTGGGTGGACAAAGCATTGAGGCTGCGCAGATCGGCTGTTAAGCAACAGGCAACTTTGGCAACCGCTCGATCCGAGGGAGATAGACATGGCTGACACGCCGGAAACCACTGGCAACGGGGCCGCACCGCAAGCTGCACCCGTCAAGATGAACGTTCTTGCGCAATTCGTGCGCGACATGTCGTTCGAAAACATCCTCGCCCAGAAGGGTGTTCAGGGAGAAGTGCAGCCCGACGTTCAGCTTCAGGTCAACCTGGATGCGAAAAAGCGCACCGCCGAGGGCCAGTACGAAGTGATCCTGAAGCTGCAGGTCACATCAAAGGCCAAGGAAAGCGGGGACACGCTGTTCGTGCTCGAACTGGAATATGCCGGTGTCTTCCACGTGGAAAACGTGCCGGACGAACAGCTTCACCCGTTCCTTCTGATCGAATGCCCGCGGATGCTCTTCCCGTTTGTGCGTCGGATCGTCAGCGACGTGACCCGCGACGGTGGCTTCCCGCCGCTGAACTTGGAAACGATTGATTTCCTGCAGCTTTACCGTTCGGAACTGGCCCGTCGCGCGAGCGCGAAGTCATCGGAAACGGCGAACGCCTGAGTTACAGCCGCTTCCACAGGGCGGTATCCCCAAGCTTGTCGACAAAGGCGGCATGTGCCGCCTTTTCGCTGTCTGACAGGCGCGACGGCAACGGGGCAGGGCGCGGCTTAGGCCGCCAAGCCGCAGCTTCTTGTCCGGGTGCCGACCTGTCCTGCGACACGTTCAATGCAAAGTCCGGCTGTTTGCCGCCAATCAGCTCAAGGTACACTTCGGCGAGGATCTCGGAATCGAGCAACGCGCCGTGCAAGGTCCGTGACGCATTGTCGATCCCGAACCGACGACACAGCGCGTCAAGCGAGGCTGGCGAGCCCGGAAATTTCCGACGCGCAATGGCAAGCGTATCGACCGCACGATCATTCGGAATCGGCGCGCGTTTGACCCAGGACAGTTCCGCGTTGAGAAACTTCATGTCGAACGCGGCGTTGTGGATCACAAGTTTTGAATCTCCGATGAAATCGACAAAGGCCTGCGCAATCGTCGCAAAGACCGGCTTGTCCCGGAGAAAGTCATCGCCCAGACCATGCACCGCAAACGCTTCTGGAGGCATGGCGCGCTCGGGGTTGATGTATTGGTGATACGTCTTGCCCGTCGGCACGTGATTGAACAGCTCGACCGCGCCGATCTCGACGATCCGGTCGCCTTGATCCGGCTCAAAACCTGTTGTTTCCGTATCGAGAACAATCTCACGCATGGGTCATCTGTTTCCTGATCTGTGCCAATATATCCTGGACCTGCTGGCGCGCATGATCAAGCGTATCGGTCTCGATCACGAAATCCGACCGCGCACATTTTTCGTCATTCGGCATTTGCTTGTCGCGGATCGCGCGGAACTGATCGACCGTCATGGTCCCCCTCTCCAGCACGCGTTTTTCCTGCTCTTGCGGTGAAACAGTGACACATACCACCGCATCCATCGCGGCATCCGCGCCGGTTTCGAACAGCAGCGGAATGTCGAACACCAGAACATCGGCATCGGAACTCGTCGCGAACTGCGCTCGATCTGCCTGCACCAAAGGGTGCACAATGGCTTCGATCCGTTTCAACGCGTCAGGCTCCTTGCCGATGATCACGCGCAAGGCCGCCCGGTCAACGATGCCGCCGGAAATCGCATCGGGGAACAAGGCCTGCATCGGTGACACCGCAGCACCATCCTTGGCATAAAGCCGGTGCACCGCGACATCCGCGTCCCACACATCACAGCCGGCCTCGGCGAACAATCGGGCGGTGGTGGATTTGCCCATGCCGATGGATCCGGTGAGGCCCAGCTTGAAGGTCACCGCAAAACTGCCGCGCGCACGTTTTCGTCGACAACGGGCCGCTTTCCGAACCAGCGTTCAAAACCGGGCACCGCCTGGTGCAGCAACATGCCCAACCCATCGACGACGCGACAGCCGCGATCCTCGGCCGTGGCCAGCAAACGAGTCTGAAGCGGCGTGTAGACCAGATCATTGACGATGGCGCCTGGGCGCAACCCATCCAGCGGCACGCGCATCTCGGGCTTGCCGGTCATGCCCAGCGACGTCGTGTTGACCACGAGATCCGCTTCTTCCAGAACATTACCCGCCTGCACCCATTCCACGACCTGAACACGGTTGCCAAAATCCTCGCGCAGCTTTTCGGCGCGGATGCGGGTCCGGTTGCTCAGGATGATGCGCGGGACACCAACATCGAGCAGCGATGCCAGAACAGCGCGGCAGGCACCGCCGGCCCCGAACACCACGGCAGGACCGGATTTCGGGTTCCAGTCGGGGATCGCCTGGCGGATATTCTCGATAAAACCATAACCGTCTGTATTGTCGGCATGAATCCGGCCATCCTTGCGGAAGATCAACGTGTTCGCAGCACCGATCAGCGTGGCACGGTCGGTGATCAGATCAGCAATCTCCATCACGCGTTCCTTGTGCGGAATGGTGACATTCGCCCCGACAAACCCAAGGTCTGCCAGACGTGGCAACAGATCCGCCAGCTTGTCAGGTTCGATATCCATCGGGATATAGTGACCCTTGAGTCCATATTTCCGAAGCCAGTAGCCATGCACATTCGGGCTTTTGGAATGCGCCACGGGATGGCCGATAACCGCGGCCAAGGGTATTTTACTGTCACTCATCCGTCGATCCGTCCGGTCAAAACAAGGTGGTTCAGAAGTTCCAGTAACGGAAGTCCAAGCACCGTGAAATAGTCGCCTTGCACCTGCGTGAACAGCCGCGCGCCTTCTTCCTCGAGCTTGTAGCCGCCGACAGAGTGGCGAACGCTGTCCCAGTTCCGTTCTATGTAATCATCCAGATAGCTGTCCGAGACATCGCGCATCCGCAACCGGACAACTCCGACATGCCGCCATTTCGGTTCTCCGTTCTCGTAGAGCACCGCCGCCGACAAAAGCGTATGGGACTGGTTGCGCAACGCTTTCAGTTGCTCGCGCGCCTCATCTGGGCTGTTCGGTTTCGCGAAGACGGTGTTGCCCAGTGCCAGAACCTGGTCGCACCCCAGCACCAGCGCGCCGGGCGTCTTGTCCGATACCTTGCGCGCCTTCATCTCGGCCAGAGTGTCGGCGATGTCGCGTGGCGACGCACCCTCGGCCTCGAGCGCGCTCCGAATGGCCTCTTCATCGATTCGAGCCACCTGCACATCGAATCGAATGCCCGCATTGCGCAGCAGATCGGCGCGGATCTGGGAGCCGGAGGCGAGGACGAGGTCGAGATTCATGTGGACAACTCTTCGGACAAGGTCGGTTTCTTTACATGAGTGTTTTGGGGAAATCCGGGCGCGTCAGCAAGCCTGTAGAGATCTCGGCAAGTTACTCTTGATGGGCGGACAGGTTTTACGGGCTGTGCAAGGGATAAGTCGGGTGTGGGTATAATCACCCTTGTCGGCAGGTCGCCACCATTGCATACCGGAGTTATCCCCATGATCACTGTATTTTAATTAATACTAAACAATGACTTATAGATCATGGATAGGGTTATTCACATTCATACCCACATCTACCCACAGATCAACGGCTTGGGGGTTAATCCTGTACAATCCAATAATCCACAGCAGACAGACCACACCACAACATCGAAATCCTTTCTAAATTTCTTATTTTATTAAGAATTAGGAGGTGTTTGACAGGCTAGCTCCCCTCGGCTAAGAGCAAAACAGTCCTGTTCTGGGCGATACTTTCCTGACACATAGAAAAAATGACTGCGAACATCCGTGGTCCGGGATTTTTCATGACTGAAAAGCTGAACCTTGCCGATCTGAAGGCAAAAAGCCCCAAAGACCTTCTGGCGATGGCCGAAGAGCTCGAAATCGAAAACGCATCGACGATGCGCAAAGGCGAGATCATGTTCCAGATCCTGCGCGAGCGTGCGGACGAGGGCTGGACAGTCTTCGGTGACGGCGTTCTCGAAGTGCTTCAGGACGGGTTCGGTTTCCTGCGCTCCCCCGAAGCGAACTACCTGCCCGGTCCCGATGACATTTACGTCTCACCCGAGATGATCCGGAAGTTCTCGCTGCGTACAGGCGACACGATCGACGGGGAAATGAGGGCACCGGAAGACAACGAACGCTATTTTGCCTTGATGGATTGCACACAGATCAACTTCCAGGATCCGGAACGTGCCCGTCACAAGATCGCCTTCGACAACCTGACGCCGCTTTATCCCGACGAGCGTCTGACGATGGAATTCGAAGATCCCACCGCCAAGGATCGGTCCGCGCGCATCATCGACCTCGTAGCACCCATCGGCAAAGGCCAGCGCTCCTTGATTGTCGCGCCACCGCGTACCGGTAAAACCGTTCTCCTGCAGAACATCGCGCATTCCATCGAACGCAATCACCCGGAATGCTACCTTATCGTCCTGCTGATCGACGAACGCCCGGAAGAAGTCACCGACATGCAGCGTTCGGTTAAAGGCGAAGTCGTGTCGTCCACCTTTGATGAACCTGCGACGCGTCACGTTGCTGTGTCTGAAATGGTCATCGAAAAGGCCAAGCGCCTTGTCGAACACAAGAGAGATGTCGTTATCCTTCTCGATTCGATCACAAGACTTGGTAGAGCCTTCAACACAGTTGTCCCGTCGTCGGGCAAAGTTCTGACCGGTGGTGTGGACGCAAACGCGCTCCAGCGGCCCAAGCGGTTCTTTGGTGCGGCTCGCAACATCGAAGAGGGCGGATCGCTGACCATCATCGCAACCGCGCTGATCGACACCGGAAGCCGCATGGACGAAGTGATCTTTGAAGAATTCAAAGGCACGGGTAACTCGGAAATCGTTCTGGATCGCAAGGTCGCGGACAAGCGCGTATTCCCGGCAATGGACATTCTCAAGTCCGGCACCCGCAAAGAAGAGCTGCTGGTCGACAAGATTGACCTGCAAAAGACATTCGTGCTGCGCCGTATCCTCAACCCGATGGGCACCACGGACGCGATCGAATTCCTGATCTCCAAGCTGAAGCAAACAAAGAACAATTCGGAGTTCTTCGACTCGATGAATTCGTAAACCTGGCGGGCGTGCAATGTCATGGACACGATCTTTGCCCTGGCCACCGTGCCAGGAAAATCAGGCGTTGCTGTCATCCGGGTGTCTGGGCCAGATGCCTTTACCAGTTGCACGTCCTTTGGGTTTGAACCTCCGCAACCGAGGAAAACCGCGCTTCGGAAACTCGTCCACGAAGAACGCGGCTTTCTCGATGAAGCGCTGGTTCTGACCTTCGAGGATGGCGCGAGTTTTACTGGCGAACCTGTTGTCGAATTTCATGTCCACGGCAGCATTGCCATCATCAACAGCATACTGGATTGCCTGAAATCCATCCCCGGCTACCGTTTTGCAGAGGCTGGTGAATTCACACGGCGTGCGTTGAACAACGGTCGGCTCGACCTCACTCAGGTTGAAGCGTTGGCAGATCTGATCGACGCGGAAACCGAAATGCAGCGCAAGCAGGCGCTCAAGGGATTTACCGGTCGTCTGCGGGAAAAGTCGGAAACCTGGCGGGCTGACCTTATCCATGCGCTGTCACTTCTAGAGGCGACCATCGACTTTGCCGATGAAGAGGTGCCTGTCGATGTCTCGGCCGATGTCGAACGTCTGCTGACGGGAGTCATCCAGACCATGGATCTGGAAATCAGCGGTTTTGGCGTCGCGGAACGTGTCAGAACGGGTTTTGAAGTGGCGATTGTCGGTCCGCCCAATGCGGGCAAGTCCACGCTTCTCAACATGTTGGCCGGGCGCGATGCCGCGATTACCTCTGAAATCGCTGGGACAACACGGGATGTCATCGAAGTACGGATGGATCTCGACTCCTTGCCGGTGACTTTTCTCGATACAGCCGGTCTTCGTGAAAGCAGTGACGTGATTGAAACGATCGGCATCCAACGTGCAATGGACCGAGCCGAAGCGGCGGACCTTCGGATATTTCTCAAAGGCTCCGGCGGTTTTGGCGACTTGATTCCGCTGGGTCATGACATCGTCATCGAGGGAAAATCCGATCTTCGGAATGACGGGCAGGGGGTGTCCGGAGTCACTGGGGCAGGCGTCCAGAAATTGATGGATGACGTAAAAACCTATCTGTTGTCACATGCGATGTCTGCTGGTCTCGTTTCCCACGAACGCCAAAAGCTGGTTCTGGATCAAGGTCGGGCCGCGTTGCACAAAGCGCTTGGTTTCGCTCAGTCCGGACCCATTCAGTATGAGCTTGCATCTGAAGAACTCCGCTCAGCAATCTTCACTCTTGAAAGACTGGTGGGTCGTGTCGATGTTGAAGATGTGCTAGACAAAGTCTTCTCAAGTTTCTGCATCGGAAAGTAAGGAGTGTTTCACGTGAAACAATTTGATTTCGATGTCATTGTTGTCGGTGGCGGACACGCAGGATGCGAAGCTGCCCATGCGGCAGCCCGCCTTGGCGCGCGCACAGCTTTGGTTACACTGACCGAGGCTGGTATCGGAGTGATGTCCTGCAATCCAGCTATCGGTGGTCTTGGGAAAGGGCACCTTGTTCGCGAGATTGACGCCTTCGACGGTGTGATGGGTCGCGTTGCTGACAAGGCGGGTATCCAGTTCCGCTTGCTGAACCGACGCAAGGGCCCGGCCGTTCAAGGGCCGCGCACGCAGGCGGACCGCAAGATTTACCAAAACGAGATGTTGGAGATCACCAAGTCTCAACCGAATCTTGATATTGTCATAGGTGAGGTGACCGATCTTGTCCTGGACGGGACGTCTGTAACTGGTGTCATGATTGACGGGGACCGCAAGGTGACCGCTCCCTGTGTTGTTCTGACAACGGGGACTTTTCTACGCGGGATTATTCACATTGGGGACCGCCAGATTTCCGGGGGTCGGATGGGCGAACGTCCGTCCAATGACCTCGCAAAGACGTTGGATTCATTTGACCTTCCGCTTGGCCGTCTGAAAACTGGAACGCCACCTCGGCTGGACGGGCGAACCATCAATTGGGATGGGTTGGACGAACAGCCCGGCGATGATGACCCGGTGATGTTTTCATTCCTTTCCGAGGCACCAACTGCGCGTCAAGTCTCCTGCGCGATTACGCATACCAACGAAAAGACACATCAGATCATTCGGGACAATCTCTCTCGGTCTGCCATGTACGGTGGTCACATCGAAGGTGTCGGTCCGCGATATTGCCCATCGATCGAAGACAAGGTTGTGCGCTTCGCGGACAAAACCTCGCATCAGATTTTCCTTGAGCCCGAGGGGCTGGATGATCACACGATCTATCCGAACGGAATTTCCACCTCGCTGCCCGAAGATGTGCAACTAGACTACGTGCGATCCATCAAGGGGTTAGAGCAGGCCGAAATCCTGCAACCAGGCTACGCTATCGAATATGATTACGTCGATCCTCGGGCACTTAATCTCGACCTGTCATTGAAGTCCCGTAGCGGGCTTTTCCTCGCGGGTCAGATCAACGGTACGACGGGGTATGAAGAAGCGGCAGCTCAGGGGCTCGTTGCCGGGGTGAACGCGGCACATCGCGCTTTTGGGCGGGATCCGTTCACCTTCAGCCGGTCGGACAGTTATATTGGCGTCATGATCGACGATCTGACTTCGCGTGGCGTTGCGGAGCCCTACCGCATGTTCACCTCCCGCGCCGAGTATCGTCTGTCGCTCAGGGCGGATAACGCAGACCAGCGACTGACTCCCAAAGCGATCTTGCTTGGGTGCGTCAGTGGTGAACGACAGGAAGCCTTCGAACAGAAAGTGGTCCGGTTGAAAAAAGGCCGTGCTCTTCTGGATGGCTTGATCATTTCAGCGCGTCAGCTTGTCGATGCCGGTGTGCCGATTTCTCAGGATGGCTCAAAACGGACTGGCTTTGAAGCGCTGGCAATCGAGGCTGTGACTTGGGAAGCTCTTCTGGATGTCGCGCCAGATATTGCGATCATCGATGAGAAAACGCGAGAACAGCTTGGTAAAGATGCGCTTTACGCCAATTACATCGAACGGCAGCAGAAAGACATTGAAGTACTCCGCCGCGATGAAGCGCAGGTTATCCCGGCGGATTTTGCGTTCGCAAATATTGAAGGGCTTTCAAACGAGTTGAAAACGAAGCTGACCGCGTCGAAGCCGGCGAATATCGCTCAGGCCTCCCGAATTGATGGAATGACACCGTCCGCTTTGCTTTTGATCTTGTCGCGCCTCAAATCGTTTGGTTCTCGGGAACGCGCAGCAGGATGAATGTTTCACGTGAAACAAAAGAGCGCTTGGAAATTTACCTTGAATTGCTGCGTAAGTGGTCGCCCAAGATAAACCTCGTCTCGCAGGACTCTTTGAAGGACGCTGGTAATCGGCATTTCGGTGATTCCCTGCAGGTTGCCTCGCTGTGCCCAAAGGATGCGAAATCCTGGGTCGATCTTGGTTCTGGTGGGGGTTTCCCAGGCGCAGTTGTCGCGATTGCTCTGGGGGATCGCGACATTGATATCACGCTGATTGAAAGCGATCAGCGGAAAGCCACGTTCTTGCGCACTGTTTCACGTGAAACAAAAACGCCGTTTGCCGTAATTGCCGAGAGGATTGAAAACGTTCCGCCCATGAAATCAGATGTCATCAGTGCCCGTGCGCTTGCGCCTTTGGAAGAACTGCTTGGATTTGCCGAACAACACCTCGCTCCGACAGGCGTTGCTTTTTTCATGAAGGGTGAATCGTGGCGTGCCGAGGTGGATGCTGCGCAAAAGAAGTGGCGATTCGCCTGTGAAGCGCATACAAGTGTGACACATCCTGATGCTGCCATCTTGGAGATTGGAGGTCTTTCCCGTGTTTGATCCCACGCGCCCGGTTGGCCCGAAAATCATCGCGATCGCAAATCAGAAGGGCGGTGTTGGCAAGACAACGACTGCCATCAATTTTGCATCCGCCTTGGCTGAGATTGGTCAGAAAGTTCTCATCGTGGATCTCGATCCGCAGGGAAACGCATCAACCGGCCTGGGCGTCATGCCGGAGGATCGGCGCGCGACGACCTATGATCTTCTTCTGGATGATTTTCCTTTGTCGGACATCATCTGCACGACCGGGCAGGACAATCTGTTTCTGGTGCCATCCACGACGGACCTCAGTTCTGCCGATATCGAATTGATCGCCAATGAAAAACGGATCTACCTGCTGCATGACGCGTTGCGGCAGACGGATATGGATCAGTTTGCCTTCGATTTCATTCTGATTGATTGTCCACCCTCGCTGAACTTGCTCACCGTGAACGCTATGGTCGCGGCACATTCCGTGCTTGTTCCGTTGCAGAGCGAGTTCTTTGCCCTGGAAGGTCTGAGCCAGCTCATGCTGACCATCCGCGAAGTTCGGCAATCTGCGAACCCGAATTTGCGGATCGAGGGTGTGGTCCTGACGATGTACGATGCCCGGAACAATCTGTCTCAGCAGGTTGAAACGGATGCACGCGACAATCTCGGCGATCTTGTTTTCAAGACGGTCATTCCACGGAATGTCAGGGTCAGCGAGGCGCCCTCATACGCGATGCCGGTTCTGGAGTATGACACCAATTCCAAAGGGGCCATTGCCTATCGCGCCTTGGCGCGGGAATTCCTGGGTAAAAATGAAACGATGACAGCAGCGTAGGTAGGGAACATGTCCGAAAAAAGGGAACAACGGCGTGGCTTGGGGCGTGGTTTGTCCGCGCTGATGGCGGATATCGAGCCCACGACTGCAGCTGACTCACCAACACAGCAACGCGCGACACGCATGCTTCCTGTTGATCAGCTTTTCCCTAATCCGAACCAGCCGCGGCGTCAGTTCGATGCCGAAGCAATGGAAGAACTGAAAAATTCGATCAAGAGCAAGGGTGTGATCCAGCCATTGATCGTTCGTCGGCGGGGAGATGCCGAAAACCAGTACGAAATTGTTGCCGGCGAACGACGGTGGCGCGCAGCACAGGCGGCGGCCGTTCACGAGGTGCCCGTTGTCATTCGGGAATTCTCGGACGAGGACGTTCTTGAAATTGCGATCATCGAAAACATTCAGCGGGCCGACCTGAACGCGATTGAAGAAGCGGCTGGCTATGAGCAGCTCATGACGCGCTTTGGTCACACGCAGGAAAAGCTGGCACAGGCCTTGGGCAAAAGCCGCAGCCATATAGCCAATCTGCTGCGGTTGTTGAATCTGCCCGACGTGGTCAAGAAGGCGGTCACGGATGGTAAGCTGTCGGCTGGCCATGCACGCGCCTTGGTCACTGCGCCCGATCCTGTCCTTTTGGCCGGTCAGATTGTGCGGAATGGGCTGTCTGTGCGGGACACGGAGCGCCTTGTCCGGGAAGCGCAGGACCCCGACGGTCAGAAAAAGACAAAGACCACATCGAAATCCTCCGGCAGTTCTGGCGAAAAGGATGCGGACACAAAGGCGCTGGAAGGCGATCTTTCTGCGGCTCTGGGTATGAAAGTGTCGATCAATCACAGCGCTGGTGGGGAAGACGGGACTGTCACGATCAACTACGACACTCTTGAAGACCTCGATGCGTTGTGCATGGTTCTCAGCTCTGGGCGCTGATCAGCTTTTGGCAAGTTGGGCGATGATGTAGTTCAACACGGGGCGGCCGGTTGCTGTGGCTCCAATTCGCCCACTCTCAATCCAAACCAAATCTTGGCTCTTGAGGTTTGCAAATCGGTCCCAATCAATGACGTTGGACACGTCGTCAATTTGTAGACCTTCAAGCAGCCGCAACCCCATGATAAGGCGTTCGTCCTCTATATCTTGTGGGGGCAGAGGCGTTTCTTCCCGTATGCCGCTGCCGGAGGCGACAGCCTTGAGCCAAGCTTCGGGTTGTTTCCAGCATTCCGTCGCGCGGCGCTGACCGTTGATCGTCAGACGACCATGCGCGCCCGGGCCGATGCCGGCGTAATCTCCGCCGCGCCAATAGAGCAGGTTGTGTTTCGATTCCGCACCGGGCTTGGCATGGTTTGAGATTTCGTAGGCGATATAGCCCGCGTCTTCGCACAGCCGCTGCGTCAGATCATACAGATCAGCGCCAAGATCGTCTGATGGAAGACCGCGCAGCAATCCGCGTTCGGCGCGATCCCAAAACGCGGTGCCTTCTTCGATTGTCAGTTGGTAAAGCGACAGGTGATCGACTGCCATATCAAGTGCTGTGCCAAGTTCGCGTTCCCAATCGTCGAGCGACTGGTTTTGGCGGGCGTAGATCAGATCGAAACTGACACGGTCAAAAAATTGACGGGCGATGCTGAACGCTGCCTGGGCTTCGGGGACGCTGTGCATACGTCCAAGCTTGCGCAGATCGTCGGGATTCAGAGCCTGAACGCCCAGTGAGACACGGTTTACGCCGTGGCGGGAATAGCCCTCGAAACGGTGCGCTTCGACAGATGTCGGGTTGGCTTCGAGGGTGATTTCGATGTCGTTGGAAAAGCTCCAGACATCGCGTGCGGCGGACAGGACGGCATTGACTGTATCCGGTTCCATCAGGCTGGGTGTGCCGCCGCCGAAAAAGATGGAGGTCAGAACGCGGGGGCCTGTCTCGAGGCCGGTGCGGCGGATTTCACGCGCAAGCGCTTCGGCCCAGAGTGTTTGATCGACAGCGGATCGAACATGGCTGTTGAAGTCGCAATAGGGGCATTTGGCGGCGCAGAACGGCCAGTGGACGTACAGCCCGAAACCGCGGTCCTGCCAAAGTTCAGTCAAAACACCCGGCCACGAATTTGCGGAACGCATCGGCGCGGTGGCTGATCTTGTTCTTGGCCCAGCGATCCATTTCCCCGAATGTGAGGTCGTGACCTTTGGGTTGGAAGACCGGGTCATAGCCGTGGCCCTGATCTCCACGCATCGGCCAGACCATCTGGCCTTCCATTGTGCCGGCGAACACCTCGTCATGGCCATCGGGCCAGGCGAGGACCAGAGTGCAGCAGAACCGTGCGGTCCAGGGAGGCGCCATGCCGGTCTCCAGGACGGCCTTGTGGGCCTTTTCCATCGCCATGACAAAGTCACGACCAGTCTCTGTTTCTGCCCAATCCGCCGTATAAACACCCGGTGCGCCATCCAGAGCGTCGATCTCAAGCCCGCTGTCATCCGAAAGCGCAGGAAGCCCCGTTGCCTTAGCAGCCGCATGCGCCTTGATCCGGGCGTTTTCGACAAAGCTGGTCCCATCTTCGACGGGTTCGGGCAGGTTCATCTCGGCCGCACCCACGACCGAGACTCCGTAGTCCTTCAAAAGATCAGCGATCTCTTCGAGCTTACCCGCGTTGTGGGTTGCGACGAGGAGACGATTTCCTTCGAACTTGCGTGTCATCCTGCCGCCTGAAGCTGAAGGGCGACAAGTTCCTGAACGCCAGAATCGGCGAGATCAAGAAGCTGGTTCATCTGGTCGCGCGAAAAGGTTGAGCCTTCGGCGGACATCTGGATTTCGATCAACTGCCCGTCGCCACGCAGGATGAAGTTGCCATCGACGCCTGCCTCAGAATCCTCGGGGTAGTCGAGGTCGAGCACGGCTTGACCCGCATAAATCCCGCAGCTGACCGCAGCGACGGGGGAAATCAGAGGATCGCTGATCACGTCGCCGGCCTTCATCAGTTTGTTGACAGCCAGCTTGAGCGCGACCCAACCACCGGTGATCGACGCACAGCGCGTGCCGCCGTCGGCCTGGATCACGTCACAATCAATGGTGATCTGGCGTTCACCAAGGGCAACGCGGTCAACGCCCGCGCGCAGGCTGCGCCCGATCAGGCGCTGGATTTCAACGGTGCGACCACCTTGCTTGCCGGTGGTGCTTTCGCGGCGCATCCGGCTGGTGGTGGAACGGGGCAACATGCCGTATTCGGCGGTCACCCAACCAAGACCCGATCCCTTGATGAACGGGGGGACGCGGTCTTCGATTGTCGCTGTGCAGAGCACATGAGTGTCGCCCACGCGGATCATGCAAGATCCCTCTGCGTGCTTGCTGATCCCGGTTTCGATTGAAACCGCGCGCATTTCGCTTAATTTCCGTCCTGACGGTCGCATGGTATGTCCCTTTGATTGCCGTGTACGGATACAGGCAGCCTTTGCGGTTTCGCAAGCCGATAGTCTGGCGTACGAGTGGCTGTCATCAGCGAAACGAGGTGCGCGATTGAACGATGGATCGAAACTTCTGGATGAAATGAACGACCGCTCTCGGGAGGTCTTTCGCAAGGTGGTCGAAGGCTACCTGTCAAGCGGTGAACCTGTCGGGTCCCGGACTCTGACGCGAACGCTTGAGGAAAAGGTGTCGGCCGCGACCATTCGAAACGTGATGCAGGACCTGGAGTTCCTCGGACTTCTGGGCAGCCCGCATATCAGCGCGGGTCGCATTCCGACGCAGCTTGGGCTTCGGATGTTCGTGGACGGGTTGCTCGAGGTTCGCGATCTGGATCAGGACGATCGTCAGAAGATCGATGCGACCGTGACCAGCAACAGTCAGGACGTGGGCACGATCCTTGATCGGGTGGGATCGGCGCTGTCGGGTGTGACGCAAGGGGCATCGCTGGTTCTGACGCCGAAACACGAGGCGGCGATCAAGCATATCGAATTCCTGCCTGTCGGAGGCAATCAGGCGCTGGTGGTGCTGGTCTTTACTGATGGGCATGTGGAGAATCGTCTGTTCACTCCGCCGCCCGGACAGACTCCAAGCTCCATGCGGGAGGCGGCGAATTTCCTCAATGCGCTGGTCGAGGGCAAGACCCTGTCGGATCTGCGCAGGACCATCAAGAGCGACATTGCGCAGAAACGCCGCGAGCTTGATTCGCTGGCGGCCATACTGGTCGAGCAGGGATTGGCGATCTGGGACGAACATGCCGACATGTCGGGACGCCTGATCGTGCGCGGGCGTTCGAACCTGCTGGCCGAAGACACCCATGCGGATGAACTGGACCGGATCCGCGAGTTGTTCGACGATCTGGAGCGTAAGCGGGACATTGCCGAATTCCTCGAACTCACGGAACAAGGCGACGGTGTGCGCATTTTTATTGGCTCAGAAAACAAACTTTTCTCACTTTCGGGTTCCTCTTTGGTCGTGTCTCCATATATGAACGCTGATCGTAAAATTATCGGTGCGGTGGGGGTCATTGGCCCGACCCGTTTGAATTACGGGCGCATCGTACCGATTGTGGACTACACAGCGCAGCTCGTCGGGAAACTGCTCGGCGACCGCAACCAAGGGTAACGAAATGGCCGAAACGGATCACACCAAAGATTTCCTCGATAGCCTGGCCGAGGCCGAGGCGGAGGAAAACGAAGCGCTCGAAGAAGAGATCGACAGCGAGGAGGCGGAAATGGATGCCTTGCGTGCAGAGCGCGATGATCTGAGAGACAAGTTCATGCGCGCCTTGGCCGAAGCCGAGAACGCGCGCAAGCGGTCTGACAAGGATCGTCGCGAGGCGCAGCAATATGGCGGGTCACGGCTCGCCCGGGATTTGCTGCCAGTTTATGACAATCTGCAGCGCGCCCTGGATTCGATTACCGAAGACCAGCGCGAGGCGTCAAAGGCGTTCATCGAAGGCGTGGAGCTGACGATGCGTGAATTGCTGAACGTGTTCAACAAGCACGGGCTCACCGCGATCCGGCCCGAAGTGGGCGACAAGTTTGATCCGCAGCATCACGAGGCGATGTTCGAGGCACCAGTTCCGGGCACTACGGCGGGCGAGATCATCCAGGTCTCGACCGAGGGTTTCATGCTTTATGATCGCCTGTTGCGGCCGGCGCAGGTTGGCGTCAGCTCGATGCCGAAATCCTCAAACTAACTGTCCGACAGGAGCGTTTTCAGGTGATACAGAGCCTGTAACGCCTCCATTGGCGACATTTCATCGGGGTGCAGGTTCTTGATCTGCGCCTCGATCCTGTTTTCCCCGGCCGGTTTTGCCGGTTGTGGCGGGCGCGCAACCGCCGAAAAGAGGGGCAGGTCGTCGATCAGCGCCTTGGGCGACGTGTTCTCGCGCTCTCCTTTCTCCAACGCATCGAGGACAGATCGGGCGCGGGTGATGACGGCGGGTGGCAAACCGGCAAGCTGCGCGACCTGGACACCATAGGACCGATCCGCCGCACCTTCGCGAACCTCGTGCAGGAAGATCACCTCGCCCTCCCATTCGCGCACAGCGACAGTCGCGTTGCCAACGCCGTCCAGTTTTGCCGCCAGTGCGGTCAGCTCGTGGTAATGCGTGGCGAAAAGGGCGCGAACCTTGTTGACCGATTGTAGGTGTTCCAGCGTGGCCCATGCGATCGACAGGCCGTCATAGGTCGCGGTGCCGCGCCCGATCTCGTCAAGGATCACCAAGGCGCGATCATCGGCCTGGTTCAGGATTGCGGCTGTTTCCACCATTTCCACCATGAAGGTGGACCGCCCGCGCGCAAGGTCGTCTGACGCGCCGACACGGCTGAAAATCTGGCTGACAAGGCCGATATGGGCCGATTTGGCGGGCACGTAAGACCCGATCTGCGCAAGCAGCGCGATCAGGGCGTTCTGGCGCAGATAGGTCGATTTACCTGCCATGTTGGGACCGGTCAGAAGCGTGATCGCCGCCTGATCGGTGTCTGCAGAGAGGTCGCAGTCATTGGCCACGAAACCGGTTTCGCCCTGCGCCCTGAGGGAGCGTTCGACCACGGGATGCCGCCCGCCTTCGATGGCGAATGCACGGCTTTCATCGACGGTGGGGCGGCACCAGTCCAGATCGGTGGCAAGGTCGGCCAAGGCTGTGGCGAGGTCAAGTTCGGCCAATCCTGTCGCAAGGGCGTTCAAAGCGGGCTGTTGATCGAGAATGGCACGGCTTAAGGTGGCATAGAGCCGCTTTTCGATCTCGATCGCCTCGGACCCCGCGTTCAGGATGCGGCGTTCCAGTTCGGAAAGTTCCACAGTGGTAAAGCGGATCTGGTTCGCCGTCGTCTGCCGGTGAATGAAGGTTTCATTCAGCGGTGGGGCCATCATCTTTTGAGCGTGGGTCGACGTGGTTTCGATGAAGTAACCGAGCACGTTGTTGTGCTTGATCTTGAGCGAGGACACGCCTGCCATCTCGGCATATTGCGCTTGCAGTCCGACAACAACGCTGCGGCCTTCGTCCCGCAGTTTGCGCGCCTCGTCCAGCTCGGCATCGTATCCGGGTGCTATGAAGCCACCGTCACGCGCCAGCAGCGGGGGTTCGGCAATCAGCGTTTCGTCCAGAAAGGCGATAAGGTCTTCGTGCCCCTTGCAGGCCGCAACTGCGGTGGTGAGCATGTCGGGCAGGTCAAGCGGCTCTAACATGCCCGAGATCGCATCGGCTTGCTCCAAGGTGTTGCGGATCGCCGCCATGTCCCGGGGTCCGCCGCGGTCGAGTCCAAGACGCGACAAGGCGCGGTCCAGATCGGGCACGCGTTTGAGTGCATCGCGGATCTGACGGGCAACAACCGGCTCTGACATGGCCCAGGTGATCGCGTCCTGCCGGTTTCGGATCACCGACAGATCGCGCGACGGAGTGGACAAGCGCCGTTCCAGAAGCCGTGCACCGCTTGCCGTTGCCGTGCGGTCGATGACGGACAAAAGCGAACCGGCACGCCCTCCCTGCAAGGCGTGTGTCAATTCGAGGTTTCGGCGCGTGGAAGCGTCGATATGCATCGAATTGCCCAGCTTTTCCTGCTGGGGCGTGCGCAGCAAGGGCAGGCGGCCTTTTTGCGTCAGGTCGAGATAGTCGATCAAAGCGCCCATGGCTGACAGTTCCGGTCGCGAGAACTGACCGTAGGCATCGAGCGAGGACACGCCGAACTGTTGCGTCAGGCGGGTCAGGGCGCCTGTGGAATCAAAGCTCGATTTTCCAAGCCATGTCGGCTCAAGCCCAAGGTCTTCAAGCACGTTTGAGACTGCGGTTTCGGTACCTTCGGCCATCAGGATCTCGGCGGGGGACAGCTGCGCGAGTTCGGGGCCGACACGGGCCAATGTCAGGGGCAGGACGTGCAGCGCGCCCGTGGAAATATCGGTCCAGGCCAAGGCCCAATTGTCTCTGACACAGGCCAAAGCGGCCAGGAAGTTGTGACGCCGCGCCTCGAGCAGGGTTTCCTCGGTCAGGGTGCCGGGGGTCACCAGCCGCACCACATCGCGGTTGACGACGGATTTGGACCCGCGCTTTTTCGCCTCGGCCGGGCTTTCCATCTGTTCGCAGACCGCAACGCGAAATCCCTTGCGGATGAGCGTCAGCAGATAGCCTTCGGCGGCGTGAACGGGGACGCCGCACATGGGAATGTCGTCACCGTCATGTTTGCCGCGTTTGGTGAGCGCGATGTCGAGCGCCTCGGATGCAGCTGCAGCATCGTCAAAGAACAATTCGTAAAAGTCACCCATGCGGTAGAACAACAATGCATCCGCATACTGGGATTTTATTTCCAGATATTGCGCCATCATGGGTGTGACGGGTGATTTATTCGCGTTCACAAGCTTCCCCTCGGTGCTTTCGCGTGACATTAAGACGGCCGACCCGGGTGGAAAACCCGATTTTGACGAATGAGGCCGCAACCGCATGTCCAATCCCAAGTTCACCCGCGAAGAAGCGCTGGCATTTCACCTCGAACCGACCCCCGGCAAATGGGAGGTCTCGCCAACCGTTCCGATGAACACGCAGCGCGACCTGTCGCTGGCCTATTCGCCCGGTGTGGCCGTGCCGTGCGAGGACATCGCGAAGGATCCCGGTCTGGCCTATGATTACACCAACAAGGGCAACCTCGTCGCGGTGATTTCGAATGGGACAGCGGTTCTGGGTCTGGGCAATCTGGGTGCGCTGGGTTCCAAGCCGGTGATGGAGGGGAAAGCTGTTCTGTTCAAGCGGTTTGCGGACGTGAACTCCATCGACATCGAACTGGACACCGAAGACCCCGACGAGTTCTGCAAGGCGGTGCGCCTGATGGGGCCGACCTTTGGGGGCATCAACCTCGAAGACATCAAGGCGCCCGAGTGTTTCATCATCGAGCAGCGGCTCAAGGAAGAAATGGATATTCCCGTCTTCCATGACGACCAGCACGGAACGGCGGTGATCTGCGCCGCAGGTTTGATCAACGCGCTGCATCTGTCGGGCAAGAAGATCGAGGATGTGAAGATTGTTCTGAACGGCGCGGGTGCGGCTGGGATCGCCTGCATCGAGTTGCTCAAGCGGATGGGCGCGCGGCATGACAATTGTATCGTCGCGGACACCAAGGGTGTGATCTACCAGGGCCGCACCGACGGCATGAACCAGTGGAAATCGGCCCATGCGGTCAAGACCGACGCGCGGACGCTGGAAGAGGCAATGGTGGGGGCCGATGTGTTCCTTGGCGTGAGCGCCAAGGGTGCAGTCACGCAGGACATGGTGCGGTCGATGGCTGACAATCCGGTGATCTTCGCGATGGCGAACCCTGACCCGGAGATCACGCCGGAAGAGGCGCACGAGGTGCGGATGGATGCCATCGTCGCCACCGGGCGCAGCGATTATCCAAACCAGGTGAACAACGTTCTGGGCTTTCCCTACCTGTTCCGGGGTGCGCTCGACATTCACGCGCGGGCGATCAATGACGAGATGAAGATCGCCTGCGCGCAGGCGCTTGCCGATCTCGCGCGCGAGGATGTGCCGGATGAGGTCGCGCTGGCCTATGGCAAGAACCTGAGCTTTGGGCGCGACTACATCATCCCGACGCCCTTTGATCCGAGACTGATCCACCGCATTCCTCCTGCCGTGGCCAAGGCGGGGATGGACACCGGGGCCGCGCGGCGGCCGATCATCGACCTTGTCGCCTATGAGGAATCGCTCAAGTCGCGGATGGATCCGACCGCCAGCATTTTGCGCAGCATCAACGCACGGGCGCGCACGGCGCAGGCGCGGATGATCTTTGCCGAGGGCGATGACCCGCGTGTGTTGCGCGCGGCGGTCATGTATCAGCGGTCAGGTTTCGGCAAGGCGCTGGTCGTGGGCAGATCCGCCGATGTGAAGACCAAGCTGGAAGAGGCTGGTCTGGGCGACGCGGTGCGCGAGATCGAAGTCGTCAACGCGGCAAACACCCAGCACCTCGATCGCTACAAGCAGTTCCTGTACGAGCGGTTGCAGCGCAAGGGGCATGACCGGCAGGACATTCACCGTCTGGCCGCGCGCGACCGGCACGTGTTTGCGGCCTTGATGCTGCAACAGGGGCATGGCGATGCGCTGGTCACAGGGGCGACCCGGAAATCCGCACATGTCATGGAGCTGATCAATCACGTTTTTGATGCCGACGCTTCGCATGGTGCTGCGGGTGTGACGGCGTTGTTGCTCAAGGGTCGGATCGTGCTGATCGCGGACACGCTTGTGCATGAATGGCCAGACGAGGAAGATCTCGCCAATATCGCGGAACGCGCCGCAGAAGTGGCGCGCCTTATCGGGTTGGAGCCGCGGGTGGCGTTCGTGTCATTCTCGACCTTCGGGTACCCGGTGTCCGAACGGGCCGAAAAGATGCATCTTGCGCCGCATGTTCTGGACCGGCGCGGTGCGAATTTCGAGTACGAAGGCGAAATGACGGTCGATGTGGCGTTGAACCGCACGGCGCAGAAATTCTATCCATTCCAGAGGCTGACGGGGCCTGCGAACATCCTCGTGGTGCCTGCGCGCCATTCCGCGTCGATCTCGGTCAAGTTGATGCAGGAAATGGCAGGGGCGACCGTGATCGGGCCGATCTTGGCCGGAGTCGATAAATCCATCCAGATTTGCTCCACCGCCAGCACCGCCAGCGATATCCTCAACATGGCGGTATTGGCGGCCTGCAAGGGGGGCTGAGCATGACGGTCTTCAACCTTGGGTCCATCAACGCGGATCTGTTTTACCGCGTGCCGCATCTTCTCGCGCCCGGTGAAACGCTGGCGTCGACAAAGCACAGCCGAGGGTTGGGCGGCAAGGGTGCGAACATGTCCGTTGCGATTGCCCGCGCCGCTGCCCGCGCCGTGCATATCGGCGCTGTCGGATCTGATGGACGCTGGGCTGTGGAACGGTTGCTGGAATACGGGGTCGATACGCGCAGCATCGTCGAACTGGATACGGTCACGGGACATGCCGTCATCATGGTGGACGATCAGGGCGAGAACGCGATACTGATCCATCCCGGTGCAAATCGTGCTTTGACAGAGACACATATCGCAAGCGCGCTTGGGGCTGCGAGCGAGGAAGATTTCTTCCTGTTCCAGAACGAAACCTCTGGTCAGGTCGAGGGTGCGACCCTGGCGTCGGCCAGGGGGATGCGGGTCGTCTATGCTGCCGCGCCGTTTGACGCCAAGGCGGTGGAGGCGGTGCTGCCGATGCTGGATATCCTCGTGGTCAACGCTGTCGAAGCGCAGCAATTGACCGATGAACTGGGCGTGGCACTGGCGGATCTGCCGGTGCGGGACGTGATCGTGACGCTGGGCGGCGACGGCTGTCGGTGGATCAACACGGACGAAGGAACGGAACAGACCTTTCCGGCCATCCCTGTCACAGCGGTTGACACGACCGGGGCTGGTGACACTTTCACCGGGTTCCTCGTGGCAGCGCTTGATCGCGGCTTGCCGATGGAACAGGCGATCTCGCTTGGTCAACAAGCGGGCGCGATCATGGTCACGCGCCACGGAACGGCAGACGTGATCCCCGATCTGAAAGACATTCAGGACGCGCGTCTGGCTTAGTTGCCAACGAACGGCGCGTCGCTGCCCCAAAGCTGTTTGATGCGCGCATCGCGGCCACAGCCGTCGCGGTAACGCTTGTACGCGTCTTTTTGCTGGATGGCGCCAAAGCGCGTGAGCACGAGATTCGTGCCCTTGTAGTAATCCTGATGATAGTCTTCTGCCTCGTAGAAGGCTTTTGCATCGAGGATGGGCGTCACGATTTTTTGGTCCAGTTGCGCTTGGGCGTCTGCCTTGGCCTTTTCCGCCGCAGCGCGTTCGGCAGGGTTAGAGACGAAAATCGCTGTTGCATAGCTTTGGCCCCGGTCGCAGAACTGCCCGCCAGCATCGGTCGGGTCGATCGAGCGGAAGAACAGGTCATAAAGCCTGTTCCGGTCGACGGTGCCGCTGTCATAGATGATCCTGACTGCCTCGTAATGGCCGGTTCCGCCGCCGGTCACCTGTTTGTAGCTGGGGTCGGCGACGTTGCCGCCGGTATAGCCTGACACCGCTTCCTTGACGCCGCGCACGCGTTCGAAATCGGCTTCGACGCACCAGAAGCAGCCTCCGGCCACGATGATTTCGCGGGTTTCGCCTGCGTGGGCGTCGCGCGATTGAAGGAACAGCCCGGCAAGAATGGCCAGAGTGAGAATGAGCGGGCGGGAACGGCGAAGTGTGCGCATGGAAACCTCCTGAAAGATGCCCCGAACCTGCGATGAAAGCGGGATGCCGCGCAATTTCTGTCTGGGGATCTCACTCGAAGGTGAAAGTGAGTTACCGCTTGCGTGTGTGAGGAGGGGCGATAGCGTTTGTGCAAGTTCACGGTTTTCGGAGGCGATGGTGATGAGAGTGGCAATGTGGTCCGGCCCGCGCAACCTGTCGACGGCAATGATGTACGCCTTTGCGCAGCGCGCCGATTTTGCGGTGATCGATGAACCCTTCTACGGCCCGTACCTGCGCCTGACCGCTTTGAACCATCCGATGCGCGATGCCATTCTGGAAGACCGCACGGAAGACGCGTTCGCGGTGGAACGATCTCTGATCGGGCCGATCCCGGATGGAAGGCCGCATGTGTATCACAAGCATATGTGCCAGCACATGATCGACGGGATTCCCCGCGGGTTCATGAGCGCATGCGTGAACGTGTTTCTGATCCGCCATCCTGCGCGGGTGGTGGCGAGTTTTGCCAGGGGCTATCCAGACCTGACCGCCGACGATATCGGGTTCGAGGCGCAAGCGGAGTTGTTCGCGCATGTCCGGTCGCTGGGTCAAACACCCGTCGTGATCGACAGCGCCGATATCCGCGACGATCCGGAGGGCATGTTGCGGGCCTTGTGTGCCGCGATCGGGTTGGCGTTCGATCCCGCGATGTTGCACTGGCCTGCGGGACCGAAACTTTACGACGGCGTCTGGGCGCCGCATTGGTATCGGTCGTTGCACGAGACCACGGGTTTTGCCGGTGCCGAAGGGCCGTTGCCGGATCTGACCGGGCATCTGGCGGAGTTGGTAGAACGGACGATGCCAGCTTACCAAATCCTTGAGGCACAAAAAATTTCGCAGGTCGTGAAACTCTGACCGGTCGTGCTCCGTGACTGTTGGGGTCGGCGGGAAAGTCGTTCCCGCATCAACAAGGAGACTGACAATGAAATATGTACTCTCGACCCTGATTTTCGCCCTGTCCGCAACTGCTGCCATGGCTGCGGGTCATTCCATGGCACCGGGCGTCGAAGCGATGGATCAGGATGTGTCGGCGGGCACCGTGACCGCCGCAAGCGTCGTGGCACCGGCGAATGGTTGGCTGGTCGTGCACCGCACCGATGCCGAGATGAAGCCGGGCCCCGTGGTCGGTTATGCCTCGCTCAAGGAAGGCGAGAACATGGATGTCGCCGCGATCCTGCAGGAAGAGGTCGCGTCAGGTGACATGCTGATGCTGATGGTTCACGCCGAAGACGGTGGCATGTCCACCGGTGTGTTCGAATATACGCTGGGTGCCAAGGAAGACGGTCCGATCCGCGTTGACGACAAGCTGGTGATGACGGTTGTGACCGCGAAGTGACATAAAAAAGGCCCGCCAGAAGGCGGGCCTTTCTGCCTGAACAGAGACTGATTTACTTTTTCAGACGACGGTTCCGCGACGCTAGAAGCTTGAGGCGCAGCGCGTTGAGTTGGATGAAGCCCTGCGCGTCTTTCTGATCGTAAGCGCCGGCGTCTTCTTCGAACGTCACATGCGCCTCGGAATAAAGCGAGTGATCCGACCAGCGCGCAACGGTGTTGGCCGAGCCCTTGTAGAGTTTGACGCGGACCGTACCGGTGACGTGTTCCTGGCTCTTGTCGATCAGGGCTTGCAGCATCTCGCGTTCTGGGCTGAACCAGAAGCCGTTATAGATCAGCTCCGCATAGCGCGGCATGATCGAATCCTTCAGGTGGCCTGCGCCGGAGTCGAGCGTGATCTGTTCGATCCCGCGATGCGCCTCGAGCAACACAGTGCCGCCGGGTGTTTCATAAATGCCGCGCGACTTCATCCCAACAAAGCGATTTTCGACGAGGTCCAGACGGCCGACGCCGTGCTTGCCGCCCAGCTCGTTCAGCTTGGTCAGGATCGTGGCGGGCGACATCGCCTCGCCGTTGATGGCCACGGCATCGCCCTTTTCGAACGTGATTTCGACCATTTCCGGCGTGTCGGGCGCATCTTCGGGACGCACGGTGCGCTGGTAGACGTAGTCGGGCGCTTCCTGCGCGGGGTCTTCCAGCACCTTGCCCTCGGACGAGGTGTGCAACAGGTTCGCATCGACCGAGAACGGCGCTTCGCCGCGCTTGTCCTTGGCGATCGGGATCTGGTTCTGTTCGGCGAAATCCAGCAGCTTGGTGCGCGACGTCAGATCCCATTCGCGCCAAGGTGCGATCACCTTGATCTCGGGGTTGAGGGCATAGGCCGCCAATTCGAACCGCACCTGATCATTGCCCTTGCCGGTCGCGCCATGCGCCACGGCATCGGCACC
Source organism: Marivita lacus (assembly GCF_014637725.1). GTDB lineage: Bacteria > Pseudomonadota > Alphaproteobacteria > Rhodobacterales > Rhodobacteraceae > Marivita > Marivita lacus. Next base: position 662,956 of record NZ_BMFC01000001.1, on the reverse strand, counting down.
CGTCATCGCCGCAATTTCGACCAGACGCTTGGAAATGAGCGGGCGCGCGATGGAGGTGCCCAGCAGGTACAGACCTTCGTAAAGCGCATTGGCACGGAACATCGGGAAGACGAAGTCGCGCACGAATTCCTCGCGCACATCCTCGATGTAGATGTTCGAGGGATCGATCCCCAGCAGGATCGCCTTTTCGCGCGCCGGTTCCAGTTCTTCGCCCTGACCCAGATCGGCGGTGAAGGTCACGACCTCGCAACCATATTCGGTTTGCAACCATTTCAAAATGATCGAGGTATCAAGGCCACCGGAATAGGCCAGCACAACTTTTTTGGGCGCAGACATGGGTTTTCCTTTAACGGGTTTGCCGGGGCGATTACTTGTTTTTCAAGGCAGGGGCAAGAAGTTGCCTTGGAACAGGGCAAAGGAGACGGGCTTGTGGGTGCGATCAAGGGTTGGCAGATTTTCCGGCATTCGTTCAATCTGGTGATAACCAACCTGGACCAGGCGCTGCGTCTGTCGTTGGTTCTGTATCTCGTCCAGAGCACCTACACGGTCTACAGTTTCTACAATCCGCCCCAGACGATGGATGTCGAGGGCACGCAGGTCCCGATGATGTCGCCTGAAACGATCCTGCCGACCATCGTTCTGGGCTTGCTTGCCGTGATCGCCAGCCTGTGGATCGCTGTGGCGTGGCATCGCTATGCGTTGACGGGCGAAACAACGTCCGGCTGGCTGCCGCAGTTTCACGGATCGGCTGTCATGGGATATCTCGGGCGGTCAATCCTGATCGGCGTTCTGGTGGTTCTTGGAGTGATGGTTCTGTCGATCCCGGTGGGCATCATCTCGATCGGGTTGCCCAGCCTTGCCGGGATCATGTCGCTGATCCTGATCGGGGTCGCGGCCTACCTGTTTTTCCGTTTGGGCATCATGCTGCCCGCGGCCGCGATGGACGACAAGTTGACCCTTGGCAGCGCTTGGGACGCAACCAAGGGACAGAGCAGCACGATCTTGATCCTGTCGCTGATCGTGGTGGGCGCAAGCGTCGTCGTGCAGCTTCCGTCATGGCTCAACGACGACCCGACCTCGGTCATCAACGTGGTCTATTCGCTGGTGGTCAACTGGTTCGCCACGATGATCGGGATCTCGGTACTGACCACGCTCTACGGGCATTTCGTCGAAAACCGCCCCATTGACTGATCGCTTGCGCCCGTGCGCTATTGCCCCGAGGGGGATGTATGACTGATTTTGCCCAATGCGCGCGTGACGCGACAGATGCGATGCGCGACGTGTTCCCGCCGACGCCATTGTTGCGCAATGCGCATCTGTCCGACCAGTACGATGCCGACATCTATCTCAAGCGCGAAGACCTTTCGCCGGTGCGCAGCTACAAGCTGCGGGGTGCGTTCAACGCGATGCGCAAGCGCCCCGATGCCGGGCTGTTCGTCTGTGCCAGTGCCGGCAACCATGCGCAGGGTGTCGCCTTCATGTGCAAGCATTTCGGCAAGACCGGCGTGATCTTCATGCCGGTGACGACGCCGCAGCAGAAGATCCAGAAAACCGCGATGTTCGGGGGCGACAGTATCGAGATCCGCCTGACCGGCGATTATTTCGACGATACCCTGACCGCGGCGCAGGCCTTCTGTGCCGAGGCGGGTGGGCATTTCCTGTCACCGTTCGACGATGAGGATGTCATCGAAGGTCAGGCCAGCGTTGCGGTCGAAATGGTCGAGCAGTTGGGAAAGTTGCCGGACCACATCGTCTTGCCCGTGGGCGGTGGTGGCCTGTCTGCCGGGATGCTGAGCTATCTGGGCACGGGTTGCCAATATACCTTTGTCGAACCGGCAGGCGGTGCCTCCCTGCGCGCGGCACTGGAGGCGGGCAAGCCGGTGCGACTGGACCATGTGAACACGTTCGCCGATGGCGCGGCGGTGGGGCAGATCGGGCAAAAGACCTTTGCGCGGCTGAACGGGATCGGTTTGGCGAACACGCTGACCATCAAGGAGGACCGTCTGTGCACGACGATCCTTGAAATGCTGAACGTTGAAGGGATCGTTCTTGAACCCGCGGGCGCGCTGTCGGTCGATGCTTTGCAGGATCTGGGACAGTCGATCAAGGGGCGGACGGTCGTCTGTGTCACGACGGGCGGGAATTTCGATTTCGAACGCCTGCCCGAGGTCAAGGAACGGGCGCAGAAATACCTGGGTCTGAAGAAATACTTCATCTTGCGCCTGCCGCAGCGACCGGGGGCTCTGAAGGATTTTCTGAATTTCCTTGGTCCCGAAGATGACATCGCGCGGTTCGAGTATCTCAAGAAATCGGCGCGGAATTATGGGTCAGTGCTGATCGGGATCGAAACGCGGAATGCTGGCAATTTTCAAAAGCTCTTCGCCCAGCTGGATGCGGCGGGCTTTACCTATCAGGACATCACCGACGACGATCTGCTGTCGCAATTCGTGATCTGATGCGGTTCGACGGCGCAACGGCGATTGTCACGGGTGCCGGGCAGGGCATCGGTGCGGCGATCGCTCGCGCTTTGTCCGCGCGGGGGACGCAGGTTGTAGTCTCAGATCTGTCAGCAGCGTTGGCGGAGAGGATCGCAGGCGAGATCGGAGGCGTTCCGCACCATGGCGACCTGTGTGATCCGCGTGTGATCGAGGCTCTGGTGGCTGCGGCGCAAAAGGCGTTCGGTCCGGTGGACATGCTGTTTTCAAACGCCGGTTTCGCGTTGGGCGAACCGGACGGTCCGACATCGCAAACGGACTCGCATTGGCAGAAAAGCTGGGATCTGCACGTCATGGCGCATCTGCGGGCGTCGCGCTTGGTCGTGCCGCAGATGATCGCACGCGGATCGGGCGTTCTGGTCAACGTGGCCTCGGCTGCGGGGATGCTTTCGCAGATCGGCGACGCGGCCTATTCCGCGACCAAGCACGCGGCAGTCAGCCTGGCGCAGTCCCTGGCAATCGACCATGGGAAGGACGGAATACAGGTTTCGGTCGTGTGTCCGCTCTACGTCGCAACGCCGCTTTTGGGGTATGAGGGTGCGCAGGCGGAGCTCCCTGAGGGCGTGATCGCGCCTGAAGTGGTGGCCGAGGTGACATTGCAGGGTGTCGCGGAGAGGCGGTTCCTGATCCTGCCTCATCCCGAGGCGCAGACCTATTTCGTGCAGCGTGCTGCCGATACAGACCGTTGGATCGCCGGGATGCAGCGGTTGCGCGACCGGGTGTCCGAGCAGACCGACGGAACGGATCCGGCGTCGATCCACCGGTTCATCTAGGCAGCAAAGCGCTGCGCAAATTCCGTTTCGAACAAAGTGCGGGATTGGCGGTAGAGGCTGTTGAGGTGAGCAATATCGACTGTGAGTTTGCCTTGTGCCGCTGCGGACTCTGCCCTGCTGCAAATGTCCGACAGATCCGAAAACCCGAGATTGAGCGCGGAACCTTTAAGGAAGTGCATCAGGTCCTGCATGTCACGCGCGGTGTTCTCGGCCCTATTGAGCCGGGACAGCGTATCCTCGACCTCCATCAGGAAGAGTTCTGCCACTTCGGCAAAATCTTCGGGGCCGATTTCGTTGCGCAGTTCTGAAACGCGTGTCCAGTCGATCATGGGAACCTCCATCACCGGGCTGCGATACCAAGCAAAGATGAAGACTCTGCAACAGTCTGGCTCGAAATGCCGCAAATTTGAGCCTTCATTGCTTGTTAATCCGTGGTCTTTACAGAGGTGACGGGGGCCGACGCATGGGTTGGTGAATGGTTATGTTTGAGAACGCGAAGTTTGCGTTCCCCGATGTGCAGGACGCGCATCTGCGCCGTGTGCTTGTCGTGGATGACAGTCGTGCACAGCGTCGGATCCTCACCCTGATGTTGCGGCGTTGGGGCTTTGACGTGGTCGAGGCGGAAGACGCCGAATGCGGTCTTGTGCTGTGCGACATTTTCCAGCCAGATTTCATCATCTCGGACTGGATGATGCCGGGATTGAGCGGGCCGGAGTTTTGTGCCGCCTTTCGGGCGACCCAACGCGCGGCCTATGGGTATTTCATCCTGCTGACATCGAAATCGGAAAAGGCGGCAGTGGCCAAGGGGCTGGAATCGGGGGCGGATGATTTCCTGACGAAGCCCGTGAACGGTGATGAATTGCGCGCCCGGATCAATGCCGGTGCCCGTATCCTGATGATGGAACAGGAACTGCGGGCGAAGAACGCGATGATTGCCGACACGCTGGCGGAACTGCAGATGATCCACGCCTCCATCGACAAGGACCTGCAACAGGCGCGTGTGCTGCAGCAATCGCTGATGCCGGTGCGGTCTGCGATCTTTGGTCAAAGCCGGGTCAGCCTCTTGTTGCGGTCCTGTGGTCACGTTGGTGGTGATCTGGCGGGGATGTTCGCGATCCAGAATGGCGATTTCGGCCTGTTCAGTCTCGATGTGTCGGGGCACGGGATCACTTCGGCCATGATGACCGCCCGTGTCGCCGGGTACCTGAGTTCGGACTATCCGGACGAAAATCTTGCACTCACGCGATCAGTGACCGGTTTCGCATTCGTGCCGCCATCGGAACTGGCTGGGCGGCTGAATGCGCGTGTCGTTGGCCAGCAAGGCGTGACCGAGTATCTGACGATGGCCTATGTTCACGTTGCGCAGGACACAGGTCTGGCGCGGTTCGTGCAGGCCGGGCATCCGCCACCTCTGTTGCTGCGAAAGGATGGAGGTGCTGAATTCATCGGATCGGGGGGATTGCCGGTCGGGCTGATCGAGAACGCGCCGTTCGAGGATCACGCGGTCCAGCTTGCCCCCGGTGACCGGCTCTTGCTCTATACCGACGGGTTTACCGAGGCGGTTCTGCCCGATGGATCGATGCTCGACGAAGCCGGGTTGCTAAAGCTGGTCCTGTCCATTCCGGCCGATCGCACTGGGCCAGATTTCCTAGACGCGCTTTACGATGGGCTCAAGAATCGGTTGGACGGCCGCACAGAGTTCGACGACGATATTTCAGCCGCGCTGCTGGAATTTGGTGATCAGTGAGGCGTGGCGCGCCACGAAATCGCGATCGCCGGTATTGGCCAGCGTGTCCAGCGCCTCGTCAACATGCATCCAGAGCGCGGTATGGCCAATTTCGGTCGGATCGCCGTAGGGCATCACGGGAGCGGCCATGTAGATCAGGCAGATCTTTTCCGCCCAGAGATCGTATTCCGGCATGTAGGTGAATCGGCGATACGCCCCCAGACGCTTTGGGCGGGCAATCCGCCAGCCGGTTTCTTCGTAGACCTCGCGAATCAACGCTTGAACCGGCGATTCACCAAGGTCGATGCCTCCACCGGGCAATTGAACTTCGGGTTCGGGCGCGTCCTGATGGGTCAGAAGCAGCCCGTCGCCCGCGGGCAGGATGGCATAGGCGCCCGTGCGAATCCTGTAGGTTCGCCCTGATTCCGGTGCGTCACCAAACCTGCGCATCATGTCATTCCCCTTCTGCCCCTTGGACCTGCCGCATCGTCCCATATATAGTCCGGAACATGCCGGAAGGCGGCAAGCAAGGAAATTCCATGACTCTCGGATCTAAAATCGCCTGGGACGACACCGTCCTGCCCTTTCAACTTGACCGTTCGGACATTCGTGGCCGCGTGGCCCGTCTTGACGGGGTGTTGAGCGGCATTCTCAGGCAGCACAACTACCCGCCCGCCGTGGAGGCGCTGGTGGCCGAGATGGCCTTGCTGACTGCGTTGATCGGGCAAACGATCAAGCTGCGGTGGAAGCTGTCGCTGCAGATCCAGACCAAGGGTGCGGTGCGGATGATCGCCACGGATTTCTATGCGCCTGAGGCCGATGGGGAGCCCGCACGCATCCGCGCCTACGCGAGCTTTGACCCCGAGAAGCTCACGGACGGTCCTGCGATGGAGCAGATCGGTAACGGCTATTTCGCCATCCTGATGGATCAGGGGCAAGGCATGCAGCCGTATCAGGGGATCACACCGCTTGCCGGGACAACCCTGTCCAGCTGTGCCGAGGCCTATTTTGCACAGTCCGAACAGTTGCCGACAAAGTTCGCGCTGAGCTTTGGTCAGTCGACAGAGCCGGGTGTGCCGCAGCATTGGCGCGCGGGCGGGATCATGGTGCAGCACATGCCCAAGGCATCTCCCTTTGCCACGGACGGTGGGTCTGGTGAAGGCGGGTTGCTGCATGCCGAGGATCTGCTGAACGAGGATGAGGGCGAACACTGGAGACGGGTGAACTTCCACCTCGAAACGGTGGATGACATGGAGTTGATCGGCCCGTCGCTGCCGGCCACGGATCTGCTGTTCCGCCTGTTCCACGAGGAACGCCCGCGCGTGTTCGATCCGCTGCCTGTCCGCTTTGGGTGTACCTGTTCCGAGGAACGCGTGCGCCAGAGCCTGTCGATCTATTCGGCCAAGGACATCGCGACCATGACGACTGACGAGGGTCGGGTTACTGCTGATTGCCAGTTCTGCGGTGCGCATTACGATCTGGATCCGGCGACCGTGGGGTTCGAGGCCCAAGATGTGTCGGGTGACTGACAGAAACCGGCTTGAAGCGGCGCTTTTGCACAACAGCACCGCATCGTCCGATTTCGATCTGAACCCCGATGTGGTTCTTCCCGTGGGGCGCAAGCTGCGCCCTGCGGGTGTCTTGGTTCCTGTCATCGCCACGGCGCAGGGTGCGGATGTGCTTTTGACCAAACGGTCATCGCGGCTCAAGCATCACCCGGGGCAGATTGCGTTTCCCGGTGGCAAGCAGGACGAGGGCGATGCCGATGTGATCGCGGCTGCTTTGCGCGAAGCCGAGGAAGAGGTGGGATTGCCACGTGGTCAGGTGGAGGTGCTTGGAACCCTGCCGACGCATGAGACTGTCACCGGTTTCCTGATGACCCCGGTGATCGGCTGGATCGACCGCGACTTCGAGGTTCGTGCCGAAGTGGGCGAAGTGGCTGAAGTGTTTCGCGTTCCGCTGGCGCATGTCACGGATGCAGGCCTGTTCAGCGTCCAGTCTCGGCGCTGGCGAGGGACGCGTCGGAACTATTACACTGTGCCATTTGGGCCTTACTACATCTGGGGGGCAACAGCGCGGATTCTGCGCGGATTGGCCCAGCGTATGGAGGCCGAATGAAAATCACGGGCGACTGGTTGACGTCGGACAGCACGCAGGCGGTGTTTGCCGCCTTGCAGGCGGATGGCAACAGCGCTCTTGCCGTCGGGGGCTGCGTGCGCAATGCGCTGATGGGCGTGCCGGTCACCGATGTGGACATCGCCACGGACGCAACGCCGGACATGGTGCAGGCGCTGGCGCATGATGCGGGCCTCAAGTCGGTGCCCACGGGGATCGAACACGGGACCATCACGGTGGTTTCTGGCGGCACGGGGTACGAGGTCACGACGTTCCGGGCGGACATGGAGACCGACGGTCGCCATGCCGTTGTCCGGTTTTCCACCGACATGGCCGAAGACGCCGCGCGGCGTGATTTCACGATGAACGCCCTTTATGCCAATGCAACGGGCCGCGTGATCGATCCGTTGGGAGGCTTGCCTGACCTTGAAGCGCGGCGCGTGCGGTTCATCGGCAACGCACATGACCGCATTGCCGAAGACTATCTCCGCATCCTGCGCTTTTTTCGGTTTGCCGCGTGGTACGGTGATCCGGATCATGGGTTCGACCCCGACGCGCTGGCCGCTATCGCCGACAGTCTGGACGGGCTTGCCGGGCTCTCGCGTGAACGGATCGGTGCGGAGATGATCAAGCTGCTGTCGGCATCTGATCCGGCTCCGGCGATTGCGACCATGGCCCAGACTGGCGTGTTGCAGGCCGTCTTGCCGGGAAGCGTGCCGCAGGGGATTGGTCCGCTGGTGCATCTGGAGCAATCGGTTGGGGCGCGCCCGGATGCGATCCGCAGGCTGGCCAGTCTTTCCGTCTCGGACGGAACCGGATTGCGGTTGTCGAAAAAGGACCAAAGGCGACTTGCGCAGTATCAGAGCCTGATATCCACGTCTGAACATCCACCCGAGCTGGGCTATCGGCATGGCGAAGACATCGCGCGCGACATTCTTTTGCTGCGGGCGGCATTGCTGGAGATGCCGCTTGATCCGGTTGCGATAGAGACCGTCAGGACCGCAGCCAAGGCAAGATGCCCGGTGAAACCCGGCGACCTGATGCCCGACTATTCCGGTGCCGCCCTGGGCGAAAAGCTGCGCGAGGTCGAGGACCGCTGGATCGCGTCGGGATTTGCTCTGCGCAAGGATGATCTTCTGCGCTAGCCGGGTTTCCCTTGGGAAAATCCCGCGCTAGTGTTGTGTTGTCACACAGACCACACCGTACATCGCATATCTGTCACCATGGGCCGCACGCTTCGGCACGTGCTTTTTGCCCTTCGCCTATTTCTCCAGGAGACCTTTCGGTGTTCCGCTTCTTCGAAAATCTGGTCGATCCGTATTGTCCCTATGATGAAAAGGACACCCCGCCATCGCGGCTTTTGCCGTTCATGCTCGATTACGCGCAGCCGTTCAAACGTGTCTTTGTCTACGCGACGATCCTGTCGATCATCGTGGCCTCCATCGAGATCGGGCTGATCTGGGCGATGGGCTGGGTCGTCGATATTCTTGCCGGTGATCCGACCGAGGTCTGGGAGACCTATGGCGGATGGCTCATCGCGTTGGCGGTGTTCATCCTGCTGATCCGGCCCGCGTTGCAGGCGTTGGATGTTCTGTTGCTGAACAACACGATCCTGCCGAATTTCGGCACGCTCATTCGGTGGCGGGCGCACAAGCATGTGCTGCGGCAATCGGTGGGATGGTTCGAGAATGATTTTGCCGGGCGCATTGCCAACCGGATCATGCAGACACCGCCCGCTGCCGGTGAAGCTGTGTTCCAGGTGTTCGACGCGATCACCTTTTCACTGGCCTATATCGTGGGAGCGCTGATCTTGCTGGGTCAGGCGGATCCGCGTCTGGCGATTCCGCTGGTCGGGTGGCTGTTTTTATACGCGGCACTTGTCGTGTGGACGGTGAAACGCGTTGGTCCTGCCTCACAGGCGGCGTCGGATGCGCGGTCCGAGGTGACAGGACGCGTTGTGGACAGCTACACCAATATCCATTCGGTCAAGATGTTCGCGCATAACGAAACCGAACTGACCTATGCCAAGGACGCGATCGAGAACACGCGCCGTACGTTCCAGTATGAAATGCGGCTGTTCACCATCATGGATGTGGTGCTTGTCACGCTGAACGGTCTTCTGATCGTCGCCGTTGTCGGCTGGGCATTCTGGCTCTGGATGCAGGGGCAGGCGAGTGTTGGAGTGGTTGCGGCGGCAACTGCGTTGACCCTGCGGCTTAATGCGATGACCGGCTGGATCATGTGGGCGCTGACCTCGTTCTTCCGGCAATTGGGCGTTGTCGCCGAAGGGATGGAAACCATTGCCCAGCCGATCACGTTGGTTGATCGGCCACAGGCGAAACGGCTTGAGATCAAAACGGGGAGGATCGAGATTCAGGCTCTGACACACCATTACGGGCGCAAGACGGGTGGTCTGGATGCCATTGATCTGACGATTCATCCCGGCGAAAAGGTTGGCCTGATCGGGCGTTCCGGTGCCGGCAAATCCACGTTGGTCAAACTGCTGCTCCGATTCTACGATCCGGAAAGCGGGCGCATCCTGATCGACGGTCAGGACATCACGGAAGTCACTCAGGACAGTCTGCGTCTTGCCATCGGCATGGTGCAGCAGGACAGTTCGCTGTTGCACCGGTCGGTGCGGGACAACATCCTTTACGGCCGTCCTGACGCGACCGAGACCGAGGTGATCGCAGCGGCGCGACAGGCGCAGGCGCATGAGTTCATTCTCAACCTGCAGGACCCACAGGGGCGCACGGGCTATGAGGCGCAGGTCGGTGAACGGGGAGTCAAGCTGTCGGGTGGGCAGCGCCAGCGGGTGACCCTTGCACGCGTGATCCTCAAGAATGCGCCGATCCTGCTTTTGGACGAGGCGACCAGCGCCTTGGACTCAGAGGTCGAGGCGGCCATTCAGGACACGCTTTACGGCATGATGGAGGGCAAGACCGTGATCGCGATTGCGCACCGCCTGTCGACCATCTCTCAGATGGACCGTATCCTGGTGATAGATCAGGGTCGGATCGTCGAAGAGGGCAGTCATGACGCGCTTTTGGCGCGAAATGGGCTATATGCCGGGTTCTGGGCGCGCCAATCGGGCGGCTTTCTTGATCCGGACACGAAGGCAGCGGAATGATGCGGCAGCTCTACCACAACCTGATCCTGCGTGCGGGCAACCAGATCGACCCGAATGCACCGGCGCTGGGTGTGCCACCGCTCAAGCTGCAGGCGTTCATGGCGTGGTGTCTGCGCGGCGGCTGGCGGGTGGTCTGGCTCGGTGTCGTGATCTCGATGCTCGCGGGCTTGACCGAAGTGGTGTCGATGCAATTGCTCGGGAATGTCGTTGATGCAGTCGCAGAGACCTCGTCGGAGGCGTTCCTCTCCAATCACATGGGTCTGGTTCTGGCCTGCATTTTCGTCCTTCTGGTGGCGCGACCGCTGCTGTTCGGGGGGTTGGCGCTGACGCAGTCGGTGATGATCGGTCCCAACATCGGGATGCAGGTCATGGCCCGGATGTTCCGTTGGACGCTGGGCCAATCGGTGACATTCTTCGACAATGATTTCGCCGGGCGTCTGGCGCAAAAGAAGATGCAGGCGTCCAATTCGCTGACCGAGATCGTGATCGAGACCGTCAACGCGGTGACATTCGGCCTTGCGACGGTTCTGGGCACCGCCTTTCTGGTGGGCGCGGTCAGCCCTTGGATGATCCTCGCGCTGGTGCTCTGGTTCGGGGTTTACCTCGCCTTTCTGCGTGTGATGCTGCCGATCATCCGCACCCGGTCCGCCGCACGTGCCGAAGCCAAGGCGCAGGTCACAGGGCAGGTGGTGGACACGATCAGCAACATCAAGACGGTCAAGCTTTTTGCCGGGGATCGGTACGAAGACGGCAAGGCGCTGGGCGCAATGGAGCATCTGCGGCGCACCGCTTTGCGGTTTGGCGAAGCGCAGACCCTGTTTCGCCTTGGTCTGATGTTCATTGCAGGTGCCCTGCCGGTCATTCTGGTGGGCATGGCCATTGCGATGCGTGATGGCGGTGGCGTCACGCCCGGTGACGTTGCTGCTGTTGGGGCTGTGGGGATACGCCTGTCGCAGATGACCGGCTGGATCAGCTACACGATCATGGTGATCTACAGCCATGTCGGCGAGGTCGAGGACGGAATGAACACCCTTGCCCCGCCAAATCGCATCGAGGATGCGTCCGGTGCTGCCGAACTTGAGGTGAGGGACGGGCATATCCGGTTCGAGAACGTATCCTTTGCCTATGGTCAGCGCGATGGCGGGATCGAGGATGTGACGCTCGACATTGCTGCGGGCGAAAAGCTTGCGGTGGTCGGAGCGTCGGGTGCCGGGAAATCCACACTCGTTTCGCTGTTGTTGCGGCTCTATGACACCGAAAAAGGGCGCATTACGATTGACGGTCAGGACCTGTCGCAGGTCACGCAAGACAGCTTGCGGCGGCAGATCGGGATGGTCACGCAGGAAACCGCGATGTTCAATCGCTCGGCGCTGGACAATATCCGCTACGGTCGGTCTGATGCCAGTGAAGCCGAGGTCATGCGCGCCGCCGAGAAGGCCGAAGCGCACGAGTTCATCCTTGGATTGGAAGATGATCACGGTCGCACCGGCTATGCGGTGCATCTGGGCGAACGCGGGGTCAAGTTGTCTGGGGGTCAGCGCCAGCGGATTGCACTGGCGCGTGCGATTCTGAAGGACGCACCGATCCTTGTGCTGGACGAGGCGACAAGCGCGCTGGATTCTGAGGTAGAGGCACAGATCCAGTCGGCGCTGGAGCGCGTGATGGAGGGCAAGACGGTTCTGGCCATCGCGCACCGGCTGTCGACGATTGCCAACATGGACCGGATCATCGTGATGGATGACGGGCGCATTGCCGAAGTGGGGACCCATGACGCGCTTCTCGCGCAAAACGGGCTTTATGCCCGGTATTGGGACAGGCAGTCCGGCGGATTTATCGGGGCGCAAGCGGCAGAATGAACGCGATCGCCGGCCTCATCCGACCTTTCGAGCCTGCCGACGGACCACCGCCGCAAGACATCCTGCCTTTCATGCGCTGGGCGCTGCAGGGCGCGGAACGTGCAATCCTGATCGCCTTTGCAATCACCTTCGTCACCGGCATCTCGGAACTGGTCGCGGCCCGCTTTACCGGATGGGTCATCGACCAGACCGCGATTGCCGAACAGGGCGCTTTCTGGGTCACGTTCTGGCCGATCGTGGTTGTTGGGTCTGCGTTCTTTCTGGTGATCCGGCCGCTGATCTTTGTCATGGATGCGGGTGTGACCAGCATCCTGCTTGGGCCGAACCTGTATCCGATGGTCCTTGCGCGATTGAACCAGCACACACTGGGTCATTCGATGCAGTTCTTCGAGAATGATTTCGCCGGGAGGCTCAGCCAGAAGGCGTTGCAGACCGCGCGTGCGCTGACCGATCTGGTGATCGAGGTCTCGGATGTGGTGATCTATTCGGTGGCGATGTTCATCGGGGCGTTCATCCTGATGCTGACGATAGATGCACGGCTGTTGCTGATTTTCGTGGTCTGGGCGGTGTTCTATGGGGCCGCGCTGCGGTTTTTCATTCCACGGGTCCAGAAACGGTCCAAGGCGCGGGCGGGCGCACGGACACATGTGACCGGGCAGGTGGTGGACATCTATTCCAACATCGCCGCGGTCAAGCTGTTTGCCCGCGATGCCGACGAAGACAGCGCGACGCGCGCAGCTCTTGACGCCTACCGGGACCGGTCGCTGGAATTCGGCACCTTGTCGGCGGTGTTCCGCATGGTCCTGATGACACTGGGTGGCATGCTGCCCTTGTTTGCGATCCTTGGCGCGCTGTGGTTGTGGAGCAGGGGCAGTGCCACGGCGGGGGACATTGCCATGGTCGCGATGATCACAACGCGCCTGTCCATGTTGACCAACCGGCTTGGCCGCGTTGCAATGTCGATCTTTACCAATATCGGCGAGGTCGAGGACGGCATCGGTACGCTGACCCCCGAACACGCGATCACCGACCGCCCCCATGCGCAAGAGACCGCGCCGCGCGGGCCGATCCATTTTGACACCGTGACCTTTGGCTATGGCCGTGCCGCGCGCGCGCTGAGCGCGTTTGATCTGCGGATTGCCGAGGGTGAAAAGGTGGCGCTTGTCGGTGCGTCTGGTGCTGGAAAATCGACGGTCGTGTCGCTGCTGTTGCGGCTCTATGACGTGGAAAACGGGCGCATCACTCTGGGCGGGACCGACATCCGGGACATCACGCAGATCGCGCTGCGCAAGGATATTTCCGTCGTGCGGCAGGAAACGTCGATGTTCAACCGCTCCGCGATGGAGAACATCCGCTACGGCAGGCCGGATGCGACGGATGAAGAGGTGTTCGAGGCTGCGCGCCGTGCGTCAGCCCATCATTTCATTCTTGGTCTCGTCGATCACAAGGGACGCACCGGATATGCCGCGTATCTGGGCGAACGCGGGGTCAAGCTGTCGGGCGGTCAGCGGCAGCGGATCGCGCTGGCCCGTGCGATCCTCAAGGATTCGCCGATCCTCGTTCTGGACGAGGCAACCAGCGCGCTGGATTCTGAGGTCGAGGCCGAGATCCAGTCGGCGCTGGACGAGGTGATGCAGGGAAAGACCGTTCTGGCGATTGCGCACCGCCTGTCCACCATCGCCAGCATGGACCGGATCGTGGTGATGGATGACGGGCGCATCGTCGAGATCGGCACGCATGATGCGCTTTTGGCCAGGGGCGGGCTTTATGCGCGGTACTGGGATCGGCAGTCCGGCGGCTTTATCGGGTCGGAAGCAGCGGAATAGCCCTCGACCAACGCCCTTGGCTGAGGCACAAGCCGCGTCATGACAACAGTGAAAATCAAACGACTGGGCCATCTGGGCGACGGCATTGCCGACGGGCCGATCTATGTGCCTGCCGCGCTTCCCGGCGAAGTGGTGAGTGGCGTTCTGGACGGCGACCAGTTGCGTGATCCCAAGATCGACACACCGTCGGACAACCGGGTGAAACCGCCCTGCAGCCACGCGAAATCCTGCGGCGGATGCCAGTTGCAGCACGCCTCCGATGTGTTTGTCTCGGATTGGAAGCGCGACGTGGTGCGCCAAGCCTTGGCCGCCCACGGGATTGCCGTCGATCTTGGCGCGCCGATCACGTCGCCGCCAAGATCGCGGCGTCGGGCCACGTTTTCGGTCCGTCGCACCAAGAAGGGCGCGCTGGCCGGGTTTCACATGAAGGCGTCAGACACGGTCATCGCGGTTCCGAATTGCCAGCTGGTGCACCCTGACCTGAGCGCCGCCCTTCCCATGGTCGAGGCGCTGGGCGTTCTCGGTGCCTCGCGCAAGGGCGAATTGTCGGTGCTGCTGACACGCACGGAGACCGGGTTGGACGTGTCAGTCACTGGCGGCAAGGAACTGGATGTCGCTCTGCATCAGGCGCTGTCCGATCTGGCGCGCGAGCATGACCTTGCCCGCATCGCGTGGGATGGCGAGATCGCGCTGCAGCGCCGCGCTCCGGTTCTGCGCCTTGGGCCTGCCGACCTGACGCCGCCACCGGGGGCGTTCCTGCAGGCCACCAAAGAAGGCGAGACCGCGTTGATCGACGCTGTCAAGCAGGCTCTGTCAGGGGCTAAACGCGTGGCAGACCTGTTTGCAGGATGCGGAACATTTGCGCTGCCGCTGGCAAAAGACGCGCTGGTGCACGCAGTCGAGGGTGACCGGGACATGATCAACGCGCTGGATCATGCGTGGCGCAATGCCGAGGGGCTCAAGCGGATCACCCACGAGGTGCGCGACCTGTTCCGCAATCCGATTTTGCCCGAGGACCTGACACGGTTCGATGGGGTCGTCATCGACCCGCCGCGTGCCGGGGCGGCCGCACAGATCGAAGAGCTGGGTCGGTCCAGAATTCCGCTGATTGCCCATGTTTCGTGCAGCCCGGCCAGTTTTGCGCGGGATACCGCCACGTTGATCCGGGCGGGTTATGACCTTGAATGGGTCCGGGTGGTTGATCAGTTCCGTTGGTCCACCCATGTGGAACTGGTGGCGCTTTTGCGCCGGAACAAGTGAAGAGGCAGCGCAATGCGCAACAGTGTGGCCGCGTTTATCGAGCGGGATTTTTTCACGAATTTCATCATCGCGGTGATCCTCTTCAACGCGGTCCTGCTGGGGATGGAGACATCCGACGTGATCATGGCGCGTTTCGGGCCGCTGATCCTTGCGCTCGACTTCGTCTGCCTGATGATCTTCGTTGTGGAAATCGGGCTGAAGCTGTTCGCCTATGGCTGGCGGTTCTTCAAGAGCGGCTGGAACCTCTTCGACTTTTTCATTGTCGGCATCGCGCTTGTTCCTGCGACTCAGGGCTTTTCGGTGCTTCGGGCGCTGCGCGTCCTGCGGGTGTTGCGCGTCATCTCGGCGGCACCGCGACTGCGCCGGGTGGTCGAGGGCTTCATCACCGCATTGCCCGGCATGGGCAGCGTGTTCCTGCTGATGGCGCTGATTTTCTACATTGGCGCGGTTATGGCCACGAAGCTGTTTGGCGACGGATGTGCCGACCTGATGATCGCTGCCTGTACTGAACAACGGCATGCTGATCTTCTGCTCTGGTTCGGAGATCTCGGCCGGTCCGCTTATTCCCTCTTCCAGATCATGACTTTGGAGTCCTGGTCGATGGGGATCGTGCGGCCGGTGATGGAAATTTACCCGTGGGCCTGGGCATTTTTCGTGCCGTTCATCATGGTCACGACCTTTGCGGTGGTGAACCTTCTGGTCGGCCTGATCGTGAACTCGATGCAGGACGCCCATGCAGAGGAATCCAATGAAAAGACAGATGCCTATCGTGACGAGGTCCTGTCGCGGCTGGAATCGATCGAGAAGCGACTGGATCAGCGGTAACCGGCCGGTCCCGAGTCACGCTTTCGTTTCCCTGTCGCCCTCATGTTCTGGTAGTGTTTGAAAAAACAAATCGGGCAGTGTCATCAAATGTTGAGAATCTTGTGTCTTCTGGCGCTTTTCCTGGGCCTGACGGCCTGTGGGAAGTTTCCGACATATACCGGCCCCGAGGTGACTCGGGTCGTTGTGCAGAAAGCGCATCGCAAGATGTACCTGATGCATCACAACGCGATCCTGAAATCCTATGATGTCGGCCTGGGCTTCGCGCCTGAAGGCCACAAGCAGGTCGAAGGCGATGGCCGGACGCCCGAAGGCGAGTACATGATTGATCGCCGCAATCCGAACAGCGCCTTCTACCTGTCCATCGGCATCGATTATCCACGCGCGCGCGACATCGAATATGCCCGCAGCATCGGAAAATCTCCGGGCGGTGACATTTTTATCCACGGCCGCCCTCGGGCGAACCGCAAGGGTGGACGCGACTGGACCTGGGGATGTATCGCCGTGACCAATCGCGAGATGCGCGAGATTTATTCGATGGTGCAGAACGGCACACCGATTACCATCAACCCCTGATCGCCCGGAAACCGGACGCTCCGTGGTTCAAGACGGGGCGTTCACAGGGGTGAAGCCGGTATCTTCACGCGTTGCAAGAATAAGGTTCCACCAGATCTTGCCGTTTGATTCCTGAAACCACGAAAAGCCCATTTCGCGGGCCGTCGGATCAAGAATGACGGTGCGCGTGTTCGGTGCTTCCATCCATGCGCCCAGTGTTTCGAGCTCTGTCTCATAGGTCTCGGAAATCGCTTCACCGACCAGACGACCATTGTATCCGGCCCGTTGGATGCGGGTGATCGGCGATGACCCGTCGGACCCGAAATGCCACGGGCGATTCTGCACGCTCATGTCTCGGGCATGGGTGGCTGCTGCGGCGTTCAGCTGGGCGTCGAGTACGACCGCAGGCGCGCCCGAGGCTTGCCGGAGCGCGTTGATCGCATCGAGCATCCGGAACTGGATTCGGCCTGTATCGCCCGGACCGATGCGGTACAGCCTGGGAAGCGGTCTTCCGTCCGGTCCAAGCGTCGGCGCGGGCGGCGCGCCAGCACAGGCGGTCAGGGCCATCGCTACAGCACCCAAAAGGAAAGTCGAACGCTTCATCATCAGTCACCCAAGTTTGATCGTATGCGGGCTTAGCCTTTGTCACAGGCGGGATCAAACACACAAAGCCGAGAACTGCCGATATGACATTCCTTTGAATTGCGACTGAGGCGCCGACGCCGTATACAGGTGAGTGAGTGTTTCACACCCTTTTACACACGAAGAGGCCATAAAATGGCAAATAACCCGCATTTTCCCGTCAACCGCCGCAGTTTTCTGGCCGGCACCGCTGCCTTCGTCGCGACGCCAGCCATCGCACAAAACGTAAATGACGAGTCCACCGTCGAATTCGAGAGCGACATTTCGCGCATCACGCGCCGAAATATCTCGAGCTTCCGCACGCTCGACTGGCAGCCCTATTTCAGCAACCTCACAAATGGGGCGATTCTTGTCGACATCGATTCGCGGGCGCTGCACTACTGGGAGGAGAATGGGAATTATCGGCTTTACCCCTCTTCCGTGCCGCTGACCGATGACCTGACCCGCCGCGGTCGGACGGAGGTGATCCTGAAGGATCCTGCGCCAGATTGGCGCCCGACGCCGTCGATGAAAATCCGCAATCCCGAATGGCCGGATTATGTTCCGCCGGGCCCGGACAACCCTCTTGGCACCCGCGCGCTGCACCTCAGCTGGACATATTATCGCGTTCACGGAACGCATGACACACGCAAGATCGGGCGCCGTTCTTCCAACGGATGCATCGGTCTTTACAACGAGCATATCGAAGAACTTTACGAGCTTGCACAAGTTGGCACGCAGGTGTTGCTAATTTGACGACAAGCTGTCGAAGCCGGAAAGTCGTGGGATAAGATAGGTTTGCATTTGACTCAATATACTGGTTAGAGAGTCGTACGAGGTAAGTCTTGGGTGCCTGTCGTGTAGCGTTTACGCGCGCCGACATGCAAATATCTGGAGGTTAATATGAAGAAACTCGTTCTCGCCGCTGCATTTGCTGGCGCTGCAACAACAGCTTTTGCCGCTGGTCACGAAGGTGGCAAGATGGCTAAAGGCGACGTGGTGATGGAGCCGGTCGTTGTGGTTGAAGAAGCTCAGGCAAGCTCTTCGGCCGCTGGGATCATCATCCCGCTGGTCCTGATTGCTCTGGTGGCTGCAGCTGCAGCTGATTGATCCACGGCAGATCAGCTAACGAAAAAGGCGGTGCACTTGCACCGCCTTTTTTGTTGCCTGACGCATGGCTGAGCGGCGTTTGCGCCACGCTCAGTCAAGCCAGCCGTTCAGGTTCTCTTCGATCACCGCCGACAGTGCCTTGATGTGGGCATCGTCGTCGTTGAGGCAGGGAATATAGGTGAAATGCTCGCCGCCTGCTTCTTCAAAGCTTTCCTTGATCTCTTCGTTGATCTCTTCCAGCGTTTCGATGCAGTCAGCCGAGAACGCGGGGGCACACACAGCAATGTTCTTTTTGCCGTCTTCCTCGGCCAGCCGCGCCACCTCTTCAACGGTGTAGGGCTTGAGCCATTCCTCGGGGCCGAACTTGGACTGGAAGGTCGTGGCGATTTCCGTGTCTCCCCAACCCAGCCGCTCTTTCAGAAGGCGCGTCGTCTTCTGGCACTGGCAATGGTAGGGGTCCCCCTCGAGCAGATAGCGCTTGGGCACGCCGTGATAGGAACACACAAGGATGTCCGGCCGCGTTTCAAGCTTGGCATAGGCGCGTTCGACTGACTGTGCCAGGGCCTCGATATAAAGCGGATGCTGGTAATATGGGTCAACGGTCCGCACCGACGGCTGCCATTTCTCGTCCATCAGCACGCGAAAGAACTGGTCATTCGCGGTGGCCGAAGTCGCACCCGCGTAGTGCGGATAGAGCGGAAAGAACAGGATCTTGCGGCACCCGGCGTCGATCATCTTGCGAACCTTCGACTTGGTCGAGGGATTGCCGTAGCGCATGCAGAAATCGACCATAACCTGATCGCCGTAACGGTCCTGCATCGCCTTGGTGATCTTGGCGGTCTGGTCCTTGGTGATTGTCATCAACGGGCTTTCGCCCTGTTCCTCGTTCCAGATCGACTTGTACGCTTCACCAGAGCTGAACGGACGTTTGGTTAGGATGATGAGCTGCAACAGCGGCTGCCAGAGCCACGGGCTGTAGTCGATGACGCGGCGGTCCGACAGGAACTCGTTCAGATACCGGCGCATTGGCCAGTAGGTGTAGTGGTCCGGCGTGCCAAGATTGGCGAGAAGCACACCCACCTTCTCGGCGGCCACCTTCGGGTGATCGGACGGGGCATGGGTGGGGCGCTGAGCTGTCTTTGTGGCATCCAACATCGGGTCTGCATCCTTGGTCGTTTAGCGGCCTAACTAACCTCTATCCGGGTCACGTCAATCATTGAGCGGTGTTTCCACGGTGTTAAGGACATCCGCAAGTCTTTGCGAGGCAGATCCGGGCCGCAAGGGCTGTGGTTGCGACGCATCGGGTGCCCATCCGGTAAGCGTGATCATCTCGTACGTGGCGCTCACGCGACCCTCGCCGTCGGAATAGGCAGCCGAATAAAGCTCCATTGCCCGAAGAAGGACAGCCTTGCGGGTTGCTGTCCTGATCCGGGCGGTCATGGCATTGGTTTCGCCCATGGCGCGCAGATCGTGCATCAGGTGCAGCGGCGTTGCATAGCTGGTCTTGAGAACCGCGCTGTCTGCCACTGGCAAGGCGAGACCGGCCCGTTGCAACAGCGCGCCCAGATCGCGAATCTCTCCCATCGGCGCAACGCGGGGCGACAAACCTCCGGCGATCTCGATCTCGGCCTGTCCAAGGGCAGCGCGTAACTCGTGCAAGGTCTGGCCGCCAAGCGCCAGCACCAGCAGCAATCCGTCGGGTTTGAGGGCGCGACGACACTGGATCAGCTGGCCCACCGGATCGTTTGCCCAGTGCAGCGCCATCCCGTGCACGACCAGGTCATGGGTGGCTTCTGTCAGGTCCAGCACGTCGTCATCAGAAGCGAAATGAGCGTTAGGGAATGCCGATCGCCAGAGATCGGGAAAAGGGGTCACGATCGCCGGGGCGGTAAAGGTTTTGTTAACCAATGTCAGACGATCCTGCACATCGGCCATGGCCTCTTCATGCAGGAACAGCGCCGGGTTGGCCCGCGCGCGATCACGGTGCCGGGCCAGTGCAAGCCGATCGGTAAGGACAGGAGTTTCGGACATGAGCGGCAGATAGGATGCTGCGCTTAGGATTGCAAACCGCGTTGCGCATGATCTACCCGCCGAGGTGTCTTGGCTGTGGCGGTCTCGTGCAGCAGGACAACGGGCTTTGTGCCAGTTGCTTTGCCCAGACACCGTTTATCTCGGGCCTCGTCTGTGACCTGTGCGGAACGGCGCTGCCGGGAGATTCGGATATCGCGGTGCATTGCGACGATTGCCTGTCCATTGGGCGACCGTGGTTGCAGGGTCGTGCACCGCTTCGATACGAAGGTGTGGCGCGACGGTTGGTACTGGGGCTCAAACACGGTGACCGACATGAAATCGTCAATATGGCTGCCGACTGGATGGTTGGGGCGCTCCCGCCAGGCATACCTGCCGATACGGTTGTCGTTCCGGTGCCCTTGCACCTGTTTCGCCTGCTGTCGCGGCGCTACAACCAGTCGGCGTTGCTGGGGCATGCCATTGCGCGGCGTCTCGGCCTGAGGTTCCTCCCTGACATCCTGATCCGCGCGCGTCGCACGGCATCGCTGGACGGGAAAACCCGGGATGCACGTTTCTCCGAACTGTCCGATGCCATCTCGGTGAGGAGCAAACATGCGGCGCAACTCGCCGACAGGCCCGTTCTGCTGGTCGATGATGTGATGACGTCCGGTGCGACGCTGGCGGCCTGTGCAGTGGCCTGTCAGACCGCACAGTGCAGAGAGATTTATGTCATGGTTCTGGCGCGCGTTGCAAAGGCGGCTTAAATCCCCGACACTCACTCAAGGGGATCAAACATGCCGAATATCGAAATCTATACCTCGCCGCTCTGTGGTTTCTGCCATGCTGCGAAACGCCTGCTGACCCAGAAGGGTGCAACCTTCACCGAGATTGACGTGCTGTCCCATCCTGACCGCAAGCCCGAGATGATCGAGCGCGCGAATGGCGGGCGCACCGTGCCGCAGATCTTCATCGGGGACACCCATGTCGGCGGGTGCGATGACCTGTTTGCGCTTGACCGCGCGGGTAAGCTCGATCCGATGCTGGCGGCCTGACACAGATGCGCGCGGCGTTGCTTCAGCTCACCTCGTCGGACGATCCGGTGGAGAACCTGCGCATGACGACACACCGTGCCCGCGAGGCGGCGTCTGACGGGGCCGGGTTCATCCTGACGCCAGAGGTGACGAATTGCGTCAGCACCAGCCGCAGCCACCAGCGCAGCGTTCTTGTGCATCAGCACGAAGATGCCACGCTTGCCGGGCTGCAGGACGAAGCCGCGCGTCTTGGGGTCTGGGTTTTGATCGGGTCGCTGGCGCTCAAGGCCGAGCCCCCGGAAGAGCGGTTCGTGAACCGGTCTTTTCTGATCGCGCCCGATGGCACGATTGCCGCGCAATACGACAAGCTGCACATGTTTGACGTTCAGGTGACCGAGGAAGAGACATTCCGCGAATCCGCTGGCTTTGCGCCGGGCGACCGCGCCGTTCTGGCCAAGACCCCGTTTGCCGTGGTCGGTTTGACCGTTTGTTACGACGTGAGGTTTCCATATCTCTACCGTGCCCTTGCGCAGGCCGGTGCCGAGATCCTGACCGTTCCGGCGGCGTTTTCACCCGCTACCGGTCCGATGCATTGGGAACCGCTGCTGCGCGCGCGTGCGATCGAGACCGGGTGTTTCGTTCTGGCACCGGCGCAGGTTGGCCAGCACGCTGCCATCACCGGCAAGCCCCGCACGACCCATGGGCATTCGCTGGCCGTTTCGCCCTGGGGTGAGGTGCTTTTGGACGCCGGGGATCGGCCGGGGGTGCATCTTGTTGACCTCGACCTGTCGCACGTGGCACAAGCGCGACATAAAATTCCGTCTTTACAGCATGATAGAGAATTCTCTGGCCCTTGATGACCGATAGCAGCCCCCTTGCCATTTCGCTTTTCAGCGAGCTGCTGACCGCGGATCAGTTGCTGCGGAACCGGTTGACGCGGGTGCTTCCGAACAAGATGGAAATCTCGCACTTCTCGGTGTTGAACCAGTTGGCGCGTGGTGGGTCGGAAAAGACGCCGGCGCAGCTGGCCAAGGCGTTTCACGTGACGCGGGGTGCCATGACGAACACCTTGGGCAAGCTCGAGGCGTCAGGCTATGTGCATATCCGTCCCGACTGGGACGATGCGCGCCGCAAACAGGTGTCGATCAGCACAGCGGGTCTTGCCGCGCGGGATGCTGCGATTGCCGCGATCACGCCGCTGATCAACGAGATGGTTCAGGAACTCGGCGAGACCAAGGTGCGCGCGGCAATCCCGGTGCTTCGGGAATTGCGGGTGAAACTGGAAGAGCCGGACAACCGGGGCTGAGCGCCGCCTGTCCTACATCGGTTTCAGGGAGGCTGTGACGTAGTTCACGCTCAGATCCCGGTCAGACAGGTTCCAACGCCAGGACACCGGGTTGAACTGGAATCCCTTGCGATCCACCGGATCAAGCCCGGCCTGCCGCAGCAGGGCATATAATTCGTCAGGCGTGATGAACTTGGCCCAGTCATGCGTGCCCTTGGGCAGCCAGCGCATGATAAATTCAGCGCCGACGATGGCAGCGGCAAAACTTTTGGCGTTGCGGTTGATCGTCGAACACAGGTGCAAACCACCGGGTTTCAAAAGACGCTGGCAGGCGGTCAGGTAGGCTAGTGGGTCGGCGACATGTTCGACGACTTCCATGTTCAGGATGACATCGAACAGCTCACCGGCATTACCCATCGCCTCGGCTGTCGTGTGACGGTAGTCGATATCGAGCCCGGACTGCTGCGCATGGGCGCGCGCCACGGGAATGTTGCTCCCGCCTGCATCGACCCCCACGACAGTCGCGCCCAGCCGCGCCATCGGCTCGCACAGCAGCCCGCCGCCGCAACCGATGTCCAGAATGCGCAGCTCCGTGAAGGGCAAGGCATGCTCCAGATCGCGGTCGTATTCCTCTGCGATCTGCGTGGTTACGTAGTCCAGCCGAACCGGGTTCATCATGTGCAGCGGCTTGAACTTGCCATTGGGATCCCACCATTCGGCAGCCATCGCTTCGAACTTGGCGATTTCGGATGGATCGACGGTTGTCGTGGCTGTCACGAGACTTTTCCCCATGGTCTTTTGGTAATTGGTGCCAATATAGATTGTGTATGGATAAATTCTCGAGCCAAAAGCGCGCAGTGCAATACCTTTATCCCCCCATCGATCCCTACGACCAGCGCATGCTGTCGGTCGGGGACGGGCATAGTGTCTATGTGGAACAATGCGGGGCGGAAAACGGGATTCCCGTGATCGTTCTGCATGGCGGGCCGGGCGGCGGATGCAGCCCGTCGATGCGCCGCTACTTCGATCCCAAGGTGTTTCGCGTTGTGCTGTTCGACCAGCGCGGCTGTGGGCGGTCGCGTCCCCATGCCAGCGTCAGCAACAATACGACATGGGATCTGGTCGCGGATATCGAGCAGATCCGGACAACGCTGGGCATTGATCAATTCATCGTCTTCGGCGGAAGTTGGGGCGCCACTCTGGCCCTGATCTATGCGATCAGCCATCCAGAGCATGTGCGCCACCTTGTCCTGCGCGGCGTCTTCACCATGACCAAGGTCGAATTGGACTGGTTCTACGGCGGTGGTGCGGGTCAGTTCTGGCCGGAGACCTGGGCGCGATTTGTCGACATGATCCCCGAAGACGAGCGCGACAACCTTATCGCGGCCTATCACCGGCGGTTGTTCTGCGGCGATCTGCGCACCGAAACCAGGTTTGCGCGGGCGTGGTCGGCTTGGGAAAACGCGTTGGCCTCCGTCTATTCCAGCGGGTCCGGCGGGGAATCTCCCGGTGACTATGCGCGGGCCTTTGCCCGGCTCGAGAACCATTACTTCATCAACAACGGGTTTCTGGAAAGCGATGGCTGGATTCTGAACAACATGGACCGTTTGTCGGGCATTCCCGGAGCAATCGTTCAGGGACGGTATGACATGATCTGCCCACCCGTCCGGGCATGGGAGCTGGCACGGGTTTGGCCCGACTGTGACCTGCGCATGGTGCGCAATGCCGGGCATGCCCTGTCAGAGCCCGGTATCAGCGCAGAGCTGGTCAAGATTATGGACACAATTTCAACGACTTAGAAATTGCTCACTATTTGATGTTTACACGTGGTCCCCGCTCGTTAACGTAAGCAAACGACGGGAACCAAGGTTAACCAAAAGTTGCAATCGGTTATTCGCATCATTCTGCAGCGGCTCGGGCTTGGGCTACTTACGCTGTTCGTCGTGTCCATCGTCATTTTCACGGCTGTGAACATGCTTCCGGGGGATTTCGCGCAGGCCATTCTGGGGCAGGGCGCGACACCCGCCGCAGTCGAATCGATCCGCCGCGATCTTGGTCTCGATCAACCGCCGATCACCCGGTACATCCAGTGGCTGAGTGGTGCGCTGCAGGGTGACCTTGGCAATTCGTTCGCGCAGGCCAATTTTGCGAGCTTCGTCGGTGCAGACAGTGGCGTGCGCACGACAGTCGCCCAACAGATCGCCCCGCGATTCGAGAACACGATGTTCCTTGCGGCGGTGACCGCCTGCATTGCTGTTCCGGTCTCGCTTGTTCTGGGCATCCTGGCGGCGCTCTTTCGCAATTCGGTGTTCGACCGCGCAACCAATGTCACCACGCTGACATCCATCTCGTCGCCCGAGTTTTTTCTCGCCTATGTGCTGATCCTGTTCCTTGCGGTTCTGAACCCGGTTCTGCCGTCGCTTTCCAACATCTACGACGGCATGTCCTTTGGGGAACGGCTGGAAAAGACGCTTCTGCCTGCGCTGACCCTGACGCTGGTCGTGACTGCGCACATGATGCGCATGACGCGCGCCGCGATCATCAATTTGCTGGCCTCGCCCTATATCGAGATGGCGCGGCTCAAGGGCATGTCTCCGATGCGGGTGATCGTGAAACACGCGTTGCCCAATGCGCTGGCGCCCATCATCAACGTCATCGCTCTGAACCTTGCCTATCTGATCACCGGTGTGGTCGTGGTCGAGGTGGTGTTCGTCTATCCAGGTATCGGGCAGTTGTTCGTCGATAGCGTCAAAATCCGGGACATCCCGGTGGTGCAGGCCTGCTGCCTGATCTTTGCAGCGGCGTATATCCTGCTGAACCTGACGGCGGACATCCTGTCGATCCTGTCCAATCCGCGTCTGAGGCATCCGAAATGAGCACGCTTCCGACATTGATGCTGTTGCTGTTGGGTGTCGCGGCAGGGGGTTGGGTGCTGCGTTTTGCCGGACAAAAGGCGACGGGCAATGCCCCGGTATTTCGCGACATGCCGTTCGCCGTGGCTTTTGGCTACATCCTCGGGGCGGGGTTGCTGGCCTTCTCGGTCTGGTATTATTTTCAACCGACCCTGACCGAGGCGGGTACGCCGAATGCCGGTGTGGTGTTCTTCAGATGGGCCGTTCAATTCTTCATCGTCGCAACAATCGCGGCCTTCCTGTTTCGCGCCCTGGGCCGAACAGTGGGCACTCAATTCAGCAAGAAAATGTTTCGCCAGATGCCCCTGACCGCCAGCTTCGGCGTTCTGGTGGTAATCGTCTATGCCTTCACCGCGATCTTCGCAGCGTGGCTTGCGCCGCATGGGCAGGAGGCGATCTTTGCCAAGGTCAATGTCCTGCCCGGTGGAAATGCTGCCACGGGGGGCGATCCGCTGCACCCGCTGGGCACCGATCAGATCGGGCGCGACCTGCTGAGCCGTCTGATCTATGGCGCGCAGAACACTGTAGGGATCGCGTTCGTTACCACCTGTCTGGCGTTCTTTCTCGGCGGGTCACTGGGCTTTCTGGCCGCAACTTTGCAAGGCTGGCTGGATCAGGTCCTCAGCCGCGCCGTCGATGTTCTGATGGCCATTCCGTCACTGATCTTTGCTTTGCTCCTGATGACAATCGCCAGCGCATGGGCCGGGTCCGAACGCTGGTTGCTGACGGTCTACATGATCCTCATCATCGCGGTGATCGACAGCACACGGGTGTTCCGTCTGGCGCGCGCGGTCGGGCTGAACATCGTCGTGATGGATTATATCGAAGCGGCCAAGCTGCGGGGTGAGGGTATGACTTACCTGATCTTCAAGGAAATTCTGCCCAATGCCACAGCGCCTCTGCTGGCTGAATTCGGTCTGCGGTTCTGTTTCGTCTTCCTGACCATCGCGTCGCTGTCGTTCCTTGGTGTCGGCATCCAGCCGCCGCTGGCAGATTGGGGCACGATGGTGCGCGACAGCGCGCAGTTCATCAACTTCGCTGCCTTCTCGCCGCTGACCGCCGCCTTGCCGCTGTTGGCGGCTGGCGCGATTGCGCTGCTGACGGTTGGCGTGAACTTCGTGGTGGACTGGATGCTGCACAGAAGCTCGGGGCTCAAGGAATGAGCGCGCTGGTCGAAATCCGCGATCTCTGGATCGAAGGGCGCAGCGACGAGACGTGGTCGCCGATCATCAACGGCGCAAGCCTGTCACTGAACAAGGGCGAGGTACTGGGTCTGATCGGGGAATCCGGTGCGGGCAAATCGACGCTTGGGCTTGCGGCGATGGGGTTCACCCGCGACGGTGTACGCATTTCCAAGGGGACGGTCCTGTTCGACGGCGTGGATCTGACGCTGGCTTCTGCTTCGAAGAAACGAGAGCTTCTGGGCAAGCGAATCGCCTATGTCGCGCAATCGGCTGCTGCCAGTTTCAACCCGGCGCACAAGCTGATGGATCAGCACACCGAAGGCCCGGTGCAGCACGGTGTCATGTCACGTGCCGAAAGCGTCAAGGACGGGATCGAGCTTTATCGCCGTCTGCGGCTGCCCAATCCCGAAGAGATCGGATTCCGCTATCCGCACCAGGTGTCCGGTGGTCAGCTTCAGCGCGCGATGACGGCTATGGCGATGTCCTGCCGTCCTGACCTGATTATCTTTGACGAACCGACCACGGCGCTTGACGTGACCACGCAGATCGAGGTGCTGGCGTCGATCCGCGATATTGTCGAACAGTTCGACACCGCTGCGATCTACATCACCCATGATCTTGCGGTGGTTGCGCAGATGGCGGATCGGATCAAGGTTCTGCTCAAGGGGGACGAGGTCGAAGACGCTGACACCCGCACGATGCTGACGCACCCCAAAGAGGATTACACCAAGAGCCTCTGGGCCGTGCGCGCGTTCGAGAGGCCGCAGAAACCCGCTGTCCATACCAGCGCAACCCCGGTCCTGTCGGTGCAGAACGTATCGGCCGCCTATGGCAAGATCGCCGTGCTCCATGATGTCAGTTTCGACATTCACCAGGGGCGTACAGTGGCCGTTGTGGGCGAGTCCGGGTCAGGTAAATCGACCACGGCGCGCTGCATCACGGGGCTGCTGCCGCCCTCGCAGGGTGTGATCCAGTTCGACGGGCAATCGCTCCCGGCCAATTACAAGCAGCGCAACAAGGACCAGTTGCGTCAGGCGCAGATGATCTACCAGATGGCCGACACCGCGCTGAACCCGCGCAAGACCGTGGGCGAGATCATCGGCAGGCCTGTGCAGTTCTACATGGGTCTGAGCGGCAAGCAGAAGCGCCGCCGCGTCGAAGAACTGCTGGACGAGATCGAAATGCCCGCTGCGCAGTATATCGACCGCCTGCCGTCAGAGCTTTCCGGTGGTCAGAAGCAGCGCATCGGCATTGCCCGCGCGCTTGCCGCCGAGCCGAAGTTCATCATTTGCGATGAAGTGACAAGCGCACTCGATCAACTGGTGGCCGAAGGTATCCTCAAACTGCTGGCGCGGCTGCAGGATGATCTCAAACTCAGCTACATGTTCATCACACATGACCTTGCGACGGTCAAAGCCATCGCTGACGAGGTGGTGGTGATGAAAGACGGCGAGGTGGTGGAGCAGGGCCCGAAACAGGACATGTTCGCGCCCCCGCACCATCCCTACACTGACCTATTGCTCAGTTCGGTGCCCGAAATGGATCCGGACTGGTTAACTAATCTGCTCAACGAACGTGGAGTTGATAACATCGGCGATGCAGCTGTTGATAAGATGTCATGAGAATCGGTTCATGAAGAACCTTCAGGCGGCCCGAGACCGCTACCATTCACAGGGAGACGATGATGACTCGCATTTCAAGACGTGGACTACTTCGAACCGGTGCTGCCGCTGGTGTATTGGCGGCCAGCGGTCTGCCGCTGTTCGCCCAGCCGAAACGGGGTGGACGTCTGCGCGTTGGCCTGAACGGCGCCAACACGTCGGACAGCTGGGACGGTCGAACACATTCCGACCTCTACATGATCGCCTCCGCGCAAGGTGCCGTGTTCGACAGCTTGACCGAAGTCGCTGCGGATGGATCTCTGATCGGTGAGCTTGCCACCGACTGGGAAGCGACGCCTGACGCAAAGACATGGACGTTCAACCTGCGCCAGGGTGTGACCTTCCACAACGGCAAGCCGTTTGGTGCGGATGACGTGATCGAATCGCTGCAAATGCACGTGGCCGAAGGTGCGAAATCCGCGGCACAGCCCATCGTCGCGGCGATCAGCGAGATGAAGAAAACCGGCGAGCATCAGGTTCAGTTTACTCTGGAAGCAGGCAATGCCGACTTCCCTTACCTGATGTCCGACTATCACCTGCTGATGTATCCGGCGGGTCAGATCGAAGAAGCGATCGCCAAGGGCATCGGCACCGGTCTTTACGAGGTAACCTCGTTCGAACCGGGTGTCCGCATGACAGCCCGCCGCGTCGACAGCCACTACAAGGGTGACAGCGCCGGCTTCTTCGACGAGCTGGAATATATCGCGATCAACGATTCGACCGCCCGCATGAACGCGCTGATGACCGGTCAGGTGGATGCGATCAACCGCATCGACTTCAAGACCGAGGCGCTGCTCAAGGCAAACCCGATGATCCGCATTCAGGAAGTGACGGGCAACCAGCACTACACCTTCCCGATGCTGACCAAGGTTGATCCCTTCACCGATGTGAACATCCGCCGCGCGCTCAAGTACGGCATCAACCGTCAGGAACTGGTGGACAAGATCCTTCTGGGCCACGGTTTGGCTGGCAACGACACGCCGATTGGCCCTGCCAACCAGTACTTCCATGCTGACATGGAGCCGCTGACCTATGATCTCGACAAGGCCAAGTTCTACCTCAAGGAAGCGGGTCTGACCGAGCTCAACATCGACCTCAACGTGTCCGATGCGGCCTTCAACGGTGCGGTTGACGCAGCGCAGCTTTACCAGGCATCGGCCAAGGGTGCGGGCATCAACATCAACGTGGTGCAGGAACCGGCGGATGGCTACTGGTCGAACGTCTGGCTGAAAAAGCCGTTCTGCGCATCCTACTTCTCGGGCCGTGCGACCGAGGACTGGATGTTCGCCACCGCCTACGAGGCCGGTGTGCCGTGGAACGACACGCAGTGGGACGAACCGCGCTTCCAGGAGCTTCTTCTTT
The DNA here is from genome assembly GCF_014637725.1 of Marivita lacus. Taxonomy (GTDB): domain Bacteria; phylum Pseudomonadota; class Alphaproteobacteria; order Rhodobacterales; family Rhodobacteraceae; genus Marivita; species Marivita lacus. The sequence goes on along the minus strand of NZ_BMFC01000001.1, from coordinate 633,222 downwards.
TGGCCCGTGCCGAGCTTGACAGCAACAAGCGCCGCGAAATGTACCACGAGATGCAGCAGATCCTGCGTGACGATGGCGGGGCCATCATCCCGATGTTCGCCAACTACGTGCAGGCCCTGTCGACCAAGGTTGCCACAGGCGACACCGTCGGCAACCTGTGGCAGATGGACAATGCCCGCATGGCAGAGCGGTGGTGGATGGCGTAAGCCTCACCGCAAGGACACAAGAAACGCCCCGCCAGATCGGTGGGGCGTTTTGCATTTGAGGGCCTACAGGTGTGTGTCGTAATCCGACACCAACAGGTGCAACGGTGCTTCGTCTTCCTCGACATTGGAAAACCGCCCGATCGGCTGATCAAAGATATTGTCGGTCAGATCATCGTTCACCGTCGAGACCTCGCCGATCAGGACATCTCCGTTTTCACCCCAGAACGCGTGCCAGTTGTTCGGGTAAAGTGTCACTGATTCACCGGGAACAAGTTTGAGATGCCCACCCGCCGGCAGGGTGCGGATGACACCATCCACCATGACCGACACCTCTGCATCACGGTCGATCCCGCCCTCGGCATCTGCCATGAACAATTCGATCACAAGCGTGCCACCCCCACGATTGATGATGTCCTCGACCTTGAGATCGTGCCGGTGCATCGGGCTCAACTGCCGATCACGCGAGATCATGATCTTTTCCGCGTAGAGCATGGCGCTTTTCTTGCCCAGATCCGCACTCAGCCCGTTTCTTGTGGTGAACAGGAAAAGACCCATGTCATCAAAGTCTTCCTTGCCGTAATCGGTGATGTCCCAGCCCATGCGCCGGGCTTTGATTTCCGCGTGGCCACTGGCTTTCAGCGCGTCGGGAGACAGGTAGGCGAAGGGCGGCAAGGTATAGCCGAATGACCTGATGAAGGCGTCGCTTTCGCGCAGTATGTCGTTGATGCGGGACCGTTTCATGAGCGCCTCTCCAGTGATGATGGCGCTAACATAGCTGTGCAGGGGCAAACGAGAAAGGCCCATGTCACACGGCCTTTCAGGCCACCGAGCAGGTTTGGACTAGAGCACGTAGCGGCTGAGATCGGCGGATCGGGTGAGTTCCCCCAGATGGGTTTCCACAAAGTCCGCATCGACCGTCACCTGATCGCCCGCCCTGTCCGGCGCCTCGAAGCTGAGCTCTTCGAAGACCCGCTCCATCACCGTGTAAAGCCTGCGTGCGCCGATGTTTTCGACGGATTGGTTCACATCCGCCGCGATCTTGGCCAGTGCCGCGATGCCGTCTTCGGTGAAGGTTACCGTGACTTCTTCGGTCGCCATCAGGGCGGTGTATTGCAGCGTCAGCGCGTTGTCCGTTTCGGTCAGAATGCGCACGAAGTCTTCTTCGGTCAGCGCGCGCAGGTTCACGCGGATCGGCAGACGCCCCTGAAGTTCCGGAAGCAGGTCTGACGGTTTGGCGATGTGAAACGCACCTGAGGCGATGAACAGGATATGATCGGTCTTGACCGGGCCATGTTTGGTGCTGACGGTCGTTCCTTCGATAAGTGGCAGCAGATCACGTTGCACACCCTCGCGGCTGACGTCGCCGCCACGGGTTTCCTGACGGGCCGCGACCTTGTCGATCTCGTCAATAAACACGATACCGTTCTGTTCGACCGCCTCGAGGGCCAGTTCCTTGACCTGCTCATCGTCCAGCAGCTTGTCCGCTTCTTCCGCGATGAGGGTCTCATAGCTTTCGGCGACGGTCATCCGCTTGCGAACCGTCCGCCCGGAGAACGCCTTTCCGAACAGATCGCCCAGGTTCATCATCCCGGCACCACCGCCCATTCCGGGTTGTCCGGGAATGTCCATCATCGGAAAGGGGCTGGAGCTGTCCTGCAGTTCAAGTTCGATGATCGTGTCATCCAGCAGACCGTCCTTGAGCTTCTTGCGAAACATCTCGCGCGTGCCTTCGCGTGCGCCTTCCCCTGCGATGGCCTCGATCACACGCTCCTGGGCGGCCTCGTGCGCCTTGGCCTTGACGTCTTCACGCATCTGGTCGCGGGTCATGGCGATGGCGGAATCCACAAGATCGCGAATGATCTGTTCGACATCCCGGCCGACATAGCCGACCTCGGTAAACTTGGTTGCCTCGACCTTGATGAACGGCGCGCGCGCCAGCTTGGCCAGACGTCGGCTGATCTCGGTCTTGCCGACGCCGGTCGGGCCGATCATCAGGATGTTCTTGGGATACACCTCTTCGCGCAGATCGTCGCTCAACTGCTTGCGCCGCCACCGGTTGCGCAGCGCCACCGCGACCGCACGCTTGGCGTCCTTCTGACCGATGATGAAGCGGTCCAGCTCGGACACGATTTCGCGGGGGGTGAGGTCGGTCATTAAGGTGTCCTTTACTCTCGTCATGTTGAGATAATGGGAGTCACACTGATTTAAAAGGCTTGACTAATTGTATATACAGTTGCATATAAAAATATCGGCCAGTCATGCCCCTGAGGAGGGGCGCTGACATGAAAATCGAATTTGATGAGAACAAACGTCTAATTACGCTTGCAAAACGGAACATCGACTTTCTGGACATGGTCGAAATCCTGGTATCGCCCCATGTCGTACTCGAGGCGCGGAGTGAGATCGAACAGCGCAAGATTGCAGTCGGTATCTTGGATGGAAGCTATTTCGCGGTGATTTACACGATGCGTGGGGAAAATTACCGTGTCATCACGGCTCGAAAGGCAAGACGAGATGAGCGAGAGAAATATGAAGAGTTATTCTCTGGAGGAAATCCGGAGAATGAAGACGGAAACGGATTGGAATAGTCTTCGCAAGCAAAGTGACCACAAAGGCCCTCAGGAATTCGAGATCGACTGGTCCAAGGCCCGCATTGAAACGCCGGAAGCAAAACAAGCCATTTCGCTGCGCGTTGACCCCGACGTTCTCGAATTCTTTAAATCGCAAGGTCGCGGCTATCAGACCCGCATGAACGCGGTTCTGCGAGCCTACATGGAAGCCAAAAAAGCGGGTCAGGCCTGAATCGTCTCAACCGTCAGGTTGCCGTTGGTGTAGACACAGATATCCGCCGCGATCGCCATGGCAGCGCGTGCGATCTGTTCGGCGTCCTTGTCGCTGTCCATCAGCGCACGACCGGCGGCCAGGGCATAATTGCCGCCCGATCCGATGGCTGTCACGTCATGTTCGGGTTCCAGCACATCGCCAGCGCCTGTGATGACGTAGAGATCCTTGCCATCTGACACGATCAGCATCGCTTCGAGTTTTTGCAGATACTTGTCGGTGCGCCAGTCCTTGGCCAGTTCGACACTTGCGCGCTGCAACTGCCCGGGGGTCGCTTCCAGTTTTGATTCCAACCGCTCCAGCAGGGTAAAGGCATCAGCAGTGGACCCGGCAAATCCCGCGACAACATCGTACCCGCCGGGGGAAATCCTCCGCACCTTGCGCGCGGTGCCTTTTATGACCGTCTGGCCAAGGCTGACCTGCCCATCCCCAGCGATCACGACCTTGCCGCCTTTGCGGACGCCGATGATCGTGGTGCCGTGCCAGCCGGGAAAGTCGTTTTCTGCCATGGGTCGTCCCTTTCGTCTTTGTCCCGATATGGGCCGATGCGTCAGATCACACAAGGCCTGCAACGCAAAACGCCCGGCACTGGCACCGGGCGTTTCACAGAATTTCAATTGAAATCAGATGCTTTCGTCGATCCAGCCCTTCAACGCGGCTTTCGGTGCAGCGCCGGTCTTGTTCGACACGACCTGACCATCCTTGAAGATGAACAGCGACGGGATACCGCGCACACCCATGGCCGCGGCCGAATTCGGGTTGCTGTCGACATCGACCTTGGCGATCTTCACGGCATCGCCGTATTCGGCAGCCAGTTCTTCAAGCGCGGGGCCAATCTGTTTGCAGGGGCCGCACCATTCAGCCCAGAAGTCCACGACAACGGGGACGCTGGAATTCTTGACTTCGGCATCGAAGGTTTCATCGGTCACGGCGACGGTGGGCATTGGGGCTCTCCTTGCGGTTCAAGCGCGTGTGTCAGTCGATTGATGAGACTATGTACCCTCAGCAGGGGCGTCAAGGTGGCGCGCTCTCACGAGTGCTTGTGTCACACGGTTTTCCGACAACGGCATATAGGTGGCCGTGCGGGTCCAGAGGATGCCTGTCTCGATGGTCTTGTCGGGGCAAATCTTGCGCAGCATGGCATGATAAGCGCCCATCTGGCGTAACAAGCCCTCGGGCATTTCAACCTCTGTTTCGGGAACGGTCCGGTTGGTTTTGAAATCGACGGCAATGACGCTGTCGCGCGACACCAGCAACCTGTCAATGACGCCGCGAAGTGGTCTGCTCGGGAAAGCGTCGATCGTCGCGGTCAAGGCAACTTCGACAAGTGCAGTATCCTGAAAGAACGGACGAAGGGTCGGGGTGTCCAGAACCGCCATCGCTTCGGCCACCAGTTCCTCTGCCATTGGGTGATCCGCCACAAGGGCAAGCGCTGCCTCGTGCCTGTCTTCGGGCGCGATTGCGGGCAGGGTTTCCAAAAGCAGGTGGATCAGGGTTCCCCGTTCCATAGCAACTTCGGTCAGGTCCCCATCCGCCCCCGCAAGCGCCTTTGCGCCGCCCAGATCAGAGGGGCTCAGAACCTCTGCCGCGCCCACAGGCGGAGGCGAGGGGGTGTCGAAGATCGCGGGAAGGGCGGGTTCTGCAACGGGCATTGGCGCGGGAGCATCAGGGATCGCATCGGGCCATGCCATGTGATCCAGTCGCAAGCCTTCCTCGGGGGCGTCATCGGCAAAACCAAAGCCATGCGGCACGGCACCAACAGCGTCCAACGTTGCCTTGACGCGATCATGCCAGCTTTCCGCGTTCTTGTCCGCCGTCCCGGCCGCTGCAACAACCAGCCACCGTTCAGCGCGTGTCAGGGCGACATAAAGCAGCCTGTCCTTTTCTTCGTCCTCGGCCTGCCTCGCCTGCTCAAGTGCCGCACGCTGATACGCGGCACGCGTCTTTTCCGACCCGCGCCAATGGGCGGACCCGTTCGCGCGGACAAACGCCTCCTTTCCGGATTGCGAGGCTTTCTTGTGGGTGTCCGGCAGGATGACGATGGGCGCCTCCAGCCCTTTGGCCCCGTGGATCGTCATGATCCGGATGCGGGCACCTGCACTGTCCACCGTGCGCTTGATCTCGATATCGTCGGTTTCCATCCAGTGCAGAAACCCGGTCAGGCTGGGGATGTCGGTCTGTTCATAGGCCAGCGCCTGGTTGAGCAGCGCATCTATCCCGTCCTCGGCCTCTTCTCCCAAGCGTCCGAGGAGTTTCTGACGGCCCTTGTGGCGGATCAGAACCCGCTCCAAGAGATCATAGGGCCGCAGAAAATCCACCTGTGCCCGAAGGTCATCCAGCACGGTCATGACATCCGGAAAATCGGCTCTGCGCCTGCGCAACTCTTCCCAAAGATGCGGTGACTTGCGCCGATGTGCGAGGTCGAAAATCGCCTGTTCGTCCAACCCGAACAGCGGGGATCGAAGGGCCGAAGCCAGCGACAGGCTGTCTTCGGGTGTCGCAAGAAAGGCAAGCAGCGCGCGCAGATCCTTGACGGCCAATTCGGCCATCACCTTGAGCTTGTCAGCCCCGGCAATCGGCAGCCTGAGCGCCTTGCAGGCCTTGAGGATTTCGTGAAACAGGGTGCCCCGGCTCCGAACGAGGATCAGGAAATCCCCCGCATGAACGGCGCGCGCTTCGACCACGCCGTCTTTTTCCCGGATCGGAACAGCGGTCTTGTCCTCGATCGTCCGGTGTATGAATCGCGCAACGCGCTGGGCCAGGATCACGCTGTGCTGCGTGGGGCTGACGCGATCAACGGGCGTGTCCCACGGCAGATCGTCGTCGTCTTTTTCGGCGGGTTCGATCAGCGGCCAGAGATCGACGCGCCCCGGCATCCGGTCATGGAACGAAATGTGGGTCTGATCCTGCAGAAACCCCGCCTTGTCCCGACCCTCGAACACCGCGTCCACAAGCCGGAGGATCGGCACGGAGGACCGGAAGGAATAGCTGAGCTGCCCGTCCTGAAGCGGTGCCTCTGTCGCCTCCATCTGGTCGCCGAAAGCGGCACGCATCCTATCGAATTCGCGAGGGTCCGCTCCCTGAAAGGAATAGATCGACTGCTTCTTGTCGCCGACGACAAAGATCGTGCGTCTGGCATCGTCCCGCGCCCCGGCACCTGACGTGAATTCCTGCGCCAACTTGTTGATCACGTCCCATTGCGCGGGGCTGGTGTCCTGGGCCTCGTCCACCAGAATGTGGTCGATGCCGCCATCCAGACGGTAGAGCACCCACTGCGCCTGTTGCCGGTCCGTCAGCAAGGCGCGCGTGCGGGTGATCAGGTCGTCAAAATCCAGCCAGCCGCGCGATTGCTTGCTTTTCTCATAGCGGCCGAGGAATACATCCGCGAACCGGTGCAACGTGACATCCCGGTCTACAGCCTCGAGCGCCAGTCGTGTCTCGCGCGCTGCCTCGATCCGCTGGTAGAGGTCTTCCAAACGGGTGACGCTTGCAGCCAAAGCGCCTTTGCGCAGCTTGACCGACGGTGGCAGCGATTTGCGCACCTCTCCCTTTTGCGTGAAGACGATGGCCTCAAGTGTCAGCAGCGCATTGATCCCGCCTGATTGAGCCAGCCCAATCGCGTCGGCCAGACCATTGTCCATGACCACGCCCGTTCGCAAATCAGGCACCAATCCGGCCAAAAACGCCAATTCATCGCCTGGGAAAACCGCTGACACTAGGCTGTTCAGAGTCTGGTGGCCCGCAAGTCCGTAGCGCTGTAAAAGCTCGTCGCGGGACAGGGCGGGCGTGAACCCATCGCGGTCTCCGACGATCGATTCCGCCAGTTTCTGGAGCGGTTCATTTGACGCAATCCGCGCGATGTCCGCGATCAGGTCGGCATCTGTACCACTGGCCATCTCATCAAGGATATGTTCGCGCAGCAATTGCGCCGCGCGGTCGTCGATTTCCTGAAACTGCGGGCTGACACCGGCCTCGAGCGGGAACCGCCGCAGGATCGACGCGCAGAAGGCGTGGATTGTCTGGATGCGCAAACCGCCCGGCGTTTCGATGGCACGGGCAAACAAGGTGCGGGCGCGGGACAGGAAGTCGGTTGTCAGCCGGTCCCGGTCTTCGCCCAATTCCAGCAACTGCGCAATCAGCGCGTCGTTGTCGAGCATCGCCCACTCGCCCAACCGCTTGAACAGGCGGTTCTGCATCTCGCTGGCGGCGGCATTGGTGAAGGTCAGGCACAGGATGTGTTCCGGGCGCGTGTCCCCCAACAGCAGGCGCGCAACACGGTCGGTCAGAACCCGGGTCTTGCCCGAACCGGCATTCGCCCCAAGCCAGGTCGAAGCCAACGGGTCGGCGGCACGAACCTGCGCCTCGGTTGCTTCGTTGCGGATCATGTGAGCGGCACCTTGGTCGCCGGGTCCGATGCGGTCCATTCGCCGTAGCGGGACAGTTGGTCATAGTCAGACCCGAACGCATCCTTGTGCATCCTGTTGCGCGCCGTGTAGCCCGTATTCGGGTCACGGTATGCTTTGATCAGGGTCGTCAGCATGGCGATTGTTCGTTCGGGGGGACAGTCCTCCAAGGGTGCGGGCACCTCGTTTCCGTCACCGGCCAGCGAGATGTAGCGCGCGTCAGTGACAAAGCGGGGGCTGAACGCGTCAAAGCCACCCGCGAGGATCAGGGCGGCCGTCACCAGCAATTGAACGTCGAACTGAAGCTGTTGATCCTTTGTCGGCGCGTTTCCGGTCTTGTAGTCATAGACAAATGCCTCGGCGCGGTCGTTCAGGTCGATCCGGTCAGCCTTGGCTGTGATCCGGAACGGCGGGTCGGCAATCTCCATCGCGCCTTTGCGTTCGAACAGAACCGGCTTGGCAACGGCCTGCCGGGCGCGCTCGTTTTCCACGAACCAGCGCGCGATCTTTTCGATGCGAACGCGCCACTGGATGCGGTCCGTGGGCCACGGCACCTCGGCCTCGAGGATGCGGCGGGCCACGGACAAAAGGTGGTCTACTGTGATCGGATCGCCGTTTCGGGCCGTGTCAGAGACGAATTCCTCAAATACCTTGTGAAGGACCGTTCCCCGGTGCATCGGGTTTGGCGCGTGCTGGATCGGATGCAATTGGTGCAAGCGCAGGATCTTGGAGCCGTAGATCGCGTAAGGATCGCGGATCAGCTTTTCGATATTGGTCACCGACAATTCGCTGGGCCGTGCAATGACCGGTGGCATGGGCGAGGGCCGGGGGGCTGCGGGTGCCTTGATCGGTTTTTCCAGAGCGCGTCCAAGATCCAGCCAATGCTGCCCCCGCCGTCTCATGTCTGCCAAAGCGTCGGGGCCGCCCGTGTCGGGCAACCCGCGCAGCAGGTTCGTCAGACGGTTGAGCCACCGCGACGGGACGGTTTCGGCGTCTTCGGACCGGACGGCACGGCTGAGCCACACCTCTTTCGCCCCGATCGCCTGCTGAAAATCATGTGCGGAAAGTCCGATGCGGCGTTCGGGCAAGAGCAGCCCCGCCTGTTGCCGCATCCGACGGTTCAACCACGGATCAGCGGGCGGGGCATCGGGCCAGGACTGTTCGTTCAGCCCGCCCAGGATGACCAGATCAGCGCCCATGACGCGCGCCTCGATCGTGCCCCAGATCAGGATATGCGGATGCGGCGCATCACGGTCCCGCACCTCTTCGGCGCGCAAGAGGCTGTCCACCAGATCGGCATAGTCACGAGCGGAAATCACGCCGCCAAAACCAGCGTTCTCGGTCAGCATGTGGAACGCCTTGCGACAGGTTTCCCCGGCCTTGCGGTTCCACAGCTCCGACGCGTCATCGCTTGTGGTCCCCGCGCAGATCGCTTCGGCCTGCGCAATGTGATGTTCGACATGTGCGCCAAGCGGGTCCTGGCCCGTGATTGCAGGTTGCAGCAGGCAACGGTCGATCCACGCAAGCCAGTCCTGTGCGTCATCCGCACCTTTCCACGCCATCAGCTTTGACAGGTCCGGATAGGGAATGCCGGTCTTGCGGATGAACAGTTCGAGTTCAGAGGTCCAGAGCCGGTGTTGCCCCCGGTCGGCACCGGTGTGGCACAGAGGGTGCTTGAGGATGGTCAGAAGCGCATCGGCGGTGGGTCCGTTGACACGCAGCTGCGCAATGTGGCGCAGCAGGCGTCCTGGTGCGGTCAACTGCGCCGGGGTGCCTGCGCTGTCATCGGGCAGGATACCCCAGCGGTCCAGAAGGGCCGTCACCCGGCGTGTCAGCATCCGGTCCGGCGTGATCAGCGCGGCTGTGATTCCGTCCTCTGTCGCCTGCCGCAACCGCATCGCGATGGCCCGCGCCTCATCTCGCGGAGAAGCGGCTTCGAGCAAGGTCAGAGACTGTGTTGCGTCATTCAGCGAGGGCAGGCCCGGCCCGTCGAGCAGCCATTGGTCTGTGACGGGTGCCGGGCGCATCGCCAACGAAACCAGCGCGTTTCGAGCCGGGTTCGGCGGTGCTGTTTGCGTCCAGTGCGCCACGTCGAGATGGTTGAGGTTCAAGTGGTCCAGCAGCCGGGCAAACCGGAATTGCGGGTGGTCTTCGCCCTGCATCGCCTCGCTGTTGCGCACATCGTTGCGCAAAACATCCCATGTCGATGCGGGCATGTCGCGGTCGAAGCCCGGCAGGATCACCGCGCCTTGCGGCAGGTCGGCAGCGGCGGTCATCAACTGGAAGGCCGATCCCCGCGATCCGGTCGATCCGGCGATGATGACAGGATGCTGCGGCGGAGCAATCTGCCAACGGTGCAGCCGCATCTGAAGCGCCAGGCGGTTGACCGTCGCGGCATCCGGCGCGGTGCTGTCGGGATCGAAATAATGCGTGACGATCTTGAGGAACCGTTGCGCCCGCTCCCAGTGACCGGATTGATCGGTCACGTCGAGCGATGCGATATCGTCGGGTGTCACCGCCTCGGCCTGCATTTCATCGAGCAGCGCGCCAAGGCTCTGGGCAAGATCGTAGACCGCCGACCGTGGTGCCAGACCAGGATCGGCCTCGATCAGCTTTCTGACCAATTCCGCCAGCTCAAGCTGGCGGCGCAGCGCGGGCGTGGGACGGGGCAGGTGGGCGCGATCCAATGGATCGGCCAGATCGGTGACAAGCCTGATCCGGGGTAGAAACCCCGCACCAAGGCTGTCGAACACCGCCTCGACCCGCCGCTGCATCCTCCGCGTGTTCAGGAACAGCTCGACCCGTGCCATCGCTTCGGGGGGCTGGTCCGCAAGTCGGGATTTCAGCCCATGCACCAGTTCGCGCGCAAAATCCGCGCCGGGTGGCAGGGCGAAAAGGCGTGGCTTGTCCGTTGGTTCAAACATCGGCATCCCTCAGCATGGCTTCGGCCAGAGTGACGCCTTCGGGGCGCCCGACATCGCACCAGCGACCGGGATAGGTGACCGCTTTGAGCTGTCCCTTGGTTTCAAGGTTCTCCCAGACGGATTTGAGCGAAAACACGTTTTCAGGTGTGTCAGAGACGATATCGGACCGGATGATCTGCACTCCGGTATAGATCGTTTCCGTGCCCCAGACCGCGCGCCCACCGTCAACAATGTCGATATCGCCCTTGCCCGTATGGCCGATGGTCCGGGCTTGCGGCACACATAACAGCAGCGCTTGCATGTCGTTGGTCCAAGCCGCCTTGAGCAGGGTCAACGGGTTGGGCCCGTCCCAGACGGCGTCCGTGTTCATCGTGAACACGACCTCCGCATCCAGCAGCGGAAGCGCTGCTTTCAGCCCGCCACCGGTGTCAAGAATATCGGGGCTTTCCACGATCACCTTGACGTCGGTTCCGGCGAAATGAGAGACGATCTGGTCCGCCTTGTAGTGGGCGTTGGCCACGATCCGTGCGGGTGCGACGTCGCGGACAAAACACATGGCGTGCTCGATCAGCGGTTTGCCCGCGACCGGGATCAAGGGCTTGGGCCTGTCCTGCGTCAGCGCGCCCATGCGCGTTCCGAACCCGGCTGCAAAGAGCATCACGGCGTCAGTCATGGCACGGCTCCCACGCCAAGACGCTCGGGCGTTGGTTCGGGAAACAGATCGAGGATCAATGGTTCAAGCTCACGTGCGACCGGGGTCGAAAGGCTTGTCCGGATATGCGCCCAGACCCGCGGGATCAGCGCCAGATAGCCGGGTTTGCCGCGTTCGGTCGCAAGCCGGGCAAAGATGCCCAGAATGCGCAGGTTCCGTTGCAGACCAAGCAGGTGAAACGCGGGCATGACCGCGCTCTCGGATCGGCCGGAGAGGTCGAGGTAGTGCCGCAGCGTTGCGGCGTGACAGGCATCGGTCACGTCGCGGCGGGCGTCCTGCAACAGCGACACCAGATCATAGATCGGAGGACCGGCCAGAGCGTCCTGGAAATCCAGCAGGCCAACCCGGCGAATATGGTCACGATCAGGTAGCCAGATCATGTTTTCCGCATGGTAGTCGCGCAGCACAAGAACGGCCTCTTCCGGCAGATGAAGGGCAAGGAGATCGGTCAGACGTGCCGTGATCTCCGAAGGGGTGTCATCGGGTTTCGTGCCCAGCAGGGGCAGATAGTGGGTGAAGACCGGCTCGATCATCTGACCGAGGATCCGGGGTGTCGCGTGGGTCAGTTCGGCAGGCACCTTGCACGTCACGAGATGGCACAGCACTTCGGTCGCCGCCCGATACAGCGGTATTTCCATGTCTGGCTGTGTTTGGGCGACCTTCGCGAATTGCGCATCGCCGAAATCTTCGAGCAGCATCAGGCCCGTCGCTTGCGCGTAGATGTCCGGGGCAGACAAGCCGAGCCTGCGCAGGTGTGCCGACAGGGCGGCGAAGCGCGGCGTGTCATCCTGCGGATCGATCATCAGGATCGCGCGTTTCGGGCCTGAACAGAGCCGGATGTACCGCCGCGATGATGCGTCTCCGGCCAATGGTACCTGTTCGGCATCAGCCCAGCCTTGGGCAGCAAGAAAGGCATCGACACTCATGCCAACGCCTCAGTCACGCGGTCCGTCCATGCCGGGTTTGTCCATGTCAGGCTGATCTCGCGCTTGTCCGTCTTGTCGGGGTCATCGAGCCTGATCGTCAACGCCTCTGGCGGGGCAAGATCGTCAAGCCGGTCTGGCCATTCGACGAGGCAGATCGCGTTTTGGAACGCATCGAGAAGCCCCAGTTCGATGATCTGATCCGGGTCGCCAAGACGGTAAAGATCTGCGTGCCAAAGCTCGCAGTCCGGCAATTCATAGGCCTGCACGATGGTGAAGGTCGGCGAGGGGACATCCTCCGGAACGGGCAGCCGCGACAGGATCAGGGCGCGGGCGAAATGGCTTTTGCCAGCCCCGATCCCGCCTTCGAGAAGAAGCGTATCGCCTGCGCGCAAGGTTCGGCCCAGCCGAATGGCAAGCTGCGCGGTTTCATCGGGAGAGGTCGAGGTGAAGGCCGCACTGCGTTTCGTCATGGCGGCATGTTTACCTGCCTGGCTGCGGGCTGCAAGATTGGAAACCCGCTCAGGCGGAAACGATCTGCAACCCCTCGGCTTCGGGCCGCGCATCGCGCTGTCTGGGCCGGAAACAGAAGCGGATGAGCGTGGCACCATGGCAGATCGGATCAACCCGGCAGACCACCTCTCGCCCGTCCTTGCCGCGCAATTCGCTGTCCCAACTGACCCGCTCTGTCGTGCTGGTGACGAAATCGCGGAGTTCCGGCCAGACGGGGCTTGGATGAAAGGCGGATTTCCACGATTGCGTCGCTTCGACAATTGTCGTTTCGGGAATGCAGGCGTCGGGATCGACGTTCCACAGATCGGCATAGGCGGTGTTGCAGACCGTCAGGGTGCCTTGGGGATCAAAGACCGCAACCGCGTCATCCATCGTGTCGATCACCGATTGCAGCGTGTCCAATTCGGCACGAAACCCCCGGGTCAGGGACACTTCTGCGGTGATGTCGTTGAACAGGAACGCAATCGCGCCATCAGGATAGGGTTGCCCGGTGATGTCAAAGGTCTGACCGCTGGCCAGCGTCCAGGTTTCGCGAAACCGGTCGTCACAGGCGGCGGCAACCAGCTTGGCCATGCGTTCGCGCCAGTCGTCATAATTTTTCGGCTCCGGCATGATCCGGTAGTCGCGCAGCTTGTCGAAGAATTCGAACATCGCTGGACGTGCGCTCAGGAAGTCGATGGGCACCTTGCTCAGATCGACAAGCGCCGGATTGAAGAGCACCAGCCGCCTGTCGCGATCAAAGATGGCAAGGCCGGTCGTCAGGTTCGCAAAGGTCTTCGAAAGGGTCTGGACGAAATTCTGCTGCGCAGCTTCGGCGCGCATCACTGCGTCGATCCCGGTTGCGAAATGGATCAGTCCGGTCTCCGTTTCCTCGACTGTCACTTCCAGCCAGCGGGACAGATACGGTTTCAGGTCGTCCGATGTGAGCTTGACCCGTTTCGAGCGCCGGGTATCGGGTGAGGTTTCTTGCACCATGTGATCGGCAAAGCTGTGCGCGCCGCCATAGGCGCGTGCATACAGCATGAAGGCATCATTGCCCCAGATCAGCTCGCCTTGTTCGGTGAGACACCATATCAGGCCCGGCGCGCGCATCACCGCTGATTGCATATGGCTGGCGAATGCGCCGGAGTGTTTCGTGATGAACCATTCGTCGCCTGCGGCGATCGGAGGAGCCAGCGTGACGCGAAAAGTGGTACCTTCTTTCGAAATGGTCAGTCCCATTCGGGACGCGTCGGCGCTGATTTGGGTCGGGCACGGCGTTTCCGGCAGATCGGGGGCAACCGGCAGCAACAGGGGTCGTATGTCGCCCCATGTCGGCGAGGATGGCAGATCGGGCAGCAGCGACCAGATCTGGTCATTCGCGTCGATCAGGATGCCGTCCTGGAACAGCATTGTGACCGTCTGCGCTGATCGTGGGCGCGGTTCGGGTGCCTTGGACTTGCGCAGGAAAAGGACCAGCAGGACACCCCCTGCGACGCAGGCCAGACCGAGCAGACTTGCTGCCAGAACAAAAGAATCCATCAATCACCTTCAGGCCCGTCAAGCCGACATTGAACGGTGAGATGGTTAATGGAGGGTTAACCGCGTCCGATGCCTCAGGCCTCGAACGCGGGGTTTTGGCCGATGCCCTCACCTTTGCGCAGGCTGGGCGGCACAATCGCAGTGCGTGGCCAGACGACTTCGACGATGGCGCCGCGACGTCGGGACGATCCGTTCGCGCGATCCGTGCCGTTGGCAAAACTCAGTTCCGCACCAGACCGCTGAAGCAGCGTTTTGGCGATGAACAGGCCCAGCCCCATGCCTTCATAACCGGGACGCGCGGTGCGCTCGCGGTCGCTGCGACGGTTGCGCACGAAGGGGTCACCGATCCTTCCAAGCATGTTGGTCGGGTAACCCGGCCCATCATCCATGATCCGCACGGAAATGACGCTGTCGTTCCAGCGCGCCTCGATCCAGACCGAGGACCGGGCAAAATCAACCGCGTTCTGGATCAGGTTGCGCAGGCCATGAATGATCTCGGGGCGACGCAGCGTCAGGGGAGGATCGAACGAGTCGTCGTCCACTCCGACCGAGTCGATCAGAACGTCCTTGCCCCGGTTCAGGTGCGGCTCTGCGGCTTCGCGGATCACCTCGACAAGGGGGGCGGACCGGATCTGCAAATCCTCCTTACCCGCCCGACCCATGGATTGAAGGATATCTCGGCAGCGGTTGGCCTGATCCCGGATCAGGCGCGCGTCTTCCTGCAGTTCGGGCTGGTCGGAAAGGTCTTCGATCAGTTCGGCGCTTGTCAGTTTTATGGTGGCCAATGGTGTGCCCAGTTCATGCGCGGCGGCCGCGACCACGCCCCCGAGATTGTTGAGCATCTGCGTCCGGCTCAACGCCATCTGCGTGGCGACGACGGCATCGCTCATGGAGTTCATTTCTTCGGTGATCTGCCGCGCGTAGAGCGACAGGAAGATGATCGCGATGGTGATCGCCGACCATTGGCCAAAGATGAACACGTCCGCGATCCGCATGATGAAGCCCTGTTCCGTCCTCAAAGGCATGTGAAAGAACACCATGAGCGTGACAAGCGTCATGGCGGTGGCCCCGATGATGATGGTCGACCGAAGCGTCATGATCGTGGCCGACACGATCACCGGACCGAGGATCAGGATGGTAAACGGATTGTGAAGCCCGCCGGTGAGGTAGATCAGGAAGCACAATTGCAGCAGGTCGAACAGGACCATGAGAAAATTCTCGGCCTCGTTCAGACGCTTGTTTTCAGGGAAAACGAAGATGGCGATCAGGTTGCCGACGATGGACACGCCGACCGCCAAATAGCACAATCCCAGTTCAAGTTGCAGGTTGTACATCTTTTGGGCCAGCGTGATCGCCGCCAATTGTCCGACGATGGCGCACCATCGCAGCCAGATCATCGTCCGCAGCCGGATAAAGCTGCCGCGCTGGCGTTCCTGGAAGATCCCGAACTCGGATTGCGTCATCTGCGCCCTTTCGCCTCTTGCCCCGGATTTCAAAATCCTTACCTCGGCTATAGCAAAGCATAGGCGAGCCAATTCCGATGAGAAGGGCTTTGTTCATGCAGGGGCGAAGGAGATCACATGGTACGATTGGCAGCGATTTCGGCAGGTGTGGCAATGGTCGCCCTGATTGCCGGTATCTGGTACTGGAGCAGGCCTGTTGATGGTGGCGACAAGTACGCGTCCTGTCGGAGCACCCAGATTGCAGGCGGTGCAGACACGATTGGCGGGCCATTCACGCTGGTCAATTCTGCGGGCGAGACGGTGACCGATGCTGATGTGATCACAAAGCCGTCGCTGATCTATTTCGGCTACACGTTCTGCCCGGATGTGTGCCCGCTTGATACCGCGCGCAATGCCGAAGCCGTCGATCTGCTCAAGGCGCAGGGCCATGATGTGACCCCGGTTTTCATCTCGGTCGATCCCAAGCGTGATACCCCCGAAGTGGTGGGGGAATTCGCGGCCAACCTGCATGAAGACATGATCGGTCTGACCGGTTCCGAAGAACAGGTGAAGGCCGCGAGCCAAGCGTACCGGACCTATTTCCGCGCGCAGCCGGGAGATGAGGACTACTATCTCGTTGATCATTCTACCTTCAGCTACCTCGTCATGCCCGAGGACGGGTTTGTCGAGTTCTTCCGCCGCGAATTGACTCCTGAACAGGTTGCCGACCGGACGTCGTGCTTTCTTGACGTTGCCGACTAGTGGGTCATTTGAACGTTGATGTTGGAAAATTCGCCGCTAATACTGGTGGATAACTTGAACGCGACGGGAGGAACCACGGTGAGTGAGCGTACCACAGACGATCTTGGCGACGACAAGAGCCTCCTGCTGGTTGACGACGACGAGCCGTTTCTCCGCAGATTGGCCAAGGCGATGGAGAAGCGTGGCTTCGAGGTCGAGATGGCACAATCCGTGACTGCAGGTACTGCAATCGCCACTGCGCGTCCCCCAGCCTATGCGGTTGTCGATCTTCGGCTTGAAGACGGGAACGGTCTCGATGTGGTCGAGGTGATCCGCGAAAAGCGGCCGGACAGTCGGGTGGTCGTCCTGACAGGATATGGCGCGATTGCCACCGCCGTGGCCGCGGTCAAGATCGGTGCGACGGACTATTTGTCGAAACCCGCCGATGCGACCGACATCACCAATGCGCTTCTGGCCAAGGGTGACGATCTTCCGCCGCCGCCCGAGAACCCGATGAGCGCCGATCGTGTCCGTTGGGAGCATATCCAGCGCGTCTACGAGCTTTGTGATCGCAACGTGTCGGAGACAGCGCGTCGCTTAAACATGCACCGCCGCACCTTGCAGCGCATCCTGGCAAAACGGTCCCCGCGCTAGGTCAGGTCGTAGCGTTTGCCGATCCTGTCGACAAGCTGCCCATTTCCCAAGGCAATGCCAGCGTGACGCGCATAGTTCTCGAACCCTCGGCTTTGGTAGTACGCCAACCCGCCTTCGTTATCGGCGCGGATCGTCGCGTTGATCCAACTGTAGCCCAAATCGCGCGCGGCCCGTTTCGACGCTTCGAAAAGCTTTGACCCCACACCAAGACCTGTCTGTCCCAAACGCACGAAAGTGGCGATATCACAGGCGTCGGAGGGCAATTCGGGATGTGGTTCAAGGAACTGAAACCCCAGTATTTTCCCCGCCTCGTCCTCGGCCACATGCCATGCGGATCGCTGTGGATCGCGCTGCATCCAGTCCAGAAGTGTGCTCCGGGATACGGGATCGGTATGGGCGGTCGTGCCACCTTTCCGGATAATCGCATCCAGAAGGTCCGCCATCTCTCGTGCATCAAGATCACCGGCGCGGCGAATTGTGATCACAGCATGTCCCTCATCAGGTCCGCATGCCGCGATGTGAAGTCGGACCGTACCTCGACGGGGGCGCGCAGCACGATGGACAGGTCCGCAATCAGGTCCAGATCCGGCGCGCCAAAGAACTTGTCGGCCTCCGTACGGGTGAACCCGGCGATCTGGGTCGCCTCCATCCATGCGCTGATGCGGTCCGCCTTCTTGATCTGTTTTTTCAGCTTGGGGGGCGTCACCGCAGGCAAGCCGAACCGGATGTGCACCGCCGCCGTCAAGCGATCGTCCAAAGCGCCGTAACCGGGGCCAACCGCAGCCTTGACCGGCGAAATCATGTCACCAATCACGTATTCCGGGGCGTCGTGCAACAGCGCGGTCAGCCGTTCGGCGGCCGTGGCTTTGGGGCAGAGCCGGGTGAACAAGGTCTCGACCAGCAGTGAATGCTCGGCCACCGAATAGGCATAGTCACCAAAAGTCTGCCCGTTCCACCGCGCGACAAAGGCCAGCCCATGCGCGATATCCTCGATCTCGATATCCACCGGTGTCGGATCAAGCAGATCAAGCCTGCGACCGGACAGCATTCGTTGCCAGGCGCGTGGTGATTTTGCCATAAGGAGCCTCGTTTTTGTCTTGGGTAGAGCGCCAATTCGACCTTGTAAACCGCCGCGCATTGCCCGGACGGTGACCGCGTGCTAACTGCCCAGCCAACCAAGGTTGACATGTGGAGAGCCGGGAATGGCCAAAGATTATATCGTCAAGGACATCGCGCTGGCCGGGTTCGGTCGCAAGGAACTGGATATCGCCGAAACCGAAATGCCGGGCCTGATGGCGCTGCGGGAAGAATACGGTGCTGCAAAGCCGCTGTCGGGCGCGCGCATCGTCGGGTCTCTGCACATGACGATCCAGACGGCGGTTCTGATCGAAACGCTGACCGCGCTGGGGGCCGATGTGCGCTGGGCATCGTGCAACATCTTCTCGACGCAGGACCACGCGGCGGCGGCGATTGCCGAGTCGGGCGTTCCGGTCTTCGCGATCAAGGGCCAGACGCTTGAAGAGCATTGGGATTACCTCGACAAGTCCTTCATGTTCCCCGAAGGCGCGAACATGATCCTCGACGATGGCGGCGACGCGACGCTTTACGTTCTTCTGGGCGCACGCGCCGAAGCTGGGGAAGAGATCATCCCGGTGCCGCAGTCCGAGGAAGAAGAGGTGATCAAGAAGCAGATCGCCAAGCGGATGGCCGAAACCCCCGGCTGGTTCACAAAGACGCGCGACGCGATCAAGGGCGTGTCCGAAGAAACGACAACCGGCGTGCATCGTCTGTACGAGCTGCACAAGAACGGCCAGTTGCCATTCCCGGCGATCAACGTGAACGACAGCGTCACCAAGTCGAAATTCGATAACAAGTACGGCTGCAAGGAATCGCTGGTTGACGGCATCCGCCGCGCCACCGACACGATGATGGCGGGCAAGGTCGCTGTGGTCTGTGGCTATGGCGACGTCGGCAAAGGCTCTGCCGCCTCGCTCGCTGGTGCGGGTGCCCGTGTGAAAGTGACCGAGGCCGATCCGATCTGCGCGCTTCAGGCGGCGATGGACGGCTTCGAGGTTGTCCTGCTCGAAGACGTTGTCTCGAGCGCCGATATCTTCATCACCACCACCGGCAACAAGGACGTGATCCGCATCGAGCACATGCGCGAGATGAAGGACATGGCCATCGTCGGCAACATTGGTCACTTTGACAACGAAATTCAGGTGGCGTCCCTTCGCAACCACAAGTGGACCAACATCAAGGAACAGGTGGACATGATCGAGATGCCCTCGGGCAATCGTATCCTCCTGCTGTCCGAAGGCCGCTTGCTCAACCTGGGGAACGCTACAGGCCATCCGTCCTTCGTGATGTCGGCCAGCTTTACCAACCAGGTGCTTGCACAGATCGAGCTGTGGAAGAATGGCGGCCAGTACGAGAACAAGGTCTACATCCTGCCCAAGCATCTGGACGAGAAAGTCGCCCGCCTTCATCTGGGCCGGATCGGCGTGAAACTGACACAACTGTCCCCGGAACAAGCGGCCTATATCGGCGTCACACCCGAAGGCCCGTTCAAGCCGGAGCACTATCGGTATTGAAGAAAAAGCCCCCGGTTTCGGGGGCTTTTTGTTACGCCTCTGTCGGAATGCGCAGAACTTGACCCGGATAAATCTTGTCCGGGTGGCTTAGCATCGGGCGGTTGGCCTCGAAGATCGCGTTGTATTTCGATCCGTTGCCCAACGTCTTGGCGGAAATTGCCCAGAGCGTGTCGCCCTTTTCGACCGTGTGGAACGTCGGTTCGTCCGCAGTGTCCGCCTCGACCGCCGACACACCTTCAACGTTGCCGACCGCGAGGATCACCTTTTCCCGCTCTTCCTGGGTCATGTCACCGCCGGTGACGACAACCTTGTCACCCTCGACCGTGATCTCTGCGCCCTTGGTGTCCAATCCAAGATCCGCGACCTCCTTGTGCAGCAGGGCTGCCGTTGGCAGTTCCTCTGCTCCAACGATTTTGCGGCCCGCTGTCTTGACGAAATTCCAAAGTCCCATGTGTACCTCCAATCAATAGTTACAGACGCGACCATTCAGTGACTTTCGCGCATACACCAGAGGGAAATCGCAGGATCGTGACGCAAAATCGCATTTTTCGTTGCCCGAAGCGGGGCTTTTTGCCACCTTTCCACTCGTTGGGGGCCGGTCCTCCGGGGAACCAAGACTTCACAGGGAGACAGTGATGGGTAAGAGAGACGATTTGATCGCAAAGTATGCGGATGACCTCAAGACCAAGTGCGGCATGACGCCGGACATGGACTTGCTGACCAAGGTCACGATCGGATGTGGGCCAGCGATCTACAACGACGATGCATCGACCGTCGCAGGGTCTCAGCCCTCCGAACTGGAGACCGTAAAGACCAACTTCCTGATCAAGAAGCTGGGCCTGAGCGATGGCCCCGAGCTTATGGATGCGATCGATTCAGTGATCGAGACCTATGGCAAGTCCGAGCGCAACAAGTACCGGGCCGTGGTCTATTACATGCTGACCAAGCATTTCGGCAAGGAAGCTGTCTACGGCTGACGCCAAGGCGCCTCACGATGCCAGAGGGCGTTCCGGTGGAGCGCCCTTTTCCTTTGCAGTTGAGACAAATGCTCCGGACTTGGGATTTGGTTTTGAGCCTGGGTTGAAGTAGAACACTCAGGACGGTCAGGACGACCGAAACCATATTCAGTTTACGCGCGTGGTGACTTGGGAGCGCGGGGACGGAGGGTTTCGGTTTCGGCCGCAACCCTCCGTTTGAATTCAGAACAGGGGGATCACGGCACCAATCACTGCGGAGCCGAATATCGCGTATCCCGCATCAATCATCGTCAATGTGAACGGTCTGCCTGCGAACCCATAGCTGGTTGCCAGCCATGGTGCGGCGAAACAGGCACCGATGCCGAGACCGGATGTAAATCCTTTTGCAACGGTCACGATCTCAAGCATGTCGAACGCATAATACATCGTCGCCGCCACGATTAGTGCCGCAGCAATGCTGATCACGTAGGGGAACGGGTTTTTCCGGTTGACCGGCTTGCCGTCTGCATCGGTCATGACCCCAGATGCCGCGATCCATTGTTTTGCGAAGACACTGTACCACAAAGCGCCAAAGGCCCATCCGGCCAGCCCGGCCACGATCACTGGAAGTATTGGCATTCTCCGACCCTCCCCGACAGGTGAAACCGGTCAACGGCCATCTGAGACCACACACCTCATCCTGTCAAACCCGCCAGATCGCAGATGATCCGCCATTCCACATTCGTGACAGGCTGAACCGACAGGCGGGAATTGTTGACCAGCACCATGCCGGACAAACGCTCATCCGCCTTGATCTGTTCGAGCGTGACTGGCGTCTTGACCGGATCCAATGCCTTGATGTCCACACATTCCCAGCGGTCATCGTCACTTGTGCTGTCTGGATGAGCCTTGGCGATAACCTCGACCGTGCCGACAACCGCCTTTTCCGATTGGGTGTGGTAGAAAAACCCACGATCCCCGACCGCCATGTCGCGCATGAAGTTGCGCGCCTGGTAGTTGCGCACGCCGTTCCATTCCTCCCCGACAGCGCCCTTGGCGACCTGATCCTCCCAGGACCATGTCGAGGGTTCGGATTTGAACAGCCAGTATCTCATCCGCCGATCACGCGTTTCCACGGGATCAGCTCGACGCTGTCGAACAGACCGGCCTTGGCATAAGGGTCATTGTCGGCCCAGTCCTGCGCCGCAGCCATGTCGGCCACGTTCAGAACCACCAGAGATCCGATCATCTGGTCCGCGTCATCCAGCAGGGGTCCGGCCTGTTCGACGACGCCAGTGGCCTCGATATAGGCCAGGTGGGCATCCCGATTGGCCTTGCGGGTTTCAAGCGCGCCAGCTTTGTCGCGAGCGATGAGAGCGATGAGCATCTATTCTTCCTTCAATGGACGGGTCATGAGTGTTTCTATGGCATCCTTGATCGTCGTTGAACCCTCAACCAGCCGCGTCACGGTTTCGGTGATCGGCAGGTCGATGCCCCTCTGGCGCGCGATCGTGGACATGGCCTTGGCCGTTGCGGCACCTTCGACGGTGATCTTCGGGTCGAAAATCTCTTCTCGGCCCAGCGACAGCCCAAGCTGGTAATTGCGCGACAGATCCGAGGTGCAGGTCAGGGCGAGGTCTCCCAACCCGGACAGGCCTGCAAGAGTGTCGGTACGTGCGCCGAAAATGGTGCCGATCCTTTGCATTTCTGCAAAGCCCCGGGTCATGGTCGCGGCGCGTGCGCTGTCCCCCAGACCCGCGCCGATCACAGCACCGCAGGCAATGGCCATGACGTTCTTCAACGCGCCGCCCAGCTCTGCTCCAATGGTGTCCGTTGTCCGGTAAAGCCGCAGGGTTGGAGTGGTCAGAGCGCTTTGCAGCGCCGCCCCTGTCGTTGCATCCGCACAGGCGAGGGTCAGGGCGGTGGGTCGACCGATGGCGATATCCGCGGCAAAGCTCGGGCCAGTCAGGATTGCTGTGGTGATGCCGGGCAGAGCGTCTTCAAGCACCCGGATCGGGCCAAGGCCGGTGGTCAATTCTATGCCCTTGCAGCACGCGACAAGAGGCGTGTCGACGCGGCCCAGCTGCGCTACGGCGGATCGCATGGATTGCAGGGGCACAGCGACAAGCAGCGCGGTCCCGCTGGTGATCCGGTGTATGTCCTGCGTGATCTCGAGGGTTTCGGGGAACGGGGCGTCGGGAAGATAGGCTCTGTTAAACCGCAACTTGGCCATGTCCTGCGCCTGATCCGCGTTGCGGCACCATAGCGTCACGGGCTGCCCTGTCTTGGCAAGAGCGATGGCCAGCGCGGTGCCGAACGCCCCGGCGCCCATGATGCCGATCACGCCTTGGCCCCTTTCTTTCCGCTTCCCAAGGCAGACGGCGACCGGGTGTCGAGCGGCCACCTTGGACGGGCGGTCAATGTCAGATCGTCCGCGCCCTCTGCGGCGAATTTCTCGGCTCCGGCAAAGGCAATCATCGCGGCGTTGTCGGTGCACAAGGCAAGCGGCGGCGCGACAAAGGGGATATCGTGGTCCAGCGAAAGCGTCTCTAACGCTGCCCGAAGCTGTGTGTTGGCGGCGACACCACCTGCAACGGCAAAGCCTGTGATCCCGTCTGAGGCACGCAGCGCCCTGTTCGATTTTTCGACCAGAACATCGCGGATGGCGGCCTGAAACCCGGCGCAGAGGTCGCTGATATCCTGCGGATGCAGCCCGCCCTGATCGGATACAAGCTGATCGCGCTGGCGCAGAAGGGCCGTCTTGAGACCGGAAAACGACAGGTCACATCCCGGTCGGTCCAGCAAAGGCCGCGGAAAGGCAAAGCGGGTTTCGACACCGGACAGGGCGCTGTGTTCAACCGAGGGGCCACCCGGTTGCGGCAACCCCAATAGGCGTGCGGTCTTGTCGAACGCTTCGCCGGGCGCGTCATCAATGGTGCTGCCGAGGCGGTAAAACGTCGTTGGACCATCGACGCGCAGGAATTGGCAATGCCCACCCGACACAAGAAGGATGAGGTAGGGGTACTCCAAGCCATCGGTCAGGCGTGGGGTCAGCGCGTGTCCGGCAAGGTGGTTGACCCCGATGAGGGGCTTTCCGGTTGCGGCGCTCAGACCTTTGGCCATCATCACGCCGGACAGCACGCCGCCGATCAGACCCGGGCCGGCGGTGACCGCAATGGCGTCGATGTCGGACAGGGACGTTCTCGCGTCAGACAAGGCGCGTTCAATACACAGGTCCAGCTTTTCGGCATGGGCGCGTGCGGCGATCTCTGGAACGACACCGCCGTAAGCCGCATGCAACGCGGTCTGGTCTGCCACGACAGAGGACAGGATTTCGCGCCCGCGCAGAACGGCGGCTGCGGTGTCATCACAACTGCTTTCCAGCCCAAGAACGGTGATGTCGTGGCTCATCAGACTTTCCGTTGCACCCATGCGGCCCAGCAGTTACCACCCTTGGGTGCTGCTCACAACAACACCGGATGCCATGGCTGCTCCACGCCCTCTTCTGCTTTTGACACGCCCGCAGGCGTCATCAGAGGCATTCGTGTCGGCGCTGCCGCAGCAGGCGCGGGACGCTGTTGATATTTTGATCAATCCGCTGCTGACGATCCGTGTCACCGGTCCTTTGCCCGATCTCGAGGGGGTGACCGGGTTGATCTTTACCTCTGCGAACGCTCTAGATGCGTACATGGCCCTTGGGGGGCGTGTTCCGGATGTTCCCGCAATTGCGGTGGGAACTGCAACGGGAAGGGCGGCTCGTGCGTTGGGGTTCAGGACGGAAGTTGCAGGGGGGACAGCAGACCAAGTGATCGGGCATGTTCTGGACAATGGCTTTAAGGGCCCGTTGCTGCACCTGCGGGGTGAGATCGCCATCGGGGATATCGCGGGGCGGCTGAGTGCGGCGGGCGTGGAAACATCGGACGCCGTTCTATATACTCAGGGGATTGAGCCCTTTGCAGACGCCACGCGGGCAGCTTTGTCGCAAGACAGATTGACGCTCGCGCCGGTATTCTCGCCGAGGACGGCACAGCAGCTTCGCAGCGAATCGATGGGTTTTGACCAAATTCGGTTTGCCGCGATCAGCGAAGCCGTTGCACAGGCCCTGCCCGCGGATGCGGCGCACCGAACGAGGATAGCGCACCGACCAGATCGCGACGGGATGGTGGACTTGGTAACGGATATGATCGCAGACGCCACGAACCTTGAGCGGCGGTTGTGACGGTTTTAAGGTGAAGTTGACATAACTGTCGCGCAGACTTGATAGATTCGAAGGATTAACCGGTGGCGAAACGCAAGAGCACGGACAAAACCTCAAAAGACGACACTGATCAATCGGTTGATGGAGACCGCGTGGCAGACCAGGCGGAATCGTCCGGGCCGTCGTCTCAGGATCTCGATACGGCGGCAGACGCTGTTGAAGCGGTTGAGGCTTACGCCCCTGCGGAGGACACTTCGGACCGCGAATCTCCAGAGGCAGATACCAAGGACACTGTCGAAGATGCGGTGTCGGACGATACGATCGAACAGCCCGAACCCAAGATTGACGAGACAGTCGATGATGCCTCCAAGGACATCGGGTCGCCCGAGACCGGCGCATCCCCACATGTCGACGATCATCTGACCGACGAAGAAGCCGAACGTCTGATCGGCGCGGCGGAAGCAGGCGACAACCATCCCACAAGACCCGAACCCGAAATCGAACCCGAGACGCTGCCTGTTGCGCCGCAGGTCATTCGGGAAACGACGGTCGAACGCAAAGGCGGTTTTGTGCCCATGTTGGTGGGCGGGGCGGTTGCGGCAGTGCTTGGCTACGGGGTTGCGGCATATACATCGCAGGCCGTGTGGCCCTTTGATGCGGCGCAGGACTCCACCTTCGAGGATGAAATCCGCGACGCACTGACCACGCAGGACGGCACATTGTCCGAGTTGGGGACGCGGATCGCGACCCTCGAAGGCGTTGAGCCTCCGACATTTGATCTGAGCCCTGTCGAGGACCAGATCGCATCATTGCAGGCAACCACGTCGGACCTGTCAGCCCGGCTGGAAGACATGGTTTCCCGGATCGACACGCTGGAGCGTCAGCCGCTGGAGTCGGCGGTGTCCGAGGAAGCCATTGCTGCCTACGAACGCGCGCTCGCCGATCTCCAGGCCGAGGTCGAAGCGCAGCGCGCCGAGGTGTCCCTGATGGCGCAGGAAGCGGTCGCCGCCGAAGAGAACGCCGAAGAGAATGCACAGCTTGCCGCCTCTCGTGCAGCCCTTGCAGAGATCACCACAGCGCTTGAAAGCGGCGCGTCGTTTTCCGGGGCAGTTGCCGTTCTTTCCTCGAACGGTGTCGACGTGCCCGAAGCCTTGGCAGCACAGGCTGAAAGCGGTGTGCCGACGCAGTCCGGACTTGCAGAGGCATTCCCCGACGCGGCGCGTGCGGCGCTTCGTGAAGCACGCAGCGCCGACACTGAGGGCGCGGAGGGGGTGGGACGGATCACCACATTCTTTGCCAACCAGCTTGGCGCACGGTCCGTTGCTCCCAAGGAGGGCGACGATGCGGATGCGGTTCTGTCCCGCGCCGAAGCCGCTGTCAGATCGGGTGACCTGAGCGCGGCCCTGTCGGAGCTTTCGGCACTACCCGAGGCAGCACAGGGAGCGCTTTCCGACTGGCAGGACGGTGCACGCGCACGACTAGAGGCTAAAACGGCAGCGGACGACCTCGTCCAGCAGCTACTTCAGGAATAAGGGGGGCGTCCGATGCTTTGGTCTCTTTTCAAGATCATACTTTTTGTCGTCATCGTCGCCGCTCTGGCGATCGGTGCTGGCTACCTCATGGAAAGCAGTGGCGGGATTCAGATCACCGCAGGGGGCACGGAATTCACCCTCGGGCCGCTCCAGTCGGTCATCTCGGCGCTGGTGGCCATCCTTGTCGTCTGGGTGTTCCTCAAGCTGTTCGGGCTTTTGATCGCGACGCTGAAATTCATCAACGGCGACGAAACCGCGATTTCGCGCTACTTCGACCGGAACCGGGAACGCAAGGGGTTCCAGGCGCTCAGCGAAGGCCTGATGGCGCTGGCTTCCGGTGAAGGCCGTCTGGCGATGGCCAAGGCGACCAAGGCCGAGAAATACCTGCACAAGCCTGAACTGACTGACCTGATCACGGCGCAGGCCGCAGAGATGACAGGCGACCGCAAGAAAGCCGAAGAGGTGTACAAACGCCTCGTGCAGAACGAAACCACGCGGTTTGTCGGTGTCCGTGGCCTGATGAAGCAGAAACTGGACGCCGGTGACACCGAAACCGCGCTCAAGCTGGCCGAACGCGCCTTTGCCATCAAGCCCAAGCACGAAGAGGTGCAGGACACGCTGCTGCGCCTTCAGGCCAAAAACGCGGATTGGTCAGGTGCGCGCAGGACCCTGAACGCAAAGCTGAAGCACGGCGCCCTGCCGCGCGATGTTCACAAGCGTCGGGATGCGGTGCTGGCTTTGTCAGAAGCGAAGGGTGTGCTGGACGAGGGCAAGACCATCGAGGCGCAGGAAGCTGCCATCGCGGCCAACAAATCGTCGCCCGACCTGATCCCGGCCGCGGCCATGGCCGCGCGCAGCCACATCGCGCAAGGCCGGTCGAAATACGCTGTGCGGCTCCTCAAGAAAGCGTGGCAGGCCCAGCCCCATCCTGACCTTGCCTCCGCCTTTGCCGAGATCGAACCGAACGAGACGCCACAGGCGCGGTTGAAACGCTTCACGCAGCTGACATCGATGCGCCCCGAGCACCGCGAAACCAAGCTGCTTCTCGCAGAACTGAACCTTGCCGCCGAGGATTTTCCCGCAGCCCGTCGCGCGATGGGAGATCTTGCGGAAAAGGAACCGGATACGCGGGTGCTTGCCATCACGGCGGCGATCGAACGCGGAGAAGGCGCCTCCGACGCCGTTGTCCGAGGCTGGCTGGCAAGAGCCCTGACAGCGCCGCGCGGGCCTCAGTGGGTCTGCGACAATTGCAAGACGATCCACACCGAATGGACCCCGGTCTGCAACACCTGCGAAAGCTTCGACACCCTGAGTTGGACAACGCCAAAGCAAAGCGAAACGGTTCTGCCCGCAGGTGCCGAGATGCTGCCGCTCATCGTAGGCTCGCTCGAAGACAAGTCCGCGCCGGTGGACGAGGCCGAGGTGATAGACCCCGATCCCGTTTCTCAGGGGGAGTCGACGCCCGAGACTGACACGACGTCAGGGTCTGAAGATGCCCCGACAAACGCTGAAACGCCCGAGCCGGAAAAGGTCAAATAACACTTTTCTTGCTCTGAAACCGGTGCTAACAGGCGCGCCATTCCCGAGATGATCTGGTCGCTTCGGGATTGGCCGCTGTAGCTCAGCTGGTAGAGCACGTCATTCGTAATGATGGGGTCGGGGGTTCGAGTCCCTTCAGCGGCACCACTGATCCGTCTGGTTTCAGTGTTCTTTGTCTGACATGACAGAGCGGTGTCGCACCCGTGATTGCCGCGCCCAGAGGTCTGCAAGACCCGCGTGTGAGACGTCAGAATGACAGGAACTCCCGAATACTCCGGAACATTGAGACAGGAACGTGGAGGGATCATGCCAGAAAGACCAACAAACACCCCGAAGAAAGACGCACCCGGCAATGCTGACAAGCCGGTCGATGAATGGGTGACCGGTGATGAACCGATGACTGGTGCGCAGGCGAGCTATCTCAAGACGCTGTGCCAAGAGGCCAATGTCGAGTTTGACCCAACGCTTTCCAAAGCAGAAGCGTCGAAACAGATCGATGCGCTTCAGGTTGAAACCGGCCGGAGCTGAGGAACTCGCCGGGGTTTCCTTGTCGCTGGGTGCAGGCAGGTCAAAATCCGGAGCTCTTCAAGAGCAAACTTCCGCCTCAAGAACCTGCCCTGTCTCATCTGGAAAAGCCCTGAACGTCGCGGGCACCGGTGGAGATGTGATATCTTTGCCGGTGCCCGTGTTCCCTTTGGATCGCTGGTCAGGAGATCTGGAAGGTCGAGACCTCTGTCGCCAGCGCGTTCGACGCTTCCGACAGATACTTGCAGGCCGATGTGGTTTCGGTCGCCATCTGCGCGTTTTCCACTGTCATGCTTTCCATGTGACCCACGGCTTCATTGATCTGGGAAAGGGCGACGGATTGCGTTGTGATGCTGTCCGCGATCCGTCCCACGGTTGAGCTGAGGCGTTCGATCCCCTCGAAAAACCCGCTCAGGTCCGAACCGGCGCGGTTGACCAGTGTCACACCGCTGGCGACATGGGTTTCGCTTTCGGCGATCAGGCCGCCGATCTCGCGGGCGGAGTCGGAGCTGCGCAGCGCCAATTGGCGGACTTCCGTTGCGACCACGGCAAAGCCCCGGCCCGCATTGCCTGCTCGTGCGGCCTCGATCGCCGCGTTGAGCGCAAGCAGGTTGGTTTGCACGGCAATGGATTCGATCGTGTTGACGATCTTGGAAATCCGCCCCGATGACGTCTGGATCAGCATCATCGCTTTCATCATGTCTTCGACAAGTTTGGTGTTGCCCTCCGCCTTGCCGCGCGTTTCCTTGGCGATTTTATCCGCCGATTGCGCCTCTTCGACCGCGCTGCGCACGGTGGTGTCGAGCTGGTTCAGGGCCTGAGCCGTCTCGCTGAGCGCGGAGGCCTGCGACGCACTGCGGCTCGAAAGCTCTTCCGACGACGCGCTCAGGTTCCGTTCGATGTGCTGGACGGACCCCGTGACGACGGACACGCGACCCAGCAGGGCATTCCAGTCTTCGGTCGTGCGATTGAAAGCGGTCCCGAGGATGGCAAGATCGGGCAGATCGCTGACGCGGATGCGATGCGTGAGGTTACCGCGGCGCAGATGGTCCAATCCTTCGGCCAGATCATGGATGGCTTCCTGCCGTGCGGTGATGTCCGAGGCGACCTTCACAACGCGCTCCACGACTCCGTGGTCGTCGAAAACGGGGGCATAGGTCGCCTGAATCCAGATCGTGCGCCCCGTGCGGGTGCGGCGCGGGAATTGATCCGTAAAGGTTTTCCCGGATTTGAGGTCTTGCCAGAACTTGGCATAGGCGCTGCTGCGCGCGTATTCTGCATCGACGAACATGCGGTGGTGATTTCCAACCACTGCATCTGCCGTATATTCCAGAGCCGCGAGGAAGTTTGCATTCGCGTGCAGAATGGTTCCGTCGACCGTGAAATGAATAACGGCCTGTGTGCGTTCGACCATTGACAGAAGGGCGACGGCACCTTCGTCGAGGGTGGAATGGGATGTCGTGTCCAACATGATAAGGTCCCTTGTGAGTTATCAGGCTCAACGACACGGCTCGCCAAAAATTTAGCGGTTTTCGAAAGGAATTCGCAGTTTCTGCTGTTTCAAGGTCTGGCCGTATGACCGTCAGTGCGACAGTGTAAGGCGCGTCCAGGCATCCAGCGTGGCAGAGTTTGTGGTCTGCGCCCAACGTTGTGCCACGATGTCCATGCCGATCCAGCCCAGGTCGCCTTCGAGATTGGTCAGATCCCCGCGGGACAGATCCGGTTGCGCCAGTGCTTTCGGCACCCATGCCACACCCAGTCCCGATTGCGACAGTTGCATCGCGGCAGTGGACAGCCCGGTTTCCGTCACCACGCTGACGCTGCACCGACCGTCGAGCGCCGGAAGGATATGCCGCGTGACCGCTGCGCCCAGAAACACGTCCGCCGGATAGCCGATGATCCGCAGCGCGCCGTCGTTGAAGCGGGCCATCAAGTCACCGGCATGAGCACTGCCACAGACCGGGATCAGCGTTTCCTCACCAATCACGGCCTCGATCAGAAACGAGGCCAGTTCCGCCGCGGGTTCGGACTTGATCCGGTAGGTGAGCGAAATCGCGGCTTGCCTGCGGATCAGCAGGGTTTCGCATTCATCCCGATTGGCGGACCGCAGGCGGATATGCGTGCGGCTGGGTTCGGCCACGGACTTGATGATCTGGGTGCCCAGGGACGTGGTGATCGCGTGCTGGCTGGCGATCACAAGCTGACGCAATCCGGTGCTTTGTTCCTGTCGCATGTCGGACAAAAGCAGCCGTTGCTCGGTCGCCAGTTTGCGCAGCTCGGCGTCGCGGTCACGCAGCACTGTGGATGGGCCACTGGGCTTGACGCTCCGGTCGATCAGTTCGATCCCGAGCACCTCTTCAAGCACTTTGATGCGGCGCGAAAAGGCGGGCTGTGTTACATTGCGCAGGCGTGCTGCGTCGGCAACGCCTCCACTGTCCAGCAGCGCGACAAGGTCTTCGATCCAGTCTATCCGCATGGGTGGCCTCTTTATGCAAGATGCGCATAATAACGCCCGTTTTTCTATTTGACGAGGCTGGTTACATGCAGAATTGATACTGCGAACCCATCAAAGGACGCTTCAATGCATTTTTCCCGATTCCCCCGCGTACACCTTGCTCATCTGCCCACCGCCCTTGAGCCGATGGACCGTCTGTCCAAAGAACTGGGTGGACCGCGTATCTGGATCAAGCGCGACGATTGCACCGGCATGTCCACAGGTGGCAACAAGACCCGCAAGCTTGAATTCCTGATGGCCGAGGCACAGGCGCAAGGGGCCGATCTGGTCATCACGCAGGGCGCGACGCAATCCAACCATGCCCGGCAGACCGCCGCCTGCGCGGCCAAGTTGGGCATCGATTGCCACATCCTTCTGGAAGACCGCACAGGGTCGAACGATCCGAACTACAATCTGAACGGCAACGTGTTTCTTGATTTCCTGCATGGCGCGACTGCGGAAAAGCGCCCCGGTTCCGGTCTGGACATGAATGCCGAAATGGAAACCGTCGCGGACAAGTTCCGTGCCGAGGGGCGCAATGTCTACACCATCCCCGGTGGCGGATCGAACCCGACCGGCGCGCTGGGCTACGCCAACGCCGCGATGGAGCTTGTCACCCAGGCCAACACCATGGGCCTGCGGATCGACCGTCTGATCCACGCCACCGGAAGCGCGGGCACACAGGCCGGTCTGATCGTGGGTCTCAAGGCGATCAACGCGCAAATCCCGCTTTTGGGGATCGGCGTGCGCGCGCCCAAGCCCAAGCAGGAAGAGAACGTCTATAACCTCGCCGTCAAGACCGCCGAAAAGCTTGGGTGCCCCGGTGTGGTCACCCGCGAGGATGTCGAGGCGAACACTGATTACGTTGGCGAAGGCTACGGCATCCCCACCAAGGACGGTCTGGCCGCGATCGAGATGTTCGCGCGTCTCGAAGGCATCCTTCTGGACCCGGTCTATTCCGGCAAGGGCGCAGCCGGCCTGATCGACCTTGTGCGCAAGGGTGCCTTTGCTGGCGACGAGAACATCGTCTTCCTGCACACCGGCGGTGGTGTGGCGCTCTTTGGCTACACGGCGGCGTTCGACTATGACGCGCCGACCATGGCAGCGGAGTAAGCCCTGATGCAGCCGTTCACCGGCAGCTTTACCCAGCAGGAGCCGATCGCGGATGACGCGATCAAGGCGGCTGTTGAGGTTTTGCGCAGTGGACGGCTGCATCGCTACAACACGGTCGGCACTGAACTCGGTCCGGTGGCCGAGCTTGAAAAGGCCTATGCCGCCTACCAGGGGTCGGCCTACTGCCTTGCCTGCACCTCTGGCGGCTACGCAATGGCCACGGCCCTGCGCGCGCTGGGCGCCGGTCCGGGGGATGCGGTTCTCACCAATGGCTTCACGCTCGCCCCTGTACCGGGCGCGATTGCCGCTGTCGGGGCCGATGCGGTGCTGGTCGAGATCACGTCCGATCTGGTGCTTGATCTGGCAGACGTCGAGGAAAAGATCGAAGCCACCTCTCCGAAGGCGGTGATGCTGTCCAACATGCGCGGTCACCTGTGCGACATGGACGCGCTGACTGCGCTTCTGGATCGACACAATGTGCCGCTGATCGAGGATTGCGCACATACGATGGGGGCTGCCTGGAACGGGCGCAAATCGGGCAGTTTCGGCATCGCCGGGTGTTTCTCGACCCAGACCTACAAGCACATGAACAGCGGCGAAGGCGGGTTCCTGACCTCGGATGATCCCGAATTCATGGCCCGCGCCATCATGCTGTCCGGGTCGTACATGCTCTATGATCGCCACGGAGCGGCACCCGCGCCCGAGGTCTTCACCGATATCCGGCTGGACACGCCGAACATGTCCGGGCGGATGGACAACCTGCGCGCGTCGATCCTGCTGCCGCAGCTGTCAAGGTTGGAAACCAATATCGACCGTTGGAACGCGCGGCACGATCTGGTGGCCGACAGGCTGCGGGGGATGAACGGCATCTACGTCCCGCACCGCCTGGAACAGGAACGCTATGTCGGGTCGTCCTTCCAGTTCCTGATGCCGGAGGCCAGCAAGGAAACCGTGCAACAGGTGGTGACTGGGGCCAAGGCGCTTGGCGTCGAGCTCAAGTGGTTCGGCGCGGACAGTCCGGTTGGCTTCACCTCGAACCACCAAAGCTGGCGCTATGTGACACCGCAGGACCTGCCCAAAACGGATGCCATTCTTGCCGGATTGCTGGACATGCGCATTCCTCTGACGTTCAGCCTCGCGGATTGCGCCCATGTGGCCGACATTATTGCGCATGTGGTGGCGCGCGCCCTGCAAAAAGGAGCAGCCTGATGCGGCGTATTGGTGTGCTGGGCGGTATGGGCCCGGAAGCGACGATCTTTTTCATGCAGCAGATCGTCGACGCCATTCAGGCGCGCGATGATGCCGATCACATCCCCTTGCTGGTGGACAACAACACCCAGGTGCCTTCGCGCATCAAGGCGATCCTCGAAGGCGGCGGCGAAGACCCCGGTCCGGTTCTTGTGCAGATGGCCAAGCGGTTGGTCGGTGCAGGTGCCGAGGCGCTCGTCATGCCCTGCAACACCGCACATTACTATGCGGGTCAGGTGGCGGCTTCGACCGATGCACCTTTCCTGAACATGGTCGAGATGTCCTGCGCTGAGGCCGCTCGGATCGCCCCCGGCGGCAAGGTCGGTTTGCTTGGCTCGCCCGCGCTGCAACAGGTGGGCGTGTTCGAAAAGGCGCTGGCGGATGCGGGCCTCAGCCCGGTCTACGCGGCGGAGCAGGGTTGGGCGCTG
The DNA here is from genome assembly GCF_014637725.1 of Marivita lacus. Taxonomy (GTDB): domain Bacteria; phylum Pseudomonadota; class Alphaproteobacteria; order Rhodobacterales; family Rhodobacteraceae; genus Marivita; species Marivita lacus. The sequence goes on along the minus strand of NZ_BMFC01000001.1, from coordinate 599,718 downwards.
GCCACGATCCGGTCGATCAAGGCGCAGGGGCCATCGGAATTCGCGGCGCACACGCTGTCGGACATCTGCACGCAAATGGTCGACGACGGGGCGGATGTGATCTGCATCTGCTGCACCGAATTCTCGCTTCTGGCGCAGGATATCAAGGCCACCGTACCTGTGTTCGACGCGATGCAGGTTCTGGTGTCTGCAACGGTCGCGTTTTCACGGTCAGACCTGCCCGAATTGAACACTCCAAACGCGGCTGAGCGCGTAGCGGGTGCCGCGACCTGACAGAGGGTCAAGGCAGCCTAGACCGACACCCCGGCCAGCAAGGCGTCGCGGTCCAGATCCCCTTTCGGACCGCTCATCTTCACGGCACCGCGTTCCAGGACGTAGAAACGGTCGCCAAGGTCGTAGGCAAAGCTGAAATACTGTTCGACCAACACAATCGCCATGTCGGCCTGTTCGCGCAGCAGGGAAATCACCCGTCCGATCTGCTGGATGATGTTAGGCTGGATGCCTTCGGTCGGTTCATCCAGAAGCAGGAGCTTCGGCTTGGTGATCAGTGCCCGCGCAATCGCAAGCTGTTGTTGCTGCCCGCCCGACAGGTCGCCGCCCCGCCGGTGCAGGAAGTCCTTCAGGATCGGGAACAGGTCGTAGATGTGATCCGGGATCTGATGTTCCGACTTCGGCAGGCAGGCAAACCCGGTTTCAAGGTTCTCGCGCACGGTGAGCAGGGGGAATATATCGCGCCCCTGCGGGACATAGGCGACACCTTTCTGGGCCAGCGCATGGGCACTCGCCGATCTGATGTCCTCGCCGTTCAGCGACAGCGTCCCACCGGAATAGGCATGTGTACCCGAGATCGCCTTGAGAAGGCTTGTCTTGCCGACGCCGTTGGTGCCCATGACGCAGGTGATCTCACCCCGATGCGCGGCCATGTCGATGCCGTTCAGGATCTGGCTGCCGCCATAATGCAGGGTCAGGCCCTTCGTGCGCAGGACTTCATCGGCCAAGATACACCTCGATCACCTGTTGGTTCTTCGTCACGTGGTCCAGCGATCCTTCCGCCAGTACCGACCCTTCATGCAGCACAGTCACCTTGCAGTTCAGGCGGCGCACGAATTCCATGTCATGTTCCACCACGACAACGGCGCGGGTCTTTGCAGCCTCGCGCAGGATGTCGGTGGTGTGTTCGCGTTCTGACGGTGTCATCCCGGCGGCGGGTTCATCGACCAGCAAAAGGCGCGGGTCTTGCGCCAGCAGCATGCCGATTTCCAGCCACTGTTTCTGACCGTGGCTCAACTCGCCCGACTTGCGATAAAGCGCTGCCGACAAGCCAATCTGTTCGGCAAGCGCGGCCACCTTGTCGTTGTCCTCTGACGCGGGTTTGAAGAACAGCACCGCCAGAGGACTGCGCGTTTTCTTGAGCGCCATCATCAGGTTGTCGAACACGCTCTGGTCCTCGAACACGGTGGGGCGCTGAAATTTGCGGCCCACACCGGCCTGCGCGATCTTGCTTTCCGACATCTTGAGCAGCGACACGCTCTTCTCGCCATAAATCACACGGCCTTCATCAGGTTTTGTCTTGCCGGTGATGATGTCCATGAACGTGGTCTTGCCCGCGCCGTTCGGCCCGATCACCGCGCGCAATTCCCGCTCGGCGATCTGGAAGGACAGGTTGTTGATGGCCTTGAACCCGTCAAAGGACACCGACACGCCGGACACTTCAAGAAGCGTGCTCATTTCTCGGCCTCCTGTTCGCGCAATGCGCCCTGATCCGGGCCAAGGTCTGCGCCATGTCTGCTGGGGCTCTTGCGGTCGATCAGGATATCGACCAGACCGCCGATGCCCTTGGGCGCGAACAGCGTCACACAGACAAAGGACACCCCCAGCAGCACGGTCCACCAATCGACCCAGTTGATTGTGTAAAAGCCAAGGTTGATGTCGGGGGCCTGACCGCCGGTGAACCATGTCGACACCAACGAGACAAACGCCGCGCCAATGACCGCGCCATAGAGCCTGCCGCGCCCACCGATGGCGACCCAGACCGCCAGGTAGATCGACGCAATGGGCGCAATCTCGGCCGGATTGATGATGCCTGCCTGCGGATAGTAAAGCGCACCCGCGATGCCCGCGATCACGGCCGTCAGGGTAAAGATCGCCAGCTTGAACGCCTCGACGGGATAGCCCAGGAACCGCACGCGGGCTTCGTCGTCGCGGATGGCGCGAATGACCGATCCGAACTTGCCCGACACGACCCAGGCACAAAGAAGATAGCCAAGGCCGAGCGCCACAGCGGAGGCCCAGAAGAACCAGATCGAGACCGTGGATTGCGGTGTGTCAGACAGTCCGGGAATGTTCTGAAGACCAGACAGGCCATTGTTGCCGCGCAAGCCGCTGTCGTTCTGGAACAGATGCAGCGAAAGCGCCAAGGTCATCGCCTGCGTCAGGATCGACAGGTATACACCCGTGACGCGGCTGCGGAATGCCAGCCAGCCGAATACCAGCGCCAGAAGGCCGGGCACCAGGACAACGGCCAAGAGTTGCAGCGGCAGGGAATGGGCAAAGGCCCAGACAGGCGGAAACTCCGACGCGCCGACAACGCCGAAGATCTGGCTGGCGATGCCGTCCGACACTTCTGTCGGCGTGGGCGGCAAAGGTGCTGCGGAAAGGCTTTCCAGAACGATGATCTCGGTCCGCGCATACATCAGCCACATGCCGATCGCGTATCCACCAAGGCCGAAAAACGCCATGTGGCCAAGGCTGAGGATACCGCAATAACCCCAGACCAGATCCATCGCGAGCGCCACGAGGCACAGGCACAGGGTCTTGCCCAGCGTCTTGATGAAGCTGGTCGAGATCACACCGATGCCGAACCCTTCGGACAGGATCGTCACACCAACTGTGAACAGCGCGAGGATGGCCAGAAAGATCATCACCGACGGGAAGCGAAGGGCGATGGGCTGGCGGCGGGGAAGGGCTGCGTCAGTCATGCTTCACGCCTCCGCCGCGCGGCCCTTGAGGGCGATGATGCCCTTTGGCCGGAACTGGATGAACAGAATGATGAACAGGATCATGTAGGTCTGCGCCGCCAGGGTGTTGGACGGGTTGAACCACTCGATCCCCTTTTGCAGGAAACCGACCATGGTGGCGCCCAGCAGTGTGCCCCAGATGTTGCCCACTCCGCCGACCACCACGGTCATGAAGCTTTGCACGATGTAATCGCTCCCCATTTCCGAGGTCACCTTGGCATACAGCCCGATGGCAACCCCGGCGATGCCGGCGATGCCCGACCCGAAACCAAAGGTCAGCATGTTGATCTTGTCGGGGTTGATCCCCATCGACGCCGCCATGCGCGGGTTCTGCGTCACCGCGCGCACTTCGAGGCCAAGACGGGTGCGGTTCATCACGAAAAGGAACAGCGCGAGGAACAGAAGCGCCAGCACGAAGATCGCGATGCGAATATAGCTGATCGACACGATGTCGTTGATGACCAGAGACCCGTCCAGCCATCCGGGCGCGGTCAGCGGGCGGGCCTGCGTGCCGAAGATGTTCTTGGCCAGCTGTTGCAGCGCGATGGAAATGCCGAAGGTGGCAAGCAGCGTTTCCAGCGGGCGATGGTACAGCCAGCGGATCACCAGCCGCTCCATCGCGACACCTGCGCCGAAGGTCACGGCAAAGGCCAGCGGGATCGCGACAAGGATCGACAGGGTGTAATCGGGAATGAAGAGTTGCACGACATAGCCGGTATAGGCACCCATCATGATGAACTCGCCATGGGCCATGTTGATGACGCCCATTACACCAAAGGTGATGGCAAGGCCGATGGCAGCAAGGAAATAGATCGACGCAAGCGACAGCGCATCGAGGCCAAGATCGAACGCCTGGTTGAGCGCGACCTTGTTCTCGATCGCCTCAAGGGCAAGCAGCGCCGCGGCAACCACTTCGGGGGGCGCGCCGATATAGCGTTCGTAGAAAACATGGTCCGACAGCCGCTCATCGACCTCGGCTTCGGTCGCGACAGCGGTCACGGTGCCTTGGTCCGCCAGGGCGGCATAAGCCATGTCGCGCGCGGTCTGGCTGTCCAGCGTAGCGACCTGAATGCCGGCCACCTGCCCATCCGCAATATTGGCAATCAGCGCCTCGCGCTGGTCTTCGACACTGATGCGCGGTTTGGCAAGGTCAGCGTCGACCAGCAAGGCATAGGCATCGTTGCGGGGCAGGGCGTCCGATCCGGGGTCCAGAGACCGACCGATATCGGGATCGCTGGGCAGGGTTTCCGCCGCTTCGACACGCACTGCAACAAGAGGATTGAGTGCTGCGCGCACATCGACGCCCAGATCACCGTCAAAGCTCTGGATCGCCACGATCCGCTCTTCGTTCGTGGCGCCATACGCAATGGTCAGCAACCGCTCCAGCCGCTGCTTGCGGGCAAGGATCACCGCGTCCGGTTCCTTCGCAAGGCTGGCACGCAGCGCGGCAAGATGGCTTTCCTCGGCGCCGCGTTCGATTGCATCCAGCGCGCGGCGGCGCGTGTCCGGGTCAGTGTCGCTGAGTTGGAATTGCACCAGCGCCGTGCCGATCAACCCGCGAATACCCGAGTTCGGCTTGAGCTGTTCGAACCCGTCATCCGGGACGACGCCAATTTCGCTGCCATCGGCAAAATCGAAAATCCGCAAGGCGTCGCCGTCAACCTCCTCGGCATAGACGAACAGGCCGGTTTCGGCGTTCACCCACATCTCTCGGGTCTGCCACTTGTCCATGACAACCTGCGCCGCGGGCAAACCGCTATTGGCAAGCGCATCGATGGCCGGTCCGATCGTCACTCTGGAGCTTTCGACGATGAGTTCGCTTTGGGACTGAAGCAATTGCTGGATGGGGGCATCCGTTTGCTGGGCAGAGGTCGGAAAAGCCAGCGTCAGACATGCAGAGAAAATGGCGGCAAAGCGCAGCATTGAGATATCCGTCGTCCTTTGTCCGCGCGCGCAGACGCTACGGTAGGGGTAGGGTGCGTGGTTTCCCACGCACCGCTCATGGGCTTAGTAGTTCGACTTGATCTGAACGCAGGTCGATGTCGCGGTGTTGTACATACCGCAGCCAAGGTCTTTCCAATCCGACTTGAGAACTGCCGATTCCGGCAGGAAGTCGGTCCAGGCGTCACCCGGTACCGGATCGGTCTGGCTGACGATGTCAAACTGGCCGTCGGCCTGGATCTCGCCGATCAGAACCGGCTTTGTCAGGTGATGGTTCGGCAACATCACAGCCGTTCCACCGGTCAGGTTCGGGAATTCCTGCCCGTACATCGCGGTACGAACGGCATCCACATCGGTGGTGCCTGCAGCGGTGACCGCGTTCACCCACATGTTGAACCCGATGTAATGCGCTTCCATCGGGTCATTGGTCACACGCTCTTCACCCATGCGGGCTTTCCACGCGGTGACCCATTCTTCGTTGGCCGGTGTGTCTGCGGACTGGAAATAGTTCCAGGCGGCAAGGTGGCCAACGAGGTTGCTTGTGTCCAGGCCGGACAGTTCTTCCTCACCGACCGAGAACGCAACGACAGGGATGTCATCTGCCGAAATGCCAGCGGCCGCGAGTTCCTTGTAGAAACCGATATTGGCGTCGCCATTGATGGTCGAGATCACGCCGACCTTCTTGCCATCAGCACCCAGCGCCACGACGTCAGCGACGATCTTGGACCAGTCGGAATGACCGAAGGGGGTGTAGTTCACGAAGATGTCCTCTTCCGCGATGCCCTTGTCCTTCAGGTAGGCTTCAAGAATGTTGTTCGTTGTGCGCGGATAGACATAGTCGGTGCCCAGAAGCGCGAATTTCTCGACGCCCAGTTCCTCGAGGAAGTAATCCGTGGCCGGGATGGCCTGCTGGTTCGGCGCGGCGCCCGTGTAGAACACGTTCTTGGAGCTTTCTTCGCCTTCATACTGGACCGGGTAGAACATCAGGCCATTGAGTTCTTCCAGAACCGGCAACGCGGATTTGCGGCTGACCGAGGTCCAGGAGCCGAACATCACATCCACGTTCTGAACGGTCAGAAGCTCGCGGGCCTTTTCCGCGAAAAGCGGCCAGTCGGAGGCAGGGTCAACGACAACCGCCTCGAGCTCGCAGCCCAGAAGACCACCCTTGTCGTTCTGGATTTCGACAAGCATTTCCATCGTGTCTTTCAGGGTCGTCTCGGAAATCGCCATCGTGCCTGACAGGGAATGCAGGACACCCACCTTGATCGGGCAGGTGACATCCTGTGCGAGAGCAGGAAGCGTGGAAACCAGTAGTGCGGCAGCTGCTGTTGTGCTGAGAAATTTCATCGACATTATGCAAACGTCCTCTGTACGTTCTGCGCCGCGAAGGTTGCCAAGAGCAGAGCAAGGCCCCAGGTATCGCAAACGCAAGTCTATTGCGGAGTGCGGTGGAGCCTGGAGTTGAACGGCCGGCTTCATCGCACGTGATCAGCTGATGTCGCGCATCAGCCGCCGGTATCTAGGCCGCAGATGTTCAGGTCGGGAAATACGTCGTTGATCTTGTTAGCGATTGCCGACCCAGATGCACAAATTTTAGGCGGATTTTTTACCTTCGTCTGATATTTGTGCAAAAGCCATGAGCAAGGTCGCTATTGCGAGGCGTGCCATGCCTCCTGATTCACGCGGTTCAGGTCGGAATCATGGGCGTTGTCTGGCGTAGCAGCACCTTCCGGCGCGGGGTGCAGCAATATGGAGCGGCAATGGGCCAGTTCCTGTTCCGCCCGTTTTTCCGCCCATGAAGCCCGTCGCGGGTCTTGGGAAAACGCCGCTTGGGTCAAAAGAGAGGCATGCGCGACCTTGGCCTCGATGCGTTCGGCAAGGATGCGGGTCGCCTCTTCAGCAGAGGTCAGGGCGTCAAGAATGTCTTCAAGGTGGTCGCGCCGGGTTTCGACCTGTGCCGTGGGCTGGTCGGACATCAGCCAGTGATGTTCGATCTGCGCCGACATGCGGCCCACACAAGCGGTCACGCGGTGCAAAAGGTCTTGGTCAGGTATCGCAGCCGTGGCGGCGAGACAGGTGACCAAGGTGGCATATCCGAAAGTTTTCAAAACGCCCATAATTTGAGCGTGTAGCACAATTTTCTTTCTCGCAACTTAACGCGGGTTAGGCCCCCGCTTTTTCCAAAAGTGAGTCATTATTGCTTCAGGGGGCGGTTTCAGGGATCACTCCTCTGCCCGACGCCGCGCACGATCGCCCCGACCTCCATGAGGTGATCCGCCAATGGGTTCGATTTGCGCCAGACCATGCCAATAGTGCGATTGGGCTTCGGCCGATCAAAGGTCACCACCGACACGTTCGCATTGCGCGTCTCAAGCGCAACAGCCATTTCGGGGATCAGCGTGACCCCCATGCCTGCCCCGACCATCTGCACCAGCGTCGACAGGGAACTGCCCTCCATCAACTGGCGCGGCTGGGTCTTGGTGATTTCGCAGAACGACAGCGCCTGATCGCGAAAGCAATGCCCCTCTTCCAACAGCAGAAGTCGCATGGATTTGAGCATGTCCGGGCTTGGAACGGGTTTGCCATCGTCCTTGCGCGGGCGCACCAGAACGAAATCCTCCTGGAACAGCGCGAACTCCCGCAGCGCGGGTTCCGAAATCGGCAGCGCGACGATAGCCGCATCCAACCGTGAGTCCAACAAATCGGCCACCAGCGACTTCGTGACCGATTCCCTCAGCTCGAGGTCGATATCCGGAAAGCGGCCGGTCAGTGCAGTGATCGTATCGGGCAGCAGATACGGCGCCACGGTCGGAATCACCCCAAGCCGAAAGCGTCCGGCGAACGGGCCTTGGGACACGCGCATCAGGTCTTCCAGCTCGTCGATGGCCAGCAAGACCTGCCGCGCCTTGATGACAAAATCCTCGCCGATAGGGGTCAGACGCAAGGTCCGCGCACCGCGTTCGACCAACATGGCCCCGGCCATGTTTTCCAACTCCTTGATCTGCAACGACAGTGCCGGTTGCGAGATCGTACAGGCCTCGGCAGCACGCCCGAAATGCAGATGCCGCGCCAGCGCGTCGAAATATCTGAGCTGCTTGATGGTCAGTCCTATCATTTGGAAAACTTATCATTTCTTTTTGAATATCCAATTGGAAATTATTGATCCACGTGGTTAGAACCATTCTAGACCCGGCCTCTTGGCCAATCTGATTCACTGCGAGGGAAAAAGATCATGGACGGAAACAATCTCGACCCGAAAGGGGCCTGCCCCATCATGCACGGTGGCAACACCGGCACTGGCAACAGTGTCACCAAATGGTGGCCGAGCGCGCTCAACCTCGGGATTCTGCACCAGCACGGCGCACGCACCAACCCGATGGACCCCGACTACAACCACCGCGACGCGGTCAAGGCGCTCGACTTCAACGCGGTCAAGGCCGATGTCGAGGCGCTGCTGACCGAAAGCCAGGAATGGTGGCCGGCGGACTGGGGCCATTACGGCGGTCTCATGATCCGTCTGGCCTGGCACTCTGCCGGGTCCTACCGCATGGGTGACGGTCGCGGTGGCGCCGCAACGGGCAACATCCGTTTCGCTCCGCTGAACTCCTGGCCGGACAACGCCAGCCTCGACAAGGCCCGCCGCCTGCTGTGGCCGGTCAAGAAGAAATACGGCAACGCGCTCTCATGGGCTGACCTGATCATCCTGTCGGGCACCGCCGCGTACGAATCCATGGGGCTCAAGACCTTCGGCTTCGGCTTTGGCCGCGAAGATGTCTGGGCGCCCGAGGAAGACGTCAACTGGGGTGTTGAAGAAGAATGGCTCGCGCCGTCCGAGGAACGCTATGGCAACCTCGATGAGCCTGCGACCATGTACAACCCGCTCGCGGCTGTGCACATGGGCCTCATCTACGTGAATCCCGAAGGCGTGAACGGCCAACCCGATCCCGCCCGCACCGCTCTGCATGTTCGCGAAACCTTTGCGCGCATGGCGATGAACGACGAGGAAACCGCGGCTCTGACCTGTGGCGGTCATACTGTCGGCAAGGCGCATGGCGCGGGTGCCGGCGATACCATCGGTGACGCACCCGAAGGCTGCCCAGTGCACAGCCAGGGCTTTGGCTGGTCCAACCCCGGTCACGAAGGCAAGGCGGCCAACGCCTTTACCTCCGGCATCGAAGGCGCATGGACCCAGCACCCGACAAAGTGGGACATGGGCTATTTCGACTACCTCTTCGGCTATGAGTGGAAGCTGACCAAATCGCCTGCCGGTGCAAACCAGTGGGAACCGGTTGGCATGCCGGAAGACAAGAAGCCGGTTAACGCGTCTGACCCGTCCAAGCGCGATATGCCCATGATGACCGATGCCGACATGGCGATGAAGGTCGACCCGATCTACAACGACATCTGCCAGAAGTTCCGCGCTGATCCCGAGTATTTCGCCGATACCTTCGCCCGAGCATGGTTCAAGCTGACGCACCGCGACATGGGCCCGAAGACCAATTACTACGGTCCCTACGTCCCCGCGGAAGACCTGATCTGGCAGGATCCGATCCCGGCTGGCAACACCGGGTACGATGTTGAGGCCGTGAAGGCCAAGATCGCCGACAGCGGCCTGACCGCAGCCGAAATGATCGCAACCGCATGGGACAGCGCCCGCACTTATCGCGCCTCCGACAAGCGGGGCGGCGCCAATGGTGCCCGCATCCGTCTTGCTCCGCAGAAGGACTGGGTCGCCAACGAACCCGAGCGTCTGGCCAAGGTGCTGGGCATTCTGGAGCCGATTGCAGCCGAAACCGGCGCATCGGTTGCGGATGTGATCGTTCTCGCGGGCAATGTCGGGCTGGAACAGTCGCTCAAGGCGGCTGGCCACGACATCGCCGTGCCCTTCGCTCCGGGTCGTGGCGATGCGACGGACGACATGACCGATCACGCAAGCTTCGACGTGCTCGAGCCGCTGGTCGATGGGTTCCGCAACTTCCAGAAGGAACAGTACGCGGTTTCCATGGAAGAGCTGACGCTCGACAAGACCCAGTTGCTGGGACTGACGGCACGCGAGATGGCCATTCTCATCGGCGGGATGCGTGTTCTTGGCACCAACTTCGGCGGAACCAAACATGGCGTGTTCACGGATCGTGAAGGCCAGCTGACGAACGACTTCTTCGTCAACCTGACCGACATGACCTACAGCTGGCACCCGGTGGAAGACGGAACCTACGAGATCCGCAACCGCAAGACCGGTGAAGTCAAGTGGACCGCGACAAGCGTCGACCTGGTTCTGGGCTCGAACTCGATCCTGCGCGCCTATTCCGAGGTCTACGCCCAGGACGACAACGCCGACAAGTTCGCGCGCGATTTCGTCGATGCATGGACCAAGGTGATGGACGCCGACCGCTTCGATCTGGTCGCCTGAACCTGACATGACCTCCCGGGCGCCACGCGCGCCCGGGAGGTCCTTTTTACCCGTTCCGCTGTGTGGTTACTCCGGCAGTGACAGTGGCAGAATGAGCGAAACCTTCGCCCCGGACCGCAGGGTTTCATCTATTCTGATCCGGCCGCCCATCGCTTCGGCGAATTTCTGAGCCAGCGACAGCCCGACACCCACACCCGATTTTGTCCCGGTCTCGTGGCCCAGCCTTTCAAACGCGACAAAGGCCACGTCTGCGGTGCCTTCGGGAAAGCCCGGACCGTTATCCCTGAACACGATTTCGACCTGATCCTCTCCCATCGCCTGCGCCTGAATTCCGACAGTGCCGCCCGCAGGCGAGAACTTGATCGCGTGCAAGGATACCAGCCCGTGTCGAACGGATCATCCGCGTCCTATCTTTGGTGCCGCCAGCGGTCGCTTGGTTGGACGGCTCCGCGAAAGAGCCTACCCTTTGGTCATCTGTGCTTTCCCGGTGACATGCCGGGTTTGTCTTTGCCAAAGCTAAACTTCCGACCCGAACGGACGAAATCAGACACAGAGGTCGTGGTTCGTCCCAGGTCACCTGGCTGGCATGACATGTGCATCACGCTCCGGGGCTTTTACATCCTCTACTTTTAGAGATATGCCGCTTCGAGGCATTCAGGGTTGGATTAACTGTTGATATGAACACATCGGGCAACGTTCTCTTCCTCATCGCTCTGCTCCCCTTCGTTGGCGCCCTCGTGCCCGGTCTCATGATTCGTGCCGGGCGCAATGCATGTGCAAGTTTTACAGCGGCACCGACCGCGATTGCCCTGATCCTGCTGCTCACCTACGCCCCCGCCGTGCTGAACGGCGAGGTCATTCAGGCCGAGGTCATGTGGCTGCCTCAACTGGGCCTGTCCGTGTCGTTTTTCCTCGACGGGCTTGGGCTGCTCTTTGCCTGCATGATCCTTGGCGTCGGGCTTCTGATCACGCTCTATGCCCGGTTCTACCTGTCTGGCGACGACCCTGTGGGACAGTTCTACACCTACCTGCTGCTCTTCCAGGGCGCGATGCTCGGGATCGTGATTTCCGACAACATTTTGTTGCTGCTCGTGTTCTGGGAACTGACATCGCTGTCCTCGTTCCTGCTGATCGGCTATTGGAAACACCTGCCCGAAGGCCGTCAGGGCGCGCGCATGGCGTTGACCGTGACGGGTGCGGGTGGCCTCGCGATGATCGGCGGGATGCTGATCCTCGGAAACATTGCAGGCAGCTACAACCTGACCGACATCCTGCAAGCGGGTGACGCGATCCGCGCGTCCGAATGGTACCTGCCCGCACTTATTCTGATCCTGCTCGGCGCGTTCACCAAATCGGCGCAATTCCCGTTCCATTTCTGGTTGCCCCACGCCATGGCCGCACCGACGCCGGTGTCGGCCTACCTGCACTCCGCCACAATGGTCAAAGCGGGTGTGTTCCTGATGGCCCGCATGTGGCCGGTGCTGTCGGGCACCGATGCGTGGTTCTACATCGTGGCGACCACTGGGTTGATCACGATGGTGCTGGGTGCGCTGATCGCGCTCTTCAAGGATGACCTGAAGGCGCTTCTGGCCTTTTCGACCGTCAGCCATCTGGGCCTGCTGACCATGCTTCTGGGCTTCGGCACCGAAGCGGCGGCGGTTGCGGCGGTGTTCCACATCATCAACCACCTGACCTTCAAGGCGGCGCTCTTCATGACCGCCGGGATCATCGACCACGAAACCCACACCCGAGACATCAAGCGGCTGGGCGGGTTGCGCCATCTGATGCCGATCACCTTTGTGATCGGGACGGTTGCGGCTCTGTCGATGGCGGGGATTCCGCTGTTCAACGGGTTCCTGTCGAAAGAAATGATGCTTGAGGAAGCGTCCCACACCTCCTGGGCGGCCAGCCACTATGCGGTTCCGGTGATGGCCACCATCGGCGCGCTGCTCTCGGTTGCCTATTCCCTGCGCTTCATCAAACACGTTTTCCTCGGCCCGGTGCGCGACGATTATCCCGCCAAGCCGCATGATCCCCCCTTTGGTCTTTGGGCCGCGCCTGCGCTGCTCGTGATTCTGGTTGTGCTGATCGGTGTCATGCCATTCCTCGCCGATGGCATCGTCGCCGCCGCGGCGAGCGCCGTGACCGGGGCCGACCTCGATCCGCACCTGAAAATCTGGCACGGCGTCACGCCTGCGCTTTACATGTCGGTGATCGCGGTCGTCGGCGGTGCGGTCCTGCTGATGCTGCACGCGCCGTTGGACAAGGCCTGGATCAAGGCACCGCGTCCCGAGGCCAAGGCGATCTTCGACCGCCTGATCGCGGCGTGCGTCGCCATGACCCGGAGCGTGACCGAAGTCACGCATAACGGCGCGATCAGCCGCTACCTTGCCATCTTCACCGTCAGTTCCGTTGCCCTTGGTGCCATCGCCTTTGCAGGTGGCGGTCTGTCGGAACCCACGCGCGACATGCTGCCTGTGCCCGCGATCATCGCCGTGGGCTGGGTGATGCTGGTCGTCGCCACGATATCCGTCGTGACCATGCACCATCACCGCTTCCGGGCGCTTGTCCTGATCGGGATCATCGGCCTGTCGATTTCAGCGGGCTTTGTGTACATGTCCGCGCCCGACCTTGCCCTGACGCAGATCTCGGTGGAAACCGTCACGATCATGCTGCTGTTGCTGGCCCTGCATTTCCTGCCCAAGGAAACACCGAAGGAAAGCCCCTTGTCGCTCAAGATCCGCGACGGGATCATCGCGGTCACGGCAGGGGCGGGCGTCGGTGGTCTGGCCTTCGCCTTCATGCAACGCGATGTCTCGACGATCTCGTCCTACCACATCGCCAACAGCTACGAAGGCGGCGGCGGCACCAACGTGGTGAACGTGATCCTTGTGGATTTCCGGGGTTACGACACCTACGGCGAAATCATCGTTCTCGGGATCGCGGGCATGCTGATCTACGCGCTGATGCAGTCCCTTCTCGAAGGACCGGCGGCGCGTCGCCTGCGCAATGCCAATTATGCAAATGATCGCTCCAAGGACCGTCACCCGCTCATGATGGTCGTTGTCACCCGCGTGCTGATGCCGATTGCGCTCATGGTCGGCATCTACATCTTTCTGCGGGGCCACAACCAGCCGGGCGGCGGTTTCGTGGCGGGACTGGTCGTCGCGATTGCCCTTTTGATGCAATACATGGCTTCGGGTTTTGCCTGGACGCAGGATCGTCAACGCATCGAATATCACACGCTGATCGGCTTTGGCGTCATCATCGCCGGTGTCACCGGCGCAGGGGCCTGGGTGTTCGACGCGCCCTTCCTCACCAGTTCCTACACCTATGTCCATCTGCCCCCGATCGAGGAATTCGAGCTGGCCACCGCCATGCTCTTTGATCTCGGGGTCTTTCTGACCGTCCTGGGTGCCGTCATGCTCATGCTCTACAGCCTGTCGCGCATCGCGCGCTATGCGGGCACCACAGTGAACGTGGACCCGATGGATTTCGATCCCTCCAGTCGGGCCGAAGACAACTCGGAGGCGCGCTGACATGGAGTTTCTGGTTGCAAGCGCCATCGGGACAATGACTGCAGGCGGCGTCTACCTGCTGCTGCGGTTGCGGACATTCCCCGTGATCCTCGGTCTGGCGCTCCTGTCCTACGCGGTGAACGTGTTCCTGTTCTCCAGCGGTCGTCTGGCGATCGACATGTCGCCGATCCTGTCGAAATATGGCGAGGCCACCTATACCGACCCGTTGCCACAGGCGCTGGTGCTCACCGCAATCGTGATCTCCTTCGGCATGACGGCGGTTCTGGTGATGATCTCGCTTGGCGCATTTCTCGAATCCGACACCGACCGTATCGACATTGACCCGACCGACACCGACGAGGATGCCGCGAAATGAGCCACTGGATCATTCTTCCCGTTGTCCTCCCGGCACTGCTCGCACCGATCATCGGTTTCATGATGCGCCACGATATCGTTCTGGCGCGCGTCACGTCGATGGTCGGCTCGGTGCTGCTTCTGGCCATCTCGATGGTGCTGATCGCGATGGCGATGGACGGCACCACGCATATCTACCGCTTGGGCGACTGGCCTGCGCCGTTCGGCATTGTCCTTGTGCTGGACCGGCTGTCGGCGCTCATGATCCTGTTGACGGCGGTGCTGGCGCTGATGGTCCTTCTGCACGCGATGGCAACCGGGTGGGACAATCGCGGGCGTCATTTCCACGCGCTGTTCCAGTTTCAGCTCATGGGCATCTGCGGCGCGTTCCTGACCGGAGACATCTTCAACCTGTTCGTGTTCTTCGAAATCCTGCTGATCGCATCCTACGGCCTGATGATCCATTCGGGGGGCCGTGAACGGATGCGCGCAGGCTTGCAATACGTGGTCATGAACCTCGCTGGCTCCACGCTGTTCCTGTTTGCGCTGGGCACGCTCTATGCCAGCACCGGCACCCTGAACATCGCCGACCTTGCCGCCAAGATCTCCGACATCCCGGCGGATGAGGCAGGGCTGGTGCGCGTCGCGGCGATGCTTTTGATGATCGTCTTTGCCGTCAAGGCGGCGCTCTTCCCGGTGCAGTTCTGGCTGCCCGCCACCTATTCCAACGCGCCTGCTCCGGTCGCGGCGCTGTTCGCGATCATGACCAAGGTCGGCGCCTATGCCATCCTGCGGGTTCATACCGTCGTGTTCGGCCCCGGTGTTGCTGGCACCGAGGGCATGATCGACGCGTGGCTGTTCCCCGCCGCCATCGTCACCATCGCGCTGGGTGCGTTCGGTGTGCTGGGCGCACGCCGCCTTATGCCGTTGATCAGCTTTTCGGTCATCGGTTCCATGGGCACCCTGCTGGTCGCGGTTGCCGTCTTTTCGCCCGTCGCCACGACAGCGGCGTTGTACTACATGATCCACTCGACCTTCGCGGCGGCCTGCCTGTTCCTGATCGCCGATCTGGTGGTCAGCCGCCGGAACAGCGACTCGCTCACGCCCTCTGCCGCCACCGTTCAGAACGGGCTTTTCGCCGCGATCTTCTTCGCATCAGTGATCGCCATGGCCGGGATGCCGCCGCTCAGCGGGTTCCTTGGCAAGCTGCTCGTCCTTGATGCATTGCGTGGGCCGGATGTGATCGTCTGGGCGTGGACAGCCATCCTTGCAGGGTCTCTCCTGACAATTGTCGGCTTTGCCCGCGCGGGCAGCGCGCTCTTCTGGAAATCCACCGCCATCGACGCGCCAGCGTCTGAGGCCGGCCACACGACCGCTCCTGCTCACGCCACTCCGGCGGAAGTCACTCCGGTGATGCTGGCACTGGCCGCGCTGGTCGGGTTGTCGATCTTTGCGGGTCCGGTTGCCTCCTATCTTGAACAGACCTCCGCGCAATTGTTCGACCGGTCCGGGTATATCTCGGCGGTCCTTGCCCCGGTCGAGGAGCGTTGAGAGCATGTTGAAACGCCTGATCCCCCACCCGTTGCTCAGCCTGACCCTTGTTTTTGTCTGGCTGGCCCTGGTCAACAAATTCACTGTCGGCAACGCGCTGCTAGGCGTTCTGTTCGGTGTGGTCATTCCGATGCTCACCGCCCCCTATTGGCCGGACCGTCCCAAGATCAGCCGACCGCTCAAGGGCTTTGCCTATGTCGCGATCGTTCTGTGGGACATCGTTGTCGCCAACGTGCAGGTGGCCGCGATCATCCTGTTCAAACGTGAAAAGAACATCCGCTCCCGATGGATCGTCATTCCCCTCGAGGTCACCTCTGCCGAGGCGATCACGGTGCTTGCCGGAACAATCACGATGACGCCCGGAACGGTCTCGGCCACGCTGTCAGCGGATGCGCGCAGCATCCTTGTCCATTGTCTGGACACCGACGATGTCGATGCGGTGCGGGACGAGATCAAGAACCGGTACGAACGACGGCTGAAGGAGATTTTTGAATGATCGAAGCAGCAATCATCTTTGCAGCAGCCTGCTACGGCATCGCCCTGCTGCTGGACCTCTGGCGCATCGCGCTGGGTCCGAACGCCGCCGATCGCATTCTCGCGCTGGACACCATGGTCATCAACGTGATCGCGCTTCTGGTGCTCTACGGTGTGTGGCGCGGCTCGGCCATCTACTTCGAGGCTGCCATGCTGGTCGCCATGGTCGGTTTTGTTTCAACCGTCGCCTATTGCCGCTTCCTGTTGCGCGGCGACATCATCGAGTGAGGGCAGGTCATGAATTTCGTGGTTGAACTTCTTATCGCCTGCGCCCTCGTCGTCAGCGGGGTGTTCGGGCTGGTTGGGTCTTATGGCTTGGTCAAGCTGACCGACACGCTGCAACGGCTTCATGCCCCGACCAAGGCGACCACGCTCGGGGTTGGTGGCGTTCTGGTGGCGTCGATGATCTTTTTCTATGCCAAGACGGGATCGCTTTCGATCCATGAATTGCTGATCTCGGTCTTCCTGCTGCTGACAGCGCCGATCACCGCGAATTTCATCTCCAAGACCTACATGGCGCGGCACCTCAAGGAATCCGATCTGCCGGACAGCCAAACCGCCTGTGGCTGGTCGATCTACGACGAACCACCCGAGTCGCGCACCGGTTCCTGAGCCAACGGCTCGGGCCAGTCGGCTTTCCGGCTCGCCCTGATTTCGCCCGTCGTCAGGACAGGCGAGGCGTCCAGCCCCCGTGCATCCAGCATGTCCGCCACCCGTTCCAGTGTCGCGACAAGCTGCGCCTGCTCCCAGTCGGCCATGGCCAGGAAGGCACGCACATAGCGCTGCTGCAAGGCATCGGGCGCACGTTCCAGCCGGACATGCCCGTCCTTTGTCACGGTCACATTGGTCTGACGGCGATCCTGCAGAGACGGCACACGTTCCACCAGCCCTTGCGCCACGAGCTTGTCCACCAGCGCCGAAACGGTCGCCTGGCTGACACCCATCTGGGTCGCCAGCGATTTGGGCGTCACGCTGTCATTCCCACCGACGATCTGAAGCACCCGCAACTGCGCCGGGGTCAACCCCACGGCATGGGCAAGGTCACGGGCATAAAGTTCTGTCGCGCGCAGAATTCTGCGCAACGCGATCAGGCTGTCATCCATGCGGGCATTGGAGTCCGTGGTCATGGCGCGAAACATCGCATGAAAAAGCCAGCCTCTTCAATGAGCTTGGTGCAGACAAGCACTTTGCAACACTAATTAATTTTGGAACCAAATCCAGTCTCGGGACATAAATGTATGAACGTGAAGTGTGCTATAAGCGCATTAGACGTATAAAATATGACATATGCCTTTGTTGTTGAAATGACGAACCACTTATACTACTTAGTTAGGCGAACTAAAAAAGGGTCAGAAAAGATGCCAACACACAGTGACATTCCCCGAACGGGTGCGCCTCGTCTTCGCAAGCCGAATGCGACGGACGGGGCCGCAATCTGGGAGCTTGTAAAAGACTGCAAGCCTCTCGACGAGAATTCGATGTACTGTAATCTCGTTCAGGCCGACCATTTTCGCGACACCTGCATCGTCGCCCAGCTTGATGGCGACATCATTGGCTGGATTTCCGGTCACATGATCCCCGACCAGAATGCCCTGTTTGTCTGGCAGGTTGCCGTCAGCGCCAAGGCGCGTGGCATGGGTTTGGGCAAGAAGATGTTGCTCGACCTCATCGAACGCGACGTCTGTGACGGTGCCACGCATCTCAAGACCACGATCACACGCGACAACGCAGCCTCATGGGCGCTGTTCCGCGGGTTTGCCCGCCACATCGGCGGCGAACTGACCGACGAACCCCACTTTACGCGGGATGTTCACTTTGAAGGGCGTCACGACACCGAACACATGGTGTCGATCACGATTCCTTCGGCACGCGATCTCAAGCGCGCTGCCTGAACCACGCGTTCTATTCCCAAAATTCAATTCAAATGCCTTGAAAGGACACATGATGCCCAAGGACATGAACACGACCGATTCGATTTACGAACGCCGCGAAAGCCAGGCGCGCTCCTATTGCCGCGGGATGCCCGCAACCTTCACGATGGCGCGCGGGTCCGAGATCACCGACGACACCGGCAAGACCTATATCGACTTCCTCGCCGGATGTTCTTCGCTGAACTACGGCCACAACGACCCCGACATGAAGGCTGCGCTGATCGAGCATATCTCGAACGACGGAATCGCGCATGGTCTCGACCTGCACACCAACACCAAGGCGGCGTTCCTGGAAAGCTTTGAACAGCACATCCTTGAACCGCGCGGCATGGATCACCGGGTGATGTTCACCGGTCCGACCGGTGCCAATGCCGTCGAAGCAGCGATGAAGATCGCGCGCAAGGTCACGGGACGCACCAACGTGATTGCCTTCACCAATGGGTTTCACGGTGTGACATCCGGCGCTCTTGCGGCCACCGGCAACGGCTATCACCGCGGCGGTGCGGGCATGTCGCTGAACGGCGTCACGCGCATGCCGTTCGACAATTACTTCCCCGGCCAAACCGATACGGCGGAATTCCTTGACGCGATGCTGTCCGACAAATCCGGCGGCATCGATGCGCCTGCCGCGATCCTGCTGGAAACCGTCCAGGGTGAAGGTGGCCTGAACGCGGCCAGCCCAGAATGGGTCAAGCGGATTGCAAAGCTTGCCAAGGACCACGGCGCGCTTCTGATCGTCGACGACGTTCAGGCCGGTTGTGGCCGCTGCGGCACGTTCTTCTCGTTCGAAGAGATGGACGTGATGCCCGATATCGTCACGATGGCCAAATCCATCTCCGGTTTCGGTCTGCCCATGGCGATGCTGCTGGTGCGCCCGGAATACGACATTTTCGGTCCGGCCGAGCACAACGGCACCTTCCGGGGCAACACCCATGCCTTTGTCACCGCAAGGGTCGCGGTCGAGAAATTCTGGGCCGATGACAGCTTCCAGAAGGAACTGTCCGAGAAATCGCAGATGGTGCACGATGCGCTGTCCGATCTGGCCGCGATGGTGCCCGGAGCGTTCCTCAAGGGGCGTGGCCTGATGCAGGGCGTCGATGTCGGATCAGGTGATCTGGCGGGCGCGATCTGCGCGCGGGCCTATGAAAACGGTCTGATCATCGAAACTTCGGGCAGCGAAGATCAGGTGATCAAGGTGCTCGCACCTCTGACAACGCCCAAGGATACCCTGCGCAAGGGCTTCGAGATCCTGCTCGCAGCAGCGACCGATATCCTGTCCAGTCACAAGACACTCGCAGCGGAGTAACACAATGATCGTCAGAGACTTCAACAAGCTCGTTGCGGAAGAAAAGCACCGCGTTGTCGCGAATGCCAACTGGACAAGCGTCCGGATGCTGCTGGCCGAAGACAAGATGGGCTTTTCGTTCCACATCACCTTTCTGGAAGAAGGGTCCGAACACACGTTCGAATACAAGAACCACTTCGAAAGCGTGTATTGCATGAAGGGCAAGGGCTCGATCACCGACCTTGCCACGGACGAGACCCACGAGATCACGCCCGGCGTAATGTATGCGCTCGACAAGCATGACCGCCATGTGCTGCGCGCCGAAGAAGAACTGGTCATGGCATGCTGCTTCAATCCGCCGGTGACCGGCACCGAAGTCCACCGCGAAGACGGGTCCTATGCCGCGCCGGAAACCGAGGACGCCTGAAATGACACATACTGTGGAAAAGATCGGCGGGACATCCATGTCCCGCCTCTCCGAATTGAAAGAGACGCTCTTCATCGGGGATCGCGGAATGACGGACATCTACAACCGCATCTTCGTGGTTTCCGCTTTTGCCGGGATCACCAACCTGCTGCTGGAGCACAAGAAATCGGGCGAACCCGGTGTCTATGCGCTCTTTGCGCATAACGACAGCAACCACAAATGGCAGGACGCGCTGGATGATGTCGCAGTTGCGATGAAGGCGGCGCACGGGGAACTCCTGACCCACAAGGCTGACATTCAGCAGGCGGACCTTTTTGTCGATGAGCGCATCCTCGGCGCCCGCAACTGCCTGATCGACCTGCAGCGCCTGTGTTCCTACGGCCACTTCCGCCTGCCCGAACATATGGGTCATATCCGCGAACTGCTGTCCGGTCTGGGGGAATCCCATTCGGCTTATGTCACGTCGCTGATGCTTCAGCGCAGCGGCGTCGAAGCGCTGTTCGTGGACCTGTCAGGCTGGCGCGACGAGGGCGATGTCTGTCTTGAAAAGCGGATCACCGGCGCGTTCGAAGGCATCGACCCGTCCGTCGAAATGCCCATCGTCACCGGCTATGCGCAATGCGTCGAAGGGCTGATGAACGAATTCGACCGGGGCTATTCCGAAGTGACCTTTTCGCATCTGGCCGCCCTAACCGGCGCCCGCGAGGCGATCATCCACAAGGAATTCCACTTGTCCTCTGCCGATCCCAAGCTGGTCGGTGAAGGGGCGGTGCGCAAACTCGGCCGCACGAATTATGACGTGGCGGACCAGCTGTCCAACATGGGGATGGAGGCGATCCACCCCAAGGCGGCCAAGACCTTGCGTCAGGCGGGTGTGCCTCTGCGCGTCACAAACGCCTTTGATCCCGGCGATCCCGGCACGCTGATCGACGACCAACCTGCAGACAAACCTGCGGCGGAAATCGTCACCGGACTTGATATCGTGACGCTCGAGGTGTTCGAACAGGACATGGTTGGCGTCAAAGGGTATGATGCAGGCATCCTTGACGTTCTGACCCGGCACAATGTCCGCATCGTGTCCAAGACCTCGAACGCCAACACGATCACACATTATTTGGACGCATCGCTCAAGACGATGCGCCGGGTGGAACGTGACATCGCCAAGCTGTTCCCGGCCGCAGAGATCACCAGCCGCCGACTGGCCATGGTGTCGGTCATCGGTCGTGATCTCAACGGTCTGTCCATCCTGACGCGCGGCCTGCAAGCCATCGCCAAGGCCGGACGCGAGGCCATCGGCGCCAGCCAGGGTCCGCGCAACGTCGACGTGCAATTCGTGATGGACCGCGATTCCATGGAAGACGTGATCAAGGCGCTCCATGCCGAACTGATCGAAGATGTCCCAGCGCACCTGTCGCGCGCGGCCTGATCAACACCTCTCCGATGCCCGGTTCAGGGCATCGGAATCTCCGTGACGAATTTCGGAACCTGATAGCCCTTCTGTACTGCCGGTCGATCTGAAATCCGCAGATACCAGTCCCTGACATGGGGAAAATCGTTCAGGTCCACATCCTGCCACTCGAACCGCGCCGCCCATGGAAAGATCGCCATATCGGCGATGCCATAGTCCCCGGCCACGTAATCCCGCCCGTCCAGATGGGTGTTGAGCACGGAATAGAGCCGCGCGGCCTCTGTGCCGTACCGCACCTCGGCATAATCCGACACACCCCTGTTGAACTTCAGGAAATGATGCGCCTGACCCAGCATCGGGCCAAACCCGCCCATCTGCCACATCAGCCATTCCATCATCCGCCAATACGCGTCGCCTTTGGCCAGGAACCGGTCATGCTTCTGCGCGAGATACAGCAGGATCGCCCCGCTCTCCATCAGCGAAAGCCCAGTCTCCTGATCGACAATCGCCGGGATCTTGTTGTTGGGTGAGATCCTGAGGAACTCCGGCGCGAACTGCTCGTCCTTGCCGATGTCGATCGAGTGCACGCTGTAGGGCACGCCCAGCTCTTCGAGAAGGATGGACACCTTGCGCCCGTTCGGTGTGGTCCAGGTGTAAAGATCGATCATTGCATCCTGCCTTTCGTGGTCACTTCACCGCAACGCATCGCCGGTTGCTGCATCGAAAATGTGCAGCGTCTCCACCGCAGCGGTCAAGGTCACCTCTTGCCCGACCTCCGGCGGCGTGCGCCCATCCGCCTTGGCAATCACTTCCTGCCCCTCGGCCCCGACATAGATCAGCGTCTCGTGCCCCAGCGGTTCGCGCACCGTCACCGGCCCGCGTACAAGCGCAGGGCCATCACCGGGATGCAGGTCTTCGGGCCGCACACCCACCGTGACAGCGCGCCCTTCCGCCATGTCCAGCCCAAGGTCCAGCATGGTCCCCGACCCAAGCCGCAATTTGCCCTGCGACACCGAACCCGACAGCATGTTCATCGACGGCGCACCAATGAACCCGGCGACAAAGGTGTTGGCGGGCTTGTGATAGACCTCGGCAGGTGTGCCGACCTGCTGGATATGCCCGTCCTTCATGATGACGATCCGATCCGCCATCGTCATCGCCTCGACCTGATCATGGGTGACGAAGATGATCGTGTTGCCGACCCGCTGGTGCAGCTTCTTGATCTCCAGCCGCATCTGCGTGCGCAACTGCGCATCGAGGTTCGACAGCGGCTCGTCAAACAGAAACACCGCCGGATCACGCACCATCGCCCGCCCGATGGCAACGCGCTGCCGTTGCCCGCCGGACAACTGGCTGGGCTTGCGCGCCAGAAGATCGGTCATCCCCAGAATGCCCGCCACTTCGTCGATCCGCGCTTCCTTGTCCGCCTTCGACATCTTTGCTGTGCGCAGTCCAAAGCCGATATTCTTGCGCACGGTCATGTGCGGGTAGATCGCGTAGTTCTGGAACACCATCGCGATATCCCGGTCCTTGGGCTCGAGGTTGTTGACCACGCGCCCACCGATCACGATCTCGCCCTGTGTCGCGTCCTCCAGCCCCGCGATCAGACGCAGCGTTGTGGATTTGCCACAGCCCGACGGGCCGACAAACACGACGAACTCGCCATCTTCGACATCAAGGCTGATGCCATGCAGCACCTCGGTCTTGTCATAGCGTTTGACCAGATTTCTGATCGCAAGGTCGGCCATGGTCAGTCCTTCACCAGCAGCGCGTCAAACGCCGTATTCAGTCTCTGTTGTGCGGTTTCGTGTCTGTTTTTGCGTTCGGCACAGACCGCGCGGGCGGCCTGCGCCGTCGCCGAATACTGCCCCAAGGCCTCGGACATGGCAGCCTCCGCCGGTCCCCCGGTCCGATCCCGCCGCGCCACGAATGTCTCGGGCGCAACGGCCGTGCGGAACTGCTCCTCCGACAACCCGGTCTCGCGCCCGGTCTGCGCGGCAAAAGCGCTGCGAAACGGCGCAAACCCATCCCCCAAAGCTGCCCCTTCGGCAATCACTGCCTTCGCTGTCGCCGCCGCGACCTCATGTGCCGCACGAAAACTCAGCCCTTCGTCGCGGACAAGCGTGTCCGCCAGTTCGGTGATCGTGATGCAGGCCGAGTCGGTGGTCCGTCGCACCCGATCCACATTCACCCGGCAGGCCGGGATCAGCGCGGTCAGCAACTGCAACACCCGCGCACCGCGGTCGAACGCGGCATATCCCAACTGCTGCACCTCGCCTTCGCTGTCGTTCATGTCGGTGAAGGGCGTGTTGTGCATGACATTCACGATGGCATCGCATTGCCCCACCGTCGCGCTCGCCAGATGGCGCAGATGCTCGATCGGCACCGGGTTGCGCTTTTGCGGCATGATCGAACTGATCTGCACAAGGCTGTTGGGCACATACAGCTGCCCCACCTCGAAGGCGGTCCAGAACTGCATGTCCTGAATGACCCGGCCCAGATGCAGGAACATCAGCTTCATCGCGGAATAAAGCCCGGTCACGTAATCGACGGACGCGATACAGCCATAGGAATTGACCAACGGTCCGGAAAACCCCAGCAAGTCCGCCATGCGCGCCCGGTCTATCGGGAACCCGCTTGTGGTGATCGCGGCAGCGCCCATCGGGCAATGCTCCAACCCGTCCGCCGCCGCGTTGAGCCGCGCAATGTCCCTCAAGAGAACCTCGATCACCGCACCCAGATAATGCCCCCAGGTCGTCGGTTGCGCCGGTTGCCCGTGCGTATAAGCCACGATCAAAGTCGCTTTCTCGGCCTCCGCCTTGGCAATCAGCGCCTCGGTCAAGGTCAACGCCTGCTTCAGCAGCACCGCCACCCGATCCCGAAGCGCCAGCTTGAACAGCGTATGGTCCATGTCATTGCGCGACCGCGCGGTGTGCAGGGCCCCGCCCAGATCGCCCAACCGGCGTTTCAACTCTGCCTCGACCAGAAAGAAATAATCCTCGAACTCGCCGGTATAGGTCAGCGCGTCGATATCTGTCTCTGTCTCGATTTCCCGCAAGGCCCTCGCTATCGCGTCCGCCTCACCCGCAGGCAGGATCCCGGTCTCCGCCAGCATCACCAGATGCGCGCGGTTGATCGCGCCCATATGCCCCGCGTAATGCGCCTTCACACCCTCGAACAAAGGTGCAAGCACGGTGTCCCGATAGGTCGGGTCCGGAAACACGCTCTGGTCCGTCATGCGCCGCCCCCTGCTTCTTCTTTTTCCAAATATGCCAAAACGACGCCTGCCAAACCGTGCCCCGTCATCCCTTGAGCCCCGCCATCACCACGCCCTGGATGATGTAGCGCTGGAAGATCAGGAACACGATCAGTGTCGGAATGGTCGAAATCGCGGCCCCCGTCATGATCAACTCCCAGGCCACATCGGCCTCGTCGCCAAAGGACGACAGCCCGACCGGCAGGGTATACATTTCGACCGAATTGGTGACGATCAGCGGCCAGATGAACGCGGTCCAGTTTCCGAGGAAGACAAAGATCGCCAGTGCGGCCAGCGCGGGCTTCACCAATGGCATCGCCACGGTCCACCAGATCTGCAACTCGTTCAGCCCGTCGATTCGCGCCGCTTCGATGAAATCGTCGGGAACGGTTTCGAAAAACTGCTTCATCAGGAAGGTGCCGAAGGCCGTCATCAGGCCGGGGAACATGATGCCCCAATAGGTGTCCAGCCACCCGAATTGCTGGCTCATCAGGTACCAGGGGATCACAAGCATCTCGGTCGGGATCATCAACGTCGACAGGATCGCGATGAACACGATGTACCGGCCCGGAAAGCGGAACTTGCACAGCGTGTAGCCCACCAGAGAGTCGAAGATCACGTTACACACGGTGGTGATCACCGCGATGATCATCGAATTGAGGAACCACCAGTAGAACCGCCCGTCCTCGAGCACATAGGTGTAGTTCTCGAGATGCGGCTCGTCCGGGATCAGCTTGAGGTTATAGACCTCATGCGGCCATTTCAGCGAGGTCGAGATCATGTAGGCGATGGGCATCACCATCGCGACGCCACCCAGAAACAGCAGCGTCCAGCGGATGATCTGCCCCATGTTCGCGGGCTTCTTCGGCGCGTCCGTCTTGAGCAGCGCGTCGGTCGTCGGGCGGATTTCGGTAACGGCCATCAGCTGTCCCTCAGGATGCGCAGCTGGATCAGGCTCACCACCAGCAGAACAAGGAACAACACCACCGTCTGCGCGGCCGCATACCCCATGTCGAAGGCGCTGAATGCGGTCTCGTAGATCATCAGCACCAGCGGTTTGGTGCTGTTCAACGGCCCGCCGGGATTGTTCGTCGTCATGTTGAACACGTGGTCAAAGATGCGCAGGAACCCGATGGAGCTGAACACCACGATGAACACGATGGTCGGCTTCAAGAGCGGCAGCGTGATTTCCCACAGCACCGTCCACCACGACACCCCGTCGATCCGTGCGGCCTCGTAATAACTGCGCGGGATCGCCCGCAACCCGGCCATGAAGATGATCACCTGAAATCCAAGCCCTGCCCAGACCGCCGGGGCCAGAACCGACGGCAGCGCCCAGGTGGTCGATTGCAGGAACGGGAACTGGGGGATGCCCATGCTCGCCAGTGCATTGTTGAACAACCCCACCGGCACCGGCTGGTAAAACCACCGCCACACCCAGGCCATCGCAACGGCGCTGGTCATGAAGGGCAGGAAGTAAAGCATCCGCAGGAACCCGTGCATGAACCGAACCTGATCCAGGTGATAGGCGATCACGAAGGAAATGATCAGGCTGACGGGCGTGCCGATCAGCAGATAGACAAAGGTGTTCCGGAACACCTTCCAGAACACCGGATCGGCGAACAGCGTCTGGTAATTGTCAAAACCAGTCCAGGTCCGGTCGCCCAGCAGGTTCCAGTCCTGAAAGCTGATCAGGATGGCGTTGCCTGTCGGATAGAACCGGATCACCGTGTAGAACAGGATTGGAATGGCCAGAAACGCCCATGCCCAGACGATCTGTTTCTGCCGGATGGTCAGATTGCGATACATGCCTGTGTCCGAAAAGGGGACACCCCGGCCCAAAGGCTCCCGGGGCGTCCGTTTCGTGCGATCAGTTCGACGCGCTCTTGTAATAATCGTCGAGGATCTTCTGTTCGGCTTCGGCCGCAATGGCAAGGCTGTCCTCGGCGCTCATGCCCTGAAGGGTCATGCGCTCGACCATTTCCACCATCACCTGCCGCTGGCCGCTTTCATTGGCGAACTTGGTGGTGTGGGCGTATTCCAGCCCCCGAATGAACGGGCCAAAGACCGGGTCACTCGCGTTTTCATCCGTCATGCCGACCGAAGGCTTGGCGGGCAGTTCACCGACCACATCCAGCCAGACCTGCATCGCCTCGTCACCGGTGATGTACTCCATGAACTTGACCGCCGCGTCGTATTTCTCGCCCTCGGCCTTGGTGGTGATCGCGTTCACCCAGTAGGACGCATAATTCGACTGCGTGCCATCCGCCGTCGCCGGAAGCTCGGTCACACCCCAATTCAGGCCGCGCTGGCCTTCCAGCGACCCGATGCGGAACGACCCGTCGATATGCAGCCCCGCGCGCCCGGCCTTGAAGGCCGCCTGAGGCTCGTCCATGAACCCGATCGACGTCACCGCGTCGTCGCCCATGAAGAGGCTCGAATAGAAATTCAGCGCCTCGAGACCCGCCTCATTGTTGTAGTTCACCGTCTGGTAATCATCGACATAAGGCTCCCCGCCGAACTGCCGCACAAGGCCCTCGCGCCACCAATGGTGATCCTGCGCGGTCATGCCGGCGGTCATGCCAACTTGCGTCAGGTTGCCCGCGCCATCGCGCTTGGTCATCGCCTTTGCAGCGGCGATCATCTCGTCCAGCGTGGTGGGCGGCTCGACCCCGGCTTCCTCCAGCAGGCGTGTGTTGTAGAACAGGGCAAGCGACCGTACGGCAGTGGGCAGCGCCCAGTACTGATCGCCTTCCTTCATGGCCTGCACCATCGGAAAGAACTCCGCGTCGATCTTGCTTGCGGGGAACACGTCCGAAGGCAGCGGCTGGATCAGGTCGGCGGCGACATAATCGTTCAGCCAGCCGTAGAACAGCTGCACCACATCCGGGCCTTCGCCGGCCGGGATCGCTGCGGCAACTTTGGTGCGGTAATCGGCATAGGGGAAATGGGTCATCTTGACCGTGATGTCCGGGTTCGCCGCCTCGAAATTCTCGATCAGTGTTTCCATCGCCTCGACCCGAGTGTCGAAGAAGTATTGCCAGTATTCGATTTCTACTGCCTGTGCGGCAGTGCTGAAAAGAGCAGCGGCGCTGGTTGCTGTCGCAACGGCCAATGCTTTGACGTTGAAGAATGTCATGGACCTCTCCCTGTTGAGATCTGTTGAAACGCCAGCCCATCCTTGGTCGGGACCGGTCAATCTCCAAGCGTTAACTCAACTTTCTTGAGTGTTCAAGTTTGGTGCGCTAAGCGAAGGCATGGTCACGACGCTGAAACCGAAACTTGGCGCGAATCCCGAACGCGCGCGCAGCCACAACAAACAGTTGGTTCTGCGGGCGGTGCGCCATTCCGGCACCATCGGGCGCGCCGAAATCGCCCGCGCCTCTGGGCTGTCCACTCAAGCGGTATCGAACATCATCTCTGATCTGCTGGCCGAAGGGCTGCTGGTCGAACAGGGCCACCGCAGCGCCGGGCGCGGCCTGCCGGTGCAGCAATATGCCATCAGACCCGGAGGCGGCTATGCCTTTGGTGTCGAGGTGCGGCCCACCGCGATGTTCACCGCGCTGGTCGATCTGGTGGGAACCCCGATCCTCACGCACCGCACACCGCTGAAAGACCCGACGAAAGGCGTGATCCTCGACACTGTTTGTGCCCAACTCGATCACGCCCTGTCGCAAACGCAGGTGCAGAGACACATGCTCATGGGCGCAGGGATCGTCATGCCCGGCCCGTTTGGCGACACCGGCCTGACCGGCACCGCGTCCGAGCTTCCCGGCTGGAACATCGGCGACCCCGCGGAGATCTTCGCAACCGCGCTTGAGCTTCCGGTCTTTGTCGAGAACGATGCCAACGCAGCGGCGATGGCCGAACGGATGAACGGTGTGGCACGCGGTCTGGATGATTTCGCCTATCTCTATTTCGGTCAGGGGCTTGGCCTCGGCCTTGTCCAGAACGGTCAGATCCTGCAAGGCGCTTTCGGCAACGCCGGAGAGATCGGCCACATTCAGGTGCTTGTCGACGGGCGACCGGTGGAACTCGAAAGCGCGACCAGTCGTTTGTCGGTGCAAGCCTGTTTGGCCCGACAGGGCATGGATGTCACGACCATGGATGATCTTACCAGTCTCTATTCCAGCGCAAACCGGCATCTGATGCTGTGGCTGGATCAGGCGGCGCAGGCATTGTCTGCGGCGCTGTCGATCATTGAAAACCTGTTCGATCCGGAAACCGTGATACTTGGTGGCGCGATGCCCGATGTGCTGCTGGATCACATCATCGCCCGCACGGTGCTGCCCGAACGCTCTGTGTCCAACCGGCCAGACCGCGTGCATCCACGTCTGATGCGCGGCACGTCAGGCCGCATGACCGCAACTCTGGGTGCCGCCGCCCTCGTGTTGCACCAGGCCTTTACACCCACCATCGCCGAAGCGAGGTAACACATGCCGACCCAAGACCAGACCCGCCTGCAAGAGACCCGGATGCGCCCGCGCGTGCTTGATCTGTGGTGGGCGCTGCGTCCGCTGCAATCGGTGGTGCGGCTGATGAACACCGGCGCGCATCCCGACGACGAAACCACCGCGCTGCTTGCCGCCATCGGTCTGCGTGACGGCATCAACCTCAGCTACGCGTGCTCCACCCGTGGCGAGGGCGGACAGAATGACATCGGCACCGAAAGCGGCCCGGCGCTGGGCGCTTTGCGGACGCGTGAGATGGAACGCGCCTGCGATCTTCTGAACATGCGGCTTTACTGGCACGGCACCTCGCCCGACGATCCGATCCGGGATTTCCGGTTCTCGAAAAGCGGCGAAGAGACGATGGGCATCTGGGGGCACGACCATCTCCTGCACCGCTTTGTCGAGATTGTGCGCACCGATCGCCCGGATATCATCCTGCCCACTTTCCTCGACGTGCCCGGTCAGCACGGCCACCACCGCGCCATGACCCAAGCCGCGCATGAGGTGATGACCGCTGCCGCCGATCCCGACTTTCCGTCGAATCTGCCGCCCTGGCAGGTGTCCAAGATGTACCTGCCCGCGTGGTCCGGTGCAGGGCAGGCCTATGACGACGATCTGCCGCCCCCCGAGGCGACGCTGACCATCGACGGCGCAGGGAAAGACCCGATGTCCGGCTGGAGATATGCCCGCATCGGCCAGATGTCGCGCGCCTGTCACCGCACCCAAGGCATGGGGCGTTGGGTCCCTGCCGGACCGGGCAGGGACTGGCCCCTGCACCTTGCCGTCAGCCATGTGGACGGGCCGGATGATGCGCTGGGCGCGGGCTTGCCGCAAACCCTGGCGGATCTGGCCGGTCAGGCGCCCGAGATCGCAGATCTTCTCCTGGCGGCGCATGGTCATATCACCGAGACCATATCGGCTTTCCCGCATGTCACCCATATGGCGGTGACGGCACAGAATGCGCTCAAGCAGGTCCAATTGGCCGAGGCGGACGCCCCTGCGCACATGGCCCACCGACTGGCTGCAAAGCACCGGCAGCTTGCCCATGTCCTGCGGCTTGCCCTTGGCGTCGAGGCCCGCGCGCGCACGGGCCAGACGTGGCTGCGCCCCGGCGACACCACAGATGTGACGGTCGAATTCGACCCCGGCGCGGCCGAGGCGTGCAGCCACAGCCTTGCGCTGCCCTATGGCTGGTCGGAAGAGGACGGTCGGATCACCATTACCGCCAACGCCAATCAGACTGACCCGTACCGCCCTGAATACGATCCAGCCGATCCCCCGCTGCCCCGCATCGAGATCAAGCTCGGGACTGCCACGGTTGCGGTGCCGTTCGAGACACCGCCGGTGATCCTGCCGGACCGCGCCGCGCTGATCGCGCCGGATGCGGCTCTGATCAACCTGAAAACGCCCAAACGCAGTGTCTTGGTCGGGATCGCCGATGTCAGCCCGGCAGGCCGCCGGGTGAGTTTCGATCTGCCCGAAGGCTGGAGCACGCAGCAGGCGGCGGGTGGTGTCGAGATCGTTCTGCCCGACGACCCGGAGCCGGGGCTTCATTCCCTGCCGCTGTTTGTCGGGGATGATCCGGCGATGACCGAACAGCGCATCGCCCATGACCATGTCGACCCGACCGTGCATGCCCGACCTGCCGCGCTGACCGTCCGCGTGCTGGACGTGGCGCTGCCTGAGGCCAAGGTCGGCTATATCGGCAGCGGGCATGATGCGGTGGCAGAGTGGCTGAACGCGCTGGGTGTCGATGTGACCGTACTGAGCGACGATCAGATCACCAGTGACGATGCGCTGGCCGGGTTCGACACGATTGTGATCGGCATCTTCGCGCTGCGGTTCCGGGACGGGCTGGTGTCGGAAATGCCCCGCTTGCGGGACTGGGTCGAGGCCGGCGGTACGCTTCTGACCCTCTATCACAGGCCATGGGACAACTGGGATCCAGAGACTGTTCCGCCGCGCAGGCTCGAAATCGGGCAGCCCTCGCTGCGCTGGCGCGTGACCGATGCAGAGGCCGAAGT
The DNA here is from genome assembly GCF_014637725.1 of Marivita lacus. Classification (GTDB taxonomy): domain Bacteria; phylum Pseudomonadota; class Alphaproteobacteria; order Rhodobacterales; family Rhodobacteraceae; genus Marivita; species Marivita lacus. The sequence goes on along the minus strand of NZ_BMFC01000001.1, from coordinate 568,611 downwards.
CACGCATCTGACCGACCATCCGGTGCTGTCCGAGCCGAACCGGATCACCGACGCGGATTGGCAGGGATGGGTCAAGGAACGCGGTCTCTATTTCGCCAAGAGCTGGGATGACGCCTATACGCCTTTGCTGTCCATGTCCGACCCCGGTGAAGAGCCGCTGAAAGGTGGGCTGTTGACCGCCGAGATCGGCAATGGGCGGCACACCCATTGCAGCCTCGTGTTGCACACCCAGATTGCGCGGCTGGTGCCCGGTGCCTACCGCCTGATGGCGAACCTGATCGCTCCGCGCCGATGAACCCAGACGCGCCGCGCGACAATGTCAGGGGCGGTGCGTGGCTATTGGCCGATATGGCGCTGAACATCTGGGCGCTGGGCATCGTCAAGGCGCTGGGGCTGGGTTATCCCGTGGCGCAGATCGTGTTCCTGCGGGCCGGGATCGGTTTGGTGCTGTTGTTGCCGTGGATCCTGCGCAACCGCCACAGCTTTGCCCTGGTGCCGGACCTGCCCCTGCAAGTGCTGCGCGTCGGGCTGAGCGCGGCCACGCTGACCGCCAGCTATTTCGCCATCGCCCGCGTGCCTCTGGCGCTGTTCACGACGATGAATTTCACCCGTCCGCTTGTGGTGATGGTACTGGCGGCTCTGCTGCTGCGGGAACGGGTCACCGGTGGGCAATGGCTTGCCGCGATTGTCGCCATGCTGGGGGTGCTGATCGCCATCGACCCCGATGGCACCACGCTGGGTCCGGGGCTGATGGCGCTGGCGTTGGTCGTTTTGACCGGGTCGGGTGCCGTGATCGTCACCCGCCGATTGCGCGCCACTCCGACGATCGTGCTGATGACCTTCTACACCGTGGGTCTGGGGCTCTGCACCCTGCCATTCGCGCTCTGGTCATGGCAGCCCATCCCGTCTGACCACCTTGTGCCATTGCTGGCCATCGGGGTGTTCGCGCAATCCGCGCAGGCCTGTTTCCTGCGGGCGCATTTCAACGGCGATGCAGGCGTGCTGTCGGTGCTGGGCTACATGAGCCTGCCGCTCTCTACCGCCGCCGGATACTTTGCCTTTGGCGAAACGCCGACCTTGCGGTTCATGGCGGGCGCAACACTCGTTGTGCTGGCCGCTGCATCGTTGACGGTGTCGCGCCGCCCGCGGGCGATGATGCGGATCAGGTGAACGCGTTCCGAGCGGGACCGAAATCATTGTGTCTGTATTCGGACGACGTCTGACGCGCTATGCGCACCCGCTCAGAGTGAGCTGTTATAGAGGGCGCACATGGCCTGAGCCCACCGCGGTCCTTCCACAATGTGGTCACCACGGCGACAGAAATGATCGGAAATTCACCATGAACAGGTACCGATTGACAACATATTTGGCGCGTAGGACACGGGCTTGCGCAGCGGTTGCGCAGGCAGAACATCGGTTCTGGGCGGGTTTTCTGGAGGTGTCCTGTGACACAGCGCGTGCTTTTGACGGGAGGGGCCGGGTATATCGGCTCGCACACCCATGTCGCTTTGGTCAATGCCGGGTACGAGGTTCTTGTCCTCGACAATTTCAGCAATTCCGCACGGGATGTTCCGTCGCGGCTTGAGACCGTCACCGGTCAGGCCGTGCATGTCATCGAAGGCGATGTGCTGGATCGTGCTCTTCTGGACCGGGTGTTTGCCGATCACGACATCGACGCGGTGATCCATTTCGCGGCGTCGAAATCGGTCGGCGAAAGCATGCGCAAGCCGCTGGCCTACATGCAGAACAACATCGTCGGGCTGGTCACCCTGATGCAGGCGATGGATGCGGCCGATGTGCGGCGTCTGGTGTTTTCGTCCTCGGCCACCGTCTATGGCAGCGCCGCCGACCTGCCGATCCGGGAAACCGAACCGCTGAGCTATGGCAATCCGTACGGCCATTCCAAGCTGGTCTGCGAACAGATCATCGAACAGACCGTGGCCTCCGACCCGCGCTGGGCGGTGGGCGTGCTGCGCTACTTCAACCCGGTGGGGGCGCATCCGTCCGGGCTGATCGGCGAAGACCCGGCAGGCCTACCCGACAACCTCATGCCCTATGTCGCCAAGGTGGCGGCAGGCCAATTGCCCGTGCTGTCGGTGTTCGGCGACGATTATCCCACGCCCGATGGTACGGGTGTGCGTGATTACATCCATGTCTTCGATCTGGCGCAGGGTCATGTGCAATCGCTGGCCGCGCTGGAGCGTGACGGGACAGGTCATGTCGTGAATCTTGGCACGGGGCGGGGATATTCGGTGTTGGACCTGATCGCGACCTATGCCCGCGCGAGCAACCGCGACATCCCCTACAAGATCGCGCCCCGCCGCGATGGGGATGCGGCGTCGAGCTATGCCGACCCGTCGCTTGCCAAGACGGTTCTGGGGTTCGAGGCGCAGTACGACCTGTTCGACATGTGCCGCACCAGTTGGGTCTGGATGCAGAATTCGGCGCAAAAGGCCGAAGGCTAGCCCGTCAGATCCTTGAGCCCCATGCGTACGGCACGGTTGGAGTTCTGTCTGAGGATGTGTTCGCCCAGCGATTTCGCAAGCCGGGTGTGGCCCTTTTCCACAGCGCGGTTGAACAGTTCCCGCTGGTAGCGCGGAAAGCTGCGGCGTTCGCGGAGCAGCTTGTAATAGGCGTCGCTGTTCAGGGTGCCGTTCAGCGCGCCAAGGATGATCGGGCTGAGAATGCCCATCTGGTTCAGCGAACTGCCGAGCCGGTGCCCCAGCAAGGGCGCGCGCAGGTGTTGCACGTTCGCACCTGTAAAGCGCGCCGCATGTTGCGCATCGAGCGGCTCATACGGGTCATAGAGGATCGAGACACGATTGGCGGCTTCGCTGACCTGCGCGGCGTCGCCATACTTGCCGCTGAAATCGCGGTCCCAAACCACCTTGTAGCGGGATTCCCACGGCACGATGGCTTTGTCGACCGTCGATTGCGGCGAGATCGCCACCACGTCGCATCCCGGTGCGGCCGGTGAAAAGGCGCAAGCCGCATAGCCGCCCATCGACGCGCCATAGAAGACCACGCGTTTGAACTGCCTGAAGAACCCGCTGTCTTTCAGATCGTCGAACTGGTCATGGACCCATTGTTCGCGGTACCAGGTCCAGCCGCCGGCCAGCACGCCGAGCATCGACCAGCCCTGATCCTTGATGAAGCTGTAGCCCCAGGGGCGGCGATCCTCGCGTTTGGTCATCGCGATATCGAGGTTGTCGAAGGACACCACCAGCGTGTCGGGATCACGCGAGATGTAGAGGAAACTGTGCCCGTTGGTGCCGGGCCGGTACCATCCCTTGGCTCCGGCAAGCTGAAGCGCGATGGCGTCCCAGCTTTCGTCGGTGGCAGGTTCGGGCGGGTTTGGTGTGATCTTGATGCGCGTGACGGGTTTGCCCTCGTCCTCGCGCGTCGAAAGGGTGGTGTTGGTGCCGTAGGGCTTGAGGAACGGAAACGCGCCGGACCCGCGGCGCACATCCATGAAGACGCGCGTGTCGGAATGGAGACAGCGTTGCAGGAACACCTCAAGGAACTGCGTCTTCCAAAGATCGCCAAAGCCCTGAAGGTTGCACAGCACATCAACCGGGCGCAGCTCGGCCTCGGAACGGATCACCTTGATCCTGTCGGGATCGACCTCGTTGTCGGTCAGGAAGGTGATGTATTCGGCCAGCCACGGCATGTCCTCGTCCTTGAACCTGGCGCGGCGGTTGGTGTTCACAAGGTGGATGTCGCAGTCGAACTTGTGATGCAGCGACAGCACGAAGCTGCGCGCGGCACCGGTCAGGTCGGCGACGCTGGTGACCTCGTCGAGATCCAGCGCGTCGATCAGCGCGCCGTCAAAAATGGTGTTGCCACGTCCCTTGATCGGGGCCAGCGCCGGGTTGATCCCATGCGCCTGCACCAGCTTTTCGAGGTAGGACCCCTTGGGCGGCAGACCGCCATGCAGGGCGCCCAACTGGCGCTTGTTCGACGCCCAGAGGTGCAGCGCGGTGGTCTGGGAGGTGATCAGACCCTCGGCCAGTTCGGCGCGGCGCATGAACTTGAACCGTTCGCGAAAGGTGATCGGATAGAACGCGTTGAGCGGTTGCACATGGTCTTCGAGGCCCAGAGCATGAACGTAATGCGTGACCATCATCGGCCCCCAGACGCCCCAGGGCTGTTCGGTGATATGCACCGGCTTGCCCTTTTCGGCCTTCTTGCGCATCTCGTCCTGTCGTTTGCGGGGCAGGAAGGGCGCGATGGAATGGCGGTCGTTGGTAAAGTCGATCATCTGGCGCAGCGCGTCGCTGTCGGCGGGCAGGCCAAGCACGGCATTATTCACCCGGTGTTCGCCGGGCAGTTCATATCCGAAGACATAATCGCTGTCGTACTCCATCGGGCGATGGCAATAGACATCCGTATCCACCCAGATCATGCCGGGGTTCTGGTGGATCATGTGCAAGCGAAACCAGTCCGCAAAGAGCGCGTAGCTGTTCTTCTGTTCGTACTTGATGAAGTCTTCTGTATCGATGATCTCGCGCCCGTCGCGGCGGATCACGCCGTCGGGGACGTTGGGGATGTCCTCATAGCTGAACAGGGTGATCTTCTGGCCCTTGTCGACAAAGGACTTGAGGCACAGCTGTTCCAGCCAACTGAGCGGCCCCCCGATCCAGAGCGTTCCGACCTCGCGCGTGCGTGGCATCTGCGTCACCTCATCCGCGCCTCTTGTTCCGATCGGGCGCTGTCTTTTTCGGAATCCTAAGCACAAAATATCGGGTTGTGTAGCCTGCGTGATATCTGACCCAGTTTTTGCATCATTCGTGCCTTTGGTGCCATGCAGCTTGCCAGAATGACCGACGACACGTTACCTTTTTTGCAAAACATCAATAATTGCGGGTGTAAATTGACCCGCTAGGCGAGGCAGTAATGAGCGGTGACACCTACACGGTTGTCTCAACCATGAAAAACGAAGGCCCCTACATCATTGACTGGGTGGCCCATTACAAGGTGCTGGGGTTTGACCATATCCTTGTCTGCACCAATGATTGCACGGACACGACCGTGGAGATCCTCTTGCGCCTGCAAGAGATGGGGTTGGTGACGCAGCACAACACGATCGTGCGCAAGGGCGGGATTCACCGCTCGGCGCTGCGTCAGGCCAGCCGTCGCTATGACATCGTGATGGACGCCACATGGGTCTTCGTGTGTGACGTGGACGAATACCTCAACATCCATATCGGTGACGGGTCGGTGCAGGCGCTTGTTGACGGGTCCGGGCCGGATGCCGACGTGATCTCTGTGCCGTGGCGGGTGTTCGGGGCGGGTGGGATCGAAAACTTTGCCGACACACCCGTGACGCAGCAGTTCCGCATGGGTGAAGACGAATGGGATGCCGAATTGCGGCCCGAGACCGGGAAATTCGTCAAGTCGCTCTATACCAACCAGCACAAGTTTCAGCGCATGGGCCTGCATGCGCCGGTGTCGCTTGAGGAGCATGTCGCCGACACGCGCCGCGTTCTGCCGGGCGGGATCGAGTATATCATCGGTGGCGAGCGCACCGACAATCCGCCGCTGTTCACCCATGCGCAGGTGAACCATTATGCGCTGCGCTCCATGGACAGTTTCCTTGTCAAACGCGCGCGCGGTCGGGCCAACCATTCGCATCACGTGCTGGGGATGGAGTATTGGGAGCGGTTCAACCTGAACCACGACAAGGATACGTCCATCGACCGGTACAAGACCAAGGTGTCCAAGCTGGCCAAGGAGTTGAAATCCGATCCGGTGCTGCAAGACCTGCACGCGCGCGCGGTGGACTGGCACACGCGCAAGGCGGCATCGTTGAAGATCGACCCGGACATGGACGAGCTGGTCAATGGCTTGAAGGCGGCGTTGTGAGTGTGCGGACCACATCCGTGATCCGGGGATGCCCGGCCGATCCGAGTGAGAACCGCAGGTAGGGGCGACATGGGACAGGTGATCGAAAGGCGCTTGCCGGGTTTGGCCCTTGGTCCGATCACGGTTCTGGACGCCGTATCGGTGCTGCAGGATGGCCAGCCCTGTGCGACGCTGTTTCTTGCGGCGGGCAGCGATGTTGCAGCGCTTGCCCATGCGGATGGGGTCGCGCCATTGTCTCAGGCCAGTGTCGGCGGTGCTGCCTGCGTCACCTATCCACTGTCCGAGGATGGCGACCTGCGACTGACGCTGAACGGCGCGCCTGTGGAGATCATGCTGGCCGCGTCGGAACAGGACCGGTTCGAAGGGCTGAACTGCATCGCCGCGGTGCGCAATGGCGAGAATGCACAGACTGTTGCGGTCTGGCTGCAACACCATGTACAGACCCAGTCGCTTCAGGCGGCGGTCATCGTGGACCGGGCGCAACCGGGGACAGACCCCGAATTTGCCGCGCAGCTTGCCGCCGAGATGGAGCGCCTGTCTCTGGGGTGCGATGTGACCATCCTGACCAGCGATCTGCCATTGGGGCGAACCGATGCCCCCGCCGAGGCGCACCCCTTCTGCGTGCCCGAAGCCCCCGGCAAGGACCGGATGGAGGTGCCACCGCCATCGCCCTGGGACTCGCCGCTTGGCGCGATGTCGCTGTACGAAATCCTGCGCGCGCGGTTCCTCGGGCAGGCGCGGGCGGTATGCAATATCGACGTGCACGACCTTTTGCCGCCGGATGCGCCAAACGTGTTCGACAGCGCGGTGGAGGCTGAGGGCGGTCTGATTGCGCTCTTCGGGCGGCATTGCTACCCGTGGCGCGTGCGCAAGGACGACCCGACCCGTTTTGCCGATCACATCTGTGTGCAGTTCGACTCGAAAAGCGGGCGACAGCGCTGGTGTATCGCACCGGCCAAGGCGCCCGAGGCCGCGATCTGGCGGATGATCCGGATCGGGAACGCGGTGCCCGACAGACGCCGCACGCAGCTGTTCTACCGGCACATGGCGCTGCGGCACCCGACGCCGTCGATCTCAAAGATCGTGCCCAAGACCTCGCTCATCGAACACCCGCCGCTGCTGGAGATGTCCGAGCACCACTGGGGCCACAAACCCGTGCGGATGCCGGAACTCGCCACCGACGCGTTGCCCAGAGGCAAGGGGCGTCGGGTCATCGTCACCACGATGAAGAACGAGGGGCCGTTCATCCTCGAGTGGCTGGCCTATCACCGGGCCATCGGGTTCGACGACATTCTGGTTTACACCAATGATTGCACCGATGGCACCGACACGATGCTCCGGACGCTGGAACGCAAGGGGTTCGTGCAGCACCGCGAAAATCCGTTCCGCGAAAGTGGTCTCAAACCGCAGCACGCCGCCTTGCACGCGTCGGATGATGAACCCTTGGTCAAGAACGCCGCGTGGCTGACCTGTATCGACGTCGATGAGTTCGTGAACATCAAGGTGGGTGACGGCACGCTGGATGCGCTCTTTGATGCCGTGCCGGATGCCAACATGATCGCGATGACATGGCGGCTCTTCGGCAATTGCGACGTGCATGAATACGAGGACCGGCCGATCACCGAACAGTTCCTGCGCTGCGCGCCCGAATTCGCGCGCAAGCCGCATCAGGCCTGGGGCTTCAAGACGCTGTTCCGGAATATCGGCTTGTTCAAGAAGATGGGCGTTCACCGGCCCAAGGGGCTGAACCCGCAGCTTTGGGAAGAGATCAACTGGGTCAACGGGTCGGGCAAGCCGCTGCCCCGCGAGATGTTCCGAAATGGCTGGCGCTCGACGACCGAGACCTATGGCTATGATCTGGTGCAGCTCAATCACTACGCCGTGCGCTCTGCCGAGAGCTTTCTCGTCAAGCGTGACCGCGGACGCGTGAACCATGTCGACCGGGATCAGGGGCTGGCCTACTGGTTCCGGATGAACAACAATTTCGAGGAAGATCTGTCGATCCAAACGCGACTGCCACTGATGCGGGAAGAACTGGCGCGGCTGCTGGCCGATCCGGAGATCCGCGCCGCCCACGACAGCGCGGTTGCGGCGCATCGGGACAAGATCGACGCGCTTCGGGCGACCGGAAACTACGCCGGTTTCTATGCGGATTTGACCGGCGATCGGCTTGAAAAGCTGTCGCGGTTGCACATGCATTTCGGGTCGAACGTGTTTCTGTCGGGGCCTGAAGTGGTGCCGGACGAGGTTCTGCGCAAAGACCCGAACGAGGACTGGTTCTTCACTGTCGAACTCAGCGGCGAGACCGCGCACTAGGATGCCGCCGAGACATTGAAGGCCGCCCGGATGGGGCGGCCTTTTCCATCTTCCGCGACGGGGCCTGTTCAGAGGCCGCGTCGCGGGATTTGGTGTTTGGCCCATTGGGGCCGGTCCATGCTCACTTGACGAGGGCCTGGACGAGTGCGCGCTTTTCGCCTTCGCTGTCGCTCGAGTGGATGACGGACAGGATGGTGTTGACCTCGGCGTCGGTCAGGGCCGCGACATCGGCGTTCGGCGCGTATTGCTCGATCGCGGAAGTGTCGATCATGGCGGAGGCGGAGAAGGCTGTAAGGACAAGTGCGGTTGTTGCGATGAGGGTTTTCATGTTTTTGGTCCTTTTTCTGGGTTGGGTTGCTGCGCCGTGGCGCGGTTTCGGTGATCTGCTGTGCCGGTCTGTGTGTCCGACACCGATCAAGCTAGGCCCGGCTCGGCGGGCTTTGAACTCACAGCTCGTGCACGGGCGCTCTCGCAAACGTGGACTTGACGCGAGGGGTGGGCGGTCCCCCCCCCTTGCGCGATGCTGCACAGGCGCGGTGCGAGCCCGGATTTCATGGGGTTTTGGGCGGTCGCGGCTGGAAGGATTTGACACCGTCGCGTGACGGAATGGCGAGATCTCCTGTGTCCTGCGACGTGTCAACAAAATGTGACCGTTCGAAAAAAGCCCATTGTTTCAATGCAAACACCGGAGCGAGAGCAGCCGCGACCCGCGGCGTGAGGCATGTGTCGGTGTTTTGTGACGCCGGGGCGAGTCGTTTGGTCGTCTGGATGCAGAAATGGCAAGGATGATGGCCAGTAGGCGAGCCATGATCGCGCGCACGGGTCATCGTCATCCCCGGGTGTGGCCCGGTGATCTGACGTGTCCCGAGGTCCTCGGATCGATCCCGAGGGTGGCGGTGGTATTGGAGAGGAAGCGGCGCCGCCCTGTTGGGCCTGACGGTTCTCTCAAATCCCCGATTTAACGGGCGACCTGTACTCCGGGGGTGCCGGAGCCTGTGAAGACCGGTCTCTCAAGGTCAGCCTTCCGGCATATGAGAGAAGTGTCAGTTTTGTAGTGTCGCGGTATGGGAGTGACCCTTGCCGCTCAAAGCGCTTTGTGTGGGGGAAGGTGCCTCCGGAGCGTTAAGGTTTTGCAAACCCTGCGCTCGGTCAGCGAAAGTCGTTTGCCGTGGCGTGCTCCAAGCGGTCAGGAAACCGCTTGGAGCAGTTTTTCAAACGTGGTCGGCAAGCCCGTGTGACTGGGCTTGCTGCGCTTCATGTTCGCCGTCAGCCGATGATGGCGTTCAACGTTGCAGAGGGGCGCATCACAGCTTCGGTCTTTGTCGCATCGGTGTGGTAGTAGCCCCCCAGGTCCGCCGGTTGGCCCTGAGCCGCTGCCAGTTCCGACAGGATCGCCGCTTCTTTGTCTGCCAGGGCCTTTGCGATGGGCGCGAAATGCGCAGCAAGCTCGGCCTCTTCGGATTGCGCGGCCAAAGCCTCGGCCCAGTAGCGGGCGAACCAGTAATGGCTGTCGCGGTTGTCGGGCTCACCGACCTTGCGCGACGGCGACCGGTCATTGTCGAGAATGCCCTGCGTTGCGGCATCCACGGCCTTGCCCAGCACGCGCGCCTTTTCGTTCGACCGGACATCCGCGAGGAATTGCAGGCTTTCGCCCAGAGCGCAGAATTCGCCAAGGCTGTCCCAGCGCAGGTGGTTCTGTTCCATCAGCTGCTGCACGTGCTTGGGTGCCGATCCGCCTGCACCGGTTTCGAACAAGCCGCCACCGTTCATCAGCTTGACGATGGACAGCATCTTGGCCGAGGTGGCCAGTTCGAGGATCGGGAAGAGATCGGTCAGGTAGTCGCGCAGCACGTTGCCCGTCACCGCGATCGAGGTCTTGCCCTCGCGGATCGTCTCGAAGCTGGCGCGGGTTGCTTCACGCGGCGCCATGATCCTGAATTTGTCCGCCACGCCCTTGGCGTCGAGGATCGGCGTGACGTATTTCAGCAGCTCGGCGTCATGCGCCCGTGTCTCGTCCAGCCAGAAGATCGCCTCGCAGCCTTCGGCCTTCTGGCGGTCGATGGCCAGTTGCACCCAGTCTTGGATCGGGGCCTTGCGGGTCGATGCAGAGCGCCAGATGTCGCCCGTTTCGACGGCGTGTTCGTGCAGGACCGTACCGTCGCCCAGCACCATCCGCACGGTTCCGTTGTGCGGGATTTCGAACGTCGTCGGGTGCGAGCCGTACTCCTCGGCCTTCTGGGCCATCAGGCCGATATTCTGCACCGTGCCTGCGGTCGCCGGATCAAGCTTGCCGGTTTCTTTGAAGTAGTTGATCGTTTCCTCGTAGACCGACGCATAGGAGCTGTCGGGGATCACGCAATTGGAATCGTGTTCCTTGCCATCCGGGCCCCAGCCCTTGCCACCGGCGCGGATCAGCGCGGGCATCGACGCATCGACGATCACGTCCGAGGGCACGTGCAGGTTGGTGAGACCCTTGTCCGAGTCCACCATGTAGAGCGGCGGTCTTTCAGCCAGAACGCGTTCGATGTCGCCCTTGACCTCGGGCATGTCGGTGATCCGGGCCATCATGTCACCCAGACCGGAGTTCGGATTGACGCCGGCCTCTGCGAGTTTGTCGCCATGTTTGTCGAACACCGGCTGCAGGTAGGATTTGACCGCGTGGCCGAAGATGATCGGGTCCGAGACCTTCATCATCGTGGCCTTGAGGTGGAGCGAGAACAGCGTGCCGTCGCGTTTGGTGCTGGCGATTTCCTCGGAGATAAAGGCATCCAGCGCCTTGGCCGACATGAAGGTCGCGTCGACCACGGTGCCCGCCGGGAAGCTGAGCCCGTCCTTGAGCACGGTTTCGCTGCCGTCTTCCGCGATCAGGACGATCTTTGCCGTCGTTTCTGCGGGCAGGGTGGCGGATTTTTCGTTCGAGCGGAAATCGCCGGAGGTCATGGAGGACACGCGCGTCTTGCTGTCGGCCGACCAGTCGCCCATGCGGTGCGGGTTGCTCTGGGCATAGGCCTTGACCGCCTTGGCCGCGCGTCGGTCGGAGTTGCCTTCTCGCAGGACCGGGTTCACGGCGGAGCCCTTGATGGTATCGTACTTGGCGCGGACCGCCTTTTCCTCGTCGGTCTCCGGCGCGTCGGGATAATCGGGGAGCGCATAGCCCTGGGCCTGCAATTCCTTGACCGCGGCGACCAGCTGCGGCACCGAGGCCGAGATGTTCGGCAGCTTGATCACGTTTGCTTCGGGTGTCTTTACCAGCTGTCCCAGTTCGGCCAGATCGTCGGACTGCCGCTGATCTTCAGTCAGGAATTCGGGGAAGGTGGCAAGGATCCGCCCCGCGAGCGAGATGTCCCTTGTGCCGACCGTCACGCCAGCGGCGCTTGCGAATTTCTGGATGATCGGAAGGAACGACGCCGATGCGAGCTCGGGCGCTTCGTCTACCTTGGTATAGATGATGTCTGGATTTGTGGTGTCAGCCATGGGTCACGCCTTTCATGTTTCGCCCATGCAATAGGCCAAACCAAGCGAGTCGTAAACAGCATACAGTGGTATACATTGCCGCAACGGGCGATCAGGTCGAAATGAATTCCACTCCGTCAGGGGAAAACACGGCGGCGGTCAACTGCCCGGTGGCATAGGCGCCCGTGTCGATCGAGATGCGCCCATCCTGCAACTTGGGTTGGTCGACGATCGTGTGGCCGTGAACGACCCAGAATCCGTCGGTGCGCGGCGTCTTGCGGAATTCCGGATGTCCCCAGATAAAGATATCGGGGGCGTGTTCCTCAAGAGGTGTGTTCGGATCGGCCCCCGCATGCACCACCGCGATATTGCCCGACCACGCGATACATTCGAGGTTGGCCAGCCAATTCACCATCTGGTCGCCCATCGCGTCGAACAGGTCATCGCGCGCCCGCATCAGTGCGTCCGTGCCAGAGGATTCGGTGACGCCGGACACGCCAAAGCTGGCCAGCGTCTGCAGCCCGCCGTTGCGCAGCCATCTGCGGCCTTGCGTTTCCGGCGATTTCAGGAAGTTCAGCAAGACCTGTTCGTGATTGCCCATGATGGGCGTGATCCTGTCGTGGCGCATCACGTAGTCCAGCACATCCTTACTGTGATCGCCACGGTCAATCATGTCTCCGACAGAGATGATGTCTGCTTCTGGGGGCAGCGCGTCGACGAGGGATGTCAGCAGGTCGATGCGTCCATGGATGTCTCCGATCACGCAAAACAGCAAGTCCGCGCGCACGGGGGCAAAGGCGACCTCGGGGGCGGGGGGTTTGCGTTTGCCGAAGAGATTGGAGAACATCAGGCGGGCTTCTTGTTGTGACGTGTAGCGTTTGCCGGTTTTTTGTGCGGTCCTGAAGGGGAATATGGGACATTTATCGTCAATACAAACCTTTGGGGGCGATTTCCTTTGGTGGTCGTGGCTTGGGTTTCGTGCTAGCGCGTTGGCATCCACGACGACAACATGAGCGAAATGGCTTTATGAAACGTGTGCTTGTCACCGGAACCGCAGGGTTCATCGGATTTTACCTTGCGCGGTTGTTGCTGGATGAGGGCATGGTCGTTCATGGCTATGACGCACTCACGGACTACTATGATGTGACGCTGAAAGAGCGGCGCAACCAGATGCTGCTGCAATCGCCCGGTTACAGCTTTACACATGCGACGCTGGAAGAGGACGGCACGTTCGAGCGGGTCGCGGCGGAGTTTTCGCCGGACATCATCGTGCACCTCGCCGGGCAGGCGGGTGTGCGCTATTCGCTCGAAAACCCGCGCGCCTATCTGGACAGCAATCTGGTGGGCACGTTCAACGTGATGGAGGCCGCGCGGCAGTTGCAGGTCGCGCATCTGCTCATGGCGTCCACCTCTTCGGTCTATGGTGCCAACGAGGAAATGCCGTTCAAGGAGACCGACAAGGCGGACACGCCGCTGACCTTCTATGCAGCGACGAAAAAGGCGAACGAGGCGATGGCGCATTCCTATGCGCATCTGTGGCAGATCCCCACAACGATGTTCCGATTCTTCACCGTCTATGGCCCGTGGGGAAGACCGGACATGGCGCTGTTCAAGTTCACCAAGGGGATCTTCGAGGGCACGCCCATCGACATCTACAATCACGGCGACATGTACCGCGACTTTACCTATGTCGACGACCTTGTGCGCGGTATCCGGTCGTTGATGGATGCGGTGCCCGGTGGGCCGGAGACGGCGGTGGAGGAGGACACGCTGAGCCCAGCAGCACCCTACCGGATCGTCAATATCGGCAATTCCGACAAGGTGCGCCTGATGGATTTCATCGAAGCGATCGAGGCCGAGACCGGGATTGCGGCCAAGCGCAATTACATGGACATGCAAAAGGGCGATGTGTTCGCCACATGGGCCGACGCGTCGTTGCTGCGCAACCTGACGGGATACGCGCCGCAGACAGATGTGCGCGATGGCGTGGCGAAGTTTGTCGCGTGGTACCGGGACTATTACCGCATCTGACGATTGATCGTTGTTTCAAGGCAATCGCGAGCGATTATCAAGGAAAGCCGAAAAGTCTTGATTGCCGATAGGCATGGTCGCTTGGGCGTTGCGGCGCGATACTTGGCCATGATCAGCAGAGGATAGCGCGCATGACCACGTCATATTTTGCCCCCAAGGGCGGGCACCCCGGCCAGGATCAGCTTTTGACGGATCGCGCCATGTTCACCGAGGCCTACGCGGTGATCCCCAAGGGGACGATGCGCGACATCACCACCAGCTTTCTGCCGTTCTGGGACAACACGCGGCTTTGGGTGATTGCCCGGCCTTTGACCGGGTTCGCTGAGACGTTTTCCCATTACATCATGGAGGTTGGTCCGGGTGGCGGATCGGATCGCACGGAAACCGATCCCGAAGCGGAAGGCGTGCTGTTCGTGGTCGACGGTACTTTGAGCCTGAGTGTCGGCGGTGATGCGCACGAGATGACCGCTGGTGGTTATGCCTACCTGCCGCCGCAATCGGGCTGGACGCTGCGCAACACCGGGTCCGAACCTTTGCGCTTTCATTGGCTGCGCAAGGCGTATCAGGCGGTCGACGGCCTCGATCATCCGCAGGTGATCGTCACCAACGAGGCCGATGTCGCGCCGACGCCGATGCCGGGAACGGATGGCAAATGGGCGACGACGCGGTTTGTCGACCCGGGTGATCTGCGCCATGACATGCATGTCACCGTTGTGACCTTCGAGCCCGGTGCTGTGATCCCGTTTGCCGAAACCCATGTCATGGAACACGGGCTGTACGTGCTTGAAGGCAAGGCGGTCTACCGGCTCAATCAGGATTGGGTCGAGGTCGAGGCGGGCGATTACATGTGGCTGCGCGCGTTCTGCCCGCAGGCCTGTTATGCTGGCGGGCCGGGGCGGTTCCGCTATCTGCTTTACAAGGATGTGAACCGGCACATGCCGCTGCGACTGGGTGCGGCGCGCTGAAGGGCTGCGCCGATTCTTCTGGTTTTTATGTAAAGCGTATCCTGAACCGGGTGCGCTTTTCGTTTTCAAAAAATGCTTTCATACGGTGAAAAATTTATCCCATTGATTTAATGTGTTTTCTTGCTGTGTGAAAAAATGAAAAATAATTTCGAAAAAATTGCCATAGGCGGACCGGGCCTCTAATGTTGCATTAATTGGAGGAGAGACGCCATGAGTTTCCAGAACCCCGTTTTCATACCCGGCCCGACGAACATCCCGGAATCGCTGCGCAGGGCGTGCGATATGCCGACCATCGACCACCGGTCGCCGCTGTTCGGTCAGATCCTGCACCCGGCCCGCAAGGCGGTTCAGCAGATCCTGAAAAGCACCAGCGCCGAGGTTTTCATCTTCCCGGCTTCGGGCACCGGCGGTTGGGAAACCGCGCTGACCAACACGCTTTGCGCTGGGGACAGCGTTCTTGTGGCGCGGAACGGCATGTTCTCGCATCGCTGGATCGACATGTGCCAGCGCTTTGGCCTCGACGTTCAGATCGTCGATGTCGCTTGGGGCAAGGGCATCCCGGCGGATCGCTATGAAGAGGTACTGGCCAACGATACGGAGCACCGGATCAAGGCAGTTCTGGCCACCCATAACGAGACCGCGACGGGCGTGAAGTCCGACATCGCTGCCGTGCGCAAGGCGATGGATGCGGCCAAGCATCCGGCCTTGCTGTTCGTCGATGGCGTGTCGTCGATTGCGTCGATGGATTTCCGCTTTGACGACTGGGGTGTCGATGTTGCCGTGACCGGGTCGCAGAAGGGCTTCATGCTGCCTGCCGGTCTGGCGATCTGTGGGTTCAGCGCCAAGGCGATGGAGGCGACAAACACCGCTGATCTGCACAGGACGTTCTTTGACGTGCGCGACATGATGAAGGGCTACGCGAACAACGCCTATCCCTACACACCCGCCGTTGGACTGATGAATGGCCTGAACGAGGCGTGCCGGATGTTGCAGGCCGAAGGTCTGGAAAACGTGTTTGCCCGTCACACCCGGATCGCGTCGGGTATCCGTGCGGCCGTCGATGCCTGGGGTCTGCGCCTTTGTGCGGAAACGCCCGATCTCTATTCCGACACGGTGTCCGCGATCCGCACGCCCGAAGGGTTCAACGCGACAGATATCGTGGCGCATGCCGCCAGCAATTATGGCGTGGCGTTCGGCGTTGGTCTGGGTGAGGTTGCGGGCAAGGTGTTCCGCATTGGCCACCTTGGCAGTCTCACGGATGTGATGGCGCTGTCGGGGATTGCGACAGCAGAGATGTGCATGGTGGACCTTGGTCTGGACATCAAGCTGGGGTCCGGCGTCGCGGCGGCGCAGGAGTTCTACCGCCACGGATCGAAGATCGAGCAGAAGGTTGCGGCGCAATGAAAGACAACGCATTGATCATTCCGACCTACGACGACATGCTGGCCGCGCATGAGCGGATCAAGCCACATATCAACCGCACTCCAGTCATCCAGTCCGCCTATCTGAACGATCTGACGGGCGCGCAGATTTTCTTCAAGTGCGAGAACTTCCAGGAGCCGGGCGCCTTCAAGGTGCGTGGCGGGTCGAACGCGGTGTTCGGGCTGAGCGATGAAGATGCGCAGCGGGGTGTCTGCACCCATTCGTCCGGCAATCATGCGCTGTGTCTGAGCTATGCCGCCGGTCGTCGGGGCATCCCGTGCAACGTGGTCATGCCGCGCACCGCACCGCAGGCCAAGAAGGACGCGGTGCGTCGTTACGGTGGCACGATCACCGAATGCGAGCCTTCGACCACCTCGCGCGAGGCGGTGTTTGCCGAAGTGCAGGCCCGCACGGGCGGTGAGTTTGTGCACCCCTATAACGATCCGCGCGTGATCGCGGGGCAGGGCACCTGTTCCAAGGAATTCATGGAGCAGACCGACGGGCTCGACATGATGGTCGCGCCCATCGGCGGTGGTGGCATGATTTCGGGCACCTGCCTGACGCTGTCGACGCTGGCCCCCGACGTGAAGATCATCGCGGCCGAACCGGAACAGGCGGACGACGCCTATCGCAGCTTCAAGGCCGGGCACATCATTGCCGATGACGCGCCCGAAACGATTGCCGATGGTCTCAAGGTGCCGCTCAAGGATCTGACCTGGCATTTCGTGTCGAACCACGTGTCCGACATCATGACCGCGACGGAACAGGAGATCATCGATGCGATGAAGATCACCTGGAAATACCTCCGCATCGTGATGGAGCCGTCCTGCGCCGTGCCGCTGGCGGTGATCCTCAAGAACAAGGAAGCGTTCGCGGGCAAGCGCGTTGGGGTGATCGTGACGGGTGGCAACGTGGATCTCGACAAATTGCCGTGGATGATGAGCTGAAGGCTCTTCCCATCGAGCTTAGTTTCCGATAGGAAACTTCTGGAATTATACGACACACGCTGATCTCGCGCGACGTCCGGGACGCGTTTACATTCGGAGAGACGCAATGAAAGACATGACCGTATTCGACGATTACGAAGTGGGTTTCGACATTCCGGCCAAGCCGGGCATGGCGGAATCCGATGTTCAGACACCGTGCCTCGTGCTCGACCTCGATGCGCTGGAGCGCAACATCAAGAAGATGGGCGACTATGCCAAGGCGCATGGCATGCGTCACCGCGTGCACGGCAAGATGCACAAGTCGGTTGACGTGGCGCTGTTGCAGGTCGAACTGGGTGGTGCCTGTGGCGTCTGCTGCCAGAAGGTGTCCGAGGCTGAAGTGTTCGCGCGCGGTGGCATCAAGGACGTGTTGGTGTCGAACCAGGTGCGCGAACCCGCCAAGATCGACCGCCTTGCCCGCATGCCGAAGCTGGGCGCGCGGACGATCTGCTGCGTTGACGATATCGAAAACGTGGCTGACCTCTCGGCTGCTGCGGTCAAGCACGGTACCCAGATCGAATGTCTGGTCGAGATCGACTGCGGCGCAGGCCGTTGCGGTGTGACGACGACACCGGCCGTTGTCGAGATTGCCAAGGCGATCGACGCGGCTGAGGGCCTCAAGTTTGCCGGCATCCAGGCCTATCAGGGCGCGATGCAGCACATGGACAGCTACGAAGAGCGCAAGGCGAAGATCGCGATTGCCGTGGCACAGGTCAAGGACGCGGTCGATACGCTCAAGGCCGAAGGCATCGAGTGCGACATCGTTGGTGGTGGCGGCACAGGGTCGTATTATTTCGAGTCCAACTCGGGTGTGTATAACGAGCTGCAGTGCGGATCCTACGCGTTCATGGATGCCGATTATGGCCGTATCCTCGACAAGGACGGCAAGCGGATCGATCAGGGCGAATGGGAGAACGCGCTGTTCATCCTGACCTCGGTCATGAGCCACGCGAAGGCCGACAAGGCCATCGTCGATGCCGGTCTCAAGGCACAGTCGGTGGACTCTGGCCTGCCGGTGATCTTTGGCCGGGACGATGTTCAGTACGTCAAATGCTCGGACGAGCATGGCGTCGTGATGGACACGGATGGTGTGCTGAAGGTCAATGACAAGCTCAAGCTGGTGCCGGGCCATTGCGACCCGACCTGCAATGTGCACGACTGGTATGTGGGTGTGCGGAACGGTGTCGTCGAGACCGTCTGGCCGGTGTCGGCACGCGGCCGCGCGTATTGATTTCGCCGCGCTGACGCGCATCGATCCGTGGGGGGCCAGCCCCCCACACCCCCCGAGATATTTTCGAACCAGAGAAGCCCAAGACGGTGCGCAGTGAGGACTGTCGCACCGTTTTTGCGAGGGAGAGACCATGTATATTGTTCCTGAAGCACTGATTGCCGATCTTGTGTCGCGCGAGGCGTCGTTCGAGGCGGTCGAACAGGTGTTCGCTGCGATGGCGTCCAAGGACGCCTATAATTTTCCGGTGGTGCGCGAGGCGATTGGCCATGAGGATGCGCTCTATGGCTTCAAGGGCGGGTTTGATCGCGTTGGAGGATCGCTGGGCCTGAAGGCGGGTGGATACTGGCCGCACAACCTCGAGAAGCGCGGGCTGATCAATCACCAGTCGACGGTGTTCCTGTTCGATCCCGATACCGGCAAGGTCCACGCGATGGTGGGGGGGAACCTCTTGACCGCGCTGCGCACGGCGGCGGCGTCTTCGGTGTCGATCAAGCATCTGGCGCGGGCGGATGCCAAGGTCATGGGCATGGTCGGCGCCGGTCATCAGGCGACGTTCCAGCTGCGCGCGGCACTGGAGCAGCGGTCCTTCGAGAAGGTGATCGGCTGGAACTACCATCCCGAGATGCTGCCCAATATCGAGAAGGTCGCAAACGAGGCCGGTGTGCCCTTCGAGGCGGTCGATCTGCCGGGGATGCAAGAGGCGGATGTGATCATCTCGATCACCTCGGCCTTTGCGCCGTCGCTGATGGCCGATCATGTCAGCCCCGGCACGCATCTGGCCTGCATGGGCACCGACACCAAGGGCAAGCAGGAGGTCGAGGCGGCGCTGCTCGCGCGGGCCAAGGTGTTTACGGATGAGGTTGCGCAATCGGTCAGCATCGG
Organism: Marivita lacus; assembly: GCF_014637725.1. Classification (GTDB taxonomy): domain Bacteria; phylum Pseudomonadota; class Alphaproteobacteria; order Rhodobacterales; family Rhodobacteraceae; genus Marivita; species Marivita lacus. The sequence continues at coordinate 549,460 of NZ_BMFC01000001.1, read as the reverse complement.
TGAGGCGCAGCACGCGGTGGCGTCGGGTCTGATCGCGCAGAGCGACGTGGTCGAAATCGGCGCGGTGATCAACGGCACGCATCCGGGGCGCACATCGGATGACGACATCACGCTGTTCGACGGCACGGGTGTGGGTTTGCAGGATCTGGCGGTTGCATCGCGGGTCGTGGCGCTGGCCATCGAACGGGGCGTGGCGATCGAAGTGGAGTTCTGAGCGCTATCAGGTCCGTCACAGGCGCGTTTTGACGCGGACTGTCCGGAACGGGTGCAACGTTTGTGTGTTGGTCCTCTGTCAACAAGAGAAAGGAGGACATCATGTCCGTTGCTCGTGTAACAGAGATTTCCGCTACATCACCCAACAGCTTCGATGAGGCCACCCGTATGGGGATCGAGCGCGCGTCGAAAACGCTGCGTGGTATGACAGGCGCCTGGGTGAAGGATCAGAACGTGATGATCGAAGGCGGCAAGATCACCGAATTCAAGGTCAACCTCGCCGTGACATTCATTCTGGACGACTGAGCCAGATCGTGGGGTGGGCCTTTTGCAAGGCGCGCCCTGACGGGTTCGGCGGAGAGCACACCATCCGCCCTGAAAGGGTTCCCGCGCATCATGACGGGAGCCCTTTTCTTGTGCGCATCTCCCGTGGACGGCAACATCCGCCCCGCATCAAAAAACCCCGCGCCCGGACAGGCCGAGCGCGGGGTGAAGAGCGAGATCAGGTCAGCTTACTGGGAGCGTGCCTGAAGTTGCGTGTAGTCGAAATTCTCGAGCGTATCGACTTCAGTCGCGTCATAGGGCAGATCATACCGGGGACTTTCCATCGGTGCCGCGCCATTGACGTTGTAGGGATAGGCGTAATAGCCGGCCCGACCATAGGCACGCGCATCCGTGACGATGGCAGAGACCATCTCGTCCTGCACGAGGATGTCAGCAACATACCCATAACGGACGTCATCGCTCAGGTAAACGTAATCGCCGATCAGGTCCGTTGCCTTGAACACGCTGGGACCGGCAACAAGATCATCGTTTACGGGGCTGACTTCGGCGGTGTCCTCCTGATCGATCTGTTCCTCACCGGTAAAGCCGCCGAACACGTCGAAATTGTCGACCGTTTCCTCGGTCACCGGCACTTCGATCTGGTCAATGTCGTCACCGACCATCACGTCGCTCCATGGGACATGAACATGGGTGTCGCCGATATCCCAGAAACCGCCGACCTCTGCGATCACGCCGAGCAATTCGCCTTCATTGCTGAAGATGACGTTTTCCACGTCGCCGATCACCTCGCCGTTCGAATCCACGACTTCGGTGACGTTGAACATGCTTTCGATGCTCCAGCCGCTTTCATAGATCGGATCATAGGTCCAGCTGGACAGGAGCTTGACGGAATCGCCTTCGGATTGCTCGGATTCCTGTGCAATCGCGGGGGCGGCGACGGCCAAAGCCAGTGCGCTTGCGGTTGTCAATGTGAGTGAGAACGTCTTCATATCTGTCTCCTTGGCTGTGCGTGCCGCGCGGCACGTCTTCAGCAGGGAAACGCGAAAGCACAGGTTTCGTTCCGGTCAGTGCCGACGGGCTGAACCGCCCAGGTTCGCAGGATCGGTGCCTTTTTCGCCCGTAAAAAGGCCCCCGGCGCTTTGCCGGAGGCCCGCTGGTGTCGCATCGGGATGCGGTTATTCGCCGGGCATCGACCCCTTGCCGTGGCCTGACATGCCGCCCGAGACTTCCTCGGTCGATTCACCGGCCAGTTCTTCGGGCAGGACAAGGTTCAGCACGATGGCGATCAGCGCGGCGGGCAGGATGCCGGATGTTGCCAAAACCTTGAGCGTCTGCGGCAGGTATTGCAGCGCGTCGGGTTCGAGTTGCAGGCCAAGCCCCAGCGACAGGGCAATCGCGAAGATCACCATGTTGCGCCGGTTCCAGTTGACGTCGGACAGCATCGAGATGCCCGCCGCGACAACCATGCCGAACATGACGATCACACCACCGCCCAGCACTTCGATTGGAACCGACGAGATCACCGCGCCGACCTTGGGCACGAGACCGCAGAGGATCAGGAACAGCGCGCCTATGGTGACGACGCCGCGGCTCATCACGCCGGTCATGGCAATGAGGCCCACGTTCTGGCTGAAGGAGGTGTTGGGCAGCGCGCCGAAGAGGCCGGAGACCGCTGTACCCAGACCGTCGGCATAGGTTGCGCCCTCGATCTCTTTGTCCGTCGCTTCACGGCCTGCGCCGCCCTTGGTGATGCCGGACACGTCACCGACGGTTTCGACAGCCGACACGAAGGACATCGCGCAGAAGCCGACAATGGCCGCGACCGAGAATTCCAGCCCGAAATGCAGCGGGTTCGGCAGGGCAAAGCTGGCCGCGCGGCCCACATTGCCAAAGCTCACCTGACCCAGAGCAAAGGCAACGGCATACCCTGCCAGCAGGCCAACAAGCACGGCGGATACCGACAGCATGCCACGGGTGAAGAACTTGAGGCCGAGTGTGACAAGGATGACCGTTCCGGCCATCGCCCAGTTGAGCAGCGACCCGTATTCCGGCGTGCCGATGGCGGGAACGCCGCCTGCCGCGTATTGCACGCCCACCCGCACCAGCGCGAGGCCGATCATGGTGACCACAAGCCCGGTGACCAGCGGCGGCAGGGCAAAGCGCAGCTTGCCGATGAAAAGGCCAAGGGCCGCGTGGAAGAGGCCACCGACAAGGATGCCGCCCATCAGCACTGCAATGGCGTCAACGCCCTTGCCCGCGACCAGCGGAATCATGATCGGGATGAAGGCAAAGGACGTGCCCTGCACGATGGGCAGACGCGCTCCCACGGGGCCCATGCCGATGGTCTGGAAGAGCGTGGCGATGCCGGCAAAGAACATCGACATCTGGATCATGTAGATCATCTGCGGGAAGTCGGGGCTGTTCGAACCAAAGCCGAAGCCCGCAGCACCGCACACGATGATCGCCGGGGTGACGTTGGACACGAACATCGCCAGAACGTGCTGGATGCCCAGTGGCACCGCCTTGATCAGTGGGGGGGTGTAGTTCGGATCGCGGAGCTGTTCCGGTGTGCCGATGGATGCGTCAGACATGGTTCTCTCTCCCTCGTAACCATTGGTTTTATTGCCGGGCGCCCCTCCTCAAAGGCAGCCGGTTCGTCATTCGTGGCGGATCACCTCGACGGGGGTGTCGAGCCAATGCTCTTGCAGATTCGCTCCGTCTCCGATCCGGTCGATGACGGCGAAAAGCCCCGTGCCTGACAGCGGGGTCAGAACCCCGTGCCAGGTGCTGCGGTGCAGGTTGATCGCCTGACCTGCTTGGGTCAGGAAGGCGCGGGGTGTGCCGGGGGTGCCGCCTTCGTCCGGGGCGACGATCACCAGAAAGGGATCATGGCTCATCGGCACAAAGGCCTGACTTCCCAGGGGGTGCCGTTCCAGCAGGTCCAGCGTGTAGGGCAGGCTGCGCAGTTCGGCCTTGAAGAGGCTGATCCCGGCGCGGCCATCGGCGAAATCGAGCGTTGCGCGGTCGTGGTAGCGGCCGCACAGACCCTGATTGATGAGCTTGTCCGGGTCGCCTGCGCAATCGAGGAGGTCTCCGAACGGGGCGAAGGCGTCGGCCGTCAGCGGCTCTGTGGTGATCTGGCGGGTCATGCGCCCAGCTTTTCGATCAGGCGCAATTCCGCGATCCGTTCGACCTGACGGCAGGCTTCGGCGAATTCGGTGTCGCGGTCGTTGCCGAGGCGGCGGTGGAAGGCGGCGAGGATCGTGGCCTTGGTGTTGTCCTTGACAGCGATGATGAACGGGAAGCCGTGGCGCGTGACATAGTCGATGTTCAGTTTCTGGAACGTCGCGCGTTCCTCGTCGGTCAGCATGTCGAGGCCCGCGCCTGCCTGCTCGGCAGTGGACTCGGCGGTCAGGCGACCGGCCGCGGCAAGTTTCCCGGCAAGGTCCGGGTGAGCGTTGAGCACGCCAAGCCGTTCGTCGTCCGTGGCGCTGCGGAACGCGCGGCAGAGCAGGCTGTGCACGCCGCGCGCCGTGTCATGGGTCGGGCCGGACTCAAAGGCGCAGGCGCGTTCGGCGATCCAGGGAGAATGCTCAAAAATGCCACCGAAGGCGGCGACGAACACCTCTCGCGACATCTCGGAGGGGCGCTGTGCTGTCGGCGCGGGATGCTCCTTGGCCCAATGCTGCGCGATCTGCTGGCGCGTGGCGAACCAGACGCCATCATGGCTGGCCATGTAGTCGAGCGCGCGCTTGAGCGCAGCCGCCCGTCCGGGGCGGCCGGCGATGCGGCAATGCAGCCCGATGGACAGCATCCTGGGCGCGCCTTCGACCCCTTCGGCATAGAGGTAGTCAAAGCTGTCCTTGAGATAGCTTTCGAACTGGTCGCCGGTGGTGAAGCCCGCCTGAATGCCGAACCGCATGTCGTTGCAATCCATGGTGTAGGGCATGATGAGCTGATGCGTGTCGCCGAAGCGCGCCCAATAGGGCAGGTCATCGGCATAGCTGTCGGCAACGTAATCAAACCCGCCACGCTCCGCGACCAGCCGCACGGTGTTGTTCGAGCAGCGGCCGGTGTACCAGCCTTTGGGCGGTTCGCCGACGATTTCGGTGTGCAGGCGGATCGCCTCCTCAATCTGCGCGCGTTCCTCGTCTTCGGGCATGTCCTTGTGTTCGACCCATTTCAGGCCGTGCGACGCGATTTCCCAACCGGCATCCTTCATGGCCGCCACCTGTTCGGGCGCGCGGGCCAGCGCGGTGGTGACGGCGTAGACCGTGATCGGCAGATCCTGCATCATCCGGTGCAGACGCCAGAACCCGGCGCGGCTGCCGTATTCGTAGAGCGATTCCATGTTCCAGTGCCGCTGACCCGGCCAGGGCTGTGCGCCGGTGATTTCGGACAGGAACGCTTCGGAGGCAGCATCGCCGTGCAGGACGTTGTTCTCGCCGCCTTCTTCGTAGTTCATCACGATCTGAACGGCGATCCTGGCCCCACCGGGCCAATTGGCGTTTGGCGGCGTCGCACCATATCCTGTCATGTCGCGGGGGTAGCGTTGCACGTCTGTGTCCTCCTGAGTGGTCGTCGTTATATTCCGAATAATGCAATCCGTTTTTCAAGAAATCCCGAAAGGTGTCTCAAACGGCTTATCGTTTGCGCCTTTCCGGCTGTTGGCTGCATAAAGAGGCAATCATGCAAGAGGAGAGCGCGATGTCAGGCTATTTGACCACCCATGTTCTGGACACGGCCAAGGGCTGCCCGGCGGCGGGTCTGAGGATCGTTCTGTATCGCGTGACAGGTGCGGGGTCAGAACAGATCGCCGAGACCAAGACCAATGACGACGGTCGGACGAACAGCCCGATCCTGCCCGCAGATGCCTTTGAGACCGGGACATATGAGTTGGTGTTCTTTGCGGGCGATTACCTGCGGGCGTCAGGTCAGGCGGGGGATGATCCGCTGTTCCTCGATCAGGTGCCGATCCGGTTCGGCATGTCGGATGCTACCGCGCACTACCATGTGCCGCTTTTGCTGTCACCTTACGGGTATTCGACCTACCGGGGGAGTTGAAGTTCTGCTGACCCGATCTGACTGACGCTCAGAATTTTATGGGGGCGGCCAAGAAACTTCGTACGAAGTTTCTTTCAGCCGCGGATTAATTTCTGGTGATGTCGCCTCGAAATACCCTCGAATTTCAGCGCGTGACATGATCCATCCAGAGGGATGGAGTCCATCTGATCCAATCTTCGACGGCTTCAGGCGTTCTTGATGGCCAAGCCGATGCGGCCAATGACGAAATCCATGAACAGCCGCGTCTTTGGGTCTTGCCTGCGCCTGTGGGTAAAGAGGCAGGCCATCTGAACCGGGACCGGCGGGGTGTTCCTGGCCACCGCGACCAGACGCCCGGCGCGCAGATGATCGCCCACTTCGAACACGGGTTTGAGCGCGATGCCATGCCCCGCCAACGCCCAATCGGTGAGTACATCGCCATCATCGGATTCGTAGCGCCCTTTGACCTTGAACCGTTTTGGCCCGTCGGGGGTTTGCAGCCGCCACTGGAACTCCGTCGCCCCCGGAAAGCGCAGGTTCAGGCATTCGTGGTTCTGGCTGAGCAGGTCATCGCCGGAATCGGGCATCCCGCGCGACTCGAGATAGCTGGGCGCGGCGCAGAGCACACGGGTCACATCGTCGATCTTGCGAATGCGGAGCGTGCTGTCTTCGGGTTCGCCCAGAAAGAACGCGAGATCCAGACCTTCGGTGGTCAGGTCAACCTTACGGTCCGTCAGGCGCAACCGGACGGAGACCTCGGGGTATTGTTCGATGAAGGCGGGCACTTGCGGCGCGATCAGGCGGCGGCCCACACCCAAGGGTGCTGCGACATAGAGAGACCCGCGCGGGTTCTCGGTGATGTTGACCACCTGCGCCTCGGCCACTTCCACCGCTTCGAGCACCTCGACAGCACCGGTATAGAACAACCGCCCCTGTTCGGTGGGCGTCAGGTTGCGCGTGGTGCGCTGAAAAAGGCGGACCGACAGATGTTCCTCAAGCTGGGCGATGCGCGTCGAGGTCACGGCAGGTGAAATGCGCAAATCGCGCCCGGCGGCGGACATGCTGCCCAATTCGTAGACACGCACGAAGGTTCTGATGTTGTCCAGATAGCTCATTATTCGCAGATTTTTGATACAGCTTGGAGTTTCATCGGAATAGCAGAAGAATGACCCTGCCGCTAGTCTGGTGCAAACCTGCCAACAGGAGCCTTTCGCCATGTATGATTTCGCCGTTCTCTGGGACTGGATCGCCTTTGCGGTGCGCTGGCTGCACGTCATCACCGCAATGGCGTGGATCGGTGCCAGCTTTTATTTCATTGCACTCGACCTGATGTTGAAACCGGCCCCCGGCATGCCCGAAGGTGCCTATGGCGAAGAGTGGGAGGTGCACGGTGGCGGGTTCTATCACACCACCAAGTATCTTGTGGCGCCCGATAGGCTGCCCGAGCATCTGACCTGGCACAAATGGCAGAGCTACACGACCTGGTTGTCAGGTGCCGCCCTGTTGATGATCATCTACTGGGTCGGTGGAGAGCTGTATCTGCTCGACCCGACCAAGGCCGATTTGTCCCTGTGGCAGGGGATCGTGATCTCGGCGCTGTCGCTGACCATTGGTTGGCTGCTCTATGATGTCCTGTGCAAATCCGCGCTGGGCAATCAGCCGACGGTGTTGATGCTGCTTCTGTTCGTGATCCTCGTGGTGATGGCCTGGGGCTATGACCAGGTGTTCACCGGGCGTGCCGCGCTGTTGCATCTGGGCGCGTTCACGGCGACGATCATGACGGCCAACGTGTTCTTCATCATCATGCCGAACCAGCGGATCGTTGTGGCGGACCTCAAGGACGGGCGCACGCCGGATCCGAAGTATGGCAAGATCGCCAAGCTGCGGTCGACCCATAACAACTACCTGACGCTGCCCGTGATCTTCCTGATGCTGTCGAACCACTACCCGCTCGCCTTCGGCACCGAGTTCGCCTGGATCATCGCGTCGCTGGTGTTCCTGATGGGGGTGACGATCCGGCATTACTTCAACTCCATGCACGCGGGCAAAGGCCAGCCCAACTGGACCTGGGCGGTCACGGTGGTGATCTTTATCGCGATTGCGTGGCTGTCCACCTTGGGCGGGGCCGAAACCTATGACGAGGCGGCGGAACGGCCTTTGACCGAATTCGAAATGCGTTTCGCGTCAGCAGACGGTTTTGAGGACGCGTATAACGTGGTGCAGGGCAATTGTTCGATGTGCCATGCCCGCGAACCTGTGTGGGATGGCATCCGCTGGGCCCCCAAGGGCGTTTACCTGGAGACCGAAGGTGACGTGGCGCAGCATGCAGAGCAGATCTACCTGCAAGCCGGACGGTCCCATGCGATGCCTCCGCCGAACGCGATCCAGATGGACGCCGAGCAACGCGCGCAGATCGTGGCGTGGTATCGGGCGGTGGAGTAGGGCGGGAGACTTTTCGAAAAGCCTCCCGCACGTCTTCGAAGAAGTGCCGTCCTTAGAGGACCGCTTCGAACAACGCCCGCGTGTTCGCCTCGTTCATGGTGACCGGGTTGCCGCCAGTCGAGGGATCGTTCAGAGCGTCGCGGACCAGCACGTCGAGGTTGGGATCGGTCACTCCCAGATCACCCAGCGTTTTGGGGATCGCGAAGCTGTCGTTGAACTGATCGACAAAGGCGCAGAACCCGTCGAACCCACCCTCGATGCCCAGATAGCCCGCCGCGCGGTCAAAGCGGTCGCGGATGGCGTCGGCGTTGAACTTGAGCACGGTGGGCATGAAGACCGCGTTGGTGGTGCCGTGGTGCGTGTGGTGATGCGCGCCGATGGGGTGGCTTAGCGCATGGATCGCGCCGAGGCCCTTCTGGAAGGCGGTGGCACCCATGGCGGCGGCGCTCATCATGTTGGCGCGGGCTTCGATGTCGGTGCCGTCGGCATAGGCGCGAGGCAGGTTGTCGACGACAAGGCGCATGCCTTCCAAGGCGATCCCCTGGCTCATCGGGTGGTAATGCGGGCTGGAATAGGCCTCGACACAATGGGCGAAGGCATCAAGGCCGGTGCCTGCGGTGATGAACCTGGGCATTCCCACGGTCAGTTCCGGGTCGCAGATCACCACGGCGGGGAGCATCTTGGGGTGGAAGATGATCTTTTTCTCGTGGCTTACCGAATTGGTGATGACGCTGGCGCGGCCCACTTCGGACCCGGTGCCTGCGGTGGTGGGCACGGCGACGATGGGGTGAATGCCGGCGGGGTCCGCACGGGTCCACCAGTCGCCGATGTCCTCAAAGTCCCAGAGCGGGCGGGACTGACCCGCCATGAAGGCCAGCGTCTTGGCGAGGTCGAGACCCGATCCGCCGCCAAAGGCGATGACGCCGTCAAAGCCGCCTTCGCGGTAGACCTTGAGACCTTCCTCAACGTTCTTTTCGTTCGGGTTTGGATCGACGTCCGAGAACATCGCACGCCCCAGACCCGCTTGTTCGACAAGGTTCAGGGTCTTTGTGGTGATCTCCATATTGGCGAGGCCCCGGTCGGTGACCAGGAGGGGCTTGGTGATGCCCGCGGCAAGGCACGCCTCGGCGATTTCCGAGATGCGGCCAGCGCCGAAACGGATGGCGGTGGGATAGGACCAGTTTCCAGTGGGGGCCATTTGGGTCATGCCTTCTTGAGGTGGTAGGATTTGGGGCGTGTCAGGGCCTGATACGCCAGTTTCGACAGACCTTGCCCGCGTCCGGTGTCCTTGCAGCCGGTCCAGCACAGCGCCGGGTCAAGGTAGTCGCAGCGGTTGAGAAAGACGGTGCCGGTCTCGATCCGGTCACCAAGCGCCTCGGCCGTTGCGGTGTCGGTGGACCAGATCGACGCGGTCAGACCAAAACGGCTGTCGTTCATCAGTGCGATGGCCTCGTCGTCGTCCTTGACCGGCATGATGCCCACGACCGGACCAAAGCTTTCGTCGCGCATGACGCGCATGTTGTGCGTGACATTGGTCAGGATTTGAGGGGTCAGGTAGGCACCACCATCATCGGCGGGCATGGTGTCGATATGGGCTTTCGCGCCATCGGCCAGTGCCTCTGCGATCTGGGCGCGCACTTCGTCGGCAAAGCGGACATTGGCCATCGGGCCCATCGTTGTGTCCGGATCGAGCGGGTTGCCGAGTTTCTGGGCGTTGACCCAGGCCACGGCCTTTTCAACGAACTGGTCGTAAAGGCTTTCGTGCACATAGATGCGTTCGATGCCGCAGCAGCACTGGCCCGCGTTGAACATCGCACCGTCCAGCAGCGTGTCGACCGCCGCGTCGATATTGGCGTCGGCGCGGACATAGCCGGGGTCCTTGCCACCCAATTCAGTGGAGACCGGGATGAAAGTGCCCGCCGCTGCGCGTTCCATCGCCTGACCACCGCCGACTGAGCCGGTGAAGTTCACGAAATCCACCGCGCGTTCGGACAGCAGGGCCGAGGTGGTGTCATGGTCGAGGACAAGGTTCTGGAACACGTCTTCGGGCACACCTGCGGTCTGGAACGCCTCGGCCAGATGATCCCCCACGGCAAGCGTCTGGCCTGCATGTTTCAGGATCACGGTGTTTCCTGCGATCAGGGCAGGGGCCACGGTATTGATCGCGGTCATGTAGGGGTAGTTCCACGGTGCCACGACCAGAACCACACCCCATGGGACACGCTTGATCACGCGGCGGAAGGCGTCACTGTCCTCGATTTGCATGGGGGCCAGCGCGTCTTCGGCAACTTCGGCCATGTAGGACAGGCGTTCGTCAAAACCGCCATATTCGCCGCCATAGCGCACGGGGCGGCCCATCTGGTGCGCCAGTTCGGTGGCCATGCGGTCTTTTTGCTGGCCGATGATCTGGCCTGCCTTGCGCACCAGTGCGATGCGTTCCGAGACAGGGCGCGCGGCCCAGTCGGCTTGGGCGGCTTTCGCGCGTTTGGCGGCGTCAAAGGCGGCGTCGCGGCTCAGCACCTCGCGCGTGAGATATACCGATCCATCGATCGGGGAAATCAGGTCTACAGTCTTGGTCATGTCTCAGGCTCTTTCAAATCCGCGCTGGAGTTCCCAGTCGGTGACAACGGCGTCAAAGGCTTCTTGTTCCACCTCTGCGGCGCGCGTGTAATGGTCGATCACATCGTCCCCCATCGCGCTGCGCAGCATGGCAGAGCCGCGCAACGATTCCGTGGCGGCGCGCAGGGTGTTCGGGATCTCGGGGATGCTGGTCATGTTGTAGACGTCACCCGAAACGGGCTCTTCGAGCGACAGGCCTTCTTCCATCCCGGCGATGCCAGCCGCAAGCTGCGCGGCGCAGGCGAGGTAGGGGTTGATGTCGCTGCCGGGGATGCGGCATTCGATCCGCACGCCCTTGGTGCCTTCGCCGACAAGGCGGTAGCCCGCGGTGCGGTTGTCGACGGACCATGCGATCTTGGTGGGGGCAAAGGTGCCGGGCAGGAAGCGTTTGTAGCTGTTCACGTAAGGCGCAAGAAAGACCGTCATGTCCGGGGCGTATTTGATCAGGCCCGCGACATAGGATTTCATCGTGCCGGACATGCTCAGCTTGGCGTCCGGGTCGTGGAACACGTTGGTGTCGCCCTTGAACAGCGATTGGTGCACATGCGCAGCGCTGCCCACACGGGTGTGGTGCCATTTCGGCAGAAAGCTGGCGGCATGGCCCTGCATGTTGGCGATTTCCTTGACCGCATGTTTGGCGATCGTGTGGTTGTCGGCGCAGGCCAGCGCATCGGCGTAGCGGATGTTGAGCTCTTCCTGACCGGCCTCGGCTTCGCCCTTGGTGTTTTCGACCGGGATACCGGCGGCCACCAAGTGGTTGCGGATCGGGCGCATCACGTGTTCCTCGCGGGTGGTCTGGAGGATGTTGTAATCCTCGTTATAGCCGCTGATCGGGGTCAGGGTGCGATAGCCGTTCTTGCGGATCTCGTCATAGCTTTTCTCGAACAGGAAGAATTCCAGTTCGGTTGCCATCATCGGCGTCAGGCCCATCTCGGCCAGGCGCGCTAGCTGTTTCTTGAGCATCTGGCGCGGCGAATGGGGCACAGGCTCGTGTGTGTGGTGGTCGATCAGATCACAGAGCACCATCACCGTGCCATCGAGCCACGGCATCGGGCGCAGCGTGGCAAGGTCAGGCTTCATCACGTAGTCGCCATAGCCCGCCGCCCAGCTGGTGGACTTGTAGCCATCCGGAGTGGCCATCTCGAGGTCGGTGGCCAGCAGGTAGTTGCAGCAATGCGTCTCTTTCCACGCAGACTCGAGGAAGTTCGAGACATGGAAACGCTTGCCCATCAGCCTGCCCTGCATGTCGACCATGCAGACCAGAACAGTGTCGATTGCGCCGGTTGCGGCTTTGGCGTGCAGGTCATCAAGGGTCATGTTGGCCATTGTCTCGTCCTTTTCATTCACGGTCAAAGCGACCCCCCGCAGGGGATCGCTTCGGAGTGCTGTCGCTTCGATTATTCGAAGGTGTAGGGCGCGCCAGCCTGGTTGATGACGCTGTTGTATTCGCGGAAGATGCTGATGATCTTTGCCTCGATTTCACCTTCCTGGGCAACCTCGTCCCAGAATTCCTTGGCAGCATTTTCGACCTCGGCCCATTCGCTTGGCGGAACCTGGCGCAGTTCGAGTTTGTCGCCATTGGCGCGCAGGGCGGCTTCGCCGCCCCAGTACCACTGGTTGCGGTAGGTGTGGCCTGCCTCGGTGGCGGCCATAACGACGGATTTCAGGTGATCCGGCAGGTCCGCCCAGCGTTGCTGGTTGACGAACCACGAACCGATCCACGCGCCAGAGATGTTGTTGGTCAGGAAATAGTCGGTCACGTCGGCCCAACCCACGGTGTAGTCTTCGGTGATGCCGGACCATGCCATGCCGTCAAGCTCGCCGGTCTGCACGGCAACTTCGGCGTCTTCGTAAGGGATCGACACGGGCACGACGCCGAATTTCGACAGGAAGCGACCGGCGGTCGGGAACGTGTAGAGGCGCAGGCCGTCAAGGTCCGCGACCGAGGTGATTTCCTTGGTGGTGTTGAAGTTGCACGGGTCCTGACCTGCGGCAGACAGCCACTTCACGCCGACCTTGGCATATTCCTCTTCCCAGATTTCCTTGAGGCCGTACTGGTTGAACAGCACCGGCACGTCGAGGATGTGCTTGGTCGCGAAGGGGAAATAGCCGCCGAACTGGCGCAGCGGGGTGGGCGATGCCATGGAATCGTCGTCCGAGTGCACGCCGTCGATGGTGCCGCGCTGCAGCGCCTGGAACAATTCGCCTGTCGGGACGATCTGGTCAGCGTAGAACAGTTCGACCTGAAGCTCGCCGTTGGAGTTGGCGTTGATGTAGTCGATGACCGGCTTGGTCACGTGTTCGCCAAGAGCGGCACCCGCGTAGGTCTGGAACCGCCATGTGATCGCGGATTGCGCCTTGACGACGGCCGGGGCTGCAAGGCTGCCGACACCGGCGATGCCGGCTGTTTTTAGAAACTTGCGTCTTGTGGTCATGTCATTTCCTCTCGGTTGGGTTGCGAAACGCTCCGTTGCCGGAGTCTTGGTTGTTGTCATTTGTCGTAGATGTATTCCGGCAGCCAAAGAGCGATCTGCGGGAACATCATCACGAGCGCGAGGGCCGCGACCATCACCAGAACAAACGGGATGATCGACACATAGATGTCGCGCAGGCTGATTTCCGGCGGAGCCATCGCGCGCATCAGGAACAGGTTATAGCCGAAGGGCGGGGTCATGTAGGCGATCTGGGTCGTGATTGTGTAAAGGATACCATACCAGATCAGGTCGAAGCCAAGCGCGCCAACCAGCGGCACGTAAAGGGGTGCCACGATGACCAGCATCGCGGTGTCGTCAAGGAAGGTGCCCATGATGATGAAGCTGAGCTGCATCAGGATCAGGATCACCCATGGGCTGAGGCCAAGCTGGTCGGTGAACAGGTCGTCGATTGCCTTGACCGCGCCCAATCCGTCGAACACGGCACCGAAGGCCAGTGCGGCCAGGATGATCCACATGAACATGCAGGAGATGGCCAGCGTGTTGCGGACCGAATTCTCGAACACCTCACGCGTCATGCGCCCCTTGAGCACGGCCGCGCCGAACGCCGCCAAAGCGCCGATGGCCGAGCTTTCGACAAGCGATGTCCAGCCGTTGATGAAGGGCACCATCATGACGAAGAAGATCGCCAGCGGCAGAAGGCCCGCACGCAAGAGGCGGAGTTTCTCGGCACGCGGTATGTCGCGTTCGGCGGCGGGCAGGACCGGGCCGAGAGCGGGGTTCAGTTTGCAGCGGATGACGATGTAGAGGATGAACATGGTCGCCATCATCAGGCCCGGGATCACGCCTGCGAGCCAAAGCTGGCCCACGGGTTGGCGCGCGATCATGGCATAGAGCACCAGAACCACAGAGGGCGGCACAAGGATGCCAAGCGACGATCCCGCCTGGATCACACCTGTCACCATGCGCTTGTCGTATCCTCGCCGCAGCAGTTCGGGCAGCGCGATGGTGGCGCCGATGGCCATGCCTGCCACGCTGAGCCCGTTCATGGCAGAGATCAGGACCATCAGACCGATGGTGCCGACGGCAAGGCCACCGGACAGCCCGCCCATCCAGACATGGAACATCTTGTAGAGGTCATCCGCGATGCGGCTTTCCGACAGCACGTAGCCCATGAAGATGAACATCGGCAGGGTCAGCAGCGGATACCATTTCATCAGCTTCATCGCTGCAGAGAAACCGAGGTCGAAACCGCCCCGATCTCCCCAGAGGAAAAAGGCCGCGACCACGGCGACAAAGCCGATGGCCCCGAACACGCGCTGGCCGGTCAGCAGCATCAGCATCATGGTCGAGAACATGAGCGCCGCGATCAGTTCATACGGCATCAGACTTTGGCCCCCATGTCATGTCCCTTGAGGCGCAGGATGTCCTTGGCCAGTTCGCACAGCACTTGCAGCAGCATCAGGAAGATGCCGATCACCATGATCGTCTTGATCGGCCACAGATAGGGCCGCCACGAAGTCGGGCTGCGTTCGAGGAAGCCCAGTTCTTCGCTGCCGGTGGCAAGACCGGCAAAAAAGCTGATCGGCTCGGAGCCGAAATAGCCCAGCGAATAGGCGGTGGAGGCGATGCCGCCATAAAGCAGGAAGCCAAGATAGACGAGCAGGAACACGACCGTCACCGCGTCGATCGCGGCTTTGCGTCGGTCGCTCATCTCGCCGTAAATCAGGTCCATCCGCACGTTCGACCCCATCTGGATCGAATAGGGACCGCCAAGGATGTAATAGGCGACCATCGCGAATTGCGCCATTTCCAGCGTCCAGAGCGAGGGCAGGAAGAACACCTTGGTGACGGACGACCACAGCAGGATGCCCATCATCACGAAGATGCCGTACATCACGATGCGCCCGATCATCCGGTTGAATGGGTCGATCACCCCGACATAGGCCTTGAGCGCGCGGATCATGTGACCCCCTGTGTCGCCAGTGCGCGGGTCAGCATGGTGTCGAGGATGCCTGCGAACCTGGCCACACCCGCCGCGTCCGAGACAAGGTCGTTGCGGACTTCGATCATCACGTTCTGCACGCCGCGCGGGATCGCATGTTCGCGCAGGGTGTGGGTGACGCCATCGGTCACCGAATAGGGCGCGTTCAGCCTTGCGTCCAAGCCGTCCGGTGCTTCGGCCAGCATGGCGCGGGCCAGCCGGTCGTCGCTGTCATGCAGGAGGCCAAGCTCCACCTCGCGGGGCTGACCGAACCAGACAGGCGTGAAGGAATGGATGGTGACAAGAACCGGAGGCTCGGCAAATCCGTCAAGCGTGGTTTTTAGCAAGGTGCGGAAGGGATCATAAACCTCCGTCGCGCGGGCGGCGCGGGCGGTGTCGGACAGGCCGACATTGCCGGGCACCTCCACCACTTCGGATTTTTCAGGGATCGCGCCGGGCGCGTTCGGGGGACGATTGCAGTCGTAGACCAGCCGCGAGACACGCGATGCCACGAGTGGGGCGTCCAGCCGTTGCGACAGGGCGGTCGCCAGATCACGCCCGCCGATATCCCATGCGGCATGGCTCTGGCGGTGTTCCGGCGCGACGCCAAGATCACCCAGCGTGGCGGGGATAAATGCGCTCGCATGTTCGCAGACAAGGCAGATCGGAGCTGCCCCGCGAGGGTTGATCACCTCGGCGGCGGGCCCGTCATCGGGACCCAGAATCGTATGTTCTCTGGCTGTGCTCACGACGTCATTAGGGTTGGGGCACCAAGATCTGTCAAGATAATTTCGTTGATTATTGTACCAAGATGGTTACCAATGTAGCGATTGCTACAAAAGGCGTCAGGCGATGGCCAAACCCCTTTCAGTCAAGGACAAGCTGCATGAACAGGCCGGTGCGCTGACGCCCGCCGAACGGCAATTGTCGAGCGTTCTCATGCGCGATTACCCGGTGGGTGGCTTGCAATCCATCACCCGCATTGCCGAAGCTGCGGGGGTCTCTACGCCCACGGTCATCCGGCTTGCGCGCAAGCTTGGTTTTGACGGTTTTCCCGAATTGCAGGCCGCAATGCGCGACGAGGCATCCGAACAGTTCAAGACCCCCATCCGCAAGCGCGAAGGCTGGGGCGACACCAAGCCGGGATCAGCGGCGTTCAAGGCTTTTGCAGAGGCGGTGTTCGACAACCTGAGCCGCACCATCGACCGGCTGGAGCCGGGAACGCTGGATGCCATAGCGGGGGTTCTGGCGGATCGGCAACGGCCGGTCTACCTGTCGGGTGGACGGATCACGCGGTCAAACGCCGATTACTTCTACAACCATCTCCAGATCATCCGCCCCGGTGTGACGCTTCTGGGGGCGTCGCCGAATGTCTGGCCGCAATACATCCTCGACATGGACAACGCGTCGGTCCTGATCCTGTTCGACATCCGGCGGTATGAGCGTGATCTCGAACGGCTGGCCGAACTGGCCAAGGAACGCGGGGCCGCAATCATCCTTTTCACCGATCAATGGGGCTCGCCGATCTCGGGGCTGGCAGATCACGTGGTCAATGCGATGATCGAGGTGCCTTCGAGCTGGGATTCCACCCTTGCCATCAATCTGATCATCGAGGCGCTGATTGCCGAGGTTCAGACCCGAGTGTCCGATACGGCGCGCGCACGTATCGAGGCACTGGAAGACATGTTCCGCTCGACCCGGATTTTCCGAAAGCCCTGAGCTAGCTGAGCGCGAGGAGCATCACGCCGAGCGCCACGACAGAGGCAGCGACAAGTCGACGGCGGGCTGGCCCTTCGCCGAGCCAGTAGACGCCGATCAGCGCTGCAAAGATCACGGAGGTTTCGCGCACCGCAGACACGATCCCGATAGGGGCAAGCGTCTTGGCGAAGAGGGCCAGCGCATAGGCGAGCCCGGAAATCAGGCCACCGGTCAGGCCGAGGACACGCGCCTTTGCGCTTATCGCTCGGGCCCGGTCGAACCGCGTTGCGATGACGAAGACCGCAACGAAGATCTCGGCGGCGAACAACCACACCACATAGCCGATGGGCGTGCCCGAGACTCGAATGCCGATTCCGTCCACAACCGAGTAGGCGGCGATGATTCCCGAGGTCAGCAGCGCCGCACCCATTCCGCGCTTGTCGGCGTAGCGCACGGCCGCAAGGATCAGGATTCCTGCCGACACGGTCAGAATGCCGATCCACGCCCAGATCGACAGGATCTCGTCGGCCCAGATCATCGCGCCAAGGGCGACCATCACCGGAGCGGTGCCGCGCGCGATGGGATAGATCAGTGACAGGTCACCAAAGCGGTAGGAGATGTTCAGGAAATAGTAATAGCCCCAGTGGATCACCGTCGAGGCAATGATGAACGGAAACGCTGCTGCAACGGGGACCGGGACAAAGGGCATCAGCGCCAGTGCAGGAATGCAATGGCCCGCAGCCACGAGACCCAGCGTGATCGCCCGGTCATGCGAGGTTTTGACCAGAGCATTCCACACCGCGTGCAGCACCGCTGCCACGAGGACGATGGCAAGAACGGGCGCTGTCACACATTCAAGTGTCCGGCTGCGGTCAGGCTGGCGTTGCCTTTTCCGGCGTGGGTTACGGCCACGGCAGGGAGTAGGTCTTGACGTTGGTGAAGAACTTCATCGCTTCGATGACGCCTTCCTTGACGCCATTGCCGCTGTCCTTGATGCCGCCGAAGGGCGACATCTCGATCCGGTAGCCGGGCTGTTCCCAGATGTTGCAGGTGCCGACATTCAGCCCGTTGATATAGGCAATCGCGCGATTCAGGTCATTGGTGCAGACGCCCGAGGACAGGCCGAACGCGGTGCTGTTCGAGATGCGCATGACTTCCACGTCATCGTCGGGCACCCGCACGATCGGGATGATGGGACCGAAGGTTTCCTCCATCACCAGTTCGCTTTCATGCGGCACGTGATCGACCACGATGGGCGGCAGCAGCGCGCCTTGACGACCCGGATCGTAAAGCACCTTGGCGCCCTGTTCGACGGCCATGTAAACGCGCTTTTCGAACAGCTCGGCGGCTTTAGAATGGATCACGCAACCCAGTTCGGTTTCGGGGTCCTGCGGATCGCCGAATTTGATCTTTTTCGCTTTTTCGACCACCAGCGGCACGAAGCGGTCAGCCACGCTTTCCTGCACGAGGATGCGTTTGATCGCGGTGCAGCGCTGGCCGGAATTGCCAGTGGCGCCGGCAACGGCGATGGTCGCGGCCTTGTCCAGATCGGCGTCAGACAGGTCATTGCAGACGATGAGCGGATCGTTCCCGCCCAGTTCCAACGCGGTGCGCTTGTAGCCCGCCTTGGTCGCGATCATCTTGCCCACGGGCACACCGCCGGTGAAGGTGATGATGTCGATGTTCTCGTTGGTGATCATCTCGTCACCGATATCGGCGGGCATTCCGGTGACCACCTGGAACATCTCGGGCGGCAGGCCTGCTTCGTACAGGATATCGGCCAGCGTCAGCGCCGTCAGCGGCGTCAGTTCCGTGGGTTTGCACACCATGCAATTGTTGGTGGCAATCGACGGTGCGATCTTGTGGCTGACCATGTTGAGCGGATGGTTGAACGGGGTGATCGCGCTGATGACGCGCACGGGTTCACGCATTGTGAAGATCTTGCGCGCCTTGCCGTTGTGAGTCAGGTCGCAGGAAAACACCTCGCCATCGTCCTTGAGCGCCTCGGCGGCGGCGAACTGGTAGACATCCTGCGCGCGCTTGGTCTCGTAGATCGCGTGCTGGTGGCAGATGCCCAGTTCCAGCACCAGCCATTTGGCAAGGTAGTCGCGCCGTTCGCCGATCAACTGCCCGGCGCGTTGCAGGATCTGGCTGCGTTCGTAGCGGGTGAGCTTGGGGGTGTAGTTCGCCGCGATCTCGAACGCGCGGCGGGCATGCTCTGCCGTTCCCATCGGGACGGTGCCGATCACCTCGTCCGTATAGGGATAGCGAACTTCGAGCCGTGCGTCAGTGTCGACCTTTTCGCCGCCGATGCGCATCTGTTCGTGACGGATCTCGGTCATGCGGGCACCTCTTCGAGCGCAGCGGCGGTGGTGGCGTAGAAGAACGCATCGAAATTGCGCAAGGTCGGAGCGGTGGGCAGGTCGATCACGCGGTTCACGATGAACGGCACCACCTGTTCGGTCAGGCCACCATGCGACCGCAACGGCTCCTTGAGGGCTGCAAGGTCGTGGCGGTGGGCGCTGGTGCCGATGGTCATGTTCTCGGTCGAGACCATGACGATGTCGCCGATCCGGTCGGCGGGCAACTCGAACCGTTGCACGGCGGTGGCCTTGTCCAGCACCTCCAGCATCTCTGGAAGAGCGCGCAGACGCGTGATGACATCTGCCTGATCTGCGCCGGGTGGCAGGTAGGCGGTGGCAAACGACCCCAGCGCACCGTGGTGAACGACATACGGATCGGTGATCGGCAGGATCACCCGCGCGGCAGCTTCACCCAGCCACTCGTCCAGCACGTCCTGGACGTAGATCACCGCTGGATCGCCATTGGCGTCATGCTTGGGCTTCATGCCGTGATCGGCCGTCACGACGATGGCGGCACCCATGGCGTCAAGTTCGGTCAGGTAGCGGTCGAACATCGCGTAGAAGTCCTTGGCACCCTGTTCCTCGGGGGCGAACTTGTGCTGGATGTAGTCGGTGGTGGAGAGGTACATGACGTCCGGTTTCCAC
Organism: Marivita lacus; assembly: GCF_014637725.1. GTDB lineage: Bacteria > Pseudomonadota > Alphaproteobacteria > Rhodobacterales > Rhodobacteraceae > Marivita > Marivita lacus. Next base: position 529,736 of record NZ_BMFC01000001.1, on the reverse strand, counting down.
TCGCGCAGCAGCTTTACACCAGCGGCAAAAACGAATTCCGACAGGTCGGCGGAATAGACCTCGGGCACCGTCATGCCGAGCCAATCGCTGGCCTTGTCGATGCCGTGTTCCGCTTTGGTGGTGTCACCCGAACGCTCGGACGAAAACGCGATGGCGCGGTCTTCATCGAACTTGAGGCCCGCGCCAAGCAGCGCGCGCAGCTTGTCCTTGGCGGTGACAACAGCGACCCGTGCGCCCGCCTCGTAGAACTTGGAGAACACCGTGGGCGCGCGCAGGAAGCGCACGTCGTTCATCATGACCTCCTGGTCGGTTTCCGGCTCGTACAGGAAGTTGCCGCAGATGCCGTGCACCGATGGGGGGCGGCCTGTTGCGATGCTCATGTTGTTGGGGTTGGTGAAGGACGGGATCACCGAATGGGCCAGCCTGTCTGTGCCGGTTTCGCGAATGCGCTTGAGCGTCGGCATCAGCCCTTCGGCGATGGCGACCTCAAGGTATTCGGGTTCGCAGCCATCCAGACAGATCGCAATCGCGCAGGTCCTGGGGGCGGGGTAGGTGCGGTCATTGGCGACCACGGGGTTCTTGATCGGCATATCTCTTCCTTCAGGCGGCGAGTTTCTTGCGCTCTTCCAAGGCAGCGGCGGGCGGGGCCGCGCTGCCGACACTCATATCGGTGAGGGCGTCGCGGGCGGCCTCCACCACGCGGCGCATGACGTGTTCATCCATCTGCCCGATCACCCCGATGCGGAAAGAGTCCACCACGGTCAGCTTGCCGGGGTAGATGATGAACCCGCGGGCCTTCATGGCGTCATAAAACGCGGGGAAGGTAAAGTTCGGATCGGAGGGGCAGAAAAAGGTCACGATGATCGGACTGAGCCAGCGGTCGGCAAGCAATGTCTCGAACCCGAGATCGCGCATGCCCTGCACGATCACGTCGCGGTTGCGGGTGTAGCGCGCGCCACGGGCGGGAACGCCGCCTTCGGCCTCGTGCAGGTCGAGCGCCTTGAGGAAAGCTGCGACCACATGTGTCGGGGGCGTAAACCGCCATTGGCCGGTCTTTTCCATCGTCGCCCATTGCGCGTGCACGTCCAGCGACAGGGAATGCGAGTTGCCCTTGGAGGCTTCGATCTCGTCCTTGCGGGCAATGACAAAGCCGAAACCCGGCACGCCTTCGATGCATTTGTTGGCCGAGGACACGAAGGCGGTGCAGTTGAGTGCGACCGGGTCCAGCGGCAGCGCGCCAAAGGCCGACATGCTGTCGATCAGCAGCTTGCGCCCGGCGTCCCGCGTGGCCTGCGCGATTTCCTCGACCGGGTTCAGGATGCCGCTGGAGGTTTCGCAATGGATCGCAAGGACATGGGTGATGGCAGGATCATCCGTGAGGATGGCAGCAACCTCGTCCCCGCGCGGGGGCAGGTAATCGCCCTTGTCGAGCAGGTGACAGGCGCGGCCAAGGTAATCCAGCGTCTGCGCCGCGCGCAGCCCGTAAGCCCCGTTGGCCAGCACAAGCACCTTGCCATCGCGCGGAACGAAACTGCCCAGCATCGCCTCGACGCAATAGCTGCCCGAGCCCTGGATGGGCACGCAATCATAGGTCTCTGCGCCGTCCCCGATCAGCGCCAGAAGGCGGGATCGAAGCGCGCGCGTCATGGCGCGAAAATCGTCGTCCCAACTGCCCCAATCCCGAAGCATCGCCTGTTTGACGGCATAGGCCGTGGTCAACGGGCCGGGCGTGAGCAGATAGGGTTCACCAAGTTCAGGAGCGGGCAGGGGCATGGCTGGCATGGCACGGTTCCAAGGGAGGTCTGCCACCGGGTATGCGGTGCTGCCTGACATATGTAAAATCTTTGTTTTCTATTGATTGATAGGTAATGATTATGGCAGCCGACCAATCTCGGAGAGCCAGATGCGCTATAGCCAGTTACGCGCCTTTCATCATGTCGCCCTGCATGGCGGATTTTCCCGTGCCGCGCGGGCCTTGAACATTTCGCAGCCTTCGGTGTCGGACCAGGTCCGACAGCTCGAACAGCGGCATGATGTGCTTTTGTTCACCCGCGAAGCGCGGCAGGTGCGCATGACCGATGCCGGAGAAGCGCTGTTCCGGCTCACGAGCGAGATGTTCGAGGTCGAAGAGCGCATCGGCGCGTTGTTCGATGAAAACCGTGCGGCGTTGTCCGGGCATCTGCGCATCATGGCGGATTCCGCGATGCACATCACCGACGCCGTGCGCCTGTTCCGCGAATCCAGCCCGGAGGTGTTCGTCACAATCCGCACCGGCAATACCGAGGATCTGTTGCGCCGCTTGCGGAATTACGAGGCCGAAATCGGAGTGGTCGGCAATACGATCTCGGCCCCGGATCTGGACAGCATCGACCTTGGGCGGACACCGATCCTTGCGCTCGTGGCAAAGGGATATCTGCCGCAGGGCACGCGCAGGCTTCGGTTTCGCGATCTTGCGCAATATCCGTTGATCTACCGCGAAGTGGGGTCGCGCACCCGCGCGCAGGTCGAAGAAGAGGCGGGCCGACTGAAGCTGTCGCTGATGCCGGCGATCGAGGTCGAAGGCCGCGAGGGCATGCGCGAGGTTGTGGCGTCGGGTGCGGGCATCGGGTTCATCAGCGAGGCCGAGTTCGGGCATGACCGAAGGCTCAAGGCCATTCCGTTCGAGGATGTCGATATCGGCATGCCGGAATCTCTTGTGACGCTGTCGGCGCGCCGCGACGTGCCGTTGATCCGGGGCTTCGTGAGAGCCGTGCAAAAGACCTTGGCCTCCGAAGCGGCGTGATTGGATAGGTTTTACCTATGGACCTATACAAAACACGCATCTTTACAGATGATGGACGCTCGGCATGATTGCTTGAGCCCTGGGATGTACCGTGTCTGAGACCAAGCCGAATACGCTGTTCATCGTGATCGACCAGTTGCGCGCGGATTGTGTGTTCGGGGCGCTGGCGCAGCATCTTGACCTGCCCAACATCCGCGCCCTTGCCGAAGACGCGGTGTGTTTCCGGAACCATCATTCGGTGACATCGCCCTGCGGTCCGTCCCGCGTGTCATTGCTGACGGCGCAATACGCGTCGAACCACGGAGCCACGCGCAACGGAACTCCGTTGAAACGCGACACGCCGAACCTTGCCACTGTGGCACGGCACAATGGGTTTGACCCGCTGCTGTTTGGTTACACCGACACGTCCCATGACCCACGGTTTTTGTCACCCGATGACCCGAGGCTGTTTTCCTACGAAGAACTTGCGCCCGGTTTCGATGAGGTTGTGCGCATGCGGCTCGAAGGGGATTCGAGCGCTTGGGAGCAGCATCTGCGTGACAATGGCTATGATGTGCCGCCCTATCCCGAGATATACCGCCCCGTTGGCAATTCACCGGACGCCCCGGCGCTCTATGCTGCGGAACACAGCGACACCGCGTTCCTGACCGACCGGGTGATCGACGACCTAGCCAAACGACCGCAAGGCTGGTTCGCGCTTGTGACCTATATCCGCCCGCATCCGCCGTTTGTAGCCCCGGCCCCCTACAACATGATGTATGATGCAGGTGACATGCCCTCGGCGCTCGAGGCATCGGACCCGGATTGGCACCCCTATGTCGAAACCGCGCGCCGAAAGAGCAATGTGGCGTCAACGGTTGTCGGGTTTCCCGATCTGGACGCGTCGGACGCGACCACGCGGATGATCCGAAAGCTCTATTTCGGGCTTGCGACCGAGGTGGATCACCATATCGGCCGTATCTTGTCGTGGCTCAAGGACAGCGGCCAATACGAAGACACGCTCATAGTCCTCACGGCGGATCATGGCGAAATGCTGGGGGATTACGGCCTCTGGGGCAAGATGACCTTTCACGATGCCGCGTTCCACGTTCCTCTGATCATCCGGCAGCCGCAGGCGAGCTTGCGCGGCATGGTGGTGACGCAGCCGACGGAATCCATCGATATCACGCCAACGATCCTCGACTGTCTCGGTCTGGATGCGCCGCACGCGATGGATGGCAAAAGCCTCAAACCGTTTCTTGGCGGAGAAACCCCGCGGGATTGGCGGGAGGTGTCGGTTTCACAGCTGGATTTCGGCGATCCGATCACGCCCACGCTTTGGCAAACCGATCATGGCCTGTCGGTGGATACCGCGAATCTTGCGGTGCTGCGTCGCGGGCCTTTGCGATTCGTGCAGTTCGCCGGAGGGCTGCCGCCGATCCTTTTGGATGCGTCCAGCGGCATCGAAGGTCGCAATCTGGCGAAAAACCCGGCGCATCTACAGACAATGCTTGATTTGATGCAGGATATGCTTTGCCATCGCATGGCAAATGGGGATGGCACATTTTCAAGGACATTGATTACCGAAACCGGCGTTAAGGTAGCTCCGTGAAACCAAACCTTGTCACGGATCTGTCATGTTCGCCAGAGATACAAAACCCGGCTGTTTCGACCGGGCTGACCACAAGAAGGAGGCGTCACGCCAGAGCTATATCCTGACCGCGTCGAGATCTGCCGAAACGCGGCGTGATGTCATGGATACCCAAAATGACCGGAAGACCGTTGAACCGGGAAAAAAGGGGGGAACAGCCCCCGTACACCACTTGGAACCAACAGGAGATAAAATGAAACGACTTCTACTTTCAGGCGTGGCCCTGATTGCCCTTCCGGCAGCGGCCTATGCCAACTGCCCGGCAGTCACCGTCGCCGACATGCAGGGCGTTGCCGCCGGTGAATTCCCGCAACAGTTCGAGCTGAGCGCCTTCCAGGACGCCGCGGGTTGCACCATGGAGTTCACCACAAATCCCGAGATCGAAGCGCTGAACGCGATGATCAAGGGCAACCCCGATCTGCCGCCGCTGGCAGAGCGTCTGCCTGCCGAACCCTTGGTGATCGTGCCTTATGACAGCATCGGGCAGTACGGTGGCGAACTGAACGCCCTGTCCAACGCGACAGAAGCCGGTACATCGGATTTCCTGTCGGTGCGTCACGTCAACCTTGTGCGCTATTCCGACGACCTTCAGACCATCGTTCCCAACATCGCGAAATCATGGTCATGGAACGACGATTACACCCAGCTGACATTTACCCTGCGTGAAGGTCACAAGTGGTCGGACGGCGCGCCGTTCACATCCGCCGACGTGGCATTCTGGCATGACAATATCATGCTCGACACCAACATCTTCGAACAGCCGCGGGATTACGTCACCGTGGGTGGCGAAACCATGACTGTCGAGACACCGGATGACGTGACCGTCATCTTCAACCTGCCCGCACCCAAGCCGGGTCTGTTGACTCACTTCGCCACATCCTATGCCCAAGGCTTCCAGCCCAAGCATTTCCTTGGCCAGTTCCACCCGGACATCAACCCGGATGCGGACAGCTATGCCCAAAGCCTTGGCTTTGAAAACGGCTACGATGCGATCCTTGCGTATTATGGCAACTCGGACTGGACCGACACGCCGACACCGATGCTGTCGCGTGCCGCCATCGTGGACGGTCTGCCCAAGGCAACCATGCCGACGCTGGAATCGCACATCTACATCACAGACACGACCGAAGGCCGCAAACTGGTGGCGAACCCGTATTTCCACCAGGTCGACACCACAGGTCAGCAGCTTCCCTACATCTCGACGCAGGACGAGCTTTATATCAACGACAACGAAGTGCGCATCCTCAAGCTGGTGAACGGCGAGGTGGATTACAAATCGCAATCCGTCCGTCTTGAATCCGCACCGCTGCTTCTGGAAAACCAGGAAAAGGGCAACTATTCGATCCAGCTCAAGCCGACTGTGAGCATGCCCGCCTTCAGCTTCAACTTCACCATCGAAGACGAAGCCAAGCGCGCCGTTTACAACGACCTGCGGTTCCGCGAAGCCATGTCGCTGGCCATCAACCGCGAGGAACTGAACGAGATCGCGTATTTCGGTCAGGGCACGGTCAGCCAGATCGCACCGTTCAACCCGGCGCCCGACTTTGTCGATCCGAGCTGGGAAACCTACAAGGCCGAATTCGATCCGGAAACCTCGAAGGCGCTGCTGGATGAAGTCGGCATGGTCGATGTCGATGGTGACGGTTTCCGCGAACTGCCGAACGGTGAGAAGATCACCCTGAACCTGCAGTTCACCACGCAGGGTATCGCTGGCAGTGTCGTGGAACTGGTTGGCCAGAACTGGGCCGATGTCGGTATCCAAACGCAGGTCAAGGAAGTGACACCTGATGAATACCGCTCTGCGCAATCCGCCAACAACCTCGACGTGGGTCTGTGGCAATACGGTGCGCCACTCGCGATCCATCTGGGTCTGAACAGCTTCTTCCGTCCGCCGTTCGGCACCTATTTCGAACACCGCGCCGGGATGCTCTGGGCGGAATGGCTGGACACCAATGGTGCGTCTGGCGTTGAGCCGCCGGAATGGGCCAAGAAGCTTGCGTCCGACATCGACGCGTTCCAGTCGGCTGTTCCGGGAACACCGGAGTCCGACGCGCTGGGCGCTGGTCTTGTCGAGACCTTCGTGAGCAACATGGTCATGATCGGCACGGTAAAGGCGCCGGAACCGATCTACGCCAGCAACAACCTCAAGAACTTCACCGAGTTCGAGACATGGTCCTACGAATACTACCGGACCTACCCTTACCTCGCCACGCAGTGGTGGCTCGACGAATAAAGGTCTCTGACCTTGATGCGGGCGGCAGAGGTCGCCCGCATGTTTCAAGAATGACGGCGTCTGACCGGCACACCGGATCAACCGGAGGCACAGGCGCAACGCAGGGGCATGCTTCATGTTGAATTTCGCGCGCTTCGTGGTGACACGTGCAGTGCTGGCGATGATCACGCTGATCATTGTCTCACTGGTCGTGTTCTCGCTCATGGAGCTGGTGCCGGGAGATTGCGCAGAGCGCTACCTCGCGTTCAAGAACACCCAAGGGTCGGGCATTTCCGCTGCCGATATCGACAACGAGCGCATCCGGCTTGGCCTTGACCGGCCGTTCCTCGAACGCTGGGGCAAGTGGATCGTCGGTGCGTTCCAGGGTGAATTCGGTGACAGCTGTATCCTGCGGGTGAACATCGCGCAGCTTCTGGGCGACAAGTTCTGGATCTCGCTGGGCCTGTGCCTTGCCTCGCTGATGCTGGCCTATGCCATCGCTTTGCCGGTCGGCATCATTGCCGCCGCGTCCGACAACGCGGTTCTCAACAACTCGCTGCGCCTGTTCAGCTATCTTGGCCTTGCCATGCCGAACTTCCTGCTGGCGCTGATGATCATGCTGTTTTCCACGGTCTATTTCGGGGACACGTTGACGGGGCTCTTCTCTGCCGAATACAGGGATGCGCCGTGGAGCTTCGACAGGGTGATGGACCTGCTCAGCAATGCGTGGCTGCCCATCTTCATCCTTGGCTGGTCGGCCACCGCCTTTGCGTTGCAGACCGTTCGTGCGCTGATGTCTGACGAGATCGGCAAACTTTATGTCACCGCCGCATCGGCACGCGGGGTGCATGGGCGCAAGCTGCTGTGGAACTACCCGGCGCGTCATGCGCTGGGCCCGATCGTCAACAGCCTTGGCTTCGACCTGAACCGCATCTTCAACGAACTGCCCATCGTTGCACTGATCCTGACGCTGACCGAGGCGGGTGCGCTTCTGATCGAGGCGCTGGCCCGGTCGAATGACCAGCAGTTGGCCGGTGCGATCATCTTCCTTCTCACCGCGTCTATCGTGACGCTCAACTTCCTGACGGACGTCATGCTTGCGGCTCTTGATCCGCGCGTCCGCAAGAGCATCGTGAGGTGACGCCATGACGACGACACCGGATCCCTTCAAGCCGAACATGGCCGAAACCACCGGCCCGCATGTGCAGGTTGTCGAAACCGACGCCGGTGTCGAGCGCCGGTCGAAAGAGGCGTATTTCACCGCGTCGCAAGGCCAGTTGATCTGGGCGCGGTTCAAGAAACAGCGATCTGCCATGATCGCGGCCAGCGTGTTGCTGTTCCTCGTCCTGACGGGGATCTTTGCGCCGTTCCTGTCGCCCTACAATCCGACGATTGCCGGCAAGAACGACGAATACACCAACGGCGCGCCACAGATCCCGCAGTTCTGTGACACCAACGGCTGTTCATTGCGGCCCTTTGTACATGTGGTCGAGCGCGAACGGTCGATGGCCACGAATTTCCGCTGGGTGACCACCGTCAACGAGGATGAGCGGAACTACATCTATTTCTTCGTCGAAGGGTGGGACTACCAGCTGTTCGGCTTCATCCCGATGGATACCCATCTGTTCGGCACGCAGGACGGGTTTGTGCATGTGTTCGGCACCGACGATGCGGGCAAGGACATCTTTTCCCGCACCTTCCACGCCATCTGGACCTCGTTGCAGGTGGGCACGATCGGTGTCTTGATCGCCTTTGTGCTGGCGCTCGTGATCGGGGGGGTGTCCGGCTATTACGGCGGCTGGATCGATTCCGTGTTGCAGATGATCACGGACGCGGTGCGTACCGTGCCGGCCATTCCGTTATTCATGGCGGTGGCAGCTTTCATGCCGCCGGAACTGTCGGCGGAGGAACGGTTTTTCTATATCTCGCTGATCCTTGGCCTGATCGGTTGGCCGACGCTGGCGCGGCGGGTGCGGACGCATCTGCTGACCGAACGCAATCAGGAATACGTGCTTGCGGCGCAGCTTTGCGGGGCGTCGTCGGGCCACGTGATCCGGCGGCATCTGCTGCCCAGCTTCACAAGCTATATCATCGTCGATCTGGTGATCTCGTTCCCCTACATGGTGCTGTCTGAAACCGCGCTGTCCTTTATCGGTCTTGGCCTCAAGGACCCGGTGAACAGCCTTGGCGTGATGCTTCAGAACGTGACCAGCGCGGATGTGCTGCTCAATTATCAATGGTACTTCATCCCGGTCATTTTTTTCATCGCGTTGGTGATGGCGTTCGTGTTTGTCGGTGACGGCCTGCGCGACGCGGCAGACCCCTATTCGGACAACAACAAATGACGGCCCTGATCGACGTACAGAACCTGACGCTCAAGTTTCGCACCGACGAGGGGCTGATCACCGCCGTCGACAATGTCAGCTTTTCGCTGAACAAGGGCGAAGTGATGGGGCTGGTGGGGGAATCCGGGTCAGGCAAATCCGTGACCGCCAAGGCGTTGATGCATCTCAATGCGCGCAACGCTGTTTATTCTCCGGAAAGCAGGATCACCTTGCACACTGACACCGGGCCGGTCGATGTGCTGTCTCTGAAAACCCATCGCGAATTGAACATCGTGCGCGGTGGCGCAGTGTCGATGATCTTTCAGGAACCGATGGCCAGCTTCGCGCCCGCCATCACAATCGGCAAACAGATGGTCGAACAGCTTCAGCTGCATGGCGACTACAGCCGTGAACAGGCCAAGCGCTGGTCGATCGAGATGCTGGATCGCGTCGGTATCTCGGACGCCTCCAAGCGGTTCGACCAATACGCGTTCGAACTGTCCGGCGGGATGCGGCAACGCGCGATGATCGCGATGGCGTTGTCGACCCAGCCAAAGCTGCTGATCGCGGATGAGCCGACCACCGCACTTGACGTGACCATCCAGGCGCAGGTGATCGACCTGATGAAAGACCTCGTGGCCGAGTTTCAGATGGGGATCGTGTTCATCACCCACGACCTAGGCGTGGTGGCGCAGACCGCTGACAAGGTGAACGTGATGTATCTGGGCCGGATGATCGAGGAAGGCCCGGTGCGCGACGTGATCCGCAACTCGAAACACCCCTACACCCAAGGTTTGCTTGCCGCGCTGCCGAAACTCGACGATCTGGATTCGCCGCTGACCCCGGTGCCGGGTGATATTCCGTCGCCGCTGGAGCGCCCGTCCGGTTGCGTCTTTCACACGCGCTGTTCCAAGATGGTGGGTGATGTCTGCAAGACGGCTGATCCCAAGGATCGCCTGATCGACGCGACCCACAAGGTGGCCTGCCATATCTATGACGAGGTGCCGGCATGAGCGATGTTCTGATCCGCGCCAAAGGTCTGTCCGTTGGGTTTCCCATCGGTGGCGGGCTCTTCAACAAGCAAATCCTCAAGGCGGTGGATAATGTCTCGCTGGACATCGAAAAGGGATCGTTCTTTGGCCTTGTCGGTGAAAGCGGGTCGGGCAAGACGACTCTGGGTCGCGCGCTGCTCAAGGCGGCGCCGATCACGGCGGGGGGGGCGCATTACAGCGATGGAGAGGTGGATTATGACCTCGAAAACATCACCAATGACCAGCTCAAGGATTACCGCAAACGCGCGCAGCTGATCTTTCAGGATCCCTACGCGGCACTCAGCCCGCGCATGACGGTGCGGGATATCATCGCCGAACCCCTCGAGGTGATGAGGCTGACAAAATCGCGTGCCGAAACAGACGCCCGCGTCCGCGAGATCGCGGCGAAATGCCGGTTGAACCTCGAACATCTGCGCCGCTTTCCGCACGCCTTTTCGGGCGGTCAGCGCCAGCGCATCTCGATTGCCCGCGCATTGGTTTCTGCGCCCAAGTTCATCGTTGCGGATGAAAGCGTGGCGGCTTTGGACGTATCCATTCAGGCCGACGTTCTGAACCTGCTCAAGCAGATCCAGAGCGACATGGGCCTGACCTTCCTGTTCATCAGTCATGACCTGTCCGTCGTGGCCCATACCTGCGATCATGTCGCGGTGATGTATTTGGGGCGGCTGGTCGAAACCGCACCGACGCGCAAGCTCTTCGCGGCACCGCGCCACCCCTACACCAAGGCGCTGTTTTCCGCGATCCCCTCTCTTGATCCGGACGATAGGGGGTCGGCGCAAAAGCTGACGGGCGAAATTCCGTCGCCGACCAATCAGCCGCCGGGATGCAAGTTCCACACGCGCTGTCCCTTTGCCATCGATCATTGCAAGCAGGTCGAACCAAAGCTGGAAACCGACGGCACCGGCCATGATGTGTCCTGCCATCGTTGGCGCGAACTCATGGCCCCTCAGGCCGCCTGATCAACTGTCGAGCAACCGCCGATAGGGTGCATGTGTCAGCGCGCGCGCAAGGTCTGCGGCCAGCTTGGGGGCAAGCGCCAGAGCGCCGCTCGGGCTCAGCCTCGTGGACGAGATATAGTCGCTTGCCAGTCCGCCGCGCGTCTCGCAGCGTGTGCCCGAACAGAATGCGCCCCAAGTGTCCACATAGGTCATCTGTCCGGTCTGCGAGAGACTGCGGAACAGCGTGTCGATCGGCGCATGCCGGTCGGTGACGTCTTGCAAGGATACCGACGTGGCCAGCTCTGGCATCCCGACATAGAGGCCGACACCGGGCAAGCTGGCTCTTGCGGCCAACTCCGCGTCGAAGCGGGGGTGCGACGGAACCTGCCGCACAACGGAGACCAGCAATCCCCTGTCCACCAAGGCCCGGATCGTGCTTTCGGCTGAACTCGCGACGTAATCGGCCTGCCGGTTCACGTCAAAGGGGCTGCCATCCATCGGTCCAAGCCTGACCTTCGCGCGTTGGAACAGCTCGGCTTTCGGCACTTCGAGGTAATGGGCCCAGTCTGCGACCAGCGTGACCTGGCGAATGCTTTTCAGATGAGGGAGCGCCTGCAGCACCTGCGATGAATGCCAATCACATTCCTGCCCGGACATGTCGGAACTTGCCGACAACCTGCTCTGCAGGCCATCCAGCGGGATGCAATCGGCTTTCGCGATCAAAAGTGTCGGCACCTCTGCGCGTCGGGCCGCTTCGGCAAATCCGGTGCGGATCGCGTCAAGCTGATGATCCCCCCAGACCAGAACCTTGGGCGGCCCATCGGGGCCAAGCCTGCAGACTTCGAGCCCGGCAAGCGGCCCTTGGGTGGCGCGCGGACATTCAAAGGCGGGCTGATCCGAATCCAGCGCATGGATATAGGCCTGTGCCTGAGCGGGAAAGCGCATCTGCAGCCCCTCGCTCATCAGGCCGATCAGACCGTTGATCAGAAGCACGAACGCGACCACCGCGCTGATCACGATCTGGTTCGTTCCCCTGCGCTGTTCGAAATGCTGCCAGATCGTCCAGGAAAATATCGCGAACAGAAGACAGGGCACGATCAGAGGCAGAAAGTTGGTCTGCGGCGCTCCGGTGATGCTCAGCGCTGTGTTCAGGTGCGTCAGCGGCACCGCCCAGAGAAACGTATGCAGGACCATACCGAACCAGCGCCGACGCAGGTCAGACATTTCGGGATGCGATGCGCGGGGACGACTCCCGAGATAGAGAAACGCCAGCCCCATGGCGACAAGCGCACGTGCGACCAGCGTGTCCCCTGCGGCGGTGATGACAAGGACACCCGCCACGAAATTCAGAACGCCTATCTGCGTCGCGTATTCGAGAACGCGAAACCGGTTGGTGATGATGAAGGGAATTGCGCCGAACAGGAACGCCCAGAGCGCGCCGATCGGCAAAAGCTGAACCATGGGGCTGTCGATCAGGGACAGAATCAGAGACGTGACCGCCAGCAGGCCCAGCACCGTCAACAGGCGCAAAGGGCGCGCGGCGAATGCCCAATACAGCAGAGCCAGGATCACGCTGCATTGCGCGATCAGGGCGGGAATCCAAAGCTGATCGAACAGCCCGTCAAACCGCATGCCCGTCTCGACCGGGAAGAACACGAGGCCGACATTCGTGGTGAAAGTTGCCGCCAGCACCAGGGCATGACCCAGATGCATGTATTCTTCGGGCAGGAAGATCATCCAGCCGACGACGAACAAAAGGAGTGCACAGCAAAGCACACCGATGAAATAGGCTTGCAGGACGCTGATCACTTGCGACCTGAAGATACCGGGGCCGCGGATCAGCTGGTTGGCACACCATCCGCCGCAGAAGACCAGAATGATGTCCTTGGCGAACGCATGTGCGCCGACCTGGCCTGCGCCAAGTGCTGCAAGGACAAAGGCAAGGCATGCCATGGATAGAAGAAACTGCCGAACTTCGGATCGGGCGGATTCCGAGTCCCTGAAGACAAGGACATCCGACATGTGAAGGCGGCTTGGCACGCTATTCCAATTCTGCAGCTACGGCCCCCACCGTCCAAGGGTGATACCCGCATCGCCTCTATTCGGGCAACCGCTATCTCGGAAACAGTCTGTTGGATAGATCAGGGCATTGTTGCGGCAACTGGCCTTAATGCGGCCCTGAAAATGTCAGGTTTTTCTGCTCTCTTTGTGCCTAAAGTCCACTCATAGACCTCTTTGATCTGGGCCGCCTTGCGCGACCAGAGGAAATACTCATCGACCCGCGCCTTGGCCGCCTGCGCCATCGGTGCCAGTGCAGCAGGGTTGCCGAATAGGCGATCAGACAGGTCTGTCAGGGTTCGACCAAAGGCCGCTATGATCTCGTCGCGGCTGCCGCAGGGCACCTTGAAGCCGGTGTCGGCCGTGACAAGCTCTCCGGGTCCCGCGTAATCCACGATCACAGGCACGACCCCAAGCGCCATCGCCTCTAGGACGACACCGCCGCCGAATTCCCGGATCGACGGAAAGCTCAGGATATGGGACTGGCTCAGAATGGATTGCACATCCGCATGGGGGATCCACTTGTGAAAGGTCAATCCTTTCTTGCACCCCAGCGATGCTGCCTGTGCCATCAGCTGGCCCAGCATCGGCCCATCCCCGATGATATCGAGCGTCATGCGACCACTGCGCAACAGGTCCGCAGACGCCGCGATGAGCATGTCCGCACCCTTGTAGGGCACCAGACGCCCTACGAAACTCGCCTTGAGCACGTCTCCGTTGGGAGTTGCCCTCTGGTTGAACCGCGCCGGATCGATGCCATTTTCGGGGATATACAGCGTCTTGTCCTGATAGGCGTCGGGTATCTCGCTCTGGGTGTGGCGCGATCCGACCACGATGGCCGAGGCGTGTTTCAGAGTGCTGTGGCGGCCGGGCAGGTGTTTGTACGCGCTGCGCAGATAGCTCAGCCATTCTTTTTCCGCCCGACGTTCGGCGTCGAAATGCTTGGGCCAGGGCACACCCCCATTGATCGGTCCAAGGACAAAGGGCACACGAGCGCGGTTCACCTTGCTTGCAATCGGAGAAGTGATCGTCGGACTCAGCGGCGTGATGCGATGCACGATGTCGTACTCACCCGCCTTGATCGCCGGGCCGAACTCTTTCCAGACCAGGCGTTCGAACCACGGGTAGATCAGTGCGTTGAACGCCTGAAGCGTCGTCCAGCCCTTGCCTTCGCCCATCCGCAACTTTTCCGCCAGCGCCCAGAGGGGCCGGGCCACAGACTCGGAATCGATGGCGGTGAAATCGCGCCCTTCGATCAGGCCCGCGCGCAGGATCGCATCGCGGTTGCGAACCTGGGTGACCAGATGCACATCAGCCACATCGCGCAGCGCTTGCGCCAGTGACCAGCCGACCAGCGGCACACTGACCCATTCGGGATTTGCAGCCTCAGCAATGGCCAGCACCCGTGGGCGGGAAGTAATTGAGGAAATCATAGTGATACGAATTACCTACAGAACAGGACGCCATGCGAGACGATGGCTGGATTGATACGCCCCGCGGCTATCCCTGAGGCTTTCGGCATAGCCGGTCAAGGCCCCGGCCATCAACCAGGTCAGTGGAGTGAGGGTCGCATTGATCAACATGTCAAACACGTTGACAGCAAGCAAAAGGGATATTGGAACGATCAGAAGCGAATAATCCCCCTGATCGCGATATCTGGTCTCCCGCCAAAGGAAGAAAATAGGTGTGACGAGCAAACCGAATTCGGCAATGAACCCAAGCCATCCCAATTGCCCAATCAGAATGATCCATCGTCCATCGGTAATGGTTTCAATTTCACCATTGGCAGGATTCATGATCTGGTTGCGGTCGTAATTGCCCCAACCAAACATGGGTCTGGCCTGCGCACGTTCCAGAAGCTGGTTTTCGTTGGTAAAGCGGAAATCAAGCGATGCGGCGCGGTCCGGGTCGATGCTTTCAGCGAATTCAAGGATCTGTGCTTCCGGAACAAAACCGGCACTTTTCAGCGCTGGGTAGGTGACAGCAAAGGCGGCGATGCAGACCGCAAGACGCATCTGCCACCGCATCCCGAACGTCAGGATCACAGGGATCAGCACTGCAGCAAACAGCCAAGCCCCCAGCGATTTGGCCAGAACCAGAACGCCTGTCAGGTAGAGCGCAATCGCTACGATTTTCCAGCTATACTTGAATGCGCCGGTTTTCCAAAGCGCGCACGCCGCAACGATCGCCATCAGCAGATAGAAGGCGGCCCAGATGCCATGATAGAGGAACACCATCGGACGGAAGCCGCCAAACCGTATCGTCTGCGCGAAGTCATGCTGGAAATAGCCATAGATCCACAGGTTCAACTGCGGTGACAGGCGCACTTCGATAAGCATCGGCACGGAATACAGCAAACCGCCGATCATGAAGGCCACCATCAGATCGCGTTGATCCTCGGCACGTGCAAGAAACCTGCGCGCCAGAAGAAACGGCAGGACCAACAGAGCCTGCTGGATCACAAAGGCAATCGCATCGCGTACGCTCATGCCCTGAAGGTCGAATTCGCCCCAGAAAACCGGGTCCGTATTCAGAACGGCCGTTGCGACAGGCGAAAAGACGAACACAAGCAAGAGGCCGACTGTAAAAGGCGACCGCGGCAACGGATTGAAGTCTCGCGAATACAGCACATACCACATGACCAAGGCACTGAGCGCCGGAATCGTGTGCTTCGTCAGGGGCGGGATCAGCGGAAAGTCGAACTGAGCCGGTGGTTCGGGCAGGAACAGGTATCCCAGCAACAAGCTCGCGATCACAGCGCGGCCGGGCGGCAGTTTCTTGAAAAGAATGACCGTCACCAATGGCCATACAGCCAATACGAGGGTTGCCAAGGCATTTGGCATTTAGGGTCCTGCCGTTAGCGTGCGGTTCAGTGCGCGTTACATCATGTACACGGGTACTCACAGCCCGAAGCTGGTCCTGTTTCACGATGTGGTCACCATACTGCATTTGAAATACGGCACAAATGCTGCGGGATTGTAGTAAAACCATGTTTCGCGTGGCTTGCCTGTCCTCCACGATGACAGGCATCTGTGGTAAATTGGCTATAAGCGGCAGTCCAATGTGGCCCTATTGGCCGCGGCGACTCCCAGCTACTGTCCGGCCAACCGCGCCGGTCCTTTGGCCTGCGCCCTTCCCAGGGAGAGCCACCATGAAAATGACCACCGAAGAAGCTTTTGTCAAAGTCCTGCAGATGCACGGGATCGAACATGCGTTCGGTATCATCGGGTCTGCCTTCATGCCGATTTCGGATATTTTCCCGAAAGCGGGCATCACCTTCTGGGACTGCGCGCATGAAGGTTCGGGCGGGATGATGGCTGACGGGTACACCCGCGCCTCTGGCAAGATGAGCATGATGATCGCGCAGAACGGCCCCGGCATCACCAATTTCGTGACCGCCGTCAAAACCGCCTATTGGAACCACACGCCGCTTTTGCTGGTCACGCCGCAGGCCGCGAACAAGACCATCGGCCAGGGTGGTTTCCAGGAAGTCGAGCAGATGAAGCTGTTCGAAGACATGGTCGCTTACCAGGAAGAGGTACGCGATGCCTCCCGCGTGGCCGAAGTGCTGAACCGCGTGATCCTGAACGCCAAGCGCGCCTCTGCCCCGGCACAGATCAACATGCCGCGCGATTTCTGGACGCAGGTGATCGACATCGACCTGCCCGAAGTGGTCGAATTCGAACGCCCCTCTGGTGGCGACAGCGCGATTCAGCAGGCGGCAGACCTGTTGTCGACCGCCAGAAACCCCGTGATCCTGAATGGTGCCGGCGTGGTTCTCGCCGGTGCGATCCCCGCGTCGATGGCACTGGCGGAACGGCTGACCGCGCCGGTCTGTGTGGGCTACCAGCACAACGATGCCTTCCCCGGCTCACATCCTCTGTTCGCTGGTCCGTTGGGCTATAACGGCTCCAAGGCCGCGATGGAGCTGATTTCCGGCGCAGACGTGGTGCTCTGCCTTGGCACGCGCCTCAACCCGTTCTCGACCCTGCCGGGCTACGGCATTGACTACTGGCCCAAGGGGGCCAAGATCATCCAGGTCGACATCAACCCCGACCGTATCGGCCTGACCAAGAAAGTCAGCGTCGGCATCGTCGGTGACGCGAAAAAGGTGGCCGATGGCATCCTCGCGCGGCTGTCTGACACTGCGGGCGATGAGGGCCGCGAGGACCGAAAAGCCACAATCGCGAAAACCAAGTCCACATGGGCGCAGCAGTTGTCCAGCATGGACCACGAACAAGACGATCCGGGCACGTCCTGGAACGAACGCGCCCGTGCCGCCAAGCCGGACTGGATGAGCCCGCGCATGGCGTGGCGCGCGATCCAGTCGGCGCTGCCGAAAGACGCGATCATCTCGTCAGACATCGGCAACAACTGCGCCATCGGCAACGCCTACCCGTCGTTCGAAGAGGGCCGGAAATACCTTGCGCCGGGTCTGTTCGGCCCCTGTGGTTACGGTCTGCCGTCCATTGTGGGTGCCAAGATCGGATGCCCGGACGTGCCGGTGGTCGGTTTTGCTGGCGACGGTGCCTTCGGCATCGCGGTCACCGAACTCACCGCCATCGGTCGCCCGGAATGGCCCGCCATCACTCAGGTTGTGTTCCGCAACTACCAATGGGGTGCGGAAAAGCGCAACTCGACGCTGTGGTACGATGACAATTTCGTCGGCACCGAACTCGACGAGGGCGTCAGCTATGCCGCCATCGCCAAGGCATGTGGTCTCAAGGGCGTCGTTGCGCGCACGATGGATGAACTGCGCGATGCGCTGGACACCGCGATCAAGGACCAGATGGAGCATGGCAAGACCACTCTGATCGAAGCCATGATCAACCAGGAACTGGGGGAACCGTTCCGCCGTGACGCGATGAAGCCGCCGGTTGCGGTGGCGGGAATCGACCCGGCGGACATGCGCCCGCAGCAGGTCGCCTGAGATGGCTGACCCCGCAGTGGACGGGCCGATCCTGGTTCTCAATGCGGGGTCTTCCTCGATCAAGTTCGCGCTGTTCGATGCGGCTTTGACCGAGACACTCTCGGGAATGGCCGACGCCATCGGTGCGGCGTCCAGTCTGCAGATCGGTGACGACCGGCGACACACCCCGCTCATTGATCACCGCGCCGCGCTTGAGGCGATCCTGAAAGCGCTGTCGGATCGCGGCATCACGCCCGACCGGTTGCGCGCGGTTGGGCATCGCGTGGTGCATGGCGGGCGCAAGCTGACGGCGCCGATGCGCGTCACCGATCAGGTGCGCGCAGAGATTGCCAACTGCACGCCGCTTGCACCGTTGCACAATCCGCACAACCTTGCCCCGATGGAGGCTCTGTCGCGTCTTGCCCCCGACTTGCCCCAGTTCGCGAGCTTTGACACCTCGTTCCATGCCACCAACCCAAGTGTTGCAACGCGTTATGCGATCCCCAAGATGATGGAGACCAAGGGCATCCGCCGCTACGGGTTCCACGGTTTGAGCTATGCCTCTCTGGTGCGTCGCTTGCCCGAAGTCTCGGGCGAGGCGTTGCCCTCGCGCCTCTTGGCGTTTCACCTCGGCAACGGCGCGTCGCTCTGCGCGATCCACAACGGGCAATCCATCGCCACCACGATGGGGTACTCGCCGCTCGATGGTCTGACCATGGGCACACGGTCCGGCGGGATCGACGCCAACGCCGTGCTTCGCTTGGTCGAGGAAAACGGGCTGGAGCGCACCAAGGCGATCCTGAACCACGAAAGCGGATTGCTGGGCCTCTCCGGCGGCAAGTCAGACATGCGCAAGCTCATGGTCGATGCCTCTGCCGAGAGCGCCTTTGCCGTCGAACATTTCTGCTACTGGACGCTGCGCCATGCCGGGTCTCTGATCGCGGCGCTGGAAGGCTTGGATGCCATCGCGTTCACAGGCGGTATCGGCGAGAACGCCGTTGGTGTCCGGGCGCGGATTTTGCGCGGGCTGGAATGGGCCGGGGTTCGGATCAATCCGGACTTCAACCACCGCTCCGGGCCACGCCTGCATGCGGACAGTTCCAAGGTTTCAGTCTGGGTCATCCCCGCCGAAGAAGAGCGCATGATCGCAATGGACGCCGCGGCCTTGCTGGAGGCGGCGTGAGACCGATGACTCAGGCGCGCTGCGCGAGGGCGATGGTGACCAGCGTGGAGGCCACGATGTCCTCTGCCGTGGCGCCCCGGCTCAGGTCACAGACCGGTCGGGCAAAACCCTGCAGGAACGGCCCTATGGCCTGTGCGCCAGCCAGTTCCTGGCAGAGCTTGTACGCGATGTTGCCCGCGTCCAGCGATGGAAAGACCAGCACGTTTGCATCGCCGCTGCCCAAACCCTTCTTTGCGGCGATGGTTGCGTTCAATGCCGCATCCGCCTGCACCGGTCCGTCAAACCCGGTGGCCTCTGCAACCGCGCGCACCGTATCCACGCTGTCGCCCGCGCCGCTGGTGCCTGTCGAGAACGACAGCAGCGCAACCCGCGCTGACCCCAAAAGCACGCGTGCCGTGTCCGCCGAGGCGCGCGCGATGGCTTCGAGCGCGGTCGCGTCCGGCGCGACGTTCACGGCGCAATCGGCAAACACGAACGTGCGTCCGTCCGGGAACAGCATCAGGAAATATGACGACGGGATCGTGACACCGTCGGCAAGGCCGATGGCCATGCTCGCGGCCTCGATCACACGCCGGGTCGGGCTGTCTGCACCGGCCACCATCGCGTCCGCCTCGCCCGCAGCCACCATGGCAGCAGCCCGGTACAGCGGTTTCTGCAACAGCCGCCGGGCCATTGCCTCTTTCATCCCGCGCGCGCGCACCAACACCGCGACTTGCGCATCTGTAATCTCGGGTGTGACGCCCAGAACGGAACACAAATCATTCCCGGTCAAGTGCCGCGCGGCTTCTGCCACGCGCGGATCGTCCAGTTCGGGAAACACCACGCGGGTGTCAGACCCCGCTGCAATGGCGCGCGCCGCGTTCAGAACACTCATGTCGCTCTCCCGATTCCCACCGCAAAGGAGCCTTCAATGGCCGATGACGTCAAGATAAACCGAGGTTTGAAAGGGGTGTATTTCGAGCGATCGGGCGTCAGCGACATCGACGGTGCCGCAGGGATGCTGCAATATCGCGGGTATTCGATCCACGACCTTGCGACCCACGCGACCTTCGAGGAGGTCTGCCACCTCTTGATGAAGGGTGAATTGCCGACCGCCAGCGAACTTGCGGCTTTCGACGGCGCATTGAGGGCGGCGCGCGCCGTGCCGGATGCGGTGCTCGACATCATCCGCACCTGCAAGGACGGTTACCCGATGGATGTGCTGCGCACGGCGGTGTCCGCGCTGGCGGCGCTGGAGCCGGACAGCCTTGAAACTGGGGAGGAGGCGTTTCTGCGCAATGGCATGCGTCTGACCGCGCAGGTGCCGACACTGGTCGCAGCGCACGAGGCCATCCGCAACGGGCGCGATCCGGTGGCACCCGACGACAGCCTGAGCCATGCCGCGAACTGGCTCTGGATGCTCAAGGGCGAAACGCCGTCCGAGGATGCGGCGCGTCTGGCGGATGTGGATTTTGTTCTCCATGCCGAACACGGTGCGAACGCGTCAAGCTTTGCCGCGCGGGTGACGGTCGGGACCGAAGCCAACCTGCACGGGGCCATTGTCACGGCGCTCAGCACGCTGGCAGGTCCGGCGCATGGGGGTGCTGCGGAAGACGTGATGAAGATGGTCCGAGAGATCGGCACGCCGGAAAACGCCGAAGCCTATGTCAAGGCCAAGCGCGCCAACCGCGAGGCGGTCACCGGGTTCGGGCATCGGGTTTATCGCGCCGAAGACCCGCGCGCGCGCCACATGCGCGAAGGGGTGCGCAAGCTGGGCGAGGAAATGGGCGCGCCGGAATGGTACGCCATCCTGCAAGCCGTCGTCGAGGCGATGAAACCCTACAGCCGGCATGGCCTGAACGTGAACGTGGATTTCTATTCCGGCGTGATCTATCAGTTGCACGGCATCGCGATGGATCTCTATGTCCCGATCTTTGCCATCGGGCGCATGCCCGGCTGGGTGATCCAATGCATCGAACAGCAGCGCGGCAATATCCTGATCCGTCCGCTGACGCTTTATAACGGCCCCGAACCGCGTGCCTGGGTGCCTGTCGAGGATCGGTGAAACGGAAATGTAAGCGCTTGCATAATGCGCCTTTACCATCGGCGCGGAAACATGAACACTGTCGCCAAATCTGACCGGGGGCACATCCGGGCAGCAGAGGGAGGAAATCTATGGGCCATGTCCAGCCAGAGCTGAACCTGTCGCCGAAAGTCTCGGACGAGGTGCGCAAGACCACATGCTACATGTGCGCCTGCCGCTGCGGGATCAACGTGCACATGAAGGAGGGCAAGGTCGCCTATATCGAGGGCAACCGCGATCACCCGGTCAACAAGGGCGTTCTTTGTGCCAAGGGCAGCGCCGGGATCATGCAGCACAATGCGCCGTCCCGTCTGCGTGCGCCTCTGAAGCGTGTCGGCCCGCGCGGCTCCGGCGAATTCGAGGAAATCAGCTGGGACGAGGCGCTGGAGATCGCAACCGGATGGCTCAAGCCGATCCGCGACACCGCGCCCGAAAAGCTCGCGTTCTTCACCGGGCGCGACCAATCGCAATCCTTCACCAGCTTCTGGGCGCAGAATTTCGGAACGCCCAACTATGCCGCGCATGGCGGGTTCTGTTCCGTCAACATGGCGGCGGCAGGTATTTACACGATGGGCGGCGCGTTTTGGGAATTCGGCCAGCCCGACTGGGACCATACCAAACTCTTCATTCTATTCGGCGTGGCCGAGGATCACGACAGCAACCCGATCAAGATGGGACTGGGCAAGATCAAGGCGCGCGGTGCCAAGGTGATCGGCGTCAACCCGATCCGGACCGGCTATAACGCGATCGCCGATGATTGGGTCGGCATCACGCCCGGCACCGATGGCCTGTTCATCCTCGCGCTGGTCCACGAATTGCTGAAGGCCGGCAAGATCGACCTCGATTACCTCGCCCGCTACACCAATGCGCCCGTGCTGGTGAACAGCGATCCGAAATCGCCCGAACATGGCCTGTTCCTCAAGGACGACAACGGCAAGCCGCTGGTCATGGACCGTGTCACAGGCAAGCTGACGGCGTTTGACGAACCGGGTGTGAAACCCGATCTGGCAGCCAGCTACCGCCATGCCGGGATCACGCACAAGCCGGTGATGCATCTTCTGGCCGAGCGCTATCTCGATCCGCAATACGCCCCCGAAGCGGTGGCCGACACCTGCGGCGTGTCCGCCACCAAGATCAAGCGCATCGCGGCCGAGATTGCCCGCGTCGCCTTTGACGAAGCGATCGAGATCGACCAGCCCTGGACCGATTTCCGCGGCGAGAAACATGACAAGATGGTCGGCCGCCCGGTCAGTTTCCACGCCATGCGCGGGATCTCTGCCCATTCCAACGGCTTTCAGACCTGCCGCGCGCTGCATGTGTTGCAAATCCTGCTGGGCAGCGTCGAAACTCCCGGCGGGTTCCGGTTCAAACCGCCCTATCCCAAACCGGCGACTGCGCACCCGAAACCGCATTGCAAGGTGACACCGGGCAAACCCCTTGACGGCCCGCATCTGGGCTTTGTCCATGGCCCCGATGACCTCTGCCTCAAGGAAGACGGCACACCCGCCCGCATCGACAAGGCGTTCACATGGGAAAACCCCATGAGCGCCCATGGCCTGATGCATATGGTGATTTCGAACGCCTATGCCGGTGACCCCTACAAGATCGACACGCTGTTCATGTACATGGCCAACATGTCGTGGAACTCGTCGATGAACACCTCGGGTGTCATGAAGATGCTGACCGACACCGACGAGACCGGCGAGTACGTGATCCCACGCATCATCTACTCCGATGCCTATTCGTCGGAAATGGTGGCTTATGCCGACCTGATCCTGCCCGACACGACCTACCTCGAACGGCACGATTGCATCTCGCTTCTCGACCGCCCGATCTGCGAGGCGGATGCCGCGGCGGATGCGATCCGCTGGCCAGTGGTGCAGCCTGACCGTGATGTGCGCGGCTTCCAGTCGGTGCTCTGCGAGTTGGGGGCAAAGCTCGACCTGCCCGGTTTTGTCAACGAGGACGGAACCCAGAAATATGCCGATTACGCCGATTACATCACCAACCATCAACGCCGTCCCGGGATCGGGCCGCTTGCTGGTTGGCGCATGGGCGAAGAGGGGGTGACCGGCGGGCGCGGCGACGCGAACGAGGCGCAGATCGACAGCTATATCGCCAATGGCGGGTTCTGGTCGTCGCACGTTCCGGATGAAGGCCTGTATTACAAACCGTGGAACAAGGCCTATCAGGAATGGGCGGTGCAGATCGGCCTCTACGATGCGCCCGCGCCCTACATCTTCCAGCTTTACGTCGAACCGATGCGCAAGTTCCAGCTGGCCGCCGAAGGGCAGGGCGACCGCCAGCCGCCGGATCATCTGCGCGACCGCATCAAGCACACGCTCGACCCGCTACCAATCTGGTACGCGCCGTTCGAGGACGACCGCGTCGATACCGATGAATTCGCGATCCACGCGCTGACCCAGCGCCCAATGGCGATGTACCACAGCTGGGGCACCCAGAACGCGTGGCTGCGGCAGATTCACGGCCACAACCCGCTCTACCTGCCGACAAAGCTGTGGGAGAAACATGGCTTCAAGACCGGCGAATGGGCCAAGGTCACCTCGGCCCATGGCGACATCACGGTGCCCGTCGCGCATATGGCTGCGCTCAACGAAAACACCGTCTGGACATGGAACGCCATCGGCAAGCGCAAGGGTGCATGGGCGCTTGACAAAGACGCGCCCGAAGCGACCAAGGGCTTCCTGCTGAACCACCTGATCCATGAGCTTTTGCCGCCCAAGGGCGACGGGTTGCGCTGGGCCAATTCCGACCCGGTGACAGGACAGGCGGCGTGGTTCGACTTGCGGGTGAAGATCGAAAAGGTCGACGGCCCGTCTGAATCCCACCCGGTGTTCGAAGAACTGACATCACCAGTTGGCAAGGGGCCTGACGAACTGCGCTGGAAGGTGGAACCATGAACGCCGCAATGAAAGCCACTCTGATCGCGATTGCCGTGGTTCTGATCGGCATGGCCGCATCATTCATCTGGTTTGTC
Source organism: Marivita lacus (assembly GCF_014637725.1). Classification (GTDB taxonomy): domain Bacteria; phylum Pseudomonadota; class Alphaproteobacteria; order Rhodobacterales; family Rhodobacteraceae; genus Marivita; species Marivita lacus. The sequence goes on along the minus strand of NZ_BMFC01000001.1, from coordinate 505,588 downwards.
GCCACCTGGGACAAAGAAGCAGAGCAGCCGGTCGGGTTCCACCAGACGCCAACACACATGATGACGGAGGACCGCCGCACATGACGCAGCTTCCCGAAAAGACCGACCGCAAGATGGGACTGGTGATCGACCTCGACACCTGCGTCGGGTGTCATGCCTGTGTCGTGTCCTGCAAGGGCTGGAACACCGAAAACTACGGCGCGCCGCTGTCCGACCAGAATCCCTATGGCGCGGACCCCTCCGGTACGTTCCTGAACCGCATCCACTCCTACGAAGTGCAGCCCGAGACTGGCCCGGCGCAGCTTGTTCACTTCCCGAAATCCTGCCTGCATTGCGAAGACGCGCCCTGCGTGACCGTCTGCCCGACCGGCGCCAGCTACAAGCGCACCGAGGACGGGATCGTTCTGGTCAACGAGAAAGACTGCATCGGCTGCGGCCTCTGTGCCTGGGCCTGCCCCTACGGTGCGCGCGAGCTGGACAAGGCGGAAGGTGTCATGAAGAAATGCACCCTCTGCGTGGATCGCATCTACAACGAAAACCTCCCCGAGGAAGACCGCGTGCCTGCCTGCGTACGGACCTGTCCGTCGAATGCCCGCCACTTCGGGGATCTGGGCGATCCCGACAGCGACGTGAGCCAGCTGGTCGCGGAACGTGGCGGGATGGACCTGATGCCGGAACTAGGCACCAAGCCCGTCAACAAATACCTGCCGCCGCGCCCCAAGGATCGGCTGAACGAAGAGATCGACATCCTCGCCCCGCTGCTCGCCCCGGTGGTGCAAGAGCCAAAGGGCTTTCTGGGATGGCTCGACAAAGCGCTGGAGAAACTCTGATGCATCCGGCTCCGTCAATCATCGCCTTCAGCACGTTTTCCGGGCTTGGCCTTGGCCTGCTGTTCTGGCTGGGGATCGACCAGACACCGCCGACCGGTTGGGTCGCCTTTGCCTTCTTCGCAATCGGCTACGCGCTTGCCGTGGGCGGATTGGTGTCGTCAACCTTCCACCTGGGCCGTCCCGAGCGCGCGCTCAAGGCGTTCACCCAGTGGCAGACAAGCTGGCTCAGCCGCGAGGCATGGGCTGCGGTAGCCGCCCTGGTGACCATGGGCCTGTACGCCTTCATGCTGGTCTTCCTGAACATCCACCTCGCCATCCTTGGCCAGATCGGTGCGTTCTTCTGCCTTGTGACGGTCTACACCACCTCCATGATCTACGCGCAGCTCAAGACGGTGCCGCGCTGGAACACCGGGCTGACCTCGGCGCTCTTCATCGCGCTGTCGGTTGCGGGTGGCGCGCTTCTGTCGGGGCGGGTGACCATCGGCCTGATCCTGATCCTCGTGGCGGGCGGGATTCAGGCGCTCTGGTGGAAAACCGGAGACACACGGTTCGCAAAAAGCGGAACCGATCTCAAGACCGCCACCGGGCTGGGCAGCATCGGCACGGTGCGCGCTTTCGAGCCGCCCCACACCGGCACGAACTACCTGGTTAACGAGATGGTCTACACGGTCGGTCGCAGACATGCGCTCAAGCTGCGCATGATCGCCTTCCTGCTGATGCTGGTGGTGCCTGTCCTGCTGCTGCTTCTGCCCTATCCCCACATCTTCGGGGTGCTGGCCCTGCTCAGCCACATCGCCGGAGTGCTGGTGTCCCGCTGGCTGTTCTTTGCAGAAGCCGAGCATGTCGTCGGGCTCTATTACGGGATGCGCTGAAGAGCGGTCAGGCCGAACCGCGCCGGATCAACGAAACAGGGAGCGGAGCCGGGGCAGACACCTCGGCCGCGCTTATTTCCGACAAAAGCACATCGACTGCCGTTGTCACCATCGCCTGCGCATCCTGACGAATAGTGGTGAGCGCATAGGCGGGCCAAGCCGCACTTGGCACGTCATCGAACCCGATCAGCGCTACGTCTTCCGGAACCGACAGCCCGAGTTCGGACCGCAACACATCCATCACGCCAAACGCCATGTAGTCATTCGCCACGAACACCGCATCCGGGCGATCCGGCGTGTCGAACATTCGCCGCGTCGCGTCCTTGGCGCGGGGCAGGCGGAAATCACCGACCTCCCGCGCGAACAGACCAAGCCCCGCCGCGCGGAGCCCCTCCATCAACCCGGCCTCGCGGTCTCGCTGCGTGCTGGCGCCTTCCCACCCGGCGATATGCCCGATGCGGGTGCGTCCCAGCGCAATCAGATGCTCTGCCGCCAGACGCCCGCCCATCCGGTTGTCGGACACCACGGCCAACTCGCCCTCTGTCTCCAGCTTGCGGTTGAACAGTACAACGGGCACGCCCGACGCGCGACAGCGCTTCGCCAGATCGGAACTCAGCGCGACCGAAGCCAGAACCAGGCCATCCACCTGGTAGTCGAGGATCTGGCTCACGATGCCTTCGATGTCATCCGCCCCGTGTGCGGCCATGAAGACCAGAACGTGATAGCCCTCGCGCTCCAGTGCCTCGGACAAGAGCTCCAGCACCGTGGGATAGAAATGGTTGTCGAGATAGGCCACCACCAGCCCGATGATCTTGCTTTTGCCGGTCAGCATCGCGCGTGCCAGCACGTTGGGCCGGTAGCCAAGCGCATTCGCGGCCTCGCGCACCTTCACGGCGGTGCGTTCGCTCACCGATGCACCGGGAGTGAACACCCGACTGACAGCGGACCGACTGACCCCCGCACGCTTGGCGACGTCAAGCGAGGTGACTTTGCGGGGCGTCGTCACGAGGCCGTCACGCGTTTTTCGCCCCGGTCAACGGCTGCTGAGTTACGACCCGGATCATTATGTGATGCACCTGCCATCATCCCTCGCTGCATGCGTGTGAAAGAAATGGCCGAAACCGCAGCGCTTTTGCAAGCACGGGTTTACTTCGACTTCCAGCTGTCCAGCCACCGACGGAACCCGCCGCGGCGTCGGGCGATGCCGTCTCCAACCGATTCAAACCCCTCTTCCACGTCTTCCAGAACCGGGTCGATGCGCGCGATACGGAACCGCCGCCAACGCACCCAGATCGCCCAGAGCAAGGCCGCGAGCAGCGTCAGGATGATGATGTTGATCCACGGGATGATCCGGACATCCGGCCCGTCCACCGCGCGCACGCTGATCGCGTTGGGGAAAATGGTGAAGAACTCGTTGCGCCAGCCGTAATGCTTGATCACCACCCATTGCGGATCAGCCGAGGTGCTACGCAGGTCCGCCGCTTCGGCCTGAAGGTTCGACGTGTCGAACTTGAAATAGGGCGGCCAGCCCCAGCCTGTATCCTCGTTGCGGTAGACCATCACATCGCCGCCCGACCGCACCGCAGAGATGAAAAAGACGTCCCGGTTCGGCAGGCTCCCATCGGTACCAACATCGGCCGAGGCCCAGAACCAGCGGTTCTCACCCGGATCCACGCGCCGCACCTCGGTATCTGTGATCCGCGCCACGTCATGCTGCGGCAGCGTGTAATGCAGGAACGACGCGAACAGCACCCAGAAGGTCAGGATGATGGCCCATTTGATATACCCCACGGCGTCGTCCCCTCAGTGGAAATTCGTCAAGTAGATGATGACAGAGATAACCGTCAGCGGCACGATATACACCCCCAGAATGAGCTTTCGCCGCAGCGACCCGTCATAGTCGCGCAACCCCGCCTTCACAAAGGCCTCGCGGTCGCCCGTCTGGATCTCTTCGTCCCATTCGCGTTCCAGCTTGTCCCGCCGCACCGCACGGGAATAGAGCGACAGACAGATATAGACCACGCTCAGGACAAGAAACCCAACAACCAGCAGACGCCCAAGTGCCAACATACGCTACCTCCGAACCGCGCCCCAGGGACCAACACGCGCGACCACATCGTCGCGGATTGGCGCCGGTTCTTCAAGCGGCGCGTCATGCCCGAACAGCGCCTCGCGCGCCCCCGCCTTGTCCGCCACGTATTCGCGGGTCAGGAAATCGACCACATAGGCGCGTTTCGTGTCGGTCCAGCCCCGATAGGCGGCGTAGAACGCCTCCTTGTGGCAGATATAGAGCTGCCGGATATCCTTGGGCGACAACTCCGACAGCAGCATGTTGACGAGGCTCGCATCGGGTGTCGCACTGGCCCGCAGCGTATAGAAATAGGCCGGGTGATCACTGGCGATCCGGGGCCATGTTGCATCTCCCTCGGCCCATTGCACCAGCTGGTTCAGCGCGTGCCATTCGGGCGGCAACCGGTCCGAGTATCTGCGGGCCAGCCCCCGAATGTCCCGCCGCGTGGCCCCCGTCAGATCGATCTCGGCCTCCTGCGCGATATCCACGACGATGAAGTCCATCTTCTGCCGCAAGATCGCGCCTGAATCGATGCCGCGCGCCTTGACGATCGGCTCCACCAGCCCGTTCAGGTCCAGAAACTTCGCCACCTTGTTCCGGTCCTGCAACGTGAACGTATAGGCAATCGGCAAGCCCGGCACCGCGTCCCCGGCACAGATCGCCGCCGGATGCTCCACCTGCCGAAACACATACATCCCGCCGAAATGACTGGTGTGAAAGTTCTCCTGGCGGAACTCCATCTGCTTGAGCCGCACCGGATTGCGCACCACATCGCCCGTGCGTTTGGCGAGGCCGATCATCTTTGCGATCAGCACATCATCAAACCAGCCGTCAGGGTCGGTCTTGAACCGATCCACCAGCGCGCCCAGCTTTTCCGCATCGCGCACCGTGCCGCTGGTCGTGTCGGCCTCGATCCTGATCGTGTGAATGTCGAACAGCCGCGCAGGGCTCCTGACGTCGAACACCGTATTCACCAACTCCCCCGCCACCGCATCCTTGGCGGTGAGCGCGAACAACTGGCTCTCGTTCGCCTCGATGAACTGCCGCAGAATATCCCGCGAGGTCGAGAACTTTGCATCGAGCAGCGGCGCCGTCTTCTGCTGCGTCGTCAGCAGAATGAACTGCCGGTTCACCCCGTTGTGGTTGAGGTAGAGCGGATCGTTCAACTCGTCCCCCACCTCGGGCGAGAAGCCGGAAATGTCGATGTGGAAATCGGTCTGGGTCGTGGTCTTGCCCGTGAGATGCTTGAGCGCCCTGTTATACCGTTCGATGAGCGCCGGCGAGGTGACATGGATCAGGTTGCCGAACATCAGGCCGGATTGGATGAGGCGGTTCATGTTTCGTCACTCTGCGATCTTTGACGTTTTCTCGCAGCCATTTCTGACACCGCATGCTCGACAAGTTTTATCTTCGTCATGTTGGTGTCTCGGAGCATTTCGTCCACTTCTGCTTCGCCATGTATCAATTGATTTCGAATTTTCTGAACCTCAGAAAAGGTCATCACAACTGCCGCTGAAAGTTCTCCTTCTTCATTTAAAGATACGACATTCATTGAAGATGAAGAGTGCCTGCCGTTCTGTGCCCATTGGGCCAGTAGGCGTTCAATCTTGATCCAAGAATCGAAAAACTCGCCAATAAGCTCAGCATGTGAATTCTCCGGGAACACAATTTCCAATTCGACGCCAAAGAGCGCTTCGAAGAGCTTTTCGCATAGCTCTGCGTAAACTTCGACGTTTTTTCGTTCAATCGTTAAGCCATTACCTTGATGATAAAGTTCATTCCTTAATCTATGAAACCACTCAAATTCCCCTAAGTTCAAACCAATGATTTTGTCACTGGCGTGTTGTTCGATACCATCCAAAAGACTAGGAAAGTTTTTGCAGTACTCGTCCCGCTCGCGTCTAGAAAGTTGTAAACCAGTGACCCGTTTTGGTAGTGTCAAATAGGTCTGCATGGTCAGCTCGGCTGCATTATCGACCAAGATCATTGCAATACGACGCTTTGCATCTGACTGCTCGGAAATCAGTGAAATACCATGTTGCAATAGTTCTGCAGGACCCGCAGCCCAGAGAGGATGTTCACCATTCATCCGTTCCCCTCCAAGCTCTGCCTTTCGCGGGCAGCAATCTGAATGACACGAATAGCAAGGAGAGGTGCCCAAAGTATGGCGGATCCCACCCAAGAAAAGATCATGTTGGACGAGAAACTACGTCCCAAAACCGGGTCGCCCGAAATACGAAAATACGTCCAGTTCGCAAGTCCGAGTATAATCCCAATCCCAAATGCGCTGAGAGCAAAGCGTTTCAAACCTTTCCATGTTGCGTCACGGCGCACCGGCAGTGCGGAAGGCAGAGCAAAGCAAAGGCCAAGTATCAGGGCAAACGTGAAGACGGAAAACAGCGTCACCCCTTCCCCTCCAACCATCTCTTCTTCGCCTCTTCCTGACGCCCGAAGTCCCGCACCATCCCCTCGATCGCCACCTCATCCGACTTGTCCGCGTACCTGAACTCGGAATCCGCGTAGCGGTTGATCTCCTGGATCACCATTTGAGTCGTGATCGGCCGCCGCAATTCCTCGATCATCGCGGCCTTCTCGTCATACGGTTTGAACAGGAACAGATCCGGCTGCTCCATCCAGTCATCCGGCAACTCGAAATCCATCGCGCGGACCTTCACCGCGTCGGTGATGTTCTTGATCGCGCGGCCCGTAAAGCGCGGGTCGGCCTCCTGAATGGCCTTGAGATAGGTGCCCATCTTGGCAATCGTGTCGAGCGCGCCGATCTGCGACGACACCCGGTCGAACACCTCCAAAAGCCCCGGCTCCTTGGGCCGATTGTGCGACGCGAACGACGCCGCCACCGCCTTCTGGATGGCTTGCGCCGCATAAAGCTCGTGATCGCCCAGCGGGATGTCGTGCTTGCGCCCCATCAAGAGCGCGAGGATGTCGATGTAATCCTCCCGCGTCTGCGGCCCGTCCACAAGAAACCGCGCCCCCGCCCGCTGCCGCAACGCATCATCCACGTTCTCGGGAAAGTTCGAGAACATGCCGAACGTGCAGTTCCCCCGCACCACCGTATTGGCCCCCGCGAACGCCTCCATGAACACCGCCGTGACCTCTTGCTGGCCCGCGCTGGACTGCCGGTCGCCGCGCTTGCCCGCGATCTGGTCGATGTCGTCAATCGTCCCGAAGCCGATCACCGAAGGGTCGAGCACATTGTTGATGAACGCCTTCGCGTTCTGCCCCGACTTGCCCTGATAGCTGTCGATATTGTCGATGCCGAAATTCTGATACCTGAACGTGTAGCCCGCGTTCTGGCAATACTCATGGATCATCCCTGCCATCATCTGGATCAGCGTCGTCTTGCCCGTCCCCGGCGCGCCATCCCCCATGAAGGTAAAGATGAACCCACCGAGTTCGGCAAACGGGTTGAGCCTTCGTTCAAAGTCATAGGCCATCAGCATCTTCGCCAGCCGCATCGCCTGGTACTTGGCGATGTGGTTGCCCACCACCTCGTTCGGCTTCTTGAACTGCATGGTAAGGGTGGTGCTTTTGGCCTTGGTCGCAGGCGTGAAGCCCCGCAGCGTCAGGTCATCCGCCTCCACCCGCCAATTGGCCGAGGTGAACGCTCCTGTCCGCGCGCCGTTCTGCGCCCGAAGCGCGATCCGCTCCATCAGCTGTTCGGCAAAGGCGAGCACGGTCGCCACCATGCGCGGCTCGTCACTCGCATGCAACGCCAGTTTCTGGTCCAACTCCCAAAGCGCCCCATGCAAGGCCAACTGCGCATTGTCGGTCAACACCTCCTGCACCTCACCCACATCGACCGTCACCTCCGACGACTGAGACGCCAACAGAAATGCCGTCGCATTGGCGAAGACATACCCCACAGCCAGCGCCTCACCCTCCAGCAAAGCCGAAAACTCCGCTTTCCGATCTGCACCCAACGACCCCTGCAAATTCGCGCGCTTCAACTCACCAAGGCCCGTGGCATCCGAAACCGCCTCGCCCATCGCCAGCGCAATCCCCAAGGCCCGCCGCAGCCCATGCATCACCGCCGCTTGCGCGGGCGACACGAGCGGATCATCCCCATCCGCCTCCGCAATCCGGTCGAGCAGGTGCACGCCGTCTGGTCGCGCAGTGGACCGCGTCACCAGCCCCGGCGTCGTTGACCGAAACCGCCGCCGCGTTCCGATCCCCGAAGACCGCTCCTGCGTCGCAGGCTCCGCCCCAGACGCCACCCGTGGCGTGTGGTCGAACCCCTCCAGCATGGCATTGGCTGCCGCATAATGCTTGCGGATGGCGTCTTCACGCAGTTCCATCAGATCCGAGGTCACAGACATGGGCGCATCCCCTGCTTCTTCTTGTCAAAAATACTCACAAATCCGCTCGCCGTTCTCGCAACATCCGAAACACCGCGAAGGCCGGGCTTCAGCCCGGCCCCCCGTCAATAACTCAACACCCGCCCCGCATCGTTCACCACGAACTTGCGCACAGTGGCAAAGCCCGGGGGGTTCAATTCCGCCAAGGCCTGAAACGGACGCTCCGGCAGGATCACCATGCGCTCGGTCGCCGTGGTACCCGTTTCCGCACCGCGCCCGGCAAACGGATCGAGCGCAAACACCTCGCGGTCCACCTTGGAAAACCAGCCCGATTTCTCCTGCCGCACCCGTTCGCTTTCCAGATCTTCCAGCGTCCAGGCCAAGGCCCAATCCTGCCCCTCGGGCGCGCGCGCCTGTTCCAGCACGTCATGGATTGGCCCGGATTGCTGCGTGAAGGATTGCGAATACATCGGCCCTATGTGAAACCGCCGCAGCCGCTTGGGGTGCAGATCGTCGAAGGTCTCGTCGAACCCTTGGGCAATGGTCAGCAATTTCAAACCGCCCAGAGACTGCGCCATCAGATGCGCCTGCGCTTCGGGCCAGCGCCGGTCGTCCTTGGGCAAGGCATCCCGCCCGCTGTCCTCGACCTCCATCAGGTAGATCACCGGCAGGTTCACCTGGCTGTCATAGACCCCCCAGTGCAGCAAATACCGCCGCCGCGCGTCCCCCGACAACCACAGGCATTGCGGATCGTTGCGCGCCCAGAACAGCTTGCCGCGCGCCAGTTCCTCGTAATACAGCCGCTGGCTCAGGGTGAATTGCAGCCGTGTCGGGATCGCCTGATCGCCGATGATCTCGGCCACCATCCGGTCCTTGAGCGCATCGACCGAAGGCATCGACCGCAAATGCTGCTCCGCCTGCGCGGCATCGTTCGCCATGACAAGCAATTCGGTCGTTGTCGGAAACCCGCTGTCCTTCACGTCCATCGTGAGCGATCCAAAAAACTGCCCGGTATCGCGCCCGACCAGCAGGTACTTCATCGACAGCGCCCGGAACGTCAGGTTCAGCGCGATCACATACCGGCTCAGCACCTCGACCTCGGTCTTGGTCAGCCGCTTTTCCACATGCAGCATCGCGGCCACCCGGCCCAGATGGGTCAGGATTCTGTCGAACTTGGCAAAATACCGACGGCTGGCCTGGGTGTCAGGCAGCCCCCGGTGATCACTGGACGCGGTGGTCATGCCCCATACTGGTTCTTGTCATGTTTCTCGACGATCGCTTGGAACCTGCGGGCAAAGCGTTCATCCGCCTTGGCCTTGGCCTCCAGCACCTCGCGGGCGAAGACCATGTGGTCCTCGTGGCTCTCCAGCATGTCGGCCATCCGCTGGTTGGTCGCGGCGCCGATCCCGGCCATGGCCGATTGCGCCTCCTGATCGGTCTTCACGCCGATCTCGTTGATCCGGTGCGCCACGTCCTGCTGCTGCGCCGTTTTAAGCGACTTGGACAAGGCATCGTACAGAACAACCCGCTGCTTCGTGTCGGTCTGAAGCTTGTTGATCAGCACCATCTGCGTCGCCGCCTGGTTCTGAAGCGAGTCAATCCAGGTCTTGCCCTTCTCGATATACCGCTCAAGCGTCTGTGACTTGGCCAGCTTGACCTGCTCGTCCTGCACCATCGCGTTGTAGGCGGCGTTCAATTCGGCCAGTTCGGTCTCCAGCTTGGTGCGTGTGGCGGCGTCCTGTTCGACGCTGATCTTGTTCTCCAACTCGATGATCTTCGGGTCCATCGTCAGGATCTCGGCCCGCACGGATTCAAGCTCACCCACCGTCGCCTCGCGCTCGTCCAGCGTTTCCGACAGGTTCACCTCGACCTTGTCCTTCTGTTCGTTGAGCAGGTTCAATTGCCCCTGCAACAGCGTCACGATCACGTCGGACTTGGCGATCAGATCCTGAAGCTTGTCGTCGATGGAGGCGGTCTTCATCCGCTCCTGCCGCATCGATTCCGATTTGCCCTTGGAAAAGATGCCGACAAAGCTTTCCCAGCCGGTCTTCGATCGCATCTCGTCGAAATCCTTGGAAAACGCCGAGGTCACATCATCCAGACCCATGATCAGTTCCGCGATATTCGCGTTCATCACATCCGTATGGGCGTGCACGTCATCAAGCGTTGCGTTCTCGATGTCGAAGGTGATGTCATCGCCCGTTTTCATCTTGCTCCGGGCGGTTTCGATCCGGCCTGTCAGCTCCGCGATCTTGGCCTGTGCTTCGGCCACCTGCGCCTGGCTTTCGCGGACCTGCGTGTCAAAATCAGCCATTTAAAACTCTCCGGTCAATTTGTTCGGTCTGAAACATGGGATATCCGCGCCGGGTCACGGCGGGCTTGGTGAAACAATCGCAAAACCCCGGTTGAAAGGGAAGCACAGATCGCGCTTAAAGGTGTTCCGGGCTTGGCCCTTCACCACGTGTAGACCATCTTTATAAGGAGATTTTGAAATGTTCAGATTTACGACTTTGACGTTTGTCGCGGCGCTGTCCTTGCCGCTTTCGGCGCAGGCCGATGAAATCACCGACACGCTTCAGGCAGCCATCGACGCCTACAACGAGGGCGACGTGACCTACGCGCTCGAAGAGCTTGATTTCGCACGCCAGAAACTGATGGGCCTGCGCACCGAGGCATTCCAGCAATTTCTGCCCGAAGCCCCCGATGGCTGGACCCGCGAGGTCGACACAGAAGGGCAGGCGGGTATGGCCATGATGGGTGGCGGCATGAGGGCAAGTGCAGAGTATATCGCCCCTGACCGGTCGCAGAGCTATTCGATCACCATGATGGCCGACAACGCGATGGTTGCGAGCATGGGTGCGATGGTGGCCAATGCTGCCGCCATGGGCATGAAGGTCGAACGTGTCGGCCGTCAGCGGGTGGCTCTGAACGATGGTCAGGCGATGGCCATGGTCAACAACCGTATCCTCATCACCATCGACGGCAATGACGAGGCCGTTCTCATGGAAGCGATGGAGCGGATCGACTTTGATGCACTCTCGAATTTCGGCAATTGAGAAATTTTACCAAGCAGTAAAATTCTTGAATTCGGCAGACTTGCCGCGCGCGAGTTGCATTGCCGATCCGAACCGTACGATCAGCCAATACGATTTGTACGGTCCAGCAAATCGACGCCCTGCTGTGCCCAGAGGTGCAGCAGGTCGATGAAGATCCAGTTCTCGGCCAGCTTGTCCCCCTCGCGTCGGTAGAAGTCGATCACCCTGAATTCCACCCGTTTGCCCGTCGCGGGCATGCCCATGAACCCGCCGGTGAATTCGGCGGTGAAGTTGGGCCAGCCAAAGAATCCGCCGAAATCCCCCTCTGCCATTCGGCACAGGTGGCCACTTTTTGACCGGTTGGCAAAGCTGGCGCGGAACGGTGCAGAATGCTGTTCGGCATATCTCGGAATGGTATATGTTGCGCCGATACCTGCCGGTCCCCACCAGATCATGTTTTCGTGCCACGTGCGGCGCAGCTCTTCGACCAGCGGCAAACCAAGGTTCCAGTCGCCCAGATCGCCGACCATCGCGTTGATCGCGTGCAGGGTCGCCGCGCCTTCGGCTTCGGGCGCGTCATGATACAACAGCCCCTCATGCGTCACCGGTCCGGGTTGCACCAGATGCGCGCCGGTTTGAGGCCCAAACGGGTTTTGCCCGGCCTGCGTCATCAAGTGAGGCAGGTCAAAATACATCGCCTCTTCAATGATTTTCCCGTCGAGAACCTTGTGAAAGGCGCCGTATCTCAACATCCCGATCTTGCGATTTGGCCGCACACCCCACAGTGGCGCATCGAAAAGCCCCATCAGGTGACCCATCGACGCCACCCAGACCGCGCCATCGTCGGCCATGTGGTTGCGCCCCGCAAAGAACAGGTCTGTGCGCCGTTGTAAAGACGTCAACGCCGTCTTGACGGGGTGCCAGAACTGGGTCGCAACAGCCTTGGGACCGGTCAAGAGGCCCACTGGGTGATAGCCGCGCCAGATAAGGTCAGGGTGACAGAACCGCTGCATTACTTCAGCCGTGTCTTCAGGTGAAGCCTCTGATAACGCGGCATAATAATCACGAACGAGCTGTTTCTCGGGTTGGAAACCGGACATGAGAGGCCTTTTTGCAATCGTGTGCATTTCCTCGCACCATGCCCGAATTCCAGAATTCGGCAAGCCGAAACTCAGATGTCCAGCGTGTTGTCCTTTTCCCATTGGGTGAAGTGCGACACGTAGGAATTCCACTCCTGCATCTTGAGGTTCAGAAACGCGGACGAGAATTCCTCGCCCATTGCAGCCTTCAGTTCCTTGTCCTTGTCATAGGCCCGCAAGGCGTCCAGCATGTTGAGCGGCAGTTGCGGCGCGCCCCGGACCTTGTGTCCCTCTGCGTACATGTCAATGTCATGACGCTTGCCCGGATCGGCCTTGGAGCGAATACCCGACAGACCCGCCGCAATGATAACCGCTTGTAAAAGATAGGGATTCGCCGCCCCATCCGCAAGCCGCAGCTCGAACCGCCCCGGTCCGGGAACGCGGACCATGTGCGTGCGGTTGTTGCCGGTCCATGTGACGGTGTTGGGCGCCCATGTCGCCCCCGAGATGGTGCGCGGTGCGTTGATGCGCTTGTAGCTGTTCACTGTCGGGTTGGTGATTGCAGCCAAGGCACTGGCGTGTTTCATGATCCCGCCAAGAAAATGCTTGCCGCGCTCCGAAAGACCCACCTCGCCGGTCTGGCCGTCGCCATCGCCTGCGAACACGTTGGTCTTGGCCTTGTCGCCCGGCGCGTCCCAAACGGAAATATGAGCATGGCATCCATTGCCGGTCAGCCCCTCGACAGGCTTGGGCATGAAGGTGGCGCGAAAGCCGTGTTTCTCGGCCACGGATTTGACCATGAACTTGAAGAAGGAGTGTTTGTCGGCGGTCCGCAAGGCGTCGTCGAAATCCCAATTCATCTCGAACTGGCCGTTCGCGTCTTCATGGTCGTTCTGGTAGGGTCCCCAACCCAGATCAAGCATGTAATCGCAGACCTCGCGCACCACGTCGTAGCGGCGCATGACGGCCTGTTGGTCATAACAGGGCTTCTCGGACGTATCGAACGGGTCGCTGATCTGGTCGCCTTCGGGGGTGAGCAGGAAGAACTCGGCCTCGACCCCGGTTTTGACGTGTAGACCTTCGCCCGCCGCCTCTTTGATCAGCCGCCGCAGCACGTTGCGCGGGGCCTGGGCCACGTCTTCGCCCTCCATGACGCAGGTGGATGCCACCCAGGCAACCTCGGGCTTCCAGGGTAATTGAATGACCGAGGACGGATCGGGTACCGCCAGCATGTCGGGATGCGCCGGCGTCATGTCGAGCCATGTTGCAAAGCCCGCAAAGCCCGCGCCATCTTTCTGCATGTCGGCAATCGCCTGTGCCGGAACCAGCTTGGCACGTTGCCCACCGAACAGATCGGTAAACGAAATCATGAAATACTTGATGCCCTTGTCCGAGGCGAATGTGGCGAGATCCGTGGTCATGCAGTCAGTTCCCCGTTGTCAGTCAACCCAGTGAAAAAGGCGCAGCCTGTGCGCCGCGCCTTTGTGTCCTTGTCAGAATGTTGTGCCCGGCTTGCCGGGCCACCAGTCGGTTCCGGCCAGCGGCACCTTGGCCATCGCGGCGGCCTCCATCGTCAGCGCGCAGAGATCCTCCGGCTCGAGGTTGTGCAGCTTGTTCTTGCCGCAGGCTCGCGCGATGGTCTGGGCCTCCAGCGCCATCACCTTGAGGTAGTTGCGCAATCGCCGCCCGCCTTCGACCGAGTCCAGCCGTGTCGCCAGTTCCGGGTTCTGGGTGCTGATGCCCGCGGGGTCATTGCCCTCGTGCCAATCGTCATAGGCCCCGGCAGTGGTGCCCAGCTTCTGGTACTCGTCTTCCCATTTCGGATCGTTGTCGCCCAAAGCGATCAGGGCTGCGGTGCCGATGGACACCGCATCGGCACCAAGCGCCATGCATTTCGCCACATCCGCGCCAGTCCGAATCCCGCCTGAAACGATCAGCTGCACCTCGCGGTGCATCCCCAAATCTTCCAAAGCGCGCACGGCTTCGCGGATACAGGCGAGCGTCGGCATGCCGACATGTTCGATAAACACATCCTGCGTCGCTGCCGTGCCGCCCTGCATCCCGTCGAGCACGACAACATCCGCGCCGGCCTTGACCGCCAGCGTGGTGTCGAAATAGGGGCGTGCGCCGCCGATCTTGATGTAGATCGGGACTCGCCAGCCGGTGATTTCGCGCAGTTCGAGGATCTTGATCTCGAGGTCGTCCGGCCCGGTCCAGTCGGGGTGACGGCAGGCAGAGCGCTGATCGATCCCCTTGGGAAGGTTGCGCATATTGGCGACACGGTCGGTGATCTTTTGACCCAACAGCATGCCGCCACCACCGGGCTTCGCGCCTTGCCCGACGACGACTTCGATGGCATCGGCCCTGCGCAGATCGTCGGGGTTCATGCCGTATCGCGAGGGCAGGTATTGGTAGACCAGAGTTTTCGAGTGGCCGCGTTCCTCTGGGGTCATGCCGCCGTCGCCTGTGGTGGTGGAGGTGCCCGCCAGCGTCGCGCCCCGGCCCAGAGCCTCTTTCGCGGCACCTGACAGCGCGCCAAAGGACATGCCCGCGATGGTGATGGGAATGTCCAGCGTGATTGGGTTCTTGGCATAGCGGGTCCCAAGGGTGACGGAGGTGTCGCACGCTTCCCGGTAGCCTTCGAGCGGGTAGCGCGAGATCGATGCGCCGAGAAACAGCAGGTCGTCGAAATGCGGAAGCTTGCGCTTCGCACCGCCACCGCGAATGTCGTAGATGCCGGTGGCCGCTGCGCGCCGGATCTCGGCGTTCACCGGATTTGAAAAGGTGGCCGACTGGATCGGAACCGTGCGCGGGGCGCTGGTGTGGTCGTCTTTCATCTGTCCGGCCCTCAATACGCGTTGTCGATGTTGAAGTTGTAAAGCTGCCGGGCCGAGCCATAGCGCTTGAACTCTTCGGGTTTCGCGTCACAGCCGCCGCGTTCGAGAAGATCGGTCAGCAAAGCGACGTGTTCGGGGCGCATTTCCTTTTCGATGCAGTCGGCACCCAGAGATTTGACCGATCCGCGCACGAAAAGTCGCGCCTCGTAGATCGAGTCGCCCAGAGCATCACCCGCATCGCCGCAAACGACCAGATTGCCCGACTGCGCCATGAAGGCGGACATGTGCCCCACATTGCCGTGCACGATGATGTCGATGCCCTTCATCGAGATGCCGCAGCGCGACGAGGCGTTGCCCTTGATGATAAGCGTGCCGCCATGGCCGGTGGCCCCGGCATATTGCGATGCGTCGCCGTCGATAATGACCGTTCCGGACATCATGTTCTCGGCCACACCGGGCCCGACGGACCCATGCACGTTGATCGTCGCCAGCTTGTTCATGCCGCCGCAGTAATAGCCGGTTGATCCTTTGACCGTCACTTCGATCTCTGCATCGAGCCCAACGGCAATGGCGTGGCTGCCCTTGGGGTTCACGATTTCCCACGCGGTCTGGTTCGTTGCCTCGGCCTGCGCCTGAAGCGTGGCGTTCAGGTCGCGCAGGGGGGTGGTTTCCATGTCGATGGTCTGCACGTCAGGCGGCCTTTTCGGTTGGGGCGGAGCTGTTGGCGTGGCTCCAGAAATAGACCGTGGCGGGTTCCGGTTCCCAGACGCGGGCCTGTTCGATGCCCGGCAGATTGACCAGCGCGCGGTATTCCGATCCGAACGCCACGTATTGATCTGTTTCGGCCATCACGGCGGGTTTGCAGGCGATGGGGTCACGGACCACGCCGAACCCGTCCTTGGTGCCGACGAGGAAGGTAAAGAAGCCGTCCAGATCGTTCAGCGAACTTTCCAGCGCCTCGCCCAAGGTCGCACCTTTCTGCATCCGCCATGTGAGATAGGCGGCGCCGACCTCTGTGTCGTTTTCGGTTTCGATGTGGATGCCTTCGCGTTGCAGCTTGCGGCGCAGGCGGTTGTGGTTGGACAGCGATCCGTTGTGGACAAGGCATTGGTCCGGCCCTGTGTTGAACGGGTGTGCGCCCATCGTTGTGACCATCGATTCCGTCGCCATGCGGGTGTGGCCGATGCCGTGCGTGCCGGACATGGAGCGCAGGTCGAACCGGTCGGCCACGTCCTTGGGCAGGCCGACTTCCTTGTAGATTTCCACCGTGTCGCCCGAGGACATGACGCGGATGTCCGGATTGATCGCGGCAAGTGCGGTGCGGGCGGCAGTCAGATGGCCGCGCGGGATGTGCAGCACTGCATGCGTGTCCTTGTGGCGCATGTGCACTTTGCTGCCGAGCTCAGCGCTCAGGTCTGCCTCCAGAGAGGCGAAGGCCTGATCCGGTGTGTCTGACTGGACCGTAAGCTTGGATATGGCGGGGTCTTCCGTACCGTATATCGCGATGCCTGCACTGTCGGGGCCGCGATCGGTCATGGTGATCAGCATGTCGGTCAGCATCGACCCTAGCCGTGGTTCAAGTGCGCTGTCCTTGAGGAATAATCCGACGATTCCACACATCCCGCGTTCCTTTTGCGTTGTCGGGGTTCAAGACGATGGCATTGGATAGCATCGCCCAATTGCTCCGACAATAAGGGGAATTAAATTTTCCCCTAAGGAAAATTATACTGCCTCTTTTTTCAGCTCTGGGCATAGCTGATGATCGACAGGTACCGGGCTGGCAGCTCGACCAAGGTTTCCGGCCCATGCGGTGCATCGGCTTCGAAAAACAGCGTGTCGCCGGGGCGCAGCGGATAGATGCCCGACCCGTGCCGATAGTCGATGGCCCCTTCGAGCATGAAGATCGTTTCGATCCCGTCGTGCTGGAACGTCTGGAACGTGTCCGATTCCGAGTTCAGAACGATCAGGTAGGGCTCCACGATCACGCCGCTGGTGTTCGCGCCGATATGGCCCAGCAGGTTGTATTGATGCCCGGCGCGGGTGCCTTCGCGTTCGATGGTCACGCCCTGACCCGCAGGGGTGTGCACGACACCGCGCTTTTCCTCGAAGCCGCGAAAGAAGGCGGTCAGGGGCACGGACAGCGCATTCGCCAGGGTCTGCAACGTCGTCAGCGACGGCGAGGTGTTGCCGTTCTCGATCTTGGACAGCATCCCCACCGAGATGTCCGTCTGTTTCGACAAATCGGCAACGGTCAGGTTCTGCTGCTTGCGGAAGGCGCGCAGTTCGCGGCCGATCGCAACCTCGAGAACGTTCTCCTGAATGCCCGAAATCCGGTGCGGGTTCTGTGTGAGTTTGGCCAAGGGTCACCCTCTGAACGACACGGTGTCGTCTAATTTGTTAGAGACAGAGTCCCGGAAAGGCCAGCGTGGCCATGTGTGTGGCATTTTTAACCCTCCCGCGACACAAGGAGAGGTTTTTCATGAAATCCGCCCTTTATTGTTCCAGTCACTGGAACCCGTCGCCGGCTGAGGCGTTGCGCGTTGACAATCAGAGGTACAGCTCGGGTTTATTTGACATGTTACCGACGACCCTAACGGGGACCACAGCACAGGCCGGGCCAATCCGGATTCAACATGGCTCGGTGCCGGACCGCGTTGCGGCAATGTAGACCCGATGGATGCACCGGAACCCGATAGGTCAATGCCCAAGGGCAAGGATAGCGGAGTGACATCGCTCCGCAAGATGCTTGTCGTGCGGATCGCGTTCCTGTTGTCCCTTGCGCTGCTGCCGATCGGTCTTGTGGCGATGGGGCAAAGCTGGCGGGCGCTGAACATCACCCATGACAATCTCGAAGCGTCCATCCATGCCCGCACGAGTGCGCTGGTCGAACCCGAACGCCGTGACCTCTTGACCAAGATGGGAACCGCGGCCGCGCTTGCAGACACGCTGGGCGCGACGGATCTGAGCATCGAGGAATGTACTGCCATCATGCAGCGCGTGCGCGCCAGCAATCCACAGCTTTCCTTTGCCGGACTGCTGGAGACCGGTTCTGTCTCGCGGTGCAACAGCATGGGGCGCACCTTCGACGTCTTGCCCGACACTCGGGCGGACGACCTTTTTTCCGCGCCGGAGCCGTATATCAGGTTTAATCCGCAGGGGTCCGCCACGAACGTGCCGGTGATCATCGTGGCCTATCCCAGCTTTTCGGCGGACAACACGCTCAAGGGGTTCGTGACGATTTCCTTTGAGACCGAGAAACTGCTGCAACCTGACAGTGTCACCGGACAGAACGGGGCAGTGGCTCTGGTGACGTTCAACTCCTACGGCGACATCCTGTCCAGTGTGACACCCGAAGGACCCATCGAGGATTACCTGCCCGAGGGGCTCTCTTTCGAAGGGTTCGTCAATCAGTCGGATTCTTTTTTCACAGCAACCACCCGGTCGGGGGACACGCGACTGATCTCGGTTGTCCCGATCCTGCCTGGAGAGGTCTATGCGCTGGGAAGCTGGGGTCGCACGGCGTTGCAGCGCACAAGCGCGACTTGGTTCACGATCTCCACGCTCCTGTTTCCGTTCCTGATGTGGCTGGTCGGGATCATCGTTGCGGTGATTTCCCTGAACCGGCTGGTGCTGCGTCATATCAGCGATCTGGGGCGCCGGATGCGCCGTTTTGCGACATATCGCGATGTCGTGTCCTCGGAAAAGATCAACGATGCGCCAAGCGAGATCCAGACCATCAATGCCACGTTCGAAGAGATGGCCGACCAGCTCTTGCGTGATGAGGCGGATCTGGAAAATGCGGTGTTCGAACGCGAGGTGCTGCTGAAAGAGGTGCACCACCGGGTCAAGAACAACCTTCAGCTTATCTCGTCGATCATCAACATGCAGGTGCGGCAGGTGGCCAGCCCCGAAGCGGTGACGGCGCTGCGGAAGTTCCAGGATCGCGTCACCAGCCTCGCCTCGGTGCACCGGGCGCTGTATCAGGAGCCGTCGCTGACGCGCATCCGGTTTGACGTGCTGCTGGGGGATCTGGTGGCGCAGGTCAATGCGGTCGGGGCCGGTGATCAGAAGCCTGTCGAGATCGAACTTGATATGGATCCCGTGACGCTCTTGCCCGACCAGACCAGCCCCTTGGCGATGGTGACGACCGAGGCGCTGTCGAACGCCTTCAAATACGGGGGGCCGGGGCGTGATGGGGTTTTCCGT
Source organism: Marivita lacus (assembly GCF_014637725.1). Classification (GTDB taxonomy): domain Bacteria; phylum Pseudomonadota; class Alphaproteobacteria; order Rhodobacterales; family Rhodobacteraceae; genus Marivita; species Marivita lacus. Next base: position 486,342 of record NZ_BMFC01000001.1, on the reverse strand, counting down.
CTGAAAGTCCATCTCAAGGAAATGCAGGACGGCGATGCGACACGTGTGCGTCTGACCATCGAAAACAGTGTGAACCCAGAGGTGCATACCCCGTCTGGTACCGGGTTGGGCAAGCGCCTGATCCTTGCCTTCGCAAGCCAGCTTGACGCGGACCTGACGCAGATCGACGAAGAGGATTGCCACGGGCTGACGCTCACGTTCGAGTACCAGCCGTTCTCGCCCGAATAGCCTGTCAGGCCGCAGGTCAAAATAAAACGCACTCCAAAAAGATGGAGCGCGCTTCTTGACTGTTGGCATGTAGAGGCCCGAACTCAGTGGTTCGGAGCATCCTTCGCCAGACGCGATTTCTGTGCCTCTGGATCCTTGATCTTCTCTTCGGTGCGCTTTTTGCTCACCAACGCGAAGATGATGAATGCAAGCATTGTCATGAGTGCGAGAAGCGGTAAGAAAAATTCAATTGTCATTTAGGCCTCCTTTCAACGAATTAACCCGTCGGGAAACGCTGCGTTCCGCAATCCGTGCCTCACGATCCTGTCATTTCGAACAGCGCGTGCAGGGCGTCCAGTTGATCGCGGTCAGCTGCGAAAACAATCGAGTTCCCGGCTGACAGGGTCTCGTCCTCGTTCAGAAGATGCTCTGTCTCATCATCGATCAGGGCAATCCCGCGCACCCCGTCGGGCAGGTCGAGATCACCGAACTTCTTGCCATCCATCCCGTCTGGGACCGTCACGCGCTCCATCCGAAGCTGGTGCTGTAGGACCGGCTCACTGTCGAGCGCGGCCTTGTCCTCGAGCGCCTCCGCGATGCTTTCCGCGACCGTGGCGTGCGGATTGATCACGTCGTCCAGCCCCAGCTGATGGCAGACATTGAGCAGCTGCGATGACACGATCTGCGGGATCACCCGGCCAAAGCCGATGGACCGCGCCACGAGCGCGGCAAGGATGTTGTCTTCCGAGGCATTCGTGACGGCGACAAAGGCATCGTCCTCGTCCCGGTAGGTGTCCTCGAGAACCGAGGGCATGGTGCCATCGCCTTCGATCATGCCGCAATCCAGTTCTTCGGACAGGTTTTCCAAGCGGTCTCGATCCTTGTCGATCAGTACGACCTCGTGGCTTTCCTCGATCAGTTTCTTGGCGATGGCCGCGCCAAAACGCGACGCACCCAGAATGACGACCCTCATGAGTCAGCTCCTTTGCAGCCAGGTTGTGGGTGCCAGCAGAACCAGCACGGCGATGAATTCCAGCCGCCCCAGCCACATCGCGAAGGTCAGTGTCACGATCAGGTCGGGCGGCAGATCGGCAGTCACGACTCCGCTCGACAGGCCGACGGTCGACAGGGTCGAGATGATGTCGAAAAGCGCCGGGATCGCGGGCAGGCCATGGACGAGGCATTGAAGCCACAGCAGGACCATCGTGGCGGCGTAGAGCACAAGCAGCGCCAGAAGGCTGATCAGCGTGTCCGGTTCGATCTTCTTGCGGTTCTCCATCAGCGGATTGACGGCCCGCCGGGGAAGACGGACATCGGCCAGAGCATGCCGTGCCGCGTGCACCAGCAGGCCGAAGCGCGCGATCTTGAACCCACCGGCGGTCGATCCGACATCGCCGCCCACGGCCATGGCGATCAGGAACAGGAGCATGGCTGGGCCCGTGATCGGGATGTCGCAGGTCGAAAAGCCCGATGTTGTCAGGCCGGAGATCAGGTTGAGACAGGCTGTGTAAATCGCACCCGTCGACGTGACGTCCGAACTCACCAAAATCAGGATGTAAACGGCGCAGAGCAGCAGCAGCGTCAACATCACGCGACGCAGGGACCCGAGCCGCCATGCCTCGAACGGTTTCTGCTGGGCCAGAAGCACGAATGTCAGCAATGACACCGATCCCAGAACGCATGTCAGCATCACGATGCCCTGACCCAGAGCAGAGTAGGATGCGAGACTGTCAGAGCGCGGTGAAAAGCCTCCGGTCGAGACTGCCGAGAGCGTGAGAGCCAGACCTTCGCGCCAGTCCGGGACGGCGAGCATTGTCGCGACCGCCATCACACAGGTCAGTCCGACATACACGGTCAGCAATTGACGGGCCTGAACGCGGGTCGACGCAATTCGGTCGCCCTGGTCGATCCCCGCGCGGCCCAGTCTTTGCGTCGGCACACCGGGGGGCAGCAACAGCGCCAGAACCGCAGTGGCCATGACAAGCCCACCGCACCATTGCAGCCAAGCGCGCAGGAAATGCGCGGCAAAGGGCCAATTGTCCGCATTGGTGGCCACCGAATGTCCGGTTGTGGTCAGCCCGCTCATCGCTTCGAAAAGGGCGGCGTGGGCCGGCATGCCAAGCACGATAAACGCGGGCACCGACAGGACCGCCCCGATCAGCATGACAAGCGCAACCGTGACCAAGGCTTCGATCCGCCTGAGATCGTCCGGCAGGGCTTTGCGGGTGCTGAGCGCGAAAATGCCGAGCGCACCGACTGAGGGCGCGAACAGTGCCAAGGCAAGCGCCCAAGCTTCCTCAGTTGCGGCCCAAACCGCTGGTGGCCCGCACAGGATCACGAAGATCGGCGCGTGTTTAGCGATGGTGAGCGCGATCACCCAAGGGCGTGCGCGTTGCGCAAGGCTGTCGGCACCTGAGGCGAAAGCCGATGCAGGCCGAATGGACATCAATTTTTCCCGAAGGCACCGTTGTTCATATGTGCAACGGAAACGCGGGCTTTCGGGAAAGGTTCCCCTGTCGCTAGAGTGCGGCGCGCATCGCGGTCAGCAAAGCATGATGCAATGATCCGGCGGATGATCGACCGCCAAGGATCGTCAGCGCGTCCGGTGCGGTGCGGATGACATAGACCCCCATGTAGTGGATCACGCTTCGCGTGGCTGCGCCGACCTGCATCTGTTCGATGTCGATATTTGCGCAGAGCTGCATCACCCTTTCAACCCCGTCGCCCTGCATGTGGAAACAGACCCACGCATCGGTCTGGTCGGTGATCGACGCGGACTTGCCGAAGCGCGCTTTGAGCTGCGCGGCCAGATCCTCGTGCGTGTCGAAGGGGGCGCTGATCATCCACTGATCCGGGCCGATCCAGAAGGCCATGTAGGTGTTGGTGCTGACCATCGCGCCGACATTCGGAGCAGCCCCGCCCAGAAGCGTGGCAAGTTGTGCGGCGCACGCGGTCTCTTGCCCCAGCCGTGCCGCAATGGACGCAAAGGCATGACCGGGGTTTTCGGTCAGGGCAACACCCGCGACGCTGTCTGTCCGGGGGTTGCTGTCGCCAAGGGCGCAGAGGGGAGCCAGATCATGCACGGAGGCGGTCTCCTTCGGGATCAAGGAAATGCGGGCTGACCACTTCGACATCGTGATCGACCCCGGTCAACGGGCTGACAAGGCGGATGATTTCCCCGATGCGCGTATCGCCGGATTTCAGGAACCCTAGCGCAATGTGGCAGCCGAGGTTGGGCGAATAACAGGCCGAGGTCACGTAACCCTGATCGTTGGACGCGGTGACCTTCGCGCCCTTGGTCATCAGATGCGCACCTGCGGGAACGGTGTGATCCGGCTTCACCGGCTTCAGACCCACCAGTTTCAGCGCATCGGGTTCGTTCAGGCCGGGACGTTCGGACAATTTCGATCCGATGGAATCCTTGGTCTTGGAGAGCATCTTGCCCATCCCGAGGTTCAGGGCGGTCGTTGTTCCGTTGAGTTCGTTGGCCGTCGCGTGGCCCTTTTCGATGCGCATGACGTTGAGTGCTTCAAGCCCGTAAGGCACAACATCGAATTCCTCACCCGTCTGCATCAAACGCCGCACCAGCGCGTCGCCGTAGCGGGTCGGAACGGCAATCTCGTAGGCCAGTTCGCCCGAGAACGAGATGCGGAAGAGCCGCGCGCGCAAGCCACCGCAGATGGTGATTTCGCCGCAGGCCATGAAGGGGAAGGCATCGTTCGACAGGTCAACACCCTCGTCCACGATCTTTTCCAGCAGCTTGCGGGAGTTCGGGCCGGCCACGGCAAATTGCGCCCAGGCGTCGGTGGTCGAGATCAGTTGCACATCCATGTCCGGGCAAAGGCACTGGCGCACGAATTCGAGATGCCGATAGACCGGAACAGCCTTGGCGGTGGTGGTGGTGACGACGAAATGATCCTCGGCCAGACGCGCGGCGGTGCCGTCATCCATGACGATCCCGTCCTCGCGCAGCATCAGGCCATATCGCACCTTGCCCACGGGCAGCTTGGCAAAGCCGTTGCAGTAGACAAAGTTCAGGAACGCCGCCGCATCCGCGCCCTGTACGTCAATCTTGCCCAGCGAAGTGACGTCGCAGATGCCCACGGACTTGCGCGTCTGGATGACCTCGCGGTCGCAGCTTTGCCGCCAATGGGTTTCACCCGGCTGCGGGAACCATTGCGCGCGCAGCCAAAGCCCGGCTTCGATGAACACGGCACCCTGTTCCTTGGCCCATTTGTGCGAAGGGGTCAGGCGCGTGGGACGCGTTTCCATGCCCCATGCGCGGCCTGCGAACACACCCATCGCCGTCGGCGTATAGGGCGGGCGGAACATGGTGGTGCCGACCTCCGGGATCGCCTTGCCCGCGACTTCGGCCATGATCGCCAGACCGGCGATGTTCGAGGTCTTGCCCTGATCAGTCGCCATGCCCAGCGTCGTGTAGCGTTTCAGATGCTCGACCGAGACATAGTTTTCCTGATGCGCCAGCTTGATGTCCTTGGCGGTTACATCGTTCTGTTGGTCCACCCATGCGCGCTTGGCGGTCTTGACGTGCCAGAACGGAGTGATGCGGGTGGGGGTGTCTTCAGCCTCGGGCAGCGAGGGCGCGCTGACCTTCATGCCAAGATCGCTCAGGATCGCCTTGGCCTGATCCGCGCCGGAGTGCAGCGCGCCGTGGGTCGAGAAGATGCCGCGTGCGGCTCCGGCAACGGTCATGCCGGGGGGCAGGGATCCACTTGGGACAAAGGCCGCGATCCCTTCGTTCCACACCGGGCGACCGCCTTGATGGCAAGTCAGATGCACGTTCGGGTTCCAGCCACCGGACACACCCAGCGCGCCGCATGTGATCCGGCGAATGCCACCCTTGGGCATCTTCACCTCGATCTGGGTCAGGCCAAGCCGCCCCCATGTCTGGTCGATCACGCCGCCAGCAATGACGTCATAGTCCGACGACGTGGGCGCATCGGCGCGGGTGTCGATCACCGACACGACCTCGACACCCTTTGCGACCAGATCAGAGGCGGTGCGATGACCGTCGTCATTGTTGGTGAAGATCGCCACCTGCTGCGCGGGTGTTGTCGCCCAGCGGTTTGCATAAGCTCGCACCGCACTGGCCTGCATGATGCCGGGACGGTCGTTGTTCTCGAACACGATGGGGCGTTCCGTGGCCCCGGCGCAGAGCAGCGCGCGCTTGGAGGTGATGCGCCACAGGATTTGCCTTGGCTTGCCGTCTTCGGGCACAGCCAAATGATCGCTCACCCGTTCCACCGCGCCATAGACGCCGTGATCGAACACGCCAATCGCCGTGGTGCGGGACATGACGCGAACATTCGGCATTGCCTGCAACCGCGCGACGGTTTCCGCCGCCCAAGCCGCGCCCGACATGCCACCGACCGCATAAGTCTCAAGGTTCAGGCGGCCGCCGATCAGGAAATCCTCGTCACACAGGATCACCCGCGCACCGCTTTCCCCTGCGGTCAGCGCGGCAGCAAGACCCGCCGGGCCACCACCGATGATCAGCAGATCACAATGCAGGAAGCCCTTGTCGTAGCCATCCGGGTCGTCCTGAAGGCTGAGCGATCCCAGACCAGCCGCATGGCGGATGATGGGCTCATAAACCTTTTCCCAGAACGCAGCGGGCCACATGAAGGTCTTGTAGTAGAACCCGGCGGCAAAGAAGTTCGACAGCAGGTCGTTCACCTGCATCGCGTCGAATTTCAGCGACGGCCAACGATTTTGCGAACTGGCACGCAACCCGTCATAAAGCTCTGCCGTGGTGGCGCGGGTGTTGGGCTCCTTGCGTGCGCCTTCGCGCAGTTCGACAATCGCGTTGGGTTCTTCCGACCCGGCGGTCATCGGCCCGCGCGGGCGGTGGTACTTGAACGACCGTCCCATGAGTCGAACGCCATTGGCCAGCAGCGCGGAGGCCAGCGTGTCGCCCTTGTGCCCCTTGAAGTACTGGCTGTCGAAGCGGAAGGACCAGGTCTCGGACCGGTCGATCAGCCCGCCGTCCAAACGGTTCTTCTGGGTCATTTGGACCGCCCCTCTGCCCGCGCCACGTCACGGGCCAGTTCCACCTGTGTGATCTCGTGCGTGACCGTGTTTCGCGTCACCACCAGCCACGACCGGTCCCCCTGTTCGTGATACCATAGCTCGCGGTGCAGACCTGCCCGGTTGTCGCGGGTGTAGCCGTAGTCGATGAACTGCTCGAGCGCGTCGTCCGCCTGCCAGTCGGGCCGGTTCATGAGGCAGGCATCGCCAAGATAGACGAATTCGCTGAGGTCGCGTGGGCCAAGAAGCGGATGGTTGATAATCATCAGTGCAGATTGGGCTGATTGCCCATCCCTTTTTCGTCGATCATGTGCCCGGTGTGGAACCGGTCCAGACGGAACTCTGTGGCTGTCTTGTGCGGAGTGTCGGTGGCCAGCAGGTGGGCATAGACAAAACCCGAGGCAGGTGTCGCCTTGAACCCGCCGTAACACCAGCCGCCGTTGAAATAGAGCCCGTCGATATGGGTCTTGTCGATGATCGGTGAGCCGTCCATCGACATGTCCATGATCCCGCCCCAGGATCGCAGCAGCCGTGCGCGGCCCATCATCGGGAACATCGCGATGGCCTCTTCCATCACGTCCTCGACCATGGGCAGGTTGCCGCGCGAGGCGTAGGAATTGTAGCCGTCGATATTGCCGCCGAAGACCAACCCGCCCTTGTCGGACTGGCTGACATAGAAATGCCCGGCGCCGAATGTGATGACACCGGGGAGAACGGGTTTAAGGCCTTCCGAAACAAACGCCTGAAGCACATGGCTTTCGATGGGCAGGCGCATCCCGGCATAGGCCATCACCTTTGATGACGACCCGGCCACGCAAGCGCCGACCTTTTTCGCACCGATAAAGCCGCGCGAGGTTTCGACGCCGAGAACCTTGCCGTTTTCGATGCGGAAACCCGTGACTTCGCAATTCTGGATGATGTCGACCCCGCGCTGGTCGGCGGCACGGGCATAGCCCCAGGCCACCGCGTCGTGCCGCGCGGTGCCCGCACGCGCCTGCAACAGTCCGCCCATGACCGGAAAGCGCGCGTTCTGCACGTTGAGGAATGGATACTTCTCCAACACCTGCTTTTGCGACAGCAATTCGGCATCCGCGCCGTTCAGGATCATCGCGTTGCCGCGCCGGATATAGGCGTCGCGCTGGGCGTCGGAATGCATCAGGTTGATGATCCCGCGCTGGCTCATCATCGCGTTGTAGTTCAGCTCCTGCTCCAGCCCTTCCCAGAGCTTGAGCGAGAATTCGTAGAACGGCTCGTTCCCGTCGAGCATGTAGTTCGACCGGACAATCGTGGTGTTCCGCCCCACGTTGCCGCCGCCGATCCAGCCCTTTTCCAGAACGGCGATGCGCGACTGCTTGAATTCCTTGGCGAGGTAATAGGCCGTCGCCAGACCATGCCCGCCACCCCCGATGATGACAAAGTCATAGTCGGATTTCGGTTCGGGATCACGCCATGCCGGACCCCAGCCGCGATGGCCGGTGAGCGCTTCCTTGATCACCCGAAAGCCTGAATATCGCATGTCAGTCGACTCCTTTCCGGCGACCCTCGCACGGGGCAAAGCGGTGCAGCCTGCCTCTTTCAGTCATCTGACGGTCTGAAAAAGACATTGTGCGTCGGAAGCTCTTGCCGAATTCCGCGCAGTGTCAAGACGGGCTTTCGAGAATTGCCCGCATCAGGGGGCTGTCGGCGCGAGTCATGCCATTTATGACATCAAAATGATGTCTGCCGGGCTCGATCACATGATCGCAGCCCCATGCGTCAGCCAGCCATTGTGCCTGATCCAGGAAGGCGGGGCGTTCGTCGCTGCCCACCCAGACGGTCACTGGAATGTCCGGCACCTCCATGGCAATCGGGCTTTCGGCAAGGGCCGAGGCTTCGTCCAGCTGGAAGTCGGCATTCATCGAGGTTTGGAGCAACGGGCGCAGATCCGAAAGCGGCGAGATCGGCACGCATTTGACAATTCGTGCGCGAACGTCTTCGGGCAGCATTCCTGGGGCCAGCATCCGCGCCACGAGATGTCCACCTGCCGAATGCCCGGCAAGGCGGATCGGGCCGGGCACATCGCGCGCGATGACGGAAATGGCAGTTGCGACCTGTCGCGTGATGTCTGCAATGCGCACGCGAGGACAAAGATCGTAGGTCGGAATCGCAACTGCCCATCCATGATCCAGCGCGCCTTGCGCGTAATGCGACCAGAGTGATCCGTCGGTCTGCCGCCAGAACCCGCCATGCACGAACACGAAAAGTCCCTTGGGAACGCCGTCAGGCAGGAACAGATCGACAATCTCGCGCGTTCCGTGCCCGTACATCACCCCCAGCCGGGCGCGGCCCAGAACGGACATCCTTTGCCGAAACGCATCTGCATCGGCGCGCCAGATGGCAGGGAAGCTGTCACCATTGGGGATATGCTTGCTATTGGCGTAGGCGTCATCCAGTTCCACGGCGCTGCTCCGAAACATCAACACTTGTCATTGCATGTATCAAGTGTTCCACCTTTGTCAGCAAAAAATCCGGAGGGACTCCATGCTCGACCAGACAACGAACCTCGCCAGCCTGCTCAACGACCCATCGCTTTTGGAAACCCGCGCCTATGTCAACGGTGCGTGGATCGATGGGGACAGGGGCACGTTCGCGGTCGACAACCCGGCGCGCCGTGACACCATCGCCGAGGTGGCCGACCTGTCGCGCGAACAAGTCGCGGGCGCGATTGCCGCCGCCGAAAAGGCACAGAAGGACTGGGCCAAATGGACCGGCAAGGAGCGCGCGGGCGTGCTGCGCAAATGGTTCAACCTAATGATGGAACACCAGGATGACCTTGCCACGATCCTCACTGCCGAACAGGGCAAGCCGCTGTCCGAGGCCAAGGGCGAGATCGCCTATGGCGCGTCCTTCATCGAGTTCTTCGCCGAAGAGGCCAAGCGCATCTATGGCGAAACCATCCCCGGCCATCAGCGCGACAAACGCATCATGGTGATCAAGCAGCCCATCGGGGTTGTCGGCTCAATCACGCCGTGGAACTTCCCGAACGCGATGATCACCCGCAAGGCGGGTCCGGCGCTGGCCGCCGGGTGCAGCTTTGTCGCGCGTCCCGCGTCCGAAACACCGCTCTCGGCCCTCGTGCTGGGTGTACTGGCTGAACGGGCCGGCATCCCGGCGGGCGTGCTTAACATCGTCCCGTCATCCTCGTCCTCCGAGATCGGCAAGGAGATGTGCGAGAACCCTGCAGTGCGCAAGATCACCTTTACCGGCTCGACCGAGGTAGGCCGCATCCTGTTGCGGCAGGCCGCCGATCAGGTGATGAAATGCTCGATGGAGCTGGGCGGCAACGCACCCTTCATCGTATTCGACGACGCCGATCTGGATGCAGCCGTGGACGGAGCGATCCTGTGCAAGTTCCGCAACAACGGTCAGACCTGCGTCTGTGCGAACCGCATTTATGTTCAGGCCGGTGTCTATGACGCTTTCGCAGAAAAGCTGAAAGACAAGGTCTCGAAGATGAAGGTGGGCGATGGGCTTGAAGAGGGCACCGACCTTGGCCCGCTGATCAATGCCGAGGCGCTGGAAAAGGTGCAGGAGCATATCGCGGACGCAAAATCCAAAGGTGCCGAGGTGATCCTTGGTGAGAGGGAACAGAACCTCAGCGGCAATTTCTTTGCGCCGACCATCGTCACCGGCGCGACCCGCGACATGGCGTTCTCGACCGAGGAAACCTTTGGCCCGCTTGCTCCGCTCTTCAAGTTCGAAACCGAGGATGATGTGATCGAGCTGGCGAATGACACGATCTTCGGTCTGGCCAGCTATTTCTATGCCAAGGATCTGAGCCGCGTCTACAAGGTGGCCGAGGCGCTGGAATACGGCATCGTCGGCGTGAACACCGGCATCATCTCGACCGAGGTTGCCCCCTTTGGCGGCGTCAAGCAGTCGGGTCTTGGGCGCGAAGGCAGCCACCACGGCATCGAGGAATTCCTCGAGATGAAATATGTCTGCATGAGCGTTTGACAGGAAGCCGGGCAGACGTCCGGCCGACTGCAAAAAAAATGTAGGCCGGGCTTCTGCCCGGCCTCTTTGATTCAATGACAGTGACCCTTTGAACACCCCGCGCCACAAGTTCACAAAACTGAATCAAAACTGTCATGCTCCTGTCGCGCCTGCGCGGCACGTCACTCCTTGTCCATCCAAGGGGGATTTCCATGACATATCGTGCGCTGTGCCTGACATCGGCCATAGCTCTGACCGCCTCTGCCGCTGCGGCCGAGATGAATTTCAACCGCGTCGCTTCCTTCCCTGTCGTCGCAAACATGGCCGAGGGCGAAGACACCGCCCGCGAATCCAGTGCCGAGATCATTTCGGCCAGCGCAGACGGCATGACGCTGGTCTATTCCGACAGCCCTCTGGGCGTGGTCGGCATGATCGACATCACTGACCCGGCAAATCCGCAGCCCAAGGGCAATGTCGCCCTCGAAGGCGGCGAGCCGACAGCGGTGTCCGCGCTGGGCAACACGGTGTTCGTCGGTGTGAACACCTCGGAAAGCTTTACCGCACCGTCGGGTTACCTGATGCATCTGGACATGGCGACAGGCGCCGAAGCCGGTCGCTGCGATCTGGGCGGTCAGCCGGATTCGACCGCCGTTGCGCCCGATGGGTCCTTCGTTGTTGTCGCCGTTGAAAACGAACGCGACGAAGACGCAGGCGATGGTCGCGTGCCGCAGATGCCGGCAGGCCATGTCTCGATCATCCCGCTGAATGCAGATGGCACGATGCAGTGCGACGCGCAAATCCGTGCGAACGTGACCGGCCTTGCCGAAGTTGCAGGCGAAGACCCCGAGCCCGAGTTCGTCGATGTGAGCGCCAATGGCGAAATCGTCGTGACGCTTCAGGAAAACAATCACATTGTCGTGCTGTCCTCGACCGGCGAGGTGGTCAGCCATTTCTCTGCGGGCGCAGTTGACCTCGAAGGCATTGACGCCACCGACGAACGCGCGGCGCTCTTGTTCAATGAAAGCCAGGCAAGCGTTCCGCGTGAACCCGATGGCATCCAGTGGATCGACACCGACCATTTCGTGACCGCCAACGAAGGCGACATGGATGGCGGCTCGCGCGGGTTCACCGTGTTCAATAAGGATGGCAGCGTCGTTTACGAAAGCGGTGTGTCTTTCGAACACGCCATTGTGCAGATCGGCCACTATCCCGACCGTCGCTCAGACGCCAAGGGTGTGGAACCCGAAGGCATGGAATTCGGCACTTTTGGCGGCACACCTTACGTCTTCCTGCTGGCAGAACGGTCCTCGATCATCGGCGTCTACGACATGACCGACCCGGCCAACCCGACGCTCAAGCAATTGCTGCCGTCGGGTGTCGCACCCGAAGGGGCTGTGGCGATTCCGGCGCGCAACCTGCTTGTGACGGCAAACGAGGCTGATCTGCTGGAGGATGGCGGCGCACGGTCGCATGTCATGATTTACGAATATCAGGACGCACCCGCTGTCTATCCGCACATCACCTCTGCCGGGATGGACACCCTGACAGGCTGGGGCGCCAATTCCGGCATGGTGGCGGATGCCGATGGCACGATCTGGGCGGTCAATGACAGCTTCTATGGCTTCCAGCCCACCATCTTCCACATCGACCCAAGCCAGACCCCGGCGCAGATCGTCAAGGCGATCCCTGTCACCCGCGGCGGTCAGCCTGCGCAGTTGATGGATATGGAAGGCATCACGCTGGACGGTGAAGGTGGCTACTGGGTTGCCTCCGAAGGCCGTCTGGATCGCGGCATCCTGCACGCGCTCTACCACGTCAATGCCGATGGCGAGATCGAAGCCACCATTCCGGTGCCGTCAGAACTCCTCGCGGTCGAGTCGCGCTTTGGTTTCGAAGGCATCACCAAGGTGGGCAATACCTTGTGGATGGCGGTTCAGCGTGAATGGGCCGACGATCCGAAGAACCACGTGAAACTGGTGGCTTACAACCTCGAGACCGAGGAATGGGGCGCCGTGCGCTACGAGAAAGCCGAACCCGCCACCGGTTGGGTCGGTCTGTCGGAAATCACAGCACACGGCGATCATGTCTACATCATCGAACGCGACAACCAGATCGGTGACGCGGCCGTGACCAAGAAGGTCTATCGTGTTGCCCTGACCGAGATGGTGCCCGCAGCCTTAGGTGGTGACCTGCCGGTCGTGGCCAAGGAAGAGGTCGTCGACCTGCTGCCTTACCTGACATCCACAGGCGGCTACGTGCTGGACAAGGTCGAAGGTCTTGCCATCACCGAAGACGGCACGATGTGGGTGTCCACCGACAATGACGGCGTCGATGACCACTCCGGCGAAACGATGCTCTTCTCCATCGAGGGCGGGCTCTGATCAAAATGCGAAAGCCCCTGCTGGTCAACGCGGGCGGGGGCTTTTGTCTGGATTGCGACGAAAACAAAGAAGGCGCGGGATGACCCGCGCCTTCTGTCGTCTTCACTGGACCCGTGCCTAGTTCACGGCCTTCGCATCAAGAACGTCTTTCTCGGTTGCGTCGGTCTTCGCGATCTCGATCCGGCGCGGTTTCAGCGCTTCGGGGATCTCGCGTTTCAGATCGATATGCAGCATGCCGTTCTCGTGGCTTGCCCCGACGACGCGCACGTGGTCGGCCAGGTGAAAGCGGCGCTGGAACGCCCGTGTGGCGATGCCACGGTGCAGGAAGGTGCGGCCTTCGTCCTCGTCACCCTTGCGCGCAGAGACATGCAGCGCACCATCCTTGACCTCGACGTTCAGGTCGTCATCGGAGAACCCGGCGACGGCGATCGAGATGCGATAGGTATCATCGGCGGTCTTTTCGATATTGTAGGGCGGGTAGGTGGGTTGACTGACCTCGTTGGTCATCACCCGGTCCATCAGGTCGGCGATTTGGTCAAAGCCGACAGTTGCGCGGTAAAGCGGTGCGAAATCATATCCTCGCATAGGTCATCCTCCATTGAGCGATACCAGATGTGAAAAGCCTTCCATTTTGGACAGGCTCGTTGATTGGTGTCAGGCCCCGTTCGGGCATCCCGACCTGCCAGATTTGGGAATCTCCGATCAGGGTTTCAAGAGGTCGTTCGGCGCGTCTTGCGGACGCACGAATTTCGCTCCGGTATCCTTGCGGATCTCCTGACCGGCGCGCTGCGGGCGGAACACCGATCCTTCGGGAAATCCCGCACCAAGGGCCATCATGCCAAGGATCGTGTCGATCTGCGTTTCCAGAGGTGCCCCGAGCGAGACCGGTAGATCGCCGCTTTTCGCCTTGGAGGACACGACCGACACGATCCGCGTGCCCTCCGTACCAAAGGCAAAGACCGGCGATCCGGAGCTGCCGAAATCGACCGAACATGACATCACCAGAACGTTTTTCTGCGCGGACATGACCTGACAGGTGTCCTGCATCGACGGCGCTTCGGACCGGTTGTGCGCATATGACACGACACCGACGCTTTCACCGACAATCGGGCGCGCCCCGGTCACGAACGGAATGATCGTCGTGTTGCGGATCGGATGCTGCAATTCGATCAGGGCGATATCGTTATACACGCGGTCGGGGTTTGGCTTTGCTTTGAAATCGTAATCGGGATGCGCCACGGCCCGGCGCACCCGGCGATAGGCCGCAGCACGACCGTTGCGCCAACCGGCAAGAAACTGGATGTCCTCCGGTGCCAACAGCGCGCCTTCGTCGTTGTAGAGGCAATGCGCCGCCGTCAGGACAAGATCAGGGGTGATCAGCGATCCCGTGCAGAACGCCGTCGCGGCCAGCTCAAGCCGCCCGACCGCTTCCCACGCGCGACCATCCTGGCGGCTCTCCATCGAGAACAGCCCGGTGCTTTGCGCACCAGCCAAGGCCGGCAGCAACGAAATCAATGCCCCCCAGAGCATATGGCGCACAAGTCACCTCCGTTTGGCCTATCCGAATATGCGCCAAATTCGTCAAAACTATGACTGATTGTCAGGTTTATGTCTCTTGCAAGGCAGCAGGTTTCGGCCCGCCCGTCGCCCAATCCAAAAGCTCTACCGTGTGCACAATGGGGATCTGCGTACCCGATCCGATCTGCATCATGCAACCGATATTGCCCGCCGCGATGATATCGGGCTGCTTGGCCTCCAGCGTCTGCACCTTGCGCGCCTTCAACTGCTTGGAAATCTTGGGCTGCATCAGGTTGTAGGTGCCGGCTGATCCACAGCACAGATGGCTGTCCTTGGGTTCAACCACCTCGAATCCCGCCGCCTTGAGCAGCGTCTTGGGGTGCGTCTTGATCTGCTGTCCATGCTGGAGGCTGCAGGCCGCGTGATAGGCCACTTTCATCCCGCCATGATGCTGACGCGCATCCGCAACACTGGCCTCGTCCACCAGCTCCACCAGCACTTCGCTGACATCCCTTGCAATCGCCGACACCCGCGCCGCATCCGCCGCCAGCGGATCATTGCGGAACATGTGCCCGTAATCCTTGACCGTGGTGCCGCAACCGCTGGTGTTGATGACGATGGCGTCCAGCCCGTCGCCATCCATCTCGCGCGCCCATGCCCTGATATTGGCCGCCGCCGATCCGTGGCTTTCGTCGACCTTGCCCATGTGATGCGTCAGCGCCCCACAACAGCCTGCGCCCTTCGCCACGACGACTTCGCAGCCCAGACGCGTCAGCAACCGGATTGTGGCGTCGTTGATATCGGTGTTCAGCGCCTTCTGCGCACAGCCGGTCATCAGTGCCACCCGCTTCTTGCGTGGCTGAATGGGTGCAAAGCTTTGCGGATCGTCATTGCGGCTCACCGCCGGGATGCGCTTGGGGGCCATCTCCAGCATCGCCTGCAGACGTGCATCCGGGATCAGCGGTGCAAACGGCTTGCCGATCTTGGCCAAAAGCAGCGCCACGCGGAACCGCGTCGGATAGGGCAGGATGCGCGCCAAGGTCCAGCGCAGCGCCTTTTCATGCCAGGGGCGGTCATAGTTCTTCTCGATATAGGCCCGCGCGTGATCGACCAGGTGCATGTAATGCACGCCCGAGGGGCAGGTCGTCATGCAGGCCAGACACGACAGACACCTGTCGATATGGGTAACCGTCTTTGCGTCCGGCACCCGTTCGTTCTCCAGCATGTCCTTGATTAGGTAAATCCGCCCGCGCGGGCTGTCCAATTCGTCGCCCAGCACCTGGTAGGTCGGGCAGGTCGCCGCACAGAAGCCGCAATGCACACAGCTTCGCAGGATCTCGTTCGAGCGCTTGATTTCGGGATCGCGCAGCTGGTCTTCGGTGAATGTCGTCTGCATGTCCTACCCCATCAACCCGGCGTTCAGGATGCCTCTTGGATCGAATTTCTGCCGCAACCCGCGCGACAATGCCGCGATGGCTGGCGGTTCCGGCTGAAATTTCGGTTGCCCTGTCCCGCGCACCAGTGTCGCGTGGCCGTCGAAAATGCCCAGCCGCGCCCGCAGGTCCGTACCCTCTGGCACACGCGCCCAGATCAGCCCGCCACCCCAATCGTAAACCAGAGCATCGGCGTTCATCTTTGCTCCCAGATCGGCAGCCTCAGACGGCGTGCAGGAGACACGCCAGACATCCCCGTCCGTCCCGTGAAATCCTGCGACATCGCGCACCGAGACCCAACTCTCGGCAACGGACGCCGGATCATCCTCGACCCGGACATCCAGATCGCCGAACAGTCCCGCAAGCTGATCGGCGCGATAGGCGACGGACCCGGCAAAGCCCTCGACCCGCAGCATCGTGACCGCCTGTCCCTCGGGACCTTCGGGCAGATGCGCTGCACCTGACACCTCGAACGGTGATCCAAGCGCCTTGGCCATTGCACGCACAGCCTCCGCATCGCTCAAGCCGGTGATCAGGATGCAAGCCGAGGTTTCGGGTTTCGGCAGCACCTTCAGGCTGACCTCGCTCAGAACGCCCAAGGTTCCCCAGGAGCCGCTCATCAGCTTCACCAGATCATAGCCCGTGACGTTTTTCATCACGCGCCCGCCATTCTTGACCACGGTCCCGGTGCCGTCGACGTAACGCACACCAAGCATGAAATCGCGGCAGGCCCCCACTGCGACCCGGCGCGGCCCGCTCACATTGGCGGCGACCACACCTCCGATCGTGGGCGCACCGGTGGTGCCCATCAGACCGCGATGATCCATCGGCTCAAAGGCCAAACGCTGCCCTTCGGCCTCCAGCGCGGCTTCGATCTCGGCCAAAGGTGTGCCCGCCTGCGCCACCAGCGTCAGCGAGCCCGGCTCATAGAGCGTGATGCCCGACAGCCCGCCAGTTTCCAGCACGTCACCATCAAGGTTGACGCCCCGCGTTCCCCCACCGCGCACACATATCGGCCAGGAGGCCGATGCGATCATCCCGGCCAGTTCGGCCTCTGTTTCAGGTTTCATGATCTTCTCTGGTTCAAAAATATCTCGGGGGGTTTGGGGGGCTGGCCCCCCAATATTCACTCCGCCGCAAGCGCCATGCTGCGACGGCTTTCCGACGCCGCCAGCGGGAACACCTTGGCCGGGTTCAACAGCCACGCGGGATCGAACACGTCCTTCACCGCCATCTGCGCCTCCAGATCGTCGGGCGCGAACTGGTCCACCATCAGATCGCGTTTCTCGATCCCCACCCCGTGTTCGCCGGTCAAGCAGCCACCCACCTCGACACAGAGCCGCAGGATATCCGCGCCAAGCGCCTCGCAGAGTTCCAGATCGCCCTCCTTGTTCGCATCGAACAGGATCAGCGGGTGCATGTTGCCGTCGCCTGCGTGAAACACGTTGGCCACGTCCAGCCCGTATTCCTTGGACATCTCGCCGATCCGCCGCAGGACATAGGGCAGTTCCGACACCGGGATCGTACCATCGAGGCACATGTAATCGTTGATCTGCCCCATCGCGCCGAAGGCGGATTTGCGGCCCAGCCAGATGCGCCCGGCTTCGTCGGCATCCTTCGCCTCGCGCAATTCAACCGGGTTGTGCCGACGGGCGATTTCGAGGATCAGCGCAAGCTGCTCGTCGATCTCGGCCGGGCTGCCCTCGACCTCCACGATCAGCAGAGCCTCGCACATCGGATAACCCGCCTTGGCAAAGGCCTCGGTCGCCTCGATGCAGGGGCGGTCCATGAATTCGATGGCCACGGGCAACACACCCGCCTTGATGATGTCGGCGACGCATGCGCCTGCCACCTCGTTGGAATCGAACCCCATCAATACCGGGCGCGCGCCTTCGGGTTTCGGCAGGATGCGCAGCGTGGCTTCGGTCACGACGCCAAGCTGGCCTTCGGAACCGCAGATCAGACCCAGCAGGTCATACCCACCCGCATCCAGATGCGCCCCTCCGATCTCCATGATGGTGCCATCCATCTGCACCATGGTGACGCCAAGCAGGTTGTTGGTCGTCACGCCGTATTTCAGACAATGTGCGCCGCCCGAATTCATCGCGATATTGCCCGCGATGGCACAGGCAAGCTGGCTTGAGGGATCGGGCGCATAAAAGAACCCGTCTGCCTCGACAGCGCCAGTCACGCTCAGATTGGTGCGCCCGGTCTGCACGCGGATGAAGCGGTTGTCGTAGTCGGTCTCGATCAAGTCGTTCATCCGCGCCACGCCCAGCAACACGCAATCGGCGGTGGGCAGCGCGCCACCCGCAAGTGACGTGCCCGATCCGCGGGGCACCACCGGCACGCCCATCTGGTGACAGACCTTCAAGACAGCCGCGACCTCCTCCGTCGATGAGGGCAGCACGACAGCCAGGGGCGGGCACTTGTAGGCGGTCAGCGCGTCACATTCATACGCGCGGGTTTCCATCTCGTCCGAGATCACGGCGTCCTGCGGGATCACCTCGCGCAGGCGGGCGACGATCTGAGCCTTGCGGGACAGCACGCTGGCGTTGGGCTGGGGCATTTGCATGGCGTTTCCTCCAAATTGGTAAGAAGATATAACCAATCCCGCCAAATAAGCCAGAGAAATTTCGCAGCGCGCGGCATCTGTACCTCTTGCCTTTGCGCAAAAGCGCGGTCACCAAGCGGTTATGGACTGGGTCAAGATCATTCATCTGTTGTGCGTCATGGGGTGGATGACCTCGATTTTCGCGGTGCCGCGTGCGCTGATCTATTGGAAGCGCGAACATGACCGCATCGGCGAGTTCGGCCCTTTGGGCGATTTGACGATCCGACTCTACCGCTTTTCCGCAGGTTTGGGCGTGATCGCCTTGATCACCGGACTCTGGCTCGGATCGATCTGGCAGTTCCCGACATGGGTCTGGGTCAAGCTGTCCCTCGTTTTGCTGCTGGCTTTGCATTACACGTGGACCGGGCGGTTGGTGCTCCGCGCGAAACGCGGCGTGTTCACCGAATCCGACCGATACCTGCGCATCTTCAACGAAATAAGCGTCTTCGGCGTCATCGCGATCCTCTGGGTTGTCGTCGTCAAACCGTTCTGACCGATGGATTGGCTCGACCGCCTGTACCTGTTCACACTGCTCGACGCGATGGGTCTCGGGCTCCTGATCCTCAGTTGGGTTGGCAGCACTCTGCTGATCGAGAATGCACCGAAATCGCATCCTTCCACATCACAGATCATGGCCGGGTATCGCCGCGACTGGATGCGCCAGTTCGTCGGCCGCGATCCGCGCATCTTCGACAGCCAGATCATCGCGAGCTTGCGGCAGGGTACGGCGTTCTTTGCGTCGGCCAGCATGATCGCCATCGGCGGCGGCTTCGCGTTACTGGGCAATGCCGAACGCCTGCGCGGCGTGGCGCAGGACCTGACGCTTGAAAGCGATCCGATCTTCCTGCTCGAGGTCAAGCTTCTGGTCCTGTTGCTGTTCGCTGCGAACGCGTTTCTGAAATTCGTCTGGTCGCACAGGTTGTTCGGCTACTGCTCGGTCATCATGGCGGCGGTGCCGAACGATCCCGAAGACCCAAAGGCGCTGCCCATCGCGTTGCAGGCGGGCGAGATCAACATCACCGCCGCGCGCGGCTACAATCGCGGGTTGCGGTCCGTCTATTTCGGCATCGCGTCCTCGGCCTGGTTGCTCGGGGCGGGGCCGCTGATCCTGGCCACGCTGGCAACCTTGCTGGTGATCCTGCGTCGGGAATTCGCGTCGCAGTCGCGGCATGTTCTGCTGCACGGGGCGCCGGACGCGAAAACGTGACTCTGGAGGCAGGACCGATCTGTTAGGGTCCATTCATGTCGACCCGTTTTCTGACCTGCCTGTGCTTTTTTGCAACGCCTCTTTGGGCGGACCCTCCTGACATCGTCGGGGCCGAGATTGTCGAATCACGCGTGTCGGTCACCCTTGCACATCCTGATACGGGTTGGGATCACTATGCCGATGGCTGGCGGATCGAGGCCGAGGACGGCAGCATCATCGGCACACGTGAGTTGTTGCACCCACATGTCGAGGAACAGCCCTTTACCCGGAGCCTGACCGTAGGCGACGTGCCGACTGGGGTGCTGTACATTCGGGCGAAATGTTCGGTCGATGGCTGGTCGGAGACCCGCATCCTGCTGCCGCGGCTTGAGAGTCTTCGTACGAAGACTCTCAAGCCTCGGCGTGTTGAAAAAAGGTGATGATGGCTGAGTGAATGTTTCGCGCGCGAAACAAATGGTCCGCTTCGGCCCTATTTACCCTTCGTCAACCACATCCGCGTGCAGATGCCGTTCGCCCCGCGCTTCGGCCAGCCGGATCTGTTTCTGCCGTTCGCGAAACCGCGTCTTGTCCTCGTCGGAGGTCTCGTCAAAGCACAGGTGACAGGACACGCCGTGTTCATACTCGGCCCGGTCACGATCCTCGGGCAGGATCGGACGGCGGCAGGCATGGCACAGCAGGTGCGGCCCTTCCCGGAGCCCGTGTCCGACCGACACGCGACCGTCGAATACAAAGCATTCACCCTGCCACGTGCTTTGTTCCTCCGGCACCTCTTCGAGGTATTTCAGGATGCCGCCCTTGAGGTGATAGACGTCATCCACCCCTTGGCTGATCAGGTAGTTCGTGGATTTTTCGCAGCGAATGCCCCCCGTGCAGAACATCGCGATGCGCTTGTTGTGAAAGCGGTCCTTGTTCTGTTCCCACCATGCAGGAAAGTCGCGGAAGCTCTCGGTCCCGGGGTCAACCGCGCCTTCGAACGTGCCGATTGCGACCTCGTAATCGTTGCGCGTGTCGATCACCGCCACATCCGGGCTTTGGATCAATTCGTTCCACTCTGACGGTTGCACGTAGTGGCCGACCTTGGCGCGCGGATCGACATCGGGCACGCCCATGGTGACGATCTCTTTCTTCAGCCGGACTTTCATTCGGTGGAAGGGGCGGTCCTGCGCGGTCGACAGCTTCCACTCCAGATCGGCGCAGCCGGGCAGGGCGCGCAGATGGGTTAACAAAGCGTTAATGCCATTCTCGGGGCCAGCCACCGTGCCGTTGATGCCTTCGCGTGCCAAAAGCAATGTGCCGGTGATCGCATTGTCGCGGCAGACCGTCAGCAATGGCTCTCGCAGAGCAGCGGGATCATCGAAGCGGGTAAAGTGGTAGAGAGCGCAAACCGTAAACATGGGCGCGGCATTACGCCCGCGCGGCGGCGTGCGCAAGGTTTCTGAATGCCGCAACCCTTGACCCTCTTGCTTAGTCTTCCTACCCAAGAGACATCCAAAAGGAGGCTTGCCCCATGTCCGCGCTGATCGTCATCGACGTGCAAAACGATTTCTGCCCCGGAGGTGCGCTTGCCGTGCCCGAAGGTGACCTGATCGTGCCGGGGATCAACGCGTTGATGGTCAAGGCCGATGCGGTGGTGCTGACGCAGGACTGGCACCCGGCGGATCATTCGAGCTTTGCCTCGCAGCACGACAGTCAGGAACCGTACGGTCTGATCGAGATGCCGTACGGCCCTCAGGTGCTCTGGCCGGATCATTGCGTGATCGGATCGGACGGCGCGGCGTTTCACCGAGACCTCGATACGGATCGCGCAGAGATGGTGATCCGCAAGGGGTTTCGCCGGAGCATCGACAGCTATTCGGCGTTCTTCGAGAATGATCACAAGACGCCTACCGGCCTTGAGGGCTACTTGCGCACGCGGGGGATTTCGACACTGACCATGGTGGGCCTCGCCACGGATTTCTGTGTCGCCTATTCCGCCATCGATGCGGCGAAGCTCGGTTTCGACGTGACGGTGCGGCTTGACCTGTGCCGCGCGATCGATCTGAACGGGTCTCTGGACACCGCCAGGCAGGACATGGCGCAGGCCGGTGTGACCCTCGGATGAGCAAGGCGCCATCTCTGGCAGACCGCCTGCAGAAGGCCCGCGCGGTCAGCACGCCCGAGGTGAATGATCGTGCCAAGCGGGGATTGTTGGCCTATCTGGGCGCGCAATCCGACGCGGCGCGCGCCGCAGCTGATCTGGCGGATGGCACCGCTGCGACCGGGATCGGGCGTGTGGCGCTGTCGGGGCTGGCACCCAAGGGCTTGGCCTGCACCGATGGCTGCGCGTTTTGCTGTATCCTGTCAGGTGAGGATGGCGGTACGATCACCGAGGCCGAGGCCGTCGCGCTGCACGAGGCGCTTGCCCCCTTGGCAGGGCAGCCGGACGGCCGCGCATGGCATCCCAAGGCCTGTCCGTCGCTCGATCCGAATACCCGCAGTTGCCGTGCCTATGCCGCGCGTCCGATGATCTGCCGGGCCTATGTGTCTACGGATGTGGAGGCGTGCAAATCGGTGTCCGAAGGGCAGGCTGCGCAGGGTCCGGGGACGCTTGGCCCTTATCACACGTATCTTGCGGCCATCGGCCTGAGCCGTGCGGCGTTGAAAGGCACCAAGCGCGTGTCGACCTATGCTCTGTCGCGCGTTGCCGCAGCGGCGGTCGAGGGCGCGTCTCTGGACGAGGCTCTGGCAGCGTCGCGTCACAAGCCGACTGAACTGGATGCCGAACTCAAGCGCAGCAAACGAGATCTGCTAAGGACCTGAAAAACGTGTCTTTCCCCCTTTGAGTGCGTGCCGGAGTTGCGTAAGTTACAGTACACTCCTTGTCCGAAGGCTTTTTGGAATGCATGCCATGTTCGACCGTATCCTTGCCCTGTTCGACACGACCGTGCCGACGACCCCGCTCCCGCCTGCGGATGCGAAATACGCGCTGGGGGCGCTGATGGTGCGCACGGCCATGGCGGACAAGACCTACCTGTTCCAGGAGGTTGAGGAGATCGACCGCGTTCTGGCCAAGATGTACGGTCTCAAACCGCTGGAAGCCGCAAAGATGCGTGCGCAATGCGAAAAGCTGGAACATGAATTGCCGCGGACAGCCGATCTGGCCGCCATCCTGACAGAAAACATCAGCCAGGAGAAACGCGAGACGGCGGTGGCCGCTCTCTGGGATGTGGTCTATGCCGATGGCAACCGCCACGCCAAGGAAGGCCTGCTGTTGGGTGAAATCGCCGGGCTGCTGGGCGTTGACGAGGCGACCTGCGAGCGTATTCGCGATGAAGAGCTTGCCAATTGGGGCAAGACCCACTGACACTGGACAAGGCCGGGCCGGGTTGGTCTAAGCGAGTCGCCTGCGCCTTTGGAGACCACAATGGTTGATATCGCCACCCGTGTCTGGAACCACAAATGGAAGATCGACCCCATCGTTCGGTCGCTCATCGATACGGATTTCTACAAGCTGCTGATGTGCCAATCGGTGTTCCGCAACAAGCGCGACACCCAGGTGACCTTCAGTCTCATCAACCGGTCCTCCCATGTGCCTCTGGCAAAGCTGATCGATGAGGGCGAGCTGCGCGAACAGTTGGACCATATCCGGTCGCTGTCCCTGCGACGCAACGAAAGCACGTGGCTGCGCGGCAACACGTTTTACGGCAAGCGTCAGATGTTCCGCCCGGACTTCATGGAGTGGTTCGAGCAGTTGCGCCTGCCGCCCTATCATCTGGAGCGTGTTGGGGATCAGTACGAGCTGACCTTCGAAGGGGCTTGGCCCGAGGTGATGCTCTGGGAGATTCCGGCACTGGCGGTTCTGATGGAGTTGCGCGGCCGCGCCGTTCTGAACGACATGGGCCGGTTCGAGTTGCAGGTGCTTTACGCCCGCGCGATGACCAAGCTTTGGGAAAAGATCGAACTCTTGCGCGTAGACCCGGCTTTGCGCATCGCCGATTTCGGCACAAGGCGGCGGCATTCGTTCCTCTGGCAGGACTGGTGCGTTCAGGCGATGTACGAAGGACTGGGCAACAGTTTCGTCGGCACCTCGAACTGCCTGATCGCCAAGAACCGCGACCTTGAGGCGATTGGCACCAACGCGCATGAACTGCCGATGGTCTATGCCGCGCTGGCCGAGGATGACACCGCGTTGGCCAAAGCGCCGTATGATGTTCTTGCCGATTGGCACGAGGAGCACGAAGGCAACCTGCGGATGATCCTGCCCGACACCTACGGGACCGAGGGTTTCCTGAAGAACGCACCGGATTGGCTTGCGGGCTGGACGGGCATCCGGATCGATTCAGGCGATCCTGCAACTGGGGCCGAAACGGCGATCCGCTGGTGGAAAGAACGCGGCGAAGATCCGACCAAGAAGCTGGTGATCTTCTCGGATGGGCTGGACGTGGACAAGATCCTTGAACTGCAGCGGCAGTTTGCCGGCCGCGTGCGGGTGTCCTTTGGCTGGGGGACTTTGCTGACGAATGATTTCCGGGGGCTGACTCCGGATGACCGGCTGGCCCCGTTCAGCCTTGTGTGCAAGGCGGTCGAGGCGAATGGTCGGGCGACGGTGAAACTGTCCGATAACCCGAACAAGGCGATGGGGCCAGAGGATCAGATCGACCGCTACAAGCGGGTGTTCGGCGTCGGCGATCAGGAGCGTCTTGACGTGGTGGTCTGACCAAGCCGATGCGCCCGGATTCTCAGCAATCAGAGGCACTGTTTGACAAGCTTCAAAAGGTGCATCTTATATATTGATTAAGCGCACAAAGACCCTAATGTCCTCCCTGTCCAGCCGACGCTGCGTCAGTCTGCCGCGTTATCGGAGGAAGCTGGACCTACCATAAATCAGGGAGGATATTATGGGTTATCTATCGCGTACCACGGCGATCTTTGCCGTTCTGCCATTTGTGACAGGTGCTTTCGTTGCCGCTTCTTCGGCTCCGGCACAGGCCATGAACACGACCAATCTGCAGCATACCGTCGTTCTCGACGATCTGGACGAGCCGTGGGACATGTCGTTCCTCGGTGACGGCACAATGTTCTTCACCGAAAAATGCGATGGCCTGTCCGTCATGCTGCCGTCCGGCGAAGTCAACGCGCTTCTGGGCATGTCCGGTGCTGAAGGCTATCCGAGTGCAGCAGATGACCTGTTCTGTGACGGTCAGGCCGGAATGATGGGCGTTGCCGTAGACCCCGATTTTGCCGAAAATCGCCAGATCTATGTCTATTCGACCTCCAACATGGTGACGCCGCACACGAACCGGCTGATGCGTCTGGTGGTGAACGAAGATTTCACCAACGTATCGGACCGCACCGATATCGTGGCCGACGTGCCTTACAAGATGAACCCGAGCGATCACCCCTTCGGTGGCTCTGGTGCGCATAATGGCGGGCGTGTCCGGTTCGGGCCGGATGGCTATATCTACCTGACCACGGGCGATACGCATAACGGCGAAGTGCCGCAAAGCCCGACCATTATGGGCAGCAAGGTGCTGCGCATCGACCGCGACGGCAATGCCGCTGCCGAGAACACGCCGCCCGAAGGGTTCGACAAACGGACCTTTACCTATGGTCACCGCAACGTGCAGGGTATCGCGTTCCACCCGGCAACCGGCACCGCGATCACGGCGGAACACGGGCCATGGCATTCGGACGAGATCACAGTGCTGCAAAATGGTGGCAATGCCGGCTGGGATCCGCGCCCGAACGTGGGTGGACGTGGCGAGTGCCCGGACAATTATTGCGGCTACAGCCCGAACCAGATGGATGGCATGGACCGTTACGAGCGCGCGTCCTTCATGCCGATGACGGACCTTGAGACCTATCCCGACGCCATGTCCCCGATCTGGGACAACAACGGCTGGTCGCAGGGAACCTCCTCTGCAGCGTTCCTTGAAGGTGAACAGTGGGGCGACTGGAACGGTGCCATGGTCGTCGGCATCATGGGGATCGGCTTTGGTGGCACACCGCTGGGCCAGCGGATTGACGTGATCCAGTTGACCGAAGAACTGACGGTCGAGGATGTCACCGAGATGACCCTGCCGATGGAGCCGGGACGTTTCCGCTCGGTGGTGGTTGGCCCCGATGGCAGCCTCTACACGGCCACCGATGAAGGTGCCATTCACAAGATGACACCGTCCAACTGATGTAAAAAACCCTGCGCCGGTTCTCTCGGCGCAGGGTTCATTTCGTGCAGATCAGCAAAGCTGTGGCGCGAAGGTGTCACCCTTTCTTGAGCGCGTCCCGAATTTCCAGCAGGACATCCAGCTCGCTCGGACCGGTTGCGACTTCGGGGGCAATGTCCTCCGGCTTTTCTGCCGAGGCCTTGATGCGGTTGACCATCTTGACCAGCAGGAACACCACGAAGGCGATGATCAGGAAATTGATCACGGCCATGATGAAATTCCCGATTGCGAACACGGCTGCGCCTGCGTCCTGGGCTGCTGCCAGCGAGGCATGCGTGCTGCCATCCAGCGTGTAGAACCAGCCGGAGAAATCAATCCCGCCGGTGAACAGGGCGATGATCGGGTTGATCAGGTCGCCGACCAATGAGGTCACGATCGCCGTGAACGCGGCCCCGACGATGATACCAACAGCCATGTCCATGACATTGCCCTTGGCGATGAAGTCCTTGAATTCTTGAATCATTACTAAATTCCCCTCGTGTTGGCTTGAGGCCGGACAAAAAATCCGTCGCCGCCGGTTTGATACCATTGCCACGGTCTTTGTCACGCGTCCGGCAACAATCCACGGGGAAAATGCAAGGGCTTGCCGCAAAAAATACAGCTAGCCGGGGCTGTCGCCTACTTGGGCAAGGCGCCGGTCAGGACATAACGCAGGATCTGCGCCACCTCTTGCGGAGTGCGCGTCATTGCCAAGGCGGCGGCATCCACTTCCTTGAGGGCGTGATCGTGTTCGGGCTGTTGCAGAATGATCAGGGACTTGTTCAAGGCCGCGGCAAATCCTGCATCAAAGGCCGCGTTCCATTGCTTGTACTTCTCGCCAAAGCGCACGACCACGACATCCGCCTCCTCGATGCCCTTGCGGGTGCGGATCGCGTTGACCATTGCGCCCTTATGGTCGTGCCAGTACTTGTTGTCTTCCGCGCCAAGGATCGCGACACCGCAATCATCGCTCGCGGCGTGATCGGTAACGGGGCCGTCAAAGATGACATCCAGCCCGTCGCAGGCGTCGATGATCTGGTCACGCCAATCGGTGTGAATCTCTCCGGACAGGTAAACGCGCAATCCCATGTGTCTCTCCTTCTGTTTGACCAAAGGGGTAGCCCAGATCGGCGCAAAGGCCAATCATTCGGTCCGGCGGGCAAACACCGTGCGCCGCGGATCCTTGCCCGGAGCCATCTGCGTGTCGACAATTGTGAAGCCAGCGCGAGTGATCGCTGCATCAAGATCAGTGATCGACAACCTGGCGAAATAGGGCGCCTTGCCGATGGCCTGCATGACCGGCAGGCCAAGTTGAATAAACCACCAGATCATATTGCGCCGTTCCGGCATGCAAAAGGTCTTGGAGACGAACACACCGCCCGGTTTGGTGCGTTTGGCGATGTCCGCCAATGCGCTGTCCATATCCTCGATCAGGTGAAGCAGGTTGAAGGCCAGCACCGCGTCGAACGGGCCTTCAGGTGCATCTTTCGCGTCCGCCTGAACGAAGTCGATATTGGCCACGTGCTGGTCGCGCGCCTTGTCCCGACCCTTGGCCAGCATCGCCTCGGACACGTCGGTTGCGATGATGTGGCTGACATCGGGCGCAAGGGCGATGGCGGTGGTCCCGGTGCCGCAACCCAACTCCAACACCGTGTCCGACGCATTCAGAACCGCGCGCACCCGGTCCAGTGTCGCGTTATACGCCGCTTCGTTGCGAATCGGGGCGGCGGCGTATTTGTCTGCAACCTTGTCCCAAAACTTTGCAGATTGATACATATGCCGCCCCCTTCGCTATGGTCCTACCCGCGCAAAACGCCGCCGGTGGCTTTTTCGACCTTCTCGATGATCTTCTTTCCGACCGCCTCGATATCCGTATCCTTGAGCGTCGCATCCGTCGGCTGAAGCCGGACGGTGATGGCGAGGGATTTCTTTCCCGCACCGAGCGACCCACCGATGAATTCGTCAAACAGACGCACGTCTGAAATCAGCACCTTGTCCGCGCCAGCTGCGGCGTTCATCAGGTCGAGCGCTGCAACCTGTGCATCCACGACAAACGCAAAGTCGCGTTCGACCGCTTGCAGGTCGTTGAGCACCAGCGCGGGGCGCGTGGCCCCTGTCTTGCGCGGCAGGGGAATTTCCTGCGGCCAGAGGGTGAAGGCGACCGCCGGTCCCTTGACGTCCATCGCCTTGAGCACCCTGGGGTGAAGCTCACCGAACACGCCCAGCACCTTTTTCGGGCCCAGGCAGATCATGCCGTGACGGCCCGGATGCCACCACTCGCTGGCGCCGCGCAGGATTTGCGTCTTGGCGGGCGCACCCATCGCGGCAAGGATCGCCTCGGCATCGGCCTTGGCGTCGAACAGATCGACAGCGCGAGCGGTGCCGTGCACGTCCTTCGGTCCGGTCTTTCCGATGAGGACACCGGACAGTTGCAGATGCTGCTCCTCGGGTTCGCCACCGTGGAAGGCGTGGCCAAGCTCGAACAGCGCAAGGTCCATGAACCCGCGCGCCTGATTGCGGGCAGCGGCCTGCAACAGACCGGGCAGCAGGGCGGGGCGCATGTGGCTCATGTCGGCGCTGATCGGATTGGCCAGCATCGTGGCATCGTCACCGCCGCCGAACAGCGTGGCTGCGGCCTTGTCGATGAAGCTGTAGGTCACGCATTCGTTGTACCCCAAGGCTGCCGCCGTCCGCCGCGCGGCACGTTCGCGGCGCTGCATCGGGGACAGGATCGGCTTGGGCACACCGGGGTCCATGCGGCGCATCGGCTTGCCTTGCAGCTTGGTCAGGGAGGCGATGCGCGCCACCTCTTCCACCAGATCGGCTTCACCCAGCACGTCCGGGCGCCATGATGGCACATGCGCCATGTTGCCTTCGAGACGGAAACCAAGGGCTGTGAGTGTCTGACGCTGTTCGGCCTCGGGGATCTCCATGCCAACGAGCGAGATCACCCGTGCAGGTTCAAGCTTGTAGGCGCGGGACGTATCGGGCACCGCACCGGCCATGATGACCTCGGACGCCTCACCGCCTGCGTGATCGACGATCATCCGCACCGCGTGTTCCAGACCTTCGGGCGTGAAGGCCGGATCAACCCCGCGTTCAAAGCGGTAGCGCGCGTCGGAGTTGATCTTGAGCGCACGGCCCGTGTGGGCGATCTGGATCGGGTCCCAATAGGCGCTTTCGACAAAGACATCGGTGGTCTCGTCAGTGCAGCCCGTTTCCTCGCCGCCCATGATGCCAGCAATGCTTTCGGGACCCTTGGCGTCGGAGATCACCATCTGGCCGGGCTGGAGCGTGTAGGTCTTGCCGTCCAGAGCCAAGAGTGTCTCGCCTCCCGTCGCGCGGTGTATGCGCAGATCGCCCGTCACCTTGGCCATGTCGAAGACGTGCAAGGGGCGGTTGCGGTCGTAGGTGAAGAAGTTGGTCACATCGACAAGGAAGTTGATCGGCCGCAAGCCGATGGCCCGCAACACGTCTTGCAGCCATTGCGGGCTGGGGCCGTTGGTGACGCCGCGAATGATGCGGCCACAGAACAGCGGGCAGCCGTCAGCCGTGTCTTCGTCGATGATGACTTTGGTGTCAGCGACAAAGCTGGCGGGCACCGGATCCACATCGCGGGGCTTGAGCGTGCCCAGACCACGCGCGGCCAGATCGCGGGCGATGCCCTGCACACCCAGCGCGTCGGGGCGGTTGGGGGTGATCGCGATCTCGATCACCGGGTCCACCTTGGACGGATCGTTTTCCGCCAGCCAGTCGATGAATTTCTGACCCACCTCGCCCGAGGGCAGTTCGATGATGCCGTCATGTTCGTCGCTAAGCTCAAGCTCGCGTTCCGAGGCCATCATGCCATGGCTTTCGACACCGCGGATGTTGCCGACGCTGAGCGTCACGTCGATGCCCGGCACGTAGTCGCCCGGTTTCGCCAGAACGACGGTGATGCCCGCGCGCGCGTTCGGCGCGCCGCAGACGATCTGCTTGTCGCCCTCGTCAGTCTCGACCGTACAGACACGCAGACGGTCGGCATCGGGGTGCTGTTCGGCGTGTTTGACCTTGGCCAGCGTGAACGTCTTGAGCTTGTCCGCCGGATTCTCGACGCCTTCGACCTCAAGCCCGAGATCGGTCAGGGCATAGGTGATCTCGTCCACGGTCGCCGTGGTGTCGAGGTGCTTTTTCAGCCAGGAGAGGGTGAATTTCATAGATCAACTCCTAGACGATCCTTGGCCTCTTTCTTTAAATAGGCGATCGCAAGTTCTTTCATCATTCCAAGTGTCATGCCACCAACTTGGGCTGCTCCATCTTTGGTCTTTTGCCAGATATTGTCGGATCTCACAGCATCCAGATAATCATGACCCTGATTGGTCATCCGATACATAATACCCGTTTCCCAAGTCATCAGACCGGCGTCACAAAGCAACTTGATATGGTAGTTTCGCTGCTCCTCTTCGGGAGGGTTGTTTAGACCTTCGAATACCGTAACACGCCATTCCTCTGCTGCTTCAGTTTCAATCAGTAATTTTCTGATTAAATCATCATCTCGTTTCACCCACTCAGCCCCCCATGCAGCGTTGGCACGTCGAGCGATGTAAACCCATAATGGCGCAGCCAGCGCAGGTCGGAATCGAAAAAGGCGCGCAGGTCGGGGATGCCGTATTTCAGCATCGCGATGCGGTCGATGCCCATGCCGAAGGCAAAGCCCTGCCATTCGTCGGGGTTCACGCCTGCATTCTGGAGCACCTTCGGATGCACCATGCCGGAGCCGAGGATTTCGAGCCAGTCATCGCCCTCGCCCACTTTCAGCGTGCCGCCTTCCCACGAACAGCGAATGTCCACCTCGGCCGATGGTTCGGTGAACGGGAAGTGCGAGGCGCGGAAGCGGAGTTCGACATCGTCCACTTCGAAATAGGCCTTTACGAATTCCTCCAGCACCCATTTCAGGTTCGCCATGGAGATGTCGCGGTCGATGGCAAGGCCCTCGACCTGGTGGAACATCGGCGTGTGGGTCTGGTCATAGTCCGCACGGTAGACGCGGCCCGGAGCAATGATGCGGATGGGCGCGCCGGTCTTTTCCATCGACCGGATCTGCACCGGGCTGGTGTGGGTGCGCAGCACATGCGGCGGGCGATTGTCGCCTTCCGCGCGGTTCATGTAGAACGTGTCCATTTCCGCCCGCGCGGGGTGGTGGCCGGGGATGTTCAGCGCGTCGAAATTGTACCAGTCGGTGTCGATCTGCGGCCCTTCGGCAACGGCAAAGCCCATATCGGCAAAGATCGCGGTGACCTCTTCGGTGACCTGGCTGATCGGATGAATGGTGCCCATGCGGCGGGTGCGTCCGGGCAGGGTCACGTCCAGCCATTCGCCGCGCAGACGCTCATCAAGCGCCGTATCCTCAAGCGCCGCTTTCTTGGCCGACAGAGCCGAATTAATCTCGTCCTTGAGCGCGTTCAGCGCTGGGCCTGCGGTCTGACGCTCTTCGGGGCTCATCTTGCCCAGTTCGCGCATCATGAGGCTGATCTCGCCCTTCTTGCCGACGGCCTGCACGCGCAGGTCTTCGAGCGTTGCTTCGTCGCCCGCCGCCGCAATCAGCCCAATATACTTGTCGCGCAGATCGTCCATGTCACCCTCCGGCCCGTGTCGTGCTTTCCCTAGCCGTGACGGTACAGGGACGCAAGCCGGCCCAAAAGCCAAGCCGGATTCTTTCGGTCTGGCGCGCGAAAGCGACAGGCGAAAAGAAATTCTATGTCTCAGCGCACGGTTGCTACATAGATGTTGACCCATCCCCCAAATTGAGCAGTATCTTTAGATACCATTGTCAAGATGTTGGGCGGAACAACGCTCACGATGCTGCTTAGACTGGGGGAAGAGCATGTCGTTTAGAATTTTGAAAGAACATTTGCCGTGGATTGCACCAACCACGGCGATCGTCCTCGCTGCCACGGGGGTCATCAATTTCGGACCAAGGGACACGGCACCTGTCGATGTCATGTCGGATTTCGACACGGTCGAGGTGTCGCGCAACATCACGCAGAATCCGGTCGCGCTGGGTGAGCAGGGGATCGGCCTTGTTCCGCAGGGATCGGGCAGCATCGATGCTGTGCAGGCCGCAGTTCTGCAAGCGCCGCAACCGCCCGAGGTCAGTTTGGCCCCGGCCCCGGTCGCGCCAGCCGTGGTGACCCCGGCCCAGCCGCCTGTCGTGCCGCAGACGGTGTCGATCGAGCCGGAGCCGAGGGTCAGCCCAACAGCCAACCCAAGCGCCTTTTTCGCGGCCGCTCAGGCCAATCTGGCGCAGGGCCAGTCCTGCATCGAGGACCTGCGGGTGCTGGCAAGCGAGGCGCGGATCTACTTTCCAAGCGGTGGTCTGACCGCAGAAGAGGCCGGGATGGCGCAGGCGCGTCTCATCGGGCTGGTTGCGCAGGACTGTCCAAATGTCGAGATCGTGGTCGAGGGTCATTCCGACCCGTCCGGTGATCCGGCGGTCAATCAGCGTCTGAGCCAGCAACGCGCCGACGAGGTGCTCAAGCGGATCGGTGCGTCGGGGATCGACGTGACCCGGTTTCGGTCGGTCGGGCTTGGCAGCCAGGAACCGTCACGGATCACGGGCAGCCAGTCGGCGGCCTATTACGACCGACGTGTCGAGTTCGAAATTCGTGAGATCACACAGCGCGCGGGGCTGAGCGAAGTTACCCGTCCGGTGCCTGTGGCCACTTCGGCCTGTGCGGCGCAGCTTCAAGCGCAAGTGGCGCAGATCAAGCTGTTCTATTCGCCACGGTCGATCACCGCACCGTCCGACGGGATGCCTGCCGTGGTTGATCTTGCCGCCAAGGCCAGTGCCTGCCCCGAGGCACGGCTGCGAGTCGTCGGTCAGTTTTCGGATGACATGGGGTCTGGAGAAACTCCGGCAACCGCTCGGCTGCGTGCTGTGGCCCTGATGAGTTCACTGGTCGCCGCCGGGTTCGATCCCGAGCAGATCATCATCGCCGCGCATTCGAAGCCGCAGGTTCTGGCTGGTCAACCAAGCCTGAGCGAACGCCGCGTGGATTTCGACGTGATCCTCGAAAACTAGACGGTTCCATCAATTGGTTAGCAAACGGGCGGTCCGACGGGCCGCTCGTGTTGCGTTTGGCCATCGGGTGTCGATCTGCAGGACGTGGTGCATTGGAAATGCCGCATGCCCGATCAGGCGAGGAAGGGGCTGTCCATCACTCCGACGACCTGTAAAAGAAACTCGCCATCATTCGGATCGAGGGCCTCACGGTAGAAGGCGTCGATTTTATCTACAGCTGCGATGATGCTTCCAGACGTGCCGTCATAGAGGTCCATCACGAACTCGGCGTTTGCGACGTCGGACATCCCCCGGTGAACCGCGAAAAACGCACCGATGTCGATCTTGTTCTCAAGATAGGTTCGGTCCGCCAATTGTTGCGTCACGAAATCCGGCCCGCGTTCGATCTGCAATGACGCCCGCGCACCTTCGAGTACCCTGAGGATGAGCTCATCTCGTGAGACCGCACCTTTGTCCAAGGCATCGGTCCAGAATGTTAGCCCTGTCTGGTCCGGTGTTCTGCCAAGAATGTTCGTGTAGACGCTGGTCGCGAAATCAGAATTCGTCGTGCCATCCGGATAGGTGGCGCGGGTTTCGTTCTGATCCGCAAAGAGAACGGCCATCTCGCTCAGGGAAACGCCATTGGCGAACGCGGTGCCCCAGAAATTGAGGCCAATCGCATCCGGCGCGCGATTGAAATAGGCGATGTAGAGTTCGATGATGGATGCAGCATCCTGCTGGCCGAGTTTTGCAAGGCCGCTGACGCTGTCCAGATCAAGCGGACCGTCAAACACCGGTTCCGTGGTCGCGAATTGGATCAATTCGACATTGTCGAGTGTGATGGCCCCAAGACCAAAAGCCCGATGATCGAATACGGTTACACTGTCTTCGGCAATGACCACCTTGTAGCCCGACTGCTTTCCGTTGAACGCCACCGTATCCGAGCCACCAAACCCGTATATGTTCGTCAGGCCGAACGAGGCTTGAAGAATATCGTCGTCCATCGTTCCGTTGAGGTTACGGACATCGGATTCCCTTGGCAGTGGAGCGGGCGGAGGCACTTCGACGATGGGTTCCGCAACCGGAGGCCTTGGGTTGCTGGTGAGTGTCTTGGCAGTGCCGAACAGGTCCGAATAGGAAAACTGAACTGTCAGTTGCGCGTCGATGTCAGCATCGCTCACGGCGTAGGTCTGTGCGGTGGCTCCCGAGATTGGTGTGCCGTCGCGAAGCCATTGATAGGTGATCGTGCTGGGGTTGATCCCGTTGGCGTCGGTAACGGCATTGGGGCGGGCTATCAGATTTTCACCGACAAGCGCGTTACCCAAAACCATCAACGGATTATACGGGCCGGTGTCGGTCGGGATCGGAGTGCCGGCCGGGGGAACGACCGGCTCTTGATCGCTGGTGAGGATTTCCAGCGTTCCGCCGAAATCGACATAGGTATAGCGGACGCTCAGGCGTGCATCGACGTCGTCGATGGCCACATCATAGGTGCGGTTGGTTGCGTCCTGAATGATCTGACCGTCCCTCAGCCATTGAAAGCTGATCGTGGACGTGTCGATGCCATCGGCGTCGCTGACGCCGTTCGGGCGCGCAATCAGGGTTTGTCCGACATAGGCCTCGCCAAGGATGGTCACGGGGCCTTTGGGTGTGTGGTTGGTGCCTGTGGTTGTCGACATGACCTTCTCAGTAACCTGCCGTCTCATTCAGGGACCTCTCGGCCCCGGTGTTCATGCGAAACCGCCTCGAAGCGGTTCGTTTCTCGAAGGGCTGCTCAGTGCCAAGTGTTTGTCTTGCAGAGCCCAATGTTCTTTTTTGGCCATCCGCGTATCATGTCATTCCTGCTCTGCAACCCGCATCTGGCCGGATTCGGCGGTATTTGGCCGATGGTGTCGCTGTTGCAATCAGCCGATCCGGGTAGCTTGATCTCATGCGTCTGACGACGGTTCTCTGCGCAGCGGCAAAGAGGTGGTTTGGACTCTGGCGGTGCTGCAGGATAAACACGCAAAGACATGCCACCGCCGGTCAGCGCAAACAAATGCGCCTGATCCTGATGAAGAACCGACAAGGAGAGACCATGACGCAGAACCATCCAATCTACGGGCGTATCGAGGGTCCGATCGTGATGATCGGCTTTGGTTCCATCGGCAAAGGCACATGGCCCCTGATTGAGCGGCATTTCGAGTATGATGCCGATGCGTTTACCGTCATCGAACCGGACGCGGGCAAGGCGAATTTCCTGCGGCAGCACAAGATCAACCACCTGCAAGTCGCTCTGACGCCGGACAATTACCGTGAGATCCTTGGCGGGATCTTTGCCGGGGGTAAAGGGTTCTGTGTGAACCTGTCGGTCGACACGTCGTCCCTCGACCTCATGAAGCTGTGCCGCGAACTGGGGGTTCTGTATATCGACACGGTGGTCGAGCCCTGGGCCGGCTATTATTTCGACACGACCGACAACGCTGCACGGACGAATTACGCGCTGCGTCAGGCGGTGCGAAACGAGAAGGCAGCCCATCCGGGTGGACCCACCGCAGTCAGTTGCTGCGGGGCCAATCCCGGCATGGTGTCCTGGTTCGTCAAGGATGCGCTGCTGACGCTGGCCAAGGACACCGGGCGCGCCGTTGCGGTGCTGCAGGACCGGAGCGGGTGGGCCGCGCTGATGCAATCGCTGGGCGTCAAGGGTGTGCATATCGCCGAGCGTGACACGCAGGCCCGCCGTCAGCCGCGCCCGCGCGACGTGTTCGTGAACACCTGGTCTGTGGAAGGATTCATTGCCGAGGGATTCCAGCCCGCAGAACTGGGTTGGGGCACGCATGAAACATGGTTTCCCGAAAATGGGCATTCGTACAAGACCGGATGCCAATCGGCGATCTGGCTGGAGCGTCCGGGAGCGATCACGCGGGTGCATACATGGTGCCCGACACCCGGTCCGCAATTCGGGTTTCTGGTGACCCATAACGAGGCGATCTCGATCTCGGATTACTACACCGTCGGTGCGGCCGATGCGCCCGAGTATCGCCCGACCTGCCACTACGCCTATCACCCCTGTGACGATGCGGTTCTGTCGCTCCACGAGATGTTCGGATCGGGCAAGCAACAGAAGGTGCATCATATCCTGACCGAGGACGAGATTGTCGAAGGAATCGATGAACTGGGCGTGCTGCTTTACGGGCACGAGAAG
Organism: Marivita lacus; assembly: GCF_014637725.1. Classification (GTDB taxonomy): domain Bacteria; phylum Pseudomonadota; class Alphaproteobacteria; order Rhodobacterales; family Rhodobacteraceae; genus Marivita; species Marivita lacus. Next base: position 450,554 of record NZ_BMFC01000001.1, on the reverse strand, counting down.
AACGCGCTTTGGTACGGATCGCGGCTGTCGAACGCGGAAACCCGCGATCTGGCCCCGTTCCAGAACGCCACCGGGATGCAGGTGACGAGCGCTGTTCTGGCGGGCATGGTCTGGGCGCTGGAAAACCCGGAGGCCGGGATCGTCGAAACCGACGAGATGGATCATGCGCGGTGTCTCGAGGTGCAGCGCCCTTATCTTGGCCCGGTCGAAGCACATTACACGGACTGGACCCCGCTTCAGGACCGGTGGGAGCATTTTCCCGAAGATATCGACGAAAGCGATCCCTGGCTGTTCCGGAACGTTCTGGCCAGTTGAGGGCCAGTGCTGGGCGGCGTTTCTGACTGGCTGTCCTGCAACGAAACAAGCGTGCGATCCGAACAAGCCATAAATCACCTTAAGGGTGCATTTTTGCTATACACACCACTTCCGCGACGTTACCTTTTGGGGGGGTATCGGTAAATGCTGTAACAATTGGATCGCAACATGGTGACACATTTCTCGGAGCGCGAAGTTCTGGATAATTTCAGATTCAATCTGAAAAGCATCATGCAATCACAAAACCTCAGCGAGTCCGAACTTTCGGTGCGCGCAGGGTTCGATCAGGACCATGTTCTGGCGGATATTCTGCGCGGTGCAGCACTGCCCAACATTGCGGCACCCGTGCGACTGGCCGATGCGTTGGGTGTTCCGGTCGATGTCCTGTTGCGGGACAGGAATGACCATCTCCAGCAGGATTTCGAGGCGCTTCCGGTGCAGGAGGTCGACAGGCAGGCCGCGCGTCTGTTGTCGGCGGTGTTCAAGGCAACCGAACGGTCGCTGGACCGGATCGGAGACCGGCCCACGCTGGATTCGATCATTTCCTGGTGGAAGGAAACCGATGGTGATCTCTCCCAAAGCGATCAGATCGCCCCGCATTTCGATCTTGTGAGCGCGGCAGAGGCGCTGACCTCGGTTCCGCGCATTCACCATGTCGGGGCGCTTGGCCTGTCCGCAACCACACTTGGATCCGCCGAGCATTCCCGGCTGGAAAACTTTCTCGAAACGCTGAGCACGTCTGATCTGGCCGAACTCAACGGGCAGATCAGGTCGGTCGCGCATTCCGGCGTCGGGATGATCACGCCCCTCAAGAGGATCGTGACGTTCCCCGAGACGAACGAAACCGCCGAAGTCAGCTTCGTTCGCCTCATGCTCCCGGTAAAGGATGCCTCGGGCACCCTCTTCGTGTTGAATTATTCGACTCTCTTGAGCGAATCGACACCCAGAAGGCAGGACGGGTGATGGTTGAAATACCGCGCCATGTCGGCCATTTCGCCTGATTTGAGAGCCACGAGGTATTCGCCGGTCGCCCGTCCCTTGGGCAGGACGCCCCAGACATGCGCACCGGGATATTGACGGGTGAACCCGTATTCGGTCGCATAGCCCAACCGCGCATCATCCGCCCGGACAAAGGCATAGAGCCAATCGGGCTGCCATCGGATGTGGCAATAGGCGAACAGCAGATGCGTATAGAGCGACAGCAGGTGCCGCGATCCGCGCATCTTTTCGGCGATGAAGAATTCGCCCATGTAGATCACGCTCCCGGCGATCTCGTCACAGGGCCGCGGCGCATCGGTGACAAGGCGGAGGTGCCCCTGTCCCTTGTACAGCCTGCCATAGCTGCGCGCCCAGAAGCTCGACAGGGTTTCCGACACCAGCATGTCATGCCGCGCGGCGACCCCGCCGATATCCTGCCCGTCCTTGCGCAAGATCAGCCATCCGGCATGGTCCTTTGACAGGTCGTTGTGTTCGGAAGAGATCATCGGGGTGATCGAATTCTTCCCGATGGCCCGCATCCTGTCTTCGCATTCCTCGAATTCCGAGGAATCCTCGACGGTGATTCCTTTTTCCTCGAGTGTCTGCAGGCAGGTGCTGAAGAACTTCATCACGTCTAGAATTGCAGATTTGGCCACGTGCTATCTCCATAATGGGGGTTTGAACAATATTTCCAGACCATCGCATTCTTGGTCCTGCGCCAAGCCTTAAGGTTGTTTTTCTGAGTGGAGAACAATTTAGACTGGCGCAATTTCAGGCGTTCGGCGGATTTGCGGGGCGACCAGACCTCGGTTGACCGCGCAGAATGCCATCACGATGCTGTGGGTTGACCTGTTCGGGCCAACCCTCCGCTGCAAATTCTGCTACACCGTAAGGACGCATCACAGGGCGCTGCGAACATCGGTTGTTGGCGGTGCCCTTCCGTTTCGCAAAGGAGGTTTGACATGACGATCTCTGGAATAACCCGTCGGAAGGTCATGACCACAGGCAGCGCCGCGCTTTTGACGGCAGCGTCGGGTCTGATTGTTCCGGCTCGCGCTGCTGGTGTGGCCCCCACTCCGTCCATGCGTGGCGGATCGAACAATTACCGACCCGGAGCGTCCATCGTGGACCGTATCGGGGGCGGCGGGTTCTGGATGACCGGAACCGTCCGCCGCGCCGGGGATGGCGCACCGCTGCCCGGACAGCGCATCCAGATCTGGGCCCACACGACCGAAGGCCATGAACGCGACTGGGACAGCCACGGCGCGACCCTGACCGATGCCAACGGCGAATTCAGGCTTGAGATGCCGCAGATCGTGCCCGCGTTTGGACAGGCGCACGGCCATTTGGCCTATGATGGCGATGCGTTCGACACCGTGTTCCTGCGTCCGCTCATGGCAAGTGCAAACGACACCAGCCTGAGCGCGCATTTCGTGTTGCAGCCGGCCTGATCTTCGGGCGAGGCATCATGCAGGGGGTCATGCTCTGGGCCGCAAGTTTGGTCGCGATTGCCGTGCCTGCCGCCTTTGCCCTGACCAGCCCGCTGCTGCAATGGCGCGATCCGGTCTATATCCTGGCCGGATTTGCGGGGGTTGTCGGCATGGCGCTCCTGTTGTTTCAGCCCTTGCTGGTCGGCGATCACATGCCGGGGTTGGCTGGAAAACGCGGACGACTGGCGCACCGCGTTGTCGGTGCTGCGCTTGTCCTGGCCGTTGTGGTGCATGTGGTCGGGCTCTGGATCACCAGCCCGCCGGATGTTGTGGATGCGCTGCTGTTCCTTTCTCCGACACCATTTTCGGCATGGGGCGTGATCGCCATGTGGGCGGTCTTTGCCGCAGCAATGCTTGGAGTTCTGCGCCGCAGGATGGGATCAAGGCTGCGCCTTTGGCGCATGCTCCACAGTGCTTTGGCGGTGGTGATCGTGCTGGGAACGGTGGTTCATGCGGTGCAGATCCAAGGTACGATGGAGCCCGTGTCAAAAGGCATTCTGGCCGCTGCAATCCTCCTCGCCCTCGGTCGCGTTCTTCTAGACCGTCGCGTCTGGGCCTTGCTGCCCGTTTTGCGCCAACGCTGACGCACAGCGCGCATGGCTTGACGGTGCTCCGCCGCTTCGGTCAGGTGGTATCGGGGGAGCCGAATGGACCAGATCACATCGCATGTGCTGCGCGACGGTGACACTAAGGTGACGGTGTTGTCACTGGGCTGTGCCGTGATGGACTGGCGCGTGCGCGACCGGCATGTCGTGTTGGGCTACAGGACGCCCGAGCATTACCGACAGAACCCGGCCTCGATGGGGGTCATCTGCGGGCGTGTGGCGAACCGCATCGCCGGGGCGCAGTTCGACCTGGACGGTGTGACCTACAGTTTGCCCGCCAACGCGTCGCCGCATCATCTGCATGGCGGTCCGGGCGGAATCGGTCGCCGCAATTGGCAGATGTCGCGTGATGGTGAGCGTGCCGTGGAATTCCGGCTGCTGTCCGAAGACGGTGATCAGGGCTACCCTGGTCGCGTGGCGTTTCGTGTGGTCATGCGGCTAAAGGGCGGTCGCCTTACGTGGAAGATGGAGGGTGTGCCCGACCGTGTGACACCGATCAATTTGACGCAACATCTCTATTTCAACCTGACGGGGCAGGGGACCGTTGCGGATCACAACCTGCGGATTGTGGCAGATCGCTATACGCCCAATGGTCCGGACCTTGTTCCCCTAGGTCGGATCGACCCGGTGGCGGGCACGGCATACGACTTCAGAACCCCTGTGCGGCTCGGTGACGGGGAGGGCTGGGACGGGAATCTGATCCTGACCAAGGGGGCCGATCCTGCTGCCGAAGTGGCCGTGCCGGATGGCATGACATTGCGGCTCTGGACCGACAGGCCGGGGATGCAGGTCTATACAGCCAACACGTTGAAGCACGTGTTGCCCGAAGGACCAGGCGCGGCCCATGGGAGGTTTGCCGGTCTTTGCCTCGAAGCGCAGGATATGCCGAACGCGGTGAACGTGCCTGCATTCGGCTCGATCCTGTGTTCGCCAGATGCGCCGTATCGACAGGTCACATCCATCGAGATCGGTTAGTCTTGGGCGCACGATGCGTCGACGCATCGCAGCTTTCCGTCGACGGAAAGCCACGCGCCAAGAGAAGCCCGGTCGCGATCAATGCTGCCCGGTCGCAAGATCGCTCAGGATCGGACAGTTCGGGCGGTTGTCCCCCGCGCAGCTGTGCACCAGCTCCGACAGCGTATCGCGCATGGACTGGAGCTGTGCGATCTTGTCTTCGATCTTGGTCAGATGCGCCTGCGCCAGGTCTTTCACATCGGCACTGGCGCGGGTGTTGTCCTCGTACAGCGCCAGAAGCGTGCGGCAATCCTCGATGGTGAAGCCAAGCGCGCGCGCCCGGCCCAGAAAGGCCAGCTTGTGCAAATCGCTTTCGCGGAAAAGCCGGTAGCCGTTGGTGTCACGCAGCGGCGTGATCAGCCCGATATCCTCGTAATACCGGATTGTCTTCGGCGGCAGGCCGGCGCGCTGGGCCACGTCTCCGATGTTCATGCCGTGGCCTCCGTGTAGCGGGATGCAGGTGCGTCCTGTTGCACCGGTGCAATCCTGCGCAAGCGCAGCGCGTTGGTCAGCACGAAAACCGAACTGAAGGCCATCGCCCCCGCGCCCAGCATCGGGGACAGCAGGATGCCGAAGGCGGGGTAAAGGACACCGGCCGCCACCGGAATGAGCGCCGTGTTATAGGCGAAGGCCCAGAACAGGTTCTGACGAATGTTGCGCATGGTGTGTTTCGACACGTCCACCGCGTTGACCACGCCGGACACCCGGCCCGAGGACAGCACGATATCCGCCGCTTCGATGGCGACATCCGTGCCGGTGCCGATGGCCAGCCCGATATCGGCCTCTGCCAGCGCGGGCGCATCGTTGATCCCGTCGCCGACAAAGGCCACCGCGCCAAACTGGTGGCGCAGCGCCTTGATCGCGTCGACCTTGCCATCAGGACGCACACCTGCGGTGACATGGTCGATGCCCAGTTGACGCGCGATGGCCTCTGCAGCGGCAGCGTTGTCGCCGGAGATCATCGCGACCTTGAGGCCCGCGGCATGCAGTGCTTCGATGGCGGGTTTCGCGCTTGGCTTGATCCGGTCGGCCACGGCAAAAACCGCGACCGCTTGACCGTCAAGGGCAAGGCACACCAGCGTGTGACCCTTTTCGGCATATTGCCCGATGGCCTCCTTGAGCGGCGCGGTGTTCACACCCTGTTCCGAAAGGTGCGACTCCGAGCCCACCAGCGCTGTCTGTCCGTTCACTGCAGCGATCAGGCCATAGCCGGGAACCGTTTCACTGCCTGTCACCTTGGGCAGCAGATCGGACGGGGCCGCCACCAGAATGGCCCGCGCAATCGGGTGATCGGATCCCTGTTCCACCGCAGCGGTCAGGCGCAGCATCTCGGTCGGATCGGCACCCGGCACCACGTATTGATCGACCAGCGTTGGCCGCCCTTCGGTCAGGGTGCCGGTCTTGTCGAAGGCCACCACCTTGGCATTGTCGAGCCGTTGCAGCGCGTCGCCCTTGCGGAACAGCACACCCAGTTCGGCAGCACGTCCCGTGCCGACCATGATCGAGGTGGGCGTGGCCAGACCCATGGCACAGGGACAGGCGATAATCAGCACAGCCACCCCGGCGACAAGCGCGTATCCAAGCGATGGCTGTGGTCCGAAGACCAGCCAGACCGCGACCGTCAGCGCGGCGATCCCCAAAACCACGGGCACGAAGATGCGCACAACCTTGTCGGCCAAGGCCTGGATCGGCAGCTTCGCGCCTTGCGCGGTCTGCACCATGTCGATGATCCGCGCCAGCACCGTGTCGGACCCGACCGCCGTCGCCCGGTAGATCAGCGCCTTGCGCCCGTTGATCGTGCCGCCGGTGACCGGGTCGTCGACGGTTTTTGCAACGGGGATCGGTTCACCGCTGATCATGGATTCGTCGACAAAGGCGTCGCCTTCGATCACGACGCCATCCACCGCGATGCGGCCACCGGGCAGCACCTTGATGACGTCACCGACGGCAATCTCGGCCAACGGGACTTCGGTGAACGTGCCGTCCCGCGCCAGCAGAACCGTGTCCGGGCGCAGCCCGATCAGGTGACGAATGGCAGCGCCGGTACGCCCTTTGGCGCGCGCCTCCATCCAGCGACCGGCGAGGATCAGGGTGACGATCACACCCGCTGCTTCGAAGTAGACCGCGCGGGTGCCTTCGGGCAGCAGGGCAGGCGTAAAGGTGGCGATGGTGGAATAGCTCCAGGCCGCCAGCGTTCCTAGCGCAACAAGGCTGTTCATGTCGGGGCTGCCCTTGGCCAGCAGGGGCAGACCGATGCGGAAAAAACGCAGGCCGGGCCATACCAGAACCAGCGTGATGAACACGAATTGCATCACCCAGAAGCTTTGCATCCCGAGGCTGCCCATGATCGCGTGATGGATCGGCGGGTAGAGGTGGCCCCCCATTTCCGTCAGGAACACCGGCAGCGTCAGCGCTGCCGCGATCAGCGTATCCCGGCGCAGCGGTTCGATCTCTGAGGGTGGCTCGGTCTGGCCATCCGTATCGACCGGCTTGGCCGGGTAGCCTGCATCGGTCACGGTCTGTGCCAGTGTTTCGACCGACACGGCACCGTCAAGGCTGCGCACCGTAGCGGTTTGAGTGGCAAGGTTCACCTGTGACGACAGCACACCGGGCAGGGCCGCAAGTGCCCGCTCGACGCGTCCGGTGCAGGACGCGCAGGTCATGCCCGAAATCGACAGGCGATGCGTGGCTTCCCTGGCCGGGTAGCCTGCGGTCTTGAGCGCGTCGCGCAGCGTTTCGGATGACGCCTTGCCTGTGACCTGTGCGACATGATTGGCGATGTTGACCGACGCCTCAGTCACTCCGGGCGCCGCGGCAAGCGCACGTTCGGCGCGTCCCGCGCATCCTGCACAGCTCATGTTGTCGACGGAAAAGCGAAGCGTGGTCATGGGGAGATCCTTGTTGCGTAAGGATCACATAGGGCTTCCAGTCACTGGAAGGTCAAGAGGCTAGGCCAAAGAATGGCTGCGACGCTTTGGACACGAAATCAGTGGGTCGGCGTCCTGACCGATGGCGGCAGGATTCGCGACCGACATTCTTCGCACAAGAGCGGAAGCCCGAACTTGGAGGCAGCGCAGAGCAGGGGCAAAAGCCCTGCCGGCGACACGAAGAAGCCCGCCTCGGCCAATGCGGCGTCCCTGCGTTGTTCTGTCGATGCCATCACGAACCGTGCCAAAGCTGCTTCGTCCGGCGATACGCCCTTTGTGCCGATGGGCATGATTGCCAGCGATTGCCAGCCATGCAGGTTCAACAAGCCGAGCATCTGTTCGAACGCCTGCAGACAGGATTTGGCCCGCAGATCACCCATGGAAGTGGCCAGATCCTCCCACATGTCCTGTTGCGCTTCGGCACCGGTGTTCCATGCGCGCAACAGCGAGATCACACGTTTTTCAGCGGATCGCTGGTCATCGTCGGGCAATAGAATCGGCGTGTGTTGCATCTGCGGGCCTTTGAAAGCGGACGAGCCTGTGCGAATGAATCCTTAAGCCCGATAAAAAGAATCAGGTATTCACAGATATCGATGATTTCCGCCGCTGTTCAACCCTCAGAATACGACCCTGCGCGCAAAAGCGCGTTTACTTGCTGAATTTTCTGGGGGCTGATCGAAAAAAAAGCGAAATCGGGTCAGGCCGTTCCGCTCTCTGCCGCGATCTGCGCGCGGCTCTTGCGTTCGCGTTCCGTCGCTGATTTCAACTGACCGCAGGCTGCCATGATGTCTTCGCCACGCGGGGTGCGGATCGGGCTGGCATAGCCCGCCTTGTAGAGGATGTCGGCAAAGGATTCGATGCGGCTCCAGTCGGACCGCTCGTACGGCGCGCCGGGCCATTCGTTGAAGGGGATCAGGTTGATCTTGGCCGGGATGCCCGCGATCAGCTTGACCAGGCGCCGGGCGTCCGCGTCGCTGTCGTTCACGTCCTTGAGCATAACGTATTCAAAGGTGATGCGCTCGGAGTTCGAGTTCTTCGGATATTCGCGCAGGGCATTCAGCAGCGTTTCGATGTTCCAGCGCTTGTTGATCGGCACCAGCGTGTCACGCACCTCGTCGGTGGTGGCGTGAAAGCTGACGGCCAGAAGACAGCCGATTTCCTCGGCAGTCTTTGCGATCTCTGGCACGACACCGGAGGTGGACAGCGTGATGCGGCGGCGCGACAGGGCGATGCCCTCGCCATCCATCGCGATCTTCATCGCGTCACGCACGTTGTCGAAATTGTAAAGCGGCTCACCCATGCCCATCAGCACGATATTCGACAGCAGGCGCGGGCCATTTTCGCCAGTGCCGATGCCCGGCTCGGGCCATTCGCCCAGATCGTCGCGCGCCAGCATGACTTGCCCGATGATCTCTCCGGCAGTCAGGTTGCGCACGAGTTTTTGCGTGCCGGTGTGACAGAAGGAACAGGTGAGCGTGCAGCCGACCTGAGACGAGATGCACAGCGTGCCGCGGTCGGTTTCGGGGATGTAGACCACCTCGACCTCGTGCCCGCCCGCGATGCGGACAAGATACTTGCGCGTGCCATCCGCCGAGACCTGCTTGGACACGATCTCGGGCAGGGCAATCTCGAAATGATCGTCAAGCAGGGCGCGGTACCCTTTGGCAAGGTTGGTCATGGCGTGGAAATCGCGGACACCCCACTGGTAGACCCATTGCCAGATCTGGTTGACCCGCATCTTGGCCTGTTTTTCCGGCGTTCCCATCGCGATCAGCGCGTCGCGCAGTTTGACGCGGGTCAGCCCGACGATATTCGTCTTGCCTCCCTCCGGCAGCTTGCGGGGGATTGTCAGAACGTCTTGCGTGATCGGTGCAACGCCGGTCATGGGTCAGCCTTTCTCGAGAAGAGTAGGCCACATATAGGATTCTTTGGACTTTGCCAAAGGGGTTATCGCCCGACAGCACCAAACTGTCAGGCCGGACCGGTCTCGAACGTCAGATCAGGACTCGCAACGTTTCTCGGCATCCTCGACTGCGGCGGTGAAGCCCAGAAGCGAGAATGTGTCTTTTGTCGTGGTCCCGCGTGCCGACCGTGCCGTCACAACTGCATCCGCACCGCGCTTCATCGCGGTGACGATCTTTGAATCGTCCTGCGGCGTCGCGGGCCATGCCCAATCCCCCTCGGTAAAGAGCTCGAACTCGGTGCCGCTGATATTGAGGTTGACGGTCGACCCCGGTGCAAACGGATAGCCTCCGGTAAAGGCCAGCTGCCCCTGCACTTCGGCTCCGGGACGGTAGAACACCATCAGCAGGATTTCGCCGCGCGTCACGGCCACAACCCGGCCATCCTTCGTATTCACGCTTTCCTTGTAGGTCGTCACCGCCCAGCACTCGCGGGGCTCCTGACCTTCAAAAACGCTCCAGTCCGTGATGGCGTTCACGCGGTTCGTGCTTGTGTCTTGTGCAAAACTCGCACTTGCCGCCACCAGCGCCAGAGCACCGATCACCGTACCACCTATCCATGATTTCATGCGTCCAGCCTCCAGACTGTCCTTAGCCTCAACTCGTTTCTGCGCCACAGTATGGGGTTTGGCCCCCTTATGTCACTGCAACTTTGCCCTCGACGGCGTGAGAATAGCCTGATTTACGGGGGCCTTCAAAGCCCAATTGGCAGTTTTTTGCCCAAGTAGGAAGGAGCGAACCCATGGCACACCCCGTGTCGTTGGCCGAGGTTTGGCGCGGCCCATTTCTGGAGAGCCATCATAGTGGTCACGCGGTGATCTGTGACGGGTCAGGGCAGATCGTTTCGGCCTGGGGCGATCCGGATGCGGTCGTGCTGCCGCGCAGTTCGTCCAAGATGATCCAGGCGCTGCCACTGGTCATGTCCGGTGCCGCAGATGCCCGCAGCTTGACCAGTGAGCAACTTGCCTTGGCCTGCGCATCGCACCAGGGCGCGCCGATTCATGTCGACAGGGTGAATCGCTGGCTGGCGGATCTGGGCCTCGATGACGCTGCGCTGTGCTGTGGGCCGCAGGTGAGTCGGGACACCGACCTCAAGCTTGCAATGATCCGCGCCGACGAATCGCCCTGCCGGGTGCACAACAATTGCTCGGGCAAACATGCAGGCTTCCTGACGCTGACACAGCATCTGGGCGCGGGGCCGGATTATGTCGATCCCGACCATCCGGTGCAGCGCGCCTGCCTCGACGCGTTTGAGACGGTGACAGACCTGACCAGCCCGGGTTTCGGAATCGACGGCTGTTCTGCGCCGAACTTTGCCACGACGATGCACGGGATGGCCCGCGCCATGGCGTGGTTCGCCACCGCCGGTCAGCGGTCTGACACGATGAGCACCGCCGCCGCGCGGCTGGTCGAGGCGATGCACACGCATCCCGAACTGGTGGCCGGTGAAGGCCGGGCCTGCACCCGGCTGATGCGTGTGGCCAAGGAACCTGTCGCGCTCAAGACCGGGGCCGAAGGCTATTTCATCGCCATCCTGCCGACCCGCGGTCTTGGCGTGGCGATCAAGGCGGCGGATGGCGCGACACGAGCCGCCGAATGCGCGATTGCCGCGATCCTCGTGCGGCTCGATGTGCTGGATGCGGCCCATCCCGAGGTCAAGGCGTTCCTGAACCCGAGCATTCACAACTGGGACGGGCTTGTCACCGGAGAGATCAGACCAGCGCCCGGATTTCTGGCGTGACGAACTCATCACGGCCATAGCCCTGCAGGAACAGCAGCGCGGTCAGATCGCCATGATTGATTCGCAGCTTGGCCTGCGCCTGCACGCTGGGTTTGGCGTGCAGTGCCACACCGGCACCGGCGCGTTGCAACATGCCAAGGTCATTGGCCCCGTCGCCCACGGCCATGACATCCGCCTCTCTTATACCAAACCGCGCCGAGATTTCCTCGAGCGCGGCAACCTTGGCCTCACGACCCAGAATCGGGCGGGTCACATCCCCGGTCAGGGTGCCGGTCTCGACAAGTAGCGTGTTGGCGCGATTTTCGTCGAATCCCAGCGCTGCGGCCACGGGCCCGGTGAACGCCGTGAACCCGCCCGACACAAGTGCCGCATGCGCGCCATGCGCCTTCATCGTCGCGAGGAGAATGGGGCCGCCCGGCATCAACGTGATCCGGCTGGCCAGCACCTCGGTGATGACACTTTCGGACAATCCCTTGAGCAGGCCAACCCTCTCGATCAGCGCGCCTTCGAAATCCAGCTCTCCGTTCATCGCCCGCGCCGTGATGTCCTTGACATGCGCACCAACGCCCGCAACCTCGGCAAGTTCGTCGATGCATTCCTGCTCGATCATGGTGCTGTCCATGTCTGCGAGCAGCATCTTCTTGCGCCGTCCCGCACTGGGCTGCACGGCAAGGTCGACGCCCTGATCCTGCAACGCGGACCAGCTTGCGTCCGCAGTGTCCGGTTGTTCCGGCATGTCGAATTCGGCCGCCTCGTCGGGCGAGAGCCAGACAAGATCACCACCGCCCCAGGCATTGCGCAGCGCTTCTGCAAGGGCGGGATCAAGCGTTCCGGGTCGGGCGATCAACGTTGTCGTGTACATGGCGCGCGTCCTTTTCAACCGTCGCGGCCATGTAGCGAGGGTGGCGCAAGAAGGCCAGATGGAACAATCGCGCAGGTCCGGTCTTCTTATTTTCAAAAATATCGCCCGCCGGAGGCATCCGACATCGCAAACCGTACGGCATTTGGCAAAGTTTCCGATCCGCAACACGTGCTCTGCGCCGACCCCCAAATGCGTCACAATGGTCGCATTTTCCGACTTGCGCGGCATGCGGCGCCCACATAAACGCAGCAGTGGGACACCCCTCCCCAACGAGGGGCGCTTATCTGGAAGGATAGCATAAATGGCTATTGAACGACCTGCGTCGCACGCAAGCGTGCGCAAACCAACGACGCGGCCGGAAAATCCGCGTTTCTCCTCTGGCCCCTGTGCCAAACCCCCCGTTTTCAAATTGGACAACCTTGCCGACGCGCCCTTGGGCCGCTCGCACCGTGCCGCTGTCGGCAAGGCCAAGCTCAAGGCCGCGATCGAAGAGACGCGCGACCTGCTTGGCGTGCCCGCCGACTACAAGATCGGTATCGTTCCTGCGTCCGACACCGGCGCGGTCGAGATGGCCATGTGGTCTCTGCTTGGGGCCCGCAAAGCCACCATGGTCGCCTGGGAATCCTTCGGCGCTGGCTGGGTCACGGATGTGGTCAAGCAGCTCAAGATCGACGCTGACGTGCAGACAGCCGAATATGGCCAGATCGTTGACATGGCAGCGCTCGATTACGACACCGACGTCGTCTTCACCTGGAATGGCACGACCTCGGGCGTGCGGATGCCGAACGGCAACGCGATCCCGGCAGACCGCGAGGGGCTGACCATCTGCGATGCCACATCGGCAGCCTTTGCGCAGGATCTCCCCTGGGACAAGCTCGATGTCACGACCTTCTCCTGGCAGAAAGTGCTGGGCGGCGAGGCGGCACACGGCATGCTGATCCTGAGCCCGCGCGCGGTGGAACGGCTCGAGTCGTACACACCCGCATGGCCGATGCCCAAGATCTTCCGCATGACCAAGGGCGGCAAGCTGATCGAGGGTATCTTTGTCGGCGAAACGATCAACACGCCGTCGATGCTGGCGGTCGAGGATTACCTGCAGGCGCTCGACTGGGCACGCTCGATCGGTGGTCTGACGGGCCTCATGGCGCGGGCGGATGCCAATGCGCAGGCGATCTTCGATTTCTGCGTGGCCAATGACTGGATCGACAACCTGGCCGAAGACCCGGCAACGCGGTCGAACACCTCGGTCTGTCTCAAGTTCACCGATGACCGCATCGCCGATGGGGCGGTCTTTGCCAAGGCTGTTGCCAAGCGGCTCGAGGCGGAAGGTGTGGCGCTGGATATCGGTGCCTATCGGGACGCGCCTGCCGGTCTGCGCATCTGGTGCGGTGGCACGGTCGAAACCTCGGACATCGAAGCGATGTTGCCATGGCTCGACTGGGCATTCCATGCCGAGATCGAGGCGCTGGCCCAAGCTGCCTGATCGAACACAATCCAGCGCTCATCAAGCCTGACGGCTTTCTTCGCGAAGAAGGGCGTAAGCCCTGATGAGCGCCACCCTTCCCATTTGTTCAAAGGACCACTGACATGGCCCCCCGTGTACTCATTTCCGACAAACTCTCCGATGCTGCCGTTCAGATCTTCCGTGACCGTGGCATTGACGTGGATTTCCAGCCCGATCTGGGCAAGGACAAGGACAAACTGGCCGAAGTGATCGGTCAATATGACGGCCTTGCGATCCGTTCGGCCACCAAGGTCACACAGGCGATCCTCGAGAATGCAACCAACCTCAAGGTGATCGGCCGCGCCGGAATCGGCACTGACAATGTCGACAAGGACGCCGCGTCCAAGAAAGGCGTGATCGTCATGAACACGCCCTTCGGCAACATGATCACCACCGCCGAACATGCCATCGCGATGATGTTCGCCTGTGCGCGGCAGATCCCCGAGGCGTCCGCCTCGACCCATGCGGGAAAGTGGGAAAAGTCCAAATTCATGGGGGTCGAACTGACCGGCAAGACGCTTGGCGTGATCGGCGCGGGCAACATCGGTGGGATCGTCTGTGACCGTGCGCGCGGCCTCAAGATGAAGGTCGTGGCCTATGACCCTTTCCTGGGCGAGGAAAAGGCCAAGCAGATGCAGGTCGAGAAAGTCGAGCTGGAGGATCTGCTCAAGCGCGCCGATTTCATCACGCTGCACGTGCCTCTGACCGACCAGACCAAGAACATCCTGTCTGCCGGAAACCTTGCCAAGACCAAGAAGGGCGTGCGGATCATCAACTGCGCCCGCGGCGGCCTGGTGGACGAAGCCGCGCTGGCGGAACTGCTGAAATCCGGTCATGTCGCCGGTGCTGCCTTTGACGTGTTCGCCGAAGAACCCGCCACCGACAACCCGCTCTTCAACCTGCCCAACGTCGTGTGCACGCCGCATCTGGGTGCTGCCACAACCGAGGCGCAGGAAAACGTGGCGCTCCAGGTGGCGGAACAGATGGCGAATTACCTGCTGACAGGCGCTGTCGAAAACGCGCTCAACATGCCGTCGGTGACCGCCGAAGAGGCCAAGATCATGGGGCCGTGGATCAAGCTGGCCGATCATCTGGGCAGCTTCATCGGCCAGATGACAGACGAGCCGATCAAGGCGATCAACATTCTGTATGACGGTTCGGTGTCCGAGATGAATCTCGAGGCGCTCAACTGTTCCGCCATCGCGGGGATCATGAAGCGTGTGAACCCGGATGTGAACATGGTCAGCGCGCCGCTGATCGCCAAGGAACGCGGTATCAAGATCAGCACGACCAACCAGGCGAAATCGGGCGCCTTCGACGGGTACATCAAGGTTACCGTTGTCACCGCCGAACGGGAACGCTCGATCGCGGGCACCGTGTTCAGCGACGGCAAGCCGCGCTTCATCCAGATCAAGGGCATCAATATCGACGCCGAGATCGGGGCGCACATGGTCTATACCACCAACGAGGACGTGCCGGGCATCATCGGGACGCTGGGCATGACCATGGGCCAGAACAACGTGAACATCGCGAACTTCACGCTGGGCCGGTCTGTTGCCAAGGGTGAGGCGATTGCGTTGCTCTATGTTGACGAGGCGGTGCCCGCCAGTGTGGTGGACAAGCTCAAGGAAACCGGCCTGTTCCGGCAGGTCAAGCCGCTGCAATTCGACGTGGCGTGACCTATTTTGAATTGGCTTCGCCAATCCGATCAATGCGAGAGGGCAAAGCCCTCTCGCATCTTTTTTTGCATATTTGTAAAAAGAAGAAGACGCGGAAAGTCGTCAATCGTAACTGAGCGCCGTCGCCTTGCCTCGGAACACGGTATAGGCCAGCGCGGTATAGCCAAGGATCATCGGCAGAACGAAAAGCGTCCCGATCAGGATAATGAACAGGCTCTCGGGGGCGCTGGCGGCCTCGTAGATGGTGATCTGGTCCGGTACGATGAACGGATAGAACGAATAGGCCATCCCGAAAAAGCCCAACACGAACAGCACGATGGTCGCGGCAAACGGAAACCATGCAAAGCTGTCATCGCTGGTGGGAAGACGGCGCAACGCCACCCACAAGAGCACGATCAGGGCCCCCGACATAAGCGGCAAAGGCAGGAGCAGGAAAAACTCGGGCATCGAGAACCACTTGTCGAAGATGCGCTGGCTGACCAGCGGAGAGGCCACCGAGATTGCGCCAAGGCCCAGCACGACGCCCCAGATGCCGCCTTTCGACCATGCGACCGCCTTGCGCTGCAAATCGCCTTCCGTTTTCAGGATGAGCCAGGTCGCGCCGATAAAGCTGTAGGCGACGGTCAGGAACACGGCGGTCACAACTGAGAAGGCCAGCGTGAACGCTGTTACCTGAAGGCCCATGATGTACATGCCCAGCATGTAGCCTTGGCTGAGCGCGGTCATCATGGAGCCGATATAAAACGCCCTGTCCCATGCGGCCTTGTGGCTGATCGGTGCCTTGACGCGAAACTCGAACGACACGCCGCGCAGGATCAGGCCGACCAGCATCACCGCGACGGGCAGGTACAGCGCCGTCAGAATGGTGCCATGCGCGCTGGGAAAGGCCACCAGCAGGATGCCGATAGCCAGCACGAGCCATGTCTCGTTGGCGTCCCAGAAGGGGCCGATCGAGGCGATCATGCTGTCTTTCTCGTCCTTGTCCGCAAAGGGGAACAGGACACCGACGCCCAGATCGAACCCGTCCAGAACCACGTAGATCAGGATGGACAGGCCAAGCAGGGCTGCGAAAGCGAGGGGCAGCCAGATGGCGGGATCTCCGAAAAGGGTCATGGCTTACTCCGCAGCAACTGTGACGGCGGCCTCTTCGGCAACCGGCATGCGTGGCCCGATCGGTTCACCCTTGGTGGCCTTTCGGGCGAGGTAGAACAGCACGCCGATATAGGCGGACAGGAGTGCCGCGTAGATCACAAGATACACGATCAGCGTCGAGGCGACCATCGGTGCGGGCACATCGGCAACGGCGGCTTCTGTGGTCAGCACGCCTTGCACCAACCATGGCTGACGCCCGATCTCGGTGGTGTACCAGCCTGCCAGCGTTGCGACCCAGCCCGAGAACGCCATCGGCACCATCGCCCAGAGCATCGGCTTTGGCAGACCTTCGACACCGCGCCGCTTGCGCGCCATCAAGAACACGGCGGTCCAGCTGAGCAGCAGCATCGCCATGCCGGTCGCCACCATGATGCGGAAGCTGAAGAACACGGGCGCGACAGGCGGGTGCTGAACTGTGCCATCCTCGGCCACGAAGTCATTGAGTCCCGGCACCACGCCATCTGGCGAATGCTTGAGGATCAGGGACGCGCCGTTGGGGATCGCGATCTCGAAATCATTGGAGCGGGTTTCCTCGTTCGGGATGGCGAACAGCACGAGCGGTACGTTCGGCCCGGTTTCCCAGTTGCCCTCCATCGCCGCCACCTTCTGCGGCTGGTGTTCCAGCGTGTTCAGCCCGTGAAAGTCACCGGCTAGGATTTGCAGCGGGATCAGAATGGCGCCGATGGTCATGCCGGTCTTGATCGTCGCGCGCACACCATCCGACCGATCCCCGATCAGCCAGCGGAACGCACTGAGCCCTGCCAGCAGGAACGCAACGGTCAAACCCGACGCCAGAAGCATGTGCACAAGGCGATATGGCATCGACGGGTTGAAGATGATCGCCCACCAATCGGTCGCAAAGGCCACGCCATCGCGCATCTCGAACCCGGCGGGTGTGTGCATCCAGCTGTTCAGGACGAGGATCCAGAAGGCCGACATGGTTGTCCCGAAGGCCACGAGGAACGTGGACAGCGTGTGCAGCCAGCCAGGGACCTTGGACATCCCGAAGAGCATGATCCCGAGGAACACCGCTTCGAGGAAGAATGCGGTCATCACCTCGTAGGCCAGAAGCGGTCCCGCGATGTTGCCGACGCTTTCCATGAAGCCGGGCCAGTTGGTGCCGAACTGGAAGGACATGGTGATGCCCGACACGACACCCATCGCAAAGCTCAGCGCGAAGACCTTGACCCAGAAGCGATAGGCTTCGAGCCATTTCTGGTCACCCGTCCCGGCAAAGCGCAGCTTGAAGAACAGCAACACCCAACCCAACGCAATGGTGATCGTGGGGAATAGAATGTGAAACGAGATATTTGCACCGAACTGGATGCGCGAAAGGATGAGTGTGTCCATGTTTCGAAGACCTTTGAACAAAACCTTTTCTGTTGTCACATGACATAGGCCTCGAATGCCGGTTTCCCGCCTCCTGCGACAGCATTGCACACCGCGCCGTTTTGACCGCCTGATGCAGATTCTTCCGCAGGTTGTGCGGGTGCGGAAATTCCTGCATGTCGCATCAAGTTTGTCCTAATCGTCTGACAAGAGACGTAACTTTGCAGCGTTCACCTCTCCATAAAAGCCAAATGAGGCGATTTGACTTCTTGCGGGGTGATATATTGTCCAGACCGGCGCTGAGACCGGGAACACTCCAAAGGGGGACAGTATGTCCGAGAAATTCGTCGTTGGATATGATGGCAGCGATGTCGCGAAACGTGCTCTCGATTTCGCCGTATCGCGCGCCAAGGCCCAAGGGGGCAGCATCCTGATCGTTCATGTGCTGGAATGGTCGCCTTATTCCTTCCTCACACCCGAAGAGATCGAGGAACGTCACGCGCGCCGCACCGAAGAACTGGAGCGGGCGGAAACAGCGCTTATGACACCGCTGAAATCCACCATTGCCGCAGCCGGTGTGCCGGTCGAAACCCGGATCAAGTACGGGCATGTGGCAAAGACGCTGTGCGATGTCGCCAAGAAGGAAGGTGCAACGCAGATGGTCATTGGCCGAGACGGCGATGGCGGGCTGTCCAGCCGCGTCTTCGGCTCGGTCGCGGGCTCTCTGGTTCAGGTGGCCCCGGTGCCCTGCACGATCGTTCCCTAACCGCAAAGGAATTTCATAGATGACACGTCTTGTTCCAACGGCGGTTCTTGCTGCCTGCTTTACATTTCCGGCCGCGCTGACGGCCTCGGCCCAATCCATCGACGAAACCATCAACGGTATCTTCGCGAGTTCGACCGGCTGGTTCGTCAACCTGATCTTCAGCAACTTCCCCGGCACCAACTTTCCGTGGATCGTCGCATGGCTGGTGATCGCGGCAACAGTGTTCACCGTCTATTTCGGGGTGATCCAGTTCCGCGCCTTCGGCCACGCCATCGCACTTGTCCGTGGGGATTACTCCGATCCCGACGACGCGGGTGAGGTCAGCCACTTTCAGGCGCTGGCAACCGCGCTTTCGGGCACTGTCGGCCTTGGCAACATCGCCGGGGTGGCGGTGGCCATCGGCATCGGTGGTCCTGGAGCGACGTTCTGGATGATCCTTGCGGGTCTTCTGGGCATGGCGTCGAAATTCACCGAATGTACGCTGGGCGTGAAATATCGCAACGAATACGCCAACGGCAAAGTGTCGGGCGGTCCGATGTATTACCTGACCAAGGGCTTCGCCGAACGCGGCGTGCCGGGAGGGCGGTTCCTCGCGATCCTGTTCTCGATCTTCTGCATCCTTGGCGCGCTGGGCGGCGGCAACATGTTCCAGGCCAATCAGGCCCATGCACAGCTGACCAATGTCTTCGGCGTGTATCCGGGCTGGATCACCGGAATTGTCTTCGCGGGCATCGTGTTCGCGGTCATCGTCGGCGGGATCAAGTCCATCGCGCGGGTGACGGAAAAGGTCGTGCCGATCATGGGCGTGATCTATGTCGGCACCGCGCTGATCATCATCCTGATGAACTACGACATGATCGGCTGGGCCTTTGGCCAGATCTTCGCAGGCGCCTTCACCGGTCTTGGCGTCGCAGGCGGTTTTGTCGGTGCGTTGATCCAGGGCTTCCGTCGCGCCGCCTTCTCGAACGAGGCGGGGGTCGGGTCTGCCGCCATCGCCCACTCGGCGGTCCGCACGAAGGAGCCGATCACCGAAGGCTTCGTATCCCTGCTCGAGCCGCTGATCGACACGGTGATCGTCTGCACCATGACCGCGCTGGTGATCATCATCACCGGACAGCTGATTTCAGATCCGAACACCGGTCTCTACCTTCTCAATGAAGCCGGCACAGCGATCCGGACCGTCGGGGACACATCCGGTGTCGCGCTGACATCGGCGGCGTTCTCGTCCTCCATCGGTGGGTTCAAGTATGTGCTGGCGCTGGCCGTGATCCTCTTTGCCTTCTCCACCATGATCTCGTGGTCCTATTACGGCCTCAAGGCGTGGACCTACCTGTTTGGGGAAAGCAAGACGCAGGAACTGGTCTTCAAGTCGATCTTCTGCCTGTTCGTCGTGATCGGTGCGTCGGCCAGCCTTGGTCCGGTCATCGACTTCTCGGATGCGGCGATCTTTGCGATGGCAGTCGTCAACATCATCGGTCTCTATGTGCTGATGCCGATCGTGAAGCGGGAACTGAACAGCTACTGGTCGCGCCTCAAGTCGGGCGAAATCAAGAAATTCACCTGATCCGGCAGAAATGCCGACAAAGGATCTGGAAAGGGCGGGCCGATCGGTCCGCCCTTTTCCGTGACCGCCGCGCAAAAGCGGTTTCAAAAACCCCGAGACATCATATATCTACCCCTCTCGCGGGCCAAAGGAGACCGCAGCGATGGCAAAGCCGAAGGACAACCCGAACTACAAGGTGATCGCCGACAACCGTCGCGCGCGGTTCGACTATGCCATCGAGGACGATCTGGAAGTGGGCATCATCCTCCAAGGGTCCGAAGTGAAATCCCTGCGCGAGAACAGTGCCAACATCACCGAATGCTACGCCGCCGTCGAAGATGGCGAGCTGTGGCTGGTGAACTCCTATATCGCGCCCTACAACCGCGCGATGTTCCCGCATGAGGAACGCCGCCGCCGCAAGCTTCTGGTGTCGCGCAAGGAATTGTCGCGCCTCTGGAACGAGACCCAGCGCAAGGGCATGACCCTTGTGCCCTTGGTGATGTATTTCAACGACAAGGGCATGGTGAAGATGAAGATCGGCATCGCCAAGGGCAAGAAGAACCACGACAAGCGCGAGACTGAAGCCAAGCGCGACTGGGGCCGTCAGAAACAGCGGCTGCTCAAGAACGCGGGCTGAGGGAAAGGGCTGCGTCCCGTTGGCGAAAAGCGTCGACGCGTCGTACCGCGCCTCGCGGGCAATTACTTGCGCGTCGATCCTTCGGGTTCTATGCAGGATCGACCTTGGCAACCTCGGTGACATGCATGGCACAGGACGACCCGAAAACACTTGTTTCGACTGACTGGCTCGCGTCGCATATGCGCGACCCTGATCTGCGCATTCTGGATGCATCCTGGCACATGCCGGACTCGGGCCGCGATGCCAAAGCCGAATATATCGCCGGACATATCCCCGGAGCACGGTTCTTTGATATCGACGATGTCTCGGACAGCCGATCCGACTTGCCGCACATGGCCCCGCCGATTGAAAAGTTCATGTCGCGCCTGCGGGCGATGGGTGTGGGCGACGGTCATCAGGTGGTTGTCTACGATGCCTCGGGAATCTTGTCCGCCGCCCGCGTCTGGTGGCTGTTCAAGCTGATGGGACAGAACGATATCGCCGTGCTGGACGGCGGGCTGCCGAAATGGGTGGCCGAGGGCCGTGCGCTCGAAGACCTTCCGCCGATCGTGCGCGACCGGCATATGACCGTCCGGCGTCAGGCCCATCTGGTCAAGGACGTCACACAGGTCGCCGCCGCGTCCAAGCTGCGCGATCAGGAAATCATCGACGCGCGATCACCGGGCCGGTTCCGGGGCGAAGAACCCGAACCGCGCCCCGGCATGCGCGGCGGGCACATCCCCGGATCGAAGAACGTCCATTATTCGAGCCTGCTGAACGCCGACAAAACGATGAAATCGCCCGAGGAGACCCGCGCGATCTTCGAGGCGGCGGGCGTGGACCTGTCGAAGCCCGCAATCACCACATGCGGCTCTGGCGTCACGGCGGCGATCCTCTCCTTGGCCATGGCGCGCATGGGCAAGGATGACCATTCCCTTTACGACGGCTCGTGGTCCGAATGGGGAATGTTCCCCACCGTACCCGTGGCCACAGGAGACAACTGATGTTCGAGACTCTCAAGGAACAACCCGCAGACAAGATCCTCGCTCTGGTGCAGACCTACCGCGAGGATCCGCGCGACCCCAAGATCGACCTCGGTGTCGGCGTCTACAAGGACGCGTCGGGCAACACGCCGATCATGCGCGCGGTCAAGCAGGCCGAGCAGCAGCTTTGGGAGGCCGAGACCACCAAGGCCTATACCGGGCTTGCCGGTGATCCGGCCTTTG
Organism: Marivita lacus; assembly: GCF_014637725.1. Taxonomy (GTDB): domain Bacteria; phylum Pseudomonadota; class Alphaproteobacteria; order Rhodobacterales; family Rhodobacteraceae; genus Marivita; species Marivita lacus. Next base: position 428,846 of record NZ_BMFC01000001.1, on the reverse strand, counting down.
CCGACGCGATGATCGCGATGGTTCTGGGCGACGCGGTGCCGCGCGCCAATGTGGCTGCGGCAGCAACGCCGGGTGGCACCGGTGCCGTGCGTCAGGGTTTCGACATGATCCGCATGGCGAACCCGGATGCGCGCGTCTTCGTCAGCGACCCGACATGGCCGAACCACCTGTCGATCCTCAAGCACATGGGCATGGAAATGGTGCCCTACCGCTATTTCGACGACGAGTCGCGCGGCGTGGATTTCAACGGCATGATGGAAGACCTCGCGCAGGCCGGTCGGGGGGATGTGGTGCTGGTGCATGGCTGTTGCCACAATCCCACAGGTGCAAACCTGAACATGACCGAATGGAAAGCGCTGGTCGATCTGCTGCTCAAGACCGGCGCGACCCCGATGGTCGACATCGCCTATCAGGGCTTTGGGGATGGCCTCGAGGAAGACGCGGCGGCCACCCGGCTGATCGCGTCCTCGGTGCCGGAAACCATCATTGCGGCAAGCTGTTCCAAGAATTTCGGCATCTACCGCGAACGCACCGGTCTGCTGATGGCGGTTGCCGCCGATGCGTCGGCGCACAAGCTGAACCAGGGCACGCTGGCCTATCTGAACCGGCAGAACTTTTCCTTCCCGCCCGATCATGGCGCGCGGCTTGTGACCATGGTTCTGAGCGATGACGCCTTGCGCGCGGATTGGGCCAAGGAACTGGAAGAGATGCGCACCGGCATGCTCGCACTGCGCGAGCAGCTGGCGGCGGAATTGCAGCGCCTTTCGGGGTCGGATCGTTTCGGCTTTATCGCGCAGCACCGGGGCATGTTCTCGCGGCTTGGGGCGACACCCGAACAGGTGGACCGCCTGCGCGACGAGCACGCGATCTACCTCGTGGGGGATTCGCGGTTGAACATCGCCGGTCTGAACAAGGACTCGGTGCCGATCCTTGCCAAGGCGATGATCGACGTCGGGATCTGATCCCGTCTGAAAGTCCGAAATCCATGGGCGCCTGCGGGCGCCCATTTTGGTTTCAGGTGCCGCGTCATCCAGCGGGGAGCAGTTTGCAAAGTCGTGTTTGCATATTTGCAAAAAGAAGAAGCCGCTAGCCGTGCACCTTGACGCTGTCCTCGGGCGCCTGATCGCGGTCGAACATGCCGTAATTGCGCAACACGTGGCAGACGCGCAGGCGGTAGTCCGAGAAGATGCCGCTCCGGCCCTTGGATTGGGCGTTGCGGTGCGCGGCCAGCTTGCGCCAGCGCAGCACGGCGTCTTCGTCTTCGAAAAAGCTGATCGACAGGAGCTTTTCGGGGTTGGTGAGGCTTTGGAACCGTTCGACCGAGATGAAGCCTTCAACCTCTTCCACCATGGGGCGCATGGTGGCGGCGATGTCGAGATAGGCGTCTTTCTGGCCCTCGGCGGGCGTGAGTTCGAAGATGATGGCGATCATTTTGGGTTCCCTTTTTTGCGGGACACTGATCCCTGCATCGTCCGGCACTGTCAATCCGGGTTTCCGCGGGTGAAGGGCAGGGGCATCGGCGGTTTGTACGGTTTGGTCGTTGAAACATACGGTTCGATCCGACGGGACGGATCGGGTGTCAGGATGTGCCGCAAGAGCGCCAGCGGGTGGCGGCGCAGGGTGAGGCGCATGGACACGTAATCCTCGACCACCTGTTCGCCTTCGGTCATCTGCGGCAGCAATGCGGCGGGTTCATGGATGGCTTCGCCGTCGATATCGCCATCGAAAAGCGGCAGGGTCTTGCGGGTGGTAAGCGCCTTGGCCTCCCACAGGGCCTGACGGCGGGTGAGGCGCAGGTCGCGGAAGGTGTCGGCCTCGGCCAGACGCGCGATGGTGGCGGGGTCCAGCCCGGCGCGGCGCCAGAGGTCACGCACGCTCTGGTAGCCATTGCCGCGCCCGGCGGCGATCCAGGCGGCGTCTTCTTCGTTCAGGCCCTTGATCTGGCGGAAGCCCAGCCGCAGGGCAAGACCGCCCTTGGCGTCAGGCTCCATCACGTTGTCCCAGAAGCTGGCATTGATGCAGACGGGCAGAACGGTGACGCCATGTTCGCGCGCGTCGCGCACGATCTGGGCGGGCGCGTAGAAGCCCATGGGTTGGGAGTTCAGCAGCGCGCAGGCGAAGATGCCGGGGTGGTGGTGCTTGATCCATGCGCTTGCATAGACCAGCAGGGCAAAGCTGGCGGCGTGGCTTTCGGGAAAGCCGTAAGAGCCGAAGCCTTCGATCTGCGAGAAACAGCGTTCGGCGAAATCCTCGTCATAGCCCTTGTTGCGCATGCCGCGCATGAAAAGCGTGCGGAACTCTGACACGTTGCCGTGTTTCTTGAAGGTCGCCAGAGACCGGCGCAGGCGGTCGGCCTGTTCGGGAGTGAAGCCCGCGCCGACAATGGCGATCTGCATCGCCTGTTCCTGAAAGAGCGGCACGCCCAACGTCTTGCCCAGCACCGCGCCCAATTCGTCCGACGGAAAGCTGACTGCCTCTTCGCTATTGCGGCGGCGAATATACGGATGGACCATGTCGCCCTGAATAGGGCCGGGGCGGATGATGGCGACCTCGATCACCAGATCGTAGAAGGTGCGGGGCTTCATGCGCGGCAGGAAGTTCATCTGCGCACGGGATTCGACCTGGAAGACGCCGATGCTGTCGGCTTTGCAGAGCATGTCGTAGACGCTGGGGTCTTCGGGCGGCAGGGTGGCGAGGTTGTAGCTCTGGCCGTGATGCAGGGTCATCAGGTCGAACGCCTTGCGAATGCAGGACAGCATGCCAAGCGCCAGCACATCGACCTTGAGGATGCCGAGCGCGTCGATATCGTCCTTGTCCCAGCAGATGACGGTGCGGTCCTCCATCGTGGCGTTTTCGATCGGGACCAGTTCATCCAGCCGGCCTTCGGTGATGATGAAGCCGCCGACATGCTGCGACAGGTGGCGGGGGAAGCCGATGATCTCGAAGATCAGCTCCATCGTCAGCATGAGGCGGTGGTCGTCGGGATCGAGACCGATCTCGCGCATGCGGTGCTCTTCGAGGCCATTGGTCGAGAAGAAGCCCCAGAGTTGCGACGACAGCGCGCCGATGGTGTCCTGTGACAGGCCCATCGCGCTGCCCACCTCGCGGATGGCGCGTTTGCCGCGATAGTGGATGACGGTGGCGCAGAGGCCCGCGCGGTGCCGGCCGTAGCGGTCGTAGATATGCTGGATCACCTCTTCGCGGCGTTCATGTTCGAAATCGACGTCGATGTCGGGCGGCTCGTCTCGCGCCTCGGAGACAAACCGTTCGAACACCATCGTCCCGATTTCGGGGCTGACCGAGGTGACGCCGAGGCAGTAGCAGACCACCGAGTTGGCGGCGGACCCGCGCCCCTGACAGAGGATGCCGCGGTCGCGGGCGAAGGCCACGATGTCGCGCACGGTGAGGAAATAGGGCTCGTAGTGCAACTTGCCGATCAGGGTCAGTTCATGGGCGAGCAGTTTTTTCACCTTGTCTGGTGCGCCATGCGGGTAGCGCCATTTCAGTCCCTCATGGGCGAGGCGCGAGAGGCGCTGGGGGGCGGTCTCAGACCCGGTGATCTCGCTTGGATATTCGTAGCGCAGCTGGCCCAGATCGAATTGGCAGGCCTCGGCCAGTTGTGCGGCGCGTGTGACAGCCTCGGCATGGGGGCCAAGCAGGCGGCGCATCTCGGGGTCCGAGCGCAGGCGCTGTTCGCCATTGGCCAGCGCGCGGGTGCCCAGCTCGTCGACGCGGCAGCCCTGGCGGATGGCGGTGACCACATCGGCCATCTTGCGGCGGCGGCCATGGTGCATGAGCGGTGTGGCCGAGGCGATGGTGGGCAGGCCAAGAGTGTCGGCCAGATCTGCGATCCGGTCGAAATGCTGCCTGTCGCGCCCGTCATACCGCGGGCTGAGCACGACATGGGTGTGCCCGGCAAAGCGGCGCCCCAGCCGTTCCGCCTGTGAGGACCACTCACCCGCGCCGCTCTTCGTCGCCTGGGCTTGTGTCGGCGGGTGCAGGAGCCAGTGCAGGCCGTCCGTGCATTGGAGCAGATCGTCCAGCGTCAGGTGGCAGTCGCCCTTGGGCGCCCGGCGGCGTCCGGTGGTGATGAGGCGACACAACTGCGCCCAGCCTTGTCGCGTGGCCGCCAGCGCGGTGGCGGTGAAGCCGGTGTCTGTGACGATGCGCGCGCCGGGGATCAGTCGGGGGACATGGGTGAGGACAAAGCTGCGCTGGTGGTCGATGTGATCCGGTACCGGCGGGCCGATGGGACCATTGCGCGCCTCGAGCTCGGCGCGTTCGCGGATCAGCCTCCGGAGGTTCTTCCCTTCGGTCCAGGCCCGGACGATGCCCGCCACCGAATTGGTGTCGGTGATGGCGATGGTGGACAGACCCAAAGTGGCGGCACGCTCCATGTACTCCTCGGGGTGGGAGGCCCCGGTGAGGAAGGTGAAATTGGAGGTGATCGACAGCTCTGCGAACATGTCTGTCTTTTATGTTCTTATTTTGTTCTTTTTCAAATGATTCGAGTCATCCAAAGGGCGGACCTTTGCAGGCGTCGTGCAGGAGTATTTGGAACAAGAAGAAGATCAGGGGGCAGGCACCGACAGCCATGTCAGCACATGGGAGTCGGTCACGCGGTGGTGGATGTCGAAGCGGCGGCCCTTTGGCAGGGTTTCAGTGAGATCGGTGGTCAGGGACAGGGCCAGGCTGTCGCTTGTCGGTGGCGCGATCAGTTCGGCGGCATCGAAGCCGAAATGGCGACCGACCTGCGGATAAAGCGCCTTGAAGAGCGACTCCTTGGCCGAGAAGGTCAGCGTGGCGTTGATGGCTGCGGGCAGCGGGCCTTTGGCGATCCTGTCGCGTTCGGTGGGGTTCAGAGTTTCGGTCAGGATCGCCGTCAGGCTGCGGCCTGATGCGATGGCCTCCGTATCGACGCCGTAGCTGCGGCTGGTGTCGCGCGACAGCAGGCAGGCGCAGCGGCCCCTTGCGTGGCTGATCGAGCCGGCAAGACCTTCGGGCCAGAGCGGCGCGCGGCCGGGTGTGGTGGTCACGGATGCCGGTGGATGCTCGAGCAGCGCCATTGCGGCAGATGCCATCGCACGGCCCGCGAGGTAATCGGCACGGCGTTTGTCCACGGCGCGGTCCAGTGTGTCGGGGCAGAGGATGTCCAGCGCGTCGAAGAGGCTCTGCGAGAATGCGGCGGTCTCATAGCTGGCGGCAACGAGGACAGCACCCGGAACCAGGCTGTCCTTGGCTCCGATGTCGGAGAGGAAGCCGTTGGACCGGGAGTGCATGTCGATGAGGGCCTGGTGGGTCATGGACGTGTGAAATCCCTGCAAGCCCGAGAATGGTCAAGCAAAATCCACCGGGGCGGATTTACTTGGTCTGGGGGCGGCGCTAGGGCTTTGACGACAAAAGGAGTGATGGCATGTCGGAGCCGGGGCGCAGCCGAGGCGTGATGTATGTGGCCTGGGGCAAGGCGCATGTGGATGTGGCGCGGCGGTCGGCTGCGTCGGTGAAAAAGCGCAACCCGGGGATGCCCTGTGCGATCTGGTGTGCCGAGGATGACGACACCACGGGGTTCGATCAGAAGCTGGTCATTCCGGCCGACATGACCCGGCCCAAGGTGGGGGCGCTGAAGTTCAGCCCTTACGACGAAACCCTGTATCTGGACAATGACACCATGATCCGGGCCGATCTGTCGTCCTTGTTCGACCTGTTGCTGAAGTTCGACCTGTGCGGCGCGCATGTGATGCTGTGGCATCGGCCGCGACACAGGCGGATGTGGCAAACCGAGGTGCCCGAGACCTTTCCCGAGATCAATTGCGGGGTGTTGTTGTATCGCAAGAACGCGGCTACGGACCGGTTTTTTGAAGATTGGCAGGCGGCCTATGATGCGGCGGGGATGAAGATCGACCAGCCGACGTTCCGGGAAACGCTGTGGCATTCCGATCTGCGGTTCTACGTGTTCCCGCCGCAGTTCAACAAGCGGATCTTCGAGGCGTCGGAGCTGATCTGGTCGGACCAGCCGAAACCACGCATCCTGCATTTGCCGATCCTGCGGCCGCAGAAAAGCGCGTTCAAGCGGTGGTTTTCGAACCTGATCCGATAGGGGCTGCGGACGCCGCGTCGTGGCTTGTGTGCTCCCGGTGGGCATGTCAGCATCACGGTTCAAGGAGTGGGGTTCCATGAAGACGACGCAGACAGACAATGTGCATTTGCCGCAGACGCTGGAGCCGCGAAATCCCGGCATGGCGCTGGATCTGGATTGGGTGATGCGCGCCACCGCGAACAGGTCGGCGATCGAACGGCGCGCGGCAACGTTGCCGGGGCGGCGGTCGGTGAAGAAGGATCATCAGGCGGCGTGGCTGTGTCGGGCGGTGACCTGTATCGACCTGACAACGCTGGCCGGCGACGACACGGTGGGACGGGTGAACCGGCTGTGCTCCAAGGCGCGCCAGCCGGTGCGGGCCGATCTGTTGCAGGCGCTGGGCATGGAGGGGCTGAAAGTCGGGGCGGTCTGCGTTTACCACGACATGGTCGCGCCTGCCGTTGATGCTCTGGCCGGGTCGGGCATTCCGGTTGCGGCGGTCAGCACGGGGTTCCCGGCGGGCCTCTCGCCGTTCCACCTGCGGGTGGCCGAGATCGAGGAAAGCGTGAAGTCCGGTGCTGCCGAGATCGACATCGTGATCTCGCGCAGGCATGTGCTGACCGGGAACTGGCAGGCGCTGTATGACGAGATGCGCGCCTTTCGCGCTGCCTGTGGCGAGGCGCATGTGAAGGCAATCCTGGCCACCGGAGAGCTTGGGACGTTGCAGAACGTGGCACGGGCGTCGCTTGTTTGCATGATGGCGGGTGCCGATTTCATCAAGACCTCGACCGGGAAGGAAAGCGTGAACGCCACGCTGCCGGTGTCTCTGGTGATGATCCGGGCGATCCGCGATTATTTCGAGGAAACCGGCTACCGGGTGGGTTACAAGCCTGCGGGCGGGATTTCCAAGGCCAAGGATGCCTTGGTGTATCTTGCGCTGATGAAGGAAGAGCTGGGTGACCGCTGGGTGCAGAACGACCTGTTCCGGTTTGGCGCGTCGTCCCTGCTGGGCGATATCGAGCGGCAGTTGGAACATCACGTGACCGGGGCCTATTCGGCCTCGTGGCGGCACGCTTCCGGGTGATGTCGTGTTTGCATATTTTTGAAAAGAAGAAGCCATGACCGTGCGAGAGAAATTCGAGAGTATGGATTACGGGACCGCGCCGGAATCGGCGGCGGATGCGCTGGCGTGGCTGATCGACCAGGGCGACCGGTTCGGACATTTCATCGACGGGCGCATGACCGAACCGGGTGATGTCTTCGAGAGCCGAAACCCGGCTACCGGTGAGGTGCTGGCGCATGTGTCTCAGGCGACACAGGCCGATGTAGATGCGGCCGTTGCGGCGGCGCGCAGGGCGCAGAAGGGCTGGGCCAAGCTCGGCGGGCCGGGTCGCGCGCGGTACATCTATGCATTGGCGCGGCTTTTGCAGAAACACGCGCGGCTCTTCGCGGTGCTGGAAAGCCTCGACAACGGCAAGCCGATCCGGGAGAGCCGGGATATTGACATCCCCCTCGCGCAGCGGCATTTCTACTATCACGCAGGGCAGGCGCAGCTGTTTGACAGCGAATATGTCGGGCGCGACGTGCATGGGGTTTGCGGTCAGGTGGTGCCGTGGAACTTTCCGCTGCTCATGCTGGCGTGGAAGGTCGCACCAGCGCTCGCGGCGGGCAACACGGTAGTGTTGAAGCCTGCGGAGTACACCTCGCTGACGGCGCTTCTGTTCGCGGATATCTGCCGTCAGGCCGGACTGCCGAAAGGTGTGGTGAACATCGTCACCGGTGATGGCAGCGTGGGCGAGATGATCGTCACACACCCGGACGTGGACAAGGTTGCCTTTACCGGATCGACTGCCGTGGGGCGGCGTATTCGCGAGGCGACCGCCGGTTCCGGAAAGGCGCTGACGCTCGAGTTGGGCGGCAAGTCGCCCTACATCGTGTTCGAGGATGCCGATCTCGATAGCGCGGTCGAGGGTCTCGTCGATGCGATCTGGTTCAATCAGGGGCAGGTCTGCTGTGCGGGATCGCGGCTCTTGGTTCAGGAAGCTGTCGCGGAGCGGTTCCACGCCAAACTGCGTGCGCGGATGGACAGGCTGCGGGTCGGGTCGCCCTTGGACAAGTCGATCGACGTGGGCGCGATTGTCGATCCGAAACAGTTGGAGACCATCACGCGACTGGTGGACGGCAACACGGCGGGGGAAACCTATCGGGCGAACTGCGACATGCCGGAAACGGGCTGCTTCTATCCGCCGACGCTGATCACCGGGCTGAGCAGCGCTGATCCGCTGATGCAGGAAGAGATATTCGGCCCGGTTCTGGTGGGAACCACGTTCCGCACGCCGTCCGAGGCGGTCGATCTGGCGAACAACACGCGCTACGGGCTGGCGGCGACGCTCTGGAGCGAGAATATCAATGTCGCTCTGGATATCGCGCCCAAGCTGGCTGCCGGTGTGGTCTGGATCAACGGAACCAACATGTTCGACGCCGCAGCGCCCTTTGGCGGTGTGCGCGAAAGCGGGTTCGGGCGCGAGGGTGGGCCGGAAGGGATGATGGCCTACACCAAGCCATCGGGCTCCGGCAAGGCGCTGGGCAAGGTCGCAGGCTTCAGCAGCGGGCCGGATACGGAACCACAGGCGGTGGACCGGACCGCGAAGCTCTATGTCGGGGGCAAGCAGGCGCGGCCCGATGGGGGCTATGCCTACGAGGTGTACACCAAGGCGGGCAAGCTGATCGGGCAGGCGCCGCTTGCGAACCGCAAGGATGTACGCAACGCGGTCGAGGCGGCGCGGGGGGCGTCGGGCTGGGCCGGGACGACGGCGCATCTGCGCGCGCAGATCCTTTACTACATCGCCGAGAACCTTGCGGCGCGGAAAGACGATTTCACGGCGCGGATCAACCAGATGACCGGCGTGCGCACGGGTGCAAAAGAGGTGGATGTGGCGGTGGACCGATTGTTCACCTATGCCGCCTGGGCCGACAAGTTCGACGGGCGCGTGGCGCAGGTGCCCTTGCGCGGTGTGGCGCTGGCCATGCGCGAACCCTGTGGCGTGATCGGGGCGTTTTGCCCGGACGATCATCCGCTTCTGGGTCTCGTGTCGGTGATGGCGCCCGCGATCGCGATGGGCAACCGGGTTGTGCTGGTCGCGTCGGAACCGTTCCCGCTGGCGGCCACGGATTTATACCAGGTGCTGGACACGTCGGATGTGCCGGGCGGGGTGGTCAATATCCTGACCGGGCGACACGCAGAGCTTGCGCCGACGCTGGCGGGCCACATGGATGTGGAGACGGTCTGGTCGTTCTCGTCGTCCGACCTTTCGGCCGAGATCGAGCGTGGTGCGGCTGGCAATCTCAAGCGGACATGGGTCAACAACGGGCGCAGCCGCGACTGGCTGGGGGCCGAAGGCGAGGGCCGCGCATTCCTTGATGCGGCGACCGAAACCAAGACAGTGTGGGTTCCTTACGGCGCATGATCGCCAATTTTCGTGCAGGTCATTGAGAATTCCTCAGTGCGGTGCTATTTTCAAGTCACCCAGCGCCGGGGCGGAACGGCGTTTTTACCTAGGAGGACGATGTCCTGTCTTTTCAAACGGATGTGGCGCGTGCCACTGACGGGGGTCTGCCCATGACCGGCACACCCGGAACCGGATCAGCCAGCGAAGCGACGCTCGCGGTGATTCTCTCTGAACTCGACGATAACAAAGCCGAAGACATCGTGCAGATCGATCTGCGCGGCAAAACGTCGATCGGCGATTACATGGTTGTGTGCTCGGGGCGCTCGACCCGCCAGGTGTCGGCATTGGCCGAAAAGCTGGTGGAAACGTTGAAAGCCGAGCGCGGTATCCTGTCCAAGATCGAGGGCAAGGAAACCGGCGATTGGGTGCTGATCGACACGGGCGACGTGATCGTTCACATCTTCCGGCCCGAAGTGCGGGAGTTCTACCAGTTGGAAAAAATGTGGCTCCCGGCAGGGACTGCACTGACCAACTAGGATGCGGGTACATCTTCGCGCGGTCGGGCGGCTGGGAGGCCGCTCGGAGGAACGCGCGCTGACCGACGATTACCTGTCTCGCTTCGGCCAGACAGGTCGCAGCCTTGGTTGGCGCTTCGACGGCGAGACCGAGGTCGAGGACAAGAAGAACGGCGGGATGGCGTCAGAGGCCGCGTTGCTGCGGGCGGCAATCCCGGCGGGTTCCCTTCTGGTCTGCCTCGACGAGCGGGGCTGCGTGATGTCCTCTCCTGAATTTGCGAGAAAACTGCAGGGCTGGGCCGACCATGGTCGGGCGGATGTCTGTTTCGTCATCGGTGGCGCGGACGGGATCGACCCGTCGCTGCGGACCGAGGCAGAGTTTCTTCTGTCCTTCGGCAAGATGGTCTGGCCGCACAAGCTGGTGCGGGTGATGATTGCAGAGCAGCTCTATCGGGCCGCGTCGATCATCGCGGGGACGCCGTATCATCGGGATTAGGCATGCGACCCCTGTCAGGTGTAGGCGATAACCAGCAGGACGACACCAAGGACAACCCGGTAGATCACGTAGGGCGTGAAGCTGATCGATTTCAGCAGCTTGAACATCAGTTTCAGGGCCAGCAGGGCCGACACAAAGGCAAAGACCGCAGCGATCGCGGCGTCCTTGAAGAGCGCCATATTCGCGTCTTGCGCCACTTCGACCGACAGGAGCGCGCCCGAGGCGAGGATCGTCGGGATCGACATCAGCATCGACAGTCGCGCGGCGCTGGTCCGGTCATAGCCCAATTGCCGCCCTGCGGTGATGGTGATGCCTGATCGGGATGTGCCCGGGATCAGGGCCAGCGCCTGCCAGAGGCCCATGATCGTTGCGTCCTTCAGGCTCCAGCTTTCGGCGCGTTTCGTCACCGGGCCGGTCTGGTCGGCCCAATAGAGCACGATGCCGAAAATCAGCATCATCCAGCCAATCACGACTGTCGAGCGCAACAGGTCGTTCAGGCCCGAGAGTTTGAGTGCAAGTCCCACGAGCACCACCGGGATCGTCGCGATGATCAGACAGAGCGCCCAGAACGCGCCTTGGGTGTCAATGCGGCCCTGGATGAGCCGGCCGAGACCGCAAGTCACCACCTTCACGTCCGACCGGAAATACAGGATCACGGCAAGCAGCGTCCCGACATGCACCGCCACGTCCAGCGTTTGTCCCTGATCGGTCAGCCCGGTCAGATTCGGCAGCAGAATCAGGTGGCCCGACGATGAAATCGGCAAAAATTCGGTAATGCCCTGAATCAAAGCCAGGATAAGCAAGTGGGTCAGGGCCATGGTCGGGCGTCCAGAAACGAATATCGCCTTGGGTATAACCCGTTAAAAACCAAGAGAAAGGTTTATTTTAGGGCCGTATCGGACCTAAAATAGCTGCATTGCAGCATGCTTTCCTCCTCGGGGTGCGAAAAAACGTGAAAATAGGTCAGCAGTAATGACTTTTCTTTCTGATGACTATTCTATAATGAGACGCGACCACATGAACGGAAGGATGTGAGCCATGGCAAAACAGCCAATGTTGAAGTTCGTCAAAGTTGAACGCGACATGCCCACGAAGCGTGCTGCCGAAGAGCGGCGTGCGGACTTCCAGGAGATTTACGCGGAATACGCCGATGCAAAGGCCAAGGAGCAGTCCAGCCGCTGTTCGCAATGTGGCGTGCCCTATTGCCAGTCGCACTGCCCCTTGCACAACAACATTCCCGACTGGCTGCGCCTGACCGCCGAAGGCCGGTTGCAGGAAGCCTACGAGATCAGCCAGGCCACCAACACCTTTCCCGAGATCTGTGGCCGCATCTGTCCGCAGGACCGTTTGTGCGAAGGCAACTGCGTCATCGAGAAATCGGGCCATGGCACCGTGACCATCGGATCGGTCGAGAAATACATCACCGACACCGCCTGGGACGAAGGCTGGGTTCAGCCGGTCAAGCCCGCGCGGGAGCGCAAGGAAAGCGTCGGCATCATTGGCGCTGGCCCCGGTGGTCTGGCCGCTGCCGACATGCTGCGCCGGCAGGGTGTTCAGGTCACGGTCTATGATCGCTATGATCGTGCGGGCGGTCTGATGACCTATGGCATTCCGGGCTTCAAGCTCGAGAAACCGGTCGTCACGCGTCGCAACGATCAGTTGGAAAAGGGCGGTGTGCGCTTTGTCCTGAACTGCAACATCGGCGAGGACATGTCGTTCGAGGAGATCCACGATCAACACGACGCGGTGATCATCGCCACAGGTGTCTACAAGTCGCGCGATCTGGCAGGGCCGGGATCGGGTGCGGATGGCATCATCAAGGCGCTGGACTACCTGACCGCCTCGAACCGCAAAAGCTTTGGCGACGCGGATGACGGGTTCGACAGCGGCAAGCTGAACGCCGAGGGCAAGAAGGTTGTCGTGATCGGTGGCGGCGATACCGCGATGGATTGCGTGCGCACGGCGATCCGTCAAGGCGCCACATCGGTGAAATGTCTGTACCGCCGTGACCGCGCCAACATGCCGGGGTCGCAGCGCGAGGTGCAGAATGCCGAGGAAGAGGGCGTGCAGTTCGAATGGCTCACCGCGCCCAAGGGCTTCACCGGTGATCCCGTGGATGGCGTGATCGTCGAGCGGATGCGCCTTGGCCTGCCGGACGCGACGGGCCGCCAGATGCCCGAAGTGATCGAAGGGTCGGATTATATCGAACCTGCGGATATCGTGATCAAGGCGCTGGGTTTCGAGCCCGAGGATTTGCCGACGCTCTGGGGTGTGCCCGAACTGGCCGTGACCCGCTGGGGCACGATCAAGGCGGAATTCACCTCGGGTGCCACCGCACTGCAGGGTGTGTATGCTGTCGGTGACATCGTGCGCGGCGCGTCGCTTGTCGTCTGGGCGATCCGCGACGGGCGCGATTGTGCCGAAGCGGTCATGCGCCAGTTGAACGGTGCAAGCGCCGTGGCTGCGGAATAGATCAACATTGATACAGGCCGCGCGAGGATGCGTTTCCCCGCGAACCGGCCCCTGAGGAGGGATACCAAATGACCAACTATGATGCAGAATGGGTCCGCGCCGAGGAAGCCAAGCGCAAGTGGATGGCTGAAAATGGTCTTTATTCTGAAGCGGACGAGCATTCGTCCTGCGGCGTGGGCCTCGTGGTCAGCCTTGACGGCAAGCCGTCGCGCAAGGTGGTCGCGGCGGGGATCGACGCGCTGAAGGCGATCTGGCACCGCGGTGCCGTCGATGCCGATGGCAAGACCGGCGATGGCGCGGGCATTCACGTGCAGATCCCGGCGCCCTTTTTCTATGATCAGATCGAACGTACCGGCCACACGCCGCGCATGAACGAACTTATGGCGATTGGTCAGGTGTTCCTTCCGCGTACCGATTTCGGCGCGCAGGAGACCTGCCGGACCATCGTCGAGACCGAAGTCCTGCGCATGGGCTATTACATCTACGGCTGGCGGCACGTGCCCGTCAGCGTGGGATGCCTTGGCGAAAAGGCCAACGCGACACGTCCCGAGATCGAACAGATCCTGATTTCGAACTCCAAGGGTGTGGACGAGGAAACATTCGAGCGCGAGCTTTACGTGATCCGCCGCCGGATCGAAAAGGCTGCGGCGGCTGTTGGCATCGGTCAGTTGTATATCGCGTCACTGTCCTGCCGGTCGATCATCTACAAGGGCATGATGCTGGCCGAACAGGTGGCCGAGTTCTATCCCGACCTGCAGGACGAGCGGTTCGAGAGCGCCTTCGCGATCTACCACCAGCGCTATTCGACCAACACCTTCCCGCAGTGGTGGCTGGCACAGCCATTCCGCATGTTGGCGCATAACGGCGAGATCAACACGCTTAAGGGCAACGTCAACTGGATGAAGAGCCACGAGATCCGCATGGCCTCTTCGGCCTTCGGTGACATGGCGGAGGACATCAAGCCGATCATCGCCAATGGCGCGTCCGATTCCGCCGCTCTGGATGCCGTGTTCGAAGTGCTGGTGCGCGCGGGCCGCAATGCCCCGATGGCCAAGACCATGCTGGTCCCGGAATCGTGGTCCAAGCAGGCGATCGAACTGCCCGAGGCATGGCGCGACATGTATTCCTACTGCAACTCCGTGATGGAGCCGTGGGACGGCCCCGCAGCGCTTGCCATGACCGACGGTCGCTGGGTCTGTGCCGGGCTTGACCGGAACGGGCTGCGTCCGATGCGCTATGTCGTGACGGGCGACGGCATGCTGATTGCCGGCTCCGAAGCGGGCATGGTGCCGATCGACGAAGGCACCGTGCGCGAAAAGGGCGCGCTTGGACCGGGGCAATTGCTGGCCGTCGATATGAAAGAGGGCAAGCTCTACCACGACGTCGAGATCAAGAACAAACTGGCCGCCAGCCAGCCGTTCGGTGAATGGGTCGGCAAGATCAACGAGCTTGACGAAGAGTTGGGCAAGGTGACCGAGACCGCGATGTACGAGGGCGCTGAACTGCGCCGTCGCCAGATCGCTGCGGGCTACACCATCGAGGAACTGGAGCAGGTGCTCGCCCCGATGGCCGAGGACGGCAAGGAAACACTGGCGTCGATGGGCGATGACACGCCGTCTGCGGTTCTGTCCAAGAAGTACCGCCCGCTGTCGCATTACTTCCGCCAGAACTTCAGCCAGGTGACCAACCCGCCGATCGACAGCCTGCGTGAATTCCGCGTGATGAGCCTCAAGACGCGGTTCGGCAACCTCAAGAACGTGCTGGACGAGTCGAGCGCGCAGACCGAGATCCTCGTTCTGGACAGCCCGTTCGTAGGCAATGCGCAATTCAAGGAGCTGGCCAACCACTTCAACGCCGGTCTCTGCGAGATCGACTGTACCTTCCCGGCAACAGGGGAACAGGGGGCGTTGCAGGTCGCGTTGGAGCGTGTGCGCGCCGAAGCCGAAGACGCCGTGCGCTCCGGTGCAGGGCATATCACCCTGACGGACGAGTATTGCGGCGAAGGCAAGGTGGCGATGCCGATGATCCTTGCCACCAGCGCGGTGCACAGCCACCTGACCCGCAAGGGACTGCGGACCTTCTGTTCGATCAACGTGCGCTCAGCCGAATGTATCGACCCGCATTACTTTGCGGTGCTGATCGGTGCGGGTGCGACAGTCGTGAACGCCTATCTGGCCGAGGATTCGCTGGCCGACCGCATCAAGCGCGGTCTGCTGGATCTGACGTTGACAGAGGCGGTGGCCAAGTACCGTGAAGCGGTGGATCAGGGCTTGCTCAAGATCATGTCGAAGATGGGCATTTCCGTCATCTCGTCCTATCGCGGTGGCCTGAACTTCGAGGCCGTGGGCCTGAGCCGGGCCATGTGCGCGGAATACTTCCCCGGCATGCTGAGCCGTATTTCCGGCATTGGCCTGAACGGGCTGCAGCGCAAGGCCGAGGAAATCCACGCGCTGGGCTTCCGTGGGGGTCAGGATGTTCTGCCCATCGGCGGTTTCTACAAGGCGCGTAAATCTGGCGAAACTCACGCCTGGGGTGCGCAGACGATGCACCTGATGCAGATGGCGTGCAATAAAGCGTCATACGAGATCTGGAAGACCTATTCAAAGGCGATGCAGGCGAACCCGCCGATTCATCTGCGCGATCTGCTGGCGATCAAGCCTCTGGGTGAACCTATCCCGCTTGAGCAGGTGGAATCCATTACCTCGATCCGCAAGCGCTTCGTGACTCCGGGCATGTCGCTCGGTGCGCTGTCGCCCGAGGCACACAAGACGCTGAACGTGGCGATGAACCGGATCGGGGCCAAGTCCGACTCGGGTGAAGGTGGCGAAGACCCGGCGCATTTCGTGCCCGAGCCGAACGGCGACAACCCCTCTGCCAAGATCAAGCAGGTGGCGTCGGGCCGCTTTGGTGTGACCGCCGAATACCTGAACCAGTGCGAAGAGCTGGAAATCAAGATCGCTCAGGGTGCAAAGCCCGGCGAGGGTGGTCAGCTTCCGGGGATGAAGGTCACCGACCTGATCGCCCGCCTGCGCCATTCGACCAAGGGTGTGACGCTGATTTCACCGCCGCCGCACCACGACATCTACTCGATCGAGGACCTTGCGCAGCTGATCTACGATCTCAAGCAGATCAACCCGCGCTGCAAGGTGACGGTCAAGCTGGTGGCGTCGTCGGGCGTTGGCACGATTGCGGCCGGTGTGGCCAAGGCCAAGGCGGACGTGATCCTGATTTCGGGTCACAACGGTGGCACGGGCGCGTCGCCTGCGACCTCGATCAAATACGCCGGTCTGCCGTGGGAGATGGGCCTGACCGAGGCGCATCAGGTTCTGTCGATGAACAAGCTTCGGGATCGCGTGACCTTGCGGACCGATGGTGGTCTGCGCACGGGGCGTGACATCGTCATGGCGGCAATGCTGGGGGCCGAGGAATACGGCATCGGCACAGCCGCGCTGATCGCGATGGGCTGCATCATGGTGCGTCAGTGCCAGTCGAACACCTGCCCGGTCGGTGTCTGCACGCAGGACGAAGAACTGCGGGGCAAGTTCACCGGCAACGCGGACAAGGTGGTGAACCTCATCACCTTCTACGCGCAGGAAGTGCGGGACGTTCTGGCTTCGATCGGGGCAAGGTCCTTGGAAGAGGTGATCGGCCGCGCCGATCTGCTGAGCCAGGTCAGCCGTGGGTCGGATCATCTGGACGATCTGGACCTCAACCCGCTCCTGATCCGTGTCGATGGGTCGGACGACATCGTCTATGACCGCAACCGTCCGCGCAACCCGGTGCCGGATACGCTCGATGCCGAGATTGTCCGCGACGCGGCGCGGTTCCTCGAGGATGGTGAGAAGATGCAGCTGTCCTACGCGGTGCAGAACACCGACCGCACCGTCGGCACCCGCACCTCGAGCCATATCGTGCGCAAGTTCGGCATGCGCAATTCGCTGCAGCCGAACCACCTGACGGTGAAACTGACCGGCTCTGCGGGACAGTCTCTGGGGGCGTTTGCAGCGCCGGGGCTCAAGCTCGAAGTGTCGGGCGATGCCAACGATTATGTCGGAAAGGGCCTGTCGGGGGGCACCATCGTTGTCCGCCCACCGATGATGTCGCCGCTGGTGGCCGCCGACAACACGATCATCGGCAACACCGTGCTTTACGGGGCGACCGATGGGTACCTCTTTGCCGCCGGTCGCGCGGGCGAACGCTTTGCCGTGCGGAACTCGGGGGCCAAGGTCGTGGTCGAAGGTTGCGGATCGAACGGCTGTGAATACATGACCGGCGGCGTAGCCGTGATCCTGGGTGATATCGGTGCCAATTTCGGCGCGGGCATGACCGGGGGGATGGCGTATCTCTATGACCCCGAAGGCAAGGCGCAGGCGCTCATGAACATGGAAAGCCTCGTGACTTGTCCGGTGACGGTCGATCACTGGGTCGACCAGATGAAGGGTCTGATCGAACGGCATGTCGAGGAAACCATGAGCCGCAAGGCGCAGGACATCCTGCAGCACTGGGACCTTGAACTGGGCAACTTCATGCAAGTCTGCCCGAAAGAGATGCTGGACAAGATCAGCCATCCGCTGGAGATCGAAAAGCGGGCGGTCCCTGCCGAATAAGCGCGGCGATGCGTTGACATCAAGAACCCGGCCATCTGGCCGGGTTTTTCATGGTGAGGATATTTTGCGGATTTGCTGCGCTCAGCGCGCAAGCAGGAGAGCGGCGCCAAGTACGATTGGCACCGATGCCCCAAGACGGGTCAGCACAAATACCCAATTCCGTTTTCTTGCGGTGATGCGGATGAGACCACCCATGGTCAGGCCGAGTCCGATCAGGCTTGCCGGCAGCGCGATCACACCGACAAGAGCGATGGCAAGCCACGCCTCAAGATAGCCAGCGCGAACAAGCAGCCAGAGCGTCAGCGCGGCCACCCCCGCCACGGACATGAGACCTATGCCTTGGACCAGCGCCTGACCGGGCAGAGTATAGGCGCAGGCCAACCAGATGCTGGCCGCGTAAATTCCCAAGAGCACGAAAAGCATGAGCATGCTCTTGGTCTTGTGCGATATCGGGCAAAAAGCAAACAGGTTTCACCGTGTTGCCACGCGGATGTCCAGCTTGTAACGGAAACCACCGCTACGCCGGAGGGTGGATCGGATCACAGAGGATGTTTTCTTGGATGGCAGTTGCGCCTAATGTGCCTGCGATGGCGAGCGGTAAACCCAAAGACACATCTCAGCAGGGGCCTCGGCTGGACAAGCCGAAGTCCAAGCGCGCGCGCGTGGCCAAAGAGCCGGGGCTGGTGGACAAGATCCTCGCACCCTATCGCTGGCTGCTGAAATGGAGCGTTCGTGCGGGTCTGGGACTGATCGTGCTGGTGCTTGCGTTGGTGGTCTTGTTCGGTTTCGTGAACCCGCCGACGACGCACACCATGTGGTCAGAAGGTCGGCGTCTCGGGGCGCCGGTCGATCAGGTCTGGGTCGATGCCGATCAGATTGCGCCCGTGATGTTCCGCTCTGCGGTCGCGGCAGAGGACGCGAATTTCTGTCTGCATTGGGGGTTCGATGTTGCCGCGATCCAGGCTGCGATCGAAGCAGGCGGCGCGCGGGGCGCTTCGACCATCTCGCAACAGGTCGTCAAGAACGTGTTCCTTTGGCAGCAGCGGTCCTGGGCGCGCAAGGGTATGGAGGCGGTGCTGACCCCGGTTTCAGAGGCGATGTGGTCGAAGCGGCGCATCCTCGAGCTGTATCTGAACGTGGCCGAATTCGACGAGGGCGTGTTCGGTGTGCAGGCGGCGGCGCAGCATTATTTCGGCGTCGATGCCCGCGATCTCAGCGCGCTACAGGCGGCAAGACTGGCGGCGATCCTGCCGTCCCCGAAGACAAGATCGGCCTCGAGGCCCAGCGATTTTGTGGAGCGGCGCGCCCGGTCGATCCGGGGCGGTGCGGAGACCATCAATCAGGACGGACGGGCCGCCTGTTTCCAGAATTGAGCCTGCGCAGATGAGACGAAAACCGCGCGAACGGGATTAAACCGGCGCGGGGCCATTGTATTGTGGGGCGCTTCGCGGCAATTAGTGGACGTCTGAACCACCATCTTCGGGACCCTCTTCGCATGGCCAAACTGTATCATGTTCCGTTGTCTCCGTTCTGTCGGAAGGTCCGGCTGAGCCTTGCGGAAAAGAAGATCGAGTGCGAACTGATCGAAGAGAAGTACTGGGAAAAAGACCCGGATTTCCTGCGCCGCAACCCTGCTGCCAAGGTTCCTGTTCTCAAGATCGACGGGCGCACCATGGCCGAAAGTGCAGCAATCTGTGAATATCTCGAAGAGAAGTATCCCGCACCGCCGCTGATGCCCCGCTCGCTTGATGCGCGCTACGAAGTGCGGCGCCTTGTGGGCTGGTTCGACGACAAGTTCCACAACGAGGTCACGTCCAAGCTGCTTTATGAGCGGGTGAACAAGAAGGTCACCAAGCAAGGTTTTCCGGACAGTGGAAATGTCAAGGCAGGGGCCAAGGCGATCAAGTATCACCTCGATTACATGGCGTGGCTTCTGGATCACCGCCGTTGGCTGGCGGGCGACACGATGACGCTGGCGGATTTCGCAGCGGCCGCGCATCTGTCTTCGCTGGATTATATCCGTGACGTGGACTGGAACCGCAGCGCGGTGGTCAAGGATTGGTATGCCAAGATCAAGTCGCGCCCGGCCTTTCGGTCGATCCTTGCCGATCAGGTTCCGGGGTTCCCCCAACCACCGCATTATGCCGATCTGGATTTTTGAGGCAGGGCAGATTTTTCGTCCGAAAAATCCGCCACTGGGGTGCCAGCCCCGTCGTCCATTGGGCTTGAACCAATGGCGCCACAATGGACGACCCCCCGGCATATTTGGAAAAAGAAGAAGACAGGGGCGGGGATGGACCTGACAGCCCGGATAAAATCGCAGGCGATCGCCGAAGGGTTTTCGGCCTGTCACATCTGTCGGCCCTGGGACGTGCCGGAGGTGCCCGCGCGACTGCAGGCGTTTCTGGACAAGGGGTATCACGGCCAGATGGGGTGGCTGGAGGACCGTGCGCATTGGCGTGGTGCGCCGCAGGTGCTGTGGCCAGAGGCGCGCTCGGTGATCATGCTGGCCGAGAATTACGGGCCGGATCACGATCCTTTGGAATTGCTGGAGCATCCCGAACAGGCTGCGATTTCGGTCTATGCGCAGAACCGCGATTATCATGATGTGCTCAAGAAACGGCTCAAGCGGCTGGCGCGCTGGCTGATTGCCGAGGCCGGCGGCGAGGTGAAGGTGTTCGTGGACACGGCACCCGTGCCGGAAAAAGCGCTGGGGCAGGCGGCGGGGCTTGGGTGGCAGGGCAAGCACACGAACCTCGTATCGCGTGATCTGGGGTCGTGGTTCTTTATCGGATCGGTGTTCACGACGCTGGACCTGGTGCCCGACCCGGCCGAGGTCGATCATTGCGGGTCGTGCCGCAAGTGTCTGGACGTGTGCCCGACGGAGGCATTTCCTGTGCCCTACCAGCTCGATGCGCGGCGGTGCATCTCCTACCTGACCATCGAACATCACGGGCCGGTCGATGAGGACCTGCGCGCGTTGATGGGCAACCGGATTTATGGCTGTGACGATTGCCTCGCCGTCTGTCCCTGGAACAAGTTCGCCAGTCGCGCATCGGAAGTGAAGTACCATGCACGCGATGATCTGTTGGCACCCGACCTCGCGGAACTGGCGCAACTGGATGATGTGGCGTTCCGCGAGCGGTTCTCGGGATCTCCGATCAAGCGGATCGGGCGCAACCGTTTTGTCCGCAACGTGCTTTATGCCATCGGCAATTCCGGAGCGCCGAACTTGCGGGCCGTGGCGCAGGGATTGGTGGACGATCCCGATGAAACCGTCGCCGATGCCGCGCGCTGGGCCGTGATGCGACTTGCCGATGTCGCAAACGCGCGGGCCAAGTCGGGCGACTAGGCTAGGTCCATCGCAGGAGGCGGCGTTATGGCAATTCTATTGGGTGTGGACACCGGCGGTACCTATACCGACGCGGTGCTGATGCGCGACGAAGACGCGGTGATCGCCAGTGCCAAGGCGCTGACGACGCGACAGGATCTGGCCATCGGTGTGCGCGAAGCGGTTCAGGCGGTGCTGGCCAACTCGTCCGTGGCTCCACAAGACATCGCGCTGGCCTCGCTGTCGACGACGCTTGCCACCAATGCTCTGGTCGAAGGGCAGGGCGCGCGCGTGGCGTTGATCTATATCGGCTTTTCCGAGCGCGATCTGGCAGCGCAGGGTCTGGCCGATGCGCTTGGCGGCGATCCGGTCTTGGTGTTGCCTGGGGGCCACAGCCACGGCGGGGCCGAGGTTGCGCCGCTGGATGTGCAGCGGATCGCGGATTGGGCCAGCTCGCAGGACGTGTCGGCCTTTGCCATCGCTGCGCAATTCGGCACCCGCAACCCGGCGCACGAGGTGGCCGCGCGGGATGCGGTTCGGCTGGCGACCGGGCGACCCGTCACCTGTTCGCATGAGCTGTCGGCCAAGCTGGGGGGTCCGAAACGGGCGCTGACGGCGGTTCTCAACGCGCGGCTGATCGGTCTGACCCATCGGTTGATCGGGCGGGCCGAAGGGGCCCTGCGCGAAATTGGCATCGATGCGCCGCTGATGGTCGTCCGGGGCGACGGTGCGCTGATGTCGGCGGCACAGGCGCAGGAGCGTCCCATCGAGACCATCCTGAGCGGGCCTGCCGCCTCCATCGTCGGGGCGCGGTGGCTGACGCGGGCGGATCACGCGCTGGTGTCGGATATCGGCGGGACGACGACGGATATCGCGGTTCTGCGCAACGGCCAGCCGGTGATCGACCCCGATGGCGCACGGGTTGGGCCGCATCGCACCATGGTCGAGGCAGTGGCGATGCGCACGCATGGGCTGGGCGGTGACAGCGAGGTCCGGTTGACCAGCGAAGGTCTGAGCGGCGGCGTGAGCCTTGGGCCGAGGCGGGTGCTGCCTGTCGCCCTGGTGGCGCAGGACGCGCCAGAGGTGGTGCATCGCGCGCTGGACGCGCAACTGAACCGCGCTGTGCCGGGAGAATACGATGCGCGCTTCGTGCGCCTGGTCGAAGGTCAGGATGCAGTTGGACTGTCCGAACGGGAGCGCGCGGTGCTGGACCGGATCACCGTTCCGCCGCAGCCCTTGGGATCCGTCGTGCAAACGCGTCTGGAAGCCCAGTCGCTGCGGCTCTTGGTGTCGCGGGGGCTGGTTCAGGTGGCTGGTCCAACGCCGACGGATGCGCTTCATGTGCTGGGGCGGTTCACCCATTGGGACGCCTCGGCGTCGGAAAAGGCGTTGGCGTTGCTGGCGCGCAATCGGGCCGGATCGGGAGAGCGCCATGCGCACTCCCCGCAAGAGATGGCAGGCCAGATCGTCGATGCGTTGACGCACGCCACCGGAACCGCGCTGCTTGAGGCGGCTTTTGCCGAGGACGGGTTGGACGACCCGGCAATGCTTGCCGTGCATCCGTTGTTGCAACGCGGATTGCGGCAGGTGCCGGGGCTTGTGCGCCTCAGTGCCGGGTTGAGCGTGCCGGTCGTGGGGCTGGGCGCATCGGCGCAGACAACCTATCCGGCGGTGGGGGCGTATCTGAATGCCGAGATGTTGCTGCCCGAGCATGGGGATGTGGCCAATGCGATCGGTGCGGTCACGGGACGTATCCGTATGCTGCGGGAGGGTTTGGTGAGCAGCCCGTCCGAGGGTCTTTTCCGCGCGCATTTGCCCGACGCGCCGCAGGATTTCCAGACGGCCGAGGCCGCGATGACGCGTCTCGAGACGGCGTTGAGCGCGGTTGCGACCCAGGATGCCGAAGCGGCAGGCGCGGCCTCGGTGCATCTGCAGGTCACGCGCGAGGTCAAGCGGGCCGAGATCGAGGCCCGCGAGATGTTCGTCGAGGCGCGGATCGTCGTCGAGGCGACGGGGCGACCCCGCATCGCGGCTCACGCTCGGGAGACCGCGCTGTAACAGGGGTTGGACTTTGACCGATCCGCGCCATCTATAGGGACAAGCTCACGGACAGGAGGCGATCTATGCCCAAATACGAAAAGAACCCGGATGTCATTGCGACGCTGACCCCGGAGCAGTTCTACGTCACGCAGGAAAGCGGGACGGAACGGCCCGGCACGGGGGAGTACCTCAACAACAAGGAACCCGGCATCTACGTGGATATCGTCAGCGGTGAGCCGCTGTTCGCCAGCGCCGACAAGTACGAGTCGGGCTGCGGCTGGCCCAGCTTTACCAAGCCGATCGAACCGGCGCATGTCACCGAATTGCGCGACATGAGCCTTGGGATGGTCCGCACGGAGGTGCGCTCTGCCCATGGGGACAGCCATCTGGGCCATGTGTTCCCGGACGGCCCGCGCGACCGGGGTGGTCTCCGCTATTGCATCAATTCCGCCAGCCTGCGGTTCATCCATCGCGACGAGATGGAGGCCGAGGGCTATGGCGCTTATCTGGATCAAGTGGAGGATGTGGCATGAGTGAACGTGCAGTACTGGCGGGGGGGTGTTTCTGGGGCATGCAGGACCTGATCCGCAAGCTGCCCGGCGTGCATGAAACCCGCGTGGGCTATACGGGTGGCGACGTGCCCAACGCGACCTATCGCAATCATGGCACCCATGCCGAGGGGATCGAGGTCATCTTTGATCCGTCCGTGATCTCGTATCGCAAGCTGCTTGAGGTGTTCTTTCAGATCCACGATCCGACCACTCTCAACCGGCAGGGCAATGACCGTGGGCTCAGCTATCGCTCGGCGATCTACTATGTCGACGATCAGCAGAAAGCTGTTGCCGAGGACACGATCGCCGATGTGAACGCGTCCGGCATCTGGCCGGGCAAGGTGGTCACCGAAGTGGAGCCCGTTGGCGATTTCTGGGAGGCCGAGCCTGAGCATCAGGATTATCTTGAGCGGTTCCCGAATGGCTACACCTGCCATTTCCCGCGCCCGGATTGGGTGCTGCCCAAGCGCGACGCGGCGGAGTAGGTAAAGATGCCTGAGCTTCCCTGTAACGGAAGCTCAGGCCTTGCTGCCGCCGATCCGGGGTTCCGTGCCCGCCTTGAGGCGCGCCATGTTCTCGCGGTGCCGCCAGACGATCAGCAGCGCAAGCGCAAGGGTGAGCACAAAGACCTGTCCCTGACCGACAAGCAGGCACCACAGGGTTGACCAAGTTGCCGCGACCAGTGCCGACAGGCTGGAAATACGGCTGATCACGGCGGTGGCGAACCACGTGGCACAGGCCAGAAGGCCCACCGGCCATGCGAGTGCCAGCATCAGGCCAAGGAATGTTGCAACACCCTTGCCACCCTTGAAGCCCAGCCAGACCGGAAAGCAATGGCCCAGAAAGGCCATCAGCGCGGCGATCTGGGCGGCGTCCTCGCCTGCCATGGAACGGGCGAGCAACACGGCGGCTGCGCCCTTGGCCCCATCGAGAATAAGAGTGGCGGCTGCCGCGCCCTTGTTGCCGGTGCGCAGCACGTTGGTCGCGCCGATATTGCCCGATCCGATTTCGCGCAGGTTGCCCAGACCCAAGGCCCGTGTCAGCAACAAGCCGAACGGGATGGACCCCAGCAGATAGCCGACAGCGCCCCAGAGGGCAAGAAGCGTTAAGCTGGTCTCAAGCGATGGCATCAGGTGCTCCGGTAGACCGAGGTTCCGCTGACGAAGGTTTCGAGAACCTTACCCTGCAATCTTGCGCCGTCAAAGGGCGTGTTTTTCGACTTCGATTTCAGTTCGAACCGGTCCAGAACAATGGGCTTGTCGGGATCGAACAGAACGAGGTCCGCAGGCGCGCCCTTGGTCAGGCGACCGCAGTCAAGGCCAAGCCGCTTGGCCGGGTTCAACGACAGCGCGCGGAACAGCGTCGGCAGGTCCAGATCGCCGGAATGATAGAGGCGCATCAGCACCGGAAGCATCGTCTCCAGACCCACGGCACCGCTTGCGGCTTCCTCGAAGGGGAGGCGTTTGCTTTCCTCGTCCTGCGGCGTGTGGAACGATCCGATCACGTCGATCAGGCCGGACTTGACCGCCTCGACAACTGCCTGCCGGTCATCCTCGGACCGAAGCGGCGGCTTGACCTTGAAGAAGGTGCGGTAGTCGGCAACATCGTATTCGTTCAGCGTCAGATGGTGCATCGATACACCAGCCGTGACATCGAAGCCGTTGCGCTTGGCCCGTTCCAGCGCGGGCAGGGCGCGGGTCGTGGTGATCTGGTCGGCGTGGTAGCGCACACCGGTCATTTCAACCAGGGCGATATCCCGGTCCAGCCCCATGCGTTCGGCCATCGGTGTGACACTCGGCAACCCGCGCAGTGAGGCGAACTTGCCCGATGTGGTGGCTGCGCCTGCGGACAGGTTGGGTTCCTGCGGGTGTCCGACAATCAGCGCCCCCAAAGCGCGGGCATAGGTCATCGCGCGGCTCAGCACCTTGGTGTCGCGCACAACGCGGTCGCAATCGGTGAAGGCGACGGCCCCGGCATCCATCAGGAAGCCGATCTCGGTCATCTCGCGCCCGTCGCGCCCCTTGGTCAGGGCGGCCATGGGCAGGACATGCACGGGGGCCGCCTCGTTGGCGCGGCGGCGCACGAATTCGAGCGTTTCAGGCGTGTCGATGGCGGGGTTCGTGTCGGGACGGGTGACGATGGTGGTCACACCGCCCGCTGCTGCGGCCAGCCCGGCCGAGCCATAGCTTTCCTTGTGCCGTTCTCCGGGCTCGCAGATCTTGACGCCGATATCCACGATGCCGGGGGCAAGGCACTTGCCACGGGCATCGCGGCGGTTCTCGGACGGGATATTGTCCGTGCTGATTTCGGGTGCCGGTGTGTCGAACACCTCTGCGATCACACCGTTGCGGATCAGCACGGCACCCGTCCTGACGGTGGCGGCGTCCGGGTCGATCAGCCGGGCATTCGTGATAAGGAGTGTCATGTCACGCTGCCTGCTTCTGCCGCGCCGCGTTGATCGTGTCGATCACCGCCTTGGGGTCGGGTTGATACTTGATGAGGTGCTTCAACCCCGATTTGGTCACGATCTGCACTGAACCGGCAATTATGCGCAACTTTGCGATGTCATCGAGGTTGGCCTGACGCTCGTAAGGGCCCTTGAGGCCCGTGCGGTTCAGGACCCAGACCTCGTCCATGACCTCGTCCGCCATGTACCAGCCCCGCAGGGCCACGGCGGCCAGACCCCCAATCGCGCCGGTCCAGATATGCGGGTTGCCAAGGACCCACAGGATGACCATGCCCGCCGCCATTGCAAACAGAGTCATCACCGCATGGGCGCGGATATAGGTGGACATATCAGGTTTGAATTCGATCATGGGCGCTTTCGGCAACAATCAATTGAGCAGGACCCGGGCGGCGACGACCGCCAGGGGGACCAGGAAAAACAGGCCGATGACGACCCAAATGGCGGTGTTCGACGTTTTTGGTGCCCCACCTTTCGGGGTGCCGACTATGCCCTTGGCCGATGTCGTGCGGATCGGCGCTCCGCCCGGAGCGGGTTTCGGTTCGTTGAACGTGCCGACCCAGCGCAGGGGTGCCGCGATGGTCAGATCCTGTTCGGTCTGGTCGAAAGCCTGTGACGGCAGCACGAGCGCGAAGCCCGTCAGCTGATCGAGGCGCGGGCGCATCTTGTCGAAATCCGCTCCGCTCACGTCATGGGCGCTGACCAGGTATTGCGACAGCGACATTTCCCCCAGATCGCGGAGGTCGACCACTTCGACAAAGGCCGCCCGTAGCGATGTCGCCCCAAGCGCGTATTGCACCGGCCATTCCCCGGTGCCCGCCTGCGTGGTAAACCGGTCGACCGCTTCGCGCGGCAGGTCAATGTGGAAGACCCGGATCACACCGCGCTCGCTGCTCTTGATGTGCATTTTCGTGCTCACACCATCACACCTTCGGGTTGCGCCGCGCGCCGTTCCCTGAGCGACCGGGCGAGCAGGTCCATGGCTGCCATGCGCACGGCGACACCCATCTCGACCTGTTCCTGGATCACGGAGCGGTTGATATCGTCCGCGAGTGTGCCGTCGATTTCGACCCCCCGATTCATGGGTCCGGGATGCATGACGATGGCATCCTCCTTGGCGTGACCCAGCTTTTCCGCGTCCAGCCCGTAGCGGTGGTAATATTCGCGTTCAGACGGGATGAACCCGCCATCCATGCGTTCTTTCTGCAGCCGCAGCATCATCACCACGTCCACATCCTTGAGGCCTTCGCGCATGTCCTCGAACACTTCGACCCCGAATTCACCGATTCCGGCGGGCATCAGCGTGGGCGGGCCTACAAGACGCACGCGGTTTTCCATCTTGCCCAGAAGCAGGATATTCGACCGGGCCACGCGGCTATGCGCGATGTCACCGCAAATGGCGATGGACAGGCGGTGCAGGCGTCCCTTGGCACGGCGGATGGTCAGCGCGTCCAGAAGCGCCTGCGTCGGGTGTTCGTGCTGGCCGTCACCGGCGTTCAGCACCGCGCAATTCACCTTTTGCGACAGAAGGTCGACCGCGCCGGAATGCGGATGCCGGACCACCAGCAGATCGGGATGCATCGCATTCAACGTCAGCGCGGTATCGACAAGGGTTTCGCCCTTTTTCACCGACGAGGCCTGCATCGCCATGTTCATCACATCCGCGCCCAGCCGTTTGCCCGCCAGCTCAAAGCTGGCCTGCGTGCGGGTGGAGTTCTCGAAGAACATGTTGATCTGCGTCATGCCCGCCAGAACATCGGTGCTGGGCGTCCGCTTTCGGTTGCGGTCGGCATACTGGTCCGACAGATCGAGCAGCGTCGTGATTTCGTCCGGACGGAGGGGTTCGATCCCAAGCAGGTGTCGTTGATCGAAACGCATCATCTGGCCTTTTCGGAGTGGTCGGGTGCTTATAGAAACTGCGCCGCCGCGCGGCAAGACCGTCATCCCTTTTGTGCGCCAGATTGCCGGGATAGAATACCCTATGGATTCGCACATGGACTGGCACGCGGCGCGTGCTGCACTGGAATGGCAGCTTGAGATGGGTGTGACCGAGGCGATCTCGGAAACGCCCATCAACCGTTTTGAACAGGTTGCTCCGCCGCCGAAAGCGGGTGTCGCGCCGGGTGCGCAGGAACCTGCCGTTCCGGTTGCGCCCGCCGCAACCGTCGATCCGGTGGCCGAGGCTGAAACCGCGGCCAAGGCTGCGCAGGATCTGGCCGGGCTGAAAGCGGTGATGGCCGCCTATCCGCATTGCGACTTGCAGAAAGGCGCGCGCAATCTCGTGTTCTGCGACGGTGTCCCCGGATCGCGGGTGATGATCGTCGGCGAAGCTCCGGGGCGCGACGAGGACCGGATCGGCAAACCCTTCGTGGGCCGTGCCGGGCAATTGCTGGACCGGATGCTGGCGGCGATTGATCTGGGACGCGACCGCGAAGGCGCACATTCGGTCTATATCACCAATGTGCTGCCATGGCGGCCGCCGCAGAACCGCGATCCGAAACCTGACGAGATCGCGATGATGATGCCATTTCTCAAACGCCACATCGCCTTGGCCAAACCCGAAGTTCTGGTTGTCATGGGCAATATCTCGTGCCAGGCGCTGCTGGGCAAACGCGGCATCACCCGGCTGCGCGGACAATGGGACGAGGCCGAAGGGCTCCCCGCGATCCCGATGTTCCATCCCGCCTACCTTCTGCGAAATCCTGCCGCCAAACGCGAAGCCTGGGCGGATCTTCTCGACCTGCAAGCGCGCCTGACCAAGAAAGCCTGACCCATGAGCCGTATCGACGAGACCAAGGATTTCCTGCCCATCCGCATCGCCGTTCTGACGGTCAGCGACACGCGGTCGCTGCAAGAGGATCGCTCTGGCGACACTCTGGTCGGGCGGATCGAAGGCGCGGGGCATATCCTTGCCGACCGCAAGATCGTGCAGGACGAGCGCGACGAGATCGCGGCGCAGCTGCGTGCGTGGTGCGACAACCCCGAGATCGACGTTGTGATTTCCACCGGTGGCACAGGATTGACCGGCCGTGATGTGACGGTCGAAGCGCATCGCGATGTCTATGAAAAAGAGATCGACGCCTTCGGCACCGTGTTCACCATGGTGTCGTTCCAGAAAATCGGCACAAGCGCCATTCAAAGCCGCGCCACGGGCGGTGTGCGCAATGGAACCTACCTGTTTGCGCTCCCCGGAAGCCCCGGTGCCTGCAAGGATGCGTGGGACGAAATCCTGAGCCTGCAGCTCGATTATCGGCACCGGCCCTGTAACTTTGTCGAGATTTTACCGCGATTGGACGAACATTTGCGACGGAAATAGCGCGTATCGTCGTGTAACCATGAGATGTGTTATTGGAAAACATTCCGTTCTGGCTATCTGTTAGTCAGAAGCACTCATGAGGATTGTCGTACATGCGGTTTTTGCGCCGTAGCCTGACAGGGCTGTTCCTGCTTTCACTGACGCTTGGGTTGCTGGCCTATGCCGGGATTCAGGTGCGGGATGCGGTGCAGGACCGCATGGCACAGGAGCCGCGCAGCTTTCCGCAGCGCGAACGCGTCTTTGCGGTCAACATCGTCACGGCGGAATTCGAAACGGTCACACCTGTCCTGACAGCCTTCGGCCAGATCGAAAGCGTCCGTACCCTGGAACTGCGTGCTCCGGTCGGGGGGCGGGTGATCGAGATTTCGCCGGATTTCATCGAAGGCGGAACTGTCACCGAGGGGCAGATGCTTCTGCGGATCGATCCCACGGATGCGGAATCGGTGTTGCAGCGGGTCCAGAGCGATATCCTCGATGCGGAGGCCGAAAAGCGCGAGGCGGAGCGGGCGATCATCCTTGCCCGCGATGAGCTTGTCGCAGCCGAGGAGCAGGCCACGCTGCGCGAACGGGCGTTCCAGCGCCAGCGCGACCTGCAGGACCGCGGTGTCGGGACTGCAGCTACGGTCGAGGTTGCGGAACTGGCGGCAGCACAGGCGCGGCAGGCGGTGTTGTCGCGACGGCAGGCTGTGGCGCAGGCCGAAGCACGGATCGATCAGGCGACCACGCGCCTCTCCCGCGAGGTGATCGCCGAGGCAGAAGCGCGGCGGCGGTTGGATGACACGCTGATCGCGGCGGATTTCTCGGGAACATTGGCGGATGTGTCTGTGGTGCAGGGGCGACTGGTCTCGTCGAATGAACAGCTTGCCCGCCTCATCGACGCCGATGCGCTCGAAGTGGCGTTCCGGGTCTCGACCCAGCAATTCGCGCGGCTGCTGGATGAAGATGGCGACCTGACCATCACGGACGTAACTGTGGTTCTGGACGTGTTCGGCACCAACCTGACCGCAACCGGCCGATTGAGCCGGACCGGGGCGGCGGTGGGTGAAGGCCAGACCGGGCGGCTGTTGTTCGCCACGCTGGACAGCGCACCGGGGTTCCGGCCCGGCGATTTCGTGACCGTGCAGATCGAAGAACCGCCGCTCGAATACGTGGCGCGCCTGCCCGCGTCGGCGTTGAACGCCGCAAACGAGGTGCTGGTTCTGGCCGAAGAGGACCGGCTCGAGGTCTTGGAGGTCGACCTGCTGCGCCGGCAGGGGGATGATGTGCTGGTCCGCGCCCGTGGCCTGCAGGGGCGCGATGTCGTTGCCGAACGCACGCCACTGCTGGGCGCGGGCATCAAGGTGCGCCCGCTGCGCGACACGGGGCAGCCAGCGCCGGAAGAGCCCGAAATGGTGGAGTTGACCGACGAACGCCGCGCGCGTCTGACCGCCTTTGTGCAGGGAAACACGCGGATGCCCGAAGAGGCCCGTCAACGCCTTCTGCAACAGCTCTCGCAAGGACCCGTGCCGGCTCAGGTGGTCGAACGCATCGAATCCCGGATGGGGGGTTAAGCCATGGCGCGGACATTGTCGGTCAAGGCCGGAGGCATCCTCAGCTATTTCGTGCGACACCGCACGGTTGCGAACCTGTTGCTGATCCTGTTGCTGGCCGCCGGGGCGTTCTCGATCCCGAACATGCGGGCGCAGTTCTTTCCCGACGTGGTGGTCGATGATGTCGATGTGTCGGTGATCTGGGAAGGGGCCGGTGCCGAGGACGTGGACCGTGGCATCGTGCAGGTTCTCGAACCGGCGATCCTGTCGGTCGAAGGTGTCGAAAGCTCCGAAGCGTCGTCGCGCGAAGGCCGCGCCAGCATTCGGCTGGAGTTCGAACCGGGCTGGGACATGTCGCGCGCCGCCGATGATGTGCAATCCGCGATCGATGCTGTCTCGAACCTGCCCGCCGATGCCGAAGACCCGGTGGTCCGGCGCGGCACGTGGCGGGACAGGGTGACCGATCTGGTCATCACCGGGCCCGTGGGCGTCGATCAACTGGCGCGGTTTGCCGATGAACTCAGCGCACGGCTTTTTGCCGAAGGCGTCACGCGCACCACCATTCGCGGTCTGTCCGCCCCCCGCACTGTGGTCGAGGTGCCCTCGGCCAACCTGATCGCGTTCGACATCTCGATGCGCGCGATTGCCGATGCCATTGCCCAGGAGGTCGATGCCGATCCTGCCGGGGATGTGGGCAACGCCAACACGCGCGTGCGCACCGGGGTCGAAAAGCGCAGCGCGGAACAGATCGCCAATATCGTCCTGCGGTCGAACCCGGATGGATCGAACCTGACCGTCGGCGATGTCGGCACGATCTTCATCGAAGGCGTCGATCGCGAACGCAGCTATTTCGTCGGGGACAATCCCGCGATCTCGATCCGGGTCGACCGCAGCGACCAAGGTGATGCCATCGGCATTCAGCGCACCGTCGAAGACGTGGCAGCCGAATTCCAATCCTCCTTGCCCGACGGAGTGACCGTCGATCTGATCCGCACCCGCGCCGAGGCGATCACCGGACGTCTGGACATCCTGCTCGACAACGGCCTGACTGGCCTGTTGCTGGTGGTCCTGCTGCTGTTCCTGTTCCTGAACGCGCGGACGGCCTTCTGGGTGGCGGCGGGGATTCCGGCGGCCATGATGGCGGCGATTGCGCTGATGTATGCCGGTGGGATCACGATCAACATGATCTCGCTGTTCGCGCTGATCATCACTTTGGGCATTGTCGTCGATGACGCCATCGTCGTGGGCGAACATGCCGATCATCTTGCGCGCACCGGTTTGCCCCCTGTCGAAGCGGCGGAACGCGCGGCACAGCGCATGGCGCTGCCTGTCTTTGCGGCGACCCTCACCACCATCATCGCGTTCTTCGGCCTTGTTGCCATTGGCGGGCGGTTCGGCGGCCTGATCGCCGACATTCCCTTTACGGTGATCGCGGTGCTGGCCGCGTCGCTGATCGAATGTTTCCTGATCCTGCCGAACCACATGGCGCATGCCATTGCCCATTCGGCCAAGGAACACTGGTACGATGTTCCGTCCCGCGTGGTGAACCGGGGCTTCCGCTGGATGCGCGAGACCCTGTTCCGCCCGTTCATGGCGCTTGTGATCCAGGCGCGCTACGCGGTGCTTGCCGGGGCTGTTGTGCTCTTGGCATCGCAGGCGGCGCTGTTCATCCGGGGTGACGTGCAATGGCGGTTCTTCAATTCGCCCGAACAAAGCTCTGTCACCGGCAATTTCGCCATGGCGCCGGGGGCCACTCGCGAAGACACGTTCGAGATGATGCGCATCTTCCAGACAGCGGTCGATGATGTTGCCCGCAGCTTTGAAGAGCGGCATGGCGTCAACCCGATCGACTATGTGATCGCCGAGGTGGGCGGCAATGCCGGACGCGGGATCGCCGGAACCGACACGAAGGATGCCGACCAGCTGGGTGGCATTTCCATCGAACTGATCGACGCCGATCTGCGCCCCTTCTCGAGCCAAGCCTTCGTGAGTGAACTCGAGGACAGCGTGCCGCGCCATCCGATGGTCGAGACGATCAGCTTCCGCAGCTGGGGCAGCGGACCGGCGAGCGATGCGCTCGACGTGCAATTCTTCGGGGCCAGCGCCGAAACGCTCAAGATGGCGTCCGAGGATCTGAAAAACGCCCTGCTGCAATATCCCGAAGTGTCGGCGGTCGAAGACAATCTGGCCTACGACAAGGAAGAACTGATCCTCGAACTCACGCCGCAAGGTCAGGCGCTGGGGTTCACCACCGACGCACTGGGCAGTGTCCTGCGGGCACGTCTGGGCGGCATTCAGGCGGCGACCTACCCCGACGGTCCACGCAGCGCCGAGATCCGCGTCGAACTGCCCACAGGCGAGTTGACGGCGGATTTTCTTGAACGCACCCAGATGCGCACGCCCGAGGGTGCCTATGTGCAGCTTGCCGATATCGTCAGCGTCGAACGCCGCGCCGGGTTTTCCACGGTGCGCCGCGAAAACGGCATTCGCCTGATCTCGGTCACGGGCGATATCTCCGAGGACGATCCGGCGCGGGCCAACGATATCATGCTGGCGCTCGAGACACAGATCCTGCCCACCATCTCCAGCGAACGGCAGGTGGAATACCGCCTGTCCGGCCTCAGCGAGCAGGAGGGTGATTTCCTCAACGATGCCCGAACCGGTCTGATCCTGTCGCTTCTGGCAATCTACCTTGTCCTGGCCTGGGTCTTTGCAAGCTGGACGCGCCCGATGGTCGTCATGTCGGTGATTCCCTTCGGCCTCGTGGGCACGATCTATGGCCATGCGGCCTGGGATGTCCCGCTCAGCATGTTCACCGTGGTCGGGCTTTTGGGCATGACCGGTATCATCATCAACGATTCAATCGTGCTGGTGACGACAATCGACGAAAAGGCGCAGGATCGCGGGCTGTTCCCGTCCATCATCGACGGCGCGGCAGACCGTCTGCGCCCGGTGTTCCTGACAACCGCGACCACTGTTCTTGGCCTTGTTCCGCTGCTCTACGAGCAATCCAGCCAGGCGCAATTCCTGAAGCCGACCGTGATCACTCTGGTCTACGGGCTTGGGTTCGGGATGTTCCTCGTGCTGCTGATCGTGCCGTCGCTCATGGCGGTCCAGAACGATCTTGGACGCCTCACCCAGACCGCCCGGCGCGGCTTGCGGTTCCGTCAGGGCGGAGTACGCTCGGCGCTGACGGTGGCGTCCGCGCTGATCGTGGCATGGCTTGGCGCAACGATGGGCGCATTTGCCGTAACCGGAGCATTGCCCGAAGCGCTGCGCTTGGCGCTGGTCGGCACACCCTTTGGTGGCGACTCAACATTGTCGATGAGCCTTGGCCTGTTCGTCACGGGGGCCGCCGCGATCTGCCTCGCGCTCTATATCCTGTCAGCGCTGGTTATGGGGCTGTCGCGGATGCGCCGCCCAGCCTGAGGTCAGCGCGTACAGCCAAGGATATCGACCGCGCGGCTCTCCCCGATCACGGTAAAGCGCAACTCAGACCGGGTCAGCGCAAAGCTGCCACCTTCGACATGAACAAGCCGCGTGCTGGCATGAAGTGTGCCACCCTCGCGGT
Organism: Marivita lacus; assembly: GCF_014637725.1. Classification (GTDB taxonomy): domain Bacteria; phylum Pseudomonadota; class Alphaproteobacteria; order Rhodobacterales; family Rhodobacteraceae; genus Marivita; species Marivita lacus. The sequence continues at coordinate 394,429 of NZ_BMFC01000001.1, read as the reverse complement.
AGCTGTCCGGCTCGGCCACCCAGACAAGCGGATTGCCTGCCTCGACCACGACGAATTCGGTTCCGCCCGCTGACGGCATGTCGATGCTCGCGCGCAGGATCAACCCGTCCTTGCCTGTGGCGGGATCGATGCTGCACCTGACCTGTGTCACACCCGCCTCACGCGCCGAATAAGGCCTGTCGGTCAACGCGGCGGCAATCACCGGGTCAGGGCGCGACACGTCCGGCGGCAGGGTGGCGGCAAAGGCAAGCGTCGCGGGGATGCAGATGTCCTTGCAGATGCCGATCTGCATCTCACCCGCGATCTGCATGTCCGACCCTGCACTTTGCGCGGTCAGGTGCAGTGGAATGATGACTTCGGACATATAGCCCACAGACCGCATCCCCTGTTCGAAGAACACCAAGGGCGTCGGCCAGTTGGCGGACACGGCCTCTATGTTCTCTGATCCGGCCCAGTCGAATTGCGGAGGAATGCCCACATCGCCGGGCGCACGCCAATAGGTCTTCCACCCCGGTTCCAGCACGATGTGCAGCCCCGCCATATGGGTTCCATCGGCCATCCGCCAGCCGGGGCGCAGCTCGACCTTGGACAGGCCCATCATGTCCGAGGCCGTGGCCGCCGCAGGCAGGACGGTTGCAAGAGCCAGCGCGAAACTGGAAACAAGGGTGCGAAACTGCGTCATACCCAAGCAGATGGCGGTTTTCTGCCGCGATGAAAAGTCACAAACCGGCGATCCGCCGTGTGCAGACCCCGGCTGTGGTCTTGCAACCCCTTGCTGCGCTGTCCATGTTCAGAACGTGACAATGACAGAACCCATAACCGACCTGACCGGGCAGTTGCTGATCGCGATGCCGGGGATGCCTGACCCCCGCTTCGCCAACAGCCTGATCTACTTGTGTGCGCATTCCTCTGACGGGGCAATGGGCCTGATCGTCAACAAGCCTTCGGCCGAGATGAGCTTCGAGACCCTCTTGGATCAACTGCCGATCGAGAACACCGGCAATCTGAAAGAAATACGCGTCCACTTCGGCGGCCCGGTCGAAGTGGGCCGTGGCTTCGTTCTGCATTCGCCGGATTTCCAGTCCGACATGACGACCCTGCAGGTAGACGATACCTTCGCGATGACCGCGACGCTGGATGTGCTGGAAAGCATCGTGCAGGGCAAAGGCCCGGAAAAGCGGCTGATCGTTCTGGGCTATGCCGGGTGGGGACCGGGGCAGCTTGAACGCGAGATCGCGGCCAATGGATGGCTGGTTTGCGAGGCAAGCAGCGAAGTTGTGTTCGACACGACGGACACTCACAAATGGGAAGCCGCACTGGGCAGCCTGGGGATTTCCCCGCTCACCCTTTCCTCAACCGGCGGACGCGCCTGACAGGCTCAGGCCTTGGTCTGAAACAACCACGCGCCCTGATCGCTCAAGGTCCGGGTGGCGCGGCCCTCGTGCCAGAGGTGCTGGCAATGCGCCATCGCCTCGACAATCGCCAGCCCGTATTCGCCCTCACCGATCTGCCGTTTGAACAGCGGCGCAAAGCACTCACCGGCAGAGTGTGCCGTCGACAGATGCGCCTCCAGCCTGCGCAGCGCACCATGGTGGTTCTCGATCAACTGGCGTAGCCGCAGCGGCAGCCCGGTAAAGGGCAGCTTGTGCCCACCCAACACCAGATGGTCGTCGCGGGCGATGGTGGACAGGCGTTCACAGGATTCGAGCCAATCCGCCACCGGATCAGCCTCGGGTTCCGTGGCATAGACCCCGATATTCGAACTGATCGAGGGCAGGATCTGATCGCCCGCAAGGATCAGCGAATCGTCCTGCGACCAGAGCGTCGCATGTTCGGGCGCGTGACCATTGCCGATATGGATGTCCCAGGTCCGCCCACCTGCGCGGATCGTGTCGCCCTGCTGGATACGGGTGTAGCCCAGCGGCATCGGCGCGACGCAATCGGTGAAATTGAACGGGCGTTCGGTCCGGCGCTTGTCCAGCAGGTCCGCATCCATCCCGCAGCGCTTCCAGAACCGCAGCGTTTCCGCGCTGGGCGTCGGTTGTTCGTCCAATTGCAGCATCCGTGCCGTCAGCCAGGCCGTGCGTGTGGTGACCAACTCTGCACCATGCTCGGACTGCAGCCATCCGGCCATCCCGACATGATCGGGATGGTGATGGGTCACGATCACGCGGGTGATCGGCTTTCCCTTCAGCGGCCCGTCCATCAACTGCGCCCAAAGCGCGCGTCCCCGGTTCGAGGCAAAGCCGGTGTCCACGATGGTCCAGCCCTCGCCATCGTCCAGCGCATAGACGTTCACATGATCGAGCTTCATCGGCAGCGGCAGGCGAATCCACAGCACCCCGTCGGCGATCTCGGTCGCGGCGCCCTCTTCCGGGGGCGTGTCCCAGGGATAGCGAATTCCGGCTGTGCTGCGGTCCTTCATGCGGCAAGATCATCCATGCTCAGGGCGTAAAGATCATCCGCACCCTGTCGGGCATGGGTCAACAGACCGACATGTTCGGGCAAGAGGCGGTGGATATAGAACGCGGCCAGTCTTTCGTGTTTCCCGGCCCGGTCGGCGCGCGCTGCCTTGAGGTGGAAATGCGCGCCCAACACGCGGGCAAAGCCCCGCAGATAGGGCACGGACCCGGCAAAGCGGTCCTGCGCGCCCTTGGTGACCATCCATTCCGTCGTTTCCCGCAGCGTTTCGCAGGCCTGCCAGACCGGCTCTGCCAGATCGGGCAGATCGGCGCGCGCTGCCTCGGCATCGGCCTCCATCTCGTCGAGCAGACGGTACGCGGCCTCGCCGCCATCCATGAGCTTGCGGCCCACAAGGTCCATCGACTGAATACCGTTGGTGCCCTCGTAAATCGCGGTGACACGCACATCGCGCGAATATTGCGCAGCACCGGTTTCTTCGACAAATCCCATACCGCCATGCACCTGCACGCCCAGTTCGGCCACGTCAATCCCCGTCTCGGTGCCGAACGCCTTGGTGATCGGCGTGAGCAAGGCCGCACGCGCGGCCCAGTCGGCATGTCCTGTCGCGGTTTCCATGTCGATGGCCACGGCATTGGCCAGCGCAATGGCCCGCGCGGCAAAGGTGTCGGCCTTCATCGTGGCCAGCATCCGGCGCACATCGGCGTGGTCGGTGATGGAGTTGTTCTCGGTCCGGCCCTGCTTGCGGCCCTCGGCATAGGCCAGCGCGTGTTGATAGGCACCTTCGGCCACGCCGATGCCCTGCACCCCTACACCAAGACGCGCGTTGTTCATCATGGTGAACATCGCGCGCATGCCGTCATGTTCCGCGCCGACAAGCCAGCCGGTTGCGCCATCATACTGCATCACGGCGGTGGGGCTGCCATGCAAGCCCATCTTGTGTTCGAGGCTGACAACCTTGAGGCCGTTGGCAACACCCGGCACGCCCTGTTCATTCGGGATGCGCTTGGGCACGAGGAACAGGCTGATCCCCTTGGTTCCCGGCACAGCATCGGGCAGCCGCGCCAGAACAAGGTGGCAGACATTCTCTGTAAAATCGTTGTCGCCCCACGAGATATAAATCTTCTGGCCCGTGATCGCGTAGGTGCCGTCGCCCTTGGGTTCGGCCTTGGTGATCAGCGCGCCCACGTCGCTGCCCGCCTGCGGTTCGGTCAGGTTCATCGTGCCCATCCATTCGCCGGAAATCAGCTTGGGCAGGTAAAGTTCCTTGATGGCGTCGCTCGCATGATGCTCGAGTGCTTCGATCTGACCCTGCGTCATCAGCGGGGCAAGCTGGATCGACAGGCAGGCGGCGCTCATCATGTCATTCACGGCGGTCGCCATCGCCATTGGCAGGCCCATCCCGCCATGCTCCGGATCAGCCGCAATCGCGATCCATCCCCCCTCGGCGATGGCGCGGAAACCATCGGCAAACCCCGGAGAGGTGCGCACGATCCCGTTTTCAAGCCGCGCCGGATGCAGATCGCCCGCGCGCTGGAGCGGCGACAGAACCTCTTCGCACAGCTTGCCCGCTTCACTCAGTACGGCGTTCACGGTCTCTGGCGTGGCATCTGAAAAACGCTCTGTCGCGGACACCTGGTCAAAGCCGACGACATGATCGAACAGGAAACGGATTTCGGAAACGGGGGCGCGGTAAGACATAATGACTTTCCTTGGACGTCTGGACCTGAGGGCTGTGGCTTGGCAATTGCAAGCCGGATCGCTAAGCAAATGGAAACTTTTGACACGACCCTGACGAATGCGACCCACCCCATCAACCAGAACGCGGCGTCATATTTCATGAACACCACCTCTCCAAGGATCGTGCCCGACACCATGGCAGGCCACGCCACCGCCGCCGCCATCCTGCGCTCCGGTGGGCTGGTCGCGTTTCCGACGGAAACCGTCTACGGCCTTGGTGCCGACGCCTGTGATGATCGTGCCGTCGCGCGGATCTACGAGGCCAAGGGCAGGCCAAGCTTCAACCCGCTGATCGTGCATTTCGCGGATCTCGACACGCTCAAACAGCATGTCGTCTGGACCGAGGAAGCCGAGATGCTCGCCAGCGCCTACTGGCCCGGACCGCTGACTCTGGTTCTGCGCAAGCAACCACACAGCCCGATCTCTGCACTTGTGTCGGCGGGGCTCGAGTCGATCGCGGTGCGGTTGCCTGCGCATGACACGGCGCGCGCGATCCTGCGGGAATTCGGCGGCGGCGTGGCCGCGCCTTCGGCCAACAGGTCCGGCCAGATCAGCCCGACACAGGCGCAGCATGTGGCCGACAGCCTTGGCGCGCGTGTCGATGCGATTCTCGACGGTGGGCCTTGCAAGGTCGGTGTGGAATCCACCATCGTCGGACTTCTGGACAAACCGCTCCTGTTGCGCCCCGGCGGCATCACCGAAGAAGACCTTGCCAGGACGCTGGGCCACCCGCTCACCGTGCGCCACAAGGCCGAGGCGATCTCGGCACCCGGCCAGCTCATGTCGCATTACGCCCCCGTCGCGCGGGTGCGCCTGAACGCCACCGACTGGGAACCGGGTGAACTGCGGCTTGGCTTCGGGGATGTCGACTGCGATCTCAACCTGTCCGCGTCCGAGGATCTGGTCGAAGCGGCGGCGCATCTCTTTGACCACCTGCACAGGCTCGACGCACAGGGCGGCAGTGTGATCGCGGTCTCGCCGATCCCGCATGAAGGCCTGGGGATCGCAATCAACGACCGCCTCAGCCGCGCGGCCGCCCCGCGCGAAGGATGACCCGGATGACATCGCAGACAGACACCAGCCGACTGCCCGTCGGACTCATCGCTCTTTTGTCGGCCTGCAACTTCGTCATCGGCAGGGGCGCGATCTATGTCGGCACCGCGTCAGGGTCGGCGTTGGGCGCGCTGGGTCACCTGCTCTGGACCCACCGCGCCGCCAATCCGCGCGCTGCGCGTCAGTCGAACTTCCAGAGCGCCGGAACAAAGCTGTAGGCTCCGCCGTCGCGCATCACGTGCCCGACACCGGGGAAGGGAAAGTGATAGCCCAGAACCGCCATCCGGTCGGTCGCCGCCATATCCAACAGCCGCGTGCGGGTGGCAACGGTCTGATCCCCGTCGGCATCGAAACTGTTGTACCATTCGGGATGGGCAAAGTTGGTATAGGCATGGCTCATCGCGTCCCCCAGTGCGATCACCTGCTGACCGCCGCTTTCGACCACAACCGCCATATGGCCGGGCGTGTGACCGGGCGTGTCGATCACGCGCACACCGGGCACCACCTCGAACCCGTCCGACATCAACTCCCAGTCGGCACCATCCACATTGATGGAATTCTGCGCACCAACGACGAATTGCTGCATCTCTGCGGGAACCTGTGACGCCAGCCCGTCCTGCATCCAGTAATCATGCTCGGTCTCGCCAAGATAATAGGCCGCGTCAGGAATGATCGCCTCATCGAAATCGTCACGGATGCCCCAGATGTGATCCGGGTGCGCATGGGTGATGACCACATGGGTGATGCCGGACGGGTCGATCCCCGCCGCGTCCATATTCGCCCAAAGCCGCCCTGCCGTGTCCATGAACCGGTTGCCAGACCCGACATCGACCAGCACGGTGTTGCCGCCAATCTCGACGATCAGGTGATTGGTGTGGGATGTGTTGGTCTCGGTCGACAGGTAATGCGCGGCCAGAAACGCCTGCACTTCGGCGGGGTCGGCATTCACGCCCAAGCCATCGGTCGGCAGGCTCAGGTACCCGTCCGAGACAATCGTGATCCTGGCCTCGCCCATGGTGAACCGGAAATATCCCGGATTGCCCCCCTCGGGACCACCCAGTTCGGCAAGCGCCTGCGCACCGGGCAGCGCAAAGGCCGGCATGGCGGCGGCGGTTTTCAGGAATGTCCGGCGTGTCGGGCGCAACAGCATGATGTCTCCTCCCAGAGATAAATTCAAATTCGTGAATAACATTACTGCATGACCTGCTGCAATTCTGTTTTTCGCCCGCCGTTCATTTGCGGGGAACCACCTGCGACAATTCCCCGTCAGGTCGCAATTCGTGTTGCAGGGCAAAGGTTTGGCGATTGATGCATCAACGGAAGTCTTGCGAGCCATTTGCAACAGCCTCGGTCCCGGCATAAATACCCCTTGCGCTGCAGTGCAGCAGCGCGTGAACCCAGCTTCATGAAGGAGCCGTGCCGTTATGACACTTCTCAAGACAGCCGCTCTCGCCGCCCTGCTTGGCCTGACCGCAACCACTGGCATCGCGCAAGAGGTCACTCTGCGCTTTCAGCATTTCGTGTCGCCCAATTCGGCGAACCCGAAATACTTCCTCGACCCCTGGGTCGAAAAGGTCGAAGCCGAGTCGGGTGGCCGGATCAAGATCGAAATCTATCCCTTCATGCAATTGGGCGGCAAAGCCACCGCGCAATATGACCTGATCCGCGATGGCGTGATCGACGGCGGTTGGGTGATCCCCGGCTACACGCCGGGCCGCTTCCCCGAGGCCGAGGCGCTTGAACTGCCCTTCATGGTCACCAAAAGCGCGGAAGAGGCGTCGCGCGCGGCGTGGGAATACACGCAACAGCACCTGATGGACGATTTCGCCGACGTGCACCTGATTGCGGCCCACATGCACGGACCGGGCATCGTGCACAAGACGGGCGGTGCCATCGAAGACCTGACCGATTTCGCCGGTCTCAAACTGCGCGGTCCGTCGCGTCCCGCGACGCTGCTGCTTGAAAAGCTGGGCGCGGAACCCATCGGCCTGCCCGTCCCGCAATTCCCCGAAGCGCTGTCCAAGGGCGTTGTCGATGGCGGTGTGATCACATGGGAAATGTCGCCCTCGCTCAAGCTCGATGAACTGACCGACAGCCATACGGATGTGGCGGGCGACATGTCGCTCTACAACCTCTACTTCCTCTGGGCGATGAACAAGGACAGCTACAACGCGCTGCCCGATGACCTGAAGGCGGTGATCGACGCCAATTCGGGGCTCGAGACCTCGGCCATGGCGGGCCGCGCGCATGACACCGGCGACCGTGAAGGGCGTGCGCTCATGGAAGAGGCGGGCAACGAGATCGCCACCCTGAGCGAGGTCGAGACCGCGCGCATCGTGGCACTGGGTGACGCCGTCACGCAGGAGTGGATCGCGGAGATGACCAAGCGCGGACTGGATGCCGCGCAACTGGTCGAAGACGCCCGCGCGGCGGTCGAGGCGACCCGAAGCCGCGGCACCGACGGCTAAGGGCGACGGGTTCTCAAGGGCGACGCGGCATCGATGCCGCGTCGTTTTTGCGTCGACGCAAAAACGCCTCCGGTCCCGTCAGTCCTCGCGGTCCCAGCGTTTCCAGAGCAGCGACAGCAGCGTTTCACCCGCCAGAGGCGTGGTGCAATCGGTCATCAGAACCGGCCCGTCGCGCCGGGGCGACTTGGTGTCTGCCTGCGTCCGTGTCTCCAGCGCACGCAACTCGTGCAGGGTTGGGCTGTAGATATCCATGATCGAACCCTATCACGACTCGGACATTTCCCCAAATTGCAGCACCGTCACATGCGTATCGCCATAGCGCCGCGCCTCCAGTCGGGTGAACCCTTCGGGCGCCAGTTGCGGCGTGTTTTCCTCCCACACGATCAGTGCACCATCGGCCAGCCACGCGCCCGCAACCGCCGCAGCCAACGCCTTGGCGCCCAGTCCTTTGCCATAGGGAGGATCAAGAAAGACCAGCGTGGCCCGGTCTCCGTCGCAGGGCGGCAATCGCGTGGCATCGCGCGCGATCACGCGCGCCGTTTCGCAGCGCAACATCTTGATGTTCTCGCGGATCAGCGACAGCGCCTTGCGCCCGTCATCGACGAACACCGCAGACGCCGCACCGCGTGACAGCGCCTCCAGCCCCAAGGCCCCGGTGCCGGCAAACAGGTCGAGCACATGCGCCTCCTCGAACGGGTCTCCGAACCGCCCACCGGCCAGCATGTTGAACAGGCTTTCGCGCACGCGGTCGGTGGTAGGCCGCAGATGCGCGCCGGGGTCGCCCTTGCCAACATTGGCCAGAGCGCGCCCGCGATGAATCCCGGCGATGATCCTCACGCCTTGAGCAACGCCTTGAGCAACGCCTTGAGATCGGTGCCCGTGTCGCGCACCGCGTCCGGCGCGGGTGACTTGCCCGCCTCGATCAACCGCTTGCCCACCATGTAGGCGCGGGGATCGTTCATCGCGTCGATGGCCAGCAACCGATCCCCGGCATAGTACCAGAAAGACACGACTCCCCCCTCACCCTGACGTGTGACAATTTTGTCATAGCCTGTGTTCAGCCCGACGATCTGCAGTTTCACGTCATACTGGTCTGACCAGAACCACGGCTTGGCCTCGTAGGGCAGGTTCTCGCCCAGGATGTTGTCCGCCACGCATTCCGCCTGATCGATGGCATTGCCGACGCTTTCCAGCCGCATCTGCTGGCCCTGCCACGGGAACGACGCGCAATCGCCCGCTGCCCATATATGCGGATCAGAGGTGCGCCCCAGCGCATCCGTGGCGATCCCGTTGTCGATCCGCACACCCGCCGCCTCGGCAAGCTGCGTGTTCGGCATGATGCCGACGCCGACCAGCACGAAATCCACATCGACCCTGCTGCCATCGCCGAGCACCGCACCGGTCACGCGGCCTTCGTGGCCCGTCAGGTGATCCAGCCCCACGCCCTCTCGCAGGTCGACGCCATGGTCCCGATGCACCGCGCGGAAATAGGCCGAGGTTTCGGGGGCGGCGACCCGTTGCAGGATGCGGTCGGCCATTTCCACCAGGGTCACTTTCAGGCCCAGCTTGGCCGCAACAGCCGCCGCCTCAAGCCCGATATAGCCACCGCCCACGATCAGCACGTGTGCACCCTTGGCAAAGCGTGCGGCCATTGCATCGACATCGTGCAACCCGCGCACCACCATCACACCGTCCAGATCACCCCCGATCGCGGCAGGCAGGCGGCGCGGAGTCGACCCGGTCGTCAGCACCAGATCGTCGTACCGCAGCACCTCGCCCCCCACCGTCAGCGTCTGCGCCACAGGATCAATCGCGGTCACGGGCGCACCCAGCTTCAGGGTGATGCCCTGTTCCGCATAGAAACTCTCGGGCCGCAGATAAAGCCGGTCGCGTTCCATTTCGCCCAGCAGGTAGGCCTTGGACAGGGGCGGGCGCTGGTAGGGGGGGAACGGTTCTTCCCCGATCAGGGTGATCTGCCCGTCAAAGCCCTTGGCCCGCAGCCGCGCAACACAGGAGGCCCCGGCCTGTCCGGCCCCGACGACTATTACATGACGCATCGTTGAACCTTTTTGCACAATGGCATTGGTCTCGTTACACGGGACCCTATATGCCAGCCCATAACAGATGCAATTCATCAACGAGGGACAGACCATGACAATCGCACCGGGTGACACGCTTCCTGCAGCAACACTTGTGAAAATGGGCGCCGACGGCCCCGAGGCCGTTTCGCTGGCAGACCACGCCAAGGGCAAGAAGCTGGTAATCTTTGCCGTGCCCGGCGCGTTCACCCCGACCTGCCACGCGGCGCATGTGCCCAGCTTCATCCGCACCAAGGATCAGTTCATGGCCAAGGGCGTGGACGAGATCATCTGCGTGTCGGTCAACGATCCCTTCGTGCTCAAGGCGTGGGGCGAAAGCACCGGCGCGACCGAGGCGGGCATCACCATGCTGGGCGACGCGGAAAGCACGTTCACCAAGGCGATCGGCCTCGATTTCGACGCGCCTCCCGCTGGCCTGATCGCACGGTCCAAGCGCTATGCGATGATCGTGGACGACGGCACCGTCACCACGCTGCATGTCGAGGAAAGCCCGGGCGTGTGCGAAGTCTCGGGCGGTGAATCGCTGCTCAAGGGGCTTTGAGCGCGGGGCAATCCTTCGAAGGATTGCCGTGAACTCTTCGAAGAGTTCAGGCCCGGTGACGGATCAAATCCCGTGCCGGGCCTTGTTGTATGCGGACCAATCGTCGATCTCGGGGTAGTGTTGCGCGCGCCAGGCGCTGACCCTCGGGTTCATCATCGCACGCCATCTGCGCGGGAACAGCGCGAAGAACGTCATCACCGGGTAGCCATAGGGCAATTGCGGCGCCTCGTCCTCGTCGTAAGTCTGCAGCAGAGGAAAGCGGCGGTCGGGCTTGTAGTGGTGGTCCGAATGGCGTTGCAGGTTGATCAGAAACCAGTTCGACGCCGTGTGTGAGGCGTTCCAGCTGTGGCGCGGTTTGACGTGTTCGTATTTGCCGTCGCCAAGATATTTCCGCGTCAGCCCGTAATGTTCGACGTAGTTCACGACCTCAAGCTGGAATATCGCGGCTGTGGCCTGAAGCACGAAGATCAGAACCCCCAGCCAACCGCCCAGTGCAAAGGCAGCCACGACGAAAAGCGCCTGCAGTCCCCAGTAGCGCCAGAACGGATTGCTGGCATGCCACCATGGCAGGGACTTGCGGGCCAGCATGTCGCGTTCGGCGCGAAACGATGACACGAGGCTTTGCCGCAGCACGCGTGGATAGAACCGCCAGAAGCTTTCGTTGAAGCGCGCGGTGACCGGATCGCGGGGGGTGCCGACGTGGCGGTGATGCACCAGCAGATGCTCGGACCGGAAATGCCCGTAAAGCGCCATGCACATCAGGATGTCGCCCAGCCAGCGCTCCAACCTGTTGCGCTGGTGCATCAACTCATGTGCGTAGACGATGCCGACGCTGCCCGACAGAACGCCCATGCCGACCGTCACAAGGTAGATCTCCAACGGGCCAAGATGGTCGGTGCGCGGGATGTACCAGATCAGGCCGAAGATCATCGCACATTGCAGCGGCGGCCAGATCAGCGTGATCATGCGGTGCCAGTAAAGCGCGCTGTCCTTGGTCTGCGGATCGAGATTGCTGGTGTCGAGCCCAAGTGCCGCGTCCAGCGTGGCGAACACGCCCCATGCGGCGAGGATCGGCACCACGACCCAGACCCCACCGATAAACGCGGCGGACAGGACCAGCGGGATCATCACCAGCGACAGCCAGAACGGCATCGCTGCCCGGAAGGGCAGACGGGATGCAGAGGCGTGCAAGATGCTGTCGGACATGGGCCTGCTCGGGTTGGACGTGAACAAGGACTTAACGGCAGAAAGCCATTTCACCAATACTGACGTAACGTGGCGTCATTTCGATTTCGTCAACGCATGCGCCTTGCGCATCACCGTGGGCAGGTTGTCTGGGTCGAAGGTTTCGGCCTCGACGAACATGCCCCGTGTCGGCGTGCGGTCCATCGGGACAAGCGCGGTCTTGACGGTAAGCTTCAGGTGGAAATGCGTGAAGGTGTGGCGCGCCTCGGCGGGCAGGGTGCGCCATTCCGCACGGATCGGCGGGTCTTCGGTCGGGGCGTCATTCCACTCGCTGCCGGGCCAGCCGAGCATACCGCCCAGAAGCCCGCTGTCGGGGCGCTGTTCGAGCAGCCATGCGCCATCGACCCGGCGGGCAAGATAGGCGATGCCGAGCCGCGTGGGCTTGCGTTTCTTCGGCGTCTTCCTGGGCAGGTCCTTTGCGGTTCCCGCCTCCCACGCGGCGCAGGATTTGCGCCACGGGCACAAGCCACAGGCCGGGTTGCGCGGGGTGCAGATGGTGGCGCCAAGGTCCATCACCGCCTGCGCGTAGCAGCCGGGCCGTTCACGGGGCGTCAAGGCCGAGGCGTAGGCCATGAAGACAGGTTTCGCAGCGGGCAGCGGCGTGTGGTCGTCATACACCCGCGCCATCACCCGTTCGACATTCCCGTCCAGCACCGTTTCCGGCAGGTCGAAGGCGATCGAGGCGATGGCGGCTGCGGTATAGGGGCCGATGCCCGGCAACGCGATAAGCCTTTCATAGCTGTCTGGAAAGACGCCGCCATGCTCCGAGTGCACAGCACGCGCGCATTTCAGCAGGTTGCGGGCGCGGGCATAATATCCAAGGCCCGCCCATGCGGCCATGACATCTGCATCCTCGGCCAATGCCAGATCGCTGACCGTGGGCCAACGGGCCGTGAACGCCTCGAAATAGCTTTTGACGGCGGCCACGGTGGTCTGTTGCAGCATGATCTCGGACATCCAGACGCGGTAGGGGTCCGGGCGTATGCCTTGGGCGCGGGCAGCAGGGCCGACACGCCACGGCATTGTGCGGGCATGTCTATCGTACCACTCCAGAAGAAGTTGGGGATCGGGCGGATCACGCAGGTCTGACATACCTTTGATTTTGGCTCTCATTTGTGGGGTGGTTGCAACGGCGTCAGGCCACTAGAATAGCGTTCGGACAAAGGAGTCAAACATGGCACCGCGCAACGGTCAGACATACGGCTTCAAACGCACGGCGAGCCTCTTGCAGACGCAGATCCGCAAGACCTCGGAATCCCGTGGCTTTGCGCAATCGCGGCTTCTGACGCATTGGACGGAAATCGCGGGCGACGACATTGCCGCGATCAGCCGCCCTGTCGAGGTGCATTATGGGCGTGGCGGGTTCGGGGCGACGCTGACGCTTTTGACGACAGGGGCCAATGCGCCGATCCTCGAGATGCAGAAGGAAAAGCTGCGCGAGAAGGTGAACGCGGTTTACGGCTACAATGCCATCTCCAAGGTCAGGATCACGCAGACCGCCGCGACCGGGTTCTCCGAAGGTCAGGTGAGTTTCGACCATCGCCGCCAAGTGCGGGATGACACGCCAGCGGCGATCCTGCCCGAGGCGCAACAGGTGGCCGGGGGTGTTCAGGATGACGGGTTGCGCGCAGCGCTGGAACGTCTGGCGACAAACGTCTATTCAAAAACGCAAGATCGGACCTAAGTCCTAAGGCAAACAGAACAAAGGGTTTCGCAATGAAACAACGGATGATGACGATTGCACTGGCAACGGCCCTCGTGGCGGGCGCGGGATGGTGGGTCGCCGGGACACCCAAGGCACCCACGATCAACGGGCAGGCCATCACGCTGCCAGGGGCGGCCAACGCGCAGGAAAGCGCGGCGGCAGATGTGACCATTCAGGAAATGGTGCTGGGGGCCGAGGATGCGCCGGTCGAGATCATCGAATACGCCTCCTACACCTGCCCGCATTGCGCGACATTCCATCAGGGCGCGTTCAAGAACCTGAAGGCGGATTACATCGACACCGGCAAGGTCAAGTTCACTTACCGCGAGGTGTATTTCGATCGCTACGGTCTTTGGGGATCTCTGGTGGCGCGTTGTGGCGGTGAAGATCGGTTCTTCGGCATCACCGAGATGATCTATGATACCCAAAGCGAGTGGTCCCGTGCCGGATCGGAGGCGGCCATCGCAGATGAGCTGCGCAAGATCGGTCGGATTGCCGGGCTTGAGAACGATCAGCTTGAGGCGTGCCTGAGCAATGGCGAAAAGGCGCGCGGATTGATCGAATGGTATCAGGCCAATGCCGAAGAGCATGGCATCAACTCGACGCCCTCTTTCGTCATCGACGGCACCACCTATTCGAACATGAGCTACGGCGAATTCGAGGAAATCATCGACGAGAAGCTGGGGAGCTAAGCACTTAGCGCCTTGTAGAATGTCAGAAGGCCGGTTCGTTGGAACCGGCCTTTCTTGTTGTCCTGATGGCTTGCAGCGAAAGGTCCATTTCGGCCCGAATGTTTCGCGCGCGAAACAATGGGACCGGTTCGGACCCTTTAACCTTTTGTTAACAATGTCTTAACTCCGGCGCCCCTCGCGCAGCCATGCACCAAGGATAAGACCGGAGGCGAGAAGCAGAACCAGCCAGCCCGGCAGCATGGGGGTCTGGGTCACGTCCAGTGTCTCGAACGCCTCGCGGGGGGTGATGCCAAGCCAGCCGCGACCGGCGGCAGGGCGGCCTTCGCCGACCGCGCGGATGCTCGGCACGCCGTCTTCCAGACGACGCACACCACCGCGTGTGCCCTCAACGACCGGTTCGAGCAGATCACCGCTGGCGATGGTCTGTTCGAACTCGCGCGGCGCTGAGGGGCCAAGGCCGACAACCGCCTCCTGATCACCCTCGGCCAGACGGTAGAGACCGATCTCGGGACCGGTATAGAGCGCCTCGAACCGGCCGGGTGTCACCTCTTCGAGAGTGATCTCTTCCTCGGTGCCATCGGGGCGGGTGATGGTGACCGTACCTACGGTCTCGTCAAGCGTACGTCGGATGATGCGCATGGTCTGGCCGGTGGGTTCGGCCCAGAGCGCTTCTTCCTCAAGCTCGGGTTCCTTCATCATCCAATGCGCAAGACGGCGCAGCAGGTCGAGCTGCGGCCCGCCGCCTTCGAAGCCGCGCGACCAGAGCCAGGCATGATCGGAGGCAAGCAGTGCGACACGGCCTTCTCCGACGCGGTCGAGTACCAGCAGGGGCTTGTCGTCGATGCCGCTCATGACGACATCGCCGGCAACGGGATCGACCTCGATCTGGCGCATCCAGCGGCCCCAGGTGTCGGCCCCGGCAAGGCCCGAGGTGACCGGGTGGCGCTGGCCCAGATCGGTGATGCCGGGACGGTACCCGCGTTCGATCACACGTGCGGTCGGCTCGGCCGGGATGATATCGGCAAGCGGTGAGCGGTAGATGCTGTCGGCGCTGGCGAAATCGGGACCTGCGGCGACCAGAACCGCGCCACCTTCTTCGACATAGTTGCGCACGTTGTCGAGATAGATCGCGGGCAGGATGCCCCGGCGCTTGTAGCGGTCAAAGATGATGAGGTCGAAATCCTCGATCTTTTCGAGAAACAGTTCGCGGGTCGGGAAGGCGATCAGCGACAATTCGGTGACCGGCACGCCGTCCTGTTTTTCGGGTGGCCGCAGGATGGTGAAATGCACAAGGTCGACCGAGCTGTCGGATTTGAGCAGGTTGCGCCATGTGCGCCCGCCTGCATGCGGCTCGCCGCTGACCAGCAACACGCGCAACCGGTCGCGCACACCGTTGATCTGCACGAGGGCGGTGTTGTTGCGGTCGGTCAGTTCGTCATCGGCGGTCGGAACGGTGAACTGGATCACGTTCAGCCCGCCATGGGGCAGGGTGATCGGCAGTTCGATGTCGCGCCCGATGGGCATGTCAAAGCGCTGCGGTTCACCCCCGTCCACGGAAATGTCGATCACCGTCGAGGTGGCCTCGGGCGCCGCGCCATCGTCTTCGACCCGCAACGTCAAGGTGACGGGTTCGTCGAGAATGGCGAAGGCCGGCGCATTCTTGACGATCAGGCGGCGGTCCCAGTCCGTTTCCTTGCCTGTCAGCAGCAGATGCAGGGGCGCAGGCAGGTCGGGGGTGCGTTCCAGGTCATGCACGCGCCCGTCGCTGAGCAGGAAGATGCCCGCGATCCGACCGCGCGGTTCTTCGGCCAGCGCATCGGACACGGCGGACATGAGCAGCGTTCCGGTGTCGCCTTCGCCATCACCGACGTCGATCCGGCGGATCTCGGTGTTGTCACGGGTGGCCAGTTGGGTGGCCAGCGCATCGGCCGCACCGGTGGTGTCGGTCAGGCGATCGCCCAGCGACTGGCTGGCGCTTTTGTCTTCGACGATCAGCACGATGTTCGACAGCGGCGCGCGGTCTTCGACCTGGTAGGAGGGCTGTGCGAGCGCCGCGAGCAAGACCAATGCGGCCAGCGCCCGCAGCGCCCAGCCCTGCAAGCCGCGCCACAGCGCAAGGCCCACGCCGGACGCGGCGAGAACCGCCAAGACGGCGATGATCACCCAGGGAAGGAGCGGATCGAAAACGATGCTGCCGGTCATCAATTGCCCAATCTGTCAAGAAGTGCAGGCACGTGAACCTGATCGGATTTGTAGTTGCCCGTCAGCACGTGCATGACGAGGTTCACCCCGAACCGATAGGCAATCTCGCGCTGGCGTTCGCCGGAATAGCCGCGCCCGACGGGAAACAGCGGGTTGCCGCGTTCGTCCATCGCCCAGGCTGCGGCCCAGTCATTGCCGCCGATGATCACCGGGGTGACGTTGTCGTTGAGGTTGCGGAACGGCATGCCTTCGACCAGTTCGGCATCGGGAGGCGACGCCTCGACCCAGACATCCCGGCTGTTGTGGCGTCCGGGGAAATCCTGAAGCAGGTAGAAGGTGCGGGTCAGCACGTGATCCTCGGGCAGCGGTTCCAGCGGCGGAATGTCGAGAGGGGCCGCCAGTTGTTGCAGCTTGCGGCCATTCGGGCTGCCGGTGCCGAACCGGGCGATGTCGGCATCGCGGGTGTCGAAAAGGATCATGCCGCCCGACCGCAGATAGGTGTTCAGCTTGGCATAGGCCTCGGCTGAGGGGGTTGGCTGATCCGGCGTGATCGGCCAGTAGAGGAACGGAAAGAAGGCCAGCTCGTCGGTCTCGAGGTTCACCGCGACGGGATCTGCCGGTTCGACCGAGGTGCGGAAGAAGAGCGTTTCCGTCAAGCCTTGCAGGCCAGCCAAGGCTGTCCGGTCAAGTGCCGCGTCCCCGGTGACGACATGCGCGAAGGTCACCTCTGACGTGGCGGCGAGTGCAAACGCATCCTCGGTGGATTGCGCCTGTGCCGGGGTGACGGGCATCAGCAGCACCGCCAGCATAAAGCCAGCCGCAGTTGTGGCGCGCGACCCCGACAGGCGACCCGACAGCAGCAGGGATGCCACGATATCGGCCAGCAAGAGCGCGATGGTCAGCGCCAGCAGCCATCCGGCAAGCGGTGTTTCCTCGGACTGGGTGAGGCCTTCGACGGTGATGTTCGACGGCCAATTGGCGGGCGTCAGAGTGGCGTCCGCGTTCAGCACGTTGCGGGCCAGCGCCCGGTCCTGGCTCTGGTAGAGACCGGGGCGCAGGTCGGGACCAAGCGGCGCATCGACAAGGGCTTCACCGGTGACACCGGCCAGCGTGTTGCCGTCGTTCAGCGACCCGAACGCGTCGAGCACGAGGTTCGGTTGCCAGATCGTACCGGCAAGGTCTTCGGCGCTGGGTTGGGTGCCGTTTCCGGATGCGATGGCGAGCCGTTCGAGCATCTGCACGAAGAGGCCAGAGAGCGGCAGGGAGGACCATTCGGCATTGGCTGTGACGTGGACGAGGATGATCTGTCCCTGACCTACGGCCTTGCGGGTCACCAGCGGCGTGCCATCGGTGAGTTGCGCGATGACCCTGTCGGCCAATGCCGGGTCGGGTTGCGCCATGACTTGCGCGGTCACGGTGACATCTGCGGGGATGGGCAGGCCGAAGAATGGGCTGTCCTCGCTGAACTCGGCCAGCGATTTCGGCTCTCCCCAGCTCATGGCGCCGCCGACGCTGCGGCCCCCGGCGCGCAGACGGACGGGCATCAGGGGGTCTTCGCTGTCGCGGCTGATGTCGCTGGCGGCGAGACGCGGACCGGCAAAGCGCAAGAGGATCCCACCCCGATCCAGCCAGTCGAGCAGCGCCTCTTCTTCGGCCGAGCCGAGCGTGGCCACATCGGCCAGTGCGATCACGTCCGGATTGGCCGGGATCATGTCCATCAGCGCGCCATCGAGAAGGTCGGCGTTGGGTTCAAGCGCCTTTTGCAGGTAATGCAGCGGCGACAGCAATTGCAGTCCTTCGCGGTCTTCCCGCCCGGCCACAAGTGCGATCTCGCGGCGGCGCAGGCTGTCGTCGGGCAGGGTGGTGGCCCCGGCGCTGCGGTTGCCTTCGATCTCGAACCGGGTGATCCGTGCGCGCAGTTCGGATGGCAGGGCCAGCGCGGTTTCGGCCGTTGCCGCGTCGGCGTCGAACGTGGCAGTCGCACGGGCCAGAACGGCGGGGTTGCCTGCGGGGTCGCGGCCTTGGGCCAAGATTGTGACCTCGCGGTCGCTGCCGGTCTGGGCGCGCAGGGCGGTCAGCACGATGTTGCCGTCTTCGAACCGTGCAGGCGCAAGACCCAGAATGGTTTGCCCTGCTTCGAACACCGTCACCGTGCCGCGATCCTCGAGGGTTGCCAGCAGGGTCGTGCGGTTGTCCCGGTCAAGCCCGTCGGACATCCAGTAGGTGTCGAAATCGCCGTCGGGCAGCAGGGTCAGTGCGCGGTCGATCAGCGCATCGCCGGGTGCCCACGGGTCAGGGCTCAGGCCGACCAGCCGCGCGCGCAGGTCGTCGGCGGTCTGAAAGCTGGTCGGTTCCGGTGCAGTCAGTTTCAGGAGCGCGACGCGACGGTCGTCGCGGGCGGCCTTTGCCAGCAGACCGTCCAGCGCTTGCGTCCGGGCGCGCCAGCTTGCGGCACTGGCCCATGAGCCGTCCATCACCACCAAAAGCGGCCCGTCATTCGCGGCGATCTCGTCGGTTTGCGGGTTCAGGATCGGCCCGGCCAGCCCGATGATCAGGGCGGCCACCGCCAGCATCCGCAGCAACAGCAGCCACCACGGGGTGCGGTCGCTGACCTGATCGTCGTCCTTGAGACCCAGCAGCAACACGACGCCCGGAAACATCCGGCGGATCGGGGCAGGCGGCACGGCGCGCAGGATCAGCCAGAGGATCGGCAGCGCCAGAAGCGTCAGCAGAAGCCAGGGTGTCGCGAAGCCGATACCAAATAGCGTCATCCGTGGGTTCCATCCATAGCCCGGTAAATCCAGAGGAGCGCCGATTGCGCGCTCTCGTTCGTGTGGTGGCAGAGATATTGCCAACCGGTCAGGCGCGAGAAACGCTCGAGCCGGTCTTTGCGCTCCGCCAGACGGTCGAGGTAGCGTGTCCGCAAATCACCCGCCTTGAGGGTTTCGTGTACGATCCCGCCGCCGATGCTCTGGAAGATCGTGCGTCCGTTGAACGGGAAGCTTTCCTCGGTCGGGTCGAGGATCTGCACCAGCGCGCCGCGCACGCCGCGATCCGCCGCCTTGGTCAGTGCCGCCTCGACCGGGGCGGGATCACCCAGGAAATCGGAAAAGAAGATCGCCCGCGATTGCGGGATCATGCCGCGTGCTTCGGGTTCCGCGTAGTCGTCGCCCTGATCAACCGACAGCATATGGGCAAGGCGGGTGATCTGAGCCTGCCCGCGTCGCGGCGGCAGGTCGAAGCCGGTCAGACCGACACGTTCGCCACCGCGCACCAGAAGGATTGCACTGGCAAGCGCCAGGGTCCGTGCGCGGTTGGCCTTGGTGTCGAGATTGGCATCCGACGCAAAGCGCATGGAGGCGGCCTGATCGACCCAGAGGATCACGCTTTGGGCAATCTGCCATTCGCGCTCGCGCACGAATTGCGCATCGCTGCGCGCCGACCGCCGCCAGTCGATATCGCGCAGCGCATCGCCTTGCTGCATCGGGCGGTATTGCCAGAAATCGTCGCCCAGCCCGGCGCGCCGCCGTCCGTGTTCACCCAGCAGGACAGTGCCGGCAAGATGCTCGGCCCGCGCCAGCAGCGCGGGGAGTTTTGCGGCTTCCTCTTCGGAGCGTTGTCTCAGGGTCGTGACAGGTGTCACGCAGCCTCCTCGGTCGCCACCAGGCGGTGGGCCACGTCGTCGATCAGGGCACCGAGGTCTTCGCCGCGCGCCCGCGCCGAGAAGGTCAGCGCCATCCGGTGGGTCAGCACGGGCCGTGCCATGTTGATCACGTCCTCGGGTGAGGGGGCCAGACGCCCTTGGAGCAGCGCCCGCGCCCGGACTGTCAGCATCAACGCCTGCGCCGCGCGTGGACCGGGGCCCCAGGACACCGTGTCCTTGACCCGGTCGCTGGACATGGGGTCGTGCGGACGGAAGGCGCGCACGAGGTCGAGGATCATCTCGACCACGGCATCACCGACAGGCATCCGGCGCAGCAGCCTTTGCGCGGCGATCAGTTCGGCGGCGGTGAAGACCCCGTAGGCGTCGGTCTCTTCGGCACCGGTCGTGGCCAGCAGGATTTCCTTTTCCGTCTTGCGGTCGGGATACTGCACGTCGATCTGAACGAGGAAGCGGTCAAGCTGTGCTTCGGGCAGGGGATAGGTGCCTTCCTGTTCGATGGGGTTCTGGGTTGCCAGAACGTGGAATGGCGCGTCGAGCTTGCGGGTCTCGCCTGCAACGGTGACCGCCTTTTCCTGCATCGCCTGCAACAGCGCCGACTGTGTCCGCGGGCTGGCGCGGTTGATCTCGTCCGCCATCAGAAGCTGGCAGAAGATCGGGCCCTGGATGAACTTGAACGCCCGGCTGCCATCAGCGCCGGTTTCCAGAACTTCGGAGCCGAGGATATCGGCGGGCATCAGGTCGGGGGTAAACTGCACGCGGTTGCCATTGAGGCCCATCACCGTCGATACGGTTTCGACAAGCCGTGTCTTGCCAAGGCCGGGAAGACCGATCAGCAGGCCGTGCCCGCCGCACAACAGCGCAGCCAGTGTGAGTTCGACCACGCGTTCCTGACCGATGAAGCGGCGGGTGATCGCGGTCTTGGCCTGCGCCAGCTTTTCTTCCAGCGCTTCGATCTCTGCGACCAAATCTTCGCCTGCGGCCATGACGTGTCTCCCTTGCGCATTACATCTGTTACATCAAAGTGTAACGCGCGAGGGGGAAATGGCAAAAGCAATGAGCGCACAAGATCGTGTTATTCCATCCGCCGAAGGCATCGCTGCCTCTATCCGTGGCACCAAGAGCAAGGGACTGCCGCCTGTCCACCTGTGGAATCCGCCCTTCTGTGGAGATCTGGACATGCGGATCGCCCGCGACGGGACGTGGTTCTACCTAGGCACGCCAATCGGCAGAGCGCCGCTGGTCAAGCTCTTTTCCTCTATCCTGCGCAAGGATGGTGACAAGTACTTCCTTGTGACGCCTGTGGAGAAGGTGGGAATCACCGTCGATGACGCGCCGTTTGTGGCCACCGATTTCGAGGTGACCGGCGAGGGCGACGCGCAGCTCCTGACCTTTACCACCCATGTCGGAGACACCGCGGTCGCTGGTGCCGATCATCCGATCCGGGTGGAGCGGGACGCCGAAACCGGTGAGCCGTCGCCCTATGTGCTGATCCGCGCCAATCTCGAGGCGCTGATCGACCGCAAGAGTTTCTACCGACTGGTCGAATGCGGCACGCATCACGATGTGGACGGGCAAAGCTGGTTCGGCGTCTGGTCCAGCGGCGCGTTCTTTCCGATCATTCCGTCCGAGGACCTGCCGGACTGAAGCGGCTTGTCTTGGCAGTGCGAGAGGTCAGCCGAACTTTCCCGCAATGAAATCGGCGACGCGCCGATCCCGCGGCGATTCGAACATCAGCTCGGTCGGCCCGATCTCGACCAGCGCGCCAAGGTGGAAATAGGCCACCCGGTCCGCGATGCGGCGGGCCTGCATCATCGAATGTGTCACGATGACCACCGAATGGTCCTGCCGGAGCGTCAACAGAAGCTCTTCGATCCGGGCCGTTGCGATGGGGTCGATCGAACCGGTGGGTTCGTCCATCAGCAGGACATCCGGCTTTGTGCCAAGCGCCCGTGCAATGCAGAGGCGTTGCTGTTGCCCGCCGGACAGGTCGGTTCCTGCGATACCGTGCAGATCGTCCTTGACCTCGTCCCAGAGCATGGCGCGCCGAAGGCAGTCTTCGACATGGGCGGCCAGATCGGCCTTGCTGGCGGTCAATCCGTGAAGCCGCGCGGCATAGGCGACATTCTCGAACACCGTTGTCGGAAAAGGGTTCGGCTTTTGCGCCACCCAGCCGAACTTGCGCCGATGCAACGGGGGATCGATGTCAGCGCCTTGAATGTCGGCACCATCCATCCGGATCGTACCGGTGATCCGCACCCCTCGGGTGTCGTCATGCATGCGGTTCAGGCATTTCAGCGCGGTGGATTTCCCGCATCCCGATGGCCCGATGAAGGCGAGTATTTCCTGTGGATGCAGGTCGAACGACACGTCTTTCAAGGCATGGGTGTCACCGTACCAGAGATTGACCCGGTCAACCTCGATGATCGGCGGGCTGTTGCGCTGGGCAGGGTGGTGGATTGTCTGGGTCTGGTCACGCATGGCTCTGGTCCCGATGATGTCTTCGGGGCGAGTCTACGCCAAACCTGTTATCGCCGGTCGGGGTCAGATCAAGTCCGAAAAAACTTCATGAAAGTTTCACAAAAGCCCGGTGGGGTCAGTCCCCCAGCTTGGCGTGCACCTCGTCGAGGTCGATCTCGCCGATGGGCATCTTGTTGCCCGGGTTTTCGAAATCGTATTTGAACAGCTCGAAATCCTTTTTGTAGATTTCGTAGATCAGATGCATCGACAGATCGTCGAAATACTCCTCGACCGGATGCGCCCGTTTCGGGCCGTGCCCTTCGCTTTCGTTGAAGCGCGGAATCGTCGCGAGGTCGATCGTCTGCTTCGTCTCGACATGCCTGAGCACATTGGCCATGCCGTCGTTGAACGTCTCGGTCCAGAAGATGTTGTCGTACCGGCCGCCATTCACGATGAAGGTGCTGATATGACCCGACATGGCCGACCAGTGAATGTCCGGGTCCATCGGACGCCGCCAGCGGATGGTGTCGCGGGCAAAGAGAAGGAATCTCCGGAAGCTTTTGACCTGATCGAACTCCTGCTTGCCATCCTCGCCACCGACCTCGATCCCGTATTTCTGGATCAACAGCGGGACAAGGTTGCCCCGGTAGCGTTTGCCGTTGCGCTGGATGCCGCAGATCTTGTCGAAGAACGAGCTCAGGATGCGGGTATAGGGGTTGCGCACGCAGGTGAAGGCATAGGTGTCCTGCGCCTGAATGCGCTTGGTGATCGGATCTTTCGACTGATCCAGCGCCCATTTGTGCAGGCCGGATTGCGCATCATGGATGTCGCCGTCGAAGAATTCGCCATGGTCGGAATAGAACATGATCTGACCGATGGTCGAGCATGCGCATTTGGGGACCACGCGATAGACCATGCTCTCGCTCTCGGTCATCCACGTTCCGGGAAATCCCATGTTCTGCCGCCTCCAGCCGCGTTCCGGGCTCTTGTCGTCCGGTAACGTAAACAAAAAATCAAAGAAAGTCGGTTTATTCAATCTCTGAACGCGCTTATCACTACAAGAACGAGGTAAAAGTTGGGCAAATGAAGACCTGAATGGCGAATATTGCCTTCATACTCCTGTGTCACAAGGACCCGGACGCGATCATCCGACAGGCGCTGAGCCTGACGGCGGTCGGAGATTTCATTTCGATCCACTTCGACGCGCGTGCAGATGCGGCGGCTTTCACGGCGATCCACACCGCCCTGTCCGACAATCCGAACGTGACCTTCGCGAAACGCAGAATCAAATGCGGCTGGGGCGAGTGGTCGCTGGTGCAGGCCACGCTCTACGCGGTGGAAGCGGCGGTTGCGGCATTTCCGCGGGCCACGCATTTCTACATGCTTTCAGGCGATTGCCAGGCGATCAAGACGGCTGAATACGCGCATGCCTACCTTGACAGGGTGGACGCCGATTTCATCGAAAGCTTCGATTTCTTTGCCTCGGACTGGATCAAGACCGGGATGAAGGAAGAGCGGCTGATCTACCGCCACTATTTTAACGAGCGGACGCAAAAGACGATCTTTTACCAGAGCTTCAACCTGCAGCGAAAGCTGGGGCTGACCCGCAAGATCCCCGAGGATCTGGAAATCCAGATCGGCAGCCAGTGGTGGTGCCTGCGGCGGCGCACGATCGAGGCGATCCTTGATTTCATCAGGCAGCGCCCTGATGTGAAGCGGTTCTTCAGCACCACGTGGATTCCCGACGAGACGTTCTTTCAGACGCTGGTGCGCCACCTCGTTTCGGAACACGAGATCGAGTGCCGCACGCTGACCTTCCTGATGTTCTCGGATTACGGGATGCCGGTGACGTTCTACAACGATCACTTCGACCTGCTGCTCAGCCAGGATTTTCTCTTTGCCCGCAAGATCAGCCCCGAGGCGCTGCAACTCAAGGAACGGCTCGGGTCGCTTTATTCGGCGAAGGGCGTGAATTTCCAGATCTCGAACGAGGGGCGGTCGCTCTACAAGTTCCTGACCGGCAAGGGGCGCATCGGTCGCCGGTTCGCGCCGCGGTTCTGGGAAACCGAAAGCACGCTGGGGCGCGAACGCGAATTGCTGATCGTCGTGTGCAAGAAATGGCACGTGGCCAAGCGTCTGGTGTCGCGCATCCGTCAGCAGACCAACGTGCCCTGCATCGAATACCTGTTCAACGAGGAACAGACCGACCTGCCGGACATGGGGGGCATCCAGTCGACCCTTGGCAAACGGCACAGGCACCGCCGGTCCCTGATGCGGATGCTGTTCGATTATTTCGATTCGGATCGCATGGTGGTCTGCATGGACCCCGGCAATCTTGACCTGCTCGAGGATTTCTGCCGCGACCGCGCGACCACCCGCCTGCTCGAGATCAACTGCACCTTCACGGATGCATACCTGACCGGACATGCGATGCGGGTCGGGCTGGCGGGAGAACGCACGCCGCAGGAAACGCTTGAGCGGTTGTTGCCGACGATCCGCAACGATATCGTGCATGAAAGCGACCGCATCCGCGACGCCGAGTTCGAAAACCACCTGCGCATCCGCGAGGAAGATTCCATCGAGGTCAATGCAACCGCGCTGGCCAGCTTCCTGTCGATCGCGCCGGAACAGGCGCGCGAGATTGCGCGCACAGACCATTTGTTTGCAGACTGAGGAACCGCCGCATGGCTTATGTCTATGACGACCAGAACATCTTCGCCAAGATCCTGCGGGGCGAGATCCCCAATAGCACCGTTCTGGAAACCGACCACACGCTTGCCTTCAGGGACATCCAACCGCAGGCGCCTGTGCATGTGCTGGTGATCCCCAAGGGGCCCTACGTCTGCTACGATCATTTCGCGAGCGATGCCAGCGATGCCGAGATCGTGGATTTCAACCGGACGATTGCAGAGGTCTGCAAGACGGAAGGTCTGCAGGACGGCGGCTACCGGATCATCTCGAATGCCGGTGAGGCCGGAGTGCAGGAGGTGCCGCATCTGCACATCCACGTGCTGGGCGGTCGCGGTCTGGGACGGATGCTGCAACCTGCGCGGTGACCGCCATTTCAAGGGCCTTTTGCGTTTTCGAAAACGCAGCTCCGCGCAGGATCAGGCCGAGCGTGTCAGGGACAGGAACACGTCCTCCAGATCGGCCTGCTCGGTGCGCACATCGCGGATGCGCACACCGTTGTCGCGCAGCATCGACAGCACGTCCTCGGCAGACGTCTGCCGCGCGCGATAGGTGACGGCCAGCGTGCCATCCTCGCGGGTGGTCACGCCGATGCCGTCGACCTCGGGCAGAATGCCGACCTTCGCATCTGGCAGGATGACCATGGTCTTGGCATCCAGCGCCCCCAAAAGGTTGCGCGTGCTATCACGGGCCACCACTTCGCCATGGTTGATGATCGCGATCTCGTCGCACATCTCTTCGGCCTCTTCGAGGTAATGGGTCGTCAGGATGATGGTCATGTCCGACTCGCGGTTCAGCTTGCGCACATTTGTCCAGAGCATCTGGCGCAGTTCGATATCGACGCCCGCCGTGGGCTCATCCAGCACAAGAACATGTGGGCGATGCACCAATGCCTTGCCCAGCAGAAGACGGCGCCGCATGCCGCCCGACAGCGTGCGCGCATAGGCTTCGGCCTTGTCGGTCAGCCCGATCATTTCGAGGATCTCGTCGGACCGGCGCTGTGCCTTGGGCACGCCATAGAGTCCCGCCTGAACCTCGAGCGCACCGCGCGGTGTGAAGAACGGATCGAGGTTCAATTCCTGTGGCATCACCCCGATCGCGGCACGCGACTGGCGCGGGTTCACATCCTGATCCCAGCCCCAGATCGTCACGCTGCCCGCCGATTTCGTCACCAGCCCGGCCAGAATGTTGATCAGCGTCGATTTGCCCGCGCCGTTCGGCCCCAGCAGGCCAAAGACCGATCCGCGCGGAACCTTCAGATCGATGCCCTTGAGCGCTTCCTTGCCTCCGGAATAGGTCTTTTTCAGGCCTTCGATCTCAATGGCGTTCTGTCTCATAGCTCTCACTCTTGCTCCCGTGGCCTCGTCGTCTTACACCGCTCCTAGTGGAAAACGCGCATGAAGGAAACGCAGCAGATGGCAACGCAAGCGCCCGAAACCAAGATCGTGGACAGCCACCGTATCGCCTGTGATGGCGGCGAAGGGGCTTTGGGGCACCCGCGCGTCTGGCTGCAAATCCCGCATGACACCGGCTGGGTCGAATGCGGCTATTGCGATGCCCGTTACGTCCACAGGGATTTCGCAGACCAGCAGGACCAGTGATCCTCAAGCGGACAGCGGCGGCGCTTCTGGCGCTTGGCGTCTTCGCGGCCATTGTCACCCGCATCTGGCTGCGGATGGACGGTGACGGCGAAACTTTCGGTGAAGCCGTCTGGGCGATGTACCGGTTCTACACGATCTGGACGAATACTCTGATCGGGTTGACCTGCGGCGCGGTAGCGCTGGGGCGCAAGGTGTCGCCGCAAATTTTCGGCAACCTGCTGCTGTCGATCATCATCGTGGCTGCTGTCTATCACGCGCTTCTGGCGCATCTGAACGACTTTACCGGACTTGACGCGGTGGTGGATGCGCTGCTGCATACGGTTGTGCCGGTCGGGTTCGGTCTGTTCTGGCTGACCTTTGTGTCCAAGGCAGACCTGCGGTTCTCGGATATCCTGCCGTGGCTGATCCTGCCGCTGATCTATTGCATCTACGCGATGGCACGGGCGCAGGTCGATGGCGTCTATCCCTATTTCTTCCTCAACCTCGACAAACTCGGGCTTGCCCGGACGGCTCTGAACATCGTCGGGCTGTTGATCGCCTTTGCCGGGATCGGCGCGCTGATTGTGCTGCTGGCGCGTGGGCTTACGAAGTTCGAGCCTGGAAGGCAGGTAAGGTAGGTTCGGACTGGATACGGCCCGCCGTCCGTGGCAAACCTGCGCCATTCATCACACGGGGCGCGCGACATGGCATTCGGCAAAGGACATCACCTTCACCTGATCGACGGATCGGCCTTCATCTTTCGCGCCTATCACGCGTTGCCGCCGCTGACGCGCAAATCCGATGGGTTGCCCATCGGGGCTGTGTCGGGCTTTTGCAACATGTTGCAGCGCTATGTCGAAGGGAACGCCGGGTCGGATGTGACCCATATCGCGGTGATCTTCGACAAGGGCAGCCACACCTTCCGCAACGACATGTACGACCTGTACAAGGCCAACCGCGAGGCGATGCCCGAGGACCTGCGCCCGCAGATCCCGCTGACTCGCCGCGCGACCGAGGCGTTCAATATCGCCTGCGAGGAAAAGGAAGGCTATGAGGCCGACGACATCATCGCCACTCTTGCCGTGCAGGCGCGCAAGGCCGGGGGGCGTGTGACGATCATCAGCTCCGACAAGGACCTGATGCAGCTTGTTGGCGACGGGGTCGAAATGTTCGACGCCATGAAGAACCGCACCATCGACCGCGAGGGCGTGTTCGAGAAATTCGGCGTATACCCTGAACGCGTCGTCGATGTGCAGGCGCTGGCCGGGGACAGCGTTGACAACGTGCCGGGCGCGCCGGGTATCGGGGTCAAGACGGCGGCTTTGCTGATCAACGAGTTTGGATCGCTGGAGGAATTGCTGGACCGTGCAGACGAGATCAAGCAGCCCAAGCGGCGCGAAACGCTGATCGACAAGCGCGAACAGATCGAGCTGTCCAAGAAGCTGGTGCTGCTGGACGAGAACACGCCGCTTGATTTCACGCTCGATGACCTCGAGATACGTGAACCCGATCCTGAAAAGCTGATGACCTTCCTCACGGAAATGGAATTCCGAACACTGACCAAGCGCATTGCAGAGGCGCTCGAGGTTGAACCGCCGGTCATTCCGGACACCACGCCCGAAGGGGCCAATCCGCCCGAAGACGATGCGCCCGAATTGCCTGCGATGAACACCGAAGGCTACGACTGCGTGCGTGATCTTGCTGCGCTGCAAAGCTGGATCGACGCCGCCAACGAAAAAGGCTGGGTGGCGTTTGACACCGAAACCACCGGGCTGAACGACATGACTGCCGACCTGGTCGGTGTGTCGCTTTGTGTCGAGGCGGGCAAGGCGTGCTACGTGCCGCTGACCCACAAATCCGAACAGGGCGAGGGGCTGTTCGGTTCTGATGCGCTGGCCGAGGGTCAGATCCCGCTGGATGAGGCTCTCAAGCTGCTCAAGCCCTTGCTTGAAGACCCGGCGGTTCTGAAAATCGGCCAGAACATGAAATACGACACGAAGATCATGTCGCGCTACGGGATCATGGTCGATCCGATCGACGACACGATGCTGATGTCCTACGCGATGAACGCGGGCCTGCACGGGCATGGCATGGACACGCTGGCCGAACGCTATCTCGGGCATACGCCCATCCCGATCAAGGAACTGCTGGGGTCCGGCAAGTCGCAGATCACCTTTGACCGCGTGCCGATCGACAAGGCCGTGCCCTATGCCGCCGAGGATGCAGAGATCACGTTGCGCCTGTGGCAAATGTTCAAACCGCAACTGCACCGCGTCAAGGTCACCCGCGTCTACGAGACGATGGAGCGCCCGCTTGTGCCGGTTCTGGCCCAGATGGAGCGGCACGGGATCAAGGTCGACCGGGACACGCTGTCCCGCATGTCCAATGCCTTCAGTCAGAAGATGGCGGGGCTGGAGGACGAGATTTACGAATTGGTGGGACGCAAGTTCAACGTAGGCTCCCCCAAGCAGCTGGGCGAGATCCTGTTCGACGAAATGTCCCTTGATGGTGGGAAACGCGGCAAGACAGGAGCCTATGCCACTGGCGCGGATGTGCTTGAAGACCTTGCCACGGAACACGAACTGCCCCGCCGCGTGCTGGACTGGCGGCAGCTGTCCAAGTTGAAATCGACTTATACAGACGCGCTTCAGGATCACATCAACACCGAAACGGGCCGCGTTCACACCTCCTATTCCATCGCCGGGGCGACCACTGGGCGTCTGGCCTCGACCGATCCGAACCTGCAGAACATTCCGATCCGATCCGAGGAAGGCCGCCGCATCCGCGAGGCGTTCGTGGCCGAGGAAGGCAAGACGCTGGTCGCGCTGGACTATTCCCAGATCGAGTTGCGCATTCTTGCGCATATCGCCGACATCCAGGCGCTCAAGGATGCGTTCAAGGACGGTCAGGACATTCACGCCGCCACCGCGTCGGAGATGTTCAACGTGCCGCTGGAAGAGATGACACCCGATGTGCGCCGTCAGGCCAAGGCGATCAACTTTGGGGTGATCTACGGGATCAGCGGGTTCGGCCTTGCCCGCAATCTGCGCATTCCGCGGGCCGAGGCGCAGGGCTTTATCGACCGGTATTTCGAACGCTTTCCCGGTATCAAGGCCTATATGGAGGAAACCACGGCTTTTGCGCAGAAACACAACCGGGTCGAGACCCTGTTTGGCCGGGTGATCCACACGCCCGAGATCAACGCCAAGGGGCCGCGTTCCGGGTTCGCCAAACGCGCCGCGATCAACGCGCCGATCCAGGGGACGGCCGCCGACATCATCCGCCGCGCCATGGTGCGCATGCCGGACGCGATTGCGGGTCTGCCGGCCAAGATGCTGCTTCAGGTCCATGACGAATTGCTGTTCGAGGTCGAGAAAGGTGCAGAAGACGAGCTGATCACAGTCGCCCGCGCCGTGATGGAAGGGGCCGCCGATCCGGTGGTGCATCTGACCGTGCCGCTGGTTGCTGATGCCGGGCAGGGCAAGAACTGGGCCGAGGCGCATTAGGGTTTACCCAATGTTCCCCGGACCGAAGACCGCGTGACCGCGCCCCTCAAGATCCCCAACCGCACCGCGCGGCGCTTGTGGCTTTCGGTGAACGGGTTGGGTGGCGCGCCGACAGGTCCGCTTGACCTGTCGGGTCTGATCCGCAGCCTTGGCTTTGTCCAGCTCGACACGATCCAGGTGGTGTCCCGCGCGCATCACCACATCCTCTGGAGCCGCAACCAGAACTACCGGGAACCGATGCTGGACCGGTTGCTCGCACGTGATCGCGCGGTCTTCGAGCATTTCACTCATGACGCGTCAGTTCTGCCGATGGAATTCCTGCCGATGTGGCAGCGCCAGTTCACGCGCATGAAGGCCAAGGTCAGCCGGTCGTCCTGGTTCGGCAAGCATCTGGCCGACGACCATCTGGCCCATATCCGGCGACGTATCACCGAGGAGGGGCCGCTTTGCACGCATGATTTCGACACGAAAATCCAAGGAGCGCGCGAGATGTGGAAACGTCCGCCGCACAAGATCGGGCTGGATTACCTTTGGTATGCAGGCGAGCTTGCCACCTGTCATCGGGACGGTTTTACCAAGTACTACGACTTGGCAGAACGCGTTTTTCCCGAAGACCTGCGCAGGCAGGACATCCCCGAGCAGGATCAGGTCGACTGGCTCTGCCATGTGGCGATTGATCGGCTTGGCATTGGCACGCAGGGCGAGATCCGCAAGTTCTGGGAGGCGACCGATGTGGCAGACGTTGCCGATTGGGCGAGCCGGCACGCTGGATCATTGGTCCCGGTCGAGGTTCAATCTGCAGGTGGCAGCTGGAGCAGGGCGCTTGCCGCCCCCGATATCGAGGCACGGCTGGCCGCGCTGGTCCCGCCCACATCGCGGTTGCGCATTCTCAATCCGTTCGATCCCGCGATCCGCGACCGTGCGCGCCTGAAGAGGTTGTTCGGGTTCGACTACACGGTCGAGATGTTCGTGCCCGCCGCCAAGCGCGTGTGGGGGTACTACGTCTATCCGCTGCTTGAGGGGGATCGCTTTGTCGGTCGGATCGAGGTCAAGGCGGATCGACGACACAACCGCCTCGCGGTTCCGGCGCTTTGGTGGGAGCCGGGCGTTCAACCCACACCGCACCGGCGGAAAAAACTGCAGAGCGAGTTGGAACGGTTTGCCCGTCTGGCTGGTGTTCATGATGTGTACTGGGATGCTTCCGTGATCGCCAAAATATGAGCGTCCGTCGACCTCCCATAAGAGGTTCATCGCTGTTTCCAGCGTCTTCGGCGCTGGCACAGCCAATGCCATCAAGCCTAGAAAAGGCCACACCATTTCTGGTGTTGTCCGAGTTCGAAAAATTCGACATTCGGGGAGCATTGTTGAACGTGGTTTTGCAAAATAGCGAAAGCTCCAGCTCGCGCGTTACCGGTCAAGAGCAACTGTTCTTTTCCTTACTCTGATGCCAACAGACGCCCGTCCGGCACATCGCTTGTATATCTTTCTTGACGAAAGTTGCCGATTATCAAGAAACTGCTCATCCTTCTGTAGCCCTTAACTCTAAATCAGCCCTGCATCCTTGAAAAGGTCCGGCAGGCTGGACTCCGGACGTGGCCCGATGTGGGAAATCACCTCTGCGGCCGCGACACATCCCATGCGGCCGGCGGTCTCCATGTCGCGGCCCGTGGCAAGACCGTACAGGAACCCTGCGGCGAACTGATCGCCCGCACCGGTGGCATCGATCGGAACAACCTTTTCAACCGGGATGTTCACGCGTGCGCCTTCATTGATGATCGTCACGCCATCGCCCGACCGGGTGCAGACCACCAGCGGGCAGATCGCGGCAACGGCGGCCAGATCCGCCTCGAGATCGTTGTTCTGGAAAAGCGACATGATCTCGGCCTCGTTGCCGATCACGTAATCCATCTCGTGTTCGATCAGGTTCAGGAAATCGTCGCGGTGACGTTCGACGCAGAACGGGTCGGAAATGGCGATTCCCGCCTTGCCCCCCGCCGCGCGACAGGTGCGTGCCGTGCGGATGAAGGCGTCCTTGCCCTTGTCCTTGTCGAAGAGATAGCCTTCGAGGAAGACGATCTCGGCCTCGGCGGCGACATCTTCGGACACGTCCTCGGGGCCAAGTTCGGCAGAGATGCCCAGATAGGTGTTCATCGACCGCTCGCCATCGGGCGAGACAAAGATCATCGACCGCGACGTGGGCAATTCGCCGCCCGGCACGGGCGCGTTGACGAAATCGGTGCCGTCTTTCTCCATCGCGCCCGCATAGAACCGACCCAAGGCATCGTCATGCACCCGACCGATAAAGGCGGTGCGCAGCCCGAGATTGCCCAGACCCGCCAGCGTGTTGGCCACCGATCCGCCGGGCGTCTGGGTGCGTTCGGCCATCGCGGCATAAAGCGTCTCGCCACGTTCGCGTTCCACCAGTTGCATGATTCCCTTCTGGATGCCCATGAGGTCCAGAAACGTGTCTTCGGCCCGTGCGATCACGTCGACAACGGCGTTGCCGATGCCGACAACCTGGTACTTTTTGTTCATTCGGTCTTGTCCTCGAATTGGCAGAGATCGCGGATCACGCAGACGCCGCATTTGGGTTTCCGGGCGACACAGGTGTAGCGCCCGTGCAGGATCAGCCAGTGATGGGCGTGCTGCTGGAAATCGACCGGGATGTGGTCTTCGATGGCCCGCTCCACGGCAACCACGTCCTTGCCGGGACAGATGCCGGTGCGGTTGCCGACACGAAAGATGTGGGTGTCCACGGCCTGCGCCGGATACTGCCACCACATGTTCAGCACCACATTCGCAGTCTTGCGCCCCACTCCAGGCAGGCTTTCCAACGCGGCGCGGGAATTGGGCACGTCGCCGCCGTAGTCATCGACCAGAATACGGCTGAGCTTGATGACGTTCTTGGCCTTGTTCCGGTAGAGGCCGATGGTCTTGATGTGCTCGGTCACACCCTCTTCACCAAGCGCCAGCATCTTTTCCGGCGTATCGGCGATTTTGAACAGCTCCTTGGTGGCTTTGTTCACGCCCACATCCGTCGCCTGCGCCGACAGCGCCACCGCCACGACCAGCGTATAGGCGTTGACGTGGTCCAACTCGCCCTTGGGTTCGGGGTCCACCGCCTGAAAGCGGGTGAAGATCTCGCGGATCGTGTGATAATCAAGCTGCTTGGCCATGGCCTTCCATATGCCGCGCGGCGGTCACAGGGGCAAGCATTCACCTTGCGCAGGTTTCGGGTCGCGCGGGGCGTGCCCTATCGGCTACATCTGGGCTGACACAGCCGAAGGGGTGATGGCGTGAACAACCTCGCAGAAGACAGCCAAGGCTATCATTTCAACGTCATGCGCCGTGCGCTCGACGTGATCGACGATCAGGGGCCTGCGGTGTCGCTGGACGCGCTGGCCGCGCAGATGAACATGAGCCCCGCGCATTTCCAGCGCGTTTTCTCGCGCTGGGTCGGGGTCAGCCCGAAACGCTATCAGCAGTACCTGACGCTGGGACATGCCAAGGCACTTTTGCAAAACCGGTTCACGACTTTGCAAACCGCGCACGAGGCCGGTCTGTCCGGCGGGGGCCGGTTGCACGACCTGTTCCTGCGCTGGGAGGCGATGAGCCCCGGTGACTTTGCCCGCAAGGGCGACGGTCTCACGATCCATTGGGGATGGTTCGACAGCCCGTTCGGCCCCGCGCTTGTCATGGGCACCGACAAGGGGCTGTGCGGGATCGGGTTTGCCTCGGAGTGCACCGAGGCCGAGGCAATGCAGGACCTGCAAAGCCGCTGGCCCAATGCCGCCTATGTCGAAGCTCCCGAGCGCCTTGCCCCCTGGGTGCGCAACGCGTTTGGGCAGGCAGAGGGCGATGTGCCGCTTTTCCTGATCGGCGCGCCGTTCCAGATCAAGGTCTGGGAGGCGCTGATGCAGATCCCGTCGGGCCATGTGACCAGCTATTCCGAGATTGCGGATTTCATCGGCCACCCAAAGGCGGTGCGGGCGGTCGGTACTGCGGTCGGGCGCAACCCGATCAGCTATCTCATCCCGTGTCATCGCGCGCTGCGCAAATCCGGCGGATTGGGCGGCTATCACTGGGGTTTGCCTGTCAAACGCAGCATGCTTGCCTGGGAATCCGCCCGCGTCGAAGCTTGAGCCTTGGGCGGAAACTCGCCGATTTTCTGCCGAAACCAAGGTTCGACAAGGCTATGTTATCGCATAGCAGACACCAGACCCGTACACTTGGGCATAATCTAGCGAGGCGAAATCATGACACTATCAAGACTATCCCTTTCCACGGCCCTGTGTGGCGCGATCCTGCTGTCGGCCTGTACCGACGTGAACGACCCCAACCGCCAGACGAAATCCGGCGCGTTGATCGGCGCAGGCGCAGGCGCGACCATCGGTGCGCTGATGGGCAATGACCCCGAAGAGCGCCGCCGCAACGCGGTTCTGGGCGCAGCCATCGGCGGTGGCAGCGGTGCCCTCATCGGCAACCGGCTGGACCGGCAGGAAGCAGACCTGCGCGCCCAGCTTGGCAATGACAACGTGACGATCCGCAACACGGGCGAGCGTCTGATCGTGACCCTGCCGCAGGACATCCTGTTCCCGACAGACAGCGCGACGCTGCGCCCCGATCTGCAGCGGGATCTGCGCTCCGTGGGTCAGAACCTGCTGGCCTATCCCGACACCACGGTTCAGGTCATCGGCCACACCGACAACACGGGCGACGCGGGCTACAACCTCAACCTGTCCCGTCAGCGGGCGCAGTCGGTTGCGAATCTCCTGATGAGCGAGGGCGTTTCGTCCTCCCGCCTTCAGAGCATCGGTCGCGGTGAGGATCAGCCGATCGCCAGCAACCTGACACCCGAAGGCCGGGCGCAGAACCGTCGCGTGGAAATCGTGATTCTGCCCAACGCCTGATCCTTCGATCTGTCCGAAAAATTGGCCCGCGCCCCGGTGGCGCGGGCTTTTTCATGCGTATCGTCCCGGCGATGGGTTGCCGCGCCCTTGATGCGGGCCACATGTCAACGCGTCAAAGCAGGAGAAAGACAAAATGGCGGATTTGAAACTCGTGGGCCTGTGCGGGTCGTTGCGTCAGGCGTCGACCAACCGCTTGCTCATGCTCGAGGCGGTGCGCCGTTTCGGAGAGGCGGAGTTCACCGAAGGCAATCTGCGTCTGCCGCTTTATGACGGGGACTTGGAAAACGACACCGGCATCCCCGAAGAAGTCCAGACACTGTCGGATCAGATCGCGGCTGCCGATGCGGTGATCGTCGCCACGCCGGAATACAACAAGGGCATTTCAGGTGTGCTCAAGAACGCGCTGGACTGGATCAGCCGCACCAAGGGCGCGCCTTGGGCAGACACGCCGGTCGCGGTCATGTCGGCGGCGGCCGGGCGGGCTGGTGGCGAGCGCACGCAGAACATGGCGCGGCTCTGTCTCACACCATTCCGCCCGGTGTTGCTGACCGGTCCCGAGGTTTTGGTCGGGGCGACCTCTCAGCAATGGGACGAAGACGGGCGGCTTATCAACGAGATCAATGCCAAGGCGCTGGACGATCTGATGCAAAGCCTGCGCCGCCACGCCCTAGCGGCCCGGTCTGCCTGATCAGCAGCCGGTGCCTTTGGTCACGACGCTGACGGTCTTCAGCATCACCGAAATGTCCTGAGCAAAGGTGACCTTGCGCAGATATTCCGCATCGTAGGTCGCACGCTCGGCAAAGCTGCTTTCGTGGCGGACGGACACTTGCCAGAAGCCGGTCAGACCGGGACGCAGCGCGTAATAGGCAGAACCGGGATAGAGCGCCTGCTGATCCACCATCATCGGGCGCGGGCCGACCAGCGACATGTCGCCTTTCAGCACGTTCCACAGCTGCGGCAACTCGTCCAGCGAGGTCTTGCGCAGCATCTGGCCTACCTTTGTGATCCGGGGATCATGACGGAGTTTCTGGTTGCGGTTCCATTCGATCCGGGCCGCCGGGTTGGCATTCAGGTGGTGTTCGAGTGCAGCATCGGCATTCGCCACCATGCTGCGCAGTTTCCACATCTTGAAGGTCTTGCCGAACTGGCCGATGCGGTTTTGATGATAGAAGGGCGATCCGCCATCGCGGGCGATCAGAAGAGCGCAAATCCCAAGCACCAGAAGCACGGCGGGTGCGGCCATGATCACAAGAGTGACGTCGAGGACACGCTTGAAGCGGTCACGGTAGATGCTTGTCGGTTCGGTCTTCGAAAAAGCCGCGTTGACCAGAGTTTCGATATTGGCGTGCGGACGTGGCTGGCGAATGTGAAGTGTCATTGAGACCCTGTTGACCCTATGCGATCGGGTCGCCGCTGGACGCTTCAAGCATGAAATCGTTGTTTGCTCACAGCATGTTGCCGCGAACATTGAACTCGGCCGTGGGACCGGTATTCAGATTTTCAGACTATGTGGCAGACTTCAGCAGACGAACCCTCACGCAACTCCTAGAAGAAGCACCAGCCCCCAAGTGCCTTACGATAATGCGGCAGGATTGTGGCCTGCCAAAGCATGACCTCTTTATGACCTTCCGCCTTATTCCGGTCAACTTCTGGAACGGGGAAAAACTTTTGCGTGTATTCCCAATACGTAATCTTCTTCTGGGTGCGCTGCGGGTCGTCCGGATTTCAGGCAAATTGCGCCATTGAATCACTTTTTCATCCTGTGCCCTAAAATGGCTGAATTGGGGCAAAACGAAGGGTCCAGCCAGTGCCGAGCGCTGTGGCCGAACGCGCCCGCACCTGCAAATTGGACACTTTGCGTGATCAATCATGCTGCGGCTGCACGATTGACCGTTACTTTCGTCACGAAGCAGTACCAGTTCGAGACATGTCCACCGGATTGTTTCGTCAACGTTGACAGTCGCGTAAAGTCGCCAATCTACTGCGAAAAAACAGATTGTTGCCGCGTGCGAGACAATGGTGGGGTCAATTGTTACAGGGTTTCAGGCGGAACAGCCGTAAAGCGCTATAGCATTAC
The DNA here is from genome assembly GCF_014637725.1 of Marivita lacus. Taxonomy (GTDB): domain Bacteria; phylum Pseudomonadota; class Alphaproteobacteria; order Rhodobacterales; family Rhodobacteraceae; genus Marivita; species Marivita lacus. The sequence continues at coordinate 357,381 of NZ_BMFC01000001.1, read as the reverse complement.
ATGTCAGATGACGATATCACGAACTGACACAAAGTGAAATATATTTGGTATAATTGAGGCTATCGAAAGACAACTTGCGACACGAATGAGCCCGAATCGTGTCCGAAATTCCCGAATCGGACCAAACTGCGGCAAGCCTGCGCAGGTTGCGCCACAATCGGCGAAGGTCTATCTGCCCATCATGTTCCAAGAGCAGGATGACTTCCAATGGCCCATACTGTCCATGCACGCGATCTTCCGGCCGGGCTTGACCTCGGACCCGAGGTCGCCATCGACTGCGAGACGATGGGGCTGCACCCGCGCCGCGATCGCCTTTGCGTCGTGCAATTGTCGAGCGGTGACGGCACGGCCCATCTCGTGCAGATCGAAAAGGGGCAGACCTCTGCACCCAACCTTGAAAAGCTGCTGACCGATCCGAATGTGCTCAAGCTCTTTCACTTTGGCCGCTTCGATATCGCCGCCATGCAGAACGCCTTTGGCGTCGTGACCGCGCCGGTCTTCTGTACCAAGATCGCCAGCCGCCTGATCCGCACCTATACGGACCGCCACGGGCTCAAGGTGCTGTTGCAGGAGCATCTGGGAATCGACATTTCCAAGCAACAGCAGTCAAGTGACTGGGGGTCCGAAACCCTGAGCCAGGCACAGGTCGATTATGCGGCGTCCGATGTCCTTTACCTGCACAAGCTGCGCGACGTCCTGCAGGAAATGCTGGAACGCGAGGGACGTGCCGAACTGGCGCAATCCTGTTTCGACTTCCTGCCCACGCGCGCTCAGCTTGACCTTGCCGGGTGGCCCGACATCGACATTTTCGCGCATAGCTGATCGCGCGGACAAATAAGATGTATTCACGCCTGATCGCCTGGCTGAAGATCCTGCTTCCGCTGGGCGCTCTTGTGCTCTTGTCCACGATCTTTCTCTATTCCCGTGACCCCGACCCGATCGTCAACATCCCAGTGCTGACCGGGGGCGCGGACCCGACGCAGACCGAACAGGTGGGCAGTCCTTTCTATGCGGGCACGACCGAGGGTGGGCAGGGCCTGACCATTGCGGCACGGCAGGCCCGGTTCAGCACATCGAACGGTTCGGGCATGATCGCGGACGACCTTCAGGCGGTCATTGATATCAGCGACGGCAACCGCATCGTGATCGACGCCAATGTCGGGCGGATGGAAGAAGGTGACCGCCTGCTGCTGCGCGAAGGTGTGACGTTGCAAAGCAGTTCCGGCTACACGGTGCGGACGGAAGGTCTGGATGCCGCGATGGACCGCGTGTCCATCGAGAGCACCGCGCAGGTCGAGGCGGACGGTCCCGGAGTGACGCTGTCGGCGGGAAAACTCCGGGTCGAGGAGATTGAAAACGGTTCGGACATTCAGTTGCTGTTCACGGATGGGGTAAAGCTGGTATACATCCCGCAACAGGACGAGGCCGAATGATGATCCGAACAGTCATGACCGTGATCGCGGTCTGCTTTGCCAGCTTGGTGCAGGCGCAGGGGACGCAGGTCGCCTTTGGTACCGTTCAGCAGGACACGTCGCTTCCCGTCGAGGTCAGCGCGGACTCGCTGACGGTGTCGCAAAACGACGGATCGGCGCTCTTTACCGGGAATGTCATCATCGGGCAGGGTGACATGCGCCTGTCTGCGCCGCGCGTTCTGGTCTTCTACACCCAGAACCAAAGCGGTGTGGAACGGCTCGAGGCGACGGGTGGCGTGACGCTGGTCAATGGCGAGCAGGCCGCCGAGGCTGATACTGCCGAATATGAAGTCAATCGCGGCACCATTCGCATGATCGGCAATGTGCTGTTGACGCAAGGCGCGAACACGCTTGTTTCCGACAGCATGGATGTGGACCTCGAAGCGGGAACCGCCCTGATGAATGGTCGCGTGCGCACGGTGTTCCAGTCGGGCGACAACTGATGCCCGGCCCGGCCCTGTCTGTCACCGAGGGGCAAAGCGGCCTGCTGGTCCGGCATCTGCGCAAGAGCTACAAGAAACGTGTCGTGATCCGGGATGTCTCGCTCGAGGTGCATCGCGGCGAAGTGGTGGCCCTGCTCGGCCCCAACGGCAGCGGCAAGACCACGTCGTTTTATGCCATCGCCGGGCTGGTGAACCCCGAAGGCGGGCAGGTGCTGATCGACGGACAGGACGCGACGTATCTGCCGATGTACCGTCGCGCCCGCATGGGGATCGGGTATCTGCCTCAGGAAATGTCGATCTTTCGCGGCATGAGCGTCGAGGACAACATCAGCGCCATTCTCGATATCAGCCAGCCAGACCGCCACAAGCGTCGCGAACGGCTTGAAGAACTGCTGGGCGAGTTTTCCATCGAACACCTGCGCCGCGCGCCTGCGCTGGCCCTGTCGGGGGGCGAACGCCGTCGCGTCGAGATTGCGCGCTGTCTGGCGGCTGACCCAAAGTATCTGCTGCTTGACGAACCCTTTGCCGGGGTGGACCCGATCAGCGTCGGTGACATTCGTCATCTGGTGGCTGATCTCAAGAAACGCGGCATCGGCGTTCTGATCACCGATCACAACGTGCGCGAAACCCTCGAGATCGTGGACCGCGCCTATATTCTGCATGATGGCAAGGTTCTGATGTCCGGGTCACCCGACGAGGTGGTGCGCAACGAAAATGTCCGTCGCGTCTATCTGGGCGACAGTTTCCGCATCGGATAATTCTCGCCGGTTTTACGGAAATGATTGACACGAAGCCCATGCGGGATTGAGATATACCCATGGCGTTTGCAGACACAGACCGTCGATTTTCGCTTCGCCTGCCCCCTCGGCTGGGCAAGGAAACACAACGGTCACGCCGCCATCTACCTTTTGCCCTTGAACGCGTGCCCGGGCTTGCCCGGTCCCGTTCGAGTGCGAAACCAAAACAATAAAAAGGAAATGCTATGCTTTACCAGATAACCGGCAAACAGATTGATGTTGGTGAAGCCCTTCAGACACATGTAAAGACCGAACTGGATGCGATGCTGGGCAAGTATGCCGGCCGTCCGACGGATGTGACTGTCGTCTTCTCCAAGAGCGCCCATGAATATGTTTGCGAGACAGTGCTGCACCTGTCGACCGGTTTGAACGCCACGGCCAAGGCCCATGCAACGGAAATCTATGCGGCCTTCGAAGCCTGCAGCGAAAAGATGGACAAGCAGTTGCGCCGCTACAAACGGCGTCTGAAAGACCACCACAAGGACAGGCCGGAACCTGTTGAACTTTTCGGGGCGTCCTCTTATATCCTCGCCAGCGAAGTTGATACGATTGACGACGAGCCTGAATCGCTCCAGCCCATCATCGTCGCCGAGATGGAGACAAAGATCCCATCCCTGACAGTGGGCGAAGCGGTGATGCAGATGGAGTTGGCGGGACTGCCTGTTCTGGTGTTCCGAAATGACAAAAAGGACGGTGTGAACGTCGTATATCGTCGGGAAGATGGCAACATCGGCTGGATTGATCCATAACTTCGATAGACGGGCGCGTACCGTTCCCAAAAGAGCAGCACATGAAATTTGCAGACCTGTTGAATTCGAAGGCCGTAAAGGCCGTGACGACGGCATCAAGCAAGAAGCGCCTGATGCACGACATCGCCGACCTCGCCGAGTCTGCCTATGGCATCTCTGCTTCGCGTGCCGTCGAGGCGCTTCTTGAACGCGAAAGCCTTGGCCCCACTGGTGTGGGCCATGGCGTCGCGCTGCCGCATGCGCGGCTTGATGGTGTGAACGCAGTTGTCGGCGTGTTCATCCTGTTGGAAAAGCCGATTGATTTCGACGCGATCGACCGTCAGCCGGTGGATGTGATCTTCGCGCTCTTCGCGCCCGAAGACGCGGGCGTCGAACATCTCAAGGCGCTGGCGCTTGTATCCCGCACCCTGCGCGACCAAAGCTTCTGTGCAAAACTGCGGGCCAATCCAGACCCCTCCACGCTGCACACGATCATCACCGAAGCAGCCACCGTTCAGGCCGCCTGACCCCACGCGCTTTCAGCTTGGGGCGCTGAAATCCGAAAACCCGAACATCATGTAGTCGCGCGGATAGGCGTCGCGGCACAGCCGGTCGAGGGCGCTGTCATGGATGCGAGCCAGCCGGTCGGCAAGTGGGTCACCGGCGTGATCCCACTCGGGTACGCGCGCGACGCCAAGGTCGCGGGCCATCTGGCCCAGCACCGACGGCAAATCCTCTTCTCGAAGCACGCGGTCCGGCAGGCAGAAGTCCGACATGCCCTGCAGGCAGGTCACCTGACTGGCCCAATGCGCATCCACCCGGATGCTGGTCTGGCCGTTCAGGTTTGACCGCAGGAAGGTCAGAAACCCCTCGAATGCCGCCCTGTGTGCGCGCAGATCATAGGCGGGATCGTTCGGGTCTTCGGGCAGGTTCAGGCCGTGAAACCGGACCAACTGGTGGCGTATCTTGGCAAAGCTTCCGGGTCCGGTTTTCAGGATCTTGTCACAAAAAGCGGCATGTGCCCGCGCCAGAGGATGGCGCAGCACGGTGAACCGGTGATGACCGGGATGATCCTGCAACCAGCCCCGCAGGCTTTTCTGGTTGAAATCCGTCAGCAGGTCTGATGCGCCTCCGTCCAGCGCCGACATCCACGCCTTCACCTGCTCTTCCGGCCCTGACCGGATCGGCATGAACAGCAGAGGATGGCGCGCGCAGGCAACATAGGCCGGCACGACGGGCCCGCGCCTTGGCTCAAAGTTCGGCGTGCGCGTCAGGTCGAACCGGTCAAGCGTCCGCAGCGCGGTTTCCATCTGACCGAAATTTGCCACCTTGTCCGACAGGGGTTGCGGGTTCTGTGGTTTGAGATTGGTCTGAAACCCGTCGGGTGCCGCCGCTGCTCCGAGCCAATGCGCAAGTCCGCTCAGCACTTCGGTGTCGTGCAGATCGTCATAGCCGATGTAGAATGCGCTTTGGCCGGTCACCTGCAACGCCCGCATGATCTCGAGCTGGAAGGCCTGTGTTTGCCCCAGATGCCGTTCGAATTCATGCAGGTCGAAATGTGCCTGCGCGTCCTTGCGGTTCTTGACGTTGGTCAGCTTCCACTGATCGGTCGCCCGCGCGATCTTGAGGCTGATGTAGCTGTCCAGAGGGTTGCGCGTCAGGATGATCTTGGCGCAGCGCGGGTCCGACAGGATCGGTGCCAGAACCCGGGGATCGTGATCGTGGAAATAGCGAAACCCGCCCAGACCCTCGGTCCCACCGCGGATCGCCCGCAGCAACCGATCCGGGTTGTCCTCGCGTTGGCGCTGGGAGACACCCATGATCTCGTCCCGGTTCGGATAGCCGATGAAATTCGGATTGAACGCTTCGCCGTGGCAGGTGATGCCATTGATCTGGTTCAGGTAATCCTCGAGCAGATTGGACCCGGTGCGCATCTCCGCGAAAACGACGAAAAGATCAAACCCCACAGCCACGCGTCACTTCTTGACAAGATAGGGCCGGGGGCGCGGCGCATCGCGGACGGGTCCGAGGGCAATCGGATCCGCCGGGAAATCGCCCATGAGATAGGGATGCATCCCCTGGTTCTTGAGATTCTGCAGAAATTGGCCAAAGCCGCTCAGATCGACCATCTTGGGCGCCTGGGTCAAGAGGCGGTTGGGCTGCGATCCGATTTCGTCGACGATCACCTGAATCGCTTCCATCGGGCTTTCGATGAATTCCGCCATCGTCCAGATCCGCCTGCGGCACTTGGAATAGGGCGACCGCAACGCGTCAAGCATATCGGTTTCGATCTTTTGCAATTTTGCCGCCTCGCGCCGCAATTCTGCAAAGCTGCGGTTCGACTGAAACAGCGGGATCGCCCAGGCACCGCTGATGACCGACACCTGCGCGTTGGGGTCCTTGGCAATGTCCCAGACCACGTGCGACGTGCTGTGCGGCCCAAGCTGAAAACACTGACGTTCACCGCGCGTGTTCCACAGCAGGTTGGTCAGGAACATCTTGGTATCGTAATCGCGCAAGGTCGCATTGTCCGACAGCGCGCCGTTCATCACGGTCTGACCGTCCGCGAAATGCGCCCGGTCAGGGGCAAACAGGTGCCCATGCACCCGCGCGCCTGTGACCTGAGCCAGCCACGGCTCAAAATCGGTGAAAAGCTCGGTGAACCCCTGGAACACCGAATACTTGGCCGCTGTCACACCGTTTTCCCAATCCTCGTTGGGAAAGCGGCTTTGCATGTAAAGCCCCGGCCGCCCGCGCGTCCGCCGATCCACCGCCTTGGCAAAGATGCGGTCGATCTTGCCGGGGTTTGGTTCCTGCAGGTTCAGTTCACCGGGCTTCGGGCACAGGAAGGTCTCGTACAGCCGGTCCGCATTCTGCCAGATCTTGCGCGCCACGAAACAGTCCGAGCGGCGCAGCAATTGCAGGTGATCGTCGTAAAAGATGTGCGGCTTGCCCTGAAAATCGAACTTCGACAGGGTCAGCGACCGGCTGACGATATTGGTGGAATAGAGCCGCGCCAATGTCTGGAAATAGCTTTCATCGGGAATCCAGACATGGCGGAAATACCGATCATACACCTTGCGCTTCGGGTCTTCGAGGATCGAGGCCAGTGTCTGCCGCGTGAGGCACCACCACTGGCTGCCCATGTGCGGTGTCAGCCCATCGGGGATCTTGCGCCTGTAGCCGACCCTGCGCTGCAATTCGACAAAGCGGTCAAACAGATACCGGTTGCGCCGCCACGAGAACGGGAACCGCATGGTGAACCGCTCTTCATCCAGCCCGCCCACGGTCCAGGGCACATCCGCCGTTGTCGCGCTTTCGATGTGATCGGTGCGGGGGCGTGCCTTGAGGTAGTCGATCAGTTCCTGAACCGGGCGCAACGGCAGGCACGCACCCGAGGTCAGGTAGACATGGCTCACCTCTTCGAACTCGGCCAGCATCAATTCGCTCGCGTCCTGGCTGGCGGCGACCAGCCCCCAGGTGCCCCAGTCACAGCGATGTCTGCGGGAAAAGCGGATCATCGGATCATCGCTCAGCCGGTCTGTGAAAATCCTGTAGCGCTTGGCAGACACCACCTGATCGACATGGATCACCACCGGACAGCCCGCCTTGGTCCAGTGACGCGCGACCTGCTCGGCCCGGTGCAGCGCGGTGTGCGCCAGCATGATGATCCCGATGCTCACGCCCAGTTGCCCATCGACATCAGGCCAAGGATCTCGAGCTGCCGCCAGTTGATGTATTTTTCAGACCATTTGCACCACAGTTCCGGATTGTCCTGCAGCGCGTTGGCATAGGCCACGTATTCAAGACTGCCCGCGTAATGTTCTCGGCGCTTGAGTTCTTCCATCGCCTTTTCGTTGAAGGTGCTGATGAACTTGGTGTGCAGCAGAGCGCCCGACGCCTTTTCGCCCCCCCATTCGTCATAGACCTTGTTCAGGCCGCGCGGCAAAAGCATGTGTGTCGAACTGGCATAGGCATAGCGGTGATGCCATTTCACCAGCGGGATCTTGTTCAGCGCAGGCGCTGCCTCGGGGCGGTCGGCAAAGAACACGCGCGCCCGTGGTCCGCCCTGAATCCACAGATTGCCCAGTTGGTGGTTCCGCTTGAACGTGTAATTCCCGGAGTCGAACCAGGATGCGATGTCCAGAGGATTCTGACCGACCTGATAGGGCACCGCGTCGATCCGGCCTTTGGGATACATGTCCAGCAGCATCGCGCTGAACGACCGGATCGACGATGCATCAAGCCAATCCGTCAGGGCGGGCAAGGGGCGCGAGTCGCAGAACGGGTAGACAAAGAATTCGTCCGGGTCCACGGTCAGGCACCAGTGGTCATGCCCGTACCGCCGCAGCAGCCAGTTCATCCAGTCCATACCGAACCGGGACCGCTTGTAGCTCTTGCGGGAATGCCAGACAGACACGTCAGGCTGTTGCGCCAGCATCTCGGCAGTGCCATCAGTGCTGTCGTTATCTACGAAAAAGAAATGGGAAATGCCCATTTCGCGGTAGTATTTGAGGAAATACGGCAGGCGGATGCCTTCGTTCCGCACGGTGCTGAACAGCAATATGTCCGACTTGCGGATCAGATCGGTGCGATTGGACACAGGTTTCAGTTCGCGGCGTTTCCTGAACGCGCGAAATCTCCAGCGTTTGCGCTGGAGCCTCAAACCGTATCTTTGCACCACTCCCAAGAGTCAGCTGCCTGTATTTGTGGTCGCAACCCACGCGCAAGTATCAAAAAACGGTAAATAGTTGATTGAAATGAGCCTGCCAAGTCAGGGTCTCTAAAGACATCGTCCCGTTCTGTTCACCGCTTCGACCCCGACGTCTTTGCGCCAGTTCTTCGATTTCCTTGCGCCAAGCGTAGCGATCTGATTCGGTTGCGTAAATAGGGATGCGCCCCAACACTTCCTCGAATACCGGCAAAGGGTTGCAAATCAGCGGCACATCCAGCAGCGCAGCTTCAAGAGCCGGATATCCGAACCCTTCGGCGCGGCTGGGAAACAGCAATCCGTTGCTGTCCCTGAGCAATCCCCACATCGCTTCGTCGTCCAGCGCGGCAAGCTCGTGCACATGCGCCGGGCGTTGGTCCAGCCGTGCGAACACGTCCTCGTTCATCCAACCCCTGCGCCCGCACAGGATCAGATGCGGGTCGTCGTCGCCGGTGAAATCCTCCCAGAGATCGAGCAGGAAACCGATGTTCTTGCGCGGCTCGATTGTGCCGATGGCCAAAAAGTAGGGCTTGCCGGTCCAGGGCCCCTCGGGCGGGGCGCCCAAGCGGATATCCGGTAGTCCCGGCAGGAGAACGTGAACCCTTTCGGGATCGAGGTGTTGCGCACGCGACAAAACATGCGATCTGGTGTCCTGCGAATTGCACAAGACAAAATCGGCATGGCGATCCACCTTGGCAAAGAACGCGCTGAACGCCTTCCGCGCTTTCGGCGTCTGGAACTCTGGCCAGTCCAGCGGAATCGTATCGTGCAGATAGACCCCGATCCGCAACCCGTCACAGCCCCGCAAAGCCTGCACCACGCGGTCGTTGAAATGGCTCTGCCCGACATTCAGATACACCGTGCCGGGGGGCAGATGCCGCCTCAGCATCCGCGTCAGCCCTGACGGGAGAGCCCGGTCGAGCGCGATCTTGCGCAGCCCGCTTTCGGTTCTGGCGCGGGCAGCGTCCTTGGTCCGCGACACCCAGGACATCAGGTCCGACTGCGTCCAGACAGGTTCATCGCAATGGGTCAAAAGCCGGGCACAGCCGTGTTTGTCCAGAAGCAGGAACCCCAGCCTGGTGCGCACCAGCCCGAACAGCGGCTCGGGATCGTCGATCAGCTGGTCGATATAGGCGCGTTCGATCCGGTCGATGCCGGTCGGACGCATCCCCGCGCGCCGAACCGTACGGGTGACATCCAGAAGGTGGGCCCCGGCGGGGCTAGGTGCAATGGTCTGCAATGCGCTGTCGCCACAAGCTGTGTTGCCCCAACCTGTCGCGGCTCAACATGGATCACTCGGCTGCGTTGTCGATCTGCATGACGGAGTGCAGGAACTTGCGCAGATCGTCCTTGAGATCGTCACGCGCCAGCCCGAAGGCGACCGTTGCCTGCAGGAACCCGGCCTTTGATCCGCAATCGAAACGCTGACCGCGGAACCGGTAGCCATAGACTCCCGTACCCTCGATTTCCTGCGCAATGGCATCCGTCAACTGGATCTCGCCACCCGCACCGGTCTTCACCTTGTTGAGGTTCTTGAGAACCTGCGGATGCAGGATATAGCGCCCGATCACGGCAAGGTTCGACGGGGCATCTTCCACCGACGGTTTCTCGACCATGCCCTTGACCGACACCATCGACCCCATGTCCTCTTTAACGTCGAGGATACCGTAGTTCGAGGTCTTGTCACGGGGCACTTCCATCGCCGCAACCATGTTGCCGCCGGTTTCCTCGTAGGCTTCGATCATCTGCTGGAGGCAGGGCTTTTCTGCCGAGATCACGTCGTCGGGCAGCATCACCGCGAAGGGCTCATCCCCGATCAGACGCCGCGCGCACCAGACCGCGTGGCCCAGACCCAACGCCTTGTGTTGCCGCATGTAGGCAATCGCGCCGCTTTCCATGTTGGTGGATTTCAGGTCTTCCAGAGCCTCAAGCTTTCCCTTCTTGCGCAGCTCACGCTCGAGAATGGGAGACTCGTCGAAATAATCCTCAAGCGCGCTTTTTCCGCGCGAGGTGATGAAGATGAATTCCTTGATCCCCGCCGCGCGCGCCTCGTCGATGGCGTATTGCACCAAGGGGCGATCGACCAGAGTCATGATCTCCTTGGGGACAGATTTCGTGGCAGGCAGAAAGCGCGTTCCAAGCCCTGCTACCGGGAAAACCGCTTTGGTTACTTTTCTTCGCATCGGGCTGCTCCTCCTTGTCGCGTCTTACTGCGCGGCGATGATTACGTCACGGACACACACCTAAGTGTACGGCTTCACAAGCCAAATAATAAGGAGTTTTGTCGAATTTATGTCTCATGAGCGGTCAGGCGCGGATTTTTTGATCGGATCCCCTGCAGTCGGGACAGCGTTTGCTGCACTCTCTCGGCGTGGCTGCTCAGTCGGAACACTGGCTCTTCCCGTGACTCGCGACCGAATATCCCGCCGGTATGGAGCCAGTAGCCATCCGGCGTGTATGTCACCCGATGATACCGCGCGTTTCGCCGGTATTCGAACACGGTCACACGGTGGCCCTGATCTGCGAACGCTTTGGCCTCGGTCCTGATGGCCTTGGCGTCTGATGATGCATCAAGGTAATAATCCCGACAAACCAACGGTTTGATCTCGATCCCCGTGGCCTCGCGCACAGGTCCTGATGAAGCCACAATCTGCAACCGCTCACACCCCGCAGCATATCCTGAAGCCAACTCACGGATCAGGGCCCAGGCCCTGTCCGGCGTCAACGTTCCGCGCTGCATGTGCCGCAGGATCCACCTGCGCCGTTCGGCTTGAAACGTCACTCGCGCCGTGTCCCGGTCGGCCACTGGGCAGTGCTTGCCATGGAACACCGCGGCAGAGGCTGCAATCTCGAACACATGGCGCGGCGTGCGCTCTGCGTCGCGGTAGCGGCTCGGGCCGCTGGCGTGGTGAACGACTGCCTTGGGCACGAACATCGTCTTCCCGCCCGCCCGCGCGATCCGGTAGGTCAGATCGGTTTCATCAAGGTAAAAGGCGAACCGTTCGTCAAATCCCGACTGCTCCAGAACCAAAGACCGCCGCAGCGCCATGTTCGTTCCATGCAGCCGTGGGACCTGATCCCCAACCGGTGGCACGACAACCGGCTGCGTCGTGGAGGTATCTGCAGCATAGCTCTGCCCGGTGGCATCGACCCGCGCAGCCCCGTGTTGAACCGAAATCCCGTTTCGGCCAAGCGTCGTACCGCCTGCCTGGGCAATCTCTGGATCATCAAAGACCCTAGCAAGCTGCGCCAGCCACAAGGGCTCCGGCACCGCATCGTCGTCCAGAAACGCCACCACCTCGCCTTGCGCAGTTGCGACACCCATGTTGCGGGCGGCAGAGATATTGGCACGATCACACGCGATCACCCGCGCCCATCCAGCCTGTCGCGCGACCTTTTCCCCGGCAGGACAGGCCACCACAATCGTCTCGAACTGGGGATAATCAAGCTGCGCCACCGCCCGCAGGCACCGCATCAACCAATCCGGCCTGTCGCGGTTGACGATGATGACACTGATCCCGAGAGCTGTCATGCTGCGGGTCAGACAGGGGTCAGGTCAATGCCCGGTGCCGTTGCAACGAAGAACGGGTTTGCAAATCCCGGCTTGCCATAGGTCAGCGTCTGCAGATCATCCAGCCGCAACACCTGCCCGCCGGCACCGTTCAGAACGGCATGCCCGGCAGCCGTATCCCACTCCATCGTGCGGCCCAGACGGGGATAGAAATCCGCCTCCCCGGTGGCGACAAGGCAGAACTTGAGCGACGAACCCGCGCTCCTGCTGTCCTTGACGGGATAGCGGTTGATATAATCATCTGTCGCCTGATCCCGGTGCGATTTCGACGCGACAACCATCAGCGCGGCGGTGTCCGGCTCGGACACGCGGATCGGCGTCGTGGGACCTGGTGTTTCCTTGTCGAAATCCCCGGTTTCCTCAACGCTTTGCCCCGAAGCGTCCGTATAGAACAGCCGGTTCTTCGCAGGCGCATAGACCACGCCGCGCGTCGGCACACCGTTCTCGACCAGCGCGATGTTGACCGTAAAGTCACCGCGCCGGTGAATGAACTCCTTGGTGCCGTCAAGCGGATCGACAATCAGGAAATCTCGCGCCTCCAGCGCATGGGTGTCGGCCTGCTCCTCGGTGATCAGCGTGACGTCCGGAAACGCAGCGCGCAGCCCGGCCGAGATCAGCGCATCCGCCGCCTCGTCTGCTGCCGTGACGGGGCTTTCGTCGGTTTTCGAGCGCACCTCGAAATCATCCGCCTCGTAGATCTCCATGATCCTGTCGCCAGCCTCAAGCGCAAGCCGACGCATCGTTGTTGTCAATTGATCATGGTCCATCCGCGTCCGCCCTCAGTCCGATTGATTTAAATGCGCGTCTCTCTTATTGTTGGCTTAACGAATGTCCGCAACAACAGTCAGGTCAATTGACGGAAAAACGCGGGCTGCGGCAGAGGCAGACAACAGATGTTCCAGAAAACGGTACCGACGAACCGGGCGTCCTCGGCCGTCAGCATCCTCGAACTGATCTACCACAACACGGTCCGCGAAATTCGCAAGTCGCATGGCAACGCCTTCATGTCGATCGCGGTCAGCGTGTTTCAATCGCTGATGTTCGTGCTGTTCTTCTATGTCATGTTCTCGATCATGGGCCTCAAGGGGCTGGCCCTGCGCGGCGATTTCGTGATCTTCCTTCTCACCGGCATCTTCATGTTCATGACCCACAACAAGGCCGTTGGCGCGGTGCTTGGCAGCGAAGGCCCCTCCAGCGCGATGATGCAGCATGCGCCGATGAACACCTTTATCTCGATCGCAGCGAGCATGCTCTCGGTCCTGTATATCCAGATTCTGTCGGTGTTCTTCATCCTCTTCGTCTACGACGTTGCGCTTAATCCTTACGTTCTGAAAGAAATTGTCGATCCTGCGCCCGTGATGGGCATGCTGTTGCTGTCCTGGGTTTCCGGCGGTGCGGTGGGGATGGTTTTTCTGGCTCTGAAACCCTGGCTTCCGGGGGTGACCAACACGCTCTCGACGATCTACAAGCGGGCCAACATGATCGCGTCGGGAAAGATGTTCGTGGCAAATTCGCTGCCATCCTTCATGGTCTCCATTTTCGACTGGAATCCGCTCTTTCATACCATCGATCAGGCGCGCGGCTTTGCGTTCATCAATTACGTGCCGCGCAACTCGAACTGGGAATACGTGGTCTATCTCACGCTGACTCTGCTGATGATCGGTTTGATGGGAGAATTCTATACCCGCAAGCACGCGTCGGTATCGTGGTCGGCACGCCGCTGATCAGGTCACGACCCGCAGCGTCAGATTGATCCGCCCGCCCTTGGGCAAGAGTGTCGAAGTGTCGGCACGCACCCGGTCGATGCCGTGATAGGCAGTCCGCGCTGCGCCTTGCATCACGACCACATCGCCCGACCGCAGCCAGACCGACTCGGTCTTGCCGCCGCGCGTCTGGTTGCCCATGCGGAACAGCGCCTCGTCGCCCAAGGATACCGACACCACGGGTTGCGACAGGTCGGCCTCGTCCCGGTCCTGGTGCATCCCCATCTTTGCCGATGCGTCGTACCAGTTGATGAGGCAGCACTCTGGCGCTCGGGCGTCGGGCACAAGGCTCTGCCACATTGCCAGAAGCGTGTCGGGAATCGCCGGCCACGGAACCCCGGAAGGATGCACCGGTTCATAGCGATACCCCTTGCGGTCACTGATCCAGCCATAGGTGCCTGCCGCGCTCATCCGCACCGACATCGGTGTGCCCCGCGGCGTGACCGGCTGCACCAGCGGCGCCTGCGCAAGTATCCTGCGCAGATCCGCCACAAGCCGGGCCTGTGCATCGGGCGTGAAAAAGCCGGGGTGAATTTCGAAATCTCGGACGCGCAGCAGGGTCATATCCAAAGAATAATGCGTGCAGCCGCGAAACACACACCGAATTTTCAGAAATTCCCGGTAGCTGAGGCGCTTGCAGGCCTCTTGATGCCTCCTTATATACCCACCGGACCCGCTGGACTGTTATGGCAGCGGAATGAAATGCGGGGCGGGATGCCGGAATGGGTCATCGTCTCGTGACATCGCCTTAAGATATGAAGGGATCGAAAACATGGCCAAAGTGATTGGTATTGACCTCGGTACAACCAACAGCTGCGTCGCGATCATGGACGGTTCGCAACCGCGCGTGATTGAAAACTCCGAAGGGGCTCGCACCACCCCGTCCATCGTCGCGTTTACCGATGATGAGCGTCTGGTCGGACAGCCGGCAAAGCGCCAGGCAGTCACCAACCCGGAAAACACCGTCTTCGGTGTCAAGCGCCTGATCGGCCGTCGCAATGATGACGCGGATCTCGCCAAGGACCGCAAGAACATGCCGTTCGACGTGATCGACGGCGGCAATGGCGACGCATGGGTGCGCGCCAAGGGCGACAAATACAGCCCCTCCCAGATTTCCGCCTTCATCCTGCAAAAGATGAAGGAAACCGCCGAGAGCTATCTTGGCGAGGAAGTGACGCAGGCGGTCATCACCGTTCCCGCGTACTTCAACGACGCGCAGCGTCAGGCAACCAAGGACGCGGGCAAGATCGCCGGCCTCGAAGTGCTGCGGATCATCAACGAACCGACAGCCGCCGCGCTCGCCTACGGCCTCGACAAGAAAGAATCCCGCACCATCGCGGTCTATGACCTTGGCGGCGGTACGTTCGACGTGACCATCCTCGAAATCGACGATGGCCTCTTTGAGGTCAAATCCACCAACGGCGACACGTTCCTCGGTGGTGAAGATTTCGACATGCGGATCGTCAACTACCTTGCCGACGAGTTCAAGAAGGCGAACGGCGTTGACCTGACCAAGGACAAGATGGCGCTCCAGCGTCTGAAAGAAGCTGCGGAAAAGGCCAAGATCGAACTGTCCTCCTCCAGCCAGACCGAGATCAACCAGCCCTTCATCTCGATGGACGGCAAGACAGGCCAGCCGCTTCACCTCGTGATGAAGCTGACCCGCGCCAAGCTGGAAAGCCTTGTGGGTGACCTTATCAAGGCGTCGATGAAGCCCTGTGCTGCCGCTCTGAAAGATGCCGGTCTCTCGACCTCCGACATCGACGAAGTCGTGTTGGTCGGCGGGATGACCCGCATGCCGCGCGTCGTGGAAGAAGTGACCAAGTTCTTCGGCAAGGAGCCGCACAAGGGTGTGAACCCCGACGAAGTCGTGGCACTTGGCGCGGCCATTCAGGCTGGCGTGCTGCAAGGTGACGTCAAGGACGTTGTCCTGCTCGACGTGACGCCGCTGTCGCTGGGCATCGAAACGCTGGGTGGCGTCTTCACCCGCCTGATCGACCGCAACACGACAATCCCGACCAAGAAGTCGCAGATCTTCTCGACCGCCGAGGACAATCAGAACGCGGTGACGATCCGCGTGTTCCAGGGTGAACGCGAGATGGCAGCCGACAACAAGATGCTCGGTCAGTTCAACCTCGAAGACATCCCGCCCGCACCGCGCGGCATGCCGCAGATCGAGGTGACGTTCGACATCGACGCCAACGGCATCGTGTCCGTGTCCGCCAAGGACAAGGGCACCGGCAAGACGCAGAACATCACCATCCAGGCGTCCGGCGGTCTGTCCGACGAAGATATCGAGAAGATGGTGCAGGACGCCGAGGCAAATGCCGAAGCGGACAAGGAACGCCGCGGGATGGTCGAGGCGCGCAACCAGGCCGAAAGCCTCATCCACTCGACCGAAAAGTCGGTGGAAGAACACGGCGACAAGGTCGACCCGACCACTGTGGAAGCGATCGAACTGGCCATCGCTGCGCTCAAGGATGATCTGGAAGACGAAAAGTCGTCTGCGGAGAAGATCAAGTCCGGCATCCAGAACGTCACCGAAGCGGCGATGAAGCTGGGCGAGGCGATCTACAAGGCCCAGGCCGACGATGGCGACGCTGAACCTGCTGCAGCGGATCGTGGGCGCGGTGATGACGATGACACCATCGTCGATGCCGATTTCGAAGATCTCGACGACAACAAGCGCGCCTGACGCTTGTTGGGCGGAACCGAAATGGGGCCGGTCCGGATACCGGGCCGGCCTCTTGCGTTCCGTAGATGGAGGGCATGATGTCCAAACGTGACTATTACGAAGTGCTCGGCCTCGCCAAAGGCGCTTCTGCAGACGAGATCAAGAAAGCCTATCGCTCAAAGGCGAAAGAGCTTCATCCCGATCGCAATGCGGACAACCCGAAGGCCGAAGACCAGTTCAAGGAAGCGAACGAGGCCTACGAGGTTCTCAAGGACGCGGACAAGAAAGCGGCCTATGATCGCTATGGCCATGCGGCCTTCGAAGGCGGCATGGGCAGCGGTGGCCGTGCCGGTGGCGGCATGGGGCCGGGGCAAGGTGACTTTGCCAGCGCCTTTTCCGACGTGTTCGACGACCTGTTCGGCGATTTCATGGGCGGCCAGCGTGCTGGCGGACGTCAACGCGCGTCGCGCGGGGCCGATCTGCGTTACAACCTGCGGGTGACGCTCGAAGACGCCTATCAGGGCATGCAGAAAACCATCCAGGTGCCGACATCCGTACAATGCGGATCGTGCTCTGGCTCGGGTGCCGAAGGCGGGGCCGAACCCTCCACCTGTCCGACCTGTTCGGGCATGGGCAAGGTCCGCGCGACCCAAGGCTTCTTTACCGTCGAACGCACCTGTCCAACCTGTTCGGGTCTGGGTCAGACGATCAAGAACCCCTGCAAGACCTGCGGCGGGGCAGGGCGCGTTCAGAAGGAGCGCGCGCTGTCGGTCAACATCCCCAAAGGTGTGGAAACCGGCACCCGCATCCGTCTTGCCGGTGAGGGTGAGGCAGGCTTGCGCGGCGGGCCTCCGGGTGATCTCTACATCTTCATCGAAGTCGCCAAACACGAGCTTTTCGAACGTGATGGCGTGCATCTTCACTGCCGCGTGCCGGTCTCCATGATCGTCGCCGCCTTGGGTGGCAACATCGAGGTGCCGACAATCGACGGGGGACGCAGCCGCGTCGCGATCCCCAATGGCAGCCAGTCGGGCCGTCAGATGCGCCTGCGCGCCAAGGGCATGCCCGCCCTGCGCGGTGCCGGTCAAGGCGACATGTTCATCGAACTCGCGGTCGAAACTCCGGTCAACCTGACCAGCAAGCAAAAAGACCTGCTGCGGGAATTCGAAGAACTGAGTGAAGACAACAACCCGGAATCAAAGAGCTTTTTCAAGTCGGTAAAAGGCTTCTGGGATTCCATGAAAGGCTGAACCTGCGGCCCCGCCGAACGCGGGGCCGTTAGCGTTTCCTTAATCCCTCCTGCGCCATGATCTCCGCATGACGCGCTCTCGCTCTCCTCAATTGTCGCTGTTCGAAACCGCTGCGGTTGTCCCTGCGCCACCTGCAAGGCCCAAACCTGTCGCTCCGGCCAAGCCCAAGCAACCGTCCTATATCGGTGGCCACCGCAAACGCCTGCGCTCCCGCTTTCTTGTCGGCGGTGCCGAACCTCTTCCGGATTATGAACTGCTGGAACTCTTCCTCTTCCGCTGTCTCAGGAACGGCGATGTCAAACCTTTGGCGCACCGCCTGATCGACACGTTCGGTGACTTCAACCGCGTCCTGTCCGCCCCCATGGAACGCCTGACCGAGGTCGAGGGCATTGGCCCCGAAATCGCGCTTGATCTCAAATTGATTGAAGCGGCAACCCATCGCATGTCGCAAGGCCGGGTTCTGAAACGCCCGGTGATCTCAAGCTGGAACGCGCTGCTGGATTATTGCCGCGTGACCATGTCCCACCGCGAGACCGAAGTGTTCCGCATCCTGTTTCTCGACCGCAAGAACGTGCTGATCGCCGACGAAATTCAGGGCAAGGGCACGGTCGATCATGTCCCGGTCTATCCCCGAGAGGTGATCAAACGCGCGCTCGATCTCAACGCCTCTGCGCTGATCCTCGTGCACAACCACCCCTCCGGTGACCCGACGCCCTCGACCGCCGATATCGCCATGACCGAAGACATCCTGCGCGCCTGCGAAGTGGTGGGCGTCACGGTGCATGACCACCTGATCATCGGCAAATCGAGGGAGGTCAGTTTCAAATCCGAAGGCTATCTCTGACCCGCGCCTCACCGCACCCACACCTCGACCCGGCGGTTCACCTGCCGTCCCCAACTGCTGTCGTCGCAGGCCATCGGCATCGCCTCTCCAAACGCATCCGTCGACAGCTGCACCTGTGACAGATCCGCGGTCTCGACAGCCGCCTCGATGGCTTGCTTGACCGCTATCGCCCTTTGCTGTGCGATCCGCAGATTGCCCTCTGCCGGACCCTCGCCATCGGAAAACCCGACAAACACCAAACGCCGCCCGTCATAGATCCCGGCCTCGATCGCATGGGCCAGTTGCTGCACGTTCGACCGCGATTGCGCATCCAGCCGCGCCGCGCCTGCCTCGAACCGGAACGATGTGGACAGCCGCCGCAACGGGGTCAGCGTGTCCACCATCCGTTTCAGAGCTGTCAAATCCGCTTCTCCCTCGGCCACGCGAATGGCATTGGCAAATCGGTCGCCCTGCGCGTTGATCGCAATCTCTTCAGGCGCCTGATCCACAAACCCCGCGCGCCGCGTGATGATCTGCGCCGGCCCGGTGCGCGTGTAGGTCAGGAAATCACGTGCCAGCTTGGGCAGGCGCCGCGCCGGAATATACAGGAACATCGGCGCGGTCAGCGGGTAATCCTCGGTCTTGATCGTCAGTCGATTGGCGCGCAACTGAAACCCGCAAGGCCCGGTCAGCGCCAGAGGCTTGCTGTTGCCGATCTCGGAATAGCTTGCCACCCCGATGGCCAGCTGATCGCGGGTCACCGCCTCGGCCAGTGCAGCGTTCGTCGCGTGTCGCGTCACGGTGTCGAGGATGCTCAACCCGGCCTCCCACATCACCCGGTCCTCGATGGCCTGCGCGATTCCGGATTGCACGTCCCGCATATGAACCGAGATCGGCGCATCCGGCCCGCCCAAGGTGCGCCAATTGTCGATCTCGCCCGACAGGATACGCGCCAGATCCAGAACAGACACCGCCGCGACCGGGTTCGTCGGCGACACGATCACCGTCATCGCATCCAGCGCCAGAACGCGGCTGCGGTTCACATCGTCCAACTGTCCCAAGCCCACTTCCGCGGCCAGCGTCAGTTCGCCGGGCCGGATTTCGCGCAGCGCCATCACCAGGTCGGCCTCGTCTGCCAGCAAGTCTGCAAAGCCTTCATCCGTGCTCGACACGCGAAACCGGAACCGGGCAACCGGCGTTTCTCCATCGGGCGCGGAGAGCACGTATTCGAATTGCGTATCGTCTGTCTTGACCCGTTCGGCCTTCAACCCGGACTGAAGGGCAAAGCCTTCGACAAGCGCAGGCATCAGAACCTCGCCCACAGTGGACGACCCTGAGATCTCGAGTTCGGCGACGAAATCGGTCAGGGACGGGCATCCCGGCCCTTCGCACAGCACACCCGATCCATCGACCGTCAATTCGCCGTATTGCGTGTCGACCCGGTAATACTGCCCGTCAAAGCCCAGCAACGTGCCGGACAGCTCAATCGCACCATCGCGCGACCGCAGGGTTACATCATCGGCGTGCACGGACGTGCCGGTCAAAGACAGGAAAAGTGCGGCCCAAAGCGCCGCACGGAGATGTTTCATGAAATGCGCCTTTGAACCGCCCGCCTAGTTGGCGGCGATTGTCAGGTCTTCCACCAGATTCTTCAACAGCAAGAAATCCCCGATGGCATCACAACCGGGCACATCAATGGTCAACTCCTTCGATGTCAGCGTGCCGCCGTTGCGAACCTCCAGCGTCTGCGCCTCCACGCTGCTGTCACAGTTCGACGCGATGATCTCGGTCTCGACGGTCAGCGCCACGGTGCCTGCCGTATCGGTCATGCCGGACGGGAAGGTATAGACCTCGGCCAAAAGCGCGTCGGGCGCGTCCGATGTGCCCAGCGTCGTCAGGAAACCGCCTTGCCCGGTCGCGGCCCGTGCCGGATCACCGACCGCGCCGTGCCAGATATGGCCGTCGGTGAAATATTCCGCGTCGAATTCCCGTGCGTGCAATTGCAGCCCCGCATCGCCGCGCCATTGCAGCACCACGCGGTCATAGAACGGCACCGAGGTCACGTCGGTCATCGCCACCGCACCCGCGCCGTCAAGGAAGGATGCGATCACCAGCGCATGTTCCGTCAGCGCCGGGATATCGACCGACAGGCTGCCATCAGGCTGCACCAGCGAGGTGAACATCAACCCGTTATGGTGCAACGTGACGCGTTCGCTGCCGTGGCAGGGGGCGGTCAGGTCAACCGACATCATCGCACCGGCGATCGGCGTTGCGGTCATGATGACGTCGCAGGCGAACCCCGTGTCCTCGGGGTCTTCGGGGATCGCGACATCCAATGGTTCGACCACGTTTGTCACTGCTGCCGACACGATGTGATCGGGAAGCGCGGCAACCACGGGCATGTCCACGGGAATCAGGTCGCGGGGCGCCGACGAGACCTGCTGCAGGTTCGACACGACCAACGGCTCCTGCGCGACAACGGGCGGCGCCGACGGGGGCAGACCCTGCATGACTGCACCGATCCCGAGGGCGGCGCAGAGCGTGACCGCTGCGATGCGAATTGTGAACTTCCGGTCCATGACAGACACTCCCGATGCACTGACTGCAACGGCGTGTTTGCCAGGAAATTTAGGTCTGCCTAGGGCGGGCGTTGGGTCTCATTGCGTCCGCAATGTGGCAGGACGGCCTCAGGCCAGCCGCCCGTGACAATGCTTGAACTTCTTGCCCGATCCGCAGGGGCAGGGATCATTGCGACCGGGAGTGCCCCAGGTGGTCGGATCGTTCTCGTCGAACCCGTCCACTGCCGCCTCGACGCTGACGTCGGCGCCAGACGCATCTGCATGCTGGGGGGATGCAGACTCTGCTGCCCGGGCCATGGCCGCCTGTTGCGCCGCCATCTGCTGGAGCATCGCTTTCTGCTCTTCCTCGGTCATCGGGCGGACCTTGCCAAGCTGCTTGCTCACGTCTTCCCGCAGGCTGTCCAGCATGGTCTCGAACAGCTGGAACGCTTCGGACTTGTACTCGTTCAGCGGATCACGCTGCGCATAGCCGCGGAAACCGACAACCGACCGAAGGTGTTCAAGCGTCAAGAGATGCTCGCGCCACTTGCTGTCGATGGTCTGAAGCAGAACCTGCTTTTCGATCTGGCGCATCGTGTCCGGGCCAAACGCCTCGGCCTTCTTGGCCATCATCCCGTCGGATGCTTCCTCAAGCCGTTCGCGGATGACCTCGGCGTCCACGCCTTCCTCGTCACCCCATTCGACGACCGGCGCATCGACACCGACCAGCTCTTGCAGGGCGGCCTGCAGCCCCTGGGTGTCCCACTGGTCGGCATAGGTCTTGGGCGGGATGTAGGTGTGGACCAGATCGTCAATCACCTGATGGCGCATGTCGCGCACAATCTCGGCCAGATCCTGCGCTTCCATGATCTCGCGGCGCTGGCTGAAGATCACCTTGCGCTGATCGTTCATCACGTCGTCGAATTTCAGAAGCTGCTTGCGGATGTCGAAGTTGCGCCCCTCGACCTTGGCCTGCGCCCGCTCAAGCGACTTGTTCACCCAAGGGTGAATGATCGCCTCGCCTTCCTTCATGCCCAGCGTCGACAGGACCTTGTCCAGACGCTCGGACCCGAAGATCCGCATCAGGTCATCGTCCAGCGACAGAAAGAACGAGGACCGCCCCGGATCGCCCTGACGCCCGGACCGACCGCGCAACTGGTTGTCGATGCGGCGGCTTTCGTGACGTTCGGTGGCCAGAACGAACAGACCGCCTGCGGTCTTCACGGCCTCTTCATCGGTGGTATGCTCAGCTTCGATCTTCTTGCGGATTGCCTCGGGGTCGCCCTCGGGATCGGCGGCAATCGCTTCCAGGATCTGGAAATCGACATTGCCGCCCAGCTTGATGTCGGTCCCGCGTCCGGCCATGTTGGTGGCAATGGTGATTGCGCCCAGCTTGCCTGCGTCGGCGACGATCTGCGCCTCCTGCTCGTGCTGCCGCGCGTTCAGAACGTTGTGCGTCAGCTCAGCCTTGCTCAGCAACTGGCTCAGCATCTCGGACTTTTCGATCGACGTGGTGCCCACCAGAACCGGTTGACCCTTGGCGTGCGCCTCCTTGATCTCGGTCACGATGGCGTCGTATTTTTCCTGCGCGGTGCGGTACACCCGGTCGTCTTCGTCGATCCGGGCAATCGCGCGGTTGGTCGGCACCTCGACCACACCCAGACCGTAAATCTCGGCGAATTCGGAAGCCTCTGTGGTGGCCGTCCCGGTCATGCCCGATAGCTTTTCATAGAGGCGGAAATAGTTCTGGAACGTTACCGACGCGAGCGTCACGTTCTCGGGTTGGATCTTGGCGTCTTCCTTGGCTTCGATGGCCTGGTGCAGACCGTCGGACAACCGCCGCCCCGCCATCATCCGGCCGGTGAATTCGTCGATCAGAACAACTTCGCCATCCCGGACGATGTAATCCTTGTCTTTCTGGTAAAGCTTGTGCGCCCGCAGACCTTGGTTCACGTGGTGGATCAGCGTCGTGCTTTCCGGATCATAGAGCGACTGATCCTCCGGCAGCAGCCCAATCCCGTGCAGCGTCTGTTCGAGAAACTCGTTGCCCTCGTCGGTGAAGGTGACGTTGCGGGTCTTTTCATCCAGCGTGAAATGCTCTTCGGTCAGCGATGGGATCACCTTGTCGATGGCGACATACAATTCGCTGCGGTCCTGCGCCGGGCCGGAAATGATCAGCGGTGTCCGCGCCTCGTCGATCAGGATCGAATCCACCTCGTCCACGATCGCCATGTAATGATCGCGCTGATACATCTGTTTCAGCTCGGATTTCATGTTGTCGCGCAGGTAATCGAACCCAAGCTCGTTGTTCGTCGCGTAGGTGATATCGCAGCCATAGGCGGCCTGCTTTTCCGCGTCGGGCTGCCGTGGATAGACCACGCCCGTGGTCAGACCCAGTGCGCCATAGACCTTGGCCATCCATTCGCTGTCGCGCTTGGCAAGGTAATCGTTGACCGTCACGATATGCACACCGCGCCCGGTGAGCGCGTTCAGATAGGCCGGAAACGTCGCGACCAGTGTCTTGCCTTCGCCGGTCTTCATTTCGGAAATATTGCCCTGATGCAGGAAGATCCCGCCCATCAGCTGCACGTCAAAGGCCCGCAGACCCAGCGCGCGCTTGGCCGCCTCGCGACAGTTGGCAAACGCCTCGGGCAGCAGCGCATCAAGCGCCTCACCATTCGAATGGCGCGCCTTGAACTCGGCCGTTTTCTCGATCAGCTGCGCATCGTCGAGCTTTTCGAAGTCCGCTTCCAGTGCGTTGATTTTCTCAACCAGCGGGCGGGTCGCCTTGACTTTGCGGTCGTTCGGCGTTCCGAACACCTTGCGCGCGACTTTACCTAATCCCAGCATTCATTCACTTTCAGCTTTGACATCTTCGTGTGCGGCATCTGCTTGCTCGCCTCGCACACAGCCCATATGTCACAGGGGAACGACTGGCTTAGCAGCGCCTTGAGGCGATGTAAGGTCAGGGCAATACACTGTCAATGTCGCCCCCCTTGTGCGGGCGGCTCTGGAAGGAACAAACATGACGAATCTCATCACGAAATTGTCGGCAAGCGCGCTCGCCCTGATGCTGGCGCTGCCGGTTCAGGCGCAGGACACCCTGAGCGCCGACTCGGTGGTGGCGACGATCAACGGCACCGAGATCACGCTGGGCCACATGCTGATGATCCGCGCATCCCTGCCGGACCAGTATCAGCAGCTTCCCGATGAGGTGCTCTGGGACGGCATCCTGGATCAGATCGTGCAGCAGACCGTTCTCAGCCAGCAGGACAGCGGTGAAGAAAGCCGTCGCGTCCAGCTTGCGCTTGAAAACGAACGCCGCGCCCTGATGGCCGCGCAGGTGATCGAAGATATCGTGGACGACGCCGTGACCGACGAGGCGGTGCAGGCGCTCTACGAAGAAACATATCTGCAAGGCGAACCGACCGAGGAATTCAACGCCTCGCATATCCTCGTCGCGACTCAGGAAGAAGCGGCTGCCATCGCCGAAGAGGTGCGCGGCGGTGCCGATTTCGCCACTGTCGCTCAAGAGAAATCGACCGGTCCGTCCGGTCCGAACGGTGGACAGCTTGGCTGGTTCGGTCCCGGCATGATGGTGCCCGAGTTCCAGACAGCCGTCGAAGGCATGGAGATCGGCGCGATTTCCGATCCGGTGCAAACCCAGTTCGGCTGGCATGTGATCAAGCTCAACGAAAAGCGCGTGCAGGCCGCACCTGAACTCGCCTCCGTCCGGGAAGAGCTGGAAGCCACATTGAGCCAGGATGCTGTCAGCCAGAGGATCGACGAACTGACCGCGTCCGCTGACGTCACCCGCACAGCCAAGGAAGAGGTCGATACCTCTGTCCTGAGCAATCTCGGTCTCCTGGAGGAATAAGAATTGGCCAAGATCACATCGGTTTCGCCCCTCGCGCCGGCCAGCTTTCCAACGCTGCCGGTGATCCGGGGCGCGCGCTTTTCCACGGCGGCAGCGGGCGTGAAATATGCCGGTCGAACCGACGTGATGCTGGCCGTTCTCGATCCAGGGAGCTGCGTGGCGGGTGCCTTCACCAAATCCGCCACGCGATCCGCCAACGTGCTGGATTGCCAGTCCAAAATCCGTCTCGAAGACGACGCAGGTGCTGCGATCATTGTCAATTCCGGCAATTCCAACGCCTTCACGGGCCGGGCCGGGGACGAATCGGTACAGGCGATCTGCGCCGAGGTCGCCCGCGTCACCGGCCTTCCTGCGACCCGCGTCTTTACCAGTTCGACCGGCGTGATCGGTGAACGCCTGCCGCATGACCGGATCAAGGCGAAGGTTCAGGAACTCTACGACGGTCTGGACGAGGCAGGTCTGCCCAACGCCGCCAAGGCTATCATGACCACCGACACTTTCCCGAAAGGATCGACCACAACGGTCGATCTGCCGGGCGGCACTGTCACCATCGCAGGCATCGCCAAAGGCTCCGGCATGATCGCGCCCGACATGGCAACCATGCTGGTCTACATCTTCACCGATGCCAAGATCGGGCAATCCGACCTGCAAACGCTGGTCTCCGCGCTCAACGAAAAGACCTTCAACAGCATCACTGTCGACAGCGACACGTCCACGTCCGACACGCTTCTGGTCGCCGCAACAGGCGCATCCGACGTGTCCGTGACCGCAGATGACACCGCCTTCCGCGATGCTCTGCATCACGTCATGCAGGACCTCGCGCATCAGGTGGTGCGCGACGGCGAGGGTGCGACCAAGTTCGTCGAAATCACAGTCACTGGCGCGTTGAACGATGCCGATGCCAA
The DNA here is from genome assembly GCF_014637725.1 of Marivita lacus. Classification (GTDB taxonomy): domain Bacteria; phylum Pseudomonadota; class Alphaproteobacteria; order Rhodobacterales; family Rhodobacteraceae; genus Marivita; species Marivita lacus. Next base: position 331,809 of record NZ_BMFC01000001.1, on the reverse strand, counting down.
GACCCACGCCATGTCCATCGCCAATTCTCCGCTGGTGAAAACCGCCATCGCGGGCGAGGATCCCAACTGGGGCCGGGTCGTCATGGCCATCGGCAAAAGCGGCGCGCCTGCCGACCGCGATACGCTCAGCATTTCCTTCGGGGATGTCAAAGTCGCCTCGAACGGCTGGGTCGATCCCGGCTACCGGGAAGAGCAGGGTGCGGCGATCATGCAGCAGGAAAACATCTCCATGACCGTCGATCTGGGCATGGGCAGCGGCACGGCCACCGTCTGGACCTGCGATCTGACCCACGGCTACATCTCGATCAACGCCGACTACCGGTCCTGACATGAAGGTGGTTCTGGTCTCGGCCGTAGCGCTCATCGACCCCGATGGGCGCATCCTTCTGGCCCAACGGCCCGAAGGCAAATCCATGGCGGGCCTCTGGGAATTTCCCGGCGGCAAGGTCGAACCGAACGAGACCCCGGAACAGGCGCTGATCCGCGAATTGCAGGAAGAACTGGGCATCGACACATGGCAAAGCTGCCTTGCCCCGCTCACCTTCGCCTCGCACACCTACGAGACGTTCCATCTCCTGATGCCGCTCTTTGCCTGCCGGAAATGGAACGGCACCCCCGAATCGAAAGAGGATCAGGCGCTGAAATGGGTCCGTGCGAATCAGCTCAAGGACTACCCGATGCCTCCGGCAGACGTCCCCCTGATCCCGATTTTGCGCGATTGGCTCTGAAACTGCGCGACTTTGGCGTCAAGGATGCGTGATGCGCATTCTTTTTTCTGGCAAATTTTTTTCAACCAATTATTAATTACCCAGTCAGAACTTGGGGGAGTATTTGACATGCTGAAAACCATCATCATCGGCAGTTGCATGTCTGTGCAGGGAATTCTGGAAAAGACCCTGCCCGACGGGCGTATCTGCGTCCGTGTCGGAAGCCGCATATTCACCGGTTTGCCCGTCTCTTCGACAGCCTGAGTTCTTCCAAAGCGACACAAGAAAAAGGGCAGCGGTGACGCTGCCCTTTTCTGTTTTGGGGGTGACGCGCGCTTAGGCCAGCGCACGTACCACTTCGGTCCGCTCGAAAATCTCGATCACATCGCCTGCGCGAACGTCATCGTAATTCTCGAACGCCATACCGCATTCCTGACCCGACTGAACCTCGGACACTTCGTCCTTGAAGCGCTTGAGCGTCTTGAGCGTGCCTTCGTGGATCACCACGTTGTCGCGTAGCAAACGAACACCGGCGCTGCGACGCGCAATGCCTTCGGTGACCAGACAGCCCGCAACCTTGCCGACGTTGGAGACCTTGAAGACATCCTTGATCGCGGCATACCCGATGAAGGTTTCCTTGATCTCGTTGCTCAGCAGACCCGAGGCCGCCGCTTTCACGTCATCCACAAGATCGTAGATTACGCTGTAATAGCGAATCTCGACGCCCTTCTGGTTGGCGGTGTTCCGCGCCGATGCGTTTGCACGCACGTTGAACCCGAACACCGGTGCACCCGACGCTTCGGCAAGGCCGATATCGGTTTCGGTGATCGCACCCACACCGGAATGCAGAACCCGCACGCGCACTTCGTCGTTGCCGATCTTCTCCATCGCCTGAACGATGGCTTCGGCAGAACCCTGCACATCCGCTTTGACAATGATCGGAAGTTCCGAGACGTTCTCGTCTTGCTTGGCCTTCATCATCAGCTGTTCCAGGGTCGTCGCCGCACCCAGTGCCGCACGCTTTTCCTTGGACACATTGGCACGGTATTCCGCGATCTCGCGCGCCTGCGCTTCGGTCTCGGTCACGTTCAGCACGTCACCCGCTTCGGGTGTGCCGTTCAGGCCCAGAACCTCGACAGGAACCGACGGTCCCGCTTCCTTGATGCGTTCGCCCTTGTCGTTGATCAGCGCACGGACCTTGCCGTACTGCTCGCCCACGACAAAGATATCACCCTGACGCAACGTGCCGTTCTGAACAAGAACCGTCGCCACCGGGCCACGACCCACATCCAGCTGGGCTTCGATCACCGCACCCTGCGCCGCCCGATCCGGGTTCGCCTTGAGTTCGAGGATTTCCGCCTGCAGTGCAATCGCTTCGAGCAGTTCGGGAAGACCCTGACGGGTCACCGCCGACACTTCCACGTCCTGCACGTCACCGGACATCTGCTCCACGACAATCTCGTGCTGCAGCAGGTCGGTGCGTACCTTTGTCGGGTTCGCACTCGGCTTGTCGATCTTGTTGATCGCCACGATTATCGGCACCTTGGCCGCTTTCGCATGCGCAATGGCTTCGATGGTCTGCGGCATCACCGCGTCATCCGCAGCGACCACGAGAACCACGATATCCGTCACCTGGGCACCGCGCGAGCGCATCGACGTGAACGCCGCGTGGCCCGGAGTGTCGAGGAACGACAGAACCGCCCCGTCCTTTGTGATCACCTGGTAGGCACCGATATGCTGTGTGATCCCGCCAGCTTCACCAGAGGTGACGTTGGTTTCGCGGATCGCATCCAGCAGCGATGTTTTGCCGTGGTCGACATGGCCCATGATCGTGATGACCGGCGGACGCGGCTTGAGGTCTTCGGGCTTGTCGCCGATTTCCTTGATGACGTCTTCCACATCGGAATCGGACACGCGTGTGACGCGGTGGCCGAATTCCTCGATGATGAGCTCCGCCGTATCCGCATCGATCGACTGGTTCTGTGTCGCCATGATGCCGCTGTTCATCAACGACTTGACGACATCACCCACGCGCTCTGCCATCCGGTTGGCCAGTTCGGCCACCGTGATCGCTTCGGGAAGCTGCACATCGCGCACAACCTTCTCGCGCGGCTGGTTGCCGCCCATGGCCTTCTGACGCGCACGCTCCTGCTTGCGCTTCATCGCGGCCATGGATTTCTGACGACCGCCTTCGCCACCCAGCGCCTGGTTCAGCGTGAGCTTGCCCGCGCGGCGCTCGGAATCGTCCGCCTTGCGGCGACCGCGGTCTTCGCGTTCGCGGTCCACCTTGCGCGGTGCAGCGGCGGGTGCCGTCTTTGGTCCGGGCGCGGTCTGACGGGCCACCGGCGGTTCCGCGGGACCGGCAGCAGCCTGCTTTGCGGCTTCTGCGGCTTCGCGCGCCTTGCGCTCTTCGTCTTCTGCTTTCTGTCGTGCCTTTTCCTCGGCCTCGCGCTGATCGCGCTCCTTGGCCTCTTTTTCGGCGCGCATCCGGTCGCGCTCTTCGGTGCGGGCTTTCTCCTCGGCCTCGCGCTGCGCCGCCTCTGTGGACTCGCGCGCCTTGGCCGCTTGCAATGCCTTCAGCCGGCGCTCCATCTCGGCGTCGGAAATGCCAGCTGGTCGCTTGGTTCCGGCCATGCTCATTGCCGTCGTTGCTGCACTGCCAGCGGCGGTCTGGGCTGCACCGGGTTTCGGCACCACAACGCGCTTGCGCTTGGTCTCCACCACGACGTTCTTCGTCCGTCCGTGGCTAAAGCTCTGCTTTACGTTCCCTGACCGGGGACCGCCGCGCAAACCCAAAGTCTTTTTGCCGTCGTTATCGCTCATTTAGCTCTTTTTTCCTTCCCAACGGCCCCTGCCGTTGTCTTTGCATCAGACGTTCCGATGCGAAAGCCCTTCAATCTTTGGGCTTCCTCTACAACACGTTGCGTGAGTCCGCCAGCGCCAAGCGCGGCATGTATCACAGTTTGTCGCCCGAAGGCCATTCCAAGCTCATCTGCCGTAAGCCAGCCGATGTAGTGGCCATAATGCGGCGTACTGAGTTTTGATTTACCACGGCTCGAACCGTCTTCCGCCTGCAACAACACTTCGGCGGTTTCCTTGGACAGAGCGTCCTTGACCTTTTCATAGCCGGAAACGGCCGCACCGGATCTGCGGCTCAGACTTACCAGATCGATCACCCGGCGCGCAAGCTGTTGCTCGAGGTCATGAACAAGGGTGTCGGACAGACGCAACTGCGTCTTTGCTGCCCGATGAAACATGTTCTTCTTGATGGCGGTTTCAAGGGCCGCGCGCGTTGCGGTCACCCAGATTCCCCGACCCGGCAGCTTTTCCACCAGGTCGGGCACCAGTTGGTCTTCAGGTCCGACGACGAAACGGATCAGTTCGGCTTTCGGGCGCACCTCTCCGGTCGCAATGCATTTGCGTTCCGGTCCGCTGTCCCGATCCTTGTCTTGGCCACCACGTGTCACGTCTGTCGTTATCCCTTGGTCAATGCAGGTCAGGCCTGCGCGTCCTCGACGGTGTCGATCTCGTCGCCGTCGTCTTCCTCGTCTTCATCAAGCTCGGTCGGATCGACCCAGCCCAGAAGAACCCGTGCAGTCATCACAAGGGTCTGTGCCTCTTCGAGCGACATGTCGAACGGCTCGAGCAGACCTTCATCCTTGTGCCGCTCGCCGTTCTGGGTCGTCCAGCCACCGGCCAGTTCCCAATCCGCGCATGTGGCAAAATCCTCAAGCGTCTTGATGCCGTCCTTGGCCAGCACCTCGATCATCTGCGGCGTCAGGCCTTCGAAGTTGATCAGGCTATCCTCGGCCCCCAGGTCGCGGGCAGTCTCAAGCGCCTTCTTGGCCTGCGCCTCGAGGTTCTCGCGGGCACGGGTCTGAAGCTCCTCGGCAGTGCCCTCATCCACACCGTCGATCACCAGAAGCTCGTCCAATTCGACATAAGCGACCTCTTCCAGCGTGGTGAACCCTTCGGACACCAGAAGCTGTGCAAAGAACTCGTCCAGATCCAGCGTATCCATGAACAGCTGCGTCCGCTCTTCGAATTCCTTCTGACGCCGCCGCGATTCCTCTTCCTCGGTCATGATGTCGATATCAAGCCCGGTGAGCTGCGACGCCAGACGCACGTTCTGGCCGCGACGACCGATCGCCAGCGACAGCTGCTCGTCCGGCACCACAACCTCGATCCGCTCTGCGTCTTCGTCCAGAACCACCTTGCTCACTTCGGCAGGCTGCAACGCGTTCACAAGGAAGGTCGGCACGTCCTCGTTCCACGGGATGATGTCGATCTTCTCGCCCTGAAGCTCGTTCACCACGGCCTGAACCCGGCTGCCGCGCATACCGACGCAGGCACCGACGGGGTCGATGGAACTGTCATAGGAAATCACCGCGATCTTGGCGCGCGACCCCGGATCACGGGCAACCGCCTTGATCTCGATGATGCCGTCATAGATCTCCGGCACTTCCATCTTGAACAGCTCGGCCATGAATTCGGGCGCGGTACGGCTCAGGAAGATCTGCGGACCACGCGTCTCGCGGCGCACATCCTTGATGTAGCAGCGGATACGGTCGCCATTGCGATAGCTCTCGCGCCCGATCTTCTCGTTGCGGCGCAGGATGCCCTCGCCCCGGCCCACATCGACGATGACGTTGCCGTATTCCTCGCGCTTGACGACACCGTTGATGATGGTGCCCGCACGATCCTTGAATTCCTCGAACTGACGGTCGCGCTCGGCTTCGCGCACCTTCTGCAGGATCACCTGCTTGGCAGATTGCGCCGCGATCCGGCCCATTTCCACCGGCGGCACTTCTTCGACGAACGTGTCACCGACCTGTGCCGCGCCTGCGAATTCGGTGAGCGGCTGGCCATCGCGCATCCAGACCGCGTTCTGCGCGGGCTTGGGGGCCATGAAATAGGGCTTCGCGCTCTCGGGTGTGAACTCCGACTGGTAGTTCTCCAGGTCTTCATCCTCGACCACGGTGCGGACGCGGGTGAATCGCGCGCGGCCGGTCTTGCGGTCAATCGACACGCGAATGTCCATCTCGCTGCCATACCGGCTCTTGGCGGCCCGGGCGAGACTCTCTTCCATCGCTTCGACAACCAGACCGGGGTCGATCATCTTTTCGCGCGCCACCGCTTCGGCGGTCTGCAACAGTTCCAACTGGTTGGCGGAGGTGATTGCCATTCGGTTTACTCCTCTTCGGGCCCTTCGGCCTCAATCACGTCGTCAAAGGGTGTCTCGTCAAAGCCTTGGGCCTTTCGCGCCTTCAGCATTTCTCGGATCAGCTCGTCGGTCAGGATAAGCTTGGCATCGGTCAGCCACTCGAACTTGAGCCCTATCGTGGTGACGTCCTCCCCACCTTCCTCGATATTGATCAGAACTTCGTCCCCCTCGACCCCGGCCAGCACGCCCTTGAAGCGCTTGCGCCCGTCGATCAGTTCGGAGGTTTCGATTTTCGCCTCGTAGCCTTCGAAGGTTTCGAAATCCTTGAGCCGCGTCAGCGGCCGGTCGATCCCCGGCGACGACACTTCCAGCGTATAGGTATCGAGGATCGGGTCCTCGACATCCAGCGTCGCACTCACGGCGGTGCTGATTGCCGCACATTCATCAACCTCGATCCCGCCTTCGGGACGTTCGGCCATGATCTGCAACGTGGCCAGCTTGCCGCTCATCAAACGAATGCGCACCAACTCGAACCCCATGTCCTCGATGACAGGGGTAACGATCTCGGCCAAACGTCGGTCCATCGCGGCTTTTGCGATCAGGTCAGACATTGTCGTGTAGATCTCCAGACACAAAAAAACGGGCGCGCGGCCCGTTGAAGAATTCGGTGGGTGCCGACCGTAGCCAACACGCCGCTGTTGACGTGCATATAGGCAGCGCGTCCCGAGTCTGCAAGGACTTTCGTAAACCGCCCTTGGACCGAGGCAAAGCCCGCCGCAGCGACCCCGCCTCAGTAATCCCGTTCAAAGAAAATCCCGAGCGACGAATTGCCGGTATTGTCGACGCTGCCCCTCGCGGTGATGTCCGATGTCACGTCAAGGTTCAGGTTGATCTCGGCCCGTCCACCGCTTTCGACCACCACGTCGGAATAGACATTCTCCGAGATGTACTTGCCCGCCCGCACCGCAGTGCCGCCGTCTTCGGTCTGGGAAACGTCCAGATCGTCCAGCCCGAAGCTGTCCCGGAGATTGGACAAAAGCCCGATTCCGCTGCGTCCCGCCAATGCCGCCACTGCGCTTGCCAGTTCCAGCGCCTGCAGCGCGGACAGGCTCGACAGGTCGCGCCCGAACAACAGCTGCGCCAGAACCTCGTCTTCCGGCAGCTGCGGGCTTGATGAGAAAGAAATCTCTGGGGACGACGCCGGCCCTTCCAGGATGACCCGCACTGTAAGCGCGTTCGCCTCGGTCACCGCCACGAAGCGCAGCACCGGAGTGAAACTCCCGCTCAACTGGATGCGCCCCTCGCTCAACCTGAACCGCTGGTTCAGGACATCCAGCCGCCCGCGCACCAGTTCGAACCCGCCCTGCGGAATGATGTCCGAAGTCGGCCCGGTCAGCCGCAATTGCCCCGCCAGTTCCGCATCAAGCCCGCGACCACGCACGAACACCTGTCCCGGCGCGGTCAGTGTCAGGTCGAGCCGCGTGCTCGACGGCCCGCGCGCCTCCTCGACGGTGGTATCCTGCGGGTCTTTGATCCCCGCACGGTCCAGCGTCCGCATCACCGGACGCGTTGCCCCGAGGTGCTCGATCGGCGGAATGGTCCCCAGCGCGGTCACGCCCGTGGACGGCACCTGAATCTCGGTCTCGTTCAACCGCAGATCACCGCTCACCAGCAGGTCGCGCCCGATCGGCCCGTTCAGGGCCACGGTGCCATCGACACTCGCGTCATACAGGTCGGGGTCACGCACACCGAACCGGTTCAACGTCGCGGTCAGCGCGGCATCGAAGGTGCTCAGACCCAACCGCCCGTTCACATCCACCGATCCGCCGTGATTGCCCTGCGCCGACAGCCCAAGCTGCGCGGCGCCGTTCACCAGCTGGATCTGCCCGGTGATCGGCGACAGAACGATCCCAAGCGTCGGCGCGCTGAACTCCGCACCCTGCGGCGTGATCGTCCCCGACACACTCGACAGCGCCAGCGGACCCGACACCCGCAGATCCAAAGCGGCTTGCCCGTTCAACCGACGCGGCGCGATGAACACGTTGGCCAGCCCCAGGGGCGCGGCCCCGTCGATGCTCAGATTGGCGGTGCCGCCATTGGCGACCCGTCCGTCCACGGCAAGCGTCGTGCCGCCCGGTCCCTGCACATCGACATCCACGGCATAGCCATCCGCCTGTTGTCCCACGGTGCCATCCACCACAAGCGCGCCCTGGAAATCCGGCGCGATCAGCCCGACATTCGCCAGCCGGGCGTCGATCTGAAGATTGCTCAGCGGCCCAGTGACCTGCGCGCTGATCTCGGGATTCTGCACATCCGCCGACACCCGCGCCAGCGCACCATCCTGCCCGGACGCACCGACCTCGAACCGCGTCACCCCGGCCAGAAGCCGGTCCACCGTCGCGTTGCCGATTCCCAGACCGGCTCCCTGGCCACGCGCGGTCACGTCGAAGTCGCCACCGTCCTCGTAGGTGCCGGTCACATCGATCGTCGCCCGCCCGCGCAGGGTCTGCCCGGCCAGTCCCGACAGCGGCGCAAGGCTCTCGGCCACCAGCGACAGCGCGAACCGCGCATCCGGTGCGCTCAGCGTTTCGGTCACCATCGCGGATCCGGTCACGTCGATCGCCCCGGTCTCGAGCCGCAGCGACTGCACCGTCAGCCGTTCATTCTCCTGCACCCAGTCGAAAGAGGCCGTCGCAGTCGGGTTGGTGCCCACCGCCTGCGTCACCCGCGCATCGCTCAGCCGCAGCGCCGATGCCGCCACGCGCAGATCGCCGCCCACCGACACAAGCCCACCGCTGTCAGATTGCGCGATGTCACCATTGCCCGACAAGGCCAGCGTCGTGGCCGATCCCTGCGGCGCATCAAGCTCGCGCACCGTTACATCCGCCTGCCACGCGCCGCTCGGCCCACCGGTCGCCGTCACCTCCACCGTCCCGGTGTCCAGCGTCATCCCACCACCGAAAGGCAGGCGCACGGGCTCATCGCCGTTCGATACATCCGCCGTCAGGTCGAGAGTGCGCAGCGTCGTGCCCGACAGCGCCACCGACCCGTTCAGCCTTGCCGCGCCCTCGGCTTCACCGGGATAGACCCGCTCCAACTCGCTCAGAACACCCTCGAACTGCAGTGACGTATCCTCGCTCGTGATCGTCCCCGACGCTTCCATATTTGCAGCCGGGGTCACCACCCGCGCCGACCGGAGCGTCGTTCCCGTCTCGTCGCGCCGCACATCGATCCGTGCCGACCCGACGCCCGCCAAGAGCCGGTCCGCCACGTCCTGTTCCACCGCCAGATCAAGCGTCGTACCATCGACAACAAGGTCGATCATGCCCGAAACCGGGGCCACCATGCCGTCGACCTGCACGTCAACGCGACCGTCCAGCGGGCGCCCCGCCAGCGCCGAAAACCGCGTGATGTCCTCGGCCAAAAACCGCAGGTTCACCGCCAGAGGCATGGTGTCCTCGGCGGTCCATGTCGCGTCGCCGCTCAGCCCGTAATCCGCGCCATTCGCCTCAAGCCCGGTCACCCGGATCGGCTGCCCGCTCCGGTAATCGACCCGCGCCGCGCCCGACAACGCGGTGCCCACCGCCTCGGCCAAGGCCGGATCGGTCAACGCCAGCGCGTCGGCCGCCCATGTCAGGTCCAGTTCGAACTGCCCGTCCTGCTGCGCAAAACTTTGCTGGTCGATCTGCCCGCGTCCGGTGATCGTCACGGTCTCGAGCGTGGCCGCGGGGCTGTCCAGCCCTTGAAGCCGGGCATCGAATGTCAGATCCCCGTTCAGCGCCGCATCGAAGGTAAGAGTATCGACCCGCGTGTCACCGCCCCCGAAAGGCAGCACGACCGGACCGCCCTCGGGGTTCACGATCTCCCCCTCGGCGTTCAAGGCCTCCAGCCAGCCGGTCTCGGACACCACCGCACTCCCGCTCAGCGACAGGGTGTTCGCGGTCAACGAAAATTGCGGCAGTTCCGTCCGGCCGTTTGCATCGCGCACAACCCGCGCCTGCAAGCCAATATCGGTGCCGAAAAACTCCCGCGCCTCGGATGTCAAAAGCGGCGACGGATCGCCCGCGATATCAACCCGCACGTCGAAACCGCTGGTTCCTTCGGGGGCAAGGATGTCCACCGTCCCGGTGATGCGCGGCGTGCCATCTGTCGCCAGCGCGATCTCTGCGGTGAAATCATCCACCGGGCCTTCGCCCTGAACGGTCAACGCCACCGATGGCGCGCCGGGAATGCCCAGCAGTCTCGCCGCCAGCCCGCCCTCGGCCTCCTGCGCGTCCAGATCGACCGCCAATTGACGCGAGGACGGGTCATAGCTGGCCGCCAGCGCAATTTGCGCCTCCTGACCGTCGATGCGCTCAAGATTGAACTGGATATCCGCGCCGCCGCTCTCCAGCGATGCAGCCCCGGTGACGGAAAACTCGGCCTCTTCGCCCAGCAACGGCGCGCCGAGCTGCACCGATTGCACCGCGATCTCATCGATCCGGATCGACACCGGCAGCTCGGGAATGGTGAACGGCGTCGCCTCCGCGCTCGGCACCTCCGGCCCCGCATCGGGAGCGCGCGCCACGACAACCCGCTCTGCTGTGAACGCGGTCACATCGACCACGCCACGCAACAGCGCCGCGCGGTTCCAGTCCAGCACCACGTTTTCCGCCCGGAACCATTCGCCCGCATCGTCCGAAATCGCGATCAGCTCGATCGACGCCTGGCTCGACAACGCGCCTTGAAATCCCCGGATCCGCACATCGCGGCCCGCGCCGGACAGGGCATCCTGCAACAGCCCGGCCAGATAGCCGGGGTCTTCGTCGCGGTCCTGTGCAAAGCCGACCAGCGGCCAGAACAGAAAGACAAGAAGGGTCGCGATAAAGCGCATATCAGAAAGCCTGGCCAATGCCGATGTAGATTTCATAATTCCGGCCGGCATCATCGCCGGTCACCGGGGTGGCGATATCGACCCGAATGGGTCCGATCCCGGTATTGTAGCGCAGCCCGAAGCCCGCGCCCGCGTGCCAGTCGCGGTCACCGCCAAAGCCGCTGTCCTCGGTGATCATGCCCGCATCGTAGAACCCGACCAGCCCGATATTGTCCCGCACCGTGGCGCGCAATTCGGCAGACACCCCGGCAAAACTCTGCCCGCCGGTAAAGTCGCCATTGGGCAGCGTCACGCCCAGCGATTGATAGGGCACACCGCGCACCGATCCGCCACCGCCGGAATAGAACAGGTAATCGGGCACCGTCTCGCCAAGGCTCGGCCCCCAGACCGACCCGATCTGCGCACGCCCCGCGAGCACGAACCTGTCCTCTGCGCCAAGCCCGACATAGCCCCGCGCATCCGACGTGAACCGCAGCCCGCTTTCGGTGTCGTCAAGACCAAGGAACGGCGTGCCCGTCGCGGACAGGTAATAGCCGCCCGTGGGGTTCAGCGTGTTGTTGCGCGTGTCATAAATTGCGCCAAATTCCGCGGTGAGCAGTTGGAACTCGCGCGCGCCAAACGCGTCTTCGGTGTCGATATACCGGTATCCCAGCCCGAAACTCCCGGTCAGCTGATCGGAAAACCGCTGTGTCAGCCCTGCGGCGATATTCGCCTGATTGCTGGTGAACCCCGGCTCGTTCAGCCGCTCGATCCCGGCGGTCAGGAAAAAATCCGTATCCGGTGTAAAGGTCGCAGGCCTTCCGTAGGTCAGCCGCAGCGCATAATCCATCTCGTCGGAATCGGTGCCGATCCCGGACACCTCGCCCTCGACCCGCAACCGCTCCGCACCCTGGAACAGGTTGCGATGTAGCCAGAACGCGCTCAGCTTGCCGCCCTCCTGCGTCGAGACTTCCGCGCCAAAGCCAAAGCGGCGCGGCTTCTGCTCTGCCACCTGCACATCGAGGTCCAGCGTTCCATCGGCATTGGGCGTCTCGGCCTCCGACACCGCAACCGACCCGAACACGCCGGTCTGGCGCAACCGCCGTTCGGCATCCGCGATCTCCTGCGGATCGAACACCTCGCCCTGTGGCAGCCCGGCAATCTCGCGAATGCGCGTCCGGCGCACGCGATCATTGCCTGAAACGCCAATCTCGCCAAACCGCAACCGCGGCCCCGGCTCAAGGCGCAACCGGACGTTCAGCGCACGCTCGGGGTGATCCGCGATGATCTCCTGTTCGGCCAGCCGTGCCTTGGCATTGCCGACATTGCGCCACCCCGTGACCCCGGCCGTCACCGCGTTTCGGATCGGGGCCGTGCCTGCGCGTTCACCGGTCTGGAACTCTGGCGGGATCTCGGTTCCTTCGGCCAGCGGCGCGATCTCGGCGCGACCGAACTGGAACCTCGGGCCGGGATCGACCTCGATCAGGATCGTGTTGATCGACGCGGGCGCCTCGAACGGCGAAATCTCCGCCGCCTCGCGCCCATCGACCTTGATCGACACCACCGGAGAAAACCGCCCGCCGCCATAAAGTGCGGCCACGATACGCTCGTAATCGGCCTGCGCCGCGGCGATCAGCGCCTGCGGCGTCGTCTCCTCGGCATCGGCCAGCGCATAGAGCGACATCGCGTCTTTCAACTCGCTCCGCAAGTCGTCGCTGCCGCCTGACACGTTGAGGTCCAGGTTTTGAGCCGCTCCGATCCCTGGAACGCCCATCAAGGCCGCGCACAAGATCGTGCGTGTCAGACGGTTCATATACTCTAAACCTCGTGTTTTTGCCGATTCCAGCCTAACAGCGCAATGACTCTCGGTGCAAACGGGTTCCGCCGTGTCTGCATCACTTTTCAAATAAGATAGCCGTGAATCTCAAAAAGCACGCATGGCGTGGGGTCACCATGCGTGCCAGGTGCAGGGACAAAGGACCAAAGCCCCCGCAAGTCCGGCGCGTCAGTGGCGCGCCAGTGTATATCCGCGATGCCGCAGGCAGGGCAGGGCATAGGCTTTCGCTTCCCCGCGCCGGGTCTGCACGATCATGCGGCAGGCCTTGGGCAATGACCGCGTGCTGATATTGCTGCGCTCGAGACAGCGGCTCATGACAACCCGCTCCACCCGGCCGCCCTCGATCCGACGCACGCAGTCGGCGGGCAGAACGTCACCGTGGCGTGGCCGTCCCTCGCGCGGCACCACCTTGGGGATTGGCCGTTCATAGGTCGGAACCGGCTTCGTGACATACCCGAACCTGTCGTCGGGCGTGTAATGCCGCACCTCCTTGTCCGGGCGATCCCTGTCGCGGGAATTCTGGATCGCCTTGCCGATGATGAAGACCGTCGCGGCCCCCGCCAGAAGCTTTGCGATGTCTTCTTCAGACGCCGCGCGGGCGGGCATGGCCGAAAAGGCGGCAATGGTGGTGGATACGGCCAGAACGGCTGCGATGAATGTGCGTGACATGGTTCGGGTTCCTTTCCCTTTCGGTTAAGCCTTGTGGCGCAGTCGGGGGCAGGGCGGTCTGGCCAGCTGCCTGTGACACCATCTCGAACCGGGCTGCGGGGTCAGGCAATATCGCCGCTGCGCTATCGGATAACCGCATCGCCGATATTGAATTTCGCGGGGCTTGGCCGCAGGGTGGCTACATGAAACACGCGCTTCCCTTTCTGCTCCTCGCCGCGCTCTGCCTACCCGCCGCCGCACAGGCCGCGTGTTATGCGGATTACAAGGCGAAACAGGATGCACCGCTCCGTCTGCACTATGGTGTGGCCGAGATTTCAGACCCCTGCACACCTGCCTCGGCGCAACAGCAGCTGCAAAGCCGGCTTGCACAGTCGGGCTGGACATTGCTCAATGTGGTTTCGGTCTTCGACGAAACAGGGCTAGCCGAAAGGAAAGACAGTGCCGGACCCAACTTCCTCCGTTACTGACACGCGCCGGTCCGCAACCCGCCTCGTGGTCCTCGGCATCAGCGGGATCGTCGCGTTGCTGGTTCTGGCGGGCGTGTTCCTTGTCCTGACCCTGCCCGATGCCAACGCGTTCAACGCGCGGGTCGAAAGGATCTTCATGGAGAACGACAACCTGACCTCGCAGGCCGAGGTCAAGCTGCTCGAGATCCTCGCGCAATCGGGCACCGCCTTTTCCGACACGCTCGCCGGGTACCGGACCACCATCTTCGTGCTGCTGGTCTTCGCCACCGCGATGCTGATCGCGGCGCTGGTGTTCCTCGTGATGCTGGTCCTTCTGAACCGCCGCATGGCGCAGATCGAACGCTCGGGCATCCAGGTCAATTCCCTGATCGTCAGCCGCGAGGAAAACACCGTCTACCTCAACACGATGGGATTCAAGCTGACCGAAGCGATGATCGAAACCATCTCGATCCTCGCCGAGGCGCGTCTCGACGACGAATTGCTGTCCGGTGCCCAGATCGAAGCGATCATCTCGGGCCGCTCGGAATCCGATTGCGACGAGGCCGCCGGTGCCACCCGCATCAAGCGTCTGCGCGACGGCTTGGGCAACCAGTTGGTCAGCGAACTGCTGATCAAGAACATCGCCCGCCGCGGCTACATGCTGGCCATCGACAAATCGGTGATCGAGGTGCTTTGACGCCTCGTGTCCGGTGGGGTGAAGTTACCCCGGCTGACGTTCCATCCCGAATGCGTTTCCGTACGATAGCGCCGTACGAACCGGACGGTTGATCTAGTCCGCACGCACGCGCACCCGGCGAGAGGGTCAGAACCACTGCATGTTGCGGTTCCACCGGATTTTACCCATACTGAACCGTACAAGACACTCCCGCCAACCGTACAAAACGCGGATTTCAGCCCGTGTAAACCAGCCGATCCGTGATTTCGCCGTGCAATCCTGCGCCCGCACCGACAACACCTGCCGTCTGCGGCAGTTGATTGTTGAACCGCAGCGGATCGCCATGCCGGTCCGTCACCGTCGCACCTGCTTCGGACAGGATCAGCGCACCCGCCGCGATGTCCCATTCCCAGCTTGGCCGGAACGTCAACATCGCATCATAGCGCCCTTGTGCCACCAGGCACAGGCGATAGGCCAGCGAGGGACGATGCGACCGGGCGAATTGCGGCACGTCATCGCGCCAGTGGATCTGGTCCATGTTCGGCTTGGTGGCCAGAACGCGGGCAGCATGAATATCACTGATATCAGAAACACTTAGCCGTTCTCCGTTGCAGAACGCACCCTGCGTCCTGTCAGCGGAATAGAGCAAATCCATTTCCGGAAGGTAAACGACGCCCTGCACGACAACCCCGTTTTCGGCAATCGACAGCGAATGCGCCCAGGTCGTTTCCCCGGCAATGAAACTGCGGGTCCCGTCGATCGGATCAATGATGAACACCCGATCGCGGTCGAGCCGATCCGGCGTGTCGCGGGTCTCTTCGCTGAGCCAGCCATAATCCGGGCGCGCCGCCCTCAAGGTCTCGTGCAAGGCCCGGTCCACCGCCAAATCGGCTTGCGTCACCGGTCCGGCATCATCGGGTTTATGCTGAATTTCCAATCCCTTGGCCTTGTGAAACCGGGCAATCTCGCCCGCGTTTCGTGCCGCGTCGATCAGAAGGTCAAGATCACTCTCCGGCAAGCGTCAGCCCTTCCACCAGCAGCGACGGCACCACCCGGCTCAGCCACGGGCGCGCATCATTGGCTGGCGTGATTTTCTTGAGCATTTCAATGAGGTTACCCGCAATCGTCACGCCACTGACCGGGTAGGCCACCTGGCCGTTCTCAACCCAGAACCCCGCAGCGCCCCGCGAATAATCGCCATTGTTCGGGTTGATGGTCGATCCGATCATCGAGGTCACGACCAGACCCGTTCCCATGTCAGCGATCAGTCCTGCGCGGTCTGTAGCCCCTTGAGAAAGGGCAACATTTGACACGCTGGGCGACGGCCCGCCGGTTGTCCCCCGCGATGCACCGCCGGTTGGATCAAGCCCCAGCTTGCGCGCGGTGGCCAGATCCAGCGTCCAGCCCGTCAGCACGCCATCTCTGACGATGTCCCGTTTCTGCGTCGCCAACCCTTCGGCATCAAAGGGGCGCGAGCCGCCAACGCGCGGGCGGTGTGGGTCTTCGGTCAGGCTAAGCCCTTGAGGCAGAACCTGTTTTCCCAGAAGGTCCAATGCCCAGGATGACCGCCGCGCAATCGCGGCGCCATTGATCGCCATCAGCAAATGCCCGATCAGCGACGAAGAAATCCGCTCATCGAACAGCACCGGATAGGCACCCGTCTTGGGCTTGCGCGGGTTCATCCGCTCCAGCGTGCGTTCCCCGGCAGTGCGCCCGATGTCCTGAGCCGTGCGCAGATCCGCTTGGAAAATCCGTTGGTCGCCATCGTAATCGCGCTCCATCCCGGTGCCTGTTCCGGCAATCGCCACGCAGGACACGGACCGTGAAGAGCGTTGATATCCCCCGGAAAATCCATTGCTTGCAGCAAGATGGATCTCTTGCGACCCATACCCGGCCGAGGAGGCCGAGACCTGGGTGATCCCCGCAACCTCCAAGGCCGCGCTTTCAGCGTCACGCGCATCCTGCTCCAGTTCCGCAGGCGTCGGCTCTGGCGTCGGGTCGTAAAGCTCGAGCCAGTCCGACGCCCGGTTCTCGGTCAGCTGATCCGGATCGGCCAATCCCACGTAAGGGTCTTCCGGTGCCTCGCGCGCCATCGCGACCGCACGCTCTGCCATGATCGCAAGGCTGTCTGCCCGCACATCCGAGGACGATACGTTCGCGACCCGTTGCCCGACAAAGACGCGCAAGCCGATGTCCGTGGCTTCGGACCGTTCGGCCTGTTCCAGAGTGCCATTGCGCACGTCGATCGAGATCGAATTGCCCCGCACCGCCAGCACATCCGCAGCATCGGCCCCGGCGTCCCTGGCACGCTGCAAAAGGCGGTGCGTCAGGTCATCAAGCGTGTCTGTCATGGGGCCTCCGGTGCCAGGATACGTGCCGCTGACAGGTAGAGCGGTGCGTGCACCACCGCAACCCTGCTAGCGATCAAGCGGTTCGACCACACCCACGATCGGCCCCATCCACCGCCCGAAATCCGAGCGGCCCAGCTGCGGCACATGCAGGCGCGACACGCTGCCATCAAAGAACAACGCCTGTGGCAGCCCCAGATCATCGCGAAAGATGCGCCCGAATTCGTGGAACGTAACCGCTTGATCGGAAATGACAAACACCACGCGCGAACCGTCTTCTGACGTGCCGACCCCGTTGCGGACATAGCGCGACGTGCTGTCGGCAAGGAACCTTGGGTGCAAATCACCGTCGATCACCAGCATTGGCCCGGATTGAGTCGCATGGCGGCACTCGGGCGGCGTGGCGGCATAGGTCAGCGTTTCGATCACATCGGCGCGGTTTTCACGGATGCAGAAGACGCCATTGGGCAGCAGTCCGAAATTGCCCGGCCCGGCATTGGGGATCACACGCATGATCTCTTGGCCGTCTTCTATGTAGAGGCCCACCGGTGCGCGGTCGTCGTGATACATGCCCGCGTTCATTGCGAAGGCCAGAACTTTGTTTTCGTCTTGCAAGGTGTTGTCTATCGAGGAGAACTGTCCGAATTTCTCGCCCGAGGGCGCATCAAGGAACAATCGCAGCACATCGGTGCGCGGATCGACCTCGCAGGCGGTATAGGCCAGCCCGTCGAAACTGCGTTCGGTGCAGGTCACTTCTGACTGTGCCGCGGTGCCGGAGATAACCAGCCCCAACGCGGTCAGCGCGGTTCTAGTCTTCGATATCACGGCGCACATCGTCCTGCTCGAACATGCGGCGGGTGTCGTCCATGCGGTCGAACGTGTCGTCCAGCTTGAACCGCAGGTCCGGCGAGAACTTCAGGGTCATGTTCTTGGCAACGAGGCGGCGCAGTTCGCCCCGATTGCGGTTGAGCAAATCGAGGACATCCTCCTGCCCCTTGCCGCCCAGCGGCACGACGAAGGCGGTGGCCATCCGCAGATCGGGTGACACGCGCACTTCGCCCACGGTGATGGAGTAGCGGTTCAGGTCAGGATCGTGAACATCTCCACGCGCCAGCACATCGGACAGCGTCCGGCGGACCAATTCACCCACGCGCAGCTGTCGCTGGCTGGGTCCGTCAAAGCTTTGGGATCGGTTTTTTGCCATATCCGGCACATAAGCGGTCTGGCGGGCTTTGCCAAGCCAGTGGCCAGCCGCTATGCAGGCGAAAATCCACGGGTGGAGTAAAGTCATGAGCGAAGAGATCGGGGTCGTCGTCACCGGAGTGTCCGGGCGGATGGGGCAGATGCTGGTGACCGAGATTGCCAAACACCCAAGGATGTATCTTGCCGGTGCGGTCGAGCGCGACGGCCATGACTGGGTGGGCAAGGATGTCGGCACCGCGATGGGTGGCGCGTCCAACGGTGTGATCGTGGCCGATGATCCGCTGGATTGCTTTGCCCGCGCGCAGGCGGTGATAGACTTTACCGCTCCTGCTGCGACCGTGGCCTTTGCCGAATTGGCGGCACAGGCGCGCGCCGTACATGTGATCGGCACCACCGGACTGTCTGACGATGACCTGACCAAGATCAAGGCTGCGGCCCGCCATGCCGTTGTGGTGCGTGCAGGCAACATGAGTCTCGGGGTCAACCTGCTGACCGTGCTGACCCGCAAGGTCGCGGCGGCGCTGGATGCCGATTACGACATCGAGGTGATCGAATATCACCACAACAAGAAGGTGGACGCGCCCTCTGGCACTGCCCTGATGCTGGGCGAAGCGGCTGCCGAAGGGCGCGGCGTCGATCTGCGCGACGTTTCGGACCGGGGGCGTGATGGCCTGACCGGTGCCCGCACACGGGGCGACATCGGCTTCAGCGCCATTCGCGGTGGCGATATCGTCGGTGAACATGACGTGCTGTTCGCCGCTGAAGGCGAACGCATCATCCTGCGCCATATCGCCAGCGACCGTGCGCTTTTTGCCCGAGGTGCACTCAAGGCTGCACTTTGGGGACAGGACAAGGCACCGGGCGAATATGACATGCTGGATGTTCTGGGCCTATCCGACGGCTGATCGCATCGCATTGCCCGGGAACAACTTGATCCGATCCAGCATTCCAAACGTATGCCAAATAAAGCCATTTGTTCGGAGGTTCCCATGTTCAAGCGCATTTCAGCACTTTTTGCCACCGCTACCCTGCTTTTGCCGCATGTTGCTGCGGCAGAGTTGAAGCGGGTCGAGAACAAATCCGAATTCGTATCGCTGGTTCAGGGCAAGACCTTGTCTCGCCCTCTGGTGCGGTTGAACGTCACTGTCGATGGCAAGATCACCGGGCGCGGAGCGACGTGGGACATCACCGGGTCATGGGATTGGCAAAACGGTTATTTCTGCCGTGACCTGAACTGGGGCGGCGACGATCTTGGGTACAATTGCCAAGCCGTTCTGGCCGATGGTGCCGATGTTCGCTTCATCGCAGATCAGGGCGCAGGGGACGTGGCCGATTTCCGGTTGCGCTGACGCTCAGAAGTCGATCGCCAGACCGCCCTTTTCCCAATCGCCGTAGCGGACGGGCTCAGGCCCGTCGCGTCCGCCCAGTTCTTTCGGAAGCGGCTTTTCGGCTGCAGCCTTCTTGCGGCGTTCCTCGGCTTCGGCCAGGGCACGTAGGGCGGCGGGTGGCAGGTCTTTTGATGTCTCGGAACTCATCGCGGTCTTCCATATCGTTCCCTTCTGATATACGTGCCTGCCGGTCCGGGACAACCCCGGCCCGCAATCAGGAGTGCCTTTTGCCCGCACCCGCATCACCCCGACTTGTCGCGCTGGACGGTCTCAGCCAGATCATCGGCGAAGGCCGCATGCTGTCGGAGATCACCAGCGATCCCGTCTGGCAGGACCTGACACCCGCCGAACGCGCCACGGCGCAACGGCTCATCACCGAAACCCTGCGGTATCTTGGTCGCGCCGATCATTTGCTGACGCCGCATCTGCAACGCCAACCGCCCTTGCGCGTGATGAACCTGCTTCGCATGGCGACGGTCGAGTTGAACACGGGTGGTGCTGCGCATGGCGTGGTGAACGAGGCGGTGAAACTTGCGGGCCGGAACAAGAAGACCGCACCGATGAAGGGTCTGGTCAACGCCGTGCTGCGCCGTGTGACCGAGCAGGAACCCGAGGCATGGGCCGACGCGCCCGACACCCTTTTGCCGAAATGGCTGCGTCCCAAGCTTGCAAAGGCCTGGAGCAAACCTGTCGTGGCGCAGATCGAACGCGCTCATGCCGTTCCGCCACCGGTTGATCTTTCGGTCAAATCCGATGCCGCAGGCTGGGCGGAAAAGCTGGAGGGCACGCTTCTGCCGACCGGTTCCGTGCGTCTGTCCGCGCGCGGGCAGCTTTCGGCGCTGCCGGGGTTCGAGACCGGCGATTGGTGGGTACAGGACGCCGCAGCAGCGCTGCCGGTGCAGCTTTTGGGCGATGTGGCGGGCAAGCGCGTGCTCGACATCTGCGCTGCCCCCGGCGGCAAGACGATGCAGCTTGCGGCAAAGGGTGCGGATGTCACCGCGCTCGATATCTCAGAGGCGCGCATGGTGCGCCTGACGGAGAACCTGACCCGCACCGGGCTGCCAGCGGCAACCGTGGTGGCGGATGCGCTGACCTATGATGACGGTCTCTTCGATGCCGTCCTGCTGGATGCGCCCTGTTCGGCTACGGGCACGATCCGGCGGCATCCCGATCTGCCTTACATCAAGTCACAGACCGGAATTGACGACCTTGTGAACCTTCAGCGCGCGATGCTGACCCGTGCGGTTCAGCACCTCAAACCGCACGGAACCCTGGTCTATTGCACCTGCAGCCTGCTGCGCGAGGAAGGTGAGGACCAGATCAAGTGGCTGCTGTCGCAGACCGACGCTGTTGAAGTGCAAAAGCCAGTTGCGCCGGGCCTTGATCCCGACTGGATCAGCCCCGAAGGCGGCGTGCGGCTGCGGCCAGACTACTGGGCCGACAGCGGCGGGATGGACGGGTTTTATATGGCCGTGTTGCAGCGCAAGGCCGATCCGGCGCCGGAATGACATTTGAACCGTGACTTGGCGCTCTCTGAAGGTTATAACGGCACGATAAGAATGCTTGCGAAAACGCAAGATAGAGGCCGAGCTGATGTTCCGACTGGACGCCGCAAAGCGGGCGCAGACCCGGATTTTGAACCGTGTTCACGCACGACTGTCAGCGCGTGCCAAGCCCGCAACCGCCTTTGTTGGACAGCCTGAACCGAGAACCGTCGGATCCTATGCGCGCGGGCGTCAATTGACGGCAGGCAATCTGCTGTTCGCCGGGCACCTGGTCGAAGCGCCTGACGCGATCTTGTGGGACATCACGCCACCGGACGACGTGTTTCTTGATGAAATCCACGGGTTTGTCTGGCTGGACGACATGGCCAGTGTCGGTGATGCGGCCACCCGCAAGACCGCGCAGCGCTGGCTGTTCGCATGGATCAAACGCTACGGCAACGGATCTGGTCCTGGCTGGACGCCTGAACTGGCAGGACGGCGGGTCATCCGGTGGCTGCATCACGCGTTTTTCCTGCTGGGGGGCTGTTCGTCGGAAGACTCGCGCGCCTTTTTTCGCTCGATTGCCCAGCAGACGATTTTCCTGAACCGCCGCTGGCACAGTTCACCCCCCGGTCTGCCCCGCTTCGAGGCGCTGACCGGGCTCATCTCGGCGGGGTTGTCGCTGCAGGGAATGGAGTCGCAGGCCGATCCCGCGATCAGGGCACTTGGGCAGGAATGCGCGCGTCAGATCAACGAGGCAGGCGGCATCCCGACGCGCAACCCCGAGGAATTGCTCGAGGTGTGCACGCTTTTGATCTGGGCGCGCGATGCGCTCGAGGAAACCGCGCGGACGCCTGATCCGGCGCATCTTCAGGCGATTGCACGGATCGTGCCGACCTTGCGGGCGCTGCGTCATGCCGATGGTGGGCTGGCGCGGTTTCACGGGGGCGGGCGCGGCGTGGAAGGGCGGTTGGACACGGTGCTGGCGTCTGCGAACACCAAGGTGCAGCCGGCCAAGGGGCTGGCCATGGGATATGCCCGGCTGTCTGCCGGACGTACCACAATGGTGATCGACGCGGCCGCACCGCCGGGCGGGCCGGCGAGTTTCAATGCCCATGCCTCGACGCTGGCGCTTGAGCTGACCTCGGGGCGGCGTCCGCTGATCGTCAATTGCGGATCGGGCGCGACCTTTGGCGAGGACTGGCGCCGCGCCGGGCGGGCGACGCCGTCACATTCGACGCTGTGCCTTGACGGGTTTTCCAGTTCACGGCTTGGAAAAACATCCCAGATGGGTCCGATCAAACGCGAATTGCTGGATGACATTCCCAGGAACGTCCCCGTCGAAATGTCCCGCGCCATGGACGGCGTGCGGTTTGAAGGCGGGCATGACGGCTATGTCGGAACACATGGCCTAACCCATGCCCGCATTCTGGAAATGACCTTTGACGGGCGTGGTGTGGTCGGAGAGGACCTTCTGATCGCTTTGAATGCTCCTGCCAAGGCGCGGTTTGATCAGAAAATCGAGGACAGCCGACTTGCCGGCGTCCCGTTCGAAATCCGCTTTCACCTGCACCCGGAGGTCGACACCGCCATCGACATGAACGGCACGGCTGTCAGCATGGCGTTGCGGAGCGGAGAAATCTGGGTCTTCCGCTTTGATGGTCCGTGTGACCTTGCGCTGGAGCCGTCGGTTTACCTTGAAAAAGGCCGGCTTCGGCCACGCGCGACGAAACAGATCGTTTTATCTGCCCGCGCAATGGAGTATGCGACCCGCGTTCGCTGGTCGTTGGCCAAGGCGCAGGAAACCGCAATCGCGGTGCGCGATCTTGTTCAGGACGATGCGACGTTGCTGAACTGAATATCGGGATCCCCAGTTGCCATGACCCATCTTGCCCCTCTCCGCCGTGCGCTTTTGTCCGTTTCCGACAAGACCGGACTTGTCGATCTTGCCAAGGCGCTGGATGCGCGGGGTGTGGAACTGCTGTCCACCGGAGGATCGGCCAAAACGCTGCGCGACGCGGGCGTGCCGGTCAAGGACGTGTCCGAAGTAACCGGCTTTCCGGAAATGATGGATGGCCGGGTGAAGACCCTGCACCCGATGGTGCATGGCGGATTGCTGGCCCTGCGGGACAATGACGATCACGTCGCGGCGATGTTCGAGCACGACATCAAGGCAATCGACCTCTTGGTGGTCAACCTCTACCCGTTCGAGGAAACCGTCGCCAAGGGTGCCGATTATGACACCTGCATCGAGAATATCGACATCGGCGGCCCCGCGATGATCCGCGCTGCGGCCAAGAACCATGCCTTTGTGAGCACGGTTGTGGATGTCGAGGATTACGACGTGCTGCTGGCGGAACTCGAGGCCAATGACGGCCATACCACTCTGGCCTTCCGCCAGCGTCTGGCCCAGATCGCCTATGCGCGCACTGGTGCGTATGACGCTGCCGTCAGCACGTGGATGGCGGAAGCCATCAACGCAAAGACCCCGCGCCGCCGCGTCTTTGCCGGGACTCTGGCGCAACCGCTGCGTTACGGCGAAAACCCGCATCAGGGGGCTGCGTTCTATCATGACGGCTCCAACCGTCCGGGTGTCGCGATGGCGGAACAGCTTCAGGGCAAGGAGCTGAGCTACAACAACATCAACGACACCGATGCCGCGTTTGAACTGGTGTCGGAATTCCTGCCGCGCAACGGCTATGCCTGCGCGATCATCAAGCACGCCAACCCCTGTGGCGTTGCGACGGGCCGGACGTTGAAAGAGGCCTACCAAAAGGCGTTCGACTGTGACCGCACCTCGGCTTTTGGGGGCATTGTTGCGCTGAATTCGACGCTGGATGGTGAAACTGCCGAAGCGATTGCCGAGATCTTCACCGAGGTGGTGATTGCCCCTGGTGTCGATCAGGATGCCAAGGACGTGTTCGCGGCCAAGAAGAACCTCCGCCTCTTGATGGCGCCGGGTCTGGCCAACACCGCCGCGCCGGGTCTCGCTTGGAAACAGGTGTCCGGCGGCATTCTTGTGCAAGACCGCGACAACGGGCGGCTCGAAATGAATGACCTCAAGGTGGTCACCAGGATCGCACCGACCGATGACCAGATGCGGGATCTGCTGTTCGCCTGGACGGTGGCAAAACACGTCAAATCCAACGCGATCGTCTACGTCAAGGACGGCGCAACCGTGGGCGTTGGTGCTGGTCAGATGAGCCGTCTGGACAGCGCCCTCATTGCCGCCAAGAAGGCCGAGCGCATGGCCGAGGCGCTGGGCCTTCCGGAACCGCTGACCAAAGGCAGCGCCGTGGCCTCGGATGCGTTCTTCCCCTTTGCGGACGGCCTGATGGAAGCCGCTGCCGCAGGCGCGTCCTGCGTTATTCAGCCGGGTGGGTCGATGCGCGATGACGAAGTGATCAAGGCGGCGGATGAGGCCGGTCTGGCGATGGTCCTGACGGGAATGCGCCACTTCCGGCACTGAATTTGACCATCCGGTAAAATTCCGGAGCAGGGCAAAGGAGACAACATGCGTCTGGTGGCCATCGTCGCGGCGGCGGTGTTTGTGATCGACCAACTCACCAAGTGGTGGGTTGTGCACGTGATGGAGCTTGCCCGCGTCGGCGCGATCGACGTTTTCCCGCCCTACCTGAACTTTCGCATGGCGTGGAACACCGGTATCAATTTCGGGCTGCTGTCGGGGCAGGCCGATTGGACGCGCTGGATTCTGATCGCGGTCGCGCTGGGGATCGTGCTTTTTGTCGTGGTCTGGATGCGCCGTGACCCGCCGGGCCGCACCGGGCTGATCTTTGCGGGTCTGCTGATCGGCGGCGCGCTGGGAAACGTGGTGGACCGCCTGCTTTATGGCGCTGTGGCAGATTTTCTGAACATGTCCTGTTGCGGTTTCACCAATCCCTATGCTTTCAATGTTGCTGACATTTCGGTGTTTGTGGGCGCAATCGGGCTGGCACTGTTCTCGGGCGGGAAAAACGCCTCGTGACGGGCGCGGCAGGATGGGTTAAAGCGGAACTGAGGCGAATACGGAGGCGGGCAGACAACATGATGCCGCGCGCATTGATCATAGTGGCACTGGTGGCATTGACCGCCTGCGGATCCCGTCAGGACACGGCGGATCGGGACACCAACCTGCGCCAATTGCGCAATTCTTCAGGCTCGCCCGAGGAATTCTCGATCGTGCCCAACAAGCCGTTGCAAGCGCCCGAAACCCTTGCCGAACTGCCGCCGCCCACACCGGGCGGCACGAACCGGACGGATCAGACCCCGCTTCAGGATGCGGTTGCAGTGCTGGGTGGAAACCCGTCCCGTCTAGATCCGCAGGCCGGGATCGGCGCGGGTGATCAGGCGCTGGTGACACGGGCCTCGCGCTTTGGCCGGGAATCCGACATCCGTGCAGAGCTTGCCGTGGCGGATCAGGCCTTCCGCGAACGCCGGAGGCTGTTCAACTGGCGGATTGTGCCCGAGGATACCTATAATCGTGCGTATCGCGATCAGGCGCTTGATCCGTACGCTTCGCTCGAAGCGGCGCGTCGTGCCGGCGCGTTGACTCCCTCGGCCCCGCCAGAGTGACAGAGTGCGCCTTCGGGCGCCGCAAATGCTCACGAAACCGTTGGGATGCTTGAAGTTGGCTGCGCACGTCGTACCTTACTTCAAAACCAAGGAGATTTGCCGATGCGCCGCCTGATTGCCCTCGCCGGGGCGTTCATTCTTGCTGCAGCGCCGTTGCGCGCGCAAACCATCGAGGACCAGGTCACCACCTTCCAGCTTGAGAACGGTATGGATGTCGTGGTGATCGAAGACCACCGTGCCCCTGCCGTTGTTCACATGCTCTGGTATCGCGCCGGTTCGGCGGACGAACAGCCGGGCGTGTCGGGTGTGGCGCACTTCCTCGAGCACCTGCTGTTCAAGGGAACCGAAAAGCTGGAGCCGGGTGAATTCAGCGAGATCGTCAAGGCCAATGGCGGCACCGACAACGCGTTCACCAGCTACGACTATACCGGCTATTTCCAGCGCATCGCAACGGACCGTCTGGGACTCATGATGGAAATGGAAGCGGACAGGATGAAAAACATCCAGCTTGACCGCGAAGACATCCTCACCGAACGCGACGTGATCATCGAGGAACGCAACCAGCGGGTCGAGAACGATCCGGCAGCGCTGTTCCGCGAGCAGACCATGGCCGCGCAATACCTCAACCATCCCTACGGCACGCCGATCATCGGCTGGCGGCACGAGATGGTGAACCTCGATCTGGACGATGCGCTGGCCTATTACCAACAGTTCTATTCGCCCAACAACGCGGTTCTCGTGGTGGCCGGTGACGTGATGCCCGACGAAGTACTGGCGCTGGCGCAGCAGCACTACGGCCCGATCCCGCGCAATGAGGCTTTGCCTGAACGCGCGCGTCCGGCAGAGCCGCCGCAGATGGCCGAACGGCGCCTGTCTTTCAGCGATCCGCGCGTGGCGCAACCCTATGTAATGCGCAGCTATCTTGCTCCGGAACGTGATCCGGGCGACCAGCGCACCGCAGCGGCCTTGACCTTGCTGGCCGAAGTTCTGGGCGGCTCGCAAACCTCGGTTCTGCCGCAGAAACTGCAATTCGACGAAAAGCGTGCCGTCTATGCCGGGGCGTTCTACAGTGGGCTGTCGCTCGACGATACGACATTCGGAGTTGTGAATGTTCCGGTGCCCGGAGTCACCCTTGAGGAGGCCGAGGCAGATATGGACCGCGTGATAGCGGACTTCATCGAGACAGGTGTCGATCCCGTTCAGTTGGACCGCATCAAGTTCCAGCTGCGCGCGTCGCAGGTCTATGAACTGGACAGCTCCAATTCGCTGGCCCGCCGCTATGGCGCGGCGCTGACCTCGGGTTTGACGGTCGAGGATGTGCACGCATGGCCGGGCATCCTGCAATCCATAACGCCGGAAGAAATCATTGCCGCCGCGCAGGCGGTGTTTGACCGCGACAATGCCGTAACCGGGTTTCTTCGGACGGCCGAGGAGGTGACACAATGAAGGCCTTTGGTTCCCTGATCGCGGCCCTGCTGATTGCAGCGGCACCTCTGCGGGCGGAAATCGACATCACGGAAGTGACCAGCCCCGGCGGTGTGAACGCATGGCTGGTGCAGGAAGAGACGATCCCCTTCGTGGCGTTGGAGCTGCGGTTCAAGGGCGGCGGGTCACTCGATCTGCCGGGCAAGCGTGGCGCGACGAACCTGATGGTCGGTCTGCTCGAAGAAGGGGCCGGAGACCTCGATGCCCGTGAATTTGCCGAACGTGCCGAATCGCTGGCGGCGAGTTTCGACTTTGACATCAGCGACGACGCGGTCTCGATCTCGGCGCGGTTCCTGACCGAAAACCAGGACGAGGCGCTGGCCCTGTTGCGCGACGCGATCACGCAGCCGCGGTTCGACCAGGCGGCGATTGACCGGGTCAAGGCCCAGATCGTGTCGGGCATTCGGTCGGATGCGCAGGACCCCGACGATCTGGTAGGCGCTGCATTCGACAGCATGGTGTTCGGAGACCATCCCTACGGATCCTCCATCGAGGGTACCGAGGAGAGCGTGGCGGCCCTGACCCGTGACGATCTGCTGTCGGCCTACAAGGGCGCGCTTGCACGGGACCGGGTTTACGTGGGTGCGGCCGGTGACATTTCCGCCGAAGGTCTGGCCGCGCTGATGGACAAGCTGCTGGAGGACTTGCCCGAGACCGGTCTTCCGCAAGCGCCGGATATAGACGTGTCGACCGAAGCGGGTGTGACCGTTGTGCCTTTTGACGTTCCGCAATCGGTGGCGATCTTTGGGCACGAAGGCATTGCGCGGGACGATCCCGATTTCTTCGCCGCCTTCGTGCTGAACGAGATCTTGGGCGGTGGCGGGTTCGAGGCGCGGCTGATGGAAGAGGTGCGCGAGAAACGCGGGCTGACCTATGGCGTGTACAGCTACCTTGTTCCCAAGGATCATGCCGCGCTTTACCTTGGCCGCGTATCAAGCGCCAATGACCGCATCGCGGAGGCCATCGCGGTGATCCGTGACGAGTGGTCCAAGATGGCTGAAAACGGTGTCACTCAAGAGGAACTGGACGGTGCCAAGACCTATCTGACCGGAGCCTATCCGCTGCGGTTCGACGGCAATGGTCCGATCGCGAATATCCTTGTCGGAATGCAGATGGACGGTCTTCCGGTTGACTATGTGAACACCCGCAATGCGCAGGTGGAGGCAATCACGCTCGAGGATATCAAGCGGGTCGCGGCGCGTATCCTCAAGCCCGAAGCGCTGCGATTTGTGGTGGTCGGTCAACCCGAGGGGCTCGATTCCTGAATTTTACCGGTTGGTAAAAGAAAGGCCGCGCTGCAAGGGCGCGACCTTTTTCGTTGTCGATCTGCCTCGGGTCAGTTCAACAGACCCGCATGACGCAGGCCGTTGTCGATCAGGTCGCGCGTCGGCTGCGACACCGGGAAAAGCGGCGGGCGCATTTCTTCGTCACAGAGCCCCAGACGGCTCATCGCGTATTTCGCACCGCACAGGCCCGGTTCCACGAAGATGCTGTGGTGCAACGGCATCAGGCGATCCTGAAGCTCCAGAGCGGTGATGTAGTCGCCCGCAAGCGTCGCCTCCTGCATCTGTGAACACAGCGCCGGAGCCACATTGGCCGTGACCGAGATCATGCCCATGCCGCCTTGCGCGTTGAAGCCGTGCGCGGTGGCGTCCTCGCCCGAAAGCTGGACGAAATCCGGACCGCAGGTGATGCGCTGGGCGCAGACGCGGGCCAGATCGCCGGTTGCATCCTTGACGCCGATGATGCGCGACAGTTTCGCCAGTTCGCCCATCGTCCTGGGCAGCATGTCGACGACCGACCGGCCGGGGATGTTGTAGATGATGATCGGCAGGTCACAGCTGTCGTGCAGCATGGTGAAATGCCGGATCAGCCCGTCCTGCGTCGGCTTGTTGTAGTAGGGCGTCACCACCAGACCCGCCTGCGCGCCCGCCTTTTCCGCATGCTGCAGAAAACGGATCGCTTCGTCGGTGTTGTTCGAACCGGCACCGGCGATGACTGGGATGCGCCCGGCGGCGGCCTCGATCACGAAGGTCACGACCTCTTCGTGTTCGGTATGGCTCAGCGTCGGGCTTTCGCCGGTGGTGCCGACCGGCACAAGGCCGTGGCTGCCCTGATCGACATGCCAGTCCACAAGCTGTTTGAGCGTGTCAAAATCCACTGCACCGTTCTTGAACGGTGTGACCAGTGCAGGCATCGACCCTTTGAACATCGTCACGCTCCTTTTCGTGTGTGGCTTTGCGCCGTTGCGCCCGTCCCGCGAATGTGAGTTGAAGGTCGCGGTATGCGGGTTATCCTTTAGCGAGCCGTCTATCCTGTTTCATCGGAGAAAATGCAAGCCATGTTTCGGCGTATCGCGATCCTGACGGTGGTTCTTCTGGCTATGCCCTTCAGCGTTCTGGCGCAGGGCAATGGCCGCCCGCTGGAACGCGCGATGGACCTCATGCGCGGCGGCAATTGGGCCGCCGCCCAGATCGAGGCGCGCGGTGATGGGCAGGCGGCGCTGGACGTGATCCTGTGGCATTATCTGCGCGCCGGTCTGGGATCGCCCCGCGAGGTGCAGGATTTTCTGTCGCGCAATCCCGATTGGCCGGGGCTGCCGTTTCTCAAGGAAAAGAGCGAAGGCGCGATGACCGCCGCCTCAGCCGAAGCAATCCGGGCCTTTTTTGCCGATCATGTGCCGGAAACCGGGGCGGGGGCGTTGTCCTTGGCGCGTGCGCTGTTGACGGCGGATGACCGCGCAGCAGCAGATGCCGTGATCCTGCGGGCGTGGACAACGCTCACCCTCACATCGCAAGAGCAGGACACATTTGCAGCCCAGCATAGTGACCTGCTCAGGCCGCATCACGCCGCGCGGCTGGACGCGATGCTGTGGCGTGGAAGTACCAGCAATGCCCGCGCCATGCTGCCGCTGGTCAGCGAGGATTGGCGCGCGCTGGCCGAGGCGCGAATTGCACTGCGCGAGGATGCGCCCGGGGTCGACACACTTATCGAGGCCGTGCCTGCCGCGCTGAGTTCGGATGCCGGGCTGGCCTATGAAAGGTTCGCGTGGCGCGTGCGCAAGGGGCGCACCGATGACGCGGTTTCACTTTTGCAGGAGCGGTCCGCCTCGACCGAAGCGTTGGGGCGTCCGGATATCTGGGCGCGGCAGCGCAACGACCTCGTTCGGCGTCTGATGTGGGACGGGCAGTACAGGACCGCCTATGACCTGGCTGCCAATCATCACCTGACGGAAGGATCGTCCTTTGCCGATCTCGAATGGCTGGCGGGCTACCTGTCCCTGCGGTTTCTGGATGCGCCCGAGCGTGCCGTGACGCATTTCCGCGCGCTGCGCGGTGGTGTCGAATCGCCGATCTCGCTGGGCCGGGCCGGGTACTGGCTGGGCCGGGCGCTCGAGGCTTCGGATGATGCGGCGGGTGCGGCGGATGCCTATGCGTTTGGCGCGCAATACCAGACGTCGTTCTACGGGCT
This sequence comes from Marivita lacus, assembly GCF_014637725.1. GTDB lineage: Bacteria > Pseudomonadota > Alphaproteobacteria > Rhodobacterales > Rhodobacteraceae > Marivita > Marivita lacus. The sequence goes on along the minus strand of NZ_BMFC01000001.1, from coordinate 301,507 downwards.
GTTGGCGGCCGAGGCGGGCGGTCTGCCGCCCGATCCGCTCTTGGCCGGAACAGAGATGTTTCCCGACTGGCGTGATGCGGCGTTCACGCAGTCCTCGGTCTTTACCGCTGCGATCCTCTTGCTCGATGCCGAGGAAAATGTGCTGGCGGAGAGGTTTCTGACCCATCTCGCGGAATCGCTGGACCGCGGGCAGATCGGCCAGATGGGCCAGATGCTTGGTGATCTGGGGCTGCCGCATGTGCAGGTGATGCTTGGCAAGCGGGCGGCGCAATTCGGGCATGAACTGCACGGTCCCTACTATGCGCTGCATCCGCTGGCCGAGGTGGATCATCCGGTGCCGACCGAACTGGTGCTCGCGATTGCACGGCGGGAATCCGAATTCGATCCCCGGGTGGTGTCTCCTGTCGGCGCGCGCGGGTTGATGCAGGTGATGCCACGCACCGCCGAGGAAGTGTCGGACTGGCTCGGTGTGGACTATTCCGAAAGCCGGCTGTTGTCCGATCCCGTCTACAACGCCGTGTTGGGTGCAGCCTATCTCGAGCGGCTGGCGCGGCAGTTCGACGGCAACGCGGTGATGATGGCCGCTGGGTACAACGCAGGGCCCAGCCGGCCGGTTCGCTGGATGGAGGAACGTGGAGATCCAAGGCGCGGCGAGATGGATATCATCGACTGGATCGAGCATATCCCGTTCACCGAAACCCGGAACTACGTGATGCGGGTCACAGAAAGCTTGCCGATCTACCGTGCGCGTCTTGGGCGCGATCCGCACCCGGTGCCGTTTTTGGAAGAGCTGAAAGGCTCAACGCTTCTGCCGCTGACGCCACAGGGTGAATAGACCGGCACCCACGATCAGGCTTGCGCCGAAGACCACATTGGGGCGGATCGCCTCTCCGAACACCAGGATGCCGAGGCTCGCCGCAAAGGGCAGTTGCAGGTAGGCAAAGGGCTGCACCGCGCTGGCTTCGGCCACGTCGTAGCATTGGATCAGCAGGTAATGCCCGGTGGCGCCCGTGACGCACAAGAGCGCCATCATGGCCCAGTCGATGGGCACCATGGGTTCCCAGAACCAGATGCCTATGGCGGTCATGAACACGGCTCCCACCGTGCCGGTCCAGAAAAAGCTGGTCGCGGCGCTGTCCTTGCGGGCGGCATATCGGGTGAGCAGGCCGTAAAGCGCGAACATGAAGGCGGCGATAGTTGGTATGATGGCAAGCGGCGTAAACACGCCGAAGCCGGGTTGCAGGATGAACAGGATACCGACAAAGCCGACGCCGATAGCCGCCCATCGCCGCCAGCCCACCTGTTCGCCCAGGATCGGGCCGGAGAGGGCCGCAATGAGCAGGGGATAGCAGGCAAAGATCGCGTGGCTTTCGACAAGGCCCAGATAGGTGAAGCCAAGTACCATCACGCAGATCTCGGCCGCCAGCAGCAGCCCGCGAAAGCCTTGCAGCCACGGTTGCGTGGTGGCGGCGGCGGCCCGCAGGCCTCCGGCGCGGCGGCTGGCGACGAACATCACGAAGGCCGCGAAGAACCAGTAACGGATCATTACGACCATCAGCACGTTGTATTCGCTGGCCAGATGCTGCGACAGGCCGTCCTGCATGGCAAAGACAAAGGTGGTCGCCACCATGAGCCAGACGCCGAGGCGGTTGTTGGTCTCGGTCATGTGTCGGCTTTCCGCGCGATGGTCATGTGGCGTTTGCGGCCGAAGCCGGGGATGCGCGTGGTGATCAGACCCGCTGCGTCCAGCGCACGTCGGACATGACCCGCAGCAGTATAGGTGGCCGCAGTGCCGTTCGGGGCAGTATTCTGCGCCACGAGACTCAGCAGATCGGGTTGCCAAAGCTCAGGGTTCTTTGCAGGGGAAAACCCGTCGAGGAACCACGCGTCTGCGGGTCGGGTCATGCTGTGCAGGGTGTCGCGGGCATCCCCCTTGACCAGTGTGAACTTAAGGTCGGGCAGGGTGATTTTGCGCGCATGGTCAGCCCAGAACGGAGCAAGCTCGTCGGCGATGGGTTTGATCTCTGGGAAGGCCTGCTGCGCGCGGATCATGTCGTTGGCATTCATCGGGAACGCTTCGAAACTGGTGAAATGCAGCGTGCCTGTCTGCCCGCTGGACCGCCAGAGGTCGAGTGTCGCCAAAAGGTTCAGGCCCGTGCCGAATCCGAGTTCGGCGACATGGAACCCGTCACTGAACCGCGCAGGCAGGTCGTTGCCCGTCAGGAACACGTGCCGTGTCTCGGCCAGCCCGTTGTCGAGCGAAAAATAGGGGTCGTCGAACCGGCGAGAGACAGGGACATCCCCATCGCGCCAGTCGAGCGGTTCCGTCTGGAGTTTCATGATGACATACCTTAGCGACGGCGCGACCTTGGCGAGGAGTAGACGGAATGGCAATGCCTGAAATCACAGTGCGCGGGGCCGGGATCTTCGGCCTGAGCATCGCATGGGTTCTGACCCGACGCGGTGCATCGGTGCGGGTGGTCGACCTCTATGGCCCAGGGTCGGGATCGAGCGGCGGATTGGTCGGTGCACTGGCTCCGCATGTGCCGGAAAACTGGAACGACAAGAAGGCATTTCAGTTGGACAGCCTGCTGATGGCCGAAGCCTTCTGGGCCGAAGTGCAGGTGGCAGGCGGCGTCGATCCGGGCTACGCCCGCACGGGGCGGGTGCAGCCGATCGGTGACGATCAGGCGCTTGGACTGGCGCGGGCACGGACCCACGGCGCGCGCGACCTGTGGCAAGGGCGAGCCGTGTGGGAGGTGATCCGCGTCGAAGACGCCGGGGATTTCGCGCCGCTCTCGCCAAGCGGTTACCTGATCCGCGATACGTTGACCGGCCGCATGCATCCGCGTCAGGCCTGTGCCGCGCTGGTCGCTGCCTTGCGGGCAAAGGGTGTTGACGTGGTGCCCGAGGCTCCAGACCGGGGCGCGGTGATCTGGGCGACAGGCTGGCGCGGGTTGCTGGACCTGTCTGAGGCCTTCGCCAAACCCGTGGGCGCCGGGATCAAGGGGCAGTCGGCAGCCTTGGCCCATGATGCCGGTTCGGTGCCGCAGGTGTTTGTCGACGGCTTGCACATCATCCCCCATGCCAACGGAACCGTTGCCATCGGATCGACCAGCGAACGGGACTTTGACACGCCGGACGGTCTGGACGCGCAATGCGAGGACCTGATCGCCCGCGCCGTTGCGGCCATGCCCATGCTTGCAGATGCGCCGGTCGTGGACCGCTGGGCAGGGGTGCGGCCACGGGCGCGCTCCCGAGCGCCGATGCTGGGCGCGTGGCCGGGCCGCGACGGGCATTTCATCGCCAATGGCGGGTTCAAGATCGGGTTCGGCATGGCACCCAAGGTCGCCGAGGTGATGGCCGATCTGGTGCTCGAGGGCCGCGACAGCATCCCCGACGGGTTTCGTGTCGAGGCGTCTATGTGACCGGTGTTGCTTCGATGGCACGCGCTATTTCGGCCACACCAGGGTCGATGCGCGCTTGTGCGATGGAGCTGTAAGCCAACCGGTAATAGTTGCGCGGCGGGTCCTCGCCCGCGAAAAACGCGGTGCCCGGTTCGATCAGCACGCTGACGCTGCTCAGGCGTTTGGCCAAGTCCTCGCAGTCGACATGATCCGGCGCGCGCATCCAGAAGCTCGATCCGCCATGGGTGCCTTTGCCGGCGATGGTCAGCCCGTGTTTTCGGATCGCGTGTTCCATGATCACCCGACGGTCGTTGAGCGCCTTTCCAGTGCGGCGGATCAGGCTGTCGTAATGGCCAAGGCTGAGGAAATAGGCGGTGGTGCGCTGGGTCAGGCCCGGCGGGTGCCGCAGGACGGACGCCCGAAGCGCGCGGGCCTCGCGGATAAAGGGAGCCGATCCGACAAGGTAGCCGAGGCGCAGACCGGGAAAGAGCGATTTGGAAAAGCTGCCGACATAGATCACCCGCCCATCCGCATCGAGGCTTTTGAGGGCAGGCATGGGCGGCTTGAGATAGGCCATCTCGAATTCGTAATCATCCTCGACGATCAGCGCATCAAGAGCGCGGGCGCGTGCCAGCAGCGCCTGCCGCCGCGCCAGCGGCATCGTGTAGGAGGTGGGGCATTGATGGCTGGGCGTGGTGAAGATCACGTCGGTTTGTTCGGGGATGTGTTGAGGGGGCAAGCCGTCCTGATCGACATCGACGGCGCTGAGATGGCAGCGGGACTGGGTCAGGACCCCGCGCAGGGACGGGTAGCAGGGATTCTCGATCACCGCGCGTCGCCGCTGCGTGAGCAGGACCTGGCTGGTCATCCAGAGCGCGTTCTGCGCGCCCATGGTGATCAGCACCTCGTCGGGGTTGGCGGTGATCCCGCGCCGGGGAAGGGTGTGGCGAAGGATGAATTCGACCAGTTGCGGGTCGTCCTGATCGAAATAGTCGCGGGTCAGCGCTCCGAAATCCTTTGCGCCCAAAGCCTGCAGCGCGCAGAGCCGCCAGTTGGCGTGGTCGAAAAGCTGCGGATCGGTCTGACCATAGAGGAAGGGATAGCGATATTGCGCCCAGTCCTGCGGTTTGACCAGCGTCGCGGTGCCGGTGAACCTCTGGCCCAGAGCGCGCGACCAGTCCACTGCGTCTTCCTTGCGGGGCGTGTCTTCGAAATGTGGCGGTTCCGGTGCGTCGTCGGACACGTAATACCCGGAGCGACCCCGCGAGGTCAGGTAGTCATTTGCGAGCAGTTCGGTATAGGCCAGCGTCACGGTGATGCGGCTGACCCCCAGATGCTGCGCGAGTTTGCGGCTGGAGGGGAGTTTTTCGCCACGGCGGAAGCGGCCCGACAGGATGCCTTCGGCCACCATCTGTTGAATGCGGGCCTGCAGCGTGCCCTTGGTGTCGGGCTTGAGAAAAAAGTTTTCGACCGGGATCGCCATGAGGGGAGTCTAGATTGGACTTATCGGCTTGGCAATCTGGTCTTACGCCGGGAAATAGCGGGACGCGATGTTTCACGCGCGCAGTTCTTGAGATTTCGTTAAGGTGGTACGGAAGACACGGATGAGATGGAATGCCCCCCATCCGAGTCATTGGTGTCAAAGCGCCTTATTCGGACCAGCTCACGCCGGTCAGGTCCGTGGCCTGCGTCGGCGCGTTCAGCCAGAGCCCTTTGATCCGTGCGTCTGCCACGGTCGGAAAGGCCAGTTGGAACAGGTAGCCGTTGACGTAATCATCCGCGATCATCGTTTGCGCCTGTGCGACAAGCTCGGATCGCAGAGCCGGATCGCTTGTCGTGCCCAGCGTCTTCATCAGGTCCTGGAAGGCCGGATTGTCATACTGGAAATAGTAGTCGGGCCGCGCATAGATCCCGATGTCGAAGGGTTCGGTGTGGCTGACGATGGTCAGGCCGAAATCCTTGCCACGGAACACCTCTTCGAGCCATTGCGCCCATTCGAGATTGGTGATCTCGGTCTCGATCCCCACCGCACGCAGCTGTGCCGCGATGATCTCACCACCGCGCCGCGCATAGGAGGGGGGTGGCAGTTTCAGCGTCGTGGTAAAGCCGTCGGCAAACCCTGCCTCGGCCAGAAGCGCCTTGGCCTTTTCCGGGTCGTGGTTCGATTGCGCGGTCAGGTCTACATAGTCGGGATTGTGCGGCGCGAAATGTGTGCCGATGGGCGTGCCAAGCCCGAACATCGCACCGTCTATGACCATTTGGCGGTCGATGGCATGGGACACGGCCTGACGCACTTTCACGTTGTCAAAGGGCGGCAGCTTGTTGTTCATCGCAAGGATTGTTTCGCCCTCGGTCGATCCGACAAGCACCTGAAAACGCGGATCGGCTTCGAATTGCGGCAGGTTTTCCGGCGCAGGGAAGCCCGCGAAGGCGTCGATATCCTGTGCCATCATCGCGGCAAAGGCGGCGGTTGGATCGGAGATGAACTTGAACGTGGCTGCTTCGAGCGCAGGCGCGTCGCCCCAATAATCGGGATTGCGGGCAAGCTCGATGCAGTCGCCCTGCACCCATTGCTGGAACGTGAACGGACCGGTGCCAATTGGCGTCTGCTTGATGTCTTCGATGCTTTCCGGCGCCACGATCACGGCATCGCCCCAGGCCATGTTGAACAGGAAATTGCCATCGGGTGCAGAGAGTTTCACCTCGACCGTTGTGGGGTCGATGACCGCCACCTCTTCGATGCCTTCGAACAGCGGTTTCTGCGCATTGGCGCTGTCTTCGGCGCGGGCGCGGTCGAGGGTGAACTTGACATCCTCGGCATCCATGGTGGTGCCGTCGTGGAAGGTGACGCCGTCGCGCAGGGTGAAGGTGTAGGAGGTGCCGTCCGCGTTGATCTCCCAGCTTTCCGCCAGTCCGGCCACGACCGAGCCATCGGACATGAACCGCGTCAGCCCTTCGAACACGTTGGAATAAAGCACCGAGTCGATGGCCCCGGCAGCAGCGCTGGTCGGGTCGAGATGCGGTGGTTCGAGCTGCAGCGCGATGGTGAGGTCGGTTTGCTGCGCCAGAGCAGGAGTTGTCAGCAGCGCGGCCAAGGCGGCCCCGCGAAGGAAATGAGCGGTCATGGTGTCCCTCCAGTTGTTGCGGTGAGTGTCACGTCAAATCACGCCGCGATCAAGCCTCTGCTTTTTCGTGTGGGGTCGGCTTGTGGTCTTGCGGCGGAGCGAGGGGCTCTGCCCCTCGCGCTCCCCGAGGTATTTATCAACCAGAGAAGCCTAGGGGAGCAGCAGGGTCTCCAACGCACGACCCATGACCTTGGCGCTGTCGAGCATGTCGGTGATGCCGATCCATTCATCCGGTTTGTGCGCTAGTTCCAGCACGCCGGGACCGTAGGCGATGCAGTTCTTCAGCTTGCCGATCCGGTCGATATGTTTCTGGTCGTAGCTGCCGGGCGAGGCGACGTAGGTCGGGTCCTGGCCCAGCACATCGCGGATCGCGTCATGCACGGTGGTGACGATGGGCGCGGACTTGTCGGTCATTGACGGGATCACGCGGTTGATCTCCCGAATCTCGTAGTTGAAATTTGCGCGCCGCGCCTTCAGGTCATCGAGCAGGTCGATCACCTCTTGCCGGACCGCGTCGATGGGTTCTTCCATCAGGAAACGGCGGTCGATGACGATGCGGCAGCTGTCGGGCACGCAGTGCGCGGGCAAGCCAGTGTAGTCGCTGGGCTGTTCTGGCTGACCGCCATGGATCGAATTGATGTTCATGGTCGATTGCCGCGCGCCTTCGGGGACCACTGGCATGTCGGTCCAGCGCGACGCCATCGCTGAGTAAAGCGTTTCCTCGAACGCGTGCAGCACAGCGCCCATATGCCGGACTGCGCAATCGCCGAGGAAGGGCATGGAGCCGTGGGCAATCTCGCCCTTGGTTTCGATCTCGGCCCACCAGCCGCCGCGATGACCCAGGCAGATGCGATCCTTGTTGAGCGGTTCGGGGATGATCACGTGCTGCACGCGCTCAGGCGCGAACCAGCCCTGTTCGGCCAGGTAGGCGACACCACCATAGCCGCCGGATTCCTCGTCTGCTGTGCCGCTGATTTCGATGGAACCGGCATAGTCCGGATGATGGGCGATGAACGCCTCGGCGGCAATGATCGACGCGGCAAGACCGCCCTTCATGTCGCAGGCGCCGCGACCGTAGATCCTGTCATCCTCGACCGCGCCGCCGAACGGATCGCGGGTCCAGCCGTGACCGATTTCGACCACATCGGTGTGGGAATTGAAATGCACGCAGGGGCCGGGAAGGGTGCCTTCATGGCGGGCCACAAGGTTCCAGCGCGGATAGCGGTCGCTGTCGCCGGGGGCACCTTCGGCCCGGATCCATGTGGTCTCGAAACCTGAACGGGAAAGCCGACTGTCCAGCAGATCGCAGATCGCTGCATAGTTTTCGCCCGGCGGGTTCAGGGTTGGAATGCGGATCAGCTCTTGCGTCAGCGCGATCAGGTCATCGCGCGCATCATCGATCCGGTTAAAAAGCCCGTCGCCCATCTGCTACTACCTCGCTTTCGCGGCCAGTGTCGCGGTGGTTGGCGGGCTTGGCAAGGCTCAGCGCCACTGGAGGGGTGGCAGTGTTCCGATCGGGATCGGCCCCAGCAGGACGGTCCCTCGGTTCAACCCGAGGGTCACGTCCAGCGCATCGCGCGCGCCGTTGAAGGTCGACAGCATCGACAGCAGGTCGATCAGCCCATCGCTGAGCGCAGGTGGAAGAGCGCTGCTGTCGCGGGCGGCGGCGATGGCCTCACGCCAGTTTTCGGCACTTAGGGTGATTTCACCACTGGCACGCCCGTCGCTGTCCAGTGTGGCGTCGCCGGTCACCTTGAAGGTGACCGAACCATAGGTGATCTCGGAGCGGTGCAGGGTGATGTCGGTGATCTGTGCCGGCCCACCTGTCAACGCGTCGAAGGACAGGGGCTGGTCAAGGCCAAGGTCGACTTCAGCCCGAAGCGAGGCAAGAGAGTCCGGTCCGATCTGCGGAACGGACTGCGGCGAGGTTGCGGCCATGCTGCCGATGGACAGTGCAATCCGGTAGGTCGAGGGCGTTGTTTCGATCTTTTGAAGGGCTGCGTTGACGTCGGCCATGGCGAGCGCCTGATCCTGACCCGTCAGATTGAGAACCGTCGCCTCGAGATTGGTGCGGATCAGCATGCCGTCCTCGTGTACCACGCTGGCGCGCAGTCCATCCGATGTGATGGCGATGTCGCCTTGAGGTGTGGTCAGGGTTTGCGCATCGGGCCATGCTACGATCACGTGACCTTGTTTATAGCTGAGGGCGAGGATTTGCAGGAACTGGGCCTGCCAGCCCATGCCGCCATCCCCGGCGGCAAGCTGAGGGTCGGTGATGGTGAGGTCGGTACGGTTCGGAAAACCGCGCACGGTCAGGTCGGCATACTCCGCCTGAAGACCGGCGGCGCGTTGACCCGCGAACCAGTCCGCAACGCTGCTGCGCAGATCATGGGCCGCGTAGAACCACCAGCCGCTATAGGCCAATGTGGCCAAAATGATCGCCACCAGAAGACGTTTCACCCGCGCACCCCCTTTTTTCCGCCGCGCCTTTGGTGTTTACCGCGCCGAGAAAGGCAGGACCAGCATCATGACGCTTTGGGTATTCGGGTACGGATCGCTTTTGTGGAACCCCGGCTTCACTCCGGTCGAAACAGCACATGCCACGCTGAAAGGCTATGCGCGCAGTTTTTGCATGCGGTCGATCCACCATCGCGGCACAGAGCAAGACCCCGGCCTTGTGTTGGCGCTGGATGCGCAGCCGGACGCGGCCTGTGACGGGCTTGCGATGCAGATGCACGAGGCGGAATACGAGGCCACGATGGCCTATCTGCGCGACCGGGAACTGGTGTCGTCGGCCTATCTGGAAAAGATCCTGCCGCTGACATTCAAGGACGGGCGTGAGGTCATGGCGGTCACCTACGTGATCGATCCGGATCACGTGCAGTATTGCGGTGCGCTTGATCTCGAAGAGCAGGCGCAGATCATCGCGTCGGCGGTCGGCGGACGCGGGCCGAACAGCGAATACCTGTTCAATACGGCGTCACATTTGTCCGAGTTGGGCATTCCTGATGCAGAACTCGACTGGCTTTGCACGCGCGTGAGGGCCTTGGTCGCTTAACGGCTTGGCGATTGGCGGCGAACCGCCTAGTGTGCCTAGCGAAGAACAAGAAACGCGTCAGGAACTGTCCGAATGGATCAGCCGGACATCGAGGCCGAGCCACAATTCTCCCAGCCTGTGCGACAGGTGCTGATGATGCTCCTTGTTCTGGGGCTCACAGGCTTTGGCGGCTTTCTGGCCTTGCCACGGGTCTTGCCCGTGTTCGAGGCGAACCCCTATCTGAACGGGTTCATCCTGTTCGTCTTTGCCATCGGTGTCGTTGCCTGTTTCTGGCAGGTCTGGCAGTTGATCCAGTCGGTGCGCTGGATCGAGCATTTCGCGCAGGAGCGCGAGCGCGGGTTCCAGAGCAAGGCACCTCTTTTGCTTGCGCCCTTGGCGACACTTCTGCGGTCGCGCAACAAGCGGATGCAGATCAACACTGCGTCGACACGGTCGATTCTCGATTCCGTGGCGACCCGGATCGACGAGGCGCGCGAGATCACGCGCTACATCGTCAACCTGCTGATCTTCCTTGGCCTTTTGGGCACATTCTACGGGCTTGCCACAACGGTGCCCGCGCTTGTCGATACGATCCGGGGGCTTGCGCCCGAAGACGGCGAAAGCGGGGTCGAGGTGTTCGCGCGTCTGATGGACGGGATGGACCAGCAGCTTTCGGGAATGGGCGTTGCCTTTGCGTCGTCCTTGCTCGGGCTCGCCGGGTCGCTCGTTGTCGGATTGCTGGAACTCTTCGCCGGGCATGGCCAGAACCGGTTTTACCGCGAACTGGAAGAATGGCTCAGCACGATCACCAAGCTGGGCTTTTCCAGTGGCGATGCCGAAGGCGGCGACATGGGCACCACCGGCGTCATCCTTGACCAGATGGTCGAGCAGATGGAGGCGATGCAGCTTTTGTTCGCCCGGTCCGAAGAGGGCCGGTCCGAGGTTGAATACCGTCTGGGGCAGCTGAGCGATACGCTGGAACGCATGACCGAACGGATGGAAGCGACCGCACCCAGTGCCACCGCCTTTGCGCGCATTGCCGACAGTCAGGATCGTCTGATCGACGTGCTGACCCACAAGACCGAGAACGAAGGGCTGGATGCAGAAAGCCGCATGCGGCTGCGGTCGATCGATGTGCAGATGTTGCGCATCCTCGAAGAGGTGGCCGCCGGGCGTCAGGAAACCATGGCGGAACTGCGCACCGACCTGAACGCCATTGCCCGTGCGCTCGACCGCATGGCCCGCAACGCAGGGCGCAAGACCGACAAAGGCGAGGGCTGAGACATGGCCCTGTCACGTCGCACCGGAGCCCGGTTTCAGGCCTCGATCTGGCCCGGCTTCGTGGATGCGATGACCGGGCTTTTGCTGGTGCTGATGTTCGTGTTGACCATCTTCATGGTGGTGCAGGCGGTGCTGCGCGACACGATCACCGGGCAGGAGAACGAACTGAACACGCTGTCCTCGGATATTGCCGAATTGGCCCTCGCGCTGGGCGTGGAACAACAGCGCACGGCATCGCTGACCAACCAGTTGGGCGCGTTGAACGCCACGCTGGATGACACGCAGGCGCGGTTGACCGAGCAGGACGCGATCATTGCCTCCCTGTCGGCCACGCGGGATCGGCAGGCGGCAGCGCTTGAGGCGGCGGATGCGCGGATCGCGTCGTTCGAGGAACAGGTGGCCGGGTTGTTGTCTGACCGGGATACCGCGCGGGAGCAGGTGGCCGATCTGACGGAGACGCGGAACCAGTTGCTCTCGGAACAAGAGGCGCTGAACCTTGCGCTGGCCACTGCGCGTGGCGAGATCGACGAACAGGTCGAGGCGGCGCGTCTGGCGGCGGCCCGGCGTGAGGCGCTTGAAGCATTGCTGGCGGATCTGCGCGCCGAGAATGCGGAAACGACGGAACAGGTCGGAACGCTTGCCGCGCAGGTTGCCGATCTTGAAGCCGCGCTGACCGAGGAAGAGGCAGCGAAGCTGGCAGAGGCCGCTGCTGCGGAGGCATTGCGCGCCCGGTTGGAAAGCGCGGATGCCGAACTGACCGCGATGACCATGGCTCTCGAGGAGCAGCGGGCGCGGGCCGAGGAGACGCTGACACTTCTGGCTGCGGCGCGCGAGGCCGAGGATGATCTGAACGCGCGATTGGCCGCAGCACTTCTGGAAGGGCGCGAGTCGACTGCCGCGGTGCAGGCGCGGCTTGATGCGGCACTGGCAGATAGTGAGCAGAGACTCGCCGCGTTGCAGGCGCAATTGGAGGCAACGGTCGAGCAAGGCGATGAAACCGAAGCCGACCTGCGGGCGCAATTGGCGGAGCAGGCCAACCGGATCGCGACTCTGGAACGGGACATAGAAACGTCACAGGGCGATCGCACGACGCTGTCCTCGCTCGAGGCGCGGCTGTCCGAGGCCTTGGTCCGCGTGTCAGAGGCAAACGCGCTCGAGGCGCGGCTGGATCAGTTGCGCGCCGAGAATGCGGCCTTGACGACCGACCTGACGGATCAGGAACAAACCACCGCCGAAATGCAGGCGACGCTGGATGCCCTGCGACAGGCGCTGGCAGAGGCACAGGCGGATGCCGCACAGCGGATCGAGAGCGCACAGACACTGGAGCAAAGCCTTGCCGCCGCGCTTGCCCAGCAAAGCGCGACCGAGACCACGCTGGCAGAAACACGCGATCAGTTGGCTGCGGCGCTGGCTGCCCAGATTGCCGCGGAAACCGCGTTGGAGGACCGACTGTCCGAAACCGAGCAGCGCCAGCTTTTGCTGGAACAGGCGCGGGACCGTTTGGATGCCGAAACCCAGCGCGCGACCGAGGCGCAGCGGCAGACAGAATTGCTCAACCAACAGGTTGGCGCGTTGCGCCGCCAGTTGGCGAGTTTGCAAAGTCTTCTGGACGATTCCAAGGCGCGCGATACCGCGGCGCAGGTCCAGTTGGAAAGTCTTGGCACCGAGCTGAACACCGCCCTAGCGCGTGTCGCGTCCGAAGAACGGCGGCGGCGGCAGCTTGAAGAGGCGGAGCGCCAGCGGCTGGAGGAAGAACGGCAGAGGCTCGAAGCGGAAAAGCTGCGGCTGGCAGGGCAGAACCAGGATCTGGAACGGTACAGGTCCGAGTTCTTTGGTCGTCTCCGCGAGGTTCTGGGCGACCGCGAGGGCGTGCGGATCGAAGGGGACCGCTTCGTGTTTTCCTCCGAAGTGCTGTTTCCGCCGGGTGGTGCCGGTTTGTCCGAGGGCGGACGCGCTCAGATCGCGAATGTGGCCGCCATTCTGCGCGATGTCGCACAGGAGATCCCAGAGGGCATCAACTGGATCATCCGGGTGGACGGGCACACGGACAACCTGCCGCTTTCGGGGCAGGGGCTTTACGCAGATAACTGGGAATTGTCTCAGGCGCGGGCGCTGTCGGTCGTGCGCTACATGATCGAAAATCTGGGTATTCCGCCCCGACGTTTGTCTGCCAACGGGTTTGGGGAATACCAGCCTGTCAACACCGACAGCACAGCAGAGGCGCGGGCGCAGAATCGGCGGATCGAACTGAAACTGACCGAGCAGTAAGCGCTATTCGACCGTCACGTCGGCATGGCGCACGGCAATGATCTCGTTGCCCCGGATCATCCGAACGTAGCCCCGATAGTCGCCCTTGGCCCATCCGGTCACTGGCGCGCGCAGACCGTAAGCACGCATCGCCTGCGCCTGATCCGTGTCAATCCGTGCGGTATGCTCAAAAACCGAACCATCCGGGCCAGTCAGGGTCATTTCGATCCTGTCATAGCGATTGCCATGAAAGGCGTGGGCATAAAGCACCATCGAGTCTTGTGGGGACAAAGTGGTCCGACGTGCAGCGCCGGATTGCACCGCGCTCAGTTCGGGAACCGCATCCGACATGCCAACGGTGAACAATCCGGCGTCTGTGTATTTTGGCGTGTCGAGCCAGAGCGTGTCGACCGGGATGCTGCACGCGTTGTCCTGTTCGGGGGCAAACGGGTCTATGACCTCGACCCCGCGGGTGATCGTCAGGTGCAGATGCGGATAATTGGTCAGGCCGCTAAGCCCGACCTCGCCCAGAATTTGACCTCTGAGAACGCGCTGACCGGGGGTGACGCGCACCGATCCGAGCTTCATGTGGCAATAAACGGACTGGTAGCCGTTGCCGTGGTCGATCCTGACCGCGTTGCCGCATTCCTGGCCGTTCAGATCGGTTCCGAGGATGTATGGCTGGTCCGGGCGGGTGTTGCGGATCGCCTCGACCCGGCCATCGGCTGCGGCGATCACGCGCACGCCGGTGTCCATCTGGTCAAAGCTGAGCAAGGCAAAATCGGTGCCGCTGTGCCCATCCCTTGTCTTGAGGCCGCAATGGAAATCGGACGCTCCCCCGGTCGGGTCAACATCCGGGTAATCCTCGATCACGCAGGTTTCGCCCAACACGCAGTCCAGCGGCATGCTCAAAAAGGAAACGTCCGCCACAGCAGGTGTGGCGGACGTGATGATCAGTGCGATGACGCTGCGGATCACTCCGCCGTCAAAAGCGGGGGTTTCTTGCTCGACAGGCGCGGATTGTCCGGCCCGGCCGTTTCCAGGAGCAGCTTGCCGTCCTCGACCGAAACACGGACGACGCCACCCTTTGCCAGTTTGCCGAAAAGCAGTTCTTCCGCGAGCGGCTTCTTGATGTGCTCCTGGATCACGCGACCCAAGGGGCGCGCGCCCATCTTGTCGTCGTAACCCTTGTCGGCGAGCCATTCGGCCGCAGGCTTGGTCAGTTCGATGGTCACGTTGCGATCCATCAGCTGTGCTTCGAGCTGAAGCACGAACTTTTCGACCACTTGCAGGATCGTGGACTTCGGCAGCGGCGCAAAGGAAATCACCGCATCCAGACGGTTGCGGAATTCCGGCGTGAACGTGCGTTCGATCGCCGCCGTATCCTCGCCCTCGCGACGGTCGCGGCCAAAGCCGATGGCCGCCTTCGCCTGTTCCGAGGCACCCGCGTTGGACGTCATGATCAGGATCACGTTACGGAAGTTGACAGTGCGACCGTTGTGATCGGTCAGCGACCCGTGATCCATGACCTGCAACAGGATGTTGTAGACATCCGGGTGCGCCTTTTCCATCTCGTCAAGCAGCAACACGCAATGCGGATGCTGGTCCACACCATCGGTCAGCTGACCACCCTGGTCGAACCCGACATACCCCGGAGGCGCACCGATCAGACGGCTGACCGCGTGCTTCTCCATGTATTCGGACATGTCGAAGCGCAGCAGTTCCACACCCAGAGTATCCGCCAGCTGTTTCGCCACTTCGGTTTTACCCACACCGGTCGGTCCGGCGAAAAGGTAGTTGCCGATGGGCTTTTCCGGTTCCCGCAGACCGGCGCGTGCCAGCTTGATCGCCGATGACAGCGCCTCGATGGCGGCATCCTGACCGAACACCACGCGCTTGAGGCTGGCCTCGAGATCCTTGAGCAGTTCGGTGTCGTCCTTGGACACGTTCTTTGGCGGAATGCGGGCGATCTTGGCGACAACGGCCTCGATCTCCTTGGCACCCAGCGACTTGCGCCGCTTCGATTCCGCGAGCAAGTGCTGTGCCGCGCCGGCCTCATCGATCACATCGATGGCCTTGTCGGGCAGCTTGCGATCGTTGATGTAGCGTGCCGACAGTTCCACAGCGGTCTTGATCGCTTCGGCCGTGTATTTCACGCCATGATGTTCCTCGAAATAGGGCTTGAGGCCCTTGAGGATCTTGATCGTGTCTTCGACCGAAGGTTCGTTCACGTCAATCTTCTGGAACCTGCGGCTGAGTGCGCGATCCTTTTCGAAGTGCTGACGGAATTCCTTGTAGGTGGTGGAGCCCATGCAGCGCAGTTTGCCGCCCTGAAGCGCGGGCTTCAGCAGGTTGGAGGCATCCATGGCGCCGCCAGATGTGGCACCCGCACCGATCACAGTGTGGATTTCGTCGATGAACAAGACGGCATCGTCGTGGTCTTCGAGTTCCGTCATGACGGCCTTGAGACGCTCTTCGAAGTCGCCACGATAGCGGGTGCCTGCCAGCAGAGCACCCATGTCGAGCGAGTAGATCGTGGTCTTGGACAGAACCTCTGGCGTTTCGCCCGACACGATCTTGCGGGCCAGACCTTCGGCGATCGCCGTCTTGCCAACACCGGGATCCCCCACAAGAAGCGGGTTGTTCTTGCGGCGGCGGCAGAGCACCTGGATGCAGCGTTCGACTTCGGAGTCGCGGCCGATCAGGGGGTCGATATCGCCCTTGCGCGACTTCTTGTTCAGGTCGACGCAATACTTGGCGAGCGCCGATTCCTTCTGTTCGCCCTGCGGTTCCTGCGTCTGCGGTTCTTCCTCGTTTTCCGAGGCACCAGTGACCGGGCGGCTTTCGCCATAAGCCGGGTTCTTGGCAACGCCATGTGCGATGAAGTTGACCGCATCGTAACGGGTCATGTCCTGATCCTGCAGGAAATAGGCGGCGTTCGATTCGCGTTCGGCAAAGATGGCGACCAGCACATTGGCGCCGGTCACTTCGCTGCGGCCCGAGCTTTGGACGTGGATCGCGGCGCGCTGGATGACGCGCTGGAACGCGGCGGTCGGAACCGCCTCGGAGCCTTCGATGTCGGTCACGAGGTTGGACAGATCGTCATCGATGTAATCGACAAGCGTCGTGCGCAGTTCCTCTGTGTCGACCGAGCACGCTTTCATCACGCGAACCGCGTCGGGTTCGTCGATCAGCGCCAGCAGCAGATGCTCCAGCGTTGCGAACTCATGTGACCTCGAATTGGCCAGCGCCAAAGCCGAGTGGATTGCCTGCTCAAGGGTATTCGAAAATGAAGGCACGGTTGAGTGCTCCTTCTTTTGTGTGTTGTATCGCGGGGTACGACACAACTGTCATCTTAGTCTTAAACTGTGGTCGTTACTTGCAAACCTTCAAGTTTTTTCTTCGTCTTGACAGGGTACACATGCGCGATTGCCCACAAGTTCTTGTGAATTTGCCTCAGAAGCGATCCTTGCGGGCTCGAATTTCGGCGAATACGTCGACCGGATCTTCACCGATCATGTCCAGATGGGCTTGGATCGCGGGATCAGCGGCGCGCAAGAACGGATTGGTTGCCACTTCTTCGGAGAGTTTGCTCGGAACTGTTGGTTCGTTGCTTTCACGCAATGAACTTATACTCTCTATCCGCGCTTTCAAGTCGGGATTGTCGGGGTCGATGCTGATTGCGAAGCGGGCGTTGGCCTGGGTGTATTCGTGGCCCGAACAAATCAGGGTTTCGGGATCGAGCGCGGCCAGCTTTTGCAAGCTGTTCCACATCTGCGCCGCCGTGCCTTCGAACAGACGTCCGCACCCAAGCGCCATGAGGCTGTCGGCAGTAAAGGCATAGCCTGAGGCCGGAACGACGAATGCGATATGCCCGATGGTGTGGCCGGACACATCCAGAACATCCACTGTCTCGCCACCGAATTCGAACGCGTCACCCTCGGCCACCTCGCGGTTGAGGGGGGGCAGACGGTGCCTGTCCGCAGCCGCACCGGTGATCTTTGCATCGTGTTTCTTGAGCAGATCCTCGACCCCGCCGATATGGTCATGGTGATGATGGGTCAGCCAGATCTCGGTCAACGCCCAGCCGCGCCTGTCGAGTTCGGCCAGAATGGGTGCCGCGTCGGGCACATCGATACACGCCGTTGCGCCGCTGTCACTGTCATGAAGAAGAAAGGTGTAATTGTCCGACAGCGCGGGCAAGGTGACAAGTTCAAGGGGCATGGCGTTTCTTTCCGTGGTGGTTACACTTGGGTCAATCTAGGCCAAAAGTTTCGGAGGCCCAAATGCATCTCGACGTTCATCGACTGCACAGCTTCTACTATCGCAGTGCGATCGGTCGGGTGGCGCAGCGCGTGGTGCGGGACCAGGTGACGACCTTCTGGCCCGAGGCCAAGCAGCAATCGGTCGGCGGTTTCGGGTTCGCCGCACCCTTGCTGCGGCCCTATCTGGCAGATGCGCGACGCGTCATCGGCTTGATGCCCGCGCAGCAGGGCGTGATGCCTTGGCCCGCAGGTCTGCCAAATGTGTCCGTGCTTTGCGAAGAAACGCTTTGGCCGATCGAGAATGGCCGTTTTGACAAGCTGATCCTGATGCACGGTCTGGAAACCTCTGAACGGCCATCGGCGCTTTTGGAAGAATGTTGGCGGGTTCTTGGTCCGGGGGGCAAGGCGCTCTTCATCGTGCCCAACCGTTCGGGGCTTTGGGCGCGCTCCGATGCGACACCGTTCGGCTTTGGGCGACCCTATTCGATGGGCCAGCTCGAGGCGCAGCTGAAGGCGCACAACTTTGCACCGCAGCGGCATACGGCGGTGCTGTATCAGCCGCCCTCGACCCGACGGTTCTGGATGAAGACAGGACCATTCTGGGAAAAGATGGGGCGCAGCGTGTCGGCGCTGATCGCAGGCGGGGTGCTGATGGTCGAGGTGACCAAGACCAACCCGACGCCAAGAGGCACGCGGGCGGAAAGCCGCATCCTCAAACCTCTGGGCAGCCTCGTTCCGACGCCATCGGCAAAACCGGCGAGAGCGCGGGTTCAGGGCAAGACGACGGCATTTGACTCCCGAAAATCCTGAGAGTGTTTTCACACTGCCCGCTTTTTGTGCAGATGCAGCACCTGCTCGGAGATGCAAAAACAGGCAGAACCGGGTGCTTTGTGCGCACAGGAATCGCCAAACATGACCAATCCTCTCGGAAAAGATGCAACTTTCTTGCGCGCATTAGGTCGCACTAACGGTTAAGCTACTGTAAACAATAAGGATGTGGCGGATTTCAAAATCACCATACCGTGTTGCCGGTTGAGGAAGCCTCTGCTACATCCGCGCTGATTTCTATGCCTTGCGGCATTTGCCAAACTGAAAACGTCTCTGACCACCGGCATTCGGGGGATCGGAGACAGAATAGCGGAAGGGTGGACGTGTCTGAAACAGCATCCATTTCCTCTGGCATCGCGGATCGCTATGCCATGGCGGTCTTCGACCTCGCCAAAGAGGGTAAAGAGCTCGACAAGCTCGAAGAGAATCTCGACGATCTGTCGGCCGCACTTGCCAGCAGCCCGGACCTGACCGACTTGATCCACTCGCCTGTATACAGCCGTGATGCGCAATCGAATGCGATCACAGCGGTTGCCGCCAAGATGGGTTTGACAAAGACGATGCAGAACGTCCTCGCGCTGATGGCGTCCAAGCGGCGTCTGTTCGTCCTGCCGCAGATGATCAACCGTCTGCGCGACCTGATCGCGGAAGAAAAAGGCGAAGTGACTGCGGATGTCGTGTCCGCTGTCAAATTGACCGCCGCACAATCCAAAGAGCTTGCCAGCACGCTGACGGCGAAGGTTGGCAAGGCCGTCAAGATCAATGCGACCGTTGATGAATCCCTCATCGGCGGTCTTGTCGTTAAGGTGGGCTCGAAGATGATCGACACGTCGATCCGCTCCAAGCTCAACTCCCTTCAAAATGCTATGAAAGAGGTCGGATAAATGGGTATCCAAGCAGCCGAGATTTCTGCGATCCTAAAGGAGCAGATCAAGAACTTCGGGCAGGACGCCGAAGTCACCGAGGTGGGCCGCGTCCTTTCCGTTGGTGACGGTATCGCGCGCGTTTACGGCCTCGACAACATTCAGGCGGGTGAAATGGTCGAATTCCCCGGTGGTATCCGGGGCATGGCGCTGAACCTCGAAGCCGACAACGTCGGTATCGTGATCTTCGGCTCCGACCGCGACATCAAGGAAGGCGACACCGTCAAGCGCACCAAGGCCATCGTGGACGTGCCCGTGGGCGACGAACTGCTGGGTCGCGTTGTTGACGGTCTTGGCAACCCGATCGATGGCAAGGGTCCGATCAAGACCACCAAACGTTCCATTGCAGACGTCAAGGCGCCGGGCATCATCCCGCGTAAATCGGTTCACGAACCCATGGCGACCGGCCTCAAGGCCGTTGACTCGATGATCCCGATTGGCCGTGGCCAGCGCGAGCTCATCATCGGTGACCGTCAGACCGGCAAGACCGCCGTTGCTCTGGACGCGATCCTGAACCAGAAATCCTATAATGACGCTGCTGGCGACGACGAGTACAAGAAGCTGTACTGCATCTACGTTGCCATCGGTCAGAAGCGCTCCACCGTGGCGCAGCTGGTCAAGAAGCTCGAAGAGAGCGGCGCAATCGAATATTCGATCGTGGTTGCGGCCACAGCGTCCGACCCTGCTCCGATGCAGTTTCTCGCACCTTATGCGGCCACCTCGATGGCCGAGCACTTCCGCGACAACGGCCGTCACGCGCTGATCATCTATGATGACCTCTCCAAGCAGGCCGTGGCCTACCGCCAGATGTCCCTGCTGCTGCGTCGTCCGCCGGGCCGCGAAGCCTATCCGGGTGACGTGTTCTATCTCCACTCGCGCCTGCTCGAGCGGTCTGCAAAGCTGAACGAAGACAACGGCTCCGGGTCGCTGACGGCTCTGCCGATCATCGAAACCCAGGGTGGTGACGTTTCGGCATTCATTCCGACCAACGTGATCTCGATCACCGACGGCCAGATCTTCCTTGAAACGGAACTCTTCTACCAGGGTGTCCGTCCTGCCGTGAACACCGGTCTTTCGGTGTCTCGTGTGGGGTCGTCGGCCCAGACCAAGGCGATGTCGTCGGTTGCCGGTCCGGTGAAGCTCTCGCTCGCGCAGTACCGTGAAATGGCGGCCTTCGCCCAGTTCGGCTCCGACCTCGACGCCTCGACACAGCAGTTGCTGAACCGGGGTGCGCGTCTGACCGAGCTGATGAAGCAGCCGCAGTATTCGCCGCTGACCAACGCCGAAATCGTCTGCGTGATTTTCGCGGGCACCAACGGCTATCTCGACAAGGTCCCGCTCAACCGGGTCAAGGATTTCGAGGCTGGTCTGCTGGGTCACATGCGCGGCAAGCGTCAGGACATCCTCGAGTGGATCACCAATGAAGATCCGAAGATCAAGGGTGATGCCGCCGACAAGCTCAAGGCCGCGATTGACGAATACGCCGCCGACTTCTCGTAAGGAGACGAGGCAATGCCAAATCTCAAGGATTTGAAAAACCGGATCGCGTCGGTCAAATCGACCCGCAAGATCACCAAGGCCATGCAGATGGTGGCCGCCGCAAAATTGCGGCGGGCACAGGATGCTGCCGAAATGGCACGTCCCTACACCGAGCGGTTCAATGCCGTGATGGGGGCGCTTGCCGCCAGCGTCGGCGACAGTGACACCGCGCCCCGACTGCTGAGCGGGACGGGCAAGGACGACGTGCATCTGCTTGTCGTACTCACGGCCGAGCGTGGTCTGTGCGGGGGCTTCAACGCGAATATCGCGAAGCTGGCCAAGCAGAAGGCGACCGAGCTCAAGGGCAAGGGGAAGACGGTCAAGATACTGACCGTCGGCAAGAAAGGCCGCGAGGCCATGAAGCGGGACTTCGGCAACCTGTCCGTCGGCCATATCGACCTGAGCGATGTGAAGCGGATCGGGTATGCGGATGCGCAGGGCATCGCCAAGGATATCCTTGGTCGCTTTGATGCAGACGAATTCGACGTGGCCACGATCTTCTACGCGAAGTTCGTCAATGTCGTCAGCCAGACCCCGACGGCGCAGCAGATCATTCCGGCGACGTTCGATGCGCCCGAAGAAGGCGATGCGACGGCCAACATGCTCTACGATTACGAGCCGGACGAAGAGGCGATCCTCGCCGATCTTCTGCCGCGCGGTGTGGCGACGCAGATTTTCGCGGCGCTGCTGGAAAACGGAGCCTCCGAACAGGGGGCCCGGATGAGCGCGATGGACAACGCCACGCGCAACGCGGGCGAAATGATCGACAAGCTCACCATCGAATACAACCGTTCGCGTCAGGCCGTGATTACCAACGAACTGATCGAAATTATCTCGGGCGCCGAGGCGCTCTAAGAACCGGAGACGAAACATGGCAAACGCAAAAGGCAAAATCACGCAGGTGATCGGCGCCGTCGTGGACGTTCAGTTCGGCGACCACTTGCCGGCTATTTTGAACGCGCTGAACACCGACAACAACGGCAAGAAGCTTGTTCTGGAAGTGGCACAGCACCTTGGCGAAAACACCGTGCGCACCATCGCGATGGACGCAACCGAAGGCCTTGTTCGGGGTCAGGAAGTTGTCGACACCGACGGTCCAATCTCGGTTCCGGTGGGCGCTGCAACGCTTGGCCGTATTCTGAACGTCGTCGGCGAGCCGGTTGACGAAGGGGGCCCGATCGAGGCGGACGAGTATCGCCCGATTCACGCATCCGCGCCGGAATTCTCGGAACAGTCGACCGAGTCCGAGATCCTCGTGACCGGCATCAAGGTGATCGACCTGCTGGCACCCTATTCCAAGGGCGGCAAGATTGGTCTCTTCGGCGGTGCCGGTGTGGGCAAGACGGTTCTCATCATGGAACTGATCAACAACATCGCCAAAGTGCACTCGGGCTACTCGGTGTTCGCGGGTGTTGGTGAACGGACCCGTGAAGGCAACGACCTCTATCACGAGATGATCGAATCCAACGTCATCAAGCCGGACAACCTCCGGGAAAGCCAGGTGGCGCTTGTCTATGGTCAGATGAACGAGCCTCCGGGAGCGCGTGCGCGTGTCGCCCTGACCGGTCTGACACTGGCCGAGCAGTTCCGCGACCAGTCCGGAACCGACGTTCTGTTCTTCGTGGACAACATCTTCCGCTTCACACAGGCCGGTTCCGAAGTGTCCGCCCTGCTGGGTCGTATCCCGTCCGCTGTGGGCTACCAGCCGACACTGGCGACCGACATGGGCCAGATGCAGGAGCGCATCACCTCGACGAAGGCAGGCTCGATCACCTCGATCCAGGCCGTTTACGTCCCTGCGGACGACCTGACCGACCCGGCGCCTGCAACCACCTTTGCGCACCTCGACGCGACAACGGTTCTCAACCGCGCCATTTCCGAACTTGGCATCTATCCGGCGGTCGACCCGCTCGACTCCAACTCGCGCCTGATGGACCCGACGATCGTCGGAGAAGAGCATTACCAGGTGGCGCGTGACGTGCAGGGTATCCTGCAGCGCTACAAGTCGCTTCAGGACATCATCGCAATTCTCGGCATGGACGAACTGTCGGAAGAGGACAAGCTGACCGTGGCCCGTGCCCGGAAAATCCAGCGTTTCCTGTCCCAGCCGTTCGACGTGGCAAAGGTCTTTACCGGCTCCGACGGCATCCAGGTGCCGCTGGAAGACACGATCTCGTCCTTCAAGGCGGTTGTGGCCGGTGAATATGACCACCTGCCCGAGGGTGCCTTCTACATGGTGGGCGGCATCGAGGACGTGAAAGCCAAAGCTGAAAAGATGGCTGCCGACGCTGCATAATCCGGGCGCTCTTCAGCCCTCGCGGGCTTCCTCGCGAGGGTGCCCGTAGGGGCAGACGAGCGCACCACCCAAAAGGAGATCACACATGGCAGAGACCATGCAATTCGATCTGGTCAGCCCCGAGCGCAGCCTGATGTCGGCGCAGGTCAAATCTGTGCAGATCCCGGGTGCCGATGGCGACATGACCGCCATGCCGAACCATGCGCCGCTCATCACGACGCTGCGTCCCGGTGTTCTCAAGGTCGAAACGGACAAGGGCATAGAGGAATTCGTCGTGACAGGCGGCTTTGCCGAACTCGGTGAAAGCCTGTCGGTTCTTGCCGAACGCGCAGTTCCCAGGGCCGATGTCGACCAGGCCACCTATGAGGCGATGGTGGACGAGGCGCAGGCCGCGTACAACAAGACCAAGGAAACCTTCAAGAACGACACGGGTCCCGTCGATGACGCGGCCAAGCTGCTGGCTGACATGGTCGCCGTGGGCACGCATATCGGCCTGTCACCGAAACAACCGTCGCTCTGAGAGCGCGTCCGTTTCCAGAATGAAAGCCCCGCGAGGATGCGGGGCTTTTTTCGTTTTTCCCGCCTTCGCCTTGCGGTAGAACGGCCAGACGCAATGGGGCTTTCCTATGCAGATCTTCAACAGCTCCCGCATTGGGGTCGCACAAGGTTCGGTTGACCTGTTCTCGGATTTCGAGGAAGGCGGCGACATGTGGACCGGCGAAGGCTCGCGGGCGCGCAGTCAGTGGATCGCGTTTGATCGGCCCTTTGCCGTGCCGCCCATGGTTCACGTGTCTCTGACGCTTTGGGATATGGACAGCGCCCGCAATGTCCGTGCAGATCTGGCCGCTGAGAACGTGACGGAAACCGGATTCGACGCGGTGTTCCGCACCTGGCTGGACACCCGCGTCGCACGGGTTCGGATTTCGTGGATGGCGATGGGCGCGGTGATCCATGACGACGATTGGGACGTCATCTGAAGCCCGGATCCTAAGCTTGAACCCGACATGCAACAGGTGGGCGCAGGCCCACCCGATCTCGCGTGTTGGTTTGGACTTACAGGATACCCTCGTAGATCGGGCCCAGCGTTTCGGTCTCGAAGAGCGACGATACCGATGTGCCGTTCCAGATGTTCAGGATCGCCTGCGCGAACATCGGTGCCGTTGGAACGATCCGGATATTCGTGGCGCCAGACACCGCTCCAGTGGCCTGAATGGAGTCGGTGATCACCAGCGATTTCATCACCGATTTGGTGATCCGCTCCACCGCCGGTCCCGACAGAACGCCATGCGTGATGTAGGAATGCACCTCGGTCGCACCATGCTCCATCAGGACTTCGGCGGCTTTGCACAGCGTTCCGGCCGTGTCGCAGATGTCATCCACGATGATGCATGTCTTTCCGGCCACCTCACCGATCACGGTCATCTCGGCAATCTCGCCAGGTTTCTCGCGGCGCTTGTCCACGATCGACAGCGGCGCGTTGATCCGCTTGGCGAGTTCACGCGCACGGGCCACGCCGCCGACATCCGGCGACACCACCATGATATCCGACGTGTTGCCCTTGAACTGCTCGAGGATATCGAGCGCGAAGATCGGCGAGGCATAGAGGTTGTCGACCGGGATGTCGAAGAACCCCTGAATCTGCGCCGCGTGCAGGTCCATCGTCAGAACGCGCTCAATCCCGGCTTCGGCGATCATGTTGGCGACCAGTTTGGCGGTGATCGGCGTACGGGCCTTTGACCGGCGGTCCTGACGGGCATAGCCGAAATAGGGGATTACGGCGGTGATGCGTGCAGCAGACGACCGGCGCAGCGCGTCCGACATGATGAGCAACTCCATCAGGTTGTCGTTGGCCGGGTTCGATGTGGGCTGGATGATGAACATGTCCTCGCCGCGCACGTTCTCGTAGACCTCGACAAAGATTTCCTGGTCGTTGAAGCGTTCGACGCGGGCATCGACCAGCCCGACGCTCATGCCGCGATACATGGTCATGCGACGCGCGATGGCCTTGGCAAGTGGCATGTTCGCATTGCCGGAAATCAGTTTGGGTTCAACAATGCTGGGCATGGCGGCAGGCTCCATTGGGCGGTCGGTTATGACAGATTCGTGACGTTGCGCTCGCCTTAGCATGGGCCTACGGTCGCGCAAAGCAACAGAGGCACGGAGCACCCGAATGGCCCATATTGATTACTTTTTCTCCACACTCTCTCCTTACGCGTATCTTGCGGGCACACGACTGGAAGAGGCGGCTGCCAAACACGGTGCCAGCATCACCTACAAGCCCCTCGATGTGGTCGCGCTGTTCGCCCGCACAGGCGGCACACCCCCAAAGGACCGGCATCCCAGCCGCATGGAATTGCGCGCGCAGGAACTGACGCGGCAGTCGAAGAAACTGGGAATGCCGTTCAACCTGAAACCGGCCTTCTGGCCCACCAACGGGGCTCCGGCATCGTATGCGATCATTGCAGCGCAAAACGCGGGCGGCGGCGATCTCGGCATCCTTGCTCATGCAATCCTGCGCGCAGTCTGGGCCGAGGAAAAGGACATCGCCCAGGACGAGGTGGTGCGCGCGGCGCTGACAGAGGCGGGGTTTGATCCGTCGCTGGCCGACAGCGGATTGCTCAGCGGTGCCGAAACCTATGCCGCCAACCTCGAAGAAGCGGCTTCGCGCGGCGTGTTCGGCGCACCGTTCTATGTCACCGACACGGATGAGCGGTTCTGGGGGCAGGACCGGATCGAGGACCTGGAGCTGCATCTCGCCGGCAAGATTTGATGCTGGATGCTCTTAGGGGCGGGTTTCCGGTCTACACCCGGTCTTTCGGGACCGGTCCGGAACCGGCCCTCCTCCTGCATTGCGCTCTTGCCCATTCAAAGATCTGGTTGCCTCTTGCAACGCGATTGTCCGACCGTCTGACGATGGTTGCACCGGATATGCCCGGGCACGGTCGCAGCGCGCCATGGGACGGCCGGAGCGATCTGCTTGGTCAGGTGACAGCCATCGCGCGGGATTGTCTGGGCGACGGCGGGCATGTGATCGGCCACAGCTTCGGGGCGACAGTCGCGCTCAGGCTGGCGATGGAGATACCCGAAAAGGTGCACAGCCTGACGCTGATCGAACCGGTGCTTTTCGCGGCTGCCCGAGAAAGCGATGAAGCAGCGTTTCAAACCTACCTCGACACATCGCGCGGGTTTGGCACCGCTTTGGAGCAGGAAGACTGGGCGACAGCGGCGGCTGAGTTCATTCGTATCTGGGGCGACGGACGCCCGTGGACCGAGTTGAGTGAAAAGGAGCGCAGCCAATTCAGTGCGCAGATGCCGTTCATTCGGGAAACCGAACCCTGTCTGGTGGAGGATTCCAACGGGCTGCTGGCGGCCGGTCGACCCGAAGCGATCCGCTGTCCCACGCGCTTGATCCGGGGGGCAGAGTCCGAACCGGTGATCGCGGCAATCCATGCGACGCTTGCGCGGCGGATACCCGGTGCAAATGACAGCGTCGTCCCCGGAGCGGGGCATATGGTGCCGATCACGCACCCGGATGCGGTTGCGGCCCTGATCGACGACCTGATCACGGGCTGACCCCTTGCAAGACGGGGTCCGGTGCGCCATTTACGCCGTGACCGGACGGTAACCGCGACAGGAGATGCAGATGATCGAACTCGGACAAAGCCCGGCACAGGCCGACCTGATCAAGGACGTATCCCAAGAGGACTTCATGGCCGAAGTGATCGACGGCAGCATGGAGACCCCTGTGATCGTCGATTTCTGGGCGCCGTGGTGCGGACCCTGCAAGACGCTTGGACCGATGCTCGAAGCCGAGGTGACGGGCGCACGCGGCGCGGTCAAGATGGCCAAGGTCAACGTGGACGAGGCGCAAGGCCTCGTGCAGGCGCTGGGGCAGCAGGGTCTGCCGATCCAGTCGATCCCGACCGTCGTGGCCTTTGTCAAAGGGCGTCCCGTCGACATGTTCCAGGGCGCGCAGCCCGGATCAGAGGTCAAGGCTTTTGTCGAACGTGTCGTCAAGGCGGGTGGTGGCGATGCCAGCGGTGGTCTGGATGACGCTGTCGAGGCTGCAGAAGACATGCTCGAGGCCGGTGCCGCAGCGGATGCGATGCAGACCTTCGCGGCGGTACTCGAAGAAGACCCCACACATGCCCGCGCCTATGCTGGTCTGGTGCGCTGTGCGATTGCCGCAGGCGATCTGGAACAGGCCGAAGCCATCCTGAACGGTGCCCCCGCGGAGATCTCCGGCAAGCCGGAGCTTGAGGCGGTGCACGCGCAGCTCGAGCTTGCCAAGCAGGCCAGCAACTCCGGCCCGGTGGCCGAATTGGAGGCGGCGGTCGAGGCTGATCCCGACGATCACCAGGCGCGTTTCGATCTTGCGCAGGCGCTTTATGCCAAGGGCGATGGGCAGGCCGCTGTCGATCACCTGCTCGAGCTGTTCCGCCGTGATCGGGAGTGGAAAGAGCAGGCTGCAAAGGCACAGTTGATGACGATTTTCGAGGCGCTGAAACCGAATGATCCGATTGCCCTGAACGGACGTCGTCGTTTGAGCTCGATGATATTTGCCTGATCGTATCCTCAGGCTAGGTCGTCTCGCATGATACGAGTCACCGAATTGCCGGGGTCCATCCCCGTGTTCCCGCTGCCCGGGGCGCTTTTGCTGCCCCGCGCACGGCTTCCGCTGCATCTGTTCGAGCCGCGCTACCTGCAAATGCTTGAAGATGCTCTCAAAACCCCTGCTCGATTGATCGGCATGGTGCAACCGAACGCCCGCCCCAAGGGCGACAAGGATGCACTGCACCGGATCGGCTGCGCCGGGCGGGTCACGCAGTTTTCGGAAACCGAAGACGGCCGCTACATGGTGACCCTGTCGGGCATCTCCCGGTTTCGGCTCGGTTCCGAGGTGGAAGGCTTCACGCCCTACCGCCGCTTCGATGTGAATTGGGACGGGTTCGACCGCGATCAGGGCGGGCCCGAGCATGACCGCAATTTCGACCGGGACAAGTTTCTGAACCTGTTGGATCGGTATTTTGCGGCGCGCGATCTGTCTGCAGACTGGGACACCCTCAAGGACGCGGACAACGAGCTGCTGATCAACTCGCTGTCCATGCTGCTGGATTTCGAACCCGAAGAGAAACAGGCACTGCTTGAAGCTCCGTCGTTGTCGACACGGCGCGAAACGCTTGTGACGCTGATCGAATACGCCCTGCGCGGTGGCCAGTCCGAGGACATCCTGCAATGACAGAAACGCCGGGATATGACCGCAAGATGCTAGAGGCTCTGGTCTGCCCGCAAACGCAGGGGCGGCTCGAATACGATGCCGCCCGGCAGGAACTGATCAGCCGCTCCGCGCATCTGGCCTATCCGATCCGCGACGGTATTCCGATCATGCTGATCGACGAGGCCCGCGAGATCGACTGAACGACCCTTGCCGAATTGACAGGACTTGCCCCCT
This sequence comes from Marivita lacus, assembly GCF_014637725.1. GTDB lineage: Bacteria > Pseudomonadota > Alphaproteobacteria > Rhodobacterales > Rhodobacteraceae > Marivita > Marivita lacus. The sequence continues at coordinate 273,107 of NZ_BMFC01000001.1, read as the reverse complement.
GCGATACCTCGCCGGTCTTTCAGGCAGGCAAGGGGCAGTATGGGACGCAAACGCAAGGGCCGTGACATTTCCGGATGGCTGGTGGTGGACAAGCCGGCGGGCCTGACTTCGACCGCCGTGGTCAACAAGGTCCGCTGGGCGTTCGACGCGAAAAAGGCGGGTCATGCCGGAACGCTTGATCCCGATGCGACCGGTGTGCTGGCCGTGGCACTGGGCGAGGCGACCAAGACCGTTCCCTATATCACCGACGCTCTCAAGGCCTACGAGTTTACCGTACGGTTCGGGCAGGCGACCCGTACGGATGATGCCGAAGGTGACGTGATCGCCACCTCCGATCTGCGCCCCACGGATGACGAGATCAAGGAAGCGCTGCACAAATTCGTTGGCGACATCCTGCAGGTGCCGCCCCAGTTCTCGGCTGTCATGATCGACGGCGAACGCGCCTATAAACGTGCCCGCGATGGCGAAGAAATGGACATTGCGGCGCGCCCCTTGTTCGTCGACGAATTGACTCTTCTGGACCGTCCCGATGCAGACCATGCGGTGCTCATGCTGGTCTGTGGCAAGGGTGGATATGTCCGGTCCGTCGCCCGCGATCTGGGTGAGGCGCTTGGCTGCCTTGGCCACGTGCTGCGGCTGCGCAGGGTGTGGTCCGGCCCGTTTGACGCCGAAGACGGTCTGACCCTCGACCAGATCGACGCGATGGCGCGCACGGCGGAACTGGACAGCTATCTCAGACCGTTGGAGCAGGGGCTTGTCGACCTGCCCGAACTGACCTGCACGCCCGAGGCAGCGGTAAAACTGCGCAACGGCAATCCGGCGATGGTGATCGCCTCGGGTGTCGAATACGGGGATGAGTGCTGGGTGTCCTGCGGCGGGGTGCCTGTGGCGGTCGGGCAGTACAAGTCCGGCGAAGTGCACCCGTCGCGAGTGTTCGTCATCGAATGACGGACCTGCCGCGTGCCATTCACGAGTCCTTGGTCCACCGCGCGCACGAGGCGGATGGGTGTCTGTCGCGGGTCTGGTATTCGAAGTGTGACCTTTATCGCTATGGTCTCTCGCGGGTCTGGGATGTTGCCCAACCAGCTGTCTTGTTCATCATGCTCAACCCCTCGACGGCGGATGAGCTCACCAATGACCCGACCGTTGCGCGCTGTGAAACCCGGGCGCGGTCCATGGGGTTCGGCGGCGTCATGATCGCCAATCTTTTTGCCTATCGCGCCACGCGCCCGCAGGATCTCAAGCGTGCTAAAACGCCTGTGGGTGAGGCGAATGATGCAGTTTTGGCGCACTGGACAGCGCGCGCCGGTCTGACGATCGCGGCATGGGGGGTGCATGGCGGGCATCAGGGCCGGGCGGCAGCCATGGCGCGCGGGCTGGACGGGTCGATGTCTCATCTGGGCCTGACCAAGGACGGACACCCGCGCCATCCGCTCTACGTGTCTTTTGCCACCGCACCTCGGGAATGGCGGTTGGCGGATCGCTATCCGGAATGACAATCCGTCGAATTTGAAGGGGATTTCCCCTTGGCGGTGGCTGGCGACAATCGTTTCTTTACGGCTTCGGACTAACGTGGATCGGCACAGTTCACGGTGTTGGTCTCCATGCTTGTCTTCACGCTCTCCCTTCTTGGTCTGGTCGGCCTGTCGTTGCTGACCTTCCTGGCCCCGGCTCCAATACGGATGCCGGGGCGCGCCAAGTATGCCCGGCCGCCCGCGGATTGGCCTGACATTCCGGTGGACACCCTTGGTCTGTTTCGGGCCTCCGGCCGGATCAATCAGCCCGGCGCGCGACCGTCCCCGCCCATTCGGCTGGCGTCGTTCGATGCGGCGCAGGATCATGTGCTCGGTCTGGTGAACCCAAGCGCGCCCGATCCGCCACGCATTGCCCTGCGCCTGTCCGCTGACGGGCCTGACTGGACGGATGTGCTGCTGGATGACATCTGTGTCGCGCAGGTCGCAACCGGCAGTCTGATTGCGCGACAAGGGCAGATGGCCGCCTGCACGACCAGCAGCGAAAAGCGCAGCCTCAATCGGAACGCAAAAGGCTTTCCAAGGGTGTGATTATCGCCTATACGCCCGCATCCGCACTGGCTGCGGAGATTCTCCATGGGCCCTGCTGGACGACATCCCGGCTTGCGCCATTCACTCCAACCTTCGAAAGGAGATCCCGATGTCGATCACCGTTGAAGAAAAGAACCGCCTGATCAAGGAATTCGCGACGAAAGACGGCGACACAGGGTCGCCCGAAGTTCAGGTCGCCATCCTGACCAGCCGCATTTCCACCCTGACCGAGCATTTCAAGACCCACAAAAAAGACAACCATTCGCGTCGTGGTCTTCTCAAGCTCGTTGCCCTGCGTCGTAAGCTGCTGGACTACACCAAGGTCAAGGACGAAGCGCGCTATCAGAACCTGATCCAGCGCCTGGGCATTCGCCGCTAAGGCTTGCCGACATAACATTTCGAAGGGGCTCGCTGTGCGGGCCCTTTTCTTTTTCGCACGCTTTGGCTGCGACCTTGTTTTGCCAAGATTTCGCGCCGGATCACCCTTCAGTGCAGCGACAAAAGGAAGTGTTTTCTTTGATCCCGATTTCCTGTAAGGCCCACCTATCTGAGACGTGACGCTTCGACCTTGGCGCATGGCATGATGAAAGGGTCGGCGGCAATGGGGCCGCCATGAAAACGGGAGACCCGGAGGGCCGGGAGTGCTCCCTTACAGGAAACGATGATGTTCAACATTACGACGAAAACAATGCAGTGGGGCGAGGAAACGCTCACGCTGGAAACGGGCAAGGTTGCCCGTCAGGCCGATGGCAGCGTGATTGCCACCCTCGGTGAGACCTCGGTCATGGCCAACGTGACGTTCGCCAAGCAGCCGAAACCCGGTCAGGATTTCTTTCCGCTGACCGTCCACTACCAGGAAAAATACTATGCTGCCGGCAAGGTGCCGGGTGGCTTCTTCAAGCGCGAGGCGCGTCCTTCCGAAAAGGAAACGCTGACCGCGCGCCTGATCGACCGTCCGATCCGTCCGCTTTTCGTGCCGGGCTTCAAGAACGAAGTGCTGGTCATGTGTACCGTGCTGAGCCACGATCTGGTCAATGACCCGGATATCGTGGCGATGATCGCCGCCTCCGCCGCGCTGACCATTTCCGGCGCGCCGTTCATGGGCCCGATTGCCGGTTGCCGCGTCGGTTATGTCGATGGCGAATACATCCTCAACCCCGAAGTCGAGGATATGGACCAGCTGCGCAACAACCCCGAGCAGCGGCTCGATCTGGTTGTCGCGGGCACCAAGGACGCCGTGATGATGGTGGAATCGGAAGCTTACGAGCTGACCGAGGACGAGATGCTGGGTGCCGTAACCTTTGCGCACGAGCAGATCCAGCCGGTGATCGACCTGATCATCGACCTGGCCGAAGACGCCGCGAAAGAGCCGTTCGATTTCCAGCCGCCGGATTATTCGATCCTCTATGCCGATGTGAAAAAGCATGGCGAGGACAAGATCCGTGCCGCCTATGCAATCGCGGACAAGCAGGAGCGCACCAGCGCCGTGTCCAAGGCCAAGGAAGAGATCGTCCAGGCGCTGAACGAAGAGCAGCGCGAAGATGCGAACCTCGGGTCGGCGTTGAAAAAGCTCGAAGCCTCCGTGCTGCGCGGCGATGTCGTGAAAACCGGCAAGCGGATCGACGGTCGTGCACTTGATAAAGTGCGCGACATCGTGTGTGAAACCGGCCTGCTGCCGAGGACGCACGGGTCTGCCCTGTTCACCCGAGGTGAAACGCAAGGGCTCGTGGTGACCACGCTGGGCACCGGCGACGATGAGCAGATCATCGACGCGCTGCACGGCAATCACCGGTCGAACTTCCTGCTGCATTACAACTTCCCGCCCTATTCGGTTGGTGAAGCCGGTCGCGTGGGCCCTCCGGGACGTCGCGAAATCGGTCACGGCAAACTCGCATGGCGCGCGCTTCAGGCGGTTCTGCCTGCGACTACGGATTTCCCGTATACCGTGCGTGTGGTGTCCGAGATCACGGAATCCAACGGCTCGTCCTCGATGGCGTCGGTCTGCGGTGGCTCCCTGTCGATGATGGATGCGGGCGTTCCGCTCAAATCCGCGGTGGCCGGTGTCGCAATGGGCCTCATCCTCGAAGAGGATGGATCCTATGCGGTTCTGACCGATATCCTGGGTGACGAAGACCACCTTGGCGACATGGACTTCAAGGTGGCCGGTACCGAGAACGGTATCACGTCGCTCCAGATGGACATCAAGGTGGCGGGCATCACGCCCGAGATCATGAAGAAGGCCCTTGCGCAAGCCAGGGAAGGCCGTCTGCATATCCTCGGCGAAATGTCCAAGGCCCTCACGGGTGCCGCGGAATTCAGCGTTCACGCGCCGCGCATCGAGACCATGCAGATCCCGACCGACAAGATCCGTGAAGTGATCGGGTCGGGCGGCAAGGTCATCCGCGAGATCGTCGAGGTTTCCGGCGCCAAGGTCGACATCAACGATGACGGCATCATCAAGATCGCGTCCCCGAACGGCGAAGCCATCAAGACGGCCTATGACATGATCTACTCGATCGTGGCAGAGCCGGAGGAAGGCAATGTCTACAAGGGCAAGGTCGTGAAGATTGTCGATTTCGGCGCCTTCGTGAACTTCTTCGGCAAGCGCGATGGTCTGGTGCACGTGTCCCAGATCGAGAACCGCCGCCTGAACCATCCGTCGGATGTTCTCAAGGAAGGTCAGGAAGTCTATGTGAAGCTTCTGGGCTTTGACGACCGTGGCAAGGTTCGCCTTGCGATGAAGATGGTCGATCAGGAAACCGGCGAAGAAGTCGAGCAGGAAAAAAAGACCGAAGACGCCGAATGATCGGCTGATCAGGTTACGTTTGAAAGGCGTCCCGACCGGGGCGCCTTTTTTCGTTGCGGCTTTGTGCTAGGTTCCGGCCATGCGGATGATGACACTGATCTTTGCGACAACACTGGCGGGGCATGCGATGGCGGACGTGATTTTTGACGACTTTTCCGGTGATGCCGGGACGCGATGGGATTATGTCGCGGACCGCGTGATGGGCGGGGTGTCGTCAGGCCGGGCCGAGATCAACGGGGCCGGAGCCGATGCGCAAATCCGACTGATGGGGACCGTGAGCACCGACAACAATGGCGGCTTCATCCAGGTCAGGCGCAGGTTCTCCGATCCGTGGCCAAGTTCCGCACAGGGGCTGGAATTGCAGGTGCGCGGCAATGAAGAGACCTATTTCGTCTTTCTCAAGACACCCAACCTGTCACGCGTCTGGTATTCCTACCGGGCGTCTTTCGTTGCCGCCGAGGGCTGGCGGACCGTTAAGCTGCCGTTCCGGGACTTCATGGCGTCCCACGACGGGATGCCGCAATCCTTCGACCCGTCACAGGTGAACAGCCTTGCCATCGTCGCCTATGGCGCGGATTACGAGGCGGATGTGACGGTGGGCCGGATCACGCTCTATTGAGGCAACGGCAGACGCCGAGCCTCCGCAAAAAAAAGACCCCGGATCAAATCCGGGGCCAGGTCCAACAGGGAGGTGCATATGATAACCCGCATATGCGACGGGAACTGTCAGGCTCCAGATAAAAGATGTGCATCCCATGCTTCTTTGATCTGGATCAAAATAGACCAAGGTCTCATGACACGAGGCGATAGCCACCTGACTCTGTGACCAGCAAACGCGCGTTGGAGGGATCTGGTTCAATTTTCTGTCTCAGGCGGTAGATGTGGGTTTCCAGCGTGTGGGTCGTGACACCGGCATTGTAACCCCAGACCTCGTGCAGGAGCGTGTCGCGGGCCACCACACCATCGGTGGAGCGATAGAGGAACTTGAGGATGTTGGTCTCTTTTTCGGTCAGACGGATTTTCTTGTCGTCTTCGGTCATCAACAGCTTCATCGAAGGCTTGAACGTGTACGGCCCAAGCGTGAACACCGCGTCTTCGGATTGCTCGTGCTGGCGCAACTGGGCGCGGATGCGGGCCAGCAACACCGGGAACTTGAAGGGCTTGGTCACGTAATCATTGGCCCCGGCATCCAGGCCCAGGATCGTGTCCGCGTCCGAATCGTGGCCGGTCAGCATGAGGATCGGAGCCTTGACACCCTGCTTGCGCATCAGGCGGCACAGCTCGCGGCCATCGGTATCGGGAAGGCCGACATCAAGGATGACGAGGTCGTAAAGCTGTTCCTTGATGCGGCCCATGGCGGCGGTGCCGCAATCGGCTTCGAACACTTCGAAGTCTTCGGTCATCACAAGCTGCTCGGCCAACGCCTCGCGCAGATCGTCGTCGTCGTCGACCAGAAGGATATTCTTGAGCTGTGCCATCGTGTTGTCTCTCCGTCGGTTTCAAGACAGATGGTCAAGACGTTGCACGTGGACAAGAATTGCTGCAAGTGTTTCACGGCCTCGTGTATGCAGGGGCCAATTGTTACATAAATCTGGGTCTTTTGTTGCAAACGGCCCCTCTGGGAAGCCTTGGATTTCATGACACTTGCGCCTGACATCACCGATCTGCTGGCCCGTGCGCGGTCTGATCTGCGCATGGGCGTGCCGATCGTGCTGGGCGGTGTGCACGGTCTTCTGGTGCTGGCTGTCGAATCTCTTGGTGCTGAACGACTGGCGGATGTGATCGCTTTGGGCACCGAGGCCGATCTGGTGCTGACCGGACGCAGGGCGGCAACGCTCAAGGCGCGGGCTTATGATGGTGACGTCGCACGGGTGGCGCTGCCCAAGGATGCGACGCTGCGCTGGGTACAGGCGGTCGCGGACCCCGCCGATGATCTGTCGCATCCGATGAAGGGGCCGCTGGTCACGCGCCGCGAAGGCGATCCGACGCTGCACCGTCTGGCGGTCACCCTTGCCAAATCGGCCCGTTTGTTGCCGGCGGTGATCGTGGCACCTCTGACCGACGTGAGGGCGTTCGCGGCGGACCATGCGCTGACCCTGATCGATCCCGTTGCTGCCGCGCCGAGGCTCGGGGCATCGGTGGTCTTTGACAGCGTCGTGTCGGCACGGGTGCCGCTGCGTGCGGCGCAGAACGCGCGGTTGCACGTGTTTCGCCCCGAAGACGGATCGGAAGAGCATTACGCCATCGAGATCGGACGCCCGGATCGCGCCAAGCCAGTGCTGGCGCGCCTGCATTCCGCCTGTTTCACCGGGGACCTGCTGGGCAGCCTGAAATGCGATTGCGGGCCGCAACTGAACGGTGCCTTGGCAGCGATGGGGGCTTCGGGCGAAGGCGTTCTGCTCTATCTCAACCAGGAAGGGCGCGGCATCGGTCTGGCCAACAAGATGCGCGCCTATGCGTTGCAGGATCAGGGCTTTGACACGGTTGAGGCCAATCACCGCCTCGGGTTCGAGGATGACGAACGCGATTTCCGCATCGGGGCCGAATTGTTGCGCAAGCTTGGCTTTGGCGCGGTGCGGCTGATGACCAACAACCCTGCAAAGATCACGATGATGGAAAAGCACGGCATCACCGTTGCAGAACGCGTGCCCCTGAAGGTTGGCGAGAACCCGCACAACAGCGGCTATCTGGCCACCAAGGCCCGCAAGTCCGGGCATCTGCTGTGACGCGGTCCGACATGGTCCTGAAGCGGCAGGGTCTTCGCTTCATGGGGCGGATGTGGCCCTGTAGCATCGGCAAGGGGGGCATCCGTGCTGACAAGCGCGAGGGGGATGGCGCAACGCCAGTTGGCGTGCACCGGATCGTCGGCCTGCTCTACCGCCCCGACCGCATGGCGCGGCCTACCGATTGGGCGGTGCCGATCCGGCCCGGTGACCTGTGGTCGGACGATCCGACCCACGAGGATTACAACCTTATGGTCCGCGCGCCTTATCCGCACAGCTTTGAGGCTCTGCGCCGGGGGGATCGGCTTTATGATCTGGTACTCTTGACCGACTGGAACTGGCCGCGCGCGGAAAAGGGCCGGGGATCGGCGATCTTTCTGCACCGCTGGCGCAGGCCCGGCTATCCTACTGAGGGCTGCGTCGCGTTTCGCCCCGATCACCTGCTGCGGATCGCGCAATTGATCCGCTACGAGACACGTCTGATCGTGCCCGCATCTTTGATCTGAGCCTCGGCACATTACATCTGACCGCATGACCGTTCAGCAACGACTTACCAACTGCGTGCTGTGCGCAGACCGCTTTGCCGCAACCGCCACCCGTCACAGGCCGAAACCCGTTGTCTGGTTCCGACCCGGAGCGCGGCTCATGATCTGTTCGCAGGCGCCGGGGCTGCGCGCCCATACCAGCCGCATCCCGTTCGATGACCCCTCGGGGGACCGCCTGCGCGACTGGCTGGGGCTGGACCGGGATGCGTTCTACGATCAGGATCGCGTGGCGATCGTGCCGATGGGCTTCTGCTTTCCCGGCTATGACGCAGCTGGGTCGGACCTGCCACCTCCCGCGATCTGCCGGCAGACCTGGCATTCCGAAGTGCTGGATCATGTTGGCGATGTCCCGCTGAAGCTCGTGATTGGCGGTTATGCGCAAAAGTATCATCTTGGCACCAAGGCGGGTGTGACCGAGATTGTGCGCAACTGGCGCGACCATTGGCCGGGCGTTCTGCCCTTGCCGCATCCAAGCTGGCGCAATACCGCTTGGCTGAAGAAAAACCCGTGGTTCGAGGCCGAGGTCCTGCCTGCCTTGCGCGCGCGGGTACAAGAGGTGATGAGATGATGTTGCAAACCCCGCTGGATCACGCCCATGCGGCAATGGAGGCGGCACCCGACGCCGATGCTCCGCGTCTGCGGTTCTACGACCGGCTGGCCGAGGCGGAACTGTTCCTGATGCTGGCGCGCGAGGCCGAGGGGGATCAGGCAGAGCCTGAGCTGTTCGATCTGGGCGATGCCCGCTTCGTGCTTGTCTTTGATACCGAGGACCGGCTGAGCGGATTTGCCGGGCGCGCCGTGCCCTACGCAGCGCTGTCCGGGCGGTCCGTTGTCGGCATGCTGGCCGGGCAGGGCATCGGCATCGCCTTGAACCCCGAGGTGGCACCCTCGTCGATCCTGTTGCCGTCGGAGGCGGTGGATTGGCTGGCGGAGACCGTCGCGCAAGGCCCATCAGAGGCCGAAGCGCGCCCGGAAGAGTTTCGTGCACCCGGGGGCCTGCCCGACGGGTTGCTGGAGGCAATCGATGCCAAGCTGCGCACAACAACCGGTCTGGCCCGGCGCGGGTATCTGGCCGAAGTGAAGTACGACACCGGAGTGCGCGGGCACCTGATCGGGTTCACGGGCGCTGTGCCCGGTGCGGAAGGCGCCTTGGCGCGGGCCATTCAGGAGGCGCTGGTGTTCTCGGGGCTGGAGGCGGCCGCGCTCGACGTGGTGTTCCTGCGCGACAGCGACCCGGTGACGGCCCAGCTGGCGCGGGTCGGATTGCGGTTCGACCTGCCAGAGCCCGAGCAACCTGTCCGGATGGAGCGGTTGGCCCCGGGCGGTGATCCGGCGAAACCGCCGATCCTGCGCTGACTGCGGCAAGGCGATAGAGTTTGCAAACTTGCGGGTCAGGTTTGCAAACTCTGCTGCCGAAAGATCGGCAAGGCATCCCCGTCGCTCGGCGTGGCTTCCCAGACAGCCCGCGCAATGGCACGGGCCATGCAGACCGCCGCGTAGTGGCCCAGCATCGGCATCACCTCCACTGACGGCGGACCGCGCCGCGCGGTGCTTGAGGCAAAGATCAGATCGCCGTCATAAGGCGTGTGCGACGGCACCAGCGCGCGGGCAAACCCGTCATGCGCGGCCGTGGCGAGCCGTTTGCAGCCTGCCTTGTCGAGTGTGGCATCTGTTGCAACGATGCCGATGGTCGTGTTGCCATGCTGCGCCATCGCGGCGGCTTTGCGACTTGGGCGCAACGGTTGCAAGCCCTTTGCTGTGTCAGGGCCAAGCCCGCCGAACTCCTCCCCGATTTCAAAAGGGGCGGCCCAGAAATGCGTGCCGGATGGTGTTGTCGCGCTTCCTAACGCGTTGACCACCACCAGTGCGCCGATTATGGTGCCACCGGGCAACACGAGGGACGCAGAGCCAAGCCCGCCTTTGAATTGCGCCTCGGTCGCGCCGGTGCCCGCACCGATGGTGCCAAGGGTGAAGTCGTGGCGGGCATGCGCCAGCGCCTTGCGGCCAAGCGCGGGATAGGGGTTTTGTGACCAGCCCTTTTCGCCGTTGTTCAGCAGATCGAAGATGATCGCGGCAGGAACGATGGGCACGCGGGCGGAATGGATCTGAAACCCGCGCCCCTGTTCGGCCAGCGCATCCATCACGCCCTGTGCCGCGGCCAGACCAAAGGCCGATCCACCCGAGAGCACGATGGCATCGATGCCGGGAACCGTCTTGTCCGGCTCCAGCAGGTCTGTGTCGCGCGTGCCCGGCGCGCCGCCCATCACGGCGTAGCTGGTGGTCATGGGGCCGTCTTCGGACAAAAGGACAGTGCTGCCGGATTTGAGCCTGTCGTCCTGTGCATTGCCAACGGCGAGGCCCGGAACATCGGTGATCAGGTTGCGGGCGCCGGGGATCATGCCAGCGTGCCGCCTTTGGTCGCGTCGGAGTGAGGGGCCAGCCCCTCACACTCCCCGCGGTATTTGGGAACCAGAGAAGCCGGGGTCATATGCAGCGGCCCCCGTCCACTTCCATGCAGACGCCGGTGATCATGCTGGCCTCATCGGAGCAGAGAAACGCAGCGGCATTGCCAAGGTCCTCGGGTTGGGAAAAGCGGCCCAGCGGGATTGTGGAGAGGAACTTGGCGCGGATTTCCGGTGTGTCCTCACCCATGAAGCTTTTGAGCAGCGGCGTTTCGCCCGCCACCGGGTTGAGCGCGTTCACGCGGATGCCGTCCGGTGCGAGTTCGACCGCCATCGTGCGCGTCGCGGTGATCATCCACCCCTTGGAGGCGTTGTACCAGTTCAGGCGCGGCCGCGGCGAAACACCTGCGGTGGAGGCGATGTTGAGGATGTTGCCTGATCCGCGGTGCTTGAAATGCGGCACAAGGCTGCGCGCGCTGAGATAGACGGATTTGCAGTTCACCGCAAAGACGCGGTCGAAATCCTCTTCGGTGATGTCTTCCATCCGTGCGGGCAGGTGGGTGATGCCGGCGTTGTTGACCATGATGTCGACATGGCCCATCTGGCGGATCGCCGTTTCGATCATGTCGGCCACCTGATCGCCATTGGACACATCCGTCCTGTGGGCGATGCCGCCGATTTCATCTGCGATGGCCGTGGCCGCGTCGGTGTTCAGATCGACCACCATGACGGTTGCGCCTTCGGCGGCGAATTTGCGCGCGATGCCTGCGCCAAAGCCGGAGGCGCCCCCGGTGACGATGGCGGTTTTGCCGTTGAGCCTCATGTGTTTCCTCCCGATCTATCCGTGTTTCGCGGCGACGGTTTTGAGGGTCGAGAAGCCGTAGAGCGCCTCGAACCCCTTTTCGCGGCCATGGCCAGATTTGCCGACACCGCCGAAGGGCAGTTCCACCCCACCGCCCGCGCCGTAATTGTTGAGGAAAACCTGCCCGGTTTTCAGAGCCTTGGCCAGCCGCATCTGCCGCGCGCCATTGGCGGTCCAGACCCCGGCGACAAGGCCGTAGATCGTGCCGTTGGCGATGCGGATCGCCTCGTCTTCAGTGTCGAAGGGGATGAGCACCTGCACCGGGCCGAAAAGCTCGTCCTGCGCCATCGGGTGATCTGGCGGCACAGGGCCGTAGAGGCGCGGTTGAACATAGGCGCCATCTGGAGGCAGGTCATCCGGCATGGGTGTTTCGGCAAGGCAGGTCAGGTCGTGGTCCGCTTGCAGCAGGCTTTCGAGCCGCGCCTTTTGTTTGGTTGAAATCAAGGGCCCGATATCGGGGTCGCTGCTGGCCGGACCCATGGTCTTGCCGCGGTAGGCGTCGGCCATGCGGCGGGCGACGGTCTCGTAAACACTTCGCTGGATCAGGATGCGCGAGGCGGCTGAACAGGTCTGACCCGCATTCTGAAGGCCTGCATTGACAAGGAAAGGCAGCGCGTCGTCCAGATCGGCATCGTCGAACACGATCTGGGGGGATTTTCCGCCAAGCTCCAGCGTGACCGGCACGACGTTTTGCGCGGCAAGCCCCTGGATCGTCTTGCCGGTCTCGACCGAGCCGGTAAAGCTCAGGTGGTGAACGCCGGGATGGCGGGCCAATGCCGCACCCGCTTCGATGCCGAGGCCTGGAACCACGTTCAGTGCGCCATTGGGAAAGCCAGCCTCCCTGGCCAGATAGGCGAACATCAGCGCGGTCAGGCAGGCATCCTCGGCGGGTTTCAGAACGCAGGCATTGCCCATGGCAAGGGCTGCGCCGACCGATCGGCCGATGATCTGCATCGGATAATTCCACGGCACGATATGCCCCGTCACGCCATGCGGTTCGCGCAGGGTATAGACGGTGTAGCCGTCGAGATAAGGGATGGTCTGGCCATGTACCTTATCCGCCGCGCCGCCGTAGAATTCGCAGTAGCGCGCAAGGGCGATTGCATCGGCGCGGGCTTGGGTGACGGGTTTTCCGACGTCGAGGGTTTCAAGTGTCGTCAGCAGGTCAGCGTGGTCCAGCACAAGCTGGCCGAGGCGGGTGAGGCAACGGCCTCGCTCCAGCGCGCTCATCTTGCCCCAAGGGCCGTCCAAAGCGGTCTGGGCGGCGCTGACAGCAGTGTCCACATCCGCATCAGTGCTGCGGGCGATCCGGCACAGCGTGCTGCCATCGGAGGGGTTGACGAGCGGCAGCGTGTCGGGCGTGGCGCGCCATGCGCCACCGATCAGGACGTGACTGGGGTCAAAGGGCAGGCTGGGGAGCATCTTGGGCCTCCGGGAATTCGGGCAAGCGGGGGGCGGCCTCCATCAGGGTCCGGGTGTACGGGTGCTGGGGCGCGTCGAAGATGGCCTTTGTGGGCCGGTCCTCTACGATCTCTCCCGCGCGCATCACCATGACGCGGTCGGTGATCGAACGCACGACGCTCAGGTCGTGGCTGATGAAGAGATAGGTGAGGCCATAGGCGCGGCTGAGCTCTGCCATCAGGTCTAGGATCTGTGCCCGCACGCGCACGTCGAGGGCCGACACGGCTTCGTCGAAAACGATCAGGTCAGGCTTGATGATGAGCGCGCGGGCGATGGCGATGCGTTGACGCTGACCACCCGAGAAAGCGTGGATGTGGCGGTCGGCATCCTCGGGTTTCAGGCCAACGGCGGTAAGGGCCTCGGCAATCGCGGCATCCCGTGCGGCCCCTTGGGGTGGATCGGGCAGCAGGTGGAAAGGTTCGGTGATCAGGCGTGCCACCCGGTGGCGGGGGTTGAAGCTGCCATAGGGGTCCTGGAACACAACCTGCATCTTGCGGCGTACAGTGAGGTTGGGGTGGCCGTCCTGCCAGACCGGGTCGCCGTCGAGCGTGATCTGTCCCTCCTGCACCGGCTCCAACCCAAGGATGGCGCGGGTGAGGGTGGATTTGCCACAGCCGGATTCGCCCACGAGGCCAACACGTTCGCCGCGACGGATCTCGAAGCTGACAGTCTTGACCGCGCGGAAGATCGGGCGGGGGCCGAAGGGGGATTTGCGGGGCAGGGGATAATCACGGCTGACGTTCTGAACGGAAAGCATAGGGGCATCGGCTTTGGCGTCGCCCAGATCGGCCTGATGGCGCGATGCTTCGAAGAGTTGCCGGGTATAGGGGTGGCGCATCTCGCGCAGCACGTCTGAGGTCGGGCCGCTTTCGACAATCTCTCCGTGGCGCATGACGTTGAGCCTGTCGGCCATGTCGCTGACCACGGCCAGATCATGGGTGATCATCATCAGGGCCATGCCGTCTTCCTTGACCAGCCGCTTGAGCAGGTCGAGGATCTGCGCCTGTGTCGTGACATCGAGGGCGGTTGTCGGCTCATCCGCGATCAGCAGGCGGGGGCGCAAGGCGATGGCCATTGCGATGACCACGCGCTGACGCTGACCGCCGCTGAGTTCGTGCGGGTAGCGTGACAGGGGAAACCGATCAGGCGGCAGACCGACACGGTCCAAGACCTCGCGGGCGCGCTCTTCCGCCCTTTCGGGCGTCATCGCTTTATGCACGAGGATCGTCTCCATCACCTGCGCACCGATGGTCTGGACCGGGTTGAGCGCGGTCATCGGTTCCTGAAAGACCATGCCGATCTCGCGACCGCGCAGGTCGCACATCTTTGGTTCGGGCAGGGTGAGCAGGTTGGTGCCGTCGAAACGAATGGCGCCACTGGTCGTCGCGCCCTTGGGCAACAGGCCCATCGTGGCAAACGCGGTCATGGATTTGCCCGACCCGCTTTCGCCGGTCAGCGCGGAGATTTCGCCTTCACCGATCTTCAGCGATATACCATGCAGGATCGGCGTGCCGTTTATCGCAAGGGACAGATCCTCAATGCTCAGGAGGCTCATGCGCGCACCACCTTGAGGCGGGGATCAAGCGCGTCGCGCAGCCCGTCGCCCAAAAGGTTGAGCCCCAGCACCATCGCCACGATGGTCAGGCCGGGGATCAGCGCCACATGCGGGGCGAGCGACGCCATGGTCTGCGCATCGGCCAGCATGCGCCCCCAGCTTGGGGTCGGGGGCTGTGCGCCAAGGCCCACATAGCTCAGCCCCGCTTCGGCGAGGATGCCAAGGCTGAACTGGATGGTGCCCTGCACGATCAGCAGGTTGGCCACGTTGGGCAGAATGTGTTCGACGCTGATGCGGGTGCGGGTCTTGCCTGCCACCCGTGCTGCCATGATGAATTCGCGTTTCCAAAGGCTGAGCGCTGCACCGCGCGTGATGCGGGCGAAGACGGGAATGTTGAAGATGCCGATGGCGATGATCGCGTTGGTGGCCGAGGGACCGAACACGGCGGTGATCAGGATCGCGATGACCAGCGACGGAAAGGCGAAGATCAGGTCGTTCAGGCGCATGATCACCTCGTCCAGCATCCCTCCGCGCCGCGCGGCGGCGGCAAGTCCCACAGGCACGCCGAGGCCCATGCCGATGCCCACCGCCACCAGTGCCACGGCAATCGATGTGCGCGCGCCGACCATCAGCATCGACAGGATGTCGCGTCCGAAATGGTCAGTGCCCAACAGGTTGTCGGCGCTGGGCGGTTTCAGGCGGCCCGCGATGTTCATCGCCTCGACGCTGTCGGGCGTCCAGACGAAGGACAGAAGCGCCGCAATGACAAAGACGCTGGTGAGCAGTCCGCCAAGGACAAGATTGCGGCTCATGTGCGGGTTCTCAGCCGGGGATCAACGGCGGCATAGGCCAGATCGACAAGGAAATTCACCATGATGACGGCAAAGACGAGCAGCATCACAACGGATTCCACCACGATCAGGTCGCGCTGGGTGATGGCCTGAAAGATCAACCGCCCGAGGCCGGGCAGAAAGAACACCTGTTCGATGATGATGGCCCCGGCCATCAGGAAGGCGAATTGCAGCCCGATGATGGTCAGCACCGGGATCAGCGCATTGCGCAGCCCGTGCCGCCAAAGCGCCTGCCGCGCCGTAAGCCCCTTGGCGCGGGCGGTGCGCATGAAATCCTCGCCCAGAATGTCGAGCAAGGAGGACCGCATCACCCGCGTCAGGATCGCGGCTTGCGGCAGCGCCAGCGCGATGGCGGGCAGGGTCAGCGCTTTCATCCCGGCCCAGAACCCCGCCTCCCAGCCGGGAAAGCCTCCGGCGTTGAACCAGCGCAGATTGATGGCAAAGATCAGGACCAGCATCATGGCGAACCAGAAATTCGGGATCGCGACGCCAAGCTGTGTCGCCCCCGTGACCGCCAGATCGCTCGGAGCGCCCCGACGCGCGGCTGCGAAGATGCCTGCCGGGAAGGCGATGAGCGTCGACAGCGTCAGCGCGAAGAGCGCCAGCGGCAGCGACACCCACATCCGGTCCGCGATCATCTGGGCGACGGGCGTGCGGTATGTGTACGACGTGCCGAAATCGCCGGTCAGCATTCCACCGACCCAGCTGAGGTAGCGTTCGACTTTCGACTGATCGAGCCCCAGTTCAGCACGCAGCGCCGCAACCGTGTCGGGCTGTGCGTTGAGGCCCAGCATGAAGCTTGCCGGATCGCCGGGGGCCACTTCGACAACGACAAAGATGACCACCGAGGCCACGATCAGGCTGATGGCAAGTGAGACCAGTCGTTTGACGATGTAGCCCAGCATTGCGCGCAGGTTAGGCCAAGCGAGGTCCGATGGGAACGGCAAAGAAATGGGGTCCGCAGCGGACCCCGAAGGCGCCAGACCTGCGCCTTCTCAAAGCGCGTCGAGCTTGCGCGCCAGTTTCGCATCGAGCGAGGACAGACCGTCCACGTCATGCGTCGTCAGCGTTACCTCGACGCGGTTATAGACGTTGGACCATTCCGGGTGATGGTTCCATTTTTCCGCCCACATCGCGGCCCGTGTCATCCAGCCGAACGCCTCGGTGAAATCCTCGAACTTGTACGTCTTGGAAATCGCATCGCGGTCTTCCAAGAGCGTCCATCCGGCCTCCAGCAACGGGTCCAGAACGGTCTTGCGGGCTGTGTCGGATAGCTTTTCGGTCATTGGTCGTCCTCCGTGGTGACTTTGCGGAAGGGGCCATAGCTGGTGAGGACTTCGATGTCCTGATCCACGGCCTCTGCCTCTGCCTCAAGATAACGCGCGATGGCCTCGGTGAAACCGGGGTCGCGGATCCAGTGCAGCGAATGGGTGTAAACCGGCAGATATCCGCGTGCCAGCTTGTGTTCCCCCTGCGCGCCCGCCTCGACGCGCGAGAGGTCATGCGCAATCGCGTAATCCATCGCCTGATAGTAGCACAGTTCAAAATGCAGACAGGGATGGTCTTCGGTGCAGCCCCAGTAGCGCCCGTAGAGCGTGTCGCGTCCGATCACGTTCAGCGCTCCTGCGACCCATGCGCCATCGCGTTCGGCCAGCACCAGAAGGATGTCGTCGCGCAGATGCTCCTGCGCGATGTCGAAGAACTTGCGCGTCAGGTAGGGCGTGCCCCATTTGCGCGCGCCGGTGTCCTGGTAGAACTCCCAGAACGCATCCCAGTGATCGGGCTTGATCTGGTCTCCGGTGAAGTGATGGATGGTGCCGCCGAAAGCTTGTGCGCGTTCGCGTTCCTTGCGGATGGTCTTGCGTTTGCGCGAACTCAGGTCGCCCAGGAAGCCGTCGAAATCGGCATAGCCCCGGTTTTCCCAATGGTATTGCTGGGTGCGCCTTCGCAGGAGGCCGACCCGTTCACCGGCAATCGCCTCGGCTTCTGTGCAGAAGGTGACATGCAGCGAGGACAGCTGGTTCTCGGAGGCCACCTGAACAGCGCCCTGCACCAGCGCGCTCATGCCTTCGACCTCGAAACCTGGACGGGTCAGGAACCGGCGTCCAGTGGCAGGGGTGAACGGCACGGCGATCTGCAGTTTGGGATAGTAGCGCCCGCCCGCGCGTTCCCACGCATTGGCCCAGTTGTGGTCGAAGATGTATTCGCCCTGACTGTGGCTTTTCGCGTAAAGCGGCGTGCAGGCGATGATCTGACCGTCCATCTCGGCGGTCATGTAACGTGGATCCCAGCCGGTGCCTGCGCCCACGGAGCGGCTGTCCTCGAAGGCCTTGAGGAACCTGTAGGTGGTGAACGGGTCATGGGCCCGCCCGCCATCCGCGACCTCGGGGCAGGCGCAGGCATCCCAGTCCTCCGGTGCGATCTGCGACAGGGAGCCGTGCATCGAAATGGCGATTGTGGGCGCGTCGGTTGGGTCGGACATGTCCGTTCCTTGGTTACGCAGGTTTACTTGGTTTGCTTCAGCCGAGGATCAAGCCGCGTAATTCTCGAAGGTGATGTTATCGGCGATGCGGCGCGCCTGCTGTTCCTGCTCCGGGCTGCGAATGGTCCAGCACAGAATCTGCACGCCACGGGACTTGAGTTGCTCGACCCGCGCCGCATCCAGATTGGTGTGATCATGGCTGAGGAAATCCGCGCCGACACGGTCGAAATCCGGGATCGTCGCCAGTTCGGCGCGCCGGTCCACCGAAACATCCGGCTCGTCGATCTTGCGCCAGGCGCATCCGATCAGACCGCGTGGAATGTCCGGAGACAGCTCCGCCACCTTGGCGACCATATGCGGATTGAACGACATCAGCGCCACGGGGCCGCGATAATCGTCGAGGGCGCGCAGAGTTGCCGTTTCCAGCGCACCATCTGTTTCGCCCATCGCGCCATGCTGGTCCTTGAGTTCGATCAGCAGGGGGACTGCACCGTTCACCTGTTTGAGAACGGTGGCAAGGGTGGCGATCCGGTCGGTCCCGCCCTTGAGCCCCATCGTTTCCAGTTCGGCGGCATCCCGCGCGCGGACAGGGCCGGTTTCGGATGTCAGCCGGTCCAGCCGGTCATCGTGAAACACCATGGCCACGCCATCGCGGGACAGTTGCAGGTCCAGTTCGATCGGATAGCGCGCCGCAATAGCCGCAGCAAATGCCGAAAGGCTGTTTTCGACAACCCCCTCGGCCTTGTTGTGATACCCGCGATGCGCAATTGGGCGCGTCAGGAAATCGGTTGGCAACCGTGTCATAGAAGTTCGAAGATCCCTTCGATCTCGACCGCGACGCCAAATGGCAAGGATGCGGCGGACACGGCAGACCGCGCATGACGCCCGTTTTCGCCCAGCACGTTGACCATCAGGTCGGACGCGCCGTTCACCACCTTGGGCTGGTCTCCGAAATCGGCGGTGGAGTTCACGAAGCCCACCAGCTTGACCACGCGCACCCGGCTCAGATCGCCCCCCGCTGCCTTGCGCGCCTGCGACAGAAGCGCGAGGGCACAGTATTTCGCGGCTTCGGCACCTGCCTGAGCGTCCAGATCATCGCCCAGCTTGCCCTTGATCAGCCCGTCCGGGCCGGTCGGCAACTGGCCCGAGACATAGATCTGCGCGCCGGTCTGCACGAAAGGCACGTAGTTCGCGGCCGGTGCGGGCGCGTCGGGCAAGGTCAGGCCAAGCTCTGCAAGGCGGGCTTCGATGGCGTCGGTCATGGTGTCTCCCCTGTTCATGTGCCGGGACGCTATTGCGCGCGGTACGAAATGGGAAGAGGCGATTCCACCGAGGGGCCGATCTCAGTTCTGGCCAAAGATGCTCTGCAGCAAGTCGTTGATCGTGTTCTCGAGAGCATTGCCGCCCTGCGATCCCGGCTGGGCCGGTTGTTGCTGCTGCTGGGGCTGAGGTTGCGCGACCTGTCGCGGCGGCGTGGGTTCGATCATCGGCAAGGGGCGCACCGGCAATCCTTCGTGAACGCGCAGCATCGCTTCGTGCCAGATCTCGGCAGGCAGGCCGCTTCCGGTGACGCCCGCCAGCGGCGTGTTGTCATCGTAGCCCATCCAGACACCGGCCACGTAATCGGCGGTAAAGCCGATGAACCACGCGTCGCGCGCCTCTTGGGATGTGCCGGTCTTGCCCGCGGCCTGGCGATCCGGCAGCTTGGCCCGCCCCCCTGTGCCCTGGGTGATGACCTTTTCCATCATCCAGATCAGCTGGCGCGCCGCCTCTTCGTTGATGACCCGTTCCCCAATGCCGCCGCCTGCACCCATCATCGGCTGGTCTTCACCCACAAGCCGCAATTCGCGCAAGCCGTACGGCGTGACCGATGATCCGCCATTCAGAATGCCCGCATAGGCACCGGTCATTTCCAGCAGCGATGCCTCGGACGCACCAAGTGCGAGGGCCGGTGTGTCCCTCAGGGCGCTCACGATGCCAAAGTCTTCGGACACTTTGCGCACGAGGTCGCGGCCGACGGATTCGGACACCTTGACCGCCGGGACGTTCAAGCTTCTTGCCAGCGCATCGAAAAGCGTCACCTGCCCGTAATGCTGGTTGGAATAGTTCCCCGGGCACCATCGACCCGAGCCGGGGATGTTCATGCAGAACGGCTCATCCAACACCGTGTCATAAGGGCTGTATCCAAGCTCCAGCGCGGTGGCATAGACGAAGGGTTTGAAAGCCGATCCGGTCTGTCGCTGAGCCTGCGTCGCGCGATTGAAGACACCGGACACGTTGGTCTCTCGTCCGCCCACCATGCCCCGCACGGCGCCATCGGCGGACATGACGACAATTGCGGCCTGCGCCTTCGATCCTTCACGGACCTTTGTGGCGAAGACCTCCTTTATGGTCTCGTCGAGCGCTTTCTGGATACGCTGGTCGAGCGTCGTCGAGATGATAACGTCCTCGGTCGTGTCGCGGGTAAAGAAATCCGGCCCGGACTGCATCACCCAATCGGCAAAGTACCCGCCGGTCTGGGTCTTGGCCTTGTCCGACAGCATCGCGGGATTGGCCTGCGCCGCGCGGGTCTGCTCGTCCGAGAGATAGCCTTGCTCATTCATCAACCGCAACACGGTGGCGGCCCTTGCCTGCGACCGTTCGAGGTTCGATGTCGGTGCCAGCGTTGACGGGGCGGTCAAAAGACCCGCGATCATCGCACCTTCCTGCGGGGTCAGCGCCGATGCCGGTTTCGAGAAATACCGCTCTGCGGCCGCCGAGGCACCATAGGCACCGCCGCCCATATAGGCGCGGTTCAGATAGATCGAAAGGATCTCGTCCTTTGTGTATTTCAGTTCCATCGCAATCGCGTAGACCGCTTCTTTGCCTTTGCGGTAAAGCGACCCCCGACGGCAGTCGGCAATGTACTCAGCCTCGTTTGTCCAATTGTCTGGATCGTACCTCACTCCCAGGCACAGCAGTTTCGCTGTCTGTTGCGTGATCGTCGACCCGCCATGCCCGGACAAGGGCCCGCGCCCTTCGGACAGGTTTATCCTGACGGCAGACGCAACGCCGCGCGGGGAAATGCCGAGATGGCTGTAGAACCGTTGGTCTTCGGTGGCGATCACCGCGTTCTTGAGGTGTGGCGAGACCGTATCCGCCGTCACGACGCCGCCGAACTGGTCCCCGCGCCACGCAAATGCCACGCCGTCCCGATCCAGAAGCTGAACCGAACCGCGGGCGCGCCCGTCCAGCGCTTCGCTGACATTTGGCAGCGTCGAGTATTCGTACCCTACAAAGGCCGCGAGGATCAGGCCCGCGACGATCCCGGCGCGAATAAACAGGCGCAGGAAGAAGCGGAAGACCCAGCCGATGATGCCGGTGAAAAACCCGATGATCCCGCCGCGCTTTGGTGTGGCACGCCGCGTCCGGCGCTTGGCGGGGGCCGCCTTGCGTGACTTGGACGTCTTGGTCTGTGTCTTGGAATAACGTCGGTCCGCGACCAGACGACTTTTCCCGCGTCGTGAATCAGTCATGGCGCCCGCCTGTATTGCTGCTCTTTTTTATCAATTTAATGACTTTTGCTGTCGATGTGGACCGCTCAAGAAGACGTTATCTTGTTTTTTAATCGCACAAAAAAGCATCAAACTTATTAAATTGTGCAAAATTTGTGCAATTTACCGATGTGCGGCCCGATCCTCCTGGTCCCAGACCTTCCCTTACCCTCCCTTGTGCCTCTTTTCTGCGCTTGCAAACAAGATCGACCTGCAAGGGAAAGGGACCAAGGTGAAGTTCATCATAGCGACGATCAAGCCGTTCAAGCTTGAAGAAGTCCGCGAGGCGCTCACAGACATTGGCGTCCGCGGCATGATGGTAACCGAGATCAAGGGGTTCGGCTCTCAGTCCGGCCATACCGAGATTTACCGTGGCGCGGAATATGCCGTGAACTTCGTGCCGAAAATCAAGCTCGAAATCGTGGTCGCCTCGGACATGGCGGATCAGGTGATCGAGACCATCACCAAGACAGCCCGGACCGGCAAGATCGGCGACGGCAAGATCTTCGTACTCGATGCGCAGCAGGCCATCCGCGTGCGCACAGGCGAAACCAATGGGGATGCGCTCTGAACCGGCGCTGTGACAGAGATTAGGGGACACATACAGATGAAACTACTCAAGACACTCCTGCCCGCCGCTGCGCTGATCGCGTTGCCGGTCATGGGCATGGCTCAGGAAGCTGAGGCCGCCGCGCCGACAATGGACGAAGTCGGTCCGTATATCTTCACAACGCTGCTGTTCCTGATGGCAGGCTTCCTCGTGTTCTTCATGGCCGCAGGCTTTGCGATGCTCGAAGCGGGCCTCGTGCGCTCCAAGAACGTGGCGATGCAGCTGACCAAGAACATCGCGCTCTTCTCGATCGCGGCCATCATGTACTGGCTCGTTGGCTTCAACACGATGTATCCGGGCGACTTCAACGGCTACTTCGCCATCGGCGGCCAGACCGTGCTTGATGCGGTGGGCGTCTCGGCAGCCGATGCAGCACTTGACTATGCGTCCGTCGGGTCCGACTTCTTCTTCCAGTTGGTTTTCGTTGCCGCAACCGCGTCCATCGTGTCCGGTGCCGTGGCCGAACGCATCAAGCTGTGGCCCTTCCTTGCCTTCGTGGTTGTCCTGACCGGCCTCATGTACCCGATCTCCGGGTCCTGGCAGTGGGGTGGCGGCTGGCTGTCTGAAATGGGCTTCTCCGACTTCGCCGGCTCCACCATCGTGCATTCGGTCGGTGGTTGGGCAGCCTTGGCTGGCGTGATCGTGCTTGGTCCGCGTCTGGGCAAGTACAAGGACGGTCGTGTGAACCCGATCCCGGGTTCCAACCTGGCCCTTGCAACCCTCGGCACATTCATTCTGTGGCTGGGTTGGTTCGGCTTCAACGGCGGCTCGCAGCTTGCAATGGGCACCGTTGGTGATGTCTCTGACGTATCGCGCATCTTTGCCAACACCAACATGGCGGCTGCGGCGGGTTCCGTGACGGCGCTGATCCTCACCCAGATTCTCTACAAGAAGGTCGACCTGACCATGGTGCTCAACGGCGCTCTGGCCGGTCTCGTTTCGATCACGGCAGAGCCGCTTGCTCCGACGCTCTTTGGTGCGCTCTGGATCGGTGCCGTCGGTGGTGTGATCGTGGTCTTCGCCATCCCGTTCCTTGACAAGCTCAAGATCGACGACGTTGTCGGTGCGATCCCGGTCCACCTGTTCGCAGGCATCTGGGGTACCATCGCCGTGATCTTCTACGGTGAGGCAAGCCTGATCACCCAGCTGATCGGTATCGCGGCTTACGGTGTCTTCACCTTCGTCGGTGCGCTGATCCTGTGGTACGTCCTCAAGCTGACTGTCGGTATCCGCGTCAGCGAGGAAGAAGAGATCAACGGCCTCGACATGGCGGAACTGGGCATGGAAGCCTATCCCGAATTCTCCAAAGGCTGATCTCCTCCTTCCTGTCAGTCTTTAGTGACCAACTGCCCGGGCGTTCGCGCCCGGGTTTTTTGTTTGCCGCTTCGCCGGGATTGACCTGCCACACTTCCCCACTTGCGGCACTAAACCGATCTGTTTAGATTTTGACCACGATGAACGGGGGGCAGATGACAACAGCGCAGGCGCAAATTCGGAAAGGTCGAAAGTTCGACCAGGTGGTCGAAGGCGCGCGTGAGGTGTTCCTGCGGGATGGCTTTGAAGGGGCCAGCGTCGATGACATCGCGCGCGCCGCAGGTGTGTCAAAAGCCACGCTTTACAGCTATTTCCCCGACAAGCGGCTTCTGTTCATGGAGGTCGCAACGCGCCAGTGCAAGGAACAGGCCCAGACGTCGATCGAGAACATCGACAGCTCCCACCCCCCGCGCGAGGTGCTGTCGCGCGTCGCCGAGCAGTTCCTCGGCTTCATCTATTCCGAGATGGGCCAGCGCATTTTCCGCATCTGCGTCGCCGAAGCGGATCGCTTCCCGCAACTGGGGCAGGAGTTCTATCATTCCGGCCCGATGATCATGCGCACTGCCGTGGTCGATTACCTGCGCGAGGCGGTGGACCGCAACGAGTTACGAATTGCCGATTTCGACTTGGCGGCTGACCAGTTCGCCGAACTGTGCAAGGCCGACCTCTGGCCCAAACTGGTGTTCGGCATCATCCGCACCGTGTCAGAAGCTGAAAAGGCGCGCGTGATCGACGGGGCCGTCACGACGTTCCTCGCCCGCTACGGTACTGCGGACGCTGCACCCATGACGGCCTGATACAGCGACTCGAGGGTTTCCAGGGATTGATCCATCCCGGATGCCGCCGCATCGGCACCGGTGCGGATCGCGATGTCCTTTTCGATCTGCACGATATTGCCGCTGATGAAGATCAACGACCGTGGCGCGGCGATCCGCAGCTCGACAATGGTGCGTGCCAGCGCGCGAACACGGTCCGCACCCGAGGCGGACAGGCCGATGATCGGATAGCCGCCATCATGCGCGATCTTGCACAGTTCCGCTTCGCTCCGCCCGACCTGCAGGTCGATATGCCATCCCTTGCCGCGCAGGATCTCGGCCGCCATCGTCACGCCCAGCACATGCTGTTCGCCGGGCACCGTTGCAAACAGCGCCTCGCGGTGCCCCCGGACAGGGATATGTGGCGTGGCGATTCGCAGGTCGCGCAGCATGTGGAGCATCCGCCCCGCCGCGATGGCCACATCGCTGAAATGGATGATGTCCTGTTCCCACCATTCGCCCAATCGGCACGCGGCGGCGGCAATGTAGGACAGGCACAGTTTCTGGTGGCTGGCCCCGCGCTCATGCGCGCGCAGGATGATGCGCTTGGCGTCCTCGGCAGTGGGCTCGACGAGCGCAATGCAGAACGCGTCCAGGTCGACATCGCTGATGTCGAGATTTGACTGCCGCGAGATATGCGACAGACGGTTGATCACCTCTTGTGCCATGGCAAGAAGGGATGCGTCGGATAGCCGTTTTTCCTGGCCGCGCGCATTGTCATCAATGGCACGCACCAAGATCGGTGTGTCGATAATCAGCATAGTCAGGTCTCCAACGCGTAGAACGCAGAAACCCCTCGTCCCCGAATTGAGAATGACATGAGGCTGTCAAATCCGCAATGGTTGTTCTTGTAGGCTCGGGAAAACCACGAAATGTACGTCAGTCCCGGCGTCGGACCATCAGCTGATTGTTGGACCCGCGCTTGACTTCGAGCACTTTCATATCCGCGACCAGATCGCTCAGCTTGCGCTTGCCATAGGTGCGGGTGTCGAAATCGGGATTGGCCGACACGATGTTCTGACCCAACTGCCCCAGCCGGTACCATTCGTCATCCTGGTCGATCGCGTCCATCGCCTTGAGGATCAGGTTGCGCGCCTCGTTCAGGTTGCCCTTGGGCGTTGGCTTGGCCGCGGTATTGTCCGCATCCGGACCGCCTTCGAGGTTCTCGAGGAAGATGAAGCGCTTGCAGGCCCGGCGGAAGGCCTCGGGTGTTTTCTGCATCCCCATCCCGTAGACTTCGAGCCCCTGTTCGCGCAGACGCTGCGCGAGGCGGGTAAAATCGCTGTCGGAACTGACAAGCACAAACCCACCGAAGCGTCCCGTGTGCATCAGGTCCATCGCGTCGATCACCAGCGCAATGTCGCTGGCATTCTTGCCGACCGTGTTGGCCGGCTGGTGGTGCGGGACAAGCCCGAACTCGGCCTGCACCTTGGACCAGCCCGACATCTGCTGGCTCGAAAAGTCGCCGTAACAGCGCCGTACGCTTGCTTCTCCCAGAGAGGCGATCTCGTCGAAGATCGCGGATGTGTATTTCGGGGAGGTGTTGTCTGCGTCGATCAGAACGGCCAGCAAAAGAGGAGTGTCGGACATGTCTCAGAAACCTTGTTCGGCGTGATCTGGTTCCCTGAGGCAGTCACCAGCTTGATCGTCAGGATCGGCGAACAATGCTGTCCGCCGATCCCGTTTCCTTTGGCAGATCATTCGCCAAGTGCAATCCCTTCGCGGCGCGGATCCGCCCCGCCGGTCAGGACATCACCCACCGCGATGGCGTGCAGGCCGGAATTCAACCCTTGTACGCTGACCTCGAACCCCAACTCCGTCAACGCGGTTTCCAGATCCGCTGCCGATGTGCCTGCCTCGATGTCGAACGGTCCAAAGCGGTTGACCAGATGCGGCATCGCCACTGCCTGTTGCACATCCATGTCCCAGTCGACATGCGCGATGATCGCCTGTGCGACGTAGCCGATGATGCGGCTGCCACCCGGCGATCCGATCACCAGCGACGGTGCGCCGGCCGTCATCACGATGGTCGGGGCCATCGACGAGCGGGGCCGCTTGCCCGGCTCCAGCCGGTTGGCGATGGGCCGCCCGTCAGCATGGGTGCGGAACGAGAAATCGGTCAGCTCATTGTTCAACAGGAACCCCCGCACGAACAGCCGCGATCCGAACCCGTTTTCGATGGTCGTGGTCATCGACAG
The DNA here is from genome assembly GCF_014637725.1 of Marivita lacus. GTDB lineage: Bacteria > Pseudomonadota > Alphaproteobacteria > Rhodobacterales > Rhodobacteraceae > Marivita > Marivita lacus. The sequence goes on along the minus strand of NZ_BMFC01000001.1, from coordinate 246,887 downwards.
CGCGTTGCCCTGGCTGTCCACGATCGAGATATGCGAGGTCGAGGGCAGTTCGAGGCTCTCGTCCGGTGCCAGCAACATCGCGTGGTCCCATTCGGGATTGCCCGGTGCCACCTCTGGCAAGGCATCATCCCCGCTCAGAAGCTGGCGGCGTTCGGCAAGATACTCGGGCGCAACAAGACCCTTGGTCGGCATCGGCACGAAATCGGTATCGGCCATGTAAAGCCCGCGATCCGCAAAGGCGAGCCGCGACGCATCCCCGATCAGGCGCCACGCCTCGGCGCTGTCCGGCCCGAGGGCGGCAAGGTCATAGCTGTCCAGCATCCCGAGGATCTGACCGACGGTCAGCGCACCGGACGAGGGTGGACCCATGCCGCACACCTCATGCGCGCGGTAGGGCACGCAGACCGGATCGCGCTCCTTGACTTCGTAGAGCGCCAAGTCAGCCGCAGACAGTACACCCGGATTGCCCGCCGCCGTGCGCACGGTGGCCACGATGTCGGACGCGATGGGGCCGGTGTAGAACGCCTCTGCGCCATGCGCCGCGATCAGGCGCAGCGTGTTGGCGTAATCCGGGTTTGCCAGCGTATCGCCCGCCACGATCGGGGTGCCGCCGGGATAGAAATACTCCTGCGTGGCGCGGAACCGCCCCAGCCGGTTGGCATCGCCCAGCACCAGTTCGGCCAGACGCGGCGACACGGTAAACCCGCCTTCGGCCAGTTCAATCGCCTCGGCAAACAGCCCGGCCCAGTCCGAGCGCCCCCACTTGTCATGCGCGGCCTGCATCAGCGCCGGTGTACCGGGAGTGCCGACAGATCGTCCGCCGACAACCGCGTCGAAAAACCCCATAGGTTCGCCATCGTCGGTTTGGAACAGCGTCGGTGTCGCCTCCAATGGCGCGGTCTCGCGCCCGTCCATCGTTGTCACCTCGCCACTGTTCGCATCGTACCAGACCAGAAACGCGCCACCGCCAAGCCCCGAGCTTTGCGGCTCCACCAGACCCAGAACCGCCTGCACCGCGACCATCGCGTCGGCGGCTGTCCCGCCCTCGCGCAGCACCCGTGCGCCGGCTTCAACGGCCAGCGGGTGCGCTGCGGTCACCATCCACTCCTGTGCCTCGACCGGACGCCCCGCGCCCTTGAGGATCAGCGCATCCGTCGCCGCTTGCGACAGGCCTCCATAGGCGGTGGTGGTGTCGGTCACCGCCTCGGGTGCGACCGCGTCGGCGGTCTGCTGTGCAAACCCTGTCGTTGTAGCCAAGCCGAATCCCAGCGTGACTGTCAAAACCCAGCTTGAGTAACGTGACATGAGTCAAACTCCCTTTGTGAAATGGAAAATCCCCGCGCGGAACGACCCGCACGTGCACAAAACCGGAACTCTGTCTGCGCGGGGGCGCAGGGCCCCCGGACACAAGGCTTAGTAGATCACGACCGACCTGATGCTTTCACCTGCATGCATCAGGTCGAAGCCCTTGTTGATGTCCTCGAGCGGCATGGTGTGGGTGATCATCGGATCGATCTCGATCTTCCCGTCCATGTACCAATCCACGATCTTGGGCACATCGGTGCGCCCGCGCGCGCCACCAAACGCCGTGCCTTTCCATGTCCGTCCGGTGACAAGCTGGAACGGACGTGTGCTGATCTCGGCGCCCGCAGGGGCCACGCCGATGATGATCGACTCGCCCCAGCCCTTGTGCGCGCATTCCAGCGCGTCGCGCATCACCTTGACGTTGCCGGTGGCGTCAAAGGTGTAATCCGCGCCGCCCTTGGTCAGGTTGACGAGATACGGCACCAGATCGCCCTCGACCTCCTTGGGGTTCACGAAATCCGTCATGCCAAAGTGCGTGGCCATCTCGACCTTGTCGGGGTTGATGTCGACACCGACGATCTGATCCGCACCGGCCAGGCGCAGGCCCTGAATAACATTGAGGCCGATGCCACCCAGACCGAACACGATGGCGCGGCTGCCGATCTCGACCTTGGCGGTGTTGATCACCGCACCGACCCCGGTGGTCACGCCGCAGCCGATATAGCACACCTTGTCGAACGGCGCGTCTTCGCGGATCTTGGCCAGCGCGATTTCCGGCAGGACCGTGTGGTTGGAAAAGGTCGAGCAGCCCATGTAATGCAGGATGGGTGTCCCATCGAGCATCGAGAACCGGCTGGTGCCATCCGGCATCAGGCCCTGTCCCTGCGTCGTGCGGATCGCCTGACAGAGGTTGGTCTTGGGATGCAGGCAGTAATCGCATTCCCGGCATTCCGGCGTGTAAAGCGGGATCACGTGATCCCCCGGCTTGAGGCTTGTCACACCTGCGCCCACCTCGAGAACCACGCCCGCGCCCTCATGGCCGAGAATCGCCGGAAAGATACCCTCGGGGTCGGCACCGGAGCGGGTGAATTCGTCGGTGTGGCAAATGCCCGTGGCCTTGATCTCGACCAGCACTTCGCCGGGGCGGGGGCCGTCGAGGTTCACCTCCATGACTTCCAATGGTTTTCCGGCTTGAATCGCGACTGCGGCACGTGTGCGCATGTTTTTCTCCCTCGATGTCTTTTGCGGAACCTTGCGGGAAAGCGTCTGGTTTGCAAGCATTGGCATGAATAATGGAAAGGTTTCTTCATGCGGATTTATTCTATTCTTGGTCTTTGTCTTGGTCTCGCGGCCTGTCAGGAAGTCCCTGTCGAGGAACGACCGGCCGAGTCCTGTGGTGCCGAAGAGATGTCGCACCTGATGGGGCTGCAACGTGCCCAACTGGAAAACATCGCCTTCTCGCAACCCCACCGCATCCTTGGCCCGGACGACGCGGCAACGATGGATTTCCGCGGTGAACGCGTGAATTTCCTGCTGGATGACAGCGGCACGGTGGTGCGCATCTATTGCGGCTGATCCCGTAGGGCAGATGTGGCGGTCCCGTACTCTCTGATCTCGACTCGTCGGGGGCCTAGGATATATAGAACAAAGGAAGAACAAACGCTGCCGCGAGTCGCATGATCAACCGTCGTATCCTGTCCATCTGGTTTCCCCGGCTGGCCGCCGAACGCCATATCCGGCGCGACCCCAATCTGGGGACGGTGCCCTTTGCCGTGGTGCGCGACGCAGGGCAGGCGCAGGTTCTGGCGTCGCTGTCGCCCTTGGCGCAGGCGGCGGGGCTCTACGAAGGCCAGCCCCTGCGCGATGCCCATGCGATGTGCGCCGACCTGCTCACCCGGCTGTCGAACCGCCATGCCGAGGCGGCGTTCCTGGGCGTGCTGCACCGCTGGGCGGGCAAGTTTTCGCCCTGGGTCGCGCGCGAGGCACCCGATGCACTGGTGGTCGATCTGACCGGCTGCGCGCATCTCTTCGGCGGCGAGGAACAGCTGGCGCTTCAGGTCGAAGAGGATTGCGTCGATCTGGGGCTGTCGGTGCAGCTTGGCATTGCCGACACGCTGGGCGGGGCCTGGGCGCTGGCGCGGTTCGGCGGCGGGCAGGGGGGTGATCATCACCGCAACGGCGACGCCATTGACCAGGAGGCGTGCGCGACCCGCTCCCGTGCGGGCAAGCGGCGGCATTGGGAACGCGGCGGGGCAGCGCCTCTGGTGGCGCTTGGCCCGGTACAAAGCCGCGCCCGCATCGCGGCACCCGGCGAAACCTACGCCGCGCTGGCCCCCCTGCCCATTGCCGCGCTGCGGCTGGAAAGTCACACGATGGCGCAGCTGTCCCGGCTTGGTCTGCGCCGGGTGAAAGACCTTGTCGATCAACCCCGCGCGGGACTGGTCCGCCGGTTCGGGCGCGGGCTGGTGGCGCGGCTGGATCAGGCGCTGGGCGCGCTGCCCGAACCGGTCAGCCCGGCCCCGCCGCCCGATCGCTTTGCCACCCGCATGAGCCTGCCCGACCCCATCGGCCTGGAGGACGATGTGATGGCTGCCATCGACCGGATGCTGCCCCGGCTATGCGCGTCGCTGCGCAACAAGGGACGTGGCGCGCGCACGCTGCGGTTCGAGGCCTATCGCGCCGACGGGACGATGCAGTGGATGAACGTCACCATGGCCAAGCCCTCGGACGATCCGGATCACATCCGCCCGCTGTTGCGGCTCAAGGTCGAGGATCTGGATGCGGGTTACGGCATCGACATGCTGCGGCTCGAGGCGGTGCTGCACGAACCCATCCACCTGCGCACCGCGTCAGGTCATCTCGAGGCGGCCGAGGCGGGACGCGCGCGCATGGCCGGGCCGAAACCCGGATCGCTGGACACGCTGATCGGACGACTGGGCACCCGGCTCGGGGTCGAGGCGATCACCCGCGTGCAGCCCGCCGACAGCCACATTCCCGAAAAGACATGGATCACCGTCGCAGCGGCATGGTCCGACCCGGTGTCGGTCTGGCCACAGCGCAACACGTCGCGTCCGTTGCGGATGTGGGCACCCGAACCGGTGATGATCCCGGATGTGCCGCGCCTGCCCGACGCCTTCCGCTGGCGTGGGCGCGATCACAAGGTCCACAGCGCACGCGGTCCCGAACGCATCGCGCCGGAATGGTGGCTTGATGACCCCGCATGGCGCAGCGGCCAGCGCGACTACTGGGACGTGATCACCGATGAGGGGCATCGCCTGTGGTTGTTCTATGCCCACGGCGCCGCGAAATCCTCGGGCTGGTTCTGTCAGGGGGCGTTTGCGTGAGGACCCATTCCGATGCGAAGTCGTCGGCCGGGAAAATGATATTCTCAGATATGAATATTTATTGCGGATGAGGAGCGAGTTTGACAGGCTGGGACACGCAAACGTCTCAGGGAGGAAAACGAGATGACACTGAACCCAACGCAGATGATGGCGCGGCTTGCCATGGCGGTCGCCGCATTGATTCTGGGCGCGCATCTGGCCCATGCCGAAACGGTCAACAAGGTTGCCATTCATGTTGATGAAGAAAGCATCCAGACCATGAACATGGCGCTCAACAACGCCCAGAACATCGCGGCCCATTACGAAGCGCAAGGCGAAGAGGTGATCATCGAAATCGTCACCTACGGACCGGGCCTGCACATGCTGCGCGCCGACACGTCGCCCGTCGCGCAGCGTATTTCGGTCATGGCACTCGAAATGGACAACATCTCGTTTTCGGCCTGTCTCAACACGGTCGAATCCATGAAGCAGAAATCTCAAAAGGATGTTCCACTCCTCAGCGAAGCTGTCGTGGTCCCCTCTGGCGCAGTCCGCTTGATGGAACTGCAACAGCAAGGGTATTCCTATCTCAGACCGTGAAGCGGGATCGGTTCGCAGGCAAGTCCTCACGCTCATGGCCCTTGTGGCGCGAGGCGGGAAATCTTGCGAAAGCCAATTGTTAACAAACGCTTAAATGGTCCGTTCCGGTCCTTTTGTTTCGCGCGCGAAACATTGGGGCCGGAACGGACCTAAGCCGCATATCCTGACGCTGCGGTTTGCCTCAGCTTTCGTTCGCGCCGCGCATCCGGCGGATGCTGCCCCGGATCGCCCGCCAGTATCCCGCCTCCTCTTCGTTGCCGGCAGCGGTGAAGTCCTGCTCCCGCTGGGCAGCTTCGTACTCCGCCCGATCACCGCGCACACGATACAGCGCATGTGCAATCTCGCTTGCTTTCATGGCATCCATGGGTTCCTCCTTTGCTGCCTCAGCGATAGGCTGCGCAAAAGGCTTTCGCCGTCTTGTCGTCAGAGCCTTTGGGGCTTGTGCCCCGCGCTCCGGTCATCGCCGAGGGAATGCAACCTATACACCATTTGCGGTTTTCGATCAAATCCGCGCCTTCGACCCGTTCGCAGCGAAACACAATTCGTCATGAGCGGATGAATTTGCAACGGCGGTCAGGGACACCTGTCAAAACGCTTGATTTACACGCCACCCTGACCACATCATGAAATATGAACAGTATCACACCGTTCCAAACACACGCGTCCACGCCCGAGCAGGTGGCCTTCCACCGAACCGAGCTGAACGAGATATTGTCGATCTACGGGCGCATGGTGGCCGCCGGGGAATGGCGGGATTACGGCATCTCGACCCTGCGTGACGTTGCGGTGTTCTCGGTCTTTCGTCGGACGGCGGAAAACCCGCTCTACCGTATCGAAAAGCGCCCCAAGATGCGCAACCGCCAGGGACAATACGCTGTCATCGGCATCGACGGTCAGGTGCTCAAGCGGGGCCATGACCTGCGCATGGTGCTCCGGGTGCTTGAGCGCAAATTGATCCGCGCCGTCGAATAACGCCTCTCCACAATCGCTCGAAGACGCGGTAATCGGCGGTCATGACGACATTGCCCGAGATATACGCCGCCCGTGTTGCGGACGGGTCTCTGACCCCTGACCCCGCGCAAGAGGCGGTGCTTCCTGAATTCGAGCGTATCCGTGCGGCACTGGCCGCGCCGGTGCGGAAAGGCCTGTTTCGCAAGGCACCCGAACCGCCCAAAGGGCTTTACCTGTGGGGCGGGGTCGGGCGCGGCAAGTCGATGCTGATGGATCTGTTCGTCGAAAGCCTGAACGCCCCTGCGCGACGGGTGCATTTCCATGCCTTCATGCAGGAAATCCACGCGGCCATTCACCAGGCCCGCAAGGACGGGGTCGAGGATGCGATCAAGCCGGTGGCGAAATCGGTTTCGGGTTCGGTGCGTCTGTTGGCGTTCGACGAAATGCAGATCACCGATATCACCGACGCGATGATCGTCGGACGCCTGTTCGAAAAGCTCTTCGCTGCGGGTGTGGTGGTTGTCACCACATCGAACCGTGTGCCGGACGATCTCTACAAGGACGGGCTGAACCGGCAGATTTTCCTGCCCTTCATCGACATGATCAAGACCCGGATGGTGGTGCATGAACTGACCTCGCCGACCGACTACCGACAGGACCGTCTGGCGGGAGAGCAGGTGTATTTCGCACCCAATGATTCACCGGCCAAAGAGGCGATCAACCGCATCTGGACCGAACTGACCGGCGGCGAACAGCACAGCCTGACGCTGCATGTGCAGGGCCGCCAGATCGAGCTGCCCCGGTTCCACAACGGGGTCGCGCGGGCGAAGTTCTACGATCTGTGCGGGCGCATGCTGGGTCCGGCGGATTACCTTGCGCTGGCGGATGCGGTGAGGGTGTTGATCATGGAGGACATTCCGCGACTGAGCCGCCAGAACTTCAACGAGGCCAAGCGGTTCGTCACGTTGATCGATGCGCTTTACGAGGCGAAGGTGCGGCTGATCGCGTCTGCTGCGGCAGAGCCCGAGATGCTTTATGTCGAGGGGACCGGGACGTTTGAATTCGAACGCACCGCAAGCCGATTGCGCGAGATGCAGGCCGAGGGCTGGGGCGAGGTCTGAGCGAAAAAAAGAGGTCCCGAAGGACCTCTGAGGCTGCTCGATCATTCTCGCCTGTGTTCAGGTCCTTGCTATACCTTACGTCGATGGAGGCGCGAGGGAGCGCCAGAGGGGTCTTCGAGGTATGGGTCGTTCTGGTCGGTTCCGAGCATTGTGCCGGAGCTTTGGCAAACCAATTCAACACGAACTGGGATACCGTGTAATCTCCTGTTCCGTGGTCACTTTCAAAGCAAGTCACGAACTCTGTGAATGTTGTGCCACAGTGATTCTCTCTGGTCAATATTTAGATAGTCATTCGCATCAATTTTGCAAATGTTGAGGGTTTACCCAGATGTTGCGGCTAATGCGCAGGCAAATTCAACACCATTCCGGGCTTGAGGCTGTCCGGGCTGGACATGGTGCTCGCGTTCTGACGGAAAATCTCGGACGACATGGAGGTGTCGCCGTAGAGCTTGATCGCGATGCTCAGCAAGGTGTCGCCGGGACGCACGAAATACGATCTGGTCGAGGGTGTGCGCGGGGTGCCTGTGCTGACCGGCTCGATCAGGGTGACGGGGCGGGTTGCCGTCGGCGCCGGGGTGCCGTTGGCGATGCTGCGCTGCACGACGCTGTGCAGCAGGCTGCCCGGTTGACCGGGGGCCGGGGTCTCGCCGGTGGTGACGGATTTCAGGTTCGAGATTGCGCTGAACGTCATGTCGCGCATGTTGGTCGGCTGACCGCTCGTTTCGCCCAAGCTCTGGACAGGGATGGCGATCTGGGATTGCACCGTGGATGCAGGCGCTTGTGCAAGGGGCGCGACAGTGACCGGCTGAGCGATCACGGCGGGCTGTGCCAGCGGATCGGCCCGCGTGACTGTGGGGGATGTGTCGGGCTCAAAGCTGCTTTGCGCGTGGCGCGGAGAGCCCGGCTGGAACACGATCAGAACGATGGTCAGCGCAATGAAGGCGGTGCCCATCAGGGCCATCCGGATCAGACCGGCATGTCTGGAGCTGTGCATCATTGTCCCACCGATATGTTGAGGCCAAGCGCGCTCCAGGTCGATGCACCGCCCCGGTAATACTTGATCTTGGCTGCCGGATATCCTGCCCCCAAAAGATGCTGGATCGCGTCGCGCGCGGTGCTGTCATCGGGGCCGTTGCCAAAGATCGCAAGCGTGAAGGCCCCGGCAAATCCGGGTGCCGTTTCAGGGTTGCTCACACCGAGGGCAGACAGCAGGTCCGCGCGATAGGGGTTGTCCGGCAGGAAGGTGGCGACAGGCACATTGACCGCACCGGGCACCGAACCCGACGAGAACGTCCCGGGCATGCGGACGTCGATCAGAAGGCCGGAGCCAGCGCTGACCGCGCTCTGCAGGAAGCCGATGACTTCGAGTTCGCCAAGCGTTTCGACGCCAGCGGCTGCCGTCATGGGTTGGATGCAGGAGGAGGGGCAGGACGGGCCGATGCGGGAGATCGTCAATTCCGCGCCATTCATGGTAAATGAGAACGCGCTTGCGCTTTCCGTGATCGCTGCGGATTGCGCGATCACCGGGCTGCCTGCAGCAATCCATGCTGCACTGACGGCGCACCGTGCTGATACCATTAAGCCACCTATTTGCCCCTTTAATGTGGGCACTGCTCTTTTTTATCGATATATAGGCGATTTGGGGCAATTTGGTCAATATAAAGTGACCTGATCGAAATTTGGGTCAACCGATCCGGCGCAGCACATGCCCGGCAAGGTAGAGCGATCCGCAAATCAACACGCGCGCCTGCGGTTCATTTGCTGCAATCTGCGTCAGCGCGGTTTCCACACTGTCGGCCTGATCTGCCTTCAGACCGACATCGCGCGCCGCTTGTTCAGTGTCTTCCGCACTCAGGGTGTTGGCCTCTCCGGGAATGGAGATTGCGGTCAGGTGGTCGGCGATACCGGCCAGGGGCCGCAGGTAGCCGCGCACGTCCTTGGTGTTGAGCATGCCGCAGATCAGATAGGTCGGACGTTTGGGAAGGCTGCGCAGGTGGGTGGCCAACGCCTCGCCTGCCGAGGGGTTGTGCCCGCCATCGAGCCAGAGGTCGGTTTGCGGTGCCAGATCGTTCAGGGATGTGCCCTTGAGGTGCTGCATCCGTGCAGGCCAGCGCGCATTTTGCACCGCGCCGTCAAACGCGGCCTCGGGCATGTTCAGATAGCGCAACGCTGCAAGCGCCGCACCTGCGTTCTGGATTTGGTGCTGTCCCGGCAGGTTGGGCAGGTCGAGGTCCAGCAGGCTGGTTTCGTCCTGATAGACCAGCCGGCCCCGCTCTTCGCCGACATGCCAGTGCTGTCCGTAGGCCAGCAAAGGCGCGCCAAGTCGGGCCGCCTGCGCCTCGATCACGTCCATCGCGTCGTCGTGCTGTGGACCGACGATGCAGGGCACGCCGCGCTTGATGATCCCGGCCTTTTCGCCCGCAATCTTGGCAAGAGTGTCACCCAGATAGCTTTCGTGATCCATGGAGACAGGGGTGATGATGGTCAGCGCGGGTGTGTCGATCACGTTGGTCGCGTCAAGCCGACCGCCCAGTCCAACCTCCAGCAGCGTGTAATCGGCAGGAGTGCGTGCAAAGGCCAGCAGGGCGGCGCAGGTTGTGATCTCGAAATAGGTGATCGTCGCACCGTCATTGGCGCGGTAGCATTCGTCCAGAATATCGGTCAGGTGCGCTTCGGAAATGAGATCTCCGGCGAGACGGATGCGTTCGTGAAACCGCGCAAGATGCGGCGAGGTATAGGCGTGAACGCTGTTGCCCACGGCCTCCAGCCCGGCGCGGATCATCGCCTGTGTCGATCCCTTGCCATTGGTGCCCGCGATATGGATCACCGGCGGCAGCGTGCGTTCGGGGTGATCCAGCGCTGCCAGAAGATGCCAGACACGATCCAGGGTGAGGTCGATCACCTTGGGATGCAGAGACATCATCCGTTCAAGGATGACGTCCGACCCGGTTTGTGTGTTCATCATTTCTGTTCGGAAGGGGCCGGGGGCACCGGCGTGATGTCGGCAGGGCCGGGTGCGGGCAGATCGCCCGACACGGGTGGGGGCATGTGCATCAGCATCCGGATGATCTGCACCAGTTCCTTGGGCATCTTGCGGCGGTCTGTCACCCGATCAAGCATTCCGTGTTCCAACAGGTATTCCGCGCGCTGGAACCCTTCGGGCAGTTTCTCGCGGATCGTCTGTTCGATCACGCGCGGACCGGCAAAGCAGATCAGGGCACCGGGTTCGGCGATCTGGACATCGCCCAGCATCGCGTAGGAGGCGGTCACGCCGCCGGTCGTGGGATGGGTCAGGATTACGATATAGGGCAGGTTCGCCTCTTTCAGCATCTGCACCGCAACGGTGGTGCGGGGCATCTGCATGAGGCTCAGGATGCCTTCCTGCATGCGTGCGCCGCCGGCTGCGGAAAAGAGCACCAGCGGTCGGCGCAGTTCGACGGCCTTCTCGGCGGCGGCGATGATCGCGTTGCCGACATACATGCCCATGGAGCCTGCCATGAAGCTGAAGTCCTGGGCTGCGGCCACGATGGGCGTGCGACCGATTTCGCCGGTGGCGACCAGCATCGCCTCTTTTTCGCCGGTGGATTTCTGGGCAGCCCGCATCCGGTCGGGATATTTCTTCTGGTCGCGGAAATGCAGTGGATCGTTCAGCGGTTCGGGAACCTCGACCTCGGTAAAGATACCGCCGTCGAACAATCCCTCGAAGCGTTCGCGGGGGGTGATGTTCATGTGATGGCCGCAATTGGAGCAGACATTGAGGTTGTCCGACATTTCGCGGTGGAACAGCATCGTTCCGCAATCGTCACACTTGACCCAGAGGTTCTCGGGGATCTCGCGGCGCGAAAAGATCGAGTTGATCCGGGGTCGGACGTAATTCGTGATCCAGTTCATGCAGTGCGGCTCCCGTCACCCTGTCTTAGCTGCGTGTGATCTAAGGCCCTTGCCGTGGAAATGCAATCAACCGTGCGGCGTGAGGTTTGACCGGGCCGGGCCGCGTTTGACGCCCAGTTGACGTTCCCGCCAGATGATCAGGACACCCGCCCCTACGATGACGACAGAGCCGATCATCGTGTGGATGGTCGGGATTTCGCCAAAGACCGTGTAGCCGATGATCAGGGCAAAAAGAATCGACGCGTAATCGAAGGGGGCGATCACCGCGGCCTCTGCATTGCGGTAGGCCTCAGTCAGCAGGATTTGCGCAACCCCACCTATGAAGCCCGCGCCGATCAGCTGACTGGCCGTGATCGCGTCTGGCATGACCCAGCCGAAGGGCGAGGTGAGCAGCGACAGGCAGGTTGCGGTGACGGCGAAATAGAACACGACAGACGATGTGGTTTCGTGCTGGACCAGCTTGCGGATATGTACATGCGCCAGAGCCTTGAACGCGGCAGAGGCCAGAACCAATGCCACACCCCACTTGGCGCTCGTTCCCATCGACTCGTTGCCCAGTTGTGGCAACATCACGATCACGACGCCAACAAGACCGATGACGACGGCTGACATCCGCACCAACCGTATCTTTTCCCCCAGCAACAGCGCGGCGAAAACCACGGTCATGATCGGCGCGGCATAGCCCAGGACCGTGACCTCGGGCAGGGGCAGGAGACCAAGTGCCGCAAATCCGCACGCCATGGCACTGACGCCGATCAGGCCGCGCCAGAAATGCCCCGCGGGGTTGCGGGTGCGCAAGCCGGTGCTGAGGTCACGCCGCAGGATCAGCCAGCCGATGATCACGGGAAGCGCGAAAAAGGACCGGAAGAACACCGCTTCGCCGGGCGGCACGACGTCAGAGCTGGCCTTGATCAGGGCTGCCATGAAGACGAATAGCAAGACGGCGCTGAGTTTCAGCACCATTCCGCGCAGCGGGGACATACGTTCTCCGGGTTCAGGTTATCATCACAACCTGCCCGCGTGGCGGGGGAAGGTCAATCCGGCGATCTTGCGCTGTTGCTCGGTTCAGGTCAGCAGCACTTCGTAGAGCAGTTTGAACGACACCACTGCAAGCGCGATCTCGATCAGGATGAAGAATGCACGTTCGGGCAGCGCGCGCGAGATCATCGACCCGCTCCAGGCACCGGCAAGGGCAAAGGGCGCGAGCCAGACCGCCTGCGAGACGCTGTCCCAGGTGATCTGCCCGGCAAGGATGAAGGGCGGGACCTTGATCAGGTTCACGATGGAGAAAAAGATCGCCGTGGTGCCGAGATAGACCATCTTGTCGAGCTTTTGGGGCAGCACATAGGCTTGGTAGGGCGGCCCCCCGGCATGCGAGATATAGCTGGTCAGCCCGGTCACGGTGCCCCAGAATAGGCCGCGCGGCACATCGGCGGGGCGTGCCACCACGGGGGTCTTGGAAAACCGACCCCGCAGCGCCGTGGCCAGGTAGTAGAGCCCGATGCCCGCGACCAGCAGCTTGCCCGCATCGCCCGGCACGAAGGACACGGCGGCAAATCCCACGAGGATGCCGACGACCGCACCCGGCAGGAGGATCTTGATATTGCGGAGCGAGAACGCCTTGCGGAAGAGGTAGACGGCATAGACATCGGCCACGATGTAGATCGGCAGCAACAGGCCAGCTGCGCGGGCCGGGTCCATGAAAAGGGACATCAACGGCACCGCGAGGATCGCGATCATCGGCACCCCGCCTTTCGACAGGCCCATCAGGAACGAGGCCAGCCCCGCGACGATCCAGAAATCCACTCCACGCCCCGCGTCATTGTTCCACGCACAGGTCGCATGTCGGATGGGGATTGCCAAGCTGCGGTGGGATCACCGCGCGCCAATTGTAGCAGGTGATTACGCCGTTTCGCGGCAATGCCTGCGGAAGGATCGTTTGAGCATGTCCAGTTCCGCACGCAGCAGCGACATTTCTGCGCGGATGTCTTCTCCGGCAGCATCACCCGCGATGATCGAGAAATTGCCGAGCGCCTGACCGAGCGTGGATTCCGAGATCATGAAGGTATGCACCCCGTCCGCCAGGAAATGCGTCGGAACCGGCACCTTGAGCAGCCATGAGCCGGGGTCCGGCAAAGGGTCGAGCGAGACGTCCGGAACGGGTTTGTCCTGCACCCGCACCTCGATCTTGGGGGTGGGGCTGTCGTCGCTGTCGCCTGCGATCACGCCTTCCCAGACACCTTCGAAGAAACGGGCTTTGGACATGGAATAGGCTGTCATGATCGGCTTCTCACATTTCGGCCCGGGGGCGACGGCTGAAATACAGGTCCCGCAGGATCACCTGGCTCATCTCTGGGTTTTCGAAGATCAGGTCAATCCAGACCTTCTCGACACGTTTTTCATTCAGCTTGGTATAGGCAAGGTCGAATTCCACCGCGAGTTCGCGGTCGTTGAGCGGCAGTTCGCGGACGATCTGTTCGGTGTTCGGACCGTGCTGGATGTTCAGACGGGCGAAGATCTCGAGCGGCCGTTCCAGTTCGACGATCAGGTCGCAGCGGATCAGGTGCTTGCGCTTGAGATTTACGGTGGCCTGCGGCGGCAGGTCGATGACCAGCGACAGGTAGGAGCCGTCAAAGCGGAACACGTCCAGCCGCAGTCCGTAGGCCGCCAGATCATCGGCGCTGGTGTTGCGCAACTGGCGCAGGGTCAGTTCGGATTGGGCGCAGTCGTGAAACAGCGTGACCTCGCGCCCGAGCATCGACTTGTTCTCGACCGAGGAAATGCCCTGAACCGGCAGGGGGCCGCACCAGATTTCCGGCCGCCAGGACCAATCCGCATCGTACGGGATCGGTACTGACTGGTTTCCGAGGACCGGCAGCGCAAGGCGGTCATCCGCGACGTGCAAAAGTTCATCCAGAAAGTACTTGAGCCGTCGTGCCGCGGCACGGTTCCGGCGCAGATCGCGCAGGTCCATGCTGCGCGCGGTCTCTGCCCAGCGGCGAAACCGTCTGAGCGCGGATTGCTGGATCACACGATCAAGAAGACCGGGTTTCATTTCCGTCATGAGCTGCTCGCCCCTGATGATGCCCTGTGTCCGTCACTGTTCCGTTCCGGTTGCCATCCATATTACAGATCGCGGCTTTCAAATAAACGGTCAAGTCGCGCTTCCAGAAGTTCCGTCGAAGGTTGCGACTGTTCTGCACTTGCGCGCGCGTCAGGAATCGCAGTAGCGCGAATGGCTGAAGAAACCGTGTTCAGGAACGCGGCCCCCTGCGCACCCAGCATCGGGCTGCCTTGCGGCGCGTAAAGCGTGACACCGATCAGGTGGCTGCCGATGACAAACGCACCGCGCCAGTGCCTGGGATCGCTGCCGTCGAAGGCGGATTCCCCTCCGGAAGCCATCTGACCCACGGCAAGCGCGCTGAGTTCGCGGTCCTGCAAGAGCGTGGCGCCCAGTGCATCCGCGAGGTCTGCCGGGCTTGGGGCCGCTCCCGCAGCGGGGCTGACGGTCACGGTCATCAGTGCGGGTTCGACGATCGGACCGTCCTGCCCGCCGGACATGATGTTGCAGCTTGCAATGGCCGCGAACCCGCCCAGCGTCGTGCTGCGCAACGTGGTGGGGTCGATGCAATAGCCATCAGGTCCGGAGACGGTGATCGCACCGCCCGCAAGCCGGGTCGAAGTGACCAGTTCAGGTGTCGCGGCCGCATCTGTCGCGAGCAAGGACATGCGACCGGATGCGCCTGTTTCACCGCATCCGGTCAGGTATGCCGCACCCAGAAGCGCGGCATACAAGCTATGACGTGACCTGATCAAAGATCCGAATACACGTGTTTTTCGCCCTCGGCCCCGGGATGGGTGACAGCCCCCTTGTAGGTCGGGCCGACAAGCTTGGCGAATTTCCAAACCGCACCCGACGTGTAGATCGTTTCACGCGGTCCGGCCCACTCTGACTTGCGCTTGGCCAGTTCCTCGTCCGACACATCGACCGAGAGCGCGCCCTTCACGGCGTCGATGGTGATCATGTCGCCATTCTTGAGCAACGCGATCGGGCCGCCCTGTGCTGCTTCGGGGCCAACGTGACCCACGCAGAAGCCGCGCGTTGCACCCGAGAATCGCCCATCGGTGATCAGAGCGACCTTCTTGCCCATGCCCTGACCCGACAGGGCCGCGGTGGTGGACAGCATTTCGCGCATGCCGGGGCCGCCGGCGGGCCCTTCGTTGCGGATGACAAGAACCTCGCCTTCCTTGTAGTCGCGCGCCTTGACGGCGGCAAAGGCGTCTTCCTCGCATTCGAACACGCGTGCCGGGCCGGTGAAGACCTGGCCCTCGGCCGGAATGCCCGCCACTTTCACGATGGCCCCTTCGGGAGCAAGATTGCCCTTGAGGCCGACAACGCCACCCGTCTTGGTGATCGGTGTCTCGATCGGGTAGATCACCTTGCCATCCGCAACGCGTTCGATGCGGTCAAGTTCTTCGCCGATGGTGCGGGTGGATGCGGTGATGCAGTCTTCGTGGATCAGGCCGGCCTTGCGCAGTTCCTTCATCACGACGGGAATGCCGCCCGCGTCGTAGAGATCCTTGGCGACATAGGCGCCACCGGGCTTGAGATCGACGAAATAGGGCGTGTCGCGGAAGATCTCGCACACGTCCTCGAGGTAGAACTCGATCCCGGCTTCATGCGCGATGGCAGGCAGGTGCAGACCGGCATTTGTCGAGCCACCGGTGCAGGCGACAACCCGCGCTGCGTTTTCCAGCGCCTTGCGGGTGACCACGTCACGTGCGCGGATACGCTGTTCGAGCAGGTCCATGACCGCGCGCCCGGACGCTTCGCCATATTGGTCGCGGGATTCGTAGGGAGCTGGCATGCCCGACGAATTGAACAGCGCCAGCCCGATGGCCTCGGAGACGCAGGCCATTGTGTTGGCGGTGAACTGACCACCGCAGGCACCGGCCGAGGGGCACGCTACGCGTTCCAGCATGTCGAGCGCCTTGTCGGACATCTCGTTGTTCTGATGACGGCCAACCGCTTCGAACATGTCCTGCACGGTCAGATCGCGCGAGCGGAAATCCTCGGGGATCTCGTCGACCTGCGGGGCACGGCCGGGCAGGATCGACCCGCCATAGATGAAGACGGACGGTACGTTGAGACGCACCATCGCCATCATCATGCCGGGCAGGGATTTGTCGCAGCCCGCAAGGCCGACAATCGCGTCATAGGAATGGCCGCGCATGGTCAGTTCGACCGTGTCGGCAATCGCCTCGCGCGAGGCGAGCGAGGAACGCATGCCTTCGTGACCCATCGCGATCCCGTCGGTGACGGTGATGGTGGTGAATTCGCGCGGCGTGCCCATCGCTTGTTTCACGCCCATCTTGACGGCTTGCGCCTGACGGCTCAGTGCGATGTTGCAGGGCGCGGCCTCGTTCCAGCAGGTGGCGACACCGACAAGCGGCTGATGGATTTCTTCCTCGGTCATGCCCATCGCATAGTAATACGACCGGTGCGGCGCGCGTTCCGGGCCTTCGGTGACGTGACGGCTGGGCAGTTTCGACTTGTCGAATGGACGCTTGAGCATGACGCTCCTCCCTGAATTCCTTGCTGCTTTCGGAATAGCGAACCGGGCAAGATGGCACAAGACATAGGGAAGGTTTGAAACCATTTCGAAATGGCTTGTGCCAAGCGCGTTCGAAAGGCTGCTCTAGAGGTCGAGCACCGCCGCGGCTGCATAGGTCGGGGCAAGCAGCAGACGGCGCAAGGGGCCAAGCGGAAAGCGGTCGGGCGGGCTGGCGAGAAACGCCGGGAACGGGCTGTTTTGCGGGCGTCCCAGAACCGTGTCGGCCAGCCGTGCGCCCAGATAACTGCCCATCGCCACGCCATTGCCGTGATAGCCCATCGCAGCAAAGAGGCCGGGCTGGTCAGGGACCGTGCCTGCAAAGGGTGTAAGGCTGCGCATCAGGCAGACGAGACCGGACCATTCATGAGTGATCTCGACATCTCGCCATTCGGGAAACAGAGTGTGGAAATCCGCACGGATCTTGCGGGACAATGCGGCTTCGGCCCGTGCCGTGGCGCGCAATCCGCCGCGCATTCCAAACAGGAACCGTCCATCCGGCATGAGGCGGAAATAATGCAGCAGGTTGCGGCTGTCATAGCACATCTGAAGGCTCGTCCAGCCCTGACGGGCTTGCTCGCTTTCGGTGATCGGACGGGTGACGATGATCGAGGATTGCACCGGCAGGTAGCGGGCGCGCAGCCAGTCAGACATGTCTTCGGACGAGTAGCCATTGGTCGCCAGAATGACCTTGTCGGCGGTGATCGTGCCTTTGGGGGTGGTTATGCGCCACGCAGCGCCGGTGGGCGTGATCGACAGCGCGGGGCTCTGGCCGAAAAACCGGACGCCTTGCTCCTTCACGGCGCGAGACAGCCCGGCATGGTATTTCGCAGGGTTGAGCGCAAAGCCGATGGGCAGGGTGACACCGCCGTGAAATTTGCCACCAAGGCCGCGCTGACAAAGCTCTTCGGCGCGGATGATGTCGGGGGCCACACCGTGGATCGCGGCTGTCTCGGCACTGGTTTCAACCATGTCTCGCATGGCCTTGGGCGTGTGCGCCAAAAGCGTTTCGCCCTCGGAATGGCGGTCTGCGTCGATGTCGTTGTCGGACAGCAGCGCGTCCACATGATCGACCGCCGCGCGTTCGGCCTTGTGCCATTCGGCGCGCTGATCCTGACCAAACCGACGGGCAATCACCCCTCCGCTCAGCTTTGCCCCGCCAAGACAACAGAACCCGCCATTGCGCCCCGAGGCGCCCCAGCCGGGTTGTTCGGCGTCGATCACAGTGGTTTCTGCACCTGCATTGGCCAAAGCGAACGCGGCGTTCAGCCCTGTGACTCCGCCGCCGATGATGGCGATCTCGGTTCTGTGGTCGCCCTCAAGCTGCGGATGATCTGCGGGCGGTGCGGTGTCGCGCCACCAGCAGCTTTGCGGTGTTCGGTAAGCCGCTTCCTCGTAGATGCGCTTCATGCAGGGCGTTCGGCCATACGTTCGTCGCGTGCCTGCCGGACCGCCGCTTGTTTGGTGATCAGGGATGCCGTGATAACGCCGACGGTGACAATGGCGATCATGATCGTGGAGAGCGCGTTGATTTCCGGGCTGACGCCAAGACGCACCGCGGAGAATATCTTGATCGGCAGCGTCGTGGCCGAGGGGCCGGTGGTGAAGCTGGCGATCACCAGATCATCCAGCGACAGCGTAAAGGCCAGCAACCAGCCCGAGATCACCGCGGGCGCTATGATCGGCAGGGTGACAAGCCGGAAGGCGTCGAAGGCGGAGCAGCCAAGATCAAGCGCCGCTTCTTCCAGCGATTGGTCAAAGCTGACGAGTCTCGAGGAGACGACAACCGACACGTAGCACATCGAGAAGGTGGTATGCGCGAGCACGATGGTGAGCACGCCCCGGTCGAGCCCGATGCCGATGAAGAGCAGCAGGAGCGACAGACCGGTGATGACTTCGGGCATCACAAGGGGCGCGTAGATCATGCCGGAAAACAGTGTGCGCCCCGAGAACCGTCCTGCGCGGACCAGCACATAGGCAGCCATCGTGCCCAGCACCGTGGCGATGGTGGAGCTCATCACGGCGACCTTGATCGTGACCCACGCCGCGTTCAGGAATTCCTCGTTGCGGATCAACTCTCCATACCATTGGGTCGAGAACCCGGCCCAGACGGTCACCAGTTTCGACGCGTTGAAGCTGTAGACCACGAGGATGATCATGGGGATGTAGAGGAACGCAAACCCCAGCGAGAGCGCGGTGGCGTTGAACCATGAAAAACGTCTCATCCTTCGGCCTCGCGCTGTTTCTGTTCGTTGCGCTGGAACAGGATGATCGGGATCACGAGGATCAAAAGCAGGATCACCGCAACAGCCGAAGCAACGGGCCAATCGCGGTTCGAAAAGAATTCTTCCCACAAAACCTTGCCGATCATCAGCGTGCCCGATCCGCCCAGCAGCGACGGGATCACGAATTCCCCGATCACCGGGATGAACACGAGGAAACAGCCTGCGATGATGCCGTTCTTCGACAGCGGGATGGTGACCAGCCAGAAGGCCGACAGGCGCGAACAGCCTAGATCTTCGGCAGCTTCGAGCAGGCTGTCATCCATCCGCTCGAGCGCGGAATAGATCGGCAGGATCATGAAGGGCAGGTAGGTGTAGACGATGCCGATATAGACGGCAGTGTTGGTGTTCAGAATGGTCAGCGGCGTGTTGATGACGCCCAGCCAGAGCAGGAACTGGTTCAGCAGACCCTCGTTCGCGAGGATGCCCATCCACGCATAGACCCGGATCAGGAAGCTGGTCCAGAAGGGCAGGATCACCAGCATCAGCAGCGTTGGCCGCCACTCGGGGGCGGCGCGCGCCATGGCATAGGCAATGGGATAGCCGACGATCAGTGTCAGTACCGTCGAGACCAGTGCGATCTGGAGCGAGCTGAGATAGGCCTTCCAGTAAAGGTCATCGGTGGTCAGGAACCAGAAATTGTCGAAATCGAGTTCGGCGAAGAACGAGACGAGTCCGCTCCACCCAGCCGCGAAATCGAGCTGCGGCATGTAGGGCGGACGCGCCAGCGCCACGTCCGACAGCGAGATCTTCAACACGATCACGAAGGGGATCAGGAACAGCGCGACCAGCCAGAGATAGGGCACCGCGATGAGGATGAAGCGGCGCATCCCCTAGCGCTCCAGAAGGACACCGGCGGTGTCGGTCCAGCTGACCCAGACCGGGTCTTCCCAGGTGATCACGCGCCGCGACAGGCGGCGGGTGTTGGCGGTCTGCGCCTTGACCACATGGCCTGTCGGAAGTTCGACGTGATAGGTCGAGATGTTGCCGAGATAGGCGATATCCAGCACCTTGCCCTTGGTCTTGTTGGCTGCGTCCGCCGGTTCCTCGGTGCTGATGGCGACCTTTTCGGGGCGGATGGCGAAATGGATCTCCTGACCCGCCTCGAACTTGGTGGCGGTGGTGCCGATGATGTCGGGTTGCCCCTCGGCCCAGTGAATGGCGACCTTCTCACCATTCGGTTTGGCGCGGCCCGAAATGATGTTCACGTCACCGATGAAGTCCGCGACATAGACCGAATTCGGCGCTTCGTATATCTGCGCCGGGGTGGCGACCTGAATGATCTGGCCTTCGTCCATCACCGCCACGCGGCTTGCCACGGTCATCGCCTCTTCCTGATCGTGGGTCACGATGACAAAGGTGGTGCCGGTCTTTTCCTGAATGTCCATGAGTTCGAACTGGGTGTCTTGGCGCAGCTTCTTGTCGAGCGCGCCCAGAGGTTCATCCAGCAAGAGTAGTTTCGGAGCCTTGGCAAGCGAACGGGCAAGGGCCACGCGCTGCCGTTGACCGCCGGAAATCTGGTGCGGCTTTCGTTTGGCGAACTTGCTCAGCCGCGTCAGGCGCAGCATCTCGTCGACGCGCGCCGCGATAGCGTCCTTGTCCTTGCCCTCGCGCTTGAGGCCAAAGGCGATGTTGTCCCAGACCGACAGGTGCGGAAACAGCGCGTAGGACTGGAACATCATGTTCACCGCGCGCTTGTTGGGCGGGATGCGGGCCATGTCCTGCCCGGCGATGAAAATCTGGCCCTTGGTCGGTGCCTCGAACCCCGCCAGCATCCGCATCATCGTGGTCTTGCCGCACCCCGATGGCCCGAGCAGGGCAAAGAATTCCTTTGCGTAGATATCCTGTGTCAGGTTGTCGATCGCTATGAAATCACCGAACCGCTTGGTGACATTGCGAAACTGGATGAGCGGTTTTTCGTCGGGATCGTTCCACGGAGCGAAAACGGTTTGTGACACTTCAGGCACCTCCACGTCATGACAATACCCGGCGGGAACGTCCCGCCGGGTAAAAACAGCCGTCTGGATCAGGTACCCGACTTGACCTTGGTCCACATCCGCGTCAGCGACCGCTGTTCGGCTGGCGGGAACGGTGTTGTGGTGTAAAGTTTTTCGAGTGTCGCTTCGTCCGGATAGATCGCCGGATCGCCGATCACATCCTCGACCAGGAATTCCTTGGAGGCCGCGTTGCCGTTGGCGTAATAGACATAGTTCGACGCCGCCGCCATGTTCTGTGCATCCATGATGAAGTTCAGGAATGTGTGCGCAGCTTCCGGGTTCGGAGCGTCAACCGGTATGGCCATCTGGTCGAACCACATCAGCGCACCTTCGACAGGAGCGTTAAAGACCACTTCGACGCCATTGTCTGCTTCGGCAGCGCGGTCGCGGGCCTGCAGGATGTCGCCGGACCAGCCGAACGCCACGCAGATATCCCCATTCGCCAGCGCGTTGATGTATTCAGAGCTGTGGAACTTCTGGATATAAGGACGTACGGCCATCAGCACTTCTTCGGCTGCGGCCAGCGCCTCGTCATCCTTGCGGTCGGGGTCGAGCCCCGCATAGGTCAGGGCAGCCGGGATCATCTCGGTCGGCGCGTCCAGCACATGCACGCCGCAGGATGCCAGCTTTTCCATGTTCTCCGGGTTGAAGATCAGGTCGAGCGATGCGATCGGTGCATCTTCGCCAAGGACTTCCTTGACCTTGTTGATGTTGGCGCCAATGCCGGTGGTGCCCCACATGTAGTTGATCGAGTATTCGTTGTTCGGATCGTATTGTTCGGTTCGCGCTTCGATCACGTCCCACATGTTGTCGAGGTTCGGCAGCTTGGACGCGTCCAGTTTCTGGAAGGCACCGGCCTGGATCTGGCGTTGCAGGAAGGTGCCTGTCGGCACGACGACATCGTAGCCCGATCCACCGGCCAGCATCTTGGTTTCCAAGAGCTCGTTGCTGTCGAACACGTCGTAGATCAGGTCGATCCCGGTTTCTTCCTCGAACTTGGAAAGCAGCGCTTCGTCGATATAGTCAGACCAGTTGTAGACGCGCACTTCCTGAGCATTGGCGAGTGAAGCCAGAAGTACGGCACCTGCGGTCATTGTCAGCAGATGAGTTTTCATGAAAGTCTCCCGTTGATCCCAGGGCACTTGCGGCCCTATGGATTTGAATTTGATCAAATCTTGCCCGGTCTGGCAATAGAGATGATGTTTTCATGCCCGCCGAGAACGTGCAAGATGACTTGTCAGGGGCAGACAATCGGGCATTGTGCCCAAAGTCGCAGCAGTTCACGAGGACAGACATGGCCGGACGCATATTGATGAAGCCCGTTGCCGACACCTTTCGATTGCCAGCGCATGAACTGGTCTATCGCCAATTGCGCGATCAGATTCTGTTCGGGGAGTTTGAGCCGGGACAGCCGGTGACCATCCAGGGATTGACCGAAGCGCTGGGCGTCGGGATGACCCCGGTTCGGGAAGCGCTGCGTCGGTTGACCGCTGCGGGCGCGCTTGAGTTTCTGGGCAACCGCAGGATTGCGGTGCCGGTTCTGGATGCACATGCGATCGACGAATTGAGCATTGCGCGCAAGGCGCTCGAGCCGGAACTGGCGCGTCGGGCCGCACAACGCGCGACATCGCAGGATGTCCTCAGGTTGGCCGAAATCGACCAGCGTCTGGACGCCGCGATCCGGCGTGGAGATGTGCAGCGATACCTGGTCGAGAACCACAGCTTTCACGCCGATCTCAACACGCTCGCGCAGGCTCCGATCCTGACCGAAATGGTGGACCGCCTGTGGTTGCGCTTTGGTCCGTCGCTGCGGGTTGTCTGCGGCCAATTCGGCACGCGCAACCTGCCGGACCGTCACAAGGATGTGCTGGCTGCCCTTGCGTCAAATAACGGTGAGGCCGCAGCCGAGGCAATGATGGGGGATGTGGCGCAGGGAATGGAACAAATCCGGCAGGGACTCGCCTGATTCGATTGACTTGAAATAATTTGATCATATTTTGACGGCAAGCTTCGAATAAGGATCTGTTCCAATGGCCGTCATCACCAATCACATGCCCACATCCGAATTGCAGGCGCTGGACGCCGCGCATCACATGCATCCGTTCACGCATGGTACCGGTCTTGCCGGCAAGGGCGTGCGGGTGATCACGCGCGCGAACGGGGTGTGGCTCACCGATAGTGACGGAAACCGCATTCTTGACGGGATGGCCGGGCTTTGGTGCGTGAATATCGGCTACGGTCGCAAGGAACTGGCCCAGGCCGCCGCGCGTCAGATGGAAGAGCTGCCATTCTACAACACGTTCTTCCAGACGACCCATGTGCCCGCAATCGCGCTGTCTCAAAAGCTGGCGGAACTGGCGCCCGAGGGCTTCAACCACGTTTTCTTCGCAGGCTCGGGTTCCGAGGCGAATGACACCAATCTGCGGATGGTGCGCACCTACTGGGCCGAAAAGGGTCAGCCCGAGCGGAACATCGTGATCTCGCGCTGGAACGCTTATCACGGGTCGTCGGTGGGTTCCGGTTCACTGGGCGGCATGAAGGGCATGCACATGCAGGGCGGCATGCCGATCCCGGACATCCATCATATCGACCAGCCGAACTGGTGGGCCGAAGGCGGCGACATGACACCCGAGGAATTCGGCCTTGAACGGGCGCGTCAGTTGGAAACAGCCATTCAGGAGTTGGGGCCTGAACGGGTCGGTGCCTTTATCGCAGAGCCGGTGCAGGGCGCCGGTGGCGTGATCGTCCCGCCCGAAACCTACTGGCCCGAGATCCAGCGCATCGTCGACAAGTACGGCATCCTGCTGATCGCGGACGAGGTGATCTGCGGATTTGGTCGCACCGGCAACTGGTTCGGCAGCCAGACCATGAACATTCGCCCACATATCATGACCGTCGCCAAGGGGCTGTCCTCGGGATATCAGCCCATCGGGGGCTCGATCATTTGCGACGAGGTTGCCGAGGTCATCAACGGGGTCGAGTTCAACCACGGCTATACCTATTCGGGGCACCCGGTGGCCTGTGCGGTGGCTCTGGAGAACCTGCGCATCCTTGACGAAGAGGGCATCGTGACCCGCGTGCGCGAAGAGACCGCGCCCTATCTCAAGGAAAAGTTCGAAACCCTGACCGAGCATCCGCTGGTGGGCGAGGCGAAGATCGTCGGCATGATGGGCTCCATCGCGCTGACCCCGGACAAGGCGTCGCGTGCCGCGTTCGAGTCAGAGGCGGGAACTGTCGGGTTTATCTGCCGCGAACGGTGCTTTGCCAACAACCTTGTCATGCGCCACGTCGGGGATCGAATGATCATCTCTCCGCCGCTGGTGATCTCGAAAGACGAAATCGACATATTGATTGCGCGGGCTTGGCAGTCGCTCGACGAGTGTCATGCAAAGCTCAAGGAAGACGGTCTGATGAAGGCGCGCGTGGCCAGCTGACGCAGCTCAGCCCTTTGCCAGCGTGTGTTCGTATCTCTGACGCGCCACTTCCTCATGCGCCTCTGCCTTGCGGCTGTCCGCGAGGCAGGTTTCCACGTAGGACAGGTGATCGACCACGGCCTTTCGCGCGGCGTCCGGGTCCCGCGCCTGTAGCGCGTCGTTGATCGTGCGGTGCTGGTCCAGCAAGGTCGCGCGGGTGGTCTTCTGGCGGAACATGATCTGGCGGTTGTAGAACACGCCTTCGCGCAAAAGCTGGTACATCGACCGCATCATGTGCAGCATGATGACGTTGTGGCTAGCCTCGATGATCGACAGGTGAAACTCGGCATCAAGCGCCGCCTCATCCCCCGGATTGCGCTTTTGATGCGCGGCTTCCATGCGTTCGAACACCGTGTTGATGACCTTCAGATCGGTGTCCGACGCCAGCCTTGCAGCCCGTTCGGCAGCCAGCCCTTCCATGTCCTTGCGGAAGGACAGGTAATCGAGCACGGCTTCGTCATAATTGGCGAACAGCTGGATCAGCGCATCGGAAAACGCCGATCCCAGCACATCGGCCACGTAGACACCCGCACCGGCACGGCTGGTCAGCAGACCGCGATCCGACAGGTCGGCGATGGATTCCCGCAGCGACGGGCGTGACACGGCCAGACGCTCGGCCAGTTCCCGTTCGGACGGCAGGCGTTCGCCGGGGCGCAGGATGCCCTGTAGAATCAGTTTTTCGATCTGCCGCGTGACCGAGGTCGACAGCTTTTCAGGAGTGACGGGTTGGAAGGGCATGATGCTCGCAACGGGTTTGATTGGTCAAATGATATGACCGATTTACCCCATGAGCAAGTTACCACCGCGTGAGCGCATCCTCGTCTTCGTCCTTGGCGGCGACCCAGCTTGTCTCTCCGGTCGCGGCATGTTCCTTTTTCCAGAACGGTGCGCGGGATTTGAGATAGTCCATCAGGTATTCTGCCGCCTCGAACGCGTCCTTGCGATGGGGTGCGGCGGTGGCAACCATCATGATCTTTTCGCCCGGCTCCATCCGCCCGTAGCGATGGATCACCAGAACGTCGCCCAAAAACCAGCGGTTGCGCGCCTCGTCCGCGATGGCCTCCAGCGCCTTTTGGGTCATGCCGGGGTAATGTTCGATCTCCATCGCATCGAGCCCGCCCTTGCCGAAATCCCGCACCACGCCGGTGAAGGTGACAATCGCGCCCATGTCGTGACGGCCAACCGCAAACGCCTCGGCCTCGGCGCCGAAATCGAACGGTGCCTCCTGAACGACGACCCGCATCAGCCGCCCGTCATCGGGGGGAAAAACGCCACTTCCCGCGCGCCCTTGATCGACGCGTCGAAATCGGTGAGTTCCTGATCCACCGCCACGCGCAGCGCGCTCAGGTCGGAAAAGGCGAGATCATAGCGATCCTCGCGGGCCCTCAGTTCCGCCACCAGATCGGCCACGGTTTCGGCGTCGGTTGTCACCTTTTCCTTGGGCAATCCGATCCGTTCGCGGACCCATGCGAAATAGAGAACGTCCATCCGATCAATCCTTCAAAAATGGCAGCGCCTTGCGGAAATAATCCCAGCCGGTGATCAGGGTCAGGAACGCCGCCAGCCACAGGAGCAAGAGCCCGACATTGCCGGTCCAGACAGTTCCCGCGTGTTTCCACCAAAGCCCGTGCAGGTCTTCAATGTCACCCATCATCACGCCCTCGAATATCTCGGGGCTCATGCCCATGGCAGACATACCAAGGTAGTGTTCGAAGACGCCCTGAGCGAACAGCACGGCGATGGCGACCATCTGCAGCGTGGTCTTCCACTTGGCCAGTTGGGTCACTTTCAGCGTGCCCGCCGTATCGCCCAGAAATTCGCGCAGGCCAGAGACGAACACTTCGCGGAACAGGATGAAGGTGGCGGGCAGGACAAGCCAGGGCGACATCGACGAATAGCCCACGATCACCATCAGCGCGATCACCACCATCGCCTTGTCGGCAATCGGGTCCAGCATCGCGCCCAGCTTGGTTTCCTGCTTCCATTCTCGGGCAAGATAGCCATCGACCCAGTCGGTGACCGCCGCCAGAACGAAAAGGATCAGAGCGAACCAATCCGCAGCAGGGCGCGAGAAGTAGAGAAACATCAATGCCAGTCCCGGCGCAGCCAGAAGTCGCAGAACAGTCAGGATATTTGGCACCGTCATGGTCATGCCCTTTACCTATCGTGCCTTCCGGAGACTGAAAAGGCGGCGTTTTGGTGTTTTTCGGAACTCCACCCAGTGACGCGGCTGCGCTTTTCCTCAAAACTGGGGTCTGGGGGCGGCTGCTTGCCTGTTCAAGATGTCCAGAAAGCGCGCCCGCGCATCGGGCAGCGGCTTGCCGACCTGGTCTGCGGCCAGCTTGTGTTCGAGAAAATAACCCGTGAGACCAAGGGCTTTGACGATATCGGAATTTTCGGTAGCTCCATTGTCGCGCAGGGCGTCGGGCATGGGCAGCAGCCGGTCCGCCCAGTCGCCCGCGCCCTTGGCCGACACGGCGCGCCCCGATTTCGGCGAAACATAAATCAGGTCGTCGGTCGCGCCCGTCACCGCGCACCGAGCCAGATCGAGGCCATACCCGAGATCCTCCAGAAGCGCGGTTTCCCAGCGGAGATAGGCCAGCGGCCAAAGGTCGGTCTGGTCCAGCAGGTCCAGAAGGTTCTGCGTCTGCGCATAGAGGGCAGGATGCGGTTCGCGTTCGGGCAGCACAAACGCCAAAAGAGAGAGGGTGGCGTTCAGACCCGCCAGCGTTGTCCGGTTCTGCATCGCAATCGCCGCGCGCGAGCGTTGAAGCTCCACCGTAAAGCTGCCCAGGTGATCCTCTAGCCGCGCCCGCCATGCCAGATCAAGCTGTGCGCCCGGTTGCAGGGTCGGGGCCACCTTGCGTGATGCTCCGCCACGGACCACACCGGCGTGCCGTCCGCGATCCGGGGTGAACACGTCGATGATCATCGAACTTTCGCCGTGTCGGCGGCTGCTCAGAAGGATACCTGTGTCGCGCCAGTCCATGCCGCGATGTTAGCCCGACAGCCCGTCTTCATCCAGAAGATGCCGCCCGGTGCGATCCTCGACCTCGATCACCCAGAGATCGCTGTCAAAGCTGCGCTGCCTCGCGATGCTGGCGTCGACATCCGCCTCTGTGCCATCCGCGAGAACCTGCCAGCTGCGGTCGCCGCTCATCAGATCGTACTGGCGCACGAACGCCTTTGCCTGGCCGTCAAGCGTGTTGAGCTTGACCAGAATGGCCCCTGCCGTGTCGTCGCCATGAGCGGTGACAAAGGCCGGTATATCGAACAGCGACAGACGGCGCAGATAGGCCTGCACCCAGAACCCGCTGGCCAGCCTTGCCTCAGCCATTGCCGTCCTTGAAATCGAGACCCATCTCGGAATAGCGCTCGGCCTCGTCGAGCCATTTCTCTCGAACCTTCACCTGCATGAACAGGTGGATGCGACGGCCAAGGAACTCTTCAAGCTCCTCGCGCGCGGCCTTGCTGATCGCCTTGATGGTCTCGCCCTTGTTGCCAAGCACGATGCCCTTGTGACCATCGCGGATCACGTAGATCACCTGATCGATCCGCGCCGACCCGTCGTCGCGCTCTTCCCAGTGCTCGGTCTCGACCGTCAGTTGGTAGGGCAATTCCTGATGCAGGCGCAGGGTCAGCTTTTCGCGGGTCATCTCGGCGGCGATCATGCGCAGCGGCAGATCCGCGATCTGGTCTTCGGGATAGAGCCACGGGCTTTCGGGCAGTTCCTGCGCCAGCCATGTGCGCAGGGCTTTGACGCCATGGCCCTTTTCGGCCGAGATCAGGAAGGTCTCGGTAAAGGGAAACTTTTCGTTCATCTTCTGCATCAGCGCCAGGAGCCTTGGCGCTTCGACACGGTCGATCTTGTTGATGGCCAGCGCGACAGGGCGCTTGCCCACGACTTCGCCGAGGTTGTCAAGAATCGCCTCGACCCCTTCGGTGATCCCGCGATGCGCTTCGATCAGCAGCACCACGATATCGGCATCCGATGCCCCGCTCCAGGCGGCAGCGACCATCGCACGGTCCAGACGGCGGCGCGGCTTGAACAGGCCCGGCGTGTCCACCAGAACGATCTGCGCGTCGCCTTCCATGGCAACACCACGGATGCGCGCGCGGGTGGTCTGCACCTTGTGGGTGACGATGGACACCTTCGCGCCGACCATCTGATTGGTCAGCGTGGATTTGCCCGCATTGGGCTCTCCGATCAAGGCGACGAAACCGGCGCGGGTGGTCATAGCAACATCCATATCCTGAAGTCCGGCTTCATACGCCAGATCGCGGCACAGAGCCAGCCCCGACTTTGCGGCCGCTGCGCACAAGGGTGTAAACGCCGCTGCCGACGATCAGGGTGGCCCCGATCAGGGTCAGCGCATCGGGGCGTTCCCCGAACACGAAATAGGCGAAGACCAGCGCGATCAAGAGGCGCGAATATCGGAACGGGGCCACGACAGACACTTCGCCGGTGCGCATCGCCTTGGTCAGCGCGCTGTATCCCACCAGACCGGCCAACCCTGTGCCCATGAGCAAAGTCAGCGCAGGCAGGCTTGGGGCCGAGAACGGCGCTGTTTCGAACAGGGTGATCACGCAGCCGGCGATAAACACCATGAGAAAGCCAAGGATGCCCAGCTGCGTCGCGGAGACTTCGGGCGGGCTGGCGCGGGTCATCAGGTCACGTCCGGCAAATCCGATCATGCCCAGCACCGCAAAGATCGCCGTCGCATCGAACCCCGACGGTGTCGGTCGCAGGATCAGGATCACCCCGGCAAAGCCCACGGACATCGCCATCCAACGGCGCAGTCCGACCTTTTCCTTGAGCACCAGCGCCGCCCCCAGCGTCACGACCAGAGGTGCGGCCTGAAGGATCGCGGATGTGGTCGACAGGGGCGCAAAGGCAAGTGCCAAGGCAAAGAACAGCCGCCCGAGGATCTCGAAGGCCGAGCGGATGAGCAGCGGTCCCTCGATATAGGCGTGACTGACCAGTGGTTCCTTGCGCCAGAGCGCGTAGAGCACGAAAAAGCCGGTCCCGAACACCCCGAACAGCATCGTTCCCACACCGGCAGACACATCACCGGTGCCGGTGGCCGCCTTGAAGAACACGTCTTCGATGGCAAAGCCCAGCATGGCCAGCACCATGAACAGGCTGCCGCGCAGGTTGTCGGTCAAGACCCGCTCTTTTCGACGGTGGCAAGAAGCGTTTTCGCCGCCGCCTGTTCGGCCAGCCGTTTTGACCCGGCCTTGGCCTTGGCGCTTTGGCCATCAGCCAAACGCACTTCGATGACGAAAACCGGCGCGTGATCCGGTCCGTCTCGGGACAGCTCGACATAGCTGGGCGGTGGCATGGTACGGGCCTGCGCCCATTCCTGAAGCGCGGTCTTGGCATCCCGCGCATCGTCCTCGACCGATCCGATACGCTGGCCCCAAAGCCGCAGCACCAGCGTCTTGGCCGCGTCGAACCCGGCGTCCAGATAGACCGCGGCAATCACCGCTTCCATGGCGTCACCCAGAAGCGCCTGCTTGCGCCGGCCCCCGGACAGCATTTCCGACCGTCCCAGTTTCAATGCCGCTCCAAGGTCGATCTCGCGGGCGACATCAGCACAGGCTTCCTTGCGCACCAGCGCGTTGAATCGCGGTGCAAGCTGGCCCTCGGTGGCACCTGTGTCGCTGGCCAGCAGCGCCTCGGCCATGACAAGGCCAAGGACCCGGTCGCCCAGAAATTCCAACCGCTGGTTGTCTTCGCGATTGGCTCCGGCGCGCGACGAATGGGTCACGGCGCGAACGAGCAACTCGGGGCGGTCGAACCGATGCCCCAAACGCTCCGACAGCGCTTGAAGGTCAGCCGAGAGTTTCACTATTCGATCTTCTCGAAAAAGCGGTCGCCGCGCCATGTCCAGAAGAACAGCATGGAATTCCCGGCGGACGAGAACATCACGCGGTTGGCCTTGCCGATCAGGTTTTCGAAGGGAACAAAGCCGACACCGCCCGCCACGCTGGGGACGCGGCTGTCCGAGGAATTGTCGCGGTTGTCACCCATCATGAAGTAATGGCCTTCGGGCACATTGTAGACCGGAGTGTTGTCCGACCCCTGGTTGCCGATGTTCAGGATCGAATACGACCGGCCATTGGGCAGCGTTTCCTCGAAGCGTTCCTTGATGCAGGTGCCGCCGGTGCCGACCGGACCGTTGGCGCAGCGCGGGCGCAGCCCTTGCGGACCTTGCGGTGCGGCGTCTTCCACGAAATCCGGTTGCTGGTCCAACTCGACAGGCGTGCCGTTGATATGCAGTACACCGCGGATCATCTGGATCTGGTCTCCGGGCATCCCGATCACGCGCTTGATGAAATCGCGCCCGGTCACAGGGTGACGGAACACCGCGACATCGCCACGGTCCGGTTCAGAGCCGAACAGACGGCTGTTGTCGCCATCGGCCCATCCGCACAGGTCCTTGGCGTCGATATCGATGCCGACGGCGGGCAGATAGAGCGAGGGGCAGGAGGCGTAGGAATAGCCGTAGGACATCTTGTTGACGAAGAGGAAATCCCCGATCAGAAGCGTTTCTTTCATCGATCCCGAAGGAATCCAGAAGGGCTGGAAAAACAGGGTCCGGAACACGCCTGCGATCAGCAGCGCGTAGACGATGGTTTTGATCGTCTCGACGATCCCGCCGCTTTTCTTGGATTCAGACGCCATGTTCCTGCCTTTTGCTCGATTGTCCCGCGCTTCATGAGCGGGGGCGCAGCGGGTGTCAAGCCAAGGGGGCGTTACTTGGGCCGCGCCTCGATCAGCACGGTGGCCTGCGCCCAGGGGTGATCGTCGGTCAGGGTGACGTGGATGATTGCTACGTGCCCCGCGGGGGTGAGATCGTCGAGGCGTCGTTTGGCCCAACCGGTGACCTCCATCACGGGTTGGCCGGTGTGCAGATTGCGCACCGACATGTCCTTCCAGGCGATGCCCATGCGCAGCCCGGTGCCAAGCGCCTTCGAGCACGCCTCCTTCGCGGCCCAGCGTTTGGCATAGGTGCCCGCCACATCGCGGCGGCGTTCGGCCTTGCGCTGTTCGGTCTCGGTGAAGATGCGGTTGCGGAACCGGTCACCGAACCGCTCCAGCGTGGCCGCGATGCGGTCGATATTGGCCAGATCCGTTCCGATCCCGATGATCATGCGCCACCTCCGGTCGGGGCGAACATCGGAAAGCTCACGCCAAGCGCCCAGGCGAGGATGATGCCGAGGGCGATGCCCGCCACGAGCGGTCCGGCGCGTTTGCCGAAGGCCCGGCCCATCGCGCCGTGAATGAAGAAAAATAGAACGATCACCGGAGCAATGATCAGTAAAAAGAACAATCCCTCAAGATCGAGGGCCACCGCGATCCCGAGCGACACTAATAGTGCCAGCCGTGCCGCGATGCGCCGCCAGATCGAGGCCTTCCAGACCAGTTGCGCATCCGCCACCATGAACGGGATCGCCCCGATCACCAGTGCCGCGATGATGGGCAGCCGTTCCGCGATGGGAAAGAAATTCGCCCCATACCGGTCCAGCGCAAAGCCGAACACGCCAATACCCCAGGCCAGCAGCGCCAGGAGGGCGATGGCAAAGGGGCCAAATCCGGCCCAGCCAAGGGCAAGTGGTCCCCACAGCCAGCGCTGCAACATCAGGCCAAGCAGGCCGAACACTCCCAGATGAATGGCGAGGTAATCCGCGACGAGCACGGGAAGAACGCCGAAATCCAGCGGCAGCGCGATGAACGGCGTGACGAGTGCGGGCACAGCCAGCGTTGCGGCAAAGCGCGCGGTGCCGGGTTGGTGGCTGGGGGGCAGATCGACCCTGGGAACCAATATCCCTGCCACAGCGCCGGCCAGAACGGTGATCGCCGCCATCAGCGCCAGAAAGGCCCAGCCGGTGGGCGGGGCTGAGACAATTCTGTCACGGTCATAGGCGCGGTTGAACCAGTCCAACGTAGCCTCGCGCCCGGCACGGGAGTGCAGAATTGCAACATGCTCGGTCCACGGGGCAACCATTGCTGCGCGGATCACCTCGCCCTGTTGCACGATCTCCCCTTCCTGCGCGTCGGGTCTGACCATCTGAACGGCATCGACCCCGAAGTCGCGCAGGTGCGGTTCCCACTGACCGGCGATCAGCAGCATGTCCTTGGGCTGTTCCGGGGTCACCGCCTGCGAGAAAGCAGAGAGCAGGACAAGCGGCCCGGTCTCGGTCTCGACGGCCACGCGGATCAGCACATCCGTCGCCATCGAATGCCCCAGCAGGGCCACCGGCGTGCCGTCTGCCACGTCGTCGATGACCGCCCGCGTCTGGTCGACAAGCAACCGGGTCGTCCCTTCGATTTGGGTCACGTCGCCTGACATCGGCAAAGGGTGCGCGCCATGGCCTTCGAAGTCGAACATGTGCACCCGGTAACCTGCCTGCGCGAGGATCAGGCCGTAGCCCTGCATCATCTCGCGCGAGCCTGCAAAGCCATGCGCGATGACCACATTGGGACCGTCCGCGCCGTCCTGGGCCAGTGTCGTGACAGGCGTCTGACCGACAAAGCGGTCGGTGAACGCCACGCCGGAGCGCGCCGTTTCCAGAACGTAAATCGCGATACCGGCGATCAGGATCGCCAGAAAGGTCAGGACCGGGCGCGCCATGGGTTTGCGTCAGGCCCGCGCGGCATCCATGAGGCGACGCATTTCGGCAATCGCCGGGCTCAACCCCCGGAACACCGATTCCCCGATCAGGAAATGCCCGATGTTCAACTCGACAACCTCGGGGAAGGCGGCAACCGGGGCGACGGTCTCGTAGTTCAGGCCGTGACCGGCATGCACTTCGAGGCCCAGCGAATGAGCATAGGCGGACATCTCGCGCATCATCTTCAACTCGCGGTCGCGCGTTTCGATGTCGCCCTCGGCATGGGCATCGCAATAGGCGCCGGTGTGCAGTTCGATGACCTGCGCGCCGATGCGGTGTGCTGCGGTGATCTGGCGTTCATCGGCACCGATGAAGATCGACACCCGGCAGCCCGCCTCGCGCAGCGGCGCGATGAAACCCGCCAGCTTGTTCTCCTCGCGCGCGACCTCGAGCCCGCCTTCGGTGGTGCGTTCCTCGCGTTTTTCGGGGACGATGCACACGGCATGGGGTTTGTGGCGCAGCGCGATCTTCTGCATCTCGTCAGTCGCGGCCATCTCGAAATTCAGCGGCACGCGCAGGGCATCCATGAGACGGTCGATATCGCTGTCGATGATGTGCCGGCGGTCTTCGCGCAGATGCGCGGTAACGCCATCAGCCCCGGCCTCTTCGGCGAGTTGTGCCGCGCGCACCGGATCGGGAAGGTCACCGCCGCGCGCATTGCGCAGGGTGGCCACGTGGTCGATATTCACACCGAGCCGCAAGCGGCCTGCATAGTCAGTCATCTCTGCCTCCATCCATTGAGGCTGAACCTAGTCCGCCGCCTAACCGTCGTCAGCCTGTTTCTTCTTTTTCTTCAAAGAGGCCAGTTTCGCCTTGAGCGCCCCCTTGCGGCGGTTCTGGTAGGCACGGATCAGCGGCACCGACAAGTAGTAGGCGATCAGGCCGCAGATGATGCCGGGAAGGATGCCGCCGACCAGCCAGGGAAAGAACACCTCGTCATAAAAAAGGTGCAGGCCTTCCCAGTTCGCCTTGGCGTCGGTGAAGATGGCCATGAAGTTGCGCCACAGGTCTTCTCCGGCCTTGGCGAACTTGTAGCCAATGCTGCCATGCGCGTGCCGGATTTCGCCAAGCCCCAAAAGCCAGTAGCCGGTTTGCAAGGAGGCCACGCTGATCGGCACATAGGTCAGGGGGTTGCCGAAAAACGTCGACAGCAAAGCGGCAAGGATGTTCC
The DNA here is from genome assembly GCF_014637725.1 of Marivita lacus. GTDB lineage: Bacteria > Pseudomonadota > Alphaproteobacteria > Rhodobacterales > Rhodobacteraceae > Marivita > Marivita lacus. The sequence continues at coordinate 212,482 of NZ_BMFC01000001.1, read as the reverse complement.
CGCGCATCACCCAGGCAATGATGCCGGCGGTCAGGAAGTGCAGGCCGTAGAAGGGGGTGAACGTCGTCAACACGCCGGCAAAGATGCCGCGCGCGATCCGTTCCGGAGGGTCGGGCAGGCGGTTCAGACGGTGCTGGACATAGCGGGCCGCACGTGTCCAGCCGCCGCGCGGCCAAAGCGCCTCGCGGAGCGTGATCAGGATCGATCGCCTGTCCCGCCGTTTGAATACCAACTCGCGTCCCTTCGATCTTCTTACTCGGCCGCGGCCGCTTGCATCGACAATGCAGGATCGCGCCGACGCACCACGGACGCAACATCGCTTTCCGCTTCGAGCGCCGACATGACCGCGTGCAGATGATTTGCATCACTCAGGTCGATGTCTAGTAGCAGTTTGTAAAAGTCAGGTTTGCGATCCACAAAAATCAGGTCTGAAATATTTGCCTTTTTTTCCCCGATCAATGTGCAAATCCGTCCCAGCACGCCCGCATCGTTGCCAATCGTCAACTCAAGTGAAACGGCATAGACCGGCGCGTGGTTCCCTGCGGCCCAGTGCAGATCGAGCCACCGCGACGGTTGGTCTTCATATGCGGCGAGTGCGCCGCAATCGATCGAATGGACGATCACACCCTTGCCGCGCTGCACGATGCCGACGATCCGTTCGCCGGGAAGCGGCTGACAGCACGGGGCGCGGTCGAACCCCTGCCGCTTGTCGAGCCCGATGACCGCGCTTTGCAGTTCGATGAAGTCTGACGGTTCTGGTGCGAGATCGGGATAGACGGCAGCAACGACGTCGCGCGCCGACATTTCCGCACTTCCCAGACGGGCCAGCAGTTCCTGCGCGTCTGAAATCCGCAGGTTGCGGGCGGCCATTTCGAGCACCTTGTCGCTGGCCTTTTTGCCCACATTCTCGAAGGCGGAGCGGGCCAGTTCACGGCCAAGCTGGGCAAACCGTTCGCGCCCGGCCTCACGCAGCTCGCGGCGGATGGCCGACTTGGCCTTTCCCGTCGTGGCGATGTCCAGCCATGTCGCCTGCGGGGTCTGGCCCTCGGCGGTGACGATATCGACGGATTGTCCGTTCTTCAGACGGGTCCAGAGCGGCACGCGGAGGCCATCGACCTTTGCGCCGACGCAGCCCGAGCCGATCCGGGTGTGGATGGCATAGGCGAAATCGAGCGGCGTCGCGCCGCGCGGCAGTTTCACCACATCACCCTTGGGGGTGAAGCAGAACACCTTGTCGGGATACATCTCGAGCTTGACCGCCTCGAGGAAATCCTCGTGGTCGTCTTCGCCGACGAATTGTTCGGTCAGCGATGCGACCCATTTGGCCGGATCAACCGCAAAGGGGTTTTCGCTGCGCACGCCGTCGCGGTAGGACCAATGGGCGGCCACGCCAGTTTCGGCAACATCATGCATCTGGCGGGTGCGGATCTGCACCTCGACGCGCTTGCCGTCGCGGCCCGAGACGGTGGTGTGGATCGATCGGTAGCCGTTTGATTTGGGTTCGCTGATGTAATCCTTGAATCGTCCCGGAATCGCGCGCCACCTCTGGTGAATGACGCCCAGAGTGGCATAGCAATCGGCCTTGGAGTGGGTGATGATCCGGAAGCCGTAGATGTCGGAGAGACGGGAAAACCCGATCTCCTTTTCCTGCATCTTGCGCCAGATCGAAAAAGGTTTCTTGGCGCGACCAAAAACCTCGGTCTCGAGCCCGGCCTTTTCCAACTCGTGCCGCATGTCACCGGTGATCCGGTGGATCACGTCGCCGGTTTCCTTTTGCAGGGTGATGAAACGGCGGATGATGCTGGCGCGGCCTTCGGCGTTGAGGACGCGGAACGCCAGATCCTCAAGCTCTTCGCGCATCCATTGCATGCCCATGCGCCCGGCGAGCGGCGCATAGATGTCCATGGTCTCGCGCGCCTTCTGGATCTGCTTTTCGGGCTTCATCGCCTTGATCGTGCGCATATTGTGCAGACGGTCGGCGAGCTTCACGAGGATGACGCGCAAGTCCTTGGACATGGCCATGAACAGCTTGCGGAAATTCTCGGCCTGTTTGGTCTCGGAACTGGACAGCTGGAGGTTGGTCAGCTTGGTGACCCCATCGACCAGCATCGCGACTTCGTTGCCAAAGCGCAGGGCCACTTCGGCATAGGTGGATTTGGTGTCTTCGATGGTGTCGTGCAAAAGGGCGGTGATGATGGTGGCATCATCAAGCTGTTGTTCGGTCAGGATGGCGGCAACGGCGACAGGATGCGAGAAATAGGGCTCTCCGGAATGGCGGAACTGACCCTCGTGCATCGCGCGGCCATAATCATAGGCCGCGCGGATGAGCGTCTCGTTTGTCTTCGGGTTGTAGTTGCGCACCAGCGCAACAAGGTCGTCAGCCGCGATCATCGGCGCCTCATTCACATGCGGCCCGCATCGCAGCGAACCTTAGCCCTGACCCTGCGCCTCCATCAGCGCACGGAGCAGTTTTTCCTCGGAAAGATCGTCGTCGGCGGGCTTGTCGGGTTCTGCACCCATAAGCAACGCCATCGCGTCTTCTTCCGGCTCATCGACTTCGATCTGCGTCTGGTTCGATTCGATCAGACGTTCGCGAAGTTCGTCCGCCGATTGAGTTTCGTCCGCAATTTCACGAAGCGCAACAACGGGGTTCTTGTCGTTGTCGCGATCGACCGTGATTGCAGCACCGGCAGTCACTTCGCGGGCGCGATGCGCCGCGAGCATCACAAGCTCAAAACGATTTGGAACTTTGTCAACGCAATCTTCAACCGTCACGCGGGCCATGGGAACTCCAATTCATCGGGCAGCCTTAGAGGAATAACAGATATCCATCCGATCCGACGAATACAAGTCGATATCAGGATTCCAGCATAACAATCTCGGCCAGAGCCTCTGGCGCGAGTGAATTGCACATCTCGGTCACGGTCAAACCTAGAACCGGGTGACGCCACTGTGCCGCAATATCCCTGAGCGGCACAAGAACAAAAGCGCGGTCCTGCAAACGGGGATGCGGCAGCACCAGTTCCGAGGGCGCCGCCTGCCTTTGCCGGTCGGGCGAAAGTTTGCGCCACGTCTCGTAAGTCGCCAGATCCGGCAGCACCGAGTCGCCGCAGGCGATCAGGTCAAGGTCGAGCGTGCGCATGCCCCAGCGCTCCACACGCTCGCGGCCATGCTTTGCCTCGATTTCGTGAAGTTGCGCGAGGATATCTTTGGAAGGCATGTCCGACTTAAGATGCGCGGCGGCGTTGATGTAATCCGGGCCCGTCCCGGCCGGGAAACACGGCGTTCTGTAAAACGCGCTGATGGCTTGAACAGCCATGTTTTGTTGGCTCAGATCGTCAATTGCCGCCTTGAGCGTGTCGCTCGGCAAAGACCCGCCGGAGGGCAAATTTGCACCCAAAGCGATATAGAAATCGTTCATAAATCTGTCATATCTGCGAGACTGCCGGGAATTCTCACCTTGCGATGCTACCTCAAGTCATTAAATCACCTGACGCGGCTTTGCCAACAGGGTTCGGAACCACCACTCCCGATCACTGGTTAAGTCGTTGCTTTATTTCGAAAGGCTCAATTCATGTTTTACAAAGACGAGCGTTTGGCGCTGTTCATTGACGGCTCGAATCTCTATGCGGCTGCAAAATCGCTGGGGTTCGACATCGACTACAAGCTGCTGCGGCAGGAATTCGTACGTCGTGGCAAACTTCTGCGCGCCTTCTACTACACGGCTCTGCTGGAGAATGACGAGTATTCGCCGATCAGACCCCTGGTCGATTGGCTGCATTACAACGGTTTCAACATGCGGACGAAACCGGCCAAGGAATACACCGACAGCCAGGGCCGCCGTAAGGTCAAGGGCAACATGGACATCGAACTCACTGTCGATGCCATGGAACTCGCGGATCACGTCGATCACGTGGTGCTGTTTTCCGGCGACGGCGACTTCCGTCCGTTGATCGAAAGCCTGCAGCGCAAGGGTGTCCGGGTGTCGGTCGTGTCCACGATCCGCAGCCAGCCGCCGATGATCGCGGATGAATTGCGGCGTCAGGCCGACAACTTCATCGAACTGGACGAACTGCGTGACGTGATCGGGCGCCCACCGCGCGATCCGATGCCAGAGCGTCAGCCGGTTGCGGCTGAACAGGACTGAGTGTTGATCCCGCTTCGAATGCCTCATGTGGAGTGACCTGCTTGCGTTAAGCGGTCTTTTCATCGTGGCGTTCGGAGCGGCAACAATCCTGCCGTTCCAATCCGAGATCGTGTTCGTCGCGCTCCAATTGCGCGGAGACATCCCGATCGGATGGATCATCCTCTTTGCAAGCGTCGGAAATATCCTCGGCTCAGGGCTCAATTACGTCATGGGCCGGGTGCTGGAACGGTTTCGGGGCCGACGCTGGTTTCCGGTGACCGATGCTCAGCTTGAGCGGGCCCGCGAGTGGTACCTCAAATGGGGGGTCTGGACGCTGCTGCTGAGCTGGGCACCTCTCGGGGATGCGCTGACAATCGTGGCAGGGGTCATGCGGACCAATGTCTGGCTGTTCTTCCTGCTGGTCGGCATCGCCAAGACGGTCCGCTATATCATTGTCGCGTTGGCGACGGCTGCGGTGTTCTGAGATCAGACGATGTTTTTTGCCAATGGCAGATCGCGGGCGGCGCGCGTAATGCCCAGGATCATGAGCGCGGTGGCGGCGCAGAAATACCCCGCAACGCCCACGAACTGCGTTTCTATCCCGACCCCTAGGTCGATCAGCAGCCCGGTCAGGCCCGGACCGATGGCCGATCCCAACACCATGACAGCGGTGGCCATCGACTTGATCGCACCGATGTGCGCGGTGCCGTAGAATTCCGCCCAGAAGGCGTTGGGCAGGGTGGAATTCGCACCCGATGTGATCCCAAGGAAGACAAAGCCCAAGGCAAGCCCCCATGCGCTGTCGCTGACTGCGAACAGCAGGAACGCGACAACCATCGGCAGTTGGTAGAATGGGGTCAGTCGCGCCGTTCCAAGCCTGTCCAGTGCCCAGCCCGACACCACCATCGAGGTGATCCCGATGAGGGTGTAAAGCGGGAAGAAGCTGACGAAGACGAGGTGTTCGAGCCCCTTCACCTCGGCGATATGGACCTGGTGAAAGAAGAATGCGGTGTTGAAGGCGGCGGGGCCAAGTGCTGCGGGCACCATGCACCAGAAGAGCGGATGCCGAAGCACCTCCATCCGCTGCCAGTGCCGCCCGGACATCCCGAGTGCCACATCCGTTTCTGCATGTGACGCGGGGGTCCGTTCCTGCGCCAGCAACCTTGCCAGAACGGGTACAGCACCGAGGCAGATCAGAGCGCCGACAATCCAGAGGTTTTGCCACGCGATCACGGTCATCGCCGCCACTACCGCCATCGGTGCCAGGGCTTCGCCAACGGCAAAGCCCAGCGTGGCGATGGACAGCGCGCGCCCGCGTGTGGCGACAAACCAGCGCGCCATCGCGATCACCGCGATATGCGAACACATGCCCTGACCGAAGAATCGCAGCGCGAAGATGATGACGGGCAGCGCCCAGACCCAGGGGTTGAACGCCATCGCCAGACACGACAGCGCAAGGCCGACCAGAACGACGGGGCCAAGGAGTCGGACACGGAACAGATCGGTCAGGCCTCCTGCCCAGACCATCACCGCTGCCGACACCATCGTGCCGACCATGTAGATCCCGCCCCATTCTCCGTGACTCAGGTCAAAGGCAAGGCGGAGTTCCCCGGCAAAGAGAGAGATGAAATAGGTCTGGCCGAATGACGACAGGAAGGTGAGCATCACCCCCGCGGTCAGAAAGGGCGCATTGGCACGGATGAAGTCTGTAAGGCGCATTCCCACGCCATGCCCCCAACATCGCATCAAGGCAAGCGGCAAAGCAGGCGGGATGCCCGTCGCGACTATTCCCGGTAGAGTCCCGTGTCAGGGCAGGACGCGCGCGTTGATCTCGTTGTGGATGTCCTGAACCTGTGCGGGCCAGGTGCTTTTGATGTAACCCAGAATGCTTGCGATCTCATCGTCGCTCAGCACATCGCCAAAGCCCATCATGTTGGATTTGTAGCTGCCGCCGACGATGGCCTCTGTGCCCTCGCGCACGATCCGGATCAGAAGCGCATTGTCATGATGCCAGGTGTGGCCTGTTTCGTCATGCGGTGGCGCGGGCAGGTATCCGTCCGCATCGCGATCCTGCCAATTGGGTTGCTGCCCTTCGAGGTTGGTGCCGTGGCAGCTGGCACAATAGTCGGCATAAAGCACTTTGCCTTCGGCGATTCGCGCGGGGTCGGTATAGGGCAGGGTGGGACGTGCCGCGTCGGCGGTCCATGCCGGGGCGATCCAGACAGCACCTCCCAGAATCAGGGATGTCGCCACGCCTGCGATGAGGGTCTTCTTCATTCGGAATCCTTGGGTCTTTCTGCCGGACATCACGGGGTTCCCGCACAGGAAGGTCAAGTCACGGCGCGGTGAACCCCGCATTGCACTGGAAACGCGCGTCCCGAGGCTTTAGGTCTTGGGCATGACGGAGACAGACATGACCAAACCGCCCCTGACACTCTACCTTGCCGCGCCGCGCGGCTTTTGCGCCGGTGTGGACCGCGCCATCAAGATCGTCGAGATGGCGCTCCAGAAATGGGGTGCGCCTGTCTACGTGCGCCACGAGATCGTGCACAACAAATACGTGGTGGATTCACTGCGCGACAAGGGTGCGGTGTTTGTCGAGGAACTGGATGAATGCCCCGATGACCGACCGGTGATCTTTTCCGCGCATGGCGTGCCCAAAGCCGTGCCCGCCGAAGCGGCCAAGCGCGAGATGATCTATGTCGACGCGACCTGTCCCTTGGTGAGCAAGGTGCATATCGAGGCGGCGCGGCACCATGAGAACGGTCTCCAGATGATCATGATTGGCCACGAAGGCCATCCCGAAACCATCGGCACGATGGGGCAATTGCCCGAGGGTGAGGTGCTTCTTGTCGAAACGGTTGCGGATGTGGCCAAGGTGGATGCGCGCGATCCCGAACGTCTGGCCTTTGTCACGCAAACGACGCTTAGCGTGGATGACACGATCGACATCGTGGCGGCACTGCATGCCCGCTTTCCCAAGATTGTCGGCCCGCACAAGGAAGACATCTGCTACGCCACCACGAACCGCCAGGAGGCGGTCAAGGCGATGGCCCCGAAATGTGATGCGATGCTGGTGGTCGGTGCGCCCAACTCGTCCAATTCGCGGCGTCTGGTCGAAGTGGGCAGCAAGGCGGGATGCGCCTATTCCCAGCTTGTCCAGCGCGCCCCCGATATCGACTGGCGCGCATTGGACGGGATCGCCAGCATCGGCATCACCGCCGGTGCCAGCGCGCCCGAAGAGCTGATCAACGAAGTGATCGACGCCTTCCGGGATCGCTATGAGGTCACGGTCGAGATGGTCGAAACGGCAGTCGAGAACGTGGAGTTCAAGGTGCCGCGCGTTTTGCGGGTGCCTGCGTAAAGGTGCGTGCTTGCACGCACCGATCATGGCTCATTTCTTTCCGCCGGGTTTCCCGCTGAACTTGCCCGCGGGTTTGCCGGTTGGCTTTCCCCCTGGCTTGCCGCCAAACTTTCCGCCCGGTTTCGCGGCACCTGCACGCGGCTTGCGCATGCTTTGCGACGGATCGCTCGCATTGGCGCGGGTGGCTGCACGGGCAACGTTCTTCTTGCTGTCCGGTCTGCCTTCGGGCGGCGGCGGACCCTTGGGTTTTCCCTTGCCCTTGTAGGGCTGCGCCTGAAATTCGCTTTCGGTGCGACGCGGCGGACGCTCTCCGCTGGGCTTGTCGCCATAGGGCTTGCGCTCGCGCGCCGGGCCGTCGGATTTGCCCTGATAGGGTTTGCGCTCGCGGGCAGGCCCGTCGGATTTGCCCTCGTACGGCTTGCGTTCGCGCGCCGGGCCATCGGATTTGCCCTCGTAGGGCTTGCGCTCACGCGCCGGGCCATCGGACTTGCCTTGGTACGGCTTGCGCTCACGCGCCGGGCCATCTGACGAACGGGCATACGATCCAGCAGGTTTGCCCGCTGGCTTGCGGTCCGCAGGTTTCGGCTTGCGCGCACGGGGCGCCGGATCGTCATTCCAGTCGATCGGTGCCGAAGACGATGGCGTCGGTTTCGCGGGGGCCTCGGTTCTGGCCTCCGGCACGTCGTGCCGGGCCACAGGCTCGGCTTGAGGCGCATCGCGGTACGGCTTGCGCTCTGGCTTGGGGCCGCGATTGGCCGCGGGCCGCGCGCCACGGTCAAAATCGGGTGCCTTGTCGAGCCGGGTCAGGGTCACGCCCTTTTCCAGCTCCATCTCGGGACCAACGGCATTCAGGAAGCGTGCAACCGACGATTCCTTGATCTGCACCAGTGAATGATCCTGCTGAATACGGATCGCGCCGATGTCGTCCTTGCTCAGATCGCCAGCGCCGCAGACCATCGGCAGAACTCGCCGGGGTTCGGCGTCGGCATCGCGGCCACCGGATACGGCGAACCAGACGCTCGGGCCGAACTCCTCGCGCTTTTCGGGTTTGGCACCGGGGTCCGACAGTTCTTCAGGCGCGGTGTGCTGTTCGCGAAACATGCGCAGATAGGCCGCCGCGATCTGCTCGGGCGTCTTTTCCGCCACAAGCCGTGTCACCACGGTTTCCTCTGATTCGCCCACCGGAGTGTCCCATGCCGGATCGGCGAACATGCGGTCCTCGTCCCGTTCAAGCACCTCTTCGGCCGAGGGTGCAGACCCCCAGTCGGATTTCAGCTTGGCCATACCCAGAATGCGCTCGGCCTTCTTGCGCACTTTCGGTGTCACGATCAACGCAGACACACCCTTGCGCCCGGCGCGCCCCGTTCGGCCCGAGCGGTGCAGCAGCGTTTCGTGGTTCGACGGCAATTCGGCATGCACAACCAGATCGAGGTTCGGCAGGTCGATGCCGCGTGCGGCCACGTCTGTGGCCACGCAGACCTGTGCCCGTCCGTCGCGCATCGCCTGCAGCGCGTGGGTTCGTTCGGTCTGCGACAGCTCGCCCGACAGGGCGACCACCTGAAATCCGCGATTCGACAGGCGGGTCGTCAGGCGGTTCACCATCGCGCGGGTGTTGGCAAAGACGAGGGCGTTGGGCGCCTCGTAGAACCGCAGCGTATTGATCACCGCGTTGTCGGTGTCGCGGTCATTCACCTGCATGACGCGGTAGGCGATGTCGGCGTGCTGGCTGGTTTCGGATTTGGTGACAACACGGATTGCATCGCGCTGATAGCTTTTCGCCAGCTTGGCGATCTGCGGCGGTACGGTTGCCGAGAACAGAAGCGTCTGACGGTCCTCGGGCGCTTCACCCAGGATGAATTCCAGGTCTTCGCGAAAGCCCAGATCCAGCATCTCGTCCGCCTCGTCCAGAATCACGGCGCGGCATTGCGACAGATCGATCGAGTTGCGCATGATGTGGTCGCGCAGACGCCCCGGCGTGGCGACGACGATATGCGCCCCCCGCTCCAGCGCACGGCGTTCATCGCGCATGTCCATGCCGCCCACGGTCGAGGCCATCACGACACCGGCCTGCGCATAGAGCCAGGACAGTTCGCGTTTCACCTGCATCGCCAGTTCGCGCGTCGGCGCGATCACCAAGGCCAGAGGCGCACCTGCAGGGCCAAATGTTTCGTCCTCGAGGATCGTCGGCGCGATGGCAAGGCCAAAGCCCAGCGTCTTGCCCGATCCTGTCTGGGCCGAGACCAAAAGGTCCGCTCCAACATATCCGGGATTGAGTACCGCCTCCTGAACCGGGGTCAGCGTTTCATATCCACGGGCATCAAGGGCGTCTTGCAGGGCTTTTTTCACGAGTGTCGTCTTCTTTGTATCAGCAGCCCGTCAGTGGGCCAAAGCGCGCGTCTAGATCATTGGGACGCAAATGTATAGCGTCATCACAGCACACCCAGCGAGGACCCGCTATGCATCGCTCGCAATCCTGCATCGACACGATTTTTGCCGTCTTTGTCGGACGGTTGGCGTTGGAACGCGCCTGAGCTAGGTCAAGGTGCGTCACCAGAACAACGGACCCAGCATGACCCAAATTCCCCGTTCCGCCCTGATCCTTGGCCTTGCCGGCGTGATCCCCTTTGCCTGGGGCGCGCTGACCTTGCTGTCCGATGCGGTGGCCCAATGGGGGCTGGACACGCTTGGCCCCCGGTTCATCGGGCCCTATGTGCAACTCAGCTACGGCATGGTGATTCTCAGCTTCATGTCCGGCGTGCTGTGGGGTTTTGCCACCAAGGCGCAAGGCGGGCAGGCGGCGACGGGCTATGCGCTGTCGGTGATCCCGGCGCTCTGGGCGTTTTTCATGACCGGCGGCGGACCCGTTTCGGCGGGCACCAATCTGATCTTCGGATTTCTGGGCCTGCTGGTGCTGGACTTTGCGTTCTGGACCTGGGGGCTTGCGCCGAAATGGTGGTTGCACTTGCGCGGGCTGCTGACGGCGCTTGTCATCCTTTGGCTGTCGGTGGGCGTGTTCCTGTGACCGACCGCGAGACGATCGCTGTCTACGATGCGCGCGCAAGCGACTATGCCGGGCTTGATCCCTCGGGCACCCCAAGCGACACATTGGCGAGCTTCATCGCAGACTTGCCAACAGGCGCGCGTGTTCTCGATCTGGGTTGTGGCCCCGGCACCTCGGCGCGTCACATGGTTCGGGCGGGATGTGCAGTCGACGCGATTGACGCATCCGTTGCGATGATCGAACTGGCCTCTGCCATAGAGGGCGTCACCGCGTGGCAGGCCAGTTTCGACGACATCACCGGCACTGCGATCTATGATGGCGTCTGGGCGAATTTCAGCCTGCTGCACGCGCGCCGCGCCGACCTGCCGCGCCATTTATCGGCGATACACACAGCGCTGAAATCCGGCGGCCTGTTTCACATCGCGGTCAAGGAAGGCACCGGTGAGGGGCGTGACAGGCTCAACCGCCATTACACCTACTACACCGAGGCCGACCTGACCGACCTGCTGCAACAGGCCGGTTTTACCGTCGGCCCCTATCGACGCGGGCGTGACAAAGGGCTAAGCGGCGAGGAAACCGACTGGATCTCCGTAACTGCCCATGCCTGACCTTTTTGCCTACACCGACGGAGCCTGTTCCGGAAACCCCGGACCCGGAGGCTGGGGCGTGCTGATGCAGGCCAAGGACGGCGAAACCGTGGTCAAGGAACGCACGCTTTCGGGGGGCGAGGCGAACACGACCAACAACCGCATGGAACTGCTCGCGGCGATCCACGCGCTGGAAACGCTGGCACGCCCGTCGGCGCTGACCATCATCACCGACAGCGCCTATGTAAAGAACGGCGTGACCGGCTGGATCCACGGCTGGAAACGCAACGGCTGGAAGACCGCGAACAAGAAGCCCGTGAAGAATGTCGAACTGTGGCAGCGGCTTGACGAGGCGCAGGCGCGGCATGACGTGACATGGGAATGGGTCAAGGGCCATGCAGGTCATCCCGAGAACGAACGGGCCGATGAACTGGCCCGCGAAGGCATGAAGCCCTTCAAAAAAGGTTCCGCGTGAGCCTCATTGCGCTGCTTGACCATGCGGCGGTGCTTGTCTTCGCCCTGACCGGGGCGCTGGTCGCCAGCCGCGCGCAGTTGGACATCATCGGCTTTGCGTTTCTCGCGATCCTCACCGGCGTTGGCGGCGGGACGATCCGCGATGTCCTGCTGGACCGCAACCCGGTCTTCTGGATGTCCGACCCGACCTATCTGGGCGTCGCCGTCCTGGCCGCCTTGGTGGTTTTCTTCACCGCGCATCTGTTCGAAAGCCGGTACAAGGCGATCCTCTGGCTCGACGCCGCTGCCCTGTCCTTTGCCGTGGCTGCCGGGGCCAATATCGCCGCCGCTCTGGGGCAAAGCGCGCCCATCGTCGTCGTCATGGGTGCCGTGACCGGCTGTCTGGGCGGCCTGATGCGCGACGTGGTGGCCAACGAAGTGCCGCTCGTTCTCAAGCAGGGCGAGCTTTACGTGACCTGTTCGGTCGCGGGGGCTGCGGTGATCGCGTTCGCGCCTGTTGCGGGCCTTGGCCCCACCCTCACCGTCCTCGTCGCCGCGGCGATCACCTTTGGCCTGCGCGCAGGCTCCATCGCCTTCGGCTGGAGCCTGCCGGTCTACAAGTCGCGCCCACCACGCAACTGATCCTATTGCAGGTCGCTGAACGCCTCTTGCAGGCGTTTGACAGCTTCTTCGACGCGGTAGCGCTGTGTCGCGAGGTTGAAGCGCAGGAAGCACGCGCCACCGGGGCCGAATTCCGGACCGGGGCTGGGGGCGATGCGGGCCTCCTTGCGGACACGGCGGCTGATCTCGTCAAACTCCATCCCGGTGCCGGAAAAATCGACCCAGGCGAGATAGGTCGATGCCAGCGGAAGGGACCGCACACCGGGGATGGCGTTGACCGCCTCATCAAAAATTCGGCGGTTCTCGATCAGGTGTTCGATCTGCGCATCGACCCACGCGGCGCCCTCGGGCGAATAAGCGGCGGTCACCATCTTGAGGCCCAGAGCGTTCGGCGAATAGTCCAGCGACCTTAGCCGCTGCGCCATAGTCTCGCGCAGTTTCGCATCGGGGATGATCATGTTGCCGGTCTTTTGCCCCGCGATATTGAACGTCTTGGACGACGCGGTCAGGATCACGGTCCGGTCGCGCGCCTCGGGGGCGGCGATGTCGAAGGGCACGAAGGTTTCGCCGGGATAGATGAAGTCGTGGTGGATTTCATCGGCCACGACGATCAGATCGTTGCGCCTGGCGAACTCGGCCACCTTGCGCAGTTCCTCGGCAGTCCAGATGCGGCCGGAGGGGTTCTGGGGCGAACAGAAGATCAGCATGGTTTCGGTGCCATCCAGCCGCGATTGCGCGTCCTCCAGATCGAGATGATAGGTGTCGCCCTCAAGAGTGAGTGGGCATTGCACAGGTTCGCGGCCCGCACGGCGGATCTTGAATTCGAACTCGTGGTAGACCGGGTTGAACGTCACGATCCGGTCGCCCAGTTGCGACCAGACGTCGAGGCACAAGGCAATCGCGTTGCCCAATCCCTGCGCGGTCAGGATCCAGTCCGTGTCGATGTCCCAGCCATGTCGGGTCTTCATCCACCACTGGATGGCGGCGTTGTAGTCGGTGAAATCGGTGAAATAGCCGAAGACCCCGTGATCCACCGCGTCCTGTAGTGCTTTCAACACACAGGGCGCAGTTGGGTAATCGCTGTCGGCGGTCCACATCGCGATGCCGTCTTCGCTGGACACGTCGAACTTGCTGTCCAGAATGTCCCACTTGGAACTGTGCGTGCCGCGCCGATCATTGGGTGTGTTGAAAAGATCATGCATATTCTGCTCCGATGGTTGGATTTTTCGCGACGCTACCCCAGTGACCGTCAGGTACAAGCCCCGGTCACTTGCCCTTGGCATGGGGATTGCCTAAATGCCTGCCATGAAATTGCCGATCCTCATCCACCCGGACCCGCGTCTGAAGAAAGCCTGTGCGCCCGTGCCCGATTTGTCGGACGATTTGCGCAGGCTGGCCAAGGACATGCTGGAAACCATGTATGACGCGCCGGGCATCGGGCTGGCCGCGCCTCAGGTGGGCGTGTTGTCGCGTCTGATCGTCGTCGATTGCATCAAGGACGACAGGGACACGCCGCGTCCGCTGGTGATGTTCAATCCCGAGGTCCTCGCGTCGTCCGACGATCTCAATGTCTACGAAGAAGGCTGCCTGTCGATCCCGGACCAGTTCGCCGATGTCACCCGTCCAGAGGCGGTCAAGGTTGCGTGGATCGACGAAAAAGGCAATCCGCGGGAAGAAGAGTTCGACGGTCTCTGGGCGACCTGTGTGCAGCACGAGATCGACCATCTGAATGGCAAGCTGTTCATCGACTATCTCAAGCCGCTCAAGCGCCAGATGATCACCCGCAAGATGGTCAAGCTCAAGCGCGAACAGGCGCGGGCATGAGCGTTCTGCCCATCGTCAGATGGCCCGATGCCCGGCTGTCGCAGGTCTGCGCGCCGGTCAGTGATCCGGCGGCTCTGGCCGATCTGGTGCAGGACATGTTCGACACCATGTACCACGCCCCCGGTCGCGGGCTGGCGGCACCTCAGATCGGTGTGATGCAGCGGCTGTTCGTCATGGACCCGACCTGGAAAGACGGCGACCGCACACCCTATGTCTGCATCAATCCGGAAATCGTGGCCTCCGGCGATAAAGTGGCCGAGAAAACCGAAGCCTGCCTGTCCATTCCCGGAGTCTCTGCCGATGTGATCCGCCCGACCGAGATCACGCTGGCCTATACCGATCTCGAGGGCGCACGGCAGGAAAGCCGCCTGACGGGGTTTGCTGCAACCTGCGCCCAGCACGAGCTGGATCACCTGAACGGTGTGGTGATCTTTGACCGCCTCGCGCCGGAGACCAAGGCAAGGCTCGAAACCGAGTACGCGGCGCTGTCATGACCAGCCGCACTTGCCTGCCCTGGCCACACAAATGCCTGCGCACCGCCGCCGCCCCGGTGGATGAGATCACCGACGAGATCCGCGCGATCTGGCAGGACATGATCGACACGATGGAGGCGATGCCGGGTGTCGGACTGGCCGCGAACCAGATCGGTATTCTCAAACGGCTTGCGGTTGTCGATGCGTCCGAGGAACGCGGCAAGGCCGTGCGCATGGCGAACCCCGAGATCCTGCACGCCTCGGTGCACCTGCGCCCGCATGAAGAGGCCAGCCCCAACCTGCCCGGAGTTTCCGCCACCATCGAACGCCCCCGCGCCGTGACCGTACGGTTCACGGCGTCGGATGGTACGGTGCGCGAACAGGACTTCGTGGGCCTCTGGGCCACGTCGGTGCAGCACCAGATCGACCATCTGAACGGCAAGTTGTATTTCGACCACCTGAGCAAGACCAAACGGGACATGCTATTGCGGCGCGCGAAAAAGCTGAAAGGCTAGGACATGCGGATCATCTTCATGGGCACGCCCGATTTCTCGGTTCCGGTGCTGGATGCTTTGGTCAAAGCGGGCCACGAGATTGCCGCTGTCTATTGCCAGCCGCCGCGCCCTGCCGGACGCGGCAAGAAGGACCGCCCGACACCGGTGCATGCCCGCGCCGAGGCCTTGGGTCTTGAGGTGCGCCACCCGACCAGCTTGCGGAATGCCGACGCACAGGATGCGTTTGCAGCGCTGGGCGCGGATATTGCCGTGGTGGTGGCCTATGGCCTGATCCTGCCGCAGGCGGTGCTGGACGCGCCGAAACACGGCTGCCTGAACATCCACGCCTCGCTCCTGCCGCGCTGGCGCGGAGCGGCGCCCATTAACCGCGCGATCATGGCAGGGGATGCGGAGACCGGCATCTGCATCATGCAGATGGAAGCGGGACTCGACACCGGGCCTGTGCTCTTGCGCCAGGCGACCCTGATTGGCGCAACCGAGACCACGGGCGCATTGCACGACCGGCTGAGCGCAATGGGCGCGGACCTGATCGTGCAGGCGCTGGCCCGGATCGACGATCTGACCGCCGAGGCGCAGCCGGATGCGGGCATCACCTATGCCCAAAAGATCGACAAGGCCGAGGCGCATATCGACTGGGCCCGCCCGGCCATCGAGGTGGATCGCCAGATCAGGGGCCTGTCCCCGTTCCCCGGTGCCTGGACGATGATCGGTCCGGAGCGGGTCAAACTGCTGGGCAGCGCCCTGTCCGATCAAAGCGGCTTCGCCGGAACTGTCCTCGATGACGCCTTCACCATTGCTTGTGGAACAGGAGCGGTTACCATTACCCGAGCGCAACGCGCAGGCAAAGGCGCGCAGGACAAGGAGACGTTCCTGCGCGGGATGGCTGTTCCGAAGGGCACACGGGTAGGAGAATAGCCATGTTCATGGTCCTGATGGGTACCGTCGTGATCGCCGGCATCGTCGGCTATATCTCGGAAAAAACCGGCTTTACCAATAACGGCATCCTGCAAAGCATCATCATCTGCGTTGGTGGGGCGTTCCTCGCCTATTTCGTGCGGATCATGTTCGGTATCGGCTTCGGGTCACCGGGCATGAACGCCATCGTGTCGTCGCTGGGTGCGCTGATCATCGTGCCGACCCATTGGCGCGCGTCGGTGCGCGACCGGCGGAGGAGATAGACCGTGGGAATCCTGGTTCTGTTGGTGATCGGCGCTGCTGCGGGTTTCCTCGCGACGCGCTTCATGCGGGTTGAGATGGGAACGCTTCAGACCGTCATGGTCGGTGTGGCCGGAGCCTTGATCGGAGGTCTGCTGATCCGGCTGCTGCTGGCCGCCACGGGTGCGGTGGCGGGGCTGGTCGGTGCGGTTCTGGGGGCGATGATCGTGATCTGGATCGTGCAAAAGCTTCGGTCCTGAGGCGCGAGGCCTCAGCGCATGATCAGGACCGGCACCTTGCAGGAGCGCAACATTTCCGTGGTGGTCGATCCGATGATAAAACTGCGCACCCGGCTGTGGCCATAAGCACCCATCACCAGCAGATCGTGGTCACCGGTCGAGGCCATCTGAGCCAGAACCTTTTCAGGCTCGCCGCTTTGAATGACGGTATCCGCATCGAATCCCCCCGCCTTGAGCGTTGCCGCCGCATCCGACAGGGATTTCTCAATGGTCGCTGTCTTCTTGCCTGCAAAGACAAGCGCGACCGACAGGCCCGCAAACACGGGGCTGCGGGCGATGTAATCGACGGCCTTGAGCGATGACGGACCACCGTCGAAGGCAACGAGGATCGACCGGATCGGCTTGAATGCACGGCTGGCGATGAAGACAGGCTTGTGGCTGGCGCGGACGATCCGTTCGAGGTTCGACCCCAGATGCTCCATCGCAAGGCCAGCCGCTTCGCCGCGTTTGCCGATGACGATCATGTCGCCGCTGTCTTCCTTGGCGGTCACGGTCTCGACCAGATCGCCCTGACGCAGGCGGGTTTCGACAGCGATGTCTCCTTCCTCCTTGATGATCGTCTTGGCATCTTCGAGGATGGCGCGTCCGTGTTCGTGGGCCAGCTTGGCGCGGGCGGCGTCCAGTTCAGAAAGCTGTTCGAGCAGCGCGGTGCGGGCCCCCAGCTTGATCGCGCCGGAGAGATCCTGCTTTTCGACGGCGTCGCGACGCCCCATGACGTGGTAGACCTTGACGGCCCAGTCGTTTTTCTTGGCAATCCAAGCCGCGTGTCGACAGACGCTTTCTGAATAGGCCGAGCCATCGACAAGGGCGATGAGTGTGTTGGTTGTCATTGTGCAGTCCCCCTAGTGGCTCATCAAGTCATCCATCGCGCCGGGCTTGTCATGGATGGCAAGCTTGTCGACGATGGTTTCCGAGGCTTCGTTCAGGCCGATCAGTTCGACCTCTGCGCCTTCCCTGCGGAACTTGAGCACAGCCATGTCCAACGCTGCAACCGATGAAATGTCCCAGATATGGGCGCGGCTGAGGTCGATGGTGACTTTCTCGGGCGCTTCCTTGAAGTCGAAGGCCTTCATGAAGTTTTCGGAGGACGCAAAGAACAATTGTCCTTCGATGATGTAGGTGCGGTGGTTGCCGTCCGGTGTGATTGTCGAGCGGACGCGGAACAGTTGCGAGATTTTCCAGGCAAAGAAGATGCCGGACAAGAGCACGCCGACCAGAACGCCAATGGCGAGGTTGTGGGTGTAGATGACGAAGAACACGGTCGAGAGCATGACGATGGACGACGATCTCGGGTGATCGCGCAGGTTCTTGATCGAGGACCAAGAGAACGTGCCGATGGAAACCATGATCATGATCGCGACAAGTGCTGCCATCGGAATGATTGCCACGATATCACCCAGCGCCACCACCATGATCAGCAGGAACACCCCGGCTGCAAAGCTGGACAACCGTCCGCGCCCGCCGGATTTCACGTTGATGATCGACTGCCCGATCATCGCGCAGCCCGCCATGCCGCCGATGAAACCGGTGGCGGTGTTGGCAAGCCCCTGGCCGATGCACTCCTGGTTGCGGTTCGAGGTGGTGTCGGTCAGGTCATCGACGATCTGCTGGGTCATCAGGCTTTCGAGCAGGCCGACGACGGCAACGGCGACCGAGTAGGGGAAGATGATCTGCAATGTCTCGAAGGTCAGCGGGATGTCGGGGATCAGGAACACCGGCAGCGTATCGGGCAGATCGCCCATATCGCCGACAGTGCGCACATCCCAGCCCATCGCGACCACAATGGCGGTCAGGACGATGATCGTCACCAGAGGAGAGGGAATGGCTTTGGTGAGCAATGGAAACAGATAGATGATCGCCAGCCCGGACGCCACCAGCGCATAGGTCAGCATCGGTACGCGGCTTGGATCAAGTTCAGGCAATTGCGCGATGAAGATCAGGATGGCGAGCGCGTTCACAAAGCCCGTCATCACCGATTTCGACACGAACCGCATGACGTATCCGAGCCGCAGAAAGCCGGCGGCGATCTGCATGAGCCCTGCGAGCACTGTCGCGGCAAGCAGGTATTCCAGCCCGTGATCGCGCACGAGTGTGACCATCAGCACCGCCGTCGCGGCCGTTGCCGCCGAGATCATGCCGGGCCGTCCGCCCGTTATCGCCGTGATGACGGCAATCGAGAACGACGCATAAAGACCCACCTTGGGGTCAACGCCCGCGATGATCGAGAACGCGATCGCTTCGGGGATGAGGGCCAGCGCCACCACAAGACCGGAGAGAAGGTCGCCGCGGATGTTGTCCGTCCACTGGTGACGGTATTTTGCGATAGAGATCATGAACAGTTCTTTGCCCGTAGGCCGCGATGGGAAGGCGCGGTCTTTGTCCGTGTCGTCGTTTGACGGTTTGTCCGGCGGATCGGCGGCCGGAAGAGCCAGCAGGGTCGCAGCCCCGCTCCATGTTCGAGGCAGCGCTTACACCGGTCTTCGCTCAAAGCCAAGGTCTCTGGGTCCAAAGGTGAGGACAAGTGGCCGCCTGCAAGGTCTGTGCGCAAACCCGGACCTGTCTGCGCGGGTGTGGGCGTTTCCGGGAACGCACCGTGGGCCTAGATTGTTGGGCAACAGGAAGGGAACATGATATGGGATTGTTGGTAGACGGCGTCTGGAAGGACCAGTGGTACGACACGAAAAGCTCTGGCGGCAAGTTCGAGCGCAGCACGGCAAAGTTCCGCAACTGGATCACCACGGACGGAAGCGCGGGACCGTCAGGCGAGGGCGGGTTCCCGGCCGAGTCCGGTCGCTATCATCTTTATGTCAGCCTTGCGTGCCCTTGGGCGCATCGCACGCTGATTTTCCGCGCCATCAAGGGGCTGGAAGACCACATCGGTGTGTCGGTTGTACATCCGGACATGCTTGGGGACGGGTGGACGTTTGACAGCGATTTTCCGGGCGCCACGGGCGACACTCTCCATGGTCTGACCTTTGCCCGTGACATCTATCTGAAGGCGGACCCCGAAATTTCGGGTCGCGTCACCGTGCCGATCCTTTGGGACAAGCAGCGCGAGACCATCGTGTCGAACGAAAGCTCGGAAATCATCCGGATGCTGAACTCGGCCTTCGACGGGATCACCGGAGACACGCAGGATTTCTGGCCGGTGACGCTGCGCGAGGAGATCGAAAGGGTGAATGCCCGCGTGTATGACACGGTCAACAATGGTGTCTACAAGGCCGGTTTTGCCACCAATCAAGAGGCTTATGACGAGGCGGTTGTGCCGCTGTTCGAAAGCCTGGACTGGTTGGAGGGCATTCTGTCATCGCAGCGCTATCTGGTCGGGCCGAACATCACGGAGGCTGATTGGCGGCTGTTCACCACGCTTGTCCGCTTCGATTCGGTGTATCACCTGCACTTCAAGTGCAACAAGCGGCGGATCGTCGATTACCCGAACCTCTGGGGGTATACCCGCGAGCTCTATCAATGGCCGGGAGTGACGGGCACCGTGAGCCTTGATCACATCGTGCGCCACTACCATTACAGCCACGACACCATCAATCCAAACCGGATCATTCCGATCAACCCTGTGCTTGATTTCGATGCCCCGCATGGACGAGAGCATCTGGCCTCAATCTAGCCGGTCTTCGCGTAATGCTCGACCATCGCGGCCAGGTCTTCGGGCTGGGTCGCGATGGGCACAAAGGCGCAGGCGTTCGCGCAGAGCTGGAAAATCGACCCGTCCGAGAAAAAGCTCGTGTTGGTGACAAAGATCACGCGGGCGTCGGGATGCCGGTAACTTGCGTAATCCGCCACCGCGATGGCGCTGCCGCCTTCGAGAACCACATCAAGAATGATGATCGGGTAATAGTGTTCGTGCAGGTGGTTGATCGCGCTGTCCTGATCCAGCGCCACATCCGCAACATGGTCGTGCCGTTGCAAATGGCGTTGCCAGATATAGCCAAGCTTGGCGTCGTTTTGCACGATCAGCACGTTCATGGGGTCAGGCGGTCTTTCATGGTGTGTGGTCCCTGAGGGCACAGAGTCCGCTCCGAGTAGATAACAAACGGTTAACTCGCGGGTAATGAATGTCATCAATTGGTTAAATTAAGCGGAAACTGGCCGAAAAGACGCGCTGATGCCCCATCGTCACAGTGTGGGCACCCGCTCCAGTTGTCGTTGATCAGGGACGTGTGGGAAACCGATCACCGGAAGCCGTGATAACGATCAGTCGCCCCGACGCATCCGTGACGTAAAGATCACAGCGCGAGAAACCCGTGACGAATTCGACACAGATCGTGCTGTCCTCCATGACGGTGAAATAGCCGTACCCGGTGCCGTCATTGTTTGCGTAGGTGTAGGTATATCGGCCATCCGCAAAGAACTCCGATTGGCCCTCGTCGAAAAAGGTGATGGTCGTCCCCCGCAACAGGCTGTCCAACGCGGCCTGCTCGAACAGCGCGTCGGTGTCCCGAGGTTCCCATTGCTGGGCGCTCAGAACGGCGGGGATCAGGGCAAGAGCCAAGGCAAATCGTGTCATGCGAGCAGCCTAGCTGAATAAGCCCACACGAGGAGACACGTTTACGCGACGAGGCGTTCCGCTTTCTTGAGGTCGACCGATACAAGCTGGCTGACGCCCTGTTCCTGCATCGTGACCCCGAACAGCCGGTCCATGCGAGACATGGTGACCGCGTGGTGCGTGATGATCAGGAACCGCGTTTCCGTCCGGCGGCACATCTCGTCCAGCAGGTCGCAGAAGCGCGTGACGTTGGCATCGTCCAGCGGCGCGTCCACCTCGTCCAGCACGCAGATCGGCGCGGGGTTTGCAAGGAACACCGCAAAGATCAGCGCCAACGCGGTCAGGGTCTGTTCGCCACCTGACAGCAGCGACAGGGTCGACAGCTTCTTGCCCGGCGGCTGGCACATGATTTCCAGTCCGGCTTCGAGCGGATCGTCGCTTTCCACCATCACAAGGCTGGCCTCACCTCCGCCAAAGAGATGGGTGAAGAGCAGGGTGAAATTGCTGTTCACCTGCTCGAACGCGGTCAGAAGGCGTTCACGCCCTTCGCGGTTGAGGCTGGCTATGCCGGATCGCAGCGTCTTGATCGCCTCTTCGAGGTCCAGCTTTTCGCTCAGAAGCGTATCATGTTCTTCCTGCACCTCGCGGGCGTCTTCCTCGGCGCGCAGGTTCACGGCGCCCAAGGCGTCGCGCTGTCGCTTGAGCCGGTTCACATCGGCATCAATCGCTTCGGCGCGGGGCAGGTTGTCCGGGTCCGCGCCCAGTTTCTGCAAGAGGCTGGTCGGGCTGGTTTCCTGCTCGTCCGCGATCCGCACTGCCGCCGCGTTGACCGCATCGCGCGCGGCTTCGGCACGGGCCTCTGATCGAGCACGGGCTTCGCGGGCCTCGGACGCGGTGCGCTCGGCTTCGCGTTCCACCTGATCCGCCGTGCGGAGTGAAGCTTCGCCGGCGGAGAGCGCGTCTTCTGCCGCGGACTTGCGGGCATCGGCCTGAGTGATCTCGTATCCAAGGCTCTCGCGCTGGGTGGCCAGTTCTTCGGGCAGGCTTGAAGCGTTGTCGAGTTCGGCCTGCGCGGCTGCGCGGCGGTCCGCCAGTTCCGCGCTGCGTTTTTCGGCGGTCTCAAGACGGTGACGCCAGCCGCTGAGTTCCTTGGTGACCTGTTGCGACCGACCCTTGCGGGCATCGCCCTCGCGGCGCAATTCATCTTGCGCAGACCGGCGCGACATCATCGTCATGCGCGCGGCTTCGACCGTCATCTTGAGATCTTCGACCTCGGCGCGGGCCGAGTCCAGATCATCAAGGTCGGCAACAGCGCGCTGGGCCTCGACAAGTTGCGCCCGCGCCGTGGTCGCTTCGTCCTCGTAGCGTTTGACGGCCATCGACAGGCTTTCCAGCTTGCCCTCGGCCATGTCGCGGTCAGCCTCTGCCCGGCTGAGCTTGCGCGCGGCGTCTGTGACCGCGGCATCGGCATCACGCCGCGCCTGCCGTGCGGCTTTTTCCGCCATCGCCAGATCGGTCATCCGCTGGGTCAGGCTTTCATGTGCGGCACGCGCACCATCGACACGGGCAGAGGCGCGGGCGGTTTCCTGCTTGAGCGATTCCAGCCGGTTCAACTGTTCAAGCCGCAGCGCGGTGGCAGAAGGCGCATCCTCGGCCCATGCGCGATACCCGTCCCAGCGCCACAGATCGCCTTCAAGGCTGACCAGCCGTTGACCGGGTTTCAACAACGGTTGCAGCCGCGCGGCATCGTCCGGGTCAGCCAGACCGATCTGTGCCATGCGCCGTTCCAGCACTTCGGGAACGGACACGTGGTTGGTCAGCGGGGTGATCCCCTGCGGCAAGGGCTGATTGGTGTCGTAGCGCGGCAGCGCCGTCCAGCCGGTCGGGCCATCACCCTCCACTTCGGGGGCCCGCAAGTCATCGGCCAAAGCCGCGCCAAGCGCCTTTTCGAACCCCTGTTCGACCTGCAAACGGTCAAGGATTTGCCCACCCTCGGCGGTGTCCCGATCCAGCAGCCGGGCAAGCGCGGTGGTCTCGGCGCTCAGCGCGTTCATCTCGCCTTCGGCTTCGGAGCGTTCGGCGCGGGCATCGGCCTCGCGTGACTGGGTTTCTGCGCGGGCGGCTTCGGCCTCGGTCAGCACCTGATCAGCGCGTTCGGCCAGATCCTGCGCCGCTGCCTGTTCGGTCTCGGCTATGGCGGCAGTTTGGTTGGCGTGGGTCAGGGCCTGTTTCGCAGCGGCCATCGCATCGCGCGCGCGCACCGCATCCGCCTCGTTGCGGTCGAGCGTTTTCTGGCTGTCGGACAAGAGCCTGTGCGCCGACTGGTGCCGCGCGGCTAGGCGCGCCACGTCTTCAGTCTGCTGGCTCAGATCGGCTTCGCGGGCTTGCAGCACCGCGCCTGCTTCCTGCGCCGCTTCGATTGCTGCCGCCAGCTTGTCGTCGTGACCCTCTGCCGCTTTGGTCAGTTCGCGCGCTTCCCATTCAAGCTGCTGGATGGTCTCGCCCGCGTCGTGGTTCAGGCCGCTTTCGCGCTCCATGTCCTTGGTCATCTGGTCGATGCGGCGGGTCAGTGTTTCGATGGTATCTGCCGCGCGGCGTTCCTGTTCGGACAGCGTGTCACGCTGGAGCGAGAGGCGTTGCACGATGGCCGCAGCAATGGCGGCTTCCTCGCGCAATGCGGGCAGGGCGGCATTGGCCAATTCGCGCGACTTGGTCGCTTCGCGCGCGGCGGCTTCGGCGCGGGCGGCCTCGGTGGTGCGTTCGCGCAGCTGCGCATCGGCCTCGGCGCGGGAGAGGTCAGCGTCTTTCCAGCGGCGATACAGAAGCAGCCCCTCGGCATGGCGCAGTTCTTCGCCAATCGCACGGTAGCGGGCGGCCTGTCGCGCCTGTCGGGCCAGTTGGGCCAGCTGCGCGGCCAGCTGCTCGATCACGTCATCGACGCGCAACAGGTTCGCCTCGGTGCTGTTGAGCTTCAGTTCCGCTTCGTGTCGGCGCTGGTAGAGGCCGGAGATCCCCGCCGCCTCTTCGAGGATGCGGCGGCGGTTCTTGGGCTTGGCGTTGATCAACTCGCTGATCTGGCCTTGCCGCACCAGCGCGGGCGAATGCGCGCCGGTGGAGGCATCGGCGAAGAGCATCTGCACATCGCGGGCGCGCACATCCTTGCCGTTGACCTTGTAGGCGCTGCCCACGTCGCGGGTGATGCGGCGCACAATGTCGATCTGGTCCTGATCGTTGAAACCCGCCGGGGCCAGCCGGTCGGAGTTTTCGATCTGGATCGACACTTCGGCAAAATTGCGGGCAGACCGCGTGGCGGCACCGGCAAAGATCACGTCTTCCATGCCCCCGCCGCGCATCGCGGTCGGACGGTTTTCCCCCATCACCCAGCGCAGCGCCTCGAGCAGGTTGGACTTGCCACAGCCGTTCGGCCCCACAACGCCGGTCAGACCATCGGAAATGACCAGATCGGTGGGGTCAACAAAGCTTTTGAAACCTGTCAGACGGAGTTTGGAAAAGCGCACCCGTAAAGCCTGCCTGATTCTGATGTTGGCGGACAGTGTGTCGCGGGCTATGGCGCTGAGTCAACGCTTTGCTTCCGCATATGGTTGGGTGGCTGTGTTTATCCACAAGATATTGCGTTTCTTGTTGAGTGTTTTTCAACCAAGGCGCCGCTTTGTTTGGGGCCACTCAGAGCAAGGGTCTTTACATTCCGTAATTTGAATGTATTTATATTCTGAAATCGGAATATAAAGGAGGCTCGCCATGGACCGTTCCGTCACCAGACCCGCAGACAGCTATTCACCGATCTACTTCCTTGCTTCACTCGGGGCCGGAGGGATCGCGGTGTCGTTCTTCATGTTCCTGATGTTCTGGGTGCCGCATCCCGGTCAACCCGTCCCGGTGTTCGAGGACATCGCGGCCGCATTTGCAACGGGTGGATTGCCGATGCAAACCGCAATTGCCGTGGCGGTGATCGGCATTGCCGTCTTTGCCTTTCTCAACATCAAGTCGCTGATCTGGAACCTGCAATCGCTGTCGGCCTTCAAGAAAACCGACACCTACGCCAAGCTTCGGAACACCAATGCCGAAGCGACGCTTCTGGCGATGCCGCTTGCGCTGGCCATGAGCGTCAACGCGATGTTCATCGTCGGTCTGGTCTTCGTACCGCAGCTCTGGAGCGTGGTGGAGTACCTTTTCCCGATGGCGCTGATCGCCTTTGCCGCCATCGGTGTGCTGGCCTTCCGCATGATCGGAGCCTTCCTTGGGCGCGTCCTGTCGACAGGCGGCGTGTTCGACGTGACCGCGCATAATTCCTTTGCCCAGCTTCTGCCCGCCTTCAGCATCGCCATGGTCGGCGTCGGCTTTGCAGCACCTGCCGCGATGAGCACTTCGGCCACCACCGTTGCCGTTGCGTTGATCCTGTCGACCTTCTTTGGGGTTGCGGCAATCCTCTACACCGTGATTGCAGCCATCACCGCGTTTGCGTCGATGCTTCAGAATGGCACCGCGCGTGAGTCCGGCCCGACCCTGATGATCATCGTGCCGATCGTGACCGTTCTGGGCATCCTGTTCCTGCGCCAGAGCCACGGTCTTCACGTCGCCTTCGACGTGCACGAACAGGCGGGTGAAACCATGATCTTCCTCGCGCGGCTCGTGTCGGTTCAGGTCGTGTTCCTGCTGCTGGGGGCCGTCGTGATGATGCGTCAGGGCTATTTCAGCGACTTCGTGATGGGCAGCAAGACCTCGCCCGGGTCCTATGCGCTGGTGTGTCCCGCCGTGGCCTTGTCGGTGATGCTCCATTTCTTTGTCAACAAGGGGCTGGTTGGTGCAGGTGCCATCGAGAAGTTTGGCGTGGCTTACTGGGGCGTGACCGCCATCGCCATCGCGGCGCAGATCGTCGCCATCGCCCTGGTGCTGCGCCTCAACCGTCAGCACTTTGCACGTCGCTCCGTGACGGCGGCTGCCGTACCGGCGGAATAAGGCAACCCGCTACTGCTCAGACAAAAAAGGCAAAGCCCGGATCAGGCGGTCCGGGTTTTCCACGTTCTGGTCAGACCGCGCATGGCATTTGCCAGCAACAGAACATCCGCTCCCAAAGCCACGAAATTCGCGCCTGCGTCGATGTCCTGCTGGATCAGCGCGGGATCCGCGTCGATGATGCCCGCCGCCTTGCCGGTGGCGCGGATGCGGCGCAGTCCGTCCTGAACGGCGGCGCGCACGTCAGGGTGGGTTATGTGGGGCAATAGCCCCATATCGGCGCACAGATCGGCAGGGCCGATGAACACGCCGTCAATGCCCTCGACTGCACAGATCTCTTCCAACGCGTCCATTGCGGCGGTGCTTTCAGCCTGAACAATAAGACAAATCTGATTTTCAGCCGTTCCCAAATAATCCGGGATGCCGTTGAACGCCGACGCCCGGCCCAGCATATGCCCGACGCCGCGAATGCCGTTCGGCGGATAGCGCGTCGCCTGCACGATGGCGCGCGCCTCGTCGGCGGAGTTCACCATCGGACAGAGCAGCGATTGCGCGCCCAGGTCGAGCACCTGCTTGATCAGGGCGGGATCATTGTGCGGGATGCGCACCACCGGAGACACGTCATGGCCGGACAGGGCCATGAGCTGTTGATGGATCGTCACCAGATCGTTTGGCGCATGTTCGCCGTCGATCAGCAGCCAGTCGAACCCGGCAGAGGCCGCGATCTCGGCGGCGTATCCGGTACCCAGCGCAAGCCAGAGTCCCAAGGTTGGCGTGTCCGAGGTCAGGGATGCTTTGAAACGATTGAGGGGGGCTGGCATGGCACTGTCCTTTTTTCCTCGATCAGACACCAGCCGTTCGGCCAAGGCAAGTCAGTCGCGGTGACGCCAGAGCCTGAGCGCGCACCAGATCGCGGTACCGCCGAAAAACGTCCCGGCGATGCCAACAACTTCGATCAGCGCGGCGGCATTGGAGATGCCACGCACGAAGACGGTCACGAGCAACAGCCCAAGCCCAGCAAGGCTGAACAGCAGGCGGAACCACAATTCATTTCGGGTTGGTCCGGTCATGCCCTGCGCGTTGCCTGTTTTGTGCCTTGCGCAGAGATAGGCTGCGCGCGACCGCGGACCAGTGGCCTAGAACGTTACCGAAACACCCGGCAGGTTGAGCGACTTGATGAGGTCCCGCAATTCCTGCCGCGCGGCAATGTTGGAGATGTTGAGCTGTTTGACACCGGCTTCCTTGAGATCGAGCAGGGTCATGCCACGGTTGAACAGTTCGCGGAAGATCACACGTTCGTTGAAGCCCGGCGCGACACGGAAGCCGATCCGTTTGGACAGGCGTTCGAGCGCCTTTTCCATCTTGGCCTTGTTGACCATCTGCTGTGCCCCCAGACGGTTGCGCAAGACCACCCAATCGATCGGGGGCAGTCCGGCCTGCGCGCGCAACTGGCGGGCATTCCAGACCATTTCGGAATAGACCGATGGACCTTGGATCTTTTCGCCGGTTGTATCGGTATGTGCCAGCAGGTCGAAATCGACGAAACTGTCGTTGAGCGGCGTAATCAGCGTGTCGGCCAGCGAATGCGCCACCTGGCTCAGCCGCGTGTGCGATCCGGGGCAATCGATCAGGATGAAGTCGCTGCCGGGTTCAAGTTCGGCCACGGCGGCTGACAAACGGTGATCATAGATGTTTTCACCCGGTTGCAGAGTGTCGGGATCGATTTCGGGCAGTTCGAGATAGCGCGGGGTTGGCAGGTCCATACCTTCGCTTTCGAGCGACTTCATTCGGTTGGTGATGTAGCGGCCCATCGTCTTTTGCCGCAGATCGAGGTCCAGCGCGCCAATGTTGTGGCCCATCCGTGCAAGCGCTGTCGCGACGTGCATCGAAACGGTGGATTTACCCGCTCCGCCCTTTTCGTTTCCGACAACGATGATATGCGCCATGTTTTGTGCTCTTGCATCCTTTTGTTCAGCTATGCGCATAGACGCTGGCGGTTGCAACGCCGGATGCGCGAAAGGTTGTAATCCGTTGCGGAACGGTGCACGTGCGACTCACAGGCGACGGTTTTTGTGAAAACGCCTCGTCACCCTAAGGCACGGTAGAAGCCCCCCAGGTCAGCCCCATCATCATGGTCACTGCCGTCAGGAAGGCAGAGTATGCGGCCAGTTTCCACGGCGAAAAAGGGCGTTCCCCAAAGGTTCGTCCATCAATGCCCGAAACCACCACGCGCTTGGGTTTGCCACCGTACGTATAGTGCATAATCCAAACGGGTAGCAGGATGCGCCGGTAGTGAATCCCACTGGTATCTGTCCTGTACCGATCGACTCGCGTCCCGGATTTGCCCACGTGTTTCTTGATCCTGTTCCGGATGAGCAGATCCTTGTCCTGGGCATTCATCCGCAACCCTTTGCCCACCGTCCAATGATGCCTCTCAGCTGCAAAGCCCGCGAGGTATCCCGCCCTGTAAGGCCGCAGATAGCCCGGTTGAAAGTCATGCAGGATACCGTCCCGGATGAGCGGTGTGACATGCTCTGACGCGGGCACCAGAAGGTCGTCAAAATGCACGTTCATCTTGTTTGACACATGGTGCCTGCGACGCTTGTCACCGGATCCGGTCGTGTAGGAGGCCCAGTATTGGATCGCTTCTTTGGAATCGAAGGTCCAGAACGGAGCGTAAATCCCGGCGACGCTGCCTTTGGATATGACGTGACCAAGATCATTGGGCGCGGCGAAACGATGGCGGATCCACTCTGTCACAGAGCGTTCTGCAACGGCGCGATCTATGCGGAACGGGACAAGTGCCATGGTCTCGTAGGCCTTTTCCTCGGTCGCAAGAACGACCGGCCCATTGCAATAAGGGCATCGTTCCGAAACGGTCGGACCGGTAAAAACGACCGCTCCACCACAGGTTTCGCATTGATGCACATGGTCCCCAAGCAAGCTTGGGGGTTCGCGTTGCGGTTTGTCCGGATCGAATGGAAATTCCAACGCCGCTTCGTGATCGGTGTCGCTGGCCAAAGGCCATAATGTTCCGCAGTTTTGACACAGCAGATCTTGTTGCGCTGGGTCAAAGGCGCATTGGCCGCTGCAGTTCCGGCAAAGCAGATCAGATTGGCTGGCGACGGTTTCGGTCATGAATCTGATTCGAGCACGGCCGAAATGATTTCGATCATCACCCACAACCGCAGTTCGGCCCGTGCCATCGCGCCCTCGATATCGCCGCTGATGTACCAATCCCCGATGACGGTGGACAGGAACCAGGTGACGAGAACCCAGATCACGATCAGCGACCAGCCAGAGATCGCCCTGATCCACCCTGCCGATCCTTGCCTGAGTTCGTGTTTGGCTTCGTAAATCGTGATGATTTTGACGACGTTGAACATGCCGACCGCCATTGCCAGCCCAAACAGGATGAGCGCTGCAATAATCGGCGCAGGGTCCAATCGACAATTCCTTCAAGCGAAATCAAGGCAGTGTAAGCCTAGATCACTGGTTCGAAATACAAAAGGATCGTAACGACGGATCATCCAACAAGAAACGGTCGCATGCCCGCTCATTGTGCACATTGCAGGCAACAAAAAAGCCGCTCCAAGGCGGAGCGGCTTTTGAGAACTGCGCGAAAAGCGTGGCTTAGAAGCCCAGGCCTTCGTACTTTTTCTTGAACTTCGTCACGCGGCCGCCGGAGTCGAGCAGGCGCGAGCTGCCGCCGGTCCAGGCCGGGTGCACTGTCGGGTCGATGTCGAGCGACAGCGTGTCGCCTTCCTTGCCCCAGCACGAACGCATCTCGAGCATCGTGCCATCGGTCATCTTGACGTTGATGACGTGGTATTCGGGATGGATGTCTTTTTTCATCTCGGCAATCCTTACGCGTCTGCGCCCTTGGTGGGCTTGTAGTTGGCATCTTCCGCGATACGGGCCGATTTGCCGCGACGCGAGCGGAGGTAGTACAGCTTGGCGCGACGGACGCGGCCACGGCGGACAACCTCGATGCTGTCGATGTTCGTGGAATAGAGCGGGAACACTCGTTCCACGCCTTCACCGAACGAAATCTTGCGAACCGTGAACGACCCGGCGATGCCGGAACCCTGACGACGGCTGATGCAGACGCCCTCGTAGTTCTGGACACGGGTACGGGTGCCTTCGGTCACTTTGTAGCCGACACGGATGGTGTCGCCTGCTTTGAAATCGGGAATGGTCTTCCCGAGGGCGGCAATCTGTTCCGCCTCCAACTGAGCGATCAGGTTCATCGCTTCTCTCCTAAATTTGCTTGCGGTTGCTCCGCAAAGATGTGCGCGTCCTCAGAGCTCTTGGTCTTCGTCCGGGTCCGCCTGTTCCGAATGATCGGAGCGCCCGCCAGAGATCAGGTCGTCTTTGTCTTGTCATGTTCGGGAAGGGTGCGATTTTGCCATGTCCGAAGACCACACGGAATCACCGCACCGGGCTGACACCCAGAACACGCGCCGTAAACCAGAAGCATCGTCTTAAATCAAGGACCGAATGTGGCGTCTAGTCCGTCTTGCGCCGCGCCTGGTGGGCCTCCCAGAGGTCCGGGCGTCGATCACGGGTCAGGTCTTCGGATTGCGCGCGTCGCCACTTGGCGATTTCGCCATGGTGACCCGACATCAGGACAGGCGGGATCTCCATCCCGCGCCAGATGGCGGGGCGGGTGTATTGCGAATGTTCCAGAAGCCCGTCGGAAAAGCTTTCTTCCTCGGTCGATGCTTCGTTGCCCAACACACCGGGCAACAGACGCACGATGGCGTCGATCATGGCCTGAGCTGCAATCTCGCCGCCGGTCAGGACAAAGTCGCCAAGGCTCACCTCGATGATGTCGTAGTGGTCAATCACCCGTTGATCCAACCCTTCGAACCGCCCGCAAATGAGCGTCACACCGGGACCGGCGGCAAGCTGTTGCGCCAGCTTCTGCGTGAGGGGCCTGCCACGTGGGCTGAGATAAATCAGCGGTGCCATCGGGGCGATGCGGACGCGGGCATGGTCGATGGTGTCTGCCATGATGTCGGGCCGCAGCACCATCCCCGCGCCACCCCCGGCGGGCGTGTCATCGACATTGCGGTGCTTGCCTTCGCCGAACTGGCGCAGCGGCACGGTTTCCAGTTGCCACAACCCGTCTTTGAGCGCTCGACCGGTCAGCGACAGTCCCAACACACCGGGAAATGCCTCTGGAAGCAGCGTGATCACCTGTGCCTTCCAGACGCTGGCCAGTTCCGGCGCGTCTTCCATCAGGTCGCGTGGGACCAGGGTCGGGCGCATGGTCTTGCGGCCATGGGATCGTTGCGGGGGGGATTTGGGCTCATCCATCTGCGCTGCCTTTTGGTGACCCAAACGGCTTTAGTGGCTTGTTGCCGGAAAGGCCACAGGTCAGGCCAGCACGGGGGCCGCAAGAACGTCCCGCATCGCGAGCATCGCAGTCGGTGAGGCGAAAAAATGGGCCAGCGCACCGGCTTCCGCCGGGCTGGCGCGCATCAGCCGTTCCACAAGCCAAAGCTCGCGGACCTGATCGTCGCTCAGCTGCGACAGGTCCGTTGCGTCCCACCGCGCGATGATCTGGGCGAGCACCATCGCGATCTGGTCCTCGTCGGTGACAAAACCGGGCGCCCTGTGCGTGGGGTTGATCAGCGTCTGAAGCGTCGTGCGGATCACCAGCGGATCGGGCGCCATGTTTCTCAGGCTGGCAAAAGCCGAGGATACCAGAAGCGACGGGTATGTCTTTTTCGGTGTATTGCTGGTCAGGGAAGAGGGACCGATCTGCGGAAAAACGGCGATGGTCGCCGCTGCAATGCTCAGGGCGCCGAAGAGGCCAAGGAGCATGAAGGCAAGTGAAAACGCGAATTCCTGCAGCGTGATTGTTACCACACCCGGAGAGAGCGCGGCAGACACCAGCAACAATCGACGTTTCACGCGATCCACGGCAGCTTCCCCAAGTGCAACTCAAGAGAATTACCGACAGGGAGTGGCAAATTCTTGCCTCAAACGGGGCAGGTGTGCGGCGATTTCAGGGCGAAATCAAGGCAATGTCAGGGGTCAAGTCGCCGCGCCATCTTGCGCACGATCCGCTTGGCCTCTTGCACGTCCTTTTCGGGCAACGCGCTTTGATTGAGCGCAAGGAACACCGCGTCGACGCCCAGATCGGGCTGCACGTTTTCCGGTGGCAGCACCGTCAGCGTGGCGCGGTCAAGGTCGGTCAGGTCGAGCAGCGTCAGCAATGGATCAAGCGGTCCAAGCGGCAGGTCCGTGGCCTCTTCGAGCAGGAACGAGGTTACGTGGGCCGGGGCCACGTCTACGGCTATTTCCTCGAGGATGTCGTCAAGGCTGCGCGCCGCGTCGAACTGGTTGCTGTAAGTCTGAAAATCGTCAGTCAGCCGGGTGCTGCGCAGGTTCTGCCACCACGTGCTGCGCAGCCACGGCTCCCGCGTTCGGGTGGAAAAGTAGAATGTCAGATCGGTTTCCTTGCCAAAGCGCAGGAAGGCGGCATCGCTGAGGGCCTTCATCACGAGACCGGCGCTGTCATAACATTCCAGCCCGTGTCGGCCGGGCATGTGGCCTGCCAGATCTTCGGAGGACATGAGGATCGGTCGTGGATCGTCCAGCGCGATCTCGTTGAAAAACGCGGTGGAAAAACGTGCGACCGCCGCCAGTGTTTTCTTGGTGGGGTCTAAGGAAAAGCTGCGGGTGCTTTCGGTCAGCCCCTCGAACGCGTCCTTGAGATAGACCCGAACATGCGGTTCCAGCAGGGCGGCGTTCTCGCGCAGCATGGATTGAACGCTGGTCGTCCCTGTTTTGTGAAAGCCCGCGTGAATGACGATCCGTGTCGTCACGAAAACAGGCCCTCGGGGGGATCGGCCACGATGCGGCCATGCGCAAGATCCACCGTCGGAACGACAGCCTTGTTGAAGGGCAGCAGCACGGTCTGTTTCTGGCCCGGCGCGCTGAGTTCAAGCAGGTCGTCCGCACCATTGTTGATCACCGACAACACCTTGCCCAAGGGCGCACCGCCTGTGTCCGTCACCTCGAGCCCGATCAGGTCCGTGTGGTAGAACTCGTCATCGGGAAGCGACGGCAACCTGTCGCGCGGCACGAAAAGCTGTGTCCCGCGCAACGCGTCGGCCTCTTCTTTTGTGGTGATGCCGGACAGGCGCGCGGCCAGACCGTTCTTGACCTGCCGTGTGACCTTGACCGAAAAGCTGCGCGTGCCGTCTTCGCTTTCCAGCGGGGCATAGCTGGCGATGTCTTCGGGGATGGCCGTAAAGCTCTTGAGGCGCACTTCGCCCCTGACCCCGAAGGCCCCGGCAATTGCTCCGACACAGATTTTTTCACTCACCGATCTTGCTCCCGGTCGATTTGAACGACTGGATAGACCAGACCGGCATGCAGAGGCAATTGCCTGCGGACGAGATCAGCCGCCGATGTTGAACACGCGGGTGACGCCAAAGCGCACGCCCCATTGTTCGTCCGAGCCCTGTTCGACAATCGGGCTGTCGCCGGCATCATCGGTGAACTTTTCCCATGTCACGGCGCCTTCGAGGCCCCATACGTCGTTGAGCTGGTAGCGCGCGCCGAATTCCACACCTGCCGACACCATCCCACCCTCGGGATCATAGGCGGGAAGGGCCGCGCTTGCTTCGGCTGGGGTGATGCCGAAATACGTGTCGCTGTAGGCGTCGTCGCCGAAGAACAGCCGCGGTCCCACGGACAAGCGCAACCGGTCGGACGGACGCAGGGTCGCGTCGGCCCCAACCTCGCCGACCCAGCCTTCATGCCCGCCGAACCCGCGGCGCACTTCGCCGAAAGCCGCGAAATTTTCGGTGCCATAGCGCATGGACACACCCAGTTCGACTGCCGCGTCGATGTCGTCGAGTCCGGCCAGTTCGCTGAAATCGTCGGTCTTGCGTTCCTGGATGAACCGGAACGTGCCACCCAAGGTCAGACCCATGCTGTCGGCCCAGGGATCAGGATTGCCAAAGCTGCGGCCATTGCGCAGCGACAGGAAATTGAAGCGAAACCCAAGATCGGGACCAACGGCGTACTCGTCCGACCCGAAATATTCCGGTGCAGAGGCAACGCCGCCGCGCAGGGTAAAGACAAGCTGTGGACGCGGCGACACGGTCACGGGCGCAGGGGCCATCACATCCGTCTGGGCGCTGGTTTGGCCGGGACCGGCGGCATAGGCCGGAACCGCAAGACCAAGGGCAAGGCTGGAGACAGTTGCGAGGCGCGCGATCATGATGTGTGTCCTGAAAATAAATTGCAGTTGCCCTTGGACATGGCGCGACGGCGTCACGGGGTCAAGCTTTGTGGCAGATTTACAAGCATACACGCGCAGACACGCTCACCCTAGGGTGGTGTTGTGGCACGATGACAACAGGCGAAAGACGGGTGCTGTCTTGTGACAGTCAAAAGTGCAGATGACCGGGTGGGCCGGTCATCTGCAAAGGCACTGCGCGATTATTCCGCGCTTGCCTCTTCGGGGGCCGGAGCAGCGTCTGCTTCGGCAGCGGCTGCTGCCTTGGCGGCCTTGGCGTCGGCACGTTCCTGAGCGGCTTTGCCCGGGACGGCTTTCTTGGGGTTGCTGCGCTCTTTCTTTTCAACAACGCCAGCCGCTTCGAGGAAGCGCGCAACGCGGTCGGTGGTCTGGGCGCCCTGGCTCAGCCAGTACTGGACGCGCTCGACATCCATCTTCACGCGCTCTTCGCTGTCTTTGGCCAGCAGCGGGTTGTAGGTGCCCAGCTTCTCGATGAAGCGGCCATCGCGCGGCATGCGGCTGTCTGCGGCGACGATACGATAGAAGGGGCGCTTTTTGGAGCCGCCGCGGGAAAGACGAATTTTGATAGACATGGGGTATTCTCCTAAGGTTGTCCGACCGACAGGCTGTGCTGTCAGGATTGTTTTTGTTCGTGGTGCTTGATGACTTCCTGAATGATGAAATTCAGGAATTTCTTGGCGAACTCAGGGTCAAGGTCGGCCTGGGTCGCAAGCTCTTCGAGCCGCGCGATCTGTGTCGCTTCGCGCGCGGGGTCTGAGGGCGGGAGGTCGTGTTGCGCTTTTAGCACACCCACGGCCTGTGTGTGTTTGAACCGTTCAGCCAGAGTGAACACGAGGATCGCGTCCAGCCGGTCGATGCTTTCGCGGTGACCCTTGAGCAGCTCTGCGGCATGGGTCACGGGGTTGATGGTCATGTCAGTCCCAATATCAGTCAATGGCCCAGCCTTTCGGTTTGAACAGGGGGTCTTGGTAATGCGCGATTTCCATGTCGATCCCGTGCGCCAACTGACTGCCGCGCAGCGCGTCGGGGCTGGGGTGACGATAGACCACGTCGCTGCCGTCAACGGTGCGCGCCTCGGGGTCCTTTTTCGCGCCAAGCCGCTCGGCGAGGCGGATGCTGTCGAGGTTCTTGGGGTCGAGATAGCTGACCGCGGTCTCCCATCCCTTGTCCTCGTAGAAGTACCGGCGCACGCGCACCGTCGCCTCGAGCGCATAGCCCTTGCCCGCGCGATCCGGCCAGATGATCCACGCGATCTCGCGCTCGGGCCATTTCGCCGGGGACCAGCCACCGGCCATGCCGACGGTCTCATCGGTGTCCTTGAGGTGCACCATCCACATGCCGAAGCCGCGGATTTCCCAATGGCCGATCTCGGCAGCATAGAGCATCCATGCCTCGTAGCCATTCAGCGGTCCGCCCATGAAACGGGACCGGTAGGACGCAAAGGTCGCCTTGAAGTCAGGGTAATCCTCGGCCTTGGGGCTGCGCAATGTCAGGCGTTTGGTTTCCAGAACCGGAATGTCGCGGTGACCTGTCATGCGACCTCCTGCCGGGGATGGCGGTAGACATGGCAGGGATGACCGGCAACGGTTCCGTTGCGCTCGTATGTTGCGCCTAGCCGTTCTGCCAAAGAGATGGACCGGGCGTTTTCCGGATCGACATAGGAGATGACCCCATTCAATCCGAAATGCGCGGCTCCAAAGGCCCGCGCTACCGTTGCGGCCTCAAAGGCGATGCCCTTGCCTTCGAACGGATCGTACACATGCCAGCCC
The DNA here is from genome assembly GCF_014637725.1 of Marivita lacus. Taxonomy (GTDB): domain Bacteria; phylum Pseudomonadota; class Alphaproteobacteria; order Rhodobacterales; family Rhodobacteraceae; genus Marivita; species Marivita lacus. Next base: position 176,536 of record NZ_BMFC01000001.1, on the reverse strand, counting down.
AGTTCGGGTTCGTCCCAGCTTTCGTTGAAGATAAAGCCGATACGACCCGCGGTTTTGCCGCTGCTGCGATCTTCCAGCATCCACATGCCGTAGCTGCGCAGCGCCCAATGGCCGTAGGTCGCAAGAAACCCGCCCCAGGCGCGATGACGCGGGTAGGGTCCGCCGACAAAGCGCGCGCGGTCGGATGCGGCAAATTCCGCGAATGCGTCGAAATCGCTTTCGCGAGGACCGCGCAGGATCAGGCGGTCTGTTTCGATCACCGGAATGTCCAAACTCATGCCAGCGCCTCCGGACCAGGGTGGCGGTAGAGCATGTCTTCGCCCATGTTCGGGTTGTCGTAGGTCCGCTCGTAGACAGCACCCATGCGCTCGGCCAGCCGGATCGACCGGGTGTTGCCGGGCACGATGTTGGAGGTCAGCGTGGTGAAGCCCAGATCGTCATAGGCCCATCGACGCGCGCGGGTCGCGGCCTCATAGGCGACGCCCTTGCCCTCGAACCCGTCGAACACGACCCAACCGACTTCGGGTTCCGGCCAGCCTTCGGGGTTCCAGATGCCGGAGATGCCGGCGGGTTTGCCCGTCGCCTTGTCTTCGATCGTGAAATACCCGTAGCCGTGCCAGTGCCAGTGCCCCACGTTCAGCGCGAACCAGCGCCACGAGTCCGAGCGGTTGGTGTAGCCGCCAAAGCCTGCCGCGCGGGTGTCGTCCATCAGGAACGCGATGACCGCGTCCGCGTCGGCCTTTTCGGGGCCGCGCAGGGTCAGGCGTTCTGTTTCAAGAATGGGTGCGTTGGTCAGGCTCATGCGTAGGCCTCTGGACTGCCGTCGATGTCCGGGCTGTGGCGGTAGACAACGGTTTCCTCGGCGGTTTCGCCCTCGGGCAGTGGCGCTTCTGGGTCCAGTGCGGCACCAAGCCGTTCGGCCAGAGCGCGCGAGCGCGTATTTTCAGGCGTGATGTAGCTTACCAGCGTGTCGAAACCCTGTTCCCACGCCCAACCCAGAGCGGCGGTTGCTGCCTCGGTCGCGTAGCCTTTGCCTTCGGCCTGTTCGAAAAGGGTCCAGCCGATCTCGCGCTCTGGGAAATGCGGCGGCTGGGTGATCGCCACCTGGCCGATAAAATCACCCTCAGCCGTATCGATGGCCCACGCCCCGTGCCCCATCCAGTCCCACGCGACCACTTCGGACGACAGCCCGTAGAACAGGTGTGTCCTGTCCTTGGGCGCGCCGATGAAGACCGCGCGCGACGTTTGGTAGAAGGCCCAGAAGGCTTCCATGTCGTCCATGCGATGTGGACGCAGCCGCAACCGCGGCGTGTTTATGACGGGGGCTTCACGCATCAAGTGTTATTTCTTCTTGCCGAATCCGCTGAGGCCCGGCGGCAGACCCATGCCACCGCCCATGCCTGGCATGCCACCCTTGGCGCCCATGGCCTTGGCCGCCTGTTCCAGCGCTTTCGGGTCCATCTGGCCCATCATCTCTTCCGGGCTGCCGCCGCCCTTGCCGAACATGCCTTTCATGGCCTGTTTCAGCATGCCGCCTTTGCCCATCTTGCCCATCTTCTTCATCATGTCGGACATCTGCCGCTGCATCTTGAGCAGCTTGTTGAGCTCGGACACTTCCATGCCGGCCCCCTTGGCGATGCGCTTCTTGCGGCTGGCCTGAAGGATCTGCGGGTTGGCGCGTTCCTTCTTGGTCATGGAGTTGATCAGCGCGATCTGATGGCGCAGCATCTTGTCGTCGATACCGGCGCCGTCCATCTGCTTCTGCATCTTTGCGGCACCGGGCATCATGGCCATCATGCCTTCCATGCCGCCCATCTTCATCATCTGTTCCAGCTGCATCTTGAGGTCGTTCATGTTGAACTGACCCTTCTGGAAGCGCTTCATCATGCGCTCGGCCTGTTCGACCTCGAGCGTCTGCTGCGCCTTCTCGACCAGCGCCACGATGTCGCCCATGCCAAGGATACGGCCCGCGATCCGGTCCGGCTCGAAGGTTTCGAGCGCGTCCATCTTTTCGCCCAGGCCGACAAAGCGGATCGGCTTGCCGGTCACGGCGCGCATCGACAGGGCCGCACCGCCGCGCCCGTCGCCGTCCATCCGGGTGAGGACCACACCGGTGATGCCGATACGCTCGTCGAAATTCACGGCGGTATGCACGGCGTCCTGACCCGTCAGGCCATCGACCACCAGCAGCGTTTCGCGCGGATTGGCGACATCGCGCACCGCTTCGACCTGCGCCATCAGCTCTTCGTCGATGGACAGGCGACCCGCGGTGTCGAGTATGTAGACATCATATCCGCCAAGGCTGGCCTGCGTCTTGGCACGCTTGGCGATGGCCACGGGGTTTTCGCCCTTGACGATGGGCAGCGTGTCGACGCCGATCTGCGCGCCGAGGATCTGGAGCTGCTCCATCGCGGCGGGGCGGTTCACGTCGAGCGAGGCCATCAGCACCTTCTTGCCCTCGCGCTCTTTCAGGCGCTTGGCGATCTTGGCCGTGGTGGTGGTCTTGCCGCCGCCCTGCAGACCGACCATCAGGATCGGTGCAGGCGCGTTGTCGATCTTGAGCTTGCCGGGGTCTTCGTCGCCGCTCAGCACATGCTTGAGTTCGTCATGCACGATCTTGACGACCTGCTGGCCGGGCGTGACCGATTTGGTGACAGCCTGACCCGTGGCCTTTTCCTGCACCGCCTTGATGAAGTCGCGGGCGACCGGCAGGGACACGTCGGCTTCGAGCAAGGCAACGCGCACTTCGCGCAGCGCCGTCTTGACGTCATCCTCGGACAGCGCGCCCTGCTTGGTCAGCCGATCAAAGACGCTGCCTAGGCGGTCGGACAGATTTTCAAACATGGGCTTTCGCCTCCTTTGCCGCTGGTTTGGTCCTGATGTAAGGACCAGCGGCGAATATACCAAACGACACTCCAAAGGAGTGCCGCAAAACACGTGCGCCCCCACGGGCGTGACACGCTGGTGGAGGGCGATCCCGGACGGAGTCCAAGGGACCGGAAAGTCAGGCTTCCCGGAGTTGATCGGCCTTTAGGCCAATTTGGCGCGCAGAGTCAAGCCGCGCGCCTGTTTGCTTGGCAACGTTCAGGCTGCGAGGTCCTCAAGAGCGGCGTTCGCCTTGGCGTGCGAGGCGTCCGCGTCGATCATCAACTGATCGGCAGCCACGACTTGCACATTGGTGATGCCGATAAAGCCAAGCACATGGCGCAGGTAGCCGCTGGCAAAGTCCACATCGGACCCGACCTGCGTGCCGCCCGAAGCGATGGCGATGATCGCGCGCTTGCCGGTCATCACGCCCTCGGGGCCGGCTTCGGTGTAGCGGAACGTGATCCCGGCGCGGGCAATCTGATCGATCCAGGCCTTGAGGTTGGCCGGAATGCCGAAATTGTAGATCGGTGTGCCGATGACCAGCGTGTCGGCTGCCTTGATCTCCTCGATCAGGCTGTCGGACAAGGCCAGTGTGGCGCGCTGTTTGTCCGAACGCTCCTCTTCCTTGGTCCAATTCGCAGCCAGCCAATCGGCGTCGATGGTCGGGATCGCGACCGCCAGATCGCGCTGGATGATGCTTTGGGGTTCGAGCCGGTCAACAATGCGTTGTGTCAGGGCGCGGCTTTCCGAGCCGTCGCGGCGGGCGGAGGCGTCAATGCGGAGAACAGTGTGGGTCATGAGTGGTTCCAATCACAGAAGTGTTTGTCTTAAGACGCTCATATAGGGCTTGTATTTTTGCACGATATAGAAAGAAATGCGCAACACATGTGAGCATTTGCACAGAGGCCAAGTATGGAGCACTGGGACGAAGTTCGGACGGCATACCAGGTCGCGCGGCAGGGTACCGTGAGCGGAGCAGCCGAGGTTCTGGGCGTTCACCACGCCACGGTCATCCGCCATATCGACGCGCTCGAGGGGCGGCTTGGCGTCAAGCTGTTCCAGCGCCATGCCCGTGGCTATACCCCGACCGAATCCGGCGAGGATCTGGCCCGCGTTGCCCAGACCACCGAGGACCAGTTGCAGCAATTGGTCGGGCGGATCCGGGGGCGTGGCGCTGACGTGAGCGGTGAGTTGATGGTCACCTCCATCGTCGAGTTGTCGAATTTTCTGGTTCCGGTGCTTGCGGACTTCAAGGAGGGCTATCCGGGTGTCGTGGTGCGGTACCTGACCGATGCGCGCGTCTTCCGGCTTGAATATGGCGAGGCGCATGTGGCGATCCGGGCAGGGGCCGTGCCCGATGAACCCGACAATGTGGTTCAACCGCTCACGCGGCTGAAAATCGGCCTTTACGCATCGAAAAGCTATGTCGAAAAACACGGTCTGCCCAAGGATGACAGCGATCTTGCGGCTCATGCCTTTGTCGGCAATGACAATCCCGACAGCCGTGCCCCGTTCCAGGTCTGGCTGCGCAGCAAGGTGCCCTATGATCGCGTGGTGTTCCGGACGACCGACACCTACAGCATGACCCGTGCGGTGCGCAGCGGTGCGGGGATCGGGTTCATGCCGGTGGCCGAAGGAGCGGCTGATCCCGACCTGGTCGAAGTGATGCCCCCCAAGGAGGAATGGACAGCACCGCTTTGGCTGGTCACCCATGTGGATCTGCACCGCACGGCAAAAGTGCAAGCCCTGCTGGCGCATCTCAAGGAAGCGGTCAAAGTCTTCGACGCAGACCATGCCTGACATGACCGAAGCACGTCGCGGCCATCTGGCGATGCTGGCCTTTTCGGCTTTGGTGGCCGGATCGTTTTCGTTGGGGTCGATGGCCGCGCCGCATATCGCGCCCGAGGCGTTGAACGCCGTCCGCTTCGTGATTGCAGCGGTCATTCTGGCCGTTCTTGTTTTTTCGACCGGCGGCATGGACCGATCCGCCTTGCGCGCGCCGTGGCGGTACCTTGTGCTGGCGCTTTTTCTCGTGGCCTATTTCGTCCTGATGTTCGAAGGCCTGAAAACCGGGGCGCCGGTGTCTATGGCTGCCGTGTTCACGCTCACACCCCTGCTTGCTGCCGGGTTCGGCTGGATGCTCTTGCGGCAGGTGCTGACGGGCCGCATGGCAATTGCACTGACCATCGGAGGGATCGGGGCGCTTTGGGTGATCTTCCGGGCGGACCTGTCGGCGCTTCTGGCCTTCGGGATCGGCCGCGGAGAAATGGTCTATTTCGTGGGCTGTGTCGCGCATGCGGTCTATGCCCCGCTGGTGCCCAAGCTGAACCGGGGCGAACGGCCTGCAGTCTTTACCTTTGGCGTTCTGGTGGCGGGGGCGGCGTTGCTGTTGATCTTCGGCTTTCCGTCCCTGATGAACACGGACTGGGCGGCCTTGCCTCCGGTTGTCTGGGTGACCATCGCCTATACGGCGGTGTTCGCCAGTGCGCTGACGTTTCTGTTGCTGCAATATGCCACCATGCGGATCCCGTCGGCCAAGGTCATGGCCTATACCTACCTGACGCCAAGCTGGGTGATCCTTTGGGAAATGGCGCTGGGCCGCCCCTTGCCGCCTGTCCTGATCCTTGTTGGCGTCTGCATGACGATGGCGGCGCTTGCGCTCTTGCTCAAGGATGACAGCCAGGTGCGTGGGCGCGTCGCGTCAGAAGGGTAGCCGCTCGAGCGTGAACCCTTCGGCTTCGAGCAGCGCAAGCACGCCATCCTGACCGGGCAGATGGGCTGCCCCGAAAGCGGCGATGACCGTGCCATGGGCCTGCGTCGCCTCGAGCAGAACCGGAATCCATGCGCGGTTCCGGTCGATCAGCAGTTCCTGTTCCATCGTGTCAAAGATATTGGCTGCCGCCTCCGCCGCGATGGGGCTGTAGCGTGCGGCAAGGATCGACGACATGGCCCAGCCTTCGGCAGCAGCCTCGTCGAAATAGCTTGCGAGCAAAGTCGCAAAGAGATCCTCGCTGATCGCCGGATCGACCAGTGCCGACAGCATCATGTCGATCTGCATCGCGCGCGGCTGATCGGCAAAGGCGGCAAAGATGGTTTCGACATCTTCCAGCGCCGCACGCGGGACATCGGCCGCGATCGCGATCTCTTCGATCCGGGCATCCATGCCGCCCTCGGACAGATCGGTTGCGGATGCACAGGGCGGGATCGCCAGAAGAACAGACACGTACCACGGCTGAAACCGCGCCGCCATGAAGGGCGGCAGACCGCGGGCGTTCAATGCCTCTGACATCTGGTCCCAGTCCGCTTCGTCCAGCAGCTCGGGCAGGGTGGTGTCTTGCATCAGCAACAGGCTGGGATCGGTCATCAGCCGGTCTTGCAGCGCAAGCTCGTCTTCACTGGTCATTTCCAGCAGCAACAGGTCTGCGTTTTCGATGGTGTCTCGCAGGCGGCTCACCGGACCATCGAGGCGCGGATCGGCCAGATGCATCGTCCCGATCAGGTGCAGCGTCGCCGCTCCGCGCGTCGCTTTCCAGTGGTTGCCTTGCGCAAAAGGCGTGTCCCTGATTTCGGCGTCCAGACGCGATTGCTCCTCAGGACCAAGCGTCTGGCGCAGATCGTTGCCGGAACAGGCGGCAAAGGCAGGCTGTGTCAGACCCAACCCAAGGCAGCACAGCAGCGACAGCAGACGTATGATCATCGAGGCATCCTTTCGTCTTCGTTCCTGTCAAAGCTAGGTGTTGCGCTTGTCAGCAGCAAGACAGTCACGCATTTATGGCGGATGGAGCGTGAAGCCGATCTCTATCCGCATGTGAAGGCCTTTTTCGAGGCGCAGGGCTATACCGTGAAGGGCGAGGTTGGCCCGGTCGATCTGGTGGCACTGCGTGGTGACGAGGAGCCTGTCGTGGTCGAACTCAAGCTGCGGCTCAACCTGACGCTGTATCATCAGGCGGTAACGCGGCTTCGGCTGACCGACCTTGCCTATATTGCTGTGCTCAAACCCTCCGGCCGCATGGCGCGCCGTGCCCTGCGTGAAAACAGGATCATGTGCCGTCGCCTTGGTCTGGGGTTCCTCACGGTCCGCGCGGATGGTGTCGTCGAGGTGCACTGCGACCCCGGCCCCTACGTTCCGCGCCGCACCAAGGCCAAGCGCGATGCGCTGTTGCGGACGTTTCACAGGCTCGAGGGCGACCCGAACGCGGGCGGCGCAACGCGGCACGGGATCGTCACCGCCTACCGGCAGGATGCGCTGCGCTGTGCGATGTATCTGGCCGAAACCGGAGCCGAGAAAGGTGCCATCGTGGCCAAGTCGACAGGGGTGCCGCATGCCACAACGCTGATGCGCGACAATCACTACGGCTGGTTCCGCAAGGTCGAGAAAGGCGTCTATGCCCTGACGCCGCAAGGGCGTCAGGGGTTGGCGGATTGGGGCGAAAGCCTCGGCTAAAGAGGACCGCTTTATTCGACCTTGATCGGGCGGGATGCGATGCTGTCCCGGTCCTGACGGATGAAATACTGCACCACATAGTCACCCGGCGTGTCGGGAAGCGTGATCGACACCGGGCTGCCGTCGCGGGTATAGGCCCAGCTTTGCCACTGCGCGCCGCCGCTTGCACCGACAAGACCAACGCCGATGTAATCCTCCTTGTAGTCTGGCCCGGTCCATCCAATCTCGATGGTCGATCCTGCGGCTGCCGTTTCGGGCGCGGTCAGCGTGGCGGTGACAGGGGTCACCGTGATCGGAATTTCCGCAATTGCACTCCTGTCCTGACGGACGAAATACCGGATGAGGTACTCACCGGGTGTCGCCGGCACCAACAGCTTGGTCGGGGAACCGTCGCGCGTGTAGGTCCAGTTTTCCCACTGGGCACCGCCTTCCGCATCCGCCAGCCCGATCCCGATATAATCCTCGCGATAATCCGGCCCGGTCCAGGCCACTTCGATGGTCGATCCCATCGGGGCCTCGGCCGGTGCGTCGAGCGTTGCCTCAACCGGTCGCAGAGAGATGGGCACCGACACCAGAGGCGTACGATCCTGACGCTGGAAATAGGTGATCAGGTAGTCGCCGGACTCTGTCGGCATGACGAGTTTGAGTGGGTTGCCCTCTCGGGTGTAGGTCCAGTTCTCCCAGGATGCGCCGCCTTCCGCGTCGACGCGCCCGATGCCGATATAGTCATCGGTGTAATCCGGCCCGGTCCAGCCAATCTCGATTGTCGATCCGGCCTCGGCCTCGCTCGGGGCGATGATCTGGGCGGTGACGTCGGTGGCTGTAAAGGCGATGGTGGTCAGGGGCGTTCTGTCCTGCCGCATGAAGTAGGTGATGGTGTAGTCGCCGGGTTCTGCCGGAACGGTCAGTTTCAGTGGCGATCCGGTGCGGGTGTAGGTCCAGTTCTCCCAGGTTGCGCCGCCTTCGGCACCAACCTTGCCGATGCCGATATAGTCGTCTTGGTAGTCCGGACCTGTCCAGTCCACCAGGATCTCGGATCCCGCAGGCGCTTCGGCCACGGTCTGCAGCGTTCCTGTGGCCGGTGCGACCATGATTTCGGCCTCACCCAGCGGTTCGCGCCCGTCGCGCTTGAAATAGCGGATCAGGTGCGGGCCGGGCGTTGGCGGCACCAGCAGGTCAACCGGGTTGCCATCAGCGGTGCGGGTCCAGTTCTGCCATTGTGCCCCGCCTTCCGCATCTGCGGCACCGATGCCAATATAGTCGTCCTTTTCGTTCGGCCCGACCCAGCCGACCTGGATCGTGCTGCCGGCAACGGCCTCGGCCGGGGCAAGAACGCGGGACGTTTCCTTGGGTTCGGGAAAGGCGATCTGAACGGTTGCCGTTTCTCCGATGGCCACGAATTGCCGGCTCATCTCGGTCTCGAGCGACAAGCTGTAGGCGATGGCGGTGTAGGACCCCTCGGGCAATTGCAGATCGAGCGGATTGCCTTCGGTATCGCTCAGCACGGTTTCAGTGTTGCTGGTCAATTCCCAGAGAACCGGGCCCGACACGAGATTGTCGCTGCCTTCGATCACTGCGGAAAGCGCGGTTTGCACCAAAACGGGTTCCGGCTCGGGTTCGGGCGCTGCGGCGACCTGCGTCAGGGCGGCGGTCAGCTGGTCGGCAGTATCAGCGGTCAGGAACTGCCCGCCGGTTTCATCCGCGATGCACTGCATCTGGGCCAGCGCCTCGGCATCCGATCCGATATCGAAGCCGATCACATGGGCGGTGAAATCAATGCCCGCCTCTTCGAGAAGCCGTGCCGCGGCGCAGGGATCGGGATTGCAGGTTTCGACCCCGTCACTGACAAGGATCACCGTTGCCTTTTCCTCGGTATAACGCAGCGCCTGCGCGGCAGCGATCACGGCGTCGGTCATGGGGGTCTTGCCCAGCGGCTTGATCGCGTTCACCGCGGTTGCGATCTGCGCGGCGGTGCCGGGCGCGGGGGCGACGACCGTTTCGATGTCGGTGCATTCGCCGCGTTCGCGGTGGCCGTACACCGTCAGGCCAAGCCCTTGTTCTGCCGGGAAATCGGACAGAAGGTTACCCACGACATCTTGCGCAATGGTGATCTTGGCCACGCCATCCACCTGACCCCACATGGAGCCGGACCCATCCATCACAAGAACCGTGTTCGGCTGGTCCTGCGCGCTGGTCATCGTGGCAAAAGCGGTCAGGGAAAGCGCAAGCACTCGTCGCATCTGTTCATCCTTAAATCTTGTCGTTGAATGGAAGAAAGAAAACCACGTTGCCGACGCGCTGCCCAGCATTTCGTGACACAGGAGCAAAGAAATTTTCTGCTTGGTAATGATCCCGTTATTGCCTATTTGTTGCGCAACTGAGACAAAAAAGAGCAATAGCGCTGCGCTGCTGCACAGAAGCTGCGCAAACAACACGGTTGGCATTCCGTTTACGCCAGTGGTGACGCAGCGTGGCGCGGACGAAATGAGGATACTCACATGCTGAAAAAGACTCTCGTGGCTGTTGCCGCAACACTGGGCCTGACAGGGGCTGCCTTTGCTCAAGCGGATTTTCCGTTCGCGCTCGACTGGAAATTCGAAGGACCGGCGGCACCGTATTTCGTGGCCATCGACAAGGGCCATTTCGAAGAGGCCGGCCTGTCTGTTGAAATCTCGGCGGGGCAAGGCTCGCTCGACGCGATCCCGAAAGTCGCCACGGGCGCATTTCCGGTGGGCTTTGCCGACATCAACTCGCTGATCAAGTTTCTCGATCAGAACCCCGGCGCGCCTGTGACCGCCGTCATGATGATCTATGACAAGCCGCCCTTTGCCATCATCGGTCGCAAGTCGCTTGGCGTCGAAGTGCCCAAGGATCTCGAAGGTCGCGTGCTGGGCGCACCGCCCCCCGATGGCGCATGGGCGCAGTTCCCAGCCTTTGCCATTGCCAATGATCTGGATGTCTCTGCCATCACGGTCGAACCGGTCGGTTTCCCGACCCGTGAACCGATGCTCGCCGAAGGCAATGTGGCTGCCATCACCGGGTTTTCGTTTTCCTCCTATCTGAACCTTGTTCGCCTTGGTGTGCCAGAGGAGGACATTTCCACCATCCTGATGGCGGATTACGGGTTGGAGCTTTACGGCAACGCGATCATTGCAAACACCAATTTCGCTGCCGACAATCCCGAGCTGATCACGGGCTTTCTTGCTGCGATTGCCGCTGGCTGGAAAGACGCGATTGCCGATCCGGACATGGCCATCGCCAGCCTGATCGAACGGAACCCGGCAGCGGACGCAGAGCTTGAAAAGCGCCGTCTGGAGCTTTCGATAGAGGCCAATGTCGCCACCGATTTTGCCCTTGCGAACGGCATGGGCGGGATTGATGACGCCCGCATGGCCAAGGCGCTGGAGCAGATCGCCCAGACCTACGAGTTCCAGAACGAACCGGATGTGAGCCTCTATTTCACCGACGCCTACCTGCCCGACGCAAGCCTGCGTATGTTGAAATAACTCACCCAACGGGCCGGTCGTGATCACCATGGTCGGCCCTTGAATACGGACGGTGTGCGTGTCGGACAATCTTATCGAAATCAAGGGCGTGCGACACGCCTACCAAACCAAGTCCGGGCCTTTGCCTGTGCTGGACGGGCTGGAACTAAGTGTTCCCGAGGGAGGCTTCGCGGCGGTCGTCGGGCCATCGGGCTGCGGCAAGTCAACGTTGACGCGGCTGATCGCTGGGCTGATGAAGCCCGATCACGGCGAGGTCTGGCTGCATGGCGAGTTGGTCAAGGGGCCGAAATCGACCGTGGGCATGGCTTTCCAGAACCCGGTTCTGCTCGAATGGCGGACCATCCTGCAAAACGTCATGCTGCCGCTCGAGATCGTGCCGACCAAGTTGTCGAAACGCGAAAAGGAAGACCGGGCGCGCAGGCTTCTTGCGCTGGTCGGTCTGGAAGGGTTCGAGGACAAGCGCCCCAGCGAGCTGTCCGGCGGAATGCGCCAGCGCGCGTCGCTGTGCCGGTCGATTGTCCACAAACCCGAAGTGCTGATCCTTGACGAGCCGTTTGGCGCGCTGGACGCGTTCACCCGCGAAGACCTTTGGCAGACCATGCACAAGGTCAAGGCCGAGGAGCCGTTTACCGGCGTGTTGATCACCCATGACCTGCGGGAGTCGATCTTCCTTGCGGATCAGGTCGTCGTTCTGTCGGGCCGACCTGCAAAGACGCAATACGTGATGGATGTGCACCTGACGGGTCAGCGCGACATCGAAAACCTGTATACGCCCGAGTCCGCAGAGGCGCTGAACATCCTGCGCCGCCAGATCCAGATCGCGCAGGGACGCACAGACGAACACGAGGACGGCCGATGAACCTGCGCAACATCCTTGTCCCGGTTGCCGCGATCCTGGTGTTCGGCATTCTTTGGGAGCTGCTTGTCTGGGCCAACGACTGGCCGAACTACGTGATGGCATCGCCTTCGGACCTGCCGCCCGCCTATACCCAGTATTGGGAGCTGTTCATCGTGATGGGCTGGCAGACCCTGTGGCGCACGGTGGTCGGGTTGGTGCTGGCGATTGCCTTTGGCGTGTTCCTTGGCATGATCATGGGCTTTTCGCGGCTGATGCGCGATGCGCTTTATCCGCTGCTGGTGGGGTTCAACGCGATCCCAAAGGCCACGGTCGTGCCCATCGTGGCGCTGCTTTTCGTGGGCGACCACAACTTCAACACCATCCTCATCGCCTTCATGATCTCGTTTTTCCCGATTGCCGTTTCCGTGTCGATCGGGCTCAGCACGCTCGAGCCGGAATACCGTGATATCCTGCGCTCGCTCGGCGCGTCGCGGACAACGATCTTCTGGAAGATCGCGCTGCCCAAGACCTTGCCCGAATTCTTCGGGGCGCTGAAGGTCGCGGTCACGCTTGCTTTCATCGGCACCAACCTGATGGAAATCGTGTCGCCACATGGGCGGGGGCTGGGGGCGCTGTTCGATTCCGGCAAGACGAATTCGGATTACCCGTTGATGTTCGCGGTCCTGATCGCGCTCGCCCTGATGGGGATCGTGCTTTATTACGTCGTGGTCGCTCTGGAAAAGATCTTTGCGGGCTGGGCGGAACGGTCGCCGGGCTACTGAATACAAGCCCCATTGACCCCCTGATTTCGTGAAAAATTTACAATTGAGCGTGTTGACTCACGCTTTCGCGATGCCTAGTTATCCGCCGTTAGCACTCGTCTACGGAGAGTGACAACAGTCCTTCGGAAACGAGGGGCTTTTAGTGGAAACTTTGAGCAAGGAGACTCGAAGATGGCATTTAAACCGCTTCATGACCGCGTGCTGGTCCGTCGCACAGAAGGTGACGAAAAAACTGCTGGTGGCCTGATCATCCCAGATAGCGCCAAAGAAAAGCCGGCAGAAGGCGTGGTTGTTGCGTGTGGCGATGGCGCGCGCAAGGACAGTGGCGAGCTGATCGAGATGGCTGTTGCAGCCGGCGACAAGGTCCTCTTCGGCAAGTGGTCGGGCACAGAAGTGACGGTCAATGGCGAAGAACTCCTCATTATGAAGGAGTCTGACATCCTCGGCATCATCACGGACGACGCAGCCGCAAAAGCTGCCTGAACGCCCGTCTTGGTTCCAAACCAGAAACTCTGACTAATTAGTGGAGACTACGAGATGTCTGCAAAAGACGTAAAATTTAGCACGGATGCCCGTAATCGCATCCTCAAGGGTGTCAACATCCTCGCCGACGCGGTGAAGGTGACACTCGGCCCCAAGGGCCGCAACGTGGTTCTGGACAAGTCGTTCGGTTCGCCGCGGATCACCAAGGATGGTGTGTCTGTCGCGAAAGAGATCGAACTGGAAGACAAGTTCGAGAACATGGGCGCGCAGATGGTGAAGGAAGTCGCTTCCCGCACCAACGACGAGGCCGGTGACGGTACGACTACCGCAACCGTGCTTGCGCAGGCCATCGTGAAAGAAGGCATGAAGTCGGTCGCAGCGGGCATGAACCCGATGGACCTGAAGCGCGGCATCGACCTCGCGACGTCCAAGGTTGTCGAGGCTATCAAGGCAGCGTCCCGCCCGGTCGAAGACAGTGCCGAAGTGGCACAGGTCGGCACGATTTCCGCCAATGGCGAAGCCGAGATTGGCCGTCAGATCGCCGACGCGATGCAGAAGGTCGGCAACGAAGGTGTCATCACCGTCGAAGAGAACAAAGGCCTCGAGACCGAGACAGATGTCGTCGAAGGCATGCAGTTCGACCGTGGCTACCTGAGCCCCTATTTCGTGACCAACGCAGACAAGATGACCGCAGAGCTTGATGACTGCATGATCCTGCTGCACGAAAAGAAACTGTCCTCGCTGCAGCCGATGGTTCCGCTGCTCGAGCAGGTGATCCAGTCGCAGAAGCCGCTGCTGATCATCTCGGAAGACGTCGAAGGCGAAGCGCTGGCGACCCTCGTGGTCAACAAGCTGCGCGGCGGTCTCAAGATCGCAGCGGTCAAGGCACCGGGCTTTGGCGATCGTCGCAAGGCGATGCTGCAGGACATCGCGATCCTGACCGGCGGTCAGGTCATCAGCGAAGACCTCGGCATGAAGCTCGAGAACGTGACCATGGACATGCTTGGTTCGGCCAAGAAAATCCAGATCAACAAGGACACAACCACCATCGTCGATGGCGCAGGTGAGAAGTCCGAGATCGAAGCGCGCGTGGCCCAGATCCGCAACCAGATCGAAGAGACCACCTCTGACTACGATCGTGAAAAGCTGCAGGAGCGTGTTGCGAAACTCGCAGGTGGCGTTGCAGTCATCCGCGTTGGCGGCATGACCGAAACTGAAGTCAAAGAGCGCAAGGACCGCGTTGACGATGCTCTGAACGCGACACGCGCGGCCGTTCAGGAAGGTATCGTTGTCGGTGGTGGTGTGGCACTTGTTCAGGCTGCCAAGACACTGGCCGGCCTTGAAGGTGCCAACAGCGACCAGAACGCCGGTATCGCCATTGTCCGCAAGGCACTGGAAGCACCGCTGCGCCAGATCGCCGAGAACGCAGGCGTCGACGGTTCCGTCGTTGCAGGCAAGATCCGCGAAAGCAATGATCTGAAGTTCGGCTATAATGCGCAGACCGACGAATATGGCGACATGTTCAAGTTCGGTGTGATCGACCCGGCCAAGGTTGTCCGCACCGCGTTGGAAGACGCGTCCTCGATCGCAGGCCTGCTGATCACCACCGAAGCGATGGTGGCCGACAAGCCGCAGAAAGAAGGCTCCGGCGGCGGCGGCATGCCCGACATGGGCGGCATGGGCGGCATGATGTAATCACCGGATGTCCTTCGGGATGTCTGGCGGTGAAAGCTGCAAGATCTAGAGCAAAGGCGCCCTCGGGCGCCTTTGTTTGTTTTCGGGGATTGTCCCCAGCTCGGTCTTGAACGGTGCCAGAGATTCTTCATGCGAAGAATCTTGGGCCCGGGCCCCCAAACACGGGCGCTCCCTCAAGCGAAAATGGTGTCTGGTCTCTGTCACCGTGACGCGGTAGCCACGCACATGCATATCCTTGTGTTGACCATCCTCACCCTGATCGCGTTCGCCTCGAACTCGATTCTGAACCGTGTGGCGCTCGCACATGCCGATATCGACCCGGTCGCCTTTGGCGTTGTCCGTCTCTGCGCCGGAGCGGTGATGCTGGCGGGCCTCGTGCTCTTGCGGGATCGCAGGCTTGCACTGGGTGGGGACGGGCGGGCCGTCGGCGTGTTGTCTCTTTTTGTCTATATTTTCGGGTTCTCCCTGGCCTATCAAAGCCTTGATGCCGGATTGGGCGCATTGATCCTGTTCGGCCTTGTGCAGATCACGATGTTTGCCGGTGCCCTGATCGGCGGCGAGCGGCCGTCCGCACGGCGCTGGGCAGGCGCAGGCGTCGCCTTTGGAGGGTTGGTCTGGCTGCTTTGGCCGGGGCACGCGGCTGCACCCAGCCTGTGGCATGCAAGCCTGATGGCGGTTGCCGGTATCGCTTGGGGGATATATTCGCTCAACGGGCGCCGCACATCGGATGCGCTGGGATCGACGGCAGCAAATTTCTGCATCTCCGCGGGCTTGGCCCTTGCCGGAGCCCTTGTGGCGGTGGTGTTTTTTGACGGCATTCACCTGTCCTCGGCAAGCCCGTTCGGCCTGTCCATGGCGATCCTTGCGGGTGCCGTGACCTCGGGCATCGGCTATTCCATGTGGTACACCGTTCTGCCGCATCTGCGGGGCAGCACGGCGGCGATCACCCAGCTGACCGTCCCGGTCATTGCAATCGCCGGGGGCGCGGTGCTGTTGTCGGAAACCGTGACCAGCCGCCTGATCGTGGCGGCACTACTGGTTCTGGGAGGTGTGCTTCTGGCCGTCACGTCGCGGCGCTAGGCTCTTTATCATCTCGGCCGCAACGCGTATCTGACGGGCATGCTCCGTACCCTTGTCCTCTCCATCGCAACCGTCCTCACCCTTGCGGCTGCCAGTCCCGTACGCGCGGATTGTATCGTGTTGCTGCACGGTCTGGCTCGCACCGAGACCTCGTTCGGGTTGATGCAATCCGTGCTCGAAGCCAAGGGCTACACGGTCACTGCCCCGGGCTATCCGTCGACCACCGCCCGCATCCAGACCTTGGTCAAGGAGACACTGCCAGAAGCCGTTGCCGACTGCGGCGACGAACGTGTGCACTTCGTCACCCATTCGATGGGGGGTCTTCTCCTGCGCTTCTGGCTCAAGGACCATCGCCCTGCGAATCTGGGTCGTGTGGTCATGCTGGCTCCGCCCAATCAGGGCAGCGAATTGGTGGATCAACTTGGGGGGCTGGAGCTCTTCGAGTGGTGGAACGGACCGGCTGGGCAACAGCTGGGCACGTCGCCGAACGACCTGCCGAAATCGCTACCGCCGGTGGATTTCGAACTGGGGGTGATCGCCGGAAACCGGTCGCTCAACCCGTTCTTTTCGAACCTCATTCCGGGGCCGGATGATGGCAAGGTGTCGGTCGAGTCGACCAAGGTTGCCGGTATGCGCGCACATCTGACGATGCCCGTGTCCCATACCTTTATCCTGCAGGCGCCGTCAGTCATCGCGCAGGTCGATCTTTTCCTGCGCACCGGTCGGTTTGATCCCGAACTGGACTGGACCAAGGCGATCAATTCCAGGGAACTGGTCTGCATGTTCGGAAGGTGTCCGAAGGTGTCTAATGAGCCTTGAATGTACGCTTGTCGGCGCGAAAACCCTTGGGCCTGACGGGTGGAGCGATGCGCCCGTGTGGCTCGCGGATGGCCTGTTGGTGTCTGAAAAAGCCGGGCGTGCGGTCGATCTGTCGGGCTACCTCGTCCTGCCTGGGATCGTCGATCCACATGGCGACGGCTTCGAGAGGCACATGGCCCCGCGCCGTGGTGCGCTGCGCGAGGCGGAACATGGCGTCGTTGCCACCGCGTCAGAGCTTGCAGCAAATGGCATCACGACTGCCGTGCTTGCACAATTCTTTTCCTGGGAAGGCGGAATGCGCGGCCCCGATTTCGCCGAGCATGTATTCGACAGCGTGTCTGCGGTGCGCAACTCGGTAGCGGTGGACCTCCAGCTGCAACTGCGGCTTGAAACGCATCTGCTGGACGATTTCGCCCGAGCAGAAGCCGCCATCGACCGCTACGGCATCGGCTATGTCGTCTTCAATGACCATCTCCCGCACCAGCGGCTGTCCGAAGGGCGCAAGCCGCCCCGATTGACCGGACAGGCGCTGAAAAGCGGCCGCAATCCCGAGGCTCATCTGGCCCTGATGCAAGACCTGCACGCGCGGTCCTCTGAAGTGCCTGCGGCGCTGGATGCGTTGGCGGCACGGTTGAAAGCCAAGGGCGTTGTGCTGGGCAGTCACGATGACAGCACGACCGAGGATCGCACCGTTTGGGCGCAGCGCGGCGCATCGGTCAGCGAATTTCCCGAAACCCTCGAGGCGGCGCAAGCGGCGCGCGATGATGGCGGGCATATCGTTCTCGGCGCGCCCAATGTCGTGCGGGGAGCCAGCCATGCAGGCAACATCGCCGCTGCGGATCTGATCGGGCAGGGGCTGTGCGATGCGCTGGCGTCCGACTATCACTACCCGTCGCCGCTCCGTGCTGCCTTTCGGCTCGAGGAGTTGGGGTTGTGCGATCTGGCCACCGCGTGGTCGCTTCTGTCCGCCGGACCTGCGCGTCTGCTGGGGCTTGTCGATCGCGGTTCGCTTGAACCGGGCAAACGGGCCGACCTGATCGTGGTCGATCCGCACACGCGGCGGGTCGAAGCAACGATTGCAGGCGGTCGCATGGCGCATCTGACCGGCACGGTGGCCGAGCGGTTCATGCGCTGAGGAACATGCTCAGCCGCGCTTGACGTGGTTCACATGGCCCATCTTGCGCCCCGGTTTCGTGTCTGCCTTGCCGTAAAGGTGCAGCGCACAATCCGGCCTCTTTGCCAGTTCGGGTACACGGTTCACGTCGTCGCCGATCAGGTTTTCCATCACCACATCCGCATGGCGCTGCCCGTCGCCCAGGGGCCAGCCGGTGATCGCGCGGATATGCTGCTCGAACTGATCGACGGTGCAGCCATTCTGTGTCCAGTGCCCCGAATTGTGCACGCGCGGCGCGATTTCGTTCACGATCAGGCCGTTTGGCGTCACGAAAAGCTCGACGCCCATCACACCCACGTAATTCAGCGCGTTGGCGATCTTGGCCGCCAGAAGCACGGCATCGGTGCGCTGGCTGGCTGTCAGGCGGGCGGGAACCGTGGTTGTCCGCAGGATGCCGTCGCTGTGCACGTTTTCGCCGGGATCAAAGGCCGCAACCGCACCATCAAGGCTGCGCGCGGCGATCACCGAGACCTCGTGCGAGAAGTCGATGAAGCCTTCAAGGATCGCGGGCCCCCCCTTCATGTCGTCCAGCGCCTGCGCGGCATCGTCGGGCGACATGATCCGCGCCTGTCCCTTGCCGTCATAGCCGAACCGCCGGGTTTTCAGGATCGCCGGTGTTCCGATCTTGCCAAGTGCCGCGTGCAGGCTGGCCGCGTCCGTGATGTCGGCAAAGGGCGCGGTGCGCAGGCCAAGGTCCTGCAGGAATGTCTTTTCGGTCAGACGGTCCTGACTGACACGCAACGCCTCGCGCCCCGGATGGATGGGGGCAAGATCCTGCAAGAGATCAAGCGCGGCAGTCGGGATGTTTTCGAACTCGTAGGTGATGATGTCCACGCACCCACCGAAGGCGCGCAACGCGGCCTCGTCCTCATAGGCGGCGGTCGTCACCTGATCGGCCACCTGACCCGCCGGAGGATTGGCGCCGGGCTCATAGATGTGGCAGCGAAAGCCAAGACGGCTGGCCGCGACCGACAGCATTCGGCCCAGTTGCCCACCGCCGATGATGCCGATGGTCGATCCGATGGGAAGCGCAAGTGACATGGGTCTTATCCGTCGTCTGAAGGTGCGTCAGGGATGGAGGCGGAGAGATCGGCGCGCCACTGGTCAAGGCGGGCTGCCAGCCCCGCATCCTGCAAGGCAAGGATACCCGCAGCCATCAGCCCGGCATTGGCGGCACCCGCCGCCCCGATGGCCATGGTCGCCACGGGAAATCCGCGCGGCATCTGAAGGATGGAATAGAGGCTGTCGACACCCGAAAGGGCTTTGGTCTGCACCGGAACACCGATCACCGGCACACGCGTTTTCGACGCCATCATCCCCGGCAGATGCGCAGCACCTCCAGCACCCGCGATGATCACCTGCAAGCCACGGTCCACCGCCGTCTTGCCATAGTCCCAAAGCCGATCCGGCGTGCGATGCGCCGACACGATCTTGGCCTCATATGGCACGTCCAGCGCGTCGAGCATGTCGGCGGCGTCCTTCATCGTCGGCCAGTCGGACTGGCTGCCCATGATGATGCCTACTTTGATCGGTTCTGACATGACCGTGATGCCTCTTCAGGTGATCGAAGCGCGCACTATAGCCAGATCGGATCCGGGGGCAACTCGGAGCGGTGCTCAGGCGATGATATCCGGCAACAAACGGTCTTCGATCTGTGCGATCTTGTCCTTGAGCATCAGCTTTTTCTTCTTCAGCCGCTGCAAGGTCAGCTGATCCGCCGTCCCTGTCTGCTGCAACGCGCGAATGGCATCGTCCAGATCGCGGTGCTCCCGCCGAAACACCTCGAGTTCGACCCTCAGGACATCGTCTGTTTTCATTGACAGATCTGTGGGAGCATTCATGACGCTGCTTGGTCCTCGAAAGTGACTGAGAGCAAGAGGATAGCCGTTAAATGCGATTCCGCATAGCCCTTGCGTCTTGTCGGCTGCGTCCCCATATTTCCTACAGGCTGGTCGCCATAACGGGGCCGCGCCAACACAGTCGCTTATGCAAAAGGACGTGTCGATGACGAAATTGACCTTGGGGTCCTATCCCCATCTGCTGGGCTTCGAACAGCTTGAGCGCCTGCTGGAACGCACAGCGAAATCCGGCAACGAGGGATACCCCCCCTTCAATATCGAACAAACGTCGGAGGGGGCATACCGCATCACGCTGGCCGTTGCGGGTTTTCGGGAACAAGATCTGGCTATAACCGTTGAGGACAGACAGCTTGTCATCCGAGGTCGACAACAGGATGACAGCGCCGACCGGGTTTTCCTGCATCGCGGGATCGCCGCACGCCAGTTCCAGCGCAGCTTCGTGCTCGCCGATGGTGTCGAGGTGGGCGAGGCGATTATGGAGAACGGGTTGCTGCACGTCGATCTGACCTTGTTGCGTCCCGAGACCGTGGTTCAGACAATCCAGATCAAGAAGGGGTAGACCATGAATACGCCGTTCGATTTCAAAGATGCAGACCAGTCCAACCTTGTTTACGTGCGCCCGGTGGAAGTTGCCGATTTGCCAGACGAAGTGCGCGACGAGGTTGGAGATACGAAAACCATCTACGCCGTCCACCGCGCGGACGGAGAGCGTCTTGCGCTGGTCAAGGACCGTAATCTTGCGTTCATGCTGGCGCGGCAAAACGACTTCGCGCCCGTCACGGTACACTGACGGGGCGCGTGTCGCACCAGTGCCCGAACGTGGGCCAGGCAATATCAAAAGGCCGGGCGAAAGCTCGGCCTTTAAGTTTACTGCCCGGCGATCAACCCAAGGCTTTCAAGCTTCAGGATCACCTGATGCGCGCAGTTGTCGACTTCGACATTCTCGGTCTCGACGCGCAGTTCGGGATGTTCCGGTACATCGTAAGGATCTGAAATCCCGGTGAATTCCTTGATCTTGCCTTCGCGCGCCAGCTTGTAGAGCCCCTTGCGGTCACGGCGTTCGCATTCCTCGAGGCTGGTGGCCACGTGGACTTCGATGAACGCGCCGAACTGTTCGATCTCTTCGCGCACCGCGCGGCGGGTGGTGGCGTAGGGTGCAATCGGGGCACAGATGGCGATGCCCCCGTTCTTGGTGATCTCGGACGCGACATAGCCAATGCGGCGGATGTTCAGATCGCGGTGTTCCTTGCTGAAACCAAGCTCCGACGACAGGTTCTTGCGGACGATGTCGCCATCCAGAAGCGTCACCGGACGGCCCCCCATCTCCATCAGCTTGACCATCAGAGCGTTGGCGATGGTGGATTTCCCCGAACCCGAAAACCCGGTGAAGAAAACGGTAAAGCCCTGCTGCGACCGCGGCGGGCGCGTCTTGCGCAGCTCGGTGACAACTTCGGGAAAGCTGAACCACTCCGGAATATCCAGACCTTCGGCCAGACGGCGGCGCAGTTCGGTGCCCGAAATATTGAGAATGGTCACGTCGTCCTTGTCGGCGATCTCGTCCATCGGTTCGTATTGCGCGCGTTCCTGCACATAGACCATGTGTTTGAAATCGACCATTTCGATGCCGATCTCGGCCTCGTGCTCGCGGAAGAGATCCTGCGCATCATAGGGCCCGTAGAAATCCTCGCCCGCCGAATTCTTGCCCGGTCCCGCGTGATCGCGGCCAACGATGAAATGGGTGCAGCCGTGGTTCTTGCGGATCAGCCCGTGCCAGACCGCCTCTCGGGGGCCGGCCATGCGCATCGCAAGGTTCAGAAGGCTCATCGTCGTGGTGGCCTGCGGGTACTTGTCCAGCACCGCCTCGTAGCAGCGCACGCGTGTGAAATGGTCCACGTCACCCGGTTTGGTCATGCCGACAACCGGATGGATCAGCAGGTTCGCCTGCGCTTCCTTGGCGGCACGGAAGGTCAGTTCCTGATGCGCGCGGTGCAGCGGGTTGCGGGTCTGGAAGGCCACAACCTTGCGCCAGCCCAGCTTGCGGAACAGCGCCCGCAACTCGTTCGGCGTGTCGCGGCGACCACGGAAATCGTAATGTACGGGCTGCTGAATGCCTGTCACGGGACCACCCAGATACACCTTGCCCGCCGTATTGTGCAGGTAGTTCACAGCCGGATGCGCGTCGTCATCTGCGCCGAACACCTGTGCCGCCTCATGCGCCTTGTTCGGAACCCAGCGGTCGGTCACGGTCATTGTGCCAAGGATCACGCCCTCCTGATCGCGCAGGGCGATGTCCTGACCGATCTCGAGCTTTTCGGCAAACGCCTCGGACACGTCCAGCGTGATCGGCATGGGCCACAAGGTCCCGTCCGCGAGGCGCATGGTGTCGACGACGCTGGTGTAATCTTCCTCGCTCAGGAACCCTTTGAGCGGGCTGAACCCACCATTCATCAGGAGTTCCAGATCGCAGATCTGGCGCGGCGTCAGGTCGTGGCTGACAAGATCGCCGGCCTCCTGCTTGAGCTTCTGCGCACTGTCATAGGAGACAAACAATTCGGAAATGGGGGCAAGGTTCTGGGGATACATAAGGCTGCTCACTGTCCAATTTTGCGCGGTGGTTACGCCCGGTCGGGATGGAAAGTCCAGCAATGCGCTGCCCAATTCGACAAAATCAGGAAATTGTGCGGAATTTACGCCAGTTTGATAGCAGCCGTGCCGGAAGGCCCGGATTTGATGGAACGCTATCTTTCCTGTTTTCTTGTCCGTCAGTTGATCCGGGTCAATGCCCCGGGTCTGGACGCACTTTAAAAGGAGCATGCGCGCGAACATGACCTAACCAGAGGACGATCCGTACAATGCCCAATCCGAGACACACTGCCACCCTCGCCATTTCGCTGCTGGCGATTGCGCAAGGTGCCGCCGCATCCAGCGAGCTCCGCGAAACTGCGCTGGACATCTTTTCGCCTCTCCCATCGACGATGCCATCGCTCAACGACAACCGGATCACACCGGAAAAGATCGACCTCGGTAAGGCGCTTTTCTTTGATCCGCGCATGTCGGCGTCGGGTGTGTTTTCCTGCAACTCGTGTCACAACCTTGCCACTGGCGGCGACGACAACATGCCGGTGTCGATCGGTCATGGCTGGCAAAAAGGTCCGCGCAACTCTCCGACCGTTCTGAACGCGGTCTTCAACGAAGCGCAATTCTGGGATGGCCGTGCGCCCGACCTTGCCGAACAGGCCAAGGGCCCGGTCCAGGCAGGTGTCGAAATGGCGAACACGCCGGCCAACGTGCTTTTGACGCTGAATTCCATGCCGCAATACGTGGAGTGGTTCCAAGCGTCTTTCCCGGAAGAAGACGATCCCGTCAGCTTTGACAACTTCGCCAAGGCGATCGAAGCCTATGAGGCGACCCTGATCACACCATCCCCCTTCGATGCGTGGCTCAATGGCGATGACGGCGCGATGACCGAACAGGAGGTGCGTGGGTTGCAGACCTTCGTCGATGCGGGCTGTGCATCCTGCCATTCGGGCATCAACCTCGGTGGCAACGGGTATTATCCCTTTGGTCTTGTCGAACGTCCGGGCGCCGACATCCTGCCCGAAGGCGACAAGGGCAGGTACATGGTGACCGAGACCGTGGACGACGAATACGTCTTCCGGGCGGCACCGTTGCGCAACATCGCGTTGACCGCCCCTTACTTCCACTCTGGCGTGGTCTGGGACCTGCGCACCGCGGTGGAGATCATGGCAAGCTCGCAATTGGGGGCCGATCTGAGCGAAGACGAAGTCACCGACATCACCGCCTTTCTGGGCGCGTTGACTGGCGAGATGCCCGAAGTGGTCTACCCGATCCTGCCGGTGGAAACCGCCGACACGCCAAAGCCGACCGGCGAGGTGCGCTGAACCGGAAAAGGCCGGTCGTGTTCGCCCGACCTTTGCTGAATCAGACGGGCAGGGGAAACTCTGCCCGTTTCAGTGAGCGCCTTCCTTGACCGGCGCGCCGTAGCCCAAGGGTTCGGTCATGTCCTTGCCGGAATCGTCGCCCTGTTCCGCCAGGAAACGTTCGGCTTCCAAGGCCGCCATGCAGCCCATGCCCGCCGAGGTGACTGCCTGACGGTATTTGTGGTCGGTCAGGTCCCCTGCCGCGAACACACCGGGGATCGAGGTTTCAGTGCTGTCGGGCTTGGTCACGACATAGCCGCCCATATGGGTTTCAAGCGTATCCTTGACCAATTCGTTCGCCGGGGCGTGGCCGATGGCAATGAACACACCCTTGCAGGGGATCTCGGTGATCTCGCCGGTATCGACATGCTTGACGCGCACGCCTTCGACCCCTTTGGGCATGTCGGTGCCGAAAACCTCGTCAAGTTGATGATGCCACAGCGTTTCGATCTTCGGGTTCTTGAACAGCCGATTCTGGAGGATCTTCTCGGCGCGCAATTCGTCGCGACGGTGGATCAGTGTCACCTTGGACGCAAAATTTGTCAGGAACAGCGCCTCTTCCACAGCCGTGTTGCCGCCCCCGAAGACGACAATTTCCTGACCGCGATAGAAGAACCCGTCACAGGTGGCACAGGCCGACACGCCAAAGCCCTTGAACGCATCTTCCGACGGCAAGCCAAGCCACTTTGCGCGGGCGCCTGTCGCAAGGATCAGCGCATCGGCTGTATAAACCGTGCCGCTGTCGGATTGCGCGGTGAAGGGGCGCTTGGACAGGTCGAGCGAGGTGATGAGGTCGCCGATGATCTCCGTACCCATGGCGCGGGCATGAGCCTCCATGCGCACCATCAGGTCCGGTCCCTGAACCTCGGTGTCGCCGGGCCAGTTCTCGACCTCGGTTGTGGTGGTCAACTGGCCACCCGGTTCCATGCCCTGAACAAGGATGGGGTCCAGCATGGCGCGGCTTGCATAGACGCCGGCGGTATATCCCGCAGGGCCGGAGCCGATGATCAAAACCTTCGTGTGACGTGTGTTGGACATGGGGGCAGCCTCGCATCAAAGCAGTAGGTGACTCTTCTTCGTGCTGGATATAAGCCTCCAGGTCACGGTTCGCAAATCAATGAGGGGTGACAGCCCATCGCATCGGACCGCATATCGAATGTTTAAGATTGTTGCGCAGCGTTGAAACAATATTGCGCACCACTTGCGAGTGCTATAATAATACTGAAAAAGCAGGGGTGCTCAGAATGCCGTCACATCGGTTGGATCCTATAGATCGCAAGATATTGGCCGAACTGCAGGCAGATGGTCGGATGACCAATGTGGAACTCGCGCGCCGGGTCGGAATTTCCGCACCGCCCTGTCTGCGCCGTGTCCGAACTCTCGAGGAACAGGGCTTTATTCGCGGCTACCATGCCGAGGTCGATCCCCGCGAACTGGGCTTCGAAGTGCAGGTCTTCGCGATGGTCGGTCTGCAAACCCAGGCCGAAGCCGATCTGCGCGCCTTCGAGGATCGCTGCCGCAGCTGGCCGCTGGTGCGCGAATGCCACATGCTCAACGGTGAGGTCGATTTCATCCTGAAATGCGTGGCACCCGACCTGAGCACTTTCCAGAGCTTCTTGACCGGTGATCTGCTGACCTCGCCCAATGTGGGCAGCGTCAAGACATCCCTCGTGATCCGTGGCGCCAAGGACGAACCCGGCGTGCCTTTTGACGTTCTCGAAGCGCGGTTGGGCGAAAAGGCCTGACAAACCGCGCCGCTAACTCAAGCGACGCGCAGGGTTTCGATGACACTCCGCGTCGTGCGCGGGAAAGCCAGATCTCCGAACGCTTCCAGATCCTCGAGATGCGGGAACATCGATTGCAACATCGCGCGCACCGATGTGCCGATTTCCGCCGCTGAAATGCGGCCCGGATGGTAGCTTTCCAATTCGTGCCCGTTGGCGCGAATGATGCCGTGACGGCGCAGCGCGACATGATACAGCTGCACCGGACCTGGCGGGGTGATCTTCAAAACCCGGTCACCATCGACATAATCGCTGGCCGGGGCCAGAACCGCATCGCAGTTCAAAAGATCGCTAAAGCGATCCTGACGGATCACCATGCGGGCGGCAGGACCAAGCAGAAGATCGCTCTGGTCCATGCCAACCCCCGGCAAACGGAGCAAATGTGTGAGAGAGGTCGTCTCGCCGCCGAAATCCGGCAGGTAGGGCGTGCTGCCGATCCACACCACAGGCTGTGGGCCGCGATGGGTTTCGACCAGATCACCGGGGATCAGGTCTTCCACGGCAATCGGACCCATCACTGTGGAAATGAGCGTCCCGCGCGCAAAGGCCGACGCACAGGCTTCGAACGTGGAAGAGGCGGGAACGGTGAAACTGGAGTCGGATACGGTCTGGTCCGGAAGGAGTGCGGCAGCCTCGATGGTGCGGGTGAGAGGAAGGTCGCGTCGAGGCTGCCCGTCGAACGTGGCAACTCTATCGGTGGAAATGGCATAGGCGTTGAAGTCAGTCACCGCGATGCGATCGGTCGAGGTCTGAGCCATGTGATACCTTTTACGTCAGGTCACATCCGCGTTGGCCCCCACCAACAACACCAGAAGGACGGTGCAATTTCATCAGGGGAAAGATGGCTCAATCAGGGTTGATTCGTCAAAAAACAACGAAAATTGGCCGCGAAATCGCGGCCAATTCGCTGACAAGTGGGGGATTGTCGTGGTGTCTGGAACCGTATCGCCACAATTGGGGAGGATTGAGGCAGTCGGGCCGTGTTCCGATGTCGTGATCAGGCGTGCTTGCGCGCCGGTTGATTGGCCGCTTCGGCCTTGATGCGGTCGAACATCGCCTTGCGGGCCGCACCACGCTGGAACGGCAGGACCGGCAGCTCCTCTTTCGAGGTTGCGACGACAGAGGCGATGAATTTCGAAGTGCGCGACATTGGACTGCTCCGGTGGTGTTCCGTTGTTTCTTGATCCCAAATAACCCGCGCAATTGGGCGCGTTTGTGACCAAACGTGGACAATCCCGGTGTATTCCTGTGATTGATTGGGGCACCGCGCCAATGGCGCTGCGGATGCTAAAGCCGGATCACTGAGATCAGACGTCCGTAATCGGCCTCTCGGGCATGGGTCGCGCGACGGTAGGAATAAAAGCGGTCTGCGTCGGAATAGGTGCAATGCCGTGTCCATTCCGCGTTCACGCCTGCGCTGCGCAGCTTGAACAGCCCGAAACCCGGCAGGTCAAAATGAAACTTGTCGTCCGTACCGTTGACGAAGAACCGCGCGTATTGCGCATCTTCGGCCAGGAACGTGTCAAGGAATTCCGGCCCGACCTCGTAGGCGCGCTGGCTGATGCTGGGTCCGATCACGGCGGTGATTGTTTCGCGTGTCGCACCAAGCGCGACCATCGCCTCCACCGTCGCCTCGAGAACCCCGTCCAGCGCCCCGCGCCATCCGGCATGGGCCGCCCCGATCACCCCGGCATCAGGGTCCGCGAACAGCACCGGTTGGCAATCCGCCGTCAGCACCCCAAGGGCCACCCCCGGCGTTCGCGTCACCATCGCATCCGCTTGTGGTTTCGGCGCATCCAGAGGCCCGTCGACCTGTTCGACCCTTGCAGAGTGAACCTGATGCACACTCACCAACCGGTCGCTCGGAACCTGCATCGCATCGGCGACACGGCTGCGGTTGATGGCCACGATCTCGGACTGGTCGGATGACCCCGCGCCGCAGTTCAGCCCTGCAAACACGCCGGACGACGCTCCACCGCGGCGGGTGAAGAACCCGTGGCGCAAGGGGCCGAGGCTGTCTGACGTAATGATTTCCAGCGTCATGGATCCAGTCCGGGCGGCGGCGACTCGGTGGCGGGGTAGAGCCCCAGCACTTTGAACAAGGAACCCATTTCGTCGGGGTGGGTCAACCGCCGATGTGCAGCGACATGCGCGGCCAGCGCGTCACCCGTCAAACCCTTGGCAAGGCTCTGGGCGCGAGGCGTGATGCCCAAACGCTCGAGGAACGTGCCCTGATCGGTCAGCTGACTTGCGGCACATCCGGCGATCAGTGCGGCGCGGGCCAGCGCCTCGAAATCCACATGCGCGGTCAGATCGGCCCGGCCCGGCTCGGCAAACGGGTCAGTCGGGCGATGGCCGCGCACCGCCTGGAACGTGTCGCCCTTTGAATGCCAGCCGCCGTAGTCGATGATCAACGCCATCCCGCACTGGTTCGCGATCCGGGCTGCGATGGCATCGATCACCGCACTTCCCTGCGCACAGGTCTCGACCAGCGCACCCGGCTCGGTATCCTCCAGACGGCTGTTCAGCGCCTCGATGGGGGCTGCATCGCTCAGCCCGCGTTGCAGGTTACCTTCCGCCGACAGCCCCACCATGACCTCGCGCCAGCCTTTGGCGTCACGCTGGAACTGGCGGATCGGAAGGGCGTCGAAAAATTCGTTGGCGATCACGTAGACGGGCATGTCCTCGGGCAAGGTGTCCGCCGTGTCATGCCATATGGGCCGATGCGCGGGCAGGGCAGCGGCTTGCAGGTCGCGCATCCGCGCGGACGCTTCGACAAGGTGCAGATCTGCCGCCGCGTGAAAACCCGGCACCTGCAGTGTCGCGCGCATCACATCCGCGATCAACGTGCCGCGCCCCGGCCCAAGCTCGACCAGCGCAAAGCGGTCCGGCGCGCCCTGATCCAGCCAGGTCTGCGCAAGGCACAGCCCGACCAGTTCGCCGAACATCTGGCTGATCTCGGGCGCGGTCGTGAAATCCCCGTCCACCCCCAGCGCATCCTGCGTCGTGTAATAGCCATGCTCCGGGTGCAGCAGGCAGGCCGCCATGTACTGCGCGAGACTCAAAGGCCCGGTCACCCTGATTTGCTTGCGAAGAAGGTCGGCGAGGGCAGTCATGCGCGTCTTGCTGTCATCCACAGGTACAGCCCGATGGCGATCATCGGCACCGACAGGATTTGCCCCATGGTCAGCCCGTATCCGCCGATATGCCACGCAAGCCCCAGCGGATTGCCCTCCGAGATGAACTGCGCATCGGGCTGGCGGACAAATTCCACAACGAACCGGCCCACTCCGTACCCACTGATGAACACTCCGGCGATCTGCCCCGGTGCCTTGAGCGCACCGCGCCGGAAGGCCAGCCACAGGAGCACGGCACCCAGCAGCAGCCCTTCAAGCAGCGCCTCGTAAAGCTGCGAGGGATGGCGCGCGCAGACCTCGCCAAGCGCCTGGCCGCAAGCCTGTGCCGCCTGACCCGGAAACTGCACACCCCAGGGCAGGTCGGTCGGACGGCCCCAAAGCTCTGCATTGATGAAATTCGACACCCGTCCCAGCAACAATCCCGGCGGCGTGGCCAGCGCCATCATGTCCGCGGTTGGCCGCAACGGAAGACCCTCACGGTGGCAATAGATCAGGGCGGCAACGATCACCCCGATCAGACCGCCGTGAAACGCCATCCCGCCCTGCCAGATCGCAAGGATTTGCGCAGGATTGGCGAGGTAGTAGCTTGGCTGGTAAAACAGGACGAACCCGATCCGCCCGCCCAGAATGACCCCGAGGATCACCCAGGTCAGCAGCTCTTCCACCTGTTCGGGGCGCATCGGCGGTGTGGTCTGGGCCCAAAGCGCGGGCCGTTTCACCGCCGCAACGGCGATCCGCCATCCGATCAGGATGCCCGCGATATAGGCAAGCGCGTACCAACGCAGCGCGAACTCGATCCCGAAAAGCGAGATCGAAAACAGCTCTGGCGAGACATTCGGAAAGGGTAAGCCGGTCGACATGCGCGCAGATGTTCACCGCTCTGCGGCGAAGTCAACCTTGTGCCGCGCAGGTCTGCGGCCCATATAATGAACAAGCAAACGCCGGAGGCAGACATGCAAACCCGTAACAAGGTATTCGAAGACATTTCACAACTCATGACCAACGCCATGGGCGTGGCACAGGGCGCGAAAGAAGAGGCCGAGACCGCGATGAAATCGCTGATGGATCGCTGGCTGGCGGATCGTGATTTCGTCACGCGCGAAGAATTCGACGCCGTACGCGCCATGGCGATGAAAGCCCGCGAAGAAAACGAAACGCTCAAGGCGCGCCTCGACGCGCTGGAAGCTGCCCGGAAGTAACACCACCTTGTTTCGGGGCCGGGGCGACGCCTTGGCCTCGTCTCCGGTCTTCGGACCATACCCCATCGGCCCGCATCCCGCGAAATTGCCGCTCTCCCGATCATGCGTGACACAAAGCCACCGGCACTGCCGACGTGGCTTTCATGCATGCATAAAAAATGAACATGGGATCTGAGGCAACAGTGTGTCCATTAAGCCGCATTCGTGATGCCGTCGCGTCCCGGTTTCGCCGCGTGCCAACATCAAAGGGGCTTTCTTGTGGATTTATCCACAAGTTGTGGATACTATTCGCACTCAACACATCTGGTAGACTTCTCCACAACTTATTGAGACCGTCACGGAAAATTCGCTTTACGCGAAGGCGTCCTGCATGCAGCATATGTTGTAGGGGGACGGTGGCATAACGCAGCCCCTAGAGCAGGCACCGAAAGGTTGGGGAACACCCGCCTTTCCGCACAGGCAACAGGAGGCGGCATTATGGCCCTGTCCGAGCAGTATCTTGAAGACGACATCCACCCGATCGATATCGTCGAGACCATCGCAAACCATCACGAGTGGGATTTCGACCGGATCGCGGATGACCAGATTGCAATGGCGGTCGAAGGTCAGTGGCGCACCTATTCGATCACTCTGGCCTGGTCCGCGTATGATGAAACCCTGCGTCTGATCTGCACCTTTGACATGGAACCGCCTGCGGACCGCATCCCGGCGCTGCATGAAATCCTGAACTCGGTCAATGACCAGTGCTGGGCCGGGGCCTTTACCTATTGGGCCGATGCCAAACTGATGGTCTACCGCTACGGGCTTGTTCTGGCCGGGGGCAATGTCGCCAGCGCCGAACAGATCGACACGATGATCAGCTGTGCCGTGATGAGCGCCGAGCGCTATTACCCGGCGTTTCAACTGGTTGTCTGGGGCAATCGCGAGGCCAAGGACGCTCTTGAGGTCGCCATTGCAGAGGCCTACGGCCGCGCGTAACACTGGCCCCTGACGTTAACGTTGGGGGACATCATGCAGAATTCCGATATCGCCAGACGCGGCCTTGTGCTGTTGGGCTGTGGCAAGATGGGCTCGGCCATGCTCGAAGGCTGGCTGGCCGGAGGCTTGCCCACCACCTCTGTATGGGTGACTGACCCGAACCCGTCCGACTGGGTGCGCGCGCAAGGCGTTCACCTGAACGAAGACCTTCCCGACAGCCCGGCCATCGTGCTGGTTGCCGTCAAGCCACAGATGATGCGCGATGCGCTGCCCACGCTGAAGCTTTTGGGCAACGGTGACACGACGTTCCTGTCGGTGGCCGCAGGCATCACCATCACCACGTTCGAGCAGATGCTGGGCGACTCCACCCCGGTGATCCGGTCCATTCCCAACACGCCTGCCGCCGTGAAACAGGGCATCACCGCCATCATCGGCAATGCACACGTGACCGAGCACCAGATGCAGATGGCCGAAACCCTGCTGTCCGCCATCGGTCAGACCGTGCGGCTCGAGACCGAGGACCAGATGGACGCGGTCACCGGCCTCAGCGGCTCTGGCCCGGCTTATGTGTTCCATATGATCGAATGTCTTGCCCGCGCGGGCGAGGCGCAGGGGCTTGATTGCGAACTGGCCATGACCTTGGCCAAGGCAACCGTGGCCGGGTCGGGCGCGCTGGCCATGCAGGCCGACGAGACCCCCAGCCAGTTGCGCGTCAACGTGACCAGCCCGAACGGGACCACTCAGGCGGGGCTGAACGTGCTGATGGACGAAGACACCGGCCTGCCGCCGCTGATCGCCAAGACGATCGACGCGGCGACCAAGCGATCCAAGGAACTGGCCAATGGCTGAGATCACGTTCGACGATTTCATGAAGGTCGATATCCGCGTCGGCACGGTCATTCAGGCCGAACCCTTCCCCGAGGCGCGCAAGCCCGCGATCAAGCTGTGGGTCGATTACGGTGACGAGATCGGGGTCAAGAAATCCTCGGCCCAGATCGCCGTGCATTACGACCCGGAAACGCTGGTCGGCAAAAAGGTCATGGGTGTCGTGAATTTCCCACCGCGCCAGATCGGACCGTTCATGTCCGAAGCGCTGGTGCTTGGCTTCTACGACGCGGACGGGGCCATCGTCCTTGCCGTCCCGGACAAAGACACCCCGAACGGAGCGCGCCTGTGCTGAAACTGCTGATCACCCGCAAACTGCCCGATCCCGTTCTGTCCAAGGCGCGCGAGGTCTTCGACGTCACCGTGCGCGACAACACCGCACCCCTGTCCCGTGACGAACGTGTCCAGAGCCTGAGCGGCTACGATGTCGTCCTGCCCACACTTGGCGACGCCTACAGCGCGGATGTGTTCGATGCGGTGCCAGAGCCCCGGACACAGCTGCTCGCGAATTTCGGTGTCGGCTACAACCATATCGACGCCAAGGCGGCCAAGGCTGCGGGCATCGCGGTCACCAACACGCCCGGTGCCGTCACCGATGCGACTGCCGATGTCGCGATGACGCTGATGCTCATGACCTGCCGCCGCGCTGGTGAGGGCGAACGCATGCTGCGCGCAGGTCAGTGGGAGGGCTGGCACCCGACGCAGCTTCTTGGGCTGCACATGTCCGGCAAGACGCTGGGCGTGGTCGGCATGGGCCGCATCGGTCAGGCCATCGCGCAGCGGGCGCATTTCGGCTTTGGCATGGCGATCAAGTTCTACAACCGCTCACCGAAAGAGGTGCCGTTTCCGGCTGATCAGATCGCAGACCTGGCAGTCCTTGCGGCAGCGGTTGACGTACTGGTTGTCGCCGTTCCCGGTGGGTCCGAGACGCACCATCTGATTGACACCCATATCCTGAACGCGATGCAGCCCCACGCGCATCTGGTGAACATCGCGCGCGGGGATGTGGTGAAAGAGGATGATCTGATCGCCGCCTTGGCAGAGGGTCGGATCGCCGGCGTCGGACTTGATGTCTACGAATTCGAACCCAAGGTGCCGCAGGCATTGATCGACATGGAAAACGTGACACTCCTGCCTCACCTCGGCACGGCAGCGCTTGAGGTGCGTGTATCAATGGGCCTCATGGCGGTGGACAATGCGATTGCCTTTGCCAAGGGCCAACCGCTGCCGAACCCGGTCTAGATTTCCTTGGCGTTGCGTTTGGGGATCGGTCCCTTGTCCATCGGCTTCTGGTCGGGGGACCATTCGGGGTCACGCGTCTTGATGAGCCGCGATACGTAGTAGGCGCTGGGCCACGCCATCGCGAAACCGATGATCGCAGAGCCACCGATGGCCCACCAATTGTAGTAGCCCAGTGAAAACGCGGCGATCACCAGTGCCCCGGTGATCAGGGCACCGCTGAGCAGCGAAAGTATGATTGACAGACGGTCCATGGAGTATCTCCTTTGGGTCTCAACGCGCTGTTTCGGAACCGGGTTCCGAAGTCGCGCAGCGTCGCACTTGACCTGCCGTGCCGGGTGCAGTCTGGTCCGCGCAGACGCAAGGAAGCCCACCATGATCCAACCCGCCATCACCGGAAGCGGTGTCTTCACGCCCGAAAGCACCATCACCAACGCCGAACTGGTGGTGGCCTTCAACGCCTATGCCGACCGCGTGAACGCCGAAAACGCGGCAGCGATTGCCGCTGGCACAGCCGATCCGGTGCCCCATTCCAGTGCCGATTTCATCCTCTCGGCTTCGGGCATCGAACAGCGCCATGTGATGGACAAGACCGGCGTACTGGACCCCGCGCGCATGTTCCCAAACCTGCCCGCACGCGACGATGACAGCCCGTCGATCATGGCCGAGATGGCGGTGGACGCGATCGCCAAGGCGCTGGCGCAGGCCGGGCGCGATGCATCCCAAGTCGATCTGGTGATCTGTGCCGCGTCCAACCACGAACGCGCCTATCCGGCGATTGCAGTGGAAATCCAGAAACTGATCGGCGCGGGCGGCTTTGCCTTTGACATGAACGTCGCCTGTTCGTCGGCCACCTTCGGCATCCAGGCGGCGGCTGACATGGTGCGGTCCGGATCGGTCACCTGCGCCATCGTGGTCAGCCCCGAAATTTGCTCGGCACACCTGGAATGGCGCGACCGCGACTGTCACTTCATCTTCGGTGATGTGGCGACGGCTGTGGTCATCGAACCCGAGGCCCGCGCCAAAGGCGCGCATTTCACCATTCACGGCACCCGCTGCGCCACCGAGTTCTCGAACAACATCCGCAACAACAACGGC
This sequence comes from Marivita lacus, assembly GCF_014637725.1. Classification (GTDB taxonomy): domain Bacteria; phylum Pseudomonadota; class Alphaproteobacteria; order Rhodobacterales; family Rhodobacteraceae; genus Marivita; species Marivita lacus. The sequence continues at coordinate 142,727 of NZ_BMFC01000001.1, read as the reverse complement.
TTCCTGCGCCGCACCCGCGACCAGATGGAAGACCGGCGCGACATGCAGTTCATGCAGAATGGCCGCAAGGTCTTCAAGGAAGTGTTGCCGATGGTCTCGGCGCATATCCTCGGCCATCTCGAGGACACAGGATGGCAGAACGACAGCCTCCGGCGCCTGTGGCTCCATCAGGCCAACAAGACGATGAATGATTTCATCGGCAAGAAGGTTCTGGGCCGCACGCCCGATGACGGTGAGCAGCCGAACATCCTGCAGGATTACGCCAACACGTCCTCGGCGGGGTCCATCATCGCCTTTTCGAAATACTCCGATGATCTGCAACCCGGCGACCGGGGCGTGATCTGCTCGTTCGGGGCGGGCTATTCGGTCGGGTCGGTGCTGGTGGAACGCGCGTAGGAGCCGCACCACCCGGACATCAAAAGGGGGACACATGGCCCCCCTCGTGATCTTGATTGGTGCCGGACAGTATCAGTCCCAGAAACCTTCATCGACAGATTCCCGCTCTTCCAGCTCTTCTTCACTGTACTTTGTCAGGAACGCGTAGCTTCGGTCGTCAACAGCCACGAGGTTTACATCGGACACCGGGATCATCACGTGCTTGTCCGCGATGTCGAGAAAGCCTCCGATCTCGGCTACGATACCAATCATCTGGCCGTTCTTGTTCAAGATGATATCTTCGATCTCGCCGATGTCGTTCCAGTTGCTGCCGACTTCGGTATGGAGCGTATCCATCGACCAGCCTTCGTCACTGGCTGCGTTCATCGTGTAGATATCGCCGCCGGTGATGTCGCGGGTGCGGATCAGGTCGTCGCGGTTTTCCAGTGAAATCGTGGTCGACGCCGAATCGCTGTCCATGTTTCCGGACGTGTGGCTCTCGGCCCACGCGCCGGTGGCTCCGATGGTCAATGCGAGTGCGCTTGCAATGAGCTTTGTCATGGCATCCTCCTAATTGCGTTGCTTCTTCCAACACAACCAAGCCCACCACACCTTGTTCCATCGAATTTTTTCGGCTGTTTGCGGAACTTTTGCGACTCAGGCCGCACCCGTGTCCTGCCGCCAATGCTTGCGACACAGGCTGACATAGGTCTCGTTCCCGCCGATCTGCACCTGTGCGCCTTCGGTCAGAACACGGCCCTGGTCGTCCATGCGCACCACCATCGTGGCCTTGCGCCCGCAATGGCAGATCGTGCGCACCTCGCGCAGGGAATCCGCCAGCGCCAACAGCGTGGCAGAGCCGGGAAACAGCAGTCCCTGGAAATCCACCCGCAACCCGTAGGCCATCACCGGCACGCCCAGATCATCGGCCACTCGGGCAAGCTGCCAGACCTGATCGGGCGTCAGGAACTGCGCCTCGTCTATAAAGATGCAGGCCAGCGGCGTCTTGCCAAGAACGCCGTCGATCCGCGCGAACAGATCGTCGAGGGGCGAAAACGTTTCCGCCTCGCGCGAGAATCCGATCCGCGATCCGATCTTGCCCTTGCCCGACCGGTCATCGAAGGCCGCCGTCATCAGGTAGACCGACATGCCGCGCTCTTCGTAATTATGCGCAGCCTGAAGCAGCAGGGTCGATTTGCCCGCGTTCATGGTGGAGTAGTTGAAATAGAGCTTCGCCATGTCCCGCCATCTGCCCCAACCGGACCCGTCGTGCAAGAGAGCCTGTTCAGGATGCGCCCCCGTCGGTCCCGTGAGCGGTGTTCGGCCAGAGTGTCGGCATCGCGTCTGGGCGACCCGACGGCGCATCCTGAGACCGGGACAGCGATAGGGAATGACTGTGCCCGGTGTGCCGTGATGTCCGACAAATTCGGCTCTGAGCCACCTGTCGCATTGCATCGCGCGACAAGTCAGGGGAAAGAGATCGAAATGTTCCCACCGAAAAGGTGGAAAATAAGGGGTTCGCCATGCCGACATTCGGCCCGTATCTGAAAAAGCACACCGAGATCTTGGTCAAGGATGTGGGGATAGAGAAAGCCTGCAAGCTGACGGGCAAGTCCAAGGCGACCCTGGGCCGCTACTATGCCGATCATGACGAACACGCCGATCGCTTTATCCCGGTCGATGCGGTGGCGATCCTCGAACAGGAAGCAAGCTATCCGCATGTCACTTCGGCGCTTGCAGAGTTGAACGGGATCACGCTGTCCTTCGACCAACGGCGCGACAATACACCCGGCAAGGGCGGCGTGAATTCCGATGTCGTCGCCCTCAGCCAGCGCTTTGCGATGCTGATGTCCGAGTATCACCAATCCATCGCGGATGGTGTCATCAGCGCCAACGAAGCGCGGCGCCTGTTGCGCGAAACGCTGGCGCTGCAACAGGTCCTGGTCGACATGAAACTGCATTTGGAAGATGAAACAGTTTGAAGGCGTCATCTCTGATCGCGGCTCCAAATACGCGGTCAGCGGCGGGTCTGTCACCAGCCGCGCAGATGTGGATGCGTTTCTCAAGAACCTGAAGCGCGCCAAGAAATATGCCAAGGCCACGCACAACACCTGGGCCGTGGTGTTTTCCGACGGAGCCCCCCTCAAGAACGACGACGGAGAAGGCGGGGCAGGGCAGATCATCCTGCAGATGCTCGAACGCGAAGGTCTGACCGATCACGTGATCGTCGTCACCCGCTGGTATGGGGGCAAACATCTGGGCGGTGACCGGTTTCGTCACGTGCAGGACTGCGTACGCCACTACCTCGACAACAGCTAGCGGCAGCGCCGGATCACCCCGACTGGCGGGCCGCGTTTGCCTTGCGCCGCAGGTGCCAGCGGTAGATCAGAGGCGCCAGCACATGGTCATAGCCGAATGCCGCTATCTGCTTGATCCCCGGTACAGCAACGATCCGCGCCAGCCACCGATAGCGTGGCATCTCGCGCCACAGCTCGATAAACGCGTCGATGCCATCGTAAAGTTGACCATCTCGCAGAACATAGAGCCGCCGCGCCGCGGTGTCTTCGTCGATGCCCCACGCCGCCCGGTCCGGCCCGTTCAGATCATCGAACTGGATCGGCAGGCCGTTGCGCTTGGCATAGTCGGCATAATGGTTGATCTCGAACGAACAGACCGGGCACTGGTCGTTGTAAAGAACGCGGATATCGGGTGTCTCTGTCATACCCTGGACCTATGCCGCAGGCGCGAATAGGCAAGCCTGTTCCTAGAGGTGCCCCCACAGGTCGTATTCGCCCGCTTCGTCCACCTCGACCGACACGATGTCGCCAACGGACAGTGCATCCGTGCCGTCGTCGATGAACAGGTTGCCATCGATCTCGGGTGCATCCGCCTTGGTGCGGCAGGTGGCGATCCCGTCCTCGTCGATATCATCGATGATGACATCCATCCGCGTACCGACCTTTGCCGCCAGCTTGGCCTCGGAAATCGCCTGCGCCTTTTCCATGAAGCGGTCCCAGCGGTCCTGCTTGACCTCGTCGGGCACGTGATCCGGCAGCGCGTTCGACCGCGCACCGGCGACGTTCTCGTACTGGAAACACCCGACTCGGTCGAGCTGCGCCTCGTCCATCCAGTCCAGAAGCGTCTGGAACTCCGCCTCGGTCTCGCCGGGATAACCGACGATAAAGGTCGACCGCAGCGTGATGTCGGGGCAGATGTCGCGCCACGCCGCGATCTCGTCCAGTGTCCGTGCCGCAGCCGCAGGGCGCGCCATGCGCTTGAGCGTGTCGGGATGCGCGTGCTGAAACGGAATATCGAGATAAGGCAGAACCAGCCCCTCGGCCATCATCGGCACCAGCTCGCGCACATGCGGGTAGGGGTAGACGTAATGCATCCGCACCCATGCGCCCAAGGCCCCAAGATCGCGCGCCAGCGGCAGGATCGGGAACTTGTCGTCCCGGTCCTTCCAGTCGGTGCCATAGGCCGAGGTGTCCTGCGAAATCACCAGCAATTCGCGCACGCCGTGTTCAACCAGCTTTTCCGCCTCGCGCAGCACCGCCTTGGCCGGGCGCGAGGTCAGCAGACCGCGCATGTCGGGGATGATGCAGAACTTGCACTTGTGATTGCAGCCCTCGGAAATCTTGAGATAGCTGTAATGCCGTGGCGTCAGGCTCACACCCGACGCGGGCAAAAGGTCGATGAACGGATCGGGGTCGGGCGGCACGGCGGCATGCACGGCATCGAGAACCTGTTCGTATTGATGCGGGCCGGTGACAGCCAGCACACGGGGATGCGCCCCGGTGATGTAGTCAGGCTCCGCTCCCAGGCAGCCGGTGACGATCACCCGGCCATTCTCGGCCAAGGCCTCGCCGATCGCGCTCAGGCTTTCGGCCTTGGCGCTGTCGAGAAAGCCGCAGGTGTTCACGATCACCGCATCCGCCCCCGCGTAATCCGGACTGATGCCATAGCCCTCGGCGCGCAACCGCGTCAAAATCCGTTCACTGTCCACCAGTGCCTTGGGACAGCCAAGCGAGACCATGCCGATGGTCGGCTGACCGGATCGGGGCGCAACGGAGAATCGCGCAGCAGGCGCAAGGTCGGGGCGAAGGGAGGGCGGGTTCTGGGTCATCCGCGGCATATAATGCTTTGCATCTCGCGGGGGAAGGGCAGATCATCCTCGTCTCCCCGATGCGACCGGACAGGCCTCCAAAATGATTCTGCATTGCGTCTTTTGCACCTTCCGGGCGGACACCGACACAGACGCACGAAAGGCGATCCTGTCTGACCTCACGCGCTTCGGCCTCTCACTGGAGGGCGTTCTGGGCTTCGATCATGGGGAAAACGCCGATTACGAGGGCAAGTCGCCTCAGATCACGGACGGCTTCGTCATCCGCTTCCGCGACCGGCAAGCGCTTGCCACCTATGCCGAACACCCAACCCATAAAGCACTGGGCGCGCGGCTGTGCAATCTGTGTGAAGGCGGCGCGGATGGAATCCTGGTGGTCGATCTCGTATGCGCCAAGTGACGCCATGTTGTGAAGGTTCAAAGCCATGCAGATCACACAGGATCAAGGGGGGCGGCAGGACCAGATCGCCCAATTCTTCAAGGACACCTTCACCGCGTCCGAAGGTGCCAACGAAGGTACGTTGATCCATGCGCTGGCCTGCGACCTGCTTGCCACGACACCGGCGGATGATCTGCGCGTCTTTACGGCTGACGACACTTGCACGCTCTGCGGCTGCGCGATCTTCACAAGGCTGCGCTTTGCCGATGACCCGCGTCTTGTTTTCCTGCTGTCGCCCATGGCGGTCGCAACCGAACATCAGGGCAAAGGCGTTGGTCAAGCACTGCTGAGCCATGCCTTGAACGCGCTGCGCGCCGAGGGCGTGGAGGTGGCCGTGACCTATGGCGATCCGAATTTCTACAATCGCGTCGGGTTTGCGCCGGTCACGACAGAGATGTTGCCCCCGCCGCAGCTTCTGAAAATGCCCCATGGCTGGATTGCGCAATCGCTGACCGACGCAGCACTGTCACCGCTTGCCGGACCGTCCACCTGTGCGCCCGCTTTGAACCATCCGGAGTTCTGGTAACCGCGCCGAAAACGAAAAAGGGGCGGTCAAGCCGCCTCCGTATTTCGGAATAACCAGACGCCTCAGCGACGACGGTCGCGCCGCGAGCTCATCGGCTGGAACGCAACGCCGACATGTGCCTCGCAATAGGGCTTGCCCTGTTGCACCGGCAGGCCGCAGAACCAGAAATTCGGAGTCGCGGGGTCGCCCACCGGCCATTTGCAGGTCTTTTCGGTCAGTTCCATCAAGGACAGTTTCTTGGCCTTCTTTTCGATGGCGTTCACCTTGGCAAGCGCCTCCGGGCTGATCTCGTTGGCGGATGGCTGCGGCGGCAGAGGTTGACCGGCGGGAATGATCTGCCGGCGCGGGCTGGCCGGCGGTGTGGCTGATTTCGTTTCCATCACGACCTCGGGCTGTGCGGGTTTGGCGGGCGCGGCAGCTGCCGCCGCGGGCTTTGGCGCCGCCTTGGGTTTCGGCGCTTCGGCCTTGGGGGCGGGTTTCGGTTCGGCCTTGGCAGGACCGGCGGCCCCGGCACGGTTCGACAGGCCCAGACGGTGCACCTTTCCGATCACGGCATTGCGCGTCACGCCGCCAAGCTCCTTGGCGATCTGGCTGGCCGACTGACCTTCGCCCCACATCTTCTTCAACAGCTCAACGCGTTCATCGGTCCAGGACATCGTGCCCTCCATCAAAAAAAAGCGGCCGTTTGCGTTGGCCGCCCGAAATCTCTAAGTCGCTCCCTATTCTAATCATGCGCGGGCGAGTTACAACCCGCGCCGACAGGCAAGAGGGCAGCAATGCAGCAAACCGGACAGATGATGGCCAATGAACGCCGCTTCGGGAGGGTGAACTGGCTTGGGCTCTATACGCTCGGCCAACGCGAGACCCTGCGGTTCCTCAACGTATGGACCCAGACGCTTCTGGCGCCTTTGGTCACAGCGGGGCTTTTCATGCTGATCTTCACCATCGCCATCGGTCCCCGCCGGGGCGAGGTGATGGGAGTGGACTTCACCACCTTCATCGCGCCGGGCATCCTGATGATGACGGTGATCCAGAACGCCTTTGCCAACACCTCGTCCTCGATCGTGGTGTCAAAAGTGCAGGGCAACATCGTCGACACGCTGATGCCGCCGCTCTCGGCCGGTGAACTGGTGCTGGGGTATCTGGCGGGTGGTGTGGCGCGCGGGCTGCTGGTGGCTATCGCCATTGCCGTGGCGCTGTGGGTGTTCCTGGGAATCGTGCCGCACCATCCGCTGACCGCGCTGTATTTCGTCATCGTCGGTGCGGCGCTTTTGTCCGGCATCGGCATGGTCGCAGGCATCTATGCAGAGAAGTTCGACCAGATGGCCGCGATCACCAACTTCATCGTCACGCCGCTCGCCTTCCTGTCGGGCACGTTCTACTCGGTCGATGCGCTGCCGCCGCTGCTCAACGACATCACCCATGCCAACCCGATCTTCTACCTGATCGACGGGGTGCGCTGGGGCATGATCGGGGTGTCCGACAGCAGCCCGCTCCTGGGCGCGGTCGTGGCGCTTGTCAGCACCGTGGCGATCAATCTGCTGGCGTGGTCATTTTTCCGACGGGGCTACCGACTGAAGGCCTGATGCGGCCTTCGCGCCACATCAACAGGCCCGCACCGCACAGGATGATCAGCGTCCCGATGACCGACACCGCATCGGGGCGCACGCCGAAGATGGCGAAATCGTAGATCGCCGCAAAGACCAGAGTGGCGTAAAAGAATGGCCCCACGAACCCTGCATCGGCACGGGCGATGGCGTTGATGAAGCAGGTCTGCGCCGACGCCATCAACAGCCCGATCCCGGCCAGCGCCACCCATTGCGCGGGCGTCGGTGCGATCCAGACCCAGACCGCTGCGGCAGATGCGATGCAGACCCCAATCACGTTGTTGATCAGCAGGATCTGCATCGGCCCCTCGCGCCCGGTCAGCCGCTTCATCACGATCAACTCAAACCCCAGCGCCACGGCAGCCCCTAGCGCCAGCAATGCGGCGGGCTGAAACGCGTCCGGCGTCGGGCGGAGCAGGATCATCGCACCGGCAAGCGCAATCGCCGCCGCCGTCAGGCGCACCGGGCCGATCCGTTCGCCGAGGAATGGAATGGCCAGCAGCATCCCGATCACCGGGTTTAAAAGGCTGATCGCGGTCGCGTCCGACAGCGGGATGAACGCCGCTGCTGCGAACATCAGCGTCACACCGCCCCAGCCAAAGACGACGCGCAGCGTATGGGTGGGCCAGGCGACATGAGTGAACCGCAGCCGCAGAACGACCGCCGCAACCGAGAACGCCGCCAACGCAAAGATGAACCGCCCCTGGCTGATCTGAAGCGGGTTCAGCGCAGGCCCAAGCACATCCGTCCCGAGCATCTTGGCCAGCAAGGTGGTGCCGGCCAGAAAGGCCGAGGCCAGCAGCGTCAGAAGTGCTGCAAGAAAGGGATTGTTGGCTTTGGGCACGAACATGGCTCAGCCTTGATGTGCTTTGCCGCCAAAGGCAATCACTGGCTGCGTGTCGGTACAATCTGCTGCACGGTGCCCACCAGGATCAGGTACACCGACGTGGCGACCAGACCCCAAAGCGCCCAGCTTTCGGGATGAAAATCGACCCAGGCCGCCCAGCCTGCAAAGAACGTCCAGGCGAGTGCCACTGGCAGCGACACGCTGCGCCAGCGTTCCGTCCGCACCGGGTGGATGAACTTCAACGGCAGGAACATCGCCACCGCCAACAGCGCGACCAGTGCCAGCGACACCCAGAAATTCGGCTCGATGGCAAACAGCACCAGCACCACCATGTTCCAGCAACTGGGAAACCCGTGAAATGAATTGTCCGAGGTCTTCATCCGGCTGTCAGCGAAATACATGGCCGAGGCAAAGGTGATCACGATGATCGCAAACCACCCCATCCAGCCGGGCAGAAGGCCAGACTGAAACAGCGCGAAGGCCGGAATGAACACATAGGTCAGGTAGTCGATGATGAGATCGAGCAACACCCCGTCAAAGCGCGGCGCATAGGTTTTCACATCGTATTTGCGGGCCAGAGGGCCATCTATACCGTCCACGGCAAAGGCCACGACCAGCCACAGGAACATGATCGACCACTTTTCCTGCGCCGCCGCCAGCAGGGCCAGCATGGCAAAGACGGCTCCGGTGGCGGTCAGAAGATGGACGCACAGCGCGCGGGATTGATCGGTCATCGGGTGGTTTTGGCGCAATTCGGGAGCCGGTGCAACGGATCGCGCGCAATCACACGACAAGCTGATGTCCGGCGCGCCCGGTGATGGTCGCGGTCACGATCTGCCCCACGGGCTGAGGGCTTGAAAACCGCACTTCGGTGAACTGCTCGGTACGGCCCATGTCTTCGGCTTCCATCAGCACGCTGTGGCTGCGCCCCTGCTGATCTTGCAGGTGGCGGGCCACGGCCACGTCACCGGCCGCCCGCAACCGCGCCGCCCGGTCCTTGATCGCGCGACCGTCCACCTGCGGCATCCGCGCGGCGGGTGTGCCCTCGCGCGGTGAATAGGGGAAAACATGCAGCCAAGTGAGGCTGCATTCGTCCACCAGTTTGAGCGAATTCTCGAAATGCGCCTCGGTCTCGGTCGGGAATCCCGCGATGATGTCCGCGCCAAAGGTCATGTCCGGGCGCAATTTGCGCGCCGCTTCGGCAAAGCGGATCGCATCGTCGCGCAGGTGCCGCCGCTTCATCCGCTTGAGGATCAGGTCGTCTCCATGCTGAAGGCTCAGATGCAGATGCGGCATCAGGCGCGGTTCGGTCGCGATGGCCTGCATCAGGTTCTCGTCCACCTCGATGCTGTCGATCGAGCTGATCCGCAGGCGCGGCAGGTCCGGCACCAGCTTGAGGATGCGCGTGACCAGATCGCCCAGCTTCGGCTGCGCAGGCAGGTCCGCACCCCAGGAGGTCAGATCGACCCCGGTCAGCACCACCTCGTTGAAGCCGGTATCCACCAGCCGCTTGATCTGATCCACGATCACACCCGCAGGCACCGACCGCGAATTCCCGCGTCCGTAGGGGATGATGCAGAAGGTGCATCGGTGATCGCAGCCGTTCTGCACCTGCACATAGGCGCGGCTGCGCGTGCCGAACCCGTCGATCAGGTGCTGCGCGGTTTCCGTCACCGACATGATGTCGTTGACCTGAAGCGCCTCGGTTTCCCCGATGAAATCCGCCGCCAGCCCTTTCCAGGTGTCCGGCGTCATCTTCTCGGTATTGCCGATCACTGCGTCGACCTCGGCCATACGGGCAAAGGTCTCGGGTTCGGTCTGTGCCGCACATCCCGTCACGATCAGCCTGGCATCCGGGTTTTCCCGCCGCAGCTTGCGGATTTCCTGCCGCGCCTTGCGCACCGCCTCGGCGGTTACGGCGCAGGTGTTCACAACCACGGCATTCTCAAGCCCTGCCTGAGCGGCAAGGTCCTTCATCGCCTCGGTCTCGTAGGCATTGAGCCTGCAGCCCAGCGTGGTGAACTTGGGCGCGCTCATCGAACCGCCTCCAACCAGTCGGAGGAGAAGGTTCCCGAGAACACATGCGCCGTCGGTCCGGTCATCCAGACGCCGTCCTCGCGCCAGTCGATCTCGATCCGCCCGCCATCAAGGTCGATGCTGACGCGACGCCCCGTCAGGCCGCGCCGCGCGGCAGCTACAGCCGTGGCACAGGACGACGACCCGGAGGCCAGCGTCACGCCGACACCGCGTTCCCACACCCGCATCCGCAGATGGTCGGGACCGATCACGCTGGCAAACTGCACATTGGTGCGCTGCGGGTACAGCGGATGATGCTCGATCTCCGCCCCCCGTGCTTCAAGGTCCACCGATTCGGAATCCTCCACGAAAAACGTGCAATGCGGGTTGCCCATGCCGGTTGCGGTCGGGCCGCCGTCGATGGGCAATTCCAGCGTGTCCATCTCGGAGGCCAGCGGCACCTCATCCCAGCGCAATTGCGGCTGCCCCATGTTGACCGAGGTGAGACCATCCCCCGCGTCGCGCGCCATCAAACGCCCGCGCTCGGTGACCAGCACCACTTCGGACAGCCCTGCTTCATCCATCAGATGCCGCGCGATGCACCGGGTGGCATTGCCACAGGCGCCAGCGGTCGACCCATCGGAGTTGTAAAAGACCAGCCGCGCATCAGCACCGTCCGGCCCGGGCTCGATCAGGGCAAGCTGGTCGAACCCCACACCGCGATGCCGGTCGCCGATCGCCTGCGCCAACGCAGCGGTCATGTCCACGGGGCGCACACGCGCATCCAGCACGACAAAATCATTGCCGAGCCCGTGCATCTTCATGAAGGCGATATCGCGTGTGGCGTGGGTCATCATGGCCGCGCATATACGCCTGTCGCACCGCTCTTTCCAGCCCGCCATCCGACCACTGCTGCGGCATTCTGAAAGATAGCTTGGAATTGTGCCGTTTTGGGGGTTGACCGCACTCCGCCCTCTTTCTAGACACCGCGCCAGTGGGCCGTTAGCTCAGTTGGTAGAGCAACTGACTTTTAATCAGTGGGTCGCAGGTTCGAATCCTGCACGGCTCACCACTGACCTCCAACATCGGGATCGTCACAGCGCAGCGTCAATTGGCGGGAATGCGCCTTTTTTGCTGGCTGCGTCTTGCAGGACCAATACTCTATCTTACCTTTTTGCGAGTGATTTGCATTTTCAAAACGATACAGACATACTCATGCAGGAGGTGAAACGGATGAAAACGGGTATTCTGGCGCTGATGTCGGCCGCGTTTCTGGTCGCAGGGGCGAACACGGCTGTGGCGCAGGACAAGATGAAGGTGGTCACCACCTTTACCGTTCTGGCGGATATGGCGTCGAACGTGGCAGGCGACGCCGCCGAGGTGGTGTCGATCACCAAACCGGGTGCGGAAATCCACGGCTATGAACCCACACCGCAGGATATCGTGCGCGCCCATGATGCGGACCTGATCCTGTGGAACGGGCTCAACCTCGAACTGTGGTTCGAACAATTCGTCGCCAATCTCGACGAGGTGCCCTCGGTGACGCTCAGTGACGGTATCGACCCGATTTCGATCTCGGCTGGCAGCTACGAAGGCAAACCCAACCCGCACGCCTGGATGGGGCTTGAGAACGCTCTGATTTACATCGACAACATTGCGGCTGCCTTTTCGGAACACGACCCGGACAATGCGGCGATATACGCCGCAAATGCCGATCGCTACAAAGACGCGTTGCGCGCCACCATCGACCCGCTGCGCGCCGCTGTCGCTGCGATCCCTGAAGACCAGCGCTGGCTTGTGACCTGCGAAGGCGCGTTCAGCTATCTGGCCCGCGACATGGGTCTCAAGGAGCTCTACCTCTGGCCGATGAACGCCGATCAGACAGGAACACCCCAGCAGGTGCGCGCAGTCATCGACGGTGTTCGCGAACACGATATCCCGGTCGTGTTCTGCGAAAGCACCGTCAACACCGCCCCGGCGGAACAGGTCGCGCGCGAAACGGGTGTCACCTATGGCGGTGTGCTCTATGTCGATTCGTTGAGCGAGGCAGGCGGGCCGGTTCCGACCTATCTCGACCTGCTGACCGTCACCACCCGAACCGTGGCGGACGGATTGACCTCTGCCACCAACTAGGCAGGGTAGTGGAACACGTCCTTGCCCGTGGCCGGTCCTGCGGGCAAGACCATGTCAGGCCACCGGCCTGAAACAACAAGGACGCATCATGCTCGATGAGCAAAGCCGTACCAAACCCGACACCCCCGCTGCCACCAAGGGCGGCGGCCTGTCCGCGCAGGATGTGACGGTCACCTATCGCAACGGTCATACCGCGCTCTGGAACGCCAGCTTCGAGATCCCGCGCGGCACCGTGACCGCGCTTGTGGGGATCAACGGCGCGGGGAAATCAACGCTGTTCAAGGCGATCATGGGCTTTGTCCCTGCGTCTCAGGGAGAGATCCGCATCCTCGGCATGAGCGTGAAAGACGCGCTCGCCCGGAACCTCGTCGCCTATGTGCCGCAAGCCGAGGAGGTGGACTGGGCGTTCCCCGTGCTGGTCGAAGACGTTGTGATGATGGGCCGCTACGGCAAGATGGGTTTCCTGCGCCGACCCAAGGCGGCCGATCACGCGGCGGTCGATCTGGCACTGGCCCGCGTGAACATGACCCAGTTCCGCCACCGCCAGATCGGAGAGCTGTCCGGCGGCCAGCGCAAGCGCGTGTTCCTTGCCCGTGCGCTCGCACAGGACGGGCAGGTGATCCTGCTGGACGAGCCGTTCACCGGCGTCGATGTCAAGACCGAGGACCAGATCGTATCGCTGCTGCGTGACCTGCGCGATGAAGGGCGGGTCATGCTGGTCTCCACCCACAACCTCGGGTCGGTCACCGAATTCTGCGACCGTACGGTTCTGGTCAAGGGCACCGTGCTGGCCCACGGTCCGACAGAGACCACCTTCACCCGTGAAAACCTCGAAAAGGCGTTCGGCGGCGTGCTGCGGCATTTCACGCTGGGCGGCGACACGCTGCACGACGATGAAGACGCGCGCGAGGTGACGATCTTCACCGATGACGAACGCCCCTTCGTCCAATACGGCGACAAGACGCAACGCACGGATCCGGGCACATGACGGCCTACCTGCTGGAACCCTTCACCTACAATTACATGGTCAACGCCATGTGGGTCTCGGCGCTGGTCGGCGCGGTCTGTGCGTTCCTGTCATCCTATCTCATGCTCAAGGGATGGTCCCTGATCGGGGACGCGCTGGCCCATTCGGTCGTGCCGGGGGTTGCCGGTGCCTATATCCTCGGCCTGCCTTTCGCGCTGGGCGCGTTCATCGCGGGAGGGCTTGCGGCTGGGTCGATGCTGTTTCTGTCCGAACGGTCGGGGCTGAAGCCTGACGTGATCATCGGCCTGATCTTCACGTCCTTCTTCGGGCTTGGCCTCTTCATGGTGTCGATCAACCCGATGTCGGTGTCGATCCAGACCATCACAATGGGCAACATATTGGCCATCACACCCGAGGACACGCTGCAACTGGCGATCATCGGCTTTGTGTCGCTGGCGGTGCTGCTGGCCAAGTGGAAAGACCTGATGGTCACCTTCTTTGACGAAAACCACGCCCGCACCATCGGCTTGCGCCCGCAACTGCTCAAGGCGGTGTTCTTCGTGCTGCTCTCGGCCTCGGTCGTGGCGGCGATGCAGACCGTGGGGGCGTTTCTCGTGATCGCCATGGTGGTGACACCGGGGGCCACCGCCTACCTGCTCTGCGACCGCTTCCCGCGGCTGATCATCACCTCGGTTGTGATCGGGATGGTGACCAGTTTCACCGGAGCCTATGCCAGTTATTTCCTCGACGGTGCGACCGGCGGGATCATCGTCTGCCTGCAAACGGTGATCTTTCTTGTCGCATTCGTGTTCGCCCCCCGCCACGGCATTCTGGCCGCGCGGCGCAAGGCAAACGCGGCGCTGCGCGATGGGCCAAAAGACAGCCTCGTGCGGGCCGATCCTGCAAAAGGCGGTGCATGATGGAGCTTGAAGCCCTGCTTTTGCCCTTCCGCTTTGCATTCATGCAAAACGCCTTCCTCATCTCGATGATGGTCGCGGTGCCGACCGCGCTCCTGTCATGCTTCCTCGTCCTCAAGGGCTGGGCGCTGATGGGGGATGCGGTCAGCCACGCGGTGCTGCCGGGGATCGTGCTGGCCTATATCCTTGGCATCCCGCTGATCATCGGCGCCTTTGCTGCCGGAATGACCTGCGCGCTGGCCACGGGGTACCTGTCCAGCAACAGCCGGGTGAAAGAGGACACGGTGATGGGTGTCGTATTCTCGGGCATGTTCGGTCTTGGCATCGTGCTTTATGTCTCGGTCGAGACAAACGCGCATCTGGATCACATCCTCTTCGGCAACATGCTGGGGGTGGAGCCGCACGAGCTTTGGACCGCAGGCATCATCTCGGCGCTGGTCGCCGGGGTGCTGGTACTCAAGTGGAGGGACTGGCTGCTGCACAGCTTTGATCCCGCGCAGGCGCAGGCCTCGGGGCTGTGGGTCAACGCGCTGCATTACGGGCTGCTGACGGCGCTGTCACTGACCATCGTGGCCACCCTGTCGGCGGTGGGTCTGATCCTTGCCATCGGACTGCTGATCGCGCCGGGGGCGATCGCGTTCCTGTTGGTGCGGCAGTTCCGGACGATGCTCTGGGTGGCGGTGATCCTCAACATGGGCGCGATGCTGCTGGGCACGTATCTCAGCTTCTTCCTCGACAGCGCGCCCGCGCCGACGATCATCCTGATCCTGACGGCGCTGTTTATCGTCGCGTTTGCGCGTCGTCAGGTCTTGACCCGCCGCGCGTCCCGTTTGCGGGTCCGGCACGGCTAGGGCAGCCGCTCAGGTCATCACATCCGGCGAGGACCGCCCGGTGCGCTCGGTCAATCCGCTGATCTGCGCGGTGGCCACAGCAATGTCGTGCAGCGCCGCCTGTGTCTCGATGTTCAGATCGCCACCCGGTGCCTCGTAGCGCTCGAGATAGACCCGAAGCGTCGCGCCTTCGGTCCCGGTGCCCGACAAGCGCAACACAGCGCGCCCGCCGCCGTCAAAGTTGATGCGAAGGCCCTGGTTGTGGCTCACCGATCCGTCAACCGGGTCGTGATAGGTGAAGGAATCCGCCGACGTGACCGCACAGGCGCCAAAGGATTGCCCGGCCAGATCGCCCAGTTTCGCCGTCAACTCCGCCATCAGCGCATGCGCCGCCGCAGAATCCACCGCCTCGTAATCGTGCCGCGAATAATAATTGCGCCCGTAGGTCTGCCAATGGTCCTGAAGGATGTCCTTCACCGACAGCTTGCGCACCGCCAGGATGTTCAACCAAAGCAACACCGCCCAAAGCCCGTCCTTTTCGCGCACATGGTCGCTGCCCGTGCCTGCGCTTTCCTCGCCGCAGAGCGTCACGCGCCCCGCATCCAGCAGGTTGCCGAAGAACTTCCATCCCGTTGGTGTCTCGAAACACTCCACCCCGTAAGCCTCGGCCACGCGGTCACATGCTCCGCTGGTCGGCATGGAGCGCGCCACACCCGCAATGCCGCGCGCGTAGCCCGGGGCCAGATGCGCGTTGGCCGCCAGCACCGCCAGTGAATCCGAGGGTGTGACGTAAACACCCCGGCCTAGGATCATGTTGCGGTCCCCGTCACCGTCTGACGCAGCCGCGAAATCCGGCCCGTCATCGGACATCACCAGATCGACCAGAGGCTTGGCCCAGATCGGATTGGGGTCTGGGTGACCCTTGCCGAAATCCACCAGCGGCACGCCGTTCATCACGGTGCCCGCAGGCGCGCCCAGACTGTCTTCGAGGATCATCCTCGCATAGGGTCCGGTGACCGCATGCATCGCGTCGAATGTCATCGTGAACCCGCTGGCGAACAAGGCCCGCAACGCGTTGAAGTCGAACAGGTCTTCCATCAGCGCGGCGTAATCGGTCACCGGGTCCACCACCTCGACCACCATGTCGCCCAGCGGGGTCACACCGATCCGGTCAAGGTCGATATCGCCGGTGTCCAGCGTCCTGTAGCTGTGGATCGTCTGGGTCTGCGCAAAGATCGCGTCGGTGATCGTCTCGGGCGCGGGACCGCCATTCGCGATGTTGTATTTCAGTCCGAAATCCTCGTCGACACCGCCGGGATTGTGGCTGGCCGACAGGATCAGCCCGCCATCCGCGCCCCGCAGCCGGATCAGGTGCGACGCGGCCGGGGTCGACAGCAGCCCACCCTGACCGACAATCGCCAGCGCAGCGCCATTGGCCGCAGCCATGCGCAGGATGGTCTGGATCGCCTCAGCGTTGAAGAACCGCCCGTCGCCGCCGATCACCAGCGCCTTGCCCTCGACCCCGTCAATGCCGTTGAAGATCGACTGCACGAAGCATTCAAGATAGCCCGGCTGCATGAACACGCGGGTCTTCTTGCGCAGGCCCGACGTGCCGGGTTTCTGTCCGTCGAACGGGGTGCAGCTTTGGGTCAGGATCGTCATGCCGATGCCTCCTCGGAATGGTCGGTGCTGTTTGGGCGCGCGCCGTGACCGCGCTTCGTGGTCATCACGTCCGCAATATGTCGCAGAACCGGGCTCTGTGCCATCTCTTCGACCGGCACGTTCAGGCGGCGCCGCCAGTTCGGGTGCTCGTTGATGGTGCCGGGCAGGTTCTGCGCCTCCAGTTCGGTGAACACATCGTCCAACTGCACCGACACCAGCGCTGCCGGAGACCCTGCCAACCTGCCATGGACAGCCTCGGCCACCTCGGGGATGCGGGCTGTTGCGGGAATGTCGCATATCTCCCGCAGGCTGGTCCGCTGCCTCGCGCGGTGGCTGTGCCGCGCGGCACGGTCGCCGGAGTTCACCCAGCCGACCCGGTGCCACCATTCGATATCGGTGCCATGCCAGAACCCGTTCAGCGTGGGTGTGTCATGTGTGCCGAAACAGGCAAGGCTGTAGGGTGGCAAGGTGTCGGCGGGCAGGATTTCACCCGTGCCCGTGGTCTCGAATTGCCAGACCGCATAGCTGTAAAGCCCGGACGTGTTCATCGCCTCGCGAAACCCGTCAGGCACCAGCCCAAGGTCTTCGCCCACCACCAGACAGCCCGCGCGATGCGCCTCGATGGTGATGATTGCCAGCAACGCCTCAAGTGGTTGCGTGACATATCCACCCGGACTGCCATCGTCGGGCAGCCAGTAGCTGCGCAAGAGACCCAATGCGTGGTCAATCCGCAACACGCCGCATTTCGCCATCAACCGCCGCAGCATCGACCGCAGCGGGGCATAGCGCGCCTGCGCCAATGGTCCGGGCGCATGGGCGGCCAGCGCCCAGGATTGCCCCTCGGGGCTCAGGTGATCGGGGGGCGCGCCTATGGTGACGCCCCGCGCGATGGTGTCCGCGTTCATCCAGACCTCGGCCCCGTCCGGGCGCGGACCGACCGCAAGGTCAAGGTAGAGGCCAAGGTCCATGCCTGCCCGTGTCGCCGCGCCCTGCGCCGCGTCGATCTGGGTTTCCGACTGATATTGCAGCCAGAGGTGGAACTCCGCCCGTTTGCCCGCCGCCTTGTGCGCCGCCGCTCCGGGGGTTTGCAGCGCTGCGGGCCATGTGCGGAAATCATGGCCATGGATCTCGCTGATCGCCTCGAATTCAGCAAACTGCCGCGTGTCGTCGGAACAGGTGGCGCACCATGCCGCAAAGGCCGCGATGTCGCGCTGCACGTACTGCGCCTCAAGGGCTGCGCGATGCGTCTGGCGGAAGGCGGCATAGTCGATCAGGTCACCGTCGGGCGTCGGTCCAAGCCCGCCTTCGACCGCGATATGGTCGATGTTGAACATGCCCCGATGCGAGGGCGAATAGGGGCTGATGATGTCCTGCATCGCCCATCCAAGCGCGTGTAGCGGATTGACCCCGAGAAACTGCGCACCCGCGCGGCCGAACGTGGCGGCAACCGCGCCCAGATCGGCGTAATTGCCCAAGCCGCCGTTGTTCGCTGACCGCAACCCGTAAAGCGCGCCTGTTGTGCCCCAGCAAGTGTCGGTCCCGGATTTCGACGCCAGATCCGGCGCGCGATGCGGGCGGACCATGACAAAGCTCTGACCGGGATGCGCCCCTGTGCGGTGCAGATCGAAATACCCGACGTCCAAGGGCGGCAGGTCGATCCTGTCGGTGGCCCGGCCTTCGGCGACAACCGCACCACCCTCGTTCAGCAGAGCCCAATCACACCCGCCAGAGACCGGCACCGCGATGGCGTCACCGGCAAAGGCGATCACTTCAGAGGGCGCGTACACGGTCGCAGGATTGTCGACATCCGTTCCGAGCGCCCGCAGCAGCGCGCGCAGCGTCTCGGGGCTGGCCTCGTGCTTCGTGCCATGCAGGTCGAAGAACTCGAGGTAGATACCCTGCGCCCGTGCCAATGCGCGCAGGCTGTCATCGGTGTGGCTCATCCGGTTGACCCGACCCGCAGGACAAAGGCGCTGACCGATTGCGCAGGCACGCGGATGCGCGCGCCGTCGACGGGCGTCGGGTGTTGCGCAGCCTCGGCGGTGTCGATCTCGCGCACCCAGACATCGTGGATTGTGGGCGGCAGCAGCAGGTCGAGGTCGTGATTGCCGCGATTGAAGGCCAAAAGCACCTCGTCCCGTGTCGCCTTGCCCGCCACGCTCTCGGCATTGCCACGCAGGTGCAGGCAGAGGCTCGACAGGCTGTCATTGCTCCAGTTCAGCGGCGTGCCATCAAAGCCGCGCCATTCCACGTCCTTGCGGTGGTCGGTCGGGCGCGTGGCGCCGTGCAGGAAATCCATCTGCCGCAGGATCGGCGTGTCCCGCCGGAATTGCGACAGCGCGGTGGTAAAGGCGATCTGGTCGGGATCGAGCGACGCCCAGTCGATCCATGTGGTGGCATTGTCCTGACAATAGGCGTTGTTGTTGCCGCGCTGGCTGTGCCCGCCTTCGTCGCCTGCAAGCAGCATCGGCGTGCCCTGCGACAGGAACACGGTGGCCAGCATGTTGCGCTGACGCCGCGCGCGCATGTCGCGGCGCGCGGGATCGTCGCTTGGCCCCTCGGTGCCCAGATTGTCGCTGAAATTGACCTTGTGCCCGTCGCGGTTGCCCTCGCCATTGGCCATGTTGTGACGGTGTTCGTATTGCGTCGTGTCGGCCAGGGTGAAGCCGTCATGGGACGCTGCGTAATTGACCGAGGACCAGACCCGCCGTCCGCGTTTGTCGAACAGGTAAGCGGTGCCCAACAACGCCGATCCCAGCTCCTGTGCACCGTGCGTGTCGCCGCGCCAGAACTTGCGTACCGTGTCGCGGTAGCGGTCGTTCCATTCCGCGAACTTGGCCGGGAACCCGCCCAACTGGTAGCCACCGGGGCCGATATCCCACGGCTCCGCGATCAGCTTGACCCCCGCCAGCACCGGATCCTGCCGCAGCGCCGTCATGAACCGCCCGGTCCGGTCGAACCCGGCAGGTTCGCGGCAGAGCGTGGCGGCCAGATCAAACCGGAACCCATCGACCCCCATCGCCTGCACCCAGAAGCGCAGGCTGTCGAGGATCAGGCGAATGACGAACGGATGTGTCGTGTCGAGCGTGTTGCCACAGCCCGTGTCGTTCACATAATAGCGCGGCTGGTCGGCCTGCAGCCGGTAATAGCTGGCATTGTCCAGACCCCGGAACGACAGGGTTGGTCCAAGGTGATCGCCCTCGGCGGAATGGTTGTAGACCACATCCAGAATGACCTCGATGCCGGCGGCGTGAAAGCGATCGACCATCGCGCGAAAGCCGCGCACACCGGCGGGGCCGAAATAGCGTGGCTCGGGGGCAAGGAACCCGATGGTGTTGTAGCCCCAGTAATTCACCAGACCCCGCGCCGTGAGCGCACCTTCGGACCGGATCGCCTGCACCGGCAGCAGTTCAACTGCCGTCACGCCGAGTTTGGTCAGGTGGTCCAGCATGGCGGGCGTGGCCAGCCCCTCATAGGTGCCGCGCAGGTCTTCGGGTACGTCAGGGTGACGCTGCGTCAGGCCTTTGACATGCGCTTCGTAGATCAGCGTGTCGTGCCAGCCGCGCTCCAGCGGCTGCGCATCGAGCGGGAACAGCGCCGGGTCCGACACGACCGACTTGGCCACGAAAGGCGCGCTGTCGCGGCTGTCAAAGGACAGGTCCGCCTCAGGGGCGGAATTCAGATAGCCGAAGGTGGCGGTGTGATCGGTGAAACTGCCGTGAAATTCGCGCGTATAGGGGTCGATCAACAGCTTGTTTCGGTTGAAGCGATGCCCGGCCTCGGGCGTGTAGGGACCCGACGCACGGTAGCCATACAGCGTGCCGGGTTGCACGCCCGGCAAATAGCCATGCCACACCGCGCCAGTGCGTTCGGGCAGCGACAGGCGCATCTCCTCGCGCGTGCCGTCCGGCGAAAACAGGCACAGGAACACCTGTTCGGCATGTTCCGAGAAGACCGCGAAATTGGTCCCGCCGCCGTCGAAATGCGCCCCCAACCGCGACGGGGAGCCGGGCTCAAGCTGTGTGGAAACGGTGGCGTGATAGGTCATCAGGCAAGATCGGCATAAAGGTCACGATAGGCTTTGGCAGAGCTGTCCCAGCTCACCGGATGACGCATAGCCGCCCGCTGCATGGATTGCCACAGTTTCGGGTCGGCATAGGCCGCGATCACGCGGTCGATCACCTGCTCCAGACCCGGTGTCGTCACATCGGTGAAGACAAAGCCGGTGGCCGCCTTGGCGATCAGCGCGGCGACATTGGCGTCGATCACCGTGTCGGCCAGCCCGCCGGTGCGGGCAACGACGGGCAGGGTGCCATAGCGCAGGCCGTAAAGCTGGGTCAGGCCGCAAGGCTCGAACCGCGACGGGATCAGGATGGCGTCGCTTCCGGCCTGAAACAGATGCGACAGCCGCTCGTCATAGCCGATATGGGTGGCCACCTGACCGGGATGGGCCTGTGCAGCATCGCGGAATCCCTGTTCCAGCTCGGGCTGCCCGCTGCCCAGCACCGCCAATTGCGCGCCGTGCTCCACCAGATGTGGCACCGCGCCCAGAACCGCGTCGAGCCCCTTCTGGCTGGTCAGGCGGCTGACCACGCAGAAAAGCGGACCCGCGCTGCCGGTCTCCAGACCCAACTGTTCACTCAGCGCGATACGGTTCGCCGCCTTGCGCTTCAGGCTCTTTGCGTCATAGGGCTCGGCCAGCGTGATGTCTTCCGCAGGGTTCCAGGCGTCGGTGTCGATTCCGTTCAACACGCCGCTCAGCACGGGGGCACGGGCCTGCAGCACGCCCTCAAGCCCCATGCCGAACTCGGGCGTCAGGATTTCGCGCGCATAGGTCGGGCTGACCGTGGTGATCCGGTCCGAGAATATCAGCCCGCCCTTGAGAAAGCTCAGATCGCCGTGAAACTCCAGCCCCTCGGGATGAAACCAGTCGGTCTTGAGGTGCAGCCTGTCCAGAACCTGTGGGCCGAAGCGCCCCTGAAAGGCGATGTTGTGGATGGTGATGATGGATCGCGGCGTGTCTCGCCCTGCCATGCGCAGGTAGACAGGTGACAGCGCCGCCTGCCAGTCATGCGCGTGCAGCACGTCCGGCTGGTATTTCTCGATCGCCCCCATCGCGATGCGCGCCCCCGCCATCGACAGGGCGCCGAAGCGCAGGTGGTTGTCGGGCCAGTCGGTGCCGCTCTCGTCGACATAAAGCCCGCCGGGACGGTCGAACAGCTGCGGCGCGTCCAGAAGCAGCAGGGTCATACCTTGTGCCGTGACCTTGACGATGCGACCGGGTCCGCCCGGCAGATCGTCGAACCGGGTAACCTCGGTCCCTTCGGGCAGCAGCGGAAAAAGCGGCGGATAAGCGGGCAACACCACCTGTGCGTCCACATCCACCCGCGCCAATGCAGCGGGCAAAGCGCCCACCACATCCGCGAGGCCCCCCGTTTTCACGAAGGGCGCACATTCCGAGGCGACCATCAGGACCTTCATGTCACCTCCCCAGCTTGTCGATCATGGCTTGCGTGATCAGGCAGATGCCGCTCTCGGTGCGGCGGAACCTCTTGGCGTCTTCCTTGGGATCTTCGCCCACGATCAGACCCGGCGGGATCTTCACCCCCCGGTCCAGCACCACGTTCTTGAGATAGGCGCGGCGGCCCACTTCGGCATAGGGCAGGGCCACCGCCCCTTCGAGTTGGGAAAACGAATGCGTCTTGACCCCGGTGAAGAGCAGGCAGCGATAGAGTGACGAGCCCGAGATGATGCAGCCCCCCGATACCATCGACGACACCGCCTGTCCGCGACGACCTTCCTCGTTGTGGATGAATTTCGCGGGCGGTGTGAGTTCCGAATAGGTCCAGATCGGCCAGTCGGTCGCGTAGATGTCGAGCGCCGGTTCGAAATCGGTCAGGTCGATATTGGCCTGCCAATAGGCGTCGATGGTGCCCACGTCGCGCCAGTAGGGCTCGGTCTCGAGCCCCGACATGACGCAGGACCGGCTGAACGGATGCGCGCGAGCACCGCCCTCCGCCACGATGGCAGGGATGATATCCTTGCCGAAATCGTTTTCCGACGCCGGGTTCTCGGCGTCCTTTTCGAGGATCTCATAGAGGTATTCCGCCTCGAACACGTAAATCCCCATGCTGGCGAGCGACTTGGTCTCATCGCCGGGCATCGCGGGGGGATCGGCGGGTTTTTCGACGAAATCGAGGATCTTGTCGCTGTCGTCCACATGCATCACGCCAAAGCCCTTGGCCTCTTCGCGTGGCACGGCGATGCAGCCCACCGTGACCTTGGCGCCGGACCGGACATGGTCCTCGATCATCAGGGAATAGTCCTGCTTGTAGATGTGATCGCCCGCAAGGATCAGCACGTATTTCGGACCGTATCCGCGAATGACCGAGATGTTCTGGGTCACGGCATCTGCGGTGCCCTTGTACCAGTTGTCCTCGTTGACCTGCTGCGAGGCGGGCAGGATATCGAGCGACTCGTTGCGTTCGGCGCGAAAGAAGCTCCAGCCGCGCTGCATGTGACGGATCAGGCTGTGCGCCTTGTACTGTGTGGCCACGCCGATGCGCCGGATGCCGGAATTGACGGCATTGGACAGGGCAAAGTCGATGATCCGGGTCTTGCCGCCGAAATAAACGGCGGGTTTTGCGCGGATGTCGGTCATTTCCTTGAGGCGGCTCCCCCGACCGCCTGCAAGAATGAACGCCATGGATTGCTGCGCCAGGCTGAACCTGTCTTCCCTCATGTCTTTCCTCCCCCTGTGTGTCATGTCCCTGTTCAGTCAGTCGCGAGTTGAAAGAACACGGTCGCCAGTGGCGGCACGGTGATCTCGATGGACCAGGCACAGCCATGCATCGAGATGTCCTGCGCCTCTGCGCCTTGCGCGTTGCCCGTGTCGGTCCCTCCGTAAAGCGCTGCATCCGAATTGAGCCGTTCGGCCCAGTGCCCCTTGTGCGGCACACCGATGCGGTAATTGGTGCGCGGCACGGGGGTGAAGTTCGCCACCACCAGAACGGGGGCATCGCCTTCGGTCCCGTAGCGCATCCACGAAAACACCGAATCCGCCGCATTGCCGCCGTCGATCCAGCGAAACCCGTCCTCGCTGCTGTCCTTGCGATAAAGCGCAGGTGTCGCGCGGTAGAGCGTGTTCAGATCGCGCACCAGCCGTTGCATCCCCTGATGCGGGGGATGGTCCAGCAGGTGCCAATCCAGACTGGTTTCGTTGTTCCATTCCTGCGCTTGCGCAAACTCGCAGCCCATGAACAACAGCTTCTTGCCGGGATGGCCCCACATGAACCCGTAATAGGCCCGCAGGTTGGCAAAGCGCTGCCAGTCGTCGCCCGGCATCTTGCCCAGCATCGACCCTTTGCCATGCACCACCTCGTCATGGCTGATCGGCAGGATGAAGTTTTCCGAGAACGCGTAGTGCAGCCCGAAGGTCATCTTGTCGTGATGGTATTTCCGGTTGATCGGGTCTTCGGCCATGTAGCGCAGGGTGTCGTTCATCCACCCCATGTTCCACTTGAAGCCGAACCCAAGCCCGCCCGTGCTGGTCGGCGCGCTGACGCCCGGAAAGGCGGTGCTTTCCTCGGCTGCGGTCAGGATGCTGTCATCGGCGGCATAGACCAGTTCGTTCATGCGTTGCAGGAATGCGATGGCTTCAAGGTTCTCGCGCCCTCCCTGGCTGTTGGGCACCCATTCGCCCTCTTTGCGGGAATAATCGCGGTAGAGCATAGAGGCCACGGCATCCACGCGCAGCCCGTCGATATGGTATTCCTCGAACCAGAATTTCGCGTTTGCAATCAGGAAGTTCTGCACTTCCGTGCGGCCGTAGTTGTAGACCAGCGTGTTCCAGTCGGGATGGAACCCTTCCTTGGGGTCGGCATGCTCGTAGAGCGGAGAGCCATCGAACCGGCCCAAGCCGTGCGCATCCGACGGGAAATGCCCCGGCACCCAGTCGATTATCAGACCAAGGCCCGCCGCGTGGCAGGCATCGACAAAGGCGCGAAACTCCTGTGGCGTGCCAAAGCGCGAGGTGGGCGCAAACAGGCCCACGGGCTGATAGCCCCACGACCCGCCGAACGGGTATTCCGACACCGGCGTCAACTCGATATGGGTGAACCCCATGTCGCGGGCGTAGTCCACCAGCATCGACGCATGTTCAAGATAGGTCAGCGATCGGTTGCCCTCTTCGGGCACGCGCCGCCAGCTTTCCAGATGCACCTCGTAGATCGAGATCGGCTGGTCGAACGTCTGCTTGGCACCGCGCTGTTGCAGCCACCCGGCATCGGCCCAGTCATAGCCGCGCAGGTCACGCACCACAGAGGCGGTCGCAGGCGGCAGTTCCGCGCCAAAGCCCACCGGATCAGCCTTGAGCGGCAGCACATTGCCTGCACCGTCGATCAGTTCGTACTTGTAGACCGTGCCGTCCCCAAGGCCGGGCAGGAAAATCTCGTGCACCCCGGTGGCACCGCGCCTGCGCATCACGTGGCGGCGACCGTCCCAGCCGTTGAAATCGCCCACGACAGATACGCGCAGCGCATTGGGTGCCCAGACAGCGAAATGGGTGCCCTCGGTGCCCTCATGTGTGCAGACATGCGCACCAAGGGCATCCCAAAGCTGGTTATGTGTGCCTTCGCCCAGAAGATATTCGTCCAGATCGCCCAGTTTCGGGCCGAACGCATAAGCGTCCTGTTCGTCCCAGACATCGGCGCCCCGTGTCATCCTCAGCAGGTAGGGGAATCGCTTTTTCCGGCGCGGGATGACCCCGGCGAAGAGCCCGTCGCCTACGGGATCAAGCGTCACCAAAGTCCGCTCAGTCTTGGCGTCGATCACCTCCACGCCGTCCGCTTCGGGACGCATCGCCCGCAGCACCAGTGCGCCATCCACCTCGTGCAGGCCCAGCACTGCAAACGGATCGCCATGCCGCCCCTGTGCGATGGTCTGCGCTGTACTCGCGTCGATCAGGGGCGTCACATCCGTCATGCCGAGAGCACGCTCTTCGCGCCCCAGATGTCATGTGCATATCCCTTGATCGTGCGATCCGAGGAGAACCACCCCATGCTGGCGGTGTTGACAAGCGCCATCGCCGCCCAGTTCTCCGGGGTCTGGTAGACCATGTCGGCGCGACGCTGCGTGTCGAAATAGCTGTCGAAATCACAGGTCACAAGGAAATAATCGTGATCATAAAGCATCCCCACAAGCCCATGATAGCGGCTTGGGTCCTGCGGTGCAAAACGTCCTTCGGCAATCTGGCCCAGAACCCGTTGCAGACGCGGGCTGGCCTCGATCGCGGCGCGGGAATAGCCGTGATGCGTGCGGCGCTCCATCACCTCCTGCGCGGTCAGGCCGAAGAGGAAAAAGTTCTCGGTCCCGACATGATCGCGGATTTCCACGTTCGCACCGTCCAGCGTGCCGATGGTCAGCGCGCCGTTCAGGGCGAATTTCATGTTGCCGGTGCCCGAGGCCTCTTTGCCCGCGGTCGAGATCTGTTCCGACAGGTCCGCCGCAGGGATCAGCCGTTCGGCCATGGTGACGTTGTAATTCGGCGGGTAGACGATCTTGAGCCTGTCGCCCGTGACCGGATCGGCATTGATCACCTGCGCCACGTCGTTGATCAGGCGGATGATGTCCTTGGCCACGAAGTAGCCTGGAGCCGCCTTGCCACCGAAGATCTTGATGCGCGGGGTCCAATCTGCGTTCGGATTGTCGCGCATCTCGTTCCACAGCGCGACGGTTTCGAGCAGGTTCATCAACTGGCGCTTGTATTCGTGGATGCGCTTGATCTGCACGTCGAACATCGCGTCGGGGTCGAGCGCGACGCCCATTGTCTGACCGATCCAGTTCGACAGGTTGACCTTGTTCTCGCGCTTGGACGCCATGAACGCGTCGATGAAGGCCGCATCGTCACGCTTGTCCTTGAGCGCGGTCAATTGTTCCAGATCGGTGACCCAGCCTTCGCCGATCGCGTCGGTGATCAGGTGGCGCAGCGACGGGTTGCAGCCATAGAGCCAGCGGCGCGGTGTGATGCCGTTGGTCTGGTTGATGATCCGGTCCGGGTGAATGCGGTGCAGATCGGCAAAGACCGTCTGTTTCACCAGTTCGGTGTGCAGTGCCGACACTCCGTTGACCTTGTGGGCCATGATGAAGGCCAATTCCCCCATGCGCACATCGCCATGATCCAGAATGCGCGGGCTGTCTGGAAACTCGGTCTGGTGCGCGTGCTCGATGGCGCGGATGATCTCGAGGTGACGCGGCAGGGTGCGGCCCATCAGGTGCTCGCTCCAGCGCTCCAGCGCCTCGGGCAGCAGCGTGTGGTTGGTGTAGGCCAGGCAGCGACGGGTCAGCGGGATCGCCTCGTCCATTGGCAGGCCGTGCTCATCCACCAGAATGCGCACCAGTTCCGGACCGGCGATGGCCGGGTGCGTGTCGTTCAGCTGGATCGCCACATAGTCGGGCAGATCGCGGATGTCGTCGTGATCGGCCAGATAGCGGCGCAGCAGGTCCATGATCGACGCGGCGGTAAAGAAATATTCCTGCTTGAGGCGCAGTTCCTTGCCGCTTTCGGTGGTGTCGTCGGGATACAGCACCCGGCTGATCGTGCGCGCCAGCGCCTCGGACCGACCTGCGGCAAGGTAATCGCCCCGGTTGAAGCTTTCGAGATCGAAATCCTTGGACGGCTCCGCCGACCACAGCCGCAGCGTGTTGCCCCAGTCGCCGTTCCAGCCCACCACGGGCGTGTCATGCGCGGTGGCCATGACCACCTCGCCGGGGTGCCAACGTGCGCTGCCGTCGCGGTGTTCGACATGACCGCCAAAGCCGATGCGATACCGCGCCTCCGGGCGCTCGAATTCCCACGCATGGCGCTGGGTCAGCCATGTTTCCGGCTTTTCGACCTGCTGCCCCTGCGCAAAGCTCTGCTCGAACAGCCCGTGCTCATAGCGGATGCCGTAGCCGAAGGCGGGAATGCCCAGCGTGGCCAGCGAATCCATGAAGCACGCAGCCAGCCGCCCCAGCCCGCCATTGCCCAACGCGGCGTCGGGTTCGTCATGCACGATGGTATCGTAATCCTGCCCCAGTTCGGCGATCGCGGTCTTGACCGTGTCCTCCATGCGCAGGTTCGCGATCATGTCCTCGATCAGCCGCCCGATCAGGAACTCCATCGACAGGTAATAGACCCTCTTGGGTGAAGCGGCATAGGTTTCCCGGGTCGACCTGAACCACGTTTCGACCATCTGATCCCGCAGGACCAGGGACAGCGCGATGCGCCAGTCATAGGTCGAGGCGTTCTCGGCGTCCTTGCCCAGAGAGTATTTCAGACGGTTCAGAATATCGGTTTTCATGGTCATCCAGGGGTGTTCCAAAATCGTGCACAAGTTTTCGGTAGCGCTAACATGATCTCTTGATAGTGCATTCCTCGAAAAACACCATTGCACATATTGCAGGTGTGTTTGCCGTTTTCTGCAGGAATTGACCCCGTGGCAACAGCCCCGCTTGGTGTCGCCTCATTTCGGTGCAGATCGGTTGGCAGGCAGGCGCGGTCAGAGCGCGGATTTCTGCATCCCGTGGGCGTCGAAATTGTCGGGCGACAGCCACCGCACGAACCGCTGCTTCAGCGCGGGCCACTCACCGTCGAGGATCGAGAACCACGCAGTGTCGCGGTTTCGGCCCTTGTAGTGGGTCGCCTGCCGGAACGTGCCTTCATAGGTGAAGCCCAGCCGCAGCGCTGCCTTGCGCGACGGCGCGTTCAGCGCATCGCATTTCCATTCATAGCGTCGATAGCCCAGGTCCTCAAAGGCGCGCTGCATCATCAGGAACTGAAACTCGGTCGCAGCACGGGTGCGTTGCAGAGCTGGAGACAGGGTGATGAACCCGACCTCGATGCTGGCACTGGCAGGTGTGATCCGCAGGTAGCTGGCATGACCCAGCGCGCGCCCGTTCACGAGGATGGCGTGCATCAGCGGATCATCCCATGTGACGGCTTGATCGACCCATGCGCGGAAATCGGCGGGATCGTGGTAGGGGCCGTTGGGAAGATACGTCCAGATGTGATCCTCGTGATCCGCGCGGAACGCCGAATACAGATCATCCGCATGGTCCGGCGATAACGGCACCACGGAACAATAACGCCCCACCATGTCGGTGCGCGGGGGCACCGGGCGGGGTGATGTATCGGCAAGGGGCAAACCGATGGGTTGGCCCAGCGCATTCAAGCGCTGGCCCGTGATCAGGGGATCACTCACGCAAATTCGCGGCCCAGGGCTTCGTCGACCGAGGCGATGATCTGGTCGATGTCGTCCTTGGTGGCGATCAGTGCGGGGCTGAAGCAGAGCGTGTTGTTGTAGCCCGGCAACGAGCGGTTGGTGGCCCCGATGATGATACCCTGCTGCATGCAGTCGGCCACCACCTTCTGGACCCGCTTTTCCGCCATCGGCTTGCGGGTTTCGCGGTCCTCGACCAGTTCGGCGCCCAGGAACAGGCCCTTGCCGCGCACATTGCCGATGACCGCATGCTTGTCTGCCAAAGCGTGAAGCTGGTCGAGCATGTAGTGGCCGATTTCGGTCGTGTTCTCGAGCAGGCCTTCGTCTTCGATGATCCGCATGTTTTCCAGCGCCGCTGCCGGGCCGGCCGTACAGCCACCAAAGGTCGAGATGTCGCGGAAATAGTTCATCGGATCATCCGCATTGTCCTTGAACATCGAGAACACGTCCTCGGTGGTCACAAGGCAGGCAATCGCGGCATAGCCAGAGGCGACACCCTTGGCCATCGTCACCATGTCAGGCTGCACGCCGTAATGCTGATAGCCGAACCAAGTGCCGGTGCGGCCCACGCCGCAGACCACTTCGTCGATATGCAGCAGGATGTCGTACTTGCGGCAAATCTCCTGCACGCGGTCCCAGTAGCCCTGCGGCGGGGTGATCACGCCACCACCTGCAGTCACCGGCTCGAGGCACAGGCCGCCGACGGTGTCCGGGCCTTCGCGCAGGATCACCTGTTCGATCTGGTCCGCGGCCCATTCGCCGTAATTCTCGGTCGGTGCGCCCTGATCGCCCGCGCGGTACTCAAGGCAATGCGGCACACGCACGAAACCGGGCGTGAACGGCCCGTACTGCGCGTTGCGCTCGTCCTGACCGCCCGCCGACAGGCAGCCGATGGTCGTGCCGTGGTAATCGCGGTCGCGGTAAAGGATCTTGTGCTTGGTGCCGCCATAGCGCTTGTGCGCGATCTGGCGGATCATCTTGAAGGCTTTCTCGTTCGCCTCGGACCCGGAGTTCGTATAGTAGACGCGGGTCATGCCCGGCATCTTCGAGATCAGCTTTTCCGAAAACAGTGCACCGGGGATCGACCCGGCGGACCCGGCAAAGTAGTTCAGCTTGATCAGCTGGTCATAGACCGCCTTGGCGATGCTTTCACGGCCGTAGCCCACGTTCACAGTCCAGACACCGCCCGACACGGCATCAAGGTGCTCCTTGCCCTTCTGGTCCCAGACCCGCATGCCCTTGCCCTCGACGATGATCCGGGGATCGTTGGTCTCGAACGGCTTGTGCTGGATCAGGTGGTGCCAGACATGGGCGCGATCGGCTTCGACCACGTGGCTCAGGTCGTTCTTGGTCAATGTACCGTCCATGGTCGTCACCTCCGTTTGAGAATCACAATGGGCCGGATGCGAATGTCGCTCTGGCAGGTCCATTCTGATCGGAACAGAAATCCGGCGTTAGGGCCAGACCGTTTGCACAGATAGGTCCAAATCCGCTGGGCCGTCATGGCAGCCTGCCATATCTTTCAGCGTCTTACGACCCGTCCGTGGCGGGTGCGTCTGCCGGAGCCTCTGCGGGCGCATCCACCGAAGCGCCGTTGATCAGGCTCATGAGCGTTGCGATCTGCGTATCGAGCCATGCCCGACCCTGGTCGACCATCGCCACGTAGCTGTCCAGCGGCACCTTCACCTGCGGCACGGACTCGGACAATTGCGGCGCGTAGATGTAAAGTGCGGCTGCCACGGCAAAAAGCAGGATCGTGTAGATGAAACCGCGCCGAAACCCGCCGGTCGGTTCGTCATCGTCTTCAAGATCGGCCTGCACGCTGCGCATTTCGCGCCGTTCGTTCGACGCGCGGAGGGTCTGGTTGATTTCTTCCACGTCGGGCAGCATGTCGCGCCGCGATTTCGGACGCTGCGTCACGGCAGCGCTGGCTGCGGCAGCCGCGGCGGCCTCGGTGTCTTCGCCGCGCAGCTTGCGCATGCGCTCCTGCGCCTGACGCGCGCGCTTGGCGGCTTCGTCTTCGGGTTCCTGAAGGCCAAGATCGGGCTGTTCCTCGATCCCGCCTGCATTGGCACGGCGGGCGCGGGCCTCGATATCGGCCTCCTCGCGCAGGATGTCGGCAATCGAGGGATCAAGCTCGCGGCGCTTGGGTGAGTTTGGCGGGGTGGAACTGCCGGGAGTGGCGTCCTGGTTGATCGACGGGCGATCGGCAATGTCGGCGTCCACCTCCGGATGCCAGACCGCATCCTTGGGGGCCTTTGCCTCGGCTTCGATCGCTTCGGGAGAGGCGCTGAGGTCAGGGGCCTGGAACCAGGTGTTGCCGCAATTGGAGCACTGCACATCCCGGCCATCCTCGGGGATGACATCATCCGGGACCTCGTACTGCGCCCCGCAACTTGGACATTTCAGCCGCATTTGCCCGTTGCCCCCAACTCAGCTGGCCGCGATTTTGCGCCCAACCCCCGTGTACCTTGTTGAAAAGGCACAATAGGCGCGCCTAACCGCATGTAAATGCCTATTGTGGCCACACCGGCGCATTGAAACCCGCACGATGCTCAGGCACAACAACGCCTAACAAGGGGCAGGGACAAGACCGCCGTGATCGAGTTGGAAAATGTGGCCTACAGTTACGGCGGCGGAGAACTGTTGACGGACATGACCCTGAACGTCGCGCCGGGGTCGTTTCACTTCCTCACCGGACCGTCCGGGTCGGGCAAGACCACCTTTCTCAAACTGTGCTACGGCGCGCTTCAGGCCACTGCCGGCCACGTCCGCCTGTTCGACCGTGACGTGCGCGGGCTGAGCCGGGATGACGTCGCGATCCTGCGCCGCAAGATCGGTGTCGTGCATCAGGACTGCCAGTTTCTCGACCATCTGCCGGTGACCGAAAACGTGGCCCTGCCGCTGGCGGTGTCGGGGCAGGAGCCGGATGCGGCGGATGCCAATCTCAGGGAATTGCTGGCCTGGGTCGGGCTGTCCGCGCGCGCCAATGCGCTGCCTCCCGAGTTGTCGGGCGGGGAACGCCAGCGCGCCGCGCTGGCCCGTGCGGTGATCATGTCGCCGGATGTGATCCTCGCCGATGAGCCCACGGGCAATATCGACTGGGAGATGTCGCAACGCCTTCTGACGCTGCTCGTGGAACTGAACCGCATGGGCAAGACCATCCTGATCGCCACCCATGATCTGGGCCTGATCCGCGCCGCCAAGGCGCAGGTTCAGACGCGCGTGCTGCGGATCTCGAACCGGCGGCTTCAGATGGCGGGGGCGGACCTGTGAAGTTCGATCTGCGGGCCGCAGCACGGATGCTGCAATTCGACGAACGCGCGGATCGCGTCGTTCCTCCCACCGGCTTTACCGCGCGTCTGACGCTGTTCAGCGCCTTCGCGATGTCCTTCCTCGCGGTCTTTGCGCTGGCGCTGTCGCTGGCTGCGGGACGCGTGGCGGATCGCTGGGGCAACGAGCTGGCGCAAGCCTCGACCCTGCGCATCTCGGCCCCGGCAGGAGAGGTCGCCACCCAGACCGAAGCGGCGCTGCGCGTGCTGCGCACCACGCCCGGGATTGTCGATGCCCGCGCGCTCACGCCCGAAGAACAGCGTGACCTGCTGATCCCGTGGCTGGGCGCGGACCTGCCCATCGACGATCTGCCGCTGCCGCAACTCATCGACATCCTGGAGACCGACACGGGCTATGATGCCGCCGGGCTGCGCCTGCGGCTTGCCGCCGAGGCGCCTGCCGCCGTGCTGGACGATCATGCCCGCTGGCGGCGTCCGCTGATCGACGCGGCATCGCGCCTGCGTTTGTTGGGCTGGGCGTCGATCCTGCTCATCGCGACGGCCACAGCCGCTATGGTCACGCTGGCCGCCAATGCCGCCCTTGCCGCCAATGCGCAGGTGATCGCCGTGCTGCGGCTGGTCGGGGCCAAGGACACCTATATCGCCAGCGCCTTTGTCCGGCGCTTTGCCCTGCGCGCCCTGACCGGGGCGGCCTTTGGCACGCTGACCGGCATCATCGCGCTGGTTCTTGTGCCCTCGGGCAATGACACCGCAGGGGTGCTGACCGATCTGAGCATCCAGGGCATCGGCTGGGTCTGGGTCATCCTGATCCCGCCGCTGTCAGGGCTGGTCGCGTTTGTCGCCACGCGCTATGCGGCGCGGCGCGTTTTGGAGGAACTGGCCTGATGGCATATGCAATCCAGTGGGTGCGGTCGCTGCTGTTCATCATCGCGGTCTACCTGTCCATCGCGGTGATCGGCCTCGGGTTGTTTCCATGGGCCCTGGTGTCGCGCCGGGGGGCGCGGGCGGGCTGCATGAACGTGTCGCGCTTCGTGCGTTGGGCCGCGCCGTGGATGATCGGTCTCAAGACCGAGATCCGGGGCACGCCGCCCGATTACGAATGTATCGTCGCCGCAAAGCACCAGAGCTTTCTGGACGTGTTCATGGTGTTCTCGGCGCTGCCGGCGGGCAAGTTCATCATGAAACGCCTTCTGATGTACGCGCCCATCGTCGGGCAATACGGGCTGAGGATCGGATGCATTCCGGTCGACCGGGGCAAGCGCGGTGCCGCGATCAAGCAGATGGTCGAAGCGGTGCATGAGGGCAAAGCCACGGCGGGGCAGTTGATCATCTATCCGCAGGGCACGCGGATCGCGCCGGGCGTCAAGGTGCCCTACAAGGTTGGCACTGCGGTTCTGTACGAACAGCTTGGCCAGCCCTGCGTGCCGGTGGCGGCCAATGTCGGGCTGTTCTGGCCCAAGCGCGGCATCTACCGCAAACCGGGCACGGCGGTTGTCGAATTCCTCGAACCGATCCCGCCGGGACTGCCGCGACACGAGTTCCTGAAACTGCTGGAAACGCGGATCGAAACCGCGTCTGACCGGCTGAACGCGGAGGCGGGATTCCATGCGCCGAATTGAGACCATCACGGATCTGGAGGCGCTCTATGGCGCACCGGTGCCCGCATCGCTGACCAAGGTCGCGGACCATCTGACCCCCAGCTATCGCCGCTGGGTCGAGGCGGCGCGGTTCTGCGTGATCTCGACGGCCGGACCCCACGGCACCCATGGCACGCCGCGCGGGGACATCGAGCCGGTGGTTCGGGTGTCGGACCCGCGCACGATCCTGATGCCGGACTGGCAGGGCAACAACCGGCTCGATGCGCTGCGTGACCTGATCGAGGACCCGCGCATCGCGTTCCTGTTCATGATCCCCGGCACAAAGACCACCGTGCGGGTCAATGGCCGGGCGTGGATCACCGACGATGCCGATCTGCGTGAGACGTTCCGCAAAAAGACCATGCTGCCCGCGACCGTGATCGTGACCGAGGTGGCCGAGGTCTATACCCAATGCGCCAAGGCGCTGATGCGGTCGGGGCTATGGGACGGCGCGCCTCTGCCCGAAGGATTGCCGACTGTGGGCGAGATCATGGCCGATGTAAGTGACGGGGCGCTGGGCGGTCCGGAGTATGACGCGAATTACGAGGCGAACGCGATCCCGCGCATGTGGTGAGGTGACCGCACGGTTGATTGGCAAAACCTTAACGCGTGGACGGCAATTTGCGCCCACGTTGCGCAACGAGCGGAGAGGGTCACTCCCACACCGCGATCTGAAGATGGTTTTTTCGTTCAGGTGGTGACACACCGACCTTGAGAAACCGGTTTCACAGGCCCCGAACGGGGTACAGGTCCGGGGAGACTTCCCCGATAAAGAAAAAACCGTCGGCCCAAGGGGGCGGCGCCGCTTCTTTCAGAGATCATAGGGTTCTTCGAAGAGCCGGGATACCGCGGTTTGCAGACCGCAGGGACAGGCGCGTTGAACCGCGCTTGGGGGAAGCCTTATGAAAAAGGCGTCCCCCGTGCCATGCGTTTACATGTGGATGGCACCGTCGCCACAGGCAAGTGCCGCCTCGCGCACCGCCTCGGAATAGGTCGGGTGCGCGTGGCAGGTGAGAGCCAGATCCTCGGCCGACGCACCGAACTCCATCGCGACACAAATCTCATGGATCAGATCGCCCGCCATCGGGCCGATGATATGCGCGCCCAGGATGCGGTCGGTGTCCTTGTCGGCGAGGATCTTCACGAACCCGTCGGCGGCAAAGTTGGCCTTGGCCCGGCCATTGCCCATGAAGCTGAACTTGCCGACCTTGTAATTGCGGCCCGCTTCCTTGAGCTGTTCCTCGGTCATGCCGACATTGGCGACCTCGGGGTGGGTATAGATCACGCCGGGAATGACGCCGTAATTCACATGACCCGCCTTGCCCGCGATCACCTCGGCGCAGGCCATGCCTTCGTCCTCGGCCTTGTGGGCCAGCATCGGGCCGTCGATGCAATCGCCGATGGCGTAGATGCCTTTGACATTGGTCTGCCAATGCGCGTCGGTCTTGATCTGGCCGCGCGGCGACATCTCGATCCCCAGCGCATCGAGGCCCAGACCGTCGGTGAAGGGGCGACGCCCTGTGGAGACGAGCACCACATCTGCGTCCATCTCGTGCTCGCTGTCATCCTTGCGCAGTTTGTAGGTGACCTTGGCCTTGCTCTTGCCAGCGTCGACCGATTGCACGGCGGCACCCATCGTGAAGGTCAGACCCTGTTTCTGCAGCAGTTTCTGGAAGGCCTTTTGCACCTCGGCATCCATGCCGGGCGTAATGGCGTCGAGATATTCGATCACATGCACCTCTGTGCCAAGGCGGCAATAGACCGACCCCAGTTCGAGCCCGATCACCCCCGCGCCGATGACGATCATCTTTTTCGGGATCTTCGGCAATTCGAGCGCGCCGGTCGATGTGACAACCACCTTCTCGTCGATCTCGACACCCGGCAGGCTGCTGGCCTCGGAGCCGGAGGCCACGATGATGTTCTTGGCTTCGTGCACGTCGTCACCGACCTTGACCTTGCCCGCCTCGGGGATGGAGCCCCAGCCCTTGAGCCAGTCGATCTTGTTCTTCTTGAACAGGAATTCGATGCCCTTGGTGTTCTGGCCGATCACGTCATCCTTGTAGGCCATCATCTGTTTCCAGTCGACGGATGGCGATTTGCCCTTGAGGCCCATCTTGGCAAAGTTGTGCTCGGCCTCGTGCAGCTGGTGGGTGGCGTGCAGCAGCGCCTTGGAGGGAATGCAGCCCACGTTGAGGCAGGTGCCGCCCAATGTCTCGCGGCCCTCGACGCAGGCGGTCTTCAGGCCGAGCTGAGCGCAGCGGATCGCGGCCACGTAGCCGCCGGGGCCGGAGCCGATGATGATGACGTCGTATTGTGCCATGAGCGTGGTCCTTTGTGGTTTCTGGGGAGGGGGGCGCTGCCCCCCGGCCTGCGGCCTCCCCCCGGAGGTATTTTCGACAAGAAGAAGTTACATCAGTGCCGCCAATAACAGGTAGAGCGTGGCGGCGAAACCAATCGCCCAGATGAGGGAGCGCCAGGGCACCCAGCCGAAGACATAGGCGGGCACGTAAAGCACCCGCGCCACGAGGTAGATCCCGCAGGCAAGGGCCGTCTCTTCGGTGTTCTGCCCGGAATAGGTGATCACCATGACGGCGATGCCGAACAGGATCAACCCTTCGAAATGGTTGTTCATCGCACGCTGAAGCCGGCCTGCCTTGCCGGTGAGTTGCACAGGCGTGTCGCGCGGGCCAAGCGCCTTCTTGGTGCCGACCTGCATCTGCGCCACGACGGAATAGGCTGCGAATTGCAAGACTTGCAGCAGGGCGGCGAGGGTGAGGGCGGTAAGTTCGGGGGTCATGATCACTCCGAATGGTGCGTGAGATCACGCACCCTACAACGCGGTAGGGTGCGTGCTGGCGCGCACCAGGCTTACAGATCCATCAGCAACCGGCGCGGGTCTTCGAGCGCGTCCTTGACGCGGACGAGGAAGGTCACGGCGCCTTTGCCGTCGACGATGCGGTGGTCGTAGCTGAGGGCGAGATACATCATCGGGCGGATCACGATCTCGCCGCCCACGACCATCGGGCGGTCCTGGATCTTGTGCATGCCGAGGATGCCCGATTGCGGCGGGTTCAGGATCGGCGAGGACATGAGCGAGCCGTAGACACCGCCGTTCGAGATGGTGAAGGTGCCGCCCTGCATTTCCGCCATCGACAGCTTGCCGTCACGGGCGCGGCGGCCCTTTTCGGCGATGGCTTTCTCGATCTCCGCAAAGCTCATCTGGTCGGCATCGCGGATGACCGGCACCACGAGGCCTTGCGGCGTGCCTGCGGCGACGCCCATGTGGACGAAGTTCTTGTAGACGATGTCGGTGCCGTCGATCTCGGCATTGACCTCGGGCACTTCGCGCAGCGCGTGGCAGCAGGCCTTGGTGAAGAAGGACATGAAGCCGAGGCGGACGCCGTGTTTCTTCTCAAAGAGGTCCTTGTACTCGTTGCGCAGCGCCATGACCTCGGTCATGTCGACCTCGTTGTAGGTGGTCAGGATCGCAGCGGCGTTCTGCGCGTCCTTGAGGCGGCGGGCGATGGTCTGGCGCAGGCGGGTCATCTTGACCCGTTCCTCGCGCGCGGCATCATCGGCGCTGACGGGTGCGCGCGGCGTGGAGACCGGGGCCGATGTCTGTGCGGCGGGAGCGCTGGCTGCGGCGGCGACGGCCTTGGCCACGTCTTCCTTCATCACGCGGCCATCGCGGCCCGAGCCCTGGACCTGATCGCGGCTGACGCCCGCTTCGGCCATCGCCTTCTTCGCCGAGGGCGCGTCTTCGACATCCCCGGCGCCGGTCGAGGCAGGCTGGACTGCCGGGGCGGGGGCGGTTTCCTGCGCGCTGGCGGAGGCTGATGCACCCGCCTTGCCACCGATCACACCCAGCTTGCCACCGGCCGAAACGGTCGTGCCTTCGGCGGCGGTGATCTCGGACAGGACACCTGCGGCAGGAGCGGGCACTTCGACTGACACCTTGTCGGTTTCCAGCTCGCAGAGCATTTCGTCCTGCGCAACAGTGTCACCGACCTTCTTGAACCAGGTCGAAACGGTCGCTTCTGAGACCGACTCGCCCAGCGTGGGGACCATGACATCGACGGTCTTGGCATCGTCCGACACGGCTTCGGCAGCAGCGGCGGCCTTGGCCGAGGGGCGTTCCTCGGGGGTGGCCGATCCGGCTTCGCCCGCTTCGGCGATATTGGCCAGCAGCGCATCGACGCCGACCGTGTCGCCTTCATTGGCGACGATGTCGGCAAGAACACCCGCGGTGGGCGAGGGCACTTCGACCGTCACCTTGTCGGTTTCCAGTTCGCACAGCATTTCGTCCACGGCAACGCTGTCGCCCGGCTTCTTGAACCATGTGGCGACCGTGGCTTCTGTCACGGATTCACCCAGCGTGGGCACACGCACTTCGGTTGTCATGTCTTAGTTCCCTTCGATCGTCAGCGCTTCGTCAACGAGTGCTGCTTGCTGTGCTTTGTGTTGGCTGGCCAGACCCGTCGCGGGCGAGGCCGATGTGGCGCGGCCCACGTAGCGGGGGCGCGGATGCGTGGCATTGATGCGGCCCAGAACCCATTCGAGGTTCGGTTCCATGAAGGTCCAGGCGCCCTGGTTCTTGGGTTCTTCCTGGCACCAGATCATCTCGGCCTTGGGGAAGCGTTCAAGCTCCTTGACCGCAGAGATCGCCGGGAACGGGTAGAACTGCTCAAAACGCAGGATGTAGATGTCGTCGATGCCACGGGCGTCGCGTTCCTCGAGCAGGTCGTAATAGACCTTGCCCGAGCACATCACGACGCGTTCGATCTTGTCGTCGCTGACCAGTTTGGTCTCCGAGTTGCCATATTGCGCATCGTCCCAGAGCACGCGGTGGAAGCTGGACCCGGTGGTGAATTCCTCGGTCTTGGACACGGCCAGCTTGTGACGCAGCAGCGATTTCGGCGTCATCAGGATGAGCGGCTTGCGGAAGGACCGGTGCAGCTGGCGGCGCAGGATGTGGAAGTAGTTGGCCGGGGTCGAGCAATTGGCGACGATCCAGTTGTCCTGACCGCATTGCTGCAGGAACCGTTCGAGGCGGGCGGACGAGTGTTCAGGCCCCTGTCCCTCATAGCCATGCGGCAAGAGGCACACGAGACCCGACATGCGCAGCCACTTGCTTTCGCCGGAGCTGATGAACTGGTCGAACATGATCTGCGCACCGTTGGCGAAATCGCCGAACTGGGCTTCCCAGAGGGTCAGCGCGTTGGGTTCGGCCAGCGAGTAGCCATATTCGAAACCCAGCACCGCGTATTCCGACAGGGCCGAGTCGATCACTTCGAAACGCGACTGTCCTTCACGGATATGGTTGAGCGGGTAGTACCGTTCCTCGGTTTCCTGGTTCACCAACGCCGAGTGACGCTGGCTGAACGTGCCGCGTGTGCTGTCCTGACCGGCCAGACGGACCGGGTAGCCTTCGGTCAGGAGCGATCCGAAGGCCAGTGCTTCGGCGGTGGCCCAATCGAAGTTCACGCCGGTCTCGAGCATCTCCTTGCGGGACTCGAGCAGGCGCGCGACGGTCTTGTGCACCGGGAAGCCATCGGGCAAGCGGGTGATCGCCTCACCGACCTGCTGCATCGTGTCGGGGCTGATCGCGGTCTGGCCGCGCTGGTAATCGTCCTTGTCCTGACGGTCGAGATGGCTCCAGCGCCCGTCGAGCCAGTCGGCCTTGTTGGGCTTGTAGTTCTTGCCGGCCTCGAATTCCTCGTTGAGGTGCGACTGGAACGCCGCCTTCATGTCCTCGATTTCGCCCTCGGGGATCAGGCCGTCCTTGACCAGACGTTCGGTATAAAGCGACAGCGTGGTCTTCTGCTGCTTGATCTTCTTGTACATCAACGGGTTGGTGAACATCGGCTCATCCCCCTCGTTGTGACCGAAGCGGCGGTAGCAGAAGATGTCGATGACCACGTCCTTGCCGAATTTCTGACGGAACTCGGTCGCGACCTTGGCGGCGTGCACAACCGCTTCGGGGTCGTCGCCGTTGACGTGGAAAATCGGCGCCTCGACCACCAGCGCGTTGTCGGTCGGGTAGGGCGAGGAGCGCGAGAAATGCGGGGCGGTGGTGAAACCGATCTGGTTGTTCACCACGATATGCATGGTGCCGCCGGTGCGGTGCCCGCGCAGACCGGACAGGGCGAAACATTCCGCCACGACGCCCTGACCGGCAAAGGCCGCATCGCCGTGCAGCAGGATGGGCATGACCTGACGGCGTTCGCTGTCGCTGATCTGGTCCTGCTTGGCGCGCACCTTGCCCAGAACGACCGGGTTGACCGCTTCGAGGTGCGAGGGGTTCGCGGTCAGCGACAGGTGGACGGTGTTGCCGTCGAACTCGCGGTCGGAACTGGCGCCGAGGTGGTATTTCACGTCGCCTGAGCCGTCGACCTCTTCGGGCTTGAAGCTGCCGCCCTGGAATTCGTTGAAGATCGCGCGGTAGGGCTTTTGCATCACGTTGGCCAGAACCGACAGGCGGCCCCGGTGCGGCATGCCGATGACGATGTCCCTGACGCCGAGGTTGCCGCCGCGCTTGATGATCTGCTCCATCGCGGGGATCAGGCTTTCGCCGCCATCGAGGCCAAAGCGCTTGGTGCCCATGTACTTGACATGGAGGAACTTTTCGAAGCCTTCGGCCTCGACCATCTTGTTCAGGATCGCCTTGCGGCCTTCGCGGGTGAACGCGACTTCCTTGCCGTAGCCTTCGATCCGTTCCTTCAGCCATGCGGATTGTTCGGGATCGGAGATGTGCATGTATTGCAGCGCAAAGGTGCCGCAATAGGTGCGACGCACGATGTCGAGGATCTCGCGCATCGAGGCGATCTGGAGGCCCAGAACGTTGTCGATGAAGATCGGGCGGTCCATGTCCGCCTCGGTAAAGCCGTAGGATTTCGGCTCAAGTTCCGGGTGCGCGGTCTGTTCGCGCATGCCCAGCGGATCGAGATCGGCGGCAAGGTGGCCCCGGATGCGGTAGGCGCGGATGATCATGAGCGCGCGGATGCTGTCCAGAACGGCGCGCTGGATGGCGTCATCGGTGACCTGAACGCCCTTTTCCTCGGCCTTGGCCTTGATCTTGTCACCGGCGCTTTTCGCCTCGGCGGGGGCGACGGGCCATTGACCGTCCAGCGCCGCCGTCAGGTCGTCATTGGGCAGCGGCGGCCAGTCGGTGCGCGCCCAGCTTGGGCCTGTCGCCTCTTTCTTGACGCTGACTTCGTCATCGCCCAGCTGCCGGAAGAACGCCTGCCACGCCTCGTCGACCGCGCTGGGATCGCTCGCGTAGCGCGCGTACATCTGTTCAAGATAGGCCGCGTTGTGCCCCTGCATGAAGCTGGAAGCGTGGAAGAGGTCGTTGGGGCTTTGGTCTGTCATGACGGTACCTTGGGGTTCTGGGGGCGGGCAGGATCAGGAATGTTGAGCGGGCGGAGGCCCGTAGGCATTGATTTCTGGTTGCGACGGGCGCGTCAGCCACCACAGGAACAGCAGGCTGACGATCAGTTGCACGAAGCCAAGCGCCGAGAAGAGCGCCATGTTTCCCATGTTGGGCATCTGTCCGGCCGCCATTGCATCGGGGTCGGGCATGTCTGGCGCGAGCAGCGTGGTCACAAGGCCAAGGCCGAAGGGAATGACGATGTACCAGCCCGGACGGCCGGTGTCCTGCAAGCGCCGGTAGCCTGCGCCCAGCAGCGGGCTGAGCAGGGCGAGGGCATAGACGATGTAGAGCCCCCACCAGATCATCTGGGTGATGACGGCGCCGATCAGGAAGGCCAGAAAGAACCACCAATATTCAGAGCGCGACGCGCGGCCCTGGAAGCTGGCGTATTTTTCGACAAGGCAGGTGCGGATGGCAGTCTGAAAGTTCATCGTCATCTCTGGTCTCCTTGTGGAGTGAGGCAAGCCGGGCAAATGCCCGGCCTACCCGATTTGCGTCGGCCGGGGCCTCTGACCCGGCACCCGTGTCAGCCCTTGATCGCGGCAAGCACCGCTTCGCCAAGCTGTGCGGGGCTTTCGGCCACGACGATGCCTGCGGCTTTCATCGCTTCGATCTTGTCCTCGGCACCACCTTTGCCGCCCGCGACGATCGCGCCGGCATGGCCCATGCGGCGTCCCGGAGGGGCGGTGCGGCCCGCGATGAAACCGGCGGTGGGCTTCCAGCGACCGCGCTTCTTTTCATCGGCCAGGAACTGCGCCGCTTCTTCCTCGGCAGAGCCGCCGATCTCACCGATCATGATGATGCTCTCGGTCTCGTCATCTGCGAGGAACCATTCCAGCACGTCGATATGCTCGGTGCCCTTGATGGGGTCGCCGCCGATGCCGACGCAGGTGGACTGGCCCAGGCCCACATCGGTGGTCTGCTTGACCGCCTCGTAGGTGAGCGTGCCGGAGCGCGACACAACGCCGACGCTGCCGCGACGGTGGATGTGGCCGGGCATGATGCCGATCTTGCAGGCATTGGGCGTGATGACACCGGGGCAGTTCGGGCCGATCAGACGCGACTTGGAGGTCTCCAGCGCGCGCTTGACGCGCATCATGTCCATGACCGGGATGCCTTCGGTGATGCAGACGATCACTTCCATCTCGGCGTCGATCGCCTCGAGGATCGAGTCGGCGGCAAAGGGCGGCGGCACGTAGATCACGGTCGCGTTCGCGTGGGTCGCGTGCTTGGCCTCGTGGACCGAGTTGAACACGGGCAGGTCGAGATGGGTCATCCCGCCTTTGCCCGGTGTCACGCCGCCGACCATCTTGGTGCCATAGGCGATGGCCTGTTCGGTGTGGAATGTCCCCTGCGAGCCGGTGAGGCCCTGGCAGATGACTTTGGTGTTTTCGTCGATAAGTACGGCCATCTGCTTAGCCCTTTACTGCTTTTACGATTTTCTGGGCGCCGTCCTTGAGGTCGTCGGCGGCGATCACGTCGAGGCCGGAGTTCTGGATGATCTCCTTGCCCTTTTCGACGTTCGTGCCTTCGAGACGCACAACCAGCGGCACCTTGAGGCCCACCTCTTTCACCGCGGCGATCACGCCTTCCGCGATGACGTCGCAGCGCATGATGCCGCCGAAGATGTTGACCAGAATGCCCTTGACCTGCGGGTCCGAGGTGATGATCTTGAACGCCTCGGTGACCTTTTCACGTGTCGCACCGCCGCCCACATCGAGGAAGTTGGCCGGTTCGGCACCGTAGAGTTTGATGATGTCCATCGTCGCCATGGCAAGGCCCGCACCGTTCACCATGCAGCCGATCTCACCGTCCAGAGCGATGTAGTT
This sequence comes from Marivita lacus, assembly GCF_014637725.1. GTDB lineage: Bacteria > Pseudomonadota > Alphaproteobacteria > Rhodobacterales > Rhodobacteraceae > Marivita > Marivita lacus. Next base: position 99,837 of record NZ_BMFC01000001.1, on the reverse strand, counting down.
GAGGTCGTACTTGGAGGCCTCAAGCTCTTTGGGGTCTTCTTCGGTGGTGTCGCGCAGTTCTGCGATATCCGGGTGGCGGTACATGGCGTTGCCGTCAAAGCTCATCTTGGCGTCGAGGCATTTCAGATCGCCTTCGTCGGTGACGATAAGCGGGTTGATTTCCAGCATCTCCATGTCTTTTTCGACGAAGAGCTTGTAGAGAATGCCCATCAGCTGGACGCACTGCTTGATCTGCTTGCCTTCGAGACCGAGGTTGAAGGCGATGCGACGGCCGTGGAACGGCTGGTAGCCAGTGGCGGGATCGACCGAGAAGCTGAGGATTTTCTCGGGCGTATGTTCCGCGACTTCCTCGATATCCATGCCGCCTTCGGTGGAGGCCACGAAGGACACGCGGGAGGTCTGGCGGTCGACCAGCAGGGCGAGATACATCTCTGTCTGAATGCCCGAGCCATCTTCGATATAGATGCGGTTGACCTGTTTGCCGGCGTCGCCGGTCTGCTTGGTCACAAGGGTGCGGCCCAGCATCTTCTTTGCTTCTTCGGCGGCTTCTTCCACCGATTTGGTCAGGCGCACACCACCGGCTTCGCCAGCGCTGTCTTCCTTGAACTTGCCCTTGCCGCGGCCACCCGCGTGGATCTGGGCCTTGACCACCCAGAGTGGGCCGTCCATCTCGCCTGCCTTGGTCTTGGCCTCTTCGGCCTTGAGGACCACGCGGCCATCCGACACCGGAGCGCCGTAGCTGCGTAGCAGGGCTTTCGCCTGATACTCGTGGATGTTCATCGGTCAACTGTCCCGTTTATTGCTTCGATTTTCGCCGATATAAGAGACAGACGAGGAAACATTTAACGTCTTTTTTGCCGCAGGCCGGGCAAATCGGCAAAAAACCGACATTTGTGATCACAGCTAAAAATCGTGTGATCACAAAAATAATGTTTCGGTTAAGAATCACATCTCCGTCTCGGCTAGGCTGCAGTTCTCGCGAGCGACGGCATGGCAGCCAAAGTTGCTTTCACCGATGCTTCATGCGCTCGTTTTATGTTGGAAACGCTGAGGATGCGCGCGTGTTCATCGACCAGCAAATCGTGATATCGCAGGATGTCATGGGATTGGGCGACGTTCTGATTGAAGCGGTCGAAGAACGTGTCCGAATAGCGGGCGAGATGAGCGCCATTGCCACCAAAGAAACCCAATCCTCGGGCTTGTTTCAGTGCATAAAGCATGCGCGTGCGGACACAGTAGTGATTGATGCGTCCGAAACGAGAGAACCCGTTTCGGGGAGCGACCCCACCTTTCGGTGATCCGTCGCGGAAGCGTTCGGTAAAATACTCGTGTCCGAGTTTCGCCCCGCATCCGTCAAGCATCGTCACGCTGTCTTCTGCTCCCTGTATCCAGATCGGACGGTGCAGATGGAGTTGTTCGACGGCGTCGCTGTAGCGGAACAGGGTTTTGACCGGGGACGATAGCCGGAAAAACCTCTTCGAGGTTCCTGTGAATTTGTCGAGGACAAAACCGTTCGGCAAGCCGGCAAAGCCACTGTCACCCATGATGCGCCAGTTGATCGAGATCGACGTTCCGCCCCTGGCATGCAAGGCGCGGACAAGGTCGCTTACAGATGGCATGCGCTCTGGGGGCACGAGGAACTCGTCAAGATCCAGCCACATGACGTAGTCGCCGTTTCGGAACACGCCATCGCGCCGCGCCTTTGCCTCGGCTTGCATTTGCGGTGAGAGTTTGCCGTACAGGATATTCGGTCGGTGTTCGATTAGTCCTTCCCGGTCCAGAGCGGCAAGAACACCGTCCGAGCGGTCTTGGCAATCGTTGGACGCGATCACGATGCGATCAAAGCCGATCACGCGATGATATGCGACCCATTCCACAATGAATGGACCCTCGTTCTTAAGGCTCGAAAACAGGGTAAAGGACATAATGCTGCTCTTTTTTGAGAGCAGGCTACATCATGTCGGCCATATTGCTACCGCGAAGAACGAGGCGCATGCAGTGTTTGCGTTGAACAGTGATACTGGGCCCACAAAAGAAGGCCGCCCGATGCCGGGCGGCCCGTGAACGCGAAATCGAAAGGGCGCGTTACGCGAGGCTCTCGTCGATTCCTTTGCACGCTTCGACAAGGCCTTTGACGGCGTTGACGGAGTTGTCGAACATCACCTGTTCATCCTTCGACAGCTTGATGTCCACGACCTTCTCGATGCCGCCGGCACCGATGATCGTGGGTACGCCGACATAGAAGCCGTTGAGGCCGAATTCGCCGTCGCAATAGGCCGCGCAGGGCAGCAGGCGGCGTTGATCCTTGAGATAGGATTCGGCCATTTCGATGGCGGATGTTGCGGGCGCATAGAAGGCGGAGCCGGTCTTGAGCAGGCCGACGATTTCCGCGCCGCCGTCACGAGTGCGCTGCACGATCGCGTCGAGCTTGTCCTGTGTCGTCCAACCCATCTTGACCAGATCGGGCAGAGGGATGCCTGCGACTGTGGAGTAACGTGTCAGCGGAACCATCGTGTCGCCGTGGCCACCCAGAACGAAGGCGGTGACGTCTTTCATCGACACGTCGAATTCGAGGCTCAGGAAGTGACGGAAGCGCGCAGAGTCCAGAACGCCTGCCATGCCGCAGACCTTGTGGGTCGGCAGGCCAGAGAATTGCTGCAGCGCCCAGACCATCGCGTCGAGCGGGTTGGTGATGCAGATCACGAAGGCGTCGGGTGCGTTGGCGGCGATGCCTTCGCCCACGGATTTCATGACCTTGAGGTTGATGCCCAAAAGGTCATCGCGGCTCATGCCCGGCTTGCGGGGCACACCGGCGGTGACGATGCAGACATCCGCGTCTGCGATGTCGGCGTAGTCCTGCGTGCCCTTGAGGCGTGCGTCGAACCCTTCGGAAGGGCCGGATTCTGCGATGTCGAGCGCCTTGCCCTCGGGGGTGCCTTCGGCGATGTCGAAAAGCACAACGTCACCCAGTTCTTTGAGTGCCACGAGGTGGGCAAGGGTGCCCCCGATCTGTCCCGCGCCGATAAGGGCAATCTTGGGTCTGGCCATGGAATTTGTCTCCGGTCCGTATTGAATTTGCGCCGTGCTAGTCCGACTTGGACCGTTTCGCAAGTGTGGCGAAAGCACATGTCTTTTCTGGTGGTTCGCGCAGGGGCCGGATATGTCAATGATATCCCGTAGGAAAGTGGGGCAGGAATGGACGTTCTGAGCTGGACAGTTTTTGCCATTGGCGTGCCCGCAGTGCTGTTTGCGGGGGTGTCCAAAGGCGGGTTCGGGTCCGGTGCTGCCTTTGCCAGCGCGTCGATTCTGGCGCTGGTGGTAGAGCCTGCGATTGCGCTGGGCATCATGTTGCCGCTGCTCATGCTCATCGATGTGGCGAGCCTGCCGGCCTACTGGAAGAAATGGAGCTGGCCGGAAACGCGGCTTCTGCTGTGGGGCGGCGTGCCGGGCACGTTTCTGGGCGCGCTGTTCTTTGGCTGGGCGAATGACGACGTGATCCGGCTCTTGATCGGTGGGATCTCGGTCGCCTTCGTGGCCTGGCAATTGGTGCAGGCGGCGGAATGGGTGGTGATCGGAGAGCGGCCGATGTCACCGACGGCGGGCGTGACAGCAGGCGTCGCGCTGGGCTTTACCAGCTTCGTCAGCCATGCGGGCGGGCCAGTGGCGGCGGTGTATCTGCTGGGTCGGAAGCTGAGCAAGACCGCGTTTCAGGCGACGACCGTGATCGTGTTCTGGGCGATGAACGTGCTCAAGGCGGCGATCTATGCCGCGATGGGCTTTTTCACGCTGGAGACGCTGACGCTGAATCTGGCGCTTGCGCCTGTGGCGGTTCTTGGCACCTATCTGGGTGTCCGGGCACATCATGTCGTGCCCGAACGGGTGTTTTTCGGTCTGACCTATGTGCTGCTCATGGTCACGGGATCAAAGCTGATCTGGGACGCGCTGACCTAGGCATCCTCGGCCGGGGTCGGCAGGGTTTCGGCCAGCCGTTCGAACGCCTCACCGCTGGCGACAAGGCAGGTCAGACCGGCGGCATTGGTCACGGTGATTGTCCAGCTTCCGGTCGTGGTGGAAGCGAAGACCTCGACCATGGTGTTGTTCTGCGCAAGGCCGATGGATTGGCGGGTTTCACCATAGGTGCTGGCGAGCCGTTCGATCACCAAAGCGCGGTCGGCGCAGTTCTGTTGTGCTTGGGTCAGTGTCGTCGACGCGATCAATGCGCCTGTTGCGAGGACCGTCATGGTCCAGAAGTTCTGTGTCATCGCCTTGCCCCTGTTCAGCTGTGATGGGCTGAGCGTCGGGCGCAGCGGTTGTGATCTGGTTAACGCGGCGTTCGGAATGCGGGTGCAGCACTTTTTTCTGCGGCGCGGCACATCGGACCTTGCAGTTTTTGCAAAAGAATGTAGCTCTCTGGCGCAACATTATTACGCAGACACGTCAAGGAGACCGCCATGGACATGCGCAGCCGCCCCTATCGCTCGGTTCTATACATTCCGGGATCGAAGGACCGGGCGCTGGACAAGGCGCGCGGGTTGCCTGTGGACGCGATCATCTTCGATCTGGAAGACGCGGTGGCGGTGGAGGAAAAACCCGCCGCACGCGAGACGTTGAAGGCGGCTCTGGCCACCGGCGGATACGGCGCGCGGGTGCGGATCGTTCGGATCAACGGTCTGGAGTCCGACTGGGGCCGGGCTGATGCCGAGGTGGTGGCGCAGATGGATTGTGACGCAGTGCTGTTGCCCAAGGTGGAATCCACCGCGCAGCTTGACGCGCTGGCCGAGATCACCGGCGATCTGCCGATCTGGGCGATGATGGAAACGCCGCGTGGCATGCTGAACGCGGCGGAGATTGCGGCGCACCCGAAGATGGCAGGCATGGTGATGGGCACCAATGATCTGGCCAAGGAATTGCAGACCCGGTTCCGTGCGGATCGGTTGCCGCTGATCACGTCTTTGTCGATGTGCCTGCTGGCGGCCAAGGCCGAGGGGCTGGTGATTGTGGACGGTGTGTATAACGCGTTCAAGGATGATGAGGGACTGAAGGCCGAGTGCATCCAAGGCCGCGACATGGGCTTTGACGGCAAGACGCTGATCCACCCAGCGCAGGTGGACATCGCCAACACCGCCTTTGCCCCCGCGCCCGAAGAGATTGACCTTGCACGGCGTCAGATCGCGGCGTTCGAGACGGCTGAGGCCGAAGGGCAGGGTGTCGCGGTGGTCGATGGAAAGATCGTCGAAAACCTTCACGTTGCCACTGCCCGTGAAATACTGGCAAAAGCAGAGGCAATCGAAACCATCCAAGCGGGGTAAGCCAGATGGCTCTTCTAGTTCTCGGACTGCTGATTTGGGTCGGGGCCCATATCTTCAAACGTGTCGCGCCAGAGCAGCGCGCCGCGATGGGCGACACCGGCAAGCTGATTGTCACCGTAGCCCTGGTGATCAGCATCGGCCTGATGATCTGGGGCTATCGCGGGGCCGCGTTCATCCACGTCTGGTCTCCGCCCAGTTTCATGGTGCATATCAACAACCTGCTGATGCTGGTCGCTCTTTTCGTCTTCGGCATGAGTGCCACGACTGGCCGTCTTCGCGGCAAGATGCGGCATCCGCAGCTTGTTTCGGTCAAGATCTGGGCCGTGGCGCACCTGTTGGTGAATGGCGATCTGGCGTCGATCATCCTGTTCGGCGGTTTGCTGGCCTGGGCGGTGCTGGAGGTGATCATCATCAACCGCGCCGAGCCGGTCTGGAATCGTCCGCAGCCCGGCGAGGCCAAGAAGGACGTGCTTCTTGTTGTCATCACGCTGGTGTCCTTTGTCGTGATTGCTGCCATTCACGCATGGCTCGGCGTCTGGCCGTTTCCGGGGTAAGGTATGAAAATCTATCGACTTTTGACCGAAGACGACACATCGGCCTTTTGCCATAAAGTGTCGCTGGCCCTGAGCAAGGGGTGGGAGCTTTACGGCGATCCGACCTATGCCTTCGACCATGCCAACGGCGTCATGCGCTGTGGGCAGGCGGTGACCAAGGAGATCGACACACCCTACGATCCGGAGATGAAACTTGGCGAACAGTGACACACTCGACCGACCCGCGACCAAGTCCAAGGGGGGCGCGATGACCAAGACGAACGAAGGCCGGTTCTTCGAGGATTACACGGTCGGGCAGGTGATCCGCCACGCGGTGCCGCGCACGGTGTCGGGTGGGGAGCGGGCGCTCTATCATGCGCTGTATCCGGCGCGGCATGCGCTGTATTCGTCGGACCTGTTTGCACAAAGCTGTGGCTTGCCGTCTGCGCCGATTGACGATCTGGCTGCGTTCCATGTGGTGTTTGGCAAGACGGTTCCGGATGTGTCGCTGAACGCGGTGGCCAATCTGGGCTATGCCGAGGGGCGTTGGGTGACACCTGTCTGGCCGGGCGACACGCTGCGGTCGGAATCCGAGGTGATCGGCCTCAAGCAGAATTCTAACGGCAAGACCGGCGTGGTCTGGGTGCGGACACGCGGTCTGAACCAGCATGACGAGTTGGTCATGGAGTATGTGCGCTGGGTCATGGTGCGCAAGCGCGATGCCGATGCCGCAGCGCCCGAGACAGTGGTGCCTGAGTTGAAACCGGTCCTCGCGGTTGGGGATCTGAGCATTCCGGCGGGCCTCGATTTCACAGGCTATGATTTCGAACTGGCGGGCGAGCCACATCGCTGGGGCGATTACGAGATCGGGGAAAAGATCGACCACGTGGACGGCGTGACCGTCGAGGAAGCCGAGCACATGATGGCGACGCGGCTGTGGCAGAACACGGCCAAGGTGCATTTTGATGCCACGTTCCGGCCTGACGGGCAGCGGCTGATCTATGGCGGGCATGTCATCAGCATGGCGCGCGCGCTGTCGTTCAACGGCTTGGCCAATGCGCAGATGATCGTCGGTCTGAACGCGGGCGCACATGCGAACCCGTGTTTCAGCGGCACCACCGTGCGGGCGTGGTCCGAAGTGCTGGACAAGGCGAAAACCGAAGCCCCCGGTGTGGGTGCTGTGCGCTTGCGGCTGGTGGCGACATCGGCGGGCGGGTCGATGGAGTTGAAGGGTGATGACGGGAAATACCTGCCGCATGTCCTGCTGGATCTGGATTACTGGGCCTTGATGCCGGTCTGACGTCATTGGGCAACGGTATGATCGTGCGAAAGGCGTGTTCAGGAGAGCATGTCGGTGCGGCGTGGGTGCAGATCGCGGCACCCGAAAAAACATTAGTAAAACAGTAGGTTTCTAGGAGATTGCCCCTTGTGATCACAGTTTTTGTTGCTGTGATCACAATTTTCGATTTTTCTGCCTGGTTGCGCCAAAAAACCGCGCCTCGGGGTGGTTGGTCCGCGTGACATGGCTCTCAAAAGGCATAAAAAGGCACTCAAGGAACCGGAAAGGACTCAGACCATGGCTGACGTCAATCGGGGCAATCGACCCCTGTCACCCCACCTGCAAGTATATCGTCCCCAGCTGACATCGATCACGTCGATCCTCACGCGGATCACGGGCAATGCCCTGATCGTGGCATCGCTGATGATCGTCTGGTGGCTGCTCGCGGCCTCTACGGGGCCGGAATATTTCGCTGTTGCCAACGGCTTTGTCACAAGCTGGTTCGGCGATCTGGTGATGTTCCTGTCGCTCTGGGCGCTCTGGTATCACACGCTTGCCGGCATCCGTCACCTGATCTGGGACAATGCCAAGATGCTTGAAATCGAAAACGCGGAAATGCTGGGTTGGATCGCTGTAATCGGTTCGGTTGTCCTGACCGTCCTTTCCGTCATCGTTCTTTGGTAAGGGGCGCAACATGGCTTTTCTGACAGACCGCAAACGCGCCATCGGCCTTGGTGCCGCGAAATCCGGGACCGAGCATTTCTGGGCGATGAAGAAATCGTCGGTAGCGCTTCTGGTGCTGATCCCGTTCTTCGTCTTCACCTTCGGCGGAATCCTCGGGTCGTCCTTCGAGGAGGTACAGGCTTACTACGCGCGTCCCTTCCCGGCGATCATCGCCGCCCTGACCCTGATCGTGGGCTTCAAGCACTTCAACGATGGTTTCCAAGTGCTGATCGAAGACTACGTACACGGCATCTGGGAGAAAATTCTCATCCTTGGCATGACTGGCATCAGCTACGGCGCGGCCGCCGTCGGCATCTTTGCCATCGCCAAGATGGCCCTTTGAGACATCGGAGCTAAACAGACTATGGCTGCATACGAATACGAGACGCATGAATATGACGTCGTGGTCGTCGGCGCGGGCGGCGCAGGCTTGCGCGCCACGCTTGGCATGGCCGAACAGGGGTTGCGCACAGCCTGCGTGACCAAGGTGTTCCCGACCCGGTCGCACACGGTTGCGGCACAGGGCGGCATCGCGGCATCGCTGTCGAACATGGGGCCGGATCACTGGCAGTGGCACATGTACGACACCGTCAAGGGGTCGGACTGGCTGGGTGACACGGACGCGATGGAATACCTCGCCCGTGAAGCACCCAAGGCGGTGTACGAGCTGGAACATTACGGTGTGCCGTTCTCGCGCACCGAGGAAGGCAAGATTTACCAGCGCCCGTTTGGTGGTCACACCACCGAGTTCGGTGAAGGCCCGGCGGTTCAGCGCACCTGTGCCGCTGCCGACCGGACCGGCCACGCGATCCTGCACACGCTTTATGGTCAGTCGCTCAAGAACAATGCCGAGTTCTATATCGAGTATTTCGCCATCGACCTGATGATGTCGGATGATGGCGTCTGTACTGGTGTCATCTGCTGGAAGCTTGATGACGGCACGATGCATGTCTTCAACGCCAAGATGGTCGTTCTGGCGACAGGCGGTTACGGCCGTGCCTATTTCAGCGCGACAAGCGCGCATACCTGCACTGGCGATGGTGGCGGCATGGTTGCCCGTGCGGGTCTGCCGCTTCAGGATATGGAGTTCGTGCAGTTCCACCCGACGGGCATCTACGGCTCCGGTTGTCTCATCACCGAAGGCGCGCGTGGCGAAGGTGGATATCTCACCAACTCCGAAGGCGAACGGTTCATGGAGCGCTATGCGCCCAACTACAAGGATCTGGCCCCCCGCGATTACGTGTCGCGGTCGATGACGATGGAGATCCGCGAAGGGCGTGGCGTCGGGGACGAAGGCGACCACATCCACCTCAACCTGTCGCACCTGCCGAAAGAGGCTTTGGCAGAACGTCTGCCGGGCATTTCCGAATCCGCCAAGATTTTTGCCGGTGTCGACGTGACCAAGGAGCCGATCCCGGTTTTGCCGACCGTGCATTACAACATGGGCGGTATCCCTACGAACTATTGGGGCGAGGTTCTGAACCCGACCAAGACAGACCCGAACGCCATTGTTCCCGGCCTGATGGCCGTGGGCGAGGCGGGCTGTGCGTCGGTGCATGGGGCGAACCGTCTTGGGTCAAACTCGCTCATCGACCTCGTGGTGTTCGGCCGGGCCGCGGCCATCCGTGCGGGTGATGTCGTGGACCGCAACAGCGCCGTGCCTGCGACCAACACCGCGTCGGTGGACAAGGCATTCGACCGCTTCGATGGTCTGCGCAATGCCAATGGCAACGTGCCGACGGCCGAGCTGCGGCTTGAGATGCAGAAGACGATGCAAGCTGACGCGGCCGTGTTCCGGACCTCCAAGACGATGAAGGAAGGTCTGGACAAGATGATCGCGATTGCGGGCAAGGTGGATGACCTGAAGGTCACCGACCGCAGCCTGATCTGGAACTCGGACCTGATGGAAACGCTCGAGCTGACCAACCTGATGCCCAACGCGCTGGCGACGATCGCCGGCGCCGAGGCGCGCAAGGAAAGCCGTGGCGCCCATGCGCACGAGGATTTCACCACGCGCGACGATGAAAACTGGCGTGTCCACACCATCGCGCGGATCGACGGAAACAAGACCGACCTGGCCTATCGACCAGTGGTCAAGGACCCTCTGACGACGGAAGCCGAGGGCGGGATTTCGCTTGAGAAGATCAAGCCGAAGGAACGGACGTTCTGATGCGTCTTGCGTTTGCGACGATTCTGGTTCTGGCTGGCTGCTCCGTGCAGCAGCAGGACCAGATCGCCCGCGATGCGGCACGATCGACGATCACGCCTGTGCTGATCGAACGGTTTCCCGGCGTGCCGCTTGAACCTGCTCTGAACTGCGTGATCGACAATGCCAGCGCCGTGCAGATCCGCGCGCTGGCGCTGGACGGCGTGACGGGTGCGACGGAAAGCACGGTGCAGATCGTGACCGATATCATCTCGAAACCCGAGACGATCCAGTGCCTTGCGACCAGAGGCTTGCCTGCGCTGTTGATCACGCGCTAGGAATTGACTGCCTTCACATAGGCGAGGATAGAGTCTTCATCCGCCTCGTTGCGGCGTTCCAGTTCGTCCATGCAGCGCAATGCGTAATCTGTAAATCCGTAAATCCCGTCCGCGATCAGCGCCATCTTACGCAGCTGATCGCTGGTCAAGTCATCGGGGCAGGACAGGTCGCGGAAATATAGGATGTCGCCATCCAGAAGATGGGTGCGTTTCGCGTCAGTCACATGACCCAGGTACCGAGATCGGACATGCCGCGTGACGGTATGATAGAACGAATGCGGGACGAAGCCGAGATTGCGCAAGGTCACGTCGATATTGCCAAAGCTGGGTTGATCGTCATAGAGCGGGAAAAAGTTGATTTCCGAGTGCACGGCGACGGCAGTCGCGAGCTTGTCCTTGCCGTTCTCGAACACCATCATTTCCGCGCCCTGAATGTCTATCTTGAGCAGGTCGATACGCTGAATATCGTCGAGGTCATCCAAGCGGCGCGTTTCCATTTCCGCAGTCTCTACCAATTGCGCGGCGCGCTTGAGCCCCATGAGGAAAAACAGGGTCGGCCGGCGGATGGACAGGAGCGAGGTCAGCCCGGACCCTTTGTAGATGTTGAGCATGTGGGATTTGCCGTCGCCGATTGCGTGCGGCAGGTAGCGGTCGCCTTCGCCGCGTCCTTCGGTCAGCGTCACCAGCGTTTCGGCCTGCGGATCGAAGCCGGTGACCACCACGTCGCCGTTGTCCTGAAGATCTTTGTACGGGGCTTCGAAGTTCATCGGATTTGCACCGACATCAGTAATATGCAGCTTTTCATCATAGCGCAAAGCGGCGCGAAGGGTTTTGATACGTTTTGCAAACGCGTTCGACATTGGGAAACTTTCGGTCCGGATTACTTAGTAAAAAGCCGCGCGATCTTGGTGCTGCACACATTCGGCGCACGATCCCTGGCGAAATCGAAACAGGACTTGCGGGCTTTGCGCAACTCGGTGTCCGACATTTCGATGAACTGCAGCATGCTGCGGATCAGGCCACGCGGAGAGGCCGGATCATAGAGCAGCGCATGGCAGTCTTCGGGGGTGGTTTCGCGCAATTCGCGGATATTCGGGCCGATGATCGGCAGGCCGAAGGTGAGCGCCAGCATGACCGATCCCGAGGTGAACATGGATTTATAGGGCGCCAGAAAAACATGAGATGCGCCGAAAATCTCGGGGATGTCTTCGTCGGGAATGCGGTCCGTGCGCAGGTCGACATTCGGGTTGAGCTCGAGAAGGTTCAGCATCCGCGCCTGAGACGAAAACGCCTTGCCATACATGCGCAGGTGATAGGGTACCTCGCGTTTGGTCAGCTTTCCTGCGACGTCAGCAATGCCATTGACCCCCTTGGGCCCTCGAAACATGCCGAAAAACAGGAATTGCCGCGTGTCCGCCTTGGCCAGCTTGCGGGCGGTGGTTTTTTTCGCAGGTTCATAGGCGCCGAGATAGCTGGGATGCGGGATCACATGCAGCTTGCTGCGGGGCGCGTCGTAGGTGGACACCATGTGATCGGCGGCATGGTCGGCATGGACGTGGATCGCATGCGCGAGTTTGCAAAGTTCACGGCGTCCGCGCTGAAAGGTTTCGAGGTCGCGTGCCTTGTGGGGCGCGTCGTTGTGGATGGTCCAGACGATCCGCCCGCCACGCGCCTTGAACCGGCGCAACGTGGCCAAGGCCGCGTCCAGCTCGGCCTCGTTGGCTTGGCTGTCGTCGCTGCGCCCGAACATGCGGTCGTCCCAATGGATATGAACGAGGTTGAAATCTTCGGTGTTCAGCCGATCAAGGGCACCGGGTCCGGCAAATGTGCGGTCAAAATTTCCGGGGAGTTCCGAATAGAGCAACGACTGATAGGGGTTGCCTGCCGTGGATGGCAGACACAGCATTTTCCTGTTCTCTGTCAGCGGCTTCGCGACTGCGGCATTTTGCATCTTCGGACTCTTTTTACCTGTGTTTACCTGTTATTTTTGGCCGTTGCCCCATAGACACGACACGTTGAAGATATACTATTTGCTTCAGGAGTGACGCGCATTTTTGCAGCGTCCTTGATATGATGGCAGGAAGGCAACAGAGTTACCATGGTTCAACTGACCCTCCCCAAGAATTCGACCATCCGCACGGGCAAGACCTGGCCCAAGCCGGATGGAGCCAAGAACGTGCGCAAGTTCAGCATCTATCGCTGGAACCCGGACGATGGCGAAAACCCCCGCGTGGACACGTATTTCGTCGATTTGGACAAGTGCGGGCCGATGGTTCTGGACGCGCTGATCAAGATCAAGACCGAGATCGATCCAACCCTGACCTTCCGCCGGTCCTGCCGCGAAGGCATCTGTGGTTCTTGCGCCATGAATATCGACGGGATCAACACGCTGGCGTGTATCTACGGTCTCGACGAGATCAAGGGTGATGTGAAGATCTATCCGCTGCCGCATATGCCGGTGGTCAAGGATCTGATCCCGGACCTGACCCATTTCTACGCGCAGCACGCGTCGATCATGCCGTGGCTCGAGACCAAGACGAACCGCCCTGCGAAAGAGTGGAAGCAGTCCATCGAGGATCGCAAGAAGCTCGACGGTCTTTATGAATGCGTGATGTGCGGGTCCTGTTCGGCGGCCTGCCCGTCCTACTGGTGGAATGGCGATCGGTACCTTGGACCGGCAGCGCTTTTGCATGCGTACCGCTGGATCATCGACAGCCGCGATGAAGCCACTGGTGAACGGCTGGACGATCTGGAAGATCCGTTCAAGTTGTATCGCTGCCACACGATCATGAACTGCGCCAAGACCTGCCCCAAGGGTCTGAACCCGGCCAAGGCGATCGCCGAGATCAAGAAGCTGATGGTCGAGCGTCACGTGTGATTTGGCAGCCAATTTTACTGGTTGGTTAAATTTCGACATGAAGGAAAGGCGGGCAGGACTGTTCGCCTTTTCCATTTCGGGGTGACCCGTCCGGGTTGCAGGTGGGGACGTTAGCCCGTTAAACCAAGCTATGCCCATCTTTCTCATCCTTCTCTTGCTTGGCGTGCTGGCCTATCTCTACTGGCAGCACAAGACGACGACCCTGACCCGCGAATGCCGTTGGCGGCGCACAGCGCCGGGTCTTTGGCGCTGTGCAGCCTGCGGGGCAGAGATGGAGTCGGAATCGAGTCCGACGCTGTGTCTGAAGCTTGAAAAGGGACCGCCGGGAAAAATGTGAACGGGCTGGAGAGTGCCTGTGCTTCAACGGCTTCCCGCCGCGCGCCCTGTGGTGCGCGCGGGTTTTTTTCGTATTTGTGAGAAAGAGAAGAGGCGACGGGCTTGCGCCTGTCCCCGCTCTGCGGTCCTTTGATCCGACGGTGAAAGGATCTTGCCCATGGTACATGCCCCCGAGGATGCCGACGCGCGCCGCGCGATTGCGCCGGTGATCTGTTATCCAAACGAAACGCTGCCGGTGCCTGATCTTGCGCTTTATGCGCAGGCATTGGCCGGGGCAGAAGTTGTGGATGTTGCGATTGCGGCGCCGCGCGAGGCCTGCACCTTCCGCGTGCCTGCCGGATCGTTCTTTCGCATCGCCAGTGTCGAGGGCCCGCAGGTTGGAGATCTCAACCTGTGGAACGCGCATGACCTGTCCGAGCGGTTCTATTCCGGCAAGACCCGCGCGTTGCACGGCGCGCATGTCACGACAGGAGAGCGGCTCTGGTCCTCTTTCCCGGCGCTGCGCCCGATGGCGACGATCGTGGAGGATACCCTGGGCTGGTACGGGATCGACGCCTATGGCGGGTCGGTGCATGACGTGATCGGGACGCGCTGCGATCCCTACACCGGCAATCTGTTGTCGGGGGTGCAGTACCACCATTGCTGTCATTCGAACCTGACGCGGGCGCTGGCGGATGCCACGGGCCTGCCGCTGGTCGAGGCCGAACCGCATGTGCATGATGTGCTCAACGTGTTCATGTGCACCGGCTTCACGCGCGATACGGGGCAGTATTTCATGAAGGCCAGCCCGGTGCGGCCGGGGGACCATCTGACCTTCTTTGCCGAGATCGACCTTCTGGGGGGGCTGTCGGCCTGTCCGGGTGGGGATTGTTCGGCCGAGCATACCAGCGATGCGGCGGCCTGTTATCCGTTGCGTGTGGAGGTGTTGCAGCCTGCCGCGGGCGCGTTGGAGCGTTGGGTGCCGCCGCAGGTCAATGCGTATGACCGCAGCCACGGGCGCTAGTCCGAGCGCGTGGTCCTGTCGTGGGGATGTGTGGCGACGATCGTCCAGTGCATCAGGTAATGCAGCGCGATCGGGCCAAGCGTGATTGCCATGATCCAGTCAAAGGCGGTGCCATATTGTGCGGCAAGCTCGTTCAGCAGGATCAACGCGACAAGCCGAACGATATGCCAGTTCGCTGCGTTGCGCTGGCCTTCGTCCCAGTCGCGGGCGAACCAGCCGACCTTGTCACCATCGCCGAACATAAAGACGGTGACAACAAACAGGGACAGATAGACCGTGATGGCGAGGCTGAACGCGGCCTGTGCCACGGCGAGTGACGGCAGCGCCATGATCCCGGCATAGGCTGCGAGCCAGATCAGGATCAGTTGGCCCCCGGCATTGGGAATGCCGATGCGGTCGTAGGTCTGGAGCGAGTCCGGCATCTTGACCGCGATGACCGCGACATGTCCGAACAGCGCACACATCACCGGCAGCACGAGGCCGATTTCCGTCAGGGACGCGTGGTGATGCGCTGTCAGGGTGAAGAGCGACAGGGTGATGGCGCTGAACAGGAACAGCATGCGCGGGATCGGCACGCGGCTTGTCAGCAAGACATATAAATCAATGATCCAGTTCGGCATGGGATCGGTGTCGCAGCCGAATGTGGCAGGAATAGGAAAATACCGGGACAGGGATGTCCCGGTATTTTCGATGTTCAGCTGAAGGCCGCTGTGAGCGCGATGTCCACCATGTCGCCAAAGCTGCGTTCGCGGTCTTTGGCGGGCAGTGCTTCTCCGGTCTGCAAGTGGTCAGAGACCGTCAGAACTGCCAATGCCCGGACCGAATGGCGAGCCGCGAGATTGTAGAGTTCCGCCGCTTCCATTTCGACACCAAGAATGCCGTGCCGGGTCATCTGTTCGTTGAGATCGGGGCGTTCGTCGTAGAACACATCCGAGGAATAGATGCCGCCGACATGGGTTTTGGTACCCTTGCCCTCGGCTGCGATGAACGCGGCGTGCAACAGCCCCCAATCGGCACAGGGTGCGAAATTCAATTCCTTGAAAATGCCCCGTGACGGTGTGGACAATGTACTTGCGGTCATAGCCAGGATCACGTCACGGATGCCCACATGCGGCTGCATCCCGCCACAGGACCCGATGCGAATGAGGGTTTTCGCATTGTAGTCGCGGATGAGTTCATTCGCGTAGATGGACAGGGATGGCATGCCCATTCCCGATCCCTGGATGGTGACCGGATGCCCGTTCCACGTTCCCGTGAAACCAAGCATTCCGCGTACTTCGTTGACCATCCGGGGATTGTCGAGAAAGGTTTCCGCAGCCCATTTGGCGCGGTACGGATCACCGGGCAAAAGTACGGTTTCGGCGATGTCGCCTTTCTCGGCTCCGATGTGAATGGTCATGTCAGATCTTCAGATCTTCCATTGTTTTTCCGGCTTCCAAAGCGTCATTGACCCAATTCGGCTTGCGGCCTTTTCCGGTCCAGGTCTGGGACGGATCAGCGGGATTGCGGTATTTCGGTTCGCTCTTGGAGCCCTTTTTCAGGGGAGACCCCAGAAGCTCGTCCAGCGAAAATCCGTATTCCTTGGCGGCCGATTCAGCTGCTTTCTTGGCTTCGGTCAAGCGGCGTGTTTCGATTGTCTTGAGCGCTTTTTCCGCATCCTTGATGAGCTTTCTCAGCTCTTCTTTGGACATGTTGTTGAGGTCTATACTCATGAATTTCTCCGGGTGTTTTGTAATTTAGAATGAAATGGGAATACTCCTCTTTTTTTGAAAGTCAAATCGATCCCTCTCTTCGGAGGAGTTCAATCCAGATGCGCGCACTACAGGGTTGTTGGTCGTGAAAGTATCCGCAAGGAAAAGTTGTTTTGACGCGAAATAGCGTCAATTGACGCATTTCCCAGATCATTCGGATGCATGTTTCTCTTGTCAAAAGAAAACGGGCACAGAGTGACCCGTGCCCGTTGATTTGTGTGGAAAAAGAAAGGCCGATTATTCGGCGGCAACAGCCTTTGGATCGGCGAGGGTGACGATGTCCATCATGATCGCGTTGAGTTCGAAATCCTTGGGGGTATAGACTTTGGCCACACCCATGGCACGCAACCGCTTGGCGTCTTCATCGGGGATGATTCCGCCGACGATCACCGGGATATGGCCGAGGCCCGCATCGCGCATCTTGGTCATCATGTCTTCGACCAGAGGAATATGGCTGCCCGACAGGATCGACAGGCCGACGACATGCACCTCGTTTTCCTGTGCGGCCGTGACGATCTGATCCGGGGTGAGGCGGATGCCTTCATAGTCGATCTCCATGCCGCAATCGCGGGCGCGGAAGGCGATCTGCTCGGCACCGTTGGAATGGCCATCGAGGCCCGGTTTGCCGACAAGGAACTTGAGGCGGCGGCCAAGGCGATCGCTGACGGCGTTCACCGCTTCGCGGATGTGGTCCAGCCCTTCGGTCTTGTTGGACATGGATTTCGAGACGCCAGTCGGACCCCGGTATTCGCCAAAGACGGCGCGCATTTCGCCGGCCCATTCACCGGTTGTGACACCAACACGCGCGGCGGCGATGGAGGCGGGCATGACGTTGCGTCCTTCCTTTGCAGCGGCACGCAGATCAGCCAGCGCCTGTTGCACCGCGTCAGCGTCGCGTTCCGCGCGCCATGCGTTCAGGCGGTCGATCTGTTCTTGCTCGACCGCCGGATCGACCGTCATGATGCCGCCGTCTTCGGTCTGGAGCGGGGAGGGTTCGCCTTCGACCCACTTGTTCACGCCGACGACAATTGTCTCGTTGCGTTCGATCCTGTTCAGGCGGTCGGCGTTTGAATCGACCAGACGGCCCTTCATGTAGTCGATTGCACCGATCGCGCCGCCCATGGAGTCGAGGTTCGCAAGTTCGGCGCGTGCGCCTTCCTTGAGCTGTTCGACCTTGGCATCGACGGCGGGGTTGCCCTCGAACAGGTCGTCGAATTCCAGAAGGTCGGTTTCGTAGGCGAGGATCTGCTGCATCCGCATCGACCATTGCTGGTCCCACGGGCGCGGAAGGCCAAGCGCTTCGTTCCAGGCGGGCAGTTGCACGGCGCGGGCGCGGGCCTTTTTCGACAGCGTCACGGCCAGCATTTCGATCAGGATACGGTAGACGTTGTTTTCCGGCTGCTGTTCGGTGAGGCCAAGGGAGTTGACCTGCACGCCATAGCGGAAACGGCGGAATTTGGGATCGGTGACGCCGTATCGGGTTTCGAGGATTTCATCCCAGAGATCGACAAAGGCGCGCATCTTGCACATCTCGGTGACAAAGCGGATGCCGGCGTTGACGAAGAACGAGATGCGGCCGCAGAGAGCCGGGAAATCCTCGTCGGGCACGCGCGGCTTGAGTTCATCCAGAACGGCGACAGCCGTAGCCAAGGCGAAGGACAGTTCCTGTTCGGGCGTCGCGCCCGCCTCTTGCAGGTGGTAGGAACAGACGTTCATCGGGTTCCATTTGGGGATATGGGTGTAGCAGTATTCCGCCACATCCCCGATCATCTTGAGAGACGGCTTCGGCGGGCAGATATAGGTGCCGCGCGACAGGTATTCCTTGATCAGGTCGTTCTGCACCGTGCCTTGAAGTTGGCTGACATCCGCGCCCTGTTCCTCGGCCACGGCAACATAGAGTGCCAACAGCCACGGCGCGGTCGCGTTGATCGTCATGGAGGTGTTCATCTGTTCCAGCGGGATCTGGTCGAACAGTGTGCGCATGTCGCCCAGATGGCTGACTGGAACGCCGACCTTGCCGACTTCGCCGCGCGCGAGCACATGATCGCTGTCATAGCCGGTTTGCGTGGGCAGGTCGAAGGCAACCGATAGGCCGGTCTGGCCCTTGGCGAGGTTGCCACGATAGAGCGCGTTCGAGGCCTGCGCGGTGGAGTGCCCTGCGTAGGTGCGGATGAGCCAGGGTTTGTCACGGGTCGGTGTCTGTGCGTCGGTCATGTCGGCTCCGTCAGGGCGGGATTCGCGTTTGTAATCTTGTTGCGTGATGTGATGAATACGCGTAACTTTATGTCTTTGTCAATTCGCCGCGCTGCGGCGTGACCGTGGCTGCTGCGCGACAGCATAAGTCAGGCCGCGGGGGCAAGCCAAGCCAGAGCGTTGTCGCATCTGCAGGCAGGATCCGCTTTGCCATTTACCCCGCACGGGTTCGTTGCAAGAATGCAGGCATGACCTCGCAGGTGACGCTTCCGCTTTGGGCTTTCATTCTGATCCTGCTTTTCGCAGCGGTGACGTTTGCGTCGCATTTCCTGTTCCCGTCGGTGCGGTGGTTCTTTCGCAGGCGGATGGAAAAAGCAGTCAAGCGGCTGAACGCACGGTTGGACCGACCGATCGAGCCCTTCAAGCTGTTGCGCAGGCAGGACATGATCCAGCGGCTGGTCTATGATCCCGAGGTGACGCAGGCGATTGTCGATCATGCCCAGTCCGAGGGTGTCCGCGAAGATGTGGCATTCGAGCGCGCGCGGCGCTATGCACGCGAAATTGTGCCCTCCTTTTCCGCGTCGGTCTATTTCGGTTTTGCGATCACGGCGGCGCGGTTTCTGAGCACATCGCTCTACCGGGTGCGGATGGTGCATCAGGACGCGGGTTTGGCCAATGTCGATCCAAAGGCGACGGTTGTGTTCGTGATGAACCACCGGTCCAACATGGATTACGTGCTGGTCACCTATCTTGCTGCGGATCGGTCTGCGCTGTCCTATGCGGTCGGCGAATGGGCGCGGGTCTGGCCCCTGTCGCGGCTGATCCGGGCGATGGGGGCATATTTCATCCGGCGCAAATCGCGCAACGAGCTCTATCGCAAGGTGTTGGCGAAATACGTCCAGCAGGCGACCAGCGCGGGGGTCACGCAGGCGGTGTTTCCCGAAGGCGGGCTGAGCCTTGATGGCAGTCTCGCAAGGCCGAAGGTCGGTATCCTGAAATACATCCTCGAAGGGGCGGCAGGCGCCAAGCGCGATGTGGTTTTCGTGCCGATCGCGCTGAATTACGACCGGGTGCTCGAGGATACGATCCTCTTGCAGGCGCAAGCCAAGGGAGAGCGCAAGTTCCGTGCGCGGATCAGTGTCGTGTTCATGGCGGTCCTGCGTCAGATCCGACTGAGGATCACCGGCAAGTTCCATCGCTTCGGTTACGCAGCGGTCAGTTTCGGAGAGCCCCTGACGCTGAGCCATCTGACCGAGCGAGACATTCGCCCGGAGGCGTTGTCCGCCACGATCATGGCACGCATCGCCGCTGCCGTGCCGGTGCTGCCGGTCCCGTTGACCGCGTATCTGCTGTTGAAGAACGGTCCGATGACACGCGACGCGCTCGAGATCGTCTATACTGACGCGATGAAACAACTGGAATCGGCGCAGGTACATGTTCCACGCAACAATCGCGACTACGCGGTGGAATTCGGGCTGCGCAACCTGATGGAGCGGCAGTTGGTGGTCGAGGAGGCGGGGCGGATCAGGGTGGCCGAGGGACAGGAGCCGCTGGTCGGATTCTATGCGAATTCCATCAAGCATTTGATGTAAGAGATTTCTGCAGCCGCGAGATTTTTTCTGCAGTTGCTCGGTCATAAAATTACAAAAATGGCGCAATTATGGTTGCATAATTTCAAGGACGATCATATTTCAGGGTCAGACGCTGCGATTCTGCATTGCGGCACGACGTGAACATGACTTTTGGAGGCTCCGATGGCACTCGACCAGCAGACCGGCATCGCGGCGTATGATGCGCCCGAAAAAGACTTGTACGAGATCGGCGAGATGCCTCCTCTCGGTTATGTCCCCAAGCAGATGTACTCTTGGGCAATTCGCCGCGAACGGCATGGTGAGCCGGAGCAGTCCTTTGCGGTCGAAGTGGTCGACACCTGGGAGATCGACAGCCAGGAAGTCTTGGTTCTCGTGATGGCGGCCGGTGTGAATTACAATGGTGTCTGGGCGGGCCTTGGCCAGCCGATCAGCCCCTTTGACGGTCACAAGCTGCCCTATCACATCGCTGGGTCCGACGCGGCCGGCATCGTCTGGAAAGTCGGTGACAAGGTCACGCGCTGGAAGGTTGGCGACGAGGTTGTCGTGCATTGCAACCAGGATGATGGCGACGACGAGGAGTGTAACGGCGGCGATCCGATGATGTCTCCGACCCAGCGGATCTGGGGCTACGAGACACCGGATGGTGCGTTTTCGCAATTCACCCGCGTGCAGGCCCAGCAGTTGATGCCGAGGCCCAAGCACCTGACATGGGAAGAAAGCGCCTGTTACACGCTGACGCTGGCCACAGCCTACCGGATGCTGTTCGGCCACGCGCCGCATGAATTGAAGCCCGGTCAGAACGTGCTGGTGTGGGGCGCGTCGGGCGGGCTGGGGTCTTATGCCATCCAGCTGGCCAACACGGCGGGTGCCAATGCGATCGGTGTGATCTCGGACGAGGACAAGCGTGATTTCGTCATGTCCATGGGGGCCAAGGGCGTCATCAACCGCAAGGATTTCAACTGCTGGGGCCAGATGCCCACGGTGGGCACCACGGAATACAACGACTGGCTCAAGGAAGCACGCAAGTTCGGCAAGGCGATCTGGGACATCACGGGCAAGGGCAAGAACGTCGACATGGTGTTCGAACATCCGGGCGAGTCGACCTTCCCGGTCTCCACGCTGGTCTGCAAGAAGGGCGGCATGGTCGTGATCTGCGCCGGCACCACCGGATTCAACTGTACCTTTGACGTGCGCTACATGTGGATGCATCAGAAGCGTCTTCAGGGATCGCATTTTGCCCATCTCAAGCAGGCCGCGTCGGCGAACCAGTTAATGGTGGAGCGTCGTCTGGACCCGTGCATGTCCGAAGTGTTCCCGTGGAATGAAATTCCGCAGGCCCACACCAAGATGCTGCGCAATGAGCACAAGCCCGGCAATATGGCGGTGCTGGTGCAAGCCCCAAAGACCGGGTTGCGCACGTTCGAAGACGCGCTTGCGGCCAGATCGTAACGCTCTGCTTACGTCTTGATGCTATCACGAACCCGCGGGCCTTTCGGTGCGCGGGTTTTTTTATGCTGTAGCGGCACGCAAGGGGGGCTGTCCCATCGGATTTCTCATCCTCGCCATAATTGGGGAGTTGAAATCAGGGAGTTTGCCAAGATTTTTTCACATGCTATAGTTGTGTTAACCTTTCGTTAACTATCTCAGGGTGACGGTGTCATGGGACATGACTGGATCATTGATGTGTTGACCGACCTCAGGACGTTCGCCGCGGCGAACGATCTGAATGCGCTGGCAGCCAAATTGGACGATACGCAATTGGTTGCACAGGCAGAGATCGGCGCGCGCGGTAAAGGGATAAGCCGTGGGCTTCTTGGAGAAAGTACCTCAACTGGACGATGTGATCGCACGACTGGAGTGCGCCGAACATCTTGAGGAATTGCAGACCATCATCGAATGGTTGCGCGATCACTACGCCGTCGACGACATGGTGTACCACTGGGTGTCCAGCAATGGCACTCAATACGGCTGCGGCACCTATGATCCGAAATGGGTCGCCCGTTACCTCGAGAAGGGCTATTTGCGCATCGATCCGGTCGTGATCGGCTGCTACCAGCGGTTCCACCCGGTGGATTGGAAGCGGCTTGATTGGTCCGGCAAGGCGGCGCGGGCCTTCATGAAAGATGCGATGGCGCACGGGGTTGGTCATCAGGGCTATTCCATCCCGATCCGCGGTCCGAACGGTCAATTCGCCCTGTTTACGATGAGCCATAGCTGTGACGACGATCAATGGAACAGCTTTACCGAACTCAACCGCCGCGACCTCATCCTTCTGGCGCATTACTTCAACCAGACCGCGCTGATGCTGGAACCGGGGCGCAAGCCTGAACCGACGCAGCCCCTGTCGCCGCGCGAGGTTGAAACCATGACGCTGCTTGCGGTGGGCTACAGTCGGGCGCAGGTGGCTGAAACACTGGCGATCTCGGAACACACCCTGCGCGTCTATATCGAAAGCGCCCGGTTCAAGCTGGGTGCGATGAACACCACTCATGCCGTCGCACGCGCGATGGCGCGCGGACAGATCGTTGTCTGAGACTGCCTGATTGGTTCCAAAGTGGAAACGATTCCGCCGAGCCCATGCAACGTACGGTGACAAAAGAAACGATTCATCCCTGAAGACGAGCGTGTCCTCCAGCAACGGAGGACACGCTCATGATTCGATACCTGTACGGCGATCAACTGGCCAAGTACCCGCGTCTGGCCCGCACCATGTTCGAAGACCGCGCGGACCAGTTCAAGACCCGGTTGGAGTGGGAGGTGACGGTCGATGCCCAAGGACAGGAGCGCGATGCCTATGACGACCTGAACCCGCTTTACGCGATCTGGGAAACGGCGGCAGGCGCGCATGGCGGGTCGATGCGGTTTCTGCCGACAACAGGGCGCACCATGGTGAACGAGCATTTTCTTGATCTGACCGGTGGTGTGGCGTTTCAAAGCCCCTTGATCTGGGAATGCACGCGGTTCTGCCTGTCGCGTCATTCGGAGCCCGGCATGGCGGCGGCGTTGATGCTGGCAGGCGGAGAGATCATGCAGGGCTTTGGGGTCAAGCATTTTGTCGGTGTGTTCGATGCGCGCATGGTGCGGATCTACAATCGGATCGGCGCGGCTCCCGAGGTGTTGGGTACAAAAGGGGAGGGGCGGCAATCCATCAGCGTCGGCTTGTGGGAGTTCAGCGAAGCGGCGCAAAAACGGGTATCACGCGTTGCGGGCATCCCGTTGCAGGTCTCGCGCGGCTGGTTCGCGGCCAGTTTCGGTGACGTGGTGCCGCAACAGGGTGTGAACGCTGCCTGACGCTGGTGCCTGCTGCGTGGGCGCGATAGGGTTCGCGCATGACCTTGCCCGCGCTCACATATTCCGAAGATCAGGCTGCCGCGCATGATGCGGTGGCCGACATGCTGCGCGAGGCAGGCATCGATCTGGACCAAGGTCTTTTGCTGCCGCCGCGCGAGGGTCAGGCCAGGATCATGGCGATCACCGGCAAGGCCGGATCGGGAAAGACGCTGCTCTTGGCCGAGCTCTGCAAGGCGCTGCATAGCGCGGGTGTAGAGGTGGTGTCCGGCGACTACGAAGGCCGTCGCCGCAAGGACCGCCGGACATTGGCGGTGCTGGCTCCGACCAACAAGGCGGCGTTCGTGCTGCGGATGCGCGGAGTTCCGGCGACGACCATTCACCGTATCCTCTACACGCCGGTCTATGATCCCGAATATGAGCGCATCGCGGAATGGCTGATGGGCAATGGCGACAAGCCCGAGATCGAGGGGCTGACCGAAGAAGCGCTTGCCCGCGCGCAGGTGTCCTTCGAATTGCACAAGTCGATCCCTGCGGCGCTGGCGACTGCGGGCTTGCGCGGATCGGATTTCATCACCGGCTGGAAACGGCGCGAAGACCCGCTGGATATCGGGTTCGTCGACGAGGCGTCGATGCTGGATGAACGGCAGGTCGAGGACCTGCGCGAGATTTTCCCGAACCTGCTGTTGTTCGGCGACCCGGCACAGTTGGCACCGGTGAACCAGTCCGGCAAGATGGTGTTCGAAACGTTGGCCCCGTCACAGGTGCTGAACCTGAACCGCATTCACAGGCAGGACGCGGACAATCCCATTCTCGATCTGGCCCATGCGCTTGCTGATCCGCAGCTTGATTTCTACGGCTTCGAAAGGATGGTCGAAGACATTTCCCGCACCGATGACCGTGTTGTTCTGGGTCAGCGGGTCGAAGTGGACCTGATGGCGCGGTCTCCGGTTCTGGTCTGGCGGAATGCGACACGTATCCGGCTGATCAACGCCTTCCGCGCGGTGCATGGCGCACCCGAGGACTCGCTTCTGGAGGGCGAGCCGCTGATCTGTGACGGGCTGGAACTGCCGCTCAAGCATCGCAAGAAACGGCTGGACCTTGAGGCGCGGGGCCTGATCAAGGGCGCGCAGGTGATCTATCTGGGGCCGGGGCGCAAGCCGGGGTTTTCGCGCCTGCATGTGATCGGGGCGGAAGACCCGCAAGTGTCGGCTGCCTCTATCGTCAAGATCGAGAAACCGGACGAGGAAGAGCCGTTCATCCCCTTTGCCGCGCGCATGGGGGCCACGTTTCTGCATGGCGCTGCTGTGACAATCCACAAGGCGCAGGGCTCACAATGGGACACGGTTCAGGTGTTCGCACCTGACCTCGAAGTCGCCGCCCGCATGGGGCGCAGCGAGGCGGGGCAGCCCTTGTGGAAACGGCTGGCCTACGTGGCGATCACGCGGGCCTCGACGCGGTTGCACTGGGTGGTGCGCAACCGCTTGTCGAAACCGTCCGGGCCTTTGCAGGTCGATGATCTGAGGGCCGCGCCTGCGGCCCCCCTTGCGCTTGAGGTTGAGACCGAAATCTAGAGCTTGACGATCTGCTTGCCGGTATTGCCGCCCTTGAGCATAGCGATGAACGCGTTGGGCGCGTTTTCAAGACCTTCGGCCACGTCTTCGAGATAGGCAATCTCGCCCTTGGCCACCTTTGGCGCGACATCGGCAAGGAAGGCCGGGAACTCGTCCCAATGGTCGAAGATGATGAAGCCCGAGACATGCAACCGCTTGACCAGAATGCTGCGCCACATGCCTGGCAACTGGTTGGTCTCTGCGATGTTCGACCCGCCATACCACGCGATCATGCCGCAGACCGGGATGCGCCCGTGGACGTTCATCAGGGGCATTACTGCCTCCAGGACCTGCCCGGCGACGTTTTCCCAGTAGATGTCGACGCCACCGGGGGCGGCTTCGGCAATCGCGGCGCGCAGGGACGCGGCGTCGTCATGGGCACGGTGGTCGATGGCGGCATCAAAGCCGAAGGTTTCCGTGGCGAGGCGGCATTTCTCGGCACCACCGGCGATGGCGATGGTGCGCAGGCCAAGCTCCTTGGCAAGCTGACCCACCATCGAGCCGACCGGGCCTGTGGCAGCCCCGACGACCAGCGTTTCGCCTGCCTTGGGTTTGCCAAAGTTGTGCAGACCGACCCAGCCAGTCAGGCCCGGCATCCCCAGAACGCCCAGTGCCGTGGAGGGTGGCAGGGACGGATCCAGTTTGCGCAGCTCCGATCCCGGCAGGCAGGCGTGGCTGGCCCATCCGGTCATGCCGGTGACGGTGTCGCCTTTGGCAAAGCCCTCGGCCTTGCTTTCGAGCACCAGGCCCACGCCTTGGCCCGTCATGGTGCCGCCCAGATCCACCGAGGGCGCATAGCTTTTGACGTCATCCATGCGGCCGCGCATGTAGGGATCGAGCGACAGGTGGGTCACTTCGATGAGGACTTCGTCTGTCGCCGGGGTGGGCAGTGTTCCGGTTTCCAGCTTGAAGTCTTCAGGCACCGGGGCGCCCTTGGGCCGGCGGGCGAGGGTGACGCGGGACATCGTATCGGACATGGATTTGCTTCCTTGCGGTTAGGGGTTGCGCGGCGTCTGTCGGATGCTCAGTGTATCTGGAACCACAGGGCAGAAGGCAAGGGAGGGCTTGATGCACGGATTGATGATGAACCGGCCATTGTCGGTGATCGAGTTGCTGCGCTACGCCGCCGAAATTCACGGTGCCGGGGAAATCGTTTCGGTGCGCACCGAAGGCGATCTGCACCGCCAAACCTATGCCCGGACCTTTCAACGCACCGCGCAACTGGCGCATGGTCTGGCGGCCTTGGGTGTGACGCAGGGTGACCGCGTGGCGACGCTCGCGTGGAACGGCCATCGCCATTTCGAGCTCTACTACGCGATTTCGGGCATGGGGGCGGTCTGCCACACGATCAATCCGCGCCTGTCTGCCGAGCAGATGCTGTATATCATCGGCCATGCAGAAGACACGGTGCTGTTTGTCGATCTGACCTTCGTGCCGATCCTTGAGGCGCTGAAGGATCATCTGCCCGCCGGTTTGAAGATCGTGGTCATGACAGATGCTTCGCATATGCCGACCTCTGCGCTGGACTTGCATTGCTACGAAGACCTGATCGCGTCGCACCCGACGGATTATGACTGGCCCGACCTGCCCGAAGAGACTGCGGCCAGTCTGTGCTACACATCTGGGACAACGGGTAACCCCAAAGGGTCGCTTTATTCCCATCGGTCGACCGTGCTGCACGCGCTCTTCATTGCGGTGACGCTGCCGCGTTCCTTGCATGAAGGCGCGCGGCTCTTGCCGGTGGTGCCGATGTTCCACGTCAATTCCTGGGGCATGCCCTATGCCGCGCCCATCGTCGGCGCGTCGCTCATCATGCCGGGGGGCAAGCTGGATGGTCCGTCGCTGTATGGCCTGATGGAGAGCGAGAAGGTCACGGCAAGCTGGGGGGTGCCGACGGTCTGGCTGGGCCTGCGAGCCGAGATCGAGGCGCGCGGCAAACCGCCGTCTTCGTTGGATCAAGTGGTGATCGGCGGCTCTGCCGCGCCGCGCAGCATGATCGAATTCTTTGAGGCACGGGACATCGACGTCTGCCATGCCTGGGGCATGACCGAGATGAGCCCGGTCGGCACAACAGGCCAGTTGCCGAACACGATGAACGACGCACCGTTCGCCGACCGCATGGCACGCAAGTCCCTGCAGGGGCGGCGCATCTTCGGTGTTGACCTCAAGATCGTTGGTGAAGACGGTCAGCGCCTGCCGCATGACGGTAAAGCGGTAGGTGAGTTGTACGTGCGCGGCAATGCCGTCATTTCTGGCTATTTCAACAACGAAGACGCGACGAAGGCCGCCATCGACGCCGAAGGTTGGTTCGGCACGGGCGATGTGGCCAGCATATCCCCTGACGGGTATCTGAGCATTCAGGACCGGTCGAAAGACCTGATCAAGTCGGGTGGGGAATGGATCAGTTCGATTGACCTTGAGAATATCGCCATGTCGCATCCCGAGGTGGCCAATTGTGCGGTGATCGCGATTGCGCATCCGAAATGGGATGAACGCCCGGTGCTGGTGGTTGTCCCGAAAGACGGCTGCCAACCCAAGCTGGCGGACATTCACGCGTTGATGGATCCGCATTTCGCCAAGTGGCAGTTGCCGGACGATCTGGTGTTCGTGGATGCCTTGCCGCTGACCGCGACGGGAAAGGTGTCGAAACTCACGTTGCGCCAGCAATTTGCCGATTACGTGTTGCCGGATGTCCGCTGACGCCTTGCGGGCCATGCCACCCAGCCTGTCACGGTGGTACGAGATCAGTCAGGAGCGGATCACCGCCTTTGCCGATGTGACCGAGGACTGGCAGTTCATCCATCTGGACACAGAGCGGATGCAGCCGCAGGGCGGGACGATGGCGCACGGGTTCCTGACACTGGCGATGCTGTCGGCCATGTCCTATGACGTGCAGCCCGAGATACCGGGCATGGTTCAGGGGTTGAACTATGGCTTTGACCGCATCCGCTTTGTCAGCCCGGTTCGGGCGGGGCAGCAGATACGGGGGCGGTTCAGCGTGGCCGAGGTGATCGAAAAGCCCGGTCGCTACAATGTCCGCTGGGACGTTGCCGTGCAGATCGACGGTACCGACCGACCTGCGCTTGTGGCGCAATGGATCAACGTGTTTGAGGTTGCAGCCTAGACCACAGCCCGGATCGCGCGGATGTTTTCGCCGTAGGGGACGGGGTTGTCCACCGATCCCCCCTTGAACACGGCAGAGCCTGCGACCAGCACATCGGCGCCGGCGGCCACGACCAAAGGCGCTGTTGTGGGATCGACGCCCCCGTCGATCTCGATATGCACCTCGCGGTCGCCGATCATCTCGCGCAGTTGGGCGACTTTCTGCACGCAGGAATGGATGAATTTCTGCCCGCCGAAACCGGGGTTCACCGTCATCACGCAGATCAGGTCGACCATGTCCAAAAGCGGGGCTGCGGCCTCGGCCGGGGTGCCGGGATTGAGCGCGAGACCTGCCTTTGCACCCGTGGCGCGGATCGCCTGAAGCGTGCGGTGAATATGCGGTCCGGCCTCGATATGGGCGGTGATCACATCGGCTCCGGCATTGGCGAAGGCGTCGATATAGGGATCGACTGGTGCGATCATCAGGTGGACGTCCATCACTGTCTTGATGTGCGGACGGATCGCGGCACAGGTGGCGGGGCCGAAGGTGATGTTGGGCACGAAATGGCCGTCCATGACATCGACGTGAATCCAGTCGGCGCCTTGTGCTTCAACCGCCTGAATCTCGGCTCCGAAATTGGCGAAATCTGAGGCAAGGATGGACGGGGCGATTTTTACCGAACGGTCAAATGTCATGGCGGGCTCCTTTTGATGCGGGCTTAGTACCCGGCGTCCCGGTCCACAAGATACAAGAACGGCTCACCTGACTCGCCGCGCCGGATATTCTCGGCAATGGCGCGCGATGCGCTGGGGGCACGGGTCTCAGACGCGATGTGGGGCGTGACGGTCACGCGGGGATGCGCCCAGAACGGGTGATCCTGCGGTAGCGGTTCGACGCGGAAGACATCCAGCGTGGCGTGGGCGACATGACCCCTGTCGAGGGCGGCCAGCAGCGCGTCATCGTCGATGAGCGGTCCACGACCGGGATTGATGATGAACGCGCCTTTGGGCAGCAGCGCCAGCGTTTCGGCGTTCAGGGTATTTTCAGTGGCGGGTGTGCTGGGCAGCAACAGGATCAGGATCTGCGACTGCCTTAGCAAATCGTGCAGCCCTTCGGTGCCTGTGTGACAGGTGATGCCGTCGATCTTTTTGGAGGTGCGGGCCCAGCCGCTGACCGGGAATCCAAGACGTGCAAGAGCCAGACCGCAGGCGCTGCCCAATTCGCCCAGCCCAAGGATCCCGACAGGGCGATCCGCTGCCACGGGGGGCGCATCCGGCACCCATGCGTGATCCGGGTTCACGATATGGGCGTCCATGCCAAGATGATGGCGCAGGGTGTGGCCTATGACCCATTCCACCATGCCCTGCGTCAGCCCTTCGTCATCGACCATGCGCGCATAGGGCACGTTGAGGGTCGGGTTGCCGACCGCATCCTCGACCCCGGCCCAGAGATTCAGAACCGCCTTCAGCCGGGTGTAGGGCGTGAAATCCTGCACCGGGGAGCTGGGCGCGTAGACGATGTAATCCACCTCGGATGGGGGCATGTCGGTGCCCAGCGAATATTCCACGCCGATCTCGTCCAGCGCGGTGCGCAACGGAGCTTCGTATTGCGCCCAGCGTTTTTCATGGGCGGCGAACAGGACGTTGATCGGCATGGCTTACCTCGGTCTGTGAATATGGGCGCTCTGTACCAAGCCGAACGCGATCATCAAGACCAACATCGCAGATCCGCCATAACTGACCAACGGCAGCGGAACGCCGACGACCGGGGCAAGGCCCATGACCATCGACATGTTGACCGCAAAGTACAGGAAGAAGGTGACGCCGATGCCGAGGATCAGAAGCGAGGAATACCGATCCCGGTTCTGAAGCGCCGACACCACGCAAAAGACGAGGATCAGCACATAGAGGATCAGCAGGGAAATGCCGCCGATAAAGCCGAATTCCTCTGCCAGGGTGTTGAAGATGAAATCGGTGTGTTTTTCGGGCAGGAAGTTCAGCCGGGATTGCGTGCCCTGCATGAAACCGCGCCCGGTCCAGCCGCCCGACCCCATCGCGATCTTGGCCTGCGTGATGTGATAGCCCGCGCCCAGCGGGTCCGAGGACGGGTCGAGGAACGTGTCGATGCGGCGGAACTGGTAGTCCTTGAGCAATTGCCACTCTGTGCCGCGGCTGAGGAATACGGCGTAGATGCCCGCGACACCAGCGGTGATCACAGTTGCGAAATAGGCCCAGTGGATACCTGCGAGGAACATCATCAGCCCGCCACCCGCCACCAGCAAAAGCGCCGTGCCAAGGTCGGGTTGGGTCAGCACGAGGAAGGTAGGCAGCAGAATGAGGAAGACCGGCACCAGAACCCAGACTGGATGGGAGGTTTTTCGGATCGGCAGCCAGTCGTAATAGGCAGCCAGCACCATCACCATGGAGACCTTCATCAACTCGGAAGGTTGCAGGCGCATGAAGCCGAGATTGATCCAGCGCTGCGCACCCATGCCCACCGTGCCGAAGAATTCGACCGCCACCAGAAGCGCGAGCGCGACAAGGTAGGCCATCACCGACATGTTGCGCCAGAACCAGATCGGGACCATGGCCACAACGAACATGAGCGTCAGCCCGAGGGCAAAGCGCTTCATCTGCGGATCTGCCCAGGGGCGCATGG
This sequence comes from Marivita lacus, assembly GCF_014637725.1. Taxonomy (GTDB): domain Bacteria; phylum Pseudomonadota; class Alphaproteobacteria; order Rhodobacterales; family Rhodobacteraceae; genus Marivita; species Marivita lacus. The sequence goes on along the minus strand of NZ_BMFC01000001.1, from coordinate 69,094 downwards.
AGCCGCCGGCCACGGAATAGAGCATCAGCAGCCCGACACCTGCAACTGCCGTCAGCAGCAGGACCAGTGGCCAGTTGATGAAGAGCATCTTGCGCCAGCCCGTTGGGACCGTCTTGACCGTATATTCAAGATAACTCATGCGCGGCTCCGGCCATCCGGATCATTGTCGCGCAGCACCTGTTGCAGGCGCTCCTGCTGCGACCGGATGTGTTCGCGATCCTTGGAGGGGTAGACGTCAAGCGGCGGGTCTTCCCCGTAAAGCGCCTGCAGGGTCACGTCGCGGGCGATCGGAGCGGCGGCCGCCGACCCGCCACCACCGTGCTCGACGATGACGGACACGGCGATCCTCGGGGCCTCAAAGGGTGCGTAGTTCACGAAGAGCGCATGGTCGCGCCGGTTCCAGGGCAGGTCTTCGTTTCTGGTCACGCCGCGCGCCCGTTCGGCGGCGGTGATGTTTCTTACCTGGCTGGTGCCCGTCTTGCCTGCCATGCGAACGGTTTCGTCGATGATGCGCGACCCGTAGGCTGTTCCGCGCCGGTCGTTGGTGACGGCGTACATGGCGCGCCGGATCTGGCGCAGGTGGTTTTCGTTGAACCCCATACCCTCGCCCTCCGCGAGTTCGGGCTCCGCGCCGCTGACCCGTCGCACGAGGCGCGGTGTGACATTCTTGCCGGTCGCCAGACGCGCGGTCATCACGGCAAGCTGAAGCGGCGAGCCGAGGACGAAGCCCTGACCGATCGACGCGTTCACCGTATCACCGATGACCCAGCCCGCGCCGCGTTCGCGCTTTTTCCATTCCTTGTTGGGAACCAGGCCTTCGGTGACGGCCGACATGCCGATGCTGAACGCTTCGCCAAATCCGAGCCGCCGCGCGGTTTCGGCAATCCGTTCGATTCCGACCTTGAGCGCAAGGTCGTAGTAATAGACGTCGCAGCTTTCGCGGAGCGCCTGTTCGAGGTTCATGTGGCCGTGGCCCGCCCGTTTCCAGCAATGGAACCGGCGGCCCGCGACTTCCATGTGGCCGGGGCACCACACTGTTTCCTCGGGCGCCACGACACCGGCATCGAGCGCCGCAAGAACCGTGACCATCTTGAAGGTCGATCCCGGAGGATAGGCATCCTGCACGGTTTTCGAGGCCAGCGGGCGATGGTCATTGTCGCGCAATTCGCCGAAATCCGCGACCGAGATGCCGCGCACGAACTTGTTGGGATCGTAGGATGGCGACGACACGATGCCCAGAAGATCGCCGTTGTTCACGTCCATCACGACGACCGACGCGCTTTCTTCGCCAAGCCGGGCCTGGATGTAGCTTTGCAACCTGCTGTCCACGGTCAGCTGCATGTCGGCACCTGGCGTGCCTTCGCGGCGGTCCAGTTCGCGCATCACGCGGCCGACGGCGTTCACCTCGACGCGTTTGGCCCCGGCACGTCCGCGCAGGGTGTCTTCGTGCCGGGCTTCGATCCCGACCTTGCCGATCTGGAACCGGGGGATGCGCAGCACCGGATCGGGGGTTTCGTAACGCGCAAGATCGCGTTCGCTGACCGGGCCGACATAGCCGACCACATGCGCGAAATCACCCCGGCGGGGGTAGATGCGCGACAGACCGACCTCGGGGGTGACACCGGGCAAGGCAGGGGCGTTCACGGCGACGCGGCTGATGTCGTCCCATGTCACGCGTTCGGCGACGGTGACGGGCAGGAACGGCGCGCTGCGTTGCATTTCCGTCAGTGCGCGGTTCAACTCGTCCTCGTCCAGTTCGACCAGCGAGGACAGGCGCGCGATCACGTCATCGACATCGCCCGCGTCTTCCTTAACCATGGTGATGCGGTACGAGGGTTCATTGCCGGCAATGATGACCCCGTTGCGATCAAAGATCTGGCCCCGCGTGGGCGGAATGAGGCGGATGTTGATGCGGTTCTCTTCGGCCAGAAGGCGGAATTCATCGGCCTGATCGACCTGCAGATGTTGCATCCGCAATCCCAGTGCCCCCGCGAAGGCAAGCTGCACGCCACCAAGAAACACCCCGCGACGCGAGATCTTGCGGAAGCTTTCCGCGGTATCCTTTGGCGCTCGTCTCATAGGGTCCGCCCCAACCGATCCATGTCACCGGGTGCGGATCTGCGCACCCCGAACAGAAAATATGACACGCCCACAACCACCGGGTAGAAAGCGATCGTCATCAGCACCTGAACAAGGCTCAGCGTGAGCGTGCCGGGTGCAAGGATAAGGATCATCATCACCGCGCGATAGAGGATCGTGATCACGATCAGGGTACCTGCGAAGGTGAGCCATTCAAGAACAAATGTGGTCTCGCGCTGCCGTCGCTCGCGGGATTTGAGCCATTCGACGGCACAGACCACGAGAACCGACCAAAGACCGGGCGGGCGTTGCAGCATCATGTCCGCCAAGAGCATGACACCCGCGACGAGCAGGACCGGAACGTATTCCGGACGGCGCACGGACCAGGCGAAGACCAGCGCCACCAGAATATCCGGGCCAGCCCAGTTGCTTGGGGCCGGGTCGAGCGGCAGCAGGTGGAAGAACAGGATCAGCAGCGCCAGAAAAACAAGCAGCAGCCGCATCCCCCAAAGCTGGAAGAGGCCTGTGTCCATCATTGGCCCGGCTCCACTGCGGCGGCATCGGTGGCGCCGGGGGGTGTTTCAGGCAAGATCAGCGCCGAGGGGTTGGACACCCGACGCGCACCGTGGTCGCGTAGGACGCGCAGAAATTCGAGCCGTTCATAATCGGCTGCAAGGCGTGTACGCAGCCGCCCACCGGGGTCTTGTGCCACCTGACCGATCAGCAGACCGGGCGGGAACACGTCGCCGTCGCCCGAGGTGACGATGCGGTCGCCGGGCCGCACCTGGTCGGGGTTTTCCAGAAAGTCGATGGGGGGCGCGGACGTGTTGTCACCGACGATCAGGGCGCGCTGGCCCGAGGGCTGAATCGTCGCCGGGATGCGGCTGGTCGCGTCGGTGAGCATGATCACGCGGCTGGTGTTCGGCCCGACGCCGGAGATGCGTCCGACAAGGCCGGTGCCATCCATTGTTGCCCATCCGTCAACAATCCCGTCGCGCGAGCCGACATTGATCAGAACGGATTGGCGGAAGGGCGAGCCTGAATCAGCCAGCACAACGCCGGTGATGTAGGTCAGGCGCGGATCGAGCCGCACATTGTTGAGGTCGCGCAGCTTCGCGTTTTCCTGTTCGAGCTGCAGCGCCGCCTCTTTCCAGGCGGTCATCTGGCGCAGCTCGCGACGGAGTTCCTGATTCTGTTCGTAGATGCGTTGATAGCTTCGGAAATCGCGGGCGATGTTCACGGTGGCGGTGACGGGGGCCATCGCCCAGTCGAAGCTCGGCATCACCGTGTCGATGACCGCCGCGCGGAACCGTTCGACCCGAGGACTGTCGATCCGCCAGACAAAGAAAAGACCCAAAAGACACAGGATGACCACAGCCAGCAGCAAGCGCCGCAGCGGCGTGGTGTAGTCTTCGCTGTTGGTGCCGTTCTTTGCCAAGACTTCCCTTTCCAAGCGCCTCCCGAAAAAAGCGAACCTGTTTGCGGATCAGGTTGCGCGTACTCTTACCATAAACTTGGGCACATGGGTGGTCGGATCAGCTGTCGTAATCAATCGCGTGGCGCAGTTGTTTTTCGTATTCCAGCGCCTTTCCGGTCCCGAGCGCGACGCAGTTCAGGCTTTCATCCGCAATCGACACGGCAAGCCCTGTCTGTTCACGCAGCGCCAGATCCAGGTCCGCCAGAAGCGCACCGCCTCCGGTGAGCATGACGCCCCGGTCAACGATGTCGGCGGCAAGGTCCGGCGGGGTGGCTTCGAGAGCGGTCATCACCGCTTCGCAGATCGCCTGCACAGGTTCGGACAGCGCCTCGGCGATCTGAGCCTGGCTGATCTCGGTTTCCTTGGGAACGCCGTTCAAAAGATCGCGGCCCCGGATCATCATGGATGAGCCACGCCCGTCATCGGGCATCCGCGCGGTGCCGATGGACGTCTTGATGCGTTCGGCGGTCGATTCGCCAACCAGAAGGTTCTGCTGACGACGCAGGTAGTTGATGATCGCCTCGTCCATGCGGTCGCCCCCGACGCGGACCGAGCGCGCATAGACGATGTCGCCCAGCGACAGGACCGCGACTTCGGTCGTCCCACCGCCGATATCGACGACCATGTTTCCGGTGGGATCGGTGATCGGCATGCCCGCACCGATGGCGGCTGCGATAGGTTCGGCGATCAGCCCCGCTTTACGCGCGCCAGCCGACAGAACCGACTGACGGATCGCGCGCTTTTCGACCGGGGTCGCGCCATGCGGGACGCAGACGATGATCTTGGGCTTGGAGAAGGTCGAGCGCTTGTGAACCTTGCGGATGAAGTGCTTGATCATCTCTTCAGCCACATCGAAATCCGCGATCACGCCTTCGCGCATCGGGCGAATGGCCTCGATGCTGCCGGGGGTGCGGCCCAGCATCAGCTTGGCGTCTTCGCCCACGGCCAGCACTCTCTTCTGACCGTCCTTGATGTGGTAGGCCACCACCGAGGGTTCAGACAGAACGATGCCGCGTCCCTTGACATAGACCAGCGTGTTCGCGGTCCCAAGGTCGATGGCCATGTCCGAAGAAAACATGCCCAACAGTTTGTCCAGTCCAAACATCTGTGATCTGCCTCACCCCAAAAACTCTTGGGCCTACGACTCTGTCAGTCGAAAGCCGAGGCTCTTATAGGTCTGGTTTCACTGCTGCGAAAGGGCCAGAACGCGCTGGGCCAGCGTGAATCTGCCAAAGCCGTGCATTAACGTCTTTGGCGTGCTTTCATCGAACTGCGCGCCTGTCTCTTTTCGCTTTGGTTCGATCTTGCTCACGAAGTTAGGGATGGCGTCGGATTGTTGCTGGATTGACACCAATGCCACGCGATCCACCGCTGAAAAGCCGTTTTTCAACCCTATTTCACACGCCTTGCTGACCCAAAATGGCCGCATGTCTGCCTGGGGTTTTTATGATTGGTAAACTTGTAAAGAGTATCTTCAAGCTTGGGTTCTACGCTGCGGGACTGTGCGGCGTGGTGGGAACCTGGGACTATACGCAGCAGGCCAAGGCTGCTGACGACGACTATTCCTTTGACGCCTACAAGCTGTCGGTCGTTGATCGCTACGGAGACGAGGCCGCCATCGCCTTTGCGGTGATCGACGCGGCGAGGACCAGCGCGGTGCGCGGCATCGCGGTCATCGACGAGGCTGGCGTGCTTGCCAAGGTGGGGCTTGCCGTGCCCGAACGGGCCTTGGCCCTGACCGAGCCTGCCGCGCCGGTGAATGCGCCCCTCATTCTGGCCTCGGTGGCAACGTCCCTTGCGCCAGAGATCTCGCTTTATCCACGGGCGCGGGTGCTGCGGTAACGACGGGAATCGACAGCGCGTCGTTTTCCTGCTGCAACGTGTCGGGACGGTTTGGTGGCGCGTTTGCACGACGGGTATGCACGGGACAAATGTCTCGGAGTGAAGACCCATGAAAACGCATGTCAAAGCTTTGGTTGTCGGTGGTGGCGCTGTCGGCACCTCGATTGCCTATCACCTCGCCCGCGCAGGGTGGGACGACGTGATGCTGCTCGAGCGGGATGAACTGACATCCGGCTCGACCTGGCATGCCGCTGGCCTGTTGCCCTATTTCAACATGTCCTATGCGACGACCCATATTCACGACTATTCGATCAAGTACTACAAGACGCTCGAGGAAGAGACCGGTCTGAACGCGGGCTTTTCCGTCGTCGGCAACCTGCGCATGGCGCAGACGCAGGCGCGCATGGACGAATACATGATCTATGCGAGCACGGCGGAAACCTGTGGCGTGCCTTATGAGTGGCTGAAGCCTGCGCAGATCAAGGAGCGGTATCCGCTTGTGAATTGCGACGATCTGGTCGGTGCGATCTTCCACCCGACCGACGGCTACATCAATCCCGCAGACGTCACCATGGCGATGGCCAAGGGCGCTCGTCAGCGCGGCGTGATGATCGAGCGAAAGTGGCAGGCGGACGCGTTCCACTGGACCGGCGATCATTGGGATGTCACCTGCACCAAGATGGTGGAAAAGGGCGGCAACCTCGTGCCGTCAGAAGAGCAGATCGTCATTCACGCGGAACATGTCGTGACAGCGACGGGCAACCACCCGCAGCGCACGGCAAAGCTGCTGGGGATCAAGATCCCCGCGATCCCGGTGGAGCACCAGTTCATCGTGACAGAGCCGGACCCCGCACTGGTCGAATGGCGCAAGGCGGGCAATCCCGAACACCCGGTGCTGCGCGATGCCGATGCCAAGTGGTATGTGCGCGAAGAGCGTGGCGGCTGGATCCTCGGCCCATACGAGCGCAATGCGCCGGCGCGGTTCGAATACGGCGTACCTGACAGTTTCCGCGCCGACCTGTTCCCGCTCGATCTGGAGCGGATCGAGGAAGAATACATGAGCATGATCCACCGGATTCCGTCGTCGGAAACCGTGGGTCTGAAGGACGATTTCAACGGTCCGATCTGCTACACGCCTGACGGAAACCCTCTGGTGGGTCCGGCTCCGGGGCTGCGCAACATGTGGCTGGCCGAAGGCTTCAGCTTTGGCATCACCGCGGCGGGCGGCACGGGGTACTACCTTGCCCAGTTGATGGTCGAGGGGGAAGCCGAGATCGACATGGCCTCGCTCGACCCCAAGCGCTACGGGTCGTGGATGACCACGGAATACGCCGCGCGCAAGAACGAAGAGGCGTATGAGCACGTCTATATCCTGCATCACCCGGACGAAGAGCGTCCTGCGTGCCGTCCGCTTCGTACGGCCCCGGCGTACGACCGGCAAAAGGCGCTGGGCGCGCAGTTCGGTCATGTGAATGGCTGGGAGCGTCCAAACTATTACGGGCCTCTGGATGCGCCGGAGACTTTCGACCACGATGCGCGGTCCTTCAAGCGCGGTGGCTGGTGGCAATATGCGGTGGACGAAGCCAAGGCCGTGCGCGAAGGCGTGGGTCTGATCGACGCGACCGCCTTTTCCAAGCACGTGCTGCACGGGCCCGGTGCCGCTGCGTTCCTTGACTGGTTCACCACCAACAAGCTGCCCAAGGTCGGGCGGATCAACCTGACCTATGCGCTGACCGCGAAGGGCACCACGCGCACCGAATACACGATCATGCGTGAGGAAGAGGATCGCTTTGTCCTTATTTCGGCGGGCGCGTGGTCGGCCTATGACGCGGACTTCCTGCGCAAGGCCATCGAAGACAAGGAGGCGGAGTTCGGTCGCATCAATCTTGAAGATTGGACTACACGCATGGGCGTCTTTGCGATTGCCGGACCAAAATCCCGTGATGTGTTAAAGGCCCTGATCCGGGATGCTGAGCCGGAAACGGCGCTGTCCAACAAGCGTTTCCCATGGCTTGGCCTGCGCAAGATCGAACTGGGCATGGTTCCCGTCGTTGCTGTGCGCGTCGCCTATACCGGCGAGCTGGGTTGGGAATTACATCACCCGATCGAGATGCAGAACCATCTCTGGGATCGGCTCATGGAGGCGGGTGCGCCACATGGGTTGAAGCTGGTGGGGGCACGGGCGCAGAACTGGTTGCGTCAGGAAAAATCCTATCGCGCCTTCGGCAACGAACTGGGCCGCGATGCGACCCCGCTCGAAGCCGACCTGCCGCGCTTTGTCGATCTTGACAAGGACTTCCACGGGAAAGACGCCTTGATCGCGACGGGTGTACGGTCCAAATGCTGCACGCTGCTGATCGACGGGCCCGACGATGCCGATCCGTGGGGCCGCGAAGTGCTGTATCACGGCGAGACCCGTGTCGGGCGTCTGACCTCGGGCGGCTATTCGGTGGCCTTCGGGAAATCCATCGGGATGGGCTATGTCAAGCCCGAACTGGCGGTGCCGGGGACCAAACTGCAGGTCAAGATGTTCGACCAGCTTTGGGATGCGGAGGTTGTCGAGGACAGCCCTTATGATCCAAAAAACGAGGTCATCCGCAAGGACGGCTGATACGTCCGGCATTTTCCGTCAACGGAAAATGATCCGCCGGGGGCGGATGCGAGGGCTCTGCCCTCGCGCTCCCGAGGTATTTTGAAACCGAAGAAGATCAGGCCGGGGTTTCAGGTGCTGAGGTCGTTGTAAATCTCGACCGCCTTGATTACGTCCATCAGCCCGGTCTGCCGCCGATCTGGATGCAGATCAGACACATGTGTTGCCGGCAAAAAAAAAGAAGGCCGGGCACGTTGCCCGACCTTCCAAGGACCTTTGCATCCGGGAGCGCAGTTCACCCCAGCAGGCGTCGCGCGATGACCTGCGCCTGAATTTCGGCGGCACCTTCAAAGATGTTGAGGATGCGCGCGTCACAGAGGATGCGGCTGATCTTGTATTCCAGCGCGAAGCCGTTGCCGCCGTGGATTTGCAGCGCGTTGTCGGCGGCAGCCCAAGCCACCCGTGCGCCCAGCAGTTTCGCCATCCCGGCCTCGAGGTCGCAGCGGCGGCCTTCGTCCTTTTCGCGGGCGGAGAAATAGGTCAGCTGACGCGCGACCATGATTTCGACGGCCATCATCGCCAGTTTCGACGCAACGCGCGGGAAATGGATCAGCGCCTTGCCGAACTGCTTGCGATCCTGAGCGTATTTCATGCCTTCATCGAGCGCCGATTGCGCCACGCCGATGGCGCGGGCGGCGGTCTGGATGCGGGCGGATTCGAACGTTTCCATCAGCTGCTTGAAGCCCTTGCCCTCTTCCATGCCCAGCAGGTTCTCGCCCTTGACCTTGAAGTCATCGAAATTGAGCGTGTATTCCTTCATGCCGCGATAGCCGAGGACTTCGATCTCGCCACCGGAGATGCCCGCATCCTGCCAAGGGGCTTGATCGGTGCCCGGGGTCTTTTCGGCCATGAACATCGACAGGCCTTTGTAATTGTCTGTGTCGGGCACCGTGCGGGCCAGCACCGTCATCACATGGGTGCGGGCGGCATGGGTGATCCATGTCTTGTTGCCGTTGAGGATCCAGTCGCCGTTCTCGTCCTTCACGGCCTTGGTGCGCAGGCTGCCGAGGTCGGATCCGGTGTTGGGTTCGGTGAACACGGCCGTGGGGAGGATTTCCCCAGAGGCGAGGCCAGGCAGCCATTTGGCCTTCTGCGCGTCGGTGCCGCCCGCGATCACAAGTTCGGCCGCGATCTCGGACCGGGTGCCGAGGGAGCCAACGCCGATATAGCCGCGCGAGAGTTCCTCGGACACGACACACATGGCGTTCTTGGACAGGCCGAAACCGCCATGTTCCTCGGGGATGGTCAGGCCGAACACGCCCATTTCGGCCAGTTCGTCGATGATCTCCATCGGGATCAGCTCGTCCTTGAGATGCCATTCCTGTGCATAGGGTTCGACCTTGTCGAGCGAGAAGCGGCGGAACTGTTCGCGGATCATCTCAAGCTCGTCATCGAGACCACAGACGCCGACGGTCAGTTCGGCGCTGCGTTCCTGCATCAGTTCGACAAGCCGAATACGGGCGGCCTGCGTGTTGCCGCCTTGGGTCAGCTGCATCACTTCGGGGGACATCAGGACGCGCATGTCGTCCTGCGACAGGCCGATGTCCTGAAGTCGGACCATTTCGCCCTGGTTCATCTGGATGCCACCGTAGATTTGCCAGAGGTATTCGCCAAAGGCGATCTGGTGGATCAGCTGTTCGACCTCGCTGAATCTGCCATCGGCGGTCAGACGTTCGGCCCAGCCCTGCATCTGGCGGAGCGATTCCACGTAGGTGGCAAGCCATGCCAGCCCGTGTGCCGCGGTCTGGTTTTCCTCGATCAGGGTGCCCGAGATGCGACCGTCCGCTTCGACCATGTCGCGCACGCGGGCGTTGGCCAGATCGAGGATGGCGTTTGCGGGTTCGAGCGCCGCAGCGGTCAATATGATCAGGTCGGGCAGGATCGTTTCGGTGGTCAGGGTCAGGTCTTGTCCGTCATGGGCCATGAATCGTGTCCTTTTCAGCTTTGCCGCTGGATATCCATTTTGCAGGTGCAGCGCAACAAAAATACCAAATCCGCCTAATATTTGTTTCAATCTTTCGCATTGAATTGCTGCCCTGCGGCGCTAATCCGATGCAGGTGCAGAAAACAACAAGGGCGGGCCCCCACGAATATGGTGTGCCCGCCCTTGTCTTTCCAAGCGCCTTTCGACGCAGGCCGCCTTAGCCGATGGCAGCGGCTTTCACGTCGTCGTCGATATAGGGCACGTATTGCGCGAAATTGTCGGCGAACATCTGGACCAGCTTGGTTGCCTGCGCGTCATAGGCGTCCTTGTCGTTCCATGTGCGGCGCGGATCGAGGAGCATGTCCGGCACGCCCTCGACCTTGACCGGGACTTCGAAGCCGAAGTTCGGGTCCTTGCGGAACTCGGCCTCGGCGAGACTGCCGTCAAGGGCCGCGGTCAGCAGCGCGCGGGTCGCCTTGATCGGCATGCGTTGGCCGGAGCCGTAAGCGCCCCCCGTCCAGCCGGTGTTGACGAGCCAGCAGGTCGCGCCATGCGACGCGATCTTTTCACGCAGCAGGTTGCCGTAGACTTCGGGACGGCGCGGCATGAAGGGCGCGCCGAAGCAGGTCGAGAACGTGGGTTCCGGTTCGGTCACGCCGCGTTCCGTGCCTGCGACCTTGGAGGTGAAGCCCGACAGGAAGTGGTACATTGCCTGCGCCGGTGTCAGCCGCGAGATGGGGGGCAGGACGCCGAAGGCATCGCAGGTCAGCATGATGATGTTCTTTGGGTGCCCGCCAAGCGCCGTGGTGGACGCGTTCGAGATATAGTCGAGCGGATAGGCGCAGCGCATGTTCGCGGTCAGGCTGTCATCCTTGAAATCAAGCTCGAAGGTTTCGGGGTCGAAGACCATGTTCTCGATCACGGTGCCGAATTTCTCGGTCGTGGCGTAAATCTCGGGCTCGGCCTCGGCCGACAGGTTGATCGTCTTGGCGTAGCAGCCGCCTTCGAAGTTGAAGGTGCCACGATCCGACCAGCCATGTTCGTCGTCGCCGATCAGCACGCGGTTCGGGTCAGCCGAGAGCGTGGTCTTGCCGGTGCCAGACAGGCCGAAGAAGATCGCGGTGTCGACCGGGTTGCCGACGGCGTGGTTGGCCGAGCAATGCATCGGCATGATTCCCTTTTCCGGCAGCAAATAGTTCAGCAGCGAGAAGATGGATTTCTTGTTCTCACCCGCGTATTCGGTGCCGCCGATCAGGATCAGCTTGCGGTCGAAGTTCATCGCGATGACCGTTTCGGACCGGCAATTGTGTTTCTTGGGGTCTGCCTTGAACGAGGGGCAGTTGATGACGGTGAAATCGGCAATGAACGTTTCGAGGTCTTCGCGCTCGGGGCGGCGCATCATGTGGCGGATGAAGAGGTTGTGCCAGGCGAGTTCCTGCACGAAGCGCACGTCGATCGAATGCTTGGGGTCCGCACCGCCGGTCAGGTCCTGCACGAAATATTCGCGGCCCTTCATGTGCTCGAGCATGTCGGCATAAAGCGCGTCAAACCCTTCGGGCGTCATCGGAGCGTTGTTGTCCCACCAGATCGTGTCGGCCACGCTGTCGGTCTTGACGACGTGCTTGTCCTTGGGGGACCGGCCCGTGAACTTGCCAGTGGTGACAAGGAAAGCCCCGCCATTGCCCAGCGTGCCCTCGCCGCGTTTCAGCGCAGCTTCGATCAGCGCAGGCTCTGTGAGGTTGTAATAGACATTGCCAAGCCCGTTGATCTGTTGATCTTCCAGCCGGAATCCCGGGTTCACCCGTCCAAATGTCATTTGCCAAGCTCCTGTAGCCGCGCTTCTGCGGCGGTATTGCGGAGGGACGGAAACGACGCGTCCCGCCCGTGACGTTACGCCAAGGGTGTTCGCCTCTTAGCATGTCGTTTCCAAATCTGAACAGGACGCAATCACGCAGTTAGCGCAACCAAAACGGGTTTAGCGCAACCATCTCCTCCCTGCGTCGGGCCGTGTGATGCAAATTAGCCATCCGTAAGGACATTTCGGTCTCAATAAGGGTGCGGCTGCAGAGTGATTCGCAAAATTAAGTTGGCGCAAACGGAAAAAAGACACATAATGGCAAGAAAAACATAATCGAGAGCAGAACAAGGAATACAATCCATGTCGAAAATCGCCCTTGTGGACGATGACAGGAATATCCTGACATCGGTCGCGATCACCCTTGAGGCAGAGGGTTTCGAGGTTGAGACCTATAATGACGGACAGGCCGCGCTTGACGCGTTCAACAAGAAAATGCCCGATATGGCCGTCTTTGATATCAAGATGCCCCGTATGGACGGGATGGATCTGTTGCAGCGCGTGCGCCAGAAATCCAAGATGCCGGTGATCTTCCTCACCTCCAAGGATGACGAGATTGACGAGGTTCTGGGCCTGCGCATGGGCGCGGATGACTACGTCAAGAAGCCGTTTTCCCAGCGTCTGCTGGTCGAGCGGATTCGCGCATTGCTGCGCCGTCAGGATGCAATTGCCGGTGATGCGAACGGAACCGAGGTCGAAGAGACCAAGCTTATGGTTCGGGGCAATCTGAGCATGGACCCTCTGCGGCATTCGGTGTCGTGGAAAGGGCTGGACGTGTCGCTGACCGTCACGGAATTCCTGTTGCTTCAGGCACTTGCACAGCGTCCGGGCTTCGTGAAGTCACGCGATCAGTTGATGGATGTGGCCTATGACGATCAGGTCTATGTCGACGACCGCACAATCGACAGCCACATCAAGCGCCTGCGCAAGAAGATGCGCACGGTCGACAATGATTTCTCTGCTATCGAAACGCTTTACGGGATCGGTTACCGTTACAACGAAGAGTGACCATGGCACTGGTTGAGGGTGTGACCCACAGCAAGGACGGCGGGCGCAAGGATGCGGATGTGGTGCTCGGGGATGACTGGGTCGCTCCCGACAGAAATGTCGAATCCGAAGTGCGCAGCAGCCGCGAAAAGCGGGGTCTGTTCGCTCTCAACCGGTCACCGCTGACCCGCAAGATCATCACTTTCAACCTTGTTGCCCTCAACTTTCTCGTTGCGGGCATCCTTTTCCTGAACTCGTCGCGTGACACCTTGGCCGAACAAAAGGCCGAGGCGGTGCGCGTCGAGGCGGAACTGATTGCCGATGTGTTCGAAGCGCAGGCGATGCGGGACCAGACGGTGAACCTCGCCTTGGGCGAAGGCATCGACGTGGCCGAGACACTGGAAAACCTCGAGATGCGGCCTGGTCTGCAGGTTTTCGTCTTTGACGCAGCGCGCTTTCTGGTCGGCAATGTCGATGGGCCGATGGCAGGCGCGAACGGGCTTTCGATTTCTGAAAAACCGACCGTGATCTCGGACTTCCTGCTGACCGTCTGGAGCAGCGTTTCCTCGGTATTCCAGACGGATACCGGGATGGAGCCGGTGACGCTCGAAGACATCCTGCGCCGCCAGATCGAAGAGACCGACCCGACGCAGACTCGGATCGAACGGTCTGAAGGGCCGGGCGGCGAGACGATCTTTACAGCGCTCAGCCCCATCGAAGTTGCCAGCGGTGTCGCCGGCACCATCGCGCTGGTCAGCTTTGCGCCGGAAATCGACGCCGCGGTGCGGCTCGAGCGCGAGAATGTCCTTCAGATGTTCGTCATCGCCACGCTTGTGTCGATCGGGCTGAGCCTTGTTCTGGCATCGACGATCTCCAACCCGATTTCAAACCTGGCCGACGCGGCAGAGGTCGGGCGCGACCGCAACCGACGCAATGTGTCCTCCGGCCGAATTCGCATCCCCGACCTGACCGCACGACCCGACGAGATCGGGCGGCTGTCCGGCGCGCTGCGGGGTATGGTGGCAGCCCTTTACGACCGGATCGACGCTAATGAACAATTCGCAGCCGACGTGGCGCATGAAATCAAGAATCCCCTGGCCTCGCTGCGGTCGGCGGTAGGCACCTTGCGTCTGGCGAAACGTCCAGATCAGGTCGAACGCCTTCTAGATGTGATCGACCACGATGTGCGTCGCCTTGACCGGCTTGTCAGCGACATCTCAAACGCGTCGCGTCTGGACAGTGAGCTGGTCAAGGAGGAAGAGGCCGAGTTCAACCTTCTGGATATGCTCAAGAACCTGTCGCAGTTCCTCGGGGACGACGCGAAACGCCGGGGCATCGAATTCATCTCCGACCTGCCGGATCGACCGATCCTTGTCCACGGGCTTGAGGCACGGCTGGCACAGGTCTTCGTCAACCTGATCAGCAACGCGGTCAGTTTCTGCGAAGACGGGGATGCCATTCGAATCTGGGCGCGTCGCCGCGAGAACCGCGTTCTGATCGTGGTCGAGGATACCGGGCCGGGCATTCCCGATGAGGCTTTGACCAAGATTTTCAAACGCTTCTACTCGCAGCGGCCCGAAACCGATTTCGGCAATAATTCCGGGCTTGGGCTGGCGATCTCCAAGCAGATCGTCGAAGCGCATGGCGGCGTGATCTGGGCCGAAAACATCCGCCCGACCGAAGCTGACGCGACATCCGAACCGCTCGGGGCGCGCTTTGTTGTCGGCCTGCCGCTCTAGGCTCCGCGATGGCCTCGACCGACACGCTTGTCCTTCATGCCACGGCAGTTGCCGTCGGTGACCGCGCGGTTCTGATCACGGGCGCGTCCGGCAGTGGGAAATCCTCGCTCGCGCTGGAGATGATGGCGCGGGGCGCGACACTGGTGGCTGATGACCGGGTGATTCTGTCAAAGTCAGGCACGGATGTGATGCTGACATGCCCCGACCCGCTCTGCGGCATGATCGAAGCGCGCGGCGTGGGCCTTTTGCATGCGCATCACCGCTCGCCCGCTGGCCTTGCGCTGGTTGTCGACATGGATCAGACGGAAATCGACCGGCTGCCGCCGCATCGCGTCATCACCTATCTTTCACAAACGTTCCCATTGCTTCACAATGTAGACACGCGGCATTTCCCTGCGGCTGTCCTGCAATATCTACATGGCAAAGGGCGTGCCGATTTGCGGCCCTGAGCGCGGAAACACAGACATGGCGACCCAGCCCAACCCCACGCGCGTGGTTCTGGTGACCGGTCCTTCGGGAGCGGGCAGGAGCACCGCGATCAACGTTCTCGAAGATTTGGGCTTCGAGGCGATCGACAACATCCCCCTTCGCATGATCCCCCGGCTGTTCGAAGGGGAGCCGCTGGCGCATCCGATGGCCCTTGGCATCGACGTGCGGAACCGCGATTTCTCACTGGCGCGGCTGTTGGAGTTGCACGATGACCTGCTGCGCGAGACCGAGGGCAATGCCACCCTGCTGTACCTCGATTGCCGACCGGATATCCTGTTGCGGCGCTATTCCGAAACGCGTCGCAGGCATCCGATGGCGCAGGCGGAAACGCCCGAAATCGGCATCGCCCGCGAAATCGAGCTGCTACGGCCTGTCGAAAGCCGGGCGGATATCCTGATCGATACGTCAAACCTGTCGCCGCATGATCTCAAGGCCGAGTTGCACCAGTGGTTTGCCGATGCAACATCGCAGAAACTGTCGGTGGCGCTGCAGTCCTTTTCGTACAAGCGCGGGATTCCGCATGGTGTGGATATGGTGTTTGACTGCCGATTCCTGTCCAATCCGCATTGGGAAGCGCATCTGCGTGGAAAAACCGGGTTGGATGCCGAGGTTCGGGAGTTCGTGGCGTCGGACAGCCGTTTGTCGACCTTCCTTGGCAAGATCAGCGATATGCTGGCATTTCTGCTGCCCGAGGTGGACCGAGAAGGGAAAACGCATGTTTCCATCGGGATCGGGTGTACCGGGGGGCAACACCGTTCGGTTGTCGTGACGGAACAGGTGGCACGAACCCTTGCAGTACAGGGCTGGCGAGTGTCAATTGGGCACAAGGAACTGGAGCGGCGCGGAATGGTGCCCGCTGTCACCGCAGCGTCGGCTGATCTTGGAGGGACGACAGAGTGATCGGGATCGTGATCGTGGCGCATGGTGGCTTGGCGCACGAATACCTGTCTGCGGTCGAGCATGTCGTCGGTCAGCAACCCGGCATGGCCGCGGTTTCGATCAATGCGGACCACAACCGGGAGGCCAAGCAATCCGAAATCTGTGCGCTGGCTGACGAGGTGGATGTCGGCAAGGGTGTTGTCATCGTGACGGATATGTTCGGCGGCTCACCCTCGAACCTGAGCCTCCGGGCCTGTCAGCCGGAAAACCGCAGGATCGTCTACGGTGCAAATCTGCCGATGCTGATCAAGCTGGCGAAAAGCCGCGACAAGACCGTGCCCGAAGCCGTGCGGGCTGCACTTGATGCTGGTCGGAAATACATTGACAGCCAAGACATTACTCTGGATCAGAACGCCTGATCACGAGGGTTAAGGGAGGCCCGTCATCATGTCCGCCACGGCGCATCGCGTTTTGAAAATCGTTAATGAAAAGGGATTGCACGCCCGGGCGTCGGCAAAGCTTGTCGAGGTCGTCGAAGGCTTTGATGCCACCGCGGAAGTCAGCAAAGATGGCATGAGCGCGTCAGGTGACAGCATCATGGGGCTTTTGATGTTGGCAGCGTCCAAAGGAACCTCTATTGAGGTAGTTACTTCCGGGCCGGACGCCGAGGCCCTTGTCACCGCAATCGAAACCTTGGTGGCCGACCGCTTTGGAGAAGGCAACTGATCTTCCGGGTCAGTCGCGCCAACCGAAAACAGGACGTCTCGCTGCCATATGGTTGATAGCTACCAGCACACATCGACGGACCAGCGCCCTGTGGCGCCCGGAGATGTGCCATATGACAAGCGCAAGCTGAGCTACGCCAACACATTTACCAATCCCTGGAAAGCCAACACCATCCGCACACTGGAATGGATGACGGGCAAGATTCCTTTGCTGCGTCTGGTGCGCAAGTTCGAACGGATGGGTCCCGCCGAAGGGCAGGCGTTCTGGGGACAGGCTTTGGGTTTGATGAAGATCGCGGTTCAGACGCCCGTGGAACAGTTGGCGCGCATTCCCAAGGACGGTCCTGTGATCGTGGTGGCAAACCACCCGCACGGGCTGGTCGACGGGATGGTTCTGGCCGAGCTGATCGGACGCGTCCGGACAGATTACAAGATCCTGACGCGGTCTTTGCTCACCGGTGTGACCGAAGTCGAAGACTTCATGATTCCCGTGCCTTTTCCACACGAGGAAGATGCGAGGGAGCAAAGCCTCGAGATGCGCAGCCGCGCGATGGGGCATTTGAAAGAGGGCGGCGTGATCGCGCTGTTCCCGTCGGGTGTGGTTGCGTCCAGTGACACCCTCTTCGGACCTGCCATAGAGCGCAATTGGAACCCGTTCACCGCCAATCTGATTCAGCGCTCTGGGGCGGCCGTTGTGCCCATTCACTTTCCAGGCCAGAATTCGCGGTATTATCAGATTGCGAACAGGCTTTCGCCGACCCTGCGCCAGGGCTTGCTGATCAATGAAGTCATTCACGCCTGCGGCAAGCCGCAAAAGCCGATTATCGGTGAGCCGATTTCACCCGAACTGATTCAGAGCTTCAACGGCCGCGGTCGCGAATTCATGGTGGAATTGCGCAGAATCACGATGTCCCTGGCCGAAAAGCCCTAACGCGTCGGGACCGGCACGTCGCCGCGATAATCATAGAAGCCGCGTTGCGTCTTGCGACCAAGCCAGCCCGCCTCGACATATTTCGTCAGCAAAGGGCAGGGGCGGTATTTCGTGTCGGCCAGCCCGTCATGCAGCACGTTCATGATCGCAAGGCAGGTGTCGAGACCGATGAAATCGGCCAGTTCAAGTGGCCCCATCGGATGGTTCGCGCCCAGCTTCATCGACTGGTCGATCGAGTTCACGTTGCCGACGCCCTCGTAGAGCGTATAGACCGCCTCGTTGATCATCGGCATCAGGATGCGGTTGACGATGAAAGCGGGGAAATCCTCGGCCGAGGCGGCTGTCTTGCCAAGTTTTTCGACAACACCCAGGCAGGTTTCGTAGGTTTGCTTGTCCGTGGCGATGCCGCGGATCAGTTCGACCAGTTGCATCACCGGAACCGGGTTCATGAAGTGGAAGCCCATGAATTTTTCCGGACGATCCGTGCGGCTCGCCAATCGTGTGATCGAAATCGACGAGGTGTTCGATGTCAGGATCGTGTGTTCGGCCAGATGCGGGAGCAGGCTGTCGAAGATCTTTTGCTTGATCGTTTCCTGTTCTGTCGCGGCTTCGATGATCAGGTCGGTTCCTGCGACATGCGGCAGATCCTGCGTGGTAACGATGCGCCCCATCGCCTGATCCCGTTCGTCCTGCGTGATCTTTTCGCGACTGACCTGGCGGTCCATGTTGCGTCCGATCAGGTCGGTCGCGCGGTCAAGGGCATCTTTGCTGATATCATTCAGGACAACATCATAGCCTGCCAAGGCCATCACATGGGCGATCCCGTTGCCCATCTGGCCAGCCCCGACCACGCCGATTGAATTGACCGTCATGCGAATGCTCCGTCCGTTTCGCCGCAACAATGACTTGTGGGGGAGTGGGCTGCAAGGCGGATCGGGGTGATCCGTCGATTTTTAGCTTTAGCGTTTTGGGAACCGAATCGCGCCAGTTTCATCACCGGGTGAAGAAAAGGGTGTGGTGTATGGATATTTCGTCCACGCGCAATCAAGGTATTGATTATGCGCCGTGTCGCTATGGTGGATCGCGTTTGTGGTTTCGGGGGCCGCGGCGGGCGTTGCGGTCGCCCTATGTGGCCTGTCTTGGGGGCTGTGGCGTCTACGGGCGTTACGTGGCGCATCCCTGGTCACAGCAGCTCGAGGCGCGTGTCGGCAGCACGGTTGTCAATCTGGGTGTCGAAAACGCAGGTATTGACGCCTATTTGAACGATCCCGGTGCGCTTGCCACGGCGGCGCAAGCGCGGGTTGCCGTGATCCAGGTGACCGGCGTGCACAACATGTCGAACCGGTTTTACGCGACCCATCCGCGCCGGAATGACCGTTTCCTCAAGGCGTCTCCGCCGTTGAAATCGCTCTATCCCGAGATGGATTTTACCGAAGTCCATTTTACCCGGCATCTGCTGGGGCGCTTGCACGCCATCTGCCCGGACCGGTTCGACATGGTGGCGCAAGAGGTGAAAGACGCATGGCAGGCGCGGATGCGGTCGATGATTGCGCAAATGAATGGCGAGGTGTTTCTGCTGTGGTTCGCGCCGCAGGCGTTGCCCGAAGATGCCGTTGGCGTGACCGGGAGCGAGCTGTTCCTGACGCGCGGCATGGTCGAGGCGCTTGCGCCGCATGTCCGAGGGTTGATCGAAGTTGTGCCGACCAAGTGGCGTGCCGAGGATGAGTTCCTGGATGTGCCCCCGCTGGAGACGTCTCGCGCGGCCTGTCTGCCTGGTCCGACAGCGCATCATCACGTTGCCGAGGCCGTCGCGCGGGCGATCATTCCGGTGCTGCACTAAAAAACGGCGCGCTTGGCAAAAGCGCGCCGTCTGTATCAAGATTGCAGGTTGGGTCAGCCCAGCTTTTCGGTGAGTTCCGGCACAGCTGTGAACAGGTCCGCAACAAGCCCGTAATCCGCAACCTGGAAGATCGGGGCTTCTTCGTCCTTGTTGATGGCGACGATGATCTTGCTGTCCTTCATGCCGGCAAGGTGCTGGATCGCACCCGAGATACCGACCGCGATATAGAGATCCGGTGCCACGACCTTGCCGGTCTGACCGACCTGCCAGTCGTTCGGCGCAAAACCGGAATCCACAGCGGCACGCGACGCGCCAACTGCGGCGCCCAGCGTGTCTGCCAGTTTCTCGATCATCGCGAAGTCGCTTTCCGACCCGACGCCACGGCCACCAGAGACCACAATCCCTGCCGAGGTCAGTTCCGGACGGTCGCTTGCGGCAACCTTGTCTTCAACCCATTCGGACAGGCCCGGATTGTCGGCGGCTGCAATCGCTTCGACCGAGGCGGAACCGCCGGTCGCTGCCGCATCGAAGGTCGAGGTGCGGAACGAGATCACCTTGGTCGCATCCGAGGATTTGACTGTCTGGATCGCGTTGCCCGCGTAGATCGGACGTTCGAACGTGTCCGCATCGATCACGGCTGTCACGTCGGTCAGGATCATCACGTCAAGCAGGGCTGCCACGCGGGGCAGGATGTTCTTGGCGTCTGTGGTCGCCGGGGCGACGATGTGGGTGTAGTCGCCCGCAATCGACGCGATCAAGATCGAGACAGGCTCGGCCAGGCGGTGACCGTAAAGGTCATCCTCGGCCAGCAGCACCTTCGACACACCGTCGATGGTCGCGGCTTGGTCAGCGGCGGCCTTGGCGCTGGCACCGGCGGCCAGAACCACGACATCCCCAAGCGCCTTGGCGGCGGTCACGGTCTTGGCTGTGGCGTCCATCGAAAGCGCGCCATCGGTAATCTCGGCAATCAGAAGAACGGCCATTATACAGCTCCTGCTTCTTTGAGTTTCGCAACCAGTTCGTCGACCGACCCCACCTTGATGCCTGCCGCGCGCTCTGCGGGCTCGGAGGTTTTCACGATCGCAAGGCGCGGTGTGACATCGACACCGTAATCGGCGGCCGTCTTTTCATCCAAGGGCTTTTTCTTGGCCTTCATGATGTTCGGCAGCGACGCGTAGCGCGGCTCGTTGAGGCGAAGGTCAGTCGAGATGATGGTCGGCATCTTGACCTTCACGGTCTGAAGGCCGCCATCCACTTCGCGCGTCACAACGGCATGATCGCCGTCGATATCCACGTTGTTTGCATACATCGCCTGCGACCAGCCCAGAAGCGCCGACAGCATCTGGCCTGTCGCGTTCATGTCGTTGTCGATGGCCTGTTTGCCGCAGAGCACGAGACCCGGCTCTTCTTCCTTGACGATGGCGGCAAGGATTTTCGCCACGGCCAGAGGTTCGATATCGGTGTGCACGTCATCAGCAGCAATCACAAGGATCGCGCGGTCCGCGCCCATCGCGAGGGCGGTGCGCAGCGTTTCCTGGCTTTGCTTGACGCCGATGCTGACGGCCACGATCTCGTCGGCCTTGCCTGCTTCTTTCAGACGGATCGCCTCTTCGACGGCAATCTCGTCAAACGGGTTCATCGACATCTTCACGTTGGCGAGATCGACACCGGAACCATCCGCTTTGACGCGAACTTTCACGTTGTAGTCGATGACGCGTTTGACAGGTACCAGGACCTTCATGGGCGTGTTCCTCTCGTTGGGATCGCGGGGAAATCCGCGATTCTGACGTTTCTTCCGGGCAAGGGATACCCAACCCTGAACAGCGGAAACAGGGCAAAATCGTCACGTTAGCGCCATTGGACGTCGCGTTTTCCCGTAAACGCGGCTCCGGAGGGCGCAAGCGGCTTCAATCGCAGATATTCTGCAGCGCGCGCCATTCCTGTGCCGTGAGCAGCGGCACCGCGTCGAACCCGGCTGGTGTCGCATCGCGCGCGGCCTGAATCCGGTCGCCAAGGGTGGGGTGGCTCAGGAAATGTGAAACAATGGGGCTGGCATCGCCGCCAAGCGCAAGAAAACGCTCGAACATCGTGGCAAGGGCGGAAGGCGCGATTTGGGCGTCCAGCATGACGGCATGGGCGAATACATCGGCATCCGCTTCCGCCTCCTGGCTGTATTGCGCCTCGATCAGACGCTCTGCCAGCAGCAGCACGGCGGCGCCTCCCGCGAAATCTCCGAACAACAGCCCCAGCACACCCAGAGACCCTGCGGATCGCAGCGCATGGCGTGTCGGATCGCGGCTGACCACGTGGCCGATTTCATGCGCAAAGACCGCAGCCACCTCTTCCGGGGTCTCGGCCTTTTCGATCAGGCCGCGAAAGAACACGATGTAGTTGCCGGGCAGGGCGAAGGCGTTGATCATCTCGTGATCCAGCACCGACACAGTCAGGATCTGCTCTTCAGGCAAAGCAGCCTGCAGCCGCGCCTCCATCTTGGACAGTGCAGCCATCCCCTCGGGGTTGTCGCAGACCGGCACGGGGTTCAGCCCGGTCTGATCCAGCGCGCTGCGGATCTGGTTGAACGTCACCTCGCCCAAGGCGCGTTCGCCTTCGGGTGGGATGAAGCGCGCCAATTGGTTGGCCATGGTGGGCACAAGCACGAAGATGATCAGCGCCACCGAGGTGATGGCAGCCAAGGCCCAGCCGATCAAGGGTCCGCGCTTGGTGACCTTGGGGCGCTTGGAGCGGTTGGGCAGGCGGGGCGTGAGGCTGTGATCGTTCAAAAGGATGCGCTGAACCGGATCATTCGAGAGTTGCAGCAGCATCTGATCGCCGCCCGCCTGATCCGGCACTTCGCGGATGTCTGTCAGCGGCCATGTTATGCGGACGCCGCTGTCGGTCAGTCCGACCAGCGCCTGTGCGTCTTCATCCACCGTCACCGCGACTTGTGTCGCCGCAGCAGCGATACCGTCGAAATAGGTTCCGGTGGCCGAGAACGGTTCCGGGCTGCGACCCACGCGCAAGACGGTCATAGCGACGCCCCCACATCCAGCGCATCGGCGAACCCTTCAGCCTCTTCGAATTCATCGCGCGGGCGTTGGCGGATGCTGTTGGCGGCAGAGGCTGGCGAGAGGGTCAAAGACGAGAAATAGTGACGGATCACGGGCAGGGTGATGAACACGTTGGTCAGCGCCGACCACAGCAGGAAGATGGTGAAATAGATCATGACGCTGGCCGTGATGATGGCATATCGGCCCATCCCCGCAATCGGCGCGATCATGTCCTCAAGGCCCATGTCCGTCAGCATGTCGCCGGATTGGATCAGCAGCATCAGAATGCCCAAAAGGACGAGCGGAAAGAACACGGCAGCCGCAGCCAGCAGCGAGCCCAGGACGTAGATCATCAGCACACGGAACGCGTTGGGCGACAGGGTGAAGCCCACGCCGTTGATCGTCTTCGCCTCGGTCAGCCGCCGCAAGGTGTCGACACGGTAATAGACCAGCCCGTAAAGCCCGATAAAACCGGAAAAGATGCAAATTCCGGAGCCAACGGCGATGTTGTCGGACAGGATCGCGGCACCACCCGCCAAAGCGACCGCAAGGGCCAGGAACATGGGTTTCATCGCGGGATAAAGCATCGTCCACGTGCCGCCTTGCGCCATACGGGCGGTGCCGAAAAAGGTTCGGTCAGCCTTGTATTTCTCAAGCCAGAACGTCATGCGCGGCAAGAGCAGCCCAAGGCTGAGGATCGTCACCGCCCAATGCGTCATGGCGCGCCACGCGTAGCCCCATGCCCCCGGCTCGAGGCCGAAACGCAGGCCGCGCCACCGGGTGCGCGCAAGAACGTAGCGCCGCGCGCGGTACTGGGCATAGAACCAGAGCGGGATCACCCCGACGAGGCTTGTGGCATAGGCCGCAAAATTGTCCTGAAACAGCGAGAAGCTGGCGAACATCAGGATCAGGTTCACGATCCCGATGTAGAAGGCCAGCACGACCACTGCGAACAGGAAGCCCAGCAGTTTTTCAATCGGATCGCCCACGTATTCGAGAGGATGCCCACCGGGACGGATCGCCGACCAGTACCAGCGCCGCAGCCGTGTCCGCATCCAGAAGCGGTAGAAGCCAAGTGTCAGAACGGTCAGGACACCGGTCCTGAGCGCCAGCCAGAAGAGCGTCTTGCGCGTACCGACCACTTCTGTGGCCAGTGTTTCCGTGTCAGTTGAAGAGGTTGTCTCTCGGGAAACCGCGCGGGGCCATGCGTCCGATGCCTGCGCGTTTTCCTGTCCACTCGGCAAGGTCGGCTTCGGTTCTGGTGCGTCCGGCTGGATCGCGCCAGGAGAGGCCTTCTCCCAGGGTGAAGGTGGTTGCATCCGACAGGCCCCCGTCCTTGTACTTTTGCAGCCGCACGCCTTTACCGCGCCCCATTTCAGGTAGTTCGTCCAGAGCAAAAACCAGCACCTTGCGGTTTTCTCCGACGACGGCCACAGAATCACCAGTTACGGGCTTGCACACTCTGGCGCGCACATCGCCCTTTACATTCAACACCTGTTTGCCCGCGCGCGTCTGCGCCACCACTTCGGCTTCAGGCACGACAAACCCGTCGCCCGCGTTCGATGCGACAAGCAACTTGCGGTCGGGCTGGTGGATGAACAGGTCCACAATGGCGGCCTCGTTCGGCAGGTCCACCATCAGGCGCAGCGGTTCGCCCATGCCGCGCCCGCCAGGCAGGTTGGCAGCCGGAATCGTGTAAAAGCGCCCGTTCGATCCGAACACCAGCAGACGGTCGGTGGTTTCGGCATGGAAGACAAAGCGCGGACCGTCGCCATCCTTGAACTTCAATTCGCGATTCAGGTCGATATGACCGGTCATCGCACGGATCCAGCCCATCTCGGAACAGACCACGGTGATTGGTTCGCGGTCGATCATCGCCTCGATCGGCACGTCCTCGACCTCGCCCGCTTCGGCGAAAGTGGTGCGCCGTGCGCCGCCCACGTAATTCTTGCCGAATGTCTTTTTTGTCTCGCGCAACTGGTCTGCGATGGCGTCCCACTGCAACTCGCCACTGTCCAGAAGGTCCTCCAACCCGGCGCGTTCCTCCATCAGGCGGTCACGCTCGGCCACCAGCTCCATCTCTTCGAGCTTGCGCAGCGACCGCAGCCGCATGTTCAGGATCGCTTCGGTCTGAACCTCGGTCAGACCGAGTTCATCCTCGCCCGTGACCGTCGGCGGCGAGACATAATCCCGCTCGTTCATGGCGCGCGGATGGTCCTTGCCCCAATCCTCGCGCATCAGCGCGGCCTTTGGCTCGTCATCGTAACGGATGATGTCGATCACGCGGTCGAGGTTGAGGAAGGCGACGATCAGGCCTTCCAGCACTTCGAGCCGGTGGTCGATCTTGTCCATCCGGTGCTGGCTGCGGCGGATCAGAACTTCGCGCCGGAAATCCAGGAAGGCGCGCAGCACTTCCTTCATCGAACAGACCTTGGGCGTCAGCCCGTCGATCAGCACGTTCATGTTCAGGCTGAACCGCGTTTCCAGGTCGGAATTGCGGTAGAGCATGTTCATCAGGACATCCGGGTCCACGTTCTTGGATCGCGGTTCCAGCACCATGCGGATGTCATCGGCGGATTCGTCGCGGATATCGGCAAGGATCGGCACCTTCTTGGTCTGGATCAGCTCGGCCAACCGTTCCACCAGCTTGGATTTCTGTACCTGGTAGGGGATTTCGGTGACGATGATCTGCCACTGCCCCCGGCCCAGATCCTCGATCTCCCAACGGCAGCGCAGGCGGATCGACCCGCGCCCGGTGCGATAGGCCTGAGCGATGTTCGCGCGATCCTCGACGATCACGCCACCGGTCGGAAAATCCGGCCCCGGCACGTATTTCATCAACGTGTCATCCTGCGCATCGGGCGCCTTGATCAGATGCAGGCAGGCGTCGATCAGCTCGGAAATGTTGTGCGGCGGGATATTGGTCGCCATGCCGACCGCGATTCCGCTTGATCCATTGGCCAGCAGATTGGGGAATTGCGCTGGCAGAACAATCGGTTCTTCCAGTGTGCCATCATAGTTGGGACGGTAATCGACCGCGTTTTCGTTCAACCCGTCGAGAAGCGCTTCGGCGACCGCGGTCAGGCGCGCCTCGGTGTAGCGGGCGGCGGCCGGGTTATCGCCGTCGATATTGCCGAAATTGCCCTGGCCATCGACCAGCGGGTAGCGGACGTTGAAATCCTGCGCCAGCCTCGCCATGGCATCATAGATCGCGGCATCGCCATGCGGGTGATAGTTTCCCATCACGTCGCCACTGATCTTGGCGGACTTTCGGAAGCCTCCGGTGGAACTCAACCGCAGTTCGCGCATTGCATAAAGGATACGACGGTGGACCGGCTTCAACCCGTCCCGCGCATCCGGCAGTGCCCGATGCATGATCGTCGACAAAGCATAAGTCAGGTACCGCTCACCGATCGCGCGGCGCAGCGGTTCCGCAAAGTCGCGGGGGGTCATCTTGGGGTCGTCGACATCATTGGCCATAGATCGTGTGATACTCACCCCCTCTGAGGCCGTAAAGCAATTGCGGGAAAATTTTTTGTCTTTCCCCTTCGGAACGAACGGAGAATCACGGTATTCCACGCCCCGTGGTAGAGTAATCCGGGCTGTGTTTGAGTGGAGTCCGCCCTGGGGGTTGTTATGAACAAATATATTTTGATCGCGTTCGCGGTCATGGCCATGGCATTTTACGAGTTGTCCGGCGGTGCCGATTTTGAACCCGGCGAGACATCACTGGTGGTTTTCGCCGATCCCAAGCTCAGCGTTGTCCCATCGCAGCCGAGGCCCGAAATTGTTGCGAGGTCCGACAATGGCGGTTCTGTCCTGACAGATATCGCGCCCACCCGTGCCCTGATCGAGCCGGTTGTCACGAATGCGGCAGTCACCCCAACGTCGGCCGTGCTTGAAACCGAGGTGGTGCCGGACGCGCCGGGTCAAGATGCTGCTTCGGTCGAAAAGCCCCAGACAATCGCTCAGCGTGACCTGCGATTTGTCGACGGTGACACAGTGAACTTGCGCGGAGGTCCGGGAACGGACTATGCCGTAGTCGGAAGGCTGGTGCGCAATGACATGGTCGAAATCTTGCAGGATGAAGGCAACGGCTGGCTGCATTTGCGCGCGACCGAGACAGGTGATGAAGGGTGGATGGCCGAACGGCTTGTGACGGCTGCCAATTGACGTGAACTCGAAAACAATCCTGATTACCGGCTGCTCTTCGGGGATCGGCCTCGATACGGCGCGGCGGTTCAAATCGCTTGGGTGGACGGTTTTTGCGTCCTGTCGTGGGCAAGAAGATTGCGACGCGCGGGCCGCCGAAGGGTTCAGCGCTCCGCAACTCGATTACCAAGACGCAGCCAGCATCGCCCGCTGTGCCGCAGATGTCTTGCGCCAGACGAACGGCAGGCTGGATGCCCTGTTCCACAATGGCGCTTACGCCTTGCCCGGACCTTTGGAGGACATTCCCGCTGACGGGATGCGCGCGCAGTTCGAGGCGAATTTCCTCGGATGGCATGATCTGAACCGTCACCTGATCCCGGCGATGCGGGCACAGGGTGGGGGCCGTATCCTGTTCAACTCATCCGTCCTTGGCCTTGTCGGGATGAAATACCGCGGGGCCTATGTTGCGACGAAATTCGCGCTGGAAGGCTACGCCGATGTGTTGCGCATGGAGATGGCCGAGACGGGCATCGATGTCGTCCTGATCGAACCGGGGCCGATCGAGACCGATTTCCGCAAGAACGCGATCAAGCAGTTCGACCAATGGGTCGACTGGCAATCGTCACCGCGCCGCGCGCAATACGAATCCACGCTTCTCGACATGCTCAAAAAAGGCAGCAGTTCCAAAGCGCAATGGCCCGCTTCTGCGGTCACCGAGGCGGTCGAGAAAGCCCTGACGGCCAAGCGACCCAAGGCGCGCTACCGCGTGACGACCCCGACCCATGCGATGGCAATTGCCCGCCGGTTGCTTCCGACACGCATGCTGGACTGGGTTTTGTCCAAAGGCTGACTTTTCATTCGCCTTGCGCCGCGCTACGGCTACATCCCCGGGAACACCAATCGAAGGAAGACCCTGCCATGATGCAAGATCCGTTGTTCGTTATTGCCGCCATTGCCTGTTTGGCGGTCGTGGCTGTCCTCTTTTTCGGCATCGGCAGCTTTGCCAAGGGTGGCGAGTTCAACAAGAAATATGCCAACAAGGCGATGCGCTGGCGGATCATCGCACAGTTCGCGGCAGTGGCTCTCATCCTGCTGTTCGTCTGGCTGCGGGGAGAGTAAATCATGGTTGTCCTGAACAAAATCTACACCAAGACCGGCGATGATGGCGAAACCGCGCTGGGCAACGGCGCGCGCGTGGCCAAGCACTCCATGCGAGTGACCGCCTATGGCACGGTGGACGAGCTGAACGCGATTGTCGGGCTGGCCCGTCTGCACACGGACGGAGAGCTTGACGCCAACATGTCGCGGATTCAGAACGATTTGTTCGACCTCGGTGCCGACCTGTGTCGCCCCGATATCGAAAAGGACGCAGAGTCCGAGTATCCACCGCTGCGCATCGTCGGGTCACAGGTGGACCGGCTCGAGTCCGAGATCGACGCCATGAACGCCAAGCTGGAACCGCTGCGCAGCTTCATCCTGCCCGGTGGATCGCCTTTGTCGGCGCATATGCACCAGTGCCGCACCGTGGCGCGTCGCGCCGAACGGCTGACGGTCGAACTGGCAACGATGGAAAGCGTCAACCCGGACGCGGTCAAGTACCTCAACCGTCTGAGCGACTGGTTCTTCGTGGCGGCCCGTGTTGCCAATGACGACGGCAAGGCGGATGTGCTCTGGGTGCCGGGGGCGAACCGCTAACGGGACAGGTGGACCAGTCTTGGTTGACCAGGACTGGCCCTGCCTCGGTCAGCCGTTCTTGTCGGTGACGTTTTCCTTGAACGCGACGTCGAACGCGGCTTTTTGCGTGTCGCTCGCCTCGGTCTGGTAGCGCTCTTTCCACTCCGACATGGACATGCCGTAGAACGCCTCGCGCCCAGCGTCCTTGTCCATCTCGATCCCGCGCTCATTGGCGGCTTCCTGGTACCAGCGGCTCAGGCAGTTCCGGCAGAACCCGGTCAGGTTCATCATGTCAATGTTCTGTACCTCGGGCCGGTCTTCGATCAGGTGCTGACGCAACCGGCGAAATGCGGCTGCCTCGATTTCAAGTTGGGTCTGTTTGTCCATCTCTGCTGTCCTCTGGTTCAGTCGGTCGTTTGGGCCAAGGCCGCCTTCAGCATCGGCGCAAGGCGTTCGCCCCATGCCGCCTGCGTCGCTTCGGTGGCGATCAGATCGTTGCGCAATTCGATAAGTGTGTTCTGCCTGCCGTGATGCAAGGCGTGGCGGTCGATCGCATCACCGGGCAGGTGACCGGGATAGGGCTCGTTGCGCCCGACAACGAGATCGGGCTCTGCCTTCAGCGCGGCGATCAGCGGATCGGACAAGCGGCTGTCATAGCCGTGCAGAATACCGACATGCCAGGGCCGACTGGGACGCGCCCGCAATTGCCGGGTGAAGGAATGCACCGCAACGATCACCGTGTCGTCGCGGCGGGCGGCCAGAGCGGTCAGCGCGTCGTGATAGGGGCGGTAATAGGCATCCAGCCTGCGGGCTTTTTCGGCGGCACCCGCCATGCGATTGCCCGGAATGACCGACCCGTCATAAAGACGCATCAGCAGCGTGGGGTCATCCTCACCCCGGTTCGGGTCGATCACCAGCCGCGAAAAATTCGACAGGATGGCGATGCCGCCAAGTGCATCCGCCAAGGCACGCGTGACACCCGCTGCACCGGGATCGAAGGCGATATGCCGGGCCATGTCGGCCTCTGGCAGGCCCAGCGTGCCGCCCAGATCGGGCGGGACAGTGTTGGTCGCGTGATCGCAAGTGATCAGCCAACGCGAGGACCGGTTCTCTCCGTGCACAAAAAACGGTTCATATGTCATAGCTGTGTGATCTCCCGACCGCATCAGATAGTTGAGTTGCGCCTGAAAGGGAAATGGGCAATAACGCGAACAGCAAGTTAGCGGTAACATGATGCTGTTATCCCGGTGCGGGCAACGCGCCAATGGCAGCGACGGTCGACCAGAACACAGGTGAAGGACGGATATCCCGATGAGACGTTTGCGGAGTGTGAAAATCGTGGCCACCCTTGGCCCGGCGTCAAGCAGCTACGAGATGATCCGTGCGCTGCACGAGGCAGGGGCAGATGTCTTTCGCCTGAACATGAGCCATGGCAGCCATGCCGAGATCGCAGAGCGTCATGCCATCATCCGGCAGATCGAAAAGGATCTCGGCAGCACCATCGGCATCCTTGCCGACCTTCAGGGGCCGAAACTGCGGGTCGGTGTCTTTGCGAATGGCGAGGAAGAACTGGTCGAGGGCGCGGCGTTCCGGCTGGATCTGGCCGACGAGGACGGGTCCATCGACCGGGTCACGCTGCCCCATCCCGAGATTTTCGCGGCGCTCGAACCGGGTGCGCATCTGCTGGTCAATGACGGCAAGATCCGCCTCAAGGTCGAGACATGCGGCAAGGATTTTGCCGATTGCGTCGTGATCGCAGGGGGGACCATCTCCAACCGCAAGGGGGTGAACGTGCCCGACGTGGTGCTGCCTCTCGCGGCGCTGTCGGACAAGGACCGTGCGGATCTGGAATTCGTGGCCGAACTGGGTGTCGATTGGCTCGCGCTCAGCTTCGTCCAGCGCGCTCAGGATGTCATCGAGGCGCGCGAACTGTGCAAGGGGCGCGCCGCGATCCTGTCCAAGATCGAAAAGCCCGCAGGGGTCAAGGCGTTCGAGGAGATCCTCGAAGTGTCCGACGGCATCATGGTCGCGCGTGGGGATCTGGGTGTCGAACTGCCCGTACAGAATGTCCCGCCGATCCAGAAGCGCCTGATCCGCCGCTGCCGTGCCGCTGCCAAGCCGGTGATCGTGGCGACGCAGATGCTCGAGTCGATGATCGAGTCGCCCATGCCCACCCGCGCCGAGGTGTCCGACGTTGCGACCGCGATCTACGAAGGCTCCGACGCGATCATGCTGTCCGCTGAATCCGCGGCAGGCAGCTACCCGGTCGAAGCGGTCACCACGATGAACAACGTGGCCATCGAAGTGGAAAGCGATCCGACCTATACCGAGATCATGGAAGCCTCGCGTGTGGCCAAGCGGGTCACCGTGGCAGATGGCATCGTCGCAGCAGCCCGCGAGATTGCCGAAACGACTGACATCAAGGCGATCTGCTGTTTCACCTCGTCGGGCACAACCGCGCTTTTGACAGCGCGGGAACGACCGCGCGTGCCGATCATCGCCATGACAAGCTCTGTTCGGACCGCGCGCCGGCTTGCTCTGACCTGGGGCACGGAATGTGTCATCACCGGCGAATTGGAGCGGTTCAAGCAGGCCGTCGTGAACGCCGCCCGTGCGGCCCGTGCCGGTGGGTACGCAGAAGCCACAGACCAGATCCTTGTCACTGCGGGTGTGCCGTTCAACACGCCGGGCACAACGAACATTCTTCGTGTGGCACCCTGCGACGAACGTTTGATCTACAACACCGATCCGGAGTAATCTGCCCCACGTGTAACCAGTGGGAGCAGATCGCAATGGATCCTGACACGTTATTTGTCATCGGCCTCGGGCTTGGGGTTTTGTCCATCCCGGCGGTCGTCTCTGCCATTTCCAAGGGCGAAAGGCCCAGGATCGCCACGATCACACTGATGATTGCGGGGGCTATGGTGGTGTGGGCGATGTCGAACAAACCGGGTGGATACGCGATCGAAGCCATCCCGGCGGTGGTCGCCAAGGTGCTTCGGAGCTTTACCTGAGCCCCGTCGCAATGTCTTGTGACGTTCGATCACTATAGATCAATGCGGCAGATGCCTTTAGCACTTCTGTGAACACATTGCCCATGCCGTGGAGGCGACGGGGCGATGCCATGGGAGGAGAAAATGGCATGACAGCTGAGGCGCGTCCGTGGACGGCTTTTTATGGGCCGAATGTCCGGAAGGACATCGAGACCGCATCGTATCGCACGCTTGCGGACCTGATCCGGTCGGTGTCGAACACCTATGGCGATGCGCCGGCGTTCACGACCTGTCTGCCCAATGGCATGAACGGCACGCTGAGTTTTCAGCAGGTCGACGAGATGTCGGATGCCTTTGCGGTCTACCTGCGCGAAGTGGCGGGGCTTGCACAGGGGGATCGTGTCGCGCTTCAGATGCCCAATTGCCTGTCCTTCCCGGTTGCGGCCTTCGGCATCCTCAAGGCCGGGTGCATCCTCGTGAACGTCAACCCGCTTTATACCGCTGACGAGATGGGCAAGCAGTTCGCCGATGCCCAGCCGCATGCGCTGGTGATCGTGGACATGTTCGCCGACAAGATCCCGGCGGCCACTCAGGGCCATCCGATCCCCAACATCATCGTCACGCGGGTTGCCGAATTCCTGCCATCGCTGCCCCGCGGGATCGTCGGGCTGGTGCAGAAGCACTGGGACAAATCCGTCAAGCGGATCGAGGTCGCCCATATCCGCCTGCCGGACGCGCTGGCCGCCGGGCGTGACCACATGAGCCGCCAACGGATCGAGGCGGATGTCTACACCCAGAGCGTCGACGCCAATGACGTGGCCTGCCTGCAATATACCGGCGGGACAACCGGTGTTGCCAAGGGCGCGATGCTGACCCATGCCAATCTGATCCTGAACATGGAACAGACGATGGAGATGCTGGAAGGCGTGGAAAAGGGCAAGGAAATCGCCCTGACCGCGCTGCCGCTCTATCACATCTTCGCCTTCACGGTGAACATGCTGGCCTTCTACTGGTTGGGTGCCCGCAACATCCTGATCCCCAACCCGCGTCCCCTGTCGAACCTCAAACGGGCGTTCGAAAACTACAAGATCACGTGGATGAGCGGCGTCAACACCCTCTTCAACGGGCTGACCAACGAGGTCTGGTTCACCGACAGCCCGCCCAAATATCTCAAGTTCTCGTCGGCCGGGGGCATGGCGCTTCAGGCGGCGGTTGCGCAGAAATGGCAGGGCGTCACCGGCAAGCCGGTGCTTCAGGGCTACGGCCTGACCGAAACCTCGCCCGTACTGACCTTCAACCCCTTGGGCAAGATGCGCGACGGCTCCATCGGCATCCCGGTGCCGGGCACGGACATTGCCTGTCTCGATGAGGCGGGAAACCCGGTGGCGCAGGGTGAAACCGGCGAAATCGCGGCAAAAGGCCCGCAGATCATGGCGGGCTATTGGAACAAGGCCGAGGAAAGCGCACATGCGCTGCGCGATGGCTGGTTCCTGACCGGCGATATCGGTGTGATGGACCCGGACGGGTATTTCCGCATCGTTGACCGCAAGAAGGACATGGTGGTCGTGTCCGGCTTCAACGTCTACCCGAACGAGGTCGAAGACTGCCTTGCCCTGCACCCCGGCATTCTTGAATCAGCCGTGATCGGCGTGCCAGATGACTCCACCGGCGAGGCGGTCAAGGCCTATGTCGTACGGCGCGATCCCGGTTTGTCAGAGGCCGACATCCGCGCGCATTGCAAGCAACATCTCACCGCCTACAAGGTACCGCGGCGTGTCGAATTCCGCGACGAGCTGCCGAAATCGAATGTCGGTAAAATCCTCAGAAAAGACCTGCGCGCCGAAGAACTGGCCCGCATCGCAGCGGAGTAACCGGCATGGTCGGAGCATTCGAACAGGCGCTGCTGGCGCTGATGATCTTTGTGATCATGCTCGGGATGGGCGCATCGCTCACGCCGCGCGATTTCTATCTTGCGCTGCGGCGCCCCTACGGATTGGCCATCGGGGTGATCTCGCAATACGGGTTCATGCCGCTGATCGGCTTCCTGCTGGCGACATTTCTTGTCGTGCCGGAAACCATCGCACTGGGTATCCTCATCATGGCCTGCATGCCGGGCGGGACCACGTCGAACATCTTTACCTATTTTTCCAAGGGCAATCTCGCGCTGTCGGTGCTGATGACAGTGACCTCCACGGTGATCGGTGTGGTGATGATCCCGCTGGTGCTGGTGCTCTATGCCTCGGCGCTGAACCTCGAGATCCCGCGAGAGAACATCATCGTCACGCTGGTCCTGCTGCTGGTTCCGGTGGCCATCGGCATGGTGCTGCGCAAGCTCAGTGCGAATGTGGGCGCGGTGACCGAGTTCTTCGGATCGGCGCTGGCGCTGTTCTTCATCCTGTTTCTGATGGTCAGCTGGATTCCCCGCAACTGGCAATTCCTGCTGGAAACCACATCCGCGACCTACGTGGCCTCCATCGGGCTGGGCGTGTTCGGGATCACCATCGGATACCTGTTCGCCCGCGCGCTTCGGCTGCATCCGCGCAATGCGCGCACCGTGGCGCTTGAGACCGGCATCCAGAACGGGCCATTGGCCATCGCGATCATCGTCTTCACCTTTCAGGGGGCAGAGGCACAGGCGATCATGGCGGTGCCCGTACTTTATTCGCTGTTCATCGTGATCGTGTCGACCTGCGTGACCCTGATCTTCCGTCGGGCCAACACCGCAGCCGAACAGAAAATCCCAGACAGCCTGTTGTGAAACGGTTGCAAAGCCTTCGAACCCCGCCTATACGGCGCGCTCTACCCCGTGCGGCCGGTCGTATTGGCATACCGAGTCGCGCGTAAACCGACCCAATGACAGGAGACGGAAATGCCGAAGATGAAGACGAAGTCGAGCTGCAAAAAGCGGTTCAAGGTGACGGCCACGGGCCGCATCAAGGCGGGACAGGCCGGCAAACGCCACGGCATGATCAAGCGTACCAAGAAATTCATCCGCGACGCGCGCGGAACCACCGTGTTGTCGAAGGCTGATGAACAGATCATCAAGCCGATGATGCCCTACGCGCGCTGAGGAGGATCAGACATGTCCCGAGTAAAAGGCGGAACCACCACACACGCCCGTCACAAGAAGGTCATCAAGGCCGCCAAAGGTTACTATGGCCGCCGCAAGAACACCTTCAAGGTTGCACGTCAGGCCGTCGACAAGGCCAACCAGTACGCCACACGCGACCGCAAGAACCGCAAGCGCAATTTCCGCGCGCTGTGGATCCAGCGGATCAACGCGGCTGTGCGTCTGCATGACGAAGCGCTGACATATTCCCGCTTCATCAACGGCCTGAACCTGGCCGGGATCGAAGTGGACCGCAAGGTGCTGGCCGATCTGGCCGTGCACGAGCCCGAAGCGTTCAACGCGATCGTTGATCAAGCCAAGGGCGCGCTGGCCGCGTAAGCGACCCAGAGTTTCAAATTCAGAAAGCCCCGCTGGTTCAGCGGGGCTTTTTTTGTTGCGGGACCAGACACCCGAAACCACCGATCCCGCAACACGACCAAAGTTTCCCTAGCGTCAAAGGGTCGCTGTTGGCAGTCTCAGATCAGAACGGCAAAAATCTGGGAGGAATTTATGCTCGATTCATCACTGTCCGACACGATGCAGGCCTTTCTTGACGATTTCGGAAAGGCGCTTGAGGACTGCGACATTGCACGCGCCCGCGAGATGTTCGTGGATGATTGTTATTGGCGCGACCTTGTCACCTTCACCTGGAATCTCAAGACCGTCGAAGGCAAGGATCAGGTCGAGGACATGCTGAAACATCAGCTGGTCACGACCAAACCGCACAACTGGGCCATCGCCGAGGGCGAGGTGGTGACCGAGGATGGCGGCATCACAACGGCCTGGATCACGTTCGAGACCGAAGTGGCACGCGGCTATGGCCTGATCCGGCTTCGTGACGGCAAGATCTGGACGCTGCTGACCACGATGGTCGAACTCAAGGGCTTCGAGGAACCCAAGGGTTTTGATCGACCGCTTGGCGCCAAGCATGGCGCGGGAAAGAACCGTGAAACATGGGCAGAAGAACGGGACCGTGAGGCGGCTGAACTCGGCTACACGACCCAGCCCTACACCCTGATCATCGGCGGTGGCCAAGGCGGGATCGCACTGGGCGCTCGGCTGCGGCAACTGGGCGTGCCGACCATCATCATCGAACGGAACGACCGGCCCGGCGACAGCTGGCGCAAGCGCTACAAGTCGCTCTGCCTGCATGACCCGGTCTGGTACGACCATCTGCCCTATATCAAGTTTCCCGAGAACTGGCCCGTCTTTGCCCCGAAGGACAAGATCGGTGACTGGCTGGAAATGTACACCAAGGTGATGGAGCTGAATTATTGGACCCGCACCACCGCCAAATCCGCCACCTATGACGAGGCCAAACAGGAATGGACCGTCGTGGTCGATCGCGATGGAGAGGACGTCATCCTGCGGCCCAAGCAATTGGTGATGGCCACCGGCATGTCCGGCAAGGCGCGCATTCCCGATTTCCCCGGCATGGACACGTTCAAGGGCGACATGCATCATTCCTCGCAGCATCCCGGCCCGGATCGCTACAAGGGCAAGAAATGCGTCGTCGTCGGCTCCAACAATTCGGCCCACGACATCTGTGCGGCGCTTTGGGAACACGATGCCGATGTGACGATGGTGCAGCGGTCCTCGACCCATATCGTGCGCTCGGACACGCTTATGGAGATCGGTCTGGGCGATTTGTACTCTGAACGCGCGTTGAATGCCGGTGTGACCACCGAAAAGGCTGATCTCATCTTTGCCTCGCTGCCCTACGCGATCCTGCACGAATTCCAGATCCCGGCCTATGCCGCGATGAAGGAGCAGGACAAGGAGTTCTACGAGGGACTGGAAAAAGCAGGTTTCTGGCTGGATTGGGGGGATGACGAGTCCGGTCTGTTCCTGAAATACCTGCGGCGTGGGTCGGGCTATTACATCGACGTGGGCGCAAGCCAGCTTATCATCGATGGCGAGATCAAGCTCAAGCGTGGTCAGGTTGAGGAGATCGTCGCGGACGGGGTGATCCTCGATACCGGAGAAAAGCTTGAGGCCGATCTGATCGTCTTTGCCACCGGCTACAATTCGATGAACGGCTGGGTTGCCGACCTCATGGGCCAAGAGATGGCCGACAAGGTGGGCAAGGTCTGGGGTCTTGGGTCGGACACCACCAAGGATCCCGGTCCGTGGGAAGGTGAACAGCGCAATATGTGGAAGCCGACGCAGCAGGACAACCTGTGGTTCCACGGCGGCAACCTGCACCAGTCGCGCCACTATTCCCAGTTCCTCGCGCTGCAGATCAAGGCCCGGATGGAGGGTGTACCGACCCCGGTCTATGCGCTGCAAGAGGTGCATCACCTGTCCTGAGCCATGCGACGGGGCCGGCAATCCTGCCTGCCCCATTGCACGCAGTCGTGATCCCCGCGCTGTGGACATGGAAGGCGCGGGGTTTACACCGAAATCCATGATGAACCGACGGACATTCCTCGCTGGCACCGCTGCAACCCTCGGCGCGCCCTACATTGCCCACGCGCAGACAGATGACCTCCGCAGCGCGATCGACGCCTTGCCGCAATTGCATTCGATCCAGATCAGCCGAGGTGCGGATCCTGTTCTGGCCGAAGCCCCGCGCGGTCCGGGGCTGGAGAGGCTGGCCAATATCAAGTCCTGCTCCAAGAGCCTTGTCGCGCTGCTTCTTGGTGCGGCCATCGACCGGGGCGAGGTGCCCTCGGTGCAGGCATCATTGTCCGAGATTGCGCCGGGCATCCTGCCCTCCAACGCGACCCAAGGCGCGGGCGACATCACGCTGCAAGACCTCGTCACCCTGCGCGCCGGGCTGGAGCGCACGTCGGGCGCCAATTACGGCGCGTGGGTCAATTCCCGGAACTGGCTTGCCGATGCGCTGTCGCGACCGATGGTGGCCGATCCCGGCGGGCAGATGCTCTATTCCACCGGATCGACGCATATCCTT
Organism: Marivita lacus; assembly: GCF_014637725.1. Lineage (GTDB taxonomy): Bacteria > Pseudomonadota > Alphaproteobacteria > Rhodobacterales > Rhodobacteraceae > Marivita > Marivita lacus. The sequence continues at coordinate 31,788 of NZ_BMFC01000001.1, read as the reverse complement.
GGCGCTGCCCTGACCGAAGCGACCGGCAAGAGCCTGCTGGAACAGGCGCGCGAACGGCTGGGCGGACCCTTGGGGATCGAGATCCCGCCATGGACCCGCGATCCGCAGGGGTATTACATGGGCGGCAACAACATGGCGCTGCGTCCGACCGCCATGCTGAAGATCGCCAAGCTGATGCGCGATGGCGGGCAGTATGACGGTGAACAGATCATCCCGCAAAGTTGGGTCGCGGCGTCGACCGTGGCCTATGCACGCTCGCCGTGGTCGGGGCTGTCCTATGGCTATGGCTGGTTCCTGTCGCCCTCGGGCTACACGCTGGCGCGCGGCTATGGTGGGCAGGTCATCGCGGCCCATGCGGAGCGCAATCTGGCCGTTGCGATCACCTCCGACCCGAACCAGCCAGCAAGGTCCGGCGGATATTTCGGCGCGTTGATGCAACTGCTGGATGGACCCGTGCTGGCTTTGGCCTGACACCGACACCACTTGCCAACGACCGCATGGCACGCAACAAGAGCCGAACGCTCAAGTTGCGAGTAATTTTATGCCCCTGCCGCCCCTCTGGCTGCTTGTCGCCCTTCAGGCCACCGTTTCGGCGGCCTCCATGGTGGTCGAGATTGTAGCAGGCCGTATGCTCGCGCCTTACGTGGGCATGTCGCTCTATACATGGACCTCGGTGATCGCAGTGGTTCTGGCTGGATTTTCCGCCGGCCACTGGTGGGGTGGGCGTCTGGCCGACCGTCCCGGCATCAACCCTATGGTCGCGACAGGCTGGGCGCTGGTTGCGGCGGCTGTGACCACGGCGCTTGCAGGGCTGGCCTTGCGGGCCTCCGCCGAACCCGTCCTGACCGCGTTTCCGCAACCGGTCTGGGGAATCACCGGGCTGACGCTGGCCGCGTTTTTCCTGCCCTCGCTGTTTGCGGGCATTCCCGCGCCGCTGCTCACGCAGGTGTCGCTGTCCGGCCCGTCGCGGCAGGGACAGGCGCTGGGCGCGATGTTTGCATCGGGGGCGATCGGGGCCATCTTGGGCACGTTGCTGGCGGGATTCGTCTTTATCTCTTGGCTGGGCAGTCTCTGGACTCTCACAACCGTCACCCTCGTCTATGCTGGCGGGGCTGCGCTGTGCTTTGTGCTGGGCAGAGGGTTGCGCGCGCTGCACGGCGCAACCCTTGTCGGGGCGATGGCGCTTGGGCTGTCCTCGGCGCTGTCCAACGGGCCGTGCACCATCGAGAGCCGCTATTTCTGCCTTCAAACGGTGGACGTGTCCGCCGACCCGTCACATGTGACGCGGGCGATGGTGATCGACCATCTGGTGCACGGGATCTCGGCGCAGGATGCGCCCGACATCATGTTCACCGATCACGCGGCGATGCTCGATGCGCTGACGCGGCTGCGCGCGCCGACGGCTGATCCTGCAACGTTCCATATCGGCGGTGGCAATTATGCCCTGCCGCGTGCCTTTGCCCATCGCGGGTTCACGACAACCACCGTTGCCGAGATCGACCCGGCGGTGACCGAGCTGGCGCAGCGGGACTTCTGGTTCGATCCTGCCGGAGTCCAAATCCTTGATATGGACGCGCGGCGGGCTTTACTCGTGGACCCGCGCCGCTATGACGTGGTGATCGGCGATGCCTTTACCGACACGGCGGTGCCGCAGCATCTTGTGACGGCTGAATTCTTTGAACTGGTCCGCGATCGGCTGACGTCGGAGGGCACTTACCTGATGAACGTCATCGACTATTCCGACCGGATGCAGGCCGTCGGCAGCGTTGTCCTCACGCTGCGCGACATTTTCCCGGTGGTCGAGGTCTGGACAGAGGCGCGCCGTCCCGCGCCGGGCGAACGTGTGGTCATGGTGATCGCGGCTGGCACGTCCGAAACGCCGACTGACAGCTTTTCCGTACCGGCACCGGAACGAACGACTTTTGCAGCACTTGGTGCGGGCTTCGTCGATCAGCTTGCCGCGACGGGTGTGCGCCTGACCGACGATTACGCGCCGATTGATCGCCTGGTCGGACCGCGCGATTGACGCGACCCGACCAGACTCATGCCAGCGCCCTCGCCGGAGAGGCGCTGGATGTCTGTGTTACGCAGCCTTGAGCAGCTTTTCGGGTGCGGTCACGTCCATGCCAAGCGCCTGACCCACGGCGACATAGGTCAGTTGACCGGCATGCACGTTCAGACCGGCCAGAAGATGCGGATCGTCGGTGCAGGCCTGACGCCAGCCCTTGTCGGCCAGTGCCAGCATGAACGGCATCGTGGCGTTGCCCAATGCGATGGTCGAGGTGCGCGCCACGGCACCGGGCATGTTGGCAACGCAGTAATGCAGGATGCCGTCCACGTCGTAGATCGGGTTCTCATGCGTGGTGGCGTGGGATGTCTCGAAACACCCGCCCTGATCAATGGCCACATCCACAAGCACCGAACCCGGCTTCATCGTCGCCAGATCGGCGCGGCTGACCAGCTTGGGCGCTGCGGCACCGGGGATGAGCACGGCACCGACCACCATGTCGGCGGAGGTGATCATCTCGGCGATATTGGCCTGGCTTGCATAGCGGGTGCGGAAGGTGCTGCCGAACACGTCGTCCAGATAGCGCATCCGGGGCAGGGACCGATCCAGCACGGTCACGTCCGCGCCCATGCCTGCGGCCACACGAGCCGCATGTGTGCCAACAACGCCGCCGCCGATCACGACGACCTGTGCCGGGCCGACACCCGGAACACCGCCCATCAGCACGCCGCGGCCGCCATTGGCCTTTTGCAGCGTCCACGCGCCCATCTGCGGGGCCAGCTTGCCAGCCACTTCGGACATCGGCGCCAGCAGGGGCAGGCCACCATTGCGGTCGGTCACGGTTTCATAGGCGATGGCGGTACAGCCCGAGGCAAGCAGGTCGCGCGTCTGTTCGGGGTCCGGCGCGAGGTGCAGGTAGGTGAACAGAAGCTGGCCTTCGCGCAGCATCTTGCGTTCTTTCGCCTGCGGTTCCTTGACCTTGACGATCATGTCGGCGCTGGCGAACACCTCGTCGGCGGTGCCGATGATCTGCGCACCTGCGGCGGTGTAGGCCGCGTCGTCAAAACCTGCGCCAACCCCCGCACCTGTCTGGATCAGAACGGTATGGCCATGGGCAACGGCTTCCTGTGCCGCGCTCGGAGTGATGCCGACGCGGAATTCCTGGGGTTTGATCTCTGTGGGGCATCCGATTTTCATGACTGTCTCCTCCGACTGTGTCTGGCGACAGGATGCGCCTTTCCAGACGCAATTCCGTATGGAACTTTGGCGGCAGACAGGCCATCCTGCGAAGATGCTTCGAAAAAACTGACTGAAATCGGAAGAAAGTGAGCGTCATGTCCCTTGATGACACGGATCGGCGGATTCTGCGGGTGCTGCAGCGCAAGGGCCGTATCTCGAATGCCGAACTGGCGGAGTCGATTCACCTGTCCGCATCGGCCTGCCATCGTCGCGTGCAGCGGCTGGAGGCCGACGGCTATATCCGCGAATACGTGGCCCTGCTCAATGCCCGCAAGCTGGGCATGCCCACAACCGTCTTCGTCGAGATCAAGCTGAGCAGCCAGGCCGACGACCTGCTCGAGGCGTTCGAAAAGGCGGTGTCGCGGGTGCCCGATGTTCTGGAATGTCACCTGATGGCCGGAACCGCCGACTACATTCTCAAGATCGTGGCCGAAGACACCGAGGATTTCGCCCGAATCCACCGTCAATACCTCACGCGGTTGCCCGGAGTGGCGCAGATGCAAAGCTCATTTGCGCTGCGCACGGTGTTCAAGACCACCGCGCTGCCGGTCTAGCCCTGCAGATACGTGCAACGCTGCTGAAACACGCTCCTGCATAGGTGGTTTGTGTCTTTGGCCATGTCTTGCTAAACTCCTTCAATACGCCGGAGCACCCGCGAGAGACGCGGCCTCCCACACTCATCCCCCCGACATACGGAGTAGTCATGACCCAGGTAAAAACGGGCGATACCGTTTCGATTCATTACACAGGAACCCTGACGGACGGTTCGACATTCGACAGCTCGACCGGACGCGATCCGCTGGAGTTCACTGTTGGCGCAGGCCAGATCATCCCCGGTCTGGATCAGGCGATCCCCGGCATGGCCGTGGGCGACACGAAAACCGTCACCGTGCCCGCCGATCAGGCTTACGGCCAACGCGATCCCAATGCACAGCAAGCCGTGCCGCGCACCGAGATCCCGGCAGATATCCCGCTCGAGCCGGGCACACAGCTTCAGATGCAGACGCCGACCGGACAGGTTGTTCCGGTCATGGTCGCGGACGTGTCCGAGACCGAAGTGACGCTGGATGCAAACCATCCGCTGGCCGGTCAGGACCTGACCTTCGACGTCGAACTGGTCGACATCAAGGCTGCTTGAGGCACGCGTGCGAGGGGTTCTGCCCCTCGCGCGTCCCAAGGTATTTGCGGATCAAGGACTCGGCAGGCGTCAGGTCCGGACACCTGAAAACTGCTCTTGCCATCCCGCGCGCTCCTCGTCGCTGATCTTGCGGAACGTAACTTCGGGCACAAGGAACGCATGACCAACCGGCAGCGCGGTGATCGCCGAGGCCACATCTGCAGGCCAGGTCGCCTCTTCGTCCTTCATCGCGGTCAAAAGCTGCGCCGATGCGTCCGGAATGAACGGGCTCGAGATGACCGCATAGAAGCGGATGAGGTTCAACGCGATGCGGATCTGCATCGCTGCCGCGTCCGGGTCTTCCTTGAATGTGGTCCAGGGCGCGACATCCTGAAGGTATTCGTTGCCCAGAACCCACAGCCCGCGCAGGGCTGCGGCGGATTTGCGGACCTCGATGGCGTTCATATGCGCTTCGTACTCGCGCAGTCCCTTTTCCAGATCGGCGATCAGCCTGGTCTCGCGGTCCCCGGGCGTGCCGTTCGCGGGCACCTCTTCACTGAACTTGGACCGGCAGAACTTGGTCACACGGCTGGCGAAATTGCCCAGCACATCGGCCAGGTCCTTGTTCACCGAGCCTTGGAAATTCTCCCAGGTGAACTCGCTGTCCGAGCTTTCGGGCGCATGGCTCAGCAACCACCAGCGCCAGTAATCGGCGGGCAGGATGGCCAGTGCCTGATCCATGAACACTCCGCGCCCCTGAGAGGTGCTGAACTGGCCGCCATCGTAGTTCAGGTAGTTGAACGACTTGATGTAATCCACGAGCTTCCAGTCCTCGCCCGACCCGAGGATCGTCGCCGGAAAGCTGAGCGTGTGGAACGGCACGTTGTCCTTGCCCATGAACTGGGTGTAGCGCACATCATCCGCGCCCCGGTCGGTGCGCCACCAGCGTTCCCAATCGGCATCGGTCTTGCCATGCGCCTCGGCCCATTCGCCCGCGCAGGCGATGTATTCGATGGGCGCGTCGAACCAGACATAAAAGACCTTGCCCTCCATGCCGGGCCAGTCTTCCTCGCCCTTCTTGACCGGGATGCCCCAGTCCAGATCACGGGTGATGCCCCGGTCCTGCAAGCCGTCGCCATCGTTCAGCCATTTCTTGGCAATGGAGGTCGTCAGGATCGGCCAATCGGTCTTGCTGTCGATCCAGTCCTGCAACTTGCCGCGCATGTCGGATTGGCGCAGATACAGATGTTTTGTCTCGCGCACCTCCAGGTCGGTTGATCCGGAAATGGCTGAACGCGGGTCGATCAGGTCGGTGGGGTCCAGCTGTTTGGTGCAGTTCTCGCACTGGTCGCCGCGCGCCTTGTCGTAGCCGCAATTGGGGCAGGTGCCCTCGATGTAGCGGTCGGGCAGGAACCGTTTGTCGGCATGGGAATACACCTGCTTTTCGCTGACTTCGCGGATCAGGCCCGCATCGGCCAGACGCCCCGCAAGATGCTGGGTCAGCTTGTGGTTCTGCGGGCTGGAGGACCGCCCGAAATGGTCAAAGGACAGGCGGAATCCCTTGGCGATCTCGGACTGAACCGCGTGCATGTCCTTGCAATACTCGGCCACCGGCTTCCCTGCCTTGGCCGCAGCGAGTTCGGCGGGCGTGCCGTGTTCATCGGTGGCGCACAGAAACATCACCTCGTTGCCGCGCGCGCGCTGATAGCGTGCGTAAAGGTCGGCGGGCAACTGGCTGCCCACGAGGTTTCCAAGATGCTTGATCCCGTTGATATAGGGGATCGCCGACGTGATCAGATGCCGTGCCATAATTCATGCGCCCGCGTGTTTGTCAGAAGTCTGCGCCGCTTTAACGGATCGCAGGCGCACATGCCAGAGGATCAGTCCTTGTCGCGGCTGGGTCGCATCAGGCGCCCGATCAGGAACGATGTGCGCGGCGCATAGACATAGGGTGTCTTGGCCTGGCTCGGGCGAGCGCGCATGCGGATCAGCCCGAAGACCACCAGCACCGCATGTCCGACAGCGATCATTGCGAAAAGCGCCGGAGGACCGTAAAGCCCCATCAGCACCGATGCGAGATAGGGTGCCGCGATCGCACCGCAGGCGAACCAGAACATGAGCGCCGCCGACAGCTCGACCCGTTCGCTGGACGTGGCGAAATCATGCGCATGTGCGGCGGCGACGGAATAGATCGGGAAGGTGGTCAATCCAAAGACCATCGCGGTGAGGAACACGCCCGATGTGGGCAGATCGGTCAGTGTTGCCGTCATGACACAGGATCCGATGGCAGCGACCGACAGCCAGATCAGCACCCAGCGCCGGTCATACTTGTCGGCGAGCCAGCCCACCGGATATTGCGCCAGTGCGCCCCCGGCGACGAAGGCCGCCATGAAAAGCGCGATCTGGTCCAGAGCCAGCCCGACACCCTGCCCGTAGACCGGTCCGACCATGCGAAAGGACGCGGACGAGATCGCGGCGACGATCACGCCAGCGACAGCCAGCGGGGATTTCGAGACCGCCAGCATCGGGCGCAGCCGCGGCGCATCCGGCGTTTCAGGCTGGGGCCGCGTGGTTAGGGCCATGGGCAGCAGCGCCGCACAGCACAGGATGGCCAGCAGGTTGTAGCTCACATAGGCGGCAGGGGTCAGCACGCCGATCAGCAGCTGCGCGATCAGCGATGCCCCCATGTCGGCGATGCGGTAAAGCCCCATCGCCCGGCCACGTGTCTCATTGGTCACTTCGGCCTGCAGCCAGGCTTCGATCACGGTGTAGCAGCCCGCGATGCAGACGCCTGTTGCAACCCGCATGAGCGCCCAGGCCGTGGGATCGGGCAGCATCATGTGGCCGATCAGCCCCATTGCGCCCAACACGGTGAAGGCGGAAAAGGCGCGCGCATGGCCGACCGTGCCCATCAGGCGGGGTGCCCACCAGCAGCCGATGAAGAATCCGACGAAATGCGCCGAGCCGAGCAGGCCGATTTCGGCGGTCGTGAAGCCGAGCGTGATGCCGGAAATGGCATCGAGCGGTCCGACGCCCCCCGAGGAGAGTTGCAACAAGGCAACAGACAGGAAGAGGGCAGCAAAGGACAGAGGCAGACGCATGAGTGTCATCGATAACGCATCACGAGGGCGTCGGTCGATTCTATTCGACCATCTGTGTCGTTTCTTTGGACCCAGCTAAGGGTTTTCGCGGAATGTCACGCGAGGCCTGAGAAATTTCGCACGAAATTTCTTGGGGCGTGCTGCCTTGAGGTGTGGGGCAGGGGGCCAGACCGTCACCGCTTCGCGTCATCAGCCAGTCGCGCGGCGGGGCCATGCGGGCGCGCAGGCGGCTCAGGGTCCAGTGGCCCGGCCCGTTGTGATGCGCAGGATCCAGTGACCAGCGGGTCTCGATCCCCGGCGCGCCCCCCTGGCCCGGCGTCAGCAGCAGGGCAAGCGGGCGGCAGACCCCGATCCCGCTGCCCGCCTCGGCGGCCAGATGCAGGCGGCGGATCGGCACCATCGCCGGGGGGGCTTGCAGATCGGCGATCACCACGGGGGCGTGACCGTCGCGCAGCGCCTCTTCCATCGCCCACAGCAGCATGTCGCGCTTGGGTGGCGTGACAAACAGGACATGGCCGGGGGAGATCTGGTCCGCGATGGCCTCGGGGGAGATGAATTCAGAGGCACCCTGTTGTGCGATCCAGACCACCGGTCCCCCCAGTTTTGCGGCGATCGACACGGCAAGCGTATGGCGCGCCTGTCCGCAGAGTTCGTGCACACGGCCCAGCCGCAGCGCGATTTCCGGATCGCCCAGCGTGATCTGCGGTGCGGGGCGGTGGGGGCGTCGGGACAGGAGGGCGGCGGCATTATGCATGCCACATACTTGCATGTTCACATTTTGTTCTCAAGAGATTCGTCCCACTTGGCGCGGGAGCCCTTGCCTCGGATCGGCGCAGTTGTTCTTGTGGCGCAAGGACAAGACCAAGGACAAGGATCTGCCCGTCGTGACCCCGATACTGCGCACTGCGCTGGCGCTGATCTGCCTCGCGCTTCCGGCAAAAGCCGCCGATCTGACCGTGTTTGCTGCCGCGTCCCTGGGCGATGCGATGGGCGAGCTTGCAACGGTCTGGGAAGGGGAAACAGGGCAGGCCGTGACGCTTGTCCTGGCGGGCAGTTCGACGCTGGCCCGCCAGATCGACGCCGGCGCGCCAGCTGACGTGTTTGTCTCCGCGAACGAGACGTGGATGGATTGGCTGGCCGAGCGTGACCGTCTTCAAGCGGAAAGCCGCGTCGACATCGCCTCCAACCGGCTGGTGCTCGTGGCGCATGATCCGGGCGCTGCCTCGCAGACCGAGGTGACGGCGCAGACCGACATCCTGGCGGCCCTTGGTCCGACGGGCAGGCTGGCCATTGCCCTTCCCGAAGCGGTGCCCGCCGGCATCTACGCCAAGGCGGCGCTGACCGATCTCGGGCTGTGGAACGCGCTGAGCACACGCCTCGCCCCCACCGACAACGTGCGCGCCGCGCTTGCCCTCGTGGCTCTGGGCGAAGCACCTCTGGGGGCCGTCTATGCCACAGATGCTCTGGCCGAACCCCGCGTTGTGGTTGCGGGTGTTTTCTCAGCCCAAAGCCATCCGCCGATCCGCTATCCGGCTGCCGTGGTGACGGATGCGGCTGACCCGGCCGCTGCGGGCGATTTCGTGACCTGGCTGTCCGGGAACACGGCGCAGGAGGTTCTGGGCCGCTACGGGTTCCTGCGCGCCGGACCTGCTCAATGACGACATGGCTCGGGCCGGAGGAATGGCAGGCGGTCGCCTTGTCGCTCAAGGTGTCGTTCTGGGCGACGCTGCTCAGCCTGCCCTTCGGCCTGCTCTGTGCGCACGCCTTGGCGCGGTGGCGGTTTCTTGGCCGGGATGTGCTGAACTGGCTCGTGCATCTGCCCCTCGTGCTGCCACCGGTGGTGACGGGCTATCTGCTGCTGCTGGGGTTCGGGCGCCAAGGCCCCATCGGGTCGGTGCTTGATGACCTGTTCGGTATCACCCTCGCGTTCCAGTGGACGGGTGCGGCGCTCGCGGCGGCTATCATGGCGTTTCCCCTGATGGTTCGGGCGATCCGGCTGGCGATCGAAGCGGTCGATCCGAAACTGGAAGAGGCGGCTGCCACCCTGGGTGCCAGCCGGATCAAGGTGTTCGTCACTGTAACCTTGCCGCTGATCGTGCCGGGGATCATCGCAGGTGCCGTTCTGGCCTTTGCCAAGGCAATGGGCGAATTTGGCGCGACCATCACCTTCGTGTCCAATATCCCTGGCGAAACCCGCACCGTGCCGTCTGCGATCTATGCCTTTCTGCAGGTGCCGGGGGGCGAGACCGGGGCGATGCGCCTTGTGATGGTCTCGGTGGCCATCGCCATCGGCGCGCTGATCCTGTCGGAATTCCTGTCCCGCCGGGTGGCACAGCGGATCTCGGGATCATGAGCCTGACGGTCGACATTCGGCGGGATCTGGGCGGCTTTGATCTGCACACGACGTTCGACGCGCCCGAGGGGGTGACCGTGCTCTTCGGCCGGTCGGGCAGCGGCAAGACCTCGGTGGTCAAATCCATCGCGGGTCTTCTGACGCCGCAACAGGGACGCATCGCGCTAGACGGGCGGGTGCTGTTCGACACCGCTGCGCGGATCGACGTGCCGGTGCACAAGCGGCGGTTGGGATACGTGTTCCAGGACAGCCGTCTGTTTCCGCATCTGACGGTGCGCGACAATCTTTGTTATGCCGCACGCGTCAGCGGTCGCGGGTCGCGGGACCCGAAGGAGGTCGCCGCGCTTCTGGGAATCTCGCATCTGCTGGACCGCCGCACCCATGCGCTGTCCGGAGGTGAGGCGCAACGCGTGGCGATTGGCCGGGCGCTTTTGTCGGAACCCGACATGCTGTTGATGGACGAGCCTCTGGCGTCGCTCGACGGGCCGCGCAAGGCCGAGATCCTGCCCTATCTCGAAACCCTGCGGCGCGAGACCGGGCTGTCGATCCTTTACGTGACCCACAACATGGCCGAGGTGGCACGGCTGGCCACGCATATCGTGCTGATCGACGAGGGGCGTGTCGTGCGGTCGGGCGCTCCCGACGAGGTGCTGACCGATCCCGACATGGTCCGGATGCTGGGCATTCGCGACGCGGGCGCGGTGCTGTCTGCAACGGTCGCGGCGCATCACCCCGATGGGCTGAGCGCCTTGTCGATCTCTGCCGGGCAGCTTTTGCTGCCAGCCGTGGAGGCCCCGGTGGGGGCCAAGCTGCGGGTGCGCATCCTTGCGCAGGACGTGATCCTTGCCCGCACGCGTCCCGAAGATCTTTCGGCGCTCAACATCCTGCCGGTGAGGGTGCTGGCGGTGCGGCGCGGCGAAGGGCCGGGGGTGGTCGTGCAGCTGCAGGCCGGTCAGGACCGTCTTTTGGCGCGCATCACGCGCCGCAGCGCCGACCGGCTGGACATCGTCGATGGGGCCGAATGTTACGCGGTGATGAAATCAGTCGCCGTGTCGCAGACGGACATCGCTGTGGGCTTGCAGACCGGGCTTTAGCCGTTAGGTTGCGCGCGACCGACCGCAAAGGAACGCGCGATGAAGATGAACCGACTGGGCAGGACAGATCTCGTGGTGTCCGAACTGTGCCTCGGCACAATGACCTATGGCAACCAGACGCAAGAGGCGGATGCCCATGCCCAGATGGACATGGCGCTGGATGCCGGGATCAATTTCCTCGATGCGGCCGAGATGTATCCGGTGAACCCGGTGTCCAGGGAAACCATCGGGCTGACCGAGGAGATCCTTGGCAACTGGTTCGCCAAGACCGGTCGCCGCAACGACTGGATCGTCGCCACCAAGCATTCCGGCGAAGGCATGGAGCATGTCCGTGACGGTGCGCCGATCTCGAGCGCGTCGGTGCCCGAAGCTGTCGAAGGATCGCTGAAGCGGCTCAAGACCGATCATATCGACCTGTACCAATTGCACTGGCCCAATCGCGGTTCCTACATGTTCCGCAAGAACTGGACGTTTGATCCGACCTCGCAGGACCGGACCGAGACGCTGCAGAACATGGCCGATGTGCTGGGCGCGCTGGGCCGCGAGATCGAGAAGGGCCGCATTCGCCATATCGGCCTGTCGAACGAAAGCGCCTGGGGCACGATGATGTGGCTTCAGGTGGCGCAGGCGATGGCGGGCCCGCGCATGGAAAGCATCCAGAACGAATATTCTCTGATGTGCCGCATGGCCGACACCGATCTGGCCGAGGTGATGGTGCATGAAGACGTGTCGCTCTTGCCGTTCTCGCCGCTCGCGGCGGGGTTGCTGACCGGCAAGTACCAGAACGGCGCGGTGCCCGACGGGTCGCGCATGGCGATCAACGGCAATCTCGGTGGCCGCAAGACCGACCGCGCCTTCGCGGCAGTCGATGCCTATGCAAAGGTCGCTCAGGAGGCGGGTCTTGATCTGGCGCTGATGGCGCTGGCCTGGTCGGCGCAGCGCCCCTTCGTCGCCTCGTCGATCTTTGGGGCCACCAGCGCCGATCAACTCGCGCATCTGCTCAAGGCTGAAGACATGACCCTGAGCGCCGATGTGCTCAAGGCGCTGGACGAGACGCACAAGCAGCATCCGATGCCGTATTGATCCGCTCCGTCTGACCAAACCAAGAGGCGTTCAGGTCGAACTGCGCGCCTCTTGCGCGCCAATCGGCGGGGCAATCGCGGTGACAGGTTCGGGGATTGGCGCAGGTCGGCTCCCGGTCTTGCCAAGCCGCATGGGCAGGGTTTGCGACAGCGCCCAGGCCCCCAGCAAGGCGGTTCCGCCCGCCGCGAAGATGCCTGCAAGCGGCGCCACGAGCAACACCAGCCACGCCACACCGGGCGTCATGATGCCCGACACGTCTCGGAAACTGGAATAGACGGCGGACATCTCGGTCCGTTCCGACGGTTTGACCGCCAGCAGAAACGGCAACCCCGCCGACACATCCAGCAGGATGAGAAAGAACGACCCCGTCATCATGCACAGAACAGCGATCCACGGCAGCCCTGACAGGATCGCGGCGGTGGTGAACAGCAGGCCGGCCAGCAGGAACCCGGTGCGCACCGCGCGGCGGATCGAATGGCGCTGCATCCAGCGCAGCATGAACGGCGTCACGAACAGGGCCGCGTTGGAGATCGACAGCGCGATCCCGCCCAGTTGATCGCCCAGTCCGGACTGGATCGCAAAGATCGGCAGGTAGACGACATAGACCCACCAGCCACAGGACCGGATCACCGCGAAAAGCCACCCCGCGACCAGACGCGGCTGCGCAAAGAACCGGGGCAGGAACCCCAGAGGGTTTGTCGGTGCCGCACGGCTCTTGGTGATCAGCTTGCCGTTGCCCAGACGCATCGCGAGGAACATCAGCAACATGGTCAGCGACGCGGTCGCCGCCACGAGAAATGGCGCAGGTTCCCACCATTTCAGCAGCGTGACCCCAAGCACCGGGCCGATGGTCCAGCCAGCCGCGCTGTAGAACATGCGCGAGGTCTCGCAGCGGCCCAGTTCGATCTTGGCGATGTAATCGAGAACATAGGCGTTGAAGCAGACAAAGGTGGTGACCGTGGCAATCGAAATCAGCAGCAGCCCGATGATCGTGGCGGGTGCCGATCCGTCTATCGCCAGCAGAGATCCCGCGACGAAACAGGACGCACCGGCCATGTAGACCCAGCGCCGGGGCACGAAGCGGGCAAGGAACGGGACCAGCAGACCGGTCAAAAGCGACATGACCCCGATCATGAAATAGACCTGCGACACCAGCGCGGCGTCCTGAAGCGCGCGGTACATCTGCAACGGGAATACGGAGATCAGGATGCCACGGGCCACCGCCTCGGCGGCAGCCAGCATGGCAAAGCCCCGCACGCTGGGTGCAGGTGCGTGGCGGAGCCACTCGGGAATGCGTCTTTCGTGCATGTCGGGCCTTCAGTGCAGTACCTCCAGCCATACGCCCGTCGGCGCATGATGCATTGCCGTCTGCGACCCGATGTCGTTTTCTTGAAACATGATCGAAGGCGTCCGCCCGCGCCGCGCTGTCGGCTGGGGCCGGATGACCCGGCAAAGACCACAGCTGATCACGGCAGCGACTTGCGCAGCTCGGACAGGTGATCGGGAAAGGACCGCGCGGTGATCTGCGCCTGCCGTACAAGATTGTCGAAATGGTTCGAGAACGCCCGCACACGCTGCGTGTCGCGGAAGGCAAGGTAGTTGCTGCCAATATAGATCACCGCGAGGAACGGTCCGAACACCGTGATCGGCGCCGAATAGATTTGACGGGCGTCATAGAGGTACAGGCGCATCCTTGGATACAGCGCTTTGGTCAGGTCAAGCAGGTGGTCGATTTGCTGCTTGCGGATCTCGATCGGAAGATCGGCATAATAGCCGGAGCCATCGACAAAGCTCTGCATCTCGTAGAGCGGCATCGCGATTTCGTAATCCGACGCCGACTGTCGCATCCACGCAAGCCGCTTGGCGGACGCGGTGATCGCCTGTGCTGTGGTTCGGCCCAGATGAGGGCCGTATTCCCATCTCAGCACCTCGTTGGTCTTGAGCATGTCCGGCAGTGCGGTAGGCACATAGCGGATCTTGTACCCCTCGGCTTCCCGGTGCCAGTCAAAGATCTGCTGATCGGCCAGCGTGCGCGGCGCGTTTGTCAGCGTGAGGGCATTGGCCAGCAGGTCTGCGGCGTTTTCCGGATGTTCGGCAAGCCCCAGAAGCCAATCCGCCGACACGCCCAACGCGCTGGCGCAGGCCCCGACCACCTGTGCATTGGGCAGCCGCGCCGCGTCATCCCGCAAAAGTTGCGAGATCGTCGAGCGGTCGACCCCGGTGCGCCGGGCCAGTTCGCTCTGGTTTGTGCCGACCCGCCGGATTGCGATCAGAAGCCGCGTTCGGAACAGATCGGCGCGTTGCAGTTTGTCCATGGATGTAAACAACCGTTTGGTGATTATAATCACAGTTTAAGACAATTGTGCACTGTTCCCAGAATTCCACAAGTCTTGCCATGCTTCTACTGTGACCTCCGGGAACTTAAGGGGTCAGACTATGACAGACATGCCTTTGCCGAGATCGGCAGAGCTGAGACGCGTGGCCGAATGGCCGACAATCGTCATGTTGGGCGTCACCTACGGGGTGTGGGGCATCGCCACTGTCTGGGTCTCGGACGTGTCCGTTTTTCTGGCGATCCTGCTCTGCGCCTGGACGGCGGCGCAGCATTCCTCGCTGACTCACGAGGCGCTGCACGGGCATCCCAGCCGCAACATGCTGCTCAATGCAGCGCTGGTCTTTCCGCCACTCACGGTGGTGGTGCCGTATCTGCGGTTCCGAGACACGCATTTTGCGCATCACCACGACGAAAGCCTGACCGATCCCTACGACGATCCGGAAACAAACTACCTTGATCCGACGGTCTGGGACCATCTGCCTGCGTGGCGCAAGGCGCTGTACCGGATCAACAACACCCTTGCGGGGCGGTTGATCCTTGGTCCGGCCCTTGGTCAGATCGCGTTCATGGCAACCGACTGGCACCTGATCCGCGCCGGGAACCGCCGGGTTCTGATGGGCTGGCTGCTGCATCTGCCTGCGGTTGCAAGTGTGTTGTGGTGGATGATGGCTGTGGCAAACATGCCGCTCTGGGCGTGGATTGTTTCGGTCTACCTTGCACTTTCCGTGCTCAAGCTGCGCACGTTTCTGGAACATCAAGCGCATGATCGCAGCACAGCGCGCACCGCGATTGTCGAGGATCGTGGCCTTCTGGGATTGTTGTTCCTGAACAACAACCTGCACGTGGTGCACCACCTGCATCCCGGCGTGCCGTGGTACGCGCTCCCGGATCTCTACAGGGCGCGGAAGGCGCAGTACCTGTCGTCCAATCAGGGCTATCGCTATCGCACCTATGCCGAGGTCGCCCGCAAGTACCTGTTCCGCGCCAAGGATCCGGTGCCGCATCCGCTTTACCGGGATGGACACGGCGGCTGACGTGACGCCATAGAGGCGCATGGAGTTCTGGATTTACGCCAGCGTCGCGGCGGCCCTGTTTCAAACCGTGCGGTTCATGCTCCAGAAAATCCTGAGCATGGATGTGCTGAGCACGGCCGGTTCGACCTTCGCCCGCTTTGCCTATGCCGCCCCTGCCGTGCTGCTTGTGACAGCGGTCTATCTGCAGGTTCGGGGCGCACCAATCCCGGCGCTGGATGGCTGGTTCTGGTTCTATGCGTGGCTGGGTGGCCTGTCGCAAATCCTTGCGACGGTCTGCGTCGTCGCGCTGTTCCGACAACGCAATTTCGCCGTTGGCATCACCTTCAAGAAAACCGAAGTGATCCAGACCGCCATCGTCGGCGTTGCGCTGTTCGGGGCAGAGGTGTCATTGGCCGGATGGGGTGCGATCCTGATCGGTCTGGTCGGTGTGTTGCTTTTGTCACGCACTCCGGGGATCGAGCAGGGCTTATGGGCCAGCCTGACCAGCCGGGCCACCGGTCTTGGGCTGACCTCGGGGTTTTTCTTTGCCTTCTCGGGCACCAGCTACCGCGCCGGGTCGCTGCAGATCGACAGTGACGACGCGGTGCTCCGTGCGGCGGTCACGCTGACCTGTGTGACGATATCGCAACTCATCGCGATGGCGCTCTGGTTGCGGTGGTCCGAGCCGGGGCAGATCGGCGCAGTGTGGCGCGCGCGCAAGGTGGCGGTCTGGGTCGGGCTGAGTTCGATGGCGGGATCGCTCTGCTGGTTCACGGCCTTCACCTTGCAGACGGCGGCCTATGTGCAGGCGGTGGGGCAGATCGAGTTGATCTTTTCGCTGATGGCCTCGGTGCTGTTCTTCAAGGAACGGGTGACGGCGCGGGAACTGATCGGAATCGGCTTTCTGGCGCTGTCGATCCTCGCCTTCATCCTCGTGATCTAGTATCCTAGTCGGGCATCGGGCGGCCATAGAGCCGCAGGAACAGGCTTTCCTCGTCATCGTTGCGAAAGAACGGAACAGAGGCCGGAGGGTTCGGATCGGCGGCACGGGCGGCAACCTCGGCCAGCACCACCTCGGTGATGAAGGGCAGATCGAACCCCCGCACCTTGTCCAGCGCGATCCATTGCAGATGCGCCAGCTCGTCCGACGCGGCCGAGAAATCGTCGGGGTCGCTGGCCAGATCGTCTGCGTCGAGCAGAAAGAACCGCGCATCAAAGCGGCGGGGGCGTCCCGGCGGCGTGATTGCGCGGAACACGAATTGCAATGGGGACGCGCTGGGCAGATGTCCCCGTGCCGCAAAGTCGCGCCAGTTCTCCGGCGGTGTGTCCCACGCACCGGGGCGGCCCAGAACCTGTCCGGTTTCCTCCCACAATTCGCGGATGGCTGCCGCGGCCAGCGCCGGTGCGCGGTCGGGCGACACCCCGTCGATCAGGCGGCTGTGGCAAAGCGGTGACAGCGGGTCGGCAAAGGGCACGCCCGCATCCTCGGGGTCCACCGCACCGCCCGGAAAGACGAACTTGTTGGGCATGAAGGCGGCTTTTGCGCCACGTTGCCCCATCAACACACTGGGGCGATGGTTGCGGTCGCGCAACACGATCACGGTTGCGGCGTCACGCAAGGCGGTCTTGTCGATCATTGTTTGTTCGGCCACGCGCGCACCCTTCCTGTGGCGAAAGGGTCAGGATGCGCTATTCGCGAACCCATGCATCTGTCGTGACCACTGAAACGCCACGATCGCCCCTTTCAATCTGGGCAGAAGGTAAAGCGTCAGGGCGACGCAGCCAACCGCGAAGATCGTGAAGAGCACCAGCGGCTCGGGCCGGAAGTTGACGAACACGATATGCAGGAGCGGCGCCATCAGGTGGCCGACGATCAGGATCGTCAGGTAGGCCGGGCCGTCATCGGCCCGGTGGTGATGCAGTTCCTGAAGGCAGACCGGGCAGGTGTCGCGCACCGTGAGGTAGCCGCTCAGCAAGGGGCCGCTGCCGCAGTTCGGGCATTTCCGCCGCCAGCCTTTGCGCAGGGCAGGCCATGTCGGACGCTCGTCCGAGTCGGTCGTGTGTGATGTGGTCATGTTCGCTCTCCTGCAGGCAAAATGGCGACCGCCGATCCGGATGAACAGTCGCCAAACTGTCCTTGCGGCTGGATGTCGCAAATCACGGGCTTGTGAAGCTGGCGCGCAAATTTCTGCGACGGAACCTGACGCGCCACCCGTGGAACGCAGTGGATGCCGGGACAACAGGACATGGTCCCGGTCCATTGGTTGAAAGGCTCCGGCACATTGGCCGGGCATGGAAAGGAAAAGACATGACTTTGAACAAGCAGGTTTCGGCACTGATCATCGCAGCCCTCGCCGCCTCCGGCGTCGCCACCACGGTTGCCGCACAGGACGACACGGGTCGCACGGACCGGCGCGCTCAGATGTTCTTGCAGCTTGACACCAACGGCGATGGTGTTGTCTCGGCAGAAGAATTCGCCAATCCGCCCAGCCGGTTCTCGATCGCGGATGCGAACAAGGATGGTCTGGTCACCGCCGATGAACTTGCTGCCTTGAGCCAGCAGCGCGGCGAACAGCGGATTGCCCGGATGATCGAGCGCATGGATGCGAACGGCGATGGTGCGCTGTCCGAAGAAGAGTTCGCGGCGCGGCAGGGGGGTGGGCGCATGTTCGACCGCCTTGACGCCAACGAGGATGGCGCGATCAGCGAAGAGGAATTTGCGGAAATGCGCCGGGGCGATCACGGCGGCAAGCGCGGCGGCCATTGGAGCGGCAAGCGCGATGGTCACGGCACCCGCTGAGCCTTGAACAAAGCCATGAGCGATATGTGCATCGCTCATGGCACCTGATAGACCGGACCAGACCCAATACGCGCGGTGGAATGACCCAGAGCCAGACCGATCCTGCTGCGGAAGCGGCATTGCTTGAGGCCTATGCCGCCGGGGATACCGACGCGGCGCGCAGCCTTGCGGTGCGCTATACGCCGCTGGTGTTCGCGCATGCCGTGCGGATGCTGAACGACCGGGCCGAGGCCGAGGATGTCGCACAAGAGGCGATGCTGAAGCTGTGGCGGCGGGCTCTGGCTTGGGACGCGGAGGGCGGCGCGTCGGTGCGCACATGGCTTTACCGGGTGACGGCCAATCTCTGCATCGACCGGCTGCGCAAGACACGGCCCGGCGGGATGCCTGACGATCTGGACATTCCCGATGACGGGCCGGGGGCCGAGGCACTGTTGCAGGCCAAGGCGCGCAAACTGGCGCTGGACGAGGCGCTGATGCAATTGCCCGACCGCCAGAGACAGGCGGTGGTGCTGCGCCATATCGAAGGTCTGGGCAATACCGAGATTGCCCAGATCATGGACATTGGGCCTCGTGCGGTGGAAAGTCTGACCGCACGCGGCAAACGGAGCTTGACCGCGCTACTGAGCGGTCAGCGCACAGGCTTGGGGTATACAGATGACACAGTCGAAACCTCCCTTTGACGACCCGCTCGAGGCGGCTTTTGCCGAAGCGCGTCGGAT
The DNA here is from genome assembly GCF_014637725.1 of Marivita lacus. GTDB lineage: Bacteria > Pseudomonadota > Alphaproteobacteria > Rhodobacterales > Rhodobacteraceae > Marivita > Marivita lacus. The sequence continues at coordinate 12,926 of NZ_BMFC01000001.1, read as the reverse complement.
GCCGCCACCGGTGCCGGACGGCTTGCTGGCACGGGTGATCGCGGATGCCGGTGCGGAACGGCCCCGATCCGCCCGCCAGCCTCTCTGGCGGCAGATCTTCGGCACGCTGGGTGGGTGGCCCGCGATGGCGGGTCTTGCCATGACGGCCTGTGTCGGCATCTGGGCGGGGGGCGCGCTGACCGATGATCTGATGCTTGCGCTGACGCCGCTGGATGCCGCCACGCTCGACATCGGAACCGGTCTGGGCGCGTTCGATCTGCTCTTGGTGGATGGCTGACATGGCTGACATGACGAAACCCAAGACACCGCTCTGGATGCGCCTGACGCTGTTCGGGTCGCTTGCCCTGAACGTGCTGGTGATCGGGGCTGTGGTCGGATTTCTTGTCACCGGGGGGCCGGGCAAGCGACCCGACCGGGACCGGTTGGATTTCGGATCGTTCTACACGCGGGCTCTCAGCGATACGGACCGCCGCGCGTTGCGGCGTGAGTTCATGGCAGAGCTGCAACAGGAGGGGCGCGGCCGGGGGGCGTTTGTCACCGACCTGCGCCTGACGCTTGACGTGCTCCGGGCCACGCCCTTTGACCGGGACGCGTTCGTGTCGACGATGGCGGAGCAGTCGCGCAGGCGGGCCGACCGCGAAGAGATGGGCCGTCAGGTTCTGGCCAACCGGATCGCCGCGATGAGTGATGCCGAACGGGCCGCCTATGCCGACCGCATCGAGGAGCGTCTGTCCGAACTGGCTGACCGGATGCGCCGCTGAGGGTCACAGCCCCGCGCTCATGCGTTGTTGCGGAGTGCCCAGAAGGGCCGCGTGGTGCGCGACCTCGATCCGGTTGCGCCCGTTTCTCTTGGCATCATAGAGCGCGGCGTCAGCGGCACGGCGCAGATCTGCGGTCGACAGGCGGTCGCTGCGGCTGGCCATGGCGACCCCGATGCTGACCGTGGCGCGGACATGGGTGCCGTTTTCGATCGCCTTCGGGCTGTCGGCCACCGCGTTGCGCATCCGCTGCGCCACGCTGCGCGCCTCTCCGGGGCCGACATCGGGCAGCACGATCAGGAATTCCTCGCCCCCATAGCGCGCGATGAAATCACCATCGCGCAGTCGGGATTTCATCGTCCGCGCCACATGCGCAAGGATCGTGTCGCCCGCCGCATGACCGTGAGTGTCATTGATCGCCTTGAAGTGATCGAGATCGACGATCATCATCGCGACCGCACGTGGATATTCAGCCAGCGCCCGGTCGGTCCGGACAAGATATTCCTCCATGGCCGTGCGGTTGTTCAGCCCGGTCAGCACATCGACATAGGCCTTTTGTCCCAGTTCGGTCGTGGTCTTGCGCGCGCGGTCGGCATCGCGCTTGCGCCGGGCAAGGCGCTGGATGCGCAGCGCCAGTTCCGTCGGGCTGACGGTCGATGGCACCTGGTCATGCGCGCCGAGGTCCAGAGGTGACGCGCGCTGCGCGCTGCAATCCGTGACAAAAAGGATGCGGCTGTGACGACTGGCGGGATGCGTCAGCAGAGCACCCAGAGTGTCGCGCGCCTCGTCACCCTGCGCAGGCTCTATCAGGACGTAGACATCGGTTTCCGCATCCGGCGCCCGCCGTGCCGCCTGTGCCGCAAGCGCCCGTGCGTCGATCCCGGACTCGGGGGCGATGGCGCTTTGCAGGGGCGGCGCGCTGCCTTGCGCGGGGAAGGTGACAAAGGTGGCGACAATCTTGGGCGCGAAGTCTGGTACCGCTTCGGCCATGCCCTGCGCCGCCTGTGGCACGGACGGGGTCTGCGTGTCTTCGGACAGGTGCCGGGTCCGCAGGAAACTGCGCATCCGCGCCTTGAGGTCGGCGGCATCGGCTGTCTGGTCGATCACGTCATAGGCACCATCACGCAGCGCGCTGACCCGCGCCGAATGGTTCTCGCGCTGCACCGCCACCACGATGGTCGTGAGCTGGGTCATTGGGTTGGAGCGCAGAAGCTTGCAGACCTGCCTGAGACGCAGACCGGGCAGGTCATCGGCGATGATCACGACATCGGGGGGATCCTGACGGATGCGGGCCAGCCCTTCGGCCTGCGATTCGGCCATGTCCACCGGATAGGCGGCAGTGTCCAGCCGGGACCGCAGGTGAATGCGGCGGTTGCTCATGGCGTCGATGATGAGGACAGACCCGGGCATGAACCCTCCGAAGCGTCGGCATGCGTTAAGACTTTGCTCACCAATTCATTGCCGCTATTGGTTAAGAAAGCGTTTGGGAAAAATCTGAAAATGTCGATTTCTCGGGATGGAGCGGAACAGTTCGCGGTCAAGGCCATCGTCTGGCTGGCGGGCAATGACGATCTTTTGCCGGTGTTCATGGGATCGACCGGGGCGGATGAAGCGGCGTTTCGCAACGGGCTTGCGGTGCCGGAGTTTCAGGCCTCGGTTCTGGATTTCCTCATGATGGACGATGCCTGGGTGATCGCGTTCTGCGAAAGCGAGGGCATCCCCTATGACCGGCTGATGCAGGCCCGCGCGGCTTTGCCGGGCGGCGAGCAGGTGCACTGGACATGACGCGCCGTGATATCGGTGCGATCCTGTTCGACAAGGACGGAACGCTGTTCGATTTCGGTGCGACCTGGAATGTCTGGGCGGCCAACCTGTTGACCCGGCTGTCCCAAGGTGATGCGGCGCGGGCGCAGGCTCTGGGCGACCTGATCGGCTTTGATCTGGCCGCGCGCCGATTCTCCCCCGACAGTTTCGTCATCGCAGGCACGCCGGACGATCTGGTCGACGTGTTGTCGCCCGAGTTTCCCGACCTGACCCGCAAGGACCTGATCACGCTGATCAATGACGAGGCTGTATCCGCACCGATGGCCGAGGCGGTTCCGTTGGCGCCCCTGCTGGATCACTTCCTCGCCGAGGGGATCGTTCTGGGTGTGGCCACCAATGATGCAGAGCGCCCGGCGCTGGCGCATCTTGACGAGGCGGGCGTGCGCGGACGGTTCGCCTTTGTTGCAGGATCGGACAGCGGTTTCGGGGCCAAGCCGACGCCGGGACAATTGCTGGCCTTCTGCGATGCGATCGGGATCATGCCGGATCGAGTGGTCATGGTCGGGGACAGCACGCATGATCTGGTTGCGGGGCGGGCTGCTGGAATGTGGACGGTGGCCGTTCTGACCGGCATGGCCGACACCGCCACGCTTGCGCCCCTTGCGGATGTGGTCTTGCCTGACATCGGACATTTGCCAGGCTGGCTTGGACTGGCCTGATCTCTTCTCGAAAAAGACAAAAGCGACCACATGAGTCGTGTTCCGGCAGGATAAGCGGCATCCGCGATGCCTAGCTAAAGGGGCAACGCAAGGGGGCGCCATGACCGATACCATCACACGCAAACGCCGCAGCGGCGGACGGTCCGGACATGCCGTGCGCCGCGGGAGTTCGGTGATCGAGCAGCTTCCCTGGAGCCTGCCGGTCAATATCGACCGCCCGACCGAGCCGCTGAGCCCGGAAGGTGTGCAGCGCATCCACGACACGGCGATGGTGATCCTCGAGGAAATCGGGATCGAGTTCCTGAACCCCAAGGCGGTGCAGATCCTGCGGGATGCCGGATGTATTGTGAACGGCGAAAACGTGCGGATGGACCGCGAGTTCGTGATGGAATGGGTGCGCAAGACCCCGCCGTCGTTCACGATCACGCCGCGCAATCCCGAGCGCCAGATCACCGTCGGCGATGGTCATATCCTTTTCGGAAACGTGTCCTCGCCGCCCAGCTACTGGGACATGGAGGTGGGTCGCAAGGTGCCCGGCACCCGCGAGATGTGCCGCAATTTCCTCAAGCTGTCGCAATACTTCAATTGCATCCACTTCGTCGGCGGCTATCCGGTGGAACCCGTGGATATCCATGCCAGCGTGCGGCATCTGGACGTGCTCTATGACAAGCTGACGCTGACCGACAAGGTGGCGCATGCCTATTCTCTGGGCAAGGAGCGCGTCGAGGACGTGATGGAGATGGTGCGTATCGCCGGGGGGCTGAGCCACGCCGAATTCGACGCCAGCCCGCGCATGTACACCAACATCAACTCCACCTCGCCGCTGAAACACGACTATCCGATGATGGATGGCTGGATGCGCTGCGCCGCGCGCGGGCAGGGCTGTATCGTCACACCCTTCACCCTTGCCGGGGCGATGGCACCAGTGACCATGGCGGGAGCAGTCGCGCAATCGCTGGCCGAAGGGCTGAGCGCGATTGTGTTGGCCCAGATCATCCGGCCCGGAGCGCCCTGCGCGATTGGCACGTTCACCTCGAACGTCGACATGAAATCTGGCGCGCCTGCCTTTGGGACACCGGAATACATGCGCGCGACCCAGATGACCGGACAGTTGGCGCGGTTTTACGGACTGCCCCTGCGGTCCTCGGGTGTTTGTGCGGCCAACGTGCCGGACGCTCAGGCGATGTGGGAAACCGAACACAGCCTCTGGGCCGCGATCCAGTCGGGCACCAACATGGTCTATCATGCGGCGGGATGGCTTGAGGGCGGTCTGATCGCCAGCCCGGAAAAATTTGTCATGGATTGCGAGGTCATCCAGCAGATGATCCGCTACATGGACCCGGCGATTTGTGACGTGAGCGATGACGGGCTTGGCCTTGAGGCGATCCGCGAAGTGGGCAGCAACGGGCACTTCTTTGGCACCAAGCACACGCAGGAACGCTACACGACTGCGTTCTACCAGCCGTTTTTGTCGGATTGGAAAAACTACGAGGCCTGGGAAGTGGCGGGCAGCGTCTGGACCGCCGAACGGGCTCACGTGATGTACAAGGCGATCCTCGAGGAATTCGAAGCGCCGCCGATGGACGCGGCGATCCACGAGGAGTTGCTGGCCTTCGTCGAACGTCGCAAAGCCGAGGGCGGGGCGCCAACGGATTTCTGATCGCAGGCGGTTTGCCGATTGTTAAGACCCTGATGCGATGATGCGTGCCGAACAAGAGGCGCATGTCATGCATGGTTTGATCTTTCGCACGCTCGAAGCGTTCGTTTCCGATGTGTTCGGTGCTGACTGCTGGGCACGGGCGGTCGGCCTGTCGGATCTGCCCGTCACCTCGTTCGAGGCGATGCTGCAATATGATGCGGGCTACTTCCCCAAGCTGCTGGCCGCCTGTGCCGAAGTGCTGGACCGACCGGAATCGGTGATCCTGGAAGACCTTGGCGCGTATCTCATCACGCACCAGAATCATGCCTCGGTGCGTCGGCTGATGCGCTTTGGAGGCGAGACGTTTTCCGAATTGCTGCACTCGCTTGACGATCTGCCGGGGCGCACGCGGTTGGCGGTGTCGGGTCTTGATCTGCCGCAAGTGCATGTGCGTGAACCGATTTCCCAGAGTTTCATCATCGACTGCCGGGGGGAACCGGCGGGGTTCGGCCATGCGCTCGTCGGTCTGTTGCGCGCCATGGCCGATGATTACGGAACGCTTGCCGTGCTCGATCATCGCGGCATCCGCAACGGGTCAGAGGTGATCGAGGTGATCGTTGTCGAAACCGCGTTCGGCGCGGATCGGGGCTTTTCGCTCGGTGGTGCTGCGATGGCGGAGGGGGCATGATCCCGGCGACTGACCTGTTGCTGGCGCTCAGGCCGCTGCATGTCTGCGTGGGACCAACCGGACATATCCGGCAGGTCGGTAAAAGCTTTGTTAAGCTTGGGATTGATGACCCCACGGGGTGCCGGTTTCTTGAAGTGTTCGAATTCCTGCGCCCGATGCAACCCGCGACCATGGCGGATCTGCGGCGCTTGGCAGGGCAGGTCGTGCGCCTGCATGTTCGTTCGGAGCCGGGTATCGGACTGCGCGGTCTGGTGATCGACGATCAGGCCGGTGGCGTGATCTGTGATCTGTCCTTTGGCATCGCCGTGGTGGATGCGGTGCACCGCTTTGGCCTGACGGCCCGGGATTTCGCCTCCAGCGACCTGGTGATGGAGCTGTTGTTCCTGCAAGAGGCCAAGTCCAGTGCGATGGCGGCCTCCTTCAGCCTGAACGCGCGGCTGAACGGCGCACGGCTGGCCGCCGAGACCGAGGCGTTGACCGACGGGTTGACCGGGCTGCACAACCGCCGTGCGCTGGACGGTGCGCTGGCGCGGCTGGGCCAGTCCGACACCGAATACGCGATCCTGCAGCTGGATCTGGACCGGTTCAAACAGGTGAACGACACGCTGGGCCATGCGGTGGGGGATGCGGTGCTCAAACGGGTGGCCATGATCCTGCGCACCCACACACGGCAGGATGATCTGGTTGTGCGCACGGGGGGTGACGAATGCGTCATCGTCTGTCCGGGTCTGACCGACCCGACGCGCCTGTCCGCGCTGGCCGGTGATCTGATCCGGGACGTGTCCGAACCGGTGATGATCGACGGGCAGGAGGTGTCGGTCGGGGCCAGCATCGGCATCGCCGTGTCTGCGCATGCGGCGCGAGGCGATCCGCAGACCCTTATCGCACGTGCGGATGTTGCGCTATACGCGGCGAAACGATCGGGGCGCGGGCGGCATCTGTTCTGGTCGCCTCACATGGGTGACAGCCTTGCAGAACTCGATATGCCCGTGTCGGCAGCACGGGGGTGATCCTGTGACAGGGCTCTTGAAACCCGGTGACCCGTCACGCATGCTTCTCGCCATGGGTCTGATGTTCCGCCTTCTTTTGCTGGTCAGCGTTCTTGTCCTGAGCATCGGTCTTGCACCGCTTCAGGCGCAGACCTCCGATCAGCCGACGGGCACCATCGCCGTGTCGGACAGCGCCGAACAGGATGCGGCGATCGCCAATCGCATCCGCGAAATCTTCATGGAACTGGACGGATACGAAGATGTCACCGTCGCGGTGAATTCCGGCATCGTCACGCTGCGCGGGACCGCGATCGACGGTCCGGCGGTCACGCGCCTGAACGAAATCGCCGGGCGCATCGAAGGGGTGGTCGCGATCGAGAACCGGGTGCAGGAAACCACCGACGTCGCGCGGCGGCTCGATCCTGCCGTGGCGCGGTTTCGCGCCCGATCCGAGCAGTTCATCAACTACCTGCCTCTCTTGGGCATCGCGGTGGCGGCCTTTGCCCTTGTCGTGACGGTCGGTTTCCTGATCGCGCGGATGAAACGGCCATGGGACCGGATCGCGCCGAATGCGTTCATCGCCGACATCTATCGGCAGGTGGTCCGGCTGGCCTTCATTCTCGGCGGTCTGGTGATCGCGCTCGACATCCTTGGCGCGGCCGCGCTCTTGTCGACCATCCTCGGTGCTGCGGGGATCATCGGCCTCGCCATCGGGTTTGCCGTGCGCGACACGGTTGAAAACTTCATCGCGTCGATCATGCTCTCGATTCGTCAGCCGTTCCGCCCGAACGACCAGGTCGAGATCAAAGGCGATATCGGCAAGGTCATCCGCCTGACCAGCCGCGCGACCATCTTGCTGAGCTTTGACGGCAATCACATCCGCATCCCGAATGCGACCGTCTTCAAGAGCCGGATCGTGAACTACAGCCGCAACGATGAGCGGCGCTTTCTCATCAGTCTCGGGGTCGCCTACGAGACCGACCTGCTGCATGCGCAGGACCTTGCGCTGCAGACCGTCGCGTCCTTGCCCTTTGTCATCGACGAACCCGCGCCCGCTGTGTGGATCGAGGACCTGGGCGACAGCGCCGTCATCCTGAATGTCGCGGGATGGATCAGGCAGCATGAAACAAGCTATCTCAAGGCCCGCAGCGAGGCATGGCGCCTGTGCCTTGCCGCCTTTGATCACGCCGGCATCGTGATGCCGGAAACCACGCTGCGCGTCGTGGGTGTGGGCGACGCGCGCGACAGCCAGCCAAGCGCGCCTGCGCCCGCCTCAACCGCCGTTGCCGTCGGCGCGGTGACCGTCAAAGTCGGTGATGTCGAGGCCGCGATGGACAAGGAACTGGAGCGGATCGTGGCGACGGAACGCGCCGAAAAACCCGGTGGCGATCTTCTCAAAAGGGACGCTCCGGAAGAGTAGAACAATTTTCGGATTCCGGGTCTTGATCCCGCTCACAGAGCGTCGTAAGTACGCCCGCACAGTTGGGGTGTAGCCAAGTGGTAAGGCAGCGGTTTTTGGTACCGTGTACCGTAGGTTCGAATCCTACCACCCCAGCCAGTTTCCACTGAACCAGCAGGCAAAGACGTCCTTCGGTACCCATCGTGACCGGGGGTCGAAAATGCCCCAGTTTTGTGCCCCCGCCCGGGTGCTAAGGGTGCCCGAGCGAGGAACGTGGTGAGAGGCTCTCCCACTGGGAGGGCTCAGAGGTAGTCCGGGTCGGTCCCGTACGCCCAGTGCAACCAGTCGTCCTGTTTGTTGTCGGCTTGCGAGCCGAGTACGAGATGGTCCGGGTTGACGCACAGCCGGTTATGGCAGCGATGCCTTACGACCTGCTGCGTCGAAGCCGTGACTTGGTTCACGACACAGTAGATGAAGCGATAGGCCTCAACCTGCCTGCCCAAGAACCGCAGCTTCGAGGGTCGCACCGTCGCTGTGGTTAGGCAGCCATTGTCCTCCTTCCGCGCTGCCTCGATGATCGAGAAGGCCCGCGCTTGGGCCTCCTCTAGGTGATCGCTAATCACCTCTCCGAACCAAGCCTCGCTTTCATCTTCAAAGACGAGGATCATCTTGTCGGTCCTTTGCATCAATGCCCCAGTAAGTCGCCGGATACTTCCAGAACCTTCAGGTGTTCCCCGAGGTCTTGTTCCTCGAAGCCATCCGGCCCCTTCAGCTTACCGCGATCGACCCAGTAGCCTTTGGCTGTCCACACGGCCCTCGCGTAGTCGCAGCCATCCCACTTCACATTGTCCTTGGACCATCCGAGCTCGGTGATGAGATGTTTGGTCTGCGCCAAATTAGCGTGCAGTTCCTTCTTCACGAACTCGGTCAGCTTCGCCTCGCTAATTGCCTTCAACTCTTTCGAGTCCAACATCTCGCGCAGCATTGCCTTACGGGTACCCTCGGAAGCAGCGTGCACTTGCTTCATCAGCGGTGTCGCTTCCTCTTGGACGTTGAGCCATTTTGCGTTGAACTTGGCTGCCTGCCGACGCTCCATCAGCGCTCCATAGAGGCCAGCAATACAACGGTCATCCGCCATAAACTCATTTAGCTCGCCAACCAAAGCCGCAAATTCGCCTCCTTTGGGACCGGTGGCGTGTCCGTCGTGATCGACCTCGATCAGATAGTAACGCCTTTCTTCTTCCTCGATCCACAACGGCAAATGGTTGCTCGTGAACATGAAGCAGCAGAACTGTTCAACTCTTTCCGCGTCTACTCCTTTCCTTTCGACTACCGCGTCCGACTCTGTGATGTAGGTTTTCAGAGCGTTCCCCTGCTTGGAATTGGCTCGGAGATCAACTTCCTCCGAGATGACCAACTTCTTCGACAGGATTGGGCTGTTGAACTTGCCCGTGAGCTTATCGACACTGTTCTCACAAACAGTATTCTGGTCTCCAAAGAGACGCGCCACGAGCTTGCAAAGGGTGCTTTTGCCACTTCCTTTCGTTGCTGAGTAGAAGAAGGGTGCCCACGATGGTTTCTGGTCTTCGTTCTGTAGGTTCCAAGACAACCAGTCCAAGAACTTTTGCTTTTCCTCCTCTCGGGTGAAGAACCAGTCGAAGAAGTCCCCTGCCAGACCGAAGCTGGGATCGACCCCTTCGAGATTACGATATGCGGGCTTATTCCAAGCGTTGATCGCCACCGTCCCAAGATCCCAGATGAACCGCTTAGGATTCCCGGGCTTACAGACAATGCCGCCGTTCCAAACTGGGATCGACGTGTCTGTATCAGAGTGCTTTTTGACGATGGTCAGATGGAAAACCTCCTTCATAATTTCGCGAGTTGGTTTCAAGTGACCGAACTCCTCTTTGATCCGGAAGACACAGGACCTTTGCACGTCTTCCATCGATAGCTTGACGTTCAGCCGGTCAACCGCAAAGTACTTGCTGTCCTTCCTGACGTACCATGAACTGACAGCCTTCGAGATGATCTGAACGACCTCCTCGCTGTCGTCTTTCGGTTGAGCTTCTGTTTCGCCAACGTCGGTTTCTTCCGACTTTTTTAATAATTTGATCATGCCCATTTCGGTTTCTTATTCTCTTTATAATGGGTTGAAATTGGCCGCCTTGAGGACGGCGATGGGAAATAATTTGCTCCTTTGTTTGATGGACCGTCGAGTACTCGGTCCTCAGTCATCGGGTTGTGCCCACGAATAATAGGGCACGCTCTCCAACGCGCTTTCAAAGGCCGCCTTGTTCGAGCGACGCCAAAATGGTGACGCTGGGTCAGGATTTCAAGAGNCGACTGGTTGCACTGGGCGTACGGGACCGACCCGGACTACCTCTGAGCCCTCCCAGTGGGAGAGCCTCTCACCACGTTCCTCGCTCGGGCACCCTTAGCACCCGGGCGGGGGCACAAAACTGGGGCATTTTCGACCCCCGGTCACGATGGGTACCGAAGGACGTCTTTGCCTGCTGGTTCAGTGGAAACTGGCTGGGGTGGTAGGAAACCCTGTGAGCCCATACTATTCATCAACTTACCCGACGACCCTGAAAAACTGGGGCCTTTCGTGGAGCAAAAACGGACCGGAAGGGTGCCACGGGTGTCGGACCGACGATCAGCGACGGGGCTAACCCTCAGGGGTCGCTCAGAGGGTTGACCGAAGCATCTACAGCCCCGACGAACGCCCGAGTTACTGATCCCGGTGACCCGACCGGAGGACGCTGGGAGAGACGTGGGGGCCGCAACCCGGTCGGGCCTTCTGTGGTGTGGCGTGAGTGGCTACTCGACCACCCAGTCGTAAAGTTCTTTCCCACGCAACATACCGTCACCCCAACGACCCGCGACACCCGCGCGTATTCCAGACCAGAGCGCCCAAAGGTCCTGCCGAGATGGAAGTTCGAACGATTTGAGATCCTCTAACTTCGGAACAGCATCCTTCGAGTACTCCCACGCGGCCCCTGGAGCCGAAACTGTTGCGTTCCAGAGTTCCTGACGAGAGGGAACGGGCATCGAACAGACCGTGAGCTCTTCCTCCGATGGGGCGAGTGACGGGTTGAACGCGCGTTTCAAGGCATTCATATCCCTTATCGTTTGGCACAGATCGCTGATTTCCAACGCGGTGACACCGACGATGACAGCAGTACCGACATAGGGCAGGGCTTCACCCGCCATTGAAGCAGTTTCGCGCGTGGCTGACTTCGCGGCTCTGGACGAAACAGTATCAGCCGTCTCGCCGACCGCATCACGTAATGCGATCCGCCTCCCGCCAAAATCCACCAATCCGTCACCGATTTCTTCCCGCAGTTGACGCGTAGCCAACCGTTCTGCGGCAATGTTGTCCGTGAGGTCCGTTATCTCGCTGCGCGCCTGTCGTAGGGCCAGTCGAGATGTGGCCATGTCCTCACCGAGCTCTGTCACCTGTTCGCGAAGTTCTCGATTTGCTGTTCGCGCGACAGCGAGGTTTCCCGAGAGATCGGCAACTTCAGTGCGGAGCTCGCGCTGAACCCTACGCTCGGCGACAAGGTCGGTATTCAGCTCAGCAATTTCATCTGCATGGCTTGCGATGAGCGTTCGAGCCCCGGTCACGCTTCCCACCGCTGCGGATACTGCACTGAACAGCGCGCCCCCAAACACCGCGACTACATTGAACATCAGCGAGAGAGCAAAAATAGATACGAACACCAATCGCCAAACCCATCTCGCGGATCCTGCCGCCATTCCTACAAATTTTTTCACTTCGATTTCCTTCCTTCAGGATTGTCCCGATTTCAGCTGTTGCGGGATTAAATTGCAATCTTAGACCCCGGCCAGTTGGCAACAGCCGAGGTCTTTTTCAGGGCAGTCTCCGGTTGACCACATAATCAGCCAGCCACTGCCAGTACGCTTGGGCATCCGCGAAGCCCTGACCCCGCGCCGCTAGGTTCTCGGCCTCAGAACGAGAAAGACCGCCATCGTATTCAGCGATAGCGGCCCTCTCTTCGAATGCCTCGATGTCCGGAATCTGGGTCATGATGCGTTGCCTCGCCCCGGAAGCTTGATCCGGTCGACAATCTCACGCTTTTGTTCGTCCGAGATTCCCGCTGAGTAGATGCCGTAGGTCAGACCGTTCTCGGACCGCGCTGACTGGTGCCCGACAAGAGACGCCGTAAAGTGTTCGGGAACGCCGGTTCGCTCGCACTGGGTCACAAACCATTTTCGGGTCGAATGAAACACCAGTCCGGGACGATCGATACCCAGCTTCTCTCTCAGGACAGCGAACCTTTTGGTAACGTCATTGACGCTCAGCTTCGGGAACAGCGGACCTTGCTTCGGTAACTTGGCCAAGATCGGCTTGAGGTCGGTATGCACGGGCACCTGCCGTTCTGCCGCTTCAGTCTTCAGCAGTCTCTGATCATTCGGGCGAACGTGGAAGAACAGCCCAGCCTTCCCTTTTTCGACCAAATCCTCGGCTTCTAGTCCGGCTGCTTCACCCGCGCGCATTCCCGAAAGAAGACAGATGATCAGGACAGGGTGAATCACTGGGTCCTTTCGGGTCAGCAACCACCGAACCTCCTCGTCCGAGGGCACTTCATAGGGGTTGGGTCGAACCTTGCCTTCGAACCGGACAGTCTTGAAGGGGTTCGCCTCCAGCAGGCCGTCGTAAACGATCCAGTCGAGCCAGTGGTTCACCTGAGACCAGATGCGACGTTGGGTCCGAGCGGTGATCCTGAGATCCGAACCCTCTGACCACTTCAGAGACCAGTCCAGACTCCTGTGTCGGGTGTCCGGCGATTTGCCGAGATGCGGTGAGAGCTGCAAGATCGGGTAGCGTCCGTCAAGCTGGTGTAAATTCGGGTATGGCCAATCGAGGGCATCGGTCAGGCGGCCTGTGTTGATATGCTGAGAAGCGGGTCGATCTGTGCGGTGTCGATGAGCCCGAACGCCTCGAC